>NZ_WELK01000010.1:0-13322 GCF_009799925.1 Pseudomonas sp. R-28-1W-6
GGTAAGCGTACTGCGTGAAAGACTTCCTCACTTCGGGAATACCCAATAGAACAACAAAGCCGACTAATCTCGGCTTTGTTGTTCTACGAGCAACTCCAAAGTCTTAGAGACCATTTGGTTTAAGTCAGGCCGCCACCTGCTCGAACGGTTCGAGACCGAGTGGCTGCTGACCCGCAACTACTCGGCGCGCAGCCTAGAAGAAATCGGTTTCAAGATTGCGCGGTACAAGGCTGACCTGGGCACCAAAATGGTCGCCCAGCTGGATGTTCTGGAAGTGGCCGAGTACCTGGACCAGTACAGGAACAATGCCTACACCAAACACCGCGGCCTGATGGTGCAAATATTCTCCTTCGCCGTGGCCAAGGGACTGGCCGAACGCAACGTAGCCGAACTGACGCGGGTGAAGACCGAAGAGCAGAAGAAGCGTCAGCGGCACAGCAAAGAAGGTCTGGACGCCAGACTGGCCCATGACGGGACACCTGAGTGGCTTCGCCGAGCGATCCGCCTGGCGCTGGTCAGCCTGCAGCGGCGTGAAGATATCGTGACTTGGGAGAAGGCCGCCGTGGACCTGGAGGCAAACACCATCAAGGTGTCACCGGGTAAAACACAGAACTACGACAACCCCATCCATCTGGAGATTGTCATGGGCAGCGCCCTGCGCGCAGTGGTGAAGGAATGCCTGGCATCGCCGGTCGCCTGCCCATTCCTGATCCACTACAAGCCGAAGGCCCGCAAACGCGAGCAGCTTGACGCCAAACGCCACTGGAATGCGGTCGCCGAGGACTATCTGTCCAAGGCATTTACGAAAGCGCGGGACGATTCGAAGGCATATGAGGAAATTCCCAAGGCCCAGCGACCCACCTTTCATGAAATCCGGGCTTTAGGCGCTTGGCTATACGAGCAGCAGGGCTACCCTCAGGAGTACATCCAGGGGCTGCTGGGTCATGCCGACGTGAAGATGACTGAGCATTATCAGGCTGGGCATAGGGAAGAGAGGGTGGAATACATGCGGGTGAGTGCCGACCTGAAAGTCTGAGACACCACTTCGTTTTTCAAAAATATTTCCAAAATAGTTCCAAACAAAAAAGGCGACCCTCTCGGATCGCCTTCTAAGTACCGTACTAGACGGATTTGTTTGGTAGGCACAATTGGACTCGAACCAACGACCCCCACCATGTCAAGGTGGTGCTCTAACCAACTGAGCTATGTGCCTGCTATGGCCGCGCATTTTACGGATACGCGCGAGGCTGTCAACACCTATTTTCGCTAAGCCCCTGAAAAAGTGGAATTTTTGCCAAATGCACGCAAGCGTTAAAAATTTCGCACAGAGGCTAGCCGGGCATATATAACTCGAGTAGCATCGACTGGTCCGTAAAAAATAAAGAACATAGGTTCCAAAATGACGCACACCCCCTACCCTCAATCCTATTACGCCGCCTCCGCCAACCCGGTGCCTGCGCGCCCCGAGCTGCAAGGCGAGTGCGAGACCGATGTGTGCATCATCGGCGCCGGCTATACCGGATTGTCCACTGCCCTGTTCCTGCTGGAGAACGGTTTCAAGGTCACCGTGCTGGAAGCGGCCAAGGTCGGCTTCGGCGCCTCCGGGCGCAACGGCGGGCAGATCGTCAACAGCTACAGCCGCGACATCGACGTGATCGAGCGCAGCGTCGGCCCCAAACAGGCCCAGCTGATGGGCCAGATGGCCTTCGAGGGCGGCCGCATCATCCGCGAGCGCATCGCCAAGTACGACATCAAGTGCGACCTGAAGGACGGTGGCGTGTTCGCCGCCTTCACCCCCAAGCAGATGAAGCACCTGGAAGCGCAGAAGAAGCTGTGGGAACGCTATGGCCACACCCAGCTGGAGATCATGGACGCCAAGCGCATCCGTGAAGTGGTCAAGACCGAGAACTACATCGGCGGCATGCTCGACATGAGCGGCGGCCACATCCACCCGCTCAACCTGGCCCTCGGCGAAGCGGCGGCGGTCGAGTCGCTGGGTGGCGTGATCCACGAACAGTCGCCGGCCATCCGCATCGAGCGCGGCGCCAACCCGGTGGTGCACACCCCGAACGGCCGGGTCAAAGCCAAGTTCGTGGTGGTGGCTGGTAACGCCTATCTGGGTAACCTGGTGCCGGAGCTGGCCGCCAAGACCATGCCCTGCGGCAGCCAGGTGGTCGCCACCGAGCCGCTCAGCGAGGAACTGGCCAAGAGTCTGCTGCCCAACGACTACTGCGTGGAAGACTGCAACTACCTGCTGGACTACTTCCGCCTGACCGGCGACCGTCGCCTGATCTACGGCGGCGGCGTGGTCTATGGCGCCAAGGACCCGGCCAACATCGAGGCGATGATCCGCCCGATGATGCTCAAGACCTTCCCGCAGCTGAAGGACGTGAAGATCGACTTCGCCTGGACCGGCAACTTCCTGCTGACCCTGTCGCGCCTGCCGCAGGTCGGCCGGATCGGCGACAACATCTACTACTCGCAGGGTTGCAGCGGCCACGGCGTAACCTACACCCACCTGGCCGGCAAGATCCTCGCCGAGGCCCTGCGCGGCCAGGCCGAGCGCTTCGACGCCTTCGGCGGCCTGCCGCACTACCCCTTCCCGGGTGGCCGTCTGTTCCGCGTACCCTTCACCGCGATGGGCGCCTGGTACTACAGCATGCGCGACAAGCTGGGCGTCTGATCGAGCCCTGCGCACCGTCCACCTCCGGATGGTGCGCACGAGTCAATCGGTAAGCTGCGCCGTGCGCACCGCAAGCTCGAACAGGGCCTGCGGTACGCACGGCGCAACTGTTTAGGCCCCGGAAAAACCTGCTCCTAGCCCGCCAGCATCTGGCTGAGCACCGCGCGCAGCTTGCCCGGGCGCACCGGCTTGTTCAGCAGCGGCACCTTCAGCGCCTGCAAGTGCAGACGGCATTCGTCCGAGCGTTCCGCGGTGATCATCACCGCCGGGATATCCCTGGCGAAATGCGCGCGCAGCGCCTGCACCACCTCGCTCCCGGTCACCCCCAGATCCAGGTGATAGTCGACCAGCAACAGGTCCGGCGCCCGCTCATCCAGCACCTCCAGCGCCTGCGCCTGATCCAGCGCGGTCAGCACCTCGCAGCCCCAGCCGCCGAGCAGGTCTGCCATGCTGTGCAGGATGCTCGGCTCGTTATCCAGCACCAGCAGGCGCTTGCCCGGCAGCGGATTGCCCACCTGCGCCTGCGCGGCCGGCAGGATGCTCGGCAGCGGCGCCTGATCGGCCACCAGCGGCAGCTGGATGCTGAAGCAGGAACCCCGCCCCGGCCGCGAACGCACCTCGATCGGGTAGCCGAGCATGCGTGCGATGCGCTCGACGATGGCCAGGCCCAGGCCGACGCCCTTGCGCTCCATGGAACGGCCTACATCCAGCTGGTGGAATTCGCGGAACACCGCCTGCAACTGGTCGGCGGGAATGCCGCGGCCGCTGTCCCAGACCTCGATGCGCAGCTGGCCACCGCGCCTGCGCACGCCCAGCAGCACGCCACCGTGCTCGGTATAGCGGCAGGCATTGCTGAGGAAGTTACGCAGGATGCGCGTGAGCAGACGCGCATCGGTGCGCACCGTGCAGGCCGCAATCCGCACCCGCAGGCGCAGCCCGGCCTGGGTCGCCAGCGGCTCGAACTCCGAGGCCAGCGGCGCCAGCAGCTCGTCCAGGCGGTAGACATCCAGGTCCGGCTTGATCGCCGCCTGGTCCAGCTTGGCGATGTCCAGCAGATCGGAGAGCAGGTCCTCGGCGCCTTCCAGGGCCTGATGCGCGCGCTCCACCAGGTTGTGCGCCGACTCGCCCAGCTCGCGCTCGCGCAGGGTGGAGATCAGCAGGCGCGCGGCATTCAGCGGCTGCAGCAGGTCATGGCTGGCTGCGGCCAGGTACTTGTCCTTGCTGCGGTTGGCCTCCTCGGCCGCATCGCGGGCCTTGCGCAGCTCCTGCTCGACCCGCACCCGCTCGCCGATCTGCTCATGCAGGCTCTGGTTGGCGCCGAGCAGCGCGGTGGTGCGCTGCGCCACGCGCTGTTCCAGCTCCTCGTTGAGCTGCTGCAGGCGCTGCTGGGCCTGCTTGCGCTCGCTGATATCGGCGACGAAGCCCTCGAACAAGCCCGGCTCGTCGGGCTTGAGCAGGATGTTCATGAGCACGTCGATGATCCGGCCGTCCTTGCGCCGCAGGCGGGTCTCGTAGCCGTACAGGCCCGGCTGGTTGGTCAGCACCTCGCGGATCGCCGCCAGTTCGGCCTGGCCGCCGACGAACAGGTGCTCGGCCAGGTCGGTCAGCGACCACAGCACCTGCTGCGGGTTGTCGTAGCCGAGCATGCGCGCCAGGGCCGGGTTGGCGGCGCGCAGGCCCTCGTGCAGGCTGGCCTGGAAGATGCCGTGCACGGCGTTTTCGAACAGCCACTTGTAGCGATTGCGCTCGGTTTCCAGCTCTTCCAGGCGCGTCACCAGCTCGGCGTAGTGGCTCTTGCGCGCCGACTGGCTGCCCAGACCGAGCAGCCCGGCCAGGGCCTGTTGCTGTTGCTCAGAGCGCTTCTGCATAGACCACTTCGACATCGCGCTGGCTCGACTCGCGCGGGTTGGTGAGGATGCACGGGTCGTGCATGGCGTGGCGCGAGAGGAACGGAATGTCCGAGCTGCTGACGCCATGCAGGCTGAGGGTCTCGTGGAAGCCCACGGCGCGCTTGAACTCGACCAGGTGCTCGATCAGGCGCTGGCGGATCTGCCCATGGGTCATGCCGCGGCAGTCGATGCCCAGGGTCTCGGCGACCATGCGGAAACGCTCCGGCGCGGCGTTGTAGTTGAACGCCACCACGTGCTCGACCAGCGCCGCGTTGCACAGCCCGTGCGGCAGGTCGAGGAAGCCGCCGAGGCTGTGGCTCATGGCGTGCACGGCGCCGAGGATGGCATTGGAGAAGGCCAGGCCGGCCTGCATGCTGCCCAGCATGATCTTCTCGCGCAGGGCGATGTCCTGCGGGGTGGCAATCATCTGCACCAGGTTGCCGCCGATCAGGCGCATGGCCTCCAGGGCGTGGGTGTCGGTGAGCGGGCCGCTGCCGGTGGAAACGAAGGCCTCGATGGCATGCACCAGGGCGTCGATGCCGGTACAGGCGGAGAGGAACGGGTCCATGCTCAGGGTGGTTTCCGGGTCGATCAGCGACACGTCCGGCACCACCGCCTTGCTGACGATGGAGAACTTCATGCGCTCCAGCGGGTTGGAGATGATCACGAACTGCGACACGTCGGCCGAGGTGCCGGCCGTGGTCGGGATCAGGATCAGCGGCGGGCTGGGCACGCGGATGGTGTCCACGCCCTCGAATTCGAGGATGCTGCGGCCGTGGGCGACCACGATGCCGATGCCCTTGGCGCAGTCCATCGGGCTGCCACCGCCGACCGCAACTATCACGTTGCAGGCGTGCTCGCGGTACAGCTCGGCGCCGCGCATCACCTCCTCCACCCGCGGGTTGGGCGAGACCTCGGTGTACAGCACGTAGTCGATGCCCTGGCCCTGCAGGCTGGCCTCGACATCCGCCACCCAGCCGGCGGCGACCACGCCGGGGTCGGACACCAGCAGCACGCGGCGCGCGCCGAAGGTGATGGCGAAGTTGGCGACGTTGTGCCGGCAGCCGGCACCGAAGACGATTTCCGGGGAGACGAACTTGCGCAGCAGGCTCAGATTCTGGGTCATGGATGAGGCTGTTTCTTGTTATTGGAACGAAGAAATTCAGCCTACTGGAATCCTCGGGCATTGCAATCCAACCAAGGCCGCAGGCGATGAACGCTCTAGCGCAGGAGTTTCCCATAGAACGCCAGCTCGCGCTCCAGTACCTCGGCCAGGTGCGTGGCCTGGCGAAAGCCGTGGCGTTCGTCCGGGTACAGGTGGTATTCAACCGCCAGCCCGTTGCCGCGCAGGGCGGCGACCATCGACTCGGTCTGCGCCGGCACCACCACCGCATCCAGCCCGCCCTGGAAGAAGATCAGCGGCACGCGGATGCGCGCGGCCTGCAGCAGCGGCGTGCGCTCGCGGTAGCGGGCGGCATCGCGCTCGGGGTCGCCGATCAGCCAGTCGAGGTAATCGGCCTCGAACTTGTGGGTGGCCCGGCGCAGCGCCAGCGGGTCGCTGACCCCGTACAGGCTGGCGCCACCGCGCAGGCCACTGGCACCGGCCAGGGCGCACAGGGCGCTGTAGCCGCCGGCACTGGCGCCACGGACGAACACCCGCGCGCCATCGATCAGGCCCTCGGTGGCCAGGTGCGCGGCGGCGGCCTGGATATCCTCGACCTCGATGCGCCCCCACTCGCCCTGCAGGCGCTGGCGGTAGGCGCGGCCGTAGCCGCTGCTGCCGCGGTAGTTGAGGTCGGCCACGGCAAAGCCGCGCTGGGTCCAAAACGGGATGCGCGGGTCGAACACCGGGTAGCAGGCCGAGGTCGGCCCGCCATGCAGGAAGATCAGCAGCGGTGGCCGCGCCTCGTTGCCCTGGGCGGCATAGAAGAAGCCATGGGCGCGCTCGCCACCGCTGGCGTAGTCGAAGGCCTGCGGCCGGGAGATGGCGGCGGCCGGCAAGGGCTGCTCGCCGCCGGCCAGCACCTGGGCCGCTCCCGTCTGGCGATTGATTGCCAGCACGGCCGGCAAACGGCTCGGCGAGCCGGCGATGCAGTAGAAATGCGTGGCATCCGCCGCCAGGCCGCGAAAGCGGCTGAACTCCGCGGCCAGGCGCCGCTCGCCGCCCTGGCCGTCCTGCTCCAGCAACAGGCCGAAGCCCTGCTCGAAGCGGGTCAGCAACAGGCCGCCGTCCGCCAGCGGCAGGTAGGTGCAGCCGCCCAGCTGCCAGGGCGCCGCGGCATGATCGTAGGGTGCGCCGTGCGCACAGGGACCGGCATCGATGCACAGGGGCTGCCACCAGCCGGTGCGATCCGTTAACACCCAGAGCCGGCCATCGCTGGCGAAGCGCGGCTGTTGCAACGACTGGCCGGCGCCCGCGCCGGCCAGCACCTGCGCCGCGCCATCGGCCATGCGCCGGCACAGGCGCGTGGCAGTCCAGGGCTGCTGCGGGCGGTCCCACTCGATCCAGGCCAGTTGCGTGCCATCGGCGCTGGCCACGGGGCCTGCGTAGAAGTCGGCGCCCTCGACCAGCACCCGGCGCGAGCCATCCAGGCCGATGCGCAGCAGGCGGTGGATCACCCCGCCCGGCTCGTGGCTCTCCTCGACGGCCAGCAGCGCCTGCCAGGCAGCGACGTAACTCAGGTCGCCGTAGCGGCAGTGCGGCCGCGCGGTCAGTGCCCGTGGGCCATCGTCAACGCCGAGCCCAACGAGATGGAGCTGCTGGTCGGTCTCGTTGACGAAGGCCGCGCCGTCCGAGGTGGCGCAGCAGGCGCCGCCGCCGTATTCGTAGACCCGGCTGCGCACCGAGAACCCTGGCGGGGTCAGCTCGCGCAGCGTGCCGTCGCGGTAAAGGAACAGGCCGCAGCGTGCCCGTTGCGGGTCGAACTCCACCCACAGCAGGCCGCCATGAGCCACGTGCAGCTCGGCGAAATCCCGCGAGGCGGCCGCCGCCTGTTGCGCCGACCACAAAGGTGCCTCGCCGTAGGGTGCGCCGTGCGCACCGGGGGCCACCGCACTGTCATTGGTGCGCACGGCGCACCCTGCGGGATCGTTCGTCGCGCATCCGGCGGCCTCAGGCCTTGCAGATAAGCTTGGAGGCTTTTTCATTGCGGTAGGTCAGTTGCTCCAGGCCCAGCGGCGCGTGTTCGGCCTCCTCGCGGGCGGCGAGGATCAGGCCGTGGTGCGCCGACTTGCTGCACACCGGGTCGGCATTGTCGGCATCGCCGGTGAGCATGAAGGCCTGGCAGCGGCAGCCGCCGAAGTCGCGGTCCTTCTCGTCGCAGCTGCGGCACGGTTCGGGCATCCAGGCGTCGCCGCGGTAGCGGTTGAAGCCGAACGACTCGAACCAGATGTGCTGCAGGCTGTGCTCGCGCACGTTGGGGAACTGCACCGGCAGCTGCCGGGCGCTGTGGCATGGCAGCGCGGTGCCGTCCGGGGTGATGTCGAGGAACAGCTTGCCCCAGCCGCTCATGCAGGCCTTCGGGCGCTCCTCGTAGTAGTCCGGGGTGACGAAGATCAGCTTGCACGGGTGGTTCTGCGCCGCCAGCCTATCCCGCCACTCGTTGGTGATGCGCTCGGCGCGCTGCAGCTGCTCGCGGGTCGGCAGCAGGCCGACCCGGTTCAGCTCGGCCCAGCCATAGAACTGGCAGGTGGCCAGCTCGACGTAATCGGCCTCCAGCTCGATGCACAGCTCGATGATGCGGTCGATGCGGTCGATGTTGTGCCGGTGGGTGACGAAGTTGAGCACCATCGGGTAGCCGTGCGCCTTGACCGCGCGGGCCATCGCCAGCTTGTGGGCGAAGGCCTTGCTGGAGCCGGCCAGCAGGTTGTTGACCTCCTCGTCGGCGGCCTGGAAGCTGACCTGGATATGATCCAGGCCGGCTGCGCTGAACTCGGCGATGCGCTGCTCGGTGAGGCCGATGCCCGAGGTGATCAGGTTGGTGTAGAAGCCCAGGTCCCGGGCAGCCTTGATCAGCTCGGCCAGGTCCTGGCGCACCAGCGGCTCGCCGCCGGAGAAGCCCAGCTGCGCGGCGCCCAGTTCGCGGGCCTGGCGGAACACGTCGATCCACTGTTCAGTGCTCAGCTCGCTGCCGTGCCTGGCGAAATCCAGCGGGTTGGAGCAGTACGGGCACTGCAGCGGGCAGCGGTAGGTCAGCTCGGCCAGCAGCCACAGCGGCGGGCCGACCGGCGGCTGCGCCGGGCTAGGCGAATTCGATCCAGAACTGGGCATGGGCCACCTCGATAAACGCCAGGATGTCTTCATCGATACCCGGTACGCCGGGGAACTGTTCGAGCAGCGCGCTGATGATGCTCGCCACGTCGCGCACGCCATCGACGAACTGGAGAATCTGCGCGGCGCTGTCGTTGAGCTTGATCATGCCTTCCGGGTAGAGCAGCACATGGCACTGCTGCACCGGCTCGTACTGCAGACGGAAACCACGGCGGATGCGCGGCACGCAGGAGTGGATAGGTTGGTTCACGCGGGATACTCCGTCGTAGGGTGCGGCGTACGCAACGGCGCTGTTCGAGGGGCCTGTGGTGCGCACGGCGCACCCTACGGGCGAGGCGTCGCCCACGGTCATGCTGCGGCTCATGGCGCGATCCCCCGGTGCCACACGCGTTCGGCGGTCACCGTGTGGTACGGCGGGCGCTCCAGCTCGTAGGCCATGCTCATGGCGTCGAGCATGCTCCACAGCACGTCGAGCTTGAACTGGAGGATCTCCAGCATGCGCTGCTGGGCCTCAAACGTGGTGTAGTGCGCGAGGGTGATGCGCAGGCCGTGTTCGACATCGCGGCGCGCCTCCTTCAGACGTTTGCGGAAGTAGTCGTAGCCGCCGGCATCGATCCAGGGGTAGTGCTGCGGCCAGCTGTCCAGGCGCGACTGGTGGATCTGCGGGGCGAACAGCTCGGTCAGCGAGCTGCTGGCCGCCTCCTGCCAGCCGGCGCGGCGGGCGAAGTTGACGTAGGCATCCACGGCGAAACGCACGCCGGGCAGCACCAGCTCGGTGGACAGCACCTGCTCGCGGTCCAGGCCGACCGCCTCGGCCAGGCGCAGCCAGGCCTCGATGCCGCCCTCCTCGCCGGGTGCGCCGTCGTGGTCGAGGATGCGCTGCACCCACTCGCGGCGCGTCTCGCGATCCGGGCAGTTGGCCATGATCGCGGCGTCCTTGAGCGGGATGCACAGCTGGTAGTAGAAGCGGTTGGCCACCCAGCCCTGGATCTGCTCGCGGCTGGAGCGGCCCTGGTACATGGCCACCTGGAACGGATGGTGGATGTGGTAGTAGGCGCCCTTGGCGCGCAGCGCCTGCTCGAATTCGGCAGGGCTCATGGCAGGCTGACTCATCGCTGCTCCTTGGCGGGTGCGCCGGGCACCCGCATTCATTGTTGTTAGAGCTCGATACTCATGCCGTCCCAGGCTACTTCGATGGCGTGGGCGCTGAGGATGGCGCGCTCGTCCGAGTCGATGTCGAGGATCGGGTTGGTGTTGTTGATGTGGATCAGCACCTTGCGCGACGCGTCCAGGCCGTCGAGCACTTCGATCATGCCGCCCGGGCCGCTCTGCTGCAGGTGGCCCATCTCGCTGCCGAGCTTGGTGCCGACCTCGCACTGCTGCATCTCGTCGTCGCGCCACAGCGTGCCGTCGACCAGCAGGCAGTCGGCGCGGCGCATCCAGGCCAGCAGCGGCTCGTCGACCTGGCCCAGGCCCGGCGCATAGAAGAGCGTGCCGCCGCTGCGCAGGTCCTCGACGAACAGGCCGATGTTGTCGCCCGGGTGCGGGTTGCCGCGGTGCGGCGAATAAGGTGGCGCACTGCTGCGCAGGGCGATGGCGGTGAAGCGCAGGTTGGCGCAGGCCGGGATCACGAACGGCAAGCCATCCAGGGCGATCGGGTTCCACTGCAGGCCGCCGTTCCAGTGTTCGAGCATGTTGAACAGCGGGAAGCCGCTGGTCAGGTCCTGGTGGACCATCTCGGTGCACCAGATCTGGTGCGGGCAGCCCTCGCGCAGGGTCAGCAGGCCGGTGGTGTGGTCGATCTGGCTGTCCAGCAGGATGATGCCGTTGATCGCCGTATCGCGCAGGCGCCGTGCCGGCTGCAGCGCCGGGAAGTTTTCGATCTGCGCGCGGATATCCGGTGAGGCGTTGCACAGCACCCAGTGCACGCCATCGTCGCTGAGGGCGATGGACGACTGGGTACGCGGCTGGGCGCGCAGGCGGCCGCTACGGATACCGCTGCAATTGCGGCAGTTGCAGTTCCACTGGGGGAAACCGCCACCGGCTGCCGAGCCGAGAATCTGGATATGCATGAGGTCTGCCTTGGGACTGGAAACCCCGGCGTACCGGGGCTCGGGTGATCAGCGGTTGGCGAAGTACAGGGTGACTTCGAAACCAAGGCGCATATCGGTGAAGTTGGGTTTAGTCCACATGGGTCGATCCTCTTGTTATCAACCGGAGGGTTCCGGCCCTTGTAGTTATGCCCCCGGACGGCCGACGGCAGAATGGTACTTTGGGAGGAGATCGGGCTGACCTTGGTAGGACCGCCGCGCCGGAGCCCGCGCCCGACGCTTGTCGTGGGAGCGGCTTCAGCCGCGAATACAGGCGACACCGAGCCGCCGCCCATCGCGGCTGAAGCCGCTCCTACACAAGCAGGCGCCTGGCGCAGGCATAAAAAAACGCGGCCTAGGCCGCGCATCGATAGGATCTGCCACACCTGGGAGTAGGTAAGCAGCATGGGCAGAACGCACTCGCAAGCGCATCGATAAAAACGGCGGGGGCGTACGCAGCGCCACCCGCCAAGACACACCGGCTGCCGGCGGCGGAGCGTCCGCCGGCAGGTCACAACCTAGGGTGCGCCATGCGCACCACAAATCCGCGCGGGATACATGGTGCGCACGGCGCACCCTACGAACGCCCCGGGAACCCGGGACCGATTGCTTAGAAGAAGCCCAGCGGATTGATGTCGTAGCTCACCAGCAGGTTCTTGGTCTGCTGGTAGTGGTCGAGCATCATCTTGTGGGTTTCGCGGCCGACGCCGGACTTCTTGTAGCCACCAAACGCGGCGTGCGCCGGGTACAGGTGGTAGCAGTTGGTCCATACGCGACCGGCCTTGATGCCGCGGCCCATGCGGTAGGCACGGTTGATGTCGCGGGTCCACAGGCCAGCGCCGAGGCCGAACTCGGTGTCGTTGGCAATCGCCAGGGCTTCGGCTTCGTCCTTGAAGGTGGTGACGCTGACCACCGGGCCGAAGATCTCTTCCTGGAACACGCGCATCTTGTTGTGGCCCTTGAGCAGGGTCGGCTGGATGTAGTAGCCGGTGGCCAGGTTACCTTCCAGGCGCTCGGCGCCGCCGCCGGTGAGGATCTGCGCGCCTTCCTGCTGGGCGATGTCCATGTAGCTCAGGATCTTGTCGAACTGCTGCTGCGAGGCCTGGGCGCCGACCATGGTCTCGGTGTCCAGCGGGTTGCCACGCTTGATCTGCTTGATCTTCTTCATCACCTCGACCATGAAGGCGTCGTAGATCGACTCCTGCACCAGGGCGCGCGACGGGCAGGTGCACACCTCGCCCTGGTTGAAGAAGGCCAGCACCAGGCCTTCGGCGGCCTTCTCGATGAAGGACGGCTCGGCGCTCATGATGTCTTCGAAGAAGATGTTCGGCGATTTGCCGCCCAGCTCCACGGTGCTCGGGATGATGTTCTCGGCGGCGCACTTGAGGATGTGCGAGCCGACCGGGGTCGAGCCGGTGAAGGCGATCTTGGCGATGCGCTTGCTGGTGGCCAGGGCCTCGCCGGCTTCGCGGCCGAAGCCTTGCACCACGTTGAGCACGCCCGGCGGCAGCAGGTCGCCGATGACCTCCAGCAGCACGGTGATCGACAGCGGAGTCTGCTCGGCCGGCTTGAGGACGATGCAGTTGCCGGCGGCCAGGGCCGGGGCCAGTTTCCAGGCGCCCATCAGCAGCGGGAAGTTCCAGGGGATGATCTGCCCGACCACGCCCAGCGGCTCGTGGAAGTGGTAGGCGGCGGTGTGTTCGTTGATCTCGGCGGTGCTGCCTTCCTGGGCGCGGATGCAACCGGCATAGTAGCGGAAGTGGTCGGCGGACAGCGGCACGTCGGCGTTCAGCGTCTCGCGCACGGCCTTGCCGTTATCCCAGGTCTCGGCGACGGCGAGCAGCTCCAGGTTGGCCTCGATGCGGTCGGCGATCTTCAGCAGGATCAGGGCGCGGTCCTGCACGCTGGTCTTGCCCCAGGCATCGGCGGCGGCATGGGCGGCGTCCAGGGCGCGCTCGATGTCTTCGGCGCCGGAACGGGGGAACTCGGCGATCACTTCACCGGTGACCGGCGAGGTGTTGGTGAAATACTCGCCCTTGACCGGCGCCACGAACTCGCCACCGATGTAATTACCGTAACGCGGCTTGAAGGTAACGATGGAGCCAGCGGAGCCAGGGTTTGCGTAGATCATGATCGAGGCCTCTGTTTTTGTAAGCGCCTGCACCGGGACGTGGTGCAGGACATGGAATGATCATAGACACCCTGCGCAAAGCGTCGGTATGCGCCCATGGCATAGATGGGCTAGTTCCTTGGTAGTAGATGCCGCGCAAGGCCCTGGCATGGGGCATCGGCAATCCGGAACGACGCGAAAGCTTTTGTGGGAGGGGGCTGTGCAAGCCTGAAAAGGCAACACAATCCCTGTGGGAGCGGTTCCAGCCGCGAAAGCTGGC
>NZ_WELK01000010.1:13422-151348 GCF_009799925.1 Pseudomonas sp. R-28-1W-6
GACACCGAGCCACCCCAGAAGCATCGCGGCTGAAGCCGCTCCCACAGAAAGAAGGCGCCCGGCCTGAACGATGAAGCGACCTGCAACCCCCTCGTAGGAGGAGCCTCGGCCGCGAAAGCAGGCGACACCGAGCCACCCCAGAAGCATCGCGGCTGAAGCCGCTCCCACAGAAAGAAGGTGCCCGGCCTGAACGATGAAGCGACCTGCAACCCCTCCTACCATCCGCAGTCAGCGCCGCGCCGCCTCCGGCCGGTAGCCCAGGCGCAGCCCGCCCCAATGCCGCCCGCGAATGTGGATCGGCACCGACAGGTCGTGCATCTGCTCGCCGGTGTCGCGGGTGTAGGTCTGCAACAGCAGCGGCTGCTGGTGGCTGCCGCAGCGGCGGCCGGTGCGGTCGTTGAACAGGCGCTTGCTGCGGCAATGCAGGCGGTCATGCTGCGGGTCGCCGGTGGGCGCCTGGCTGAACGCCTGGTTGTGGGTCGGCACGTAGCCTTCCGGGGTGCAGGCAATGGCGAACACCAGGCCCTCGTGCTGGCTCAGCAGCGGTTCCTGGATGCCCGGCAGGACGCTGTCGGCATAGCGGTCGAAGGCCGTGGTGTAGCGCTGCGGGTCGCTGCCCGGCTGCGGCTTGTAGTGGCGGTCGAACAGCGCGCCTTCGCTGATCTGACCGCTGGCCAGGTCCGCCTCGAAGCGCTCGGCGATGCGCTGGGCGCCCTCGCGGGCCAGGTTGTAGACGCGCTGGTGGTAATCATCCAGGCCGACCTCGGCCAGCCGCTCGCTGATCGCCTCGGCCTGGCCCTCCAGGGCGCTGGCCGCCACGCTCAGGCGCTCGGTCTGCTCGTCGCTGGCGGCCAGGTCCTCGCGCAGTTGCTCGACGGCATGGAACAGCTCGTCCAGCGCCAGGCGGTTGTCGCGCGCGCCGCTGGCGATGGTCTGCATCTGCCCTTCCACGCCCACCGCCAGGCTGGCGATGCCATCCAGCTGCTCGCCGGCCTGCACCACCTGCTGCACGCCGCCCGCGAGATCGGCGGACAGCTGGCGGATCTGCTCGACGGCGGCCGAGGTGTCCTGCTGGATGTCGCGCACCATCAGGCCGACTTCCTCGGTGGCGCTGGCCGTGCGCGCGGCCAGGCCGCGCACCTCGTCGGCGACCACGGCAAAGCCGCGGCCGTGCTCGCCGGCACGCGCTGCCTCGATGGCGGCGTTGAGCGCCAGCAGGTTGGTCTGGCTGGCGATGGACTGGATCACCTGGGTGACCCGCTGGATTTCCTCGCTGCGCTGGTTGAGCCGCTCGATCAGCTCGCGGCTGGTGCTGGCGCGCTCGCTCAACTGGTGCATGCAGGCGATCGCCTGCTGCAGGCCGGCACGTCCGCTGTCGCTGTTCTGGCGTACCGTGCTGGAGGCCTGCAGGCCCTGCTGGCTGAGTTCGGCGGTGGCATTCTCGGTGACGATCATCTGCTCGGCGCTGCTGACAATGCGCGCGGCGGCATCCAGCATCGACTCCAGCTTCTGCGCCAGACGCTGCACGGCAAAGCTGACCCCGGCGGCGGACAGCGCATTGTGGCTGGTGGCCTGGGACAGGTCGCGGGTCAGCCCGGCCAGGTCGGCCTGCTCGGCCACCGGCTCGGCCTGCGGCGCGCGGCGCAGCAGCGGCAGCCAGAACAGCAGGCACAGCAGCCCGAGCGCCAGCCACAGCGGCCAGTCGAACCACGCCCCCAGCAGCACGGCGGCGCTCTGCAACAAGGGGATCAACCAGGGGCGAAACGACCGTGCATGCATACCTGACCTCGTACTGACTGCAGACTGGAAGGGGTCGCCGCACAGGCTTTGCGACACGACCCGACACTAGATGGCGAGACCCGCATTGGTGCACGGCAGCGGGCCGGGCACCATAGAACCTTGGTGGTAGAAGCCCGTCGGGCGGGTTGGCCATTGGGAGGGGATGCTCGCCATGCGGACGGCAACAGATAGCGCCAATCCCGCCGTAGGAGGGGCTTCAGCCGCGATAGGCCGGCAACACCGGGCCATCCAGGGCGTCGCGGCTGAAGCCGCTCCCACAAAAAAGCATCTCCCGAGCGTCCCACACGCCCACAACGCAAAAACCCGGAGTCGACACCGTCGGCTCCGGGTTGTGCTTCAGCGCTTCACCCTCCCCCTGGCGGGTTCGGGTCAACTGCTGCGGCTTACTTCTTGGCGACCAGGTCCTTGGGCAGCTTGAAGGTCCAGATCATGCCGCCCTGGTCGAGGTTCTTGATGCGCTTGGCCACTTCGCCACCCCACAGCGGCACCGCACCACCCCAGCCGGACAGCACGGTGACGTACTGCTCGCCGTCCATTTCCCAGGTGATCGGCGAGGCGATCACGCCGGAACCGGTGTTGAACTCATAGAGTTTCTTGCCGGTCTTGGCATCGAAGGCCATCAGGTAGCCTTCCGGGTTGCCGGTGAACACCAGGTTGCCCTTGGTCGCCAGCACCCCGCCCCACAGCGGCGCGTAGTTCTTGTAGCGCCAGACTTCCTTGCCGGTCTTCGGGTCGATGGCGCGCAGCACGCCGATGTAGTCCTCGTTCAGCGGCTTGATGGTGAAGCCGGCGCCCAGGTAGGCCGCGCCCTTCTTGTAGGACACGCCCTCGTTCCACATGTCCATGCCCCACTCGTTGGACGGCACGTAGAACAGCCCGGTGTCCTGACTGTAGGCCATCGGCATCCAGTTCTTGCCGCCGAGGAAGGACGGCGCGACGAACACCGAGCTGCCCTTCTTCGCGTCACCCGGCGCGCCCGGACGGTGGGCCTCGTCGTAGATCGGCCGGCCGGTCTTGTCCAGGCCCTTGGCCCAGGTGATCTTGTCGACGAACGGGAAGCCGCGGATGAAGTCGCCGTTGGTGCGGTCCAACACGTAGAAGAAGCCGTTACGGTCGGCGGTGGCCGCCGCCTTCACGGTCTTGCCGCCGGCCTGGTAGTCGAACGACACCAGTTCGTTGACGCCGTCGTAGTCCCAGCCGTCGTGCGGGGTGGTCTGGAAGTGCCACTTGATCGAGCCGTCTTCCGGGTTCAGCGCCAGGCGCGAGGAGGAGAACAGGTTGTCGCCCGGACGCAGGTGCGAGTTCCACGGCGACGGGTTGCCGGTGCCGAAGAACAGCGAGTCGGTGGTCGGGTCGTAGAAGCCGCCCAGCCACGGGGCCGCGCCGCCGGTCTTCCACAGGTCGCCCGGCCAGGTCTTGCCCGGCGCGCCGCCGGAGATGCCGTTCTCCACCGGCTTGCCGTCCTTGTAGACGTAGCCCATGTGGCCTTCCACGGTCGGCCGGGTCCACAGCAGCTCGCCGTTACTCGGGTTGTAGGCCTCGATCTTGCCGACCACGCCGAACTCGCCACCGGCCACGCCGGTGATCAGCATGCCCTTGGCGATCAGCGGCGCCGCGGAGATGGAGTAACCGGCCTTGTAGTCGGCCACAGTCTTCTTCCACACCACCTTGCCGGTGTCCTTGTTCAGGGCGACCAGCTTGGCGTCGAGGGTGCCGAAGATCACCAGGTCGCCGTACAGGGCCACACCGCGGTTGATCACGTCGCAGCACGGCATGATGCCGTCCGGCAGGCGAGCGTCGTACTGCCAGAGCTTCTTGCCGGTGCGCGCGTCGGCGGCGAACACCCGCGAGTAGGAGGCGGTGACGTACATCACGCCGTCCTTGATCAGCGGCTGGGCCTGCTGGCCGCGCTGCTTCTCGCCGCCGAAGGACAACGCCCAGACCGGCCGCAGTTCCTTGACGTTGTTGCTGTTCAAGGTATCCAGGGTGCTGTAGCGCTGGCCCTGCTGGTTGATGCCGTTGACCACCACCTGGTCGTTACGCTTGCCACTGGCGCTGATGTCTTCATCAGTCACGCCGGCCTGCGCCGTCAGGCTGGCCAGGGTGACCGCGGCAAACAGCGCCGTGCGGACGAAGGGTTGGGTGAGACCGTTGTGCTTCATTGCGGCTACCTCTGCGGGCTTGTTGTTGTGTCCGGGAAAGTTTCCCGGTCTGCGACGAATTCTTGGTTTGCCGCGCCTGCTCAACAATTGACCGCAGTGCCGAATTCCCTAGTTCCTTGGTAGCAATACCCGCCCCGCACAGCACACAGTTCCCCCTGTGGCAGCGGCTTCAACCGCGATCGGCCGGCAACCCCGATGCACCGCCAAAAGCATCGCGGCCAAGGCCCCTCCCACAAAGCCCCCACACCAATCCCCTGTAGGAGGGGCCTTGGCCGCGTCCCCAGGCAACCCCGCGCCACCCGCCAGAGCGTCGCGGCCGAAGCCGCTCCCACCCAAGCCCATCCCACGCGGCTCAGCGCACGCAGCCCGCCGCAAACAGACTCACTGCCACAAAAGCAGCCCCCAACCTAAGTCGCACGCCCATCGGCACAAGGGGGCATGGCCGCGCCGCCGCCGGCGCCGTACAACAGCCGCTCCTGCCCACAAGGAGTGCCGCCATGCACCGCCTGCTCACCGGCCTGCTGCTCGCCGGCCTGTTCACCCTGCCCGCCTACGCTGCCGACAGCGTGAAGATCGGCCTCAACTACCCGCGCACCGGCAACTACAAGGACGAAGGCCTGGAACTGCGGCGCGGCGCCCTGCTCGCCGTCGACGCCATCAACCGCGAAGGCGGCGTGCTCGGCCGCCCGCTGCAGCTGCTCAGCGAAAACACCGCCTCGCGCGCCGAACAGGCCCGCGACAACATTGACCGCTTCGCCAGCCAGGACGCGCGCATGGTGTTCGGCGGCGCCACCAGCGAAGAAGCCATCGCCGCCGGCCAGCGCGCCCGCGAGCGCGGCCTGCTGTACTTCGCCACCTTGAGCTACGCCAACGAAGTCACCGGCCAGGCCGGCCACCGCTACCTGTTCCGCGAATCCAACAGCGCCCTGATGAGCGCCCGCGTACTCGGCGAATACCTGTCCTGGCACATGCCGCGCCGCCGCTACCACTACGTGATCCTCGACGACGCCTGGGGCCGCAGCATGGAAAGCGCCCTGCGCCAGGCCACCGGCAGCACCGACCGCGCCCGCCACGGCCGCACCGCCCTGCCCACCGGCCTGGTGCGCCGCGAGCAATACCGCGACGCCCTGGCCAAGGCCGCCAAGAGCGAGGCCGACGTGCTGGTTCTGGTCCTGCTCGGGGAAAACCTGCAGCGCAGCATGCGCCTGGTGCACAACATGGGCCTGAAACAGCGCATGCAGGTGATCGTGCCCAACCTGACCAAGAGCGTGGTGCAACAGGCCGGCCCGCTGGTGATGGAAGACGTGATCGGCACCGAAGCCTGGACCTGGGACCTGCCCAAACAGGACAACAACCCCCAAGGCCAGGCCTTCGTCGAACGCTACATCGCCGAATACCAGGAGTACCCCGGCAGCACCACCGCCTCCGCCTACTCCATCGTCCGCCAGTGGGCCGACGCCGTGCAGCGCAGCAACAGCCTGGACAGCGAAATCCTGATCAAGGCCCTCGAAGACCACCGCTACAGCCTGCTCAAGGACCCGCAGCAATGGCGCGCCTTCGACCACCAGAACGTGCAGAGCATCCTCGCCGTGCGCGTGCGCAGCCGCGCCGCGGTGATGGCCGACCCGTTCAAGCAGGACTACTTCGAAATCATCCACCGCATGGCCGGCGAGCAGGCCGCCCCCAGCCTGGACGACTGGCAACAGGAGCGCGGCGACATCCTCACCCTGCAATAACCCCCGCCTCCCCGGCGCGGCCGCCCTGTAGGGTGCGCCGCGCGCACCACTCCCACACCGAGCCGCCCCGGTGCGCACGGCGCACCCTACGCAGAGCCAGAGCGCCTGGGTCCGGACAGGCTGCGGGCAACTGGCTAGCTGGGCGGCCAAGCGCACTGTTCTTTTGTGCGAAGGGGCTTGCCGCCGTTGCGGCCGCTTGATGCCCTGAACGCTGTTGCGCTGGTGCACACAGGCTCAAACAGAACAAGGGATTGGTAGACGGCAAGGGACGTTATCCGCCTCGTACAGCCCGCACGCGATATCAGGCGGGCTGCGCATTTCGGGATAGATCCCGCGACAGCCCCCTGAACGCAGCCGGCATCACGACTCCAGCAGCCAACGGCTAACATTGATTCAGGCTGAGACCGCTTCGTGGTTCGACTTGATTCAGGCGGCAAGCAACAAGGAGTGAGCGCATGAATGATCTTGAGAAATTGCAAAGCATCCTTGCCGCTAGCCCTAAACCGGCATGCGCAGCGCTACTTCCGTTTTCGATAATCGACGCTTCGGCTGAGCATGGCTTTGTAAAGGTCGAATTCGCACCACAACCGGCATTTGGCAACATGTTTGGCAATGTCCAAGGTGGCTTCGCCGTGGCAATGCTTGACCTACCCATTTCATTAGCGGGCTTCCTCAAGCTGCAGCAATGGCTGCCAACCATCGAAGTCAAAACCAGCTTCCTGGCTCCGCTTAAGCTAGGCACCTGCATCGGCGAGGCCACCATCATCCGCGCAGGAAAATCCATCGCCTTCGCTGAGGCGAGACTGTTGGGGCCTGATGGGCAACTGGCCGTTCACGCCACGGCAACCTTAGCGGTCAAACACTAGGCTAGCGGTCCACCCTGCCCAAGCCCTTCTGTTCATAGCGCGGATACAGGTGGCTGACGCTGCGGATCAGCTCGTAGCGGCTCAGGCTGACCCCGGCGAAGCGTTCGGGGATCGGCGTGCGCAGCAACTCGTTCATGTCCGCGCCCTGTGCCTCGCCGTCACGCAGGATCTGGTCGAGCCAGCCGAGGTAGTCGCGCATCTGCACGAAGGGTTGCTTGTCGGTGGCCAGCGGGCCGTGGCCGGGGACTATGACTTTCCAGGGCAGCGCTTCCAGGGTGGCGATATCCGCCAGCCAGATGTCCAGGCCGGGGCTGTTGGGGGTGGTCAGGGCGCGCTGGTAGAACACCAGGTCGCCGGCGAACAGCACGCCGGTGCTTTCGTCGAGGATGGCCAGGTCGGCGCCGGTGTGGCCGCTCAGGGCCAGCAGGCGCAGGCGGTGGCCGCCGACTTGCAGCGTTCCAGCTTCAACGGTCTGGTTGGGCAAGACCACTTCGGTGCCACGCATCCAGTCGCCGACCAGGCGGTACATGTTCTCCGCCATGGCGTTGCCCTGCTCTTCCAAGAGTTTTCGCGTACCGGCCAGGGCGGCGATGGGCACGTCGGCGAAGGCCTGGTTGCCCAGCACATGGTCCGGGTGGTGGTGGGTCAGCAGTAGCAGCTTGACCGGCTTGTTGCTGGTGGCGGCGATGGCCTGGCGCAGGGCTTCGCCGTAGCGCCTGGACGGGCCGCTGTCGATCACCACCACGCCGTCATCGGTCTCGATGAAGGCGATGTTGACGATGTTGGCGCCGTTGTCCTGGGCGAAGTTTTCGGTGCTGCCCTGCAGCAGCCAGGTGCCCGGGGCGATCTGCCTGGGCTGCAGCTGGTAGGCGAGTTCGGCGTGGGCGCAGGCGCTGCACAGCAGCGCGAGCAACAGCAGGAATGGGCGCATGGTCACCTCATGAAGCCGGTTTACGATCACGTAGGGTGCGCCGTGCGCACCAGAGACCTGTGCAGGGGTTGTGGTGCGCGCGGCCTAGGCGGCCCCACGCACCCTACGGGTTTGCAGTGGGCTGGAAGTCGGCCTGGAATTCGTTGCCGTTGTTGTCGTGCAGCCACAGCTGGGTGCTGGGGTGGCCGCGCACCTCCAGGGTCAGGGTCGGGTTCTCGCTGACCGCCGGGAACAGGTCGAAGCGCGCCAGCACCTCGCCGTTGCTGCCACGCAGCTCGGCGCGGTCGAGGTAGAACTCCGGCACGCCGCCGACCAGGCCGTTGTCCATGGGGTGCGACACCTGCAGGCGCAGGCGCTGGTTGTCGCCACGGGCGAAGCTGCCGCCAAGCACCTGGCCGAGGCGGTCTTCCCAGCCGGGCTGGGCGCGCACCACGCTGGGCGCGGTGCAGCCGCCGCCGGCGGCGTCGATCCAGGCGGAGCCGACATGCCACACGCCGTCCTCGCCGAGCAGCGCGGCGCGGATCGGCGTGGCCTGTTCGACGCGGATACGGATGGCCAGCAGCGGCACGATCTCGGCGCTGGGGTAGAGGGTGAACACCTGCGGGATGGGGTTGAGTTCGGCCCACAGCAGCATGCGGGTGAAGCGCCCGGGCAAGGCGCGGGCGTCGACTTCCACCGGCACCTGGCGCGAGTCTTCGGCGAACGGCGGCACGCTGACCTTGACCCGCTCATCGAAGACGAACGGCGCGCCGCCGAGCAGGCGGCTGTGGTGGTAATCCCACATCACCGAGGGCAGCGGATCACCCTCGACGGCCGCCGCCAGCAGCGGCAGGCCGGCCAGGCCGAGGAGCAGGGAACGTCTGTGCATCGTGCCTCCGATCAATCCATTGGCTGTGGGGGTACGGGGTTGCATGGTTTTCTGTAGGAGGGGCCTTGGCCGCGACCAGAGCCCACACCGAGTTGCCGGTAATTCGCGGCTAAAGCCGCTCCCACACAAGCACTAACACCCCACGGCGCTGCTTTTCTGTGGGAGCGGCTTCAGCCGCGATCAGGACCACCACGGAGCGACCCGCCGTTCGCGGCCAAGGCCCCTCCCACAGCACAAGCGTTCACTCCACGTCCTGGTACAGGCCGGGCAGTTCGTAGCGCAGACCGTAGCGGGCGTAGAGCTTGGCCATCTCGCCGCCGCGGATCATTTCGTCGAGCTGCTGATCCACCGCATTGGCCAGCTGGCGGTTGCTTTCATGCACGGCCATGCCGATGTCCCAGCTCGGTTGGCCGAGGTTGGGGTAGGTGTTGTCGGCGTTGCGCAGTTGCGGGTCGACGGTTTCATGCTGCAGCCAGTCGAGTTCGCCGCGCAGGGCCATCACCGCGTCGACCTTGCCGCCGCGCATGGCCTCGAAGGCCTCGCGGGTGTTGGCGTAATGTTCGGTCATGCCGCTGAGGCGGCCGCCGAGCACCGAGGTCAGGTAGAAGGACGGCACGCTGTCCACCTCGACGCCGACCTTGTGGTACTGGAACAGGCCGATGGTGTCGAGCTGCGGCAGCCGGCGGGTGTCGTGCACCACCTGCCAGCGCTCGCGCTGGTAGGGGCCGAACATCACCACCTGCTCGTTGGCCAGCTCGCCGACGTCGTTGCGCCGGTTGGAGAACTCGCGGTCGTAGGGCACCCGCAGCATCAGGTCGGCCATCACGCCGGGGCGCATGTAGTGGCCCTTCCAGATGAAGTTGCGCAGGTCGTCGTCGAGCTTCTCGCCAGGCGTGACCCACAGCAGCTCCAGCTGCAGGCCCTGCCCCTTGGCCAGGGCCTGCGCCAGGTCGACGTCCACGCCATGGGCCTTGCCGCCCTGCAGGAAACTGTAGGGCGGGAAGTTCTCGTACACGGCGACCTTGAGCACGCCCGAATCGAGCATGTCGTCAAAGCTGCGTACCTGAGCCTGGGCCTGCGAACAGAGCAGGGCCAGGCCACACAGCAAAGCGAGCAGGCGCATGGCGGTTACTCTTCGACTTTGAGGCTTTCCAGGTAGGTACGGATGGCCCACAGGCCTTCCTGGCTGATGAACTCGGCCATCTTCGGCATGTACACCGCGCCATCGCGCACGGCACCGTTGATCACCCGCTCCTTGAACCACTCGTCACCCTCGATGCCGGCATCCAGGTAGCGCAGGTCCGGGGCGATGCCGCCGGAGATGGCTTCCAGGCCGTGGCAGCGGGCGCAGTTCTGGGTGTAGGCCGAGGTGCCGATTTCCACCGCCAGCTTGTGGTTGGCGTAGGGCTCGCGGTAGGGGTTCTCGTCAACCCATTCCTTGCCCAGGGGCTCCAGGCCTTCGGTATTGACCGCCTGCGGGGTGACATCGCCGTGGGCCAGGGCGAAGGCGGAGACGCTCAGGCCAGCCCAGGTGATCAGGACGCGGAATGCGTTGTTGTTCATGACTTCCAACCTCTTCGAGTTGCTGTGCAAGGCAGGCGCCCGAGGCGAGCGCCGTGAGGTCATGGTAGGAACGCCCGGGTCGGCGAAGAATGCTGCTTAGGTGGCCATCGCCTACTCCCTTGGTAGTAGCGCGGGAGACGGCCACCCGCGGTTCTTTTGCCTTACGCCGGGCCAGCGCGGTGCGGCGCGGCCTGCAGCACGAGGGCGGACGCGGTCGGCACAAGGGAGTAGGAAGCAGCAGGCCTGCGGGCTGAGCGCGCAGGCTTGGGCGCGAGCAGGGTGCGCATGGTCCCTGCGGGGGTTGGCATGCCCGCGCGGCCCGCTGCACGCATCGCGCAGCAGGACCCGGACGGGGCTGCGCCGCTTACTTGACGATGAACCAGCCCTGCATGCCCTTGCCTTCCAGGCCCTTGGCGTAGAAGCGGAACTTGCCCGGCTTGATCGGCACGAAGAAGATCTCCGCCTCGCCGGCGTCCTCGAACTCCAGCTCGTTGAGGGTCGTTGCCTTGATCTCCACGCCGCCGGCCTCGACCTTGCGCAGGTAGATGCTGCCGGCGAATTCCGGCGCCTGCACGGCGTATTCCTTCTGCCCGCTGGAGATCACCTTGAGCTGGTAGGCCTTGCCGGTTTCCAGCTGGTACTCGGTCTGGCTCATGCTGTAGTCGCTGGCTTCCGAGCCCAGCACCAGATCGGCCAGGGGCTGGGTGCGACGGGTCAGGTCGCCGGCGGCGAAGACCCTGTCGAAGCCGATCAGGCTGGTGATCAGCAGGAGGTTGAGCAGCAGGGCTTTGAATGGGGTCACGGCGCACCTCATCTTAGAACCTGTCTCGGATCTCTTGATCGTCGGCCATGCTGCGTTGAAATTGGGCTCTGACTGCTCATTTACACCTCGTAAACTCCGCGTCCTCGCCCAATTTCGCCTTGCCTGGCTCTAGCTCAAAAGATCCCAAACAGGTTCTTGTTGTTATTGGGGTTCGACACGCGCGGCGCCCTACCCGGGGCAATCACCAGCGCGTGGCGCCATGCTAGTGGCGGCGCGCCCGCGGCCCTCTACTACCTTGGTACGGCCTGACTGGTACTTTCTGCATATTTCCCGGGCGGCGGGGGCTTCCTATGCTGGCGCAAACCCCAGCAGGACGTCCCAGCCATGCCGTTCTATGCCGCCTACTCGCTGCTCTACCTGCTCGCCCTGGCCTGCGCCAGCCTGCTGGCCACCGACCTGCACGCCGCCGAGGGCGAGCTGCAGGTACGCATCGGCTACCTGGAATACCAGCCGCCGCGCGGGCCGCTGCTGTCCAACGTCATCCCCGAGCCGACCGATGCCGGCCTGCGCGGCGCCGAGCTGGCGATCACCGACAGCAACAGCACCGGGCGTTTCCTCAAGCAGCAGTTCAGCCTTGAGGCCGTGCAGGCGCCCAGCGTCGAGCAACTGCTCGACGCCGCCCGCCAGCAGCACGCCGCCGGCATCCGCCTGTTCGTGGTCAACGCTCCGGCCGCCAGCCTGCGCGCCATCAGCCAGGCACTGCCGGACAGCCTGCTGTTCAACGCCGGCAGCGCCGACGACGCGCTGCGCACCGACAACTGCCCGAGCAACGTGCTGCACAGCCTGCCCAGCCGCGCCATGCTCGCCGACGCCCTGGCCCAGTTCCTCGCCGTGCGCCGCTGGAGCCGCTGGCTGCTGATCGTCGGCCAGACCGAGGACGACCAGGCCTACGCCGCCGCCCTGCGCCGCGCGGCCAAGCGCTTCGGCCTGCAGATAGTCGCCGAGAAGCTCTGGACCTTCGACAACGACCAGCGCCGCAGCGCCAGCGCCGAGATGCCGCTGTTCACCCAGACCGCCGAGTACGACGTGGTGCTGGTGGCCGACGAACGCGGCGACTTCGGCGAGTACCTGCCCTACAACACCTGGTACCCGCGCCCGGTGGCCGGCACCCAGGGCCTGACCCCGGTGGGCTGGCACAAGACCGTGGAAACCTTCGGCGCCGCCCAGCTGCAGAAGCGCTTCGAGGCCCTGGCCGGGCGCTGGATGAACAGCCGCGACTTCGCCGCCTGGATGGCCGTGCGCAGCATCGCCGCCGGGGTCAGCAAGCTGCGCCACGGCGCCCCGGCCGCCCTGCGCCAGCTGGCCCTGAGCGGCGAGCTGCCGCTGGATGGTTTCAAGGGCCGCAAGCTCAGCTACCGGCCGTGGGACGGCCAGCTGCGCCAGCCGATCGAACTGGTGCAGCCGCGCGCGCTGATCAGCAGCTCGCCGCAGGAAGGCTTCCTGCATCCACACAACGAAATGGACAGCCTCGGCTACGACCAGGCGGAAAGCCGCTGCCGCCTGGCCGGAGTCGCACCGTGAAACTGCTGCTGGCCGCCCTGCTGCCGGCCGTGCTCGGCGGCGGCGTGGCGTTCAGCGTGCCGCCGACCGATCCGGCCCTGCGCAGCGCCCTGCTCCTCGGCAGCCAGCGCGTGCCCTGCCTGTACGCCCGGCTGGCCGCCGAGCGCGGCGAGAACACCCGCGAACGCCTCAGCGAATGCGCCAGCCAGTGGCACGACCGCCAGGCCGCGCAGCTGCTGGCCAGGCAGGACGCCGCCGAACTCGCTGGTGCGCCCGGCGTACCCTAAACCCAACCCCAGGCCGCACCGTGAACCCCTAGGGTGCGCCGTGCGCACCAACCCATAACCATTACAAGAAAGGACCACCGCCATGCACCGCACCCTGCTCGCTAGCCTGTTCACCGCGCCGCTGCTGCTCGCCAGCCAGGTGCAGGCCGCCACCGCCTACGTGTCCAACGAGAAGGACGACAGCATCAGCGTGATCGACCTGGACAGCATGAGCGTCACCGCCACCCTGCCGGTCGGCCAGCGCCCGCGCGGCCTGGCCCTGTCCCATGACCGCAGCCTGCTGTACATCTGCGCCAGCGACTCGGACACCGTGCAGGTGATGGACCTGGCGAGCCGGCAGATCATCAAGAACCTGCCCTCCGGCGCCGACCCCGAGCAGTTCGCCCTGCACCCCAACGACCAGTGGCTGTACATCTCCAACGAGGACGATGCCCTGGTCACCGTGGTCGACACCCAGAGCAGCCAGGTGCTCGGCCAGATCGACGTCGGCGTCGAGCCCGAGGGCATGGCCGTCAGCCCGGACGGCAAGTGGGCGGTCAACACCAGCGAAACCACCAACATGCTGCACTGGATCGACACCGCCACCCAGCAGCTGGTCGATAACACCCTGGTCGACCAGCGCCCGCGCCATGTCGAGTTCAGCGACGACGGCAAGCGCCTGTGGGCCTCGGCCGAGATCGGCGGCACGGTGACGGTGATCGACGTCGCCAGCCGCCAGCCGCTCAAGGTGCTGACGTTCAAGATCAAGGGCGTGCACCCGGACAAGGTGCAGCCGGTCGGGGTCAAGCTCAGCCCGGACGGCAAGTACGCCTTCGTCGCCCTCGGCCCGGCCAACCATGTGGCGGTGGTCGACGCCCGAAGCTACGAGGTGCTCGACTACCTGCTGGTCGGCAAGCGCGTCTGGCACCTGGAATTCACCCCGGACCACAAGCAGCTGCTGACCACCAACGGTATCAGCGGCGATGTCTCGGTGATCGACGTGGACAGCCTCGAGGTGGTCAAGTCGATCAAGGTCGGCCGCTACCCCTGGGGCGTGGTGGTGACCCCGTGAACAGCCTTGAAGTGGACGCCCTGGGCTTCGCCTATGGCCAGCGCCAGGCCCTGCGCGAGGTCAGCTTCGCCTGCCCGGCCGGGCAGTTCAGCGCCCTGCTCGGCCCCAACGGCGCCGGCAAGTCGACCCTGATCGCCCTGCTCACCTGCCTCTACCGCCTGCAGCAGGGCCAGGTCCGCGTCGGCGGCCACGACCTGCGCCAGCAGCCGCGCCAGGCCCTGGCCCGGCTCGGCGTGGTGTTCCAGCAGAGCACCCTGGACCTCGATCTGAGCGTGCAGCAGAACCTGCACTACCACGCCGCCCTGCACGGCATGCCGCGTGCCCTGGCCAGCCAGCGCATCGACGAGGAACTGCAGCGCCAGCAGCTCGGCGAGCGCCGCGACGACAAGGTGCGCCTGCTCAACGGCGGCCATCGGCGGCGGGTGGAAATCGCCCGCGCCCTGCTCCATCGGCCGCGCCTGCTGCTGCTCGACGAGGCCAGCGTAGGCCTCGACCCGGCCAGCCGCCTGGCGCTCAACCAGCACGTGCGCCAGCTGTGCCGCGACGAGGGCCTGGCGGTGCTGTGGACCACCCACCTGCTGGACGAGGTACAGGGCGGCGACGAGTTGCTGATCCTCAACCGCGGCCGGCTGATCGCCCAGGGCCGCGCCGACCAACTCAGCGCCGAACATGGCCGGGGCAGCCTGGCCGAAGCCTTCAGCCGCCTAACCGCCAGCGAGGTGGCGTCATGATCACCGCCTACTGGGCCTGCCTGCGCGGCGTGGTGCTGCGCGAATGGCTGCGTTTCATCCAACAAAGATCGCGCTTTCTCAGCGCCCTGGTGCGCCCGCTGCTGTGGCTCTTGGTGTTCGCCGCCGGCTTTCGCGCCGCGCTGGGCATCTCGATCATCGAGCCGTACGACACCTACGTCACCTACGAGACCTACATAGTCCCCGGCCTGGCCTGCATGATCCTGCTGTTCAACGGCATGCAGGGCTCGCTGTCGATGGTTTACGACCGCGAGATGGGCAGCATGCGCGTGCTGCTCACCAGCCCGCTGCCGCGCGCCTTCCTGCTGGCGGCCAAGCTGCTGGCCACGGCGCTGGTATCGCTGCTGCAGGTCTACGCCTTCCTCGCCATCGCCTGGCTGTACGGCGTGCAGCCGCCGGCCCTGGGCCTGCTCGCCGCACTGCCGGCGCTGCTGCTGGCGGCGCTGCTGCTCAGCGCCCTGGGCCTGCTGCTGTCCAACGGCATCCGCCAGCTGGAGAACTTCGCCGGGGTGATGAACTTCGTCATCTTCCCGCTGTTCTTCCTCTCCTCGGCGCTCTACCCGCTGTGGAAAATGCGCGAGGCCAGCGAGTGGCTGTACTGGCTGTGCGCGGTCAATCCGTTCAGCCACGCCGTGGAGCTGGTGCGCTACGCCCTCTACGAGCGCTTCAACCTGCTGGCGGCGGCCATCTGCCTGGGCCTGACCCTGTTCTGCGCGCTGCTCGCGGTGCTCACCTTCAACCCTCAGCACGCCGCCCTGCGCCGCAGCCCCGGGGGCTGATGGGTTGGCAGTGCCGGGCCTGTGGTGGTGCGCGCGGCGCAGCCTACGGCTGGCCTGCCCTGCCTGGCACCGCGGCCTACCCAACACGCGATGCATAGGGTGCGCCGTGCGCACCAGGGGCCCCCGCGCCAGAGCCCGCCCAGCAGCAAAGCAGTACTTTGGTAGCGGTTTTCCTGTCCAACGTAGCATTCCCAGCCACCCAGCCCTATGGCTCTAATGGCTTAATAAAATCGACCCGGGAGCCAGCCATGCGGAAGTCGATCACCCGCTCCATGCACCACCTGGTGCTTGTCCTTTGCCTGCTGCCCGGCCTCGCCGCGGCGGCCGAACCAGCGCTGTTCACGGCCGACGGCTACCGCCAGAGCCAGTACCGCAGCCCCACGCCCGCACACGCCGAGGGCGCCACCACCCTGGACACCGCCGGCCTGCAGCGCCTGCTGCGCGAACAGCCGCAGACCTCGCTGGTCGACGTGTTCCGCGCGCAGTGGCTGAACCAGCGTTTCATCGCCGACCAGCCGCCCCACGCCAACCTGCCCGGCAGCCTGTGGCTGGCCAACACCGGCGACGGCGAGCTGGCGCCGCTGTGGCAGAACTATCTCGAGCAGCACCTGGCGCGCCTCGAGCGGCAGCACCCAGGCCGCGCCTTGGTGTTCTACTGCAAATCCGACTGCTGGCTGTCGTGGAACGCGATCAAGCGGGCTCGCGCGCTGGGCTACCAACGGCTCTACTGGTACCGTGACGGTATCGATGCCTGGCAACAGGCCGGCCTGCCGCTGCACCCCGCCGAGCCCGCGCCACTGCCCTGAAACTACTGCCAGCGCTGTGCCGACTGCACCTTGCGTGACTGCCACACCATATAAAAAGAGGGCTAAAGGCCATGTACAAGATCCTGATTGCGGATGACCACCCGCTGTTTCGCGAAGCCATCCACAACGTCATCCGCGATGGCTTCCCGGATAGCGAGATCATGGAAACCGCCGACCTCGACAGCGCCCTGGAACTGACCCAGGTGCACGACGACCTCGACCTGATCCTGCTCGACCTGAACATGCCCGGCATGCACGGCCTGGGCGGCCTGATCAACCTGCGCAACGAGGCGCCGACCATCCCGGTGGTGATCGTCTCGGCCGAGCAGGACAAGCAGATCGTGCTGCAGGCCATCACCTACGGCGCGGTCGGCTTCATCACCAAGTCCTCGCCACGCGCACAGATGACCGAGGCCATCGAGCAGATCCTCAACGGCAACGTCTACCTGCCCTCGGACATCATCCGCACGCAGAAGAGCAGCACCCGCCGTGCCCACAGCGAGCCGAGCATCCCGCCGGAGCTGCTGCAGGCGCTGACCCGCAAGCAGCTGCTGGTGCTGGAACGGATGACCAAGGGCGAGTCAAACAAGCAGATCGCCTACAACCTCGACATCGCCGAAACCACGGTCAAGGCCCATGTCTCGGCGATCCTGCGCAAGCTCAACGTGCATAACCGGGTGCAGGCCATCCTCAGCGCCGGTGACATCGACTTCGCCGCCTACCTGCGCCGCTGATGCTGCGCGTCGCCCTGCTCACGGCGCTGGCCATGCTGGCCTTCGCCGGCAACTCGCTGCTGTGCCGCGCCGCCCTGCGCGACGGCGGCATCGATGCCAGCAGCTTCACCGCCCTGCGCCTGGGCTCCGGAGCCTTGGTGCTGTGCCTGCTGGTGCTGCTGCGCGGCCAGGGCCGCCTGCAGGGTGACTGGCGCTCGGCGCTGGCGCTGTTCGGCTACGCCGCCGGCTTCTCCTTCGCCTACATCGAGCTGGATGCCGGCAGCGGCGCGCTGCTGCTGTTCGGCGCGGTGCAGGCCAGCATGCTCGGCTATGGCTGGCTGCACGGCGAACGCCTGCGGCCGCTGCAAAGCCTGGGCCTGGCCAGTGCCGTCGGCGGCCTGCTGCTGTTGCTGCTGCCCGGCGCCAGCGCCCCGCCGCTGCACGCCGCCTTGCTGATGCTACTGGCCGGCATCGCCTGGGCCATCTACTCGCTGCTCGGCCGCGGCAACCGCGACCCGCTGGCGGCCACCGCCGGCAACTTCCTGCGCAGCCTGCCGGCGCTGCTGCCGCTGGCTTTTCTGTACCGGGAGCAATTGCAATGGGACAGTCTCGGCGCACTCTATGCGGTGCTCTCCGGCGCCCTCGCCTCGGGCATCGGCTACGCCATCTGGTACGCCGCCCTGCCCCACCTGCGCGCCCTGCAGGCGGCCAGCGTGCAGCTCAGCGTACCGATCATCGCCGCCGTCGCCGGCAGCCTGCTGCTCGGTGAGCAGCTCAGCCTGCGGCTGATGGTGGCGGCAGTGGCGGTGCTCGGCGGGATTGCCCTGATCCTGCAGGTCAAGGCCAAGGGCAGAGCACAGGTTTAACGGAAAGATTGGCGTCGTCTGCGGTGCGCGCGGCGCACCCTACAGGTCTGTGCGCGCCATCAACATTTACGGTGTTGGCGGGGCACACTGCGCGTCCTGGGCTAGGGTGAAACGCACGAGCACTTCGTAGGGTGCGCCGTGCGCACTACAAGCCACGCACAGGCATCGCGCCACACCGCATCAACCACCGCGAGGGACAAGGAATGTCCAACTACCGCCGGGCCAAGGATGGCCGCTTGTATTTTTTCACCCTGAGCACCGAACAGCGCCGTCCACTGCTCACCCAACCCGAGTTACGCACTGCCCTGCGCGCCGCGATCGAGCAGGCGCGCCAACGCTACCCCTTCACCATCCATGCCTGGGTGCTGCTGCCGGAGCATCTGCATTGCATCTGGGGCTTGCCTGCCGAGGATGGCGACTATGGCCGGCGCTGGTCGCTGATCAAGCGCCAGACCAGCCAGAGCCTGCAATGGCCGGCGAGCGTCAACCTGAGCCGCCACCTGCGCCGGGAAAACGCGCTGTGGCAGCGGCGCTTCTGGGAACACCAGATCCGCGATCAGGACGACTACCAGCGGCACCTGGACTATCTGCACTGGAATCCGGTCAAGCATGGCCTGGTGCAGCAGGTTGGCGACTGGCCCTGGTCGAGCTTCCATCGCCTGGTACGCGATGGGGTGTACCCGGCCGATTGGGGTGGGCGCCTGGGCGATGAGGGTGGCGGGTTCGGCGAATAACCGGTGCCGCCGTGGGCCTGTTGGTACGCACGGAGCACCCTACGGGCAAGCGCCATAACCGACCTCAGGCGCCGCATCCGGGACCCATGGTCTGTGGGTGCGCCATGTGCCTCACCAACATTCGCGGTGCCGGCGGTGCGCACGGCGCACCCTACGGGAGAGCTGCTATGCCTACCGCGCAACCGACATCCGGCTCCGCTGCCGTAGGGTGCGCCGTGCGCACCAACAGGCCACTCCGCGCCCCGATGGCCACACGCCCTACCGCCGCTGCAACAACAGATGACTCAAACTGGTCTTCAGCTTCATCGGCTTGACCGGCTTGTGCAGCAGGGTATGCCCCAGCTCGCGCAGGGTCTGCTTGAGTTCGTTGCTGTAGTTGGCGGTGAGCATCAGCGCCGGCAGCGGTTCGCCGCGGCGGGCGTTGATTTCGGTGATGGCCTGCACGCCGTCGCGGCCGTCGTCGAGGTGGTAGTCGGCGATCAGGATGTCGGCGCCGGCATGGTAGTTGTCGACCTGGCGCGCCAGGTCGTCTTCCGATAGCGCGGTGACCACCCGGCAGCCCCAGCCTTCGAGCAGGGTGCGCATGCCGGCGCAGATCGCCGCGTCGTTATCCAGCACCCAGATGCGCGCCCCGCGCAGACATTCGACCGCCATCGGCAGGGCCTCCGGCTTCTGCTGCAGGACGCTGACCCGGCGGGTCAGCGGCACCTCGATGGCGAACAGCGAGCCCTTGCCCAGGCAGGAGCTGACCCGCACCCGGTGGCCGAGCATGCGCACGATCTTGTCGACGATCGCCAGGCCCAGGCCGAGGCCACGGTCCTGGTGGCGCTGGCCCTCGCCGCGCTTGAACTCTTGGAACACCTCCTGCAGCTTGTCCTCGGCGATGCCCATGCCGGTGTCCCACACCTCGATCGACAGGCTCTGCCCACGCCGGCGGCAGCCGAGCAGGATGCGTCCCTTGGCGGTGTAGCGGATGGCGTTGGTCAGCAGGTTGCGCAGGATCCGCGCGAGCAGCTGGATGTCGCTGCGCACGCAGGCCGAGCTGGGCACGAACTGCAGGGTCAGGCCTTCGCTGGCGGCCAGCTGGCGGAACTCGGCGGCGAGGTTTTCCAGCAGGTCGCCGACGGCGAAGCTGCTGATGTCCGGCTTGATCACCCCGGCATCCAGCTTGGAGATGTCGACCAGGGTGCCGAGCAGGTTCTCCACGTCCTGCAGCGAGTTGCTGACGTTGCGGATCAGCCCGTGGCTGGCCTCGGCGTGGCGCTGTTCAAGCAGCGCGCTGGTGAACAGGCGCGCGGCGTTCAGCGGTTGCAGCAGGTCGTGGCTGACCGCGGCGAGGAACTTGGTCTTCGACAGGTTGGCCTGTTCGGCCTCCTGCTTGGCCTCGCGCAGGCGCGACTCGACCCGGCTGCGCTCGTCGATCTCGCCGACCAGCTGGCGATTGAGGCTGGTCAGTTCGGCGGTGCGCTCGCGCACCCGCAGCTCGAGGTTCTGGTAGGCCTGGTGCAGCGCCTCGGCGGTGCGTCGGCGTTCGGTGATGTCGCGGATCAGCACGAAGATCCCCACCACCTCGCCGCTGGCCAGGCGATTGGGCACGTAGGAGCGCAGCATGTAGCGCTGCTGGCCGGCGAAGTTGGTCTCGGCCATCTCGAAGGTCACGCTCTCGCCGGACAGCGCGCGCTCCACGTAGGGCGCCAGCTGCCGCCAGTGCTCATCGCTGTGGATGTCGCGCAGGCTCTGGCCGAGCATGCCGGCGTGCGGCCAGTGGTACCACTCCTCGTAGACCTTGTTGGTGAACTCGTAGACCAGGTCGGCATTCAGGTAGGCGATCAGCGCCGGCACGTGGTCGGTGATCAGGCGGATCCAGCGCTCGCTCTCGCTCAGCGCCTGGGCCTGGCGGAAGCGCTCGGTGATGTCGGTGAAGGTGTTGACGAAGCCGCCGGTGGGCAGCGGATGGGTGCGCACTTCGAGCATGCGCCCGTCGAACAGGCGCTGTTCGCATTCGTGCAGCGGCTCGCCGTGCGCGTCGCGGCTGGCCGGGGTGAGCAGCTGCAGCTCGCTCTCGCCCATGATCTCGGCAAACGGCCGGTGCGCCTCGATCGGCGCCAGGCCGCAGAGTTCCAGGAAGCGGTGGTTCCACAGTTCCAGGATGCCCTCGGCATTGACCATGGCCACGCCCTGGGACAGGTTGTCGACGGCGCGCTGCAGCAGGCGAGACTTCTGCGCCAGGGCCTGTTCGCGGCGCTGGGTCTCGCTCTGCTTGAGTTCGGTGATGTCGGTGTAGAGGATCACCAGGCCGCCCTCGCGGGTCGGCCGTTCGCTGACCTGCACCCAGCGCCCGTTCATCAGGCGGTAGAGGGTGTGGCCGTCGCCGCGCCCGCGCTGTTCTTCGACGATCAGCCCGGTGCTGCCCGCCAGGCGCTTGATTTCCGCCAGGCGCATGCCGGCGCCGATGCGCGCCCGGGTGCGCGACCAGAACTCCTTGAAGCGGCTGTTGAACAGGACGATGCGCTGGTCCTTGTCGAACAGCACGAAGGCGTCGGAGATGCTCTCGATGGCATCGATCAGGTGCTGGTGGGCGGTTTCCGCGCGCAGCCGCGCATCGCTGAGCAGGCGGTTGCTGGAGGTCAGTTCGGTCAGCGCCTGGTTCAGCGCATCGGTGCGTTCGCGCACCTGCTCGGCCAGCACCACCGAGTGCTGGAAGGCGGCATAGCCGTCGGAGCGCAGCGAGTGGCCGGACTCGACCCGCTCGATCAGCGCGGCATTGATCGTGCGCAGGCGCGCGTTCTGCGCCTCCAGCTCGGCAACCCGCGCCTCCAGCTCAGTCCTGGCTATGGTCGGGGCGTCCGATGGCGACCCCGGTGAAGGTCTGGTTGATGTGCATGCCATTGAACTGTTCCCCGTAGGTGTTGAAGCCGATCACCCGCTGCTCGCGCAGGAAGGCGGAGACTGCCGGCATCTCGCTGCCGCCGGAGAGTTCCAGGCGGCGCAGCACGCAGTCGCAACCGATGGTCAGCAGCGGCGCGCCCAGGCGCCCGCGCAGGCGCTGGAACTGCCGCTGCAGGTTGGGCAGCAGCGGCCCCGGCGTCATCGCGGTGAGGACGATGCCGTTCTCCACCGCGCAGTAGAAGGTCAGGCTGCCATCGGCGTTCACCTGCTGGATCGAGCGGATGTAGTACTGCTCCTTGATCCGCACGGCCAGCGGGTGGGCGGCGAAGGTGCGCATGTCCAGCTCGGCCAGCGGCACGCCGATCAGCCGCGCGTATTCCTCGGCGGCCGGCGCGGCGTTGAGCTCCAGCACCCGCCGCGACTCGGAGTCGGCGCGGGTGACCACCAGCTTGTCCGCCCGCGGCTCGATGTGGTGGCTGGTGAACACCTCGAAGTCCAGCCAGGTGTTGACCAGCACCACCACCGCCGCGCCGCTGTGGAACTGGCCGTCGTAGTAGACGTGGGTGCGGGTCAGGTGGTTGTCGTCGCCGGCCGAGCCGCCGAAATGCGGGATGCTGCCCAGCGCCGCGCTGAGCGCGGCGAGCACCACTTCCTCGCGGCTGGACAGGCCGTCGAGCAGGGTCAGGGCGAAGCTGTGGTCGGTGATCGGCGCCAGGGCGTTGCCGCGGCAGTCGCGCACCAGGCGCTCGACCAGCTGCTGGGCGTCGATCAGGTTGAAGCGGTCCATTTCGTCGATCAGCGCGCTGGCGATGGAGAAGCTGCGGTGGTCGAAGCCGATGGCGCTGACGCAGCCCTGGCTGTAGCCCTCGGCGGTGATCTCGCCGGCGCTGGTGCAGCCGACCACGCTGAGGCCGCCGAAATAGGCCTGCAGCGCCGGGCCCAGGGCCTCCAGGTCGTACTCGGCGGAGCAGAAGAACAGCACGAAGCCCAGGTGCGGGTGCAGCAGCTGGCGCGCCAGCTCCTGCGCCACCTGCTCGGCCTCGCGGGCGTGCGACACGGCGGTGACCACGCCTTCGGTTTGCTCATGCCGCATCAGGCCAACCCCATACACATAGTCGCTATGGGGGCATTCTAGGAAGGTGCCCGGCCCAGCCCCATGCTACTTGGGTAGCGAAGGGACTAGTCCGAAAGTAGCGGCGCCGGCCTGATCCGTAGGGTGCGCCGTGTGCACCGGACAAGCACGCGCCGGCCGGCGGTGCGCGCGGCGCACCCTACGCAGCCGAGTCCCTCACACCGGCATCACCACCGGCCACAAGGCCGTAGGGTGCGCCGTGCGCACCGGGTTAACCACGCGCAAGCCCGCAGGTGCGCGCGGCGCACCCTACACGTGCACAACCACCGGCCAGCACAGCAGCACCAGGGCCAGCATGCCGCTGTAGAAGCCGATTTCCAGGGTTTCACTGAGCGGCTGGATGCGCCGGATGGCGCCGTAGAGGTGCACGGCGATCATCAGTACGGCAACCGCCGCGAGCATTTCGAAGACGACGTTCATGGCTTCTCCCGTCAGCGCCGCACGCAGCATCAGCGCCTCCACGATCAGAATGAAGGCGCCGAGGCAGCGCCCAAAATAGATGGCCAGGTGGGTTTCCAGCGGAATGCGCCAGCCCATCCAGCGCGCCCACCACAGCGGCACGCAGAAGATCGGCAGGGCGAAGACCAGGGTGGTGGCGATGCACAGCCAGAGCAGGAAGTCCTGGCTATGGGCGTTCCAGAGTCCGATCACCTTTGTTGCTCCTTTAGGGTTGGCAGCGGGCAGAAAAAAGGCGGGCCCGCTTGCGCATGACCCGCCCTGCTCGCTCGTTACCGGCTTACCAGCTGAGCACCGCACCCACGGCAAAGGTGTCGGTGTCTTCGCCCAGGCCGGAACCCTGCTCGGCGTCGATCTCGTACTGGTTGTACTCGGCGACCAGCTTGAGGTTGTCGTTGATGGTGCGGAAGTAGGCCACGCCGCGGGTCTCGTAGTCGGCGGCGGTACCCAGGCCGTTGCCGTCGTCCTCGGTCTTGCCATAGGACAGGGCGAAGCGGTTCTTGCCGCTGGTGTAGGAGCCCTGCAGCAGGTAGCCGTCGCTGTCGATCTCGCGCAGGGTGGCTTCGCCGGCGTTGTTGGTGAAGAACGGGTTGATGCCTTCGGCCTGGAAGCCGGAGCCGGTCAGCGACAGGCCGCCGATCTTGGCCTGCACGCCATAACCGACGCCCTGGGAGGTGACACTGTCGATTTCGTCGTTGGTGTTGTCGGAGGTCTGGTAACCGCCGTTGATCCAGGAGTAGATCTGCGCCCCGCCGACGTCGAACTGGTAGCTGACTTCAGACTCGAAACGCGGGTTCTCCTGGTAGGCCTTGTCGTCCAGGCCGTTGCTGGTGTCCTGGTCGATCTGGTTGGAGTCGATCGGGTCCATGATGCCCACCGCCACGCGCAGGCCTTCGGCCAGACCGTTGTTGCGGTAGGTGATCTGCGAGGTGGGGAACGGATACGGATAGCCGGTGCCGATGTTGCCGAAGGACACGCCGCCGCCATCGACCAGGCCGAGGGTGTCGCTGACGTTGCCGAAGCCGGCCAGCAGTTCGTCGAGGAAGATGTTGGAACGGGAGAACAGGCCGAAATCCTTGCCGATCAGCACTTCGCCCCACTCCGGGTTGGCCACGGTGCCGTAGAACTGGCGCACGTCGATGGCGGTGTCGGTGCCGTTCTGCTCGCCATCGTTGATGGTCACCCAGAAGGACGAGCGGCCGCCCAGCTTGAGGTCGTCGACCTGCTTGCCGAAGTTGAAGCCGATCCAGTTCGGCAGGAAGCCCATCTTCACCCGCGACTGGCGACGGTCGAACACATCATCCTCGCGGTCCACGTCGCTGTTGACGTAGAAGGCGTTGATGTAGCCGTCGGTGGCGAAGGTGGTGTCATCCTTGTCGTACAGCATGATCTCGGCAGTGGCTTGCTGGGCCATACCGCAGGCCAGCACGCTGGCGATGGCAAGAGGCAGGAGCTTGAGGTTGGCGATCTTTTTGTTGTGCATGGCGCTCTCCGGGGAGTGGGACGACTGAGCGGTCAGCCGCGTCGGAGGGATTATTCGGAGCGGCCCCGGCCGGCCATACGCTGCCTTGGGCGCGAATCGCCGCTGCTTTGCGCGCGCGCCGCAGGTCGCGCACCGGCGCGGGGCGAAAGCCCTAGTCCGCTGGCAGCAGAAGGTCGTACGCCGCAGGAGAGGCACCCGCTACTTGTGCAGGAGAGGCGCGCAGGCGTGAGCCACGGCCGCATCGGCACAGGGGATGAGGAAGGAAAAGACCGGCCGCAACTCGAACGATTGTGCCGTCACGCTTTTGTGGGAGCGGCTTTAGCCGCGATGACGGACGCCCAAGCGGATCGCGGCTAAAGCCGCTCCTACAAAGAGCCTCGCCAACCTTCGGGCTGGCTCGGTTCTGTAGGGTGCGCCGTGCGCACCGCAGGCCCGTACGTGAATCCTGGCGCACCCTACGCGGTGGGTTGCCCCGCGTTGCTCAGTACCAGCCAGGGTTGGGTGGCGAGCAGCGCCGCCAGCCGCGCGCCCAGCTCGGCCGGGCTCAACTGCTGCACGGCAAGGTCCAGCCGCGCCTCCAGCTGCCCGGCCAGCCAGGCCTGGCAGCTGGCCTCCAATGCCTCGTCCAGGCTGGCGCCGGCACTCTGCAGCTGCGCCAGAGTCAGCGCGAGCAACGCCTGCCAGTCGGCCGGCGCAAGCGCCGACAGACGTTGCGCCTGCTCGGCGAGAAAGTCCTGCAGCGCCTGCCAGATGGCCGGCGCCGAGGCGGTCGCCGACTGCACGGCAAACAGCAACCCGGCCTGGCCGGCGAACTGCCGGTAGCCGCAGAAAAGCGCATAGCCCAGCGCCTGCTCATCGCGCAGGCGCTGCTGGAAGGCCGCCGGCAGGCATTGCCCAAGCACACGCCAGGCCACCTGCCCGATCTCATCGGCCGGCTCCGGCACGAACAGCAGCAGCGCGCATTCACTGCCCGCTAATCTCACCTGCTGCCAGCGCGGCGCCCGCTCGACGCCGGGCTGCCGCGCGGGCTCGGCGTCCAGGTGCAGCCCGGCCTGCGCGCAGACCGCCGCCAGTTGCCCGGCCAGACTCGGCGCATGGCTGAGCAGCAGGCCCGCCGCCTTATCCGGCAGCGCCCTGCCCTCGCCCGCCGACGCGCCATGCAGATGCTCCGGCAAGCGCTGCAGCAACTGGCGCAAAGCGATTCCACCCAGCGGCTCGGCACCGGCATCCGACGCCATCGGCCAGGGCTGGCGCAGCAGCGCCAGGGACTCGGCCAGCACAACCGGCAAGATCCCGACCGGCCCCAGCAGGCGCAGACTCAATGCCGTACCACAGGCCTGCAACAGCAGACGCAGCCCGGCCCGCCAGGCCTGGCGCTGCAGGGGCTGCAGGCGCTTCTGCAACTGGCGCAGGCCGCTCGTCCCCGGCGCCGCGCCGGGCCACAGCAGGCACAACCCGGCCAGTTCCGCCGTCGACCAGTTGGGCACCCGGCAGGCGCCCGTCCAGACCGCGGCCGGCAACGCGGCCAGCACGGGCAGCTCAGCCGGCCACAGGGCATCGACAAAGGCCGAATGCAAGGGCGGGCAGGCCGGGGCGCGCTCCTCGGCCAGGGCCAGGGCAAAGCCGGTGGTCACGCTCACGGGCAGCGGGCGCGCGTCGAGCAGCAGCACCAGGCAGCGCCGCGCATGCCAGACCTCGCACAGTGCCTGCATGCTTTGTCGTGCGCTATCGAGATCGTCGAAGGGCTGCTCCAGCAACTGCCGGGCCTGCTCCAGCGCGCTCAGCAGCGGCCAACGCTGGCGGCGGATCGTCCGCCAGCGCTGCAGCGCCGCCTCGTCCACCAGCCGTGGGGCGAAGCGCAGCAGCCAGTCGCCCAGCAGCTGGCGGATCTGCCCGCGGCGCGCCACGCCACCCGATTGCAAGCGGCAGTCGAACAGCAGCAGGGCCTGCTCACCGTGCTGAAACACCAGGCGCGTCTGCACCGCGCTGCACAGACCGGCGGCCTGCAGCTCGCCGAGCAGGCCGCCGGGGCTGTTGTGCTCCAGGGCCAGTTGCAGCAACTGCAGCAACAGCGGCACGCCACGCCCCTGCTGCTCCAGGGCCAGCACCAGCTGATATCGCGGCGCGCTGCCGGGCAGGCTCAGGTGCAGCTCGCGGGCACAGCCCAGCTGCAGCGGCGCCCGCGTTGGCTGGCGCAACGCCTGGCGTCCCATGGCCAGGCGCTGCAGCAATGGCTCCAGCGCCGGCAGGCCATCGGCCAGCGGGAAGCGGCTGACCAGCACCAGGCGGATACAGCCACGGCCATAAATGGCCCGTTGATAGTCGCGCAGGGCCTGCTGGAAGGCCTGCTGCTCCAGCGGCAGGCTGGCGCGCTGACCGGCATGAAAGGCGGCGGCGCCATGACCGGGGTTGAGCGCCTGAGCAATGGCGGCGTCCACCAGGGTCTCGAGATCGGCTGAGCGCAGCTGGAACTCGGCCTCCAGCACCTCGCGCTCGGCCTGCTGGGCGACGGGTTCCAGCAACGGCTGCAGCAACTGGTCGACCAGCCGCGCGCAGGCGCCGGACAAGGCTGCTTCGGGCAACTGGAAATGGAACAGGGTTCGCGTGCCCAGGGTGCTGGCATTGACCTGCCCGGCATGACGCTGGACGAAGCCCATCAGCCCATCGCCGCCGGCAAAGCCCTGGCTGCCGCGAAATACCAGGTGTTCGAGAAAATGCGCCAGGCCCGGGTAGGCCGCCGGCTCGTCATGGCTGCCGCCGTCCAGCTCCAGCGCCAGGGCCGCCTGCAGACTATCCGGGGCGTGCAGCCAGAGCAGCTCGAGCCCGGGGCCGAACCGTTGGCGATGCAGCTGTTGCCCGGGCGCCAGCACGCGTATACCTCTGCCAGTGTTGCGTAGACGCTAGCCTGCTACGCGCGCCAGTCGCCAGCAATAGTGCTTTGGGAGCAATTCCCCACGACGGCGCCCGGGGCTGGCTGCCGCGCCAGGCCGGACCACCCGCGCCCGGCATGGCAATCTGCATGGCTTTAACCGCTCTAGAGCTGCTTTTTACTGGCCGCCCGCTGCTCCTGCTTCTCGGCCACCAGCTTGTAGGCCACGTAGTACTTGTAGATGTTGCCGACATAGTCGACGGTCTCGCGGCCGACGATGCGTGCGGCGGCATGCTCGACGTTGCCGAACCAGACGTTCGGATCCAGCCCGGACTTCAGCGCCAGACGGCGGAACTTTCGCAGATTGCCGGGCCCTGCGTTGTAGGCGGCGAAGCTCATCAGGGTTCGGTTGAGCGGGGTGATCTCGGGGTCATTCAGGTACTTGTCGGCGAGCAGACGCATGTACTTGCTACCGGCCTCGATATTGCGATCGGGGCTGGCCTCTATGCCCTGGATCCCTACGGTCGGATCGGCGGCGGTGCTCGGCAGCAGCTGCATCACCCCCACAGCGCCCCGCGGGCTGCGTGCAGCCTGGTTGAGCTGGGATTCCTGAAAGCCCTGGGCCATCAACATCAGGTGGTCAAAGTCATAGGTCGCGGCATGCTTCTCGAACAGGCCCGCCAGTTCCTTGAACTTGCGCATTTCGGCCTCGGCCGTGGAGTTGAGCATCAACTTGCTGCCGGCCCCGTACTTCTTGAGGACCTGATTGCCGAAGGAGGTACCCTTCATGTGGCCCTCCTGGAAGCGCGCCAGCTCCTTCATCAGCAGCGGGCTGCCCTTGCGCAGGGCCCAGCTGGCTTCGCCGCCTTCATGCAGATAGAAACCCTTGTGGATCTTCAGCTCGGTGAACAGCGGCTGCCACAGCTCGGCGATATAAAGATCGGCCACGGTGATCTCGACCACGCCGGCATTGACCATTTCCAGCAGGTCCTCGGTTTCGAGGACCTCACTGGCCGGCACTATATCGACCGGTTCGAGCCCCTGCTCGCGCAGGCGCTCGTTCAGCCGCAGCAGATGCTCGTGATAGCTGCTCGAGGCCCGCACCATCACTTCCCGGCCGGACAGATCCTCCAGTCGCGACAACACCGGGCCATCGGGGCCGGTCACTATGGCCTCGTTAATCCCCTTGACGCCCACGGGTGCGAAGTCCACCGTGCCGAGCCGGCCCTCGGTGATGGTCAGACCACCACCGGCGAGATCGCCCTCACCACTGAGCAGCTTGGGCAGCAGCTCGTTGCGCGCCACCGGAATGAACATCACCTGCCAGCGCAGCGACTTGCGCTCGAAAGGGTGCTGCTTGTTCAGCCACAGTTCCAGCGCCTTGCCGAACTCATAGGCCAGGCCGCTCTGATGCCCGCGGTCGACCATGAAGTAGGTCTTGCTATAGGGCACCAGGATACGCACCAAGCGCCGCTCGCGCATGCCGTCGAAGTCACCGACCCAGGCTTCTGGCACCGGCAGCACCATGGCATCGACCTCGTCTTCCTCGGCCTTGCTGAGTTGCTCGGCGGGTAGAGAGGCTTCGGACTGAACAGGGTTCGGCGAAGCAAAGGACCAGCCGGCCATAAGCGCCAGCGGTAGGCAGATGAGCGCGATCAGGCGGTGACGCATGGTTAACACCTCGCATGGAAGGACTGGGGTCAGGGTAGCAGTTCCGCATCAGAGCGGCTCCGGACAGCCGTGCGACCGATAGCAGCAGCCCGAGTGAGCCGGAACTTTGCCGCCAGCCTGGGCCCGAACCCCAGCATCCATGGAGTTCATTCGCCACGGGCCTGCTCCACCCGCTCCGACCGATCGGCTCGCAATCCGCTGCATCGCCAGGCCATCCAGCGCGCAGGGTCTTGCCAAGCGTTTGCCAGGCGCCGGTCGCCCGCCTGGCTTTCCTGATAGACTTGCACGCCATCGCGCATGACGCGGGCCTGAGCTGTGTAGCCGCAGGTCCCATCCTTGCGTTTTCGCTTCCTGATCGTCGCCATGGTCGATTTGGCACACGGGCCGATGTGACTGGTACAACGTACCGGGGAAAGCTCAAGAACAAGCGAAAACGGGCGAAATAGAGCCGAAAAGACGCACCAACATGCCCACAGAATCAGCCTCAAAAGCACATAGCACGCGCCAAACTCCTTCCCGCCGCTTCTCCGTCGCGCCGATGATGGACTGGACTGACCGGCACTGCCGCTTCTTCCTGCGCCAGCTGTCCAGCCAGGCGCTGCTGTACACCGAAATGGTCACCACCGGCGCCCTGCTGCATGGCGAGGCCGAGCGCTTTTTGCGCTATAACGCCTGCGAGCACCCGTTGGCCCTGCAGCTGGGTGGCAGCAACCCGGCGGAACTGGCGGCCTGCGCGAAGCTGGCCGAGGCGCATGGCTACGACGAGGTCAACCTGAACGTCGGCTGCCCCAGCGACCGGGTGCAGAACAACATGATCGGCGCCTGCCTGATGGGCCATCCGCAGCTGGTGGCCGACTGCGTCAAGGCCATGCAGGACGCAGTGGCCATCCCGGTCACGGTCAAGCACCGCATCGGCATCAACGGCCGCGACAGCTATGCCGAGCTGTGCGACTTCGTCGGTACCGTGCGCGATGCTGGCTGCACCAGCTTCACCGTGCATGCGCGCATCGCCATTCTCGAAGGCCTGTCGCCCAAGGAAAACCGCGAAGTGCCGCCGCTGCGCTATGACGTCGCCGCGCAGCTCAAGCAGGACTTCCCCGCGCTGGAGATCATCCTCAACGGCGGGATCAAGACCCTGGAGGAATGCCAGCTGCACCTGCAGACCTTCGACGGCGTGATGCTCGGCCGCGAGGCCTATCACAACCCCTATCTGCTGGCCCAGGTCGACCAGTTGCTGTTCGGCCAGGATCGCCCGGTGCTCAGCCGCGCCGAGGCGCTGGCACGCATGCGCCCGTACATCGAGCAGCACATCGCCGAGGGCGGCGTGATGCATCACATCACCCGCCATGTGCTGGGCCTGGCCCAGGGTTTCCCCGGCGCGCGGCGCTTCCGTCAGCTGCTGTCGGTGGACGTGCACAAGGTCAAGGACCCGCTGGCCCTGCTCGACCAGGCCGGCGAACTGCTCGCCGGTCGCTGAAACCTGCAAGCCAGACCGTTGAGCGGCACTCGCCGCTCGGGTAAGGTCATGACACTTGCAACGACAGGGTTTCGTCATGACTTCCAAGCTGGACCAACTCAAGCAGTACACCACCGTGGTCGCCGACACCGGCGACCTCGACGCGATCAGCCGGCTCCAGCCGGTAGACGCCACCACCAATCCTTCCCTGCTGCTCAAGGCCGCCGCGCTGCCGCGCTATGCCCCTCTGCTGGATGAAGCCGTCGCCGGCTGCCAGGGCGACCTGGGCCTGGCCTGCGACCGTTTCGGCGTGGCCGTCGGCCAGGAGATCCTCAAGGTGATTCCGGGGCGCATCTCCACCGAGGTGGATGCGCGCCTGTCCTTCGACACCCAGGCCACCCTGCGCCGCGCCGAGCGCATCATCGGCCTGTACGAGCAGGCCGGCATCGGCCGCGAGCGCGTGCTGATCAAGATCGCCTCCACCTGGGAAGGCATCCGCGCCGCCGAGCAGCTGGAAAAGGCCGGCATCCAGTGCAACCTGACCCTGCTGTTCTCCTTCGCCCAGGCCGTGGCCTGCGCCGATGCCGGCGTGTTCCTCATCTCGCCCTTCGTCGGGCGCATCTACGACTGGTACAAGAAGGCCGAGGGCCGCGACTTCGTCGGTGCCGAAGACCCCGGCGTGCGCTCGGTGGCGCGCATCTACCAGTACTACAAGGCCAATGGCTACCGGACCGTGGTGATGGGCGCGAGCTTCCGCAACCTGGGCCAGATCGAACAGTTGGCCGGCTGCGACCGCCTGACCATCAGCCCGGAGCTGCTGCAGCAACTGAGCGACGACCAGGGCGAGCTGCCGCGCCTGCTCGATGCCGGCAACGGCGAAGCCCGCCAGAGCCTGGACGAGAGCGGCTTCCGCTGGGCCCTCAACGAAGATGCCATGGCCACCGAGAAGCTGGCCGAGGGCATCCGCCTGTTCGCCCGCGACCAGGAGAAGCTCGAGGCGCTGCTCGCCGCGCGGGCCTGATTGCCGAGCAAAGAAAAAGGGCGATACCTGCACGGGTATCGCCCTTTTTTGTAGCGCTGGATTCAGCTGCGTTCCAGGGCGTTGACCAGATCGTGGAAGGCTTCGCGGTTGGACTCATTGAGGCCCATGAGGATGCGGTGGGCTTCCAGCACCTTGGCCTTGACCACTTCTTCCGAATGGTCCTGCGACGGCAGCTCATCCAGGCACTCCGGGCACGGGATCGGCTGGTCGACGATGTTGAACACCTGATCGAAGCCCATCGACTGCAGCAGACGGGTGATGTCCGGATGGGTGGTGACCAGGGTCGGCAGCAGGCCGATCTTCTGCCGCGACAGGATCGACAGCTTGGCCAGCAACCCCAGGGTCGTGCTATCGATGCTGCGGGTTTCCGTCAGATCGATGACGATCGCCGAGAAATTCAGCGCCGTGAAGATTTTTTCGATTGTGGAGTCCAGCGCCGAACACAGGGTCAGGCGGATCTCGCCGACAAACTTCAGGACGAAGGTACCGTCCTGCTCGGCAAACTGGATTCGACCGGGGCTATTCCCAGGATTCATGCAAGGTTCCTGCTCAACACCAGCAAGGCGATATCATCGGGCATCTCGCCCAGATTGGCCAGCCCGAAGACCCGACGCAGGCCATCGAGCGTGCCGCCCGCCGAACACACCAGTTGCGGCAGCACGGTTTCCTTGTCTTTGAGTGTCTCGCCGGGCAAAAGGTCCAGGATGCCGTCGGACAGCAGGGTCAGGCTGAACGACTCCGGCAGGTCCATTTCCAGGTCGGAATACACCGCCTCCTCGAACAGCCCGACCGGCAGGCCGCGGCCTTCCAGGTAACGCGCCTGGCCGTTGCTGTACAGCACCGGCAACGGCAGGTGCCCGCCGATGCTGTAGGTCAGCTTGCCGCTCTGCTCGTCGATCACCCCGCCGAGCATGGTCACGTGCTTGCCCAGCTTGCAGTTGATCAGGCCGCGGTTGATGTGCCCCAGCACATCGGAGGGCTTGAATTCGGGCAGCAGACCGCCACGGCGCGACTCGTACAACAGACGAGTGGTCATGAACTTGAGCAGCACGGTGACGAAGGCCGACGAGGCGCCATGCCCGGAGACATCGGCCAGGTAGAAGACGATGCGCCGCTCGTCGACGCGGAAGTAATCGACGAAATCGCCGGACAGGTACAGCGACGGAATGATGTGGTGGGCGAAATTCAGCCCATCAGCCTGCCAGGGGGTCACCGGCAGCATGTTCATCTGCACCTGGCGCCCGGCGTTCTGGTCTTCCTCCAGCAGGTGCAGGCTGGCCTGCAGCTCGCGGTTGGCGGTTTCCAGCTTCTCGCGGTAGCGCTGGTTCTCGACGCGCAGGTGCGCACGATCCAGGGCCCGATGCACCGAGTGCTCGAGCACCGCGAGGTCTTCCAGCGGCTTGATCAGGTAGTCGGCGGCGCCCAGCCGCAGGGCCTCGACCACATCGCTCATGACCCCGGCGCCGGAGACCACGACCACCGGCACATCGGTGTCGAGCGCATTGATCCGGCGGATCAGCTCGAGACCGTCCACCTGGGGCATGCGCAGGTCGCAGATGACCAGGTCTGGACGTTGCAGCTCGAACACTTCCAGCCCCTGCAGGCCATTGCTTGCCTGCAGGACACTGAAACCGCTGTCTTCGAGGTAGGCGGCGAGGCTGGCCCGGACCACCTCGTCATCATCAATAATCAGCAGCTTGGCGCTGGGATTGTGCATGCGTTATCCAGGCAAACGACGCCGGAGAGAGAAGTTGACGATTAGCGTGCGGCGATCGCCGCAACACCTGTGCACGGTCATTTCACGGCGCAGACGGTACTCCCATCCGCGGGGTGATTCAAGCTGGCGCCGATTGTCGTGCTGCGACTTTACACCTCAAATCGACGGGGGTTATAAGTGCCGGGAGGAGTACCCCAAAACATGAGGACAGGGTCCATGAGCCAAAGCGATCGTGCCTACAGCGAAAAACGCGATTTCATCCGCATGCGTCTGGAGGCACCAGTCACGCTGCACCTCGAAGGCCGCAGCATTCCTGCCCTGTGCCTCGACCTATCGAGCACCGGCATGCAACTGGAGGCCGAGTGCGCGCTGAGCATGGGCCAGAAGGTCAAGGTGCATATCGCCTCCGACCACAACGAGCTCAAGGGCCTGGATGCCGAAGGCGAGGTGATGCGCGTCATCGACCTGGGCGGCGGGCGCCAGTCCATCGGCCTGGCCATCCTGTCGATGACCTGAGTTACATCCGGACATGAAAAAGGCGGCCAAGGCCGCCTTTTTCATGCCTGTGCAGACAATCAGAAATCGTCCACCACCTCGCCGTCCTGCACGCGGAACTCGCGGTTCTGCAGGTAGGCGTTGCGGATGAAGATGTACTTGTCGCCGCTGACCATCTTCTCCGCCGAGAGCAGGCTGGCACGCGTGTCAACCACGTTCACGCCACGGGTGACATTGCGGGTCGGCACATGGTCGATGTAGGGGTACATGCCCAGGTAGCTGTCCGGGATCTTGGCCGGGGCGTCGCGCAGGCTGCTCGGGCCGAGGAACGGGATCACCAGGTACGGACCGCTGCCCAGGCCCCAGGCGCCGAGGGTCTGGCCGAAGTCTTCGTCGCTGCGCTGCAGGCCCATCTCGGTGGCCACGTCGAAGAAACCGAGCACGCCGAAGGTGGTGTTGAAGATCAGCCGGCCGGTATCCACGCCCGCGTCATGCACCTTGCCCTGCAGCAGGTTGTTGGCCAGGTTGCCGACGTCGCCGATGTTGCCGAAGACGTTGTGCACGCCATCCTCGAGGAACTGCGGGGTGACCTTCTGGTAGCCCTGCGCCAGCGGCTTCAGGGCGTAGGTGTCGAGGGTATCGTTGAAGCGGAACATCGGCCGGTTGAAGGCCTCCCACGGATCGTCCTCGGCAGCCTGCGCCAGTGCCGGCAGCAGAACCAGGGTGGCACAGGCACACAGGCGACCCAGGTGGTCGATCCAGCTTGCAGCGGCCATACGCATTTGCAGTCTCTCCTTGGCATTAGTAGTGTGGCGGCCCGCAGCCAGCCTTCAGTGTGGCGCAGTATAAACAGCAGTGCCGGTTAAGGCAGCAGCAAAGTGGACGAAAGCATGGCGGAACAGCAGCTCCTGCATACAGCCCATATCCCGGTTCGCTGGGGCGACATGGACAACTACGGCCACGTCAACAACACCGTCTACCTGGAGTATGTCCAGGAAGCGCGCGTGGAGTGGTTCGCCCGCGTCGGCATCGCCATCGACCACGCGCCGCAGGGGCCGGTGGTGCTGCAGACCCTGCACACCTACCTCAAGCCGGTGGTGCACCCGGCTACGGTGGTGATCGAGCTGTACGCCGGCGCGGTCGGGCGCAGCAGCCTGGTGGTCGAGCACCGCCTGAGCACCCTCGAGGACCCGCACAGCTGCTACGGCGAAGGCTACTGCAAGCTGGTCTGGATCGACCATGCCAGCAACACCTCGGTGCCGGTGCCCGACAGCCTGCGCCGCGTCATGGGCGCCCTGCCCGCCTGAAATCCCGCTGTCATCGGATCGTCACCGAACCGGCCTAGGCTGCCCGCATATCCTCGGGGACCTTCGCCATGCCCGGCTCGCCTGCTGTGCCCGTCTTCAATGCCCTGCTGCTGGGCCTCTCCGGCTGCCTGGTGGACTTTGGCGCGCGCACCCTGCCGGTCGCCCGCGCCCACTGCCTGGATGAGCGCGAGCTGTTGCCGGCGCTGCTGGCCAGTGCCGCGGAGTATGCCGAACGCCTGCCCGGGGTCGACGCGCTGCTCAACCAGCTGCAGCGCCAGCAGCTGCCCTGTGCCTGGCTCGACGAGCTGCCCGCCGCGGTCAGCACGCGCCTGGCCCGGGCCTTGCCAAGCTGGCTGCCCGCCGCCCAGGTCGGCGCGGCCCGCCCCTGGCCGGCGCCGGACAGCATCTGGCAGGCCCTCGCCGGCCTGCGGGTCGACAACCTGCACGGCTGCGTGCTGATCGCCAGCGAGCCGCGCCTGCTGCAGGCCGGGCTCAATGCCGGACTATGGTGCATCGGCCTGGCCACCTGCGGCTCGCTGTGCGGCCTGGCCCTCGGCGACTGGCAGGCCCTGCCCGGCCCGGAGCGCGACAAGTTGCGCGTCGCGGCGACCCTGCAGCTCTATCGCCTCGGCGCCCACTCGGTGATCGACCACCCCGGAGAAATCCCCGCCTGCCTGCAGGACCTGGCCATGCGCCGGCACAAGGGCGAGAAACCCTGAGAACCTGTCTCGGATCTGCTGCGCGTTGGAAAAACTGCGTTGAAAACGGCTTCGGAATGCTCATTTACAAATCGTAAACTCCGCTTCCTCAGCCGTTTTCGCCTTGTCTTTCTCTAGCTCGCGAGCCCCGAAACAGATTCTGAAAGACAAAACTTCCGGCCATTTGACCCGGATCAGGCAAGAGCGCCGCGGCTGGATTAACCTTCACGCAAAGGGACGAACCTTTGCCACGTGGCTAGGGTCCACTTTGTAGTCTTGAAGGAGAACAACCATGCCCGAACGCCTGCAGCAACATCTTCAGCAACTGCGCGAAGAGCTGGCCACCGATATCCCGCTGGACGCCGACGACCGCGCCGCCCTGCTCGAACTGATGCAGGAGATCGACCTGAAACTGGCCAAGGAGCTGGCCAGCGCACCGGATGCCAGCCTGGTCGACGGGGTCAACCTGGCCGTGGAGCGCTTTGAAACCCAGCACCCGACCCTGGCCGGCACCCTGCGCAATATCCTGCAGAGCCTGGCCAACATGGGCATCTGACCCGTCCGAATGAAAAAAGCCCGCATCACGCGGGCTTTTTGCTTACTGGCGTACCAGCCGGCGATTGTCCGGGTTGATCGGCGCCGTGCTGCGGTACGGGTTGATATCCAGCCCACCGCGGCGCACATAGCGTGCATACACCGTCAGGCTCTGCGGCTGCAGCAGGCGCTGCAGGTCGAGGAACACCCGCTCCACGCACTGCTCGTGGAAGTCCTGATGCTGGCGGAAGCTCACCACGTAGGCCAGCAGGCTGGCGGCATCCAGGCGCGGGCCACGGTACTCGACCACCAGGGTGCCCCAGTCGGGCTGGCCGGTGACCGGGCAGTTGGACTTGAGCAGGTGGCTGTACAGGGTTTCCTCGACGATCTCGCCCGCGGCGCAGCGCAACAGCTCAGGACGCGGATGGGCGTAGTCGCTGACCGCAATTTCCAGCTCGTCGACGCAGCGCCCCGGCAGCGCGGCCACGCCTTCGGCGGCCACCGTATCCAGGCTGCGCACGCGTACCGCCACCGGCGCGCCGGCACAGGCGGACAGATCGCGCGCCAGTACCTGTTCGACCTCGGCCTGGCTGGCATAGGCGCTCTGGTTCAGCGAATTGAGGTAGAGCTTGAACGACTTGGACTCGATGATGTTCGGCGAGTCGGCCGGGATGGCGAACTCGCCGATGGCCACCACCGGCTTGCCGCTCGGAGTCAACCAGGACAGTTCGTAGCAGTTCCAGTAGTCCACGCCCCGGTACGGCAGCTTGCCGGCCTCCAGCCCCAGCTCGGCCCACTTGGTGGCGCGCGGGATGGGGAACAGCAGCTCGGGGGCGTACTGGGAAACGTATTCGCTGGATTTGCCCAGCGGCGAGTGTTCGGCGGGATGCTGCATGGCGATGGCCTGGAAAGCGGAAAACGGCAGGCATTATACGCCCAAGGACCGGGGCTGCGTTTCGATCAAGCGGAGCCTCGGTGGACAAGCAAATCCTAGGGTGCGCCGTGCGCACCGGGCAGAACGCGCGGGGCCATGGTGCGCATGGCGCACCCTACGGCAGCCTGCGTTGCCCGGATGCAAGCCGGGAAGCAGGCCACTCCGCTCCATATTGCATCCGGGCTACAGCTCTATAGCCAGAACTTGAGCCCCAGCACCCAGGCGCCCTCCTCGTCATGCTCGCCTTCGTCGCGCCGCCAGTCGCCGCTGCGGCCGTAGGTCTTCTCCCAGACATAGCCGACATAGGGCGAGAACTGCGGGCTGACCCGGTAATTCAGGCGCAGCCCGGCCTCCAGGCTGCTGCCACCGGCGCCGACGCCCAGGTCGCGGTCGTCGGCCAGGGCCAGGTCGTACTCCAGCTTGGGTTCCAGCACCCAGCGCTGGGTCAGCAGCAGCTCGTACTCGGCCTCGACGCGCAGCGACGGGTCGCCGCGTTCGCTGACGAACAGGTTGGCGTCCAGCTCGATCCACTGCGGCGCCAGGCCTTTCACCCCGAGCACCGCATAGCTGCGGGCTGGCCCCGGCTGGTCGTCATGACGCAGGCCGGCCTGCCAGTCGAAGAACTCGCTGGCCATGCGCCGATACAGCAGTTGGGTCTCGCTGGAGTCGGTCGGCCCGCCATCGGCGCGCTCGCCGCTGCTTTTCAGCACCGCCTTGTGCAGGTCGTTGCCGTAGGTTGCCTCCAGCTCCCAGGCCAGGGCCTGGTCGTCGCCATCGAAACGCTGTTCCAGGTGATCGACAGCCAGCTTGGCCACCGGCATGGCGTCCATGTGCGACTCCATGGCCAGTGCCGGGGTAGCCAGCAGCAGCGCCGGCAGCAGATTAATGATGCGCATGTTCGCTCTCCTTAGCGGCCGGTTGCTCGCTGTAGAACGGCTGGGTGCTGCCGTCGGCCGCCTCGACCACAACCTTGCGGAACATGCCGCTGCCCATGTGGTAGATCAGGTGACAGTGGAAGGCCCACTCGCCCATGGCGTCGGCCGGCACGTCCACTTCCAGGGTCTGCCCCGGCGCGACGTTGACCACGTGTTTGAGCGGGTTGAACTGGCCGTTGCCCTTGTCCAGCTGCATCCACATGCCGTGCAGGTGCATGGGGTGGTTCATCATGGTCTGGTTGACGAAGCGAAAGCGCACGCGCTCGCCGTACTTGAGGCGAATCGGCTCGGCCTCGGAGTATTTCACCCCGTTGAACGACCAGAAGTAGCGCTCCATGTTGCCGGTCAACTGCAGCTCGATGGTGCGGTCCGGTGCCCGGTAGCCGGCGGCTGGGCGCATCGCCTTGAGGTCGCCGTAGACCAGCACCCGCCCGCCATCCACCGGCTCGGGGGCGATGCCGCTGCCGACGGCGTAGTCCGGGTTGTTCGCCTGGGCCATGGCCGCGTGATTCATCGCGCCATGGTCCATGCCGGCCATCTGCGAATGATCCATCCCGGCCATCGCCGAGTGATCCATCCCCGCCATGCTCGAATGGTCCATACCTGCCATGGCCGAATGATCCATGCCGGTCATGGCCGCATGATCCATGCCGGCCATCTCGCCGCCGCCCGCCGCGCCATGATCCATGCTTCCATGGTCCATGCCGGCGTGGGCCATGCCCATGTCGGCCATGCTCAGCAGGCGCGGCGCCCGCAGCTCGGGCACCTCGCCTTGCATGCCGGCCCGTGGCGCCAGGGTGGCGCGGGCATAGCCACGCCGGTCCATGGACTCGGCGAACAGGGTGTAGGCCTTGTCTTCCCTGGGCTGGACGATCACGTCGTAGGTTTCCGCCACGGCAATGCGCAGCTGGTCGACGGTCACCGGTTGCACGTCATTGCCGTCGGCCTGCACCACGGTCATCGCCAGGCCGGGGATGCGCAGGTCGAAGTAGCTCATGCCCGAGCCGTTGATGATGCGCAGACGCACGCGCTCGCCCGGCTTGAACAGCGCGGTCCAGTTCTGCTCGGCGTCGCGGCCATTGACCAGAAAGCGGAAACCGCTGACATCGGCGATGTCGGTCTTGGCCATGCGCATGTTGCCCCAGTCCCAGCGGTCCTTGAGCGCCGCGCTCCAGCCATCGCGCTGGGCGTCGCGGAACAGGTCGCCGAGGGTCGGCTGCTGGTCATTGTAGTAGTCGGCCTGCTTCTTCAGGTTGGCCAGGGTGCGCTCCGGCTTCTCGTCCTGCCAGTCGAACAGCAGCACCGTGTATTCGCGGTCGTAGCGGTACGGCTCGCGACCCTTGGGCTCGATGATCAGCGGCCCGTAGATGCCCTCCTGCTCCTGGAAGTCGGCATGGGCGTGGTACCAGTAGGTGCCGGACTGGTTGACCGTGAAGCGGTAGGTGAAGGTCTCGCCCGGCTGGATGCCGGGGAAGCTGATGCCCGGCACGCCGTCCTGGGTATAGGGCAGGATGATGCCGTGCCAGTGCAGCGCGGTCATGCGATCCAGTTTGTTGGTGACGGCGATCTCCACCGCCTCGCCTTCCTGGAAACGCAGCTCCGGCGCCGGGCTCTGGCCATTGACGGTCAGCGCCGGGCGCACGCCGTCGCTGAAGCGCACCTGGCCCTCGTCGATCACCAGTTCGTAACGGCCGGCCTGGGCGGCCAGGCTCAGGCCCAGCAGGCCGGCGGCAAGTAGCAGACGCTTCACGGCTTGACCTCGACAGCACCGACCATGCCTGCCTGATAGTGGCCGGGAATATTGCAGGCGAACTCCAGACCGGTGTTCTGGCTGAAAGTCCAGGTCAGCTCGGCGCTCTGCCCCGGTTCGAGCATTACCGTATTGGGGTCGTCATGGGTCATCTGGCCATGCTGCATGCCGCTCATGTCGTGCTGGCTATGGTCCATCTTGCCCATGTCCTGGGACATGCCGGTCGGGGTGAGCATGCCCATCTGCTGCATCATCAGCATGTGCTTCTGGTGCTCGGCGTGCATCGCCGCATCGCCCAGGCTGAATTCGTGCAGCAGCGCGCCGTCGTTCTTCAGCACGAAACGCACGGTCTCGCCGGCCTTGACCTGCACGCTGCCCGGCTCGTAGTACATGTCGCCCAGGGTGATCGTGACGGTGCGGTCGGCCTCGGCCGCCTTGCCCGGCTCACCGAAGCTGAAGTGGCCCGGAGCGGCCAGGGCCGGCAGGCTGAAGGCGCAGAGCAGCGGCAGAAGGAAACGTGCGGACATGAGCAAGGCTCCATGGATGGAAGATGGCCCACTCTAGACGCCGGCAACTGGCGCTAAGCTGACGCGAAGATTACAACTTTGTCAGCTTTGCCCACCGGCGCCGCCGGCTGGCGTATAAAGCCGGCACCAACCCAGCACGAGCACCGGCGGTGAGCCCCAGACTGTGAGTCCCAAATGAAACTGCTGATAGTCGAAGACGAACCCAAGACTGGCCAGTACCTGCGCCAGGGCCTCGCCGAGGCCGGCTTCAGCGTCGAACTGGCCACCGACGGCAGCAGCGGCGAGCTGCTGGCGCTGTCCGGCGAGCACGACCTGCTGATCCTCGACGTGATGCTGCCCGGCTGCGACGGCTGGCAGATCCTGCGCAGCGTGCGGGCCGCCGGCCTGGACACCCCGGTGCTGTTCCTCACCGCCAGGGACGCCGTGGAGGACCGCGTGCGCGGCCTGGAGGCCGGCGCCGACGATTACCTGGTCAAGCCCTTCGCCTTCACCGAGCTGCTGGCCCGCGTGCGCACCCTGCTGCGCCGCAGCAACGGCGTGGCGCAGGACAGCCAGCTGCAACTGGCCGACCTGTCCCTCGACCTGCTGCGCCGCCGCGCCGAACGCGCCGGCCAGCGCATCGAACTGACCGCCAAGGAATTCGCCCTGCTCGAACTGCTGCTGCGCCGCCAGGGCGAGGTGCTGCCCAAGTCACTGATCGCCTCGCAGGTGTGGGACATGAATTTCGACAGCGACACCAATGTCATCGAGGTGGCCATCCGCCGCCTGCGCGCCAAGGTCGACGACGGCTTCGCCCAGCCGCTGATCCACACCGTGCGCGGCATGGGCTATGTGCTGGAGGCGCGCCACTGATGTCGCTCGCCAATCGCCTGGCCCTGCTGTTCGCCGCCTGCGCCGCGGCCGTGGCGCTGGTCGCAGGCGCCCTGTTCACCCGCGCCAGCGAGGCGCACTTCGTCGAACTGGACCGCCAGCAACTGCAGGGCAAGCTGGTGGTGTTCGCCGAGCTGCTGCAGGGCGCGTCGGACACCGAGACTCTCGCCGCGCGCCGCCCGCAACTGCAGCAGGAGCTGCAGCGACACCCCGAGCTGGCGTTGCGCATCCAGAGCGCGGACGGCCAGCTATGGTTCACCAGCCAGCCACTGCTCGCCCACCTACCGCAAGGCGACGCACAGATCAGCCGCTGGCAACACCAGGGCACCGACTTTCGCGTGATTGAGGAGCAACTGGACAACGGCCTGCACCTGAGCCTGCTGCTAGACATCACCCACCACCAGCACTTCCTGCAGCGGATGCAGCGGCTGATCTGGCTCTGCGTCGGCCTCTCGGCCCTGGCCACCGCGCTGCTCGGCGCCTGGGCGGCACGCCGCGGCCTGCGCCCGCTGCGCAACATGACCGCAGTGGCGCAACAGGTTTCCGCCAGCTCGCTGACCACCCGCCTGCCAACCCGGGGCCTGCCCACCGAACTGAGCGAACTGGTGCAGGCCTCCAACGCCATGCTGGCGCGCCTGGAAGACGCCTTCGCCCGCCTCTCCGCGTTCTCCGCCGATATCGCCCATGAGCTGCGCACGCCGCTGTCCAACCTGCTGACCCAGACCCAGGTGATCCTCAGCCAGCCACGGGCGCTGGAGGACTACCAGGAAGCACTGCACTCCAACCTGGAGGAACTGCAGCACCTGGCGCAGATGGTCGGCGACATGCTGCTGCTGGCCAAGGCCGAACACGGCCTGCTGCAGACCCGCCGGGAAACCCTAGAACTGGGCGCTGAGCTGGCGGCCATGGCCGAGTACTTCGCCCCGCTGGTCGAGGATGCCGGTGTCACCCTGCGGGTCGCCGGCCAAGCCGCGCTCAGCGCCGACCGCGGCCTGCTGCGCCATGCCCTGAGCAACCTGATCGACAACGCCCTGCGCTTCACCCCCAGCGGCGGCGAGCTGCACCTGAGCACGGCAAGCATGGGCGCCACGGTACGCATCGAAGTGGCCAATCAGGGCCCGGAGATTCCCGCCGCATTGCGCGAGCGCCTGTTCGACCGCTTCTACCGCGCCGACCCGGCCCGCCGCGAAGGCAATGCCGAGCACGCCGGCCTCGGCCTGGCCATCACCCGCTCCATCGTCCGCGCCCATGGCGGTGAGATCCGCTGCGAGTCGGCCGAGGGCTGGACGCGCTTTATCCTGGAGTTCCCCACCTAGCAGGCCGCGCCCTGGCACTGGTCGCCGGAATTTGCCAGGCACGCTGTTGCCCGCCAGAATCGCGCGCCGATCCGGCCCAACGTGCCGGACGCCCGTGGTGAAAAGAGGCAGCAGTTGAACGAACAGCGATTATCCGAGCGCCTGGAGCGCGTGGCGGCACATGTGCCGGCCGGTGCGCGGCTGGCCGATATCGGCTCGGATCACGGCTACCTGCTCGTCGCCTTGGTGAAGCGCGGCGCGATCGCGGCGGCGGTGGCCGGCGAGGTGGCGTTGACGCCGTTTCACGCGGCGCAACGCAGCGTGCGCGAGAATGGCCTGAGCCAGCGAATCAGCGTACGCCTGGCCAATGGCCTGGCAGCGATCGAGCCAGCAGACGGCGTCACGGCGATCAGCCTCTGCGGCATGGGCGGCGAGACGATCCGCGACATCCTCGACCGCGACCAGGCGCGCCTGAGCGGCGAGGAGCGCCTGATCCTGCAGCCCAACGGCGGCGAGCAGCCCCTGCGCCACTGGCTGATGGAACATGGCTACCGCATCCTCGGCGAGGAAGTACTGCGGGAAAACCGCTTCAACTACGAAATCATCGTCGCCGAGCGCAGCGAGCCGGTGCGGTATAGCGCCCAGGAGCTGTACTTCGGCCCCCTGCAATTACAGGAACGCAGCTCGGCATTTCTGGCCAAGTGGCAGCGCCTATTGCGCCTGAAACAGTGCACCCTGAGCCACTTCGCCCGAGCACGGCAGGCTGTGCCCGAGGAGAAGGTGCAAGCGCTCACACAACAGATCGGGTGGATCAGCGAACTGCTTGCTCAAGAAGGCGCGAAGCGCTGAAGGGTGCGTTTCCAGTACTCGCAGCGCGCCGGTAGCCCAGCCTGAACCCACATTCTCTTGGCCTGCACAACGACCCAAAGCGGTCGGTGGCGACGGGCACAAAGCGGCCAGAAGCAGTCACTCGTCAAGACAGCCTCCGACCCAGCACTGCCTGTCGAAAAGGCTGGTGGACAAGTAAACGTTGTCCACCCTACAGAGTTCCCAAGATCGCGTAGGGTGGAAAACCGCGCAGCGTTTTCCACCGTGCATATATCCGGGCTACTTGCTAGAAAACCGTAGCCGACTTCCAAACACCCACTATTGGGTAATGCTAGCTTTGCATCGCAACTCGTTCTGATTGCTGAATTGCGGCCTTGGGCAATTCCATGCGCAGGCTTTCGCGATACTGCTCGGCTGGCGCTTCGTGGGTGACCTCGACGGCAGCGTCGTAGTTTTCTCGAATGACCGACTCGATCTCAGTAATGTCAGCACGGAAGAATTCCTTTCTCCCATTGACCTTGTTTAGGCGGCCTGCGGCAAAGCGTTCATGCAGCTTCGCTTCCAGTGCAGGGGCGTTATCGGAGAAGACCATTGCATGCACGTCAAACCAGAACGGCACCGATGCGTCACCCAGTTCATCGACTCGGTCCATCGGCTCCAGACGTCGGGTCATACCGATCTTGTAAACCCCCTCCCCAAATGCCCCTACGTTGGATATCACGTATACATAACCCGCCTTTGCATTCTGTTCGCGATAGTCAATGAGCCTCTCTTCGCTCTCCAGCTCAGCTCTTCCTGCTTCAACCTCAGCCAACTTTGCCAAGAGTGGGGCGCGCTCCTCTTCAGACTCTGCTCTTTCTAGGCGGGCCTGAAGGTCTCGCATAGCAGTCGCGAAGTGTTTGCGCTCCTTGGCGATCTTTTCCCGGGCTGCACGAATTTCCTGCTCAAGCTTCTGCTGTTCCCGCAACTCTTCTCGGGCACGCTTGGCCTCTTCCTTTTCCTCTTGCTTCTTGATCTGAAACTCATGAGCAAGGTGTAGCTCATCAATTTTGAGGCTCAGGTATTTACGCGATATCTCCACGTCCATAATCTTGCCTAGGCGGTTGCAGGCCTCGAACGACTTGAGAATTCGCTTCTCGCCCAGCTCGACGTTGTCGAACTTAACGTTGTCCACGCAGTAATCTGCTTCGTTGTTGAACGACCGGATCACCAGTTTGATCATATCGGTTACGAGCTTGCGTCCTTGAGTCTGACTGCCATTGACCGTCCAGGCCATGTTCCCGGTGGCAGCTGCGCCAGTCTTGATCATCACCTTCTGCTGCTCACGGACAGTATCCAAGCGGGACTTGTACTCATGGCTGGCATTCAGCTTGAACTTGGGCTCATAGAGCGCAAAGCTCTCCAGAAGGAGCGTCTCCTCCCATACGAGGATCTGCCCTTGCAAATCAGAAGACTGTTGCGCAAGCGCCGCCACCTTTTGCTCGGCGTGCTGGACCTCTTGGCGCACTGAAGCAAGCTTCCCTTTCTCTTGCTCAATCAGCGCCTGGACTTCTAGGACATCCATGGCGCCGATCTTCCTGTTAAGCGCTTGCAACTGCGCATAGCGTGCCTGAAGGTCCGTCAGTTGGATGTCCAGATCATCCGCACGCTGCCGGTGTGCTGGACCGTTCCAATAGTCGCTAAGAGACATAGGTTCCTTCCTCGTTACTGAATCGAATAATTGCTCAGCTCTGAACGTCAACTTGGCAGTCTTTATAGCGTAACCGAGCCGCAATGACTGTCCACAATCGTCTATGGCCGCTAGCTGCCGACCACCCCGCCTGCAAACAACCTAAACCAAACCCACCTCGCCCTGCCCCACCTCAAGCGGCTTCCAACGGCGCAGCAGGCTGTACAGCGTCGGCACCACGAACAGGGTGAATAAGGTGCCGACCAGCAGGCCGCCGACGATGACCATGCCGATCTGCTGGCGGCTCTCGGCGCCGGCGCCGCTGGCGATGGCCAGCGGCAGCGAGCCGAGGACCATGGCCCCGGTGGTCATCAGGATCGGCCGCAGGCGCTGCACCGCCGCTTCCAGCACCGCCTCGTGCAGCGCCCGGCCCTCGCGCAGCAGGTGGTTGGCGAACTCGACGATGAGGATGCCGTGCTTGGTGATCAGGCCGATCAGCGTCACCAGGCCGACCTGCGAGTAGATGTTCAAGGTGCCGCCGAACAGTTTGAGCGCCAGCAGGGCGCCGGCCATCGACAGCGGCACGCTGAGCAGGATGATCAGCGGGTCGAGGAAGCTCTCGAACTGCGCGGCCAGCACCAGGTAGATGAAGACCAGCGCCAGCACGAAGATCAGCGCCACTCCTGAGCTTGCGTCCTTGAAGTCACGCGAGGTGCCGGTGTAGTCGAACTGGGTCTCGGCCGGGAAGATCGCCCGCGCCTTCTCCTCCAGATGATCGAGCGCCTCACCGAGGGTGTAGCCGGAGCCGACGTTGGCGGTCACCGTCACCGCGCGCAGCTGGTTGAAGTGGTTGAGCTCGCGCGGCGCCACGGTCTCGCGCACCTCGATCAGGTTGGACAGCTGCACCATGTTGTCATTGCGCCCGCGCACGTACACGCGGTTGAGGTCTTCCGGGTTGCTGCGGTCCACGTCCTGCAGTTGCACCAGCACGTCGTACTGCTCGCCGTTCTGCTTGAAGCGGGTCACCTGGCGGCTGCCGAACAGGCTTTCCATGCTCCTGCCGATGGTCGCCACGTCAGTGCCGACCACCACCGCCTGCTCGCGATTGACCGTGACCTTGAGCTGCGGGGTGTTGAGCTTGAGGTCGGTGTCCAGGCTCTCCAGCCCCGGGTAGCCGCGCACCTCGGCCAGCAATTTGTCCACGTATTGCTGCAGCTCGGCGTATTCCAGCGAAGAGCGGATGACGAAGTTGACCGGCTGGTTGCGCGCGCTCTGCCCCAGCGGCGGGCGGTTGATCGGGAAGGCGCGCACGCCGGGAATGTCCTGCAGCCTGGGCAGCAGCTCGTCGCGGATCTCGAACTGGCTGCGTTCGCGCTCGTCCCAGTCCTCCAGCTTGAGGAACGACAGGCCCTGGGCCACCGTGGGGAAGCCGACGATGACCATGTAGCGGTTGGTTTCCGGCACCGCCGCGTAGGCCGCCTCCAGCTGTTTGGCGTAGCGGCTGGTATAGCCGATCGTGGCGCCGTCCGGGCCGTTGATCGAGCCGACTATAGTGCCGGTGTCCTCGGTCGGCGCCAGTTCGCTGCGCAGGCTGGCGAACAGCCCGGCGCACAGCAGCAGGATGCCCAGCAGCAGGGCCAGCACCAGCCACCAGGCGCGCAGCACCCGCTCCAGGCCATGGCGGTAGCTGGGGGTCAGGTTGTTCAGGAAGCCTTCGATCAGGTTGTACAGGCGGCTGTGTCGCTGCTGCGGCTGATGGGCCTTGAGCAGGTGGCCGCACATCATCGGCGACAGGGTCAGGGCGACGAAGCCGGACACCAGCACGGCGCCGGCCAGGGTCCAGGCGAATTCGGTAAACAGCTTGCCTGTCGTGCCCTGCATGAAGCCGATCGGCGCATACACCGCGGCCAGGGTCAGGGTCATGGCGACCACCGCGAAGGCGATCTCGCGGCTGCCGACGAAGGCCGCCTGCATCGGCTTCATGCCCTGCTCGATATGCCGGTGGATGTTCTCCAGCACCACGATGGCATCGTCCACCACCAGGCCGATGGCCAGGACCAGGGCCAGCAGGGTCAGGGTATTGAGGGTGAAGCCCATCAGCGCCATCAATGCGCAGGCGCCGATCAGCGACACCGGGATGGTCACCAGCGGAATCAGGGTGGCGCGCAGCGAACGGAGGAACAGGAAGATGATCAGGATGACCAGCAGCACCGCTTCCCAGATGGTGGTGTAGACGTTGCCGATCGACTCGCGGATGAACAGTGAGTTGTCGTTGGCCACCGCCATCTGCATGCCCTCGGGCAGCAGTGTGCGGATTTCCGGCAGGGCTTGGTTGAGGGCGTCGGAGATCTCCAGCGGGTTGGCCGTGGCCTGCTTGACCAGGCCCACGGCCACCGCCGGCTGGCCGTTGAAACGCACCACCGTGCGCAAATCCGCCGCGCCGATCTCGGCATGGCCGACATCGGCCAGGCGCAGCAGGTAGCCGCGCGAGTCGTCGAGGATGAGCTTGTTGAAGTCCTCCGGGGTCTTCAGGTCGGTTTCCGACAGCACCGAAAACTCGCGCTGCACCGACTCGATGCGCCCGGCCGGAATCTCCACGTTCTGCCGGCGCAGGGCGTCTTCCACGTCCTGCACGGTGAGGTCGTGGGCGGCCAGCTTCTCCGGATCGAGCCAGATGCGCATGGCGTAGGTGCGCGCCCCGCGGATCTGCACTTCGGACACCCCGGGAATGGTCTGCAGGCGGTCCTGCACCACCCGCTCCAGCACGTCGGTGATCTCCATGGCGGAGAAGCGCTCGCTGGAGAAGCCCAGCCAGATCACCGGCTGGGCGTCGGCCTCGACCTTCTGCACCAGCGGCTCGCGAATCTCCTCGGGCAGCAGGCTGCGCACCCGGCCGAGGCGGTCGCGCACGTCGTTGGCCGCCTCGTCGGAGTTGCTGCCGAGGCGGAACTGGGCGGTGATCTGGGTGTTTTCCGAGCGACTGATGGAGCTGACGAAATCCAGACCCTCGATGCCGGACAGCACGTCCTCGATCGGCTGGGCCACCTGGGATTCCATGATCTCCGGGCTGGCGCCGGGGTAGATGACGTTGACCGTGACGATCGGCACGTCGATGTTCGGGTACTCGCGCACGGCCAGGCGCTGGTAGGCCATCAGGCCGAGCAGGACGATGATCAGCGACAGCACGGTGGCGAACACCGGCCGGCGGATGCAGATATCCGAGAGGGTCATGCGCCCTCCCCGCGCTTGACCGTGCGTACCTCGCGGCCCGGCGCGACCTTCTGCCAGCCGGCGCTGATCAGCGTCTCGTCGCCCTGCAGGCCCTCCACCACCTCGGCCTTGCCGCGCAGGCGCTGGCCGATCCTGATCTGCCGGCGCTCGACCTTGCCGTCGACCACCAGGTTGACGAACTGCAACTGGCCCATGGGCATCACCGCTTCTTCGGGAATCAGCAGGGCCTGCGGGCGCTCGGCGAGGATCACCGAGACCTTGACGAACTGGCCGGGCTTGAGGCGCTGGTCGCGGTTGTCGACCCGTGCGCGAATGGCCTGGCTGCGGCCCACTTCATCCAGGCGCGGGTTGAGGGCGATGATCGCGCCCTTGAAGCGCTCGCCGGGGTAGGCATCCAGGCTCAGCTCGATGGCCTGGCCGATATGCACCTGGCTAACCGCCTTCTGCGGGATGCGGAAATCCACCTTGAGCGGGTCGAGCACCTCCAGGTTGACCAGATCCTGGCCGGCGCTCAGGTAGTCGCCGACGCTGACCTGGCGCAGGCCGAGCACGCCGTCGTAGGGCGCGCGGATCTGCGTCTTGTCCAGGCGTGCCTGGGCCAGGGCCAGGCTGGCGCGGGCGGCCTGCTGCTGGGACTGCGCCTCGTCCTGGGCCTGGGCATTGCTGGCGCCACGCGTGAACAGCAGCTGGGTGCGCTGGAAGCTCTTTTCCGCCAGATCCAGGTTGGCCCGGGCCTGGGCCAGCTCGGCGCGGGCAATCGCATCATCCAGGCTGACCAGCAGCTCGCCGGCCTTGACCGCCTCGCCCTCGCGGAAATGCACGGCCGCCAGGCGCCCGCCGAGCTCGGGGCGGATCATGGTCGACTCGTCGGAGCGCAGCGAGCCGAAGGTGATCAGCTCGTCGCGCACCAGACTTCTCTCCGGCTGGGTCACTTCGACCAGAGGCGCCTGCTCGGCCAGGACCGGCAGCGCCAGCAGCGAACACAGGATGGCGAGCAAGCGGAAACCAGTGCGCGATGCCATAAGCGACCTCTTTTTTAGATCAGAGGTCGAGTCTACCGGCGGCAGCCCGCAGTGCAAGCCGCCGAAAGTGTTACGCCCAGTGCTACTGGCGCATGCCCCGACCGCTCTGCAACAGGCGAATGCACACGACATAGAGCACGCTGCTGGCCAGCAGCATCATGCCGATGGCGACGCCGATATTGATGTCGGACACGCCGAGGATGCCGTAGCGGAAGGCGTTGACCATGTGCAGGATGGGGTTGGCCAGCGACACCGTCTGCCAGAACTCCGGCAGCAGGCTGATCGAGTAGAACACCCCGCCCAGGTAGGTCAGCGGCGTCAGCACGAAGGTCGGGATGATCGAGATATCATCGAAGTTGCGCGCGTACACCGCATTGATAAAGCCGCCCAGGGAAAAGGTGATCGCGGTGAGGGTGATCACCAGCACGGTCACGCCCAGGTGGTGCACCTGCAGCTCGGTGAAAAACAGCGACAGCAGGGTAACGATGAAGGCCACCGCCAGGCCGCGCAGGGAGCCGCCGATGGTGTAACCAATGAGGATTGTGTGCGGCGACACCGGCGACACCAGCAGCTCCTCGACATTGCGCTGGAACTTGCTGCTGAAGAAACTCGACACCACGTTGCTGTAGGAGTTGGTGATCACCGACATCATGATCAGCCCCGGCACGATGAACTCCATGTAGCTGTACTTGCCGACGCCACCGACCTGGCTGCCGATCAAGCGGCCGAAGATGACGAAGTACAGGGCCATGGTGATCGCCGGTGGCAGCAGGGTCTGCGCCCAGATGCGGGTGAAGCGGCGCACCTCACGGATGACGATGGTCTGCAGGGCGATCAGGTTGGAACTCAGTTCGGGACTCATTTCGCCACCTTGGCCAGGTTCTTCTCCACCAGGGAAACGAACAGTTCCTCCAGGCGATTGCTCTTGTTGCGCAGGCTCAGCACCTCGACCTTCTGTGCCGCCAGCTGGCGGAACAGCTCGGTGATGCCCAGACTCTTCTCCACCTGCACTTCCAGGGTGTGCGGGTCGACCAGGGTCGCCGGGTAGCCAGCGAGCTGTGGCGGCACCAGCAGCGCATCCTTGAGGTCGAGCAGGAAGGTCTCCACGTGCAGGGTCTTGAGCAGCGCCTTCATGCTGGTGTTCTCGACGATGCTGCCGTGGTCGATGATGCCGATGTGGCGGCACAGCTGCTCGGCCTCTTCCAGGTAGTGGGTGGTGAGGATGATGGTGATGCCCTGCTGGTTCAGCTCGGTGAGGAAGCTCCACATCGAGCGGCGCAGCTCGATGTCCACCCCCGCGGTGGGCTCGTCGAGGATCAGCAGGCGCGGCTGGTGGACCAGCGCACGGGCGATCATCAGGCGGCGCTTCATGCCGCCGGAGAGCATGCGCGCGGCCACGTCGTGCTTGTCCCACAGGCCGAGCTGGTTGAGGTACTGCTCGGCGCGCTCCTTGGCCAGCTTCAGCGGGATGCCGTAGTAGCCGGCCTGGGTCACGACGATGTCGAAGACCTTCTCGAACTGGCTGAAGTTGAACTCCTGCGGCACCACGCCCAGGCAGCGCTTGAGGCCGGAGGGGTCGCGATCGAGGTCGTGGCCGAACACCTCGACCGTGCCGCCGCTCTTGTTCACCAGGGTCGAGATGATGCCGATGGTGGTGGACTTGCCGGCACCGTTGGGGCCGAGCAAGGCGAAGAAGTCGCCTTCGGCGACATCCAGGTCGATGCCCTTGAGGGCCTGGAAGCCATTGCCGTAGGTCTTGGTCAGCTGCCGGATGGACAGGGCGGAACTCATGGGGGCTAGGTACTCAGCAAAAGGAAAGGCTTAGGTAGGGGCTCTTTACGGCATTTGCAACCTGATGTTTCAGGTTAGCGGAGCCTGCATGGCCTGCACCCTACCCAGACTCGGCGCAAGAAAAAAGCCGCGAATGCTGATGTTAACTATCGATAGCTTGCATGGCGGCCACCTCGGCCTGCAGATCGCCCTGCAGAAACGCCGAATCGGCGGCGAACAGATGCGGGTAGCAGCGCTGCAGATGACCGAAGAACAGCGCCTCCGGCAAGTCGTCGAACTGGCCGTGATCGGCCAGGTACTCCATGTAGCGCTCGCCCTGCTGGTTGAACGGGTGGAACACGCTGTCCGTGCGCCCATCGAACTCCAGCGGCGCCACCTTGAACACCTTGCACAGGGCCAAATTGAACGCCGGCGTGGCCTTGACCCAGCGGCCGTCGAGCAGCAGTTCGGTGTAGCCATGCATGGCGAACACCTCGCTACGGAGGATCTGCAGCAGGCGCGGGCTGGACAGGTGATTGCGCACATCGGCCAGGCCGATGCGCGCCGGGATGGCGCAATGTCGCGCGCAGGCCGCCAGCAGCAGCGCCTTGGGCACGCAGTAGGACTCGCCGGCGGCCAGCGCATGGCTGGCCTTCAGGGTTTCGGGATCGCGACTGAAGCTGTAGGGGTTGTAGCGAATCTGGTCGCGCACCGCGTAGTACAGGCTGACCGCCTGCTCGCGCGGATCGGCGCTGGCGTCGCGCCAGGTTTCGGCGAACTCGACCACCAGCGGATGGTCGCTATCGATGAACTGACCGGCTTGAAGGTAGGACGGCATGGCACGCTCCCGAGGCTTTGTCCCAGTCTATCGAGGCAGCAGTGCGGCGAAAGCGGCGATCCGGCCAAGCTCACCGGCCTTGTCGCCATGCCGGCCCGGCAGCAGCTACCTATATGGAGTTGCCGACCAGCAAGCCGGGACAGCAGGCGCCTGGCGCCCTATACTGCCGCGCTCGTTTTCAATCAGGATCATTGCCATGGCTGCCTCCCACCTCGACCACCACCTCGCCCTGCTCACCCACCTGCGCGGCATCCTGGTCGCCCTGGGCGAAGCCGAACTGGTGGAAGACGATACCCACGGTCTGTTCCTCGAGCGCTATGACGAACTGCTGGCGGAACTGCCGAAAGACCCGGAAAACAGCCTGTACCTGGGCCAGGACCTGATCAGCCAGATCTTCCACCGCTACCCGCAGATCGCCCACCTGGTGCCGCGCGACCTGCTGTGGTTCTTCGGCGGCGACTGCCTGCACTTCATGCCGGACGAGGAGATCGAGCTGTACCAGGCCCTCGACGAGCGCCGCTACGAAGCCGAGGCCAATGGCGAGCCCTTCGACTGGAACCAGGAAAAGCAGCTGCTGGCCCTGCCGCCGGAAAGCCCCAAACACTGACGGCGCAGCGCCCCGCATCAGGGGCACCCACGAAAAAGGCCCGCACGGCATGACCGGCGGGCCTTTTTTGCATGGCGCTGAATCGCGCGCAAACAAAAACGCCGCTCGATTGAGCGGCGTTTTTGTTTATTTGGAGCGGGAAACGAGACTCGAACTCGCGACCCCGACCTTGGCAAGGTCGTGCTCTACCAACTGAGCTATTCCCGCAAACATGGCGTCCCCTAGGGGACTCGAACCCCTGTTACCGCCGTGAAAGGGCGGTGTCCTAGGCCACTAGACGAAGGGGACGTGCCCCGGAGCTTACAACAGCTTTCCGGTGTTTCCAGGCGATGTTGCCATCGACCCTGTAACGCTAATCGAAGCACCGCTACGAAAAGCAGCGCTTCGTGAAACTGGAGCGGGAAACGAGACTCGAACTCGCGACCCCGACCTTGGCAAGGTCGTGCTCTACCAACTGAGCTATTCCCGCAAACATGGCGTCCCCTAGGGGACTCGAACCCCTGTTACCGCCGTGAAAGGGCGGTGTCCTAGGCCACTAGACGAAGGGGACGTGGCCAGGAGCTTGTAACAGCATCCCAACTTCCAGCGTGTCGGCTTTCACTAACTCGCTTAAAGTGGCGCGCATTCTATGGAGCCTTTCGGGGAGCGTCAACCCTCATTCAAAACTTTTTCTAAATCAATGACTTCGCTACTGAAATTGATACGGTGCTAGGAGTAGGAAGGCCAAGGCACTACACTCGGGAAAAACTAGCGTTCGGGAGGTTCACCGGTGTCCCCACTCGTCATCACCGCCTTGATCGTCGTCGGTATCGTGCTACTCATCGCGATCGGCTACATCAACCATATGGTGGAGAACAGCAAGCTGGAAAAAGCCCGGCGCAAGGCTGATCTCAATGACCGCGTGCGTCGCAGCCGTGAAGTTTCCGAGAACATGCCGGGGCAACTGATGAGCCCGGCACTGAAACTCCTCCTGAGCCGCCTAGAACTTCACTACAGTGACCGCCTGCTGCCGCTGGACAAGCAGAGCTCCAACCTGCGCAACCGCATCGCCGAGCTGCGCGACTGGGTCGCCAAGGGCGAGGACATCCCGGTGCGCAACGCCCCCCAGCCGATCGCCAGCGAGGTGAAGGCCAAGGATGTGCGCTATCTCCTGGAGAACTTCCATGGCCTGGTAACACGCGCCGCGCAGGATGGCGCGCTGCCCGCCAACGAGGCCAAGCGCTGGATCGGCGAGATCCGCCATATCCTGGTGCAACTGCATTACGAGTTCTTCACCACTCTCGGCCAGCACTCCCTGCAGCAAGGCCAGCCCGGCCAGGCCCGCCTGGCCTACGAGCGCGGCGTGCAGTACCTGCGCAAGCAGGCCGACGCGAACCGCTACAAGAACCAGCTGCAGCAGCTGGAGCAGCTGCTGGCCAACGCCAACAGCATGGTGCTGGAAAAGACCAAGCCGACGGCCGACGAACACAGCGAGCTGACCGATGGCCTCAAGTCGTTCGAGGAAGACGACTGGAAGAAGAAGAACATCTACGACTGAGCAAGCACGGCAGTCGCCAAGCCTCCTGAACGAGAAAGCCCGGCATTGCCGGGCTTTCTCGTTTATGCGGTGTTCAGCAGTCGCTCGACGCCAGGAAGATCTGCGCCAGGCGCTCGACCCCCGCCTGGTCCTCGGCCGTGAAACGCCCCGGGCGCGGGCTATCCAGGTCCAGCACGGCGATCAGGCGGCCATCCTTGACCAGCGGCACCACCAGCTCGCTGCTGGAGGCCGCGTCGCAGGCGATATGCCCGGGGAAGGCATGCACGTCATCGACCCGCTGGGTCTGCCGGCTGCTGGCCGCCGCCCCGCACACGCCGCGCCCGAAAGGAATGCGCACGCAGGCCACCTTGCCCTGGAAAGGCCCTAGCACCAGTTCTTCGTCCCGGTTCAGGTACAGGCCGGCCCAGTTCAACCCCTCCAGCTCATGGAACAGGAAGGCGGCGAACTGTGCACTATTGGCGATGAAGTCGCGCTCGCCCGCCAGCAGGGCCTCCAGCTGCGCGGCCAACAAGGCATAGCCCGACTGCCCCTGCCCGACCCCAGCCAAATCGATCATTGATCAGTCCCCAGCAACTGCTGGCCGACCCAACTACGAGCGAACTGGTAGGCACAGCGGCCATTGCGGTTGCCGCGCCCGAGCGCCCAGCGGATGGCCAGGATTTCCAGCTCATGGCTCCACTGCCACTGCAGGCCGGCCTGCGCCGCCAGCACCTCGACCCAGTGGCGCACCACGGCGAGGAAATGCTCCTGGGTAAAGGGGTAGAACGACAGCCACAGGCCGAAACGGTCGGACAGGGCAATCTTGTCTTCCACCGCCTCGCTGGGATGCAGCTCGCCCTCGACGCGCTGCCAGTTGTCGTTGTCGCTCTCCTTCTCCGGCACCAGATGGCGCCGGTTGGAGGTGGCATACAGCAGCACGTTGTCCGGGGCGCGCTCCAGCGAGCCATCCAGCACGCTCTTCAGCACCCGGTAATCGCCCTCGCCCGCCTCGAACGACAGGTCGTCGCAGAACAGCACGAAGCGCTGCGGCAAGCCCGCCAGCTGCTCGACCACCCGCGGCAGGTCGGCCAGGTAATCGCGCTCGATCTCGATCAGGCGCAGCCCGGACTTGGCATGCTCGGCCAGCAGGGCCCGCACCAGCGAGGACTTGCCGGTGCCGCGGGCGCCCCACAGCAGGACATGGTTGGCCGGCAGCCCGCCGACGAACTGGCAGGTATTGCGCGCCAGCTGCTCGCGCTGCATGTCGATGCCGACCAGATCGTTCAGGCTCAGGTCCAGGCTGACCTGCAAAGGCTGCAGATAGCCGCCATGGCCCTCGCGAAACCAGCGGGCCGCCACCGTCTGGCTCCAGTCCAGCGCCACCCGGGGCACCGGCAACAGCGGATCGAGACGCTCCAGCACCGCTTCGGCGCGTTGTAAGAAACTGTTCAAGCGGGAATCCACGACTCACTCCTCAAAAGCGCCCCTGCCGGCAGCAGGGTGCGATGGGCTATGCTTGGCTGGCGCACGGACTCAGGAACACACCCACTCTCCATGGATATATCACTCACCCACCGCCTGTCGTTCAAACAGGCCAGTCTCACGGTGCTGGTGGCGTTTATCCTGGGAACCCTGCTCAGCCTGATCCAGGTCAGCCTGGATTATGCCAGCGAAGATGCCGCAATCGATCTGGAAATCAACTCGCTGCTGGAAATCAGCCACAACCCGGCCGCACGCATCGCCTACAACATCGACGCCGAACTGGCCCAGGAACTGGTGCTCGGCCTGTTGCGCTCGCCGGCGGTGATGCGCGCCGAGATCATCGACAACAGCGGCATGACCCTGGCCTCGGTGGAGCGCGCTGCGGCGCAGAGCGACTACCGCCTGTTCAGCGACTTCCTGTTCGGCAAGCGCCGCCTGTTCGTCGACCAACTGTTCGTCAGCCACGCGCCCAACGAACCACTCGGCCTGTTGCGCCTGGAGGTCGACACCTTCGCCTTCGGCAGCGACTTCCTGCGCCGCGCGGTGCTGACCCTGCTCACCGGCTTCGTGCGCAGCCTGCTGTTGTCGCTGATCCTGCTGGTGCTGTTCTACGCCATGCTGACCAAGCCGCTGATCGGCGTGATCCGCGCCCTGAGCGACCGCGACCCGCGCCGCGACTTCACCCCGGTGCCCTGCCCGCCCGGCCATGAGCAGGACGAGATCGGCACCCTGGTGGCGGTGACCAACCGCCAGCTGACCAATATCCACGAGGAAATTGGCCAGCGCCGCGAGGCCGAGGACCGCCTGACCCAGTACCTGGCCGAGCTGGAGAACATCGTCTCGGCGCGCACCGCCGAACTGAAGGCCACCAACGCCCGCCTGACCCTGTCCAACCGCGAGCTGGAGGAAGCCCGCCGCACGGCCCTGGACATGGCTCAGGCGCGCGCCGCCTTCCTGGCCAACATGAGCCACGAGATCCGTACCCCGCTCAACGGCCTGCTCGGCATGCTGGCCCTGTCCCTGGACGGGCCGCTGAATGTGGAACAGCGCCAGCAGCTGTCGATCGCCCACGACTCGGGCAAGGTGCTGGTGGAACTGCTCAACGACATCCTCGACCTGTCCAAGTTCGAAGCCGGGCAACTGGAGCTGGAAAAGATCCCCTTCGACCTCGGCAGCCTGGTCGAAGAGACCGCCAGCCTGCTGTCGCAGAATGCCGGGCCGAATGTCGAACTGACCTGCCTGATAGACCCGCGCCTGCCGGCGCAGCTGCTCGGCGACCCGACCCGGGTACGCCAGATCGTCAGCAACCTGCTGTCCAACGCCCTCAAGTTCACCCGCTTCGGCCGCGTCGACGTGCACGTCAGCCCAAGCGCCAGCGGGGTGCGCATCCTGGTCAGCGACACCGGCATCGGCATCGCCGAGGAAGCCCAGTCGCGGATCTTCCAGCCGTTCACCCAGGCCGGCGCCGGCATCACCCGCCAGTACGGCGGCACCGGCCTGGGCCTGGCCCTGACCCGGCGCCTGTGCGAAGCCATGCACGGGCGGCTCAGCGTCAACTCGCAGGAAGGCTTCGGCAGCCAGTTCTGCGCCGAGCTGCCCCTGCCCAGCCATGCCGCAGCCCTCGCCTGGCCGAAACTCAGCGGCCGGGTCGCAGTCTTCTGCCCGGCCAACAGCGGCCTCGCCGAGCTGCTCGGCAGCTGGCTGGGCAACTGGGGGCTGAGCCTGCGCCGTTACGACAGCGATGCCAGCCTGGCCGGCCTGCAGGCCGATCTGCTGATCTGCGACAGCGCCGAACGCCTGCGCGAACTGCGCCAGGCCAGCGGCGCCCCGCTGCTGCTGGTGGCGGCCTATGGCGGCTTCATCAGCAGCGCACAGAGCAGCGAACTGGCGCCGTTCGAGCAGCTGGCCCGGCCCCTGGCCCGCAGCGCCCTGCAGCAGGCCCTGCAGCGTCTGCTGCAGCCGCGCCAGGACAGCCGCGAACCCGCCAGCAGCCCGCACCTGGACAAGCTGCGCCAGGCCCACGTGCTGCTGGTGGAGGACAATCCGGTCAACCAGCTGGTGGCCAAGGGCATGCTCGCCAAGCTCGGTTGCGAGGTCGCCGTCGCCGCCCATGGCGGCGAGGCACTCAGCTACCTGGAGAAGCACCCGGTCGACCTGGTGCTGATGGACTGCAACATGCCGGTGATGGATGGCTACGAAGCGACCCGGCGCATTCGCCAGAGCGGGCGCTGGCCGAACCTGCCGATCATCGCGCTGACCGCCAACGCCCTGCCCGACGAACGCGAGCGCTGCCAGGCCGCCGGGATGAACGACTACCTGGCCAAGCCGTTCCGTCGCGAAGACCTCACCGCCCTGCTGGACAACTGGCTGCCCGTCACCACGGCGCGCTGAGTCAGGGCGCGCCCAGCAGCTTGAGCAGGCTGCCGAGGGGCTGGCGCAGTCCCTCCAGTTCGCCGAGATCGATAGCGCTTTCGCACAGCAGGCGGCGCTTGAGGGGCAGGACCCGCTCGCGCAAGTCCATGCCGGCCTGACTCAGGCGCAGGTGCACCTCGCGCTCATCGCGCGGCGAGCGTTGACGCAGCACCAGGCCCAGCTGCTGCAGGCGCTTGAGCAGCGGCGTCAGGGTCCCGGAGTCGAGCAGCAACCGCTCGCCCAGGGCCTTGACCGTCGGCTGCGGCGGCGGGGCTGCCTGCCACTCCCACAGCACCAGCATGGCCAGGTACTGCGGATAGGTCAGGCCCAGCTCGTCGAGCATCGGCCGGTAGGCCCGGGTCACCGCGCGCGAGGCGGCGTAGAGTTTGAAGCACAGCTGGTTGTCGAGCAGCAGCTGGGCGGCGTCGTTGTCATCCACCGGGCTCATTGCAACAGGGCTTCGATCTCGGCACTGAGGTCTTCGGGCTTGGTGGCGGGGGCAAAACGCTTGACCACCTGACCGTCGGCGCCAATCAGGAACTTGGTGAAGTTCCACTTGATGCCCTGGCTGCCCAGCAGACCGGGGGCCCGCTTCTTCAGCTGCACGAACAGCGGGTGGGCGTCGCTGCCATTGACGTCGATCTTCTTGAACAGCGGGAAGCTGACGCCGAAGTTCAGCTCGCAGAACTCGGAAATCGTCCCCTCGTCACCCGGTTCCTGCTTGCCGAACTGGTTGCAGGGGAAGCCGAGCACGACCAGGCCCTTGTCCTTGTACTGCTGCCAGACGCTTTCCAGGCCCTTGTACTGCGGGGTGAAACCACACTTGCTGGCCGTGTTGACCACCAGCACGGCCTTGCCGCCGAAATCGGCCAGGGTCTTCTGCTCGCCCTTGATGGTGGTGACCGGGATATCAAGCAACTTGTCGTGCATGGGGTGACACTCCGAATGGATTGGGAACCCGGACAATATAGTTAGCAATTGAATTGCACACAATTCAATTGTCGAAAAATAAGGCCCGCCGATCGGCGAGCCTTGGCCGAGCGGCGCCGCGCTACTCGCGCGGGACCAGCTTGAGCGACAGCGAATTGATGCAGTAGCGCATCCCGGTCGGCCGCGGCCCATCCGGGAACACGTGCCCCAGGTGGGCATCGCACTTGGCGCACTTGACCTCGACGCGCTGCATGCCGTGGCTGAAGTCGGCCTTCTCGGCGATCACCTCGGCGTTGACCGGCTGGAAATAGCTGGGCCAGCCGCTGCCGGAGTCGTACTTGGCATCCGAGTCGAACAGCGCTTCGCCGCAGCAGGCGCAGTGATAGATGCCGGGCACCTTGCTGTCGTGATACTCGCCGCTGAAGGCGCGTTCGGTGCCGCCCAGCCGGCAGACATGGAACTGCTCGTCGGAAAGCTCGCCGCGCCAGGCTTCCAGGGGTTTCTCGATCTTTGCCATGGGGTACACCTCAGAGGTAGAAAAAAGCCCGACCTGTACCTTTTCCGGGCATCGGGCCGCACGTATCATGCGTCCCTCTTTGGACGCCAGTCTGGCTGCTGCGTTACAGCGCGACAAGGGGCCCATCGCCGGGTCCGGCGCTGCACCGCGCGGCATTTACTATCGGGACTACAGGATCATGCAGGTCAGCAAATCGAACAAGCTCGCCAACGTCTGCTATGACATTCGCGGCCCAGTGCTCAAGCACGCCAAGCGCCTGGAAGAGGAAGGCCATCGCATCCTCAAGCTGAATATCGGCAACCCGGCGCCGTTCGGTTTCGAAGCCCCGGAGGAAATCCTCCAGGATGTGATCCGCAACCTGCCCACCGCCCAGGGCTACAGCGACTCCAAGGGCCTGTTCAGCGCGCGCAAGGCGGTGATGCAGTACTACCAGCAGAAGCAGGTGGAAGGCGTCGGCATCGAGGACATCTACCTGGGCAACGGCGTCTCCGAGCTGATCGTGATGGCCATGCAGGCGCTGCTCAACAACGGCGACGAGGTGCTGATCCCGGCTCCCGACTACCCGCTGTGGACCGCGGCCACCGCCCTGGCCGGCGGCAAGCCGGTGCACTACCTGTGCGACGAGCAGGCCGGCTGGTTCCCGGATATCGCCGACATGCGCGCCAAGATCACGCCGAACACCAAGGCCCTGGTGCTGATCAACCCGAACAACCCCACCGGCGCCGTGTACTCGCGCGAAGTGCTGCTGGATATCGTCGAACTGGCGCGCCAGCACAACCTGGTGATCTTCTCCGACGAGATCTACGACAAGATCCTCTACGACGCCGCCCAGCACATTTCCACCGCGTCCCTGGCTCCCGACGTGCTGTGCCTGACCTTCAACGGCCTGTCCAAGTCCTACCGGGTGGCCGGTTTCCGCTCCGGCTGGGTGGCGATTTCCGGGCCCAAGCACAAGGCGCAGAGCTACATCGAAGGCATCGACATCCTGGCCAACATGCGCCTGTGCGCCAACGTGCCGAGCCAGCATGCGATCCAGACGGCGCTGGGCGGCTACCAGAGCATCAACGACCTGGTACTGCCCAACGGCCGCCTGCTGGAGCAGCGCAACCGCACCTGGGAGCTGCTCAACGACATCCCCGGGGTCAGCTGCGTCAAGCCGATGGGCGCGCTCTATGCCTTCCCCAAGATCGACCCCAAGGTCTGCCCGATCCACAACGACGAGAAGTTCGTCCTCGACCTGCTGCTCTCCGAGAAGCTGCTGATCGTCCAGGGCACCGCCTTCAACTGGCCGTGGCCGGATCACTTCCGCGTGGTCACCCTGCCGCGCGTGGACGAGCTGGAACAGGCCATCGGGCGGATCGGCAACTTCCTCAAGTCCTACCGTCAGTAACCGGCCCGCGGGCGGCCTGGCCGCCCGCGCCATCCAAGAGCCCGCGCCATGGATCTGCAGATCGACGAGTTCTACAAGGATGCCGCTGCCGGCATGCTCCTGCTCTACCAGGCCTTTCCGCGCAAGATCGCGCTGTACGTGGAAGACCTGATCGGCCGCGAGGAACCGGACGAGTTCGGCCTGCCCAGCAAGCGCCACCAGAGCTGCCTGGGCGCCCTGCTGTGGCTGGCCGAGGAAGGCTACCTGCGTTACGACTCGACCATCGGCTACGACGCCCTCGACCAGGCCGTGCTCAGCGAAAAGGGCTTCCTGCGCCTGTCCCGCGGCGTGCCGCACAGCCTGCCGGCCGGCGACAACCCGACACCACCGGCGGTGCGCCGGGTGCAGGCCACCCTGGCCTGGCAGCTGCGCGAGGCGCTGTCGCTGCACAACAGCGAAAAGGTCGCCCGACTGACCCGCCTGCTGTTCGAGAGCGCTCTAAATCCGGCCCGGGACATAGTTTGAAATAGTCACCGGGTTGAAGATGGCAGGGCTACGCCCCTATATAGCCTGCATTATCAGAACGTCTCTCGCCTGAGGAGAAGCTTTACACCATGATGCGCATTCTGTTGTTCGTGGCCACCAACCTGGCGGTGCTGATCATCGCCAGTATCACCCTCAAACTGCTGGGGGTAGATCGCTTCACCGGTCAGAACTACGGCAGCCTGCTGGTCTTCTGTGCCGTATTCGGCTTCGCCGGCTCGCTGGTCTCGCTGTTCATCTCCAAGTGGATGGCGAAGATGAGCACCGGCACCCAGATCATCACCCAGCCGCGCACCCGCCACGAACAGTGGCTGCTGCAGACCGTGGAAGAACTGGCTCGTGACGCCGGGATCAAGATGCCGGAAGTCGGCATCTTCCCCGCTTACGAATCCAACGCCTTCGCCACCGGCTGGAACAAGAACGACGCCCTGGTCGCGGTCAGCCAGGGCCTGCTGGAGCGCTTCTCGCCGGACGAAGTGAAAGCCGTGCTGGCCCACGAGATCGGTCACGTGGCCAACGGCGACATGGTCACCCTGGCCTTGATCCAGGGCGTGGTGAACACCTTCGTGATGTTCTTCGCGCGCATCTTCGGCAACTTCGTCGACAAGGTGATCCTGAAGAATGAGGAAGGCCCAGGCATCGGCTACTTCATCGCGACCATCTTCGCCGAACTGGTCCTGGGCATCCTGGCCAGCATCATCGTCATGTGGTTCTCGCGCAAACGCGAATTCCGCGCCGACGACGCCGGTGCCCGCCTGGCCGGCACCGCGTCGATGATCGGTGCGCTGGAGCGTCTGCGTGCCGAACAGGGCGTGCCGGTGCAGATGCCCAGCAGCATGACTGCCTTCGGCATCAATGGCGGCCTGAAGCACGGCCTGGCCGGCCTGCTGATGAGCCACCCGCCGCTGGAAGAGCGTATCCAGGCCCTGCGCCAGCGCGGCTAAGCACCACGCCAACAAAAAAGGGCGACCCGCGGGTCGCCCTTTTTTGTTTTCACGCAGCAGCCGCTTCACGACGGCAACGCCATCAGCGCCGCTTACACAGGCGATAGACCGCCTCGTCCAGCCGCGTCAGGCCGCGCTGGAGAAACCTCCAGTTCTCCCCCAGCACATCGACCGTCTCCAGTGCCTGCACCTGCCAATCCGCCTCCAGCAGGCGCCGCACTTCCTCCACCGGCACGGCGAAGGGCGGCCCGGCCATCTGCTCCTGCGGATAATCCAGGGTCACCAGCAGCCCCGCGCAGGCCGGCGACAGGATCTGCGCCAGGTGGCGCACGTAACGCTCGCGCAACTCGAGCGGCAAGGCGATCAGCGCCGCACGGTCGTACAGCGCCTGGCAGCCGGCCACATCGGCGGCACTCAGGGCGAAGAAATCGCCACACCAGAGTTCCAGGTTGCCGGCACGGTGGATACGGAACGCCCCGCGCACCTCCACCTCGGCGACCAGCCCCTGCTCGAGGAAAAAGTCCTCGACCGCCTTCTCCGCCAGCTCCACGCCCAGCACCGCATGCCCCTGGGCCGCCAGCCAGAGCAGATCCAGGCTCTTGCCACACAACGGCACCAGCACCCGGCTGGCCGGCTCCAGCGCCAGGTCTGGCCAGTGGCGCTGCAGATAGGGATTGACCTCCTCCAGGTGAAAACCGATCTGCCCCAATGCCCAACGTTCCTGCCAGAAGTCGTGCTCCACCTTCCCTCCTGAAAATTCGATCAATAAGCCGCAAAATTTCCGCTGGAAGCCCAAGCTCCCCGGCCGGAAGATGGCCACATCCTACTGCAAGGCGCCGCTCATGCTGCCATCTCTGTTCATTTCCCACGGTTCCCCCATGCTCGCCCTGGAACCCGGCGCCAGCGGCCCGGCCCTCGCCCGCCTGGCCAGCGAGCTGCCCAGGCCCAAGGCGGTGCTGGTGGTTTCCGCGCACTGGGAAAGCCAGGAACTGCTACTCGGCAACGCCCCCCAGCCGCGCACCTGGCATGACTTCGGCGGCTTCCCCGCGCCGCTGTACGCCGTGCAGTACCCGGCCCCCGGCTCGCCGGAACTGGCCCGACAGGCCCAGCAGCTGCTGATCAGCGCCGGCCTGGAGGCGCACCTGGACGAGCAGCGGCCCCGCGACCATGGCGCCTGGGTACCGCTGTCGCTGATGTACCCGCAGGCCGATATCCCGGTGGTGCAACTGTCGCTGCCCAGCCAGCTCGGCCCGGCGCTGCAGACCCGCGTCGGCCAGGCCCTGGCCAGCCTGCGCGAGCAGGGCGTGCTGCTGATCGGCTCCGGCAGCATCACCCACAACCTCGGCGAACTGGACTGGCGCGCCGGCCCGGACAGCATCACGCCCTGGGCCCAGGAGTTTCGCGACTGGATGGTGGAAAAACTCCAGGCCGACGACGAGAGCGCCCTGCACGACTACCGCCGCCAGGCCCCGCAGGCCCGGCGCAACCACCCCAGCGACGAACACCTGCTGCCGCTGTACTTCGCCCGCGGCGCCGGCGGCGCCTTCAAGGTCGAACACAGCGGCTTTACCTATGGCGCCCTGGGCATGGATATCTACAGCTTCGCCTGAGCCGATGGCAAGCGGCGCCCATGCAGCCGACAGGCCGAATCGCCATGCGGAAGCGAATAAAACCCGCTGCCAGGTCGACTCTGTTGCAGAAAACGCAATAACTGCCCCAGACTCCTGGGCGATGCACAGGAGCCGCCCATGGACAAATTCCAGGAAATGCAGGTGTTTCTCGCCGTCGCCGAGGAACAGAACTTCGCTGCCGCCGCACGCCGCCTGAACCTGTCGCCGCCCAGCGTGACCCGTGCCGTTGCGGCCCTGGAGGAACGCATCGGCACCCGGCTGCTGGCCCGCACCACGCGCAGCGTGCACATCACCGAAGCCGGCCAGCGCTACCAGGAAGACTGCCGGCGCATCCTCGCCGAGCTGGAAGAGGCCGAAGAGTCGGCCGCCGGCAGCCACGCCGTCGCCCGCGGCCAACTGACCCTCACCGCGCCGGTGCTGTTCGGCGAGCTGTACGTCACCCCGCTGGTGGTCGACTACCTGGAGCAGCACCCGGCAGTGAACATCAAGGCACTGCTGGTCGACCGGGTGGTGAGCATGGTCGAGGAAGGCATCGATGTGGCGGTGCGCATCGGCAACCTGCCCGACAGCGGCCTGCACACGGTCAAGGTCGGCGAAGTGCGCCGGGTGATCTGCGCCGCGCCCGACTACCTGGCCCGCCACGGCCGCCCGCAGCACCCGGACGAACTGTGCGCCCGGCGCATCGTCATGTCGGCCAGCAGCGCGCTGGTCAGCGACTGGCAGTTCGCCGGCCCCGCGGGCCCCATCAGCGTGCGCCCCGAGCCGCGCCTGCTGGTCACCGCCAACCAGGCGGCGATCAATGCCGCCAGTCTCGGCTGGGGCCTGACCCGCGTGCTGTCCTACCAGGTGGCCGGCAAGGTCGCCGCCGGCGAACTGGAAATCGTCCTGCAGGACTTCGAGCTGCCGCCGCTGCCGATTCATGTGGTCTACCAGGAAGGGCGCACGATCGCGGCCAAGGTGCGCACCTTCGTCGACTTCTGCGCCCGGCGCCTGGCCCAGGACCCGGCCCTGAACCCTGCAGCCAAGGCCTGAGCATGGATCGCCACCAGGCAATGCGCGTGTTCTGCACCGTGGCCGACCAACTCAGCCTGGCCGCCGCCGCACGGCGCCTGAACCTCTCCGTGCCGACGGTGACCCGCGCCATCGCCGCCCTGGAAAACCACCTCGGGGTCACCCTGCTGCTGCGCAGCACCCGCGGCGTGCGGCTGAGCGCCAGCGGCGAGCGCTTCGCCGACGCCTGCCGGCGGATTCTCGCCGAACTCAGCGAAGCCGAGGCGTCCGCCTGCGGTCTGCATGCCCAGCCGCGCGGCCAGCTCAAGCTGGCCATGCCGCTGCTGTTCGGCCAGCACCTGCTCGACCCGATCCTGCTGGATTACCTGGAAGCCCACCCCCAGGTGCAGGTCTTCGCCCGCTACCAGGAAGACCTTCCCAACCTGCATGAAGTAGGCGTGGAGGTGGCCGTGCTGGTCGGCAGCCCAGCCGATTCCGCCCTGTTCGCCCGCCAGATCGGCAACATCCGCCGGCTGATCTGCGCCAGCCCGGCATACCTGGCCCGGTTCGGCGTGCCGGCTACGCCGGACGATCTCGCCCGCCACCGCCTGGTGCACTGCAGCGCCGATGCGCGCCTGCCCGAGTGGCGCTTCCGTCACGAGGCCGGCGGGCTCAACCTGGCGTTCCGTCCGCGCCTGAGCTGCGCGACCCACCAGGCGGCGATTGCCGCCGCCTGCCGCGACGCCGGGCTGACCCGCTGCCTGAGCTACCAGGTACACGAACTGCTCGAACAGGGCCGGCTGAGCCGCGTGCTGCCGGACTTCGAGCCACCCGCCCTGCCGGTGTACCTGGTCTACCGCGAGGGGCGCAAGGCGGCGGCGCGGGTGCGCAGCTTCATCGACTTCGCCGTGCCCCGCCTGCGTGAACACCCGGCCCTGCTCCAGCCCTGAGCACCCGCACGCCTCCACCGGCGGGCCGCGGAGCACTCCCGGAAACGGCAGCACGCCGGGCTTTTGTTTCGCCAAATGAAACAAAGGATTGCCATTTCTGGTGATTCTGCCGAATCGCGATCGAGTGGATCATGCCAACCATCGGCCGGCATCTCCAGGTCAACAAGCCGCCTAACCACCCCCAGTCCAAGCGGAGCCCACCATGTCGCAGAAACCCATCAAACTCTACCGTCACCCATTGTCCGGCCATGCCCACCGCGTCGAGCTGATGCTCTCGCTGCTGGGTCTGCCCTGCGAACCGGTCTTCGTCGACCTGGCCAAGGGCGCGCACAAGCAGCCCGAATTCCTCGCCATCAACCCCTTCGGCCAGGTGCCGGTGATCGATGACAACGGCAGCGTGCTGAGCGACTCCAACGCCATCCTGGTCTACCTGGCGCAGAAGTATGGCCAGGGCCGCTGGCTGCCGAGCGAGGCACTCGCCGCCGCCCGGGTGCAGCGCTGGCTGTCGGTCGCCGCCGGGCAGATCGCCTCCGGACCGGCCACCGCGCGCCTGATCACGGTGTTCGGCGCGCCCTACAACGCCGCGGACAGCATCGCCCGCAGCCACGCGCTGCTCAAGGTGATCGAGCAGGAACTGGCCAGCAGCGCCTTCCTCGCCGGCAGCGAGCCGAGCATCGCCGATGTGGCCTGCTACAGCTACATCGCCCATGCCCCGGAAGGCAATGTGTCGCTGGCCGACTACCCCAACCTGCGCGCCTGGCTGGCCCGCATCGAGGCCCTGCCCGGCTTCGTGCCGATGCAGCGTACGGCGGTCGGCCTGCAAAGCGCCTGAGCGCCACCCGGTCCACCCCCGGCCGGGGGTGGACGCATCTGCCATTGCGACTGATGGAGCACAGACCATGCAGCAACCCGGTGAATCCCCCTGGCACCCCGGCGAGCAGGCCCTGCAGGCACGGGTCGGCGTGACCGAGCGCATGGAAGCCTTCGGCCGCAAGGTGATCCGCGATCACATGCCCGAGCAGCACCGCGACTTCTACCGTCAGCTGCCCTTCATGCTGCTCGGCAGCGTGGATGCGCAAGGTCGCCCCTGGGCCGGCATAGTCGAAGGCGTCCCCGGCTTTGCCCATGCCGTCACCCCGCAACTGCTGCGCCTGGACAGCCACCTGCAAGCCGAAGACCCGGCAACCGCGGCGCTCCAGCCCGGCGCCGCCATAGGCCTGCTCGGCATCGAGCTGCACACGCGCCGGCGCAACCGCCTCAATGGCCATGTCCAGCAGGTCGACGAGAACGGCCTGGCCGTCAGCGTCGACCAGGCCTTCGGCAACTGCCCTCAGTACATCCAGCTGCGCCAGCACCAACTCCCCAGCCCCCAATCCAGGGCCGAGCGGCCCGCCGCCGAACGACTGAACGGCCTGGATGACGCCGCACGGGCGCTGATCGCCCAGGCCGACACCTTCTTCGTCGCCAGCTACGTGCGCCAGGCCGACGGCGACCTGGCCGTGGATGTGTCCCATCGCGGCGGCCAGGCCGGCTTTGTGCGGATCGCCGGCAACCGCCTGAGCATTCCCGACTTCGCCGGCAACCTGCACTTCAACACCCTCGGCAACCTGTTGCTCAACCCGCAGGCCGGCCTGCTGTTCATCGACTTCGCCAGCGGCGACCTGCTGCAGCTCAGCGGGCGTACCGAACTGACCCTGGAAGGCGCCGAGATCCAGGCCTTCCAGGGCGCCGAGCGGCTCTGGCACCTGGAGGTCGAGCAGCTGGTGCGGCGCAAGGCGGCGCTGGCCCTGCGCTGGCAGTTCCAGGACTACTCGCCGAACAGCCTGCTGACCGGCAACTGGGCCGATGCCCAGGCGCGCCTGGCGGCCGAGGCGCTGCGCGACCAGTGGCGAGCGCTGCGGGTGACCCGCATCACCGAGGAAAGCGCGAGCATCCGCTCGTTCTACCTGGAACCGGCCGATGGCGCCGGCCTGCCGCTATTCCAGGCCGGCCAGCACCTGCCGCTGCGCTTGCACATTGCCGGCCAGGCGCAGCCACTGATCCGCACCTACAGCCTGAGCAGCGCGCCCTCCGATGGCTTCCTGCGCATCAGCGTCAAGCGCGCCGGCCTGGCCTCGACCCACCTGCACGAACAGGTGGTTGTCGGTAGCCTGCTCGAGGCACGCGCCCCACAGGGCCGCTTCTGCCTGGATGCCGAGCAACGCCGACCACTGGTTCTGCTGGCCGCCGGGGTGGGCATCACCCCATTGCTGGCGATGCTGCGCGAGGTGATCTACCAGAACCAGCGCCAGCGCCGCTCGCGGCGGGTCTGGCTGATCCTGGGCGCCCGCAACCTGGCCGAACTGGCCTTCGACCAAGAGCTGAAAACCCTGCTGCAACGCGGCGGCGATCCGATCCATGGCGTGCGCCTGCTCAGCCAGCCCGAGGCGCATGCCCGCGCAGGCGAGGGTTTCGAGCGCAGCGGGCGCATCGACAGCGAGTTGCTGAAAACCCTGCTGCCCTTCGATGACTTCGATTTCTACCTGTGCGGCCCGGGCGGCTTCACCCAGGACCTGTATGACGGCCTGCGCGCCCTGAACATCGGTGACCGGCGCATCCATGCCGAAACCTTCGGCCCCTCCAGCCTGCGTCGCCGGCCCGATCCGGACGGCGCGGCCACGCCCCAGCCGCCGGCAGCTAACAGGGCGATGCCGGTGCGCTTCCAGCGCTCGGCCAAGGAAGCGCGCTGGCAGCCCGGCAGCGGCAGCCTGCTGGAACTGGCCGAAAGCCGCGGCCTGAACCCGCCATTCAGCTGCCGCGGCGGCTCCTGCGGCACTTGCGCAACGCGCCTGCTCGGCGGCCAGGTGCACTACCCCAACCCGCCGGCCGAAGCGCCCGCCGCCGGCGAGGTGCTGATCTGCTGCGCCGTGCCGGCCGCCGGCGGGCCACTGGTGCTCGATCTGTGAAATCTCAAGCCGAGGTCGACATGTACGACACTGAATACGAGGCATCCCTGCTCCTGCCCCAGGCGATCTGGACGCTGCCGGCGCAGGAGCCCGGCCGGGGCGAAACCTGCAGCGATGACAACACCGCGCAGCGGGTGCAACCCGCTCAATCACTGGCACGGACAGGACACTGGCTGCGTCGAGACGGTGCAGGCCAGCAGGGCTGGAGAGGCCGCGCTCGCGGTTGAGGCGGCAGTTGCGCGAAAGCGTACCTGTGCCGAAATGCGGACATAAAAAAGCCCCGCACCAGGCGGGGCTTGTTCATACAGCCGAGGATCAATCCTCGCGATAACGACGCAGCTTCAGGGCCTTGCCGGCAACGCGGGTGTCCTTGAGCTTGCCGAGCAGGCGGTCGAGGCCTTCTTCCGGCAGCTCGATCAGGCTGAAGGTCTCGCGGATCTGGATGCGACCGATGGCTTCGCGGGCCAGGCCACCCTCGTTGAGGATCGCGCCGAGCAGGTTCTTCGCGGCGATGCCGTCGCGAGTGCCCAGGGCGGTACGGCAACGGGCACGGCCTTCGGCCAGCGGCACCGGCGCACGACGCTCGCGCGGAGTGAACTCACCACTGCGCTCGCCATCACGCTCGCGACGCTCGCGCGGGGCGCTGACGGTCGGCACCAGCGGCTGCTCGCGCTCGACGTCGGCCAGGTTCAGCGACTGGCCATTGGTGGCCTTGCGCAGCAGGGCCGCGGCCAGGGCACGCGGGCTGCAGCCGATATCGGCGACCAGGCGGTCGAGCAGCTCGCCATGGCTGGCTTCGGCATCGGCCACCAGCGGCGCCAGGCTGTTGGTCAGCTTCTTGATGCGCGCATCCAGCACCTGCTGGGCGTTCGGCAGGCGCACTTCGGCGACCTTCTGCCCGGTCACGCGCTCGATCACCTGCAGCATGCGGCGCTCGCGCGGGGTCACCAGCAGCAGCGCACGGCCAACGCGACCGGCACGGCCGGTACGACCGATACGGTGCACGTAGGACTCCGGGTCGTACGGCATGTCGACGTTGAGCACGTGGGTGATGCGCGGTACGTCGATGCCGCGGGCGGCCACGTCGGTGGCGACCACGATGTCCAGACGGCCGTCTTTCAGCGACTCGATGACGCGCTCGCGCTGGTTCTGCGCGATGTCACCGTTCAGCGCGGCCACCTTGTAGCCCTTGGCTTCCAGCGCGGAGGCCAGGTCCAGGGTGGCTTGCTTGGTGCGCACGAAGGCGATCAGGGCGTCGAATTCCTCGACTTCCAGCAGGCGCGACACGGCCTGGACCTTCTGGTCGGCATGCACCATCAGATGCGCCTGCTCGATCAGCGAGACGGTCTGGGTCTTGGCGGCGATCTTGATGTGCTTCGGTTCGCGCAGGTGCTTCTCGGCGATGGTGCGGATCGAGGCCGGCAGGGTCGCGGAGAACAGCACGCTCTGGCGGCTGGCCGGCATGGCCTGGAAGATCACTTCCAGGTCGTCCATGAAGCCCAGCTTGAGCATTTCGTCGGCTTCGTCCAGCACCAGGTGGCTGATGGTCGACAGCAGCTGGTCGTTGCGGCTCAGGTGGTCGACCAGGCGCCCCGGGGTGGCCACGATGACCTGGGCACCCATGCGGATGGCCTTGAGCTGCGGGCCCATCGGCGCGCCGCCGTAGACGGCGACCACGTTCAGGCCGGGCATCTGCTTGGAATAGGTTTCAAACGCGGTGGCCACCTGCAGGGCCAGCTCGCGGGTCGGCGCGAGGATCAGCGCCTGCAGTTCACGCTTGGCCGGGTCGATCTTCGACAGGATCGGCAGGGCGAACGCGGCGGTCTTGCCGGTACCGGTCTGCGCCTGGCCGATCATGTCGTGGCCGGCGAGGATCACCGGGATCGCCTGGGATTGAATCGGGGACGGTTCTTCGTAGCCCACCGCGGTCAGCGCAGCGAGAATAGAAGGATGAAGGCCGAGTTCGGCGAAAGTGCCGGTTACTTCCTGGGTCATGGGTCTGCCTCTAGGTGCATCCGCAAAGACCCAAGTTCCAAAGCTGCACATGCCATGTAGGACCCGAAGGTCACCCTGGCAGCCGTGTAGGCGGGGATTTGCGAAAACTAATATGGATAACGTCAAGGATAGTCCGCGGAGCGGACAAGCAGCGAAGACAGTGCTTCGTGGAGTTGCTTCACCTGAACCTGGCCAGATTTTGGCCGGGCGCGAATCATACAGGAAAATTATGACCGCGAGACAGATTTTTTGACGCCCCGCTCAGTTTGCCCGACCGGCAACCCCTGCGCCGCGGTCGCCGGGACTCCGGCCGCCGCGCTCAACTGGCCGGGCGCAGCACGTCGATCAGCGGCTGCAGCGAATAGCCCAGGCGCGGCGCCAGCTCGGCGGCGCGGGCCGAGAGCAGTTCGGGCAGCAGTTCCTGCTCCAGGTCGGCCGGCACCAGCAGGATGACGTTGCCCTCCTTCACCGGAATCTCCCAGTAATGGCGGTGATAGAGGCCGCGCAGCAGGGCCGCGCCGAGCGGCTTGCCGTCGTCAGTGCCCCACTGGTTGATCACCAGCCAGCCGCCCGGGTTGAGCTTGGCCTGGCAGTTTTCCAGGAACTTCCAGGCCAGGTGGCCGACCGCCGGGCCGGTGTCGGTGTACAGGTCGAGGAAGATCAGGTCGGCCGACTCGGCGCTGTCGAGCAGTTCCAGGGCATCGCCGATGCGGATGGTCAGGCGCGGGTCGTCGGCCAGGCCGAGGTATTCCATGGCCAGGCGCGGCACGTCCGGGCGCAGCTCGATCACCTCGACATCGTCCAGGTTGAGGAAGCTCAGGCAGGCCTGGGTCAGGTTGCCGGCGCCGAGGCCGAGGAACAGCGCGGTTTCCGGTGCCTCATGGCACAGCGCACCGAGCAGCATGGCGCGGGTGTAGTCGTACTCCAGCCACCTGGGGTCGCGGGTGAACACGCAGCTCTGCTCGATCGCATCGCCGAATTCGAGGAAGCGGTAGTCGCCGACTTCCAGCACACGGACCAGGCCGAACTCGTCCTGCACCTCGGCCAGCACCCGTTCTTCGCGTAAATCACTCATTCACTCTGCCCCTGGCGAAACTGCCCTGGTGTCATGCTGCTCCAGCGGCGGAAGGCCTTGGCGAAAGCACTCTCATCGGAAAAACCGAGACGCTCGGCGACGTCGGCCAGGCGCGGCGACTCGCGCAGCAGCCGCTCGGCCATGGCATACAGGACCTGCTCGCGCAGCAGCTTGAAGCTGCTGCCCTCCTCGGCCAGCTTGCGGTTGAGGTGGCGCCCGCTCAGTGCGAGCTGCTCGGCGACGCGCTCCTTGCCCCAGCGCGGATGCTGGCGCAGCAACTGCTGCACGCGCACCGCCAGGCTCTGCGTCCCCAGGCGCTCGAGCAGGCTGTCGGCAAGGCCGCGCAGGTGCTCGCGCATCAGGGCGTTGGCCTGGATCAGCGGCACCCGCAGGTCCGCCTCGGCAAACAGCAGCGCATTGTCGGCGGCCTCGAACTGCAGCGGGCAATCCAGCAGCCCGGCATAGCTGGCCGCCGCGCCGCGGGCGGCGTGGCTGAAGCTCAGCTGCAACGGGCCCAGCTTGTTGCCGGCAATCCAGCGCGTCATCTGCAGCAGGCTGGCCAGCACCGCCTCGACCCGTTCCTCGCGGCGCACCTGGTAATGCGGCTGGTAGACCAGGCGGACCTGCCCGGGAACCCGCTGCAGGCTGAACTCGCCGCCCTCGCCGACGATCGGGTAGTACTCGAGCAGGGCCTCTAGCGCCTCGCCGACCGTTTCGCAGCTCATCAGCAGGGCGCCGACCATGTCCAGATGGCCGACCTGCAGGGCGCAGCCCAGGCGCAAGCCGATCAGCGGATCGCTGGAGGCGCTGCAGAAGGCCTCCCACAGGGCATCCTGGCGCGCCAGGGGAATGCGCGCCTCGCCATCCAGCGCGCGCAGCTCGGCCGGCAGCGGCAAGGCCAGACGCTCGGCGGCCTGCAGAATGGCCTGGGCGTAATGCACGGTGACGGAAGGGGTGCTGCTCATGGTCCTGAATTAACCGGGAAAGGTCCTGATTGAGCCGTTACGGCCTGCGCGGGGGTGCATATGCTCACGGAATAACCATAGAAAGACAATCGAGACGCCTTGCATGCACGCCATTATCGGAGCCGGCCCCATGGGGCTGGCGGCTGCCCGTCAGCTACAGCGCCATGGTATCCCCTTCGTCGGCTTCGAGCTGCACAGCGATGTCGGCGGCCTGTGGGACATCGCCAACCCGCACAGCACCCTGTACGAGTCGGCGCACCTGATCTCGTCCAAGGGCACCACCGCCTTCGCCGAATTCCCCATGCCCGCCGAGGTGCCGCACTACCCGCGGCACCAGCAGATCGGCCAGTACTTTCGCGACTACGCCGCGCACTTCGGCCTACGCGAGCACTACCAGTTCAATACCCGCGTGCTGCAGCTGGAGCGCCTCAACCAGGGCTGGCGCCTGGTCAGCGAGTGTGCCGGCGTGCAGCGCGAATGGCAGTTCGACGGCGTACTGATCGCCAACGGCACCCTGCATATGCCCAACCAGCCGGCCCTACCCGGTTCGTTCGCCGGCGAGCTGCTGCACTCCTCGGCCTACAAGTCAGCCGACATCTTCGCCGGCAAGCGCGTGCTGGTGGTCGGCTGTGGCAACTCGGCCTGCGATATCGCCGTGGATGCCGTGCACCGCGCGGCTTCGGTCGACCTGTCGGTGCGTCGCGGCTACCACTTCCTGCCCAAGTTCATCCTCGGCAAGCCCACCGACACCTTCGGCGGCGCGGTCAAGCTGCCGCGCCGGCTCAAGCAGTGGGTCGACGGCCTGCTGGTACACGCCCTGCTCGGCAAGCCCTCGCAGTACGGCCTGCCCGATCCGGACTACCGCCTGTACGAGTCGCACCCGGTGATGAACTCGCTGGTGCTGCACCATATCGGCCATGGCGATATCCAGCCGCGCGGCGATATCCAGGCGGTCAATGGCCATACGGTGACCTTCGCCGATGGCAACCAGGCCGACTACGACCTGATCCTCCAGGCCACGGGATACAAACTGGACTACCCCTTCATCGACCGCGCCGAGCTGAACTGGCCCCTGGACACTGGCGCGCCGCAGCTGTACCTCAATGTGTTCCACCCGCTGCACCGCGACCTGTTCATGCTCGGCATGATCGAAGCCTCCGGCCTCGGCTGGCAGGGCCGCGCCGAGCAGGCCGAGCTGGTCGCCCTGGTGATCCGCCAGCAGCTCGACGGCCATGCCTCGGCCGCGCGCTTCCACCAGCAGGTACAGCAACGCTTCGCCCAGCGCCTGGACGGCGGCTACGCCTACCTGCAGCTGGAACGCATGGCCTACTACGTGCACAAGGACAGCTACCGCGCCGCGCTCAAGGCGCATAGCGCCGAGCTGCGCGCCGACCTCGCCCCTATCGCCCCGACTTCGACCCAGGAAAGCCTCGATGCCTGCCGTCACTCTTGAGTTTTCCCCCAGCGCGATGATCGCGCTGAACGCCATCATCGCCCTGATGATGTTCGGCGTATCCCTGGAGCTGCGCGCCGATGACTTCAAGCGCATCCTGCGCTCGCCCAAGGCGCCGCTGATCGGCCTGTTCGTGCAGTTCGTGCTGCTGCCGGCCAGCACCTGCCTGCTCACCAGCCTGCTGCCGATCGACCCGAGCCTGGCCCTGGGCATGATCCTGGTCGCCACCTGCCCGAGCGGCACCTTTTCCAACATCATGACCTGGCTGGGGCGCGGCAACGTCGCCGTGTCGGCCAGCGTCACCGCGGTATCGAGCCTCACCGCGGGGATCTTCACCCCGCTCAACTTCGCCCTGTACGCCGGACTCAACCCCAACACCCGGGCGCTGCTGACCGAGATCAGCGTCGAGCCAGTCGAGCTGCTGGCCATGGTGCTGCTGGTCCTGGTCTTGCCGATGGTGCTAGGCATGCTGCTCGGCAAGCGCCGCCCGCAGCTGGCGCAGAAGCTGGAGAAACCGCTGCGCACCTTCTCCCTGCTGGTGATGCTGGCCTTCGTCGGCGGCGCCTTCGCCAAGAACTTCGAACAGTTCATCGAACACTTCCACCTGTTCTTCTGGCTGGTGGTCACGCTCAACGGCATGGCCCTGCTGCTCGGCTACCTGTGCGCGCGCCTGTGGCGCCTGCCGGAGGCCGACGTGCGCGCCGTGACCCTGGAAACCGGCATCCACAACTCGGCCCTGGGCATGGCGCTGATCTTCACCTTCTTCCCCCAGGCCGGCGGCATGCTGCTGATTGCCGCCTTCTGGGGTTGCTGGCAGTTGCTCGCCGGGTTGCTGCTGGCGCTGTTCTGGGCGCGCCGGCCACCGGTCGGCGTCGTCACCGCCGAGGTGGCCCGATGAGCGTAGTGCTGATCACCGGCGCCGCCAGCGGCCTCGGCTGGGAGCTGGCCAAGGCCTGCCACGCCCGTGGCGACAGCCTGCTGCTCACCGATATAAATGCCAACGGCCTGGCCGCACGGGTCGCCGAACTGGGCGGCGAGCGGGTCGAAGGCCTGTCCGGCGATATCACCGACCCCGAGCTGCACCGCCAACTGCTCGACGCCTGCCGAGTGCTGTTCGGCCGCCTCGACCTGCTGTTCAACAATGCCGGCATCACCCACCGCTCGCCGACCACCCGCACCGACCCGGCGGTGTTTCGCCAGGTCATGGCGGTGGACTACCACGCGCCGCTGGAGCTGACCCTGGCCGCCTTGCCGCTGCTGCGCGAGAGCCGTGGCCAGGTCGCCGCCATCGGCTCCATGGCCGGCTGGATGCCGGTGCTCGGCCGCGCCGGCTACTGCGCGGCGAAAAGCGCCCTGGGCCAGGCCTTCGAGGTGCTGCGCGCGGAAATCGCCCGCGACGGCATCCAGCTGCTGATGGTCTACCCGAGCTTTCTCGACACCCCCATCGACCGCAACGCCCTCGGTGGCGACGGCCAGCCGGCCGGCCACGCACGCTCGACCGTCGGCAAGGTGCGCGGCGCCGACTGGATGGCCGGGGAAATCCTCAAGGGCCTGGCTGCCGGCCAGCAACGCCTGTTCCCGGACCGCGGCAGCTGGTTGGCCAGCCTGCTCTGGCGCGTGGCGCCGGCGCTGTACTACCGGCAGATGAGCCAGCGCTTCGCCGCGGAGCTGGACTGATGGCCTTCGCACCCTATGCGCTGGGCGCCTTTATCCTGCTGGCCTACACCCTGGAAGCCGTCACCGGCTTCGGCAGCATCGTCATCGCCTTATCACTGGGAGCATTGCTGCTGCCCATCGACCAGCTGCTGCCGGTGCTGGTACCGCTGAATATCGGCATGACCGGCTACCTGGTCTGGCGCCACCGCGCGCAGATCGACCGCCCGCTGCTGCTCGGCACCATCCTGCCCGGCATGCTGCTCGGCACCCTGCTCGGCTACCTGCTGCTGCCGTACCTGGACGAAGCCCTGCTCAAGCGCTGCTTCGGCGCGCTGATCTTCTGGTTCGCCGGGCGTGAACTGTGGCGCCTGCGCCATGCCACCACGCTGCCGGTGCGCCCGCAGTGGCTGACCCGCTTGCTGACTCTAGGCGCTGGCCTCAGCCATGGCCTGTTCGCCTCCGGCGGGCCGCTGCTGGTGTTCGGCCTGGCCGGCACCAGCCTGGACAAGGCGCGCTTTCGCGCGACCCTGGTCAGCGTCTGGTTCACGCTCAACAGCCTGCTGACCCTGGCCTTTCTCGTCGATGGCCGCCTGCTACCGGCGCTGCCGCAGGTACTGGTCTATGCCCCGCTGCTGCTGGTCGGCCTATGGGCCGGCGAGCGCCTGCACCGGCGCTTCGACGAGCGTCACTTCCGCATCGCCATCTACATCCTGTTGCTGGTCACCGGCACCCTGCTGCTGGCCCCCTGGAGCCTGCTATGAGCTACGACATCATCATCAAGAACGGCCTGTACTTCGACGGCACTGGCGCCCCCGGCGCACTGCGGCATGTCGGCATCAAGGCCGGACGCATCGACGCGGTCAGCCTCAGCCCGCTGGATGAAAGCGGTTGCCCCGAGGTGCTGGATGCCGCCGGCCACTGGGTCACGCCGGGCTTTCTGGAAATCCACTCGCACTACGATGCCGAAGTGATCGCCGCGCCGGCGCTTAAGGAATCGGTGCGCCACGGCGTGACCAGCGTGACCATCGGTTCCTGCTCGATCAGCATGGTGCTGGCCGATGCCGAGGACTGCTCGGACCTGTTTACCCGCGTCGAGGCGGTGCCGCGCGAATACGTGCTGCCGATCCTGCAACAGAAGAAGACCTGGCGCGACGCCGCCGGCTACCGCGCCTTCTACGACCAGCAGCCGCTGGGGCCGAACGTCAGCTCCTTCCTCGGCCACTCCGAGCTGCGCGTGGCGGTGATGGGCCTGGAACGCGCCACCCGCAAGATCAAACCGAGCGAAGCCGAGCTGCAGCGCATGGAGCAGCTGCTGGAAGAGGCGCTGGACGCCGGCTGCATTGGCCTGTCGGTGATGACTACCAAACTGGACAAGATGGATGGCGACCGCGCCTGGTCCAGCCCGTTGCCGTCGACCTTCGCCAGCTGGACCGAGTTCTCCCGCCTGTTCGCCGTGCTGCGCCGGCGTGGCGCGGTGCTGCAGGGCGCGCCGGACGCGGTGACCAAGGTCAACGTGTTCGCCTTCCTGTACCAAGCCCACGGCTGGTTCAGGAAGCCGCTGAAGTGCTCGATGCTCACCGCCCTGGACCTCAAGTCGCAGCCGCTGCTGCACCGCTTCACCCGCCTCTCCGGCTGGCTGGCCAACCGCGTGCTGCGTGGCCACTTCCGCTGGCAGACTCTGCCGGCGCCCTTCACCCTGCGCCTGGAAGGGCTTAACGTGAACGCCTTCGAGGAGTTCGGCGCCGGCGAGATCCTGCGCAATATCAAGGACCCGGACGAGCTGTACGCCAAGGTGCTGGAGCCCGAGTTCCGTGCCCTGTTCAAGCAGCAGGTCAAGGCCATCCTGACCAAGGGCCTGTGGCACCGCGACTTCTCCGACTGCTGGGTGACCGAGTGCCCGGACGCCAGCATGGTCGGCCAGAACTTCAAGCAACTCGGCGCCGTCCGTGGCCTGGACCCGGTAGACGCCTACTTCGAGATCGCCTGCCAGTACCGCGAGGCGTTGAAGTGGACCACCTGCTACGGCAACCAGCGCCTGCCAGTGATGCACCAGCTGCTGGCCAGCCCCTGGACCCAGCCGGGCTTCGCCGACTCCGGCGCGCACCTGCGCTCCATTGCCCAGTACAACTTCCCGCTGCGCTTGCTCAAGTACGTGCGCGACGCCGAACTGGCCGGCACCCCGTTCATGGACCTGGGCCGCGCCGTGCACCGGGTCAGTGGCGAGCTGGCCGACTTCATCGGCGTGGAGGCCGGCACCATCCGCGTCGGCGACCGCGCCGATGTGGTGATCGTCAACCCGGCCGGGCTGACCGACGAGCTGGACGAGATGCATGAGGCGCCGATGGAGGTGATCGGTCTGCAGCGGGTGGTCAAGCGCAACGACGCGGCGGTGGACGCCACCCTGATCAACGGCCGCATCGCCTACCGCCGTGGCAGCGGGTTCCCCGAGGCGCTGGGCAAGCAGCGCGGCTTCGGCTGCTTCCTGCCAGGGCGTGAGGTATTAGCGCGCACCGCGCCAGCACCCGGCTTCAAACCAGTCAGCGCCTGATGTAGCCCGCGATGTGAGCGGCGCCCCCTCGCATGGGTAACGACGTAGGGTGGATCACGTTTCACCGATCCACCGAGCGGGGTCATTGGTGGATGAGCAGAGCGTCATCCACCCTACATTCTGGATTGCGGCTTTCCCCCGTCCTACATGCTGCGCCGCTCTATCTCCTGCAGCCATGCAGTCGCCTCCCTTACCCATGAGAAGGCGTCACGGCGCCGCGCCCCCTGCTCTATCGCGCCCAGGCCGCGGCTGATCGGTTACCATGGCTATCTGCATGTACCGCTGATAGCCGAGAAGTCTGATGTCGCAAGCCTGGAGCCCCGAAAGCTGGAGAAGCAAGCCGATCCAGCAGCAACCCCAATACCCGGACGCCGCCCACCTGCAGCAGGTGGAAAAGACCCTGGCCGGCTATCCGCCGCTGGTCTTCGCCGGCGAGGCGCGCGAGCTGCGCCGCCAGTTCGCCGAGGTCACCCAGGGCCGCGCCTTTCTCCTGCAGGGCGGTGATTGCGCGGAAAGCTTCGCCGAGTTCTCCACCCTGAAGATCCGCGACACCTTCAAGGTGCTGCTGCAGATGGCCATCGTCATGACCTTCGCCGCCGGCTGCCCGGTGGTGAAGGTCGGGCGCATGGCCGGGCAGTTCGCCAAGCCGCGCTCGGCGGGCGACGAAACCATCGACGGCCTGACCCTGCCCGCCTATCGCGGCGACATCGTCAACGGCATCGGCTTCGACGAAAAAAGCCGCGTGCCGGACCCGGAGCGCCTGCTGCAGGCCTATCACCAGTCCACTGCCAGCCTCAACCTGCTGCGCGCCTTCGCCCAGGGCGGCTTCGCCGACGTGCACCAGGTGCACCAGTGGAACCTGGACTTCATCGCCAATTCCGCCTTGAGCGAGAAGTACCACCAACTGGCCAACCGCATCGACGAGACCCTGGCCTTCATGCGCGCGGTGGGCATGGACAGCGCGCCGCAACTGCGCGAAGTCAGCTTCTTCACCGCCCACGAGGCGCTGCTGCTCAACTACGAGCAGGCCTTCGTCCGCCAGGACAGCCTCACCGGCGGCTGGTACGACTGCTCCGCACACATGCTGTGGATCGGCGACCGCACCCGCCAGCTGGACGGCGCCCACGTCGAGTTCCTGCGCGGCGTCGGCAACCCGATCGGGGTCAAGGTCGGCCCGAGCATGGACAGCGACGAGCTGCTGCGCCTGATCGACATCCTCAACCCGGACAACGACCCGGGCCGCCTCAACCTGATCGTGCGCATGGGCGCCGACAAGGTCGAGCAGCACATGCCGCGCCTGGTGCGCGCCGTGCAGGGGGCCGGCAAGCAGGTGCTGTGGAGTTCCGACCCCATGCACGGCAACACCATCAAGGCCAGCAGCGGCTACAAGACCCGCGACTTCGCGCAGATCCTGTCCGAGGTGAAGCAGTTCTTCGCCGTGCACCAGGCCGAGGGCACCTACGCCGGCGGCATCCATATCGAGATGACCGGGCAGAACGTCACCGAGTGCATCGGCGGCGCGCGGCCGATCACCGAGGCCGGCCTGTCGGATCGCTACCACACCCACTGCGACCCGCGGATGAACGCCGACCAGTCCCTGGAACTGGCCTTCATGATTGCCGAGACGCTCAAGCAGGTGCGCCGCTAAGCGCCGCGGCCCGGAGGGCGCCGCACGGCGCCCGCTATGCCAAGTGAGACCTGTTTCAGTGCCCGAGCCGGCCACCTGTGCAACAATTCGCGCAGTCTGCGGGCTCCGGTGTCTTGAGTCCGGAACGTGATCCAGCGCTCTACAAGCACCACCCAGCCGGGAATGACTCGCGGCTTATACCCCACCAAGGAAGATGACCGATGAAACTGCAACGCCCCCTTTCCGCCCTCGCCCTCGCCACCCTGCTCGCCGGCTGCCAGAACATGAGCCCGGACGCCATGCTGCAGACCGGCATGATGGCCATGCAGGCCGCCACCCTCAGCGATGCCGAGGTCAAGAGCCAGGCCGACCAGGCCTGCATGCAGATGGACGCCGAAGCGCCCATCGCCGATGCGGACAGCGAATACACCCAGCGCCTGAACAAGATCGCCGCCAACCTCGGCAGCCAGATCCACGGCACCCCGGTGAACTACAAGGTCTACCTGACCGACGAGGTCAACGCCTGGGCCATGGCCAACGGTTGCGTGCGCGTGTACAGCGGCCTGATGGACCTGATGACCGACAACGAAGTGGAAGGCGTGCTCGGCCACGAGATGGGCCACGTCGCCCTCGGCCACACCAAGAAGGCCATGCAGGCCGCCTACGCCACCTCGGCCGCGCGCAATGCCGCGGCCTCCTCGGGCAATGGCACCGCCGCCGCCCTGTCCAGCTCGCAGATCGGCGAACTGGGTGAGGAGCTGGTCAACGCGCAGTTCTCCCAGTCCCAGGAGTCGGATGCGGACGACTTCTCCTTCGACCTGCTGACCCAGCGCGGCGTCAAGCGCGAAGGCCTGGTCACCGCCTTCGAGAAGCTGGCCAAGCTGGGCGGCGGCGAGAGCAGCATGTTCGACTCGCACCCGGCGTCCGCAGAGCGCGCCGCGCACATCCGCGCGCGCATCGTCGCCAACAAGTAAGCCTCACCCGCCAGGCTTTGTAGGGTGCGCCGTGCGCAGCAAAGGGTTGCACGCGCGCCCTACAGACAAGCCCTCAGCCGCTCGGCCACCGGCGAACGGCAATTCAGGCCGACCTCCGGCAGGCCCAGCCAGGCGGCCAGCGCCCGCAACTGCGCAGCCAGGGCCGCCAGCGCCGCCTCATCCATCTCGCCCTCCACGTGCACGGCATGCACCGCCAGGCGCCCCTGCGCCCGCTCGCTGCGTAGGTCGAGCCGCGCCAGTAGGCGCTCGTCGTGCAGGAACGGCAGTACGTAGTAGCCATACAGGCGCTTGTGCTGCGGGGTGTAGATTTCCAGGCGATAGCGGAAGTCGAACAGCCGCTCGGTGCGTTCGCGCGCCCAGATCAGCGAGTCGAAGGGCGACAGCAGCGCGCTGGCCCTGATCCGCCGCGGCAGCTTCGGCTCGCCGCGGCAGTAGGCCGGCTGCGTCCAGCCCTCTACCGCGACGCTCTGCAACTCGCCGGCTTCGACCAGCTCGGCGATGCGCGCCTTGCTGTCGGCTGCATCCAGCCGGTAGTAGTCGCGCAGATCCTTCGCCGTCGCCACCCCCAGGGCATCTGCCGAGCGCAGCAGCAACTGGCGCTGCGCCTCGTCCTCATCCAGCTCGGGATGCTCGAACTGCGCCGCCGGAATCACCCGCTCCGGCAGGTCGTACAGGCGCTCGAAGCTGCGCCGCCCGGCCACCGTGACTTCGCCGGCGGCAAACAGCCACTCCAGCGCATGTTTCTCCGCGCTCCAGTCCCACCAGGGCCCGGCCCGCTCGGTGCGGGTGCTCAGGCTGCCCGCGCCGAGGGCGCCCTGCTCGCGCACGCAGCGCAACACCCGGGCGATGACCTCGCGTTGCTGCCGACCGAACTCGGCCAGCTGCCGGTAGATGCCCTGCCCGTCCGCCGCACGGCGCATGCGCCAGCGCAGCAGCGGATACAGCTCCAGCGGCAGCAGCGAGGCCTCATGCCCCCAGTACTCGAACAGCCCACGGCGCCGCGGCTGGCCCCAGGCCAGTTCGTCGAGCAGCGCCGGTTGGTAGTGGCCGAGACGCGAGAAGCCCGGCAGGTAGTGCGAGCGCACCAGGGCATTGACCGAGTCGATCTGCAGCACGCCGAGGCGCTCGATCTGCGCCAGCAGCTGGCGCTGACCGATGGCGGCGCGCGGCGCACGGCCGAAGCCCTGGGCGGCCAGGGCCAGGCGACGGGCTTGCGACAAGGACAGGGAAAGGCTCATGGCGCCTATGCTAGCAGGCTGTTGAGCAACCACCCGCGTTGCCGATGCGTCGGCAGACACAGCCTGCCAGCCGGATTGCCCGGCAGCGCCAGCCCGCTCAGGGCCGGGCTAGGCAATCGGCGCGGCAAAGCGCTGGCGGAAGCTGAACGCCTGAGCCGTCGGCCCCGACTCGCGCAGCAGACGCAGACGCTCGGCGGCCTCCTGCACATCCGGCAGATGCCCGGCCGGCACCCACCACAGCACCATGTGCGCCTCGCCCAGGCGGCTGAACCACTCGTTGCGGCGCTTAAGCATCTCGCTATGGGCGGACTTGTAGACGTAGTCGCTGAGCGATTCGACATCCTCCCAGAGCGACAGATTGACCAGCACCTGCGCGCCGAACGGGCGGATCGCGGTGGCATCGCCGGCCTCGTCCTGCAGGCGCCAGACATAACCCGGCGAGCTCTCGGCCAGGGCATTGATGCGCGCCAGGTTGGCGACGAAGTCGGCCATGCCCGGCGCCTCCAGGGGTTCCTTCATGCTGGCGATATTCAGTTGCGCCAGGTGGTAACGGGACATGCTCTCTCTCCTTGATTTCAGGCATCCACGATTCACTCTTGTTCGGCCAGCCGCCGCCCGGCGAGCAGCCGCTTGCGCACCCAGGCATGGTTGCTGACCAGCATGATGCCGAGCAGCACCAGCAGCGCGCCGATAATAAAATTGCGGGTCAACGGCTCATCGAGGATCAGCACGCCGAAGCTGACACCGAACAGCGGGGTCATGAAGGAAAACACCGCCATGTTCGAGGCCAGGTAGCGGCGCAGCAGCCAGAACCAGGCCAGGTAGCTGAAGAAAGACACCACCACGCCCTGCAGCAGCACGCTGGCGATGCTGATCGGCGTCCAGCGGATCGGACCCAGTTGCCCGATTGCCGCGGCATAGCCGAGCAACAGCAGAAACGACACGGCCAGCTGATAGAACAGGGTCAGGGTCGGCGGCGCCTCGGACAGCCGCGAGCCGCGCACCACCACGGTGGTCGCGCCCCAGGCCATGCCGGCCAGCAGGCCCAGGCCGTCGCCGAGCAGCAGGTTCCTGTCCAGCCTGGCCCAGTCCAGTTCGCCGCCGAAGGCCAGGGCGATGCCGCCGAAACACAAAGCAATGCCGCCCCACTGCAGGGGACGCAGGCGTTCGCTGGGCAGCAGCAGGTGCAGGCCGAGGGCGGAGAAGATCGGCGCGGTATAGAGGAAAACCGCCATGTGCGAGGCCGAGGTGTACTGCAGGCCGCGGGCGATGAAGAAGAACTCCAGGGCGAACAGGCCGCCGGCCAGCACCCCGGCGCGCCAGGTGCCGCGCAGCCAGCCCTGCCAGCCGCGCTGCCAGAACATCACGCCGGCCACCAGCAGCGCGGCGATGCCCGAGCGCAGGGTCACCTGCAGCAGGGGCGCGATATCCGCCGCGGCCAGCTTGATCGCCACCTGCTGGATGCCCCAGATGGCGCACAGCAACAGCATCAGTTGGAACAAAAATGCATCGGCGCCCTTGCGCGTACTGCTCATGCCCGCGCTCCGGCCCACATCGAAAACACCATTGCCACTCCTCGATAACACAACCCTTCAACGCTTGAGCGGATCATCCCAGAACGGCCGCTCGCTTTCCTGCAGCGCATCGGCACGGCTCAGGCCGATATCCTTGAGCGCCTGCTCATCGAGCATGGCCAGCAGCCGACGCTGCTCGGCCAGCTGCCACCAGCGCGCCGCCTGGCGCCAGGCGGCCAGCAACAGGGCCAGCGGACGCACCCGGCCGGCACTGCTCGATTGGACTACGGCATAACCTTTTTGACCTTTCATCTCGACGCCCTCCCGGTGGGGTTGGCGCCAGTCTCGCGCTGGGATTAAGATCAATCCAACGAATGTTTCTTATGCCAGACATCTCGGAGATTGATCAATGGCCAATTACCCGAGCATCGATACCGAACTGCTGCGCAGCTTCGTGGCCATCGCCGATCTGGGTGGCTTCACCCGCGCGGCCGAGGCGGTCAACCGCACCCAGTCGGCCATCAGCATGCAGATGAAGCGCCTGGAAGAAGACGTGCTGCAGCGCCCGCTGTTCCAGCGCGACGGCCGCCAGGTGCGCCTCACCGCCGAAGGCCAGGTGCTGCTCGGCTATGCCCGGCGCATCCTCAAGCTGCACGGCGAGGTGTTCAACACCCTGCGCGAACCACACATGGTCGGCTCGGTGCGCATCGGCACGCCGGACGATTACGTGATGCGCTTCATGCCCGGCATCCTCGCCCGCTTCGCCCAGGCCTACCCGCTGGTGCAGGTGGAGCTGCACTGCGAGCCGTCCTACCAGCTGCTGCAGCGCCAGGACCTCGACCTGACCATCGTCACCCGCGAGCCGGGCAAGGAGATCGGCCAGCTGCTGCGCCAGGAGCGCTTCGTCTGGGCCGAGGCCATCGGCTTCAGCCCCCACGAACAGACGCCCATGCCGCTGGCCATGTTCAACGCCGACTGCTTCTGCCGGGCCTGGGCCTGCAACGCCCTGGACGCCATGGAGCGCGAATACCGCATCGCCTATACCAGCCCCAGCCTGTCGGCGATCTTCGCCGTGGTCAGCGCCGGCCTGGCGGTCACCGCCCAGCTGCAGAGCCTGATCACCCCGGACATGCGCATCATCGGCGAGGCCGAGGGCCTGCCGACGCTGCCGATGACCAGCATCGTGCTGCTGCGCAAGCAGAACAGCCAGTCGCAGGTCACGGAAACCCTGGCCGAGCACATAGTCGAAGGCTTCCGCCTGTAGCGCCGCAAGGTGCGCCGCGCGCAGCGCAAACTGCGCGCAAGTGCCGGCTGCGCACGCCCCCTGCGCAAAAAACGCAGGCATGAAAAAGCCCGGCACTTGGCCGGGCTTCTTGTCACGCGCGAGACGCTGAGGCTTAGGCCTGCGGCGCCTGGGTGCGGCCCTTGTAGGAACCGTCGCGGGTGTCGATTTCGATCCAGTCGTCGATGTTGCAGAAGTCTGCAACCTTGACTTCGGTACCGTTGCTCAGCTTGGCCGGCTTCATCACTTTGCCGGAAGTGTCGCCACGGGCGGAGCCTTCGGTGTAGGCGATCTGGCGCACGATGGTGGTCGGCAGGTCGACGGAGATGACCTTGCCTTCGAAGAACACGGCTTCGCAGACGTCGGTCATGCCTTCTTCGATGAACGGCAGAACGCTTTCCAGGTCTTCTTCGCGCAGTTCGTAGGAGTTGAACTCCGGGTCCATGAACACGTAGTCGGTGCCGCTGATGTAGGACAGGGTCACTTCCTTGCGCTCAAGGATAACCGGCTCCATCTTGTCGTCGGCCTTGTAAACGGTCTCGGTCTTGGAGCCGTTGATCAGGTTCTTCAGCTTCATTTTGACGATGGCGCTGTTACGACCGGACTTGGTGAACTCGGCTTTCTGGATCAGCCAAGGTTGACCGTCGATCAGGGCCACACTGTTGGGTTTCATTTCTTGTGCGGTTTTCATACGAATATCCGGATTTTGATGGAGGTACGAATTTCTAAGCCGCGCATGATAGCCAATTTCGGTAAAACTCTGCCAGCGCCGCGGCAAGATCAGGACGAGAGGCTTGCTGCGCGGCCCAGCGCTCGGCCTGTTCGGCCACTTGCGGCCAGACCTGCTCCAGCGCCAGCCAGCTCTCGCCCATGCCCTGCCCGGCGTTCCAGGCCCGCCACAAGCCGGCCACCGCGCTCGCCGCGGCCGGCGACAGCTCGGCCAGGTACAGCGCCAGGAAGGCCTCGAGCTTGTCCCAGTGGGCCTGCTCGTCCTGCTCGTAGATGTGCCAGAGCAGCGGCCGCGCGGCCCACTGGGCGCGCACGAAGGAGTCCTCGCCGCGCACCGCATTGAAGTCGCAGGCCCACAGCAGCAGGTCGTAATCCTCCTGACGGAGGAACGGCAGCAGGTGAATCCGCAGGTTGCCGCGCTGCCAGCCGTGGCCGGGGAGCAGCTCGCCCTCGCCCAGCCAGCGCTGCAGATCACCGAGGATGCGCCCTTGCGGCACCAGCAACTGGGTCGGCCGTGACCCGGCGGCCAGCACGTCCAGCCATTCGCCCAGACCCGGATTCTCGTAGGCGAACAGCGAGATCAGCCGAGCCCCGGCCAGCGGCGGCACACCCAGGCCGGCGAGAAAGGCCTGACGCGCCTGCGCATCGGCCTGGAAGGCCTGGCGCCGGGCGAGCAGGTCGCCCTCGCGCAGCAGCCCGCCGGTGTCGGCGCGAAAGCCGGGAAAGAAGAAGAACTTCTGCAGGCCACCCGGCTGTGGCGACGGCAGGCCGTGGCAGCCACCGACCCAGGCCTCGGCGCTCAGGTATTCCAGGTTCAGCCACAGCGGCTGGCGCGGGCGCGCCGCCATCGCCGCGGCAAAGACCGCCGGCAGATGGCAGGCGAAGGCCTCGATCACCACGTCGGCGGGTTCCACCGCCGGCCAGTCGGCCGGCCAGTGGCAGACCGTGACGCCCGCGATGAGCTGCTGCGCCGCCGCCGGATCGGTCTGCGGGCACAGGCGCTGCAGCGCCGCCAGGTCGTCGACCCACAGGCGCACGGTCGCGCCCTGCTCGGCCACCAGCTGGCGCGCCAGGCGCCAGGTCACCCCGATATCACCGTAGTTGTCCACCACGGTACAGAAAATGTCCCAGCACGCCATCGGCCGTCCCCAGCAAACAATCGGCGCACCTTAAGCGCTTGGCCCGCCCAGGGAAAGCCCCCGCTCAGGGCGCCAGGCAAAAGCGGCTGCGCCCCGCCTGCTTGGCCTGGTACAGCGCCTGGTCGGCCTTCTCCAGCAAGGACTGCGCGCAGGGCGTCTGCCCGTCGAGCATGGCCACGCCGATGCTGGTGGAAACCTGCAGCTGGTGCTGGCGAACGTGCAGCGGCTCGTCCATGGCGTCGAGGATCTTGGCCGCCACTTCGCAGGCGTGCCCGACCGCCGGCAGGTGCTGCAGGAGAATGACGAACTCGTCTCCGCCCAGACGGGCCACCGCGTCGCTGGCGCGCACGTGGCGCTCCAGGCGTGCGGCGAAGACCTGCAGCACCTCGTCGCCCACCGCATGGCCCAGGCTGTCGTTGATCTCCTTGAAGTGGTCGATATCCAGGTACAGCAGGGCCAGGCCATGGCTGCCGGGGCCGTGTTCGGCGAGCGCATGCTCCAGCGCCTCCATCAGGGCCGCGCGGTTGAGCAGCCCGGTCAGGCTGTCGCGCAGGGCGCGCAGACGGAACTGCTGCTCCAGCGCCCAGCGTTCGGTGATGTCCCAGAGAATCAGGTAGAAGCCGCGCACCTCGCCGCCGATATCCAGCTCCGGCACGTAGCGCGCCTCCAGATAGCGCTCGTTGTCCTGCACCTTGAGCGCCCGCTCGAAGGAGGTCTGCTGGCCGGCCAGGGCCCGCTGCACATGGGGCTGGATGAAGCCGTACTCCTGGGCCCCGAGCAATTCGAGCAAGGTATGCCCGAGGCACTGCGCCTCGATCTTGCCGAAGGTCTGCAGGAACGGCTTGTTGCAGTAGCGCAGCACCTCCCGCGTGTCGACAAAGGCCACCACGGCCGGGATCGCATCGGTGACCGAGCGCAGCAGCTGCTGGTTGAGCAGCACCTCCTGCTCGGTTCGCTTGCGCTCGGTGACATCGCGCATGAAGGCGCTGAACTCGCGCTGCGCGCCGCTGCCACTGGTGCTGATGGTGATTTCCACGATCAGTTCGCTGCCATCCTTGCGCAGGGCCGGCAACTCGACGCGCTGGTTGATCACCGGGCCCTGGCCGGTCTCGAGAAAGCGCGCCATGCCCTGGTGATGGGCGCTGCGCAGACGCTCGGGGATGATCAGCGAGGTCAGCGGGCGGCCGATCACCTCGCCGCGCGTCCAGCCGAAGATCCGGCTCGCCTCGGAGTTCCAGTCGCTGATCACGCTGTGCTGGTCGACGCAGACGAAGGCCTCGTGGGAGCTCTCGATGATGCGCTGGGTGCGCTCCATGTTGGCGCGCAGCACCGCCTCGGAAGCCATGCGCTTGGCCACCTCCTCGGTGCGTTCGGCCAGCAGGCGCTGGTTGTTCTCGAAATCGACCTGATGCCCCAGCTCCGAGCCGAGCAGGCCGGCCATCAGCTGCAGGGTCTGCACATCGGTGGCGCTGAAGGCATTGGCCTGCTGCGCCATGATCTTCAACACGCCCACCGCCTTGCCGGCCAGCAGCAAGGGCGCCACCACCATCGAGGCCACGCCGATCCGGCGGCAGGCCTCCTGGTCGACCCGCGGATCCTCCTCGGTATCCGGCGACATCAGCACCGAGGCCGAACGCACGCACAGGCCGGACAGGCTGTTGCCCATCGCCAGGCGCAGGCCGACGAAAGGCGCCACGCTGCCACAGGCCGCGCGATAGACCATCTCCTCGCCCTCTACCAGCTCCACCACGGCGCCCGAGGCCGGGGTCAGCGCCTGCATCTGCTGCACCATCAGGTCGAGGAACGGCTCGAGGTCCAGCTCGGCCTGGGCCAGGCGGGCCTGGGTGGCGATGATCCGCGCCAGGTTGTCGCTGTGCGACTGCAACTGGCGCAGCAGGTACTCGCCCTTCTGCACCTCGGCCAGCAGGTGGGTATTGACCCGTTCGATCAGCATGGTTCGCTCGTGCACCTGTTCCTGCAGGCGCTCCTGGATCTGGGCCATGGCTTCGGCGGCGCGCTTCTGGTCATCGATGTCGGTGCAGGTGCCCAGCCATTTGACGATCTGCCCGCCGGCCCCGCGCAGCGGTTCGGCACGCCCCAGGTGCCAGCGGTAGCTCTGGTCGGCGGGCCGCAGCAGGCGGTATTCCACGGCATAGGCCTCGCCACTGGCCAGGGCCTGCCGCCAGCGGGCCAGGGTGGGCTGCAGATCATCCGGGTGCAGCATCGCCTGCCAGCCGGCTTCGCTCGGCGTGCCCGGCCTGGCGCCGATGTAGTCCCACCAGCGCCGGTTGAAATAGTCGACCACGCCATCGGCCCCGGTGGTCCACACGATCAGCGGCAGGCCATCGGCCATCTGGCGAAACCAGCATTCGCCATCGACGTCATGCAGGGCCCGGGCGAAATCGGTGGCCAGGGTGGTTTCGAGGTCAGCTTCGCTCATCGCGCGTCCGCCTGGGGCTGGATCAGGGCAGGGAGTGGTGTCGGCTACCCCTAACAGTAGCCCAGCATCCCTGACCTGGATCGCCACGTGCCGGACGCGGCGACGAGCACCCGGCACGCCGGCCGCTCGCGCCTGGCTCACGCCGCGTCAGGCACCGCTCAGCCGGGGGCAGCCGCCGCGCACAGCGCCTGCAGGTGCAGGGTGCGTTCGCGCTGGCCGGCCAGCTGGGCGACGATGCGCAGCACGATCTCCTGGCGCGCCTGGGCCCCGGCGCGCATCTCGGCCATGGCCTGCAGGGCCGCGCCGGTGGTGCCCAGGCCGTTGCGGGTGGAGTCGGCGGCCTGCTGCATGCCCAGCCGCGCCTCATCGGCCGAACGCTGCAGGCTGCCGGCGATCTGGCGGATCTGCTCGCTGGAGTCGTTGGCGCGGGTGGCCAGGTGGCGCACCTCGTCGGCGACCACGGCAAAGCCGCGGCCCTGCTCGCCGGCCCGCGCCGCCTCGATGGCGGCATTGAGCGCCAGCAGGTTGGTCTGCCGGGCGATGTCCTGGATGCCGCCGACCAGCGCGGCGATGCGCGTGGACTGCGCGCCCAGCTCGTTGAACAGCTGCTCCACCTCGCCCATGTAGCCGCTGAGCTGCTCGATGGCGGCCGCCGCGGCCTGGATGCTGGCCGCGCTGGCCTGCACCTTCTCGCCGCCGGCGCGGGCCAGTTCGGTGGCGTACTGCATGTCCGCCTCGCTGCGCTGGATGCTGTCGAGCAACTCGTCCAGCGGCTGGCCCAGATCGGGCAGCGGCGCAGCCGGCGCTGGCTCGGTGCTGGGCGCTGCCGGCACGGGCACCGGCACCTCGACATAGAAGGTCTGCGGCGCGGGTAGCGGCGGTCGCCGGGCATAGGCGATGGCCGCCAGCAGGCCGCACAGCAGCGCGGCGCCGAGCGCCCAGACGGCCAATGCGCCCGGCCACAGGCTGCCCAGCACGCACAGCGCGGCCAGGCCCTGCCACCAGGGGCCATGGGAATAACACAACATAGGGACTCCTTGAGCTAAAAGGCCGGGCCACAAGGCCCGGCCGCCTGGACGGTGCATTCGCTCTCGTAGGGTGCGCCGCGCGCACCACAGGCCCGGCACAAGCCCTGGTGCGCACGGCGCACCCTACGCAAGAGCCGATAGCCGCTTACAGCAGGTTCCAGGTGTAGTTGAAGATCAGCCGGTTCTCGTCGATGTCGCTGCGGTAGTTGGAGCGCGCGGTGACGTTGCGCACGCGCACGCCGAGGTTTTTCAGCGGGCCGCTCTGCACCACGTAGCCGATATCCAGGTCGCGCTCGAAGTCCTCGCCCTCGAAGCCACGACCGGTGTCGACGTTGTCGCCCTCGATGTAGCGCACCCCGGCGATCAGCCCCGGCACGCCCAGGGCGCTGAAGTCGTAGTCGTAGCGCACCTGCCAGGAACGCTCGTCGGCCGAGGCGAACTCGTAGGTCGGCACCTCGTTGCCCAGTGGCGCGATGTTGGCGAACACCCGCGGGAAGGCGCTGTCGCCGTACATGGCCTGGTAGCCGAGGTAGAAGGTGTGGCCGCCGTGCTTGGCCGACAGCAGGGAGAAGAACGCCTGGTTGTCGATGTCGCCGAGCAGGCGCTCGCCGTCTTCCTCGGCGTCGTAGTAGCCGAGGTTGGCGCCGAGGGTCCAGGCGCCCAGCGGCTGGCTGTGCTTGAGGCCGAGGAAGCGCTGGTTGTAGATGTCCTCCAGCTGGCCGTACCAGGCGCTGGCGGTGCTGCGCGCGGCATTGAAGGCGTAGTCGCCGCCGGCATAGTTGAAGGCATCGCTGATAGCGCCGCGCTGCGGCAGGTGGCCGAGCATGGCGATCATCTGGTCGTCGCCGGCTTCGTTGCGCAGGCTGGTGGAGTTGAGATGGCCGGCCTGCAGGGTCAGCCCGGCGATCTCGCTGGAGGTCAGGTTCACGCCCTGGTAGCTCGGCGGCAGCAGGCGGATGTCGGAAAACGCCAGCACCGGCAGGTTCGGCTGCAGCTCGCCGACCTTCAGCTCGGTCTTCGACAGGCGCACCTTGCCGGTCACGCCCAGGCGGCTGTATTCGTCGGCCGCCTCGCCGTCGTCCTGCACCGGCAGCAGGCCGCTGTTGACCCGCCCTCGCCCGCTGTCGAGCTTGATGCCGAGCAAGCCAATGGCGTCCACGCCGAAGCCCAGCGGGCCCTCGGTATAGCCGGATTTGACGTTGAGGATAAAGCCCTGGGCCCACTCCTCCGCCTTGGACTGCTGGTTCGGCCCGACTATGTCGGAGAAGTCGCGGCTGAAGTAGTAGTTGCGCGCGTTCAGGGTCGCGCTGCTGCCGTCGATGAAACCGCCTTCTGCGGCGCTGGCCAGGCCGGGGATCGCGGCGGCAATGGCGGTGCACAGAAGGCTGGAGTGGCGTTTGTGGTGGTTGTTCATGCAAGTACTCTTATTGTTATTACCAGGTTGCAGAAACCCGCCCCGGCCCCTGACGGGGCCCGGCATCGCAAGATCGGGCGGGATGGAGCGCCGCCTGCGCACCCGCGCAGGCGGCCGATTCAGGGCTGGCGGGCCGGCGCGGCGGGCTCGGCCAGTGGTGTGGCGGCGGCCGCTGCCGGGCCTGTGCGCCAGCGCAGCAGCAGGTGCGCGGCGATGCCGAACAGCAGGCCCCAGAAGGCCGCGGACAGGCCGAGGAAACTCATGCCCGAGGCGCTGACCAGGAAGGTGATCAGCGCCGCCTCGCGGTCATCCGGCTGGCCCATGGCATTGGCCAGTGCCGACCCGATCGCGCCGAATAGCGCCAAGCCCGCCAGCGCGGCGATCAGCGCCTGGGGAAAGGCGGCGAACAGCGACACCAGGGTGGCGCCGAACAGACCGAACAGCAGGTAGACCGCGCCGCCGACCACCGCCGAGACATAGCGTTTGTCCGCCTGTTCATGGGCCTCGCGGCTGGTGCAGATGGCCGCGGTGATCGCCGCCAGATTCAGCCCATGGCAGGCGAACGGCGCCAGCAGCAGGCTGCCCAGGGCACTGGCGCTGATGATCGGGCTGGCGGGGGTCGCGTAACCGGCGGCGCGCAGCACCGCCATGCCCGGCACGAACTGCCCGGTGAGCGCCACCAGCACCAGCGGCAGGGCGATATTGAGGGTCGCCGCCAGGCTGAACGCAGGGCTGATCCACAGCGGCGTGGCCAGTTCGAACAGCAGCGCCTCCTGGCGCAGCTGGCCGCTGGCCAGGGCGATCAGGGTGCCGACCAGCAGCACCGCCATCACCGCATAGCGCGGCGCCAGGCGCTTGACCAGCAGATAGGTGGCGAACATCGCCAGGACCAGGCCCGGCTGCTCGTCGATGGAGAGGAACAGCCGGGCGCCGAAGCTGAACAGGATGCCGGCCAGCATGGCCGCGGCGATGGCGCCGGGCAGTTTGCCGATGAGGCGGTCGAAGGTGCCGGACAGGCCCACCAGCAGGATCAGCAGGTTGGCCACCAGATAGGCGCCGACCGCCTCGTTCAGGCTGACCTGCGGCAGCAAGGACACCAGCAGCGCCGAGCCCGGCGCCGACCAGGCGATGACGATGGGTACCCGGTAACGCAGGCTGAGGACGATGCCGAGCACGGCGCTGCCGATGGAAATGGCCCACACCCAGGATGCCACCACGGCATGGGACAGGCCGGCGCTGTCGGCGGCCTGGAAGATGATCACCAGCGGCCCCGCGTAGGAGATGACCGTGGCGATGAAGCCGGCGACCAGCGCCGACAGGGAGAAATCGCGGAACAAGGCGTGCATGGGGCCTCGCAAGGTAAGCATGGCGTTCCTTGGGAAACGCTCTTGTTGTAATGGCTCCGTAGGGTGCGCCGCGCGCACCAGCAACCCAGTGCGCGGGGGCTGGTGCGCACGGCGCACCCTACAAGAGCGGTAACCCAGCCTGGGTGACGGTCAGGCCTGCTGCAGGGCGCGCGGACGGGCGCTGCGCTGCTCGGCGGCCGGGGCCGGGGCCTTCTGCAGCTGGAAGTTGAACTCCAGGGTGGCGAAGCGGCTGCCTTCGATGCCGCGGTCGCGGGCCGCGGCGGCGTCCTCGACAAACTGGATGTCGCCGACCAGGCCGTCGCGGGTGGCGTAGGCGAAGTCGTCCCACAGGTACTGCTCGCCGGCCAGGTTGATCTGGGTGGTCAGGTGACGATGGCCCGGCGCGGAGATGAAGAAGTGGATGTGCGCCGGGCGCTGGCCGTGGCGGCCGAGCAGGTCCAGGCATTCCTGGGTCGGGCCGTCCGGGGCGCAGCCGTAGCCGCACGGCACGATGCTGCGGGCGCGGTAGCGGCCCTCGGCGTCGGTGACGATGCGCCGGCGCAGGTTGTAGGCGCTCTGGCTCTTGTCGAAGTAGGAGTAGTTGCCCTGGGTGTTGGCATGCCACAGGTCGACCACGGCGCCGGCCACCGGCGCGCCGGCGCTGTCGCGCACCACGCCTTCGAGGAACATCACGGTGGCCTGGTCCAGCTCGCTGCCGTCGTCCATCCGCGCCTCGCCTTCGCAGACCGGGGCGCCGGCCACGTACAGCGGGCCTTCGATGGTGCGCGGGGTGCCGCCGGTGAGGCCGACCTGGGCGTCCTTGGCGTCCTGCAGCAGGTCGAGGAAGTGCTCGATGCCCAGGCCAGCCGCCAGCAGGCCGGCTTCGTTGCGCCCGCCCAGGCGGTTGAGGTAGTCCACCGCCTTCCAGAATTCGTCGTCGCTGACTTCCAGGTCTTCGACGATCCTGGCGATGTCGCTGATGATGCGCAGGGTGAGCTGCTTGAGGCGCGGGCTGCCCTGGTCGTTGTTGAGGCCGCTGGCCTCCTTGAACAGGTCCTGGACTTCGGCAGTGTGGCTAACTTTGACGGTCATGATGATTTCCTCGCTTGTTGTTGTCGGGGCTTAGCGGTCGTCGCTGTGAATCGACGAGGGGTGGCGGCAGACGCCGTCGATTTCGATATCCATGTAGGGGAACAGCGGCAGCTGCAGCAGGGTGTCGTGCAGGGCCTCGACGCTGGCCACGTCGAATACGCTGTAGTTGGCGTAGTGCCCGGCGATGCGCCACAGGTGGCGCCACTTGCCTTCGCGCATCAGGCCCTGGGCCAGTTCCTTCTCGTCGGCCTTGAGCTGGGCGGCCTTGGCCGGGTCCATGTCGGCCGGCAGGCGGACGGTCATCTTCACGTGGAACAGCATGGCGATTTCCTCTCAGGTCACTTGCGGGCGAAGAACGCCAGGCGCTCTTCGTCCAGGGTCAGGCCGAGGCCGGGGGTACGCGGCACCTGCAGGGCGAAGTCGCGGTAGACCGGCGGCTCGCTGACGATTTCTTCGGTCAGCAGCAGCGGGCCGAACAGTTCGGTGCCCCAGGTCAGCTGGCGCAGGGTGACGAAGGCATGGGCCGAGGCCAGGGTGCCGATGGCGCCTTCGAGCATGGTTCCGCCATACAGGGCGATGCCGGCGGCTTCGGCGATCTGCGCGGTGCGCAGCACGGCGCGCGGGCCACCGTTCTTGGCGATCTTCAGGGCGAAGATGCTGGCCGCCCCATCGGCGGCCAGGCTGAAGGCATCCTCGACGCTCTCGATCGACTCGTCGGCCATGATCGGCGCCGGGCTGCGCTGGTTCAGGCGCACCTGGCCGGCGCGGTTGATGCGCGAAATGGGCTGCTCGATCAGGTCGATGCCGTTGTCGCCCAGCACCTGGCAGGCGCGGATGGCCTGGGACTCGTCCCAGCCCTGGTTGACGTCGACGCGCACGCTGGCACGCTCGCCCAGGGCCTGCTTGATGGCGATGACGTGCTTGAGATCCTGCGCCACCGGGTTGGCGCCGATCTTCAGCTTGAAGAGGCGGTGGCGGCGCAGGTCGAGCATCTGCTCGGCCTCGGCGATGTCCTTGGCGGTGTCGCCCGAGGCCAGGGTCCAGGCCACTTCCAGGCTGTCGCGCACGCGGCCGCCGAGCAGCTCGCTGACCGGCAGGCCCAGGCGCTTGCCCTGGGCGTCGAGCAGCGCGCTTTCCAGGCCGGACTTGGCGAAGGTGTTGCCCTTGGCCGCCTTATCCAGGCGCAGCATGGCGGCATTGATGTTGGCCGCGTCCTGACCGACCAGCAGCGGGCCGAGGTGGCTGTCGATGTTCTGCTTGATGCTCTCCGGGCTCTCGTTGCCATAGGCCAGGCCACCGATGGTGGTCGACTCGCCGATGCCTTCGAGGCCGTCGCTGCAGCGCACGCGAATCACCACCAGGGTCTGCCGCTGCATGGTGTGCATCGCCAGCTTGTGCGGGCGGATGGTCGGCAGGTCGACGATCACCGCCGACACGCTTTCGATCAGGACTTGGCTCATTTCACTCTTCCAGTTAGACGGTTAAGGCTCAGGCCTTGGCGCCGACCAGCTCGCCGAGCGTGCGCTGCCGGCGCTTGGCGCTGATGGCGAACACGCTCATGGCGATGGCGGCAATGGCGCCGGGGATGGCAAAGGCCATGAAGTTCAGTTGCAGCGGCAGGTTGATGCCCATCAGCGCGCCACCCAGCAGCGGCCCGACGATGGCGCCGTTGCGGCCGATGCCGGAGGCCCAGCCCAGGCCCGTGGAGCGGATCGACAGGCCGTAGAACTGCGCGGCGCCGGCGTACAGCAGGATCTGCGTGCCGATGGTGGTGGCGCCGGCGACGAAGATCAGGCCGTACAGCAGCGGCGTCGGGCTCTTGAAGCCGAGCAGGCTGATCGACACGGCGGCGGCGACGAAGAAGCCGACCATCACCTTGCTCAGGTTGAAGCGGTCGCCCAGCCAGCCGCCGAGGATGGCGCCGGCCATGCCGCCGAAGTTCAGGGCGAGCAGGAACGACAGGCTCGACCCCAGGCTGTAGCCGGCGTTGGCCATCAGCTTGGGCAGCCAGGAACTCAGCGCGTAGACCATCAGCAGGCAGCAGAAGAACGCCAGCCACAGGCACAGGGTGCGCAGCGCGCGGCCGTCGCGGAACAGTTCGAGCACGGCCACGCCCTTGCCCTTGGTCTCGCTCAGCAGCAGCTGGTCATCGGCGCCGATCGCCTGCTCGCCATCGACCCGCTGGAGGATCGCGCGGGCCTGCACCAGCCGGCCCTGGCGCACCAGGAAGCCGACCGACTCCGGCAGCAGCCAGAGGATCAGCGGCAACAGCAGCAGCGGCACGGCGGCGGCGAAGAACATTGACTCCCAGCCGAAGCGCGGCAGCATGTAGATGCCGACACCGGCCGAGAGCATGCCGCCCACCGAGTAGCCGCTGAACATGATGGCCACCAGGGTGCTGCGCAGTTTCTTCGGCGCGTACTCGTTCATCAGCGCCACGGCATTGGGCATCAGGCCGCCGCAGCCGAGACCCGCGAGGAAACGGCAGATGCCGAACTCGGTGGGGTTGCTGGCGAAGCCGTTGACGATGGTGGCGCCGGAGAACAGGGCGAAGCAGATGGCGATGCCCTTCTTGCGCCCGATCTTGTCGGCCAGGGTGCCGAAGCACAGGGCGCCAAACATCATGCCGAACAGCGCATAGCTGCCCAGGGCGCCGGCCTGCAGCGGGGTCATGCCCCACTCTTTCATCAGCACCGGCAGGACCACGCCGTAGATGAACAGGTCGTAGCCGTCGAAGATCAGCAGCAGCGCGCAGAGCGCCATGACCATCCAGTGGAAGCGCGTGAAGCGCGCGTTGTCGATGACTTGGTGTACGTCTATCTGTCGCATGGCAAGGTTCTCTCTATTGTTTTTGTTGTGAACAACTTGGTGGCCTTCTGTAGGAGCGGCTTCAGCCGCGAACCCGGAAAACCGAGAGCTTCGCGGCTAAAGCCGCTCCTACGATTTGCTGCTCAGCCCAGATCGCCGCCGCCCACCGGCAGGGTCACGCCGGTGATGTAGGAGGCCTCGTCGGAAGCCAGGAAGAGGATGGCGCCGACCTGTTCGTCGATGCTGCCGTAGCGCTTCATCAGGCTGCTTTCGAGGGTCTGCGTGACTATCTGCTGGTACCAGGCCTGTTCCTGCTCGCTCGGCGCGGCGCTGTTGCGCGGGATGCGCCGCGGCGGCGCCTCGGTGCCGCCGGGGGCGGTGGCGTTGACGCGGATGCCGCGCTCGGCGGTCTCGAACGCCAGGCAGGCGGTCAGCGCGTTGACGCCGCCCTTGGCTGCGCCGTAGGGCACGCGGTTGACCCCGCGGGTGGCGATGGAGGAGACGTTGACGATGGCGCCGCTGCCCTGCTCCAGCATGTGCGGCAGCGCGGCGTGGCAGCACCACAGGGTGGGGAACAGCGAGCGCCGCACCTCGGCCTCGATCTGCTGGGTCTCGTAATGCTCGAACGGCTTGGCCCAGATGGTGCCGCCGACGTTATTGATCAGGATGTCCAGGCGGCCGAAGCGCGCCACGGCGGCCTGCATCACGCCCTGGCAGTCGCCGGCCTGTTCCAGGTCGGCGGTCAGGGTCAGCACGTTGCCGCCCAGTTGCTCGGCAAGCTCGTGGACCAGTTCGGAGCGGTCCACCGCCACCAGCAGGCCGCCCTCGGCGGCGATGCGCTCGGCCACGCGGCGGCCGATGCCCTGGGCGGCGCCGGTGACCACGGCGACCTTGTCTTGGAAACGCTTGTTCATCTGTTGCACCTCGATCTCGACTCGTGGGAGCGGCTTCAGCCGCGAAGCTCCTGGCTGCTCAATTCGCGGCTGAAGCGGAACGCCGCCCGACCGCGCCTACAAGAGCTCCGCGCTGCGTGCCTCAGGCCGACGCGGCGAACTTCTCGTAGTAGAAATTGGCCGGGGCAATGCCCTGCTCGCGGATGAACTGGCTGACGGCCTCGACCATCGGCGGCGGGCCGCACAGGTAGATGTCCACTTCGCCGTCGTTGAGGTGCTTGGGCTCGATGTGCTGGGTCACGTAGCCCTTGTGCGGGTACTGGCTGTCCGGGTTGGCCACGCAGGCGCTGTAGGTGAAGTTGGGGATGCGCGCGGCCAGGGCTTCGAGCTTGTCCATTTCCACCAGGTCGAAATCGTTGGTCACCCCGTAGATCAGGTGCAGCGGATGGCTGCTGCCCTGCTCGGCGATCTTCTCCAGCATCGCGGTGAAGGGCGCCAGACCGGTGCCACCGGCCAGCAGCAGCAACGGCCGCTTGATCTCGCGCAGGTAGAAGCTGCCCAGCGGGCCGGCCAGGGTCATGCTGTCGCCGGCCTTGGCTAATCCTGTAAGGAAGCTGCTCATCAGCCCGCCCGGCACGTTGCGGATCAGGAAGCTGACTTCGCCGTCCTTGGGCAGGCTGCTGAACGAGTAGGCGCGGGTCTGCTCGCTGCCCGGCACCTTGAGGTTGACGTACTGGCCCGGCAGGAAGGCCAGCTGATTGAGCGCCTCGCCCTTGATCGACAGGGCGATGGTGCTGTCGCTCAATTTGCGCACCGCGCTGATGGCCGCCTCGAAGCTGGCCTGCTGGGTCTTGCACAGGTCGCTTGCAGCCGGCACGCGGATCACGCAGTCGCTCTCGGCGCGCATCTGGCAGGTCAGCACATAGCCCTGCTCGGCCTCGGCCTGGCTCAGGGCGTCCTCGATATAGTCGTCGCCCAGGTCGTACTGGCCGCCTTCGGCGAAGCACTTGCAGGCGCCGCAGGCGCCGTCGCGGCAATCCAGCGGGATGTTGATGCCCTGGCGGTAGGCGGCATCGGCCACGGTTTCGCCGACCTTGGCGTCGATGAAGCGGGTCACCCCGTCTTCGAAATTAAGGGCGATCTTGTGGCTCATGGCGCACCTCGCTAAACAATTCTTGGCAATGGCAAACGCGGCCTGAAGCGGCGCCAGCGCGGCGGCTTCAGGGCGTGTTTTCAGATGTGATAGACGTCGATGACCTGGCGCACGTAGTCGTTCTTCAGGACCACCTTCTTGGCCTTGATCAGCGGGTTCTCGCCCCGCGTATCGAGGGTGTAGAAGCTGGTGCCGTAGAAGTGGTCGACGGTCTTGTAGCGAAAACTCAGGGTGTGCCAGTTGAAGCGCACCTGGGTCAGCCCATCGCCCTGCTCGACGATCTCGATGTTGTTGATGTTGTGCGAAGTGCGGGTATCCGGAATGGTGGCGCTGGAGCGCTCGGTGCGGATGCGGAACACGCGGTCTTCCAGGCCGCTGCGGTTGCCGTACCAGATCAGCGAGATCTCGGTCTGCGGGTTTTCCACCAGTTCGTCCTTGTCGTCCCAGGCCGGCATCCAGAACTCGGCGTCCGGCGCGTACAGCTCCAGCCACTCGTCCCACTGCTTGTCGTCCAGGTAGCGCGCCTCGCGGTAGAGGAAATCGCGCACGGCGTCGTAAGTCAGGCTCATTTACGCGCCCTCCACGTGGATCAGCTGGTCCTGCTGCTTCTGCAGCGCCTCGATCATCTGCTGCTGCCAGTAGTGGTGCTGCAGCACGAACAGGCCTTCGTCCTCAGTGCGCACGCCGCTCATCAGCGGGTGCAGGTCGATTTCCTTGGCCGACTCGTCGGCGCCGTCGACCCAGTGCTTGGCCCCGCGGGACATGTCGTTCCATTCCATGGCGCGACCGGCGAAGCCCTGCTGGCAGGCACGGAACTCTTCCAGGTCATCGGGGGTGGCCATGCCGGAGACGTTGAAGAAGTCTTCGTACTGGCGGATGCGGCGGGCACGGGCCTCGGCGCTTTCACCCTTGGGCGCGATGCAGTAGATGGTCACTTCGGTCTTGTCCACCGACAGCGGCCGGGCCACGCGCAACTGCGAGCCGAACTGGTCCATCAGGTACAGGTTGGGGTACAGGCAGAGGTTGCGCGAATGGCCGATCATCCAGTCGGCGCGGGCCTCGCCGAACTCGGCGGCCAGGCGCTCGCGGTCGGCGAACAGCGGACGGTCCTCGGGGTTGTCCCAGCGGGTCCAGAGCAGCAGGTGGCCGTTCTCGAAGGAGTAGAAGCCACCGCCCTTCTTGCCCCAGCCGCCGGCGCTCATGGCGCGGATGTCGTCGCCCGCCTCTTTCAGCTTGCGCTGCTGCTGGGTGGCGGCGTAGTTCCAGTGCACGGCGGTGACGTGGTAGCCGTCGGCGCCGTTCTCGGCCTGCAGCTTCCAGTTGCCTTCGTACACGTAGGTGCTGGAGCCGCGCAGCACTTCCAGGCCCTCGGCGGACTGGTCGCAGACCATGTCGATGATCTTGCGCGACTCGCCGAGGAACTCCTCCAGCGGCGCCACGTCTTCACGCAGGCTGCCGAACAGGAAGCCGCGGTAGGACTCGAAGCGGGCGACCTTCTTCAGGTCGTGGGAGCCGTCGCAGTCGAAGCTGTCCGGGTAGCCGGCTTCCTTGGGGTCCTTGACCTTGAGCAGCTTGCCGTTGTTGTTGAAGGTCCAGCCGTGGAACGGGCAGGTGTAGGTGGCCTTGTTGCCGCTCTTGAAGCGGCAGAGCATGGCGCCACGGTGACTGCAGGCGTTGATGAAGGCGTTGAGCTCACCGTCCTTGTTGCGCGCGATGAAGATCGGCTGGCGCCCCATGTGGGTGGTGTAGTAGTCGTTGTTTTGCGGGATCTGGCTTTCGTGGGCCAGGTACAGCCAGTTGCCTTCGAAGATGTGCTGCATCTCCAGGTCGAACAGGCGCGGGTCGGTGAACATCTCGCGCTTGCAGCGGAAAATGCCCTGTTCTTTGTCTTCTTGCAGCAGGCCGTTCAGGTAGTCGAGTCCCAGGTTCATCGCCATGGCTCCGTTGTTATTGTGTCAACGGTATGAAGGCTATGGCTTGGGACTGACGGGCAATATCCGCTTTGTGCAGGACCTTTATCCGTTTTCTGCAAAACCCGGCGCGGCGCGACCAAAGTCGTAGAAGCCAATGAATACGCGGCTTGCAGCGATTAGCTGAATGCCGGCAGGCCCAGGATGGGCGGACTAGACAAGGGCACGGCAGATGGGGTGACGAAAATCCCGTAGGGTGCGCCGTGCGCACCGGAACCCACGCACGGGACTCAGGTGCGCGCGGCGCACCCTACGCAAGGGTTGTGCAGGGCATTCAGGACTCGCGCCGGCGCAACGTATCGGACGGCAGCTCGCCGAAGGCGCTCTTGTAGCTCTCGGAGAAGCGCCCGAGATGCAGGAAGCCATAGTCCAGCGCCACCTCGGTGACATTGCGCACCCGCGAGGCCGGGTCGCTCAGGCTGGCGCGGATCTGCTCCAGCTTCTTCTGGCGGATGAAGCCCTTCGGCGTGGTGCCGGTGTGCCGCTCGAACAGCGCATAGAGCGAACGCGGGCTGCTGTGGGCCAGCTGGGCCAGCTGCTCGACGCTGATGTCCTGCTTGAGGTTGTCCTCGATGAACTGGACGATGCGCTCGAAACTGGCATCGCCCTGCCCCGGCAGCACCCGGCTGACGTTGCTGCTGAGCAGCGCCAGCAGCTTGGTGGCGATGATGCGGGTGTACTGCTCCTGCACCTGCGCCACCGACTGCGCGCTCTCGGCCTCGCTGCACACCAGCTGCAACAGGCCGGTGAAACCCTCCAGCTGCTGCAGGCTGTGCCGCGGCGCGAAGCGGATGCCCTCGGCCGGGCGCAGCCACTGGCTGTCGCGGCAGGTCTTGTCGAGCAGGGCCGAAGGCAGCTTGACGATGAACTTCTCGCAGTCGTCGGAATAGGTCAGGTCGACCGGGTCATGGGGGTTGATCAGCAGCAGCTCGCCCGGGCTGAAATAGTGTTCCTCGCCACGCCCGCGCCACAGGCAATGGCCGCGCAGCAGGACCTGCAGGTGGTAGATGGTTTCCAACGCCGGCGAGGTGACCCGCACGCTGCCGCCGTAGCTGATGCGACACAGGTCCAGGCTGGCGAACTTGCGGTGATTGAGCGACGCCTCCGGCCGCCCGACCGTGGGCAGGCGGATGTCATGGCAACCGACGTGCAGGTTGACGTAGCTCGACACCGCGTAGGGGTCGGCACGCTCGAACACGCGGCTGCTGTCACTCAGCAGGCAACTGTCCATGGGCAAGGCACTCTGGTTGTTGTTATGCGGCTGCGCGGTGTTTTGTCGCAGCCTCTCGTCAGATTCTCACCGATTCAAGGCTGGGCACCAGCCCCGGCGCGCAGGCAGGGGATGAACGGTTGGCAGCCCCGGCACATTGCCGGGCAACCGGCGCAGCGAGCACAGGCCTTGGAATCCGGGCCCGACACTAGTCATCGACGGCGCCCGGCGCAATTCAGGCGGCGCCCGAGCGTTCGATAAGCGCACACAGATTGCCTCGCCCCCTGCCGGAATGGCCCGGCATGCGACTGGCGGCGCCCCTGCGCCAGCCGCCGGGCGTCCAGCACCTACTGGCGAATTGCCAACCGCGACCGATTATCGAACCAAAGTTCGCCACGCGTAATTGACCGCCTTCCGCGCGGCTCTTACCGTGGCGGCGCCGTCGACACTCCCCATACGTCACTGGTCAGGTACCGGGGTGCCCGCGGCAGGGCAATGCTCACGAGGCGTCGCTCTCCTCCCCCGCCCTGGCCTCGCTGGCGGCGCGCTACCCGCGCGCCGCTGGCCGGTCTTCCGCCATCGCCAGGCCTCTTGCTCACCGTGGTAGTTGCCAGCGCGGTGGATTCCTGCGAAAACGCTGCCCTCGCCAGCATGGGCCAACAATCGACGAGCACGCGATGAGCAACGAAACCGCAATCAACGAGCTACAGGTCATCGACCTGCAACTGGGCGACGGCAAGGCAGTCGTCAAGGGCGCCCTGATCACCACGCAGTACAGCGGCTACCTGCAGGACGGCAGCCTGTTCGACTCCTCCTACCAGCGCGGCAAGCCCTTCCAGTGCGTTATCGGCACCGGCCGCGTGATCAAGGGCTTGGACCAGGGCCTGATGGGCATGCGCGTCGGCGGCAAGCGCAAGCTGCTGGTGCCGGCCCACCTCGCCTATGGCGAGCGGCAGATGGGCGCGCTGATCAAGCCGCATTCCGACCTGACCTTCGAGATCGAGCTGCTGGAAGTCCTGACCCGCGACGACTGAGCCTCTCTACTGGCGTGCCGCCCGTGCTTGCCTGCATCCTCCCCCGGGGGATAACCTTACGCCACGATCCAGGCAAAGCACGGGGCCCTCGATGGACACGCCGCCAGCACCACACCTGCACCAGAGCCATGCAGCCATCATCAAGCGCCTGAAGCGCGCCGAAGGGCATCTGCGCAGCATCATCGGCATGCTCGAAGCCGACCGTCCCTGCGTGGATATCGCCCAGCAACTGCATGCCGTGGAAAAGGCCGTCTGCCAGGCCAAGCGCACCCTGATCCAGGACCACATCGACCATTGCCTGGAACACAGCGTGGCCGCCCTCGGCAGCGGCGATCACGCGCCGCTGGAAGAATTCAAGCAAATCAGCAAATACCTGTAGGTCCCCCATGTCGAATTTCGCCCAACTGTTGCAGCAGGGCACCGCCCAGGCCTGGCTGTATGTACCCAGCGCCATTCTCCTGGGGGTGCTGCACGGCCTGGAACCCGGGCACTCGAAGACCATGATGGCAGCGTTCATCGTCGCCATCCGCGGCACGGTGAAGCAGGCCGTGCTGCTCGGGCTGGCGGCAACGCTGTCGCATACCGCCGTGGTCTGGCTGGTGGCGATGGGCGGCCTGTACCTGGGGCGCAATCTGGATGCCGAGACCACCGAGCCCTACTTCCAGCTGGTGTCCGCTGCCGCCATCATCGCCATCGCCAGCTGGATGCTCTGGCGCACCTGGCGCGGCGAACGGCTCTGGCGCCTGGAGGATGATGCCGAACACGGGCATGAGCATGGCCATCACCACCACGGCGAAAGCCGGCGCATCGATACCGGGCACGGCCACATCGAGCTGTCGATTGCCGAGGACGGCGCCCCGCCGCGCTGGCGCCTGCAAGCGCTCGGCGGCGCGACCTGGCCAGCCGGCGAGGTCCGCCTGCTGACCACCCGCCCGGACGGCCGGACCCAGGCCTTCCACTTCGCCGAGCACGACGGCTACCTGCAATCGCTGGACGAGATTGCCGAACCGCACCAGTTCAGCGTACGCCTGAGCCTGGGGCATGCCGGGCACAGCCATGACTACGACCTGAGCTTCGCTGAAGCCGGGCATGGCCACAGCCATGATGCGCTGCCGGGCCTGGAACTGAGCGCCGACGGCTACCAGGACGCCCATGAGCTCGCCCATGCCAACGACATTCGCCAGCGCTTCAACAACCGCACGGTGAGCACCGGCCAGGTCATCCTGTTCGGCCTCACCGGCGGGCTGATCCCCTGCCCGGCCGCCATCACCGTGCTGCTGCTGTGTCTGCAGGTCAAGGCCGTGACCCTCGGCGCAGTCCTGGTGCTGTGCTTCAGCATCGGCCTGGCCCTGACCCTGGTCACGGTCGGCGTGCTCGCCGCCATCGGCAGCCGCCACGCCAGCCACCGCTGGCCCTGGCTGAGCAGCCTGGCGCGGCGCGCCCCCTACTTCTCCGGCCTGCTGATCATCGCCGTCGGCGTGTATGTCGGCCTGCTCGGCTGGGCCGGCCTGCATGCCTGAGCCGCGCTGATGTGGGACATCTCGGCCTACCTGGGCCTGTTCCTCGCTGCCTTCGGCGCCGCCACCCTGCTGCCGCTGCAATCGGAAGCGGTGCTGGCCGGCCTGCTGCTGGCCGGCCAGCAACCGATCGCCAGCCTGCTGCTGGTGGCGACCGCCGGCAATGTGCTGGGCTCGGCGCTGAACTGGCTGCTGGGCCGCTACCTCGAACACTGGCGCGATAAGCGCTGGTTCCCGGTCAGCGCCGAGCGGCTGCAGCGCGCACAGCAGGCCTACCACCGCCATGGTCGCTGGTCACTGCTGCTGAGTTGGGTGCCACTGATCGGCGACCCGCTGACGGTGGTCGCCGGCGTCATGCGCGAACCCTTCTGGAGCTTTCTGCTCATCGTGCTGCTGGCCAAAGCCGGCCGCTACCTGGCACTCGCCGGCCTGACCCTGGGCTGGGCCGGCCTGGCCTAAAGGCCAGCCCGCGGCGCCTCACAGGCAGCAGAAAGCAAAAAACCCCGAGGACTTTTCAGTTCTCGGGGTTTTTCGTGTAGCTATCTGGCGGTGAAGGTGGGATTCGAACCCTATTTTTATCGTTTCGTTATGTCGCAAATCCACTCAATATGGGGCTTAGCTCGCCCTCACCCGCTCGTTTCGTGGCAATCCGGCTCATTGATTTCGACACTTTATCGACACCTTATTGCCCCCTTTCCCGCAATAGGTCGGCCATCAAGAGGATACGACCCATCTCGTCCGCTAACTGCCGATACCATTGCTGCGGCATGTTCCTCCAAATCTCGTGCGCTTTTTTCAGCTGGCTCCTGCAAGACCTCTCCACGAATTCGTCGTAACCCTGCCACCGATTGAAGAAATGAAGCATCTCGTCGCTGATGAAATAGAACTCATCATGGTCAAGCCCACGCTCATCTGCCTTGTCCGCAAGGAGCCCGTAAAGAAAAGCCATCTCGTCCTGGTTATCCCCTCCTCGAGCATTGAGCGGCTCATCAGCCATAGGCTTACCATTGAACTCAGCATGTAGAAGCCAATGGCACTTCCTACAAAGCGCCACGCCATTCCCCAACTCGAAGCGACCAGCCGGATAGATCGTTTTGCGAAAAACATGGTGTGCTTGCACTTGCTCGCCACTCCCGCAGCTCAGGCAGCAACCGCCATCTCGCAAGCGAATGAACCGACTCCAAAGTGCCAAGCACCATCGCTCGGACCGGCCTGAGCCGATAGCCGCAGCAAGGCGAGCTTTAGCGTCCTGTAACTCTTCTTCAGATGGAAATGAAGAGCTCATCTTCACCCCAGTCAGGCATGTTGGCTTTGATGAGTGCGTTGATCATCATCTCCCCCGATCGCCTCCAAATTTCGTATGACACTCTCAGGCGAGTCATCTGACCCTGCACCACAGCGTCCAGGTAAAAGTCATACCCTTGAACCTTGACGAAGAAGAGGAGCATATGATCTTCGACGAAGTAAAATTCGTCCTCGCTCAGCCCCTGATCTTTCGCATCCTCAAGGAGCAGCCAGAAGGAATACGCCACATTGTCTAGGTTGTCCCCTCCTTGCGCGTCGATTGGCAGACTTAGATCAGGGCGCCCATTGAAATCTGAGTGATACATTTCATGGCACTCATGGCACAGAGTTATGCCATTGCCTGGCTGATACCAACCCCACGGGTAAAGCGAGCGACGGAATATGTGGTGGGCTTGAATGCGCTCCTTTGACTGACAACGCACACACTGATGCCGGTCTCTTGCCTTGATATAACGACTCCAAAGCCGCAAGCACCAACGTTCTGAGCGCTTACGCAGCATTGCCTGAGAGAGGCGCACTAGCCCCTCCATTAGCTCCAACCGCCTTGCATCCATTCGCCACCTCCCCGTCAATCCGTGATCTGAACGAGCTGATACTATCAGCGCGCCACTACAACGACTCACAAGCCCCATGCCCAACGACACTCAGCCTCCTCAGTCGACCTCAAGCAGCTCCCAGTCGAACCCTGCCTGGAGTCGCGACGAGCTCATTCTTGCTCTAGACCTCTATCTCAAGCATCGCGAATCGCTGCCCTCCAAACACCACGCGGAAGTGCAAGAGCTCTCCCAGTTCCTGGGCAAGCTGGGGCAGGCATTGGGCATCACCTCCTCCGCCAGCTTCCGCAACCCCAATGGCGTCTATATGAAGCTCGGCAACTTCCGACGCTGGGACCCCGACTACATCAAAGACGGAAAGACAGGGCTCGCCAAAGGCAACAAGGACGAAGAGGTGGTCTGGAACGAATTCGCCACTTCTCCTAACCGATTGGCCGCCATCGTCTCCGCTATCCGCTCAACGGTTGAGGCCGACGCTCAACTAGGTAACCCCCTCCACGGAGATGACGAACTCGACATTCAGGAGGCAGCTGAAGGCAAAGTGCTCACTCGCCTACATCGAACGAGGGAAAGGAGCCGAAAGCTTGTGGAGGCCAAGAAAAAACAGGCCTTGGCTTCACACGGCAAACTGGTCTGCGAGGCGTGCGGCTTCGACTTCTTCAAGCGCTATGGGGCAGCTGGCACCGGATTGATAGATGTTCACCACTCACGACCACTACACACCTTGGAGCCTGGCCAGAAAACGCGCCTTGAGGACCTAATCCTGCTGTGCGCCAACTGCCATCGAGTCGTTCACGCCTCCAGGCATTGGCTCAGCCTTGAGCAGCTGAAAGCGGCCTTACAGAAGGCGTAAACTCCACAAGCTTATGTGCGGTTTTAAGCATTCGACCTCGATCTTTGAAGCCAAAGCCGTTAGAATGTCCTCCGCTAGGAGGCCATCACCATGCATCAAATAGACGCCGTCGATCTTTTCTGTGGAGCTGGCGGGCTCACCGCGGGTCTGCTCAAGACCGGCATCAGCGTTCGTGCTGGCTATGACATCGATCTCAATTGTGAATACGCATACCAGACAAACAACAAAGGGGCCGTGTTTGTCTCGGAAAGCGTGGAAAGCGTCGAAATAGAAGACGTCGCTGCCTGGTATCGATCAGACCGCATCAAGCTGCTTGCAGGCTGCGCACCTTGCCAGCCCTTCTCTACCTACAACCAAGGTAAAGACACCAGCACCGATCGAAAATGGCCCCTCCTGTACTCCTTCGAGAAGCTCATCAAAGGCATCAAACCTGAGCTAGTCACCATGGAGAACGTGCCGGACGTGACCAAGCACAAGGTCTACCACGATTTCGTGAAAGGCCTTGTGGATGAGGACTACCACATTTGGGAAGGCACAATTCATTGCGTGGACTACGGATTACCTCAACAGAGGCGCCGACATGTCCTACTTGCGTCGAAACTTGGTCCAATCTCAATGATCCCCAAGACACACGCCAAGCCCAAGACCGTTAAACAAGCAATTGGCAAATTGCCGAAGCTTGCTGCCGGTGAATGCGACCCCAAAGACCCACTACATCGCGCAGCGACCCTGAGCCCCATCAACCTCAAGCGAATCATGCTGTCGAAGCCTGGCGGCACGTGGAAAGACTGGCCGCAGTCACTTCGCGCGGTATGCCATCAAAAAACCAGCGGTAAAACCTACCCTAGTGTTTATGGTCGCATGCGTGGTGACGAACCAGGCCCAACAATGACCACCCTGTGTTATGGCTTTGGTAACGGTCGATTTGGTCACTATGACGAAGATCAGAACCGAGCAATCTCGCTACGAGAGGCGGCTACCCTCCAGTCCTTCCCCAAGACGTACAAATTCATGCCACCAGAGAAGATCACCTTCAAAGCAGTAGGGCGCATGATTGGGAACGCCGTCCCTGTACGCCTAGGGGAAATCATTGGCCTCAGTATTCAGCGTCATCTCGATGAGCTGGCGAAGGCAAAGAAGGCAGACTGAACTCCCTCCTGAGCCGCTCCTCGAGGGCGGCCAAATCCCTTGTTTCGCACTCCCACACCACCAACACCCGCCAGCCCAACGCCTCGAGCACAGCCGTCTTCCTAGCGTCACGTTCTACGTTGGCCGCGAACTTAGGCAACCAATACTCCTGCCTCGTCTTCGGCGTAGTCGCATAGCGACAACCAGGGTGGCGATGCCAGAAACAACCATGCACGAAGATAGCCGTCTTGTGCTTGGTTAGAACGATATCTGGGGTGCCAGGCAAAGACTTCTTGGTTATACGAAACCTGAGCCCCACTCCATGAAGGATCTTGCGCACTAGAATCTCAGGACGGGTGCCTTCCCTTCTGACAGCCTTCATCCTAAGCGTTGCTTTTTCCTCCTCAGAACGCACTTGCCGCCCTTTCTCCTGTCATCAGAAACCTGCGAAGCACATAACTATCGACCCTCAGAGATTTTAGGCACTCCCAGCCACATGCAGAATGCACGGCATACAAAACTATTTCACAGGCATTACTAGCCATCATGAAAAACGCTGGAGTGCTGGTGGGAATCCAAGATATCGAACCGGGTAGATCGACATTTCGCCCCCTGACTAGCGTTCTCTTGATCGGCTGGACATGGAAGAATGCATGTTTTTCAGCACCCGGCCCATTAAAGATTTCTGGATGCTCGTACCTATAGCCAAATGATATGTTCCTCTCTAGCTCAGCTTTTAAGAAAACTACCTCTGCATTAAGACTGCCGAGTTCTGTTACCACAAGCCTAAAAATTTTTATCCATCCGTTCGCAGGCTCTAAATCAATTAACAAATAAGGGGACTCAGTACCTGCATTAGGATTGGCAAGCATATTCTCAATCTGAGTAGATAGCGCATGCGAGTTCTTATCTGTAAAGAAAATTTCTATTCCATACGCAGGTGCATGCCGCTCGCCAAATTTCTTGCATTTACTCAGCAGGGGGTGGCTTGCAAAAGCTCTACAATTATTATCATGCAAATCCAAGAGAAGCTTGGTTAGTGCTTTGGCATCTGACCTTTCCATGGAAGCCCCAAAATCACATCAGCAAATATGCTTGCGGTTCGTAATTGACTTTCTCTCCACCAGCCGACAAGTCGTCAGACACCCAGCGCTCCCTATCGAATGTTTGGAGATCACTCGGGAAGGATTTGCATTCACTTTTATCTTTGAAGGATGATGTGTCTTCGCAGAATGCGAGATCAGGAACGTTTGCCATGGAAAATTCCTCTGGCACATCGATCTCTCGTTTCACTTGTCCCGCCCAGTAAGCAGCACGACTGACTAAGCACGTAGGATGAACTCTGTAATTTTCAATGACAGGTGTGAGTCCAACCACTTCATCCAGTCTTGCCAACCCTTTCCATGCGTCTGTACTTTCATGATTCTCTAGGATCCATGGATACTGATAAGCCAGATGAGGAGCATCTGCTATCAACTCCTGATTTGGAAGGATCAGTCGTTCAACCCAATGACTAAGAACGGCGGCTCCTAAACGAGATAGGACGCCCGAAGGCATGTCCTTGACCAATTCAGCGTCTTTCTCAAGTATATTAAATACGCTTATCGGATTGGGCTGGTGCTTACCGTCTTCTTTCTGGGTGCCTACGAGAAGCTGTCTGAATGTCATGCCGCCTTTACGGCTCAAACCCAACCTTGCAAGTAGTTCAGGCGAAACATAGCGAGGAGAGTCAAAGTCGGACAGCTCCAAACCGAGAACCTCCACTACTGAGTTATCTAGGTTCTCAAGTACGAAGGCTGAAAGATCGTTGAATCGTGAAGGCTCCCTGAGAAGATTTGGCCAATGCCAGGGCCTGAAGTCTTCGAAGTCACCATCCTTCCAAAGCTCCGTGCTCGTGATGTGCTTGCTGCCTAAATCCAAATCGGCATAGGAAGGAGAAGTTCTACGCATGGTTAGATCGAAAGAGTTCGTTCCGTACTGATTGACGACAACGATTGGCCCGACCTTCGACATCAATCTTGCTGCATAGGCGACTTCAGCGCCCGTTGACCAAGCAGAACGCCCATCGGTATCCAGGCGGAGCAGATCATAATCCACGATAAGTAAGTCGACTTCATCAAGTTCTACTACCGTTTGATAACTACCCTCTCGAGCACTCAACCTTTTTTCATGGAGCTCTGAGATAACACGACCCACATTTTTGTTATCGTACACAACTATGTTAGCGCCACCACCCAAGCTCTTGCTTATCTCTTGCTTCCAATCCTCTGCACGCGCTTGATCGTCATCCAATATCAATATTTTCACTGGTCGCTCCATGAAATCTTGAAAGCTGTTTTGAAAGGGGGAGTGGGCTCTACGAATGAAACCTCGCAGCCCAAAGAATCGGCCACCATCTTGACGATGGTCAGCCCAATGCCCATGCCGCCCAAGCCCAAGCTCTTTCTTTCTTCGGGTATCTCGAGGCGACGTACGAATGGTTTGAAAAGGTCGGAACTGTCATGCAGTCGAACGCCTGCGCCAGTATCTTGAACGTAAATGGCATGCTCTCCGTCGTCGAATTCACTAGAGCAATGAATTTTTCTAACTTTCGAATTGATCATCGCATTTACGGCGTTGATCAAGACGTTCTGAAAGATCGCATTCCACCCGGCAAAGGTCGCTTCTGGCAACTGAAGATCGGAAGCAATGTCCACTTCGACGCTGACGTCGCGCATGACGGCTTCGGAATTCTTCACGATCTGATCAATGACTTTCCTGGCCTTGTACTTGTTTCTTTTTTCTCGGTCATACTCGTTCATGAGCGGCGAGAATAGTTTTCTTGCCCTTGTCGTTCGCTCTGCCCAGTTATCCAAAGCCTCGATGATCTTGGCCTCGTTCAAAGCGCCTCGCTTCGATTTGAGTTGATCCTTGATGCCATACAGGACGACGAGCTCCTTCTGCAGCTCATGCTCCATTGCCAACGCAGCCATACCTGTAGTAGCTAACGCAGCCAGTAGAACTCGCTCTGCATTGATTGCACTCTTTCGCTGATCTTCCAGCTCTCTGAGCTCTCTTAAGTTCTCAGAGACTTTCTCTATCTGCTTGGCTACCTGTGCGGGTGCACTCAAGGATATTTGAAAGAGCTGCTCTTGGATCTCCGTCGACTTGGTCTCCGTTTCAGGGATCTCTAGCCGCTTGGATAGCTTCTCTTTCTGCCTTCTCTCGAAAGAGCGCATTGCATAGAAGTCCAGCGCCCATCTAACTGTATTGACCAGCTGCTTGAAGGCATCGTTGTCAATTAGCCTATCGCGAGTGACTTGCACATTGAGATAGTTGCCCCTTCTAAGCTGCGCTTGAGCAGCAACTTTACGCTCATGAGAGGTGGAGATTTGTACTAAGCCGAATATGCGACCGTTGGTTGGTAAGTCATTAAGACCGCTGGGAACTTGAAATTCAGGCGGCAATAACTCAGAACGATTTAGTCGATGAGAATGGTCATACTCAAGGCCTAACCAATCTTGTTCTTCGCCCCCATAGAATGGAAGGCGGAAGTTATTATCATACACATGAATTCCACCATGCTTCCTGAAATACTTCCGCGCCGCTGTTACTTCAATGCCTCCCGTCTGTTTTCCTGACAGCTTGAATACGTATATCTTGAAGCGAGCACTGTCGAGAAGAGAAGTATTTTGTTTGTACGATGCATTGTACTCATCACCATTCTTGAAGGTGACTTTTACCTTGCTTCCCTCGCCTTTGCTGCCGTCTTTGAGCTCACCCTCTATGACAGCAATCCAATTCTCGAAAGCTTGATGCATTTGATCGGAAAAACTTCTTTCTTCATCATCTGCAACACCCTTGAGGGTGATCTTGAATTTGTCTTTTTGGTCGAGTGACTTCAAAAGCATCTCAGGGGGCTGCAAGAACCAAAGCTCTCTTGCCAGTTCTCTTAACTCTGCCTTGCCCCATTGTTGCTTCAAGCCTCGAATGGTGACGGAAGTCCCAGTTACGAATCTTCCGTTTATTGGCTTCCTTGAATCACTCGGGAATACATATGCACCAGCTTGTATGAGGTCGCCTGCGCCTATGTTTTCAGGCCAATCCACTACTGCCTCGAAGTAGCGCTCTCCTTTCTTCTTGGATTCCAGTTCTAGCTGTTCCCCCAAAAACTGAACGGATAGGCGCCCGATACCTTTCGATCCAGTAACGATTCGGCCTCGAGGAGTAATCGTATTGGTTTGCTTGTGTATGGTGCCTACACGTAACCAGTGATCGACGAAATCGGATGGACTCATCCCCGTCCCGTTATCCGAAACGGTAATGCTGTCTTCCCCAAAGAGAATCTTGACCTCCGTTGCATCTGCGTCATAGCTGTTCTTCACCAGCTCAGACAAGGCAACGTAGGGTTTGCCTACTAATCGTTCACCAAGCTCTCTCAGGAGAGCGGCATCGACGGTGAATTCTTTGAAGTTTTCTTTTGGCCGATCTTTATCCACAAGTCGCATCGCTTGCACTCTGATAGAGATGGTTCGGTAGAACTGACTCAGCGCCTGAGTCAGAGTCCATGTGCGTGGGAACTAGGTATTCCCGTTGAGGCTTCGTCCCTGTCATCAATCTCGCTTCCTGTCTCTACGGGCGTACCAGCGCCTAGCTACTTCTTGAGTAATCGCTATCCCGCGTTTTGACTGGGCAAGTTTGAATTCGCCGTCTCGTACTCAGGACTTACTTGCCCACAATCTGGATGCACATTGCCACTGACGATCCAAAGCGCGAACTGAGGATAGAGCTTCACTACTGCCTCAATTTCCTCTGCCTTGATCTCTCGTGCCTTCGCCGGATTTTTCAGATTGCTCCAGGTATAGCGGCTGATCCCAGTCAACTCTTCGAGCTGCGGAAGCTTTAAGCCGCTGTGCTTGAGTACGGATATAACGCGTTCTTTTATCATTACAGGTTGATCTAAATAAGCTCTATCCAATTTGACTCTACCTGAATATTATTCGTTTCGACTCTAGTCAAAACAGATAGGGTCAATCCGTATGCAATGACACAGATAGTGACGGAACGAGCATGGAACTGGAAGAGCTTGACCCAGCAAAGCTGCATACCTTGCAGCGCGACGTTGAGACCATCGAAAGCTGGGCCGAACGCAACGGAATTGCCTATGGGGTAGCACGTGCCTGGGCAATGAAGGCAATCATTCCAACGATCAAGGTGGGCAAGCGCCGCATGGTGAACAGCGCCCTGCTCCGCTCTTGGCTGCTGGAACAGGAGTGGACTGCATGAGCCGCGACCACCAGCAGTTCAAACTGCGCATGCCCCCTGCCCTCCGCGCCCTTGTCGAACAGTCTGCCGAAGCTGCACGCCGCTCCCTGAATGCCGAGCTGATCGTGCGCCTTGAACAGAGCTTCGCGCTGGAGGTAGCTGCCAATGAGCCTCAACAAGTATCTACAGCTACCCCACGCCCTGGCCTGCGACTGCTCTGTGTGCTGGTCAAAGCGCGAAACGGCCAAGCCCGCTCTCTGCCAGTCCACACCCTGCGCCCACTGCCGCCCCGCATCAGCGCACAAGGTAAATGGTCGCTGGCAGATCACCCCGGCTTTCACCTGCGCGAAACACACGCCCAGCCTGCGCCCGCCGCAGTACTGGCGCGAGTGCTTCACCACGGTCAAACCAACGCCCTTCGTGCCGGTGTGGGAACCCTTCGAGCTGGAGAACTGAACTCATGAGCGCTGCCTCTGAGCTAACCGATGGTTACGTGCTGTGTCAGGACTGCGGCCACGTCGAGCCCTACACCGCTGACCGTCACCAATGCCGTGAAAGTTGCTCCAAGTGTGGCGGCGACTTCTGCGGCTGCAATGCCTGCTCCGAACTGGCAAGGCTGGCCCTTCAGTTCCAAGAGCCAAGCGACGATCAGGACGTAAGCCAATGAGCCGGTCTTTCTACCTGGCCCGCTGCCTGATCGCGCTCATGGGCGAATGGTCGATACCCATCGTGATCGGTATTGCCCTCGGCACCGTCCTGAGCACCTGGCAACTGGTAGAGGTGGCCGACTTGATCGAGTCGACTTTCAGCCACTCCATGCAATCGGTGGTCGAGTCCTGCGCGGCGTCGACCGATCCACCTGACAACTCATCGCCTCCGGCGTCCGGGACTGGTTCGCCAGTCGCGGACGCCGGAGGCGAAACGGGATGACAAGGGCGAGGCCCTTGGTGTTAACGCAGTAAAGGCCCGCGAAACGGGCGCGAACTAGAACCCCCGGCAAGTCGAGAAAACCAGTAGGGCGAATTTTGACAATTCACCTGCTCGGGCTCGCTCGGCCTGCTGAAAGGCAAAACCGCGCAATTCAGCGCATTCAAGCGAGGTAATACCGATGGCACGTTCGACTATGGAAGTTGCATTTCTTGGCACTCAGCGTTTCGACGGTGAGGGCGGCGTCAAATACATCAAGGTCTTCTACGGCGATGAGCCGGACGGCAAAACCGAACACGGTCTGTCCATCATCGGCATGGCGGCCGACGACGATGCCGCCGAAGAAATTTTCGCAGCCGGTGCCAAGTTCTCGCCCCTGGAACTGGTCCGCATCACCTTCGACGTGGCCCGTGGCGGCCAGAACAAGGGCAAAAATCTCGCCCTGCACATCGAGTCGGTGAAACCCAAGGCCACCACCCAGGCCAGCCCGCAGCAGCCCAACCCGTCTGCCAAGCCTGCCGAACCGGCCAAGGCCTAACAGGAGGGGCCGACCGTGCTGCTACGTGACCGCGTGATCTGTGACCGCTGCAACTGCGACATGGGCCAACTGCACCATCAGCCCGCGCCGCAAGCTGACCTGCTCGCGGATCTGCGCCGCGCTCCGCACTTCACGGTTTGCCCTGACTGTCTCGAATCGTCGGCCCCTGCTGACCCGCAGGAGGCCGCTTAAACATGGCCACCGAGTTCATTCAAGTGTGCCGCGCCTGGACGACCAACACGGACAACTCCGCGTCCTGCAGCTCGTTTGAGTGGATTCAAGGCTATGTGCTGCCCCCGGAAGCCGAAGGCCAACTCGACCTTTTGATCCAGGGCGGCTTCTCCGCCGAGCTGTTCCAGATCGGTTTCGGCGGAACCCTCACTCTGTTTGCCATCGGCTTCGGCGTGGGGCTCGTCATTTCCCAACTCCGCAAACTCAAGAGGTAACACCCATGCAAAAACTCAAAGCTCTGTTCACCGCTCCGGGCGCTGCCCTGCGCAATGCCTCCATCGCCGCTGTCGGCTTCGCGTCCGCCAATAGCGCCTTTGCCGCTGTCGATGTGGCCGGTGCCGTCACCGCGGTGAACGCTGCGGGTGATGACGGCGGCACCGTTGGAACTGCCGTGATTGCCGTTGTCGCCGGTCTGGTGGTGGTCGGCGTGATCATCGCGGTCGTGAAGAAGATCTGACCGCCATGATCTGGTCACTGCTACTCGGCGTTCTGTGCGCAGGCGCCTTCGTCCAGGGCCTCCGTTCCGCCGAGTATCTGTGAGGGAGGGGGCCGAGAGGCCCCTTTTTTGTGTATGCGACAGTGCCAAACAATCGTTTTTCTTTTAGCTGCCTTTCTATTCCAGCCAGCTTATTCCGCTGATTACTACTGGGAAGTTTCCGGCTATCAAGCGCAACTTGGTCAGTTTCCTGATTTTGCTACGGCATGTGAAGCCCGTGTCGCTTTGACTGGCTCAACTACTGTAACGCCAAAGACCGTCAAATCTTCAGATACTCTTTATAAGTGCTATTTCGTTCGGCCTGATAATTCCCAGGTTTTCCTTAGCGACATTAGGCGCTATGGCGATTCTTGCCCCGCCAACTCTACTTACAATGCATTAACGGGTGCTTGTGATCCTAATCCGACCTGCGATGCCGGCGACACGCAGACCTTCACCGTGTCCTGCTCCTATACGGCTGGCGGCACCTACTCCACCCCTCGGGCGGTCTCCTACAACGGCTGCGAGTACATCCCCTCTCCCGGCGGAAATAGCTCGGGCTTTCTCAATTCCGAAGACCCGTCCAACTCCTATTGCGTCGCCCAGTACGCCGCCACCGGTGACCCGATGGCCGCTGGCGAAGCCCCGGAAGTCGCCGACGAAGATGTGATGGATCAGGATGATGGTTGCACCTCCATGGGCGTGCATACCTTCTGCCAGGACCCGGAACAGCCTAACTGTGGCTCCATGGATGGCCAGGCCTATTGCTACTCCGCCGACGACACCTGCGGCACCGTGAACGGCGAGTTCATGTGCGTGCCTGACACCTCCTCGCGCAAGTGCACCTACAGCAACGGCGTTTACGTCTGCATCAACCCGCAAACGGGCGAACAGATTTCCGACACCTCTGCCGACCACCCCAACAACGGCGGCAACGCAGACGGTGACGACACCAACGATGAACAGGCCCCGGGCTCCGTCACTGTCGGCGGTGGTTCCCAGGGCACCAGTGATCCGGCGACCAACAAAGCCATCCTCGATATGCAGGACTACCTGGGCGACCGCCTGGACACCATCAGTGACCAGCTCGGCGAGGACACCGAGTCCGTCGAAGGCCTCAAAGAGCCGAACGAGAAAGGCAGCTTCGACCTCGATGAGTGGGACGACAAGATCGACGCCGCCAAGGAACAGCTCAAGACCAAAACGCAGGGCATGGCCTCGCACTTCAACTCGGTGAATAGCTGGTTCATCAACGGCGGTGGCGGCTCCCTGCCGTGCGAAATCACCGAGCTGGCCCGTATCTGCGTGGATGACTACAGCGATCAGCTGGTGGGCATCCGTTACGTCCTGCTGTTCGTCGCCGCTCTGATCGCGGTGTTCATCGTCTTCGTTAAAGAGTGAGGCCAGCCATGGATTTCAGCTTCATCACCGACTTCTTCGACAGCATCAACCAATTCCTCCAGTACGCCTGGGACTGGCTCGCTATCGGCATCTACGAGTTCGTCAAAGAGTGCTTCGTGGTCATGACCAAGGCCTCGATCTACGCCTTCATCCAGGGCACCATTTTTCTGGTCGACGTGGCGGCCGAAGTGGTCGGCGATATCAGTGCCGACCTGGGCGTTACCCAGGCGGCGCAGAGTGCCTACAACTCCATTCCCAGCGACATGCGTGCCACCCTCGACTTCTTCGGCGTGCCGCAGGCGCTGACCATCATTCTGGCCGCCATCCCCACCCGCATGGTCATGCGCTTCATCCCGTTCATTGGGCGCTGATCATGGCCATCAAGATCCATCACGGGCCGAACGGGGCCTACAAGACCAGCGGCGCCATTCAAGACGACGCCATTCCCGCCATCCTGGCCGGTCGGGTGATCATTACCAACATTCGCGGCTTCACCCTGGATCGGGTACTACAGGAGTTCCCCGACGCCCCCAAGACCCTCGACGTGATCAACCTGTCGATGGAATCCAGCGAAGACCTCGAAAAGATGCGCTGCTGGTTCATGTGGGCACCGCGTGCCGCGTTCCTCATCTTCGATGAAACGCAGATCCTCTTTCCCAAGTCCTGGCGCGAGCGCGACCTCGAACAGTTCGACTTCCCCGGTGGCCTGGAAGCGGCCAAGGAAGCCGACCGTCCTACCTGCTGGCTGGATGCCTGGACGCGCCATCGGCACTGGAACTGGGACATCGTCCTGACCACCCCGAACATCCGTTACATCCGCGATGAAATCCGTCTGACCTGCGAAAAGGCCTACCTGCATGCCAACCTCGGCTTGCTCGGTCCGGCGGTCAAACTCCTCCTTCGCTCCGACTACAAAGAGGCCATGCACGATGCCCAGGAGAACCGCCCCGGCACAGACGGCACCATCGTCGAATTCAAGAAGATCAAGCCCGCCACCTTCCGCATCTACGACTCCACTGCCACCGGCGTTGTCACCGACACGACAGCGGGTAAAAGCCTATTGGGCTCGCCTAAGGTTCTGGGGCTCCTGGTATTTATTGCCGGCCTTGTCGCTTATCTGGTCGCTGGCGATGGCCTGCGCATCTTCACTTGCGGCATTAACTGTAAGCCTGAGCAAACCGCCGCTGCGGCTACTGCGCTTCCTGCTCAAAGCCTTCCTCCTGCGCCTGGGTCTGTGGCTGCTCAGCCTGTTTCTCGTCCTCAAGCTGATGGCCTTCCTGAGCTAGATCACCCGTTCAAGGGGCGCACCTTCGAGGTCAGGGGCACGCTCTCCGGCTACCACAACGAAAAGGGCAAGGATGTGGTGGTGTTCGATCTGGTGGATGAGGCCGGGCTCAGCTTCCGGCAGACCTCCGCCCAGCTCAAGGCCCTGGGTTACCGGGTCGTCATTCGCAACGAGTGCTACGTCGAACTGCAGCGCGATGCGTGGCGCGGCACGGCTCTGTGCGCTGGCGTAGACCTCAAGGCCCAGGCCGAAGCCCTGGCCAATGCCGAAACGATTGCGCCGCCCAGCAAAGAACCCCGGCAGACCGCCCAGCAGGCCTTCGAGGCGGGTGCTACGCGGGTGACCGTGGTTGAGGACACCTCTCGCAATGAAAAGCCGTTTAGCAACTAAGCGCGTCGCGCGCCCCGTCGGAGCGGCTCGGTTCAGAGCGACGCAGGGGCGCGCGACGCGTCCCTGACGTCCCTGTAACACGTCAGATAAACCCAATTACACAGTTTCAATTCGTAGCTATTTGGAGCATGAGAAATGAGCGTTAAAGACCAACTGCGAGTCGATCAGAACTTCCAAGAATCGCCAACCGGCCGTCTGTTCTTCGACAGTCACACGGTAACCATGACCGACCTGTCGAAAGTCCGCCTGCTGCGCTGCGGCGTAGACACGGTACGTCAGCTTTACCGGGGCATGATCCGCCCGGAAATCATGGCGCTGTTCGAGACCCCGGGTGTCATGGTCGACTTCGCTGGTCAGCGCTGGCACTCCGGCCGAGTTGGGCGTGACTCGGGTTACCAGTACAAGCTGCAGAACGCCGACCTGGGTTTCGTCCTGCTGGTGAAGAACTTCAACGCCAAGATGGACGCCATCGGCCCGCACCTGAAAATCGAAGTCTCGCCCCATGCAATCGACGCCCTGTCGCCTGAGCGTCTGCAAGAGCGCATGGATTACTACGCGGGCGAACTGCTGACTCATGTGGAACTCAACCAGTGCGCCGTGCATCTGGCGCTAGACCTCCAGGGCTGGAAGCCTCCGGTTGATCTGGTAGCGCGCATGCACTGCCGCGCCAGGACTCACCGGGACATTTCCGGCATCAATGAAATCAACTGGGCGACCAAAAGCAGCGTCTATGGTCGCGGGGAAACCTCCATGTTCGGCTCTGCCGGTGGCGTCCAGCTCGCCATCTACAACAAGACCGAACAGGCCCGCGCCACCGACAAGCTCGACTACTGGGAAAGCGTCTGGAAGCGCCGTGACAGCTTCGACGACCAAGACCCGGACAATTACAACCCGGAGCAAGACGTGTGGCGCGTTGAGCTGCGTTATCACCACTCCGTCATCCAGCAATTCGCCAGCGGCTCGATTGACGTGCACACCGGCAAGGCCATCGAAACCCGCTCCTTTGCTGAGTTTTCTGGCCACTTGGACGCCCTGTGGCGCTATGGCCTGGGGCAATTCAAGCTGCAGGCTCGCCCGGGCCGCTATGAGGCCATCTGGACGCTGATCAGGGATGACGTGCAGGTCGATATCGCTGCCGATTCGCTGCTCGATGACACCGCCTACAAGCGCTACTACAAGACCTCTCGCGGCTTCTCCGGCAAGAACGTCGAGCTGTTCCTGGGCAACTTCGTCAGCTTGCTGGCAAGGGAAAAGGTGGGTGCAAAAAAGGCGTTTGACCGGCTGCAAACCTGGGAATGCTGGCCGGTGATCCGCGACCACTATGCCGCCAAGGATATGAGCGAGTACGACCTGTACAAGCACATCAAGGATCTGCTGGAGGAACGGCATGTGCGGTGGGGACGGGCTGTCTGATGGCCATCGAACAACTGCCAGACGGCCGCTGGAAGGTCGATGTTGAACCGATCAAGGGCAAGCGCTTCCGCAAGATATTCAAGACCAAGGCCGAAGCCCAGCGCTTCGAAGCAACTTGTCGAACCAAGGTTGTCGATACTCCGTCATGGTCACCCAAGCCTAAAGATCGGCGCCGGCTCTCTGAGCTGTGTACTCGCTACTACGATCTGCATGGCCATACGCTGGCTGATTCCGCTCGCCTCAAACAGGTACTGGCTAAGCTGGCCAAAGACCTTGGCGACCCTGTAGCGGTGACGTTTACCGGCAATGCCTACTGCGAGACTCGCCGCCTCCAGCTGGAAGCCGGCGTGCATGGCAAAACCCTGAATAACCGCCTCGGCTACCTCAAGGCTGTTTTCAACGAGCTGTTCCGCCTGGGTGATACCGACTACCCCAACCCGCTAGCCAAGGTCAGACCACTGCGTCTACAGGAAAGACCCCTCTCCTTCCTGTCGCTTCCGCAAATCAATGAGGTGCTGGAAGCTCTGGATGCTCGTGAAACCACACCGGGCATCGGCTTAGTCGCTAGGGTATGTCTTTCGACCGGGGCACGCTGGGGAGAGGCTCAAGCTCTGACGCCTGAGCGGGTACGTAATGGGGCGGTGACCTTCGCCAATACCAAGTCGAGAAAGACTCGTAGCATTCCGATAGATAAAGCGCTGGCAGCTCAGCTAGTAGCCCACTTCAAGCGTCATGGGCTATTCAGCAATTGCATGCTGACCTTCAGTCGGGTGCTGGCTACAACGTCGATCAAGCTGCCGGCTGGTCAGGCTACCCACGTGCTACGGCACACCTTCGCCAGTCACTTTGTGATGCGAGGCGGCAACATCCTTACCCTGCAAAAGATCCTGGGGCACTCCAGCCTGACGATGACCATGCGATATGCACACTTATCTCCGGATCACCTGCAAGACGCCTTGCGGCTCAACCCGCTAACCGATGAAGGGAATTAACATGACGCAGGCTCACTACCAGTCGAAAGGAAGCTGGCCGGCGGATGCTGTGAAGCTGACCGATGCCAAGGTCGATATCTTTTGGAAGAAGAACCCACCTGAGGGTAAGCAGCTTGGCAGTGCAGGCGGCCGTCCTGCGTGGATCGAGGTGAAACTGGTACCGCTGACAACTGAGCAGGTACGCGGCATGCGCTTATTGGCATACCGCGCAGTGTCAGATCCGCTCAAGATGGAGGCCGAGCATGATGCGCTTATCACCGGTGCAGAGCCGGATTACACCGTCTGGTTGGCGAAGGTCGCTGAGATCAAAGCGCGCTTGCCTCTGCTGGAGCAGGAGGGCTGACCGCCCTCAGATGCTTTGGTTATCCGCGTTTGCCAACAACAAGCGAGCCATAAGGCAGACGGCCAACTAGGGTGGTAACCGCTATGGAAACCATCAAAGTGGCTATGAGTACTGAGAGGATCAGTGCGTTGCTCGATGTGACGGCGTACTCCTCAAAAGAACTCTTTAGCCAACGCAAGAAAAACATGTGGCACAGGTAGACGCCGAAAGAGTTGATTGCCACTACCTTAATCGTTGTCAGCGTTGCCTGGCGCTGCAAGCGCTGCCCCCAAAAAATGCAAAGCGCAACCACGCTTAGCGTGTAGGGTACATTTTCTGGCGTAAGGACCTGTGCGTATCCCCAAAATGTTGCCTTTTTGGCGAGCTGGGTCATGTAGTAAAAATCGCCGATCTTGTAGACGCTGATTGCAGCCATTACGCCGATGATGGCTGAGGCGTATTTCTCGACCAAGCTCTTGAACGCTTCGTAGCGTGTACCAATCACGCAGCCGACGTAGAAGTAGAAAATCCAATGAACGAAAAGCGTCGTCGATAGCTTGGCGAACAATTCAGGTGCCAGAAATCTGGCCGACTTTATAGCGACTATCTGGACAATCAATGCGACGAGAAGGTGGTGAGCCTCGAATCTGCGGGCTGCAAGGCGGAATAGGGGGAACAGCAGGTAGAGCTGGATAATGATTACAACAAAGTAAAGGTGAAAGAAAGCGCGCCCGGTGACGAAATCAATCATGGCAATTTGCGGGCTCAGGGTGTCCCAGCGGTAGGCGAAATATGCGGCGCTCCAAGCGCAATAGGGCAAAAAAATGTAGAGGAATCGCGCCCGGAGAAACTCAGTGTATCTAAATGGCCGCCTTGCACCGGTCATGCTCAGCAGAAGGCCTGAAAGTAAAATGAAGGTCGGGACAGCGAAGCTGGTCACCTGGTAGTAGATGTAGTATCCGCCCCAGGAGAAGTCCTTGCTGAACCATGGGTAGAACGACGCCACATGGATCATCACCACCGCGATGATGGCGACGGCTCTGACCAGATCCAGCTCCTTGATACGATCCTGCATCACACTCTCCGAAAGAACTCATATGGACCACTGACAGCCCTGACTATTGAAGGCTGGCGAGTATATCCGAGCATCTGCTACCGAAAGATCAAATACGGGTGCTAGATTCGGTGGTGCGAGTGCCAAATGTCGCGCTAACCCCGCCCTCAAGGCTTCCCTCGCGCAGTGCCAAGTATCCCGCGAATATGCGCCAAACCCGCCGCGCGCTTACACTCTGGTCGCACTACGACTGAACCCGATTTTCGACACTTCATCGACACTAGCGAAACCCGAAAAGCAAAAAGCCCCGAAAACTTGTTAGTTCTCAGGGCTTTATGTGTAGCTATCTGGCGGTGAAGGTGGGATTCGAACCCACGATACGGTTTCCCGTATACACACTTTCCAGGCGTGCTCCTTCAACCGCTCGGACACTTCACCGGGTCTCGGCAAACCGTCTGGTCTGTCGAGGCGCGCTAATGTAGCCGAAGAGGCGGCCTAAGGCAAAAGTTTTTTTCAGCGGATTCATGCGCTTATGCCGGGCGCTGGGTTTGATCGCGGTTTTGCGGCTAGGCTGGGGCGAAACGCTCGTGGCCGAACAGGAGCAATCCCAGGGAGATCAGCAGGCTGCCGACGAACAGCTGCACGACCCCGGCCGGGTTGTGGCTGGCGCTGCTGGCGGCCAGCAGCATCAGCCCCGGCAAGCACAGCACCAGGCTGGCAGGTAGCAATAGATGGGCGATTCGCGGCATGACGGGCACTCCTCAGGTTGCCGGCTAACCTAAGTCACCCACTGGTATAGCAGCCAATTGGCAACCTCGATGGTACCCATAGCCTGCTGCCGACGGCTGGCGATGACCGCATGGTCAGCCAAAGCGCTTTACCCGCGCCGCCTCGCTGGGTAACGTCAGCGCCACTTCAGCCCACTCCAGGACTAGGAACCCCGCCATGAGCGACCTGATCAGCTACCAACTCGAAGACGGCATTGCCACCCTGACCCTGAACAACGGCAAGGTCAACGCCATCTCCCCGGACGTGATTGCCGCTTTCAATGCCGCCCTGGACCAGGCCGTGCAGGATCGCGCCGTGGTGATCGTCACCGGCCAGCCGGGCATCCTCTCCGGCGGCTACGACCTCAAGGTGATGACCTCCGGCCCGCAGAACGCCGTGGCCCTGGTCACCGCCGGCTCGACCCTGGCGCGGCGCATGCTCAGCCACCCCTTCCCGATCATCGTCGCCTGCCCGGGCCACGCCATCGCCAAGGGCGCCTTCATCCTGCTCTCGGCCGACTACCGCATCGGCGTCGACGGCCCGTTCAACATCGGCCTGAACGAAGTACAGATCGGCATGACCATGCACCACGCCGGCATCGAACTGGCCCGTGACCGCCTGCGCAAGTCGGCCTTCCACCGCTCGGTGATCAATGGCGAGATCTTCAACCCGCAGGACGCAGTGGATGCCGGCTTCCTCGACAAGGTGGTGCCGGCCGAGGAGCTGATGGCCACTGCCGTCGCCGTCGCCCAGCAGTTGAAGAAGATCAACATGACCGCGCACAAGAACACCAAGCTGAAAGTGCGCAAGGCCTTCCTCGAGACGCTGGACCAGGCCATCGTGCTGGATCAGCAGCACCTCGGCTAAGCGCCCAGCGGCCGAACCAAGCCCGACCTCGTGTCGGGCTTTTTTTGGGCCATGCCCCTGCAGAGCGCAGCCGCAAGCCCGACACCGGGTGCACCACGCGAAGCCACCAACCCGCCCCTGCCCGCGGCGAAAAACCGGGCAATTCAGCGCAGCCACAGCCCCGGCGATACAGGCATGGGACAGAAGCTTTTTCTTTGGCGTCGCCATAATGGCGCAACGCCACGACCTGCATTATCGTGTAGCGCACAGCCACTCAGGGACGCGAGGCCACAACGACAATAAATTGCCTGATAGCCGCAGGAGCTATGTCATGAAAATCGCCCACAAGGTCGGCCTCGCAGCCGCCGGCGTGCTGTTCCTCACCACCAGCCTACTGTCCCTCGCCCAAGTCAACCAAGTCCGCAGCACCCTGCGCAGCCAGGTGGAAGCGAGCATTTCCGAGTCGAGCAACGCCCTGGCGCGGCAGATCGAGAACTGGCTCAACGCCAAGCTGAAGCTGATCGACCTGATGGCCGACACCCTCGACAGCAACTACAGCCCCGAAGAAGTCCAGCGCCTGGTCGACGCGCCGATGCTGAAGAACGAGTTCATCCTGGTCTTCGGCAGCCTCGAGGCCGACGGCAAGCCGATCAAGAACAGTGACGACTGGCAGCCTGCCGCCGACTGGGACGGGCGCCAGCGGCCCTGGTACGCCACCGGCAAGACGGCCAGCACGGCCCTGCTGACCGAGCCCTACGTCGACTCCACCAGCGGCGAGATCCTCATCTCCGCGGTCGGCCAGATCCGCAACGCCGGCCAGTTCCTCGGCGCCTTCGGCGGCGACATCCGCCTGAAGACCATCGCCGACGCGGTCAACAACCTGGACTTCAACGGTGCCGGCTACGCCTTCCTGCTGAGCCGCAACGGCAACATCATTTCCCACCCCGACAGCCAGCTGAACAGCAAGCCCTACAGCGCCCTGTTCGACGGCAAGAGCCCGGCCCTGAACAAGGACCTGCAGGAAATCAGCGGCGGCGACAAGGATCTGCTGGTGTCCTTCACCCCCCTGCCCAACCTCAAGGGCATGGACTGGTACATCGGCGTGGTGCTGGACAAGAGCATCGTCATGGCCGAAGCCGACGCCCTGAGCTGGCGCGCGGTGATCGGCACCGTGCTGGGGGTGATCATCAGCCTGATCGTGCTCGGCATGCTGATGAACAGCCTGCTCAAACCGCTCGACCATCTCAGCGCCTCGCTCAAGGAGGTCAACAGCGGCGAAGGCGACCTCACCCGCCGCCTGCCGGCCACCGGCAACGATGAAATCTCCCTGGTCTCGCGCGAGTTCAACCGCTTCCTGCAGAGCCTGCAGACGCTGATCAGCGAGGTGATGGGCAGCTCCCACCAGGTCCGCGACAGCACCGCGCTGACCTCCAGCGAGGCCGACCAGGCCGCCGGGCGCCTGCAGGAACAGCTGCAGGAACTCGACCAGCTGGCCACCGCCATGCAGGAAATGGCCTCCACCGCCGAAGAGGTGGCGCGCAACGCCCAGGCCGCGGCCCAGGCTGCCATCGCTGCCAACGAGGAGACCGAGAACGGCGTGCGCGTGGTGTCCAAGTCCACCGAGGCGATCAAGCGCCTGGCCGACGAAATGGAAGACACCGGCCAGGCGATCAACGAGCTGGCCAAGCTCAGCCAGAACATCGAGTCGATCCTCTCGGTGATCACCAGCATCGCCGACCAGACCAACCTGCTCGCCCTCAACGCCGCCATCGAGGCGGCGCGGGCCGGCGAGTCCGGCCGCGGCTTCGCCGTGGTCGCCGACGAAGTACGCTCGCTGGCCTCGCGCACCCAGCAGTCGACCCAGGAAATCCGCCAGATGATCGACCAGCTGCAGACCGGCGTGCGCCAGGCCGAGGCGCGCATGCAGCAGAGCCGCGACACCGCCAGCAAGACCGCCGAGGACGCCGGCGCGGCCAACGACATGCTCGGGCGCATCCGCGAGGCGATCACCCGGATCAACGACATGAACCTGCAGATCGCCACCGCCGCCGAGGAGCAGAGCGCCACCACCGAGGAGATCAACCGCAACACCACCAACATCCGCGACATCAGCCACGAAGTGGCCGGCGGCGCCGAGCAACAGGTGCGCCAGTGCGCGGTGATGGTCGAACAGGTCGGCCAGCAGGACCGCCTGCTCGGCCGCTTCAAGGTCTGAGCACGATGTGATCGGCCTGCCCGCCCAGCGCCACGGGGCGGGCAGCGCCGCCCGGCCAGCCGCCGAATTCACCGCAAAATACCCCCGCAATCTTCGGTAATAACCGCTGATCAAGGTCAATTGCCGAATGCAGTGCACGCCCGTACACTGCCCGCCTTTTTGTCTGCCTACAGGCCTACCCGATGCTTTTTCTCCCCCGCATGCTGCTGATGGGCCTGCACTTTATCGTCGCCGGCATCCTCGGCCTGCTGCTCGGCCTGTGCCGGCCCTTCAATCCGGACAACAGCCGCCTGTGCGCGCGCCTGTACTCGCTGCCGGCCCTGCGCATCCTGCGCCTGCAGGTGCAGACCGAGGTGGCCAGCCTGTTCGACAAGAAGCCGTCCAGCGTGATCATCGCCAACCACCAGTCCAACTACGACCTCTACGTGCTCGGCCGTGTGGTACCGTCGCGCACCGTGAGCATCGGCAAGAAGAGCCTGAAGTGGGTGCCGTTCTTCGGCCAGCTCTACTGGCTGGCCGGCAACGTGCTGATCGACCGCGGCAACGCGCGCAAGGCCAAGGAGGCCATGCTCACCACCACCGACACCCTGCAACACCGCGACACCTCGATCTGGGTGTTCCCGGAGGGCACGCGCAACCTGGGCGATGGCCTGCTGCCGTTCAAGAAAGGCGCCTTCCAGATGGCCATCGCCGCCGGCGTGCCGATCATCCCGGTGTGCGTCAGCACCTATGCCAAGCGTCTCAAGCTCAATCGCTGGAACAGCGGACGCATCATGATCCGCTCGCTGCCGGCCATCCCCACCCTGGGCCTGACCCTGGACGACCTGCCGCAACTGATGGAACGCTGCCAGCAGCTGATGCAGGAATGCATCGAACAGCTCGACCAGCAGCTGGCCACGGCCTGAGAACCGACGCGGGCCCGGCCAGATTGCGCCGGGCTCCGCCAGCCGCCCCCAGCGGCCACCGCGCCCCCGCTGCACGCACTCCGGTCATCGGTTAAGCTGCGCCATCGCATCGCAGAGGAACACCCCATGGGCCAGATCGTTGCCGCCGCGGCCTACCACAAAGGCCGGAAAGTCACCGACTTCAATCTCGATGAAGGCAAGCAGTGGGCCACCCGGCCCGAGCATTTCGTCTGGATCGGCCTGCGCGACCCTGGCAGCGAGGAGCTGCACTGCCTGCAGGAGCAGTTCAATATCCACGAGCTGGCCATGGAAGACGCCATCGCCCAGCACACCCGGCCCAAGCTGGAAACCTTCGGCGACGCGCTGTTCATGGTGCTCTACTCGCCGATCCGCACGGAAGGCCGCCTAGAGTTCGTCGAGACCCAGCTGTTCGCCGGCAAGGGCTATGTGATCAGCGCCCGCTACGGCGACTCGGCGCCCTACTCCACCGTGCGCCAGCGCTGCGAGGCGCGGCCGCTGCTGCTGGAGCACGGCGAGGATTTCGTGCTCTACGCCCTGCTCAGCTTCGTCATGGAGAACTACCGGCCGCTGATGGACAGCATCCACGGCGAGCTGGAGGACATCGAGGAAACCGTGCTCGGCCGCCCGCTGCAGCAGGCCGACGTGGAGCGCATCCACGGCCTGCGCCGCGACCTGCTGCGCCTGCGCCGACAGATCTCGCCGATGGTGGAGATCTGCAAGGAGCTGCAACAGCTGGACTTCCCGTTCATCGACAAGCACATGCGCCCGTACTTCCGCGACATCGCGATCCACGTCAGCCGCCTGATGGAAGACCTCACCGGCCTGCGCGAGATGGCCGACCACGCCATCGAGATCGGCCTGCTGCTGGAGTCTTCGCGGCAGAGCCTGACCCAGCGCAAGTTCGCGGCCTGGGCGGCGATCCTGGCGTTTCCCACCGCGGTGGCGGGAATCTACGGGATGAACTTCCAGCACATGCCGGAACTGACCTGGCACTACGGCTACTTCGGCGTGCTCGGCATCATCGGCGTCGGCTGCGTCGGCCTGTTCGTCAACTTCAAGCGCATGGACTGGCTGTAACGATCCAACCGTGACGGGGCTGGATCGCCGTCACGGTGGATAAGCAAAGCGTTATCCACCCTAGCAAGCCTGAGCATTCGCGTAGGGAGGGAAACTGCGCAACAGTTTCCAGCGCTGGGCCGAACAGGTAGTGGAGTCACAAGACCGGAAACAGACTGTAGGAAGCATGGGAGCCAGGCGACTCCCGTGCCGCAAGACTCAGGCGTCCTGCAGGTCGCGCTTGCCGTGGGCGACGAAGCGCATCATCCACTCGGCCACGGTCTGCCCCTGGTGCTCGTGCTCCAGGCTGGCCACCGCCTGCTGGTAGGCCGGCTCGCCGATGCACTGCTGGCGGATGTCCAGCAGGGCCCGCGAATAGTCGTGGATGAACTCCGGGTGGCCCTGGAAGCACAGCACCTGATCGTCGATGCAGTAGGCGGCAATCGGGCAGAATGGGCTGGAGGCCAGCAGCGTGGCGTTTTCCGGCAGGGCGGTGACCTGGTCCTGGTGGCTGATCAGCAGGGTCAGCTGCTCCAGCGCCGGGCTCATCCACGCCGGCTGCTGCTTGACCTCGTAGCGATGGATGCCCACGCCCCAGCCCTGCTCGGCCCGCTGGGTATGGCCGCCGAACAGCAGGGCCAGCAGCTGGTGGCCGAAGCACACGCCGAGCAGCTTGTCGCCACGCTGGTAGCGCTCCTGCAGGTAGCGCTTGAGCGTCTGGATCCACGCATCGCTGCCGAAGGAATCCGCCTTGCTGCCGGTGATCAGGTAGGCGTCGTACTGCTCGTCATCGCTCGGGTAATCACCCTGCATGACGTTGTACACGCTGAACTGCGCGGGAATCGGCTGGCGTTCGAACAGGCGCTCGAACATGCGGCCATAACCCTGATATTGCTCGATCAATTCGGGGCGAAGGACATCGGTTTCCAGAATGCAGATGCGCAGTGACATGTAGGCGGATTACCTCACTCGATTGAGGGTGGGAGACATGCCCTAAGCCTGCATTGAAGCACCCGCGAAGGCAATATCCATGAGGCCGCAAAGGCCCTGCAGGCGATATTCGGCAGCCATCAGCGCGCGTGATAGTCACCATGCCTGCCATTCACTTCTGTCGCCGGGGCGGCCGGTCAATCATGCAGGCCTCGGGTTCAAGCCCATTCGCCAGCCAGGAGTCACCCCATGAGCAGTTTTGCAGCCATCGCCAGCCTGATCGCAGCCTCCGCCTTCCACAGCCCGGCAGCCGCCGCCACCCACCAGGCCCAAGCGGCCGCCAAGCGCCAGTAACCCCTTAGCGAGGATGTGACGATGACCATCAGCCAAGCCTTCGCCAGCAAGAGCACCTATGGCGTGACCTACGCCAGCCTGGACGAATCCGGCCTGCGCTTCGAATCGGAAGCCGTCGTGCACCTGGAAGACGGCAGCCTGCTGACCCTGCGCATGCCGACCCGCCAGGACGAGAAACTGGATATCCACGAAGTGGTGTGCCTGCAGTACGGCTGGTGCCAAGCGGCCTGACGCGTCTGACCGGCCGCCAAGGGCTCAGCGCAGCCCGAGGCGCTTGAGGACCTCACGCACACCGTCCAGCTCCGCCGCCGTCGCGCTGGCGAGGTCGCCGCAGATGCTGTAGTCCAGGCGCGGCGCCAGTTGCAGGGGCTGCAGGTCACGCGAGCGCAGCGGCACGTAGACCGACTCCACCACGCCGACCTTGAGGCTACGGCTCTCGATCTTCTCCTGATAGCCGATGCGCATGCCGCCCACCCGCACATCGATCTGGTCGCAGCCCTGGTAGCGCGGCTGGTCGCCGCCGCGCATCAGCACCAGGGTCAGCTGCACCTCGCGGCTCTGCGGGTCGCTCATGCCGAAGAAGTTCAGGGTGACGCGCTGCGCCACCACCTCCTGCACAAAGCTCACCACCCGGGCGCCGCTCTGTGGGTCGGTCTGCTCGGTGATCTTGCCCTCGGCCTGGGCTGCCGCCGCGGCCAGAGCCGCCAGCACGGCCGCCACCTTGCGCATGTGCCGGCAACGCCGCTTCATGGCCTGTTCCATACCCGCTCCCGCCGCTCGCAAGCCGGCTCAATGCACCTGCCGCACAGCCTACAGGGAAAGCCCGGCGTGGCGCAGCCCCCGGCCCATGGCGCCAAGCCGCGGCGACACAAGCAGCCAGCCCCGCGCGGCGACCTGACGCAAAAAAAACCGGCCCACCAGGGGCCGGTTTCATCGGGTCCAGCTCACGCCTCGTCCAGGCTCAGAAGCGCTCGCCCCTGGCCGCCTTCTCCAGCAGCAGGGCCGGCGGCTCGAAGCGCTCGCCATACTGCTCGGCCAGGTAACGGGCACGGGCGACGAAGTCCTGCACGCCGTACTGGTTGATGAACTGCAGCGCACCGCCGCTCCAGGCGGCGAAGCCGATGCCGAAGATCGAGCCGATGTTGGCATCGGCCACCGACAGCAGCACGCCCTCCTCCAGGCAGCGCACCGTCTCGATGGCCTGGATGAACAGGATGCGGTCGCGCACGTCGAGCGGGGCGATCTGCGCATCCGCCTTCTCGAAGCGCGCCTTGAGCTCGGGCCACAGGTGCTTCTTGGCGCCTTGCGGGTAGTCGTAGAAGCCGCCGCCGGCCGCCTTGCCCGGACGCTTGTACTCGTTGAGCATCAGGTCGATCACGGCGAAGGCCGGATGCGCGGGGATCGACTTGCCCTCGGCCGCCAGGTCGGCCACGGTCTGCTGGCGGATATGCTGCATCAGGCTCATCGACACTTCGTCGCTGATCGCCAGCGGGCCGACCGGCATGCCGGCCTTGCGCGCCTCGGTCTCGATCATCGCCGCCGACACGCCTTCGCCGAGCATGGCCAGGCCTTCGTTGGTGAAGGTGCCGAACACCCGCGAGGTGAAGAAGCCACGGCTGTCGTTGACCACGATCGGCGTCTTCTTGATCTGCAGCACGTAGTCGAAGCCACGCGCCAGGGTTTCGTCCGAGGTGTTGGCGCCCTTGATGATTTCCACCAGCGGCATCTTGTCCACCGGGCTGAAGAAATGCAGGCCGATGAACCTGTCCTGCCGCTGCACCGCGGTGGCCAGGCCGGTGATCGGCAGGGTCGAGGTGTTGGAGGCGATCACCGCATCGGGCAGCGCGGCCGCCTCGGCGGCCGCGGTGACCTTGGCCTTCAGGTTGCGGTCCTCGAACACCGCCTCGATGATCAGGTCGCAGCCGGCGAAATCCGCCTCGCTGGCGCTCGGCTTGATCCGCGCCAGGAAGGCATCGCGCTTCTCGGCCGTCATCTGGCCGCGGCCAACCTTCTTGTCGAGCAGCTTGGCCGAGTAGGCCTTGCCCTTCTCCGCCGCCTCGATGGACACATCCTTGAGCACCACCTCGATGCCGGCCGCGGCCGAGACATAGGCGATGCCGGCGCCCATCATGCCGGCGCCAAGCACGCCGACCTTCTTCGTCACGTAGGGCGCCGGGCCCTGCGGGCGCGAGCTGCCGGCGTTGATCTGGTTGAGCTGGAACCAGAAGGTGCCGATCATGTTCTTCGCCACCTGGCCGGTGGTCAGCTCGGTGAAGTAGCGCGCCTCGATCAGCTGGGCGGTGTCGAAATCGACCTGGGCGCCCTCCACCGCGGCGCACATGATCTTCTCCGGCGCCGGGAAGCAGCCCTTGGTCTTGTCGCGCAGCACGCTCGGGGCGATGGCCAGCATCTGCGCCACGTTCGGGCTGCTCGGCGTGCCACCGGGGATCTTGTAGCCCTGCACGTCCCACGGCTGCCTGGCGGCCGGGTTGGCGACGATCCAGGCGCGGGCCTTGGCCAGCATCTCCTCGGGCGTGGCGGCGATGTCGTGGATCAGGCCGGCCTTGAGCGCCGCGTCCGGGCGCACCTTCTTGCCTTCGGCCAGGTACGGCAGGGCCTTCTCCAGGCCGAGCAGGCGCACCATGCGCACCACTCCGCCACCGCCCGGCAGCAGGCCGAGGGTCACTTCCGGCAGACCCAGCTGCACGCTGGAACTGTCCAGGGCGATGCGGTGCTGGCAGGCCAGGCAGATTTCCCAGCCGCCGCCCAGCGCGGCGCCGTTGATCGCGGCCACCACCGGCTTGCCCAGGGTCTCCAGGCGGCGCAGCTGGCCCTTGAGACCCAGGACCATCTGGTAGAAGGCCGGGGCGTCGGCCTTGGTCACCTGGATCAGCTCGCCCAGGTCGCCGCCGGCGAAGAAGGTCTTCTTCGCCGAGGTGATGATGACCCCGGCGATGGCGTCCTTCTCGGCTTCCAGGCGCGCGACGGTCTGGCCCATGGCCTCGCGGTACGCGGCGTTCATGGTGTTGGCGCTCTGGCCTGGCATGTCGATGGTCAGGACGACGATATTGTCCTGGCCTTTTTCGTAACGGATGGCGTCAGTCATGTCTTCTGGTCCTTTTCGGGAGCCTGTAGGGTGGAAAACCCGCAACGCGGTTTTCCACCGCGCCGCCACGGTGGATGGCTGCGGCCATCCACCCTACAAAGCCCTTAGATTCGTTCGATGATGGTGGCGATGCCCATGCCGCCGCCCACACAGAGGGTGGCCAGGCCGTAGCGCAGCTGGCGCTTCTCCAGCTCGTCGAGCAGGCTGCCGAGGATCGCGCAACCGGTGGCGCCCAGCGGATGGCCCATGGCGATGGAGCCGCCGTTGACGTTGACCTTGTCCTCGGACACGCCCATGTCCTTCATGAACTTCATCACCACCGAGGCAAAGGCCTCGTTGACCTCGAACAGGTCGATGTCCTCGATGGAGAGGCCGGCCTTGGCCAGCGCCTTGCGCGTGGCCGGCGCCGGGCCGGTGAGCATGATGGTCGGGTCGGTGCTGGTCACCGCCGTGGCGACGATGCGCGCGCGCGGCTTGAGGCCCAGCTCGCGCCCCTTGGCTTCACTGCCGATCAGCATCAGCGCCGCGCCATCGACGATGCCCGAGCTGTTGCCCGGGGTATGCACGTGGTTGATCTGCTCCACATGGCTGTAGACCTGCAGCGCGGTGGAGTCGAAGCCCATCTGGCCCATCATCTCGAAGCTCGGCTTGAGCTTGCCCAGGCCCTCGAGCGTGCTGTCGCCACGGATGAACTCGTCGTGGTCGAGCAGGACGATGCCGTTCTGGTCGGTGACCGGAATCAGGGATTTGTTGAACGAACCGTCCTTGCTGGCACGCGCGGCCTTCTGCTGCGAACGCAGGGCGAAGCTGTCGACGTCGCTGCGGCTGAAGCCCTCCAGGGTGGCGATCAGGTCGGCGCCGATGCCCTGCGGGGTGAAGTGGGTGTGCATGTTGGTTTCCGGGTCCATCACCCAGGCGCCGCCGTCGGAGCCCATGGGCACCCGCGACATGGATTCCACGCCGCCGACCACCACCAGGTCCTCGAACCCGGAGCGCACCTTCATCGCGCCCAGGTTGACCGCCTCCAGGCCCGAGGCGCAGAAGCGGTTGAGCTGCACGCCGGCCACGCTGACGTCCCAGTCGGCGACCATCGCCGCGGTCTTGGCGATATCGGCGCCCTGGTCGCCCACCGGGGTCACGCAGCCGAGCACGATATCGTCGACCTGGCGGGTATCCAGGCCATTGCGCTGCTGCAATGCGCGCAGCAGGCCGGCCACAAGGCTGACCGGCTTGACGCTGTACAGCGCGCCGTCCTTCTTGCCCTTGCCGCGCGGGGTGCGCACGGCGTCGAAAATCAGTGCTTCGGTCATGACGTCCTCGGTAACAGGCAGCGGCGAATGCCGGGTGGCATAACCTTAGCCGCCCGCCCGCCGGACTCAATGACCGATGCGCTCAGGCCCATTGACCGTTCGGCTCAGACGGGCGGTCAGTTGCGCACGGGTACCCGCTGCAGGGCACGCAAGGGCTCTGGCTCAAGGCCTGGCCCCGGCTTGCCGAGCACCGGCAATAACCACAGGATTTTGCCCCGCAGGCCCTAGAAACCAAGTGGTCTAAGCATGGTGTGACGTAGCCCCTAGAGTTAGGCATGCAAGGGGCCGCCGCCGGGTTTTGCCGGGGCGGTGTTTATCTGCGCCACGGTGCGCGGCAGGAGCCCGACAGATCGTTCAGTGCGGACGGCAGCCAATGCACCAACAAAAATAAAGGCAGTGGCAACATGTTCAAACAAGCCAAGTACCGGCAGGCGACCCTGATCGTCCTGGCCACCACCGTTATCCTGATCCTGCCCAACGTGACTCGCCTGGTCAGCTGATCATTCTTCCGCTGCCGTGGCCCGACGCCGTAGCTGCTCGGGCCACGCAACCCCCTCTCCGATGGCCCCGACGCTGTGCTAGCGTGGCGTATCCAGCCCTGTCGGAGTAATGCCCATGCGCCCTTTCCTGCTTAACCTGGCCCTCGGCTGCCTGCTCTTGCCGCTGGCCGCCGTGGCCGGCGAAATTGACCAGGCCCAGGCCCTCAAGGCCCTCGCCCAGCCTGGTGCGGTGCTGATCGACGTCCGCAGCGCCGACGAGTTCGCCACTGGCGCCCTGCCCGGCGCCCGGCTGATCCCCCATGACCAGATCGGCGCGCGCATCGGCGCCGCGGTGCCGGACAAGAACACCCCCATCGTCCTCTATTGCCGCAGCGGCCGGCGCTCCTCCCTGGCCCAGGACGAACTGCAGGCCCTGGGCTACCGCCACGTGATCAATGCCGGCGGCTACGACCAGTTCAAGCTGGCCAGCGGCCAGAACGCCGAGGAGCCCGCATGCAGCGACTGCTGAGAACCGTCCTGCGCCTGGCCCTGCTGGGCGCCCTCTACAGCACCGGCGTGGCAGCCGCCGAGCTGCAACTGGAGCTGCCCGCCGGCACCCGCACCTGGAACAGCGCCGCCCTGCTTGCCCACCCCCAGGCCGAAGACATCCGCATTCCCGCCGATGTGGCGTACCAGCGCGCCATGCACTACCGCGCCGTGCCGCTGGCCGCCCTGCTCGAAGGAGTGGACGCGGGCGATCACCTGCAAGCCGTGGCCCTCGACGGCTTTGCCGCCGAACTGGCGGCCGCCCCGCTGCTGGCCCGACAAGGCGCACGCGCCTGGCTGGCGGTGGAAGACCCCGCCAGGCCCTGGCCGGCCCTGGCCAAGGGCAAGCCCAGCGCCGGGCCGTTCTACCTGGTCTGGCAACACCCCGAAGCGGCGCAGATCGGCCCCGAGCAATGGCCGTTCCAGGTTGCCCGCATCCGCCTGCTGGAGCCGCTCGCCCAGCGCTTCCCCGCCCTGCTACCGGCGGCGGATGCCGGTGCCGACGTGCAAGCCGGCTTTGCCCAGTTCCAGAAGAACTGCCTGGCCTGCCACCGCCTCAACGGCGCCGGCGACTCGCAGTTCGGCCCCGACCTGAACATTCCGCACAACCCCACGGAATACTTCAGCGCGGGTTTCTTGCAGCAATACATCCGCAACCCGCAAAGCCTCAGGCGCTGGCCCCAGGGGCGCATGCCAGGGTTTACCCAGGAAGTGCTCGGCGATCACCAACTGCAGCAACTGATCGGCTACCTGCGGCATATGGCCGGGCGAAAAGCCAAGCTGTAGAGCCAGCCCGATATCCGAAGCACGGGACCCTGCCCAGGCTTTACCAACAACGCAGCAGGCGTTAGCGTGCCGGACACAACGAAAGGAATCGGCCAAAGCCAGGAGGCCAGCATGGCAACCCCGCCCTACCCGCCGGAGCATCGGCGCCAGCCCCACTCAGTCCCTTCGTTTGCCCCGCGCAGCCCGATGTCGCGTTTGCTTGATCAGCCTGTCGCGTTAACTCTGCGCCGGGTGAGAACAATCAAACACTTAATCGGCTTGCAGGAACATTATCGGACATCCGTCAGGATGTTATGCGACAGTAATGTCGTCTAATTATAGTTAGGCCTTATGAAATACGATCCGAACTCCGCAGAAGCTCAGAAACGCCTGATGACCCTTATTGAAGAAATGAACGGGCAATCAGATCGGGGCGTCGCCATTGTTGGTGCTGCCTGGATTGAAGAGTCGATGTCTGCTGCCATCGAATCTTTTTTGCACTCCGAGCCAAAAGCATGGAAACGACTCTTCGAAGGAAATGGCCCTTTGGCCAATTTTTCAGCAAAAATTGATCTATCTCGTCTGCTAGGGCTAGTTAGTGATGCCATAAAATCTGACTTGCATATTATCCGCGATATCAGAAATGAGTTTGCCCACCGAATCGCACATAAAACAGACCATACACAACTGAGCTTTAGCACCCCGCACATCAAGGATAAGTGCTTGGCAATTAAATGCGTAGCCCATGAAGAGCTAACGGAACCTCGCAGCGCCTTTATCAGATCCTGCGCAATATTGTATTCTGACTTTGAGATGGTTCAGTTTTTTGGAGTTAAAGTATCAGATGGCGGCCAAGTCTTCGCTAATATCGAGCGCTACAAATAGCCTTCCGCCTAACACCTTGAGCCTAACAACTGGCTCAAATCGTTCGCTTCGCTCACTGGGACGGGCTAAAGCCCGCCCCTTAGCCAAACGTTAGCCACCAAAATGAATCTGACACTACGCACGGACGCAGTCACCACAACAGCAGCAATTGCTGTTGTGGCTGCTATTACTCTAACGAAAGGTGATGTCCTTTTCATCGGACACTGGTACTACGCGTCAGTTTTCCTATTAATTTTCATCCCAAGCGCTCTCATTAAGACAAAGCCCCTATTTATCTCCGGCGCAGTTCTTGCTGCTGGGCTAACCTTCGGAATCTATATCCGAGCAAACTGGGCACCATCAGCAACAAACGACCTACTTGGTCTAGGTCATATATTTTCATTGCCCGGAGCATTTATTAGTCTACTTATCACCGGAATCTTTAGTCGACTTTCAAAGCAAAACAAACCAGTTCTCGCCTTTACTACTGGCTTCCTAGGATTTGGTATAGGATTCTTAGCTAATCAAACAGTGTTATGCAGCACTGTCTTGGCCTGCGGTGTACTCCTTGGCACCTAATGGCTAACAACTGGTTCAAGTCGTTCGCTTCGCTCACTGCGGGACCGGCTAAAGCCGGCCCCTTAACCAAACGTTATGTCCATTTAGCTAGATCAGAGTACGGAAACACTGACAGATGAATTACTCCAGTGGCGAAACAGTAGAGATCGGTGATTCCGTAACGCTGGAGTACGGGAAAACTCCCGGCGTTGTATACGCAGTCATTGAGAGCCCGCAGCAGATCAACGAATGGACCCTTGATGAACCTGGAATCATGATTGAGGCAGAGCCATTTGGGCTGGTCTTCTGGCCAAAGTCCGAAACCTACGATCCAGTAGTCTTCGTCGCACGGAAATGCACATAACTAGTGGTTCAAGCCGTTCGCTTCGCTCACTCGGGACCGGCTGAAGCCGGCCCCTTAACCAAACGTTAGGCGCCACAAGAGAGTCACAGCACAATCGGGAGTCACTAAGTGAGCACAG
>NZ_WELK01000011.1 GCF_009799925.1 Pseudomonas sp. R-28-1W-6
GGACACCGCCCTTTCACGGCGGTAACAGGGGTTCGAGTCCCCTAGGGGACGCCATTTTCTTTCCGCGTTTTGCGGGCTTCAAGGGTCACTCTTACGGAGTGGCCCTTTTGTTTTTCCGCCTCCGAAAAATCCTCCCCCTCGTGAACAGCCTGCCGACCAATGGTCGCATCTGCTGCTTGCGGAAATTTATTATGAGCATAATATTTCAATCATAATATTTTTGGAGGCAGCCATGAGCGACAAGAAGGCCCAGACCCGCGAACGCATCCTTGCCGCCGCCAGCGCCGCGCTGATCCAGCGCGGCCCGGCGGAGCCCAGTGTGGGCGAGGTGATGGGGGCGGCGGGGCTGACGGTGGGTGGCTTCTATGCCCACTTCGAGAGCAAGGATGCGCTGATGCTGGAGGCTTTCCGCCAGCTGCTCGGCCGCCGTCGCAGCCTGCTCCAGCAGCTGGATGGCGATCTCTCGCCACAGGAACGACGCGCCCTGGTGGCGGCCTTCTACCTGTCGCGCAAGCACCGCGACAGCCAGGACGATGGCTGTCCGCTGCCCAGTTCGCTGGGGGAGCTGTCGCGCTTGCCGGACAGCTTTCGCGCCAGCCTGGCCGAGCACATCGAGCTGATGACGGCCGAGCTGGCCGGCAGCCCGGAGGAGGCCGACAAGGTGCTGGCCGATCTGGCGCTGATGGTCGGCGGCCTGGCGATTGCCCGGGCCCTGGGCGATGGCGCGTTATCCGACCGAGTTCTGCGGGCCGCCAAGTCGGCGGTTGTCTGAGGCAAGGTCCGGCAGCGCCGGACGTGATAGTGAGGAGAAGCGATATGAGCAGCCTGGGCTGGGTTCGTGGCTTCAATGCCACTGTGGGTCGTCTGGCACCCGAGCTGGTCGCCAGCAAGATGCACCGCGCGTTTCTCACCCCGCGCGATCTGCCGCCGCGCGACTGGGAGTTGCCGCTGCTGGCCGAGGCTGAGCGCATCACCCTGCGCTTCGGCCTCTCTGCCCTGCGCTGGGGGCAGGGGCCGGCCGTGCTGCTGTTGCATGGCTGGGAAGGGCGACCGACGCAGTTCGCCAGCCTGATCCGCGTGCTGGTGCGTGCCGGCTACGGCGTGGTGGCGCTGGATGCCCCGGCCCACGGCCGTTCGCCGGGGCACGATGCGCATGTGGTGCTGTTTGCCCGGGCGCTGCTGGAGGCTGCCAGCGAGCTGCCGCCGCTGAAGGCGGTGATCGGCCATTCGATGGGCGGCGCCAGTGCGCTGCTGGCGACCCAGCTGGGCCTGCGCAGTGAAATGCTGGTGACCATCGCCGCGCCGGCGAAGATCCTCGGCGCGCTGCGCCGTTTCGCCCACTTCGTCGGCCTGCCGCGCCAGGCGCGGGCGCGCTTCGTGCGCATGGTCGAGCAGAGCGCCGGCATGCCGGCGGCGCAGATCGATGTGGAACGCTACGAGCTGGCTTTCCCCGGGCTGGTGGTGCATGCCGAGGATGATCCGCTGGTGCCTGTCGGCGAGGCGCAGAGCATCCACGCGGCCTGGTCGGCCAGTCGCCTGCTGCGCCTGCCCAGTGGCGGCCACAGCAAGCTGCTGGCCGACCCGCAGCTGGCCGAGGCGGTGCTGGAGCTGTTGGGCAGCGCCGACCCGTCGACCGGCCTGGCGCGCCGTGGCCTGGGCGCTGCGGATGGGGGCGCGGCGCTGGCCTCCTGACGAGTTCGTGCCCGGGCCGCCCGGCGTGGCGGCCCGGGCGCGAGCCGCTTGGGGCGGCGGCCGAGATGGCGCATCATGGCGGCCTGTCCCGTGATGGCCCCCGTCCATGAAAACCGTCGAGTTCCACGAATTTCCCGATCACCAGCAGTGTGTCCGCCAGCTGGCGGATGACCTGGTCGCGGTCCTGGGCCAGGCGTTGGCGCGACAGGTGCGGGCGACCCTGCTGCTGCCGGGTGGCAGCAGCCCGCAGCCGCTGTTACCGCTGTTGGCGCAGGCCGCGCTGGACTGGTCGTGCATCGACCTGACGCCGACCGACGAGCGCTGGGTCGCCGCGGATGCGGCGCAGAGCAACGTGCGCCTGCTGCGGTGCGGTCTGCCTCTGGCTCGGGTGCTCGATCCGCGCCAGGGTGCCACGCCCGAGCTGGCCGCTTTCGGCTGGCAGGAGTGGCTGCGGCCCCGGCTGCCATTTGCCGCGGTGCTGCTGGGCATGGGCGAAGACGGTCACTTCGCCTCGCTGTTCGCCGGCATGCCGGGGTTGGCCGCGGCCCTCGACGCAACGGCCGAGCCCGCCGCGCTGCCGGCCTGGGCGCCGAGCGAGCCGCGCCAGCGCCTGTCGCTGAATCTGTCGATGCTCTGTCGCAGTGGCTGGCTCGGCCTGCTGGCCTTCGGCGCGGCCAAACGTGAGCTGATCGAGCGGGTCGCCCGCGCTGATGCGCAGGGCCGCGAGCTGCCGCTGCATGCGCTGTACCACAACGGCCTGAGCCCCCTGCGCATCTACTGGGCGCCTTGAATCGGCGATGGTGGCGCGGGGTGCGCCGTGCACCCCGGGACAGCCTGCGGCTTTCTGTTGCGCAAGGCGCGCCCTGGGGGGCCGGCAATAACCGCCGGTGCATGGCTGGCGGTATGGCAAATGGCCCTGGCACAGGACGCCCCGAACCGGGGCTAAGTCGTTACACTCTGGCTTATCAGAGTGAAAAGCGGATGCCGTGATGCTCAATGCCGTTGTCGAACAGGTTACCGCCGCCCTGGAACAGCGTTCGGCGGCGCGTCGCGCGCGCTATCTGGCGCGCCTGCAGGAGGCCGCGCAACGACCGCCGCGCCAGCATCTGGGCTGTTCCAACCTGGCTCATGCCCTGGCGGCGCAGACGGTGGATGACCGGCTGATCATGTGCCAGGGCGGCTCGGCGCATATCGCCATCGTCTCCAGCTACAACGACCTGCTCTCGGCCCACGCGCCGCTGCGCGACTACCCCGAGCGGCTCAAGCAGGCCCTGGCCCGCGTCGGCGCCACCGCGCAGTTCGCCGCCGGTGTGCCGGCCATGTGCGACGGCATCACCCAGGGCGAGGCGGGCATGCAGCTGTCGCTGTTCTCCCGTGACCTGATCGCCCAGGCCACGGCCATCGGCCTGACCCACGGCATCTTCGATGGCGCCCTCTATCTCGGGGTGTGCGACAAGATCGTCCCGGGCCTGCTGATCGGGGCCCTGCAGTTTGGTCATTTGCCGGCGGTGTTCGTGCCGGCCGGGCCCATGCATTCCGGTCTGGCCAACAAGGACAAAGCCGCCGTGCGCCAGCGCTATGTGCGCGGCGAGGTCGATCGCGACGAGCTGCTCGCCGCCGAGCTGGCCGCCTACCATGAGGCCGGCACCTGCACCTTCTATGGCACCGCCAACACCAACCAGTTGCTGATGGAGGCCATGGGCCTGCACGTGCCGGGCAGCGCCTTCGTCCATCCCTACACGCCATTGCGCGATGCGCTGACCGACGAGGCCGCGCGCCTGGTGGCGCGCAACAGTCAGAAGGGCGAGCGCTACTTGCCGGTCGGCGAGCAGATCGACGCCCGCGTGCTGATCAACGCCGTAGTGGCCCTGCTGGCCAGCGGCGGTTCGACCAACCACGGCCTGCACCTGCCGGCCATCGCCCGGGCTGCCGGTTATGAATTGCTCTGGGAGGATTTCGCCGCATTGTCGCGGGTGGTGCCGTTGCTGGCGCGGGTCTATCCCAATGGCGCGGCCGACGTGAACCAGTTCCAGGCCGCCGGCGGGCCGGCCTGGATCATTCGCGAGCTGCTGGCGGCCGGTTTGATGCACGGCGATGTGGCCACCGCGGCCGGCACCGATCTGGCCGACTATGCCCGCGAGCCCTGGCTGGAGGAGGGGCGCCTGGCCTGGCGCAAATTGCCGGCGCAGAGCCCGGCACTGGATATCGTTCGCCCGGTGGCCGAGCCGTTCAGTCGCGAGGGCGGCTTCACCTTGCTCGAGGGCAATCTGGGCCGCGCCATGCTCAAGACCTCCGCCGTCGATCCGGCGCACTGGCAGGTGCGTGCCCCGGCGCGGGTGTTCGATAGCGAAGCCGCGGTGCAGGCCGCCTACCAGGCCGGCGAGCTGAGCGGCGACCTGGTGCTGGTGCTGCGTTTCCAGGGGCCGCGCGCCAACGGCATGCCCGAGCTGCACAAGCTGATGCCGCTGCTGGCCAACCTGCAGGCGGCCGGGCAGCGGGTGGCGCTGGTCACCGACGGGCGCCTGTCCGGTGCTTCCGGGCAGGTGCCGGCGGCGCTGCATGTCACCCCGGAAGCGGCGGCAGGTGGTGCCCTGGCCCGCCTGCAGGACGGCGACATGCTTGAAGTGGATGCGCTGGCCGGTGTGCTGCGCGTCGAGTTGGCGCCGTCACAACTGGCAGCGCGTCCGCTGGCCGAGACGCCGAATGGGCTGGCTGCCGGCTACGGTCTTGAGCTGTTCGCCGCGCAGCGCCGCCTGGTCGGTGCGGCCGACCGTGGCGCAAGTATTTTCGATGAAGGGGACTGACATGAGCCTGACGATGGACAAGGTGTTGCAGCAGGCGCGCCCGGTGTTGCCGGTGCTGGTGATCGAGGATGTCGAACTGGCGGTGGACCTGGCCCGGGCCCTGCACGCCGGCGGCATCAGCGTGCTCGAGGTGACCCTGCGCACCCCGCGCGCCCTGGATGCCCTGGCGGCGATCCGCCAGGCCCTGCCGGAGCTGCTGGTGGGCGCTGGCACGGTGATCCATGCCGAGCAGTTCCAGGAGGCCCGCGATGCCGGCGCGCAGTTCACCGTCAGCCCCGGCTGCACCGAGCGCCTGGCGGCGGCGGCGGACGATTCGGGGCTGCCCTACCTGCCGGCGGTGATGACCCCGTCCGAGGTGTTGCTGGCCCTGGAGTACGGCTATCGCTCGCTCAAGCTGTTCCCGGCCAACGGCGCGGCCAGCGTGAAGATGTTGAAAAGCTTCAAGGGGCCGTTCACCGGCATCCGTTTCTGCCCCACCGGCGGCATCACCGCCGACAACCTGCTGAGCTTCCTGCGCCTGCCCAACGTGGCCTGCGTCGGCGGTACCTGGATCGCCCCGGACAACCTGATCCGCGCCCGCGCCTGGGACCAGATCACCCAGCTGGCCAGCGAGGCCTGCGCCCTGGCCGCCAGCGTGGAGGTCAAGGCATGAGCTGGGATCTGCCGACTCCCTTCGTCATCGACCTGCAGGTGGCCGCCGAGGACATCGACGGCCTCGGCCACGCCAACAACGCGGTCTACGTCAGCTGGCTGGAGCGCTGCGCCTGGCGCCACTCGCAGAGCCTGGGCCTGGACCTGAGCGAGTACCGCCGCCTGGATCGGGCCATGGCCGTGCTGCGCCACGAGATCGACTACCTGGCCAGCGCCTACGAAGGCGAGGAACTGCAGATGGCCACCTGGATCGTCGAGTCCGACCAGCGCCTGAAGATGACCCGCCACTTCCAGCTGTGGCGCCCGGCCGATGCCAGCACCCTGCTGCGCGCGCAGACCACCTTCGTCTGCATCGAGCTGTCCAGCGGCAAGCCCAAGCGCATGCCGGCCGAGTTCGTCGAGGGCTATGGCCAGGCGCTGCTGGAGCCCGCGGCGCCCTAGCTGGCCGCCACTTGCAGAAAGCGCCGTGCGGTCAGCCGCGGCGCTATAAAGGCCCGGCGCCTGCCGTTACAATCGCCGCCCCGTTTTTTCCGAGAGTCCTGCCGTGCAAATTGCCCTGGCGCCCATGGAGGGCCTGGTCGACGAGATCCTTCGCGATGTGCTGACCCGGGTCGGCGGCATCGACTGGTGCGTGACCGAGTTCATCCGGGTCAGCGACCGCCTGCTGCCGGCCTCGCACTTCCGCAAGCTGGCGCCGGAGCTGCGCACCGGCGCGCGCACCGCCGCCGGCACGCCGCTGCGCGTGCAGCTGCTCGGCTCCGACCCGGTCTGCCTGGCGGAAAACGCCGCCTATGCCTGCGAGCTGGGCGCGCCGGTGATCGACCTCAACTTCGGCTGCCCGGCCAAGACGGTGAACAAGTCGCGCGGCGGCGCTGTGCTGCTCAAGGAGCCGGAGCTGCTCCACGCCATCCTCTGTGAAGTGCGCCGGGCGGTGCCGCGCGAGATCCCGGTGACGGCCAAGATGCGCCTGGGCTTCGACAGCCCCGATGGCGCCCTCGACTGCGCACGGGCGCTGGCCGATGGCGGGGCGGGGCAGCTGGTGGTGCATGCGCGGACCAAGGTCGACGGCTACAAGCCGCCGGCCCACTGGGAGTGGGTGGCGCGGGTGCAGGACGCAGTGCGCGTGCCGGTGTATGCCAATGGCGAGGTGTGGAGCCTGGATGACTGGCGGCGTTGCCGCGAGGTCAGCGGCGTCGAGGACATCATGCTTGGCCGCGGCCTGGTGGCCCGCCCGGACCTGGCCCGGCAGATTGCCGCGGCGCGCGCCGGGCACAGCGTGGTACCGATGAGCTGGGACGAGCTGCTGCCGCTGCTGCGCGATTTCTGGCGGCAGGCGCGGTGCAAGATCGCCCCGCGCTACGCCCCGGGGCGCCTCAAGCAGTGGCTGGCCATGCTTACTCGCAGCTACCCGGAGGCGGTCACCCTGTTCGCCGCCATGCGCCGCGAGAATGACTGCGAGCGGCTGGACCTGCTGCTGGCCGCTTCGGCTGGCGGCGAGCGGGGTGTTGGCGAGGTGGTTGCGCGGCTGTCCTGAGTGGTGGGGGGCTGCTGGCGTGCGTGGCGCTGAGGGCGGTCTGCCCGCCGGAGGGATGCAGCAACCACCCCTTGAATTTTTTTCCTGCGTCCACATCTGGGTGCTTGAGGGGCGCCGAAGTCGGGCCCCGGTCAATCCACTCGCTGAGATTCAGGAGACATGTCATGAGCACTGCTTTTTCCATGGCCCCGCTGCTGCGTCAATCGGTCGGTTTCGACCGTTTCAACGACCTGTTCGAATCGGCCCTGCGCAGTAACGAGACCGGCAGTTCCTACCCGCCCTACAACGTCGAGAAGCATGGCGACGACCACTACCGCATCGTGGTCGCGGCGGCCGGGTTTCACGAAGAGGACTTGGAGCTGCAGGTCGAACGCGGGGTGCTGACCGTGAGCGGCGGCAAGCGCGAGCGCGGCGCGGAAGATGTGGTCTATCTGCACCAGGGCATCGCCCAGCGCGGCTTCAAGCTGTCGTTCCGCCTGGCCGACCATATCGAGGTACAGGCCGCCAGCCTGCGCAACGGTCTGCTGCACATCGACCTGCTGCGCGTGGTGCCGGAAGAGGCCAAGGCCAAGCGCATTCCGATCAATGCGTCGCAGCCGGCCTTGAACGGCTAACCTCGGCGCCGCTGCGAAGCGGCGGCCTGCATCGACAGTTGAAGCATGCACAAGGGCGCCGTATGGCGCCCTTGTGCATTTGCCTCTTGGTCGGGCTCTCGGCAGCAGAACCGTACCGGCCTATGCCTTGAACGCCTGCTCGCGGTTGAGGCCGAGCAACTGGCGAAAGCCAGGCAGCGCCAGCGGCTTGCTGAACAGGTAGCCCTGGTACAGGTGGCAACCCTGCAGCAGGAGGAAGTCCAGCTGTTCCTGCTGCTCGACGCCCTCGGCGATCATCTGCAGGTTAAGGCTGCGCGCCATGGCGACGATGGCGCGGATGATCTCGGCATCGTTGGGGTCGCTGGTGGCGTCGCGCACGAACGACTGGTCGATCTTCAGCACGTCCACCGGCAGGCGCTTGAGGTAGGTCAGCGAACTGTAGCCGGTGCCGAAGTCGTCCATGGCGAAGCTGACGCCGAGCTTCTTCAGCTGGTGCATCTTGGCGATGGTGTCATCCAGGTTCTGGATCACGATGCCTTCGGTGATCTCCAGCTTGAGCATCGGTGCCGGCAGGGCGCTGCTCTTCAGGCTGAGCTCGACCAGCTCGACGAAGTTGTGCTGGCGGAATTGCCGCGGGCTGATGTTCACGCACAGCTGGAAGCGGGCGGGGTCGAGCAGGCCGTCGCGCAGCTGGCGGGCGCAGGCGTGGCAGGCCTCGCTGAGCACCCAGGTGCCGGCCTCGAGGATCAGCCCGCTTTCCTCCAGGACCTGGATGAACTGGGTCGGCGACTGCGGGCCGAGGGTCGGGTGGGTCCAGCGCAGCAGGGCCTCGGCGCCGATGATGCGGTTGTTGCGAGCATCCACTTGGGGCTGGAAGTGCAGCTCGAACTCGCCGCGGGCCAGGGCCAGGCGCAGGTCGCTTTCCAGGCGCAGGCGCTCGCTGGCGGCGTCCTGCATGGCCTTGCGGAACACCTGCACGGTATTGCGCCCGGAATCCTTGGCCCGGTACAGGGCGATGTCGGCGCGCTTGAGCAGGTCGGTCGGGTTGTCGCCGTGCTCGGGCAGCAGGGCGATGCCGATGCTCGGCGTGACCTGCAGGCGATGGCCGTCCAGGTGCATGGGTTCGCCGAGCAGCTGGCGTAGTTTGTCCGCGACCTGGCGCACCTGGTGGCGGACCTGGCTGCGGCTGCCTTCCAGACCGGACAGCAGCACCACGAACTCGTCGCCGCCCAGGCGCGCGACGGTGTCTTCCTGGCGCACGCTGGCGCTCAGGCGCGCGGTCACCAGCTTGAGCACGGCATCGCCGACCGGGTGGCCGAGCGAGTCGTTGATGTGCTTGAAGTGGTCGAGGTCGAGGAACAGCAGTGCACCATGCAGGTTGTGACGCTTGAGCAGAGCGATCTGCTGGGTCAGGCGGTCCATCAGCATGGCGCGGTTGGGCAGGTTGGTCAGCGGGTCGTGGTAGGCCAGGTGATGGATCTGCGCCTGGGCATCCTTCAGCTCGCTGATGTCGCGGGCGGTGAGCAGCAGGCAGGGGATGTCGTCGAGCTCGATGGGCTCCACCGAGACCTCGACCAGGCGGACGTGGCCGTCGCGGTGCTGGCCGTGCATTTCCAAGTGATAGGCGCGGCCTTCGCGCTTGATCGTCTCGACCATCATGACCCGCTCCTGCGGGTCGGCCCAGACGCTCAGTTCCGTGGCGCTGCGGCCGATGACCTCGTCGGCCCGGTAGCCGGTCAGGCGGCAGAAGCCCTCGTTGACCTCGATATAGCGCCCGCTGTCGCGCTCGGTGATGGTGATGGCGTCCGGGCTGGAGTGGAAGGCCTTGGCGAACTTCTCCTGGCTGGCCTTGAGCGCGGCCTCGCTCTTCTGCCATTCGCTGATGTCGCGAAAGGTGGTGGTGATGCACAGCTGGCGCTCGACGCGGATGAAGCGGCTGGACAGCACGCAGGTCAGCTCGCGGCCGTCCCTGGTGTGGAAGCGCGCCACCTCGTTGTTCAGGCCCTGGTCGCGGGTCAGCTGGCGGAACAGCTCCTGGCGCCGCCCCGGGTCGACCCAGAACTTCAGTTCCGCGGCGTTCTGCCCGACGATTTGTGCCGGCTGCCAGCCGAAGGTCTGGCTGAAGCTGGGGTTGATCTCGATGAACACGCCGTCGCGGATGCGCGAGACGCAGATCGGCTCCGGGCTGCTCTGGAACAGGGTGGCGAACTTCTCCTCGGAGGCGGCCAGGCGCTGTTCGCGCTGCACCCGCTCGCTGATGTCGATGAGGATGCCGGCCATGCGCAGGGGCTGGTCCTGGGCGTCGCGGTAGAGCTTGGCGGTGCTTTCCAGGTAGTGCAGCTCGCCGTTGGCGAAGCGCGTGCGGTAGGTCACCTGGTAGTCGGTGCGGGTGCCGTCGAGCAGTTCCAGGTAGGCCTGGCGCATGCGGTGGCGGTCCTGCAGGGGCACGTGGCTGAAGAACGCGGTGAAGTCGCCGTGGTAGGGCGTGTCGGTCAGCCCGTGCAGGGCCGCGGCCCGCGCCGAACCGTACAGGGTGTCGCTGGGGATGTGCCATTCCCAGGTGCCCAAGCTGGCGGACTCGAGGGCCAGGGTCAGGCGCTCCTGGCTGTCGCGCAGTGCCTGCTCTTGGGCGCGCTCGTGGCTGATGTCGCGCACGGTGAGGACCAGGCACGGCTTGCCGTCCAGTTCGATCTCGCCGCCGAAGATCAGGTTGAGGCTGGGCTGGCCGTGGCGGTCGAGCAGTTCGACTTCCAGGTTCTGGCAGCTGCCGTCGTGCTGCAGGGCGTCGATCAGGCGCTGGCGATCACCGGGGCTTTTCCAGATGCCCAGTTGCAGCGAGCTGCGGCCGATGGCTTCGGCCTTGCTCCAGCCGAAGCGCTGCTCGAAGGCCGGGTTGACTTCGACGAAGGTGCCGCTGGCCTTGTCGGTGATGACGATGGCGTCCGGGGTCTGGCGGAAGGCCTTGGCGAACTTTTCCTCGCTGGCGCGCAGGGCGGCGGCGGCCTGCTTGTCCTCGGTGGTGTCGAGGAAGGTGCTGAGCAGGTAGGCCTGGTTGTCGATCTCGATGTACTGGCTGTTCAGTACGCCATGCAGTTGCCGGCCATCGCGGCTGTTCAGGCGCACGTGCTGGATCACCGGCCCCTGGCTGTGCAAGGCCTTGGCGTGCAGCTCGTCGCGCTGGCGCAGGTCGCTCCACAGGTTGAGTTCGAGGGTGGTGCGGCCGACGATCTCGCTGGCGTTCCAGCCGAACAGCCTCTCGAAGTGCGGGTTGGCCTCGACGATCCGGCTGTCCTCGGCGCGGGTCAGCAGGAGCACGTCGGGAATCATGTGGAACAGGATGGCAAAGCGCTGTTCCGACTGGCTCAGGGCGACCGAGCGTTCCTGCTGTTCGGTGATGTCGCGGATCACCCCGAATACCCGCTTGCTGCCGTCGCTGTCGAGCTGCTGGCGGCCGCTGATCTCCAGCCAGTGCAGGCTGCCGTCGGGCCAGCGGATGCGATGGCGCAGCGGCTCGGCGGCAGGCGTGCCGGCGAGCACCTGATGGAACAGCTGCAGCACGCCGGGGCGGTCTTCTTCCGGGATCAGTTCGATGTAGTCGACGCGCTGGCGCAGGGGGTGGCTGGGGTTGATGCCGAACAGCGCCTGGGCCCCGCGCGACCAGCTGACCTGCCCGCTGGCGGTGTCCCAGTACCAGGCGCCGAGATGCGCGCCATTGAGGGCGGCGAGCAGGCGCGGTGCGTCTTGCCAGGTCTTCTCGACTTCGACGGGGTCCAGCGCCGGGATGAACGGCAGGGGGGGCGTTGGCTTGGGCAGTTTGGGCATGGCGGGCTCGTTTGGCGCATGCGTGCCGCCGTCACCGTCAGGCAACTGGCGTGGCTGATGCATGCGAGGGGCCTTTCTTATCGTTATGGGCCCACGTTAGCCCCACTCCAGGCCTCTAGGCAAGGCCTGTGCGGCGCTGCCGGAGCGCGTCTGTGACGGGGTTGCCGCGCCGCTAGTGGGGCAGGGCCGCGCCGGGCTGGGTGCGCTGTTCGTCGAGCAGGCTCATGAAGGCCTTGGCCGCATTCGACAGGGTGCGCTCGGTATGCAGGATGTAGCCGAGCTGGCGGCTCAGCTGGATGCCGGGCAGCGGCAGACGGGTGACCTGCTCGTCGAGCATGGTGCGCGGCAGCACGCTCCAGGCCAGGCCGATGGAGACCATCATCTTGATGGTTTCCAGGTAGTTGGTGCTCATGCCGATGTTCGGCGTCAGCCCTTCGGCCTCGAACAGGCGGCGCACGATATGGTGGGTGAAGGTGTTGTCGCCGGGGAACACCGCCGGATGCCGGGCCACATCGGCCAGGCGGACCGCGCCACCGTTGCGCACCAGCGGGTGCTCGGGGGCGGCGACGAAGTCCAGCGGGTCGTCCCAGACCGGCACCGCGCGCACCGGCTCGCGGGTTTCCGGGGCCAGGGTGATCACCGCCAGCTCGGCGCGGCCGTGGAGGATCTCCTCGTAGGCCACTTCCGAGTCGAGGAACTGGATGTCCAGCGCCACCTGCGGGTGGGCGCGGGTGAAGGCGCGCAGCAGCGGCGGCAGGCGGTGCAGGCCGATGTGGTGGCTGGTGGCCAAGGTCAGGCGGCCGGTGACTTCGCCATTCAGGTTGGTCAGCGCGCGGCGGGTGTCGTCCAGCACGTTGAGGATCTGGTAGGCGCGCGGCAGCAGGGCGCGGCCGGCTTCGGTGAGGCTAACTTCGCGGCCCAGGCGGTCGAACAGGCGCACCTTGAGCTGCTGCTCCAGGCCGGCGATGCGCTTGCTCACCGCCGGCTGGGTCAGGTGCAGGCGTTCGGCGGCCTCGGAAAAACTGCCGGCTTCGGCAATGGCGAGAAAGGCGTTGAGGTTGGCGAGGTCCATGCTGTAGCTCCGTGCCGCGGATGGCGAGTGAGGGGCGGCGCGGTGGCGCGCGGCATATGGCAGCCCACTTATAGCGCAGCGCATTCCGACAAGGAATGCTTTGGATAAAAATTATGAATTGGAGTTATTCGTTGCCAGCCCCTAGGATCGCCACATGGGTAGAAGGGCCATAGACCCTGCGCCCCCTAAACCGCTGATGAGGATTGCTCCGATGGCCGGCAAAACGCTGTACGACAAGCTCTGGGACATGCATGAGGTGAAGCGCCGCGACGATGGTTCGTCGCTGATCTACATCGACCGGCAGATCCTTCACGAAGTGACCTCGCCGCAGGCCTTCGAAGGGCTGCGTCTGGCCGGGCGTAAGCCCTGGCGAGTGGACGCCAACATCGCCACCCCGGACCACAACGTGCCGACCACCAAGGCCGAGCGTCAGGGCGGCCTGGAAGCCATCGCCGACGAAGTGTCACGCATCCAGGTGCAGACCCTCGACGAGAACTGCGACGACTTCGGCATCCTCGAATTCAAGATGAACGACAGCCGCCAGGGCATCGTTCACGTGGTCGGCCCGGAGCAGGGCGCCACCCTGCCGGGCATGACCGTGGTCTGCGGCGACTCGCACACCTCCACCCACGGCGCCTTCGGCGCCCTGGCCCACGGCATCGGGACTTCCGAGGTCGAGCATGTGCTGGCCACCCAGTGCCTGGTCGCCAAGAAGATGAAGAACATGCAGGTGCGCGTCGAGGGCCAGCTGCCCGCCGGCGTCACCGCCAAGGACATCGTCCTCGCGGTGATCGGCAAGATCGGCACCGCCGGCGGCAACGGCCATGCCCTGGAATTCGCCGGCAGCGCGATTCGCGAGCTGTCCCTGGAAGGGCGCATGACCATCTGCAACATGTCCATCGAGGCCGGCGCCCGCGTCGGCCTGGTGGCGGTGGACGAGAAGACCGTCGAGTACGTCAAGGGCCGTCCGTTCGCGCCGAAAGGCAGCGACTGGGACAAGGCCGTGGCTGCCTGGGCCGACCTGGTCTCCGATGCCGATGCGCACTTCGACACCGTGGTCGAGCTGGACGCCGCCGAGATCAAGCCGCAGGTCAGCTGGGGCACTTCGCCGGAAATGGTCCTGGCCGTCGACCAGCGCGTGCCGGACCCGGCCGCCGAGGCCGACCCGGTCAAGCGCGACTCGATCGTGCGTGCCCTGAAATACATGGGCCTGAGCGCCAACCAGGCGATCACCGATATCCGGCTGGATCGCGTGTTCATCGGTTCCTGCACCAACTCGCGGATCGAAGACCTGCGCGCCGCCGCCGAGGTGGCCAAGGGCCGCAAGGTCGCCGGCAGCGTCAAGCAGGCGCTGGTGGTGCCGGGCTCCGGCCTGGTCAAGGCGCAGGCCGAGGCCGAAGGGCTGGACAAGATCTTCATCGAGGCCGGTTTCGAATGGCGTGAACCGGGCTGCTCCATGTGCCTGGCGATGAACCCGGACAAGCTGGGCAGTGGCGAGCATTGCGCCTCCACCTCCAACCGCAACTTCGAAGGCCGCCAGGGCGCCGGCGGGCGCACCCACCTGGTCAGCCCGGCCATGGCCGCCGCCGCCGCGGTGACCGGCCATTTCATCGATGTACGCGAACTGATGCAGGCCTGAGGAGACCGACCATGAAAGCCTTTACCCAACACACCGGTCTCGTCGTGCCGCTCGATCGCGCCAACGTCGACACCGACCAGATCATCCCCAAGCAGTTCTTGAAGTCGATCAAGCGCAGCGGCTTCGGCCCCAACCTGTTCGACGAGTGGCGCTACCTGGATGTCGGCCAGCCGAACCAGGACAGCTCGGGCCGTCCGCTCAATAAGGACTTTGTGCTGAATTTCCCGCGCTACCAGGGTGCCAGCGTGCTGTTGGCGCGCGAGAACTTCGGCTGCGGCTCGAGCCGCGAGCACGCGCCCTGGGCGCTGGAAGAGTACGGCTTCCGCACCATCATCGCGCCGAGCTTTGCCGACATCTTCTTCAACAACAGCTTCAAGAACGGCCTGCTGCCGATCATCCTCAAGGAGGATGAGGTCGATGCGCTGTTCCAGCAGGCCGAGGCCACCGAGGGCTACCAGCTGACCGTCGACCTGGCGGCGCAGACCGTGACCCGCCCGGATGGCGTGCAGTACGGGTTCGAGGTCGATGCCTTCCGCAAGCATTGCCTGCTCAACGGCCTGGACGACATCGGTCTGACCCTGCAGGACAGTGATGCGATCAAGGCCTTCGAAGCCAAACACCAGCAGAGCAGCCCCTGGCTGTTCGGCGCGATCAAGTAAGCCGGGCGCCCGGCGCACCCCACGACGAATTGAGGACACGATGAGCAAGCAGATTCTGATTCTTCCCGGTGACGGCATCGGCCCGGAAATCATGGCCGAGGCGGTCAAGGTGCTGCAGCTGGCCAATGACAAGTACAGCCTGGGCTTCGAGCTGAGCTTCGACGAGCTGGGCGGCGCCGCCGTGGACAAGTACGGTGTGCCGCTGGCCGACGAGACCCTGGCGCGTGCGCGCGCCGCCGATGCGATCCTGCTCGGCGCGGTGGGTGGGCCCAAGTGGGACAAGATCGATCCGGCCCTGCGCCCGGAGCGCGGCCTGCTGAAGATCCGTTCGCAGCTGGGCCTGTTCGCCAACCTGCGCCCGGCCATCCTCTATCCGCAGCTGGCCGATGCCTCGTCGCTGAAGCCGGAAGTGGTGGCGGGCCTGGATATCCTCATCGTCCGCGAGCTGACCGGTGGCATCTACTTCGGCCAGCCGCGCGAGAGCAAGGTGCTGGAGAGCGGCGAGCGCATGGCCTACGACACCCTGCCGTACAGCGAGAGCGAGATCCGCCGCATCGCCCAGGTCGGTTTCGCCATGGCCCGCGTGCGCGGCAAGAAGCTGTGCTCGGTGGACAAGGCCAACGTGCTGGCCTCCAGCCAGCTGTGGCGCGCCGTGGTCGAGGAAGTGGCCAAGGACTACCCGGACGTCGAACTGAGCCACATGTACGTCGACAACGCCGCCATGCAGCTGGTCCGTGCACCCAAGCAGTTCGACGTGATGGTCACCGACAACATGTTCGGCGACATCCTGTCGGATGAGGCTTCCATGCTCACCGGTTCCATCGGCATGCTGCCGTCCGCCTCGCTGGACGCCAACAACAAGGGCATGTACGAGCCGTGCCACGGCTCGGCGCCGGATATCGCCGGCCTTGGCATCGCCAACCCGCTGGCGACCATCCTCTCGGTTTCGATGATGCTGCGTTACAGCTTCAGCCAGGTTGCCGCGGCCGATGCCATTGAGCTGGCCGTGAGCAAGGTGCTGGACCAGGGCCTGCGCACCGGCGACATCAGCTCGCCGGGCACGACCAAGGTCGGTACCGCAGCCATGGGCGATGCGGTAGTCGAAGCGCTGCGTAGTCTGTAATCTTTCAGCCCCTCCGGGACTGCCCGGCGGGTTGTATATAAAGGTGTAGTCGTTATGAAACGTGTAGGTCTGATCGGTTGGCGCGGTATGGTCGGTTCCGTGCTCATGCAGCGCATGCTGGAAGAGCGTGACTTCGACCTGATCGAGCCGGTGTTCTTCACCACCTCCAATGTCGGCGGCCAGGGCCCGGCCGTGGGCAAGGACATTGCCCCGCTGAAGGATGCCTACAGCATCGACGAGCTGAAAAGCCTCGACGTGATCCTCACCTGCCAGGGTGGCGACTACACCAGCGAAGTCTTCCCCAAGCTGCGCGAAGCCGGCTGGCAGGGTTACTGGATCGACGCGGCCTCCAGCCTGCGCATGGCCGATGACGCGGTGATCGTGCTGGACCCGGTGAACCGCAAGGTCATCGACCAGTCGCTGGATGCCGGCACCAAGAACTACATCGGCGGCAACTGCACCGTCAGCCTGATGCTGATGGCCCTGGGCGGCCTGTACGAAGCCGGCCTGGTCGAGTGGATGAGCGCCATGACCTACCAGGCGGCGTCCGGCGCCGGGGCGCAGAACATGCGCGAGCTGATCAAGCAGATGGGTGCGATCAACGCCTCGGTGGCCGATGACCTGGCCAATCCGGCCAGCGCCATCCTCGACATCGACCGCAAGGTTGCCGAGGCCATGCGTGGCGAAGGCTTCCCCAGCGACCAGTTCGGCGTGCCGCTGGCCGGCAGCCTGATCCCCTACATCGACAAGGAACTGCCGAACGGGCAGAGCCGCGAAGAGTGGAAGGGCCAGGCCGAGACCAACAAGATCCTCGGGCGCAACAAGAGCCCGATCCCGGTCGACGGCCTGTGCGTGCGCATCGGCGCCATGCGCTGCCACAGCCAGGCGCTGACCATCAAGCTGAACAAGGACGTGCCGCTGGCCGATATCGAAGGCCTGATCAGTCAGCACAACCCCTGGGTCAAGCTGGTGCCGAACCAGCGTGAGGCCAGCATGCGCGAGCTGACGCCGACTGCCGTCACCGGCACCCTCAGCGTGCCGGTCGGACGCCTGCGCAAGCTCAACATGGGCTCGCAGTACCTCGGTGCCTTCACCGTCGGCGACCAGCTATTGTGGGGCGCGGCCGAACCGCTGCGACGCATGCTGCGCATCCTGCTGGAGCGTTAAGCAACAAGGGCCGGCCAACACCGGCCCTTGTTCATTGCGGGCGGCAAATTGCCTGTACGGGCGGCGCCGGTTAGAGTGCCGTCCATTCGCTTCTCTGGGTAAGGCCTGCTGATGTCCAAGCTTTTCGATATCGCCGTGATCGGTGCCACCGGCACGGTCGGTGAAACCCTGGTGCAGCTGCTCGAAGAGCGCGCCTTCCCCCTGGCCAGTCTGCATCTGCTGGCCGGCAGCGCCTCGGCAGGGCAGTCGGTGCCATTCAAGGGCAAGAACCTGCGGGTGCGCGAGCTGGCCGACTTCGACTTCGCCCAGGTGCAGCTGGTGTTCTTCTGTGCGGGCGCGTCCGTCACCCAGGCCTATGCGGCGAAGGCCCTGGGCGCCGGTTGCGCGGTGATCGATCTGAGCGGCGGGCTGCCCCTGGAGCAGGCGCCGCGCCTGGTGCCGGAGGCCAATGGCGAACTGCTGGCCGGGCTCCCGGCGCCTTTTCTGCTGAGCAGTCCGCAGCCGCTGGTGGTGGCCCTGGCGCTGGTGCTGGCACCGTTGCGGGCCGCGCTGGCGCTGCAAAGGGTCAACGTGATGGCGGCCCTGGCGGTGTCCAGCCAAGGCCGCGAGGGCATTGCCGAGCTGGCCCGGCAGACCACTGAGCTGCTCAACATGCGCCCGCTGGAGCCCAAGGTGTTCGACCGGCAGATCGCCTTCAACCTGCTGGCCCAGGTCGGCGGGCTGGAGGAGGGCGGGCACGCACTGCTGGAGCGCCAGCTGGCCGAGGAGCTGAAACAGGTGCTGGCGCTGCCGGAGCTGCGCGTCGCGGCCACCTGTGTGCAGGCGCCGGTGTTCTTCGGCGATAGCCTGGCCGTTTCGCTGCAGGCCGCCGAAACCGTGGATCTTGCCCTGGCGGCCCGGCTGCTGGAGGCGCAGGAGGGCATCGAACTGGTCGAGGCCGGCGATTATCCGAGCGTGGTCGGCGACGCCGTGGGGCAGGACGAGGTGTATGTGGGGCGTCTGCGCACGGGGCTGGATGATCCGGCCGAACTCAATTTGTGGATTGCGTCTGATAATGTGCGAAAAGGCTCCGCGCTAAATGCTGTGCAAATAGGCGAGTTATTGATAAAACACTATCTGTAAAAGATACTTAGCCCCAAATTTGAAGAATCTTTCTAGCTTGGCAATACTGGTTTGGCTGTTCGCTGACGGGGAACCGCTGTAGGCGGGTGCAGGCAGTGACCTTCAAAATCCTCTCGATTATCGAGAAAAAAAGATAAAACAAGGGATTACGCTATGGTTCGGGTTCGCAAACTGGTGCTGGCAATCGCCGCTGCTTCGGCGCTGACCTCCGGTACGGCGCATGCGCTTGGGCTGGGGGAAGTTACCCTCAAGTCCTCGCTGAGCCAGCCGTTGGTGGCGGAAATCGATTTGCTCGAGGTGCGCGATCTCGGCACTGCCGAGGTGATTCCGGCATTGGCGTCCCCGGAGGAGTTCAACAAGGCTGGCGTCGATCGCCAGTACTTCCTGACCGACCTCAAGTTCACGCCGGTGATCAAGCCCAACGGCAAGAGCGTGATCCGCATCACCTCCAGCAAGCCGGTGAACGAGCCCTACCTGAATTTCCTGGTGGAAGTGCTGTGGCCCAACGGTCGCCTGCTGCGTGAATACACCTTGCTGCTCGATCCGCCGCTCTACTCGCCGCAACCCGTAGTGGTCGCGGCTCCGCGCCTGCCGGTCGCCGCACCGGTATCGGCACCGGCGCCACGTCCGCAGGCTGCTGCGCCGACCCCGCGTCCGGTCGCGCCGTCCGCGGCTCCGCTCGCCAGCCGTCCAGCCGCGCCGACCAGTGCTCCCAGCCAGATCCAGGGTAACGAATACAAGACCACCTCCAGCGATACGCTGTGGGAAATCGCCCAGCGCACCCGCCAGGGCGGCTCCGTGCACCAGGCCATGCTGGCGATCCAGGAACTCAATCCGGGCGCCTTCGTCGACGGCAACATCAATCGACTGAAGAGCGGCCAGGTGCTGCGCCTGCCCGATGATCAGCAGATCAAGAGCCGCAGCCAGGCCGAGGCCATCGCCCAGGTGACCGCGCAAAATACCGCCTGGCGCGAAGGTCGCAGCCTGGCCAGCGCCGGTTCGCGTCAGCTGGATGCGACCAAGCGCTCCGAGGCCGGTGCCGCGCCAGCCAAGGCCGAAAGCAAGGACAGTCTCAAGCTGGTGGCCGCCGAGAGCGGCAAATCGGCCGGTGGCAGCGAGAAGGGTGCCGGCGACAGCAAGGCCCTCAACGACCAGCTGGCCGTGACCAAGGAAAGCCTGGACTCCACTCGTCGTGAGAACGAAGAGCTGAAGGGGCGCATGACCGACCTGCAGAGCCAGCTGGACAAGCTGCAGAAGCTGATCGCCCTGAAAGACAATCAACTGGCCAAGCTGCAAACCGATCTGGCCAAGCAGCCGGCGGCCGCTCCAGCCGTTCCGGCTGCCAGCGCGGCGCCGGCGCAGCCTGTCGCGCCGGTGGAGGCCAAGCCGCAAGCGGTCGAGCCTGCTGCAGTCAAGCCCGCTGAAGTCAAACCGGCTGAGGCTCCGGTCGCACCGGCTCCGGTGGCCGAGGCCGCCAAGCCAGCTACCCCCGACTACAACTACAGCGAAGAGCCGGCCGCCAAGGTCGAGGCGCCCAAGCCTGCAGTCGCCGCCCCGGCGCCTGCTCCGGCCAAGCCTGCGGCACCGGCCAAGCCGGCTCCGGTCGTGGCTGCCGAGCCGCAGCCGAGCAGCTTTGTCGATGACCTGCTGGCCAACCCGATGCTGCTCGGTGCGGTCGGCGGTGGCGCGCTGCTGGCGCTGCTGGTCGGCCTGATGGTGCTGTCGCGGCGCAATGCACTGAAGGAAGCCGAGCTGCAGAACAGCCTGGCCGGCGACGATCTGGGCAGCACCTTCGAGGCCGATCTGGATATGCCGCAAGACAGCTTCGCCGAGCTGGACGATGCTTCCTCGGAAACCGTGGTGCGCGAGCAGGAGCGTGTCGCTCCGCAGACCGCCGATGCCCTGGGCGAGGCGGATATCTACATCGCCTACGGCAAGTTCAGTCAGGCCGCCGAGCTGTTGCTGAATGCCATCAACGACGAACCGCAGCGCGCCGATCTGCGCCTGAAACTGATGGAAGTCTATGCCGAGCTGGGCGACCGCGACGGTTTTGCCCGCCAGGACCAGGAGCTGCGTGAGATCGGTGGCGCTGCCGCCAATGTCGACCAGCTCAAGGCCAAGTATCCGGCCATGGTCGCGGCTGCCGCTGGCAGCATGGCGGCACTGGATGACATGGATTCCTTCAGCCTCGACGATCTGACCCTGGACGAGCCTTCCGCTCCGGCCAAGGGCGCCGATCTGGATGACGCCTTCGACCTGAGCCTGGATGAGCTGGAAAGCGAGCTGCAGGATGCCCCCAAGCTGGCCGATGCCGACCTGGATGCCCTGAGCTTCGATACCCCGGTTGCCGAGTCCAGCGCTGCCGCTGACCTGGACTTCGATCTGGACCTCGGCGCCGACAGCACGGCCGATGCGCTGGATCTGGGTGACGATCTGGCCGACTTCAGCTTGGACCTGGACGCCGACAGCAAGCCGAGCGAGCTGGCCGATGACGACTTCATGCTCAGCCTGGAGGACGAGCCGGCGGTATCGCTGAGTTCGGCTCCGGCCGCAGCCGCCGCCGAAGCAGACATGTCGGCCGATTTCGATCTGTCGCTGGCCGACGAGCCGGTTGCGGCCGCGCCCGCTGCCGACAGTTTTGCCGCGCAGCTGGATGAAGTCAGCGCCGAACTGGAGCAACTGAGCGGCGGTCTGGATGACGACCTGCTCGCCGACGATCTGGCCTTTGCCCCAGCGCAAGCGCCGGCCGCCGCCGCAGGACTGGATATGGACGACGATTTCGACTTCCTCTCGGGAACCGATGAAACCGCGACCAAGCTGGATCTGGCGCGGGCCTACATCGACATGGGCGACACCGAAGGTGCTCGCGATATCCTCGACGAAGTGGTCGCCGAAGGTAATGAAGGTCAGCAGCAGGAAGCGCGCGAGCTGATCGGTAAACTGGTCTGATACATGTCTGAAGCAGTACCAACAGCGGCAGCCGATTCGGCTGCCGTTGGCGTTTCCAGGATTGCCCTGGGCGTCGAATACCGGGGCTCGCGTTATCGCGGCTTCCAGCGCCAGCGCGCCGGGGTGCCGTCGATTCAGGAAAGCCTGGAAAAAGCCCTGTCCAAGGTCGCCGGCGGCGCGCCGGTGGTCTTGAGCTGCGCCGGTCGCACCGATGCGCTGGTGCATGCCAGCGGCCAGGTGGTGCATTTCGACACCCGTGTCGAGCGCACCATGCACTCCTGGGTGATGGGCGCCAACCTCAACTTGCCGGCGGATATCAGCGTCACCTGGGCCAAGGCCATGCCGCCTGAGTTCGATGCGCGCTTCAGCGCCATGGCGCGGCGTTACCGCTACGTGATCTACAACGACCAGATCCGCCCGGCGCACATGGCCGAGGAAGTGACCTGGAACCACCGGCCGCTGGATGTCGAACGCATGCGCGCCGCGGCGCGCTACCTGATCGGTACCCATGACTTCAGTGCCTTTCGTGCGCGCCAGTGCCAGGCCAAGTCGCCGATCAAGACCGTGCATCACCTGGAGCTGCTCGAGCATGGGCGCTTCATCGTGCTGGACATCCGCGCCAATGCCTTTCTCCATCACATGGTGCGCAACTTCGCCGGGGTGCTGATGACCATCGGTGCCGGCGAGCGGCCGGTGGAGTGGGTGGCCGAGGTGCTGGAAAGTCGCGTGCGCCGCACGGGCGGTGTGACCGCGCATCCTTACGGTCTGTACCTGGTGCAGGTGGAGTACCCGACGCAGTTCGACCTGCCGCAGCGCTACCTGGGGCCGCACTTCCTCTCAGGCTTGCCGGATGTGATGGCGGGCGCATAAGCGCTCGAGATTGCGCGAAAAACGCTCAACAGCCCCTTGGGCCTTTTGCTACCATCGTTTTTTCCCTACAAGGTGTCCCTACTTGTCAGCCGTTCGCAGCAAAATTTGTGGCATCACCCGGGTCGAGGATGCGCTTGCCGCAGCCGCGGCGGGGGCCGATGCCATCGGCCTGGTGTTCTACGCCAAGAGTCCGCGTGCGGTCAGCGTCGAGCAGGCACGGCAGATCATCGCCGCCCTGCCGCCTTTCGTGACCACTGTTGGCCTGTTCGTCGATGCCGGGCGCGACGAGCTGCGGCAGATCCTGGCGCAGGTACCCCTGGATCTCCTGCAGTTCCACGGCGATGAGAGCGCCGAGCAGTGCGAGGGGCACGGCAGGCCCTATATCAAGGCGTTGCGGGTCAAGGCCGGTGACGATGTGGCGGCGCAGGTGGCGCGCTATCCGGGGGCTGCCGGTGTACTGCTGGATACCTTCGTCGAAGGCGTTCCCGGCGGTACGGGCCTGGCGTTCGACTGGTCGCTGGTGCCGGCGGGCTTGGCCAAACCGGTGATTCTGGCCGGTGGCCTGACGCCGGAGAATGTCGCGGCAGCGATTGCTCGTGTGCGCCCTTATGCGGTGGATGTCAGCGGTGGGGTGGAGTCGGCCAAGGGCATCAAGGACGCGGACAAGGTCAGGGCTTTTATTCGTGCGGCGCAGGGTGGCTGATGTGACGGGCCGGCAGCGCCTGCCGTCCATAAACAGTCTTTGAATTGTCCCGCAGGGTCCGCTTCGGCTGGGTTTGGCGGGCCGCGAGTATGAGTTTGCCGGGATTGTAGAGTCGTCCCGGGTCAGCTACGGAGAGTGAGCATGAGCAACTGGTTGAGAGAAAAACTGATCCCTTCGATCATGCGTTCCGAGGTCAAGAAGAGCTCGGTGCCGGAAGGCCTGTGGCACAAGTGTCCGTCCTGCGACGCCGTGCTGTATCGCCCCGAGCTGGAAAAGACCGAAGATGTCTGCCCCAAGTGCAACCATCACATGCGTATCGATGCGCGCAGCCGCCTGGACATCTTCCTCGACCCCGAGGGTCGCGAGGAAATCGGTGCCGAGCTGGAACCGGTGGATCGCCTGAAATTCCGTGACAGCAAGAAGTACAAGGATCGCCTGAGCGCCGCGCAGAAGGATACCGGCGAGAAGGATGCTCTGGTGTCCATGAGCGGTACGCTGCTCGGCATGCCGATCGTCACCTGCGCCTTCGAGTTCAGCTTCATGGGCGGCTCCATGGGCGCCATCGTCGGCGAGCGCTTCGTGCGTGCCGCCAACGTTGCCCTGGAAAAGCGCTGCCCGCTGGTGTGCTTCGCCGCTTCCGGCGGCGCGCGCATGCAGGAGGCGCTGATCTCGCTGATGCAGATGGCCAAGACCTCGGCCGTGCTGGCGCGTCTGCGCGAGGAGGGCATTCCCTTCATCTCGGTACTGACCGATCCGGTCTACGGCGGGGTTTCCGCCAGCCTGGCCATGCTCGGTGACGTGATCGTCGCCGAGCCACGCGCGCTGATCGGCTTCGCCGGCCCGCGGGTTATCGAGCAGACCGTGCGCGAGAAGCTGCCGGAAGGCTTCCAGCGCAGCGAGTTCCTGCTTGAGCACGGCGCCATCGACATGATCATCCATCGTCAGGAGCTGCGCCCGCGTCTGGCCCGCCTGCTGGCGCAACTGCAGCACCTGCCGGCTCCCGCCCTGGCCCAGGTTCCGGCCACGGCATGAGTGAGCGCACCCTCGCCGACTGGCTCGCCTACCTCGAGCAGCTGCACCCCAGCGCCATCGACATGGGCCTGGAGCGCTGCCGGCAGGTGGTCGAGCGGCTCGGCCTGGGGCGGCTCGCGCCGCGGGTGATCACGGTCACCGGCACCAACGGCAAGGGTTCCACCTGTGCTTTCCTGGCCTCGCTGCTGCAGCAGCAGGGCCTGCGCGTCGGGGTTTACAGTTCTCCGCACCTGTTGCGCTACAACGAGCGGGTACAGATCGCTGGCCAGCAGGCCGACGATGCTTCCCTGTGCGCGGCTTTCGCCGCGGTCGAGGCCGCGCGTGGCGAGACTTCCCTGACCTACTTCGAGATGGGCACCCTGGCGGCGTTCTGGCTGTTCGAACGTGCCGCCCTGGATGCGCTGGTGCTGGAAGTCGGCCTGGGCGGACGGCTGGATGCGGTCAATCTGATCGACGCCGATCTGGCATTGATCACCAGCATCGGCATCGATCACGCCGACTGGCTGGGCGACAGTCGTGAGTCGGTGGCTTTCGAGAAGGCCGGGATCCTGCGCCAGGGCCGTCCGGCGCTGTGCGGCGATCTCGATCCGCCGCGACCGCTGCTGGAGCGGGTGGCCGCGCTCGATTGTCCGTTCTTCCTGCGCGGGCGCGACTATGACCTCGCCATTGGCGAGCAGGGCTGGCACTGGTGGGGGCTGACTGCGGCCGGCGCCGTGCTGGAGCTGCACGACCTGCCGCTGCTCGATCTGCCCATGGAAAATGCGGCCCTGGCCCTGCAGGCCTATGCCCAGCTGGACCTGCCCTGGCAGGCCGGCGATATCCGTGCCGCCTTGCTCAATACCCGGGTCACCGGCCGCCTGGATCGTCGCCAGCTGCACTGGCAGGGCAAGACCCTGCAGTTGCTGCTGGATGTCGGGCATAACCCGCATGCGGCCGATTACCTGGCCACCCGCCTGGCGGCACGGCCGCCGCTGGGGCGGCGCCTGGCGGTGTTCGGCCTGTTGCAGGACAAGGATCTGGCCGGGGTGCTGAAACCCCTGCTGGGGCAAGTGCAGGGCTGGGCGGTGGCGCCGCTGTCGAGCCCGCGCAGCCGGCCGGCCGGTGAGCTGCAGGCGGCTTTGGCCAATCTGGGTGCCAGCGCGCTTGCCTGCGACAGTGTTGCCGAGGCATTGTTGGCGCAGTGCCGAGAGGCGACGGCCGAAGATGAGATTCTCGTGTTCGGATCTTTCTATTGTGTGGCCGAGGCCCTGGAATGGCTGGGGCAGCAGGCGGAGGCGGGTAATGGCTGTGCTGGATAAAGGGCTGAAGCAGCGAATCGTCGGGGCACTGGTGCTGGTGGCGCTGGCTGTGATCTTCCTGCCGATGCTGTTTTCCCGTGAGGACGAACTGCGCCAGGTGGTGGTGGATGCGCCCGCCATGCCGCAGGCCCCGGCGATCCCCGAGGTGGCGCTGGACCCGGTCGAGGTGCCGCAGCCGATTGCCGAGGAACAGGTGCCGCCGGTCGAGCCGCTGGATGTCCCCGAGGTCGCCGAGGCGCCGGCAACAGCACCGGCTGCCGTGGCGCCGGTCGAGCCGAGCCAGCCCGTTGCGCCGGCAGAACCGGCGCGCCTGGATGCCAGCAGCCTGCCGGTCAGCTGGTCGGTGCAGCTGGCCAGCCTGTCCAGCCGCAGTGGTGCCGAAGAACTGCAGAAGAAGCTGCGCAGCCAGGGCTACAACGCCTACGTGCGCACGTTCGAAGGGATGAACCGGGTGTTCGTCGGGCCGCTGGTCGAGCGTGCCGAGGCCGATCGCCTGCGCGACCAGCTCAATCGCCAGCAGAAGCTCAACGGCTTCGTCGTGCGTTTCCAGCCGGAAAGCCACTGATTGTGCGGGCCCGGCGCGAGGCCGGGCCGCGCTTGCGCAAAGCCGACTTACCCGATGGGGCTTGGCTCTGTTAAAATCCGCCGCCTTTCCCGTCTGTAGGCAGCATCGTGGCATTCACTTGGGTCGATTGGGCGATCATCGCCGTCATCGCCATTTCCAGTTTGATCAGCCTCAAGCGCGGTTTCTTCAAGGAAGCCCTGTCGCTGCTGACCTGGATCATCGCCGGTGTGGTCGCCTGGATGTTCGGCGGCGCCCTGTCGCAGCACCTCACGGAATTCATTGAAACCCCGTCGATGCGGGTCATCGCCGCCTGCGCCATGCTATTCATCGCCACCCTGCTGGTCGGTGCGCTGGTCAATTTCCTTATCGGTGAGCTGATCCGGGTCACCGGGCTGTCGGGCACCGACCGTTTTCTCGGCATGGTCTTCGGCGCAGCGCGCGGGGCCCTGCTGGTGGTGGTGCTGGTCGGGCTGGTCAGCCTGGCGCCGGTGCAACAGGACAAATGGTGGCAGCAGTCTAGTCTGATGCCGCATTTTCTGATGGTGGCGGACTGGTCGAAGAACCTGATTCTCAGTCTGTCCAGTCAGTGGTTGGCGAGCGGCATCAGCGCGCCGGCCGATCTGCCGTTCAAAGAGGTGCTGGTGCAGCCCAAGCTGCCCGAGAGCCTGTAGATTTAGCCTGATCCACAACGTAGGGGTTGCGTCACATGTGTGGCATTGTCGGTATTGTCGGTAAGTCCAACGTCAACCAGTCGCTGTATGACGCGCTGACCGTCCTCCAGCATCGCGGCCAGGACGCTGCCGGTATCGTGACCAGCCATGGCGGCCGGTTGTTTCTGCGCAAGGACAACGGCCTGGTACGGGACGTGTTCCAGCAGCGCCACATGCAGCGCCTGGTCGGCCAGATCGGCATCGGCCACGTGCGCTACCCGACCGCGGGCAGCTCCAGCTCGGCGGAGGCCCAGCCGTTCTACGTCAACTCGCCCTACGGCATCACCCTGGCGCACAACGGCAACCTGACCAACGTCGAGCAGCTGTCGCGCGAGATCTACGAATCGGACCTGCGCCACGTCAACACCAACTCCGACTCGGAAGTGCTGCTCAACGTGTTCGCCCACGAGCTGGCGGTGCGCGGCAAGCTGCAGCCGACCGAGGAAGACGTGTTCGCCGCCGTTGCCGGCGTGCATGCTCGTTGCAAGGGTGGCTACGCCGTGGTGGCGATGATCACCGGCTACGGCATCGTCGGCTTCCGCGACCCCCATGCGATTCGCCCGATCGTCTTCGGCCATCGCCATACCGACAACGGCGTGGAATACATGATCGCCTCCGAGAGCGTCGCCCTCGACGTACTCGGCTTCACCCTGATCCGCGACCTGGCCCCGGGCGAAGCGGTGTACATCACCGAAGACGGTCACCTGCACACCCGCCAGTGCGCGGAACACCCGCAACTGTCGCCGTGCATCTTCGAGCACGTCTACCTGGCCCGCCCGGACTCGCTGATGGATGGCGTGTCGGTGTACAAAGCGCGCCTGCGCATGGGCGAGAAGCTGGCCGAGAAGATCCAGCGCGAGCGCCCGGATCACGACATCGACGTGGTCATCCCGATTCCGGACACCAGCCGCACCTCGGCGCTGGAACTGGCCAACCACCTGGGCGTGAAGTTCCGCGAAGGCTTCGTCAAGAACCGCTACATCGGGCGCACCTTCATCATGCCCGGCCAGGCGGCACGGAAGAAGTCGGTGCGGCAGAAGCTCAATGCCATCGAACTGGAGTTCCGCGGCAAGAACGTGATGCTGGTGGACGACTCGATCGTGCGCGGCACCACCTGCAAGCAGATCATCCAGATGGCTCGCGAAGCCGGGGCGAAGAACGTGTACTTCTGCTCGGCGGCGCCGGCCGTGCGTTACCCGAACGTCTACGGCATCGACATGCCCAGCCCGCACGAGCTGATCGCCCATGGCCGCAGTACCGAGCAGGTGGCCGAGCTGATCGGTGCCGACTGGCTGGTGTATCAGGATCTCGAGGACCTGAAGGACGCGGTTGGCGGCGGCAAGGTCAAGATCGAGCATTTCGACTGCGCGGTGTTCGATGGCCAGTACGTCACCGGTGACGTCAACGAGGCTTACCTGAACAAGATCGAGCAGGCGCGTAACGACGCTAGCAAGGCCACCGCCGAGGCGGTCAGCGCGATCATCGATCTGCACAACGACTGAGGGCGAGCCGATGAGCCAGGATTGGGAAGCAGGGCGGCTGGACAGCGATCTCGATGGCGTGGGCTTCGATACCCTGGCCGTGCGCGCCGGGCAGCATCGCAGCCCGGAGGGTGAGCATGGTGAGGCCATGTTCCTCACCTCCAGCTACGTGTTCCGCAGCGCCGCCGATGCCGCCGCACGGTTTGCCGGCGAAGTGCCGGGCAACGTCTACTCGCGCTACACCAACCCCACCGTGCGGGCCTTCGAGGAACGCATCGCCGCCCTCGAAGGTGCCGAACAGGCCGTCGCCACCGCCTCCGGCATGGCGGCGATCCTGGCCATCGTCATGAGCCTGTGCAGCGCTGGCGACCATGTGCTGGTGTCGCGCAGCGTGTTCGGCTCGACCATCAGCCTGTTCGAGCGCTACCTGAAACGCTTCGGCGTGCAGGTCGACTACCCGCCGCTGGCCGACCTGGCTGGCTGGGAAGCGGCGTTCAAGCCCAATACCAAGCTGCTGTTCGTCGAGTCGCCGTCCAATCCGCTGGCCGAACTGGTGGATATCGCCGCCCTGGCCGAGATCGCCCATGCCCGCGACGCGCTGCTGGTGGTGGACAACTGCTTCTGCACCCCGGCGCTGCAGCAGCCGCTGAAGCTGGGGGCGGACATCATCATGCACTCGGCGACCAAGTACATCGACGGCCAGGGCCGTGGCCTGGGCGGCGTGGTCGCCGGGCGCCGCGCGCAGATGGAGGCGATCGTCGGCTTCCTGCGCACCGCCGGGCCGACCCTCAGCCCGTTCAATGCCTGGATGTTCCTCAAGGGCCTGGAAACCCTGCGCGTGCGCATGCAGGCCCACTGCGCCAGTGCCCTGGAACTGGCGCAGTGGCTGGAACAGCAGCCGGGCATCGAGCATGTCTACTATGCCGGCCTGCCCAGCCACCCGCAGCATGAGTTGGCCAAGCGCCAGCAGAGCGGCTTCGGCGCGGTGGTCAGTTTCGAGGTCAAGGGGGGCAAGGAGGCGGCCTGGCGCTTTATCGACGCGACGAAGGTCATTTCGATCACCACCAACCTGGGTGACACCAAGACCACCATCGCCCACCCGGCGACCACCTCCCATGGCCGCCTGTCGCCGCAGGAACGGGCGAATGCCGGGATCCGCGACAACCTGATCCGGGTTGCCGTGGGCCTGGAGGATATCGTCGACCTCAAGGCCGATCTGGCCCGCGGCCTGGCCGCGCTCTGAGGGTGTGGCTGCCCGGCGGGCAATCCGCCGGGCAGGTTGCGGGTGCGAAGTGGTCTAGGCTTGGTTGAACAACCCCCTCAACCAGGTGTGCCCATGAGCCTCATTCTTTTCCTGATTATCGGTGCCGTTGCCGGCTGGATTGCCGGCAAGCTGCTGCGTGGCGGCGGTTTCGGCCTGCTCGGCAATCTGGTGGTCGGCATTGTCGGTGCGGTGATCGGCGGCCACCTGTTCAGCTATCTCGGTGTCTCGGCCGGTGGCGGGCTGATCGGTTCGCTGGTCACCGCGGTGATCGGCGCGCTGGTGCTGCTGGTGATCGTCGGCCTGATCAAGAAGGCCTGAGTCCGCCCCGGGCCCGTTCCCGGTTACGGAAGCGGGCAGGGCGCGCGCGAGCCTGGCGCCGGATTACGGCTGCGGGCGCAGGTCGATGTCCGGCGCGGCACCGTCCCTGGGGTCGAACAGGCGCTGCGGATCGCTGGGCAACAGACCCGGCTCGTCGCCGATGGGTTGGCTGAGTACGCGGATATCGCTGTACTTCTTGCTGCTCAGGTTAGTCAGGCCATTGGCGTCACGGACCACCGCCGGGCGCAGGAACACCATCAGGTTGCGCTTGACGTGGGTGTCCTCGGTGGAGCGGAACAGCCGCCCGAGCAGGGGGATGTCGCCAAGAATCGGCACTTTCGAGTCGGTGCGGGTGACGTCGTCCTGGATCAGGCCGCCAAGCACGATGACCTGGCCGTCATTGGCCAGGATGGTGCTCTTGATCGAGCGCTTGTTGGTGATCACATCGGACACCGCGACGTTGGCCGGGGAGGGCACCAGCGAGGAGATCTCCTGCTCGATCTCCAGGCGCAGGGTGGCGCCTTCGTTGATGTGCGGGGTCACCTTGAGCGTCACGCCGATGTCCTGGCGTTCGATGGTGGTGAAGGGGTTGCTCGCGCCGTCGGTGGAGGTGGTGTAGGAGCCGGTCTGGAACGGCACGTTCTGCCCCACCAGGATTTCCGCCTTCTGGTTGTCCAGGGTCAGCAGGGTCGGTGTCGACAGCAGGTTGCTCTTGCTGTTGGACGACAGCGCGGTGATCAGGGCGCCAAAGCTGCCGTTGCTGAGGCCGATGATGGCGCCATTGGGCAGCGGCGTCGGAATCTTCTCGTCCTGCAGCGCGGTGAGCACGGTGCCGATCGACAGCCCGGTGTTGTTGAAGTTGATCGCGCCGATGCCGTCGCTGCCCTTGGCCGCCCACTGCACGCCCAGGGCGTCGCGGATGTCGCCGGAAATCTCGACGATGGCGGCCTCGACCAGTACCTGGGCGCGCGGCACGTCGAGCTGGCGGACGATGTCCTCGAGCATGCTCACCGTCTCCGGGTCGGCCAGGATCACCAGGGCGTTGAGGCTTTCATCGGCGCGGATCAGCATCTGCTTGGGCTTGCCGCTGCCGCCCTCCGCGCCGCCTTCGGCGGATTTCAGGGTTTCGCTGATCTCGCCGAGGGTTTCCGCCAGGGTCTTGGCATCGTTGTGGCGCAGGCGGATCACCCGGGTATTGGACGAGCGCGAGGACGGCGTGTCGATGGATTTCGCCAGGGCCAGCATCTTCGCCCGGGCTTCGGCCGGGCCGAGCAGGATCAGGCGGTTGGTACGGCTGTCGGCGACCACCTGGGTGGCGCTGGCGGTACCCTTGGCCTGGCCGCGGTTGAGGGTATTGTTGAGCACCTCGGCGGCATCCATCACCCAGGCGTGGCGCATGTCGTACACCGTGTAGTCCTGCTGGTTGGCCTGGTCCAGCTGGCGCACCAGCTGCTCGATGCGGGCGATATTGGCCGGGCGGTCGCTGATGATCAGCGCGTTGGCCGAGGCCACGGCGGCCAGGTGGCCGTATTGCGGCACCAGCGGGCGAATCAGCGGGATCAGCTCGGCCACGGCGTTCTGCTGCACCTGCAGCACGCGGGTTTCCAGGGTGTTGGCCGTGCCTGCGGCGGAACCGTCAGCCCTGGCTTCGGCGTTGGGCACGATGCGCGCCTGGTCGTCCTCGGCGATGACCGAGAAACCGTGGGTGCTCATCACCGAGAGAAACAGCTGATAGACCTCGCTCAGGCCCAGTGGCGCTTGCGATATCACCGTGACCTGGCCCTTCACGCGCGGGTCGATGACGAAGGTCTGCCCGCTGATGCTGGACACCTGCTCGATGAAGTCGCGAATGTCCGCATCCTTCATGTTGATGGTCCAGGTTTCCCCTTGCTGGCTGCTCGCCCCCGTGGCGATGGCCGCCTGGGCCGGCGGCAGAGGGGCGCCCAGGCAGCTCACGGCCAGCAGCAGGGCGAGGGGCAGGTGTTTCGGCGGCACGCGTTTCGAGTGGGTCATGGGTTGGCTTCGGTCACTTCGGTCGCTTCGGTAGGTGCCGCGGGGGCGCCATCGTCTTCCATTTGTTGGCGGAGAACCGCTATGCGCTGCTGCAGAAGCTGGACATCCTCGCCTTGCAGTTGCTCATGCTGTTGTTCGGTGATCGGCGGCTGCGCCATGGGCTGGGTGCTGCGCGGTGTGGCGGCTGGCGTGCGCTGACGGGGGAAGTGCAGGCTTTCCTCGCGGCCGTTGCGGCTGAGTACCACGTGGTCCTGATGCACGGCCTGCAGGCGCACGCCGGCATTGAGCGGGTCGCCGACGGTCAGGCGCTGGGGTTTGCCGCCGGCGACCTGGATGAGCGCCGTGGAGCGCTGGCTGTCCGGGTTGACGAAGCTGCCCAGCAGGGTCAGCTGCAGGCTGGTCGGCGGTGCAGGCTGGTCGCTGCGGGCCTGGGCGGGCGTGCCGAACAGGTCCTGCAGGGCGTCGAGGGCGAGCTGTGCCTGGGGTGCCACGGGGGCGGCGGTGGGCGCGGGCGGCGTGGCGCGCAGCACGCGCACGAGGTCCAGGGCCTGCCACGAGAGGCTCTGGCTCATGGCGATGACCACGAGTATGCACAGGCCCGTCACGCCATGGCGACGCAGCCAGCCAGGAACACGGGTGCCCGTTGCGCTCAATGCTTCACTCCCCCAATGACTTTCTTATTGTTTGTCGCCTGGCGCTGCCTCTAGCGTGCGCCGACGCGGCCCGTCATGCGCGGGCCGCGCCAACCATACCGCAAGTCTCGGCACTGTGCGCTATCGCCAATCGGGGCGGCAATCGCCGCCGCCATCGTGCCGAGCGGCCCGCAAGCCCGCTGGCTGCTGGGCTGCTGGCGTCTGGCGGGTGCGGCAGGCTTGCCCGCGCCGCGCCAAATCCTGCGACTTTGCTGCGAAAAGCGTGATCTGTTTCAGACTTCACCGGCATCTGGTCGCTATCATCGGCCGCCAAGCGCTTTCCGTTCAACAATAAAAACAAGCCTGACGGATCACTGCCATGGAAGACCGCAAGCCGTCCTCCGCCATTTCTCCCGGTTTTGCCCGCGAGCAATTGCTGGAGCTGCTGTGCCACTGCGAACAGTTTCCCCTGACCCTGCTGCTGGCCCCCGCCGGCTCGGGCAAGTCCACCCTGCTGGCCCACTGGCAGGCCGGGGATACCCGGCGCACTGTGGTCTATTACCCGTTGCAGGCGCGTGACAACGAGCCGGTGCGCTTCTTTCGCCGCCTGGCCGAGATCATCCGCGGCCAGGTCGAAGACTTCGACATCTCCTGGTTCAACCCCTTCGCCGCCGAGATGCACCAGGCTCCCGAGGTGGTGGGCGAGTACCTGGCCGATGCCCTGGAGCGGATTGCCGGCGGCCTGTACATCGTTCTCGACGATTTCCAGCACATCATCCAGCCGACCATTCTCGACGCGCTTTCGGCCATGCTCGAGCGGCTGCCGGACAGCACGCGGGTGATCCTCTCCAGCCGCAACCATCCCGGATTTTCCCTCAGCCGGTTGAAGCTGGAGAACAAGCTGCTGTGCATCGATCAGCACGACCTGCGCCTGTCCGCCGTGCAGATCCAGCAGCTCAACGCCCACCTGGGCGGGCCGAGCCTCAGCCAGAGCTATGTCGACAGCCTGATGGCCATGACCGAGGGCTGGGTCGCCGGGGTCAAGGTGGCACTGCTGGCCTACGCGCGCTTCGGCACCATCGCCCTGGAGCGCTTCAGCGGCAGCCAGCCGGAGATCGTCGACTACTTCGGCCATGTGGTGCTCAAGCGCCTGTCGCCGCACCTGCGCGACTTCTTCCTGTGCAGCGCGATCTTCGAGCGCTTCGATGGCGAGCTCTGCGACCGCGTGCTGGAGCGCAGCGGCTCGGCGCTGCTGCTGGAGGATATCGCCGTGCGCGAGCTGTTCATGCTGCCGGTCGATCATCAGCCCGGCTGGTATCGCTACCACGCGCTGCTGCACGACTTCCTCGGCAAGCGCCTGGCGGTCGAGCAGCCGCAGCGCATCGGCCCGCTCAACCGGCGCGCGGCGCAGTGCCTGCAGCAGCGCGGCGACCTCGACCAGGCCCTGCAGCACGCCCAGCGCGCGGGCGATCCGGTGCTGTTTCGCGGCATGCTGGAAGACGCCTGCGAGCAGTGGGTGCGTTCCGGGCACTTCACCGAGGTGCTCAAGTGGCTGGAGCCGCTGCGCGAGGCCGAGCTGTTCGCCAGCCCGCGCCTGCTGGTGCCGATGGTCTATGCGCTGACCCTGTCGCGGCGCTTCCACCAGGCGCGTTACTGCCTGGACGAACTGGTCGCCCGCGCCAGCCGCGAGCCGGCGGTGGATGCGCTGACCCGGCAGCTGCTGGCGCTGAATCTGGAACTGTTCCAGTTCGATCTCGGCTTCACCCCCGGCGAGCGCTGGTCCGACCTGCTGGCGCCGGGCGTGCCGCCGGAGGTGCGCGCGCTGGCACTGACCATCCTCGCCTACCATCACCTGCTCAACGCCCGGCTGCAGCAGGCCATCAGCCTGGCGCTGGAGGCCAAGGTGCTGCTGGGGCAGACCGGGCAGAGCTTTCTGGAGAGCTACGCCGACCTGATCATCGCCCTGTGCAACCGCAACGCCTGCCGCGCCATCAGCGCGCGCAAGGATGTCTACCACGACTACCAGCGCACCGCGCGCTCGTCGCCGGCCTGGGTCAACCGGGCCACGGCCATGGTGGTGGCGCTCTACGAACAGAACCAGCTGGGCGCGGCCCAGCAGCTGTGCGAGGACCTGATGGCGGTGGTGACCTCGTCGTCGGCCACCGAGACCATCGCCACCGTGCATATCACCCTGTCGCGCCTGCTCTATCGGCGCCAGTCCGACGGCCGCGCCGGGCGCCTGCTGGAACAGCTGTCGCGCATCCTGCAGCTGGGCAACTACGCCCGTTTTGCCAGCCAGGTGGCACAGGAGAGCATGCGCCAGGCCTTCCTCGCCGGCCGCACGGCGGCGCTGGACGCCCTGGCCCAGCGCCTGGGCATCGAGGCGCGGCTGGCGGCGGGGGAGTGGGAGCGGGCGCGGCCCTACGACGAATGCTGGGAGCGCTATGGCCTGGCGGCCGTGTACTGGCTGGTGCAGCGCGGCGCCCAGCCGCGCGCCTGCCGCATCCTCAAGGTGCTCGCCGAGTCGCTGCGCCACAGCGAGATGAAGGCACGCACCCTGGTGGTCGAAGCCAACCTGCTGGTGCTCGGCGCCCCGCAGCTGGGCAGGGACGAGCAGCAGCGTGCGCTGCTGCAACTGGTGGAACGCTACGGCATCGTCAACATCAACCGTTCGGTGTTCGACGAGGCGCCCGGTTTCGCCGAGGCGGTGCTCGGCCTGCTGCAGTCGGGCCTGCTGGCGGTGCCGGAGAAGTACCGCGAGACCTATGCCGAGTTCCTCCAGGCGGAAAGCACCGCGCCGGCTCCGCCGTCGGACCTGGCCAGCCTGCTGACCGGCAAGGAGGTGGAAATCTTCGACTGCCTGCGCAGCGGCCTGTCCAACACGCAGATCAGCGCGCGCATGGGCATCGCCCTGTCCACCACCAAGTGGCACCTGAAGAACATCTACTCGAAGCTGAACCTCGCCAACCGCACCGAGGCCATCCTCAGCCAGCATCCGCGCAGCTGATCGCCGCGACCAGCGGCAGGCGAATCGGCGCTTTCCCCTCCCTGGGAGGGGGGGAGGGGGCGGCGCAAATCCCTACTCTCCCGGCTGCCGGAAAATCCGGCCCCCATCCGTAATCACTACAAGAACAATCGGGAGATATTGCCATGTCTGTTTGGGTCACATGGCCGAGTCTGGTCAAGCTCGGCACCCTGGGCATTTATGCCGGCCTGATCACGCTCGCGCTGGAGCGCGATGTGCTGTTCAAGAACAACCTGTTCGACGTCGACAACCTGCCGGCGGCCAATGCCAGCATCACCTGTGACGCGCGCAGCCAGACCGCACGCACCGAGGACGGTACCTGTAACATCCTCGCCAACCCGGCCGAAGGCTCGGTCTACCGCCGGTTCGGGCGTAACGTCGACCCCACCGTCACCCACGGCGAGACCGAGGCGGACACCCTGCTCAGTCCCAACCCGCGCGAAGTCAGTAACCTGCTGATGGCCCGCGGCGAGTTCAAGCCGGCGCCGAGCCTCAACTTCATCGCCGCCTCGTGGATCCAGTTCATGGTCCACGACTGGGTCGACCACGGCGCCAATGCCGAAGACAACCCGATCCAGATCCCGCTACCGGCCGGCGACTCCTTCGGCGCGGGCAGCCTGTCGGTGCGCCGCACCCAGCCCGACCCGACCCGTACCGCCGCCGAAGCCGGCAAGCCGCAGACCTACCGCAACCACAACACCCACTGGTGGGACGGCTCGCAGCTGTATGGCAGCAGCAAGGAAGCCAACGACGAAGTGCGTTCCTTTGTCGACGGCAAGCTGAAGATCAATGCCGATGGCACCCTGCCGCGCGACCTGTTCAGCGGCAAGCCGATCACCGGGTTCAACGAGAACTGGTGGGTCGGCCTGAGCATGCTGCACCAGCTGTTCACTAAGGAACACAACGCCATCGCCAGCATGCTCAAGCAGAAGTACCCGAGCCAGAGCGACCAGTGGCTGTACGACCATGCGCGCCTGGTCAACTCGGCGCTGATGGCCAAGATCCACACCGTGGAATGGACCCCGGCGGTGATCGCCAACCCGGTCACCGAACGGGCCATGTACGCCAACTGGTGGGGCCTGCTGGGCTCCGGGCCGAACCGCGACAAGTACCAGGAGGAGGCGCGCATGCTGCAGGAGGACCTGGCTAGCTCGGACTCCTTCGTCCTGCGCATCCTCGGCATCGACGGCGACCAGGCCGGCAGCTCGGCCATCGACCATGCCCTGGCCGGTATCGTCGGTTCGACCAACCCGAACAACTACGGCGTGCCGTATACCCTCACCGAGGAATTCGTCGCCGTCTACCGCATGCACCCGCTGATGCGCGACAAGGTGGATGTCTACGACATCGGCTCGAACCAGATTGCCCACTCGATCCCGCTGCCGGACACCCGTGACCGCGACGCCGAGAACCTGCTGTCCAGCGAAAGCCCGGAGCGTCTGTGGTACTCCTTCGGCATCACCAACCCGGGTTCGCTGACTCTCAACAACTACCCGAACTTCCTGCGCAACCTGTCTGTGCCGCTGGTGGGCAACATCGACCTGGCGACCATCGACGTGCTGCGCGACCGCGAGCGTGGCGTGCCGCGCTACAACGAGTTCCGCCGCGAGATCGGCCTCAATCCGATCACCAAGTTCGAGGACCTGACCACCGACGCGGCCACCCTGGCCAACCTCAAGCGCGTCTACGGCAACGACATCGAGAAGATCGACACCCTGGTCGGCATGCTCGCCGAAACCGTGCGCCCGGACGGCTTCGCCTTCGGCGAGACGGCCTTCCAGATCTTCATCATGAACGCCTCGCGCCGGCTGATGACCGACCGTTTCTACACCAAGGACTACCGCCCGGAGATCTACACCGCCGAAGGCCTGGCCTGGGTGGAAAACACCACCATGGTCGACGTGCTCAAGCGCCACAACCCGCAGCTCGACAGCAGCCTGCTGGGCGTGGAAAACGCCTTCAAGCCCTGGGGCCTGAACATCCCCGCCGACTACGAGAACTGGCCGGCCCAGGCCAAGCAGGACAACCTGTGGGTCAACGGCGCGCTGCGCACCCAGTACGCCGAAGGCCAGTTGCCGGCGATCCCGCCGGTGGACGTCGGCGGGCTGATCGGCTCGGTACTGTGGAAGAAGGTGCAGGAGCGCACCGACGTCGCCCCGGTCGGCCATCAGAAGGCCATGCACCCCAATGGCGTGATGGCCAAGGTCAAGTTCATTCCGGTTGCTGGCAACCCCTACACCGGCCTGTTCCAGGGCGCCGACAACGGCCTGCTGCGTCTGTCGGTGGCCGGTGACCCGGCACAGAACGGCTTCCAGCCGGGGCTGGCGTGGAAGGCCTTCGTCAACGGCAAGCCGTCGCAGAACGTCTCCGCGCTGTACAGCCTCAGCGGCCAGGGCAGCAACTACAACTTCTTCGCCAACGAGCTGTCGCAGTACGTGGTGCCGGAAGTCAACGACACCCTGGGCACCACCATCCTGTTCTCGGCGGTGAGCCTGAAGCCGACCCTGCTGCGGGTCGACGACTTCGCCGAGGTCACCCAGAACGGCCAGGCCGTGGCCACGCCCAAGGCACCGACACAGCTCTACTTCGTGCCGAAAAGCGAGCTGCGCAGCCTGTTCTCCACGGCCGCTCACGACTTCCGCACGGATCTGGCCACGCTGACCAGCGGTACCAAGCTGTACGACGTCTACGCCACCTCGATGGAGATCAAGACCTCGATCATTCCGTCCATCAGCCGCAGCTACGCCCAGCAGCGTCGCAGCAGTGCGGTGAAGGTCGGCGAGCTGGAGCTGACCTCGCCGCTGATCGCCTCGGCATTCGGTGACAGCGGGGTGTTCTTCAAGCACCAGCGCCACGAAGACAAGTAAACCGGCGGCGCAACCCACCCAGTAGCACCAGGCCCCGGCTCATGCCGGGGCCTTTTTTATCCGGTGCCGTTCTGTGACTGCCCGCACTGTCGCGACAAAGTGTGAAATGGGGACTGTGAAATGGGGACAGATTTATTTATCTCCCCCGCGTAGGCAGGAGTCCATGGTGCAGGCGACTGGCCGTCACTCGGTCGATCAAACAACAGATAACGGCTACATAGCCTTACTAATGTCTGGCAAGCTCCCTGCCAGGCTCAGTCTCTTTGCCAAGGAAGGAATATTGTCATGCCCAGGATGGGACGCGTGGTTTTACCGAATTATCCACACCATATCGTGCAGCGCGGCCACAACCGGCAGGTGGTGTTTGTGCAGCGCGAGGATCATGAGCGTTACCTGGCTGATTTGCGCGAGCTGAAACAGGCTTTCGGCGTGAAGGTATACGCCTACTGCCTGATGACCAATCATGTGCATCTGCTGTTGCAACCAGATACTGCGACAGGCTTGGGGCAGTTGATGAAGGCGCTGGCAGCACGGATGACGCGCTATCGCAATCGATTGGAGGGGCGCTCCGGAACCTTGTGGGAGAGCCGCTACAAGTCCAGCTTGGTGCAGTCCGATACTTATCTTCTGGCCTGTTGTCGCTATATCGAACTCAACCCTGTGCGGGCCAAAATGGCAACTGGTGCTGGTGACTATTCTTGGTCAAGCTATCGGCAGCGGATGGACGGAGGAGGTTGGTTGGACAGCGATCCTTGCTATCTGGCATTGGGTGCTGATGAGCTGGCAAGACGGCAGCGCTACCAAGCGTTTGTCGCTCAAGCTGTCGATACGCTGGAGTTGCAGACCATTCGTAATGCATTACAGCGTGGACAACTTACGGGCAACACTAGGTTTATCGAGGAAGTTGAGAAATTGATCGGCAAACGCATTGAGGTGCGTGCTCAGGGGCGGCCGTGTGGGGGTAAATAAATCTGTCCCCTTTAATTTATTATTTGATGGATATGATCCTGAAAAAAAAGCCGGATTCTCGCAGGAGTTTGTCGACAACCTGAAGACTGCCTGGCGTTGGACGGACAAATTCAATGATGCGCAGGATAAAGTCAGCGAATATCTGGACTTTCTGCCGGAGGCCGAAATGGAGCTGAATATTGATTTGGAGGAGTATATTCCCGGCGATCTTCGGAAAATGGTCGACGATGCCGCTAAGGATTTCGCCATCGACTTGGACTTAAGGTGCGACGATGATTGATTTAAGTGAGTTTTTTCCAGTCGGAACAGATCTGAAGACTGCGGAGCGCAAGGCGCTATATGTCGATATTTTGAAAGTGACCGAACACTGCTTCGCCAATATGCCAAGTAGCTTTGCTCAGGCATTCAAGCGCCTGTTCTTTCAAGGGGAGCTGGAAGGCTACGGCAGCTTCGATGGTATAGAGGTCTTCTATATCTGCTTGAGCCTGCCGGAGGCCGGTGTCGAGCAGTATGTCAAGGTGCTTGAGCGCTTTGAGGGTTATGGCAATTGTCGTGCAGTCTATATGCTGCGCGCTTGGTTGGATGTTTGTGTTCCTAGATACCCATTGCAGCGTGAGCATTGGGTTTTTATGTTGTTGGCTATTGATCAATACGATCAGGTACACCCCGAGAAGGATAGAGCGCTTGGGTCGGACTGTTTAATAGCTTTCTTAAATTCTACATTTGCCGCTTTGGCATATAAGGGGGGGGTTCAATATTGCTTAGGGGTGTGTTTGTTTGATCGGGCGGACGCTGAGTTTAGTAATGGGTTGCGGTTGGCTTCTCGTGGGGATTTAGAGTGTTTGAAAGAGAACCTGTTAGCTCTGTTTGGTGCAGTGCCTAAGAAAACAGAGGCTTATTTAGACTCTTGGTTTATTGGCTTCTGTCAGCGCTATTTTTCAAGACGTGACCTGAGTCCGGCTTTTTTGCAGTTTTGTGATGAACTTTATCAGATGATACCTGCGGGGCAGCGGATTAGTTGGCGGGATGAGTCTCTTTTTGTTCCCGGCCTTCAGTAGTAATGCGTTTTTCTCTCAGACTCAAGAGGGGCGTGAGTTATGGAAATAGCCTTTTATGTGTTGGCTCGTAGTTCTCGACTCGAATTGTTAGAAAAACTGGCTTTGAATCTTACTCCAGATAAGCCGGTGTTCGTCGAGGATGTTGAGCCAGAATGGCAGGTGCTTTATAAGGCTCTGGAGTTCATGCCATGGCCGAGAGTGCTGGAGTTTCTGGATGAGCGGGTTCTATTGATTGGCTGGAGCGTTGACTTCGACCCCTTCGAGCTGGCCTCTTTAGTCAAGCCATTATTGGCGGCAGGCGCCCAGGTGCCAGTGGGTGCGGTTAGGCTCGAAGAGGGTGAGGTCTTTCGGGTACAAACCTCGCCCGAGGTTTGTGTGATTTATGAGCCGATCAATCATGACTTCTCCGACGACAAGGAGTTGATCGCTTGGCTATGTCGTGAGGCACAGAAGCTCTGAGGCCGTTTGTCTTACTCCAATCTGGTGCTGGCCATACACATTTCATATTGCTGAATTTCTGGTCGTAGTCGTACTTTAAGTTCGGCGCGCGTTATATCTGCACAATCAGGAAAAGGGGACCAGGAAAAGGGGACAGATTTATTTTCCAGATTTATTTTCCAATTTCCCCTCTCTGTCCTCGGCAGTAAGCCTGAAGCCGACCCTGCTGCGGGTCGCCGACTTCGCCAAGGCCGCGCAGAACGGCCAGGTGGGAGCCACTCCCGTTGCGCAGCCGTTCCCCCGTGCCTCTCACGACTTCCATAGTGATCGGCTCACCCTGACCACCGGTACTAACCCGCCCAGTACCATCAGGCCCCGGCTCATGCCGGGGCCTTTTTTATCCGGTGCCGTTCTGTGACTGCCCGCACTGTCGCGACAAAGCGCAGCCGCGGGCCTTTATTTTTCCGGCGAATCCGTTAACTTGGCCGCTCTGCTGCGCCACATAACAATAAGAACCGATGCAATCCGCCATTCAGGAACGGGGCCGCGCATGTCCAGCGATATTCACGCCGCGCTAGCGGCTCCGGTAGTGGTGCCGTTGCGCCCGCTGCCCTTCGCCTTTGCCAAACGCCATGGCGTACTGCTGCGCGAAGACGCCGGCCAGGTCAGCCTGTGCCTGCGCGAAGGCGCGAGCCTGACGGCCCTGCAGGAAGCCCAGCGCTTCGCCCGCCAGGTGCTGGCGCTGCACTGGCTGAGCCCGGCCGAATTCGAACAGGCGCTGACCACCGCCTACCAGCGCGACTCCTCGGAAGTGCGGCTGATGGCCGAAGGCCTCGGCGCCGAGCTGGACCTGGCCAGCCTGGCGGAAATGACCCCGGAATCCGGCGACCTGCTGGAGCAGGAAGACGACGCACCGATCATCCGCCTGATCAACGCCATCCTCGGCGAGGCGATCAAGGCCGGCGCCTCCGACATTCACCTGGAAACCTTCGAGAAACGCCTGGTGGTGCGCTTTCGGGTCGACGGCATCCTCCGTGAAGTGATCGAGCCGCGCCGCGAACTGGCGGCACTGCTGGTCTCGCGGGTCAAGGTCATGGCGCGGCTGGACATCGCCGAGAAGCGCGTGCCGCAGGACGGGCGTATCTCGCTCAAGGTCGGCGGCCGCGAAGTGGATATCCGCGTCTCCACCTTGCCCTCGGCCAACGGCGAGCGGGTGGTCCTGCGCCTGCTCGACAAGCAGGCCGGGCGCCTGTCGCTCACCCACCTGGGCATGAGTGAGCGCGACCGCCGCCTGCTCGACGAGAACCTGCGCAAGCCCCATGGCATCCTGCTGGTCACCGGCCCCACCGGTTCGGGCAAGACCACCACGCTGTACGCCGGCCTGGTCACCCTGAATGACCGCACGCGCAACATCCTCACCGTCGAAGACCCGATCGAGTACTACCTCGAAGGCATCGGCCAGACCCAGGTCAACCCGCGTGTCGACATGACCTTCGCCCGCGGCCTGCGCGCCATCCTCCGTCAGGACCCGGACGTGGTGATGGTCGGCGAGATCCGCGACCAGGAAACCGCCGACATCGCCGTGCAGGCCTCGCTGACCGGCCACCTGGTGCTGTCCACCCTGCACACCAACAGTGCGGTCGGCGCGGTGACCCGCCTGGTCGACATGGGCGTCGAGCCGTTCCTGCTTTCTTCCTCCTTGCTCGGCGTGCTGGCCCAGCGCCTGGTGCGCGTGCTCTGTCCGCATTGCCGCGCGGCGCGCCCGGCCGATGAGGCCGAATGCACGTTGCTCGGCCTCGACCCGCATGCCGCGCCGACCATCTACCACGCCCAGGGCTGCAGCGAGTGCCACCAGCAGGGCTACCGCGGGCGTACCGGGATCTACGAACTGGTGATCTTCGACGAGCAGATGCGCACCCTGGTGCACAACGGCGCCGGCGAACAGGAGCTGACCCGCCATGCGCGCAGCCTCGGCCCCGGCATCCGCGAGGACGGCCGGCGCAAGGTGCTGGAAGGGGTGACCACCCTGGAAGAAGTGCTGCGCGTCACCCGGGAAGACTGATGGCCGCCTTCGAATACATCGCCCTCGACGCCAAGGGTCGCCAGCAGAAGGGCGTACTGGAAGCCGACAGCGCCCGCCAGGTACGCCAGCTGCTGCGCGAGAAGCAACTGGCACCGCTGCAGGTGGAAGCCATGCGCAGCCGCGAGGCGCCGCAGGGCAGTGGCTTCAGCCTGCGCCGCGGGCTGGCCGCGCGCGACCTGGCCCTGGTCACCCGCCAGCTGGCGACCCTGATCGGCGCCGCGCTGCCGATCGAGGAAGCCTTGCGCGCCGCCGCCGCGCAGTCACGCCAGCCGCGGATCCAGTCGATGCTGCTGGCCGTGCGCGCCCGCGTGCTCGAAGGCCACGGTCTGGCCGCCAGCCTGGCGGCGTTTCCGGCGGCGTTTCCCGAGCTGTACCGCGCCACCGTGGCGGCCGGCGAGCATGCCGGGCACCTGGGCCCGGTGCTGGAGCAGCTGGCCGACTACACCGAGCAACGCCAGCAGTCGCGGCAGAAGGTGCAGCTGGCGCTGCTCTATCCGCTGATCCTGATGATCACCTCGCTAATCATCGTCGGCTTCCTGCTCGGCTACGTGGTGCCGGACGTGGTGCGGGTGTTCATCGACTCCGGGCAGACCCTGCCGGCGTTGACCCGTGGCCTGATTCTGGTCAGCGAGCTGGTCAAGGGCTGGGGCGCTCTGGCGCTGATCCTCATCGTGCTTGGCGTGCTGGGCTTTCGCCGGGCGCTGCGCGAGGAGGGCATGCGCCAGCGCTGGCACGGCTTCGTCCTGCGCGTGCCGCTGGTTGGCGGGCTGGTCCGCGCCACCGAGACCGCGCGCTTCGCCTCGACTCTGGCAATCCTGGTGCGCAGCGGCGTGCCGTTGGTCGAGGCGCTGGCGATTGGCAGCGAGGTGGTGGTCAACCGGGTCATCCGTGGTGACGTGATCCAGGCCACCCAGCGCGTGCGCGAGGGCGGCAGCCTGTCGCGGGCGCTGGAGGCCAGCCGGCAGTTCCCACCGATGATGCTGCACATGATCGCCAGCGGCGAACGCTCCGGCGAACTGGACCAGATGCTGGCGCGTACCGCGCGCAATCAGGAAAACGACCTGGCGGCCACCATCGGCCTGCTGGTGGGGCTGTTCGAGCCGTTCATGCTGGTCTTCATGGGGGCGGTGGTGCTGGTGATCGTGCTGGCCATCCTTCTGCCGATTTTGTCTTTGAACCAACTGGTGGGTTGAAAACGATGCACAAGCAACAAGGCTTCACGCTGATTGAAATCATGGTGGTGGTGGTGATCCTCGGAATCCTCGCCGCGCTGGTGGTGCCGCAGGTGATGGGCCGGCCGGACCAGGCCAAGGTCACCGTGGCACAGAACGATATCCGCGCCATCGGCGCCGCCCTGGACATGTACAAGCTGGACAACCAGAACTACCCGAGCACCCAGCAGGGCCTCGAGGCGCTGGTGAAGAAGCCCAGCGGCAACCCGCCGGCGAAGAACTGGAACGCCGAGGGCTATCTGAAGAAGCTGCCGGTCGATCCCTGGGGCAACACCTACCTGTACCTGGCGCCGGGCACCCACGGCAAGATCGACCTCTACTCCCTGGGCGCCGACGGCCAGGAAGGCGGCGAGGGCGGCGACGCCGATATCGGCAACTGGGATCTCTGATTCTCGATGAGGGCCGCGCGCGGCTTTACCTTGGTCGAGTTGCTGGCGGTGCTGGTGATACTCGGCGCCCTGACCGGCATGGCCGTGCTCGGCAGTGGCATGGCCGCCAGCCCGGTGCGCCAGTTGCACGACGAAGCCGAACGCCTGACCGGCCTGCTGCGCGTGCTGCTCGACGAAGCCGTGCTGGATAACCGCGAATACGGTGTGCGCTTCGAGCGCCAGTCCTACCAGGTGTTGCGCTACGAGCCACAGCGTGGTCAGTGGCAGGCGCTGGAAGACGACGCCAGGGTGCACGGCCTGCCCGACTGGGTGGAGCTGAGCATCGAGCTGGACGAGCAGGCCCTGACCCTGCCCAGCCGCACCGGCAAGGGCGCGGCGAAGACGCCGGTGCCGCAATTGCTGATCCTCTCCAGCGGCGAACTCAGCCCGTTTCGCCTGCGCCTGTCCGGGCGCGAGCGCGGTGCCCCGGCGCTGCTGATCTCCAGCGACGGCTTCGGCGAGCCGCTGATCGCGGCGGAAAAAGCCTCGGGGCAGCAGCCATGAGGCGCGCGCGCGGTTTCACCCTGCTGGAAGTGCTGGTGGCCCTGGGCATCTTCGCCCTGGTCGCCGCCAGCGTGCTGAGCGCCACCGCGCGCTCGCTGCAGACCGCCGCGCGCCTGGAAGACAAGACCTTCGCCCTGTGGCTGGCGGACAATCGCCTGCAGGAGCTGCAACTGGCCGAGACGCTGCCGGCCGACGGCGGCGAGCAAGGCGAGGAAAGCTACGCCGGCCGGCGCTGGCTGTGGCAGAGCGAGGTGGAGGAAACCAGCGAGCCGGGCATGCGCCGGGCCACCGTCTGGGTCGCTCTGCGCCCCGAGAGCGGCCTGCGCGGCAAGGTCGAGGAGCAGGCGCTGGTGACGCTGACCGGGTTCCTCGGGGGCGAGCCATGAGGTGCAGCCGCGGTTTCACCCTGCTCGAGCTGCTGATCGCCATCGCCATCTTCGCCTTGCTCGGCCTGGCCACCTACCGCATGTTCGACAGCGTGATGCAGGCCGACCGCGGCCAGCGCGCCCAGGAACAGCGCCTGCGCGAGCTGACCCGGGCCATGGCCGCTTTCGAACGCGATCTGCTGCAGGTCTGGCCGCGCCCGGTGCGAGACCCGCTGGGCGATGCGCAGCCGGCGCTGCTGGGCGACAGCGGCAAGAGCAGCAGCCTGGAATTTACCCGCAATGGCTGGCGCAACCCGCTGGGCCTGCCGCGGGCCACCCTGCAGCGGGTACGCTGGCAGTTGCAGGGCGAGCAGTGGCAGCGCAGCTACTGGGCGGTGCTGGATCAGGCCCAGGACAGCCAGCCACGGGTACAGCAGGCGCTTGACGGGGTGCAGCGTTTCGAACTGCGCTTTCTCGATGAGAACGGGCGCTGGCTGCAGAACTGGCCGCCGGCCAACAGCAGCGCCGAGGAGGCGTTGAGCCAGTTGCCCAAGGCGCTCGAGCTGGTCATCGAACACCGCCACTATGGCGAGTTGCGACGTCTCTGGCGCCTGCCGGAAAGCGCTGCCGCCGGCCAGCAGACGCTGCCCGATGCAAGCGGCGGGGCGGATGGCGGCGAGCTGTTGCCCGAGGAGCCGGCCGTGGAGCCACCGGCATGAGCCGCCAGCGCGGGGTGGCGCTGATCACCGTGCTGCTGGTGGTGGCCCTGGTCAGCGTGGTCTGCACCGGCCTGGTGCTGCGCCAGCAACTGGCCATTCGCAGCACCGGCAACCAGTTGCTGGTGCGCCAGGCGCAGTACTACGCCGAGGGTGGCGAGCTGCTGGCCAAGGCCATCCTGCAGCGCGACCTGCGCGAGGGCGATCCGCGCCAGCCGCTGGATCACCTGGGCGAGCCCTGGGCCAACCCGAAGCTGAATTTTCCCCTGGACGAAGGCGGCGAGCTGCGCCTGCGCATCGTCGACCTGTCCGGGCGGTTCAATCTCAACAGCCTGGCGGCCGGTGGCGAGGCCACGGAGATCGCCCGGCAGCGCCTGCGTCGTCTGCTGGGGCAGTTGCAGTTGCCGCTCGACTATGCCGAGCGCCTGCAGGACTGGCTCGACCAGGATCAGGACAGCCAGGGCGCCAGCGGCGCCGAGGATGGCCAATACCTGCTGCTGCAGCCGCCCTACCGCACCGGGCCGGGGCTGATCCGCGAAGTCTCCGAGCTGCGCCTGCTGCTGGGCATGCAGGAGGCCGAATACCGGCGCTTGCTGCCTTTCGTCAGCGCCTTGCCGCCCGCGGCCGGGCTGAACGTGAATACCGCCAGCGCTCCGCTGCTGGCCAGCCTGGACGATGGCATTTCGCCGCAGGCGGTGGAGGCGGTGCTGGCCATGCAGCGCCAGGGTGGCTATAGCGACCCCGGCGACGCCCTGCAACAGCTCGGGGTGGAGGCGTCGGCCCAGGGGCTGGCGGTCGGCAGCCAGTATTTCCAGGTGAGCAGCGAGGCCAGCCTGGGCGAGCGCCGTCAGGTGCTGGTCAGTTATCTGCAGCGCGGCAATGATGGGCGCGTCCGCGTCCTGGCGCGCGATCTGGGGCAAGCCGGCATTGCGCCGCCCGAGCCCGTCAAGGAGTCCAAGCAATGAGTGCGCTTTGTCTGTTTCTGCCGCCGGCGGCCTGTGCCGCGGTCGATCCCGAGTTGCCGGTGCGGCGCGCGCAGGGCGATGCCGTCGAGCAGCTGCCGTTCGCCGCTGCCGTGCCGCCGGTGAACCAGGTCTGGCGCCTGATCCTGCCGGTGGAGGCGGTGACCATCTGCGCCGTGCAGCTGCCGACCACCAAGGCGCGCTGGCTGCACAAGGCGTTGCCGTTCGCCGTCGAGGAGCTGCTGGCCGAGGACGTGGAGCTGTTCCACCTGTGCGTCGGCGAAGCCCTGGCCGATGGCCGGCGGCGCGTGTATGCCGTGCGCCGCGACTGGCTGGCCGGCTGGCTGGCGCTGTGCGGCGAGTGTTCGCCGCAGTCTATCGAGGTGGATGCCGACCTGATCGGCGGCGAAGGCAGCCAGTTGCTCTGCCTGGGCCAGCGCTGGCTGCTCGGCGGCAGCGCCGAGGCGCGCCTGGCCCTGCAGGCGGCAGAATGGCCGCAGCTGCAGGCGCTCTGCCCGTCGCCGCGGGTGGCCCATGTGGCCACCGGCCAGGCCGCGCCGGCGCAGGTCGACGAATGCCACGAGCTGGCCCAGCCCTATGTCTGGCTGGCCCGGCAGAAGGCCGCCGGCAATCTGGCCCAGGGCGCCTTCGCCCGGCGCGAGCCGTCCACCGGCCTGGGCCGCTGGCGGCCGCTGCTGGGGCTGCTCGGCCTGTGGCTGGTGCTGCAGTGGGGCTTCAACCTGGTGCAGGGCTGGCAACTGCAGCGCGAGGCCGAGGGCTACGCCAGTGCCAGCGAGGCGCTGTACCGCGAGCTGTTCCCGGATGACAGCAAGCTGATCAACCTGCGCGCGCAGTTCGACCAGCACCTGGCCGAGGCCGAGGGCGGCGGGCAGAACCTGCTGCTCGGTCTGCTCGATCAGGCGGCCCGGGTGATCAATGCCGAGGGGGGCCAGGTGCGCGTCGAACAGCTGGATTTCAATGCCCAGCGCGGCGATCTGGCGCTGAATCTGCAGGCGCGCGACTTCGCCGCGCTGGAGCGCCTGCGCACGCGCCTGCAGGAAGCCGGGCTGGCGGTCGAGATGGGCTCGGCCAGCCGCGAGGACAGTGGCGTCAGTGCGCGCCTGGTGATCGGGGGTAATGGATGAGCCGTTTCAATGCTCTGACCGCGCCGCTGCAGGCGCGCCTGGAAATGCTGGGCTGGCTGCCCTACTGGCGCGGCCTGGCGGCCCGGGATCGGCTGGCCCTGGGCCTGCTCGGCCTGTTCCTGCTGCTGGCGCTGCTCTACCTGCTGCTCTGGCACCCGGCGGCGCAGCAGGTGGTGCAGGCGCGCAACTACCTGCAGCAGCAGCGCACGCTGCACCAGTACCTGCAGGCGCATGCACCGCAGTTGCGTGCGCACAGCGGCAAGCCGCAGGTCAGCGTCGAGCCGGCGCAGCTGCAAGGGCTGGTCACCGCCAGCGCCAGCAGCCAGGGGCTGAATATCGAGCGGCTGGACAGCCAGGGCGATGGTGCGGTGCAGGTCAGCCTGCAGCCGGCCGAGTTCGGCCGTTTGCTGCAGTGGCTGGTGAGCCTGGACGAGCAGGGCATCCGCGTCGAAGAGGCGGGGCTGGAGCGGGCCGACAAGGACCTGGTCAGCAGTCGCCTGCTGCTGCGCAGCGGTAGCTGAACCTCACCCTTGGCGGGCATGCCGGCGCGTGCCGGCACCAGAATGGTGCCCTGCGCCAACGCTTGCGGCAGTCGACGAATGGCCTGGCGAACCGGCGATAAAACCACCCCGCAGAAAAAAAACTTCAAGCAGGGTGTTGACTTAGCTCGGCCAGGTGCGTAAATTTCGCCACCTCGCAAGGCTACTCGGGTGATTAGCTCAGCCGGGAGAGCATCTGCCTTACAAGCAGAGGGTCGGCGGTTCGATCCCGTCATCACCCACCATATCCTTGTGAGAATCGGACGAAAGTCCGGCCGACGCGCAGCGGTAGTTCAGTCGGTTAGAATACCGGCCTGTCACGCCGGGGGTCGCGGGTTCGAGTCCCGTCCGCTGCGCCATATCAGAGAAGCCCTCAGCTCGCAAGAGCTGGGGGCTTTTCGCATCCGGCGAAAAAAATTTCGCCGTCATCGCATTGTCATCGGGAATCTTCAGGCTGTTGGCATGGTCCTTGTTTAGGCCATATCGTCACACCAGGAGGAAGTCCAATGGATGATTACGTAGAAGAGCTGCTCGAGTACCACGCCGATGAGCGTGATCCGGCGGAGCCGGCCGAAGACGCCACCGAGCTGTGAAGGCCGTCAGGCTTGCAGGCGCTGGCTGCGGCGGAACTCCCCCGGAGTCTGCCCGCTCCAGCGCTTGAAGGCGCGCTGAAAGGCCTCTGCCGAGGCGAAGCCGAGCAGATAGGCAATTTCGCCGAACGCCAGTTCGGTGTCCCTGATATAGGCCATGGCCAGATCGCGGCGGGTATCGTTGAGAATCGCCCGGTACTGGGTGCCTTCTTCGGCCAGCTTGCGCCGCAAGGTCCACACGGGCAATTGCAGGCGCGTGGCCACTTCCTGTAGATCCGGTTCCCGACCATGCAGCAGCGGCCCGAGCAGGCGGGCGATGCGTTCGCCCAGGCTGCGCGTGCGGGTCAGCTGTTCCAGTTCCCGTTCGCACAGCGCCAGCAGTTGCTGCCAGGTGCTCGGGCAGTGCGCCAGGCCGCGCCCGGCCAGGGTCGGTTGCTCCAGGCGCAGCTGGTTGGCGCCGGCAGCGAACTCCACCGGACAGCCGAACAGCTCGCTGTAGCGCTCGGCATAGCTGGGCGCGGGGAATTCGATCTCGACCTTTTCCACCTTCAGGGCGCTACCGCCGAGCTGGCTCAGGTGGCTGTACCAGCCGGCCAGCACCGAGTCGACCACGAAGCGGTTATAGGCGTTGTACGGGCTGATCGAGTAGAAGCGCAGCCAGGCGCCGCGGCTGTCCTCGTGGAGGCTCGACTGGCCGCGGTAGTTGTGCGCGTACAGCGGCTCGAAACGAGTAAGCGCGCGTGCCGCTTCACGCAGGGTCGGGGCCTGGGCCGCCGTGACCCCGGCCAGACCGAGTTGGCCCATATGGCTCAGGCGGCCCATGGCCAGGCCCAGCGCCGGGTCGCTGCACAGCTGCATGGCGGCGTGACCCAGGCGCATGTAGCGCGGGATCGACAGGCGCCCCTGGGGTTCGGCCAGGCGGGCGGCGTCCAGGCCGAACTGAGCCAGCAGGGGCGCCGGATCCTGGCCCGCTTCGCGCACGGCGGCGCTCAGGCCGTGGATGAACCCCACGGACAGGTCGCCCAGGCGCACGCGCCGGCCTTTCATGGGGCGATCCAGAAATTCAGCAGCTTGCTGTGGCTGTCCGGCGAGGCGGCGGTGAGCTGCAGCTGCAGGCGGTCGGTTTGCACTGGCCACAGGCGGCCGCGCAGGACGGTCACCCCGGTCGCGGTGCTCTGCTGGCGGCGCAGGCTGACCGTCTCGATCAGCGGGCCGCTGCCGCCATTGCCGCGGGTGCTGAGCCGGTCGTCGCCCAGGACCTGTTCGAAGGTCCGCGGGGCCGCGCTGCTGGCGAGCAGGGTCTGGCTGCGCGCCGGGCCGAGGATGCGGCCGTCGGCGGCAAAGCTCAGGCCGAAGTCGTGCAGCTCGCCGTGGCCGGTGACGATGCGTCCGTCGACCAGTCGCGGCTCCGGCAGGGTGATGCTGCCGGCGTGCAGGGTCAGTGCGTGCTTGCGCGCCAGCTGAGCGAACAGTTCGAGGTAGTCGTCCGCCGCCTGCTGGGCTTTCATGCGCAGCAGCAGTTCGTCGAGCGAGGCCGCTTCGCTGAACCACCAGCTGCGCAGCAGCTTCAGCGGGTTGTTCAGCGCCAGCAGCGGGCGGGCTTCGCGCAGGCTGCGCGCGGCATAGACCTGCGGCTTCTCGTCGCTCAGCAGCAGCCAGGTGCCGATCTGGGCAGGCAGCACCACCACGGTTTGCGCGGTCAGCAGGCCGTTGTCGCGGGCATGCAGCAGGGCGCTGTCGAGCTTGTGGGCAAGCCGTGCGGGGCTGCTGTAGTCGCTGGGGAACAGGGCGGGGTTGAGGCTCAGCAGGTTGCCGTGCCAGTCGGCCGGCCCGCCCAGTTGCTCGATATCGCTGCGCAAGTCGGTGAGGTAGTGGCTGGGCGGGGTGTCGCGCAGCCAGAAGGCGTAGGCGCCGCCGAGGCCGAGCAGGAGGGCGGCGAGCAGCAGGAGGAGCAGAGTACGCATGGCGGTGATGATGATGGGTTCGTCGCTCAGGGTAGGGGAGTGGGCCGGCAAAGCCAAGTCGGGCTGCTCGTTTTGATCAATAACTTGTCAGTTTTGATCATTGAGTGCCTGCCTGCCGCTCTTTATCTTCTGCTGCATAACCGACCGCAGTCCTGTTGAGACCGCGGCACCCCGTGAACTGTTCAAGCCTGCTCTGGAGAACTCCATGACCGCTCACTACCCGCACCTGCTGGCGCCGCTCGATCTCGGCTTCACCACCCTGAAGAACCGTACCCTGATGGGCTCGATGCACACCGGCCTGGAAGAGAAGCCGAACGGCTTCGAGCGCATGGCGGCCTACTTCGCCGAGCGCGCCCGCGGCGGCGTCGGCCTGATGGTCACCGGCGGCATCGGCCCGAACGAGGAGGGCGGCGTGTACTCCGGCGCGGCCAAGCTGACCACGGTCGAGGAAGCCGAGAAGCACAAGATCGTCACCCGCGCGGTGCACGAGGCGGACGGCAAGATCTGCATGCAGATCCTGCATGCCGGTCGCTATGCCTACAGCCCGAAATCCGTGGCGCCGAGCGCCATCCAGGCGCCGATCAACCCGTTCAAGCCGCGCGAGCTGGACGAGGAAGGCATCGAGAAGCAGATCCAGGACTTCATCAACTGCTCCGTGCTGGCCCAGCAGGCCGAGTACGACGGCGTCGAGATCATGGGTTCGGAAGGCTACTTCATCAATCAGTTCCTCGCCGCCCACACCAACCAGCGTACCGACCGCTGGGGCGGCAGCTACGAGAACCGCATGCGCCTGCCGGTGGATATCGTGCGCCGCGTGCGTGAGGCCGTGGGCCCGAACTTCATCATCATCTACCGCCTGTCGATGCTCGATCTGGTCGAAGGCGGCAGCACCTGGGACGAGATCGTCCTGCTGGCCAAGGCCATCGAGAAGGCCGGTGCGACCCTGATCAACACCGGTATCGGCTGGCACGAGGCGCGTATCCCGACCATCGCCACCAAGGTGCCGCGCGCGGCCTTCACCAAGGTCACCGCCAAGCTGCGTGGCGAAGTCGGCATTCCGCTGATCACCACCAACCGCATCAATACCCCGGAAGTCGCCGAGCAGGTGCTGGCCGAAGGCGATGCCGACATGGTGTCCATGGCCCGTCCGTTCCTCGCCGACCCGGACTTCGTCAACAAGGCCGCCGCCGGTCGCAGCGACGAGATCAACACCTGCATCGGCTGCAACCAGGCCTGCCTGGACCACACCTTCGGCGGCAAGCTGACCAGCTGCCTGGTCAACCCGCGCGCCTGCCACGAGACCGAGCTGAACTACATTCCGGTCACCACCGTGAAGAAGATCGCCGTGGTCGGTGCCGGCCCGGCCGGGCTGTCCGCCGCAACCGTCGCTGCGGAGCGCGGCCACAGCGTGACCCTGTTCGACTCGGCCGGCGAGATCGGCGGCCAGTTCAACGTGGCCAAGCGCGTGCCGGGCAAGGAAGAGTTTTACGAGACCCTGCGCTACTTCAAGAAGAAGCTGGAAACCACCGGCGTCGACCTGCGCCTGAACACCCGCGTGTCGGCCGACGAGCTGGCCAAGGGCGGCTTCGACGAGATCATCCTGGCCACCGGTATCGCCCCGCGTACCCCGGCCATCGAAGGCATCGACAGCCCGAAGGTGATCAGCTACCTGGATGCCATCCTGCAGCGCAAGCCGGTCGGGCAGAAGGTCGCGGTGATCGGTGCCGGCGGCATCGGCTTCGACGTGTCCGAGTTCATTACTCACCAGGGCGAGGCGACCAGCCAGAACCGCGAGGCCTTCTGGAAGGAGTGGGGCATCGACGGCGCGCTGGAGGCCCGTGGTGGCGTGGCCGGGATCAAGGCCGAGGTGCATCCGGCGGCGCGCCAGGTGTTCCTCCTGCAGCGCAAGAAGTCCAAGGTCGGCGACGGCCTGGGCAAGACCACCGGCTGGATCCACCGCACCGGTCTGAAGAACAAGAACGTGCAGATGCTCAACTCGGTCGAGTACCTGAAGATCGACGACGCCGGCCTGCATATCCGCATCGCCGAGGGCGAACCGCAGGTGCTGCCGGTGGATACCGTGATCGTCTGTGCCGGCCAGGACCCGCTGCGCGAGCTGCAGGACGGCCTGGTGGCTGCCGGGCAGAGCGTGCACCTGATCGGCGGCGCCGACGTGGCCGCCGAGCTGGACGCCAAACGGGCGATCAACCAGGGTTCGCGCCTCGCCGCCGAACTCTGACCGACAAACGCCCCGCCTAGTGCGGGGCGTTTTGCATGTGGCTGACAATAACAAGGAGAAACCCATGTCCACCGATCTTCACTTGCAACCGGCCGCGGCTGCCAGCCTGCAGCGCTGGCACCAGTTCGTTGCCGCCCAGGATCTGCGCCAGCTGCCCGAGCTGCTGCACTCGCAGGCGGTGTTCCGCTCGCCGATGGCGCACACCCCCTATCCCGGCGCGCCGATGGTCAACCTGATCCTCAACACCGTGCTGCAGGTGTTCCAGGAATTCGCCTACCACCGCGAGCTGGCCAGCGCCGATGGCTTGAGCGTGGTGCTGGAGTTCAGCGCCAAGGTGGGTGAGCGCGAGCTCAAGGGCATCGACATGATCCGCTTCGACGAGAGCGGCAAGATCGTCGAGTTCGAGGTGATGATCCGCCCGATGAGCGGCCTGCAGGCCCTCGGCGAGGAGATGGGGCGGCGCCTGGCGCCTTTCCTGGCACGCAAACCGGCCTGATAGCCCCCGACCGCATCACAGTTTCACCTTGCCGATGGCTGTTCGCGGCCAGCTGGCAGGGTGACTGCCAACCCAATCACATTGCCCGCTTTGCATTTTCCCCTAGACTTGCCCGAGGCAAGGAGCAGTGCCTGTTTTACCGCTTTCGCGTGCCCAGGAAGAAGGCCCGCAAGACAGTAAGTATCAGCCGGGTGCCGCGAGGAACGTCATGAGCATGCAGAACAAGCCGCAGATGGTCGAAGCCGTGATGTTCTTCACTGAACAGCGCGGTGTCTGCAAGGAGATGTTTTTCCCTGAATTCGAGGCTCTGCTCGATGGCGTGGTGAACATGCCCGAGTTCGCCGACGAGCAGGTGCGCATGGCCTACCTGCTGATCAACCCGCGCCTGATGATTCGCGCCGTGGTGTTCTTCTATCTGGATTTCGACAACAAGGGCGCCGCCGATAAGGGCTGGAACCTGCCGTTGCGCCATCTCGCCGACAATGCCGGGCGCGGCCCGGACCTGGGTGCCGGGCCGATCCGTCTGGCCTGCCGCAGCCAGTGCCCGGTGTCCTGGCACCAGATGCACCTGTGGGACCCGAGCCTGGCCCCCGGCAAGAACGACCTGGTGCTGTTGCGCGATGCGGTCAAGCGCAATGCCCTGGGCATTCTGGTAGATGACGATTCGACCGCCGTGGTGCTGCCCGAGCGCCTGCACATGGTCGCCGAGGACAAGTGGCAGGCGCCCGATCCCGAGCGCGATGCGGCCCAGCAGCAGGCCCAGCAGCAGGCCGAGCGCAAGGACCAGGAGCATCGCCTGAAGACCGCCCAGCTGATCAAGCAGCAGCGCCTGCGCATCAGCACCCTGGGCAAGCAGTATGAAGAGGAGCTGGCGCGCCTCAAGCTGGCCGGCGAGGAACAGCAGCGCGCCTTGCAGACCGAAGTCCACAACCTGCACCAGGCGCTGCGCCAGCAGGAGGAGCTGAATGCCAGCCTGAAGGAACAGCTGAACGGCCAGGGCGATATCCTGCAGAAGAATCGCGAGGAAATGACCCAGCAGCTGCGCGCCCTGGAGCGCCACGGGCGTACCGAGGTGGACATCCTGCGCTCGCAGTTCGAGAGCGAGCTGCAGGCCAAGGTTGCCGCGGCGGTGGCCGAATACAAGGAACAGGTGGCCGTGCGCGATGTCGAACTGGCCTACCGCAGCGAGCAGGATGCGCAATTGCAGCAGGAGCTGGAGCGCCTCAAGCGTGAGCGCGACGAGTTCGCCAGCCAGGGCGGCGAGCAGATTCTCGAGCGTCTGGCCAAGCTCGGCGTGGTGTTCGTGGTCTATCACCCGGGCGCCGGCCACCTGACCATTCCGCTGCAGGACATTGCCCGTTACCAGGACAATCCGATGAGCTACGCCGCGGCCAAGTGCTTCGTTTCCGAGGCGCAGTACCGCCAGTGGCTGAGCCACTACCAGCAGCCGACCTGCGAGGCCAGCCTGCCTTCCGGCTCCCGTTGCGCCATGCCGATCGACCGGGTGGAAACCCCCAGCCGCTTCATCATCGGCGACTCCAACTGCTGTGCCCGGCACAAGGCTGGCAGCCGACTGCGCACCGTCGGCTAGTGCCGCTGCGTGTCCCGCACTGGGCGCCCGGCGCGCCCCTGCAGCCGTTATCCCTGCACTGGCTGAGTGCCGCCGCCGTCGAGGTCGCGGTGCTGCGTCTCGATCTGCTCGATCCGCTGGTTTCCGGCAACAAGTGGTTCAAGCTGCAGCCGCACCTGCACGCCGCCGCAGCTGCCGGGGCTGAAGGCCTGATCAGCCTGGGCGGGGCCCACTCCAATCATCTGCATGCCCTGGCAGCCGCCGGTCGGCGCTTCGGCTTCACCACGGTGGGGCTGCTGCGCGGTGAGCCGCAGGACACCCCGACCAGCCGCGATCTGCAGGCCCTGGGCATGCAGTTGCACTGGCTGGGCTACGGCGGCTATCGCGCGCGTCATCGCCCGGACTTCTGGGCACCCTGGCTTGCGCGTTACCCGCAGCTGCAGCCGGTACCCGAAGGCGGTGCCGGGCTGCCGGCGGCGCAGGCCTGTGCCGCCATCGTCGAGCTGGCCCGCCAGCAGTTGGCGCAGCTGGGCTGGGCCGACTACCAGGGCTGGTGGCTGGCGGCCGGCACGGGTACCACCCTGGCCGGGCTGGTACTGGCCGAGGGCGGTGGCCGCCCGGTGCATGGCGCCATGGCCGTACCCGCCGGGCATGGTGTGGAAAGCACCGTGGCCGGGTTGCTGGGGGCGGCCGGCCAGGGCGATGCCGGTTATCGTCTGCTGGATGCCAGTCGCGGTGGTTTCGCCCGGATCGACGATGAGCTGCTGGCTTTCCTGCTGGCCACGGAGGCCGAGGCTGGCGTGCCGCTGGAGCCGGTCTACACGGCGAAAGCGCTGCTGGCATTGCGCAGCGAGGTTGAGGCCGGTTACTTTGCCCCAGGTACCCGCCTGTTGTTCCTGCACACGGGTGGGCTGCAAGGGCGCCGGCCCGTGGCGCAGCGCCTGCAGGATCTGGCCGGCCGCCGAGGCGTGGCGCCAGCAAGCACAATCAAAGGATAGGTTCTGATGAGCGAGCCCCTGAACCCCGAGCAGTTGCGCAGCTTCACCCCGCTCAACGTGTTGTCCGAGCAGCAGTGGCGGGAGTTGCGCAGCCAGCTGGTGCCGCAGCACGTGCTGGCCGGGCAGCTGCTGTTCCGCCAGGGCGACCAGGCGCGCACCACCTATTACCTGCTCTCCGGCGAACTGCTGCTGCGCGCGGCGGATGGCCAGCAAGAGCGTCTGCAGGCCGGCACGGCCGCCAGTTGCCACCCGCTGTCGCCGAGCCTGCCGCGCCTGCACGAGGCTCGGGCGCTGAGCGATGCCAGCGTGCTGGCGCTGGACAGCGCCACCCTGGGGCGGCTGCTGACCTGGCGCCTGGCCTACCAGGACCTGCTGCTGGAACTGTCTGGCAATGGCGAAGACAGCGAATGGCTGGAGCGCCTGCTGGAAAACCCGCTATTCGCCAAGGTGCCGCCGGCCAACGTGCGCGAGATGCTCGAGCGCCTGCACCCGATCGACCTGCCAGCCGGCAGCCGGGTGCTGGTCGAGGGCGAGACGGGCGACTGCTGCTACTTCCTCAAGAGCGGGCGCGCCGAGGTGATTCGCGGTGCCGGCAGTGCCCGCCAGGTGCTGGCTGAACTGGAGATCGGCTCCTGCTTCGGCGAGGAGGCGCTGCTTTCTGACCTGCCGCGCAATGCCAGCGTGACCCTGCTGGAGCCCGGCGTGGTGCTGCGCCTGGATCGCCAGGACTTCTTCGCCTTGCTCAAGGCGCCGGTGGTCGACGAGGTGTCCTTCGGCGAGGCCGCGCGTTTGCTCGGCAGCGGCGCGCAGTGGCTGGACGTGCGTCTGCAGGACGAGTACGAACGCTCCCATGCCCAGCACAGCCTGAACATGCCCCTGCACCTGCTGCGCCTGAAGGCGCGCCTGCTGGACAAGGCCAGGACCTACCTGTGCTACTGCGACAGCGGCAAGCGCAGCGCCAGCGCGGTATTTCTGCTCTCGCAGCTGGGCTTCAGCGCCTACGCCCTGCGTGATGGCCTGGATGCCTTGCCGCCGATCCAGCGCGATGCCCTGTTGTGCGAGAGCGGCCCCGGTTACCTGGCACGCTCCGGCGGGCGCACCGAACGCAGTCACTGAGCGACGGAGCTGATGGGGGCTGCTGCGCAGTTTTCCAGCCTATGCGGACGTTCAGCCGGGGTAGGGCGGATCATGCTGCGCTTCCCCAGCATTACGGCGATGGGGCGCGCTGGCCACCGGCGCTCTTCTATGGATAGGCGCGGTTCGGCCAGTCGTCACTGACGAGGAAGGCTCGCTCGGCTTCCCGCCAGTCACCATCGGCACCCGGCTGCAGGCGCACCAGCAGTTGCGCGGGGGCGTCGGCAGGCAACTGCTGCAGCCAGTCGGCCAAGCGGCCGGCGCCCCACAGCTGATCCGCCTCCAGGCGTGCCGGCGCCAGCCAGGCCTGGCGCGGCAGAACCTGCCAGTGCGCATCTGTATCCCGTTCGGTGAAAGTCGTCCATTCCCGCCGATGCAGCCAGCGCCCGCGCAGGTGCTGCGAATCGGCGCCGACCGGCGCCTGGCAGTCGCTTGCCCAGGGGTAGAACAGGTAGCCGCTCAGCCACATGCCGGGGCGCGGTGGTTCCTGGCAGATGCCGGCCAAGGCGCTGCGTGCCTGCGGCGTTGCCGAAAGCGGCAGCTGGTGCCCGGCCATGTGCTGCAGCTTGAGCCCCAGGCGATCCTCACTGGCCGGACCCAGCCAGTGGTCGGGGTCTTCGCCGGGATGCCGGCGTGGCCCGAGGTAGAGCTTGATCGCCAGTTCCAGGTGATGCACGCCGTCAGTATCGCGCAGCAGCAGATCCAGTTCTCCGAGGGTTTTGCCCTGGGCGCGGATCGCCAGGTTGGCGGCCAGCAGCTGCACATCCGGCACCGCCTGCAGGGCGAATTGCCAGAGGCGTTCGTAGTAGCGCCCCAGGCGGCTGGAGCCGCCCGCGAGAAAGTGCTGCAGGGCGCTGCAGTCGTGTTCCTGGCGCAGCAGCCATTCGCCCAGGTGTTGCGGCTCGGCTAGCCAGATGCTGGCGGCCAGCGGGTGGCGCAGTGGCAGCTGCGCGTCACCGTGCAGCAGTGGCGGGGCGAGCAGGGTCCAGGCCAGGTCGCGTACCTGGGGCTGGCGCAGCTGGCCGAGCAGTTCGTCGAGCAGGGGCAGGCTGTTCATTTGCCGAGCATAGCCGAGGCCGGTTTGCCGCTGTGCCGGCCTTTCGCCCATAATCCGGGCATTCCTCCCGTTGCAGAGCGCCCCATGGAGCAATTTCGCAATATCGGCATCATCGGTCGTCTGGGCAGCTCCCAGGCGCTCGATACCATTCGCCGCCTGAAAAACTTCCTGCTCGAACGTCATCTGCACGTGATCCTCGAAGACACCATCGCCGAGGCCTTGCCCGGTCACGGTCTGCAGACCTCGTCGCGCAAGCTGCTGGGCGAATTCTGCGACCTGGTGATAGTGGTCGGCGGCGACGGCAGCATGCTCGGCGCCGCGCGCGCCCTGGCCCGCCACCAGATCCCGGTGCTTGGCATCAACCGCGGCAGCCTGGGCTTTCTCACCGACATTCGTCCGGACGAGCTGGAAGTGAAGGTCGCCGAGGTGCTCGAAGGCAACTTCCTCGAAGAGAGCCGCTTCCTGCTGGAGGCCGAAGTGCGTCGCCACGGCGAAGCCATCGGCCAGGGCGACGCGCTCAACGACGTGGTGCTGCACCCGGGCAAGTCGACCAAGATGATCGAATTCGAGCTGTACATCGACGGCCAGTTCGTCTGCAGCCAGAAGGCCGACGGCCTGATCATCGCCACCCCGACCGGCTCCACCGCCTATTCGCTGTCCGCCGGCGGGCCGATCATGCACCCCAAGCTGGACGCCATGGTCATCGTGCCGATGTACCCGCACACGCTGTCCAGCCGGCCGATCGTGGTCGACGGCAACAGCGAGCTGAAGGTGGTGGTGGCCGCCGACCTGCCGATCTACCCGCTGGTCTCCTGCGACGGCCAGAACCACTTCACCTGCGCGCCCGGCGACACCATCACGGTGGCCAAGAAGCCGCAGAAGCTGCGCCTGATCCACCCACTCGACCACAACTACTACGAGGCCTGCCGCACCAAGCTCGGCTGGGGCAGCCGCCTCGGTGGGCAGGACTGACATGTACCTCGACCCGGCCCGCGGCTACGACCTGATCGGCGATGTGCACGGCTGTGCGCATAGCCTGGAGCGTCTGCTGGCCCAGCTGGGCTACCAGCGCCAGGCCGGCGTCTGGCGCCACCCGCGGCGCATGGCGCTGTTCCTCGGCGACATCATCGACCGCGGCCCGCATATCCGCGAGGCGCTGCACCTGGTTCACGACATGGTCGCCGCCGGCGAGGCGCTGTGCATCATGGGCAACCACGAGTACAACGCCCTCGGCTGGGTCACCCCGGCCCCGGCCGACAGCCGCCGGCACTTCGTGCGCGAGCACACGCCGCGGCACAAGCGCCTGCTGCAACAGACCCTGGAGCAGTTCGAAGGCCATCCCGGCGACTGGCACGATTTCCTCGCCTGGTTCTACCAGTTGCCGCTGTTCATCGACGCCGGGCGGTTCCGCCTGGTGCATGCCTGCTGGGACGGCGGGCTGATCGAGAGCCTGCGCAAGCAGTACCCGGACGGGCGCATCGACCAGGCCTTCGTCCAGGCCTCCGCGGTGGCCGGCAGCTTCGCCAATCGGGTGTTCGAGCGCCTGCTGCGCGGCACCGACATGCGCCTGCCCCAGGGCCTGACCCTGACCAGTGAGGAGGGCTTCAGCCGCGCCTTCTTCCGCACCAAGTTCTGGGAAGACAACCCGCAGACCTACGGCGATGTGGTGTTCCAGCCCGATGCGCTGCCCGAGGATGTGGCCCGCACGCCGCTGTCGCCGGCCGACCGCAATCGCCTGCTGCAATACGGCCTGGACCAGCCGATGCTGTTCGTCGGCCACTACTGGCGCCGCGGCCGCCCGGCGCCGATTCGCGCCAACCTGGCCTGCCTGGACTACAGCGCGGTGATGGCCGGCAAGCTGGTGGCCTATCGTCTCGACGAGGAAAGCCAGATCGATCCGGACAAGTTCGTCTGGGTCGAGGTCGATCCGCCGGAGGCGCCGCGATGAACGCCGTGGCGGCCCTGCGCCGACCGCTGGGCGAGGACCTGAGCGGCTTTATCGCCCTGTTGCGCCAGCTCCGGGTGCCGCACCGGGTCAGCGAGGAGTCCGGCGAGCAGGTGCTGTGGGTGGCCGATGAAGCCCAGGCCGAAGGCGTGCGCGGGCTGTTCCAGCGCTACCCCCAGGGCGACGCGGCGGCGCTGTTGCCCGTTGCCGAACGACGCACGTCGCGCCCGGGCATCCTCAGCCAGCTGCGCGCCAGCCCGCTGACCGCGCTGATGCTGTTGCTCACCCTGATCGTCGCCGCGCTCACCGGACTGGGCGGCAACCACGCCGCCATGCACTGGCTGACTTTCCAGGACTACCGGATCGCCGGCCAGTACGCCTATTTCACGCCCTGGCCGGACAGCCTGCAGGCCGGGCAGTGGTGGCGCCTGGTCACGCCGATGCTGATCCACTTCGGCTGGTTGCACCTGGCCATGAACGCCATGTGGTACTGGGAGCTGGGGCGGCGCATCGAGGCACGCCAGGGCGGCCTGATGCTGCTCGGTCTGACCCTGGTGTTCAGCCTGCTGTCCAATCTGGCGCAGTTCGGCTTCGGTGGTGCCGGCCTGTTCGGCGGCCTGTCCGGGGTGCTCTACGGCCTGCTTGGCTACTGCTGGATCTTCCAGCTGCTGGCGCCGACCCCGGCCTACGTCCTGCCGCGGGGGGTGCTGGCGATGATGTTGATCTGGCTGCTGGTGTGCCTGAGCGGCGCCATCGACCTGCTCGGTTTCGGCGCCATCGCCAACGCCGCGCATGTCGGCGGCCTGCTGGCCGGATGTGCCGCTGGCCTGTTGGGCGGTGCGCTGGCGCGTGCGCGCCGGTAAACTGGCCGCCTGTTTCCGTGATTTGCTGTTGGAGTTGCCGATGTCATCCTTTGCCGAAATGATCGAAAACATCACCCCCGAGATCTACCAGAACCTGAAACTGGCGGTGGAAATCGGCAAGTGGCCGGATGGCCGCAAGCTCACCCAGGAGCAGAAGGAGCTGTCGCTGCAGGCGATGATCGCCTGGGAAGTACAGAACCTGCCCGAGGAAGAACGCACCGGCTACATGGGCGAACAGGCTTGCGAGTCGCATGCCGAACCGATCCCTAACATCCTGTTCAAGTCCAACGACACCCTGCACTGAGAGCGCTTGATGAATGAGTTAGGGCGCGGTGCGCTGAGCAAGATGGCGGCGCGCCTGGATGCGCCGGTGCAGTACAGCTTTCGCCTGGACGAGCGGGAAATACCGGTCAACCCGCTGCTGGGCCAGCGCATCCGCCTGGAGTTCCTCGGCGCGATCCACTGCAGTCACTGCGGGCGCAAGACCAAGAAGAGCTTCGCCCAGGGCTACTGCTACCCCTGCTTCACCAAGCTGGCGCAGTGCGACAGCTGCATCATGAGCCCCGAGCGCTGCCACTACGACGCCGGTACCTGCCGCGAGCCGCAGTGGGGCGAACAGTTCTGCATGACCGAGCATGTGGTGTACCTGGCCAACTCCTCGGGGATCAAGGTCGGCATCACCCGTGCCAGCCAGATTCCCACGCGCTGGCTGGACCAGGGCGCCAGCCAGGCGCTGCCGATCTTCCGCGTGGCCACCCGCCAGCAGTCCGGCTTCGTCGAAGACCTGCTGCGCAGCCAGGTGGCGGACAAGACCAACTGGCGCGCCTTGCTCAAGGGCGATGCCGAGCCGGTCGACCTGCCGGCGGTGCGCGAGCAGCTGATGAGCAGCTGCGCCGAGGGTATTGCCGCGCTGCAGCAGCGTTTCGGCCTGCAGGCGATCCAGCCGGTCGGCGATGCCGAGGTAGTGGAGATCCGCTATCCGGTAGACGCCTACCCGACCAAGGTGGCCAGCCATGACCTGGAGAAGACCCCGGTGGTGGAGGGTGTCCTCAAGGGCATCAAGGGCCAGTACCTGATTCTCGACACGGGCGTGATCAACCTGCGCAAATACACGGCCTACCAGGTCGCCGTACTCACCGAATAAGAGGCCACAAGCCGATGCGTACCGAACAGCCGAAAATGATCTACCTCAAGGACTATCAGGCCCCCGACTACCTGATCGACGAGACCCACCTGACTTTCGAGCTGTACGAGGACCACACCCTGGTCCACGCGCAACTGCTGATGCGCCGCAATCCGGCCTGCGGCGCCGGCCTGCCGCCGCTGGTGCTGGACGGCCAGCAACTGGAGCTGCTGGAGCTCAAGCTGGATGATCGCCAGTTGAGCGCCGCCGACTACCAGCTGGACGACAGCCACCTGACCCTGCAGCCGACCCAGGAACGCTTCGTCATCGACAGCAGCGTGCGCATCCACCCGGAAAGCAACACCGCGCTGGAAGGCCTGTACAAGTCCAGCGGCATGTACTGCACCCAGTGCGAGGCCGAGGGCTTCCGCAAGATCACCTACTACCTCGACCGCCCGGACGTGATGAGCAAGTTCACCACCACGCTCAGTGCCGAACAGCACAGCTACCCGGTGCTGCTGTCCAACGGCAACCCGATCGCCAGCGGCAGCGAAGGCGACGGCCGCCACTGGGCGACCTGGGAAGACCCGTTCATGAAGCCGGCCTACCTGTTCGCCCTGGTCGCCGGCGACCTGTGGTGCGTGGAGGATACCTTCACCACCCTGAGCGCCCGGGAAGTCACCCTGCGCATCTACGTCGAGCCGGAGAACATCGACAAGGTGCAGCACGCCATGGACAGCCTGAAGAAGTCGATGAAGTGGGACGAAGAGGTGTACGGGCGCGAGTACGACCTGGACATCTTCATGATCGTTGCGGTCAACGACTTCAACATGGGTGCCATGGAGAACAAGGGCCTCAACATCTTCAACTCTAGCTGCGTGCTGGCCCGCGCCGAGACCGCCACCGACGCCGCTCACCAGCGCGTGGAAGCGGTGGTAGCCCACGAGTACTTCCACAACTGGTCGGGCAACCGGGTGACCTGTCGCGACTGGTTCCAGCTGTCGCTCAAGGAAGGCTTCACCGTGTTCCGCGATGCGGAGTTCTCGGCCGACATGAACTCGCGCACGGTCAAGCGCATCGAGGACGTGGCCTACCTGCGTACCCACCAGTTCGCCGAGGACGCCGGCCCGATGGCCCACCCGGTGCGCCCGGATGCGTACATGGAAATCTCCAACTTCTACACCCTGACCATCTACGAGAAGGGTTCCGAAGTGCTGCGCATGATCCACACCCTGCTCGGCGCGGAGACCTTCCGCAAGGGTTCGGACCTGTATTTCGCCCGCCACGACGGTCAGGCGGTGACCTGCGACGACTTCGTCAAGGCCATGGAAGATGCCAGCGGCGTCGACCTGAGCCAGTTCAAGCGCTGGTACACCCAGGCCGGCACGCCGCGCCTGGAAGTCAGCGAGAGCTACGATGCGGCGGCCAACAGCTACCGCCTGCAGTTCCGCCAGAGCTGCCCGGCCACCCCGGGGCAGAATGACAAGCAGCCGTTCGTCATCCCGGTGGAGCTGGCGCTGCTGGATGCAGAGGGCCGCGAACTGCCGTTGCAGCTGGTCGGTGAAGACAGGCCGGTAGGGCGCTCCCGCGTGCTGCAAGTAACCCAGGCCGAGCAGGCTTTCACCTTCCTTAACCTTGAGGCCAAGCCGCTGCCTTCGCTGCTGCGTGGCTTCAGCGCGCCGGTCAAGCTGAGCTTCCCCTACAGCCGCGACCAGCTGATGTTCCTCATGCAGCACGACAGCGACGGTTTCAACCGCTGGGAAGCCGGCCAGCAGCTGGCCGTGCAGGTGCTGCAGGAGCTGATCGGTCAGCATCAACGCGGCGAGCCGCTGGTGCTGGATCAGCGCCTGGTCAGCGCCTTGCGCAGCGTGCTGGAAAACGCCAGCCTGGATCAGGCCATGGTCGCCGAAATGCTCTCGCTGCCGGGCGAGGGCTACCTCACCGAGATCAGCGAAGTGGCCGATGTCGACGCCATCCACGCCGCCCGCGAGTTTGCTCGCGGCGAGCTGGCCAGCGCGCTGTTCGCGCCGCTGTGGGCGCGCTACCAGGCCAACCGCGCGCTGTCACGCAGCACCGCCTATGTCGCCGAGTCGGCGCATTTCGCCCGCCGCAGCCTGCAGAACATTGCGCTGTCCTACCTGATGCTGACCGGCAAGCCGGAGGTGTTGGCCGCCTGTCTGGAGCAGTTCGAAGTCTGCGACAACATGACCGAGCGCCTCGCCGCCCTGGCCGTGCTGGTCAACTCGTCGTTTGAAGCGGAGAAGAACGAGGCACTGAAGTCCTTCGCCGAGCACTTCAAGGACAACGCTCTGGTCATGGACCAGTGGTTCAGCGTGCAGGCCGCCAGCACCCAGCCGGGTGGCCTGGCGCGGGTACAGGCGCTGATGCAGCACCCGGCCTTCACCCTGAAGAACCCGAACAAGGTGCGTGCGCTGATCGGTGCCTTCGCCGGGCAGAACCTGGTCAACTTCCATGCGGCCGACGGCAGCGGCTACCGCTTCCTGGCCGACCAGGTGATCAGCCTGAACGCCTCCAATCCGCAGATCGCCTCGCGCCAGCTCGGCCCGCTGACGCGCTGGCGCAAGTACGACGAGCAGCGCCAGGCGCTGATGCGTGGCGAACTGGAGCGCATCCTGGCCTCCGGCGAGCTGTCCAGCGATGTCTTCGAGGTGGTCAGCAAGAGCCTGGCCTGATGCTTCTTGCGGCCCTTTCCTGCCCGCGGGGAAAGGTCGCAAGCAGTGTTACCTAGCGCTTGCTTGGTAGCGTTATCTGTTACCCCTGCGCGTCATTCTGTTTCCTTTCCGCCTGATCAGTTTTTCCCTCTGCAAGGCCCGGTTTTACTGGGTTTCCTGCCTCAAAAATCCCGTCAGATTATTCAAGGTTCGATTGCGCCAAAGCCACGGTCGGATCGAGACAATGCTGAATATTTTGTCTTCCCTGCTGGTTTTTTAAGCAGTCGCTGCCCGGTTTTTTCGGCACTCGCGCTCGCCTGAAAAAACACCGGAGGCCGGAGCGCTTCTGGTATCGATCTTGTATTGGCAGTTGCCACGCATTTGCAGTCAGGCATCGCAATGACAGGCCGGCTGCAGATGAGCATGCGCCCATAACAAGAACGAACAATCCATGGAGCTTCAGATGGATATGCCCTTGCGCAACGCTTCACTGGGTCTGGCTCCCGCTCGTGCGGGTTTTGCCCTGGCCGGCTTGCTGGCATTGCCAGCCCAGGCGGTGGAATTCAGCCTCGCCGAGGATCAGGTCAGCGGCTCGCTCGACACCACGGTTTCTTACGGCCAATTGTGGCGCGTACAGGGCCGCGACAAGACCAACGATGACACCAACGGCAACGATGGCAATCGCAACTTCGATACCGGGCTGGTCTCCGAGGTGTTCAAGCTCACCTCCGAGTTGGAGGCCAACTACCAGAACTACGGCCTGTTCATGCGTGGCACTGCGTTCTACGACACGCAGATCATGGACAAGCGCAACGACAACGACGACTACCGTCCCAGCCAGGGTTACCCCGACGACAACAGCTTCACCTATGAGACCCGGCACAAGGCCGGGCGCGATGCGCAGATTCTCGACGCCTATCTGTTCGGCAACTGGGATGTGGGCAATATGCCGCTGACCGTCAAGGTCGGCAGCCAGGTATTCAACTGGGGCGAGGGCATCTTCTATCGCGGTGGGATCAACACCACCAACCCGGTGGATGCCGCCAAGTTCCGCCTGCCGGGCTCGGAGCTGAAGGAGGTGCTGGTACCGGTGGAGGCCTTCAACTTCAACATCGGCCTGACCGACAACCTGTCGCTGGAATCCTTCTACCAATGGAACTGGAAGGAGAGTGCGATCGATCCGGTCGGCACCTACTTCTCCGAGACCGATCTGTTCGCCGCTGGCGGCACTACGGCCTACACCGCGTATGACAACCCGCTGGTCGGTACGGTGATGGCGGGCTACCTGAACGAGGTGGCCTCCGGTCTGGTGGGCAACGGGCCTTTCGGGCCGAACGCCTATCTCGATCCGCAGCACAACGTGTTCAAGGTGGCCAATGTTGGCAGTGACATCAACGCCAAGAACGACGGCCAGTTCGGCTTTGCCCTGCGCTATGTGGCCGAGGAGCTGAACCTCACCGAGTTCGGTCTGTACTACATCAATTACCACGCCAAGGAGCCGCAGATCGCGGTGGACATGGGCGCCTATCAAGGGGTCGACATGGCAGCGCTGGGGGCGGCGCAGGGATTTTTCGCACCGGCGATAGCCACCTTCGACGCCGCCAGCAACGCCATCGCCCGCCGCGAGTACGTGGAGGATATCCGCGTCTACGGCTTCAGCTTCAACACCACCATCGGCGAGGCCTCGGTGTTCGGCGAACTGGCCTACCGGCCCAACCTGCCGGTGGGCATCAGTGCCACCAACGACCTGCTCGGCGATCTGCTGGGGCAGGGCATCTTCGGGGGCACCGACATCTACGATGGCAGCGTGGCGGGGGATCAGGCCTGTGCCGATATCTCCGGCAAGCAGTTGTGCCGCAGCCCCGTCTTCCACAACTACGAGCGGGTGGAGGCCTACAACGCCTCGCTGGGGACCATCTACAACTTCGGCGCGGGGCTCAGCTTCGATTCGCTGTTCGGCGTGGCCGAACTGGCCTCCGAGCATGTGCGGGGCAGCGATCTGACCTACGTTGCCTATGACGGGGTGGAGCGCGGTTTCGCCGGTCGGCCCAATGGCGCCTATGTCTCCGGCTATGACGACGATGACCAGCTGAGCCGCGATGCCTACGGCTACACCCTGGCCCTTTATGGCACCTGGAACGACGTCTACGCCGGGGTCAACCTGGCGCCCTTCGGCGTGTTCAAGCACAACTTCCAGGGCAATTCGCACCAGACCGGCAACTTCGTCGAGGGCGCCATGGCCTATTCGCTCGGCTTGCGCGCCAGCTACCTGAACAACCTGGAAGCCGAGCTGCAGTACACCGAGTTCTACGGTGGCGGGCAGAACAACAGCGGGCGCGACCGCGATAACCTCGGGCTCAACGTCAAGTACTCCTTCTAATCCCTTGCGCGGGCCCGGCGCATTGCGGCCGGGCCCGACTGATCACGGAGAAACACCATGTTCAACAAACCCATGCGGATCGGCGCGGCGCTCACCCTCGCGCTCTGCGCCAGCAGCGCACTGGCGGCGGTGGCGCCCCAGGACATCGCCAGGCTGGGTTCCAGCCTGACGCCCTTCGGCGCGGAAAAGGCCGGCAATGCGGACGGCAGCATTCCCGCCTGGACCGGTGGCATCACCCAGGCCCCGGCCGGCTACCAGGGCAAGGGGCGGCACCATGTCGACCCGTTCCCGGACGACAAGCCGCTGTTCACCATCACCAAGGCCAATCTGGAGCAGTACAAGAACCAGCTGACGGCGGGGCAGGTTGCCCTGTTCAACAGTTACCCGGACAGCTTCCAGATGCCGGTCTACCCGACCCGGCGTTCCGCTTCGGCGCCGCAGTGGGTGTACGACAACAGCATCCGCAATGCCGCCACGGCCAGGCTGCTGGATGGCGGCAACGGGTTCGCCGATGCCTATGGCGGGATTCCCTTCCCGATCCCGCAGAGCGGTGTCGAGGCGCTGTGGAACCATATCGTGCGCTATCGCGGCAGCTACATCGTGCGCCGTTCGGCGGAAGTGGCGGTGCAGCGCAATGGCGCCTATTCGCCGGTGGTCTCGGAGCAGGAAGCGCTGTTCCGCTACTACGACCCGCAAGGTGCCTACGCCGACCTGGACAACATCCTGTTCTACTACCTGTCCTTCACCAAGAGCCCGGCGCGCCTGGCCGGCGGTGCGGCGCTGGTCCACGAGACCCTCGACCAGGTCAAGGAGCAGCGCCAGGCCTGGGCCTACAGCGCCGGCCAGCGCCGCGTGCGGCGGGCGCCGAACCTGGCCTACGACACGCCGATCGCCGCTTCCGAAGGCCTGCGCACCGCCGACGACACCGACATGTTCAACGGTGCCCCGGATCGTTACGACTGGAAACTGCTGGGCAAAAAGGAAATCTACATCCCCTACAACAACTACAGGATTTCCGCGCCGGGGGTGAAGTACGCCGACCTGCTGCAGGTCGGCCACCTCAACCCGGCGCTGACGCGCAACGAGCTGCACCGGGTGTGGGTGGTCGAGGGCACCCTGAAGTCCGGTGCGCGGCACATCTATTCCAAGCGCACCCTGTACCTCGACGAGGACAGCTGGCAGGCCGCGGTGGTCGACCAGTACGACGGGCGCAACGAGCTGTGGCGCGTGTCGATCGCCTACCTGAAGAACTACTACGACCTGCCCACCACCTGGTCGGCGATGGAGGCCTACCACGACCTGCAGGGCCGTCGTTATCACGTGCAGAACCTCGACAGCGAGGAGCCGGGCACCGTCGATTTCTTCCAGAAGCTGCCCGAGGACAGCCAGTTCACGCCTTCCGCCCTGCGCCGTCGCGGCACCCGCTGAGGGTTGCGCTGCCGGCTGCCACGGGGCGGCCGGCTTGCTGTAGGATGCCGCGCCAGCGTGATCGCGTTGGCATTTTGCGGCATGACCCTTTGGCTGTTTTTCGACCGCATGGTCTTGCTCCGCCTGCGTGCGCTGCTTGGCGCTTTGCCCAGGGATAATCTGCTTAACTCCCGCGCGGTCGTGCTGGCAGCCTGCCAGCCCGGCCAGCGGGTCATCACCTCGGCCTTCGCCCCGGCGCGCCAGTCGACACGCGCGCCGGGCATTGCTGTGGGGCTACCCGGAAAGACTGCAGGCTTCCGGCAAAATCTGGCGGTGATGTGTAGAGTTGGCCGGCACGTGCTGGCATGAACGAGTGGAGCAAGGCAATGTTGAAAGGAGTTTTGGCGGCGGGCTTGCTGGTTTGCCTGTCGAATGCCATGGCGGCCGTGTCGCCGCAGGAAGCGCAAAAGCTGGGCGTCAGCCTGACACCGTTGGGTGGCGACAAGGCGGCGAATGCCGCGGGCACCATTCCGCCCTGGAGCGGCGGCATCACCCAGCCACCGGCGGGCTACGCCGGCGCCGGACGTCATCATGTCGATCCGTTCCCGGACGACAAGCCACTGTTCACCATCACCAAGGTCAACCTGGAGCAGTACCAGGGCAACCTGACCGCGGGCCAGATCGCCCTGTTCAAGGCCTACCCGGACAGCTTCCAGATCCCGGTCTACCCGACCCGGCGCAGCGCATCGGCGCCGCAGTGGGTGTATGACAACACCCGCAAGAACGCGACCGAGGCCAAGCTGCTGAAGGACGGCAACGGTTTCTCCGGGGCCTATGGCGGCATTCCCTTCCCGATTGCCCAGGATGGCGTCGAGGCGCTGTGGAACCACATCGTGCGCTACCGCGGCACCTATGCGGTGCGCCAGTCCTCGGATGCCAGCGTGCAGCGCAACGGCAGCTACGGCCTGGTGACCGTGCGCCAGGAGGCGCTGTTCAACTACTACCAGCAGAACGGCTCGGCCGCCGATCTGGATAACCTGCTGTTCTACTACATGGCTGAGACCAAGGCGCCGGCGCGTCTGGCCGGTGGTGCGCTGCTGGTGCACGAGCCCCTCGACCAGGTCGAGCAGGCCCGCCAGGCCTGGGCCTATGCTGCCGGCCAGCGTCGTGTGCGGCGGGCGCCGAACGTGGCCTATGACACGCCCCTGACCACCGCGGACAACCTGATGACCGCGGACGACAAGGACATGTTCAACGGCGCGCCGGATCGCTACGACTGGCAGCTGCTGGGCAAGCGCGAGATCTACATCCCCTACAACAACTACCGGCTGTCCAGCCCGGACGTGAAGTACGAGCAACTGATCAAGCCCGGGCATCTCGATCCGCAGTTCACCCGCTACGAGCTGCACCGGGTCTGGGTGGTGGAGGGCAAGCTGAAGGCGGGCGCGCGTCACGTCTATGCCAAGCGCACCCTGTACCTCGACGAGGACAGCTGGCAGGTTGCCGCGGTCGACCAGTACGACAGCCGCGGCGAACTGTGGCGCGTCTCGCTGGCCTACCTGAAGAACTACTACGAGCTGCCGACCACCTGGTCCGCGCTGGATGTGTTCCATGACCTGCAATCCGGGCGCTACTACGTGCAGAACCTGGACAACGAGGAGCGGGGCACCAGCGATTTCAGCCAGCCGGCCCCGGAGGCCAGCCACTTCTCGGTGGCGACGCTGCGCCGCCTCGGCACCCGCTGAGCAAGCGGCTACAGTGGTCGGGGCCGCGGGTGTTGTCGCGGCGCCGGCCCGCAGCCGGGCAACCGGGCGCAAAGGGCCGGGCCAGGGCGCTTAACAAAACATAACGTCATGTCGATTGTCAGGTTTTTCCAAAGCTGTATAGCATGCGGGGTCTGCCAATAAGGCATGCACCCACCTATAAGAATAAGGGGGAAGTTTTATGCGTGAGCCCGCTCTGCGGCCCACCCGCTCCGGCAGCCTGTACTCCGTTCAGGTTTCCACCCGTTTCCTGTCGCCGCTGGCGAAAGCGCTGTCACTGCTCGGCGCCGTTTCCGTCCTTGCCTTGTCTGCTCCGGTGCAGGCCGCTGCCGCGGATGCGCCTGCCGTGTTTTCCATCGAATCGCCGAAAGCGGTCACCAGCCTGCTGCTGGACATTGCCCATGCCGGCAAGCGTCTGGTCGCAGTGGGGGATCGCGGGCACATCCTGTTTTCCGACGATGCCGGGCGCAACTGGGTGCAGGCGCGCGTACCGTCGCGGCAGATGCTGACCGGAGTGTTCTTCATCGATGACAAGAAGGGCTGGGCCGTCGGCCACGACGCACAGATCCTCGCCACCGTCGATGGCGGTGCCAACTGGACCCTGCAGCACGAAGACCTCGAGCGCGAGGCGCCACTGCTGGATATCTGGTTCCAGGACGCCAATCGCGGCTATGCCGTCGGTGCCTACGGCGCCCTGCTGGAAACCAGTGACGGCGGGCAGACCTGGAGCGATGTCAGCGATCGCCTGGACAACGAAGACGGCTATCACCTCAACGGCATCACCGCCGTCAAGGATGCCGGCCTGTTCGTGGTGGGCGAGCAGGGCAGCATGTTCCGCTCCGCCGACTGGGGGCAGACCTGGGAGCGCGTGAGCGGCCCTTACGAGGGCTCGCTGTTCGGCGCGCTGGGCACTGCCAGCTCGAACACCCTGCTGGTCTACGGCCTGCGCGGCAACCTGTTCCGTTCGACCGATTTCGGCAACACCTGGCAAGCCCTGCAGCTGCGCTCCGATACCGGCACGCTGGAGTTCGGCCTGTCCGGTGGCAGCCTGCTCAAGGATGGCTCCGTGGTCATCGTCGGGCATGGCGGCAGCGTGCTGACCAGCAGCGACTCCGGGCGCAGCTTCACGGTGATCAACCGTGCCGACCGTGCTTCGCTGGCGGCCGTGACCGAGGATGCCGCGGGCAAGCTGATTCTGGTCGGACAGGGCGGCGTGCTGGCAGCAGACGCGAATGGCGCCGCACCGGGCCAACAACAATAAGCCGGGCTTTTTAGGGTATGAGTACGATGAGTAGCCATCACCAGGACAAGGCGACCTTTCTCGAGCGCCTGATTTTCAACAACCGGCCGATAGTGATCACTCTCTGTCTGCTGGTCACCGCCGTGCTGCTGTGGCAGGCGTCGATGATTCGCCCCTCGACCAGTTTCGAGAAGATGATTCCGCTCGACCATCCCTTCATCCAGAAGATGATGGAGCACCGCAACGACCTGGCCAACCTCGGCAATACCGTGCGTATTTCCGTGGAGGCCAAGGACGGCGACATCTTCAGCAAGGAATACATGGAGACGCTCAAGCAGATCCATGACGAGGTGTTCTACATCTCCGGCGTTGACCGTTCCGGCCTGAAGTCGCTGTGGAGCCCCAGCGTGCGCTGGACCGAAGTGACCGAGGAAGGCTTCGATGGCGGCGAGGTGATCCCGCAGACCTACGACGGCTCGCCTGAGAGCCTCGAAGAGCTGCGCGGCAACGTGCTCAAGTCCGGCCAGGTCGGGCGCCTGGTGGCGAACAACTTCAAGTCGAGCATCGTCGACGTGCCGCTGCTGGAGTCCTACCCGAATCCGGAAAACCAGAGCGAGCTGCTCAAGCTCGACTATCGCCAGTTCTCCCACGAGCTGGAAGAAAAGATCCGCGACAAGTTCCAGGCGCAGAACCCTAATGTGCAGATCCACATTGTCGGCTTCGCCAAGAAGGTCGGTGACCTGATCGACGGCCTGATCATGGTGGTGGCGTTCTTCGGCATCGCCCTGGGCATCACCCTGGTCCTGCTGTACTGGTTCAGCTGGTGCATCCGTTCGACCATCTCGGTGGTGTCGACCACGCTGATCGCGGTGGTCTGGCAGCTGGGCCTGATGCATCTGGTCGGCTTCGGTCTCGACCCCTACTCGATGCTGGTGCCGTTCCTGATCTTCGCCATCGGTATTTCCCATGGCGTGCAGAAGATCAACGGTATCGCCCTGCAGTCGAGCGACGCCGACAACGCCCTGACCGCGGCGCGGCGCACCTTCCGCCAGCTGTTCCTGCCGGGCATGATCGCCATCCTGGTGGACGCCGTCGGCTTCATCACCCTGCTGGTGATCGACATCGGCGTGATTCGCGAGCTGGCCATCGGCGCTTCCATCGGCGTGGCGGTGATCGTGTTCACCAACCTGATCCTGCTACCGGTGGCGATTTCCTATATTGGCATCAGCAACAAGGCGGTCGAGCGCAGCAAGAAGGACGCGGTGCGTGACCATCCTTTCTGGCGCCTGCTGTCCAACTTTGCTCACCCGGTGGTGGCGCCGGTCTCGGTGGTCATCGCCCTGACCGCCGGCGTCGGCGGCTTCTGGTACCAGAAGGCCAACCTGCAGATCGGCGACCTCGATCAGGGTGCGCCGGAGCTGCGTCCGGAGTCGCGCTACAACCAGGACAACAACTTCATCATCAGCAACTATTCGACCAGCTCCGACGTGCTGGTGGTGATGGTCAAGACGGCCAACGAGGGCTGCTCGACCCACGAGACCCTGGCGCCGATGGACGAGCTGATGTGGCGCATGGAGAACACCGAGGGCGTGCAGTCGGCTATCTCCATGGTCAGCGTGTCCAAGCAGGTGATCAAGGGCATGAACGAGGGCAACCTGAAATGGGAAACCCTGTCGCGCAACCCGGACGTGCTGAACAACTCGATCGCCCGTGCGGACGGCCTGTACAACGCCGACTGTTCGCTGGCGCCGGTGCTGGTGTTCCTCAACGACCACAAGGCCGCGACCCTCAAGCGCGCCGTCGATGTGGTGCAGGAGTTCGCCAAGGAGCACAACAAGGAGGGGCTGGAGTTCCTCCTGGCCGCCGGTAACGCCGGCATCGAGGCGGCGACCAACGAGGTCATCGCCAAGTCCGAGCTGATCATCCTGGTGCTGGTGTACATCTGCGTGGCGGTGATGTGTCTGATCACCTTCCGTTCGTTCGGCGCCATGCTGTGCATCATCCTGCCGCTAATCCTTACCTCCATCCTCGGCAATGCTCTGATGGCCTGGCTGGGCATCGGCGTGAAGGTGGCGACCCTGCCGGTGATCGCGCTGGGCGTGGGTATCGGTGTCGACTACGGCATCTATATCTACAGCCGCCTGGAAAGCTTCCTGCGCGCCGGCATGACCCTGCAGGAGGCCTACTACCAGACCCTGAAGTCTACCGGTAAGGCCGTGCTGTTCACCGGTCTGTGCCTGGCCATCGGCGTGGCGACCTGGATCTTCTCGGCGATCAAGTTCCAGGCCGACATGGGTCTGATGCTGACCTTCATGCTGCTGTGGAACATGTTCGGCGCCCTGTGGCTGTTGCCAGCCCTGGCCCGTTTCCTGATCAAGCCGGAGAAGCTGGCCGGCAAGGTGGGCGGTTCGCTGTTCGCGCACTGATCCTGTAGCGCTGTGCAAGAGGGCTCCTTCGGGAGCCCTTTTTGTTGCCCGCTGTTTGCTGCTGCGCTGTTTGCTGTGGGCGCGGCTTTAGCCGCGAAGCCGCACGGCTGAAGCCGTACCTGCGGGAAATGGGCTAGGCGCCGGTAGCGTGCAAGCCGTGGCGTCGTGGTGGCAGTGGTACGGGCGGTTTTGGTTGCCGCTGTCGAGTGGCGGGCGAGGGGCTGCATGTCTGCCCGCGTGGAATCGCAGGCAAGAAAAAGCCGCCTTGCGGCGGCTTCTTCGGTGCGTCTCGAATTACATGTTGGGGTAGTTCGGGCCGCCGGTGCCTTCCGGAGCGATCCAGGTGATGTTCTGGGCCGGGTCCTTGATGTCGCAGGTCTTGCAGTGCACGCAGTTCTGCGCGTTGATCTGGAACTTCTTCTCGCCGTCTTCCTGGGTGACGATCTCGTACACGCCGGCTGGGCAGTAACGCTGTGCCGGCTCGTCGTACAGCGGCAGGTTCTTGCCGAGCGGAATGCTGGCGTCGGCCAGTTTCAGGTGGCAAGGCTGCTCTTCCTCGTGGTTGGTGTTGGAGAGGAACACCGAGGAGAGTTTGTCGAAGCTCAGCTTGCCGTCCGGCTTCGGATAGTCGATGCGTTTCGATTCTGCAGCGGGCTTTAGGCAGGCGTAGTCCGGCTTGGTGTCGTGCAGGGTGAAGGGGATCTTGCCGCCGAAGATGTTCTGGTCCAGCCAGTTGATGCCGCCGCCAACGAGCGGGCCGAACTTGTGCAGTGCCGGGCCGAAGTTGCGGCTGCGGAACAGCTCGTCGTACAGCCAGCTGGCCTTGAAGCCATCGACGTAGCCATTGAGCAGATCGCCGCCCTGGCCGTCGGCCAGCAGCACGTCGGCTACCGCGTCGGCGGCCAGCATGCCGGACTTCATGGCAGTGTGGCTGCCCTTGATCTTGGCGAAGTTCAGGGTGCCGAGGTCGCAACCGATCAGGGCGCCGCCCGGGAAGACCATCTTCGGCAGCGAGTTCAGGCCGCCCTTGCAGATGGCGCGAGCGCCATAGGCCACGCGCTTGCCGCCTTCCAGGTACTGCTTGATCACCGGGTGGTGCTTGTAGCGCTGGAACTCGTCGAACGGCGAGAGGAACGGGTTGGCGTAGGACAGGTCGACGATCAGGCCGACCACCACCTGGTTGTTTTCCAGGTGATAGAGGAAGGAGCCACCGGTGTTCTCGGTGCCGACCACGTTCAGCGGCCAGCCGGCGGTGTGCACCACCAGGCCCTGCTCGTGCTTGGCCGGGTCGATGTCCCAGATTTCCTTGATGCCGATGCCGTAGTGCTGGGCGTCGGCTTCGGAGTCCAGGTTGAATTTCTGGATCAGCTGCTTGCCGATATGGCCGCGGCAGCCTTCGGCGAACAGGGTGTACTTGCCACGCAGTTCCATGCCGGGGGTGTAGTAGCCTTCCTTCGGATGACCTTCGCGGTCGACACCCAGGTCGCCGGTGACGATGCCGCGCACCACGCCATTCTCGTCGATCAGCGCTTCCTGGGCGGCGAAGCCCGGGTAGATCTCGACGCCCAGGGCTTCGGCCTGCTGGGCCAGCCAGCGGCACAGGTTGCCCAGGGAGATGATGTAGTTGCCCTCGTTGTGCATGGTTTTCGGCACGAACAGGTCGGGGACTTTGATCGCGCTTTCGGCGCTCTTCAGCATGTAGATGTCGTCGCGCTTGACCGGCGTGTTCAGCGGGGCGCCGAGCTCCTGCCAATTGGGGAACAGCTCGTTCAGCGCGCGCGGCTCGAACACCGCGCCGGAGAGGATGTGTGCGCCGACTTCGGAACCCTTCTCGACCACGCAGACGCTGATTTCTTTGCCGGCGTCGGCGGCCTTCTGTTTCAGTCGGCAGGCGGCGGACAGCCCGGACGGACCGGCACCGACGATGACGACGTCGAATTCCATAAATTCGCGTTCCACAGAGAATCTCCTACTCAAGGCTTCTTCGGTGTTATTGATTTTGCTTTGGGGCTAGGCTTTCTCTGGCCTGCGCGTGGGCATTATATCTACGCGCCCGCGCCCGTCCAATACAAACGTTTGTTTGAATTTTGTTAAAGCCCGGCAGGACAAGGCTTGGCGGCGGATGCAAGGGCGGTTTTTCGTGTTGACCGAAAAAGGTGTTCCGGTCAAGATACGGGCGGTTTTGCGTTCGCCGTATGGGCTGACCGTCGGTTCCGGCCGACCTGCATCACCGGCCAGGCTCGACTTGGCGACATTCTTATTCACCGGAGAGTAACGAGGAATCCATGAAGGTTCTTGTAGCTGTCAAACGAGTGGTCGACTACAACGTCAAAGTTCGCGTCAAAGCGGACAACTCCGGCGTCGACCTCGCCAACGTCAAGATGTCGATGAACCCCTTCTGCGAAATCGCCGTGGAAGAAGCCGTACGCCTGAAGGAAAAAGGCGTTGCGAGCGAAATCGTCGTCGTCACCATCGGCCCGAACACCGCTCAGGAGCAGCTGCGTACCGCTCTGGCTCTGGGTGCTGACCGTGCCATCCTGGTCGAGTCCAACGACGAGCTGAACTCTCTGGCCGTGGCCAAACTGCTGAAAGCCGTGGTTGATAAAGAGCAGCCGCAGCTGGTCATCCTGGGCAAGCAGGCCATCGACAGCGACAACAACCAGACCGGCCAGATGCTGGGCGCCCTGACCGGCTACGGCCAAGGCACCTTCGCTTCGAAAGTCGAAGTGGCTGGTGACAAGGTCAACGTGACCCGCGAAATCGACGGCGGTCTGCAGACCGTTGCGCTGAATCTGCCGGCCATCGTCACCACCGACCTGCGCCTGAACGAACCGCGCTACGCGTCGCTGCCGAACATCATGAAAGCCAAGAAGAAGCCGCTGGACGTGGTTACCCCGGACGCCCTGGGTGTTTCCACCGCTTCCACCGTCAAGACCCTGAAAGTCGAAGCGCCTGCTGCCCGCAGCGCCGGCATCAAGGTCAAGTCCGTGGCTGAACTGGTCGAGAAACTGAAGAACGAGGCGAAGGTAATCTAAATGACTATCCTGGTTATCGCTGAACACACCAATGCTGCCCTGGCGCCTGCCACGCTGAACACCGTTGCCGCTGCCGCGAAAATCGGTGGCGACATCCATGTTCTGGTTGCCGGTGCCGGTTGCGCCGCTGCTGCCGAAGCTGCCGCCAAGATCGCTGGCGTAGCCAAGGTTCTGGTTGCCGACAACGCTGCCTACGCCCATCAGCTGCCGGAAAACGTTGCGCCGCTGGTTGCCGAACTGGGCAAGGGCTACAGCCACATCCTGGCTGCCGCCACCAGCAACGGCAAGAACGTGCTGCCGCGCGTTGCTGCCCAGCTGGACGTCGATCAGATCTCCGAGATCATCGCCGTGGAAAGCACCGACACCTTCAAGCGCCCGATCTATGCCGGTAACGCCATCGCTACCGTGCAGTCTTCGGCTGCCGTGAAAGTGATCACCGTGCGCTCCACCGGTTTCGACCCGGTTGCCGCCGAAGGCGGTTCCGCTGCCGTTGAAGCGGTGAGCGGTTCGGCTGATGCTGGCAAATCGGCCTTCGTCGGCGAAGAACTGGCCAAGTCCGATCGTCCGGAACTGACCGCTGCCAAGATCGTCGTTTCCGGCGGCCGTGGCATGCAGAACGGTGACAACTTCAAGCATCTGTACGCCCTGGCCGACAAGCTGGGCGCTGCCGTGGGTGCCTCGCGCGCCGCTGTCGACGCCGGTTTCGTACCGAACGACATGCAGGTTGGCCAGACCGGCAAGATCGTCGCTCCGCAACTGTACATCGCGGTCGGCATCTCCGGTGCCATCCAGCACCTGGCGGGCATGAAGGACTCCAAGGTCATCGTCGCCATCAACAAGGACGAAGAAGCCCCGATCTTCCAGGTGGCTGACTACGGCCTGGTGGCTGACCTGTTCGAAGCCGTACCGGAACTGGAAAAACTGGTGTAAGCCAGCTTCCTGCTCCCACAAAAAACCCGCTCATCGAGCGGGTTTTTTGTGTTCAGCACATCCATGTGCTTCACCCCTTCGGGGCTTGCACGCAAAAACGCTCCCGGCGTTTTTGTGATCTGCCATTCTTGGCAGCCACCCTTCGGGTCGTCGCGGCGCGACGTCAAAAATGGCTTTCGGGCATTTTTTGTTGCTTCGTTTCCCCGAACGCTCCGCTAGGCGCGGCCTCGGCCGCGAGCCCGGCGATCCCGGCTCAGCGTGGCGCGTCGAGAAAGCTCTGGTAGTGGCCGGCGGTTTCCTCCGGCCGTTCGATCATCGGTGCATGGCCGCAATCCTTCATGATCACCACGCTGGATTTCTGCAGCAGCGGCTGCATCACCGCGATGCTGGACACGTCGAGCACGCGATCGCGGTCGCCCCACAGCAGCAGGGTCGGCGCCGTGATCTTCGGCAGTTCCGGCTCCAGCGGCACATAGTGCTCGCGCAGTTGCGTGAAGATCTTTTCGTAGTGCGCGCTATTGGCCATGGCCTGCTCGGCGAAGTGCTGTTTCAGTGCGTCCGGCAGGGGCGGCGGGGCCACGAAGACGAAGTTCATCAGGTTCTCGAAGTCCGCGGCGTTGCGCACCACCAGCGGGTTGTTCTCGCCACGCTCGAGGCGCTGGAACAGCTCGCTCTGCTTCGGCGAAGTGACGCCGGCATTGTCCAGCAGGGCCAGGCTCAGTACCTGCTGTGGGTAGCGGGCGGCGTAGAGTGCGGCAATGTGTCCACCCATGGAGTTGCCGATCAGGTGTAGCTTGTCGATGCCCAGCGTCTCGATGAATGCCTGCACGCGCTCGGTCTGCGCGGCCACGTCATAGCTGGCATCGGGTTTGCTGCTCTCCCCGAAGCCGGGGAGGTCGAGGGCGATGACATGGTAGCGTGCGGTGAAATGGCGGGCGAAGCGCAACCAGTTGTCGCGGTTGGCGCCGAAACCATGGATCATCAGGATGGTTTCGCCGTCCGCCGGGCCGCCTTCGTAGTAGTGGATCCGCAGTTCGCCGACTTGCACCTGCTCGGTCGACAGGCCGGCCAGGCCGCGCTCGACCCATTGCACGCCGCCAATCAGGGCGCCGGGCGACAGGTACAGGGCCCCGGCTGCACCGGCCAGCAGCAGGACCAGCGCGAAGAGAAGTTTTTTCATGGCGATTCCTTATCGCTAATAATTATTTAGAGCTGCTTTTAAGCTAGCATTAATACGATTGCGGGCAGTCAGATATGACCCATGCCCTGTCGAACATCAAGTCGGGACACTTTATGCGCGCTGAGCCATTTCTCAAGTCTTCGCTCTTGCTGCTGGCGCTGCTGCTGGCTCCCGGGCTGGCGCTGGCCGTTGGCAAGTGCGAACGCCTGGTCGCCACCGGCAATCCGGAATATCCGCCCTATCTCTGGCGTGACCCGCAGAACCCGCAGAAGCTGATCGGTGCCAACGCCGAGCTGTTGCAGCGCATTGGCCAGGACATCGGTGTGGAAATCGAGGTGATCCACAGCGGCCCCTGGTCGCGCGCCCAGGACGAGGTGCGCACCGGTCGCATCGATCTGCTGGCCGGCGCCTTCCTCACCTTGCCGCGCCTGGAAAGCATGGACTACGTGCATCCGGCCTTCTATGTCACCCCCAGCGTGGTCTGGGTGCGCAAGGGCAAGGAGTTTCCCTACCTCGGCTGGGACGACCTGCGCGGCAAGCTCGGCGGCACCCTGGTCGGCAACAGTTTCGGCCAGCAGTTCGATGCCTTCGCCAAGGCCAACCTGACCCTGGAGAACGTACCCAGCCTGACCCAGGCGTTCCAGAAGCTGCTGCTCGGGCGCACCGAATACGTGCTGTACGAGCGCTATCCCGGCGTGGCGCTGGTCGATAGCCTGGGCTTGCAGGAAGATCTGCAGGCGCTGGAACCGCCGATCTCCAGCGAGGGTCTGTTTCTCACCCTGTCGCACAGCTCGGCCTGCAACGATCCCTGGTTGCGCGGACAGCTGGCGAAAAAGATGACAGAATTGACCGCCTCCGGCCTGCCCGAGACGCTGTTGCAGAGCAATCTGCAACGCTGGAAAGCGCAACAGCTGCAGGCCGTCAGTCCCCCGCCTAGTGAGTAGGAACCGTTCAGTGAACAAGCGAATTGCATGCGTCGCTCTGGCCACGCTGGCGTTGGCCGGCTGCGCCAACGACCCGGCGCCGACCGCGCAGATGAGCCTGGCCGCCAAGGCGGTGGAACAGGCCCGCGCCGTGGGTGCCGACGAGCAGATCCCGGAAATGCAGATGGCCGAGCGCAAGCTCGCCCGCGCGGAAAAGAACATGGGTGAAGAGGACTACAAGCGCGCCCGGGTCTTCGCCGAGCAGGCCGAGCTGGATGCGCGCCTGGCCGAGGCCAAGGTGCTGACGCAGAAGAGCCAGACGCAATTGCTTGAGCTCAATACCCGCATCACGCGCCTGCGCAAGCAACTGGGGGATCAGCAGTGAGCCGCCGCAACTACCTGGCTAGCGCCCTGCTGCTGGCCCTGAGCGCACTTGGCGGCTGTGCCAGCCAGGACAGCCAGCAGGCTCTGGTCGAGGCCGAGAGCCACTTCCAGAAGGTCAAGGAAAACGCCGATGTGCTGCGCAGCGCGCCGAAGGACGTGATCCGCGCCGGCGAGTCGCTGGCCCGCGCGCAACGCCTGTCCAACTACTGGGGCAGCAACGCGGACGTGCTGCACTACGCCTACCTCAGCCAGCGCTACAGCGATATCGCCAGCCAGCACAGTGAGCTGAGCCTGAACCAGGAGCGGGCCGCCAAGCTCGAACTGGAGCGCCAGCGCCTGCAGCTGGCCCTGCGCGAGGCCAAGCTGCTCAGCGTGCAGCAGCAGGGGCAGTGGCTGGAAGAGCAGATGGTCAGCCTGGCTGCCAGCGAAACCGAGCGTGGCCTGGTGATGACACTGGGCGACGTGCTGTTCGATGCCGGTCGTGCCGAACTGAAGACCTCGGCCAACCGCACGCTGCTCAAGCTGGTGCAGTTCCTCCAGCTCAACCCGCGGCGCATCGTGCGCATCGAGGGCTATACCGACGGCCGCGGCGACGCCAGGGAGAACCTCGAGCTGTCCCGCGCCCGGGCGCAGACGGTGGCCGATGTGCTGGTCGACCTCGGTATCGACAGCCAGCGCATCAGCGTCGAAGGCTACGGCGAAGCCTATCCGGTGGCGGAGAACGCCTCAAGCCGCGGGCGGGCGCAGAATCGCCGGGTCGAGATCGTGTTCTCCGACGACAAGGGCAAGCTGCAGCCCGGTCGCTGATGCCGCCCCGTACCCGCAACCCCGGACGCTTCCCGCCCCGGGGTTTTTTCTGCCCGGCAGGCGAGGGCAGGGGTACAGAGGGCTGCTTGAGCTGCTGCGGATCGCACTGTATTGCCGATATAGAGGGGAACTGTACTGCTGTTGTCTGGGTCTGATGGGCTACTGTTCTGGTTCAGTGGCACAGATGTCCAAGGATTTGTCGTAATGACCAGCTTGTTGCTCTACCAACGCATCGCCCAGCAATTGGCCGAGGATATCCGCCGCGGCGTCTATCAGCCCGGCGAGCGGGTGCCCTCGGTGCGCAAGATGAGTTCGCAGCTCAGCGTCAGCCATGCCACCGTGCTGCAGGCCTACGCCAACCTGGAAGACCAGGGGCTGATCCGCGCCCGCCCGCAATCCGGCTTCTACGTGCACCAGAGCGCCTCGCTGACCGCGCCGACCCCCGATATCGCCCGGGTCGAGCTGCCGGGCCTGGTCACCCGCAGCAGCATCATCAACCAGGTACTCACCGACTCGCGCCAGGAAAACATGTTTCCCCTCGGCGCCGCCGTGCCGCATGTGGACTACCTGCCGGTGCGCGCGCTGCACCAGCAACTGGCCAAGGTCACCCGCTTCCACAGCCCGCAGGCCTTCAGCTACATGTTCAGCCCCGGCTTCGAGCCGCTGCGCCGCCAGGTGGCGATCCGCATGCGCGACGCCGGCGTGGTGGTCGACCCCTCGGAAGTGGTGATCACCCACGGCTGCGTGGACGCCATCCACATGGCCCTGCGCGTGCTGACCAAGCCCGGCGACCTGATCGCCGCCGAGTCGCCGACCTATTACGGCCTGCTGCAACTGGCCGAACTGCTCGGCCTCAAGGTCATCGAGATCCCCAGTGACCCGACCACCGGCATGAGCCTGGAGGCGCTGCAGCTGGCGGCCAACCAGTGGCCGATCAAGGCCCTGGTGCTGACCGCACGGCTGAGCAACCCTATGGGCGGCAGCATGCCCGAGGAGCGCCAGAAGCAGTTGCTCAGGCTCACCGCCGACTACGGCATCCAGGTGATCGAGGACGACATCTACGGCGAACTGCTGTTCGAGCCGGGGCGCAGCAAGGCGCTCAAGGCCTACGATCGCGACGACCAGGTGGTGTACTGCTCGAGCTTCTCCAAGACCATCTCGCCGGGGGTGCGCATCGGCTGGGTGATTGCCGGCCGCCACCAGGACGAGATCGGGCGCCTGCAGACCTTCAGTACCCACTCGGCTTGCAGCGTGACCCAGATGGGCGTGGCCGCCTACCTGGAGAACGGCGGCTACGACCGCCACCTGCGCTATATCCGCCAGGAGTACCGCAAGAACATGACCGCCTACCAGCTGGCGGTGCAGCAGTACTTCCCGGAAGGCACGCAGATGACCCGGCCCAACGGCGGCTTCATCCTCTGGGTCAGCCTGCCGGGGCGGGTCAACGTGCGCGACCTGCATGCGCGGGCTTTGCAGCAGGGCATCAGCATCGCGCCGGGGCTGATCTTCAGCAACACCGAGCAGTTCAACAACTGCCTGCGCCTGACCTGTGGCATCCCCTGGGACCGCGAATCCGAGCGGGCGATGATGACCCTCGGCAGGCTCGCCGGGCAGTTGTGCCAGGAAGCGTTGCAGTGATGCTGCTGCCGGCTTAACCCGAACCGGGTGGCGGCCTCGTCTACTTGAGCGAACCAAGCATTCGCCCGAGGAGATCGCCAGCATGTCCACCACCGTTACCCCGATCCGCCAACCCCTGCTCGCCGGCTTCAGCGCCGGCCTGGCCCTGGCGCTGGCCGCCTGCAGCGCCGCCAATAACGACGCCGAGAAGAAGGCCGCGGCCAAGCCGGCCGAACCGGTCGTGCAGCAGCAAATGCTGCGCGAGCAGGTGGAGGCCAACACCGCCTATACCGCCCCGGTCAAGGCCGAAGCCGAAGCCGAAGCCGAAGCCGAAGCCGCCAGCGTCGCCGGCGCCATGGACGCGCGCAAGTCGATGCCGCAGAGCGTGCCGATGATCGCCCCGGCGCCGCTGGCCGACAGCGTCCAGTTCGGCTACCAGGACCTGTACCGCGAGCAGTACCAGAAGGTCGCCGACAACCCGGTGCAGGCCGTGGCCGAGCAACCGGTGTCGACCTTCAGCATCGACGTCGACACCGGCAGCTACGCCAACGTGCGGCGCTTCCTCAACGACGGCAGCCTGCCGCCCAAGGACGCGGTGCGCCTGGAGGAGCTGGTGAACTACTTCCCCTATGCCTACCCGCAACCGACGGGCGACACGCCGTTCGGCGTCGGCACCGAGCTGGCCGCCTCACCGTGGAACCCGCAGACCCGCCTGCTGCGCGTGGCGATCAAGGCTTCCGACCTGAGCGCAGCCGAGCTGCCACCGGCCAACCTGGTGTTCCTGGTCGACGTGTCCGGCTCCATGGATCGCCGCGAAGGCCTGCCGATGGTGCAGAGCACCCTCAAGCTGCTGGTCGACCAGTTGCGCCCGCAGGACCGCGTGGCCCTGGTCACCTATGCCGGCACGGCCGGCGTGGTGCTGGAATCCACCGCCGGTAGCGAGAAGGCCAAGATCCGCGCGGCCATCGACCAGCTCAGCGCCGGCGGCTCCACCGCCGGCGAGTCGGGCATCCAGCTGGCCTACCAGGAGGCGCAGAAGGGCCTGCTCAAGGACGGCATCAACCGCATCCTGCTGGCCACCGACGGCGACTTCAACGTCGGCATCAGCGACTTCGAGACCCTCAAGCATCTCGCCGCCGACAAGCGCAAGAGCGGCGTGTCGCTGACCACCCTGGGCTTCGGCACCGACAACTACAACGAGCAGTTGATGGAGCAGCTGGCCGACGCTGGCGACGGCAATTACGCCTACATCGACAACCTGCGCGAGGCGCGCAAGGTGCTGGTGGATCAGCTCAGTTCGACCCTCGCCGTAGTGGCCAAGGACGTGAAGATCCAGGTCGAGTTCAACCCGGCCGAGGTCAGCGAATACCGTCTGCTCGGCTACGAGAACCGCGCGCTGAAGCGCGAAGATTTCAGCAACGACAAGATCGACGCCGGCGAGATCGGTGCCGGGCACACGGTGACCGCGCTGTATGAAATCGTCCCGGTCGGCGCCAAGGGCTGGCTGGAGCCGCTGCGCTACGCCGAGTCCGGCAAGGGCGCGGGTAAACCTGGCGAGATCGCCTGGCTGCGCCTGCGCTACAAGGCGCCAGAGGGTGGGGCGAGCAAACTGGTCGAGGTGCCGATCGGCAAGGGCGAGAGTGTTACCCCGATCGCCCAGGCCAGCGAGGACCTGCGCTTCGCCGCCGCCGTGGCTGCCTTCGCCCAGCAGCTCAAGGAGGGCAAGTACACCGGCGAGTTCGGCCTGGCCGACAGCGCCAAGCTGGCCCGTGGCGCCAAGGGCGAGGACCGCTACGGCCTGCGTGCCGAGTTCGTGCAACTGGTCGAACTCGCGCAAAGCCTGCAAACTCCGCAAAACGTTCAAGTCAGGGCCGACTAATTGAACCAACCGATGAGAGACGATGACGCCGCGCTGCTGCGGCGTTATCGCCAAGGCGATGCCGGAGCTTTCGCGCAGCTGTACGAGCGCCATCGCCTCGGCCTGTTTCGTTTCCTGCTGGGCCTGTGTGGCGATCACGCCCTGGCCGAGGAGGTGTTCCAGGACACCTGGATGAGCCTGATCCGCAGCGCCAGCGAGCAACGCGAGGCGGTGCTGTTCAAGACCTGGCTGTACCAGATCGCGCGTAACCGCCTGATCGACCAATGGCGCAAGTCCGGTCGCCACCAGGGAAAGCTCGATGAGTACGACGAGCAGCAGCACGCCAGCGCCGACCCAGGTCCCGGGCCCGAGCAGCAACTGCTGCTCAGTCGCGACCAGGAGCGCCTGCAGGCGGCCCTGGCCGATTTGCCAGAGGAGCAGCGCGAGGTGTTCCTGCTGCGCGCCCACGGCGATCTGGAATTGCAGGAGATCGCCGACCTCACCCAGACCCCGGCGGAAACCGTGAAGAGTCGTCTGCGTTACGCGTTGAACAAGTTACGTCGGCTGCTGGCCGATCCGGCTTCGGCCGAGGAGGTATCCGCATGAGCCAACAGGACAAAGACCTGCAGCAGGAACAGCAACTGCTGCAGCATTTTCGCCAGCACAGCCAGGGCGAGCCATCTGCCGCCGTGGATGCGCTGATCCTCGCCGCCGCCCGTCAGGCCATCGCGCCGGCTACGCCGAGCGTCGCCCAGCGCCTGCATGGCTGGCTGTTCGGCCGCGGCAGCCGTACCCGCTGGTCGGTGGCGTTTGCCGGCCTGGCCACGCTGGGCATCGGCCTGAGCCTGACCTGGCGCACCCAGGAGCAGGCGCCCACTGCCTACGATAGGCCTGCGCCGGTGGCGGCCGAGGCACCCGCGGCGCCGGTCCTGCGGGAAATGGCGCCGGCTCTTGAGGCGCGCAAGCAGCTCGCCGAGCCGGAGAAGAAGAAAGCCGAGATGGCCGAGTCCATGGCCGGCAGCATCGAGCCGACTGAGTCCCATGCCGCGCCTGCAGCGGCCGCGAGCATGGCGCGGCAGATGCCTCTGGCCAAGCCACAGGCCGCCTCGCCGGTCGAGGCGCTGAGCGATGCTGCCGTCGATGCCAGCGCGCTCTCGCCAGCGGCCGAAAGCAAAGCCGAAGCGGCTGCCAACGAGCAGGCCCGGGCGGCAATCGAGGGCGAGGGGCACTCCGCGATCGACGAAGCACCGCCACTGGAGCTGCGCCTGCACAACGTGCTGCGCCTGCGTGCGGAAGGCCGGCAGGATGAGGCCGATAAACTGTTGCAGGCCCTACGCCCGGAGTACCCGCAACTGGACCTGGACGCCGAGCTCAAGCGCCTGCAGGACGAGGCGCTAAAGCCGGCCAGTTCCCGCTAGCCAGCCCGGCGAAATGCCGGCTTCTGAAGCCCCAAGCGGGCGCTGAGAACCACAGTTGGACGGTGGCAGAGTAGCCTGCTTGCCAGAACGGCGGGCAGGGGCGAGCATAAAGCATCCTGTCTCGACCCTGCCGCCATGACCGCTTTGCGTATAACCCTCCTGCTGCTGACTCTGGGCCTGTTGTCCGCTTGCGATGAGCCACCCACGTCGCCCAAGCCGGTACCGGCGTCACCGGAAATCGAGCCGGCGACCAACCCGGCGGGCGAGTCGAGTGTCGTTGCCGCTAGCGCGCCCGCTGCGCTGGCCAAATCAGTCATGCCGCAGAGCCAGGCGGATGTTCGCCTGGTGCCGGCGGACAAACTGCCGCTTGCTCCGGTAAACCGAGCGAAGGCCGACAAGGACCGCGTCCCGTCGGTAAATCCCCAGTCGCCTACAGTCAGGCTGGATCTGCGCCTGCCCGCCGAGTTGGTCGAACAGATGGAGTTGGACGAGCCGTTGGCGGAGTTGCCGTCCGAGCCTCTGCTGCCTCCGCTGTTCGGCGAGAGGCCAGCCGAGCCGGGGCCGTTCCAGCTCAATGGCCGGCTGATCACCAACGAGCAGAGTAAGGACTACTGGGACTCGGTGGAAGGCGCCGAGATGCAGTTCGAGTTCCGTCACTAGTCGATCGTGCATGGCATCCTTGGATATGAGATGTTGGCCCCTGGCTGCGTCCTCTACAGCCGTTGGATATGACTCATGCAGTAATGAAGGCTTCCTGCGTTATTAGTGGAAATGCAAGGAGATTCCCTGATGCGAAGATTACTGGACGCCGCTGTGGGCTGTGCTTTGGCCGTGTTGCTGATGTTGCCGGCTTTAGCGGGGGCAGATACTCACAACGCAGAGAATGCCTTCAGCCGTAGCGAGAGTGGTGCACCGCTAAAGGTCGCCAATCGCACTATCCTGACTTTCCGCTCCGCATTGCTTGGCGAAACACCGCAAGTGCGTGCCGCGCGTGCCCATGCTGCGATCAACGAGGTGCTGCAGAGCAGTGGTGATTTATCGGTGACGCTGCAGGCGATCCAAGCAAGCTACATCGTCTTGCTCGATGGCCGCCGTGCTTTCATCGTGACGCCTGGAGATATCGATCCCGTGCTGCAGGATTCTGCACGGCAGGCTGCCGAAGCCGCCGCTGCCAATCTGCGCCTGGTGGTGAGCGAGACCCGGGAAAGTCGCGATGTGAATTTCATGCTCCTGGCGACGTTCTATTCCGTGCTGGCAACTCTGCTGTTCGCCGCGTTGGTGCGGTTGATCTATTTCCTGCAGACCAAGGTGCGGCATGTGCTTGCGGCGGTGATGCAGCAGAAGGCCGAGGAACTGAAACTGGGTGGTGCCCAGGTGATTGACTCGCGGCAGCTCTATCCGCTGGTCACTCGTATCCTGATCCTTGTGCGTTGGCTGATCATCGTGCTGCTGGGCTATGAGTGGCTGAGTTTTGTTCTGTCGTGCTTCCCCTACACGCGGCCATGGGGCGAAAACCTGAATGACTACCTGTTGGGTGTCGCCCGTTACCTGTTCGATAGCATGATCGGCGCCATGCCCGGTCTGGGCATTGCAGTCGCGATTTTCTTCATCGCGCGTGGGGTCAGTGGTTTCGCCCAGCGCCTGCTCAGGCGTCTTGCCATGCCAGGCAGCAACCTGTCCTGGCTGAACAGCGAAACCCTGCAGCCCACTTCGCGCTTGACCGCCCTGGGCATCTGGCTGTTTGCCCTGGCCATGGCCTACCCCTACTTGCCGGGGGCTGGAACCGAGGCCTTCAAGGGACTCTCGGTGCTGATCGGCCTGATGATCTCGCTGGGCGCGTCCAGCGTGGTGGGGCAGGCCGCTTCTGGGCTGATTCTGACCTATACCCATACCCTGAGGCTGGGTGAGTATGTGCGGATCGGCGAGTACGAAGGCACGGTGATCGAGATGGGCATGTTCACCACCCGTATTCGTACCGGTCTGGGCGAGGTGTTGACGTTGCCCAATTCGATGATCACCGGCTCGGTGACCAAGAACTACTCGCGTGCCGTGCAGGGTTCCGGTTACGTGGTCGATACCCAGGTCACCATCGGCTATGACACACCCTGGCGGCAGGTGGAAGCCATGCTCATCGAGGCGGCGCGGCGTACTCCCGGAATCGTCGCCAACCCTGCGCCGCAGGTCTTCCAGATGGCCTTGTCCGACTATTACCCCGAATATCGGCTGGTGGCCCAGGTCATTTCCCCCCAGCCGCAACCGCGCGTGCAGCTGCTCACTGCGCTGCATGCCAGTATCCAGGATGTGTTCAACGAATACGGCGTGCAGATCATGTCGCCGCACTACATCACCGATCCACGGAATGCCAAGGTGGTGCCTCCGGAGCAGTGGTATCCGGAGCCAGCACGGCGCGAACCACCGAGCGCCTGAGAGCCGTTGCACTGGCCAATGGGCTTGCTTGGCAGGCCGTTGAAAGTCGAGCTGCGTTGCCGCTACAGCCCGTGGGCGATGCTGGCCAGCACCAGAGCCCTGTCGGTCAGTATCCGGATTGGTGCGTCAGTCGACGAACAGATCGGTCATCAGCTTGCCGGTCGGATCAAAGCGGTACTGCTCGAAGTCGCTCTGGCCCTGTTCGCGGAGGATTTCCTCGTCGATCAGCAGGCGTCCACTGATCGTGCGTTCGCTGCTGGCGAGGATGGCGCAGGCGGCGTCGGCCATGATCGCCGGCAGGCGCGCGGCCTTCATCACCGCCGGGCCGCCGGCCTCGAACTCGATGGCGGCGGTGGCGATCACCGTCTTCGGCCACAGCGAGTTGACGCTGATGCCGTATTTCCTGAATTCCTCGTGCATGCCTAGGGTCAGCATGCTCATGCCGTACTTGGTGGTGGTGTAGGGGGCGTAGCTGGCGAACCACTTGGGGTCGAGGTTGAGCGGCGGCGACAGGCTGAGGATGTGGCCCTTGCTCTGCTTGAGGTAGGGCAGGGCTGCCTGGCTGCAGACCATCACCGCGCGGCTGTTGATCTGGAACATCAGGTCGAAGCGTTTGGGCTCCAGGTGCTCGACGCCCTTGAGGCGGATGGCGCCGGCGTTGTTGACCAGCGCGTCGATGCCGCCGAAGTGGGCCGCGGCCTGGGCCATGGCGGCCTTCACCGCTTCTTCGTCACGCACGTCCAGTTGCAGGGCCAGGGCCTTGCCGCCGGCGGCCTCGACCTCGGCGGCCACCGAGTGGATGGTGCCCGGCAGCTTGGCATGGGCCTCGGCGCTCTTGGCGGCGATCACTATATTGGCGCCCTGGGCTGCGGCCTTGAGGGCGATCTCGCGGCCGATGCCACGGCTGGCGCCGGTGATGAACAGGGTTTTGCCTTGCAGGGACATGGGGAGGTTCCTTGTGCATTGCGTAGGGTGCGCCGTGCGCACCATGGGGACTCTGGTGCGCACGGCGCACCCTACGGTTTCAGGTTTCTGCGGCTTCGACTTCCACCAGCAATTGGCGGTTCTTCACCTGGTCGCCCTGGCTGACCTGGACTCGGCGGATCACGCCATCGATGCCGGCCTTGAGCGGGTGCTCCATCTTCATCGCTTCCAGCACCACCAGCAGCTGGCCCTTGCTGACCTGCTGACCTTCGCTGACCAGCACTTCGACGATCGCCCCATCCATCGGCGCCTTGACCGTGCCCGAGCTGGCGGCGTTCTGCCCGCCGGCCGGTTCGTGGGTGACGTCGGTCAGTTCCAGGTTGCCGGCATGGCCGTACAGCCATACCTGCTCGCCGGCCAGGTGATAGGCGCGGCGCTGGCGGATGCCATCCAGTTCCAGGCTGGCCCAGCGGCCGTCGCTGGCCAGCAGGCGCAGTTCGACCTGGCTGTCGCCGACCTGGGCGCGCAGCAGTGGCTGGGCGCCGGACTCCAGCACTTGCAGTTCCACCACGTGTTTCTGCTCACCCTGCTTGAGCACGAAGTGCCAGGGCGCGCCGCCGGCGTTGCGCCAGCCGGCCAGGCCGCCCTGGTGCGCGCGCGCGTTGGCCGAGGCCTGGTAGAGCAGGGCGGCGGCACTGGCCAGCTCGGCGGCAGCCGGTGCTTGCGGCGTCAGGCTCGGGTCGTCGGCGAAGTGCTCACCGATAAACGCCGTGGTGGCGCTGCCGGCGGCGAATTCCGGGTGCTTGAGCAGGTTGGCGAGGAAGCGCTGGTTGCCATTGACGCCCAGCAGCACGCAGTCCTCGACCGCACGCGCCAGCTTGCGCCGGGCTTCGTCACGGGTGGCACCGTAGGCGATGACCTTGGCCAGCATCGGGTCGTAGAACGGGGTGACGGCCTGGCCTTCGACCAGGCCGTGGTCGATGCGGATGCCATCGAGCAGCGCCGGTTCCCAGCGCAGCACTGCGCCGGTCTGCGGCAGGAAGTTGTGCGCCGAGTCCTCGGCATACAGACGCACCTCCATGGCGTGGCCGGTGAGGTGGATCTCGTCCTGCTTGAGCGGCAGCTGCTGGCCCTCGGCGGCGCGGATCTGCCAGGCCACCAGGTCCTGGCCGGTGATCAGCTCGGTGACCGGATGCTCGACTTGCAGGCGGGTGTTCATTTCCAGAAAGAAGAATTCGCCGCTCTGATCCAGCAGGAACTCCACGGTGCCGGCGCCGACATAGTTGACCGAGGCCGCGGCCTTCACTGCCGCCTCGCCCATGGCTTTACGCAGCTCGGGCGTCATCACCGGGCAGGGCGCTTCCTCGACCACTTTCTGGTGGCGGCGCTGCACCGAGCAGTCGCGCTCGCCCAGATACACGATGTTGCCGTGCTGGTCGCCGAATACCTGGATTTCCACATGGCGTGGGCGGATCACCGCGCGCTCGAGAATCAGCTCGCCGGAGCCGAAGGCGTTCTGCGCCTCGGAGCGGGCGGTGCGGATCTGCGCCAGCAATTCGCCGGCCTCGTGCACCAGGCGCATGCCGCGGCCACCGCCACCGGCACTGGCCTTGATCATCAGCGGGTAGCCGATGTGCTGGGCTTGGCGGGTCAGGGTCTCGTCGTCCTGCGCGGCGCCCTCGTAGCCGGGGATGCACGGCACGCCGGCTTCGAGCATGGCGATCTTCGACAGGCGCTTGCTGCCCATCAGGTGGATGGCTTCCACGGTCGGGCCGATAAAGACGATGCCGGCCGCCTCGCAGGCGCGGGCGAAGTCGGCGTTCTCGGAGAGAAAGCCGTAGCCGGGGTGGATCGCGTCGGCGCCGGTCTTCTGCGCCGCTTTGATGATGTTGTCGATCACCAGGTACGACTGATTGACCTGGGCCGGGCCGATGCACACGGCCTCGTCGGCCAGCTGCACATGGCGCGCGCCGGCGTCGGCGGTGGAGTATACCGCCACGGTGCGGTAGCCCAGGGCCTGCGCGGTGCGCATCACCCGGCAGGCGATCTCGCCACGGTTGGCGATGAGGATCTTGTTGAAGGCGGGCATCGTCGTGCTCCTACTGTTGTTATTGAGCCCAGGAGGGCTTGCGCTTCTGCACGAAGGCCATGGTGCCTTCCGCACCTTCGCTGCCCAGCACCGCCTCGGCGAACTGGCCGGCGGCGTGGTCGAGCAGGCTGCCGAGGTTTTCCGTCTCGGTGGCCAGCAGCAGTGCCTTGGTCGCCGCGTTGGCGCCGGGGGCGCACTGGCGAACCTGCTGCAGGCATTCGGCGAGGCGGTCGACCACGGCCTGGTCGTCGGCTTCGCTGAAATGCACCAGGCCCAGGCGCAGGGCTTCGGCACCGTTGAAGCGGGCAGCGGTGAGGGCCAGGCGACGGGCCTGGGTCAGGCCGATGCGCTTGACCACGAACGGGGCGATCTGCGCCGGCAGAATGCCCAGGCTGGTTTCCGGCAGACCGAACTTGGCGCCCTGGTGTGCGATGGCAATGTCGGAGACGCAGGCCAGGCCGAAGCCACCGCCGAGCACTGCGCCTTCCAGCACGGCGACCAGCACCTGTGGCGCGTACTGGGCCTCTTCCAGCAGGCTGCCGAAGGCGCGGTTCAGCTCGCGGTAGGCGTCGCCACCCCCTTCACCTTGAGAGCGTGCCCGCGCACCGGCCATGTCCTTGATATCGCCGCCGGCGCAGAAATGGCCGTCGGCGCCGCGCAGCACCAGGGCGCGCACGGCCTGGTCGCCGCGTACCGCACGCAGCACCGCGCGCAGTTCCTCGACCATCGCCAGGCTCATGGCATTGCGGCTGTCCGGGCGGTTGAGGGTGACGTAGAGCACGCCTTCGACCAGTTCCAGCAGCAGGGTTTCGGTGTTTGGTAGAGACATCGTTAGCGCTCCATTGAAGTAGGGCGGGTCGTAGGGTGGATCACGCTTTACCGATCCACCGTGCGGTGTCTTGGTGGATGTAAAGAGCGACATCCACCCTACGGATCAACCCTTCTTTTTACCCGGCAGGATGCCCATCAGCTTGCAGATGATGCCCAGCATGATCTCGTCGGCACCGCCGCCGATGGAGACCAGGCGCACGTCGCGGTAGGCGCGCGACACCGGGTTGTCCCACATGAAGCCCATGCCGCCCCAGTACTGCAGGCAGGCGTCGGACACTTCACGGCCGAGGCGTCCGGCCTTGAGCTTGGCCATGGAGGCCAGCTTGGTCACGTCGCGGCCCTTCACGTACATCTCTGTGGCCTGGTAGACCAGCGCGCGCAGGCATTCGATCTCGGTCTGCAGCTCGGCCAGGCGGAAGTGGATGACCTGGTTGTCGATCAAAGGCGCGCCGAAGGTCTGGCGTTCCTTGCAGTACTCGATGGTGCTGTCGACGCAGTATTCCAGGCCCTTGATCATGTTGGCCGCGCCGAACAGGCGCTCTTCCTGGAACTGCAGCATCTGCATCATGAAGCCGGCGCCCTCATGGCCGATGCGGTTGCGCTGCGGTACGCGCACGTTGTCGAGGAACACCTGGGCGGTTTCCGAGCTGCGCATGCCGAGCTTGTCCAGGTGCGGGCTGACGCTCACCCCCGGGGTGTTCATCGGCACCACGATCAGCGACTTGTTGACGTGCGGCTTGTCGTCACTGGTGTTGGCCAGCAGGCACATGAAGTCGGCGCTAGGGGAGTTGGTGATCCACATCTTGCTGCCGTTGATCACATAGTCGTCGCCGTCCTTGCGCGCGGTGGTCTTCAACCCGGCGACGTCGGAACCGGCACCGACTTCGGAGACGCCGATGCAGCCGACCATGTCGCCGGCAATCGCCGGCTTGAGAAATTCCTCGCGCAGTTCGTCGGAGCCGAAGCGCGCCAGGGCCGGGGTGCACATGTCGGTCTGCACACCGATCGACATCGGGATGCCGCCGCAGCGAATGGTGCCGAACTCTTCGGCGGCGACGATCGAGTAGCTGTAGTCCAGGCCCATGCCGCCGAATTTCTCCGGCTTGGAGATGCCGAGCAGGCCGAGGTCACCGGCCATCTTGAAGATCTCGTGGATGGGGAATTTTCCGGCCTTTTCCCACTCGTCGACGTGCGGGTTGATTTCCTTGTCGACGAAGTTGCGCACCGTGCGGCGGAGTTCTTCGTGTTCCTGGGTAAAGATCATCTTGTTGTTCTCCGAAGGGTTACAGGCGGGCGACGCCGAACGAGTTGGATTTGAGAGGGCGTACTTCTGCTTCTGCGCAGATGTCCAGCAGGAAGCCGAGCAGCTTGCGCGTATCACGCGGGTCGATCAGGCCGTCGTCCCACAGGCTGGCAGTGCCGTACAGCGCGGTGGACTGGCTGTCGAGCTTCTGCGCGGTGGCCATTTCCAGCATGTCGAGCATCTTCGGGTCGGCTTCCTTGCCTTCCTTGCGGTGCTTGTCCTCGGTGACGATGCGCAGCACCTTGCCGGCCTGGGCGCCGCCCATCACCGCGGTCTTGCTGTTGGGCCAGGCGAAGATAAAGCGCGGATCAAGCCCTCTACCGCACATGGCGTAGTTGCCGGCACCGTAGGAGCCGCCGACGACGATGGTCAGTTTCGGCACGCGGGCGTTGGCCACCGCCTGGATCAGCTTGGAGCCGTGCTTGATCACGCCGTTCTGTTCCGACTCGGTGCCGACCATGAAGCCGGTGGTGTTGTGGAAGAACAGGATCGGCGTGTTGCTCTGGTCGCACAGCTGGATGAATTGCGCCGCCTTGGCCGCGCCGCGCGGGGTGATCGGCCCGTTGTTGCCGATGAAACCGCAGGGCTGGCCTTCGATGGCCAGGTGACCGCAGACGGTCTGGCTGTCGAACTCGTTCTTGAAGTCGAGGAACTGCGAGCCGTCAGCGATGCGGGCGATGATCTCGCGCACGTCGTAGGGCTTCTTGGCGTCGGCCGGGACGATGCCGAGCAGCTCTTCGGCCGGGTACAGCGGCTCGCTCCAGGTCTTGGCCGGGCGTGCCGGTAGCTGTGCGTTCCACGGCAGAAGGCCGGCGATCTCACGAGCGATGCGCACGCCGTCGGCGTCGTTCTCGGCCAGGTATTCGGCGGTGCCGGCGACCTGAGCGTGCATCTCCGCACCGCCCAGCTCCTCGTCGGTGGCCACTTCGCCGGTGGCGGCCTTGAGCAGCGGCGGGCCGGCGAGGAACATCTTGGCCTTGCCGCGCACCACCACCACGTAGTCGGACAAGCCCGGCTGATAGGCGCCGCCGGCGGTGCTGGAGCCATGCACCACAGTGATCTGCGGCAGGCCCATGGCCGACATGCGCGCCTGGTTGGCGAAGCCGCGCGCGCCTTCGACGAAGATGTCGGCAGCGTAGTTGAGGTTGGCGCCGCCGCTCTCGGCCAGGGTGATCACCGGCAGTTTGTTTTCCACGGCGATCTGCTGCAGGCGCAGGGATTTCTTCAGCCCCGTGGGCGAGATGGTGCCGCCCTTGATCGCGCTGTTGTTGGCGATCACCAGGCAGCGCACGCCGGCCACGTAGCCGATGCCGGCAATGATGCCGCCGCCGGCCTGGGTGCCGTCCTTGTCGTCGTGCAACTTGTAGCCGGCCAGCGAGGCCAGTTCGAGGAACGGCGCGCCGGAATCGAGCAGCAGGTTGATGCGCTCGCGCGGCAGCAACTGGCCGCGCTTGATGAACTTGGGCTTGGCCTCGGCGGCCTTGTCCAGCACCTTCTGTTCGACGTCGCGGAAGCTGGCGATGGTCGCCAGCATGGCCTCGCGGTTCTGCGCGAAGCTGTCGCCGTGGACGTCGAGTTCGGACTGAATCACCGGCATCGCATCACTCTCCCTGGTCTTTCAGTACTTCGGGCACATAGGCCCGGTGGAAGCCGTTGTAGGACTCGCTGTTCTTCGCCTTGCCCAGCGTCCAGGCACGGGTGCCCTGGCTGGCCGCGCCGTCGATGCGGATGGTGTTGCCGCTGATGAAGTTGGCGCCGGGGGAGAGCAGGAAGACGATGGCCGCCGCCACTTCCGACTCGGTGCCGATGCGCTGCAGCGGCACGTGGTCCTTGAGGTTGCGGATCATGTTCTTCATGGATTCCGGGTAGGTGTCCATGCCGCTGGAGGCGATCCAGCCCGGCGCCACGGCGTTGACCCGCACGCCGGCGTGGCCCCACTCGTAGGCGGCGGTCTTGGTGAAGTTCTCCATGCCGGCGCGGGCGGCGCCGGAGTGGCCCATGCCGGGCATGCCGCCCCACATGTCGGCGAGCATGTTGACGATGCTGCCGCCGGTCTTGCTCATGCTCTGGGTGAAGACTTCGCGGGCGATCAGGAAGCCGCCGACCAGGTTGGTTCTGACCACGGTCTCGAAGCCCTTCTGGTTGATCGACACCAGTGGCGCGGGAAACTGGCCGCCGGCGTTGTTGACCAGGTGGTGGATCGGCCCTCGCTCGGCGATCACCGCCTTGACCATGGCCTTGACCGCGTCTTCCTCGCGGATGTCGCACACGGCAAAGCTGGCGCTGCCGCCGTCTTCGGCGATTTCGCCGGCGGTCTTTTCCAGCTTCTCCAGCTTGCGCCCGACCAGCACCACATGGGCGCCCAGGTGGGCCAGTTCGTGGGCCACGCAGCGACCGATGCCGCTGCCGCCGCCGGTGACCAGGATGGTCTGGCCGCTGAACAGGCCGGGTTTGAACACTGAGTCGTATGCCATTGTTGTTGTCCTTGTTACAGGCTGTCAGCCAGTGCGCGCGGCACCGGAATCGGGAACTCCAGCAACTGCTGGGCGAAGGCCTTGCCCTGCGGGTCGATACGCAGGCTGGCCACGCCGCCGCCGCCCAGGGCGTTCTCCAACAGGAAGTTGAGACTGTGGCTGCCCGGCAGGTACCAGCGGCTGACCTTGCCGGTCTGGCCGTCAAGCACGTGCTGCATCCATTCGGCCACGGCGCCTTCACTCAGTGCAGCCGCGATCCAGGCCAGATACTCGGGCTTTCTGGCCATCACGCCGATATTGCTGTGGTTGCCCTTGTCACCGGAGCGGGCCACGGCCAGCTTGATCAGCGGCACCCTGGCGTCGGCCTGGCCGCTGGCGGCTGGCACAGTGACGTCGGCGGCGATCTGCGCCGGGCTGAAGGCATCCAGCTGGGGCAGGGCGAGCGGGCTGCGCTCACCGTTGAGCTCCACTTCCAGGCTGCAGGCGCTCTTGTCCACCAGGAAGCTGAACAGGCGGATCACCGGGTACACGGTGGGGCGCCCGCCGACTATGCCGGTCAGGCCCGGCGCCATGCCGGTGGCGGCCTGGGCGATCTCGCGGGAGAACAGCACCAGGGCTTCCTTCTTGGCATGGCGCACGCCGATCTTGACCACCACTTCGCGGGTGTCGCGGCGCTGGCCACGCGAACCATAAGTGGCCTCGGAGCCGAGCAATTCGATGCACACCTCTTTGTAGGGCCCCCAGCCGCGTGCGGCGAACATCTCCTCGGTCTTGGCGATGATCGCCTGGCTGACCCGCTCGGCCTTGGCTACTGCGTCGATGCCGGCCAGCAGACAGCTGGCGGTGCAGCGGAAGCCGTCCGGGTGGGTGGCACTGACCTTGTATTGATTGGTCGGCGGCAGGCCGCGGGCGCCTTTCAGCTCGACGCGGTTGGCGCCGACCTGCGTCAGCTCGACCTGAGTGAAGTCGCAGATCACGTCGGGCAGGTAGTAGGCGCGTGGGTCGCCGATTTCGTAGAGCATCTGCTCACCGACCGACAGGGTGCTGACCAGACCGCCGGTGCCTTCGGGCTTGCCGACCACGAAACTGCCGTCGGCGGCGACTTCCACTACCGGGAAGCCGATATGTTCGTAGTCCGGTACGTCGCGCCAGTCGGTGAAGTTGCCGCCGGTGCATTGTGCGCCGCATTCGATGATATGGCCGGCCAGGGCGGCCTGGGCCAGCTTGTCGTAGTCGTTCCAGGCCCAGTTGAATTCGTGCACCAGGGCCGCGCTGACCACCGCGCTGTCGACCACGCGGCCGGTGATGACGATGTCGGCACCGAGCTTCAGCGCTTCGACAATGCCCGGCGCGCCGAGGTAGGCGTTGACCGATACGCACATCGGCGGCAGCGCGGCGCCCGTGAACATCTCCACGGTGCCGGCCTTGACCAGTTCGCCTAGCTTGGGTTGCAGGTTATCGCCATGCAGCACGGCGATCTTCAACTCGACACCGGCCTTGGCGCAGGCAGCGGACAGGGCCGCGGCGCAGGCGCTGGGGTTGACCCCGCCGGCGTTGCTGATCACGCGGATGTTCTTCGCGGCGATCTCGCCGAGCAGCGGCGCGAGCACTTCGACGAAGTCGGTGGCGTAGCCTTCGTCCGGTTTCTTCATCCGTGCCCCGGCCATGATCGACATGGTCACTTCGGCCAGGTAGTCGAATACCAGGTAGTCCAGCTCGGTGCCGCGAACCAGCTGGGCGGCGGCGCTGGAGGTATCGCCCCAGAAGGCGGAGGCACAGCCGATGCGGACGGTCTTGCTCATGGTGGGTGGTTCCATCGACGCGGATAAGGTGGTGAAACATTACCAAGCAAGCGCTTGGTTTAAAAGTCTTGGTGGCAACTTTTTACCCAAGCGCTTGCTTGGGTGGCTTGAGCGCCGTAAATTTCGTCCATATCAGCCTTATTCATGCAGGCAATCACAGCCCTGCCTTCTGTTTAGCCGGAGAAACACGTTTGGACGATCACAAGGCTCGCGCCGTGATGCAGCAACTGGTAGCCAGCGGCCAGGTGACTGACCCGGAAAGTGCCCGCGGCAAGCTGCTGCAGACTGCCGCCCACCTGTTTCGCAGCAAGGGCTACGAGCGCACCACGGTGCGCGACCTGGCCGGCGCGGTGGGCATCCAGTCCGGTAGCATCTTTCACCACTTCAAGAGCAAGGACGAAATCCTCCGCTCGGTGATGGAGGAAACGGTGCGCTACAACACCGCGCTGATGCACGCCGCCCTGGCCGATGCCGGCAGCCTGCGCGAGCGGGTACTGGCGCTGATCCGCTGCGAGCTGCAGTCGATCATGGGCGGCACCGGCGAGGCCATGGGCGTGCTGGTGTACGAATGGCGCTCGCTGTCGGAAGAGGGGCGGGCGCATATCCTGGAGCTGCGCGATGCCTACGAGCAGATCTGGCTGAACGTGCTCGGCGAGGCCCGCGCGGCCGGCTACGTCAAGGGCGACCCCTTCATCCTGCGGCGCTTCCTCACCGGTGCGCTGAGCTGGACCACCACCTGGTTCCGCCCGGACGGCAAGATGAGCCTCGACCAGCTGGCCGAGGAAGCCCTGGCGCTGGTGATCAAGGAAGGTTGAGCCAGATGGGCTAAGCTGCAGGTAGCCCCGCGAATGTGCGGGAACAGGGACGTGGTTGGCTGTAGCGTTGTTGCCCATGGTGCCTGCTCCCGCTCGAGGTGTTCGCGTTGTCTGTGCTTGCCCGCCTATTGCTGCTCACGCTGAGCCTGTGTCTGCTGCCACCCGCCATGGCCGCGCAACTGGTACGGGTCGGCGCCTATCATTTCCCGCCTTATGTGACCAAGCCGGAGAACCCGGCGCCCGGTGGCCTGCTGCCCGAGCTGCTGGCGGCGCTGAACGCGGCCCAGGACGACTACCGCTTCGAGCTGCTGCCGACCTCGGTCACCCGGCGTTACCGGGATTTCACCCAGGGGCGCTATGACCTGATCCTGTTCGAGTCGCCAAACTGGGGCTGGCAGGGCGTCGAGCTGGACAAGCTCGACCTGCACATCAGCGATGCAGAGGTGTATGTCGCCCGCGCCGAGCCCGGCCGTGGCCAGGACTATTTCGCCAGCCTCAAGGGCAAGCGCATGGCCCTGTACAACGGCTATCACTACGGCTTCGCCGGTTTCAATGCGGACCAGGACTATCTCACCCGTACCTTCAAGGCCGTGCTGACCTATTCCCACGACAGCAACCTGCGCATGCTGCTGCATGGTCGCGCCGACCTCAGCGTGGTGCCGCGCTCCTACCTGCACCTGTACCAGCAGAGCAACCCGCAGGAGCGCGAGCAGCTGCTGGTGTCCGCGCGCACCGATCAGGTCTACCACCACCATGCCCTGCTGCGCCGCAACGGCCCGCTCGGGGCGCAGGCGCTGGCCGAGCTGCTGGCTCGCCTGCAGGCCAGTGGCCGGCTGGCGCAGTTGCTCGAACGCTATCAGCTGCACGCCACCACGGACGCCGCGCTGGAGCAGGCCGACCCTATGCAGCTGTGACACGCTGGGCTAGGCTTGGCGAAGGAAAGTTGTCGGTGGGGTCAGTATGGAGCTTTGGGGTCGCGGACGCTGGCAAGCCTGTCTGCTGGTACTGCTCGGCATGGGCGGTGGCACGGCCATGGCCGCGCAAACCGTGCAGATCGCGGCCGTGCATTTCCCGCCCTACGTGATCAAGCCGGAGCAGGGCGTGCAGCAGGGCCTGCTCAGCGAGCTGGTCGCGGCGCTCAACCAGATCCAGGGCGACTACCAGTTCGTCCTGCGGGCCACTTCGCTGAATCGGCGCTTCGGCGATTTGCAGCAGGGCCGCATCGACATGGCCATCTTCGAGAACCCGGACTGGGGCTGGCAGGGCATACCCGGGGCGCGCATTGACCTGGGCCTGGAAGATGCCGAGATCTTCATCGCCCGGGTGCAGCAGGGGCGCGACCAACGCTACTTCGAAAACCTGATGGACAAGCGCATGGCCTTGTTCAACGGCTACCACTACGGCTTTGCCGGTTTCAACAACGATCCGCTCTGGCTGGAGGAAAACTTCCAGGCCAAGCTGACCTATTCCCATGAAAGCAACCTGAACATGGTGCTGCGCGGGCGTGCCGATGTGGCGCCGATCACCCGCTCGTGGCTGGGCGCCTATCTGCATGAAAACCCCGAGGTGCGTGAGCAGCTGCTGGTTTCCGAGTGGGTGGATCAGGTCTACCGGCATTATGCGATCCTGCGGCCGCAGGCGCCGATCAGCGCCGAGCGCTTTCGCCAGCTGATGCAGCAGTTGCGCGTCAACGGCCAGCTGACCCGTGTGTTCGCGCCCTATGGCATCGAGGTCAAGCCACGCGTAGCGGGTAGCTCAGCAACAGCAGATGCAGCAGATTGACCGCCCCGTGCAGGGCGATGGCCAGGCTCAGGCGCCCGCTGCAGTGGAACACCAGGCCGTAGCCGAGGCCGGCCAGGGCGGCGACCAGGGCGAATAGCGGGCTGAACGGGATATGCGCGGCGCCGAACAGCGCGGCGGTCAGCAGCAGCCCCGGCCACAGGCCCAGCAGTTTGATCAGCTGCGGTTGCAGCCAGGCACGGAACAGCAACTCTTCGGCCAGCACGGCCACCCCCAGGTTCACCGCCAGCCATAGCCCCAGGTCCTGCGGCCACTTCGGCTGCCAGGCCAGCAGCCCCACGCCCCACGCCAGAAGCGGCACCAGCAGCAAGGTCAGGCCCATGACCAGCCAAACGCGCGCGCCCAAGTGTCGTGCGCGTGACGGCTGGCCCAGCCACCAGGCCAGCAGGGTCAGGCCGAGCAGCAGCTTGTCCCAGGACAGGCGCAGTGCGTAGGGCAGGGCATCCGTACTGATTCGCCGTGGTGGCCACAGCTCGACGGGCTGGAAGCCGGGCAGCAGGTGGGCGGCCAGGGCGATGCCGGCGAGCAGGCTGCCCGACCACCACAGCCAGTGCGGCAGGTAGGGACCGGCAAACAGCAGCCAGCCGATCAGCAGGATGGCAAACAGCAGGCCCGGTGGCTGGATAAAGCCCAGTGCCAGGCCCAGGCCGAGGGCGATCACCGGTAGCAGCAGGCGCAGGTGCAGCGGCATTCGACATCCTTGTGGCGTGGCCCGGATGCCATCCGGGGCGGGACGAGTAGCGGATATTCGGCGGCAGGTGGACCGTGCTTAGCGGTCTTTGGCGTCCTTGGCATCCTGCTCGACATTTCGCTCATGGATGCGCTTGAGCTGTTCCTCGCTCAGCGGCAGCTTGCGCGCGCTGTCGCGCAGCAGCATCAGGCTGCCGACGATCGAGCCAAGCGCCAGGATCATGATCAACCAGGCGTACCAGGGCATGGGATTCTCCTTCGGTTAAGAGTTCCACCATAACCCCGTACGCAATGCCTGTCAGTTGCCCAGCACGCTTTGCAGGCCGCTGTCGTCCTTCAGCTCGACCCCGGACAGCTGCAGGCGCAGGGCCTGGCGGGCGAGGAACTCCAGCTTGTGCGCGGCCAGGGCATAGGGCAGGCCCTCGGGGCGCACGTTGGAGATGCAGTTGCGCTGGCTGTCCATCATGCCCGGCCGCGGCTGGTAGGTGAGGTAGATGCCCAGGCTGTCTGGCGAGCTCAGCCCCGGCCGTTCGCCGATCAGCACGATGACCAGGCGCGCGCGCAGGGCTTCGCCGATGCCGTCGCCAATCGCCACGCGGCCCTGCTCGGCCAGCACCACCGGGGTGTTGGCCCAGTCCGTATCGAAACGCTCACGAAACAGCTCGAGCAGGGGCAGGGCATGGCGCTGGATGGCCACCGAGGACAAGCCGTCGGCGAGGACGATGGCCAGCTCGGGTGCGGCCAGTTCGTGCAGCAGGCGCACGCGGCATTCCTCGCTGAGGTGGCGGCCATGGTCCGGGCGCAGCAGGTAGGTCTGCCGGTCGGCGGCATTGCTGTGCACCTGCAGGGTGCGGAAGCCGGCATGGCGCAGCTGCTGCTTGAGTTCGGCGAAGTCCAGCGGGCGGTGCACGGCGTCGCGGGCCTGGGCGTGGGCCAGGCCGAACTTGAGCACTTCGCGGGTCGGCAGGCTCGAACCGACCCGGCCCAGGGCGATGCGTGCCGAGGTGTGCGCGCGCAGTTCGTCCCAGGGGTTGTGTTGCGTCAGGTCCTGGTCGCTCATCAGGCGGCTCCCGAAACGAAGGGCAGTTGTTTGAGCAGGTGGTGGCCGCGGCCGATCTCGCGCAGCGCGCCGCAAGGCTCGGTGATCGCCATGCGGGTCAGCCAGGCATCGAATTCCGGGGCACGCTTGAGGCCCAGCAGCGAGCGCAGGTACAGCGCATCGTGGAACGAGGTGCTCTGGTAGTTGAGCATGATGTCGTCGGCGCCGGGGATGCCCATGATGAAGCTGATGCCGGCCGCGCCGAGCAGGGTCAGCAGGCTGTCCATGTCGTCCTGGTCGGCTTCGGCATGGTTGGTGTAGCACACGTCGCAGCCCATCGGCAGGCCCAACAGCTTGGCGCAGAAGTGGTCTTCCAGCCCCGCACGGATGATCTGCTTGCCGTCGTACAGGTACTCCGGGCCGATGAAGCCGACCACGGTATTGACCAGCAGCGGCCTGAACTCGCGGGCCACGGCATAGGCGCGGGCCTCGCAGGTCTGCTGGTCGACGCCATGGTGGCCGCCGGCCGACAGCGCGCTGCCCTGGCCGGTCTCGAAGTACATCAGGTTGTCGCCGATTGTGCCGCGCTTGAGGCTCTGCGCCGCCTCGTGGGCTTCCTTGAGGATGGCCAGCGACACGCCGAAGCTGGCGTTGGTCTTCTCGCTGCCGGCGATCGACTGGAACACCAGGTCGATCGGCGCGCCGGCCTCGATAGCCTGGATCTGCGTGGTGACGTGGGTGAGCACGCAGCTCTGCATGGGGATGTCGAAGTGCTGGCGCACCTCGTCCATCATCTGCCACAGGCGCATCAGGGTCGGCAGCGAGTCGCTGGCCGGGTTGATCCCGACGGTGGCGTCGCCTGAGCCATACAGCAGGCCGTCGAGCAGGCTGGCGGCGATGCCGCGCACGTCGTCGGTGGGGTGGTTGGGCTGCAGGCGCACCGAGAGATGGCCGGGCAGGCCGATGGTGTTGCGAAAGCGGGTGATCACCCGGCACTTCTTCGCCACCAGGATCAGGTCCTGGTTGCGCATCAGCTTGCTCACCGCGGCCACCATCTCCGGGGTCAGGCCCATGGCCACGGCGCTCAGGGTGGCACTGTCGCTGCTGTCGAGCAGCAGCCAGTCGCGCAGGTCGCCGACGGTCAGGTGGCTGATCGGGGCGAAGGCGCGCGCGTCGTGGCGGTCGATGATCAGGCGGGTGACTTCGTCCTGCTCGTAGGGAATCAGCGCCTCGTTGAGGAAGGCTTTCAGCGGCACGTCGGCCAGGGCCAGCTTGGCCGCCATGCGTTCTTCGTAGGTGGCGGCGGCGAGGCCGGCCAGGTAGTCGCCGGAGCGCGCCGGGCTAGCCTTGGCCAGCAGGGTCTTGAGGTCGGCGAAGCGATAGACCTGGCTGCCGACGGTGGTCTGGAAGGGCATGGCGGGCTCCAGCCGAGTGTACGAGTGAAAAAACGAGCCCCGGCATGCCGGGGCTCGGGTTGCAGCATAGAGCTTTTAGGTTGCGGCTTCACCGGTCAGCAGCACATCGCTCGGCGCATCGGCGCGTTGCCGGGCGGTGAGCTGGAAGTAGGCGAAGCCGACCGCCATGAAACCGAGGAAGATCAGGCCGATGGTGGTGTTGAACCAGGCCATGGCAACCAGGCAGACCAGCGCCAGGGCCAGGGCGATGCCCGGTACCAGCGGGTAGCCCGGGGCCATGAAGCTGCGCTCCAGGTTCGGCTCGCTCTGGCGCAGCTTGAACAGGCTGAGCATGCTCATGATGTACATGACGATGGCGCCGAACACGCTCATGGTGATCATCGCCGCGGTCAGGCTCATGCCCTGCAGGTTGATCAGGCCGTCGCTGTAGATCGCCGCGATGCCGACCACGCCGCCGGCGAGGATCGCCCGGTGCGGGGTGTGGAAGCGCGACAGCTTGGCCAGGCCCTTGGGCAGGTAGCCGGCGCGGGCCAGGGCGAAGAACTGCCGCGAGTAGCCGAGGATGATGCCGTGGAAGCTGGCCACCAGGCCGAACAGGCCGATCCACACCAGCATATGCAGCCAGCCGGAGTTTTCGCCGACCACGGTCTTCATGGCCTGTGGCAGCGGGTCGTTGATATTGGACAGGGCGGTCCAGTCGCCGACGCCGCCGGCCATGATCATCACCCCGAGCGCCAGCGCGACCAGGGTCAGGATGCCGCTCAGGTAGGCCTTGGGAATGGTGCGCTTGGGGTCCTTGGCTTCCTCGGCGGCCATTGCCGCGCCCTCGATGGCGAGGAAGAACCAGATGGCGAAGGGGATGGCGGCGAAGATCCCGGAAATCGCCGGCAGGCCGAAGTCGTTGCTGCCGGCCCAGCCATTGAGCACGAAATTGCTGAAGCTGAAGCCCGGTGCGACCACGCCCATGAACACCAGCAGTTCGGCCACGGCCAGCACGGTCACCACCAGCTCGAAGGTGGCGGCGATGCTCACCCCGACGATATTCAGGCCCATGAAGATGAGGTAGGCACCGACCGCCGCGTGCTTCGGATCGAGCCCGGGAAACTGCACGTTGAGGTAGGCGCCGATGGCCATGGCGATGGCCGGCGGGGCGAAGACGAACTCGATCAGCGTGGCCAGGCCGGCGATCAGCCCGCCTTTCTCGCCGAAGGCGCGGCGGCTGTAGGCGAACGGGCCGCCGGCATGGGGAATGGCGGTGGTCAGCTCGGTGAAGCTGAAGATGAAGCAGGTGTACATGGCCGCCACCATCAGCGCGGTGATCAGGAACCCGAGGGTTCCCGCCACGCCCCAGCCGTAGCTCCAGCCGAAATATTCCCCGGAAATCACCAGACCGACGGCGATACCCCAGAGGTGCAGGGTGCCGAGGCTGGCTTTGAGTTGTGTGGTCATGCGCTGTTCCCCTGTGCATTCAACCTGAGATGGGCGATGCAGTGCACTGCCTGTGCCAGGTTGGCGCAAGCCGCGCCAGCCGGCGCCTTGCATGGCGCAGGCGTGATCTGGCTGCTGCAGATTGGTGCGCGGCGCGCGGCCGGCGAATCGTTTCGGCACAGGCGCAGGCAGCGGTTTAGACGTGACGCCTGTCACACAACGGCAACCTGGTGCTGCTTCAATGCCGGCCATTCGCACTGTTCGGGATTCGTTTCATGGATGTTGTTCCCGCCCTGACCCATTTGCTGCGGCCGATTTCGCCCTTGCTCGCCACGCTCAGCATCAGCGACGTGGCCGACCAGTTGTTGCGCCCCGAGCACCAGGCCTTCCTCTCGCTGCCGGTGGTGGATGAGTACGGCCGGCCCCTGGGCCTGGTCAGCCGCTCGACCCTGCAGGACATCTTCATGCAGCGCTTCGGCCGCGACCTGTGGGGGCGCAAGCCGGTAAGCGAGGTGATGAATCCGGCGCCGCTGGTGGTCAGCCAGCACACCAGCCTGGAGGAGGCGGCGCGGCAGATCACCGCGCAGCTGCAGTCGCCGATCCGCGACGACTTCATCCTGGTCGACGAACACGGCCTGTATCGCGGCCTGGGCACCGTGCTCGACCTGCTCAAGGCCATGGAAAACCGGGTGACCCAGCGCAATCTGGTGCTGCGCAAGGCGCTGGTCGAGCTCAAGGAGTCCCAGGCGCAGCTGGTGCAGTCGGAGAAGATGGCCTCGCTGGGGCAGATGGTCGCCGGGGTGGCCCACGAGCTGAACACCCCACTGGGCTATGTGACGAACAACCTGCAGCTGCTGCGCGAGCTGACCCTGCCGTTGCTCGAATTGGCCGAGGCCCAGGCCCGGCTGGGCGACTGCCTGGCTGATCCGGCCTGCAGCGCAGCCGACCTGGCACAGGCCTTCGCCGGCGCTGCCCAGGCCCGCGAACTGGCGGCCCCCGAGCTGCTGGGCGACGACCTGACGCAACTGTTCGACGACACCACTTACGGCCTGCAGCAGATCGGCGAACTGGTGGTCGGCCTCAAGGACTTCGCCCGCCTGGATCGCGCCATGAGCGAGGAGGTCGATCTCAACGACTGCATCCGCAGCGCCCTGCTGATCGCTCGCAACAACATCAAGGACAAGGCCGAGGTGCAGCAGCAGCTCGGCGAGCTGCCGCGCATCGCCTGCGCGCCCTCGCAGATCAACCAGGTGCTGCTCAACCTGCTGAACAACGCGGCCCAGGCCATGGACGGCTTCGGCCGCATCCAGCTGAAGAGCTGGGCGGACGCCCGGCAGGTGCTGATCTCCGTGCAGGACAACGGCCGCGGCATGCCGCCGGAGGTGCTCAAGCGCATCTTCGACCCGTTCTTCACCACCAAGCCGGTGGGCCAGGGCACCGGCCTGGGCCTGTCGATCAGTTTCAAGATCATCCAGGACCACGGCGGCAGCATCCGCGTGGTGTCTGAACCGGGGCGCGGCACGCGCTTCCTCATCAGCCTGCCGCACGGCCAGGCTGCCGCCCTGCAACGGAGCGCCTGACGCATGAGCCAACCGATCCGCATCCTGTTCGTCGACGACGAGGAGCGCATCCTGCGCAGCCTCGCCCTGCAGTTTCGCCGCGACTACCAGGTGCTCACCGAGAGCGACCCGCGGCGCGCCCTGGAACGCCTGCGCCACGAGCCGGTGCAGGTGATCGTCAGCGACCAGCGCATGCCGCAGATGAGCGGCGCCGAGCTGCTGGCCCAGGCCCGCGAGCTGCAGCCGGACGCCATGCGCATCCTGCTGACTGGCTATTCCGACCTGGAGGCGGCGATCGAGGCCTTGAACGGCGGCGGCATCTTCCGCTACCTGACCAAGCCCTGGGACCCGCAGGAGATGGCCTTCACCCTGCGCCAGGCGGCGCAGATCGCCCTCAGCCAGCAGCAGCTGCCGGCGCCTGGCACATTGCCGGCCGTGCCGCAGGCGTTGAACCTGCTGCTGCTGGATGACGACGAGGAAACCTTCGACTGCGTGGGCGCCTTCTGCATGACCGGCGGCCATCGCCTGCTGCGGGCGGCCAGCCTGGGCGAGGCGCTGCGGGTGCTCAATGGCGAGCGGGTCGACCTGCTGGTCAGCGACCTGCGCCTGGCCGGCGAGGACACCGCGCCGCTGCTCAAGAGCCTGGCCCAGGCCCACCCGCAGCTGCTCAGCCTGGTGGTGACACCGTTCTGCGATACCCAGGCGCTGCTCAAGCTGATCAACGAGGCGCAGATCTTCCGCTACCTGCCCAAGCCAATCCGTCGTGGCCTGTTCGACAAGGGCCTGCGCGCCGCGGCCGAGCAGGCGCTGATCTACCGTGCGCAGCCGCAGCAGGTGGTCACTCGCCTGGCCGAGGTGCCGCGCGAACAGCCCGAACGCGAGCGGGTCGGCAGCCTGCTGGGCATGCTCGGCCGCCTGCGCGAACGGCTCAGCGCCTGAGCCACGGCCAGCCCGAGCCCTCGGTTCATTGATAAGGAGTATTCGGATGGACATTCGCCTGAACCCGCGCGCCGAGCGCGGCTGGCTGGTCGAGTTGGATCGCTGCGCCGTGCCTTTCTCTTCGCGCGAAGAGGCCGAGCGCTTCGTCGAGCGCCTGCGCCAGCGCCTGGCGGCCCCGCATCGTCTGCCGCTGCGGGACGCCGATGGCCGCCTGGCGCCGCCGCTCGAGCAGCCGGCCGCGGCTCTCTCGTAGTTCGGCCGCGCATGAAAAAGCCCCGCATGGCGGGGCTTAGCAGGGTGGTTCAGGATCTTTCCCAGTCGCGGCAACCTGTCGATTTCCGCGCTGGCGCACCCCGCGAGAAAGCGTGGTCAGGTTCTCAGAGCGGCTGGATCTTCACCAGCATGCCCAGGCTGCCGTGGTCCAGGTAGGTCAGTTCGCCATTCTTCAGGCGAGTGCGCTGCTTCATGTGCTCGCTGCCGGTGAGCAGGCCGTCGGCGTCGAACTGGTTGACCCAGATATTGGCGTCGATATCGACCAGGCGCTCCAGCAGGGTGAGGCCGATGGCGCCTTCCACCGGGTAGTGGCCGAACTGTTCGTTGCCGATGCTCAGCGCCGCCTTGCTCGGCACCGCGCCCAGGCTCTGGGTCCAGCCCTTGTGCAGCAACACCTGGTAACCACTGCCGGGGTTGAGCTTGTCGGCCACTTCGGTCAGCGCCACCGGGCGCTCGCTGGCGCTGATCGGCTGGGCGCCCAGGGCCCAGTCGTCCGGCGCCGGCTGGCTGGCCACCACCGGTTGGCCGGCCTGGCGGAACACGATGACCTCGATCTGGTACAGCGCATCGGCGAAGGCCGACGGTGCCAGCAGGCAGAGCAGCAGGGTGAAGTGGCGGAACGCGCGCATGGGGTCAGTCCTTTAAACAGATTGCGAGAGTAGACGCTCGAGCAGGGCCTCGAGGGTGTTGAAACGTTCTTCCGGGCGCTCCATCGGCACCTGGAACTTGAACATCGTTGCGCCTTCGAACTTGTAGCGCTTGGGCTGGCTCTGGATCAGCTTGATCAGGGTCAGCGGGTCGACGCAGGTGGTGGCGGCGAACTCGATGCGTCCGCCTTGCGGGCCGGCGTCGATCTTCCTGATCCCGAGCTTTTCCGCCTGCAGCTTGAGCAGGGTGATGCGCACCAGGTTCTTGGTCGGCTCCGGCAACAGGCCGAAGCGGTCGATCATCTCCACCTGCAGTTCCTTCAAGCCATCCTCGTCGGCGGCGTTGGCGATGCGCTTGTAGAGGATCAGGCGGGCATGCACGTCCGGCAGGTAGTCCTCGGGAATCAGCGCCGGCACCCGCAGGTTGATCTCCGGGCCGCCACCGAGCGGCTGGTCGAGGTTGGGCTGCTCGCCCTTGCGGATGGCTTTGACTGCGCGTTCGAGCATTTCCATGTACAGGGTGAAGCCCACCGCCTGGATCTGCCCGCTCTGGCCGTCGCCGAGCAGTTCGCCGGCGCCGCGGATTTCCAGGTCGTGGGTGGCCAGGACGAAGCCGGCGCCGAGGTCCTGGGCGTTGCTGATGGCCTCCAGGCGCTTTTGTGCGTCTTCGGTCATCTGCTTGCGCGGCGGGGTCAGCAGGTAGGCGTAGGCCTGGTGGTGGCTGCGGCCGACGCGGCCGCGCAGCTGGTGCAGCTGGGCCAGGCCGAACTTGTCGGCGCGCTCGATGATGATGGTGTTGGCGCTGGGCACGTCGATGCCGGTCTCGATGATGGTCGAGGCGATCAGCACGTTGAAGCGCTTGTGGTAGAAGTCGCTCATCACCTGTTCCAGCTCGCGCTCGCGCATCTGCCCGTGGCCGATGCCGATGCGTGCCTCCGGCACCAGCTCGGCCAGGTCGGCGGCGCACTTCTCGATGGTTTTCACATCGTTGTGCAGGTAGTACACCTGGCCGCCACGCAGCAGTTCACGGAGCAGGGCTTCCTTGATCGTCGGGTTGTTCTGCTCCATGACGAAGGTGCGTACCGACAGGCGGCGTGCCGGCGGGGTGGCGATGATCGACAGGTCGCGCATGCCCGACACCGCCATGTTCAGCGTTCTCGGGATAGGGGTCGCCGTGAGCGTGAGGATATCGACCTCACTGCGCAGGGCCTTGAGCTGCTCCTTCTGGCGCACGCCGAAGCGGTGTTCCTCGTCGATGATGCACAGGCCGAGGTCCTTGAAGCGCACATCGTCCTGCAGCAGCTTGTGGGTGCCGATGACGATGTCGATCTTGCCTTCGGCCAGCTTGGCCACGGCTTCGTTGACTTCCTTGGCCGACTTGAAGCGGCTCATCACCTCGACCGTCACCGGCCAGTCGGCGAAGCGGTCGCGGAAGCTGTTGTAGTGCTGCTGGGCGAGCAGGGTGGTGGGCACCAGTACCGCCACCTGGCGACCGCTGTGCACGGCGATGAAGGCCGCGCGCATGGCCACTTCGGTCTTGCCGAAGCCGACATCGCCGCAGACCAGGCGATCCATCGGCTTGGGCGCGAGCATGTCGGCCAGCACCGCTTCGATGGCGGTCTGCTGGTCCGGGGTTTCCTCGAAGGGGAAACCGGCGCTGAAGGTGGCGTAGTCGGCGGCCGGGTCCTTGAACGCATGGCCTTCGCGGGCGGCGCGGCGGGCGTAGATGTCGAGCAGCTCGGCGGCGACATCGCGCACCTGTTCGGCGGCCTTGCGCTTGGCCTTCTGCCAGGTTTCCGAGCCGAGCCGGTGCAGCGGGGCGAGGGCGTCGTCGCTGCCGGTGTAGCGGGCGATCAGGTGCAGGCTGGCCACCGGCACGTACAGCTTGGCTTCCTCGGCGTACATCAGGGCGAGGAATTCGGCGGCCTGGCCGTCGATTTCCAGGGTGATCAGGCCCAGGTAGCGGCCCACGCCGTGGTCGATATGCACCACCGGTGAGCCTTCGCGCAGCTCGGTGAGGTTCTTGATCACGTTGTCGCCGCCATCGCGCGACTTCTCGCGGCGGCGGCGCTGCATGACGCGCTGGCCGAACAGCGGGCTTTCGGCGATCAGGGCGATCTCGTCGAGCAGCAGGCCCTCGTCCAGCGGCGCGATGCAGATGCCCAGGCGCGATTTACTCTCGGCGAACTCCGGCCAGCCGCCGACCTCAACGGGCTTCAGCTTGAGGCGGGCGAGCAGCTCCAGCAGCACTTCGCGCCGGCCGGCGGATTCGGCGCAGAACAGCACGCGGCCCGGGTATTCCTCGATGAAGCGGCGCAGCGCCGCCAGCGGCTCGCTGGCCTTGGCCTGGATCGCCAGGTCGGGCAGGGCGCGGGCGTCGAAGCGTTCGCGGCCGACGCCGGTTTCGATGTCGGCCTGGTCGACCACCACCCGTGGCCAGCTCTTCAGGCGGGCGAAGCAGTCCTCCACCGGCAGGAACAGGTCGACCGGCGGCAGCAGCGGGCGCTCGGGGTCGACCTTGCGCTCTTCATAGCGGCTGCGGGCGTCGCTCCAGAAGTGTTCGGCGGCCTTCTCGATGCCCGGCAGGGAAAATACCTGGGTGTCGGCCGGCAGGTAGTCGAACAGGGTGGCGCTGTCCTCGAAGAACAGCGGCAGGTAGTACTCGATACCGGCCGGAGTGATGCCGGTGGAGAGGTCTTGGTAGATCGGGCAGCGGCGGAAATCCACGTCGAAACGCTCGCGGAAGCGGCCGCGAAAGTCGGTGACGGATTTCTTGTCCAGCGGGAACTCGCGGGCCGGCAGCAGGCGGATCGACTCGACCTTGTCCACCGAGCGCTGGGTTTCCGGGTCGAAGGTGCGCAGGGTCTCGATCTCGTCATCGAACAGGTCGATGCGGAACGGCGTCTCGCTGCCCATCGGGAACAGGTCGATCAACGCACCGCGCACGGCGAATTCGCCATGTTCATAGACCGTGTCGACGCAGCGGTAGCCGGCGGCTTCCAGGCGCGCGCGCATCTCGTCGACATCCAGCTTCTGGCCGACGTCCAGCACCAGCCCGGAGCCGAGCAGGAAGCGGGTCGGCGCCAGGCGGTGCAGGGCGGTGCTGATCGGCACCACCAGCACGCCGTGCTTGAGCTGTGGCAGGCGATACAGCGCGGCGATGCGCTGGGAGATGATGTCCTGGTGCGGCGAAAACAGGTCGTAGGGCAGGGTTTCCCAGTCGGGAAAGTGCAGCACTGGCAATTGCGGGGCAAAAAACGCCAGCTCCTCCTGCAGGCGCTCGGCGCTCTGGCTGTCGGCGGTCAGCAGCAGGGTGAAGCGCTTGGCGGCGCTGGCGGCTTCGGCAATCGCCAGGCTCAGCGCGGCCCCGGGCAGGTTGCCCCAGTGCTGCTTGCCGCTGGCGGCGGGTAGTTTCGGCAGGTGCAGTACGGACACGGGTGGCACTACGGCTGGGGAACAGGGTCGCGATTGTAACCAAGTGCAGGGTGGCCGGCGAGCCAGCCGAACGGCTGTGCGCTTGCACGGTTGCATTACCCTGTGTGGGCCGGCCTACACTGCAGCCAACCGACTCAAGGAGTGCGTCCATGGTTGTACAGCAGTCGTCTGCTTCTTCCTCCAGGGGGCTTGGCCTGATGGCCTGCACCGCCTTGGTGGTGGGCAACATGATCGGCTCGGGGATTTTTCTGCTGCCGGCCTCGCTGGCGCCCTACGGCCCCATCTCCCTTGGCGGCTGGCTGCTGACCTCTTGCGGCGCGCTGGTGCTGGCGATCCTGTTCGGTCGGCTGTCGCAACTGGTGCACAAGACGGGTGGCCCCTATGCCTATACCGAGGCGGGCTATGGCGAGTTCGCCGGGTTCCTGATTGCCTGGGGCTACTGGATCACCCTCTGGACCGGAAACGCCGCGGTGGCGGTGGCGCTGGCCGGCTATGTCGGCTACCTGTTCCCGGCGATCGGCGATTCTTCGGCCTACAGCCTGTTGACGGCTTTGGTGGCCATCTGGGTGCTGACGCTGATCAACGTGCGTGGGGTGAAAGAGGCGGGGGCGGTGCAGGTGCTGACCACTGTACTCAAGCTGGTGCCGCTGCTGCTGATCGGCGTGCTGGGCTGGTGGTGGGTGGAGCCCGCTCACTTCGCCGTGCTCAATCACAGCGATCAGTCCGACCTGGCGGCGATTTCCGCCGCGGCGGCGGTGACGCTGTGGGCCTTCCTCGGCCTGGAGTCGGCCACGGTACCGGCCGGCGAGGTCGTCGAGCCGGCGAAAACCATCCCGCGTGCCACCCTGTTCGGCGTGCTGCTGGCGGCCAGTGTGTACATGGCCGTGTCGGCGGTGGCCATGGGGGTGCTGCCAGCCGATCAGCTGGCGGCCTCCAGCGCACCGCTGGCCGATGTGGCGCGCTCGATGTGGGGTGAGCTCGGCGGCGTGCTGGTGGCTGTCGGGGCGGTGATCGCCACCTTCGGTACCCTCAACGGCTTTACTCTGCTGACCGGCCAGGTGCCGTATGGCGCTGCACTGGACCGGGTGTTTCCGCGCAGCCTGGGGCGTTTGTCGCGCTTCGGTACGCCGGCCAATGCGCTGGTGTTTTCCAACCTGCTGGCCTCGATCCTGGTGGTGATGAACTTCGCCCACGGCCTGGTCGGTGCGTTCAACGCGATCATCCTGCTGGCCGTCATGGCCAGCCTGGTGCCTTACGCCTTCTGTGCACTTGCCGAATTGATGATTCGTCTCAAGGGCAAGGAGGGGCTGCAGGGGGCCGCCCTGCTCAAGGTCAGCCTGCTCGGTGGGCTGGGTTTTCTCTACAGCGGCTGGGCCATCTACGGTGCCGGTGCCGAGACGGTCTATCTGGGCACCCTGTTGCTGCTTGCCGGCATACCGGTGCATGTCTGGATCAAGTGGCGCAACGACCGCGCCGACCGGCGCAGGGCATCCGCTTGAACCGATGCCCGGTGCCGGCGCTGCAGCTGCCGGCCCTGTGAGTTTTTACCCGCCCCTGCGCGGCGCATCTGGCGCCGGCCCCGCCCCGTATTTCGCGGCGCGCATGGGGCGGTTGGCGTCGAGCCTGGTCTGCCCAGCAGGCCGGGCATGCTCGCTGGGCTTCGTCGCGGTGCTCCTCAACCCAGCCTGCGCTTTATCGCCCTTGCAGCGCGTAACCGGGAGCGCAGTTGCCATTAACCGGCCCAGGGATGCTGTGCCGCGCTGCGGCGACAGGTGCGCATTGCTCAGGCGCGCGTGCGCCGTCATAATGTAGCCCCTTTTTTCAGCCCCTACATGTGGAAGGTATTGCCCGTGACTCAGAAGCCCGACCAGTGTCTCGGTGAGTGGATTGATCGCGAAGCCCTCGCAGAAGCGATGATTCCGATGATTGGCCAGCTCTACCGCAACAACAGTGTGGTGACCTCGATCTACGGCCGTGGTCTGATCAATCGTTCGGTGATCGACATTCTCAAAGCTCACCGCTTCGCCCGTCACCGCCTGGCTGGCGACAGCGAACTGTCGGTGCACGATACCTTCCCGATCCTCAAGGCCATGGGCGAGCTCAAGCTGGGCGCCGCTTCCGTGGACCTGGGCAAGATGGCCAGCAAGTTCAAGGCCGAAGGCGCCGGTCGTAGCGTCGAGCAGTTCGTCAAGGACGAGCTGAGCGATGTGGTCGGCAAGCAGAACGGTTCCGGCCGCGAAGGCACCGACGTGGTGCTGTACGGCTTCGGTCGCATCGGCCGCCTGCTGGCGCGCATCCTGATCGAGAAGACCGGTGGTGGCGACGGCCTGCGTCTGCGCGCCATCGTCGTGCGCAAGGGTGCGACCAACGACCTGGTCAAGCGCGCCAGCCTGCTGCGTCGCGACTCGGTACACGGCAAGTTCAACGGCACCATCACCATCGATGAAGCCAACAATACCCTGACCGCCAACGGCAACCTGATCCAGGTGATCTACGCCAAGTCGCCGACTGAAGTCGACTACACCCAGTACGGCATCAAGAACGCCCTGCTGGTCGATAACACCGGCGTCTGGCGTGACGCCGAGGGCCTGGGCCAGCACCTGGCCTGCCCGGGTGTCGACCGCGTGGTGCTGACCGCACCGGGCAAGGGCGCGCTGAAGAACATCGTGCATGGCATCAACCATGGCGAAATCACCGCCGACGACAAGATCATCTCGGCTGCTTCCTGCACCACCAACGCCATCGTGCCGGTGCTCAAGGCGGTGAATGACCAGTACGGCATCGTCAACGGCCATGTCGAAACCGTGCACTCGTACACCAACGACCAGAACCTGATCGACAACTTCCACAAGGGCGATCGCCGTGGTCGCAGCGCGCCGCTGAACATGGTGATCACCGAGACCGGTGCCGCCACTGCCGCCGCCAAGGCGCTGCCGGTACTGAAAGGCAAGCTGACCGGCAACGCCATTCGCGTACCGACGCCGAACGTGTCGATGGCCATCCTCAACCTGAACCTGGAGAAGGCCACCAGCCGCGAAGAGATCAACGAATACCTGCGCCAGATGGCCATGCATTCGGATCTGCAGAAGCAGATCGACTTCGTCCAGTCGCAGGAAGTGGTCTCCACCGACTTCGTCGGCTCGCGCCATGCCGGTGTGGTCGATGCCGAAGCCACCATCGTCAACGACAACCGCGTCGTGCTGTACGTGTGGTACGACAACGAGTTCGGCTACAGCTGCCAGGTGGTGCGCGTGATGGAAGAGATGGCCGGGGTCAACCCGCCAGCCTTCCCGCGCTAAGAAACCGAATAGAAGCAGCTGCGCGTCGGTCATGCTGCGTTGAAATCGGGCTCGGGCTGCTCATTTACAGCTCGTAAACTCCGCGCCCTCGCCCGATTTCGCCTTGCTTGACTCTAGCTCGCAAGCTCCTAATCAGTTTCTTCGTGCCAATATCATCAAAACGGGAGCCTAGGCTCCCGTTTTGCGTTTCAGCGATCTGCCAAGAGCTGTTCGCGCAAACTGTCCGACAGGCCTTCGGGCGCCAGCCAGATGCCCAGGTAGGCGCGGGCCAGTTCGGTGTTGTGGCTGCGAAAGACCTCGCTACCGTTGCGCTCCAGGGTCAGGCCGGCGTCGGGGCTGTAGTTCAGGGCGTAGCGGTCGCCAGGCTGGATGTCGCGGAAGGTGGCGTGCAGGGCGTCCAGCTCGTGTTTCAGTTTTGCCAGTTGGGCGGCACCGTGCTGGCGTTCCAGGGTCACCCAGGCGGCCTTGATCACATCTTCCTTGGCGATGTCGCGGTAGTAATACAGTTCCAGGCGCTGCCTGGCCGGCTGGCTGGCGGCGCGAGAGGGGCTGGTCGCGGCTTCGGTATAAAAGGCCGCGGCATACACATCGGCCCACAGGTAGGTGAGCAGGGCCTGGTTCTTGCGCACCAGGGTGAAGCCGGCCTGCTGGTGGCTTGCGCTGAAGGCGGCCTGATCGAGGCGCTCGCTGTTGGCCTGCAGTGGTCCGCTGGTCAGCAGCAGGAGGGTGAGCAGCAGTCGGCGCATGGCAATGACTCGTCGAGGTAATGAGTCTTTTTTGCCAGAGTTGAGGCCGGCGTCAAGCTGTCCGCTGTTGCCTGTTGTTACGACTGCGCGGTCTGGATTGGCACTGCCGGGTGGGCAGTTGCGTCTTATGTTCTTATAATCCCAAGTCTTTTCACCCCGGAACCTGGCGTTTGGCGTCCGCTGTCGAGCGGCTGCCTGGTGTTCATTTAGGCTTTCCGGCTGTATCCCGACTCTGTGGAAACACTGGTTTCAGTGTTTGGATCACCCAATGATCAAGATTAAATCCGGGCTGGATCTGCCGATCAGCGGCGCCCCCGAGCAGCGCATCGAGGCCGCTCGTGCGGTACGCAGCGTGGCCGTGCTGGGCTGCGATTATCACGGCATGAAGCCGACCATGGCGGTGCAGCTGGGCGAGCGGGTCAAGCTCGGCCAGTTGCTGTTTTCCGACAAGAAGAACCCGGGCGTGCATTTCACCGCACCGGGAGCCGGCGTGGTCAGCGCCATCCACCGCGGCGAACAGCGGGTCCTGCAGTCGGTGGTGGTCGACCTGGATGGCGATGAGGCCATCGAGTTTGCCCGCTACGAGGCCGGCCAGCTGGCTGGCCTGGAACCCCAGGCGGTACGGGACAACCTGCAGCAGTCCGGCCTGTGGACCGCGCTGCGCAGCCGTCCGTTCAGCAAAGTGCCGGCCATCGATGCCGTGCCCGGCTCGATCTTCGTCACCGCCATCGACACTCATCCGCTGGCCGCCGATCCGGTCCTGGTGATCGCCGAGCGTGCGAGCGATTTCGAGAACGGCCTCAAGGTGCTGGCGCGCCTGGCCAAGGTGTTCCTGTGCAAGGCCGCCGGCGTCAGCCTGCCGGGCGAGAGCCTGGCCGGGGTGCAGGTCGAAGGCTTCGCCGGGCCGCATCCGGCCGGTCTGCCGGGCACCCATATGCATTTCCTCGATCCGGTCAGCGCCAGCAAGAGCGTGTGGCAGATCGGCTACCAGGACGTGATCGCCGTTGGCGCGTTATTCACCAGCGGTCGATTGAATGTCGAGCGCGTGGTGGCTCTTGGCGGTCCGGTGGTGGGCCAGCCGCGCCTGCTGCGTACCCGCCTGGGGGCCAACCTGGACGAGCTGAGCGCCGGCGAGCTGCAGCCCGGCCACAATCGGGTGATTTCCGGCTCGGTGCTGGGTGGCCGTACCGCCCGTGGCGCCTTCGCCTTCCTCGGTCGCTACCACGTGCAGGTGTCCTGCCTGCACGAGGGCCGCGAGCGCGAGCTGCTGCATTACCTGCGCGCCGGGGTGAACAAGCACTCGGTGCTGAACATCTTCGTCTCCAAGCTGCTGGCGGCCAAGCGCTTCGCCTTCGACACCAGCACCAATGGCAGCCCGCGCGCCATGGTGCCGGTGGGCAACTACGAGGCGGTGATGCCGCTGGATATCCTGCCCACCCAGCTCCTGCGCTACCTGATCGTCGGCGACACCGAAATGGCGCAGAAGCTCGGCTGCCTGGAGCTGGACGAGGAAGACCTGGCCCTGTGCACCTATGTCTGCGCCGGCAAGTACGAATACGGCCCGATCCTGCGGGACAACCTGACTCGCATCGAGAAGGAGGGCTGATCCATGTCCTTGCGTAAATTCCTCGACAAGATCGAGCACAACTTCGAACAGGGAGGCCGCTTCGAGAAGTGGTATGCGCTGTACGAAGCCGTCGACACCTTCTTCTACCGTCCGGGCAGCGTGACCAAGACCACCGCCCACGTGCGCGACGGCATCGACCTCAAGCGCATGATGATGACGGTGTGGTTCTGCACCCTGCCGGCCATGCTGTTCGGCATGTGGAACATCGGCTACCAGGCCAACAGCCTCTTCGCCGGCAACGCCGAGCTGCTGGCGGCCCAGGACGGCTGGCGCTTCGGCCTGGTCGGCGCGCTGGCGGGCTTCGACCCGAACAGCCTGTGGGACAACTTTATCCAGGGTGCGGCCTTCTTCCTGCCGGTATACCTGACCACCTTCATCGTCGGCGGTTTCTGGGAAGTGCTGTTCGCCTCCATCCGTCGCCACGAGGTCAACGAGGGCTTCTTCGTCACCTCGGTGCTGTTCGCCCTGACCCTGCCGCCGGACATCCCGCTGTGGCAGGTGGCCCTGGGTATCAGCTTCGGCGTGGTGATCGGCAAGGAAGTGTTCGGCGGTACCGGCAAGAACTTCCTCAACCCGGCCCTGGTCGGACGTGCCTTCCTGTTCTTCGCTTACCCGGCGCAGATGTCCGGTGATGCGGTGTGGACCTCGGTGGACGGCTATGCCGGCGCCACCGCCCTGTCGGTGGCCGCGGCCGGCGGCATTGAGCAGGTCGCCGCCAATGGCCTGACCTGGTGGAATGCCTTCGTCGGCCTGGAACAGGGCTCCATGGGCGAGACCAGCACTCTGGCCATCTTCATCGGCGGGGCCTTCCTGTTGCTGAGCAAGATTGCCTCCTGGCGCATCGTCACCGGCGTGATGCTCGGCATGATCGCCATGAGCACTCTGTTCAACGCCATCGGCTCGGACAGCAATCCGATGTTCGCCATGCCCTGGCACTGGCACCTGGTGGTCGGCGGCTTCGCCTTCGGCATGATCTTCATGGCCACCGACCCGGTGTCGGCAGCCATGACCAACACCGGCAAGTGGTTGTTCGGTGCGCTGATCGGGGTGATGGTGGTGCTGATCCGCGTGGTCAACCCGGCCTATCCGGAGGGCATGATGCTGGCGATTCTGTTCGCCAACCTCTGTGCGCCGCTGATCGACCATTTCGTCGTGCAGGCCAATATCAAGCGGAGGCTGGCTCGTGGCTAAGCAAGAATCTACTGCGCGCACGCTGACCGTGGCGCTGCTGGTGTGCCTGGTCTGCTCGGTGTTCGTCGCCGGTGCGGCCGTGGCGCTGAAACCGACCCAGGTGGAGAACCGCGAGCTGGACAAGCAGCGCAGCATCCTGGCCATCGCCGGTCTGGGACAGGATGGCATGTCGGCCAAGGCGATCAAGGCGCTGTATGCCGAACGGATCAAGGCTCGCGTGGTGGATCTGGAGAAGGGAGCCTTCAGCGATGCCCAGGATGCCGCCGGCTTCGACCCGCTCAAGGCGGCCAAGGACCCGGCGCTGTCCGATGCGCTGACTGGCAGCCAGGACATCGCCTCGATCAAGCGCCGCGAGCGGCTTTCCACCGTGTATCTGGTGGAAACCGATGGCCAGCTCGATACCCTGATCCTGCCGGTGCGCGGCTACGGCCTGTGGTCGACCTTGTACGGTTTCATCGCCATCAAGGGCGACCTGAATACCGTGGTCGGCTTCGGCTTCTACCAGCACGGCGAGACCCCGGGCCTGGGCGGCGAGGTGGACAATCCGAAATGGAAGGCACTGTGGTCCGGCAAGACCCTGTTCGATGAGCAGGGCGCGCTTGCCGTGGAGATCATCAAGGGCAGCGTCGATCCGCAGTCGGCCAAGGCCGCACACCAGGTCGACGGCCTGGCGGGCGCCACTCTGACCAGCAAGGGCGTCAACAACCTGCTGCATTTCTGGCTGGGTGAGAACGGTTTCGGTCCGCTGCTGGCCAACATTAAGAAAGGGGAGGCATGAGCATGTCGCAACCCACCTACAAGAGTGTGCTGCTCGACCCGATCGTGCACAACAACCCCATCGGCCTGCAGATCCTCGGTATCTGCTCGGCGTTGGCGGTGACCTCCAATCTGAAGACCGCGCTGGTGATGTCGATCGCCCTGACCCTGGTGACGGCCTTCTCCAACCTGTTCATCTCGATGATCCGCCAGCAGATCCCCAGCAGCATCCGCATGATCGTGCAGATGGTGATCATCGCCTCGCTGGTGATAGTGGTGGACCAGGTGCTGAAAGCCTTCGCCTACTCGCTGGCCAAGCAACTGTCGGTGTTTGTCGGCCTGATCATCACCAACTGCATCGTCATGGGCCGCGCCGAAGCCTTCGCCATGCAGAACCCGCCGCTGCTGTCGTTCTGTGACGGCATTGGCAACGGCCTGGGCTACAGCGCCATGCTGGTCATCCTCGGGGTGATCCGCGAGCTGTTCGGTGCCGGCAAGCTGCTCGGCTACAGCGTGCTGCCCACGGTCAGCGAGGGCGGCTGGTACCAGCCCAACGGCCTGCTGTTGTTGCCGCCTTCGGCGTTCTTCCTGATCGGCCTGATCATCTGGGCGCTGCGCAGCTGGAAACCGCAGCAGAAGGAAGCCCCGGCCTTGCGCATGGCGCCGCAAGTCTCGGATAAGGAGGCCTACTGATGGAACACTACCTCAGCCTGTTCGTGAAGGCCGTGTTCATCGAGAACATGGCCCTGGCCTTCTTCCTCGGCATGTGCAGCTTCATCGCCATTTCCAAGAAGGTCGAGACGGCCATCGGCCTCGGTATCGCCGTGGTGGTGGTACAGGCCATCACCGTGCCGGCCAACAACCTGCTGTACACCTACCTGCTCAAGGAAGGCGCGCTGGCCTGGGCTGGCCTGCCGGAGGTGGACCTGTCCTTCCTCGGCCTGCTCAGTTACATCGGGGTGATCGCCGCCATCGTGCAGATCCTCGAGATGCTCCTGGATAAGTACGTGCCGGCGCTCTACAACGCCCTCGGCGTGTTCCTGCCGCTGATCACGGTGAACTGCGTGATCATGGCCGGCTCGCTGTTCATGGTCGAGCGCGACTACAACCTCGGCGAGAGCGTGGTCTATGGCTTCGGTTCGGGGATTTCCTGGGCCCTGGCCATCGCCTTGCTGGCCGGCATCCGCGAGAAGCTCAAGTACAGCGATGTACCAGAAGGCCTGCAGGGCCTGGGCATCACCTTCATCACCATCGGTCTGATGTCGTTGGGCTTCATGTCCTTCGGCGGCATTCAACTCTAAGGAGCGCCTGATGGGTTTTGAAATCTCTCTGGCCATCGGCATGTTCACCGCCATCGTCCTGGCACTGGTGGTGATCATTCTGGCGGCGCGCGCCAAGCTGGTGTCCAGTGGCGACGTGAATATCGTTATCAACGGTGAGCGCACCCTGACCGTGCCGGCTGGCGGCAAGTTGCTGCAGACCCTGGCGGCGAATAACGTGTTCCTGTCCTCGGCCTGTGGCGGTGGCGGCACCTGCGCCCAGTGCAAGTGCATCGTCGAGTCCGGCGGCGGCGAGATGCTGCCGACCGAGGAGTCGCATTTCACCAAGCGCGAGGCCAAGGCCGGCTGGCGCCTGTCGTGCCAGACCCCGGTCAAGCAGGACATGCACATCGAAGTCTCGGAAGAAGTCTTCGGCGTGAAGAAGTGGGAATGTACGGTGGAGTCCAACCCCAACGTCGCCACCTTCATCAAGGAGCTGACCCTGCGCCTGCCGGAAGGCGAGAGCGTGGACTTCCGCGCCGGTGGCTACGTGCAGCTGGAGTGCCCGCCGCACGAGGTGGCCTACAAGGACTTCGACATCCAGCCCGAGTACCGCGGTGACTGGGACAAGTTCAACCAATGGAAGTACGTGTCCAAGGTCGACGAGACGGTGATCCGCGCCTACTCCATGGCCAACTACCCGGATGAGAAGGGCATCGTCAAATTCAACATCCGCATCGCCTCGCCGCCGCCGGGCAAGGATCATCTGCCGCCAGGGCAGATGTCGTCCTGGGTGTTCGGCCTCAAACCGGGCGACAAGGTCACCGTGTATGGCCCGTTCGGCGAGTTCTTCGCCAAGGACAGCGATGCCGAGATGATCTTCATCGGCGGTGGTGCCGGCATGGCGCCGATGCGCTCGCACATCTTCGACCAGCTCAAGCGCCTCGGTTCCAAGCGCAAGATCAGCTTCTGGTACGGTGCGCGCTCGCTGCGCGAGGCCTTCTATGTCGAGGAGTACGACCAGTTGGCCGCGGAAAACTCCAACTTCGAGTGGCACCTGGCGCTGTCCGACCCGCAGCCGGAAGACAACTGGACCGGCCTCAAGGGCTTCATCCACAACGTGCTGTTCGAACAGTACCTGAAGAACCATCCGGCGCCGGAAGACTGCGAGTTCTACATGTGCGGCCCGCCCATGATGAATGCCGCGGTGATCAAGATGCTGCTGGACCTGGGTGTGGAACGCGAGAACATCCTGCTGGACGATTTCGGTGGTTAGAACGCTGCTGTTCGCCGTGCTCGGCCTGCTGCTGGCCGGTTGTGGCGAGAAAATCGAGGAATTCGGCGGCCCGACCATGGGCAGCCACTACTCGCTGAAATACGTGGCAGGCGAGGGCGTCCCCGAGTCCGCCGAGCTCAAGGCCGAGGTGGATGGCCTGCTGGCCGAGGTGGACCGGCAGATGTCCACCTGGCGTGCCGACTCCGATCTGTCCGAGTTCAACCGCCTGCCGGCCGGCAGCTGCCGCGCCATGCCGGTTCCGGTGCTGGCGCTGGTGCGTTTCGGCGAGCAGCTGGCGCTCGACAGCGACGGTGCCTTCGACCTGACCATCCAGCCGCTGCTGGAGCTGTGGGGCTTCGGCGCGCAGTCACGCGTCGAGCGGGTGCCGAGCGCCGAGCAGATCGCCGTGGCGCGGGCCAACGTCGGCCACCGGCACCTGCGCATCGACGGCGCCCGGCTGTGCAAGGACGCCGCCGTACAGCTCGACCTCAACAGCATCGCCGCCGGCTACACGGTGGACCGCATCGCCGCGCGCCTGGCCGAGCTGGGCGTGCGCAGCTACCTGCTGGATGTCACCGGCGAACTCAAGGCGCTCGGGCGCAAGCCGGATGGCTCGCCCTGGCGCATCGCCATCGAGGCACCGCGCGACGACCAGCAGGTGGCGCAGCGGGTGCTGGCGCTGGACGGCCTGGGGGTTTCCACCTCCGGCGACTACCGCAACTACTTCGAGCAGAACGGCCGGCGCTACTCGCACACCATCGACCCGCAGAGCGGCGCGCCGATCAGCCATCGCCTGGCGTCGGTGACCGTGGTCGATGCGCAGGCCATGCGCGCCGACGGCTTGTCGACCCTGCTCATGGTGCTGGGGCCGCAGCGCGGCTTCGCCTACGCTGAACAGGCGGGGGTGGCGGCATTCTTCGTCAACCGTGAAGGCACCGGTTTCGTCACCCGGGCGACGCCGGCTTTCGAGCGCCAGTTCGGCGCAGGAGCACAACCATGACCTGGCTACTGGTATTCATCGTCATGCTGCTGGTGGTGCTGGGCATGGCCGTCGGCGTGCTGATGGGGCGCAAGCCGATTGCCGGCTCCTGCGGTGGCATCGCCGCCCTGGGCATCGAGAAGGAGTGCTCGCTCTGTGGCGGCAGCCGCGAGAAGTGCGAGGAAGTGAATCGCGACCAGGATGTAGTGAAGACAAAGCTCGCCTACGACGCGACCAAGCGCTAATGTGCGGCGCGAACCGGCATGGTTAAGCTATGCCGACGATTCTAGTGCTGTGGCCATGGGGTGCCGCAGCCCTGTCCGGGTTCCTGACGCGAAGCCCGGTGCGTGATGAGGAGTAAGCATGGCGGTCTACAACTACGACGTGGTGGTGTTGGGCTCGGGCCCGGCGGGTGAAGGCGCGGCAATGAACGCGGCCAAGGCCGGGCGCAAGGTGGCGGTGGTCGATAACCGTCCGCAGGTCGGCGGCAACTGCACCCACCTCGGTACCATCCCGTCCAAGGCCCTGCGCCACTCGGTGCGGCAGATCATGCAGTACAACACCAACCCGCTGTTCCGCCAGATCGGCGAGCCGCGCTGGTTCTCCTTCCCCGACGTGCTGAAGAGCGCCGAGCGGGTGATCGCCAAGCAGGTCGCCTCGCGCACCGGCTACTACGCGCGCAATCGCATCGACGTGTTCTTCGGCACCGCCAGCTTCGCCGACGAGCAGACCGTGGAAGTGGTGTGCCCCAGCGGCGTGGTGGAAAAACTGGTGGCCAAGCAGATCGTCATCGCCACCGGCTCGCGCCCCTATCGCCCGGCCGACGTGGACTTCCACCACCCGCGCATCTACGACAGCGACACCATCCTCAGCCTGACCCACACGCCGCGTCGGATCATCATCTACGGCGCCGGGGTGATCGGCTCCGAGTACGCCTCGATCTTCAGCGGCCTGGGTGTACTGGTCGACCTGATCGACAACCGCGACCAGCTGCTCAGCTTCCTCGACGACGAGATCTCCGATGCGCTGAGCTACCACCTGCGCAACAACAACGTGCTGATCCGCCACAACGAGGAGTACGAGCGCGTCGAGGGGGTGGAGCACGGGGTGGTCCTGCACCTCAAGTCCGGCAAGAAGATCAAGGCCGACGCCTTCCTCTGGTGCAACGGGCGTACCGGCAACACCGACAAGCTGGGCCTGGAAAACATCGGCATCAAGGTCAACGGCCGCGGGCAGATCGAGGTGGATCAGTCCTACCGCACCGAGATCAGCAATATCTTCGCCGCCGGTGACGTGATCGGCTGGCCGAGCCTGGCCAGCGCCGCCTACGACCAGGGCCGTTCGGCCGCCGGCAGCGCGGTGGAGAACGACACCTGGCGCTTCGTCGACGACGTGCCGACCGGCATCTACACCATTCCGGAGATCAGCTCGATCGGCAAGAACGAGAAGGAGCTGACCCAGGCCAAGATCCCCTACGAAGTGGGCAAGGCCTTCTTCAAGGGCATGGCCCGGGCGCAGATCTCCCACGAGCCGGTGGGCATGCTGAAGATCCTGTTCCACCGCGAGACCCTGGAAATCCTCGGCGTGCACTGCTTCGGCTACCAGGCCTCGGAGATCGTCCACATCGGCCAGGCGATCATGAACCAGAAGGGCGAGGCGAACAGCATCAAGTACTTCGTCAACACCACCTTCAACTACCCGACCATGGCCGAGGCCTATCGGGTGGCGGCGTTCGACGGTCTCAACCGGCTTTTTTGAGCGGCTCCGACCGGTGGCCTGAGCCGGTCGGGGTGGATCCCTTCAGCGATTCCCGCGAGTGGCGCTGGCCGAACCGGGAGAGCTTCTGACCAGGCAGCACAAAAAAACCGGCCCATGGGCCGGTTTTTTATTGCTGCAGCTCGGTAGTTCAGCGCTCCAGCGTATCGACCGCCAGCCCGGGGAAGTCGGTGATGATGCTGTCCACGCCGAAATCCGCCAGGCGCCGCATCAGCGCGGCATCGTTGACCGTCCACACCGACACGTGCAGCCCGGCCTTCTGCGCCTTGGCCAGGCGTTCCGGGGTGCACAGGGTCCAGTTCAGGGCGAGCATCGAGCAGCCGTGGTGGGCCGCGACCTTCAGCGGGTCGAGCCAGTCGTACTCGGCGACCAGGCCGCGCGACAGTTCCGGGGCCAGGCGCTTGAGGGCGCGCAGCACTTCGCGCGAGCTGCTGGTCACGGTGATGCGCTCGCTGATGGCGAAGCGTTCGGCCAGGGACTGGATCGCCAGGACTATGCGGGCGGCGCGCACCCGCGAGGCACTTTTCACTTCCAGTTGCCAGTGCTCGAACGGGCATTGCTCGAACAGGCTGGCCAGGGTCGGGATCGGGCAGGGCGTCTTCCAGTCGGGGCCGCCGTGGCGGGCGTCGTAGCCCACCAGTTCGGCGGCCTCGTGCTCGACCACCTTGCCGCGCCGCCCGGTGGTGCGCTTGAGGGTGGTGTCGTGGATCACCATCAGCTCGCCGTCGCGCGACAGGTGCAGGTCCAGCTCGCAGCGGGTGACACCGTGTTTGAGGCATTGCTGGAAGCTGGCGAGGGTGTTTTCCGGCGCTTCGCCCTTGGCGCCGCGGTGGCCGTAGATAAGGGTCACTGTTGTTCCTTGGGGGTGGGGTAACGGGGCTGGTGGTGGAGCACGCTGTTGACCACGTGATCGTACTCGAAATACACGCTGAACTCGCGGTAGTCCCAGCGGGTGATCGGCGGCTGGCCGACCGCGGCGTGTTCCTCGTCGGCCAGGCCGAAGCGTTCCAGCACCGAGCGCTGCGACTGGCCACGCTGGGGCAGCTCGATAGCGGTTTGGCCTTGCTGGCCAAGCGGGATCTCGATGGTTTCGGCGGCGGCTGGCAGAGCCAGGCTGAAGGCAAGCAGGCTGAGGTACGGCAGGCGTGGCCTCATCGGTGCTGCTCGCGGGCCAGGCGGCGCTGTTGCGCCTGCTTCTGCAGGATATGTCGGGCCAGCAGCTGGCGCTGGGCATCGGTCAGGGCCTCGAACTCGGTGCCGATCTCGAACTGGCCGTCCTCGCGCACCTGGCAGTGCATGACCCTGGCCCGCAGCAGCAGGCCGAGGGCTTGCGGCATCAGCACCATCTTCAGCGCCAGGTGGCTGCCGGGTTCGATCGCCTGCACATGGTTGAAGCTGATGCCGCCCTCGGACATTGACACCTGGCGCGCCGCGCCGATATCGCGCAGCAGGTTCTGCGCCAGGGCCTGGCCAAGTAGGTCGATGCGCTTGTTCATCACCTTCAGGTAGTTGGCCAGGGTGCGGTCGCGCTCGCTGATATGGCGCAGCAGGTGCTGCGACTCGAAGTCCATCAGGTGCAGGTCGCTGAGCAGATTGAACAGCGGCGAGGCATCGTGCAGCGCGTCACTGGCCAGTGCTTGCGGCCCGGAAAGCAGGCTGAAATCCAGTGCGATCGTATCCTCGATACGGTAGTATTCGCGGCGATCATCAGCGTCTCGATACGACATGGCGAACCCATGGCAGCAGTGGTGGTCTGAGTGTAAAGCTGCTCGCCTAGCCCCGCCACAAGGACGTTTCTTCTTTCGCCAGCGAACCCCATACATGTTCAGACCCTTGCCGTTCTTTATCGGCTTGCGTTACACGCGGGCCAAGCGTCGTAGCCTTTTCGTCTCCTTCATTTCCCTCACCTCGATCATCGGCCTCGCCCTGGGCGTGCTGGTGATGATCGTCGTGCTGTCGGTGATGAACGGCTTCGACCGCGAGATGCGCGACCGCGTGCTGGGCATGGTGCCGCATGCCACCCTCGAGAGCAGCCAGCCGCTGCCGGACTGGCAACGCGTCGCCGCCCGGCTGGCCGAGAATCCGCAGGTCGTGGCCATGGCGCCCTTCACCCAGATGCAGGGCCTGCTGACCAACAACGGTCAGGTACAGAAGATCCTGATCAACGCCATCGACCCGCTCGAGGAGCGCAAGGTCTCGATCATCGGCGATTTCTTCGTCAAGGACCAAGGCGCGCTCGAGTCCCTGCAGCCGGGCGACTTCGGCATCGCCATCGGCGATCTGGCGGCGAAGAAGCTGGGCCTGGCGCTTGGCGACAAGGTCACCTTCGTCGCCCCCGAGGTGGCGGTCACCCCGGCCGGTATGTTCCCGCGCATGAAGCGATTCACCGTGGTCGGCATCTTCCATGTCGGCGCCGGCGAGATCGATGGCCATGTGGCCATGGTGCATGTGCAGGATGCCGGGCGCCTGCTGCGCATGAAGCCGGGCGAGGTGCAGGGCATCCGCCTCAAGCTGCAGGACCTGTTCGAGGCGCCGCGGGTGGCCTGGGAACTGACCCAGTCGCTGCGCGCCGAGGATTTCTATGCGCGCGACTGGACCGCGACCCACGGCAACCTGTACCAGGCGATCCGCATGGAGAAGGCCATGATCGGCCTGCTGCTGTTGCTGATCGTCGCGGTCGCCGCGTTCAACATCGTCTCCACCCTGGTCATGGTGGTGACCGACAAGCAGGCGGATATCGCCATCCTGCGCACCCTCGGCGCCACGCCGCGGCAGATCATGCTGACCTTCATGGTGCAGGGCACCGTGATCGGCGTGGTCGGCACCCTGGTCGGCGGCGTGCTGGGCGTGCTCGCCGCGCTCAATGTCAGCGCGGCGATCAAGTGGCTGGAGGGCGTGCTGGGCATCCAGTTCCTCAATGCCGAGGTGTATTTCATCGACTACCTGCCTTCGCAGGTGCAGGTCGAGGACGTGGTGCTGGTGTGCGCCGCGGCGTTGCTCCTGAGTTTCTTTGCCACCCTTTACCCGGCTCGGCGTGCGGCGCGCACCCAGCCCGCGGAGGCTTTGCGTTATGAGTGATAAGGCAGTCCTGAGTTGCCGCAACCTGGGCAAGAGCTACGAGGAAGGCCCGCAGACGGTGGAGGTCCTGGCGGGCGTGGCGCTGGAGCTGCTGCCCGGCGAGCGGGTGGCCATCGTCGGCTCCTCCGGCTCCGGCAAGAGCACCCTGCTGAACATGCTCGGCGGCCTGGATACGCCGAGCCAGGGCAGCGTCTGGCTGGCCGGCGAGGAGCTGTCCGCCCTCAACGAGACGGCGCGCGGCCTGTTGCGCAACCGTGCGCTGGGCTTCGTCTACCAGTTCCACCACCTGCTGCCGGAGTTCACCGCCCTGGAGAACGTGTGCATGCCGCTGCTGATCGGCAAGACGCCGATCGCCGAGGCCCGCCAGCGCGCCACCGCGCTGCTGGAACGGGTCGGCCTGGGCCATCGCTTGAGCCACAAGCCGGCCGAGCTGTCCGGCGGCGAGCGCCAGCGCGTGGCCATCGCCCGTGCCCTGGTCAACCGGCCGGCGCTGGTGCTGCTCGACGAGCCCACCGGCAACCTCGACCAGCACACCGCCCACGGCATCCAGGAGCTGATGCGCGAACTCAGCGTCTCGTCGCAGACCGCCTTCCTGGTGGTGACCCACGACCTGCAGCTGGCCCAGCAGATGGACCGGGTGCTGCGTCTGGAAGAAGGCCGGCTGGTGGCTGCCTAACTATGTTCCGGCCTATCGCACTCTTCATCGGTACCCGTTACACCCGCGCCAAGCGGCGCAACCACTACATCTCCTTCATCTCGCTGACCTCGATGATCGGTCTCGGCCTCGGCGTGCTGGCGATGATCGTGGTGCTCTCGGTGATGAACGGTTTCCAGAAGGAAATGAGCACGCGCATCCTCGGCATGGTGCCGCACGCCACCCTCAGCGCCGAGCAGCCGCTGGCCGACTGGAATGCCGTGGCCGAGGTCGCCAGGCGCAATCCGCAGGTCATCGGCGCCGCGCCTTTTGCCGAGCTGGAGGGGATGTTTTCCTCCCGGGGCGTGATGCAGCCGATCCTGATCAACGGTATCGACCCGGCCCAGGAGCGGCAGGTTTCGATCATCGGCCAGCACATGGTGCAGGGCCGCCTGGAGGACCTGCGTCCCGGCGAGTTCGGCGTGGTGATCGGCGAGGTGACCGCGCGGCGTTTTCGTCTCAATGTCGGCGACAAGCTGACCCTGATCGTGCCCGAGGTGAGCAGTAGCGCGAGCGGCATCACCCCGCGCATGCAGCGCCTGAACGTGGTCGGCGTGTTCAAGGTGGGCGCCGAGCTGGATGGCAGCCTGGCGCTGATCAGCGTCGCCGACGCCTCGAGCATCCTGCGCATCGCCCCGCAGCAGGTGCAGAGCGTGCGCATCGCACTCAAGGATCTGTATCAGGCGCCACAGGTGTCCGCCGCCATCGCCGCCAGCCTGGGTGCCGGCTACCAGGCCAACGACTGGACCCATACCCAGGGCAGCCTGTTCAGCGCGATGAAGATGGAGAAGACCATGATCGGCCTGCTCCTGCTGCTGATCATCGCGGTTGCCGCGTTCAACATCATCGCCACCCTGGTCATGGTGGTGGCCGACAAGCGCTCCGATATCGCCATCCTGCGTACCCTCGGCGCCACGCCGGGGCAGATCATGAGCACCTTCATGGTCCAGGGCACGGTGATCGGCAGCATCGGTACCCTGGTCGGCGGTGTGCTGGGGGTGGTCGTCGCGCTCAACGTGAGCGGCTGGGTAGCCTGGCTGGAGCGGGCCAGCGGGGTGCATATCCTCAGTTCGGATATCTACTACATCAACAATCTGCCATCCGACCTGCAGGCCGCCGATGTCCTGCTGATCTGTGGCGCCGCGTTGCTGATGAGTTTCCTGGCCACCCTGTATCCGGCCTGGCGCGCCTCGCGCACCCAGCCGGCGGAAGCGCTGCGCTACGACTGAGGTCGCTGCCGCGAATGGAAAACGCCGCTAGTTCGCGGCGTTTTTTCATTCTGGTGTGGCCTGTTGGCGTCGTTCCTGGCGCTTGCGCCAGTTATGCCGTACCCACCAGCGCCAGTAGAGCATGGTCAGGTTGTAGGCCAGCACGCCCAGCCCCAGGCCGGCCACCAGCGAGCCGAGCAGGAAGGGCTGCCAGAGGGTGGCCAGTTCGCCGCTGATCCACTCCCAGGTCAGTTCGTCCGGCAGCAGCATGGGCGGTACGCCCATGATCCAGGCCCCCAGCTTGTAGGTGCAGTAGAACACCGGCGGCATGGTGATCGGGTTGGTCAGCCAGACCAACCCCACCGAGATCGGCAGGTTGCCGCGCACCGGCACCGCCAGGCTGGCAGCCAGGAGCATCTGCATGGGCAGCGGGATGAAGGCGGCAAACAGGCCCACGGCCATGGCCCGGGCGACCGAGTGCCGGTTGAGGTGCCAGAGGTTGGGGTCATGGAGCAGCTTGCCCAGAAAGCGCAGCGATTTGTTCGCTCGGATGCTTTCCGGGTCGGGCATGTAGCGCTTGAATACACGACGCGGCATAAGACTCTCGGGTGACGGAAGCGCGGCTATTATGCACCCATTGCCGGTGACTGGCTTGTGACGGGCCGGCAGCCTCGGATCGGTGGCGCCCCAGGACGGCTGCGCCCGCAGGGAGAACGGGATGCGCGCAGGGATGCTGGCACTGGCCGCCGGATTGGCCAGCCTTAGCCTGTTGCCGGCTTTGCCGCCGGCCTGGCTGCTGTGGCTGGCGCTGCCGGTCGGGTTGATGCTGTTGCCCTATCGCAGCTATCCCCTGGCCTTGTTTCTCTTTGGCTTGTGCTGGGCTTGCGTCTCTGCGCAGTGGGCGCTGGACGAGCGCCTGGCGCCCGAGCTGGATGGCCAGACCCTGTGGCTGGAAGGGCAGGTGGTCGGCCTGCCGGAGCAGCGCGAGGGTGTGGTGCGTTTCCAGCTGGCCGATGCGCAGGCGCGGCGCGCGTCCTTGCCCGGGCTGCTGCGCCTGGCCTGGCATGACGGGCCTGCACTGCGGGCCGGTGAGCGCTGGCGCCTGGCGGTGCGTCTCAAGCGCCCGCAGGGACTGGTCAACCCGCAGGGCTTCGACTACGAGGCCTGGCTGCTGGCGCAGCGCATCGGCGCCGGCGGCACGGTCAAGCAGGGCGAACGCCTGCAGGCGGCGGGCGGCCTGTCGGCCTGGCGCGACGCGCTGCGCCGGCGCGTGCTCGCTGTCGATGCCTGGCACCGCGAGGGCACCCTGGCTGCGCTGGTGCTGGGTGACGACTCCGGCCTGAGCCCGGCGGACTGGCGGGTGCTGCAGGACACCGGCACGGTGCACCTGCTGGTGATCTCCGGGCAGCATGTCGCCTTGCTGGCGGCCTTGCTCTATGGCCTGGTCGCCGGCCTGGCACGGCTCGGCTGGTGGCCGCAACGCTTGCCCTGGCTGCCCGCCGCCTGTGCCCTGGCCTTCGCCGCAGCCCTGGCTTACGGCCTGCTGGCCGGCTTCGAGGTGCCGGTGCGGCGGGCCTGCGTGATGATCGCGGTGGTGTTGCTGTGGCGCCTGCGCTTTCGCCATCTCGGGGTGTGGACGCCGCTGTTGCTGGCCTGGATTCTGGTGCTGCTGGTCGAGCCCCTGGCGGTGCTGCAGGCCGGGTTCTGGTTGTCCTTCGGCGCGGTGGCGGTGCTGGCGCTGGTCTTCAGCGGCCGCCTGGGAGGCTGGTCCTGGTGGCAGGTATGGTGGCGGGCGCAGTGGACCCTGGCCGTCGGCCTGCTGCCGCTGTTTCTCGCCCTGGGCCTGCCGCTCAGTGCCAGCGGGCCGCTGGCCAACCTGCTGGCGGTGCCCTGGGTGAGTTTCCTGGTGGTGCCGCTGGCCTTGCTGGGTACCCTGCTGCTGCCCCTGCCCGGGGTGGGCGAGGGCCTGCTGTGGCTGGCCGGTGGCCTGCTCGAGGTGCTGTTCCAGCTGCTGGGCCTGCTCGCCACGGCGCTGCCGGCCTGGCTGCCCATGCATCTGCCGCTTTGGGCCTGGTTGCTGGTCAGCCTGGGGGCCTGGCTGGTGCTGCTGCCGGCCGGGCTGCCTTTACGGGCCCTGGGCCTGGTGCTGTTGCTGCCACTGGGCTTGCCGCCGCAGCATCTGCCGGCGGCGGGGCGCGCTGAAGTCTGGCAGCTGGACGTGGGCCAGGGCCTGGCGGTGCTGGTGCGTACTCGCCAGCATGCCTTGTTGTATGACGCCGGGCCGCGTTATGGCGACTTCGATCTGGGCGAGCGGGTGGTGCTGCCGTCGTTGCGCTACCTGGGTCTGGAGCGCCTGGACGTGCTGTTGCTCAGCCATGCCGATAGCGACCATGCCGGCGGCGCCCTGGCCGTGCGCCAGCGCATGCCGGTGGTGCAGGTGCTCAGTGGCGAAGCTGCCGCGCTGCCGGCGGCACTGGGCGCCGCGCCCTGCGTGGACGGCGCGACCTGGCAGTGGGACGGGGTGCGTTTCACCACCTGGCGCTGGGCTCAGGCCGGCGAGGGCAATCCCGCGTCCTGCGTGCTCAAGGTCGAGGCCGCTGGCGAGAGCCTGCTGCTCACCGGTGATATCGATAGCGCCACGGAGCAGGCCTTGCTCCGCGCGGGGCACGATCTGCGGGCCGACTGGCTGCAGATCCCCCATCACGGCAGCCGCAGTTCCTCCACGGCGGCTTTTCTCGATACCGTTGCGCCGACGGCGGCGCTGCTGTCGCGTGGCCCGCACAATCCGTTCGGTCATCCCCATGCGCAGGTCGTGGCGCGTTACCGGGCGCGCTCCATCGTGCTCCACGACAATGTCGCCAGCGGCGCCCTGCGCATCGAGCTGGGGGCGCGCCAGCCGGCATTTGGCTGGCGCGAGCGTGCGGTCTTCTGGCGGGAAAAATGAGAACCGGGGAGGTCTGTTCGGCGCCATCCCTATGCTAGAGTGGCGCCACTTTTCCGAGGGGGATGCACTACCGTGTGGGAACTGGTCAAAGCGGGCGGCTGGATGATGCTGCCGATCATTCTGTGTTCCATCGCAGCCGCCGGCATCATCGCCGAACGTCTGTGGACCCTGCGGCCCAGCCGCATCACCCCGCCCCATCTGCTGGGCCAGGTGTGGCGCTGGATCAAGGAAAAAAAGCTCAACAACGAGAAGCTCCGGGAGCTGCGCGCCAACTCGCCGCTGGGGCAGATCCTCGCCGCTGGCCTGGCCAACTCCAAGCATGGTCGCGAGATCATGAAGGAGTGCATCGAGGAAGCCGCCGCCCGCGTCATCCATGAGCTGGAACGCTACCTCAACGCCCTCGGCACCATCGCCGGCATCGCCCCGCTGCTCGGCCTGCTCGGTACCGTGCTGGGCATGATCGACATCTTCAGTGCCTTCATCGGCAATAGCACGGCGAACGCCTCGGTGCTGGCCGGCGGTATCTCCAAGGCGCTGATCACCACCGCAGCGGGCCTGATGGTGGCGATCCCGGCGCTGTTCTTCCACCGTTTCCTGCAGCGTCGGGTCGACGAGCTGGTGGTGGGCATGGAGCAGGAAGCGATCAAGCTGGTGGAAGTGGTGCAGGGCGACCGTGATGTCGACCTGACCGATATGCCTGCTCCCGTGGCCAAGGTGGAAACCCGCAAAGAGGGCAGGAAGGCGTGAAGTTCCGGCGCAAACCGCGGGAAAACGTCGAGATCAACCTGGCTTCGCTGATCGACGTGGTGTTCATCCTGCTGCTGTTCTTCGTGGTCACCACCACCTTCACCCGCGAGACCCAGCTCAAGGTCGATCTGCCGGAAGCGGCCAGCGGCACGCCGCCGGAAGACACCGCGCTGAAGCAGATGGAAGTGCTGATCAGTGCCGAAGGCAGCTACTCGCTGAATGGCCAGGCCCTGCTGAAAAGCGACCTGGAAAGCCTGATGGCGGCCCTGGGCAAGGAATCCGCGGGTGACAACAGCCTGCCGCTGGTGATCAGCGCCGATGCGCAAACGCCGCACCAGGCGGTGATCACCGCCATGGATGCCGCCGGCAAGCTGGGCTTTGCCCACCTGCGTATCACCACGGTCGAGGCCGAAGCGGCCAAGCCCTGATGGCGCTCTCCGATCGCCTGCTCGAGGCCTGGTACCGCGGCCATCCGCTGCTGACCCTGCTGCGCCCGCTGGAGTGGCTGTACCGGCGGGTGGTGCAGGGCAAGCGTGAGGCGTTCGTTGCCGGGCGTGGCGAGATCTATCGCGCACCGGTGCCGGTCATAGTGGTCGGCAACATCACCGTCGGCGGTACCGGCAAGACCCCCCTGATTCTCTGGCTGATCGAGCATTGCCGCAGCCGCGGCCTGCGCGTCGGCGTGGTCAGTCGCGGCTACGGCGCCCAGCCGCCGCAGCTGCCCTGGCGGGTACGTGCCGAGCACTCGGCGGCCGAGGCGGGCGATGAACCACTGTTGCTGGTGCAGCGCAGTGGCGTGCCGCTGGTGATCGACCCGCAGCGCTCGCGCGCCGTGCAGGCGCTGCTGGAACAGGAAACGCTGGACCTGATCCTCTGCGACGATGGCCTGCAGCACTACCGCCTGGCTCGCGATCTGGAGCTGGTGCTGATCGATGCCGCCCGTGGCCTGGGCAATCGCCGCTGCCTGCCGGCCGGGCCGCTGCGCGAGCCGGTCGAGCGCCTGAGCGAGGTGGATGCCGTGCTGTTCAATGGCGCCGCCGCCGACAGCGCGCAGGGCTATGCCTTTCGCCTGCAGCCGACCGCCCTGGTCAACCTGCGCAGTGGCGCGCGTGCCGCGCTCGATCATTTTCCGCCGGGTCAGGCCGTGCATGCAGTAGCCGGCATCGGCAATCCGCAGCGTTTCTTCAATACCCTCGAGGCGTTAAACTGGCAGCCAATCGCGCATGCCTTCGCCGACCACGCCAGTTACAGCCCCGAGCTGCTGCAGTTCAGTCCACAGCTGCCGCTGCTCATGACCGAGAAGGACTCGGTGAAATGCCGGGCCTTTGCCGCCGATGACTGGTGGTACCTGGCGGTGGATGCCGTACCGTCGGAGGCGTTCGTTGCCTGGCTGGATGGCGAACTGAGCCGCCTGGTGCCGCTCAAGCGCTGACTCTTTCTGCTGTTTTCACTCTTTCCAAGGACACCTCCCATGGATCCCAAACTGCTCGATATCCTGGCCTGCCCGGTCTGCAAGGGCCCGCTGCAACTGAGCGAAGACAAGACCGAACTGATCAGCAAGGGTGCCGGCCTGGCCTACCCGATCCGCGACGGCATCCCGGTGATGCTGGAAAGCGAGGCACGCACCCTCAACGTCGACGAGCGCCTGGACAAGTAAATGACTGCCGCCTTTATCGTTGTCATCCCCGCGCGTTTCTCCTCCAGCCGCCTGCCGGGCAAGCCGCTGCAGGACATCGCCGGCAAGCCGATGGTCCAGCATGTCTGGGAACAGGCGAAGAAGAGCAGTGCGGCGCGGGTGGTGGTGGCCACCGACGATGCGCGCATCTTCGAGGTCTGCCAGGGTTTTGGCGCCGAGGTGCTGATGACCGATGCCGCACACAACTCCGGCACCGACCGTCTGGCCGAAGTGGCGACCCAGCTGGGCCTGGCCAGCGACGCCATCGTGGTCAACGTGCAGGGCGACGAGCCGCTGATTCCGCCGAGCATCATCGATCAGGTGGCCGCCAACCTGGCTGCCAATCCGCAGGCCGGCATCGCCACCCTGGCCGAGCCGATCGAGGACGTGCAGGCGCTGTTCAACCCCAACGTGGTCAAGGTGGTCAGCGACAAGACCGGTCTGGCCCTGACCTTCAGTCGCGCGCCGCTGGCCTGGGCCCGCGATGCCTTCGCCAAGAGCCGCGACGAGCTGCCGGCTGGCGTGCCCTATCGCCGCCATATCGGCATCTACGCCTACCGCGCCGGCTTCCTGCATGACTTCGTGGCCTGGGGCCCGTGCTGGCTGGAGGATACCGAGTGCCTGGAGCAGTTGCGCGCCCTGTGGAACGGCGTGCGCATTCATGTCGCCGATGCCCTGGAAGCACCGCCGGCCGGGGTCGATACCCCGGAAGACCTGGAGCGGGTACGCCGTCTGCTGGGGGCCTGATGAAGGTTCTGTTCGTCTGCCTGGGCAATATCTGCCGTTCACCGACCGCCGAAGGCGTGCTGCGTCAGCGCCTGCACGCGGCCGGCCTGGCCGAGCGAGTGCAGGTGGATTCCGCCGGCACCGGCGACTGGCATGTCGGCAAGGCGCCAGACCAGCGCACCCGCCTGGCCGCGCAGCGCCGCGGCTATGACCTGGCGCCGCTGCGCGCACGCCAGGTAGCAGTCGAGGACTTCCAGCGCTTCGACCTGATCCTGGCGATGGACCGCAGCAACCTGAAACATCTGCAGGCACTGCGCCCAGGGGCTGCGTCGGCTGAGCTGGACCTGTTCCTGCGCCGCTACCAGCTAGCCCTGGATGAAGTGCCGGACCCTTATTACGGTGGTGACGACGGCTTCGAACGGGTGCTCGACCTGATCGAGCAGGCCAGCGATGCCCTGCTCCATGAAATCAGGGGGCGCCTGTGAGCCTGTCGTTGCACGAAAATCTCTCGCTCAAACCCTTCAATACCTTTGGCGTCGATGTGCCGGCCCGCCTGTTCGCCGAGGCCGGCAATGACCAGCAGGTGCGCGAGGCGCTGGCCCTGGCCGCGCAGCGTAACCTGCCGCTGCTGGTTATCGGTGGCGGCAGCAACCTGTTGCTGACCGGCGATGTCGAGGCCCTGGTGCTGCGCATGGCCAGTCGCGGCCTGCGCATCCTCAGTGATGACGGCGAGCGCGTAGTGGTCGAGGCCGAGGCCGGTGAGCCCTGGCATCCCTTCGTGCAGTGGAGCCTGGCCCAGGGCCTGGCCGGCCTGGAAAACCTCAGCCTGATCCCCGGCACGGTCGGTGCGGCACCGATGCAGAACATCGGCGCCTACGGCGTGGAGATCAAGGATGTGTTCGCCGGCCTCACCGCTCTGGATCGACAGACTGGCGAGCTGCGTGAGTTTGCTCTGGACGAGTGCGCCTTCGCCTACCGCGACAGCCTGTTCAAGCAGCAGCCGGGGCGCTGGCTGATCCTGCGGGTGCGTTTCGCCCTCAGCCGCAAGACCGCGCTGCACCTGGATTACGGTCCGGTGCGCCAGCGCCTGCAGGCCGAAGGCATCGAGCAACCGACTGCCAGCGATGTCAGCCGTGCCATCTGTGCCATTCGCAGTGAAAAACTGCCCGACCCGGCGGTGCTGGGCAATGCCGGCAGCTTCTTCAAGAACCCGCTGGTGCCGGCCGAGCTGGCCGAGCGGATCCGCACTGAGCAGGCCGATCTGGTCAGCTACCTGGCGGCTGATGGCCAGGTCAAGCTGGCGGCCGGCTGGCTGATCGAGCGGGCAGGGTGGAAGGGTTTTCGTGAGGGGGATGCCGGCGTGCATCGCCTGCAGGCACTGGTGCTTGTCAACTACGGGGCGGCCACGGGGGCACAGTTGCTGGCCCTGGCGCAGCGTATCCAGGCGGATATCCTGGCGCGCTTCGGCGTGTCGCTGGAAATCGAACCGAACATCCTTTGAATCAAGCCTGCATCTGTCGGAGCCGCTTCGGCAGCGAATCTCGCGGATAAATCCGCTCCTGCAGGCCATTCACTTTATTCCGGATATAAAAAAGCCCCGCACCAGGCGGGGCTTTTTCATTACCGGTAACGCTTAGATCTGCACGGCCGGGATCTTGGCGTTGGCAGCCGCTTCGCGGAACTCGGCGATCTGGTCGAAGCTCAGGTAGCGGTAAACGTCGGCAGCCATGCTGTCGATGTTCTTCGCATACTCCATGTACTCCTCGACAGTCGGCAGCTTGCCGGTGATCGAGGCGACCGCTGCCAGTTCGGCAGAGGCCAGGTACACGTTGGTGGCGTCGCCCAGGCGGTTCGGGAAGTTACGGGTCGAGGTGGAGACCACGGTCGAACCGGTCTGTACGCGTGCCTGGTTACCCATGCACAGCGAGCAACCCGGCATTTCCATGCGCGCGCCAGCCTTGCCGTAGATGCCGTAGTAGCCTTCTTCGGTCAGCTGGTGGGCGTCCATCTTGGTCGGCGGAGCCAGCCACAGACGGGTCGGAATGCCACCCTTGACCTTGTCCAGCAGCTTGCCGGCAGCGCGGAAGTGACCGATGTTGGTCATGCACGAACCGATGAACACTTCGTCGATCTTCTCACCGGCAA
>NZ_WELK01000012.1 GCF_009799925.1 Pseudomonas sp. R-28-1W-6
TGGTCGCCAGCGGGGTCTGGAAGGCGCGGTTGCCCGGGCCCTCGTCGCCGCCGAGCACTTCGTAGCCGGCCTTCAGCGCCACGCCCTTGAGGGTGTAACCGAGTTCGGCCAGGTAGTAATCGCTGTCCAGTTGCAGCGGGTTGTCGGCGTAGTCCTGCTGCTGGGCGTATTCCAGGACATAGCTGAAGCCGGCGATGGCGCCGTTCAGGCGCAGGCCGGTGGTCTCGCTGGACTGGCTGCCGGCGCTGAGGTTGTCGAGGCCGAGCAGGTAATCGTAGGCGGTGACGGTCAGCTCGGGCATGACGACGTACTGGGCGTTGATCAGGTGGCTGTGGCCCTCGATGTTGGCCGGGTTGCCGGCGCTGTCGTACTGGCCATTGCCGGGGCCGAAGATGGTGTTGACCTGATCGATGTAGGCGTAGGTCAGGGTCAGCCCGGCGAGCGGCTTGAACTGGGCCAGGGCGCCATCGTAGGTCTGCTCGTTCTGGCGCCAGGCCACGCCGCCGACGAAGCGCTGGTTGTCCAGGTTGATGCGCTGGCGGCCGAGCACGGCGCTGCCGTACTGGTGGTCGTAGCGCAGCAGGGCCTGGTTGATTTCGCTGCCGTCCGGGTCGGGTACTGCCGAGTACTCGGTCTGGCCGTTGCGGGTGTCGTTGTAGGCGGCGTCGCCGATGCGGCTGACGTTGTCGGCCTCGACCAGGGCGGAGAGGCCGTACCACTTGCCGCTCTGGAAGCCGAGGCGGGTGCGCAGGGTCTGGGCGTTGGCGTGCTTGAGGGCGTTGTCCTGGTCGACGTGTTCAACGCGGTAGCGGGCATCGAAGATCGGCTTGCCCTGGGTGAACAGGTTGCTGAAGTCTTCTGCGGCGAAGGCGGCGTGACTGAGGGTGCTGCTGGCAACGGCCAGCGACAGCAGGGACAGTTTCATCATGCGCATAGCGGTCTTCCTGTAGGCCAAAAAACGCAAAAAAAAACGCCACAGCGTCCACGGCTCCACGAGGGAGGGGATGCTATGACGTCGTTGTCGGTTGAGTGGCAGACACGCCGTTGTGCTGACCGGGGTTGGCCATAGCAGGCGGCGTGCCAGATTTCATAAGTGGCTGATTTGTTAAGGATTAATAAATTTTTAAGAACTTTTTGCGATTGATTGATGCACTGCGCTCGTTCGCCGCGCATTGATACAGTGCAGCTGTAGTGCCGTAATAGGCCGCGACTGTAGTGGGCGCCGCCCGTGCGGACGCGGCATGCTGGCCATCACCCCAAGGAGCGCAACCATGCACCTCGAGTTTCATCAGATCGACGCTTTCACCGACCGTCCCTTCAGCGGCAATCCGGCGGTGGTCTACCGCCTGGATGCCTGGCTGGCCGACAGCCTGATGCAGCAGATTGCCGCCGAGCACAACCAGGCCGAGACGGCTTTCGTGGTGCGCGAGGGCGCCGGTTGGCATATCCGCTGGTTCACCCCGACGGTGGAAATGCCCTTGTGCGGCCATGCCACCCTGGCCAGCGCCTACGCCCTGTTCGAGCTGTATGACGAGCCCGGCGAGCGCCTGGATTTCAGCTGCATGTCCGGGGCGCTCAGCGTCAGCCGCGACAACGGCCGGCTGATCCTGGACTTCCCGCTGGCGCAGGCCAGCGAGACGGTGGTCAGCATCGAGCTGGAGCAGGCGCTGGGCCAGCCGGTGCTGGCGGCGCTGCAGGGCAACGAATTGCTCGCGGTGCTGGAGTCGGAGCAGGCGGTGCGCGCTTGCCAGCCGGACATGAAGGCCCTGGCCAAGCTGCCGGGGCTGGGGGTGATCGTCACCGCGCCGGGGCTCAAGCATGACTTCGTCTCGCGCTACTTCGCCCCGAGCATCGGCATCGACGAAGACCCGGTGACCGGCGCCACCCATTGCCTGCTGACGCCTTACTGGGCCGCGCGCCTGGGCAAGAACGAACTCAGCGCCTACCAGTGCTCGGCCCGCGGTGGCGAGCTGCACTGCAGCCTAGCCGGCGAGCGGGTGAAGATCGCCGGGCAGGCGGTGCTGGTGACCGGCGGCACGCTGTTTTTGTAGGCGGCGGTAGGGCTTTCGGGCAGCCCAACAGCTCCTGTGCTGGGCTGCGAGTGGGCCGTCGTGCGCGCCAAGGTCAGGCGCGGGCTGCTGGTGCGCATGGCGCACCCTACGGGAAACCGAGGTGATTCAGGCGAGCGGGTTGCCCTGGAGCATGGCTCGGATGGGCAAGAGCGTCTGTGCGAGTGCTATCAGTTGCTGCTGGCGCGGCGCACGCCGGATTCACCCAGGCTGACCTGGGCGGCGATGCTGCCCTGGGCGGGGAACACCACCAGGTGGTCGGCCGCCACGCGGATGCCCACCTGCTGGCCCGGCAGATGGTCGGCGTGGCTGGGGAAGATCGCCTCCAGCTGGGTGCCGGTGGCCAGTTGCAGGCGGTACAGGGTGGCCGCGCCGAGGAAGGTCTTGCCGACGATCTGCGCCTTCTGCTCGCTGTCCGGGTCGTAGACGATGTCGTCCGGGCGCAGCAGCACGTCCACCGAGCTGCCCGGCGCCCAGGTGTAGGCGCGGTTGCCGCGGATCACGCCGAGTTCGGTCTGCACCGTGTCCGGGGTCAGCAGCTGGCCGCGGATGAAGTAGCCCTGGCCGACGAAGCTGGCGACGAAGGGCGTCAACGGCTCGTGGTAGAGGTTGAACGGGGTATCCCACTGCTCCAGCCGGCCTTCCTTGAACACGCCGACGTGGTCGCTGACGGCGAAGGCCTCTTCCTGGTCGTGGGTCACCAGGATGGCGCTGGTGCCGCGCGCCTTGAGGATGTCGCGCACCTCATGGCTGAGGCGCCGGCGCAGTTCGCCATCGAGGTTGGAAAACGGTTCGTCGAGTAGCAGCAGCTGCGGCTCCGGTGCCAGGGCGCGGGCCAGGGCCACGCGTTGCTGCTGGCCGCCGGACAGCTCGTGGGGGTAGCGCTTGCCCAGCTGGGCCAGCTTGACCAGTTCCAGCAGCTCCTCGGTGATGCGCTCGCGCTCGGGGTGCTTGCGGATGCCGAAGGCGATGTTTTCCGCCACGCTCAGGTGCGGGAACAGGGCGTAATCCTGGAACACCATGCCGATGCGGCGCTTCTCCGGGGCCAGGGTGAAGCCGGCACGCGAGATCACGTGGCCGCCCAGGGAGATCTCGCCGGCCAGCACCGGTTCGAAGCCGGCAATCGCGCGCAGGGTGGTGGTCTTGCCGCAGCCGGAAGGGCCGAGCAGGCAGCCGATGTCGCCGGCATTGAGGTGCAGGTTGAGCTGCTGCACCACCGGATGCTCCTGGTAGCCGCAGGCCAGCTCGCGCAGGTTGAGGAGCAGGGGCTGGCTCATGCGTGGTGGTAAGCCGGTTCGACGAGGAATTCGAGCAGCGCCTTCTGCGCATGCAGGCGGTTCTCCGCCTGTTCCCAGGCCTGCGCGCGTGGGTCGTCGAGCAGATCCATGCTGATCTCCTCGCCGCGGTGGGCCGGCAGGCAGTGCAGGAAGATCACCGCCGGATCGGCGGCATCCAGCAGGGTGCGGGTGACCTGATAGGGGGCGAACAGCTTGAGGCGCTCGGCGGCTTCCTCTTCCTGGCCCATGGAGGTCCACACATCGGTGCTCACCAGGTGTGCGCCGGCCACCGCGGCCAGCGGGTCGCGGACGATCTGCACGCGCTCGCCGGCGGCCTTGAGCAGCTCGGCATTCGGCTCGTAGCCCTCCGGGCAGGCCACGCGCAGCTGGAAGTCGAACTGCAGGGCGGCCTCGATGTAGGTGTTGCACATATTGTTGCCGTCGCCGATCCAGGCCACGGTCTTGCCCTGGATCGAGCCGCGCTGTTCGATGAAGGTCTGCATGTCGGCCAGCAGCTGGCAGGGGTGCAGGTCATCGGACAGGCCATTGATCACCGGCACCCGCGAATGGGCGGCGAACTCGGTGAGGGTGCTGTGGGCGTAGGTCCGGATCATCACCGCATCGAGCATGCTCGACATGACGATGGCGCTGTCGCCGATCGGCTCGCCGCGGCCCAGCTGGGTGTCGCGCGGGGAGAGGAAGATGGCCTGGCCGCCGAGCTGGATCATGCCGGCCTCGAACGACAGGCGGGTGCGGGTCGAGGCCTTCTCGAAGATCATGCCCAGCACGCGGTTCTTCAGCGGCTCGAACAGTACGCCGCGTCGGCGCAGGTCCTTCAGCTCGATGGCGCGACGGATCAGCCCACTCAGTTCCTGAGGGGTGCAATCCATCAACGAGAGAAAGTGCCTGGCGCTCATCATTCACTACCTTAATTTCTACAACTATCGCTGCGCGGTTTTTCCGGGGAAAAGCAGGCCGGGCAGCGGCTGGAGCCGCGTGGGGGCGACAAATGGGGGAGGCGCGATCTTATAAGCAAATGTCGCATGCTGCCAACATGAGCCTTGATCTGCGCGGCTTGCAGGAGGGTTACTGTTTTGCCTGTACCAATTCCGTACCAACTTCCTGCTTTCCAGCTTCTGGAACTCTGCCCAGTCGGAAGTGGAATTGAGCCACTTCGCATAGGTGGAAGACAGCATTTGTACACTGTGGCCCGGCTGGTTGGCAATGAAAGCGGGGTTCATTCCAGCCATCAGGCACATCGTTGTGTAGGTGTGACGAGTGCCGTACTGGCGCCGGGTGCGGATACCAAGAGCCTCCAGCGACAGGTTGAAGTACTTGCGCGGCGTGGTATCGGTCCTGATCCAGTCGCTGCGCTCATCCTGCGTCGTCGGGGCGAAAACAAAGCCGCTGCGAGCCATGGTCAAAGGCTTTGCCTCATGCAGCGCCCTGTCGTTCAGCAACACGTGCAGATTGTTCTTCGTCTTGACGCGGTCATGGATCACGCCATCGACCTGAAGTCGGCAAACGTGCGCGCTTTTTCCTTGAAAATCGATCTCCTCCCAGCGCAGTGCCATCATCTCGCCAGGGCGCATACCCGTGAAGGCGGGGGAGCCCAATGTGCGCGTTCTGAGCCGGTGGGTCGATGCATTGCCTTGTCGTCGCCCAGCGGTGCCGGTGGCACCGTGGGCCCGCTGGAAAGTTTGGCTGCTGATGAGACCCGACTAGATCAACCGCCTGGAGAAGGCGCAGCTTTCATCCGTTGCCGTGACGTAGGTTGCTTGCTCCTTAGCGAGGATAAAGCCGTGGTTGTAAGTGATCAGGCGTCGGCCATCGCCCTGGTCGGCGACATAGATGTTCCGAGCGATCCTCAAGCTGTCAACCTCGTTGAGGTCGAAAACCTCCAGAGTTACTTTGCCTCCCTTTTCGCAACGGATGGAAAAGTCATGCTTGTCAGAGCCCTGAACCAACGATGGTTTGTCCTGGGCTTGTATTGCTAGGCTTGCTAGGACGATGGGCATTACTGCAGCTGCTTTGAGTCCTTTCATGTGTGGCTCTGTTTTGTGATGGGGCAGACATTCTAAGGGTGGTGGCATATTGATTCCATAGCCTGCGGCGGCACGCTGCTCCGGTTAAGCCTGGATCGCTCCCATAATCCGCGGCACGCCCACCGGCCGCGCCTCGGGCATGCCCTGCGAGCCCCTAAAAGCCCGTCAGCCATCATGAGCAAATGCCGCGCGGGGGCAAATGAGCGGCGTTGCCGGCCATTGCAACACCCTGAATCGGGAGATTTTTCTGCCTGCGGCCGGCGTCACAAAAGTGACATGTCGGGTTGCTGGTGGCTCAAGCCGGCTCCTACCATGCGCCCCGCCTGACCAGGCAGACATGTCCAGCAACTGGGCATTCATGGATTTTCTATGCAAAGGAGTCTTGCATGAAACACGTAGCCTATGCCGCCGCTTTTTCCGCCCTCGCCCTGCTGACTGGCTGTGCCAGCCAGAACTACAGCCAGCCGAGTGCCCCGCTCAATGGTGAAGTGCAAACCAACCTGAAAGCGGACGTGAAAGTCGGCGAGTCCATCACGGGCGAGTCTTCGGTGAACATCCTGTTCGGCATGTTCAAGCTGGGTGGCGATACCCAGTTCGCCGACGGCGTAACCTATGGTGGTGGCGAAGGTGGTTTCGCTCTGGGTCTGGACCCGGTAGCTGCCGCCAAATCCGCCGCTGCCTTCAAGGCCGTCAAATCCTCCGGTGCCGACCTGATCGTCGCGCCGCGCTACGAAGTGAGCGTGCAGGATTACATGGTGTTCAAGGCCGTCAACGTCAAAGTGACCGGCAACAAAGGCACCATCAGCGCCATTCGTTGATCTGTAGGGCTACTCGGCTGCCCGCAGCCGAGCCCGGTCTGATCAATTGATGCGCTGTTGAATCGGCGGGCATGATGCCCGCCGATTCATGAAACTTAGGCCACTGGCCAAGCCTTCCCCTAGCCTCCATAGTCCTGTTTCCACGACCCGACCGGTCGTCTCGAACAAGAACACGAGGCCAGCCATGAGCAAGACCCTCCACCACCGTGCCTGCCACCTGTGCGAGGCCATCTGCGGCCTGACCATCGAAACCGAGCGTCTGGCCGACGGTAGCCAGCAGATCCTGTCGATCAAGGGCGATGCCCAGGACAGCTTCAGTCGCGGCCATATCTGCCCCAAGGCCGTGGCCCTGCAGGACATCCAGCACGACCCCGACCGCCTGCGCCAGCCCATGCGCCGGATTGGCAGCGAGTGGCAGCCGATCGGCTGGGACGAGGCCTTTGCCCTGGTCGCCGAGCGCCTGGCGGCGATCCAGGAACGCCACGGCAAGAACGCGGTGGCCGTGTACCAGGGCAATCCCAGCGTGCACAACTACGGGCTGATGACCCACAGTAACTACTTCCTCGGCCAGTTGAAGACGCGCAACCGCTACTCCGCCACCTCGGTCGACCAGCTGCCCCATCACCTGACCAGCTACCTGATGTACGGCCACGGCTTCCTGCTGCCGATCCCGGACATCGACCACACCCAGTTCATGCTGATCCTCGGCGGCAACCCGCTGGCCTCCAACGGCAGCCTGATGACCGTGCCGGACGTGGAGAAGCGCCTGAAGGCGCTCAAGGCCCGCGGCGGCAAGCTGGTGGTGGTCGACCCGCGCCGCAGCGAGACGGCGGCCATGGCCGACCAGCATCTGTTCGTCCGCCCGGGCAACGATGCGGCCCTGCTGCTGGGCCTGCTCAATACCCTGTTCGACGAGGGCCTGACCCGCGCCAGCCACCTGCCGGTCAACGGCCTGGAACAGGTGCAGGCGGCGATTGCCGAGTTCACCGCCGAGGCCATGAGCGCCCGGTGCGGCGTGCCGGCGGCGACCATTCGCCAGCTGGCCCGTGACTTCGCCGCTGCCGAGTCGGCGGTGTGCTACGGGCGTATGGGCGTGTCCACCCAGGCCTTTGGCAGCCTGTGCCACTGGCTGATCCAGCTGATCAATCTGGTCACCGGCAACCTCGACCAGCCGGGCGGCGCGCTGTGCACCACGCCGGCGCTGGACCTGGTGGCGAGCACCGCCGGTGGCCATTTCGATGTCTGGCAGAGCCGGGTTTCCGGCCTGCCCGAGTACGGCGGTGAGCTACCGGTGGCGGCCCTGGCTGAAGAGATGCTCACCCCTGGCGAAGGCCAGGTGCGCGCGCTGATCACTGTGGCCGGCAACCCGGTGCTGTCCACCCCCAACGGCCGCCAGCTGGAGCAGGCGCTGGAGGGGCTGGAGTTCATGCTCAGCATCGACCTGTATACCAATGAAACCACCCGCTACGCCGACCTGATCCTGCCGCCCACCGCGCCGCTGGAGCACGATCACTACGACAGCACCTTCAATGCTTTCGCCGTGCGCAACGTCACCCGCTTCAACGAGGCGGTGCTGGACAAGCCGGCGGGGGCGCTGGACGACTGGGAAATCTTCGTCGGCCTGGCCCAGGCCTTCGCCGCCAAGGTCGGCAACGAGCTGAAACCGAGCAAGACGCCGCAGCAGATGATCGACCTGGGCCTGCGCTTCGGCCCCTACGGCGATCAGTCGCCGCACAAACTCAGCCTGGCGGCCATCCGCGAGCAGCCCCACGGCATCGACCTGGGGCCGCTGCAGGCGAACCTGGGCGGGCGCCTGAAGACCGAGTCGAAGGCCGTCGAGGCCGCGCCGGCGTTGCTGGTCGCCGACCTGGCGCGCTTCGCCGCGCAACCGCAGGAGGGCGCGGACGAGCTGATGCTGATTGGCCGCCGCCATGTGCGCAGCAACAACTCCTGGATGCACAACTACCAGCGCCTGGTGAAAGGCAAGCCGCGCCACCAGCTGCTGATGCACCCGCAGGACATGGCCGGGCGCAGCCTCAGCGATGGCCAGCGCGTGCGCATCGAGTCGCGGGTGGGGGCCATCGAGGTCGAGGTGCTGGGCAGCGAGGAGATGATGCCCGGCGTGGTCAGCCTGCCGCACGGCTGGGGCCATGCCCGCCCGGGCGTGCAGATGGCGATCGCCAGCGCCCAGCCGGGCGCCAGCGCCAACGACCTGACCGACGAGCGGCAGCTCGATGCGGTCTCCGGTAACGCCGCGCTGAATGGCGTGCCGGTGCGGGTGGCGGCGGCCTGAGCCGGCTGGCAGACGTGGCCGTGGCTGGTGGGCGAGGGTGCCGAGCGCGTTGGCTTAACCCGAGCCCGCAACTGGGATTTTCGGTTACAATCGCCCCATCCAGTCCGGTGCAGTCCGGGAAAGTTCAGACGAGGTGAGTCGTGGATATTATCGATACCATCAAAGAGCAGATCGCCAACAACACCATCCTGCTGTACATGAAAGGCTCGCCGAATGCGCCGCAGTGCGGCTTTTCGTCGAAGGCCGCGCAGGTGGTGATGGCCTGTGGCGAGAAGTTCGCCTATGTGGACATCCTGCAGAACCCGGAAATCCGCGCCAACCTGCCGAAGTACGCCAACTGGCCGACCTTCCCGCAGCTGTGGGTGGCCGGTGAGCTGGTCGGCGGCAGCGACATCATGACCGAGATGTTCGAGAAGGGTGAGCTGCAGACCCTGATCAAGGAAGCCGCACAGAAAGCCAGCGCCGAGTAATCTGGCGCTGCAATGAAAAAGCCCCGCATTCGCGGGGCTTTTTCATTGCAGCTGGATTATTCGTCCATCTGCGACTGCAGGTAGTTTTCCAGGCCCACCTTGTCGATCAGGCCGATCTGGGTCTCCAGCCAGTCGATGTGCTCTTCCTCGGATTCGAGGATGTCTTCCAGCAGCTCGCGGGTGCCGTAGTCGCCGACGCTCTCGCAGTAGGCGATGGCGGCTTTCAGGTCGGGAATGGCCTGGTGTTCCAGCTTGAGATCGCTGGCCAGCATTTCCTTGGTGTTCTCGCCGATCATCAGCTTGCCCAGGTCCTGCAGATTGGGCAGGCCTTCGAGGAAGAGGATGCGCTTGATCAGCTTGTCCGCATGCTTCATCTCGTCGATGGATTCGTGATACTCGTGCTCGCCGAGTTTTTTCAGGCCCCAGTCCTCGTACATGCGCGCATGCAGGAAGTATTGGTTGATGGCCACCAGCTCGTTGCCAAGGATCTTGTTCAGATGTTGGATGACTTTCTTGTCGCCTTTCATGGCTGGCCTCGCTGAGCGGGTTTGAATAACGTTCGAGTCTGCTCCGGGAGTCGCTTTCCGTCAAATCTAAGTGTCTGAAAAATATATGATATTTAATAAAAGTAAGAATGCTTAAGTTCTGCATCCGAACGCTAAGCCATTGAAACCAGTGGATAAGTGAAGGGTCTCAAGAACAGTGGCAGGCCTGTTGCCCATGCGGGCGCCGGCGATTGCTGGCAGGATCGACGAATGGGGCCAGGAGAACCGGGATGCAGGGCGCATGGTTTGGCAGCATCGCGTGGCGGCAGGTCGCCGCCGGCGGATCGGTTAACGGAGGCTGGTGCCGATGATGGCGCGTCTGGCGGCCGATGCCGTGGTGCTGGTGCACCTGGGCTTCATCCTGTTCGTGCTGTTCGGCGCGCCGCTGCTGTTGCGCTGGCGCTGGCTCGCCCTGCTGCATGTGCCGGCGGTGGCCTGGGCGGCGACGGTGGAGCTGCTGCAACTGTACTGCCCGCTGACGCCGCTGGAGAACCAGTTGCGCCAGGCGGCGGGGCAGGTGGGCTACAGCGACGGTTTCATCGAGCACTACCTGATTCCGCTGATCTACCCGGCCGGCCTCACGGCGCAGAGCCAGTTGTGGCTGGGCGTGCTGGTGCTGCTGGTGAATCTGCCGATCTACCTGTGGTTGCTGTGGCGTGCGCTGCGCCGGCGCTGAGAGGTGCAAGCGCAGGTCTGCCCCTAGCCGGGACCGCTTTCTTGCCCGTCATTCAGCGATTTGATGCAGCAAGGCCGCCGCGCCAGCCTTGGTTACACTCTGGGCATCCTCACCAGACAACAAGGCTGTAGACAATGCAAAAGCGCATGATGATTACCGGGGCCGGTTCCGGCCTGGGACGTGAAATAGCCCTGCGCTGGGCGCGCGAAGGCTGGCAACTGGCGCTGGCCGACGTCAACGAGAGCGGCCTGGCGGAAACCCTGCAGCTGGTGCGCGCGGCCGGCGGCGATGGCTTCACCCTGCGTTGCGACGTGCGCGACTACAGCCAGCTGACCGCCGTGGCCCAGGCCTGCGAGGAGCGTTTCGGCGGCCTCGATGTGCTGGTCAACAATGCCGGGGTCTCGGCCGGTGGCTTCTTCGGCGACCTCAGCCTGGAAGACTGGGACTGGCAGCTGGCGATCAACCTGATGGGCGTGATCAAGGGCTGCAAGGCCTTCCTGCCGCTGCTGCTGCAGAGCAAGGGGCGGATCATCAACATCGCCTCCATGGCGGCGCTGATGCAGGGCCCGGCGATGAGCAACTACAACGTGGCCAAGGCCGGCGTGGTGGCGCTGTCCGAGAGCCTGCTGCCCGAACTCAAGCCGCAAGGTGTCAGCGTGCACGTGGTCTGCCCGTCGTTCTTCCAGACCAACCTGCTCGACTCCTTCCGCGGCCCGACCCCGGCGATGAAGCAGCAGGTCGGCAAGCTGCTGGAGCAGAGCCCGATCAGCGCCACGGACATCGCCGACTACATCTACCAGGAAGTCGCCAAGGGCGAGTTCATGATCCTGCCGCACGAGCAGGGGCGCATGGCGTGGCAGATCAAGCGGCAGAACCCGCAGGCGATCTACGACGAGATGACCCTGATGTGCGAGAAGATGCGCAGCAAGCTGGGCGCCGCCTGAAAGCCTGTTCAAAGTCTGCTGCGCGTCGGCCATGCTGCGTTGAAATTGGGCTCGGACTGCTCATTTACACCTCGTAAACTCCGCGTCCTCGCCCAATTTCGCCTTGCCTGGCTCTAGCTCGCGAAAATTTGAATAGGCTTTGAGTTTAGCGGGCAGATGCAACAAGGGCGGCCTAGGCCGCCCTTGTGCTGTCTGCCTGGCTGTCAGCCGGCGACCAGTACGCGGATCGCCTCCAGGCGCATGGCGGCTTTCTCGAAGAAGCTCAGGCCGCTGCTGCGCTGCTTGCGCAGGGCTTCGATCTCGCTGTCGCGCACGCTCGGGTTGACCGCCTGCAGGGCGGTCAGGCGGGCGATTTCCTCGTCCAGGCCGGCGCTGAAGCGCTGGCGCGCTTCGTCCACGCGCTGGCTGTGGCGCGGCAGGATCTTTGCCTCGGCGGCGTTGATCTGCTTGCTCAGCACCTCGCGCTGGGCCTGCACGAACTTGTTGGCACTGGCCCGTGGCACGCTTTCCAGCTGGTCGTTGAGGGTCTCGAAGGCCACGCGCGCGGCCAGGTCGTTGCCGTTGCCGTCGAGCAGACAGCGCAGCGCCACCGGCGGCAGGTAGCGGCTCAGCTGCAGCGAGCGCGGGGCCACCACTTCGCTGACGTAGAGCAACTCGAGCAACACGGTGCCGGGTTTCAGCGCCTTGTTCTTGATCAGCGCCACCGCAGTGTTGCCCATCGAGCCGGACAGCACCAGGTCCATGCCGCCCTGGACCATGGGGTGTTCCCAGGTGAGGAACTGCATGTCTTCGCGGGCCAGGGCCTGGTTGCGGTCGTAGGTGACGGTGACCGCCTCGTCGTCGCCAAGCGGGAAGCTGGCGTCCAGCATCTTCTCGCTGGGGCGCAGCACCAGGGCGTTTTCCGAATGGTCTTCGCTGTCGATGCCGTAGGCGTCGAACAGCTCTTCCATGTAGATCGGCAGGGCGAACTGGTCGTCCTGTTCGAGGATGTCCTCGACCAGCTGCTGGCCTTCGCCGGAGCCGCCGGAGTTGAGTTCCAGCAGGCGGTCGCGGCCGCTGTGCAGCTCGCCTTCCAGGCGTTTGCGCTCGGCCGTGGCCTCGTCCAGCAGGCCCTGCCAGTCGCCGCCGTCGCTTTCTTCCAGCAGCGGCAGCAGGCGCGGGCCGAACTGGTGCTGCAGGGCGTTGCCGGTCGGGCAGGTGTTGAGGAAGGCGTTCAGCGCCTGGTGATACCACTGGAACAGGCGCTCCTGCGGGCTGTTCTCCAGGTACGGCACGTGCAGCTGGATCACGTGTTTCTGGCCGATGCGGTCGAGGCGGCCGATGCGCTGCTCGAGCAGGTCCGGGTGGGCCGGCAGGTCGAACAGCACCAGGTGGTGGCTGAACTGGAAGTTGCGGCCTTCGGAGCCGATCTCGGAGCAGATCAGCACCTGGGCGCCGAATTCCTCGTCGGCGAAGTAGGCGGCGGCGCGGTCGCGCTCGAGGATGTTCATGCCCTCGTGGAACACCGTGGCTGGGATGCCGGAGCGCACGCGCAGGCCGTCTGCCAGGTCCAGGGCGGTCTCGGCGTGGGCGCAGATCACCAGCACCTTGAACTTCTTGAGCATCTTCAGGGTGTCGATCAGCCAGTCGACGCGCGGGTCGAACTTCCACCAGCGCTCGTCCTCGGCGCCTTCCTGCTGGGCCTGGTAGCTGACTTCCGGGTACAGGTCGGCATGCTCGCCGAGCGGCAGCTCCATGTACTCCATCGGGTTGGCCAGCGGGTAGGCGTGCAGCTCGCGCTGGGGGAAACCCTGCACGGCGGCGCGGGTGTTGCGGAACAGCAGGCGGCCGGTGCCGTGGCGGTCGAGCAGCTCGCGGATCAGGCGCGCGGCGGCCTCCGTATCGCCATCGTTGACCGCGGCCAGCAGCGCTTCGCCCTCGGCGCCGAGGAAGCCGTGGATGGTGGCGTGGGCCTGCTCCGACAGGCGGCCTTCGTCGAGCAGCTCCTGCACCGCCTCGGCCACCGGCCGGTAGTTGGCGCTCTCGGCGCGGAAGGCGTCGAGGTCGTGGAAACGGTTGGGGTCGAGCAGACGCAGGCGCGCAAAGTGGCTTTCCAGGCCCAGCTGTTCCGGGGTGGCGGTGAGCAGCAGCACGCCGGGGATCAGCTCGGCCAGTTGTTCGACCAGGCGGTATTCGTCGCTGGCCTTTTCCGGGTGCCAGACCAGGTGGTGGGCCTCGTCGACCACCAGCAGGTCCCAGCCGGCGGCGAACGCGGCGTCCTGCGCCTTGTCGCTGCGCTTCAGCCATTCCAGCGAGACCAGCGCCAGCTGGGTGTCCTCGAAGGGGTTGTCGGCATCGCTTTCGACGAAGCGCTCGGCGTCGAACAGCGCCACTTCCAGGTTGAAGCGCCGGCGCATTTCCACCAGCCACTGGTGCTGCAGGTTCTCCGGCACCAGGATCAGCACGCGGCTGGCGCGACCGCTGAGCAGCTGGCGGTGGATCACCAGGCCGGCCTCGATGGTCTTGCCCAGGCCCACTTCGTCGGCCAGCAGCACGCGCGGAGCGACCCGGTCGGCGACTTCGCGGGCGATATGCAGCTGGTGGGCGATCGGTTGGGCGCGGGCGCCGCCCAGGCCCCACAGGTTGGACTGCAGCAGGCGGCTCTGGTGTTCGAGGCTGTGGTAGCGCAGGGAGAACCAGCTCAGCGGGTCGATCTGCCCGGCGAACAGGCGGTCGCTGGCCAGGCGGAACTGGATGAAGTTGGACAGCTGGGTTTCCGGCAGGCTGTAGGGCGCGTGCTGGGCATCGAAACCGTGGTAGACCAGTAGGCCGTCGACGTCCTCGACTTCCTGCACGGTCATCTTCCAGCCTTCGAAGTGGGTGATCTCGTCACCCGGGGCGAAGCGCACGCGGGTCAGCGGGGCATTGCGCAAGGAATACTGGCGGGTCTCCCCGGTGGCCGGATAGAGCACGGTGAGCAGGCGCCCGTCCGAGGTGAGGATGGTGCCCAGGCCCAGTTCGGCTTCGCTGTCGCTGATCCAGCGCTGCCCCGGTTGATACTGCTGCACAGTGCCACTACTTGCCATGAATTGCCCCAGCTGCGAAAAAAGCCGCGTATGGTAACGGAACGCCGCGCGCAGAGCGACGCCACTTGTGCCTTTGCCCGGAATCAATCGGCCAGGCCCGAGTCCAAAGTGTAGCGAGCGTGCGCTCAAGTTGATCGCCGTCCAGCCGACAGCAGCTATAGAGCCTGGGAGGAAAAATCATGCTGCCGCCCATTCCACACAGCCTGCAGCCGGTGACCGTGCAGCAGGACGTGCCCAAGCCGCGCCCGGAGATTCCCCCGGTCACCCCGGCCAGCGAGAGCCAGAAGGAAAGCGCGGTGGAGCTGGACAAGCGCCATCCCCAGGAAAGCGAGATGCTCCTGCGCGAGGAGCAGCGCCGGCGCCAGCGGCGTGGCTACCGCAGCCCGGCGGACCTGCTCGAAGCCGAGGCGCAGGCCGGCCCGGCCGAGCAGCAGGACCTCGAGGAGCTGCCGCGCCAGGGCCTGTGGGTGGACGTGGAGGTATGATGCGGCGCCTGCTCCCGACCGCTGGCTGAGCCCATGGACCTGTTCGACGACCTGCCCCTGCACCTCCCCGATGCCGAGCTGGACCTGCGCCGGCACTGGCTGGCGCCCGCCTGTGCCGATCGCTGGCTGCAACAGTTGCTGGCGCAGACGCCCTGGACCCAGCCGCAGGTGTTCCTGCATGGCCGCCACTACCCGGTGCCGCGCCTGGTGGCCTGGTATGGCGATGCCGAGGCCAGCTACCGCTATTCCGGGCTGGTTCACCAGCCGCTGCCGTGGACGCCGCTGCTGGCGCAGATCCGCGCCCGGGTCGAGGCGGCGGCGGGGCAGCCGCTCAACGGCGTGCTGCTCAACTACTACCGCGACGGCCGGGACTCCATGGGCTGGCACAGCGACGACGAGCCCGAGCTGGGGCCCGATCCGCTGGTGGCCTCGCTCAACCTGGGTGGCAGCCGGCGCTTCGACCTGCGCCGCAAGGGCCATAGCCGCATCGAGCATTCGCTGCAACTCGAGCATGGCACGCTGCTGGTCATGCGCGGCGCAACCCAGCATCATTGGCAGCATCAGGTGGCGAAAACCGCCCAGCCGGTGGCGCCACGTATCAACCTCACCTTTCGCCTGATCCGGACGCAGTCATGAGCAACGACGACAAACTGATCGACTTCAGCGCCGAACGCGGCAAGCGCATCCACGACCTGCACGACAAGAAACTCGACGAGATGCGCCAGGCTTTCGAGCAGGCGCTGCCGTTGCCCAAGGCCAAGAAGAAGGCCAAGGCCAAGCCGAAGAAACGCTGAAAACCGGCCGGGCAGGGCGCCAGCCCCTCGGCAAACTTGATCCAGATCAACGCCCACACCACCTCCCGCCTGCCGCCCCGCGCGGACATTGACCCCGGTCAATTTCCATCCCCGTGCCTGCGTTACCTTGAAGCCATCCAACAGGGGATTGCACAAGGAGGCAGCCATGTTCGTCGATACAGTGGTACTCGCCGGTATCGGTACGGTTTTGTTGATGGTCGCCTTCTTCGGCGGCGTCGGTTACTTCATCTGGAAGGATGCGCACAAGAAGACCAAGTCGAATTAATCCTTCCGGTTACAGAGCACGCAAGGCAATTTAGGGCGACTTCGGTCGCCCATTTTTTTGCCCGTCGAAAAGATTGGCAGGGGATCCTTCCGGATTTATAGTTAGCAGGCTAATAATTAGCTGGCGTTTTAGAATTTCGCCTAGGCTGATGATTACTCCGCTCATTCTGCTCGGGTCATGCGCGTGCATCCAAACCTGCAGGCTTTCGTGGCGCCTGCGCCGCAGGCCATCCAGTTCGCCATCAAGACCCTCCTGGCCGGCGGCCTGGCGCTCTGGTGCGCGCTGCGTTTCGGTCTGGAGCAACCGCAGTGGGCGCTGATGACGGCCTTCATCGTCGCCCAGCCGCTGGCCGGCATGGTGGTGCAGAAGGGCCTGGCGCGCCTGCTCGGTACCCTGGTCGGCACCAGCATGGGCGTGCTGTTCATGGCCCTGTTCGCCCAGACACCCTGGCTGTTCCTGCTGGTCATGGCCTTGTGGCTGGGCCTGTGCACCCTGGCCTCGACCCTGCTGCGCACGGCCTGGGCCTATGCCTTCGTGCTGGCCGGCTACACCGTGGCGATCATCTGCCTGCCGATCACCGGCAAGCCGTTGCTGGTGTTCGACGAGGCCGTGGCGCGCTGCACCGAGATCTGCCTGGGCATCCTCTGCTCCATGGCGGTCAGCACGCTGCTCTGGCCGCAGCGGGTCGAGCGCCAGCTGGTGCCGCAGGCCCAGGCCACCTGGCAGGCCGGGGTGCAGGCGGCGGCTGCGGCCCTGCGCGGCCGTGGCGAGGGGCGCCAGGGCCTGCTGGACGTGCTCGGGCGCATCGTCGCGGTGGATGCCCAGCGTGAGCATGCCTGGTTCGAAGGCGTGCGCGGTCGCCAGCGGGCCCGTGCCCTGCGCGTGCTGACCCGCGATCTGCTCGGCCTGCTGCGTCTGGCCCGCGGCGTGGCCCGCCAGTGGCGGCAGCTGAGCGGGGTCGAGGCCCTCGGTCTGGCACCCTGGCTGAGCGAAGTGCAGGCGGCCCTGCAGGATGCCGCGGCGGCGGACTGGCCGGCCCTGCAGCAGCGCCTCGACGAGGCGGCCCGCGATCTGCGCCAGCCCATGGCGCGGCAGCACTGCCTGGCGCGTCTGACCCTGATGGTGCGCCAGGTGCAGCGTGCCCACCTGGCACTGGCGGCGGTGGAGCAGGGGGTGGCCCCGGCGGACGCGCCGCCGGCGCTGTCCTGGCACCGCGATGTGCAGACCGCCGCGGTCTATGGCTTGCGCAGCTGCCTGACGCTGCTGGTGCTGTCGGCCTTCTGGATGTTCACCGCCTGGCAGGCCGCCAGTGGCGCGCTGCTGCTGGCCAGCGTGGTGTGCAGCCTGTTCGCCAGCCGCGAGAATGCCGACCTGATCGGCATGGCCTTCCTGCGCGGGATCTTCTATGCGCTGCCGCTGGCCTTTGCCGTCGGCCAGTTGCTGTTGCCGCAGTGGCAGGGCTTCGCGCTGCTCTGCCTGGGGCTCGGCGTGCCATTGTTCTTCGGCCTGCTGGGCATGGCCAAGCCGGCCCTGGCCGGCGCGGCGACGTCCTTCTGCCTGCACTTCATCGTGCTCTGCGCGCCGCGCAACGACATGCAGTACGACGTCGCCTTCTTTCTCAATGAGGCGCTGGCCATGCTGATCGGCGTCGGTTGTGCGGTGCTGGCGCTGCGCCTGATCGTGCTGCGCGACCCGGTGTGGCTGGGGCGCCGCCTGCTGCGCGCCAGCCTGGAGGACCTCTCGCGCCTGAGCCGCCAGGCCCTGGCGGGGGCCGAGAACTGGTTTGGCGGGCGCATGGCCGACCGCCTGCTGCAGCTGGCGCGCTATCACCCGGCGCTGCCGGATGCCAGCCGCAGCCGCTGGGACGATGGCGTCGCCTGCCTGGATATCGGCGACGAGCTGCTGCATCTGCGTGCCTGCCTGGCGGCGGCGCAGCAGGTGCCGCGCCAGGCCGAGCAGCAGTTCTTCGCCGAACTGGACCGGCTGCTGGCCCAGGGCCCGCAGCTGCGGCTGGCCGCGGCCCTGGAACGGCCGGTCGCCGAGCTGGTCGCGGCCCTGCACGAGCAGCCGGCCGAGGCGGCCCTGCGCCTGGCCCAGGCGGCGTTGCAGCAGTTGCAGCACAGCTGGCGGCAGTGGTGCGAACAAACGGGAGAGATTCATGGCACTGCGTGAGTGGGCGCTGGGCGGGGTTCTGCTCAGTCCGATGTTGCTGTACGCGCTGCTGGCGCTGCTGCTGACCGGGCTGCTGCGCCTGGGCCTGCAGCGCGTCGGCCTGGCGCGCTGGATCTGGCATGAGGCGCTGTTCGACTGCGCCTTGTATATCTGTGTACTGGCGGCGCTGGTGGCGGCGCTGAGCCGCGTGTGAGGAGAGAGACATGCGTTCCCTACCGCGAATGCTGGTGACCCCGCTGGTGGTGGCGCTGGCCCTGCTGGCCGGCTACTGGCTGTGGCAGCACTACATGCTGTCGCCCTGGACCCGCGATGCGCGGGTGCGCGCCGATGTGGTGAGCATCGCCCCGGACGTGTCCGGCTGGGTGGTCGAGCTGAATGTGCGCGACAACCAGCAGGTCAAGGCCGGCGAACTGCTCATGAGCATCGACCGCGAGCGCTACCGGGCGGCGCTGGACAAGGCCCTGGCCGTGGCCGAAACCCGGCGCCAGCAGCTGCGCCTGCGCCAGCACGAGGCCTCGCGGCGCACGCGCCTGGGGCCGCAGGCGATCAGCGCGGAGCTGCGCGAAAACGCGCAGATCAATGCCGAAATCGCCCAGGCCGAGTACCGCGAGAGCGAGGCCGACGTGCAGCTGGCCCGGCTCAACCTGCAGCGCAGCGAAGTGCGCGCGCCGCGCGACGGGCAGATCACCAACCTGCACTTGGCCCAGGGCAACTATGTCCAGGCCGGCCAGCCGGTGATGGCGCTGGTCGCCGACGGCTCCTTCTACGTGCAGGCCTATTTCGAGGAAACCAAGCTGCCCGGCATCCGGCTCGGCGCCCCGGTGCGGGTGCATCTGATGAGCGCCGACGAGCCGTTGCCGGGACGGGTGCAGAGCATCAGCCGCGGCATCACCGACCGCAACGCGATCAGCGATAGCCAGTTGCTGGCCAATGTCGAGCCGACGTTCAACTGGGTGCGCCTGGCCCAGCGCATTCCGGTACGGATCGAGCTGGAACAGTTGCCGCAGAAGCTGACCCTGAGTGCGGGCATGACTGCCAGCGTCTGGGTGGAGGAGGTGGCCGCCGAGGCGCAGCACCCTTAGGTGCTGTCGCCCGGCAGCCGGGCTGGTCAGCCGATGGTCACCTGCGGCATGGCCGGCATGGTCAGGGTCTGCGCGGCGCGCGGGGCGAGCACTTCGGCTTCGCCGTCGACCACCTGTTCCTCGTTCTGGTTGAACACCCGGGTGGCCAGCTTGACGCGGCCCTTGGGCAGTTTCTCCAGGACTTCCAGCTTGACCGTGAGGGTGTCGCCGAGCTTCACCGGGCGGGTGAACTTCAGGCTCTGGCCCAGGTAGATGGTGCCCGGGCCGGGCAGGCGGCAGGCAATCGCCGCGCTGATCAGTGCACCGCTGAACATGCCGTGGGCGATGCGCTCCTTGAACAGCGTCTCGGCGGCGAAGGCGGCGTCCAGGTGTACCGGGTTGTTGTCGCCGGAAACGGCGGCGAACAGCTGGATGTCGCGCTCTGAAACTGTCTTCTCGAAACTGGCCTGCTGGCCGACTTCGAGGGCGTCGTAGGGGATGTTGCTGACCTGGGTCATAGGGGCTCCTTGGTGGGGTCGGGGCACTCCCGGCGACGGCTCAGGGCCGCGTTCAGCCAGGTGCGCAGGTGGTCGGTGACGGCGTCGCGATTACTTTCGTTGAGGATCTCGTGACGGGCGTCGGGGTAGATCTGCAGCTGTACATCGCGGATGCCGGCGGTGCGCAGGGCGCCGGCCAGATCAGCAAGACGCTTGCCCTGACTGACCGGGTCACGCGAGCCGCCGACCACCAGCAGCGGCAGGTCGCTGTCGATCTGCGCCAGGTGCTTGATCGGGGTGATCTGCTGGAAGCCGCCGATCAGGTCGACCCACAGCTGGTTGCTGCAGAGAAAACCGCACAGCGGGTCGGCAATGTACTTGTCGACTTCGGCCGGGTCGCGGCTGAGCCAGTCGAAGGCGGTGCGGTTGGGCTTGAAGGCCTTGTTGAACGAGCCGAACGAGAGGAAGTCGATCAGCTTGCTGTGCCCCAGCGGGCCCTGGCGCCAGCGCTCGAAACGGGCGATCAGGCTGGCCACGCGGTACAGGGCCAGCGGCTGGTAGTTCGAGCCGGACAGGATGGCGCCCTGCAGGCTGCAGCTGTGCTGCATCAGGTAGGCCTGGGCGATGTAGCTGCCCATGCTGTGCGCCAGCAGGAAGATCGGCACCCGCGGATGCTGCTGGCGGATATGGTGATTGAGGCAGGCCAGGTCGCCAACCACCTTGTGCCAGCCGCCTTCGTCGGCGTAATGGCCGAGCACGCCCTGTTCGGCGGTGCGGCCGTGGCCGCGCTGGTCGTGGGCGTACACGGCAAAGCCATCGGCGACCAGGGCGGCGGCCAGGCGGGCATAGCGGGTACTGTGTTCGGCCATGCCGTGGGCAATCATCACCACGGCCTTGGGCGGTCCGTCGGCATGCCAGTGGTTGACGAACAGCCGGCTGCCGTCGGGTGTGCTTAGCCAGAACTCTGCGTGCTGCATGGCGGGTCCTTGTGCCCTGGGTATCACGGCATTGTGCATGCCTTGGCGGGGCAGGCAAAGCGCTTGTTCAGGGCGCGGCGCCGGCGTGGCGCTGGAGAATCCGGGTGTACTCGCCGTTGTTGTGCAACTCGGCCAGGCCTCGGGCGAAAATATGCGCCCAGTCCGGCTGCCCGGGGCGCGCCGGGGTGAAGCCGACGAACAGCGGAATGCGCTCCAGTGCCGGCTCCTGCCAGGTCAGGCGCCCGCGCAAGGCCGCATCGCCCGCGATCAGGTGCTGGCCGACGATGCGCTCCAGCAGCACCAGATCGAAGCGCCGCGCCGCCAGTTTGCGCAGGTTGCTGATGTCGTCCACAGCTTCCTCGGCAAGCAAGCCGGAGCTCAGCAGATTGGGAGGATATCCATAGCCACGGACGATGCCGACGCGTTGGCCGCGCAGCTCGCCCAGGGTGGCGAAATGTACCGGGCTGTCCTGGCGCACGAAGAAGCCCAGCTGGCTGTAGAACAGCGGCCGCGAGGCGACCAGGTTCTCCTCGATGATCTCCTGCGGCCAGAGCGCCAGGGCCCCCTGGTACAGGCCATTGCGCAACTCGGCCCGGACCCGTGCCCAGGGCAGGAAGTCTATCCGGGCCTTGTGGCCCTGGCTGGCGAAGGCGCGCTGGGTCAGCTCGACGATGCTGCCGCCGGCCGGCAGGTGCTGGGAGCTGTAGGGTGGATACTCGAGGGTGGCCAGGCGTATTTCGCCTGCCGCTGCCGCAAGGCACAGCCAGAAGGCGAGAAACGCGATGCTGCAGCGTAGGAGCATGGGAACGACGAGGCGGGACATGGGGGCTATAGCTTAACGAGATGATGATCGTTCTGCTGCACTGGGCAAGATTCATGAAGTCAATGAGTGGCCGGCCGCTATTTGCCGGCGTCGGCGGAGCTGCTAAGTTCCGCTGCAGTCCGGCCGCCTTGCAGGCAGCCGGTTGGAATTTTCAGGTCAAGGGGAATAACAACAATGCAACCTGACTTCTGGGACGACAAGCGTCCGGCCGGGGTATCCAGCCAGCTCGACCTCTCCACCTACCGTTCGGTAGTCGAAGTGTTCGAACGCTCCTGCAAGAAATTCGCCGATCGCCCGGCCTTCAGCAACCTCGGGGTGACGCTGAGCTATGCCGAGCTGGAGCGCCATTCCGCGGCCTTCGCCGCCTGGCTGCAGAGGAACACCGACCTTGTGCCCGGCGACCGCATCGCCGTGCAGATGCCCAATATCCTGCAGTACCCGATTGCCGTGTTCGGCGCCATGCGCGCCGGGCTGATCGTGGTCAACACCAACCCGCTGTACACCGTGCGCGAGATGCGCCACCAGTTCAAGGATGCCGGCGTGCGCGCCCTGGTGTACCTCAACACCTTCGGCAAGTCGGTGCAGGAAGTGCTGCCCGACAGCGACATCGAGTACCTGATCGAGGCGCGCATGGGCGACCTGATGCCCGGCCTCAAGGGCTGGCTGGTCAACACCCTGGTGAAGAAGGTGAAGAAGCTGGTTCCGGACTTCCACCTGCCCCAGGCCGTGCGCTTCAAGGACGTGCTGGGCCAGGGCCATGGCCTGAAGCCGGTCAAGGTCGGCTTCGACGATATCGCCGTGCTGCAGTACACCGGCGGCACCACCGGGGTGGCCAAGGGCGCCATGCTCACCCACGGCAACCTGGTGGCCAACATGCAGCAGGTGCACAACTGCCTGCAGCAGACCGGCGAGGACGGCCTGCCGCTGATGCGCGAAGGCGGCGAGATCATGATCGCGCCGCTGCCGCTGTACCATATCTATGCCTTCACCGCGAACTGCATGTGCATGATGGTCAGCGGCAACCACAACGTGCTGATCACCAACCCGCGCGACATCGCCGGCTTCGTCAAGGAACTGGGCAAGTGGCAGTTCTCCGCGCTGCTGGGCCTCAACACCCTGTTCGTCGCGCTGATGGACCACCCCGAGTTCAAGAACCTGGACTTCTCCCGCCTCAAGCTGACCAACTCCGGTGGCACCGCGCTGGTCAAGGCCACCGCCGAGCGCTGGCAGCAGATGACCGGTTGCCCGATCGTCGAGGGCTACGGCCTCACCGAGACCTCGCCGGTGGCCACCACCAACTGCTACGGCAAGCTGGCGCGCCTGGGCACCGTGGGCATCCCGGTGGCCGGCACCACGCTCAAGGTGATCGACGACGAGGGCGTCGAGCAGCCGATCGGCGAGCGCGGCGAGCTGTGCATCAAGGGCCCGCAGGTGATGAAGGGCTACTGGCAGCGCCCCGAGGCGACCGCCGAGGTGCTGGATGCCGATGGCTGGTTCAAGACCGGCGACGTGGCGGTGATCGACCCGGACGGCTACGTGCGCATCGTCGACCGCAAGAAGGACATGATCATCGTCTCCGGCTTCAACGTGTACCCCAACGAGATCGAGGACGTGGTCATGGCCCACCCGAAAGTCGCCAGCTGCGCGGCCATCGGCGTGCCGGACGAGAAGTCTGGCGAGGCGGTCAAGTTGTTCGTCGTGCCGCGCGAGGGCGGGGTCAGCGTGGACGAGCTGAAGGCCTATTGCCGGGAGAACTTCACCGGCTACAAGGTGCCCAAGCACATCGTCTTCAAGGACGCCTTGCCGATGACTCCGGTTGGCAAAATTCTCCGTCGCGAACTCCGCGATATCGCCTGAAAGGCCCGGCCTGACTGAGCTCGCTGGATTTTTCCAGGTAGTCAAGAAAATGACCGTTAAATAATGAACGGTCATTTTTGTGACCGATCAGGGCAGGTTTGGTGCTAGTCGCTGTTTGGCAAAGCTGCTACTCTCGGCGCGGTTTTTTCGTCGATCCGGCTCTGGATCGGCTCGCCAAACACAATAATTAACCGCCTTCGCGTGGTGTAAATAAGCTGTTGCTCAGGAGTAGGCTTCCATGACCGAGAACTTCTGGAAGGACAAGTACCCAGTCGGGATCGCTGCCGAGATCGATGCCGATCAGTACCCCAATATTCAGGCCGTACTGAAACAGTCCTGCCAACGCTTTGCCGACAAGCCTGCGTTCAGCAACCTGGGCAAGACACTCACCTACGGTGAGCTGTACGAGTTGTCCGGCGCGTTCGCCGCCTATCTGCAGAATCACACCGACCTTCAGCCTGGCGACCGCATCGCCGTGCAGCTGCCCAACGTCCTGCAATACCCGGTCGTGGTATTCGGCGCCATGCGTGCTGGCCTCATCGTGGTCAACACCAACCCGCTGTACACCGCGCGGGAGATGGAGCACCAGTTCAACGACTCCGGCGCCAAGGCCCTGGTGTGCCTGGCCAACATGGCCCACCTGGCCGAGGAAGTGCTGCCCAAGACCGGCATCAAGCACGTGGTGGTCACCGAAGTCGCCGACCTGCTGCCGCTGCTCAAGCGCACCCTGGTCAACTTCGTGGTCAAGCACGTGAAGAAGATGGTGCCGGCCTACAACCTGCCGCAGGCGGTGAAGATCAACGAGGCCCTGGCCAAGGGCCGCGGCAAGCCGGTCAAGGAAGCCAACCCGAGCAACGGCGACGTCGCCGTGCTGCAGTACACCGGTGGCACCACCGGCGTGGCCAAGGGCGCGATGCTGACCCACCGCAACCTGATCGCCAACATGCTGCAGTCCAAGGCGCTGATGGGCTCCAACCTCAACGAAGGTTGCGAGATCGTCATCTGCCCGCTGCCGCTGTACCACATCTACGCCTTCACCTTCCATTGCATGGCGATGATGCTCACCGGCAACCACAACATCCTGATCACCAACCCGCGCGACCTGCCGGGCACCGTGAAGGAACTGGGCAACTGGAAGTTCAGCGCCTTCGTCGGCCTCAACACCCTGTTCGTCGCCCTGTGCAACAGCGAAGACTTCCGCAAGCTGGACTTCTCCGGCCTGAAGCTGACCCTGTCCGGCGGCATGGCCCTGCAACTGGCCGCGGCCGAGCGCTGGAAGGAAGTCACCGGCTGCGCCATCTGCGAAGGTTACGGCATGACCGAAACCAGCCCGGTGGTATCGGTCAACCCGTTCCAGAACATCCAGATCGGCACCATCGGCATCCCGGTGCCCTCGACCCTGTGCAAGGTCATCGACGACGCCGGCAACGACCTGCCGATGGGCGAGCGTGGCGAGCTGTGCGTCAAGGGCCCGCAGGTGATGAAGGGCTACTGGCAGCGCCAGGACGCCACGGACGAGATCCTCGACAAGGATGGCTGGCTGAAGACCGGCGACATCGCGGTGATCCAGGCCGACGGCTTCATGCGCATCGTCGACCGCAAGAAGGACATGATTCTGGTATCCGGCTTCAACGTCTACCCGAACGAGCTGGAAGACGTGCTGGTGACCCTGCCGGGCGTGCTGCTGTGCGCCGCCATCGGCGTGCCGGACGAGAAGTCCGGCGAGGCGATCAAGGTCTTCGTGGTGGTCAAGCCGGGCGAAAGCCTGACCAAGGAGCAGGTGATGGAGCACATGCGCGCCAACCTCACCGGCTACAAGGTGCCGCGTTCCGTGGAATTCCGCGACAGCCTGCCGACCACCAACGTCGGCAAGATCCTGCGTCGCGAGCTGCGTGACGAAGAGCTGAAGAAGATCGCCGCCAAGGCCTGATGCCTGCGCCGCAATGACAAAGCCCCGCTTCGGCGGGGCTTTGTCGTTTCTGCGGAGTGCTTTACCGGTAGGGTGCGCCGTGCGCACCCCACATCATCCCCGCTCAGAGCTTGAGCTTGCCCACGGCCTTGCCCAGTTCGGCAGCCAGGCCGACCAGCTCGGCGCTGGTGCTGGCCGAGGCCAGGGTCTGCTGCACGGTCTGCTCGGTGACGTCGCGGATGCCGACCACCGAGCGGGTCATTTCCTCGGCCACCTGGCTCTGCTGCTCGGCGGCCACGGCGATCTGCGTGTTGCTCTGGCGCATCAGCGCCACGGCCTGGGCGATGTTGCCCAGGGCCTCGCCGGCCGCGCCGGCTTCCTGCACGCAGTGGTCGGCCTTCAGCGAGCTTTCGCGCATGAACTCCACGGCGTCGCGGCTGCCGGCCTGCAGGTTGCTGATCATGCGGGTGATCTCGTCGGTGGAGTCCTGCACGCGCTTGGCCAGGTTGCGCACCTCGTCGGCGACCACGGCGAAGCCGCGGCCCATCTCGCCGGCGCGGGCGGCCTCGATGGCGGCGTTGAGCGCCAGCAGGTTGGTCTGTTCGGCGATGCCGTGGATCACGTTGACCATGCCGCCGATGGTCTGGCTGTCCTCGGCCAGTTTCTGGATCATCTCGGCGGTCTGCTGCACGCCCTGGGACAGATTGGCGATGGCGCTGCTGGCGCGCTCGACCACCTGCAGGCCGATGCCGCTGAGGCGGTCCGCCTCGGTGGACTGGTCGCGGGTGTCGGCGGCGTGCTGGGCGATGTGGTGCACGGTGGCGGACATCTCGTTGATCGCCGTGGCGGCCTGGTCGGTCTCGCTCTGCTGGCCGAGCATGCCGCTGCGCACCTGGGTCATGCTGGCTTCCAGGCGCTTGGCGCCGTCGTCCAGGCTGGCTGCGGCCTGGGCCACGGTGGCGACCACGCGCTGGTAGCCGCTCTGCATGGCGTTGAAGGCGTTGGCCATCTGGCCCACTTCGTCCTGGCTGTTGCTCTGCGCGCGGGCCGACAGGTCGCCGCTGCGCTCGACGTGCTGCATGGTGTCCTTGAGGGCGTGCAGGTGGCTGAGGATGAAGCGGATCAGCAGCTGCGAGGCGCCCAGCAGCAACAGCATCAGCACCGCCACGGCCAGGGCATAGGCCCCGGCCCGTTGCTGAAACACCTGCTGCAGGCTCGGGGCACGGGCCAGCACGGCCAGGCGCTGGCCGCTCGCGGCATCCTGCACCCAGGCGCCGACCACGGGGCTGTCGCCCCACAGGCCATCGTGCTCCAGTTCGACCCAGCCACGGCCGTTGGCCAGCGCGGCGCCATCCACCCCGGCCAGGTTCGGCTGGCTGCCGCTGGCGAAGCGCAGCGCCTGGGCGTCGCCCGGCAACTGCTGGTCCTGCGGCCAGGCGGCCAGCAGGTTGGCGCGCGCCTGGGCGGCGTCGCGGGCGGCGTCGGTGAGGCCCTGCTGTTCCTGCTGCATGGCGAACAGCACCAGCAGCAGGGTGGTGACGAAGGCCACCTGATTGACCGCCCAGAACTTGTATTTCAGCGAGAGATTACGAATCCATGTGCCCATATTCGACTTCTTTGGGTAACTGACTGGCATTTGGCCATACTCTGCCGCAGTGCGGCACGCGTGCGGTTGATGCCAGTCAAGGTTGTGGCGAGGCTGCGCTACTCACTGTAGCGGATCGAGGCCGCCGATCTTTAGCCGCGCTCAGCGTTCATCCGCTTGCCGGGTGCGCGCCGAGAATGCTGCCGCACGCCGGGGTTTCCCGAGCGGTGCGGCAATCTGCGACAATCGCCGGCTTCCATTTCCGCTGCCGTCGCGCGCCGACGCAGCCCTGCCGTTCTCCGACAAGTCCCCGCCATGACAGACGCAACGCCCGCCATCGACACCCTGCTGAACAACCTCGACCAGGCCCTGCTGGCCGACCGTCATCGTCTGCGCCGCCAGCTGCACGAGCTGCGCAAGCAGCCGGACGAGGCCAAGCAGGCGCAGTGGCTGGAGCGTTTCCAGGCCTCCGTGGCCAAGGTCGAGGCGCGCAAGCGCAGCGTGCCGGTCATGCGCTACGACGACAGCCTGCCGATCGCCGCCAAGCGCGACGAGATCAAGAAGGCGCTGCAGGAGCACCAGGTGCTGGTGATCGCCGGCGAGACCGGCTCGGGCAAGACCACCCAGCTGCCGAAGATCTGCCTGGAGATCGGCCGTGGCGTGCACGGCCTGATCGGCCACACCCAGCCGCGCCGCCTGGCCGCGCGCAGCGTGGCCACCCGGGTGGCCGAGGAAATCGGCACGCCGCTCGGCGAGCTGGTTGGCTACCAGGTGCGCTTCGAGGACCAGAGCAAGGACAGCAGCCTGATCAAGCTGATGACCGACGGCATCCTGCTGGCCGAGACCCAGCACGACCGCTACCTGGAAAAGTACGACACCATCATCGTCGACGAGGCCCACGAGCGTTCGCTGAACATCGACTTCCTCCTCGGCTACCTGAAAACCCTGCTGCCGCGCCGCCCCGACCTCAAGGTGATCATCACCTCGGCGACCATCGACCTGGAGCGCTTTTCCAAGCACTTCGGCGGGGCCGGCCTTCCGGATGCGCCGATCGTCGAGGTTTCCGGGCGCACCTACCCGGTGGACACCTGGTACCGCCCGCTGGCCGCCGAGGTGGACGAGGAGGGCGAGAGCCTGCTGGATGACCTCACCGTCGACCAGGGCATCCTCGCCGCGCTGGACGAGATCGCCGCCCATGAAAAGGCCGAGGGCAAGCGCCCCGGCGACGTGCTGATCTTCCTCCCCGGCGAGCGCGAGATTCGCGATGCCGCCGAGGCGCTGCGCAAGGCCAACCTGCGCTTCACCGAAGTGCTGCCGCTGTACGCGCGGCTGACCCCGGCCGAGCAGCAGAAGATCTTCGCGCCCATGAGCGGACGCAAGATAGTGCTGGCCACCAACGTCGCGGAGACCTCGCTGACCGTGCCGGGCATCCGCTACGTGATCGACAGCGGCACCGCACGGATCAGCCGCTACAGCTACCGCGCCAAGGTCCAGCGCCTGCCCATCGAGGCCATCTCCCAGGCCAGCGCCAACCAGCGCAAGGGCCGTTGCGGGCGGGTCGAGCCGGGCATCTGCGTGCGCCTGTACAGCGAGGAGGATTTCCTCGGCCGGCCGGCCTTCACCGATCCGGAAATCCTGCGTACCAACCTGGCTGCGGTGATCCTGCAGATGCTCCATCTGCGCCTGGGCAGCATCGAGGCTTTCCCCTTTATCGAGCCGCCGGATGGCAAGGCCATCAGCGACGGCTTCAACCTGTTGCAGGAGCTCTCGGCGGTCGACCGCGACAGCCAGCTCACGCCCATCGGCCGCCAGCTGGCGCGCCTGCCCATCGACCCGCGCCTGGGCCGCATGGTGCTGGAGGCGGCCAAGCTCGGCAGCCTGGACGAGATCCTCATCGTCACCGCCGCGCTGTCCGTGCAGGACCCGCGCGAGCGGCCGATGGACCGCCAGCAGGCCGCCGACCAGGCCCATGCGCAGTGGAAGGATGTGGACTCCGACTTCGCCGCGCTGATCAACCTGTGGCGCGGCTTCGAGGAGAAGCGCCAGGAGCTGGGCAGCAACCCGCTGCGCAACTGGTGCAAGAAGAACTTCCTCAACTACATGCGCCTGCGCGAATGGCGCGACGCCCATCGTCAGCTGGTGTTGATCGCCCGCGAGCTGCAGCTGCAAACGCCGGGTGGGAGCGGCTTCAGCCGCGATGCGGGCCCGCAAGCAGCTGGTCGCGGCCAAGGCCCCTCTCACAAGAGCGCGCCAAGCCCGACCACCGACACCAAGGTCAACGCCATCGCCCGCGAGCAGGCCGAGGCCAGCGAAGCGGCCCAGCGCGCCAAGGGCTACGCCGCCGTGCACAAGGCCATTCTCAGCGGCCTGCTCAGCCAGATCGGCCAGAAGACCGAGGATGGCGACTACCTTGGCGCGCGCCAGCGTCGTTTCTGGATTCATCCGTCCTCGGTGATCGGGCGCAAGAAGCCGACCTGGGTGATGGCCGCCGAGCTGGTGGAAACCACCAAGCTGTTCGCCCGCCAGGTGGCCAAGATCGAGCCGGACTGGATCGAGCCGCTGGCCGGCCACCTGATCAAGAAGAACCACTTCGAGCCGCACTGGGAGAAGAAGCGCGGCCAGGTGGTGGCCTTCGAGCAGGTCACTCTGTACGGCCTGATCGTCGTCGGCCGCCGCCCGGTGCATTACGGTCCGGTCGATCCGGTGGCTTCGCGCGAGCTGTTCATCCGCGAAGGCCTGGTGCGTGGCGAAATCAACAGCCGCGCCAAGTGCCTGAACGCCAACCGCCTGCTGCTGGAGCGGCTCGACGAGCTGGAAGCCAAGGCCCGGCGCCGCGACATCCTCGCCGACGAGGAAACCCTGTTTGCCTACTACGAGGCGCGCATCCCGGCGGAGATCAACCAGGCTGCCACCTTCGAGCACTGGTACAAGAGCGAGAGCGCGAAGAACCCGCAGCTGCTGATCATGCGCGAGGAAGACGTGCTGGCGCGTGATGCCAAGGAAGTCACCGCGCAGCAGTACCCTGACATCCTGCATATCGGCGAGCTGCAACTGCCGTTGACCTACCACTTCGAGCCGAATCACCCGCGCGACGGCGTGACCCTGCGCGTGCCGGCGCCGCTGCTGCCACAACTGCCTCCCGAGCGCCTGGAGTGGCTGGTGCCCGGCCTGCTGGAGGCCAAGGCCATCGCCCTGGTGCGCAACCTGCCCAAGGCCCTGCGCAAGAACTTCGTGCCGGTGCCGGACTTCGTCGGCGCCGCGCTGAGCAAGCTGACCTTCGCCCAGGGCAGCCTGGCGGACAGCCTCGGCCGCGAACTGCAGCGCATGACCGGGGCGCGGGTCTCCGAGGAAGCCTGGAGCGAAGCCGCCGCGCAGGTCGACAGCCACCTGAAGATGAACCTGGAGGTGGTCGACGCCCGCGGCAAGTTCCTCGGCGAGGGCCGCGACCTGGCTGAGCTGTGCGCGCGCTTTGCCGAAGCCAGCCAGGCCGCCCTGGCCATCCCGCAGAGCGACAAGGCGCAGCAGCCGGTGCAGGCCAAGGCGTTCGCCGAAGTCGCCGAGAAGACCCAGCAGAAGATCGCCGGGCTCTCCATGACCGTATTCCCGGCGCTGGTGGAGGAGGGCGGGGTGGTCAAGGAAGGCCGCTTCCCGACCCAGGCCGAAGCCGACTACCAGCACCGCCGCGCCCTGCAACGCCTGTTGTTGCAGCAACTGGCCGAACCCGCCAAGTTCCTGCGTAACAAGTTGCCGGGGCTGACCGACCTGGGCCTGCTGTATCGCGACCTGGGCCGGGTCGAGGCGCTGGTCGAGGACATCCTCCTGGCCAGCCTCGACGGCTGCATCCTCGACGGCGAGACGAGCCTGCCGCGCGATGGCGCCGCCCTGGCCGCCCTGGCCGAGAAAAAGCGCGGCGCCTGGGCCGACCACGCCGAGCGCCTGGCCAAGCTGACCCTGGAAATCCTCAAGCTGTGGCACGGCCTGCAGAAGCGCTTCAAGGGCAAGATCGACCTGGCCCAGGCCATGGCGCTCAACGACATCAAGGCGCAGCTGGCCAACCTGGTGTATCCCGGTTTCGTCCGCGAAACCCCGGGCGAGTGGCTCAAGGAAGTGCCACGCTACCTCAAGGCCATCGAGCAGCGCCTGGACAAGATCGCCGGCCAGGTGCAGCGCGACCGCGTCTGGGCCGGCGAGCTGGCTGGCTACTGGGAGCAGTACCAGGCACGCCTGGCCAAGCACGGCCAGGAGGGCAAGCGCGACGCCAACCTGACGCTGTATCGCTGGATGCTGGAGGAATACCGCGTGTCGCTGTTCGCCCAGCAGCTGGGGACCAGGATGGCGGTGTCGGACAAGCGCTTGAGCAAGCAGTGGGCTGCGGTGGAGGCCTGATGCCGGCCATGCCTGCTCTTTTCCGGGGATGGCCGCTGTCGTTTGCCAGCTTTCCCACCCCGGTGGCGCAGCGTTTGCGGAAAATCTGCTCGGGCACCGGGCTCTTTCTCTAGACTCAGGCAAAGCCCGCCGAATCGGCCATGAGGGATGATCTTGGATAAAGCCGTTGCAGGAGCCTTGTCCCAGCCGCACAGCAGCTATTCGAAAGTCTTTCTCCTCCTGCTGACGCTCCTGCCCGGCGCAGTGCTGGCCTGTGAGAAGACCCTGCGCTGGGACGACGACCCGCCATTCAGCATGCTACTGCCCAGTGGCGAGGTCGCCGGTATCTATGTCGACATCAACCGCGCGGCACTGGCGCGCCTGGGATGCCAGACCCGCCTGGTCAAGCTGCCCTGGGCGCGGGCGCTCAAGGCGCTGGAGCAGGGGCGTCTGGATGTACTGTCCGGCGCCTTCCGCAAGCCCGAGCGCGAGGTCTACGCCCACTTTTCCGGCAAGGTGCTGCCGCCTTCGCGCAATATCCTGTTCATGCACCGGGACGCCCTGGCGCGCTGGCCGGTCAGCCATCTGCTCGAATTGCAGGACACCCCGTTTCGCCTCGGCGCGCAGATCAACGTGGCCTACGGTGATGACTATCAGCAGCTGATGAGCCGGGAGGCCTTCGCGTCGCGGGTGTCGTTCAACGCCAGCCGCCACAACCTCTGGCGGATGCTCGAGCGGCGCCGCATCGACGGCCTGATCGCCGATGAGCACACCGGTGGCTACGAGATCCACCAGCTGGGCCTCGACCAGCGGATCAAGGCGACGGCCGTGGTGGTTTCCAGCGAGGCCGCCGAGGTGGCCTTCAGCAAGGCAACCACCAGCCCGGAGTTCGTCCGGCGCTACGGCGTCGCCCTGGAGCAGCTGGTGGCGGACGGCAGTTACGCACGGATCGTGCAGCACTATCTGGCCGAGTGAATCGGCGGTGCGCCACCTTGCCGCTCTTGGCAGCCAGCGGGCAGGGCCTTCCGGTCTCCGCTTGAAGTGGCTGGGCAAAGGCCCACTCCCTCGCGCAGCGCAGGAATGCGGCCGGGCAAGCAGGCTGGCGTCCTGATCGCGGCTATTTCACCGATGCCCGCCAGCTGCTGGTTTTGGCGTGAATCTGCATGGCTTGTTCGATCTCGAGGATGGGCACCGTGGTGAATTCGAAGAACGGCGTCCAGGCGCTGTGCACTTCCAGTGCGGCGGCAGCCGAGTCGATCTCGACCAGGGCCAGGCCGCCATTGCCATCGGCGTTGGTGTAGTGGGCCTTGAACACGTAACCGGCAGGCGGCGTCCAGTTGGCGAACAACTTGAGCGAGCGGCCAGCGGTATCCTCGGTGATGGTGCCCCGGGTCTTGTAACTGACGGCGAACAACATACGCACCTCCTGAAACGATGGTGGAAGGAACTCGATGTTCGGTTCGAATCGCAGGCGATCGGCCATGGGCAGAAGACGAGACAACCCACTCAAAAACTATAAGCCAGCCCTTGGCCGCCCTCGGGCGTGGGCTAGAAACGAGTGGCGATAGGCGCATAAAGCTTTGGTGATATCGAGGCGGGCTCGCCAGCGTTGCCGGCCATTATCCGAAGCCTGAGCTGCATCTATGTGTCGCTTAGGGGTGATAATGCGCGGCCTGTCCCCCATTTGCCCCGGAGCCGCACCGCCCTCATGTTCGAGATCAAACCGCACAACCCCGAAGACTACCGCCGGCAAACCCGGCGCATCACCCTGGTGATCGCCGCCACCTTCGTGGGCCTGGCCCTGCTGCTGTCCACCTTGCTGGTGCAGCTGTTCGGCACGGCCGGCGGCGACAATTTTCGCTGGAACCTGATCGGCGTGCTGGCCGGGCTGGGGCTGACCATCGCGCTGGTGCGCTTCAAGCTGTGGGCGCTGCCGTGGATGGCGCCGGCGGTGTATGGCTGGCAGCTCAAGCGCAACCTGATGCGCATCACCAACGTCATGCACCATGTCGAAAGCGGGGTGGCGGCCGGCGACCCGACGGCGATGAAGCTGCTGCGCTTCTACCACCTGGGCGTGACGCAGATGCACCAGCTGGACGGCAACACCGGCGAAATCAGCCAGATGCTGCGCGAGATCGATCAGCACCGCGCCAACATGGAGGCGCAGGGATTGGAGCTGGAGCAGAGCCGCCTCGATCCGGCCTGGTTGGTGGCGGTTAAGCGGGCGGGTGGGTAAACCACAATCTCGCAGGGTGCGCCGTGCGCACCACCGATTGCGTGCGGGCCTCTGGTGCGCACGGCGCACCCTACGAGGTTCTCTGTTCAGATATGCAAGGCATGCCCCAGCGCCCGCAGCGCCGCTTCCTGCACCGCTTCGCCGAGGGTCGGGTGGGCGTGGATGGTGCCGGCGATGTCTTCCAGGCGCGCGTTCATCTCGATCGACTGGATGAAGGCGGTGGACAGCTCCGACACCGCCTTGCCCACCGCCTGCCAGCCGAGGATCAGGTGGTTGTCGCGGCGCGCCACCACACGCACGAAGCCGTCGCTGGACTCCAGGGTCATGGCGCGGCCGTTGGCGGCGAAGGGGAAGCTGGCCACGATGCAGTCCAGCCCGGCGGCCTTGGCCTGATCCGGTGACTGGCCGACCACCACCACTTCCGGGTCGGTGAAGCATACCGCCGGGATCGCCGTGGGGGTGAAGGCGCGGCGTTTGCCGGCGATGATTTCCGCGACCATTTCGCCCTGGGCCATGGCGCGGTGCGCCAGCATCGGCTCGCCGGCGATATCGCCGATGGCCCAGACATTGCGCATCGAGGTACGGCATTGCTCGTCGATGCGCAGCGCACGGCCGTTCATCTCCAGGCCCAGGCTTTCCAGGTTCCAGCCGGCCGTGTTGGGGTGGCGGCCGACGGCGACCAGCACCTGGTCGGCCTCGATCACCCGCTGCGCGCCCTGATCGTCGCGCACGCGCAGACCGTGGCCGTCTGGTTCCAGGCCCAGCACGCTGTGGCCCAGGTACAGTTCCACGCCTAGCTTGCGCAGCGCGGCCGCGACGGGCTTGGTCAGCTCCTCGTCATAGCTCGGCAGGATGCGCGGCTGCGCTTCCACCACCGTTACCTCGACGCCCAATTTGCGGTAGGCGGTGCCCAGCTCCAGGCCGATATAGCCGCCGCCGACCACCACCAGGCGCTTGGGCAGGGTCTTCGGCGCCAGGGCCTCGGTGGAGGAGATGACGTTGCCGCCCAGCGGCAGGAACGGCAATTCTGCCGACTTCGAACCGGCGGCCAGCAGCAGGTGCTGGCAATGGATGCGACGTTGCTCACCACCGCTGAGCGCGACGTCGACGGTCTTGCCATCAACGATGCTCGCCCAGCCCTGGACGACTTCCACGCCATGCTTCTTCAGCAGTGCGCCGACGCCGCTGGTGAGGCGCTCGACGATGCCGTCCTTCCACGCCACGGTGCGGGCGATGTCGATACGCGGCGCCTGCACCTGGATGCCCAGGGGCGAATGGGCCGCGTACTCGCGGGTCTTGAGAAACTCCTCGGCGGCATGGATCAGCGCCTTGGACGGGATGCAGCCGATGTTCAGGCAGGTACCGCCCAATGCGGCGCCTTCCACCAGCACGGTGCGGATGCCCAGCTGGCCGGCGCGGATGGCGGCGACGTAGCCGCCGGGGCCGCCGCCGACGATCAGCAGGGTGGTTTCGAGGGTCTGGTTCTGTTTCACAGGCTCACTCCAGGAACAGGCTGGCGGGGTGTTCGAGCAGGCCGCGCACGGTCTGGATAAAAGCCGCCGCGTCCATGCCGTCGACCACCCGGTGATCGAAGGAAGAGGACAGGTTCATCATCTTGCGCACGACGATCTGGCCGTTGATCACCACCGGCCGTTCGACCATGCGGTTGACCCCGACTATGGCCACTTCCGGCGCGTTGATCACCGGCGTGCTGACGATGCCGCCCAGGGCGCCGAGGCTGCTCAGGGTGATGGTCGAGCCGGACAGCTCGTCGCGCTGGGCCTTGCCGCTGCGCGCGGCCTCGGCCAGGCGGGCGATCTCCGCCGAATTGCCCCACAGGTCGCGGGACTCGGCGTGGCGCAGCACCGGCACCATCAGGCCATTGTCGCTCTGGGTGGCGACGCCCACGTGCACCGCGCCGTAGCGGGTGACCACTTCGGCCTCGTCGTCATAGCGGGCGTTGAGCTGCGGATGCTCGCGCAGCGCCACCACCAGGGCGCGGATCAGCAGCGGCAGCAGGGTCAGCTTGCCGCGCTGCTGGCTGTGCTTGGCGTTCAGGTGCGCGCGCAGGGCTTCCAGGTCGGTCACGTCGATTTCCTCGACGTAGCTGAAGTGCGGAATGCGCCGCTTGGCCTCGGCCATCTTCTGCGCGATCTTGCGGCGCAGGCCGATCACCGGGATGGCCTGCTCGTCGTGGCGCGCGGCATAGCCACTGGCACGCGGCATGCCGCTCTGGCCACGGCTCAGGTAGGCATCGAGGTCTTCGTGGCGGATCTGCCCGATCGGCCCGCTGCCCGTGACGAACTGCAGTTCGATGCCCAGCTCGCGGGCGCGCTGGCGCACGGCCGGCGAGGCCAGCGGCTTCTCGCCTGGTTCACGGCGTACGCTCGGGGTGGGTGCCGGGCTGGCGACCGGGCGCGCCGGGGCAGCGGGGGCGGGCGGCGCAGCCACGGCCTTGACCGGCTCGGCAGCAGCTGGCGGCTCGGTACGCTGCGCCACGCCGGGCGCGGGCTCGCTGGCCTTGGCATTGCCGGCGCCGGCCACTTCCAGGCGGATCAGTTCGCTGCCGACGGCCATCACCTGGCCCGGGGTGCCACCCAGGGCCAGCACCGTGCCGGCCACCGGCGAGGGGATTTCCACCATGGCCTTGTCGGTCATCACATCGGCCAGGGTCTGGTCCTCGCTGACGGTCTCGCCGACCTGCACATACCACTTCACCAGCTCGACTTCGGCGATGCCTTCACCGATGTCAGGCATCTTGATCACATGGGTACCCATTCAGACCTCCATTGCGCGCTTGAATGCCGCGCCGACCCGCGCCGGCCCCGGGAAGTAGTCCCATTCCTGGGCGTGCGGGTAGGGCGTGTCCCAGCCGGTGACCCGTTCGATGGGCGCCTCCAGGTGGTGGAAGCAGTGCTCCTGCACCAGCGCCATCAGCTCGGCGCCGAAGCCGCAGGTACGCGTGGCCTCGTGGGCGATCACGCAGCGCCCGGTCTTCTTCACCGAGGTGACGATGGCCTCCAGGTCCAGCGGCCAGAGGCTGCGCAGGTCGATGATCTCGGCATCCACGCCGGTTTCCTCGGCGGCGGCCTGGGCCACGTAGACCATGGTGCCGTAGGTCAGCACGGTCAGCGCGTTGCCGGGGCGGGCGATGGCGGCCTTGTCCAGCGGCACCTTGTAGTAACCCTCCGGTACCTGGCTGGCCGCGTGCTTGGACCAGGGCGTCACCGGGCGGTCGTGGTGGCCGTCGAACGGGCCGTTATACAGGCGCTTGGGTTCGAGGAAGATCACCGGGTCGTCGTTCTCGATGCAGGCGATCAGCAGGCCCTTGGCGTCGTAGGGGTTGGACGGCATCACCGTGCGCAGGCCGCAGACTTGGGTGAACATCGCCTCCGGGCTCTGGCTGTGCGTCTGCCCGCCGTAGATGCCGCCGCCGCAGGGCATGCGCACGGTCATCGGCACGGTGAAGTCGCCGACCGAGCGGTAGCGGATGCGCGCCGCCTCGGAAATCAGCTGGTCGGAGGCTGGGTAGACGTAGTCGGCGAACTGGATCTCCACCACTGGGCGCAGGCCGTAGGCGCACATGCCGACGGCGGCGCCGATGATGCCGCTCTCGGAGATCGGTGCGTCGAACACCCGCGAGGTGCCGTACTTCTGCTGCAGGCCCTCGGTGCAGCGGAACACGCCGCCGAAGTAGCCGACGTCCTGGCCGAACACCACCACGTTGTCGTCGCGCTCCAGCATCACGTCCATCGCCGAGCGCAACGCCTGGATCATGGTCATGCTGGTGACCGCCTGGCTGTTCTCGTGTTGCGTATTCATGGCGGTCATACCCCCAACTCCTGGCGCTGGCGGCGCAGGTGCTCCGGCAGCTCCTTGTAGACATCCTCGAACATGTTGGCGGCGCTGAAGACGTGGCCGTCGACCAGCGAACCGTGGCTTTCCGCCTCCTTCTGCGCGGCCAGTATTTCGGCCTCCAGTTCCTTGTGCAGCGCTTCGTGCTGCGCCTCGGACCAGATGCCCAGGCCGAGCAGGTGCTGCTTCAGGCGGGCGATCGGGTCGCCCAGCGGGAAGTGCGAATAGTCGTCGGCCGGGCGGTATTTCGACGGGTCGTCCGAGGTCGAGTGTGGGCCGGCGCGGTAGGTCACCCACTCGATCAGGCTCGGCCCGAGGTTGCGCCGGGCGCGCTCGGCGGCCCACTGCGAAGCGGCGTAGACGGCGAGGAAATCGTTGCCGTCGACCCGCAGCGAGGCGATGCCGCAACCCACGCCGCGGTTGGCGAAGGTGGTGCCTTCACCGCCGGCGATGGCCTGGAAGGTGGAGATCGCCCACTGGTTGTTGACCACGTTGAGGATCACCGGCGCGCGGTAGACGTGGGCAAAAGTGAGGGCGGTGTGGAAGTCCGACTCGGCGGTGGCGCCGTCGCCGATCCAGGCCGAGGCGATCTTGGTGTCGCCCTTGATCGCCGAGGCCATGGCCCAGCCCACCGCCTGGATGAACTGGGTGGCCAGGTTGCCGGAGATGGAGAAGAAGCCGTACGCACGGCTGGAATACATGATCGGCAGCTGGCGGCCCTTGAGCGGGTCGGCCTCGTTGGACAGCAGCTGGCAGATCATCTCCTTCAGCGGGTAGTCGCGGGCGATCAGGATGCCCTGCTGGCGATAGGTCGGGAAACACATGTCGCCGTCCTGCAGGGCCAGGGTGTGCGCGGTGGCGATGGCTTCCTCGCCCAGGCACTGCATATAGAAAGACATCTTCTTCTGCCGCTGTGCGGTGGTCATGCGCGCGTCGAAGATGCGCGTCTTGAGCATCGCGCGCAGGCCGCGCAGCAGTTGCTCGCTACTCAGCTGCGGGTTCCACGGGCCGACGGCGTTGCCCTGCTCGTCGAGCACGCGCACCAGGCTGTAGGCCAGGTCGCTGGTCGCGGCCGGTTCCACGTCGATGGCCGGTTTGCGCACGGTGCCGGCGGCGGACAGGTGCAGGTAGGAAAAGTCGGTCTTGCAGCCCGGTCGCCCGGTGGGCTCCGGCACGTGCAGGCGCAAGGGCGCGTAGTCAGTCATGTTGCCTCCAGCCAAAAGTGATCGGGAACGGATCAGCAGCGAATCAGCGTGGCGGACTGGGCGGATGCAGCCGGGCAGGCTGAACGGAGGCGCAAAGGGCATGCGCGCGGTGGGTGCGGCAGGGGAGGCGGGTGTGCGTGACATCACTCATGGTGAGGCCCTCGTCGTTGTTCTTGTGATTTCAGTATATGCTTCGACTGCTAGTTTTTTGCTCCAAAGTCACTAGTTTTGCTCGGCTGTATTAGTATGTTTGAGCTAATAAAACCAATAATCGTAGAAGCATGCCGCCATGCCCGAACTTGACCGCATCGACCTGAAAATCCTCCGCGCCCTGGCCGAAGACGGCCGCATGAGCTGGCGCGACCTGGCCCTGAAAGTCGGCCTGTCGATGACCCCGACCCTGCGCCGGGTGCGTCGCCTGGAGGACGAGCAGTACATCCAGGGCTATTTTGCGCGCCTCGACGAGGAACGCCTGTCCGGGGCGATGAGCGTGTTCGTCTCGGTCTCCTTAGAAAAGCAGACCGGCGACTACCTCGCCCGTTTCGAGGAGCGCATCGTCGAGGCGCCGCAGGTGATGAGCTGCTTCCAGATGACCGGCGACGCCGACTACATGCTGCGCGTGGTGGTCAAGGACCTGGCCGCCTACCAGGCCTTCCTCACCCACACCCTGACCTGCATCCCTGGCGTCGCCGGAATCAAGTCGGCCTTCGCCCTGAAGTCGGTAATGCTGCGCTCGGCGCCGCCGATCTGAGGATTGCCACGCTGACCGGCGCTGGAGATAGCCAGAGAGCAGATAGCGACCCAGCGCTGTCTGTCGAAAAGCTGGCGGACAAGTAAAGGTTGTTCACCCTACGGAGTTGCCGGGGCCGCGTAGGGTGGAAAACCACGAAGCGTTTTCCACCGTGCAGGTATCCAGGCTACTTGCTGCAACTCCTCCTAGGTCAGCAAGCGGGTTGTACCCACCCGACATTTCTTGGCTGAATACTGTCGAGCGTCATTCTTTGCCTTCCGTCTTTTTATCGAGCACCTTACCTACAGCTTTGCTTAAAACGTCATACAGCGGGTGCGATGCAGGCTCCACAGGCTGACCTTTTGCTGGGTTATTGCGGATCTCTAGGAAGACCTCAGCCGTAATTTCTTGCTCGAATCCGGGTGCCTGTCGTTTGAAACCATCAACAGACATTGCTAGGGCTGCCTTATGAGCATACTCACGTTCAAGGTGAAAAAGCTCGGCATAAGACTTAGTAAAAAATGCAGTTAGCCAAGTTGCCGGCAATAGCAGCATGAACTTGCCCAGCACCGCGTAAGGACTTCCTTCTGCCGAGGCGTCCATAGTCGGAATCCAACCTCCAAAAAGGCCGGGAAGAAGATGCGCAGCCAGCGGCAATGAGGACGCAATCAGCAACATGACGGCGATATAGAATCCGCGTCTAGCAGTATTCATTCGCGTTTCATAGCGTACTCGAGTGTCTTCCATGCTTTTCGCGAGCCCTGCTGTTGTGGCGCCAGATATCATGACGTCCGCTAATTGGGTCAGCCGTATAATTTCCTGTTCCCGCTCCCCTAAAGTCTGCTCGATCTTTTCTCGCTCTTGCTGAAACTTTTTGAATTCAGTATTTCGGTCTTCAAGCTGCTTCTGGAAGGCGCTGAACTTAACTTGATAGTCTGAGATTAGGCTCTCCAAAGCACCGGCATTGGCGCCAGTGGTCTTGATCTGCTCGATAAGGCTTGCAACAGCACCAACATCGGTACTGGCTTGGCTTTGTAATGCTCGAATTGCAGCTAGTGAAACATTGATCTCTGTCTCGGCGTCTTTGGCTTCTTTCGCGCTACCAGCAGCATGCTCGGCACTAACTTCTGTGGCGGCGGCGGAAGCTTGAGCCTGCTTGCGAAGTGACTCTGTTTCTCGTATGACCTTTCCAAGAGCTTCCGCCCTCTTGGACAGATCATTGACACTCTTAGCTTTGGTGAGTGGTAGCGTGGATCCCACAACTCCTAACAAGGCATCGGTAAAGGCGTTCAGTTGTGAGAAATTGTTAGTCAGATCAAGGTTGGCATAGTGCTGCTCGTCTTCAAAAAGCTGCCAAGAAAAGTGTTCGTTGCTATCCCGAATTGATGTCTTCTCGCGCCAGTTCTGCCTCATTTGAGAGAGAACAGAGTCAACCTGACTTATAAATCCTTGAATGTTAGGGCGCAGATCTCTGAGCCGGCCGCCAAGCACAGCCGCTTCGATGTCACCTTCCTTGCTTGGGAGCATCGCCAGCAAGCTTTCAAAGACCAAGCGGACTCGATGAGTGAATATGGTAAAGGACTGCTGGTTAAAAATTGGACGAGTTTTCTCGAAGTCGTACCGGCTCTGGCTGAGTAAATCCATAACTGCTTCCCAAGCAGTCTGCGCCGTTTGCAGTTCAGTTTCGAAGTCCTTGAGGCTCATGGTTTCCCTTTTTATGAGAGAGGTTGCTGAATAAAGACTCTTCGCCCGAAAGCCATTCGCTAGAGACTTTGATTGAGCACTTTACTCGATTTTCTGGTTAGGCCAATCGAGTAGCATTTCTGAATAAAAGTGTGCTGAGTCGCCTCAGCTGTGACGCTGTCCGTGCCCCTGGCGGTCTCAGTTCATGGGCTGTCGGTTTCGGCAATGTCCAGCCCCTGTCTTTTGCTTGACTGAACCATACTCCAGTCCATCCCCGATAAGCCTGTGCGGCCTGTTTCCCAGGCTCTCCCTGATCGAACCATCGAGCAGTCCATGACCAGTATTTGGAAGTCGTTTCGCTCACTGTATTTCGCCACCCTGCTGATGCTGATCGGCTCCGGCCTGTTGAGCACCTACCTGGGCCTGCGTCTGGCGGCGGACAAGGTCGATACCGCATGGATCGGCGCGCTGATGGCGGCCAACTACCTGGGCCTGGTGCTGGGCGGCAAGGTCGGCCATCGGCTGATCGCCCGGGTCGGCCATATGCGCGCCTTCGTTTCCAGCTCGGGCGTGGTCGGCGCCGCCGTGCTCGGCCACGGTTTGATCGACTGGCTGCCGGCCTGGCTGGTGCTGCGCGCGCTGGTGGGCCTGGGCATGATGTGCCAGTACATGGTGATCGAGAGCTGGCTGAACGAGCAGGCCCAGGCCAGCCAGCGCGGGCGGGTGTTTTCCGGCTACATGATCGCCTGCTACCTCGGCCTGATGCTCGGCCAGCTCACGCTGGTGCTGCATCCGGCGCTGGGCCTGGAGCTGCTGATGCTGGTGGCGCTGTGCTTCACCCTGTGCCTGGTGCCGGTGGCCATGACTCGCCGCAGCCACCCGGCGCCGATGCAGCCGGTGGCGCTGGAACCGCTGTTCTTCATCAGACGGGTGCCGCAGTCGCTGACCACCATCCTGGTCTCGGGCCTGGCCATCGGTTCCTTCTATGGCCTGGCGCCGCTGCATGCCTCGCGCATGGGCCTGAGCACCCTGCAGGTCGGCCTGTTCATGGCCAGCTGCATCCTCGCCGGCCTGCTGGTGCAGTGGCCGCTGGGCTGGCTGTCGGATCGCTACGATCGCGGCGCGCTGATCCGCAACTGCGCAGTATTGCTGACCCTGGCCAGTCTGCCCCTGGCGATCCTGACCGAGCTGCCGCTGGAGCTGCTGTTTCCCCTGGGGTTTGTCTTCTGCCTGTTGCAGTTCAGCCTGTACCCGCTGGCCGTGGCGTTCTCCAACGACTACATCGAGGCCGAGCACCGGGTTTCGCTGACGGCCATGCTGCTGGTGACCTTCGGCATCGGTGCCTGCCTGGGGCCGCTGACCGCGGGGCTGCTGATGCGCGAGCTGGGGCCGAACATGCTCTATGCCTTCGTCTGCTTCTGTGCATTTATCCTGATCTTTCGCGTGCGCCCGGACACCATCAAGCACATGCAGCCGGTGGAGAATGCCCCGCTGCAGCACGTGGCCGTGCCGGACAACATGACCAGCTCGCCGCTATCGGCCGCCCTCGACCCGCGTGTGGAGGAACGCACGGTGCATGAGCAGATGCAGCGCGCCAATCCGGCGACCGAGAGCAGCGACTAGTCAGCTAGGTGATGGCGGGGAAGGGACATTAGCCTGTGGCGGATCTGCCGTAGGGTGCGCCGTGCGCACCAGAAAGCCCGCAGATATCCCCGGTGCGCGCAGCGCACCCTACGTGAGCAGGAGGGATGACGTTCCGCTTGGCCGCCACACTCATGCGCCGGTCTGGTTCACGCGCGGCCCGGCCAATCACTGGCCGGCCCGCACGCATTTCCGTAACATCCGCGGCCCTCGTTCCCCACACGCTCCGCGGCCCGGCCTTGCCGGTCCGCCCTTGGGTCATTGCATGAAAGTGAAACGTCTGCGTGCCGACGTCCTGGCCGGGCTCACCACCTCCTTCGCGCTGGTGCCCGAGTGCATCGCCTTCGCCCTGGTGGCGCACCTCAATCCGCTGATGGGGCTGTACGGCGCCTTCATCATCTGCACCCTGACCGCGCTGTTCGGCGGGCGGCCGGGCATGGTCTCCGGTGCCGCCGGCTCGATGGCGGTGGTGATAGTCGCGCTGGTGGTCGAGCACGGCGTGCAGTACCTGCTGGCCACCGTGTTGCTGGGCGGGCTGCTGATGATCGCCTTCGGCGTGTTGCGCCTGGGCAAGCTGATCCGCATGGTGCCGCACTCGGTGATGATCGGCTTCGTCAACGGCCTGGCGATCATCATCGCCCTGGCCCAGCTGGAGCACTTCAAACAGGGCGAGGCCTGGCTCAGCGGCAACGCGCTGTACCTGATGCTCGGTCTGGTGGCGCTGACCATGGCCATCGTCTACCTGCTGCCGCGCCTGACTCGCAGCGTGCCGCCGGCGCTGGTGGCGATCCTCGGCGTGGGCCTGGCGGTGTACCTGCTCGGCCTGCCGACCCACACCCTGGGCGACATGGCGCACATCGCCGGCGGCCTGCCGGAGTTTGCCCTGCCGCAGGTGCCCTGGACCCTGGAAACCCTGCGCATCGTCGCGCCCTACGCGCTATTGATGGGCCTGGTCGGCCTGCTGGAAACCCTGCTGACGCTGAACCTGACCGACGAGATCACCGAGAGCCGCGGCTTTCCGGATCGCGAGTGCGTGACCCTGGGCGCGGCCAACATGGTTTCCGGGGTGTTCGGCGGCATGGGCGGCTGCGCGATGATCGGCCAGACCGTGATCAACCTCAGCTCCGGCGGCCGCGGCCGGCTCTCCGGCGTGGTGGCCGGGGTGATGATCCTGCTGTTCGTGCTGTTTCTCTCGCCCTTGATCGAGCGCATTCCGCTGGCCGCGCTGGTCGGGGTGATGTTCGTGGTGGCGCAGCAGACCTTCGCCTGGGCCTCGCTGCGGGTGCTCAACCGGGTGCCGCTGAACGATGTGCTGGTGATCATTGCGGTAACCAGCATCACCGTGTTCACCGACTTGGCCACCGCGGTGCTGTGCGGCATCGTCATCGCCGCGCTCAACTTCGCCTGGCAGCACGCCCGCGAACTGTATGCCGACAGCCATCTGCAAGCCGATGGCAGCAAGCTCTACAGCCTGCACGGCACGCTGTTCTTCGCCTCGACCACGCCCTTCCTCGACCAGTTCGACCCGGCCAACGATCCGCAGCAGGTCGTCCTCGACTGTCGCCACCTGAGCTTCGTCGACTACTCGGCCATCGCCGCGCTGAAGACCCTGCGCGAGCGTTACGCCAGGGCCGGCAAGCAGCTGCGCGTGTTGCACCTGTCCGGGCGCTGCAAGCAACTGCTCAAGCGCTATGGCATGCCGCATGAGTGAGGTCGCTGCGCGCCGCCAGCGGCCTTTGTTGTCCTCCGACTAAAGCGTGCCCGGCAGGCCGGGGCAGTCCGCTCAATTCACTTACGCAAGCCCTTGCGCTCGCCCTTGCGGTGCTTGCGCTCATGCGCGCTGGCCGCCGCCGCTTGCACCAGGCGCTGGAAGGTGGGGCACTCGGCGTGGCTCGGCGCCGGGCAGGCCGCCGCATGGCGTAAGCCATTGCTCATGGCCTGCAGGCGCTTGATGGTGGCATCGAGCTCATCGGCCTTGGCCGCGAGCATCTGCCGGTCGATAGCCGGCGCGCCGCCGGGGGCGAACATCGAGCGTATTTCGTCTAGGGTGAAGCCGGCGGACTGGCCGAGGGAAATCAGTGCCAGCTGGTCCAGAATCTGCGGCGCAAAGCTGCGTCGCTCACCCTGGCGGCCGAGCGAAGCGATTAGCCCCTTTTCCTCGTAGAAACGCAGTGCCGATGCCGGTACGCCGGAGCGTCGGGCTACTTCAGCGATATCCATCAGATACCCCTTGACCTCAAGTTTACTTGAACTTGTAGATTCAGGCAGAACCCCTGGCGGGTCAACCTTGAGGAGGTCCTGATGACGCACTTAATGCAATTCATAACCCTGGCTGCCGGCATCGGCATCGTGGCGACGGCGCTGATGGATGCCTGGCTGATGCTGTTGAAGTACAGCGGCGTGCCGACCCTGAACTTTGCCTTTATCGGCCGCTGGGTGGGGCACCTGCTGCGCGGCCAGGTGGCCCATGCGGCCATCGCCAAGGCGCCGCCGATCCGCGGCGAACTGGCCCTGGGCTGGCTGATGCACTACGCCACCGGCATCGCCTTTGCCGCGCTGCTGCTGGCCCTCGTCGGCCTGGACTGGGCCAGCAGGCCGACCCTGCTTCCCGCGCTGCTGGTAGGGGTCGCCACGGTCAGCATCCCCTTGCTGGTGATCCAGCCGGCCATGGGCTCCGGTTTCGCCGCCAGCAAAACGCCAACCCCACTGCGCAACTGCATCAAGAGCGTGGCCAATCACGGCGTGTTTGGCCTGGGCCTCTACCTGGCCGCTGTATTGATCGGCGCACTGTTGCGCTGAGCGCAGAAACAGATCACTCATCACCTGGAGTACCAGTCATGAAGAAAGTCGCGGTGATTTACCACAGTGCCCATGGGCATACCGAGCACATTGCCCGCATCGTTGCCGAGGGTGCGCGCAGCGTGCCCGGTATTGAAGTTGACCTGTTGCAGGCGCAAGACCTGGCCACGGCGCCAGAGGCCTTGCTCGGCTTCGACGCCTACCTCCTCGGTTCACCCACTTACCTCGGCGGGGTGTCGGCCCAGGTCAAGGCATTCATGGATGCTACCGGTGGGCTGTGGCGCACCCAGCAGCTGCGCGGGCGCTTGGCGGCAGGTTTCACGGTGTCGGCGTTGCCAGCCGGGGACAAACAATCGACGTTGCTGTCGATGTTCGTCTTCTGCATGCAGCACGGCATGCTGTGGGTCGGCAATCCGATTCTGCCGGAGCAGCACCTTGGGGTTGCGTACGATGAGGCGGCGAACCGTCTCGGTTCCTGGTCGGGCCTGATGGCCCAGGCGGAAAAGGCCTCATCCGCCGACTCGTTTGTGCCGGGCGATATCAAGACCGCGCGGCTGTTCGGGCAGAACTTCGCCGCCACGCTGCAGCGCCTGCAGCACGGCAGCCCGCTCAAGCAGAGCCCGGAGACCGTTCGATGATCCCGAGAAAATACAGCCCGCTGCTGTTCGCCCTGATTCTCTCGGGGGTGATGTCTCTGCTGGTGTCGGGACTTTCCACCTTCCGTGCCACGGGCCTGATTCCCAGCTTTGCCAGCCTGTGGCTCAGCGCATGGCTGACGGCCTGGCTGCTGGCGTTCCCGTTGGTGCTGCTGATCAGCCCGCTGACTCGCCGCGTGGTCGAGAGACTGGTGCGCAGCGATTAGAGGGCCAGCTTGAAGGTACTTGACCTGGGCGGCGGGATTGGCCTGCAGCTTCGCCTGCGAACACCGAGAGCATTGGGCGCAGGCGCCAACCGTTCAATCCCGCTGCGGAATCCCCAGCCCCCGCACTACCGCCGGGCGCGCGAGGAATCGTTCGAGAACCCGCTGCACCTGGGTAAAGCGCTCGAACTCCACCAGTTCGCCGGCCCCGTAGAAGCCGATCAGGTTGCGTACCCAGGGGAAGATGGCGATGTCGGCAATGCTGTAGGCGTCGCCCATGACCCACTCGCGGCCTTGCAAGCGCTGGTCGAGCACGCCGAGCAGGCGCTTGGCTTCGTCGATGTAGCGATCGCGCGGGCGTTTGTCCGCGTAGTCCTTGCCGGCGAATTTATGGAAGAAGCCGACCTGGCCGAACATCGGGCCGACGCCGCCCATCTGCCACATCAGCCACTGGATGGTCTGGTAGCGCGCGGCGGCGTCCCGGGGCAGCAGTTGGCCGGTCTTCTCGGCGAGATAAAGCAGGATCGCGCCGGACTCGAACAGCGCCAGTGGCAGGCCGTCCGGGCCATTGGGGTCGAGGATGGCGGGGATCTTGTTGTTCGGGTTGAGCGAGAGGAATTCCGCGCTGAGCTGGTCGTTGCGCTCGAAGCTGACCAGGTGCGGCTCGTAGGGCAGGCCGGTCTCTTCCAGCATGATCGACACCTTGACCCCGTTGGGGGTGGGCAGCGAGTAGAGCTGCAGGCGCTCGGGCTGGGTGGCGGGCCATTTTTGCGTGATGGGGAAGGCGGACAGGTCTGGCATGGGCGCTCCGGTCGGGGTGGCGGAAAAGGGCAGGATAACGGCGAATGTCCGCTCGGTCAGGTCTCGGGTTTTGCCCGGCGGGTCGAAACCGGTATGGTTCGCTCCTTCGCCCACCCTACTGGAGAACCCTGATGAGCCTGCACGGCACTTACGATGAACAGAACATCTTTGCCAAGATCATTCGCGGCGAGGCCCCCTGCTACAAGCTGTACGAGGATGACGAGGTGCTGGCCTTCCTCGATGTGTTCCCGCAGTCCTTCGGCCACACGCTGGTGATCCCGAAGCAGGCGCAGGCGCGCAATATCCTGGAAATCGACAGCGCCAGCCTGGCCAAGGTGATGGCCGTGGTGCAGCGCCTGACCCGCGTGCTGGTGGACGAGCTGCAGCCGGCCGGCGTGCAGGTGGCACAGTTCAACGGCGCGCCGGCCGGGCAGACGGTGTTCCACATCCACATGCATGTGATCCCGCGTTATGCCGGCGAAAGCCTGGGCATCCACGCCAGCGCCAAGGCCGACCCGGCCGAGCTGGAAAAACTGCAGGCACGCTTGCTGGCGCGCCTGGGCTGAGTATGGCGTGTGGAGCGCCGCCCCGGCTGCGTACCGGGCCGTGCGCACCGGGCTTATTGCTCCAGGGCCAGGGCGACATCCGGGCAGCGGGCTTCCTCGCTGACGGTCTGGCGCTTGAGCCACTGTTCGGCCTGGGTGTACCAGGCGGTATCGCTGGTATCGAGTTCGGCGATGGCGTCCTTATGGCCACTGGCCGCGGCCTTTTCCAGCCAGAGACGGCGCTGGATCTGGTTGCTCGGCATGCCGCGGCCGATGCTGTAGGCATGGCTGAGGGCGTACTGGGCTTGCTCATGGCCGCCCAGGGCGGCCTTGCATAACCACTGCAGAGCCTTGTCGTCGTTGCTGACGTAACGCTCGGCGAGCCCGTCGTCGCTGCTGATGTCCTGAATGCCGTTGTCGTCGGTCCAGTATTCCTCGGCGAGGAGGTACTGGGCGTGGGTGTTGCCCTGCACGGCGGCCTTTTCGAACCACTGCATGGCGATGAACTGTTGCTGCAGGTCGTCGCCCTGGAGCAGGTAGTCGACGCCCAGCTCCACCTGGGCCAGGTCGAGGCCCTGGTTGGCGGCCTGCTCCAGCAGGGGAATGCGTTTGGCATCGCCACCGGGGAGCAGCTCGTCGCGGTAGAGGATGGCCAGCTCGAAGGCCGCGCGGGCGACCCCCTGGTCCGCGGCCTGGGCATACCACAGCTCGCTGACGGGGTAGGCCTGGCGCGTGTAGTACACATAGCCGAGGTTGAACTGGGCGCAGGCATCGCCCACTGCGGCCTTTGCCTTGAGCGCCTCGACGCCGGGCGCATCGGACGGATCGACGACGATGGTGCAGGTGGTGGCCCAGGCGCTCCCGGCGCCGAGGCAGCCGAGCAGGGCCAGGCTGGCCAGGAAGTGTGGAAGAGGGCGGGGGGACTGCATGGCGGGGCTCCTTGCCGGTTCTGGCTCCGTGGCCGCCACCGCGCTCCATGCGCGGCTGGCCTGTCGGCGACATTAGCCATTCGCCGCAGGCCGCACAAGTTGCCCGTGGCGGGCTGTGGCACAGGCTGGGGTCCACCCCGGCTGGGACGGCGCACGGGGCGGCAAAGTCTGTACGCGCCCGGCTTGTGGCGAACGGCGCGAGCGCCAATACTGGGGCCACATCTTCGATCGCCCAAGGAGGGCTTCCATGCGCTTGATCTCTGCGGTTCTGCCTCTGTTGTTGCTCGCCGGTTGCTCGTCTTTTCGTGCCGATTCCGAGGATGTGCGTCCGGTGCCGGCCGATCGACTGCTGGCCTTTCAGGAGGCGCGCGAGGGCGGCGGGCAGATCGTGGTCAACCGCGACCTGGGCATGATGGGCGGCGGCTGCTACGTGGCCATCGAGGTGGATCGCCAGGTGGCCGCGCGCATCGGCGTGGGCGAGGTGGCGAGCTTCCAGGTGCCGGCCGGCACCCGCGTGGTGGGCATCACCCTGGACAAGCAGGACGACACCCTGTGCAGCAAGGGCCGCCTGCTGCGCGAGCTGGCCGTGCCGGTCAAGGCCGGCGAGACCCATGCCTTTCGCATCGTCAGCCAGAACAAGGGCGGCTTCGACATTCTGCCGGATCAGCCGCAGCCCTGACTCCCCCTGCAAGCCTGTATCGGCGGGCGTGCGCTGTTCGCTGTTAGGCGAGTGTTGGTGGTGCCTGAGCGGTCTTGGCGCTGGACGCCAGCGGCCATCCTGGGCAAGCATGCGGCTTTTGCCGGGAAGCCATTGTGATGCGTCGCCTGCCGTCCCTCACCGCGTTGCGTACCTTCGAGTCGGCGGCGCGGCACGCGCATTTCGGTCGCGCCGCCGCCGAGCTGTGCGTCACCGACAGCGCAGTCAGCCACCAGATCCGCCAGCTCGAAGAGCAGCTCGGCACGCGGCTGTTCCAGCGCGATGGCCGCCAGGTACGCCCCACGCCACAGGCCAAGCGCCTGCTGCGCAGCCTGCAGCAGGCCTTCGAGCTGATCGGCGAGGCTTGCGACGAGCTGCGCGACCCCGGTTCCCAGGCGCAACTGCGCATCGCGGTGACCGCCGAGCTGGCGCAGAAGTGGCTGGTCGGGCGCCTGGCCGATTTCAGCGAGCGCTACCCGCAGATCACCCTGCACCTTTACGAACAGCCGCTGGAGGCGACCCAGCCTGGCGAGGAGATCGACCTGGCGATCACCTATGGCACCGGCCCGGCCGATGGCAGCGCCTACTTCGTGCGGCCGTTGCCGATCCTGCTGTTCTTCCCGGTGTGCAGCCCCGGCCTGTTCAACCAGCTGCCGCTCAAGCACCCGCGCGACCTGGCGCGCCACTGCCTGCTGCACGACGATCAGGACGGCAAGACCTGGACCGCCTGGCTGACCACCCATGCCGGCGATATCCAGCCACAGCGCCATCTCTACCTCGGCCATGCCGGGCTGACCATGGAGGCCGCCGCGCGCGGCCAGGGCGTGGCCATCGGCGACAACCTGACCAGCGCCGAGGATCTGGCCAGCGGCCGTCTGGTGCGCCCGTTCGCCGCCAGCGTGGCCTCGCTCGGGCAATACGCGCTGGTCTGCGAGCGGCTGCGCCTGGATAAACCGGCGGTGGCGCAGTTCGTCGAATGGTTCACCGATCAGCTGGTCGACCTGTGAATTAGATTCAGCTATCCCGCGATAATGGTCATTGGTCGCGGGCGCTCTGCCGCGGGTACTGTCGAGCTATCCAACAGCCACCGACGAGTACCCTGCAATGGCCCGTTCCCTGACCTCTCTGCCCAAAACCGACGGCTTCCGCCTGCCCGGTGAATTCGAACCCAAGGCCCGTTGCTGGCTCGGCTGGCCGGAGCGTACCGACGTGTGGCGCAACGGGGCCAAGCCGGCGCAGAAAGTCTGGGTCGATATCGTCAGCGCCATCGCCAGCAGTGAGCCGGTCACCGTGTGCGCCTCGGCCAGCCAGTACGCCAACGCCCGTCGCCAGCTGCCGGCCCATGTGCGGGTGGTGGAAATGACCTGCAACGACACCTGGTTTCGCGACAGCGGCCCGGCCTTCCTGGTCAATGACGACACCCTTGAGGTGCGCGGTGTGGACTTTGAGTTCAACGCCTACGGCGGCCTCGACGGCGGCTTGTACTACCCGTGGGACAAGGACGACCAGATCGCGCAGAAGATCCTCGAGATCGAAGGCTACGACCGCTACCGCGCGCCCTTTATCGCCGAGATGGGCGGCATCCAGACCGATGGCCAGCGCACCCTGCTGACCACCGAGCAGTGCCTGCTCAACCGCAACCGCAACGCCCACCTGGGCAAGGACGAGATGACCCGCCGGCTCGGCGATTACCTCGGTGCCGAGCAGGTAATCTGGTTGCCGCGCGGCTGCAAGTTCGACGAAACCGACGGCCATATCGACGACCTGGCCTGCTTCGTTCGCCCCGGCGTGGTGGTGATGCAGTGGACCGACGACCGCAACGATCCGCAGTGGGAAATCTACCAGGAGGCCTACGACATCCTGCGCAGCAGCCGCGACGCCCGAGGGCGTGAGCTGCAGGTGCACAAGCTGCCGCAGCCGCGTGTGCTGCAGTGGACGGCGGAGGAGGCCGAGGGCCTGGACCAGGACGACGCGACCCACACGCGCCAGGCCGGCACGCAGATCTGCGCCTCCTACATCAACTACTACGCCGGCAACTCGGCCATCGTCGTGCCGCTGTTCAACGACCCCTGCGACCGCGTGGCCCAGGCCACCCTGGCCGAGCTGTTCCCGCAGCATCGCATCCTCGGTATCGACAACTCGCGGGAAATCCTCCTCGGCGGCGGCAACGTCGCCTGCATCACCATGCCGCAATACGCCGCGCCGCAGCGCGCCTAGGAGGCTCCGATGAAACTGCATGCCACTCTGTTGGCCCTGGGCCTGGCCGTTAGCGCGCACGCACTGGCGGGCGAGGCGCCCAAGCAGGTCAACCTGTATATCTGGAACGAGTACCTGGCGCCGGACACCCTGTCGTCCTTCGAGGCGAAGACCGGGATCAAGGTGGTGGTCGACCACTTCGACTCGCTGGAGACGGTGGAGACCAAGCTGCTCACCGGGCGCAGCGGCTACGACCTGGTGCTGACCGCCGGCCAGCACCTGCAGCGGTCGATCCAGAGCGGTGCGCTGCAGCCGCTGGACAAGGCCGCGCTGCCGCACTTCGCCGGGCTGGATGGCGAGTTCACCGGGCATATGGCGGCCTTCGATCCGGGCAATCGCTATGCCGGGTTGTACGTGTGGGGCACCACAGGGTTCGGCTATCAGCAGCAGGCCATCGCCAAGCGCATGGCGGATGCGCCGACCGACAGCTGGAGCATGCTGCTCGACCCGGCGGTGGTGGCCAGGTTCGCCGACTGCGGGGTGAGTTTCCTCAACGATCCCAACGAGGTGTTCGCCGCGACCTTCCGCTACCTGGGCCTGGACATCAACCGGCAGAGCCTCGACGACCTCAAGCTGGCCGCGGCGCACCTGGCCAAGGTGCGGCCGTCGATCCGCTACTTCGACAACGACCGCAATATCGCCGACCTGGCCAATGGCGATACCTGCCTGGCGATGTCGTGGAACGGCAACGTGTCGATTGCCGCCGGCCAGGCGCAGCAGGCGGGCAAGCCGTACAGCCTGCACTACAGCATCCCGCGCGAAGGCACGCTGATCTGGTTCGACGCCATGGTGATTCCCAAGGATGCGCCGCATCCGGAGGCAGCGCTGGCGTTGATGGATCACCTGATGACCCCGGAGGTGATCGGTGCCATCAGCAACAGCATCTACTACGCCAATGCAGTGCCGGCCGCGCAGGCGACGGTCGACCCAGCCCTCCTCGCCGACCCCGGCACCTACCCGCCGCAGGCGCTGCGCAATGGGCTGTACACCAAGAACGACAACAGCCCGGCGTTCAACCGGGCGCTGACCCGGGCGTTCAGCAAGTTGAAGTCGGGGTTGTGAACAGCGCCAGGGCAGCTGCAGCCCGCCACCTGGGCTGCCCCTGCTGAAGTCCTCGGGTCTAGGCTCGGGCGATCAGCAGCGACAGGCAGCCCGGCACCCGCCCTGGCCTGTTGCCGAGCGGGCGGTTGTCGTTGACCGCAGCGGCTAGCAGGCCGTTGAAAAACGTACTGGGTTTACACAGCTAGCGCACCACGCCGCGCCCGGTGAAGTGCAGGTGGGCGAAGTGGCCATGGCTGTGCTGCGCCTGGATGTGGATCGGTCCCTGAGTCTGGAAGCTGCCGCTGGCCATTTCCGCTTCGTTGAACTCGAAGCCGTCGGGCAGCACCAGGCGCACGCGCTGGGCTTCGCCGCTGACCGGATTGCGGATCGGCTCGCCGCTGGCTTCCAGCACCTCGGGAATGCGGACCCGGGCCTGGCGCCCGGCGACATCGACGCTCAGTTCGATGGCGACGAACTGGGGGTCGTGCATCTCGCTGATGGTCCCGGCGAACACATTGAACACGGTGGCGCCGGGGTCGGTTTCGGCGCCGGAGAGAATGGTCAGCAGGGCGTTGCGCTGTTCGGCGCTGGCGCGCTGGTCGATGAACACCTGGCAGCGGCCGTTGCCTTCGTGGATGGCGCCCGGCCAGGCGAACATGCCGACCCAGCACAGGCCGTCGAGAAGGGTTTCGTTGAAATGGCCCCGGTCGATGCGCATCGACACCACGGCTTCGCACTTGCCGCGGCTGGGTCGGGCGCTGAATTGGCAGGGGCAGCCCCAGTCGCAGTTGCAGGTGACGAATTCGTCGCCCTGCATCCGCCAGTCGGCCATGGACATGGCTTCCTCCTTCCCGCCGCAGCGGGGTTGGCAATCCCCCATTTGTCAGGCTAACCCCGCATCCGGGTGGGCGGGGCGCGAGCCGACTAAAGGCGGGCCGCCGGCTCAGCGGTACTTGGCCAGGATCGCCTCGAACTCGCCGTCCAGCTTCATTCGTACCAGGGCGCGCAGCAGGCGCATGGTCGGCACATCCGGCTCGTCGCGGACGATGCAGGCAACCGGGTCGGCGGTCACTTCGCCCACCGCTTGCAGCTTGCGTTCGGCGGGCTGCCGACGGTTGTACCAGTCGAGGGACAGCTCGTTGCTGACGGCGTAGCGGTAGCGCCGCGCCTCCAGCTTGTCCAGGGCCTGTTCCTGGGTGCGGGCGTCGTCGCGGCGCAGCTGGCCGCTGGCGAACAGCGCTTGCAGCTGCGGATAGCTGAAGCCCAGCACGGTGCCGATCGTTTCGCCCGGCAGTCGGCGCGGGTCGAGCGCGGCGCTGTCGCGGCGGCTCACCAGCAGGTCGCGCTGGACCATGAAGGGCACGCTCCAGATGTACTGGTGATGGGACTCCTGCAGCCAGTCCTGGGTGACGTAGCAGCGCACGTCGATCTCGCCGCGCACCAGCATCTGCTGCACGCGCAGGCGCGGCATGACCAGCAGTTCGGCGCGCCGCCCGATCTTCTGCGCCAGGCGGGTCTGCAGGTCGTAGAGAATGCCACCGGTGGCGCGCCGGCCGTCGATCTGCATCATCGGCATGGCCCAGCTTTCGGTCACGGCAAAGCGCAGCGGCCGCTCCTCGGCGGCGAGGGCGGCGCTCAACAGCAGGAAAGCGAGCGGCAGTAGGTGCATGGCGATGGCGGGTGGCGACCTTGGGCTGGGGCGCGGGCGCGCGCTACACAGCTTACCGAGAAACCGGCTCGCTCGGGAGGCGGATGCGTGTGCCGGTTTCAGCGGGTCAGCGGCAGGGCCAGGCCCATCGCGGTGAACAGGCCGCCGCAACCACGGTTGAAGACCTTGCCGCTGCGCTCCAGCCAGGGGCGGATGCGCTGGGCCATGCGCGCCAGGGCATATTCCACCAGGCCTTCGACCAGGGCGAAGGTCAGCGCCATGACGGCGAACTGCAGCCAGAGGTCCGCCGCCGGGTCGAGGAACTGCGGCAGGAAGGCGGCGTAGAACAGGATCACCTTGGGGTTGGAGACCGCCGCCAGCAGGCCCTGGCGCAACAGCAGCGGACCGGGCCTGGCGGCTGCCGGGACGAGCGCGGCCAGGTGCAACGGCGGGGCGCGCCAGAGCTGCACGCCGAGCCAGATCAGGTAGGCGCCGCCGAGCCACTTGAGCAGGATCAGCGCGTCGACCGAGGCCTGCAGCAGGGCGGCCAGGCCGAACATCGACAGGGCCATCAGCAGGACGAAGCCGAGCACGCCGCCGCTCACCGTCCACAGGGCGCGCCGGTGGCCATACAGGGCGCCGTGGCTGAGGGCGAGCAGGCCGTTGGGGCCGGGCGTCAGCGCCAGGCCGATGACGGTGCCAAGGTAGATGAGCCAGGTGTGCAGGGCCATGGTCGATCCCCGGTAGGGCGGGAGCCGCCGGGAGGCCGCTCATCCAGCCTGCACGCTAGCCCATGGGCGCCGCGCCGCACAAGGCCGGGTGCTTGTTGCGGTGGCCGTTATGCCCTGTTCTATGGCGGGGAAGGCCTGTGTCCCGGGTGGGCTGGCAGGCATCTTCCCTAGCAGGGGCCGCGTCGCCGGCAGTCTGTCGGGGCAGCGCCGGGCGCCCGGCTGTGGCACACTCTGCCGCTTACGACAGGCGTGCCGCCACCGGCGTTGCCGCTTTGCCGGTCCAAGAATTTCTGCCTGCGGCTGGCCGCGGGCTTATCGCACACCTGGTCGCCAGCGCGACCCAGACGAAGAGGAACGCCCCGTGCACAAAGCCGTAATCAGTGGCACTGGCCTGTATACCCCGGCTAACAGCATCTCCAACGAGGAGCTGGTGGCTTCCTTCAACAGCTACGTTCAGCAGTTCAACAGCGACAACGCCGCCGCCATCGAGCGGGGCGAGGTCGAGGCGCTGAGCGAGTCCAGCGTGGCCTTCATCGAGAAGGCATCAGGCATCAAGAGCCGCTACGTGATGGACAAGGCCGGCATTCTCGACCCGCAGCGCATGACCCCGCGCATCCCCGAGCGTTCCAACGACGAGTGGGGCATTCTCTGCGAGATGGCCGTCGGTGCCGCCAAGCAAGCCCTGCAGCGCGCCGGCAAGACCGTCGCCGATATCGACGGGGTGATCGTCGCCTGCTCCAACCTGCAGCGCGCCTACCCGGCGGTGGCCATCGAAGTGCAGGCGGCCCTCGGCATCCAGGGCTGGGGCTACGACATGAACGTGGCCTGTTCCTCGGCCACCTTCGGCCTACAGGCGGCCAACAACGCCGTGCAGACCGGCCAGGCCCGCGCCGTGCTGATGGTCAACCCGGAGATCTGCACCGGCCACCTGAACTTCCGCGACCGCGACAGCCACTTCATCTTCGGCGATGCCGCCACCGCGGTGATCGTCGAGCGCGCCGACCTGGCGACCTCGGCGCAGCAGTGGGACATCGTCGGCACCAAGCTGCTGACCCAGTTCTCCAACAACATCCGCAACAACTTCGGCTTCCTCAACCGCGCCGCGGAGGAGGGCATCGGTGCCCCGGACAAGCTGTTCGTCCAGGAAGGCCGCAAGGTGTTCCGCGATGTCTGCCCGATGGTTGCCGAGCTGATCGCCGCGCACCTGGCCGAGAACCAGCTGAATGTCGGCGACGTGAAGCGCTTCTGGCTGCACCAGGCCAACCTCAACATGAACCTGCTGATCGCCCGCAAGCTGCTCGGCCGCGACGCCGAAGAGGGCGAGGCGCCGGTGATCCTCGATACCTACGCCAACACCAGTTCGGCCGGCTCGGTGATCGCCTTCCACAAGCATCAGGACGACCTGCCCAGTGGCGCGCTGGGCGTGCTCAGCTCCTTCGGTGCCGGGTACTCCATCGGTAGCGTGATCCTGCGCAAGCATTGAGTGCTGCAACCTGAGGTGCGCTGAGCGCACCCTACGGGAGGCCCATGAGCGATGACGATCTGCTGCCGCGCCTGCTGGCAGGCGAGCAGCAGGCCTTTCGCGAACTGGTGGCGACCTACCAGGGCGCGATGCGCGCGGTGGCCTATGCCATAGTCGGCAGCCGACATGCCGACGAGGTGGTGCAGGACGCCTGGCTCGCCGTGGTGCGCAATCTGGACGGCTTCCAGCGCCGCTCCAGCCTGAAGACCTGGCTGCTGACCATCACCGCCAATACCGCCAAGAGCCGCCTCAAGCAGCGGCGTCGCGAGGTGTTGCTGGATGACCTGCCGGCGCCCCATGGCACGCTCGGCGGCGAGCGTTTCGCCGCCGACGGCCACTGGCTGACCCCGCCGCACGCCTGGCACGAGGATTCGCCCGAGGCCCTGCTGGGCGAGGACGAGCTGCGCCAGTGCCTGGAAAAGACCCTGGCCAGCCTCTCCGAGATGCAGGCCAGCGTGCTGCTGCTGCGCGAGCGCCAGGGCCTGGAGCTGGAGGAGATCTGTAATCTTCTCGAGCTTTCGCTCTCCAATGTGCGGGTGCTGCTGCACCGCGCCCGGCTCAAGGTGTTCGCCACCCTGGAGCATTTCGAGGAGACCGGCCAATGCTGAGCTGCAAGGAACTGGTAGCCCACTCCAGTGATTTTCTCGACGGCCAGCTGAGCCTGCGCGAGCGCCTCAGCGTGCGCGCGCACCTGGCCATGTGTCGCCACTGCCGGCGCTTCATCCGCCAGATGAAGGTGACCCAGGGCGTGCTGCGCGCCTTGCCGGATGCGGCCATCCCCGAGCTGGATGCCCTGGCCGAGCGCCTGGCGCAACAGCGTCGCCAGCCCTGAGCGATTGGCCCCGGCGCGTTCTGCGGCCTGGGTGATGCACATGGCAGCGGCTTCAGCCGCGTCCACCCCGCGCGCCGGCCCGGCGCAGAAAAAACTTTTCGCCTGGCTGTAACGCCCCGTAGTCTGCTGGGTCTAGTGTTGCGAGGGGGCCATGCCGGCCTCCGCAATCACCCCCACCGGAGAGACTCCATGAAACAGCTGAATTCCGTTGTCGCCACCCTGGGCGCCGCCCTGCTGAGCACCGCCGCGTTCACCGCCCAGGCGGCCGGCAACCCGTTCGCCGCCGAGGAGCTGAGCAGCGGCTACAGCCTGGCGGCCCAGGAGAAGGCTAACGAAGGTTCCTGCGGCGAAGGCAAGTGTGGTGGCGAGATGAAGGCCGCCGACGGCAGCAAGGCCGGCGAAGGCAAATGCGGTGGCGAGAAAGCCGCCATGGAAGGCAGCTGTGGCGAGGAAGGCAAGATGGCCAAGGAAGGCAGCTGCGGCGCGACGAAGGCCGAGTAAGGAACGGCGCACATGACCTCGCAGCCTTTCGTCAGCGGCGCCGGCCTCGGCCTGCGCCGCGGCCTGCTCCCGGCGCTGCTCGACAGCGCCGAGGGGCAGGTGGATTTCCTCGAACTCGCCCCGGAAAACTGGATCGGCGTGGGCGGGCGCTTCGCCCGCCAGCTGCGCAGCCTGAGCGAGCGCCTGCCGCTGCTCTGCCATGGTCTGTCGCTCAACCTCGGTGGCTTCGCGCCGCTCGATTTCGAGCTGCTCGCGGCCATCAAGGCCTTTCTCGACGAGCACGGCATCCGTGGTTACAGCGAGCACCTGTCGGCCTGTGCCGACGATGGCCAGCTGTACGACCTGATGCCGCTGCCGTTCAGCGACGAGTCGGTGCGCCGCGTCGCCGCGCGTATCCGCACGGTGCAGGAGGTGCTGCAGCGGCCGCTGATCATCGAGAACGTCTCGGCCTATGCGCGCCTGCCCGGCGAGCTGGACGAGGCCACCTTCATTCGCGCGGTGCTGGCGGAGGCCGACTGCCGGCTGCTGCTGGACATCAACAACGTCTACGTCAACGCGAGCAATTTCAGTTTCGACCCGCGCGCCTACATCGACGCCATGCCCGGCGAACGCATCGCCTACCTGCACCTGGCCGGGCATTCCGACGAGGCCGCCGGCCTGAAGATCGACACCCACGGCGCGCCGGTGTGCGACCCGGTGTGGGCTCTGCTGGAACATGCCTACGCCCGCCACGGCGTGCGTCCGACCCTGCTCGAGCGTGATTTCAACTTCCCGCCGCTGGCCGAGCTGTATGCCGAGGTGGCGCAGATCCGCGCCCTGCAGCAGCTGGCCGACAGGCGCCGGGAGTCGGCGGCATGAACGCCGTGCAGGCCCAGGCGGCCTTCGCCGCCCGCATCCGCCAGCCCACGGCGCAGGCGCTGCTGCCGGGCATCCCCGGCGAGCGCATGGCGGTGTACGAGGCGCTGTTCTTCAACAACATCGAGAGCTTCCTGTGCAGCGGTTTCCCGGTGCTGCGCCGGCTGTTCGAGGATGCGCGCTGGCAGCGCCTGGTGCGCAGCTTCATCGCCGGGCACCGCTGCCGCACGCCATACTTTCTGCAGATCGGCGAGGAGTTCATCGGCTGGCTGCAGCAGGGCTTCGTCGCCGAGGCGGATGATCCACCGTTCCTCCTCGAACTGGCGCACTACGAGCGGGTCGAGCTGGCCCTGGATGTGGCCTGCGCGGAGCTGCCCGCGCACGGCTGGTCGCCCCTGGCCTGGCCGCTGGCCTATGTCTGGCCGGTGCAGCGGCTGAGCGCCGAATACCGCCCGGCGCAGCCGCCGGCCGAGCCGACCTGCCTGCTGGCCTGGCGTGATCGCGCGGACAGGGTGCGTTTCCAGCAGCTGGCGCCGTTCGCCTACCGCCTGGCCCTGCGCCTGCAGGCCGGCGAGGACAGCGCCGCGGCGCTGGCGGCCCTGGCCGAGGAGAGCGGCCTGGTCGCCGACGCGAGCTATTTCAACCATGCCCGTGCGCTGCTGGAAGACTGGCGGCGCCAGGACATTCTCTGCTAGCGGAGCTGCCCATGCTGACCCTGCTCAATCGCCTCCAGGATGCCCTGGACGCCACGCGTCGCCTCGATTTTCTCGGCCCGTTGCTGCTGCGCCTGTACCTGGTGCCGATCTTCTGGATGGCCGGCACGCACAAGCTGGCCGACATGCCCGCGACCATCGCCTGGTTCGGCAACCCGGACTGGGGCCTGGGCCTGCCGTTCCCCGCGCTGCTGGCCTGGCTGGCGGCGCTGACCGAGACGGGTGGGGCGCTGCTGTTGCTGTTCGGCCTGGCCCTGCGCTGGATCAGCATCCCGCTGCTGGTGACCATGCTGGTGGCGATCGCCAGCGTGCACTGGCCGTTCGGCTGGCAGGCGATCGCCGATCCGTCCGCGCCCTTCGCCAACGAACGGGTGCTGGCCTCGGTGGAGAAGCTCGAACGGGCCCGCACCCTGCTCAAGGCGCACGGCAATTACGACTGGCTGACCAGCAGCGGCAAGCTGGTGGTGCTGAACAACGGCATCGAGTTCGCCACCACCTACCTGGTGATGCTGGTCGCGCTGTTCTTCACCGGGGCCGGACGCTGGGTCAGCCTGGACTACTGGTTGGCGCGGCGCTGGCGCCGCCCCTGAGCCGAAATGACCCGGGTTTTTCCCGCCCGCGGCCGGCTCGCCGGCCCGGCGCACAGCGTCGGCCGGGCGCCGGGCAGGGCGCCGAGTTCACTTATTAGAAAAAGAAGTAAAAAGTTCCGCTGTCATCGAACTTTCATATATCAGAAACCGGTCTGAAATAACCCCCCGCCAAGATTCCCCTCCAGCACCAAGGGCAGTTGCCCGCGTGTTTTCAACGCAAAAGACCAATAGGGGAATTTTCGATGATCCGTAAGCACTTCGCCGGTTTCGTAACCAGCGCCCTGGCTCTGGCCGTTTCCGCCCAGGCTTTCGCCGGCACCGTGACCACTGACGGTACCGACATCGTCATCAAGACCAAGAGCGGTCTGGAAGTCGCCACCACCGACAAACAATACAGCTTCAAGCTGGGTGGCCGTCTGCAGGCCGACTTCGATCAGTTCGACGGTTTCTATACCAAGAACAACGACGCGGGCAACGAAGCCTATTTCCGTCGCGCTCAGCTGGAACTGGGCGGCAACTACAAGGACTGGCGCTACCAGATCAACTACGACTTCGCCGACAAGTCGGGTTCGAGCCAGAAGTTCGACGAAGCGACCATCACCTACACCGGCTTCTCGCCGATCAACATCAAGATCGGTCGTTTCGATCCCGACTACAGCCTGGAAAAAGCCACCAGCTCCAAGTGGGTCACCGCCATCGAGCGCTCCTCGGTACTGGACCTGGCCTCCTGGACCACCGACCACGAAGACGGCATGGGCGTGCAGGTCAACGGCACCTACGGCGGCATGTTCTACGGTTCGACCAGCGTCCAGCAGCAGGACAAGGGCGACTACCTGGAAGACAGCGACGGCAAGGACGTCAACAGCTTCTTCGCCCGTGGCGTGATCGCCCCGATCGTCAGCGAAACCCAGGTGCTGCATTTCGGTCTGGACTACGCGACCCGTACCTACGGTGGCGCCAAGGCTTATGACGGCAAGATCGATACCCGTCTGGGCGTGCGTGGCGTCGACCAGGGCGGTTCGAGCAACACCGGCAAGGTGCTGCTGGCCGGTGCCGATGGCAACACCGCTGGCTTCGACGACGACAGCGTGGTCGGCCTGGAATTCGCCTACATGTACGGCCCGTTCTCGGTGCAGAGCGAATACCTCAAGCGTGACCTGACCGGCGCCGATGACAATGGCGATCGCGAAGCCACCGGCTACAACGCCCAGCTCGCCTACACCCTGACCGGCGAATCGCGCGTGTACAAACTCGACGGCGCCAAGTTCGACACCATCAAGCCGGCTGACAAGCAGTACGGTGCCTGGGAAGTGTTCTACCGCTTCGACAACCTGACCGTCGAGGATGACGACCAGAACCTGGGCGTGGCTGGTATCGACGAAACCACCGCCGACGTCCACACCCTGGGTGTGAACTGGTACGCCAACGAAGCCGTCAAGCTGTCGCTGAACTACCTGATGACCAAGTCGGATGCCGAAACCGTTGCCGTGCAGAAGCGTGGCGAGCATGACGACGACGATGGCCAGGCCATCTCCCTGCGTGCCCAGTACGTGTTCTAAGTCAGACCCCATCATCTGACTGCTCCTCTGAGCCCCGCTATTGGCGGGGCTTTTTTTCGCCCCCAGGAAAAGGGACACTGCGGCATGCCCGTACAGACCCTCGATTCGATCCGCCAGATCACCGCCGCCGACTGGGACGCGCTGCTGCCCGGCGCCGCCCAGCCCTTCCTGCGCCATGCCTTTCTCGCCTGCCTGGAGGACAGCGGCAGCGCCGTGGCCGCCACCGGCTGGCAGCCCAGCCATCGCCTCTGGCGTGACGCGCGGGGCGAGCTGCGCGCCATTCTGCCGGCCTGGATCAAGAGCCACTCGCGCGGCGAGTACGTGTTCGACTGGGGTTGGGCCGAGGCCTGCCAGCGTGCCGGCATCGCCTACTACCCCAAGTTGCTGACGGCAGTGCCGTTCTCGCCGGTGGTCGGTCCGCGCCTGCTCGGCGCCCCGGCGGCCTGTGCGCAACTGCTGGGCGAGGTGAGCGCCACGCTGGGGGAGCAGGGCCTGTCGAGCTGGCACCTGAACTTCAACGAGCCGGCCGAGGCGGCGCTGCTGGCCCGCCAGCCGGGCTGGCTGCAGCGCAGCGGTTGCCAGTTCCACTGGTTCAACCGCGGCTACCGCGACTTCCAGGATTTTCTCGACGGCTTCGCCTCGCGCAAGCGCAAGCAGGTGCGCAAGGAGCGCGAGCTGGTGGCCGGGCAGGGCCTGGAGTTCGTCTGGCTGGCGGGGCATGAGCTGAGCGAGGCGCAGTGGGACTTCGTCTATCGCTGCTACGCCAACACCTATCGGCTGCGCGGCCAGGCGCCGTATCTAACCCGCGAATTCTTCAGCCTGCTGGCCGAGCGCATGCCCGAGGCCATCCGCGTCAACCTGGTGCGCCAGGGTGCGCGGCCGGTGGCCATGGCCTTCCTGCTGAGCGCTGGCGACTCGCTGTACGGGCGCTACTGGGGCTGTTTGCAGGACTTCGCCAACCTGCACTTCGAGACCTGTTTCTACCAGGGCATCGAGCAGGCGATTGCCGGCGGGCTGCAGCGCTTCGACGCCGGGGCGCAGGGGGAGCACAAGCTGGTGCGCGGCTTCGAGCCGGTGCTGACGCAGTCCTGGCATTACCTGGAGCATGCCGGCCTGCGCGCGGCGGTGGCGAGTTTCCTGCGCGAGGAACACGAGCAGGTGCTGCGCTACCGCGAGCAGGCGCTGGCGGCCTTGCCCTACCGGCGAGGCTGATCTGCTAGCCTGGCGGGCGACTCTTGCGTAGGGTGCGCCGCGCGCACCGGGGCCTTCTGCGGCTCGTCAGGTGCGCGCGGCGCACCCTAGGCGCAACGGCTGAAACCCGGCCAGGGATTGCCCCGGGCCGGGTCGGTGCCGCGCTGGCGATCAGCCCTTGGCCGGGGTGATGCCGTTGTTGATCTGGAACTGCTTGATCAGTTTTTCCGGCTTCTTCTCTTCTTTCTGCAGCAGGTAGACCACGCGCTCGCCGTTCGGGCCGCTGGCGACTTCGGTGTGACGGAAGATCGGCTCGCCGAGGTTGTTCACGTCGACCATGTCGCCGTAGCGCTGGCCCACGAAAATGATGCCTTCCTGGCGGATCTCGCCGTAGAAGCTGGAGGCCGGCGGCAGGCTCTGGGTGAGGAATTGGTAGGCGGCGATCTTGTTCAGATCCTTGCCCTGATCCTCGGCACGCAGGGCCAGCACGATGTTCTGGCCGTACTTGTCCTTCTGCTGCAGGTCTTTCAGGTAGGGCGCCTTGCCGCTGACGAGGAAGTCACGGTAGACCGTGGCGTCGTCGAACAGGTAGAGGCTTTCCTCGGTACGCACCTGGTACCAGTCTTCGTTGTTCAGGCTTTCCGCCTTCGGTGCCGGAGCCTGGCTGCTGCAGGCGGCCATGGCCGCAGCCAGCAGAGCGATGGATACAGGTTTGAACATGGATTTCACGGACATCAAATTACCTCCCCAGGACGAATGGCAAGAGAGTCTCGCCGCGCCAGGTGACGAAATGATGACGTTTGCGTAACAGGCTCGATTATTGCGATGCCAGAGCGCCCGGAGCCGGGCCGGCACGGGGCGCGAATGCGGTCACGCCAGGCGGCGATCGATCCCCGTATGATCCGCGCCTGTTCAACAGGGATGAGCCGAGAGGGCGCAACGGATGCAAAACTACCTGAAACAATGGGCCGCCCTGGCCCTGTTGTGTGTTCTGGCTGGGTGTTCCAGCCACGGCCGTGACCTCGGCGTCGCCGCCGAGTCGGCCACCGCGGCGCCGAGTGCGCCGGTGCAGGGCAAGGCCTCCGGGCGCCTGCTGGTGTGGACCGCCGATTTCTCCCTGCAGGTGCCGGACATGAGCAAGGCCCGCAACCAGCTCAGCGAGCGCATGCTGGCGCTGGGCGGCTATGTCGAGGAGAAGAGCGACTACGGCGAATACAGCCAGAGCTTCGTCTTCCGCGTGCCGGCGGATGCCTTCGAGGCGGCCCTGGGCAGCGTCGAGCAGAGCGGCAAGGTGCTCTCGCGCCACGTCAAGGGCGAGGATGTCACCGAGCAGTACGTCGACGTGGAAACCCGCCTGCAGAACAACATCGCCCTGCGTGACCGCCTCAAGGAGCTGCTGGGCAAGGCCAGGGACATCAAGGACATCCTGCAGATCGAGAACGAGCTGAACCGCATCCAGTCGGAGATCGACTCCATGCAGGCGCGCATGCGCATCCTCAAGGACCAGATCCAGATGGCCACCGTGCGCGTCGAACTGCGCCAGCAGGAGGCCCAGAAACCGGCGACCATCTACGGGCCGCTGGGCTACCTGTACAAGGGCACCGAGTGGTTCGTGACCAAGCTGTTCATCATTCGTGAGTGAGGCTGGCGGCAATGGCGACCAGCCGGGCATGATTGCGCTTCTTGCACACGGAGGGCACGGCAGATGGACGACACATTCCTGATCATCCCCGGCTACGGCGGTTCCGGCCCCGAGCATTGGCAGAGCCGGTGGCAGCAGGCCGATTCGCGCTTTCGCCGGGTCGAGCAGCGCGACTGGTGGCGCCCGCTCTGCAGCGAGTGGGTGGCGGCGCTGGAGCAGGCGGTCGCCGCCAGCGGGCCGCATACCGTGCTGGTCGCCCACAGCCTGGGCTGCGGGCTGGTGGCGCACTGGGCGGCGCAGACCCGCCTGGCGATCCGCGCCGCCATGCTGGTGGCCCCGCCGGACCCGGAAGGCCCGGCCGCACAGCTGAGCATCGACGGCTTCGTGCCGGTGCCCGACCTGCCGCTGGCCTTTCCCAGCCTGCTGGTGGCCAGCAGCAACGACCCTTTTTCCAGCCTGGAGCACGCCCACGGCGCGGCGCTGCGCTGGGGCAGCCGCTGGGCCAATATCGGCGCGGCCGGGCATATCAACGGCGACAGCGGCCTGGGCGACTGGCCGCAGGGGCGGGCGCTGCTGCAGTCGTTGCTGGAGTGAGGCGGCGTGCCTGCTGACGCGCCGACTTGTGGTTAACTTGGCGCCCTGCAATTGCACATCACACAGGCCCATCGTGAGCGAACAAGCGAAGAACCCCCTGCATGGCATCACCCTGGAACAGCTGCTCACCGAACTGGTGGCGCGCTACGGCTGGGACGGCCTGGCCAAGCGCATCGACATCCGCTGCTTCAAGAGCGATCCGAGCATCAAGTCGAGCCTGACCTTCCTGCGCAAGACGCCCTGGGCGCGGGAGAAGGTCGAGGCGCTGTTCGTGCAGATGCGCAGCAAGGGCTGACGGCCCCGGCGCCTGCCGCCCGGTGATCCATCCTCCTCCCGCGATAACCCGCCTTCAGCGATTGCGCACCTGCGGCGCGCTCAGCGGCAGCGCGCAGCCGGTCTGGCCATCGGCCTGCAGGTAGGGGCCGAGGATCGGTGCCATGCCCTTGAGCACCTGCACCGGCAGCGCGGAGGTGAAGCGGAAGTTCTCCGCCGCCTGGCCCGGCACGAAGGCGGTGAGGGTGCCGAAGTGGCGCGGGCCGAGGTAGAAGACGAAGGTGGCGGTGCGGTTCAGCGCCCGTGAGCTGAGCACGTGGCCGCCGCGGGTGACGCTTTCCACCCGGTTGTCGCCGGTGCCGGTCTTGCCGCCGAGGGTCAGCGGGCTGCTGTCGGCCAGGCTGAAGCTGCCGTGCAGACGCCGCGCGGTGCCGGCTTCCACCACTTGCGACAGGGCTTCGCGCAGGGCCGCGGCGACTGCCGAGGGCAGCACCCGCTCGCCGCGCTGGGCGTTCTGCAGCAGGTGGGTCTCGTAGGGCGTGGCGCTGGCGAACTGCAGGGTGTCGATGCGCACGCTGGGCTGGCGGATGCCGTCGTTCTGGATGATGCCCATCAGCTCGGCCAGCGCCGCCGGACGGTCGCCGGAGCTGCCGATGGCGGTGGCCAGCGACGGCACCAGGTGGTCGAACGGATAGCCCAGCCGTTGCCAGCGCTGGTGGATGTCGAGGAAGGCCTCCACCTCCAGCATGCTGCGGATGCGGCTGTCGCGGGCACTCTTGTGGCGGCTCTTGAACAGCCAGCCGTAGACTTCCTGGCGCTCCTTGCTGCTGGCCGCCACGGCGTCCTTGAAACTGGCCTGCGGCTGCTCGATCAGGTAGCCGAGCAGCCACAGCTCCAGCGGGTGCACGCGGGCGATATAGCCCTGGTCGGGCAGGCTCCAGGCGCCGGGGCCGTAGTCCAGGTAAAGGTTGTGGATCTTCTTGTCGGTCAGCCTGGCCTGCGGCAGGTGGGCCTCGAGGAAGGCGGCGAAGGTGGCTTCGTCCACCTCGGGCATCAGGTAGCGATGCACGGCGGCCAGGCGGGTGGGCGTATGGCGCAGGCCGTCGAGGAAGGTGTCGAGGCGCTCCTGGGCCGTCTTGCCCTGGTACTTGCGCCAGAAGCGCAGGAGGAAGGTGGTGCCTTCGCGGTCGGCGAAGCGCTTGAGGTAGTCGGCGCGCAGCGGGTTCTTGTCGTCGCCCAGCAGCTCGGCGCTGTTGCTCTCGCCGTGGTAGGTGCTGTAGCGCACCAGGTCGCGCAGCAGGCGGATGAACGGCAGGTTGATCGACTCGCGCAGGGCCTCGCGCAGGGTGGGAATGCGCCCGTTGTCCTCGCGCCTGAAGTTGCTGAAGCTGTGCAGCCCGCCACCGGTGAAGAAGCGCTCGTAGGGGCTGGCCGAGTACTTGCGCTCCAGGGCCGCGTCGAGCAGGGCGGGCAGGCCGAGGTCGGGTTGGGCGATCAGCTGGTCGAGGGCCCAGCGGGTCAGGTGGTCCTGCGCGGCCACCTCGACCTGGCGCAGCTGCTCGGCGCTCTGCCCGGCGTAGCGGGCGTGCAGCTCGGCCATCACCTCCAGGTAGCTGGTCAGCACGCGCAGCTTGGCGGTGGAGCCCAGTTCCAGCTTGCTGCCCTCGTTGATGTCGAAGGGCTGGTCGGTGTTGTCGGTCTGCACCCGCACCCGCGCGCCGGCCGGGGTGCGTTCGAACAGGGTGAAGCTGTAGCGCACCTCGGCGGTCTTTTCCGGCGACAGCAGGCGTTCGCCATACAGGCCGATTTGCCCGGCGAACTCGGGGTCGGCCAGTTGCCGCAGGTAGGCGCTGACCTGCTGCTGCAGCTCGGCGTTGAGCGTGCTGCTGGCGGCCAGGTCGAGGCGGTCGAGGTCGTACAGCGGCAGGTTGAGCAGGTTGGACAGGCGCGTGCGCGCCACGCTGATGCCCTTGTTGCTCTGCACCGGCTGGATCGCCGGGTGCAGCGCCAGGTCGCGAAAATGCAGGGTCTGCCCCAGCGCCGCGTCGCGCAGGGCCCAGCCGATCACCCCGCCGGCGGCCAGCACGCGGATATGGCTGTCGGTCAGCGCTTCCAGCTCGCGGCGGCCCTTGGCCAGGTAATAGGAGGGGCGGCGCTGGGCGATCATCAGCGCCAGCACCTGGCGCAGGGCCTGGCCGCGCTCGCTGTCGCGCACCAGCGGGGTGCGCTGCGGGTCGAGCAGGGCATTGACCTCGGCGAAGTCGGCGCCGAACCACACCCGCAGGCCATCGGCCAGGCCGTGCACCTCGCCATGCCCGGGGGCGGCGGAGAGCGGCACGCTGTTGAGGTAGTCGCGCACGATGGCCTGGCGCGCGGCGAGAGTATCCGGGCCCTGCTGGTAGGCACGCACGCTGGCGGAAACCATCTGCCGCAGCTTGTCGCGGGCAGAGGGGGTGCGACCGTCCGGCGAGTGGCGGTATTTCTCCAGTTGGGTGGCCAGGGTGCTGCCGCCGGCCGACTGTTCCTGCACCCCGAACAGCTTGCCGAGCTGCGACAGCGCGGCCTTGGCGAAGCGCGGCCAGTCCACCGCCGGGTTGGCCTGGGGCTGGTCGGGGTCGAGCAGGTGGCGGTTCTCGATATACAGCAGGCTGCCGACGATCAGCGGCGGGATCTCGGCGAAGCTGGCGTACAGCTGCTGCGGGTAGCGGAACTGGTAGAGCGGCAGGCCGCGGCAGTCACTGATGGTCAGGCCGGCCTGGGGTTTTTCGCGAAACGGCGGGAAGTAGCCGCGCTGGCTGTAGTCGAGCAGGGCGGGGGAGAAGCGCACCTGCTCGGCGACCAGGAAGCCGCGTTGCTGCAGGCGCTCCAGCAGCTGGGGCAGGCTGGCGTAGCCGAGGCGCTTGTCGAACGGCCCGGCCGCCGGGTAGTGGATCGCCGGGCTCGGTCCGGGTTGCAGCTGGTAGCTCAGCTCGGCGGCGTAGCGGCTGAATTCGCGGGCCTGCAGCCTGGCCGTGTTCAGCTCCTGGCGCAGGGCCAGGCCGAGGCCGGCGAGGGCGGTCAGCAGGACGAGCCACAGCCAGGTCTTGCGGCGTTTGCGGGGCGGCGGTTTTTTGGGCGACAACAGGGGCTCGGAATCGCCCACGGGGAGCGCGGTCTGCGGTGCGTTTGACTGCCATAGAACGCCCATGGGGATCGGCCTGGCCACCCGGGAAGCAAGCTCTTGCTGCAAGCTTAGCCGCGCTCTGCGCGGGCGGCGGCTTTTCGCTGGGGGTTCGCGGCTGCAGCTGCTCCTGTGCGCTGGCGGCGCGCCGGTGCAAGGCGTTACGCCGCCGGTTCGAAACTGTCGGCCCGGGCCATGGCCCACATGCGCGGGTAGAACTCGCCGGAGACTTCGCCGCCGAGCAGCTCGCCGGGTTCGAGGAACACGTGCAGCTGCGAGTACAGCTTGATCTCGCTGGCCGACATGCGCCGCACCAGGTGCCTGGCCTCGATCTGCGCCGGGTGGCTGAGGCCGGCGGCGGCGAGCATCTCGGCCAGGGCCTTGAGCGTGTTGCGGTGGAAGTTGTGCACCCGCTCGGCCTTGTCCGGAACCACCAGGGCGCGCTGGCGCAGCGGGTCCTGGGTGGCCACGCCGGTCGGGCACTGGTTGGTGTGGCACGACTGCGACTGGATGCAGCCGATGGCGAACATGAAGCCGCGTGCCGAGTTGGCCCAGTCGGCGCCCAGGGCCAGCACGCTGGCGATGTCGAAGGCGCTGACGATCTTGCCGCTGGCGCCGAGCTTGATCTTGTCGCGCAGGCCGCAGCCGACCAGGGTGTTGTGCACGAACAGCAGGCCCTCGCGCAGCGGCACGCCGATATGGTCGGTGAACTCCAGGGGCGCCGCGCCGGTGCCGCCTTCCTTGCCGTCGACCACGATGAAGTCGGGGAGGATGCCGCTTTCCAGCATGGCCTTGGCGATGCCCATGAACTCCCAGGGGTGGCCCAGGCAGAACTTGAAGCCGATCGGCTTGCCGCCCGCCAGTTCGCGCAGTTGCGCGATGAACTGCAGCAGTTCCAGCGGCGTGGAAAACGCGCTGTGGCGCGCCGGCGAGATGCAGTCCTGGCCCATCGGCACGCCGCGGGTCAGGGAGATTTCCGCGGTGACCTTGTGCCGCGGCAGGATGCCGCCGTGGCCCGGCTTGGCGCCCTGGCTCAGCTTGATCTCGATCATCTTCACCTGCGGGCTGGCGGCCTGCTCGGCGAAGCGCGCCGGGTCGAAGCGGCCCTGCTGGTCGCGGCAGCCGAAGTAGCCGCTGCCCAGCTCCCACACCAGGTCGCCGCCGTGCTCGCGGTGGTAGGGGCTGATGCTGCCTTCGCCGGTGTCGTGGTAGAAGCCGCCGCTCTTGGCACCCTGGTTCAGCGCGCGGATGGCGTTGGCGCTGAGCGAGCCGAAGCTCATCGCCGAGATGTTGAACACCGAGGCCGAGTAGGGCTGGCTGCACTGGGGGCCGCCCACCGTGACGCGGAAGGTGGCGGGGTCGCAGTGCTCGGCCGGCAGCATGGAGTGGCCGATGAACTCGAAGCCGCTCTGGTACACGTCGCTGAGGGTGCCGAAGGGCTTGTCGGCGCTCTGGTTCTTGGCCCGCGCATAGACCAGCGAACGCTGCGCGCGGGAGAACGGCAGCATGTCGCCGTCGGCCTCCAGCAGGTACTGGCGGATCTCCGGGCGGATGGCCTCGACCAGGTAGCGGATGTTGCCCAGGATCGGGTAGTTGCGCCGCACCGCCTGGCGCGTCTGCAGCAGGTCGATGAGGCCGACCAGGCTCAGCGCACCGCTCAGCAGGGTCGGCAGCCACAGCCACTCGTGGCTGGCGACGAAGGGCAGGCCGAGCAGGGTGAACAGGACGCAGCAGGCGAAGAAGGCGTAGCGGTTCAGCAGCGACAGGCTCATGCGGGCTCCCGGGATGGCAGGTACAGAGGCACAGGGTAGGCCGAAGGGGCGGCGCTGTCGCCCTCAGTGGCCGCGCAGGCGCAGGCTGATGGCGGCCACCGCTTCTTCGTCGGCGCGCAGGCGCGCGGGCAGGAAGTCGCGGACGAACTCGACCCAGGTGCGGGTCTTGGCATCGAGGAACTGCCGCGACGGGTACAGCGCATAGATGCCCAGCGGGAGCAGGCGGTGGTTGGGCAGCACGCGCACCAGGCTGCCGTCGCCCAGGCCGCCGACCGCCGAATACAGCGGCAGCGCGCCGATGCCCAGGCCGGCCTTGATCGCCTCGGTCATGGCGTCGGCGGTGTTGACCTGGAACGGCGTCTGCTTGATCTGCACCTGTTCCTGGCCGTCCGGACCGTCGAACAGCCACTTGTCCAGGCCCATCACATTGTTGACCAGGCGCAGGCAATGGTGCGCGTTCAGCTCGCCGGGCAAGCGCGGCACGCCATGCCGGGCCAGGTAGGCGGGGGAGGCGCACAGCACGCTGTAGGTGCTGCCCAGCTGCTTGGAGATGAAGCCCGAGTCGGGCAGCTCGCCGGCGATCACCACCGAGATGTCGTAGCCCTCGTCGAGCAGGTCGCTGTTGCGGTTGGCCAGGGTCAGGTCGAAGCTGACGTCCGGGTACTTCTCGTGGTACCCGGCGATGGCCTTGATCAGGTAATGCTGGCCGATGCCGGTCATCGCATGCACCTTGAGCACGCCGACCGGGTGGGCATTGGCCTCGCCGGCCTCGGCCTCGGCCTCGTCGATGTAGCCGAGGATCTGCTCGCAGCGCAGCAGGTAGCGCTGGCCGGCCTCGGTCAGGGCGATGCGCCGGGTGGTGCGGTGCAGCAGGCGGGTGCGCAGGTGCGTCTCCAGGGTGGCGACGGCGCGCGAGATGTAGGAGGTGGTCAGTGACAGGCGCTGGGCGGCGGCGGTGAAGCTGCCGGTCTCCGCCACGCAGACGAAGGCGCGCATGTTGAAGAGGGTGTCCATGGAGGATTCCGGCTCGGGCTGGCGGCGAATTCTGTCACGAAGTCTAGCCCGGATTATGGCTGTTTCAGTACACAATCCATCATCTATCCGCACGCTTATCCGGCGCCCGGCGCCCCTCTAGAATCGCCAGCCTTCTCGGCTTCTTGCCATTCTCAGGATGTAGCGCAGTGCCCCGCACCCCTTGGCCGTGTCTTGTTCGTGCCAGTCTGTTGACCCTGATTTCCCTGCTCAGCGCCTGCATCGACAGCCAGGGCATCGTGCCACACGCCGAACGCCTGCAGGCCGCGCGGCTCGACCCCGGCGCCGCCCTGCGCGAGGCCGAGCGGGAGGCCGCCTGGCCGCAGGCGCGCTGGTGGCAGGCCTATGGCGATGCGCAGCTGGACGCCTGGATGGCCCGGGCGCTGGCCGCCAGTCCGAGCCTGGCGATGGCCGCCGCGCGGGTGCGCCAGGCCAGCGCCCTGGCCGGCGTGGTGGAGTCGGCCGAGGCGCCGCAGCTGGGCCTGGAGGCCAGCGTGCAGCGCAAGCGCTGGCCGGCGGACTACTTCTACGGCCCCGGCGTCCTCGGCCGCACCAGCAGCTGGAACAACACCGCGCAGCTCGGTTTCAGCTATGACCTCGACCTCTGGGGCCGCGAGCGCAGCCGCAGCCGGCAGGCCGTCGACCAGGCCCGCCAGGCGGTGGCCGAGGCGCGGCTGGCGGCGCTGGAGCTGCAGGGCAACCTGGTGCGCAGCTACATCCAGCTGGCCCTGCTGCACGCCGAGCTGGATATCGCCCGGGCCAGCCTGGCCCAGCAGCAGGCGCTGCGGCAGCTGGCCGAACGACGCCTGCGCGATGGCATCGGTACCCGCCTGGAGGTCAGCCGCACCGAGGCGCCACTGGCGGAGAGCCAGCGACGCATCGACGCGCTGCACGAGGCCATCGTCCTCAGCCAGCACCAGATCGCCGTGCTGGCCGGCCAGGGGCCGGGGGCGGGCGAGCGCCTGCAGCGGCCGACGCTGTCCCTGCAGCGCCAGCCCGGCTTGCCGGCGCAGTTGCCGCTGGAGCTGCTCGGTCGCCGCCCGGACCTGCAGGCGCGGCGCTGGCAGGTGGCCGCCGCCGCGCGCGGCATCGAGGTGGCCAAGGCGAGCTTCTACCCCAACATCAACCTGCTCGCCGGGCTGGGCAGCAACGCCACCCAGGGCGGCCTGCTGGACTTTCTGCGCTACGACAAGCTGGCCTACAACGTCGGCCCGGCGCTGAGCCTGCCGCTGTATGACGGCGGGCGCCGGCGCGGCGAGCTGGGCGTGGCTAGCGCCGACTACGACCTGGCCGTGGAGCAGTACAACCAGAGCCTGCTGCAGGCCCTGCAGCAGGTGGCCGACGCCCTGGTGCGGCAACAGTCGCTGGCGCAGCAGGCGCACCTGGCCGCCGAGGCCGTGGCGGCGGCGCAGCACACCAGCGAGCTGGCCCTGCTTGCCCAGCAGCGCGGCCTGACCGGCTTCGACGAGGTGCTGCAGACCCAGCCGCTGCTGTTCGAGCGCCAACTCACCCAGCAGCAGGTGCGCGCCGCCCAGCTCCGCGCCCAGGCCGACCTGCTGCTGGCCCTCGGCGCCGGTGTGCAGCCGCAGCCCGGCGCGCCGAGCGAGGCCAGCCTGGCACCGGGCGAGCCGCGCCTGCGCTTTCTTCCCCAGCCCTGAGGACCTTGCATGCCGCACTCCTTCAAGCTCGCGCTGGCCGACTGGGCGCGCAGCGACGGCCTGACCTGGGCCTTCGTCGGCAAGGCGCTGCTGAGTGCCTTCATCGCCCTGTGGCTGGCCTACCGCCTGCAGTTGCCGCAGCCGACCACCGTGCTGGCCACGGTGTTCATCGTCATGCAGACGCAGAGCGGCCAGGTGCTGGCCAAGAGTTTCTACCGCCTGATCGGCACCCTGCTCGGGTTGGCGGTGATGGTGCTGCTGATCGCCCTGTTCAACCAGGAACGGGTGCTGTTCATGCTCAGCCTGGCGCTGTGGATCGGCCTGTGCACCGCCGGCGCCGCGCGTTATCGCGACTTTCGCGGCTATGCCTGCGTGCTGGCCGGCTACACCGCGCTGATGATCGGCCTGCCGGCCACCCAGGCGCCGGAAGGCGCCTTCATGCAGGCGCTGTGGCGGGTGCTGGAGATCAGCCTGGGCATTCTCTGCACCGGCCTGGTCCACGGCCTGCTGCTGCCCCAGCGCAGCAGCGACGACCTGCGCCGCAGCCTGCAGGCGCGCTTTCGCGAGTTCGCCGGGTTCGCCAGCGCGGGCCTGCGCGGCGGCCTCGGCGTGGAGCGTTTCGAGGCCTGCAACGTGCGTTTCGCCGCCGCCGCGGTGAACCTGGAGAACCTGCGCAGCGCCACCGCCTTCGAAGACCCGCACATGCGCCTGCGCAGCGGCCGCCTGGGGCGGCTGAACAACGAGTTCATGGTGCTGTCCACCCGTTTCCACGGCCTGCACCAGCTGCTCCAGCGCCTGGCCGGGGCGCCCGGCCAGCGGGTGCGCGAGGCGCTGCAGCCGAGCCTGGCCGAGCTCGATGCCTTGCTCGCGCCCCTGCACGAGCGCCTGTGCAGCGAGGCCGATGCCGCGCAGCTGGCCGAGCGCCTGGCCATCGCCAAGCAGGCGCTGATGCAGAGCATCCGCCAGGGCCGCACGCAGCTGGCCATGGGCCAACCCGGCGAGGCGCAGCGGCTCGACTACGACACCGCCGCCGAGCTGCTCTACCGCTTCGCCGACGACCTGCACGACTACGCCCAGACCCACGCCTCGCTGCTCGATCACCAGCATGCCCGCGAGGACTGGCAGGACAGTTTCCGCCCGCGCGCCAACGCCGCCGCGGCCGCGGTGGCCGGGGTGCGCAGCAGCCTGCTGATCCTCCTCCTGAGCCTGTTCTGGATGGCCACCGCCTGGCCCAGCGGCGGCACCTTCGCCATGACCGTGGGCATGGTCGCGGCGCTGGCGTCGACCTCGTCGAGCCCCAGGCGCCTGTCGCTGCAGATCGGCCTCGGCGCGCTCGGCGGCGCCTGCCTGGGTTTTCTCCTGACCTTCTGGGTGCTGCCCTGGCTGGATGGCTTCGCCCTGCTGTGCTGCGCGCTGGCGCCGGTGTTCGCCCTCGGCGCGTGGATTTCCGCGCGGCCGCACGGCGCCGGCTACGGCCTGGGTTTGCTGATGTGGTTCTGCATGCTCTCGCTGCCGGCCAACCTGACCCTCTACGACCCCCAGCGCATGCTCAACGAATACCTCGCCGCCTTGCTCGCCATGGGCCTGGCCACGGTGGCCGCGGCGGTGCTCCTGCCGCCCAACCGGCCCTGGCTGTGGCGGCGCCTGGAGCACGACCTGCGCATGTGCGTGGTGCAGGCGGTGAGCGGCCGCCTGCGCGGCCTGGTCGGCGAGTTCGAGAGCGGCACGCGCGACCTGCTCAGCCAGGCCTACGCCTTCTCCACCGGGCGGGCCGACGTGCAGCGCCAGCTGCTGCGCTGGATGTTCACCGTGCAGGAGGTCGGCCATGCGCTGATCGAGCTGCGCCTGGAGCAGGAGCGCCTGCCGGCGCTGGCCTGCTACGCCGAGTCGATGCCCTGGCGGCATTCCATCCGCCTGCTGGGGCGGGCGCTGATCCGCCTGTTCGTGCAGCCCGGCGAAGGCAACCGCCAGCGCGCCCTGCACGCGGTGGAGCAGGCCATCGACACCCTGCGCGGCACCGCCGAACCCTGCGCGCCGCAGTTCGACAGCTCGCCGCTGCGGCGCATGCTCAGCTACCTGCACGTCATCCGCAGCTCGCTGCTCGACCCGCTGTCGCCGCTGCGCTCGCCCGGCGCCTCGGCCTACCACCACGGAGTCGCCCATGCCGCGTGAAATCGCCCTGCACGGCGTGTACCTGCCGAGCCTGACCCTGCTGTTCCTGCTGGCCCTGCTGCTGGCCTGGGCGCTCGACCGGCTGTTCGCCTGGCGCGGCCTGTACCGCCATGCCTGGCACCCGGCGCTGCTGCGCGTGAGCCTGTTCACCTGCCTGTACAGCGCCCTGGCGCTGATCATCTACCGTTGAGAACCGCCATGCCCGTGAAACGCCTCGTCAGTGTCTGCGCGACCCTGCTCATCCTCGGCCTGGCCGTGCTGCTGGTGCGCACGCTGTGGCTGCACTACATGGACGCGCCCTGGACCCGCGACGGCCGGGTGCGCGCCGACATCATCAACATCGCCCCGGACGTGGCCGGGCTGGTGGTCGAGGTGGCGGTGCACGACAACCAGCGGGTGGCGGTCGGCGACCTGCTGTTGCGCATCGACCCGGCCCATTACCGGATGGCCGTGCAGCAGGCCGAGGCCCTGGTGGCGGCGCGCAAGGCGGCGCTGGCGATGCGCCAGGTCAACGCCCGGCGCCGCGCCGAGATGGACGACCTGGTGGTGTCGCGCGAGAGCCGCGAGGATGCCGGGCACCTGTCCGCCATCGCCCTGGCCGAATACCAGCAGGCCCTGGCCCTGCTGGATGCCGCCCGGCTCGACCTGCAGCGCACCGAGGTGCGCGCCACGGCCGCCGGCTACATCACCAACCTCAGCGTGTTCGAGGGCGACTACGCCAGCACCGGCGAGCCGAGCATGGCCCTGGTCGACGGCAACTCGTTCTACGTCAACGGCTACTTCGAGGAAACCCGCCTGCCGCGCATCCGCCTCGGCGCGCCGGTGGAGATGCGCATGATGAGCGGCGAGCGCCTGCGCGGCCATGTCGACAGCATCGCCCGCGGCATCTACGACCGCGACAACCCGCAGAGCCGCGAGCTGACCGCCGACGTCAACCCGACCTTCAACTGGGTACGCCTGGCCCAGCGCGTGCCGGTGCGCATCCACCTCGACGAGCTGCCGGCCGGCCTGCAGCTGGCCGCGGGCATGACCTGCACCGTGGTGGTCGAGGAAGCCGCCGAACAACCGGCGAATGCCGGGGGCCAGGACGGATTGTTGTTTGAGCGGTAACAGTGCATGCGCACTTCGCCGGTATATCGCCGGCGCCCGGCTACCTAGAATTGACCTGCCTCCCACGATGAGGCGAAGCAGCCCAGGCTACCTCTACCGGGCCGACTGGCTGCAACTTCGGCCGCTGCATACCGGCACGGCCGAAGTCCTTTTCCCTGTACTCAGGAACACTGCCCATGAAAGCTCTTACCTTGCTGGCCCTGGCCGGCCTGACCCCGTTCGTCTTCGCGGCGGAGCAGGCGGATACCACCGCGCGCGGCGAACCGCCCGTCGAGGTCTACACCTACGGCATGGAGGTGGACGTGGCCCGCGTCATCGCCACCACCGATGTGTCGCAGATCTGCGGCGTGACCCCGTCGATCATGACCTACGAGGATCACCAGGGCCACGTGCATCGCCTGGAATACCGGGTGCTCGGCGGCGGCTGCACCGACGGCTGATACGTTCGGCCCGCGCAGCGTGAAACGCAGCATGCCCGGCCAGCCGCCGGGCATCGTCGTTTCTGCGGGGGGAAAGTCGGCGGTTTCAGCCGCGTTGGAGGCGGGCGTGATCGGCCAGTTCGGCCTCGATGAAGGCGCCGATCATCGCCAGGTACACCTGGGCCACCACCTGCGGGTTGGCGCCCTCCTGCTCGGCCAGCGCGCCGACCTTGGCCAGCACCTGGGCCACCCGGTCCGGTGCCGGCACCTCGGCGCTGCTGCCCTTGAAGCGCGCCGCCTGGCTGACGAAGCGGCCGCGCTCGGCGAGCAGAGCGACGATCTGCCGGTCGAGGCGATCGATCTGGGCGCGTACTTCGGCGAGGGATTCACAGTTGACGTCCATCTGCCTGGCTACTCCGGGTCTGCGTTGGGCTGGGTCGAACGGTCGCTGCCGCGTGGTGGCAGGCGGCGGATCTGCCGGTCCTGCAGGCGCGAGAACAGCAGTAGGGCGCAGATAGCACCGAGCAGGGCGAACAGCATGTCCGACTGGGTATCCCAGGGGTCGCCCTGGGTGCCGAGGAATTCCACCGCGCCCTGGCCCACGGCGACGGCCACGCCCCACTCGATGAACTCGTAGCAGGCGCTGATGGCCAGCACGATGCAGGCCACGATGAAGGCCAGCATCGCGCGGGTACGCACATAGTCGCCGCGCAGCAATATCTCGCGGGCCACCAGCGCCGGCACCAGGCCCTGGAAGAAGTGGCCGAGCTTGTCGTAGGGGTTGCGCTGCAGGCCGAACGCCTCGGCAAACTCGAAGCCCAGCGGCACCCGCGCATAGGTGTAGGCGCCGCCCAGCATCAGCACCAGCGCATGCAGGAAGATCAGCACATAGAGCAAGGTGCTCAGCGGGTAGCGCCGGTAGGTGGCCCAGAGAATGGGCAGGGCGATCAGCACCGGCGCCACTTCCAGGGCCCAGGTGGCCAAGTCGTAGGGGCGGTAGCCGGAGAGCGCCAACAGGCCGAGCAGCAGGATCGAGGCGCCTATGAGCCAGGGCGTGCGGGGTGAGTTCATCGGGTCACCGGGTAGTCGAATTCAGTGCGAGGGCGAGCGAAGCTCAACCGACAATGCCATACCAGCAGCCGCTTGCACATGGCGCCAGATAGGCGTTGAAGGCCGCATATATCGCCAGCAGCCAGAGCCCCCCGACGCTGGCCAGCAGCAGCCAGCTGCTCAGCCGTAGCCAGCGCCGCTGCAGGGTCTTTTTGGCCAGCAGCGCCAGAGCGGCCAGCACCAGGCAGGGCAGCACCACGAGCAGCAGCACCTGTGCGGGCGAGGCGCAGGGCTGGCTTTCGCCGGGGCAGGGCTGGAAGGCGTGCAGCTCGCCGCACAGCACCAGCAGCGCGGCGGGCAGGGTTCTACGCATGTCCGGCTCCCTGGGGCCGCGCCAGGCTGCGCAGCACCAGATAGAGCAACGGGCCGATGGAGACGAAGACCAGGGTGAGCGCGAAGTAGGGCAGCACCGCGACCACGGGCTTGCCGCGCGCCTGGTTGTCCCGGTACATCCAGATGCACGCCAGGGCGGCGAGGATATACAGGTCGATCACCACCTGGGCGGTGTCGGGGCTCGACATCAGCTGCAGGCCGAACTGCAGGAGCGATTGCTCGGCCTGCAGCAGGGTGAACAGGGTATAGGCCGCGAAGGCCAGCAGGGTCAGCAGTGGTAGCAGGGCTTTCTTCATGGTCACGTCCTTGTTAACAAACCCATTCGCTCTTGTGGGAGCGGCTTCAGCCGCGATTTCGGTCACCAGCGCCGCTCCTGCTGACGACTGCGCCGCAGGCCCCGGCGCGCTACAGGCTGCCTTTGTACCACCGGCACCGGCTGCAGCGCTGCCCACTGCTGCGCATCGGCGCCTGGCGCTGCTACTGCCCGCGCGGCGATCCACCGCGGGCCGCCAATCAGCGGGGCGCGTCAGGCACCGAGCCCGGTTCGGGATGAAGATGCACCGCCAGCCACAGCGAACCCTCGGCGGCGCGCTCAACCGAATGCGCCACCCCGGCGGGCAGGAACAGATGATCGCCGGCCTTTAGCGCAACCCGTTCGCCGGCTACCTGCAGTACGGCTTCCCCGCGAACCAGCAGCACCCACTCGTCCTGGGCCTGCACATACTCCTGCGGGGCGATGGCGGCCGAACTGACGATGCGCTCGACCAGCAGGTTGCGGTGGCTGAGCAGCGTGTCGAAACGCTCGCCCTGCCGCGGGGCGGCGGCATCGCTGAACAGGTTGCTGACGTGCATGGCTGGCCTCTTTGGGTGGCTGGCGATTCGCTTGGCGCTAGGCGGCGCGGCAGCGCCCATGCGGCGCTTACTCCGCGGTGATGGGGCCTTGGGTGCCGGCATCGAAGTCGGCCCAGTGGTCCTCGTTCTTCAAGCGCCGATCGCCCTGGATGGTGTAGAGGATATTGCCGTCCCTGAATACCAGGGCCCCATCACTGCGCTTGGCCTGCACGCTTTTCCCGTTGAGCCAGACCCGCTCGTTGTCATCGATGCGGATGGTGGCCAGCGTTCTTCCCGAGGTGGATCTGGCAACCCATTGCCCGGCATAGGGCGTCTGGCCACTCGCCGAAGTTGTTGCGGCGGGGGCCGGCGAAGCAAAACCGGCCTGGGCATTTTCTGCCCTGGACTTGTGGATGTCGCAGCCCTGCAGCTCGGAGACCTGGGTGCAGCCGGAGCGTTCGAGTTGCTGCCGGTATTTTTCATCGATGGCATGGGCCGAGGTGCAGGCCAATAGAGCGATGCCGGCGGTGATGATCGTTTTCTTCTGCATGGACTTCGACCTTGTTCGGGGTGATTGGGCAAGTGGCGAAGATTGAATTTGCAATGCGGCGTTTAACGTTTAGGTTAAGGGGTTGCGGCACGCAGTCCCAGAGAGCGAAGCGAACGATTTGAACCGCTAGTTAGGTTGAGCCACAAACTAAGATACTGCGCTGCCTTTTCTGATGGCAATTGCCTCAGCCATCCCAATTTTTTGTTCGGTGTACTCAAGAGGGATTCCTAGGCTTCCAGAGATTGGCTCAAAAATTTTGGTTAGTCTATTGCATGAGTTAGACTGAACACTTAGTGGGCATTTACCGCTCACGCCTAGCAGGTAGGCTTGAAAGTGCACGCCACCCTTCGGGATGCTAACGGGCTGTATCAGTATTTTTGTAAAAGTTCCGATTTCGAAAGTATCTTTATATGAGCTGCCTTCCAATATTACTGAGCAGTCGTTTTTATTTATCAGTATGCATGCCGTGCGCGCTCTAAGGGTTTCGCGAACAATAATGAATAATAGTGTCGGTACTATAATTAACAGGGGCCATCCACCAAAAATCTTAATAAATATACTTATGTCGCTGTATATAATTATCAGGGACAAAAAAATTCCGATTGGAGTTATGATGGCTGTCGTAATCATCAAGAACAGCATGAATGCGAAATTAGCCCCGATAATTTTGATGATGTTCCCGTTTGTAATTACTTTCATGGATTCAGGTAGGATCTAGCTATTATTGGGCGGCATACCTGTCGTAATAGTCTGCGACAGATGCAGCCGTATAACTTTCCTTGTCGTCCATAAAGCCCTTGTCTGCCTTGGCAGCGCTCGCGCTAGAGGCGATATCGCTCGGGGAGTAACGCGACAGGGGACGGCAAGCCCGGGCGCCGAGTGGCTCGGCGGCTTGTTGTGGACGCTAGCGCTTTGCCTGGGAACTGTCCATGTGGCGGCGCGGGGTCAGTTGCGCGCGGCGCTGACGCCTTCGAGGGTGGCGAAGGAGGTGTCCTTGGCGGTGAGCAGGAAGTCGCGCATGAACGGGGCATCCAGCATGTCGGCGCGGATGCCGGCGTAGAGGGTGGCGAACAGGCCCTTGTCGCCCAGGCGCTTGGCGGTGACGTAGCCGCGCGAGCTGTATTCGTGCAGCGCCCAGTTGGGCAGGCCGCACACGCCGCGGCCGCTGGCCACCAGCTGCATCATCATCACCGTGAGTTCCGAGGTGCGCACCTGCGCCGGTTCGACGTCGGCCGGTTCGAGGAAGCGGGTGAAGATGTCCAGGCGGTCGCGCTCCACCGGGTAGGTGATGAGGATTTCCCTGGCCAGGTCTTCGGGGACTATGTAGGGCTTGGCGGCCAGCGGGTGCTGGTTGCCCACGGCGAGCATGGCTTCGTAGGTGAACAGCGGCACGTAGGTGATGCCGGCCAGTTCCACCGGGTCGGAGGTCACCACCAGGTCGAGGTCGCCGCGGGCCAGGGCCGGCAGCGGGGCGAAGGAGAAGCCGGAGGCCAGGTCCAGCTCGACTTCCGGCCAGGCATCGCGGAACTGGTCGATGGTCGGCATCAGCCACTGGAAGCAGCTGTGGCATTCGATGGCCATGTGCAGCCTTCCCGCCGTGCCGCCGGCCAGGCGTGCCAGGTCGCGTTCGGCGCCGCGCATCTGCGGCAGCAGGCTGTCGGCCAGTTGCAGCAGGCGCAGGCCGGCGCTGGTGAAGCGCACCGGCTTGGTCTTGCGGATGAACAGCGACAGGCCGAGCTGGCTTTCCAGTTCCTTGAACTGGTGGGAGAGGGCGGACTGGGTCAGGTGCAGGCGCTCGGCTGCTTCCACCAGGCTGTCGGCCTCGCGCAGGGCGTGCAGGGTTTTCAGGTGGCGGATTTCCAGCATGGCGGCCTCGCTCTGTAGGGTGGATGACGCTCGGTTCATCCACCGCTTGGGCTGTGCGGGTTGGCGGTGGACAAGCGGAGCGTTATCCAGCCGACGATGATCGTGAGAAAAACTGTAGATCGTCGCGAATATGTTGAGTTTGTCTCATGCGTGCCCGGCTGTCGAGAATGGCGACCATCAGCACAAGGAGACAGCCCCATGGCATTGGCCCACACCCTCGGTTTTCCGCGCATCGGCCGCGACCGCGAATTGAAGAAGGCCCTGGAAGCCTATTGGCAGGGCGCGCTGGACGAAGCCGGCCTGCGCGCCGTCGGCCGCCAGCTGCGTGCCGCGCACTGGCAGTTGCAGAAGGACGCCGGCATCGAGCTGCTGCCGGTCGGCGACTTCGCCTGGTACGACCAGGTACTCGGCCACTCGCTGGCCTTCGGCGTGATCCCCGCGCGTTTTCGCCCGCACGGCGGCCAGCCGGGGCTGGATACCCTGTTCGCCATGGCCCGCGGCACGGGCGCCGGGCACGCCGGGCCGGGCTGCTGCGGCGGTGCCCATGGCCAGCCGCTGCTGGCCCTGGAGCTGACCAAGTGGTTCGACAGCAACTACCACTACCTGGTCCCGGAATTCACCGCCGACCAGCAGTTCGCCCTGAGCTGGGAGCAGCTGTTCGAGGAGGTCGAAGAGGGCCACGCGCTGGGCCACAAGCTCAAGCCGGTGCTGATCGGCCCGCTGACCTACCTGTGGCTGGGCAAGGCCAAGGGCAGCGAGTTCGAGCGTCTCGACCTGCTCGAACGCCTGCTGCCGGTCTACGGCGAGATCCTCCAGCGCCTGGCCGCCCAGGGCGTGGAGTGGGTGCAGATCGACGAGCCGATCCTCGCCCTCGACCTGCCGCAGGACTGGAAGAATGCCTTCGAGCGCGCCTACAACATCCTCCAGCGCGAGCCGGGCAAGAAGCTGATCGCCACCTACTTCGCCGGCCTGGAGGACAACCTCGGCCTGGCCGCCGGCCTGCCGGTGGATGGCCTGCATATCGACCTGGTGCGCGCACCGGAGCAGTTCCCGGCGATTCTCGACCGCCTGCCGGCGTACAAGGTGCTGTCGCTCGGCGTGGTCGACGGGCGCAATGTCTGGCGCACCGACCTGGCGCGGGCCCTGGAGGTGCTGCAGCAGGCCCACGAGCGCCTGGGCGAGCGGCTGTGGCTGGCGCCGAGCTGCTCGCTGCTGCACAGCCCGGTGGACCTGGGCCGCGAGCAGCAGCTGGATGCCGAGCTGAAGAGCTGGCTGGCCTTTGCCGTGCAGAAGTGCGAGGAGGTCGCGGTGCTGGCGGCCGCGCTGAACCAGCCGCAGGCCGCGCACGTGCAGGCCGCCCTGGCGGCGAGTCGGGCGCTGCAGGCCAGCCGCGCGCAGTCGAGCCGCATCCACAAGCCGGCGGTGCAGGCGCGCCTGGCCGCCGTCACGGCTGCCGACAGCCGGCGCCAGGCGCCGTTCGCCCAGCGCATCGAGCGTCAGCGGGCGCGCCTGCAACTGCCGGCGTTGCCGACCACCACCATCGGCTCCTTTCCGCAGACCGCGGCGATCCGCCAGGCGCGCCAGTCGTTCAAGGCCGGCAAGCTGTCGGCGGCCGAGTACAGCAAGGCCATGCGCGGCGAGATCCGCCACGCGGTGAGCGTGCAGGAGCAACTGGGCCTGGACGTGCTGGTGCACGGCGAGGCCGAGCGCAACGACATGGTCGAGTACTTCGCCGAGCAGCTCGACGGCTACCTGCTCACCCGCTTCGGCTGGGTGCAGAGCTACGGTTCGCGCTGCGTGAAGCCGGCGATCATCTACGGCGACCTGAGCCGCCCGCAGGCGATGACGGTGGCCTGGAGCCGCTATGCGCAGAGCCTCACCGGCAAGCTGATGAAGGGCATGCTGACCGGCCCGGTGACCATGCTGCTGTGGTCCTTCGCGCGTGACGACATCTCCCGCGAGCAGCAGGCGCGCCAGCTGGCCCTGGCTCTGCGCGACGAGGTGGTCGAGCTGGAGGCGGCCGGCATCCGCATCATCCAGATCGACGAGGCGGCCTTCCGCGAGGGCCTGCCGCTGCGCCGGGCGCAGTGGCAGGGCTACCTGGCCTGGGCCAGCGAGGCCTTCCGCCTTGCTGCCAGCGGCGTGCGCGACGAGACGCAGATCCACACCCACATGTGCTACAGCGAGTTCAACGAGGTGATCGAGTCCATCGCGGCGATGGATGCCGACGTGATCACCATCGAGACCTCGCGTTCGGACATGCAGTTGCTGGAGGCCTTCGAGCGTTTCGAGTATCCCAACGAGATCGGCCCGGGGGTGTACGACATCCACTCGCCGCGGGTGCCGGATAGCGCCGAGATGGTTGCCCTGCTGCGCAAGGCCGCGGCGCGCATCCCCGTCGAGCGGCTGTGGGTCAACCCGGATTGCGGCCTGAAGACCCGCGCCTGGGCGGAAACCGAGGCGGCGCTGGTGAACATGGTGGCGGCGGCGCGCCAGCTGCGTGGCGAGCTGGCCTGAACGCCGGGTTTGCCGATGGTGGCTGGCTGCGAGCCGGCTAGGCGGCGATGGCGACCAGGCTCAGCAGGTAGCCGTCGAAGCTGGCGAACTGCCCGCTCAGCTGGCTGCCGGCCGGCCAGGCCTGGCTCAGGTCGAGCAGCAGGCGCAGCCGGGCCTGGCCGTTGCCGGCGTGCTCGACCAGCTCGGCATCCTGGAAGTAGAAACGCTGGCGCACCAGTGGGTAGAGCGCCTTGAACAGGCTCTCCTTGAGGGAGAAGGTCAGGGTCACCCGCTGGGCCAGGGCCAGCTCGTCCAGCCCGCTGGCCCGCTGCAGTTCGGCCGGGGTGAGGATTTCTCCGGCCAGCTTGGCGGCGCGGGCCGGACTCAGTTGCTTCTCCAGGTCCAGGCCCAGGCCCTGCCAGTCTTGGCTGTGCGCCACCAGGGCGGCGGCCTGGCCATGGCTGTGGGTGATCGAGCCGACGCTGCCGGCCGGCCACTGCGGCGCGCCGTCTTCGCCGCGCAGCGGCACGCTGGCGCGGCCCTGCAGCAGCTGCAGGGCCTGGCGCGCACACAGGCGCCCGGCCAGGTATTCGCCCTGGCGCTTGGCCACGCCGTTGACCGGGGCGATGGCGCAGTGGGCGAAATCGTCGCTGCGCAGCTGCGCCGGGTCGAATTGCGCACGCACCAGCTGCGCCCCCGCCAGCGCCAGCGGCGTCGGCCAGGCAGCGGGGAGCAGGGTGCAGAAGGGCGGGAGGGCTGTGGACGTCATGCTCGGCATTCTGCCGTGCAGCGGGGAAGCGGGCCAGCCGTTTACATTTCTTTGCACAAGGTTAACCAAGTGCTACAGAGCAAACGCTCGTTTTTTGTTTAGATGGGACACGCGTTCCAACTGAACGCTGGTGAGGTTGTAGCCACGGCCGGCAATTTGCTGCTGTGGTTTTACTCTACTGATTGAGTGCGGGAGCCCGTTTGGGCTCCCGTTTTTTTTTGCCTGCGGTTTGCTGCCGGGCCGCTAGAGCCTGTTGATCATCCCTCGTAGGGTGCGCCGCGCGCACCAGGGGCCTGTGCGAAGTTGCAGGTGCGCACGGCGCACCCTACGCATGGGCAAGCCCGGATCGATGCCCGTTTGCAGGGGCTGGAACAGCGCGTAAACAGGCGCTCAGAACACTTCCTCGAACAGCGCCCGCATATCGGCCCAGGAACGCTCGTCGGCCTCCTTCTGGTAGCCGACATCCATGCCGTGGGCCTGGTGCGCGTCGGCGTCCGGGTTGCTGAAGCCGTGCTTGGCGCCAGGCAGCTCGACGAAGCGGTAGTCGGCGCCGGCCTTGTCCATCTCGCTCTTGAAGTCGGCGACCTGCTGCGCGGTGATGAAGCTGTCGGCGCTGCCGTGTTCGACCAGCACCCTGGCCTTGACACTGCCCGGCGTGGCCGGGGTGGCGGTGACCAGGGCGCCGTGGAAGCTCACCACCGCGGCCAGCGGCAGGCCCTGGCGGGCCATGTCCAGCACCACCTTGCCGCCGAAGCAGTAGCCGACGGCGGCCAGGCGCGCCGGGTCGGTCTGCGGTTGCGCCTTGAGCAGGTCGAGGCCGGCCTGGAAGCGTGCCTTGGGCGTGGCCGGGTCGGCCAGGGCGGCGTTCATGAAGGCCTTGGCGTCGTCCGGGTGGCTGGTGTGCCTGCCGCCCCCGTACATATCCACGGCCAGGGCGCTGTAGCCGAGGGCGGCGAGGTCGCGGGCGCGGCGCTTGGCGTAGTCGTTCAGGCCCCACCACTCGTGCACCACTATCACTCCGGGACGCTGGCCGGCGATGGCATCGTCCCAGGCGTGGTAGCCGACCAGTTGGGTGCCGTCGGCGGCGGTGTAGGGGAGCTCGCGGGTCTGGATTTCGGCCTGGGCGAGGGCGCTGCAGCACAGCAGGCCGAGGAGCAACTTGCGCATGGTGGTTCTCCGTTCGAGTGGGGTGGCGCGCTGCCGAAGCCGCAGGTTAACCCCGGGGTCGGCACCGTTAAAGGTGAAAGCCTAGCCTGCTATCGGTGGCTTTTCTGTGCTCGTCTGAGGCTCGCATCGGCTCGTCCGTCCGAGAGTTTGGCCTGTTTCCACGCACCTGATGCGCGGCACCGTCGCCTGACGACGGGCCGCCCCTGGCGCTGTTCTGCACCAGTTTCGCCGGCTCCCCCGGGTTGGGGCGAGGCGCTAACTTCAGCCCTTGGGCGGGGTGATGCCCATCGACACGTAGATGCTGGTGAAACGGTCCATGCCCATCTCCGCCGGCTTGACCCATTCCACCGGCACGTACAGCAGCCCGCCGCCCACCGGCACCGGAGCGGTCGGCACCAGGATGGCGTGGTAGGCACGGCCGTCGATCTCGACCGGCTGCGGGTTGGGCAGCAGGGCCAGCACGGCGGTGCCATCGCCCCCGAAGAAGCACCAGACCGGGCGCATGGCGGCCAGGTCGGCGCCTTCCTTCTGGTCGAGCAGGCCGACGAAGCGGTCGGCCAGGCCATACAGGTTGCCCAGCAGCGGGATGCGCCGCAGGGTGCGGTCGAACAGGCGGCGCAGCGGCCCCTTCAAGCCCAGCTGCACGGCCAGGCCGAGCGGGTAGAGCGCCACCAGCAGCGCCAGGGTGCCGAGCAGCCAGGCCAGCAAGGGGCTGCTGACGAAAGGCTGGCCCAGTTCGGCGAACAGCTTGCCGATGAAGCTGGTCGGGCCGATCAGCTGGTTCAGCAGGCTTACCAGCCAGCCCAGTAACGCCAGGGACAGGGCCAGCGGCAGCAGGGCGAGCAGGCCGGCCAGCCAGGTGGTGGCGAGGGAGTGGAAGCTGCGTTTGAACATGGCGGGGTTCCGTTGGCGATGGGCGCGACAAGGCTATTGCAAAGGCTCGATGCCAGCTACCGTTGGCTGCCGGCGGCGCGTGCAAAACCTGGGTGGGAGCGGCTTTAGCCGCGAAAAGCCGTCGACAGCGGAGTATCTTTCGCGGCTGAAGCTGCTCCTGCGACGCCGTGGCCCGCACCGACAGTCAGCGGGGATGGGATTTTTGCAGGCCCGCTTCACTAAGCTGGCGAGAGGGGCGGGTTTGGCGCTGTTAAAAAGTCGCGTTACTTGAGTGTTCGATTAAATAGTGGCTGCTGCACTGCGCAGTTTCTGCCTTGTTTGCGGGGGCGGAATCACGGCGCGGTGGTTATGTTGGCTGATGTGGATGGGTTTTAATCGTTAGTCGTCTCTGTTTGCTTGTCGTGGTTGTGTTGTCTGTTGTTCGAGTTTCATCTGCTGGGCTGTGTATCGTGGCCTATTGATATATCTCCGATAAGATTCTGGATTGCTATGTCCACCAATGCTTTGTATACCGATTTATCCGGCTATTACGACCTGATGTGTGCCGATATCAACTATCAGGCGCAAAGCAATACCGTGCGCAGGCTGCACCAGTTGTTCGGCAACGAGGGCCGGCGCCACCTCGATCTGGCCTGTGGGACCGGGCCGCATGTCCGGCATTTCATCGATTTTGGCTACCGCAGTGGCGGGCTGGATATCAACCAGCCGATGCTGGATATCGCCCGGCTGCGCTGCCCCGACGCGCAGTTCGCCTTGCAGGACATGTGTGCCTTCACGGTTGACGAACCGTTCGATCTGATCACCTGCTTCTTGTATTCCATTCACTACAGCGGCGGGCTGGAACGGCTGGAGGCGTGCATTGCCAGTGCGCATGGCGCGCTCGGCGTGAATGGCGTCTTCTGTTTCAATTCAGTCGATAAAGACAAGATCGACAACCATTCATTTGTCAGGCATGTCGTGGAACATGAAGGCAGTGAGTTTGCTTTCGGTTCGGCCTGGAACTATTGCGGCCATGGCGACAGGCAGTCGCTCAGGGTCGGTATTGAAAAGACCACGCTGGGAGTGACCCAGGCATGGCAGGATGAACACCCGATGGTGGCGGCAAGTTTCGCCGAGTTGCAGCGGCTGTTGCAGCCTTATTTCGCAGTGCATGTGTTCGAACATGATTATGAAAAGCTAGTTCCCTGGGAGGGGACGTCGGGCAACGCCATCTTTGTTTGTGTAAAACATTAAGCGTGTTCATCGTGCATAGGGCGCGGGGCGGCCTGCTGGCGGTTGACCCGGGCGGCAGGCCTATTTGCCGCCCAGGATCGCGCTGGGGTCGAGGTAGAACATCTTCTTCCAGCCCTGGCTGTTGCCGTCGGCGCGCCACGGGTAGGGCAGCAGGCTGAGGATGGCGTAGTGCAGGTGGGGCGGTTTGCCGCGGGCGTTGCCGGAGTCGCCGACCGTGCCCAGCTGGCTGCCGGGCAGCAGGGGTTGGCCGGGCCAGGCGCTTTGGCTGTCGAGGTGGGCGAAGTAGTGCAGGCGCCATTTCGGCCCGAGCACCACCAGCACCTTGCCGCCCATGTCGATCTCACCGCGCAGCAGCACCAGGCCGTAGGTCGGCGCGACCACGGGCGTGCCGGTGCGGGCGAAGATGTCGATGCCCTTGTGCACGCCGGAGCGGCCCCAGGGCTCGAACCAGAAGCTCTTGGGGTGCCAGTCCTGGCTGCTGGCGCCCTGTACCGGCACTTGCGGCCATTCGGGGGCGAGCAGCCAGGCCAGCAGCAGGGCGAGTAGCAGGTAGCGTTTACGCGGGCGTTTGATCATGCGGCATCCATGCGGCGGGGTGGTGGCTCAGCTGTCCTGGTGCGCCCGATAGGCGCCGGGGGTTAGCCCGGTCCATTTCTTGAAGGCGCGGTGGAAGGCCGAGGGTTCGGAGAAGCCGAGCTGTTCGGCCAGGGCCTGGATCGACAGCTCGTCGCGGCCCAGGTGGTAGATGGCCAGGTCGCGGCGCAGGTGGTCCTTGAGTTCCTGGAAGCTGCTGCCTTCCTCGCGCAGGTGGCGGCGCAGGGTCTGCGGGCTGACGTGCAGTTGCTGGGCGACCTGTTCCAGGTCCGGCCAGCTGGCGCAGTCGCGGCCGAGCAGGCGGCGGATGCGGCTGGTCAGGCTGTCGCCGCCATCCGGGCGGGCCAGCAGGTCGGCCGGCGAGTGCTGGAGGAACTGCTTGAGGGTGCGTTCGTCCTGCAGCAGCGGCATGTCCAGGTAGCGCGCGTGGAACTGCAGGCTGGTGCGTTCGGCGTCGAAGCGGCGCGGGCAGGGGAACAGCAGGTCGTATTCGCCGCTGTGCGGCGGTTCGGCGTAGGCGAAGCTGGCCTGTTCCAGGCGGATGCGCTGGCCGATCAGCCAGCTGCCGAGGCGGTGCCAGATCACCAGCAGGCTTTCGGTGAGGAAGTGGTCCGGGTCCCACAGCAGCGAGCTGTCGATGCTCAGGCACACGCGGTCGCCGTCGCGCTGCAGTTGCACACTAGGTGCGTCGGGGAACAGGCCGTAGAACAGCATGCCACGCACCAGGGCTTTTTCCAGGGTGCGGCAGTGGATGATGGCGTGGCACATCATGGCGAAGGTACCGCGCTTGCTCGGGCGCTGGCCGAAGCCCATGTATTCGTCGTCGAGCAGCAGCCACAGGGCCTGGATCAGGCGCGAGAACTGCTCCGGGGCCAGGCGCGCGCGCGGCTCGTCGAGCAGCGCCGGCTGGATGCCCAGCTCGCGCAGCAGCGCGCTGCAGTCGCGGCCCTGGCGCTCGGCGCCACGCAGGGCGGCGCGGATGAAGTGACTGGCGATGGTGCGTTCGCGCATGGGCTGGCTCGGCAAAAGACTGGCCGGATGGTAGGCCGCAGGCCCCGGGCGAGACAAGCCGGGTTGCGGCAGATCAACAGGACGATTCGGCCAGTCGCTATGCTGGGACAGTGATCGGGCACACAGCGTGGAGACGGGGGTGGCAGTGGCGGATACCCAGGTGGACGTGGTGATTGTCGGCGGTGGCCAGGCGGCCCTGGCGGTGGCGTACTTCCTGCGCCGCAGCGGGCTGTCGTTCGTCATCCTCGATGCGGAGCAGGGGCCAGGCGGGGCCTGGCGGCATGGCTGGAATTCGCTGCGGCTGTTCTCGCCGGCGACCTGGAGTTCGATCCCCGGCTGGATGATGCCGCCGGTGGCTGAAGGCTACCCGGGCCGCGACCATGTGCTCGATTACCTGGCCCAGTACGAGCGGCGCTACCAGTTGCCGGTCGAGCGGCCGGTGTGGGTCGAAACCGTCGAGCGCACGGCCGCCGGCCTGCGGGTGCGCGCCGGGGCGCGTAGCTGGCTGGCGCAGGCGCTGGTCAGCGCCACCGGCACTTGGCGCCATCCTTATATTCCGGCCTATGCCGATGCCGAGCGATTTCGCGGCGAGCAGCTGCATTCGGCCGACTACGTCGAACCCGGGGCCTTCGCCGGCAAGCGCGTGCTGGTGGTCGGCGGCGGCAATTCCGGGGCGCAGATTCTCGCCGAAGTGTCGCGGGTCGCCGAGACGACCTGGGTGACGCCCGAGGAGCCGCTGTTCCTGCCCGACGAGGTGGATGGCCGGGTGCTGTTCGAACGCGCCACCGAGCGCTGGAAGGCGTTGCAGGAGGGGCGGGTGATCGAACAGCCGGTCGGCGGCCTGGGCGATGTGGTCATGGTGCCGCCGGTGCGCGAGGCGCGCGCGCGTGGCGTGCTCAAGGCGGTGCGGCCGTTCAGCCGTTTCACCGCAAGCGGCGTGGTCTGGGCCGATGGCCAGGAGTCGCCGGTGGATGCGGTGATCTGGTGCACCGGCTTTCGTCCGGCGCTGGATCACCTGGCCGCGCTGGGCGTGGTGAACGAGGATGGCAAGGTGGACGTTGCCGGCACCCGTTCGCTCAAGGAGCCGCGGCTGTGGCTGGTCGGCTATGGCGAGTGGACCGGCGCGGCCTCGGCCACCCTGATCGGAGTGACCCGCACCGCGCGCAGCACGGTCAATGAAATCGTCGAGGCCCTGGGCGCCCGGCACGGAGTGCAGTGAGCATGGAATTCTTCGCCTGGCTCAACGCGCAGCTGCTGCGCATGGACTGGCTGGCCGATCTGGTGCGCCTGCTGCTGGAGGACGGCCTGGGCCTGGATACCGCCAGCCGTCTCGGCGCCAGCCTGCACTTCTTCCTCTACGACGTGATCAAGATCTTCATCCTGCTCGGGCTGCTGATCTTCGGCGTGTCCTGGGTGCAGAGCTATTTTCCGCCGGAGCGCACGCGGCGCATCCTCGGCGGCCTGCGCGGGGTGCGCGCCAACCTGATGGGCGCGTTGCTCGGCACTCTCACGCCGTTCTGTTCCTGCTCGTCGATCCCGCTGTTCATCGGCTTCACCAGTTCCGGGCTGCCGCTGGGGGTGACCTTCGCCTTCCTGATTTCCTCGCCGCTGGTGGACCTGGCCTCGGTGATCCTGCTGGCGAGCATCTTCAACTGGTCGATCGCCCTGGCCTACGTGCTGGTGGGCATCGTCCTGGCGGTGCTCGGCGGCAGCCTGATCGGCCGGGCGCGCATGGAGCGCCATGTCGAGGCCTTCGCCATGCACAACAGGGTGCTCGACCTGCCGCCGAGCCAGCTGACCCGACGCGACCGCCTGCTGTTCGGCTGGGAGCAGGTGCGCGAGGTATTCGGCCGCGTCTGGCCGTATGTGCTGATCGGCGTGGGCATCGGCGCGGCGATCCACAACTGGATTCCCCAGGAGCTGGTGCTGGCGCTGCTCGGCGAGGAACACTGGTGGTCGGTGCCGCTGGCCACCCTGGTGGGTGCGCCGATGTATGCCGACATTTTCGGCACCCTGCCGATTGCCGAGGCGCTGGTGGCCAAGGGTGTCGGCCTGGGCACCGCGCTGGCCTTCATGATGGCGGTCACGGCCTTGTCGCTGCCGTCGCTGATCATGCTCAAGAAGGTGGTGAAGGCGCCGCTGCTGGCGCTGTTCTTCGCCATAGTGACGGTCGGCATCATGCTGATCGGCGTGCTGTTCAACCGCTTCGCCTACCTGCTTATCTGACCGGCAAGGAGTGTGTCCATGATCATCAAGATTCTCGGTTCCGGCTGCAAGAAGTGCATCACCCTGAGCGAAAACACCCAGCAGGCCCTGCATGACCTGGGGCTGACGGCGCAGGTGGTGAAGGTCACCGACTTCGCCGAGATCGCCGCCCACGGGGTGATGTCGACCCCGGCGCTGGCCATCGACGACCAGGTGGTGTCGGTGGGCAAGGTGCTCACGGCGGCCGAGGTCGCCGACCTGCTGCGCGCCGGCTGAGCCTCGGGTCGGCTCGCGCGGCAGAGCTGCCGTGGCCGTCCATACTCAGTAGCGGCGCCGCGCTATCAGCGGTCGTTGTTCCAGCCAGCGGCAGGGGAGTCCGAGTCGTGGAATTCAAGGATTACTACCAGATTCTCGGCGTCGACAAGGGTGCCAGCGCCGACGCGATCAAGAAGTCCTACCGCAAGCTGGCGCGCAAGTACCACCCCGACGTGAGCAAGGAGGCCGATGCCGAAGTGCGCATGAAGGAGGTCAACGAGGCCTACGCGGTGCTCGGCGACGTGGAAAAACGCGCCGCCTACGACCAGCTCGGCGGGCGTTACCAGGATGGCCAGGAGTTCCAGGCGCCACCGGGCTGGGACAGCGGCTTCGAGTTTACCGGTGGCGATTTCTCCGCGGCCGACCTGGGCGAGTACAGCGACTTCTTCGCCAACCTGTTCGGCCAGGCCGGCCGTGGCCGCCACGCCCACGGGCGGGCGCAGTCGCGGCGCGGCGAGGACCATCACGCCAAGATCGTCATCGAGCTGCGCGATGCCTATGCGGGGGCGACGCGCACCCTCACCCTGCGCGGTGCGCGCGCCGATGCCCAGGGCCGGGTGAGCCTGCAGGAGCACAACCTCAACGTGCAGATTCCCAAGGGCATCCGCGAGGGTCAGCAGATCCGCCTGGCCGGCCAGGGCAGCCCGGGGATCGGCGGCGGACCGGCCGGGGATCTGTACCTGGAGGTGCACTTCCAGGCGGACCCGCACTACCGGGTGGACGGCCGCGATGTCTACGAGACGCTGCCGGTAACGCCCTGGGAGGCGGCGCTGGGGGCGAGCATCGAGGCGCCGACGCCGTCCGGCAAGGTGCAGGTGAAGATTCCCGCGCATTCGCAGAGCGGGCGCAAGCTGCGCCTCAAGGGCCGTGGCATTCCCGGCGAGCCGGCGGGCGACCTGTACCTGCTGCTGGAGGTGGTCCTGCCGCCCGCCGACACGGACAAGGCCCGCCAGCTCTACGCCATGATGGCCCAGGAGCTGCCCTTCAACCCGCGCCAGGCCATGGGAGTGTGAAGCATGCCGTCCATCGAGATCATCACCGGTGTTGTCGTGGATGAGGTCACCCTCGACCTCGACGAACTGGCCCGGGCCTGCGCCGTCGAGTCGGTGTGGATAGTCGAGCGGGTCGAGGCGGGGCTGCTCGGCGTGCTGGGCCAGGAGCAGCCGGCCGGCTGGCGTTTCAGCAGCGCCGAACTGGCCCGTGCCCGGCGCCTGGTGGCGCTGGAGCGCGACTTCGACGCCAACCCCGAACTGGCCGCCCTGGTGGCGGACCTGATCGAGGAAGTGGCGCGGCTCAAGGCCAGGCTCAAGGCTGCCGGCCTGGACTGAGCCCCTCGGCATGCCTGGGCAGGCCCAGGGAGATCAGCGCCGCTGCCAAGACGAAGGCCGAGGAAATCCACAGGCAGGCCTCGAGTCCATATGCCTGGTAGACCCAGCCCGATAGCAGGGTGCCGAGCAGGCGGCCGAGGGCGTTGGACATGTAGTAGAAGCCCACGTCCAGTGACACGCCATCTTCCTTGGCGTAGCTGACGATCAGGTAACTGTGCAGCGAGGAGTTCACCGCGAACAGCACGCCGAACAGCAGCAGGCCGCCGAGCAGCACCCAGTGTGCCGGGCCACCGGCCTGCAAGCCGAGGGCGATGGCCGCCGGCAGCCCGGCCAGCAGCGCGGCCCAGACGAAGGCGGCGCGGCCGTCCGGCACCTGGCCGCTGCGCTTGCCGGTGATGGCCGGGGCCAGGGACTGGACCATGCCGTAGCCGATGATCCAGCTGGCGAGGAAGCCGCCGACCTGCCAGAAGTCCCAGCCGAACACGCTGGAGAGATAAACCGGCAGGGCCACCACGAACCACACGTCGCGGGCGCCGAACAGGAACAGGCGGGCGGCCGACAGGATGTTGATCGCCCGGCTCTTGGACAGCAGTTCGCGGAACTTGGGTTTGCCCTTGGCCTTGCCCAGGTCCTTGCGCAGCAGCCGCAGGCTGGCCAGCCAGATCAGCGCCAGCACGGCGGCCATGGCCAGCACTGCGCCGGTGAAGCCGAGCAGGGCGAGCAGGGCACCGCCGAGGAAGAAGCCGACGCCCTTCAGGGCGTTCTTCGAGCCGGTGAGAATCGCCACCCACTTATACAGGGTGCCTTGCTGGCCGGCGGGCACCAGGAGCTTGATCGAGCTCTTGGCGCTCATCTTGTTGAGGTCCTTGGCGATGCCCGACAGCGCCTGCGCGCCCATCACCCAGGGCACCGTGAGCCAGGCGGCCGGCACGCAGAGCATCAGCAGCGCCGCCACCTGCAGGCCGAGGCCGAGGTTCATGGTGCGATTCAGGCCCAGGCGCGCGCCCAGGTAGCCACCGACCAGGTTGGTGACCACGCCGAAGATCTCGTAGAACAGGAACAGCGCGGCGATCTGCAGCGGCGAATAGCCGAGGCTGTGGAAATGCAGCACCACCAGCATGCGCAGGGCGCCGTCGGTGAGGGTGAAGGCCCAGTAGTTGCCGGTCACCAGCAGGTACTGGCGCACGGCGGGCGAGAGGGTCGCGAGGGAGTGCATGAGGTTATCCGGTGAACGGAGCGCAGGGCGGATTCATGGTGTAGGGTGCGCCGCGCGCACCATGGCGCGGCAGGTGGTGCGCACGGCGCACCCTACGGGTCAACTTGCCATCCCGACCAGCCGCGCCAGCTCCACGGTGCGGTTGGCGTAGCCCCACTCGTTGTCGTACCAGGCGTAGAGCTTCACCTGGGTGCCACCCACCACCATCGTCGACAGTGCATCGATGATCGAGGAGCGCGGGTCGGTGCGGTAGTCGATGGACACCAGCGGCCGTTCCTCGTAGCCGAGGATGCCCGCCAGCGGGCCGGCGGCCGCGGCCTTGAGCAGGGCATTGACCTCGTCCGCGGTGGTCGCGCGCTCGACCTCGAACACGCAGTCGGTCAGCGAGGCGTTGGCCAGCGGCACGCGCACGGCATGGCCGTTCAGCTTGCCGCGCAGCTCGGGGAAGATCTCGGCGATGGCGGTGGCCGAACCGGTGGTGGTGGGGATCAGGCTCATGCCCGAGGCGCGGGCGCGGCGCAGGTCCTTGTGCGGCTGGTCGAGGATGCTCTGGGTGTTGGTCAGGTCGTGGATGGTGGTGATCGAGCCGTGACGGATGCCGAGGTGCTCGTGGATCACCTTGACCACCGGTGCCAGGCAGTTGGTGGTGCAGGAGGCGGCGGTGACGATGCGGTGCACGGCCGGGTCGAACAGTTGCTGGTTGACCCCCATCACCACGTTGAGCGCGCCGGCTTCCTTGACCGGGGCGCTGACCACCACGCGCTTCACGCCCTGGTCGAGGTAGGCCGAAAGCATCGCGACGGTCTTCATCTTGCCGCTGGCCTCGATCACCAGATCGCAGCCGCTCCAGTCGGTGTCGGCGATGGCCTTGTTGGCCGTGACCCTGATCGACTGGCCGTCGATCACCACGCAGTCGCCGGCGCTGCTGGCCTCATGCTGCCAACGGCCGTGCACCGAGTCGAAATTGAGCAGGTGGGCGTGGGTGGCAGCGTCGCCGGCCGGATCGTTGATCTGCACGAACTCCAGCTCCGACCAGCCCCAGGCGGCGCGCAGGGCCAGGCGTCCGATGCGGCCGAAGCCGTTGATACCGACTTTGATGGTCATGCGGGGTTCCTCAAATGGCAGATTGATTGACGCGTTTCGATAGTTGCTCGGCCGACTCCTTGCGTTCGGAGTAGCGGTCGACCAAGTAGTCGGCGCGCTCGCGCAGCAGCAGGGTGAACTTGACCAGTTCTTCCATGACATCCACCACCCGGTCGTAATAGGCCGAAGGCTTCATCCGCCCGGCCGCATCGAATTCGAGGAAGGCCTTGGGCACCGAGGACTGGTTGGGGATGGTAAACATGCGCATCCAGCGCCCCAGCACGCGCAGCTGGTTGACCACGTTGAACGACTGCGAGCCGCCGCAGACCTGCATCAGCGCCAGGGTCTTGCCCTGGGTCGGGCGGATCGCGCCGATGGCCAGCGGCACCCAGTCGATCTGCGCCTTGAACACGGCGGTCATCGCGCCGTGGCGTTCCGGCGAGCACCACACCTGGCCTTCCGACCACTGCATCAGTTCGCGCAGTTCCTGCACCTTGGGGTGGCTGTCCGGGGCATCGTCCGGCAGCGGCAGGCCGCGCGGGTCGAAGATGCGCGTTTCGGCGCCTAAGCGCTGCAGCAGGCGCGCGGCCTCCTCGGTGAGCAGGCGGCTGAACGAGTGCTGGCGGGTCGAGCCGTACAGCAGCAGGATGCGCGGCTGGTGCGTGGCCTGCAGCGGGGTGCCGAGCCGGTCGGCATCGGGCAGCGCGAACAGTTGGTCGTCGAGCTGGGGCAGGCTGTCGTCGTGCATCGGTAGGGTCCTTTTCGGTCTGGCCAGGCGTCAGCAGCAGGAGACGGCGCGTTCGGGGCGGTCATCCATGCATTGCAGGCGCTGGGCGACGGGGGTGAGCCAGTCGCGGTTGGCCTCCAGGGTGGTGCGCAGGACGCCCAGCACCCACTCCGGCAGATCCGGGTGCAGGCGGTAGTACACCCACTGGCCCTGGCGGCGGTCGGCCAGCAGGCCGCAGGTGCGCAGCTGGGCCAGGTGGCGGGAGATCTTCGGCTGGCTTTCGCCCAGGGCGCAGGTCAGCTCGCAGACGCACAGCTCGCCTTCGCCGGTGACCAGCAGCATCAGGCGCACGCGGGTGTCGTCGGCCAGGCATTTGAAGACGCTGGTCGGGGTCAGGGGTTCGCTCATGCTGGCGTCCTCCATATATTCGATTTTTCGAATATATGGAAAATCGAATGTCAGGTAAAGCCATGGCAGGCGCAACGTGCCCGGCAGGATGGGGGAAACCCGCCGCGCACTTGGCGGGAATCCGCCATAAATGTCGCTCAAGAGATGCCGATAATTATATTAAGTGTTTGTTATTAAAGGAATTTATTTAAATTTAGGCGGCTGGCACAAGCCTTGCGATAAGCGCTACAGCTCCCCGGTGGAGCCCCACAACAAATCCCTCCAGTGAGGAGGGTTAGCGCTAAATGCGGCTGCACGGCCTTGCGGACATCGAGGCTGGCGCAGCAAGAGAGGAACTGCCATGACCCGCAAACCGCTGTACAAGAGTCTGTACGCCCAGGTGCTGGTGGCCATCGCCATCGGTATCGCCCTCGGACATTTCTACCCGGAGACCGGCGTTGCCCTGAAGCCGCTGGGTGATGGCTTCGTCAAACTGATCAAGATGGCCATCGCGCCGATCATCTTCTGCACCGTGGTCAGCGGCATCGCCGGCATGCAGGACATGAAGGCGGTGGGCAAGACCGGCGGTTACGCGCTGCTGTATTTCGAAATCGTCTCCACCGTGGCCCTGCTGATCGGCCTGGTCGTGGTCAACGTGGTGCAGCCGGGCGTCGGCATGCATGTCGACCCGTCCACCCTCGACACCAAGGGCATCGCCGCCTACGCCGCCGCCGGCGAGTCGCAGAGCACCGTGGCCTTCCTGCTCAACGTGATCCCCAGCACCATAGTCGGCGCCTTTGCCAGCGGCGACATCCTGCAGGTGCTGTTCTTCTCGGTGATCTTCGCCTTCGCCCTGCAGCGCATGGGCGACTACGGCAAGCCGGTGCTGCACTTCATCGACCAGATCGCCCAGGTGATGTTCGGCATCATCAACATGATCATGAAGGTCGCGCCCATCGGTGCCTTCGGCGCCATGGCCTTCACCATCGGCCAGTACGGCGTCGGTTCGCTGGTGCAGCTGGGCCAGCTGATGATCTGCTTCTACGTCACCTGCGCGCTGTTCGTCCTGCTGGTCCTCGGCGGTATCGCCAAGGCCCACGGCTTCAGCATTCTCAAGTTCATCAAATACATCCGCGAAGAGCTGCTGATCGTGCTCGGCACCTCGTCCTCGGAGTCGGCCCTGCCGCGCATGCTGGACAAGATGGAGAAGCTCGGCGCGAACAAGTCGGTGGTCGGCCTGGTCATTCCTACCGGCTACTCGTTCAACCTCGACGGCACCTCGATCTACCTGACCATGGCCGCGGTATTCATCGCCCAGGCCACCGACACGCCGATGGACATCACCCACCAGATCACCCTGCTGGCGGTGCTGCTGATCGCCTCCAAGGGCGCGGCCGGGGTGACCGGCAGCGGCTTCATCGTGCTGGCGGCCACCCTGTCTGCGGTCGGCCACCTGCCGGTTGCCGGCCTGGCGCTGATCCTCGGCATCGACCGCTTCATGTCGGAAGCCCGCGCCCTGACCAACCTGATCGGCAACGGCGTGGCCACCATCGTGGTCGCCAAGTGGTGCAAGCAGCTCGACGAGACCACGCTGCAACAGCAACTGGCCGCTGGCGGGCAGACCGTGCCGGGCGCGGCGGACGTGCTCGGCCAGCAGAAGGTCGCCTGACTGCCTGATTTTCACCGCCCTGTCGGCAGGGCGGTACTCTCCTGGCCCGTCCTCGTGACGGGCTTTTTTTGTCCGCTTGCCGGGCGATTTGTTAGAGATGCTTCACAGCCTGAGCGGATCGAACGCACAGCCGGGTGGCGGCTGCGCGTAGAATGGTCGCCCTCAAGAACGACTCTGGAATGGATGCCATGTCGACTGATTCGCGCTCGCCTGCGCGCTGCATTTCCCGCCCCCCGGCTTGCCGACTGAACCACGCTCCTCTGGCGAGCGAGGGTTGAGCGGATGCAGAGCCACGATTTCTTCATCAACCTGATTCTCAGCGTGATCATGATCGTTGGGGTCTACCAGTTCTATTTCCTGACCCAGCGCTACACCCTGGTGGAGGTGCGCACCTTCCACTCGCGCCTGGACGAGAAGATGCCGTTCTGGCCGTCCTGGTCATGGATCTACAGCTTCCTCTACTACCCGGCGATCCTCTACATCAACTGGCTGGTGGAGAGCCCGCGCGACTTCACCATCATCGCCTTCTCCTACATCGTCCTGCTGGTGATGCAGATGGTCTGCTTCTGCGCCTTCCCGGTGTCGACTCCCGAGCACTGGCGCAGCATCAATACCGGGAGCAGCTGGTCCGAGCGCTTCCTGCGGTTCGTGCAGCGCTTCGATGCGCCGTCCAACTGCTTCCCCAGCATGCATGTCTCGGTGGCCACCCTGACGGCGCTGCTGGCGCTGGGTTCGCTGGGGCCCTGGGTGTTCCTGTTCCCGCTGCTGATCGCCCTGTCCTGTACCTTCACCAAGCAGCATTACCTGGCCGACCTACCGGCCGGCGCGCTGCTGGGCTGGGTGGCCTATCAGGTTTACCTGCTGCTGATCTGATTGCTCTTGCACTCCATCAGTGCTTTAAGGCGGCGCTCCTCCCCCGGACGCCGCCTTCTTTTTTTGCGCAGAGCTCCTGGCAATCCGCGCTCGAACCTTGGCTCCGGCGCTTTCTGCAGCGCCGCCGTGCGATTGCGGCTTTCCCTGGCGCGTCGCTCTGGCTAAGCTCGCGGTTCCGCATCCGCAGCAGAGGTTTTCCCATGGCGCAGCAACGACCGGCCGCCGATATCGCCCGTCAGATCCTCGACGGTTTCGACGACTATCGCGAGCACTTCCGTGAGATCACCAATGGCGCCCGGGCACGCTTCGAGAAGGCCCAGTGGCAGGAGGCGCAGGCCGCCTCGGCGGCGCGCATCAACCTCTACGAGGAAAAGGTCAGCGAAGTGGGCAAGCGCCTGCGGGCCAGCTTCAGCGACGACTTCCTGCTGGATGTCGAACTGTGGCCGCTGGTGAAAAGCGCCTACATCACCCTGATCGACCAGCGCTACGACGACGAACTGGCGGAGACCTGGTTCAACTCGATCTTCTGCGGCCTGTTCAGCCATGACCAGATCAGCGATGGCTGCATGTTCATCCACACCACGCGGCCGGCCCTGCGCCCCCAGGCCAGTGCGCCGCAAACCCGCATCTACCGGCCGCAGGGCAACCTGCAGCAGGCCTTGCAGGCGGTATTCGGCGATTACCGCTTCAGCGTCGACTTCGAGAACCTCGAGCGCGATATCCAGCGCCTAGAAACCCAGCTGCGCGCCAACCTGCCGGACTGGGTGTGCAAGGATCCGGAGCTGACCATCGAGCTGTTCTCCTCGACCCTGTACCGCAACAAGGGCGCCTACCTGGTCGGGCGCGTCTATACCCGCGACGAGCAGTGGCCGCTGGTGATTCCGCTGCTGCACCGCGAAGGGCAGGGCATCCAGATCGACACCCTGATCACCGACGAGGCGGAAGTCTCGATCATCTTCTCCTTCACCCGTTCCTACTTCATGGTGCGGGTGGAGATCCCGGCGGAGTTCATCGGCTTCCTCAAGCGCATCCTGCCGGGCAAGCACATCGCCGAGCTGTACACCTCGATCGGCTTCTACAAGCACGGCAAGTCGGAGTTCTACCGGGCGCTGATCAACCACCTGGCCAGCACCGACGACAAGTTCATCATGGCCCCCGGCGTGCGCGGCATGGTCATGAGCGTGTTCACCCTGCCGGGCTTCAACACGGTGTTCAAGATCATCAAGGACCGCTTCTCGCCATCGAAGAACGTCGACCGCGCCACGGTGATCGAGAAGTACCGCCTGGTGAAGAGCGTCGACCGGGTCGGGCGCATGGCCGATACCCAGGAGTTTGCCGACTTCCGCTTCCCCAAGGCCAAGTTCGACCCCGAGTGCCTGGCCGAGCTGCTGGAAGTGGCACCGTCCACGGTCGAGATCGAGAACGGCGACACCGTGCTGATCCGCCACTGCTGGACCGAGCGGCGCATGATCCCGCTGAACATCTACCTGGAGAGCGCCAATGAGGCGCAGATGCGCGAGGCCCTGGAAGACTACGGCCTGGCGATCAAGCAACTGGCCGCGGCGAACATCTTCCCCGGTGACATGCTGCTGAAGAACTTCGGCGTCACCCGCCATGGCCGCGTGGTGTTCTACGACTACGACGAGATCTGCTACCTGACCGAGGCCAACTTCCGGCGCATCCCGCCGCCGCGTTACCCGGAAGACGAGATGTCTTCCGAGCCCTGGTATTCGGTGGCGCCGCTGGACGTGTTCCCCGAGGAGTTCCCGCCGTTCCTGTTCGCCGACATCCGCCAGCGCCGCCTGTTCAACAAGCTGCATGGCGACCTGTTCGACGCCGCCTACTGGCAGGGGCTGCAGGAAGCGATTCGCGCCGGCAAGGTGATCGACGTGTTCCCCTACCGGCGCAAGGAAGTGGCCGACACCATCCAGTAACGCGACCATTGATCTGCGACAGCCGGCGGCTGGCCGGCGCGAACTAACCTATGCTCAGAAGTGGCCGCTGCCAGCGGCCATGACTGCATTGCCCCAGGCAGGAGGAAGTCGCATGAAAGCCAAATTGCACAGTCTTATCCGTCAGTGCCTGATTGCCCTTGGCGTCGTCGAGGCTCCGCGCCTGCAGCCGATCCCGGTCCGCCGCCAGCCGGCGCCGCGGGATCCGCGCCGCGGCTAAGCGCTGCAGCACAGCCCATCGGTAAAGTCTCGGCGGGGAGGCGCAAGGCGTCCCGCAGCGCCGTGGCGCGTGGCATTGCCATTGCCATTGCCATTGCCGGCCGGGGGGCATCGCTGAGATCGCGTCGGTCTCGGTCTTTATCCGTGCAGCCCCGTATTCTCTAGGCTGTAGCGTGATGTCGGAGTAATGGCACGGGCGTGCTGGTGAATTTTCTGGGCTGTGCTAGACAATATTGGGTGAGCCCGGAAGTCCGCCATCAACCTTATTCAAGGATGATCTCCCATGCGCCAGAATCTCCCCGTGTCTCAGCAGGAAAGAACCTTTCCCGCTGCGGAACGCCTGATCTCGACGACCGACCTGAACAGCAAGATCACCTATTGCAACGACGCCTTCGTCTCGATCAGCGGCTTCACCCGCGAAGAGCTGATTGGCCAGCCGCATAACCTGGTGCGCCATCCGGACATGCCGCCAGCGGTATTCGGCCATATGTGGGAGACCATCAAGCAGGGCAAGCCCTGGATGGGGGTGGTCAAGAACCGCGCCAAGAATGGCGATTACTACTGGGTCAGCGCCTATGTCACGCCGATCTACGAGAATGGCAAGATGGCGGGTTACGAGTCGGTGCGCTCGCTGCCCACGGCCGAGCAGAAGCGCCGCGCCGAAGCGCTCTACGCGCGCTTGCGGGCCGGCAAGCCGCCGGTGCCCATGCTCGAAGCCTGGACCTATGACCTGGTGCGTTGCTGGCCACTGATTCTGGCGGGCTTGGTGATACTGGGCTCGCATTGGCTGCTCAGTGGTATCTGGCTGCCCGTTTTCATCCTGGCGGTGATGTTCGCCCTGGGTTCCTACCAGCTGTACAGCCAGCGCCAGTTGATCCGCAAAACCCTGGCCGAACACCCCAAGGCCTTCACCAGTGCCCTGGTGGCTCTGACTTACAGCGACAATCGCGGTGCCCAGGCTTTGCTCGACATGGCGATGATCAGTGAAGAGGCGCGCCTGCAGACCGCCCTGACGCGCCTGGAAGATGCCGGTGAAAGTGTGCGGCAACGGGCCGCGCAGTCCGCCGAGCTGTCGCGTTCGGGCGCCGAGCTGCTGGACCAGCAACGCAGCGAGACGGATCAGTCGGCCACGGCGATCAACCAGATGGCCGCCACCATCCAGGAGGTGACGCACAATGTGCAGAACACCTCGCACGCCGCCGAGGAGGCCGATCGCCTGGCCCTGCAGGGGCGCCAGTTGGCCGACAGCAGCCTGGAGGCGATGCAGCACATGGCCGGGGCCGTGCACGAGATCGGTCGGGCGGTGAACGACCTGGCCGAGTCGACCCAGTCGATCGGCAGCGTGGCCGACGTGATCACCTCGATTGCCGAACAGACCAACCTGCTGGCACTGAATGCGGCGATCGAGGCCGCGCGCGCCGGCGAGCAGGGCCGCGGCTTTGCCGTGGTGGCCGACGAGGTGCGGGCGCTGGCCGGACGCACCCGCGAATCCACCGAGCAGATCCACCAGATCATCGCCTCGCTGCGCAGCGGCGCAGACCGGGCGGTCCACACTGCGGGCAAGGGCGAGGCCATCTCCCGCGAGAGCGTGCAGAGCGTCGAGGAGGTGCGTGAGGCCCTGGTCGGCATCAGCACCGCGGTGACCCGCATCACCGGCATGAGCCAGCAGATGGCTGCGGCTTCCGAGCAGCAGAGCCATGTGGCGGAAGATATCAGCCGGCAGATCACCCGCATCGCCCAGCTGTCCGACCACAGCGCCGGGCAGGCGCAGCAGGGCGCGGCGATTGGCCGGGAGCTGGAGCAGATGGCCGAGTACCTGCACAGCCTGGCGGAGCGCTTCAACCGCTAGCTGCGAGCCGCACTGCTTGCAGTTGCCGATACGGGTTAAAGCGGCCGGCTGGAACCCGGGCCGCTGCCCCCGGAAGACCCGGCCATGCCGGGTCTTCGCCTTTGTGCGCTGCCCAGTGCGCGCGGGCGTGTGCCCTTTGCCCGCGCTCGGCCATCCGCTCGGCGGTGATGTGCGGCGCTGCACGGCGCCTGTGGCACACTGCGCGGCCGAAGGAGAACCCCGATGTCCCGACCTTGCTGCGAGCGCTGCGCCCGGCCGCAGAGCCATTGCCTGTGCCCATTGCTGGCCAACCTGCCGAGCCGTACGCGAGTGCTGATCCTGCAGCATCCGGATGAGGTGCGGCATGCCCTGAACACGGCGCGCCTGGCGGCGCTGGGCCTGCAGAATGCCGAGCTGCGGGTGGGCGAGGTGTTTGCCGACCTGGCGCAATGGCTGGACCCGGCCTATCGCGCCTGCCTGCTGTTTCCGGGGGAGGGCGCACAGCCGTTGCCGCTGCTGCCCGAGGCCGGCGATGAGCGGCCGCTGCTGCTGGTGGTGCCGGATGGCACCTGGCGCAAGGCCCGCAAGCTGCTGCACGTGAATCCCGGGCTGGCCGCCTTGCCGCGGGTCTGCCTGCCGCCAGGGCTGGTCTCGCGCTATCGCTTGCGCAAGGCGCCGGCCGAGGGCGCGCTGGCCACCATCGAGGCGATCAGCGTTGCCCTGAACCTGCAGGAAGCGCCGGCCTGTTTCGACGAGCTGCTACGGCCATTCGAGGCATTGATCGAGGGGCAGATCGCGGCGATGGGCGAGGCCACGTTCCGCCGCAACCATCTGTAGCAGTAGACCCTGTGCCGTCGGCAGTTTAATTGCCCTTGTGCGCGAACCGGGAGGCGAGCACTGGCTTTGCGTAGGAGCGGCTTCAGCCGCGAATTTCGCGGATAAACCCGCTCCCGCAGCAGCGGCTAGGCGCTGTAGCAAAGCCTGCGCTTAGCGCTCGCGCAGCGCCTCCGACCGGGCCTTGAGCACGGGTTTGAGCAGGTAGTCCAGCACGCTTTTCTCGCCAGTGATGATGTCCACGGTGGCGACCATGCCGGGGATGATCAGCAGCGGGTGCTCGTCGCTGCCCAGGTGGCTCCTGTCGGTGCGCACCTGGATCAGGTAGAAGCTGTTGCCTTCCTCGTCGGTGATGGTGTCGGCGCTGATCAGCTCCAGCTTGGCCTTGAGCCCGCCATAGATGGTGTAGTCGTAGGCGGTGAACTTGACCATGGCCTTCTGTCCCGGGTGCAGGAACGCCACATCCTGGGGGCGCACCTTGGCTTCGATCAGCAGGTTGTCTTCCAGCGGCACGACCTCGACCATCGTATCGCCGGGCTGCACGACGCCGCCGATGGTGTTGACCTTGAGCAGCTTGATCACCCCGTGCACCGGCGAAACCACGGTGGTGCGGGTCACCCGGTCATCGATGGCGACGCTGGTGGAGGTGATCTTCTTCAGCTCGGTGCGCATTTCATTGAGTTCCTTGAAGGCATCCGAGCGAAAGCCCAGTTCGGACTCTTCGATGCGGCTCTTGATCTCCTCTACCGCCGACTCGGCCCGTGGAATGGCCAGGGTGGTGGCATCCAGCGAGCCGCGCACCTCCACCGCGCTGCGGCGCAGGCGCAGGATCTCGACCTGGGAGATCGCCCCCGTCGCCACCAGCGGCTGCGACATGTTCAGTTCCTGCTGGATCAGCCCCAGGCTGGAGCGGTACTGCTGGGCCTTGGCGCGGAACTCGGCGAGCTCCTGGGTCTTCTGTTGCAGCTGTTCGCGCAGGGTGTTCTGCTCGCTGTGCAGGCGCTGCTGGCGCGAGCGATACAGGGCCATCTCATCCTCGACCAGCTGCGGCGCGACTTTTACCAGCTCCTCGGGCAGCGCCAGGGGGCGGCCCTCGGCCTCGGCGCTGAGGCGTTCGACCCGGGCGACCAGGGCCATGCGGTCGGCCTCGGTCTCGCCACGGTTGGAGAGGAAACGGGTGTCGTCCAGGCGCAGCAAGGTGTCGCCCTTGTTCACCACCTGGCCTTCGCGTACGAAGATCTCCGTGACGATGCCGCCTTCGAGGTTCTGGATCACCTGGACCTTGCTCGAGGGAATGGCCTTGCCTTCACCGGTGGTGACCTCCTCCAGCACGGCGAACTTGGCCCAGACCAGGGCGGCCAGCAGGCAGGCGCAGACCGTCCACACGGTGGCCCGGGCCAGCCAGGGCGAGTCTTCGAGGACGGCTCCGTCCACCTCGGGCATGAACTCGGTGTCCTGCTTGTGTTTCTGCAGGCTGCCGAAGTAGTCACGAATCGATTGGCTCAGTTCCATGCACGACCTCCAGCGGGGCAGCGCGTCATACCGCCGCCGGACCGACGCGGCCCTTGCGCAGGGCTTCGATCACGGCTTCCTTGGGGCCATCGGCGACGACATGGCCATTGTCGAGCACCACCAGACGATCGACCAGGCTGAGCATCGAGGCCCGATGGGTAATCAGCAGCACGGTCTTGCCTTGTGCCCAGCCGTGCAGGCGGTTGCGCAGGATGTCCTCGCTGGTGTTGTCCATGGCGCTGGTCGGCTCGTCGAGCAACAGGATCGGCGGGTCGAGAAGCAGGGCGCGTGCCAGCAATACCGCCTGGCGCTGGCCGCCGGAGAGAAGCTGGCCGCGTTCGCCCACCGGACGGTCGAAGCCCCTGGGATGCTGCCGCGCCAGTTCGGACACCCCGGTCAGCTCCGCCACTTCGAGCATGCGCGCATCGCTGACATAGCGCGCGCCAAGGGTCAGGTTGTCGCGCAGGCTGCCGGCCAGCAGCGGCAGGTCATGGGCGACATAGCCGATCTGGTGGCGCAGGTCGGCGACATCCAGCTGGCGCAGGTCGAGGCCATCGAGGAGGATCTGCCCTTCATCCGGGGTGTAGAAGTTCATCACGAGGCGGGCCAGGGTGCTCTTGCCCGAACCGCTGCGGCCGATGATGCCGACCCGTTCCCCGGCAGCCAGGTGCAGGCTGACCTTGGCCAGGGCCGGCGTGCTCTGTCCGGGATAGCTGAAGCTGACCTGGCGCACGTCGAGGGCGCCCTTGAGCTGAGTGCGTTCCAGCGGGCGTTGGTTGGCTTGGCGCTCCTGCGGCAGGGCCATCAGGGCGTCGGTGCTGGTCATGGTCAGGCGCGCCTGCTGGTAGCGGGTGATCAACCCGGCAATCTGCCCGAGGGGCGACAGCACGCGACTGCCGAGCATGTAGCAGGCGACCAGGGCGCCGACACTCAGGTGCCCGGCAATGATGATGTAAACCCCGGCGACTATGGTGGCCATGCCGGCGACCTGCTGGAAGAACAGGGTACCGTTGGTGGCCAGGGAGGCCAGGAAGCGACTGTGGTTGTCCAGGCGGGTGAGGGCGCCGTGGGTCTTTTCCCAGCGGTGCTGGCGTTCGCTCTCGGCACCGCAGGCCTTGAGGGTTTCCAGGCCGCCGAGCGTCTCGATCAGCAGGGCCTGGCGTTCGGCCCCCAGGACCAGGCTCTTCTGTACCGTGTCGCGCAGGCGGGCCTGGATGATCAGCGCGAAGATCGCGGTGATCGGGAAGGCCAGCAGCGGGATCACCACCAGCCAGCCGCCGAGCAGGCCGATGATCACGATCATCAAGACGGAGAAGGGCAGGTCGATCAGGCTGGTCAGCGTGACCGCCGTCAGGAATTCGCGCAGTCCCTGAAAGTCGTGAATGCTCTGGGCAAAGCCGCCGATCGTCGCCGGGCGCGCCTTCATCGACATGCCGGTGATGCGTTCGAACAGGGTGGCGGACAGCACCACGTCGGTCTTCTTGCCGGCCACATCCAGCAGGTGGGCGCGCAGCACGCGCAGCAGCAACTCAAAGCCGCTGCCGATGAACAGGCCGATGACCAGTACCCACAGGGTTGCGGTGGCCTGGTTGGGCACCACGCGGTCGTAGGTCTGCATGACGAACAACGGCACCATCAGGCCGAGCAGGTTGATCAGCAGGCTGGCAAGGACCGCGTCGGTATAGAGCCAGCGCGACAGCTTCAAGGTATCGCGGAACCAAGCCTCGATGCGTGGCACCAGTGGGTTGCGCACATCCTCCAGTTCATGCCGCGGGCGGGCGAACAGTGCCTGCCCCGAGTATTCCAGGGCCAGGTGTTCATGGCTGACCCACTGCTCGCCGCCTTCGGACTCGCACGGCAGGATCAGCAGCTTGTTCTGCGGGCCGATCTTGCGCAGCACGGCGCTGCGGCCATCTTTGAGCAGCAGCAATACCGGCAGGTTGAGTGGCGAGATGGCGCTCAGCTCGCGCCGCAGTATGCGCCCCTGCAGGCCGGCCCTGGCGGCGGCGCGGGGCAACAGCTCGGCAGTCAGGCGTTGTGCGGGCATGGGCAGGCCGGCCGTGAGGCTGGCGCGACTGGCGGAACAATCATGCAGTTTGCAAAGGATCAGCAATCCGTCCAACAGCGGGTCGTCGTGACTCTGCCGTTGGTCATCGGAGGGTGTCCGTTCCATGGTGGTCAAGGTCACTACTCCTGAGAGACCGTCTGCCAACAGTGGGCGTGTTGGCAGACGCTCCCTTCGCCGGGATTACTTCATTTCCGGCAGGCGGGCCTCGCTCTTCACTTCGGTGAGGGCTACAGCTTCGGCCGGCAACACCACGTTCTGTTTCTTCAGCAGCTCTCCCGTGGCGGAGAGCACACGGTACATGGAGAACTCTTCGATATAACGCACCTCGGTGTAGCGACGGTTGGCGGTAAACAGTTCGTTCTCGCTGTCCAGCAGGTCGAGCAGGGTGCGCTGCCCCAGGCTGAACTGCTGCTGGTAGGCCTCGCGCACGCGCGAGGTGTAGTCGGCATAGTCACGTGCCTCGGGGGTTTGCAGGCGCGCGTTTTCCATGGCGTTCCAGGCCAGGGCCAGGTTCTCGTTGAGCACGCGCAGCGCATTGTTGCGAATGTCCATCGACTGGTTGATCTGGTGCGCCGCCGATTGTAGGCGCGCCTTGTCGCGCAGGCCGTTGAACAAGTTGTAGTTCATTACCACGGCTGCCCGCCAGGTGTTGTAGTGGCCTTCATCGCCCTGGACGTTGTCGTCGGCGGTGGTGGCCAGTTCCAGGTCGAAGCGCGGGTAGAAGGGCGACTTGGCCACTTCGTACTGTTTCTCGGCGGCATTCACATCCGCCTGCGCCGATTTCAGGTAGGGGTTGTTGTCGATCACGGTCTGGCGGGCCAGGTTGATGTCTTGCGGTACTTCGCCTTTCACCGTGCTGGGTTGCTCCAGTTCGTCGGGCATGCGGCCGACCGCGCTGAAGAAGTTGGCTTCTGCATCCGCCAGGTTGACCTGCTCGGTGTACAGGTTGTTCTTGGCCAGAGCCAGGCGCGCCTCGGACTGGTCGAGGTCGGCGGTGCTACCGACGCCCCGCTCGCTGCGCAGGCGGATTTGATCGTTGATGCGCTGGTGCGCCTGCAGGTTGTTCTCGGCCAGGCTCACCATTTCGCGACGCTTCAGGACATCCAGGTAGACCTCGGCGGTGCGCAGGGCCAGGCTTTCCGAGGTGGCGAGTACGTAGTAAGCCCGCGAGTTGACGACGGCCTCGGTGCGCGCCACCTCGTTGGGGGTGTTGAAACCGTCGAACAGCATTTGCCGCAGACGCAGCTCGGCGTCGCGATAGTTGAGGGTTTCCTTGTTGTGGTCGTTGTCCTGGGCGCGGGTGCTGGGGCTGTCGGTCTGCTCCCGGCCATAGCCCAGCAGCAGGTCGACGGTGGGCAGGTAGCCACCTTTGGCAACTTTCACCTCTTCATCCGTAGAGAGGCGGTCATTCATGCTGGCATGCAGTTCCGGATGATTGTCGATGGTGCTCTGGATCGCTTCGGCGAGCGTCATGGCCTGCACCTGCGTACTGAGCATGGCGAGCAGGATGCTGCTGCAGAGCGGTTTTAGAACGTGCATGAGGGGCTCTCCTTGATTCATATGCTCGGTCTTAACGCCAAAATAATGACATCTAGTTCCTAGAAAGGCGCTTCAAGCCTGTTACATCACAGCTAAGAACATCCTCAAGAGTAGCTAAGAAAAATTCAGAACAAGATTTATGAGAAATAAGTCTTATGCACTCCGTGATAACGGGCACATTGTTTCCTTCGTAAGCCGCGAGAAATGGGGTTTTCATGCCGTTTTGCGGTAAAGAATGATGGTCAGTCGCGGTTTGGAGCATAAGGGCGGGATATACCCGATGGAGTAGGCCGGTGCAGTTAGGGCGACACTTTTTTGTCGCGTTGGCGTGACAAATTAATAACGCACCGATTCAGTCCATCCTGCTTTCTTCTCACATGCTTCGTGGCTCGAAAGGCGATTGATCCTTTTGAAACGTGTCGACCACGGTCGACAGTTGTGTTGTGGAGGAAGGACTCATGGCTACTTTGATTGGTATCGTCAGCCAGGTTGTCGGCGAAGTCTTTGCGGTAGCTGGCGATGGATCGCGTCGACCGCTAGTCGAAGGCGATCGTGTCTATAGCGGCGAACAACTCGTAACAGGCGCCGGCGGTGCCATCTCCGTCGCCATGACCAATGGCCAGGTCTTGACGCTTGGCCGTGACAGCAGCATGGGCCTCACCGAACAGCTGCTCGCCGGTACAGAGGGGGCGTCACAGGGCGCGGCGCCGGACAGCGCTCCGGCGGCCCCATCCGATGCCGACCTGACCGATGTCGAGAAGCTGCAGGCGGCGATCGAGGCGGGCGTCGACCCGACCCAGTTGGGTGAAGCGACTGCTGCCGGCCCGGGCGCCGGTGGTGCGGCTGGCGCGGCAGGTGGCGGGCACAGCTTCGTGCTGCTGAGCGAGGTTGGTGGCGCGCTGGATCCGATCATTGGCTTCCCCACCGAAGGCCTGGGGTATGTGCCGGAGTTCCCGGATCCCGAACCTTTCATTGCGGCAGAGCCGCAAGCCGAAGATCCCGTTCCCGATATCGAAATCCAGTATGAAGATACCAATGGTGCCGTGATTGTCGGGCCTGCCAGCGTCGATGAGGAGGCGCTGAGCGACGGCAGCAACCCCGACAGCAACGCCGAGCAGGCCGGAGGAGCGATCATCGTCAACTCGCCGGATGGCGTGTCCGCCCTGGAAATCCAGGACGTCAATGGCAACTGGATCAATGTCACCAACGGCGGTGTGGTGCAGGGCCAGTACGGCATCCTGAGCGTGGATGCCAGCGGTAACTGGCTCTATACCCTCACCGATAACACCCTCGATCACAGCAACCCAGGTGCCTCCGAGCAAGTCGGCGAGAGTTTCTCGGTTCGTGCATTCGACCTGGATGGCGATGTGTCGCCAACCCAGCAGTTGAATGTGCGGATCAACGATGACAATCCTGACGTCAATTTTGGCCAGGGTGGGTTCTCCGGGCTAATCGTGGATGAGACGGATCTGGGCCTGACCGATACCGGCAATTTCTCCGGAGCCTTCCAGGCCAACTTCGGCGCCGATGGTGGCGCCGTGGCCTATTCGCTGGCGATCAACACCCTCGACAGCGGCCTGCGGGATACCGTCACGGGGGCAAACATCGAGTTGCATCTGGTGGACGGCGTGATTCAGGGCTGGGTGGGTGGCGACCCGAACCTGGTGGCTTTCAGCGCCCAAGTCAATGAGTCTGGCGATCTGACGCTGACCCAGCTGCGTGCCCTGCAGCATTCGAACCCGGCCAGCACCGACGAGCCGGTGGCTGTGGCGGGCGGGGTGATCCGGTTGGTGGCGGTTGCCACCGATGGCGATGGCGATACCGCCAGTGCCAGTCTGGACCTGGGTGGGTTGCTGCTCTTCCGCGATGATGGCCCGACTGCCATAAGCGACACGAATTCGATCGCGGCCGGCGGGTTTGGTCCGGCGACCGGCAACGTGATCACCGATGCGGGTGACGGCGACACGGGCGCGGACACCCGGGGCGCGGACGGTGCGCAGGTGTCCTCGGTGACGGCGACGACGGCCGGCGGTGCGCCGACGGCGGTGGCGGGCGCGACCGTGGTGCAGGGCGAATACGGGGTGCTGACGCTGAACCCGGATGGTTCCTACAGCTATGCGCGTGATGAGGGGACGCCGGGTGGCGTGTCGGATGTCTTCACCTACACGCTGCAGGACGGCGATGGCG
>NZ_WELK01000013.1 GCF_009799925.1 Pseudomonas sp. R-28-1W-6
GCTCCTATCCCAAACCCCCGATCATCGAAAGATGGTCGGGGGTTTGTCTTTGCGCGGCAGAAATCCAAACGAAGCATGCGGTATGTGGCAAGGGCGTCAGCCCCGGCTCTCCTAACGACGCGCACAAAAAAGCCACCCGAAGGTGGCTTTTGTATTTCCAGGCTTGCTCAGTCCCCGCGGTATTCGCAGCCGCTGGTACAGGTTTCCTTGATGCAGATGCGCGAGAGCTCTGGCAATACCGGTTTGAGCTGTTGCCAGATCCACTTGGCGAGGTTTTCGCTGGTGGGGTTTTCCAGGCCAGGGATGTCATTCAGGTAGTTGTGGTCGAGCTGCTCGTAGATAGGCTTGAAGATGGCCTTGATCTCCGAGAAGTCGCGAATCCAGCCGGTGTAAGGGTCCACTTCGCCTTCGATATAGATGGCGGCGCGAAATGAATGGCCATGCAGGCGGCCGCACTTGTGGCCTTCCGGCACATGCGGCAGGCGGTGGGCGGATTCGAAAATGAATTCTTTGAACAGTTCCAAGATCTGACGCTCTTCGCAGGGGTGGCCGCGAGGGGCGGCCAAAGCAGGTGGCCAGTTTAACAGCTCACTCTGCGCTTGGCCCCTCAGTCAGCGCTGGTTCTGGCGCAGGCGCTGCAGTTCGGCCTTGAGCCAGTCGGCCGCCCCGTGCTTTTGACCGCCACAGCTGACTTGGTAGGGGGTGCCGCTGAAGCTGCTTTCCGTGGCTGCACGGGCAATGAAGTCTTCTGCCGAGTCGACCAGACCCTTGTCATTCAGATAGTCGAGTTTTTTCTGCAGGTGGGCGCGGGCATCCTTGGGGCTGTGCTCGCTGCCGTTGCGGATGAAGTTGCAGCCACTGCTCTCGACGAAACGGAGCAAGCCATCGACTTCCTGCTGGCCCTGGGTGTCCAGGGCGGCTTCGGCAGCATTGCTCAGCAACAACAGGCTTGCACAGGCAAGCCAGAGCGTTCTGAGGGGTGTCATGGATACAGTCCTTTGCTTGGGGTTAGAGCGGTTGGAGGCGGTCAGCCAGACGGCCGCTGTCGGCCAGCTCGAGAAACTCGTCACCGAGTCGTTCGCTCTCGGCCATAGCCTGGCGCCAGTAGCGTTCGCGTCCGGCATCGTCGCCGAGGAAGCGCTTGAAGTCGCTGCGGTCCGGCAGTTTGCCATGCGGCAGCGCCGCCAGGTATTCCCGTGAAGGGGAGAGCAGCAGCACATCCTGCAGCTGCTCAGGGTTGCCGCGGCGCCAGGGCAGGCTCTTATCGAACCAGCCGGGAATGATCCTGTCGGTGAAGTGCGGGTAGAGCACCACGCCATCACCGGCATAGGGCAGATCCAGGTGATAGTCGAGCAGACCGCCATCGCGGTAGGCGCCGGGCTCCAGGCCCGGGATCTCGCGGATGGCCTCCATCACCATGGGGATGGAGCCCGAAGCCAGGAGTGCATGGCGCAGGTTGTGGCCGTCGAGCGCATGAAAATGCGAGCGGAAGTCGTTCAGCCTCGCCAGCGGTGGCGCCTGGCGCGCGTCGTGCAGAATGACCCGGTCGAAGTGCCGGGCCAGGCGCTGGCGGGCCAGCAGGTTATTGCCGATGACCGAAGACAGGCCCAGTCCCAGCTTGGCCTTGTGATCGTGCTGCATCAGGCCGTGGCTCTTGACCACGACGATATTCAGACGATACAGCGGGTTGTCCAGGATGGCGGCATCCTGCCCTTCGAGCAGGTCGTCGAGCAGTTGCACGCAGCTGCGCGAGACCTCGGCCATGCTCACGCCCTTGGCGAAGCGCTGGCTGGTATACAGCTCGCCGAGGCGACGGATACCCGCGCAGGCATCCGGCAGGCAGGCGCTGGCGAAGCGCCAGGAGCCGATCGAGGCGCCGATCAGCGAGCGTTCCCGTGGTGCCCGCGGCAGCCAGTCTCCGAACAGCGCCAGATCCAGGCCCTGGATGCCCAGGCCTTTCGGACCTCCTGCAGCGCCGGGCAGAATGCCGACATCGGCCGGCTGCAGGCCGCGTTCGCGAATACGTGCGAGTGCGCGCTTGCCGGCACGCAGGCTGAGGGCGGGTGACTTGATCTGGATGCTGCTCATACGGGGCTCCACGGGGCAAGCCAGCGATTATAGTGCGCTGCATTGCCAGGCCAAGCAGGTTCAGCTCGTGAATGATGGACTCATTGCGCTTCTGCGGGTGGCGCGCCGGGGCAGGCTGAATTCAGCTTGAATTAAGTCGGCCTGGGTATCTTGGCTCTCCTAGCAAGCCAATAGCCTTCCCCAAGGAGAGCCACCATGAAAAAGTTGACCGCTCTGTTTGCCGTTGCCACTCTGACCGCTGCCGGCATTGCCCAGGCCCGCGATCTGGGCCCGGATGAAGCCCTGAAGCTGCGTGATGCGGGTACCATCCAGTCGTTCGAAAAGCTCAATGCCGCGGCCATGGCCAAGCATCCGGGCGCGGCCGTCGAGGATACCGAGCTGGAGCAGGAACATGGCCGCTACATCTATCAGGCCGAGCTGCGTGACGCCCAGGGCGTGCAGTGGGACCTGGACCTGGATGCCAGCACCGGCGAGGTGCTGCAAGATCAACGAGATTACTGATGAAATTCGTGGCACGTTATAGCGGCATAGTCGCCCTGGTCCTCGCCGTACTGGCTCTGCAGGTGCAAGCGCGCGACCTGGACCATGACGAGGCGCTGCGCCTGCGCGAGAGCGGTGCGATCCTGCCCCTGGAGCAGCTGATGCAGCCGGCCTTGGAGCGCTATCCCGGGGCCACCTTGCTGGAGGCCGAGCTGGAAGAGGAGGATGAGGTGCGGGTCTACGAGGTGGAGTTGCTGACGGTCGACGGCATGGTGCGCGAATTGGAGCTGGATGCCCGCAATGGCCGCATCCTGAAGGACGAGGTGGAGGACTGATGCGTCTGTTGCTGGTTGAGGATCATGTGCCGCTGGCCGACGAGCTGATCGCCGGCCTGGGGCGCCAGGGCTACGCGGTGGACTGGCTGGCCGACGGTCGCGATGCGGTTTACCAGGGCGCCAGCGAACCCTATGACCTGATCATTCTCGACCTGGGCCTGCCCGGCAAACCCGGCCTGGAGGTGTTGCGCGAATGGCGCAATTCGGGTCTGAGTATCCCGGTGCTGATCCTCACGGCCCGCGGCTCCTGGGCCGAGCGCATTGACGGCCTCAAGGCAGGGGCCGACGACTACCTGACCAAGCCTTTTCACCCGGAAGAGCTGGCCCTGCGCATTCAGGCCTTGTTGCGCCGCGCCCACGGCCTGGCCAACCAGCCGCAGCTGGAAGCCGCCGGCTTGCAGCTGGACGAAGGGCGCCAGTGCGCGACGCGCGATGGTGCAGAGATCGAGCTGACCGCGGCCGAGTTTCGCCTGCTGCGCTACTTCATGCTGCACCCCGGGCAGATCCTGTCGAAGAGCCATCTGGCCGAGCACCTGTACGACGGCGAGACCGAGCGCGACTCGAATGTTCTCGAGGTGCACGTCAATCGCCTGCGCGGCAAGCTCGGCCGCGAAGTGATCGAAACCCGCCGCGGCCAGGGTTACCGCTTCAGCGGAGTGACCGGGTGAAGTCGATCCAGCGTCGCCTCAGTCTCGGTCTGGCCGGGGCCCTGCTGGTCGTGGGACTGGCCCTGGCGCAGACCAGCCTGTGGCTGTTCGATCACAGCCTGCGCGGCTATCTGGAAGCGGGCCTGCGCGATGAAGCCGAGGCCCTGCTGATTGCTATCGTGCGGGGCCCGCAAGGCCTGCAGCTGGACGAGCGGCGCCTGACCTCGGCCTACCAGCGGCCCTATTCCGGGCTGTATTTCCGTATCGACTTCGCCGACAAGACCTGGCGCTCGCGCTCGCTGTGGGATCGCCAGCTCGACCAGGCCGCCAGGGCAGGGCTGCAAGCGGGCCTGGGCGACGGCCCGCGTGGCCAGCAGCTGCTGCGCTTTCGCGCCGATTACCAGCGCCACGGCGAACAATTCGCCATAGTCGTGGCGCAGGATTACACGCCGATCCTGCAGAGCTTCCGGCGCATCCAGTGGATCGGCCTGGGCCTGGGCGCCGCCGCCCTGCTGCTGATCCTGCTGGCGCAGCGCTACACGGTACGCAGCGCGTTGCGCCCGCTGGAGCAGGTGCGCCAGCAGATCGCCCAGTTGCAGCAGGGCCGACGCAGCGAGCTGGACAGCACGGTACCGCAGGAGCTGGAGCCCCTGGTGACTCAGGTCAACCACCTGCTGGCCCACACCGAGGACACCCTCAAGCGCTCGCGCAACGCCCTGGGCAACCTGGGCCATGCGTTGAAGACGCCGCTGGCGGTGCTGGTCAGCCTGGCTAACCGCGCGGAGCTTGACGCTCAGCGCGAGCTGCGCAGCGGCCTGCTCGAACACCTGGCGCAGATCGAGCAGCGCCTGGGTCGCGAGCTGGGGCGCGCCCGCCTGGCCGGGGAGGTGTTGCCGGGCGCGCATTTCGATTGTGCGCAGGAGCTGCCCGGGCTGCTGAGCACCCTGCAGATGATCCATGACCGCGGCTTGCAGCTGGACTGGCAGGCCGCCGCCGGTCTGCGTCTGCCCTGGGACCGCGAGGACATGCTGGAACTGCTGGGCAACCTGCTGGACAACGCCTGCAAATGGGCGGTCAGTCGCGTGTGCCTGAGCCTGGCGGCAACGGCGAGCGGCTACAGCGTGCTGGTCGACGACGATGGGCCGGGCATTGCCGAAACCCGCCGCGGCGAGGTACTGGGGCGCGGTGTGCGCCTGGACGAGCAGGTCGCCGGCCACGGCCTGGGCCTGGGCATCGTGCGCGATATCGTCGAGGCCTGGGGCGGCAGCATCGAGCTGCAGGACAGCCCCTGGGGCGGCCTGCGGGTGGCCATCGAGTTGCCGCAGCGCAAGGCTCGCTGAATCTCTAGCAACGGCTGCGGCCGCGAAGGATGCCGCGCTGTCGAGGTCCTTTCGCGGCTGCGGCGCCCCTGCCAATGGCGCTTTTTACATGCCGTTGGCGAAGGCGCCCTGGTTGAGGTCGATCGAGGCGCGTACCGGTTGCAGCGCCCGGGCGTACTTGGCGAGGATGTCCAGGGCATAGTCGATGCGCTTGCGCAGGCGCTGGTCATCCTCGTTGGCGGGCTGCGCCTCGTTCAGTACGGCCTCCACATGGCGCACGATCAGGTGTTCCGGCAGGTAGCAGAGGCGGCAGTTCTTGTAGCTGGAGGCGCGCAGTTCGCTAATCGGATAGGCGCCGCCGATGCCCGAGGAAACCCCGACCAGCAGGCCCGGCTTGTGCCCCAGCTCGGCTTTGCCGGCGTACAGGAAGAAGTTCTTCAGCGCCGGCGCGGCCATGCCGTTCCACTCGGGGGCGATCACCACCACGGCGTCTGCGCCCTGTAGCAGCGGCTGGTACTCGGCCCACGGGCCGTTGTCGTCCGCCGGCCAGAGCGGCAGGGGCTGCCGGCCGAGGTCGAGCACGGTGGTACTGCCTTCGGTGCTCAGGCCCAGTTCGATCAGGCGCTGGCCCAGGTAGCGGGCGACCTTGGCGGATTGGCTGTCAGTGCGGCTGGAGCCGGCGAGCAGAACGATATTCAGCATGCGGTGGGTCTCGGCTTGGAAAGGTGGCGGCAGAGGCTAGCGGGCACTCGGCACGGGGGCAAGGGCCGTGGCGCCAGGCGCAGGGACGGCACGCGTCAACCTGGCGCCGTTGCGGCGCCAGGAGCTGGCGATCAGACGCGGAACTGGTCCATCAGGCCTTGCTGATGGTTGGCCAGGCTGTTCAGCGACTGGCTGACCCGGGCCGACTCCTCGGCCTGGCCGGAGAGGGTCTCGGTGACATCGCGGATGCTCGCCACGTTGCGGTTGATCTCCTCGGCCACCGCACTCTGCTCCTCGGCGGCGCTGGCGATCTGCAGGTTCATGTCGCTGATCACGCTCACCGCGTCACCGATGCGGCGCAGTGCGCCGACCGCCTGTTCGACCTGCTCGACGCTGCCCTGGGCCTGCCTGTGGCTGCTGTGCATGGAGCCGACCACCTCGCGGGTGCCGTGCTGCAGGCCCTCGATCACCTGGCGGATTTCCTCCACCGAGTCCTGGGTGCGCTTGGCCAGGTTGCGCACCTCGTCGGCCACCACGGCGAAGCCGCGCCCGGCCTCGCCGGCGCGGGCGGCCTCGATGGCGGCGTTGAGTGCCAGCAGGTTGGTCTGCTCGGCAATGGCGCGGATCACCTCCAGCACCGAACCGATCTGCTCGCTGCTGCTGGCCAGGCCTTCGACTTCCTGCATGGCCGCGTTCAGTTCACCGGCCAGTTGTTCGATGGACAGGGTGGTGCGATCGATGACCGCCAGCCCCTCGCGGGTTGCCGCATCGGCGCCGCGGGCGGCGTCGGCGGCCTGCGAGGCGCTGTTGGCGACGTCATGGGCGGTGGCGCTCATCTCGTGGGAGGCGGTGGCCACCTGGTCGACTTCGCGGAACTGCTGCTGCATGCCGGCGCTGGTCTGGCTGGCGATGGCGGCGGACTGGTCGGCGGTGTGGCGGGCGTCCTGCACGCTGCGTTTGACGTCGGCGATCACCGGCTGCAGCTTGTCGAGGAAACGGTTGAACCAGCCGGCGAGGGTGCCCAGTTCGTCGGCCTTGGCGTAGTCGAGGCGGCGGGTCAGGTCACCTTCGCCGCTGGCGATGTTCTGCAGCATGGCGGCCACCTGGAGAATCGGCCGGGTCACGCCGCGGGCGGTCAGCCACATCAATAGCGCGCCGAGCAGGATGGCGATCAGCGCCAGGGCCAGGGACATCAGGGTGTCGCCGGTGCGCTGCGCATCCAGCTGATTTTCCAGCTCATGGGCCGGGCCGAGCAGGGTGTCCATCGGCACTTCCAGCAGCACGCCCCAGGGCTTGCTCTCCGGGATCGGCAGCAACGGCTCGAGCACGCGCAGCATGCTGTCCTGTTCGCCGTACTGGGCCTTGCCGCTGTCGAGCATGCGCTTGAGCTCGTTGCCATGCTCGGGGTAGCCGCTGGCCACGGGCTTGCCGAGCAGGCCGGCGTCGCGGCTGTGGCCGGCGAGCAGGCCCGCCGGGCTGATGATGCTGACATGGCCCTGGCCGTCGTACAGCTCCTGGCTGGCCTTGTCGCTGAGCTGCTGCAGGCTGGCCAGGCTGATGTCCACGCCGAGCACGCCGATCACCTTGCCGTTCTGCTCGAGGGGGAAGGCGATGCTGGTCATCAGCACCTGCTGGCCGTTGATCTCGTCGTAATAGGGATCGAGCACACAGGCCCTGCGGCTGTCGCGCGGGCAGGTGTACCAGGCGTTGTAGGGCGTGCCGCTGGGGCCGGCGGTGGTGTCGTTGAGCATTTCCTCGCTCAAGGCCTCGGACTCCAGCGCACCGGGCGTGCTCTGCGACCAGTAGAGGGCGAAGCGGCCGCTGTCATTGCTGCCCAGTTCGGCCTGGCTGGCGAACAGTTCGTCCTTGCCATCCAGGGCGTTGGCCTCGAACACCACATAGAGGCCGAGCAGGTTGGGGTTGGCCTCCAGGGCGGTGCGCACTTGCCGGGTCAGGTCTTCACGCAGGTCGAAGGCATCCAGAAAGCGCTTTTCCGCCTGGTCCTTGAGGAACAGCACCTGGCGTGAGAAGCCCTTGCCGTACTGGTAGGCGTCCATGAAGTAGCGCTGGATGCGGATGCCTTGCAGCTCGCCGCGGGCGGCCATGCGCAGGCGCGCCGATTCGTCGAGCATCTGGCTGCTGGATGCCTTGACCAGCTCGGCGCTGCGGGTGGACTGGAACAGCGAGGCGCCGACCAGCAGCGTCACGATGGCCAGCAGGCAGAGACCGGCGAGCAGGGTGATTTTCCATTGGATGGACAGGCTACGGGACTGCATTGGTGGGGTCCTTATCAGTTCAGACTTCTAGCCCTATATCGGTGCGCAGGGGGCAGACTTGATCTGCAATGCGGCGAAATAGGAGGCTACATGAGCTTCACGTTGAGCAGCTGAAAACGATTGCAAGAATTATGCACATGTTGCTCAGAATTCTGCACGTTTTTACTTTTGACAGAAGCTGACCCATCGGGCAGAGTGCTGCGCTTTTTTCCTGGGCTTGCGGGCCCGCTTTATCGTCCTGATGGGAGCAAGTCATGAACGCAGTTGTGGCCGCAGTCGGCATCATGCTGGTCCTCAGCCTGTGCCGGGTGCATGTGGTGGTGGCACTGATCATCGGCGGCCTGGCCGGCGGCCTGTTCGGTGGCCTGGGGATCGAGGGGGCGCTGGCCGCCTTCAACAAGGGCCTGGGGGCCGGCGCTACCGTGGCGCTGTCCTACGCGCTGCTCGGCGCCTTTGCCGTGGCCATCGCCAAGTCGGGCCTGGCCCATGCCCTGGCCGACAAGGCGCTGGCCCTGGTCGGGCGCAACCACGAGAAGGGTGCCAGCGAGGTCAAGTGGCTGCTGGTCGGCCTGCTGCTGGCGGTGTCGGTGTCGTCGCAGAACATCCTGCCGATCCATATCGCGTTCATCCCGCTGCTGGTGCCGCCGCTGCTGTATGTGCTGACCAAGCTGCAGATCGACCGCCGGCTGATCGCCTGCGTGATCACCTTCGGCCTGATCACCCCCTACATGTTCCTGCCGGTGGGCTTCGGCAATATCTTCCTCAACGACATCCTGCTGGCCAACGTGGTCAAGGGCGGGGTGGACGTGGCGGGGGTCAATGTTACCGAGGCCATGCTGATCCCGGCCATCGGCATGCTGGTCGGCCTGCTCGTCGCGGTGTTCTTCAGCTACCGCAAGAAGCGCGTCTACGACCTGGAGAAGATCGAGCAGGCCGAACAGGTCCGCGTCGTCTACAACCCGCTGAGCCTGCTGGTGGCGGCCGTGGCCGTGGCCGCGGCGTTCGTCGTGCAGCTGTGGCTGGACTCGATGATCATCGGCGCGCTGGTCGGCTTCGTGATCTTCTCGGTGTCCGGCGTGGTGCGCTGGAAAGAGGCCGATGACCTGTTCACCGAAGGCATGAAGATGATGGCCATGATCGGCTTCATCATGATCGCCGCCCAGGGCTTTGCCGAGGTGATGAATGCCACCGGCGACGTGAAGACCCTGGTGGATGCCTCGACGGCCTGGATCGGCAACAGCAAGGCCATCGGTGCGCTGCTGATGCTGCTGGTCGGCCTGCTGGTGACCATGGGCATCGGTTCGTCCTTCTCCACCGTGCCGATCATCGCCGCGATCTTCGTGCCGCTGGGCGTGCAGCTGGGCTTCAGCCCGCTGGCCATCGTCAGCATCATCGGCACCGCCGGCGCCCTGGGCGATGCCGGCTCGCCAGCGTCCGACTCGACCCTCGGGCCGACCTCCGGCCTCAACGTCGACGGCCAGCACAGCCATATCTGGGACAGCGTGGTGCCGACCTTCCTGCACTACAACCTGCCGCTGCTGGTGTTCGGCTGGGTTGCCGCCATGGTGCTGTAAGGCTTTCTGGCAGTCGTTCGAAACGGGGTTGTCGCGTAAGCGCCAACCCCGTTTTGCTATCTGGGCCATTACCCGGCGATAGCCATCTGGATTGCCTAGCGTCTGCCGCCTGACAGGCTTTGGCAGGCTGCGCAGCGCGAGTGAAATCACAGCCCCTTGGCTGCGCTTTCTCGGCCTATCTGCGCCGCCGCATGTGGCGCCTGGTCTGGCTGTAGCCGGCGAGATCGGCGGGGCCGCGTTTTTCCGGGGCACAAAAAAACCGGCCTGAGCCGGTTCTTTCGTATTGCCTCAGGCCTCAGTGGGCGATGGCCACCAGACCCGCCTGCTGCACCAGCTCCAGCAGCGGCTGCGGGTAGACGCCGAGGAAGAAGGCCAGTACGGCCACGAACAGCAGCATGATGCCGCCGGCGTGCTGGGCCCAGTGCATGTCGGCATCATGGCGACGCAGGTTGGGCTGGACCAGGAACAGGGTGACCATCACCCGCAGGTAATAGAACACACCGATGGCGCTACCCAGCACCAGCGTGCCGAGCAGCCACCACAGCTGGCCTTGCACGCCCGCGGCGACCACGTAGAACTTGCCGATGAAGCCGGCCGTCAGCGGGATGCCGGCCAGCGACAGCATCATCACGGTGAGCACGGCGGTCAGGTACGGGCGGCGCCAGAACAGGCCGCGGTACTCGTACAGGGCATCGCAATCGCGGCCGCTGTAGGGCGTCGACATCAGGGTGATCACGCCGAAGGCACCCAGGCTGGTCAGCACGTAGGTGGCCAGGTACACGCCGACCGCCTCCACGGCCAGGCCCTTGCTGGCGATCAGCGCCACCAGCAGGTAACCGAAGTGGGCGATCGAGGAGTAACCGAGCAGGCGCTTGATGTTGCTCTGCAGCAGGGCCAGCAGGTTGCCGAACAGGATCGAGGCGATGGCAATTACCGTCAGCAGTTCGCTCAGCCAGCCGCTGGAAGTGACCGGGGAGATCTGGTACAGGCGCAGCAGCACGGCGAATACCGCGACCTTGCTGGCGGTGGCCAGGAAGGCCGCCACCGGCGCCGGGGCGCCTTCGTAGACGTCCGGAGTCCACAGGTGGAAGGGCACCAGCGACAGCTTGAAGGCCAGGCCGACCAGCATCATGCCGATGCCGATCTGCGCGATCAGGCTCGGCAAGCCATTGGCCGCCAGCTTGCTGCCGATCCCGGCGAAGCTCAGGCTGCCGGCTTCGCCATACAGCAGGGCCATGCCGAACAGCAGGAAGGCGGAACCGGCCGCGGACAGCACCATGTACTTGATGCCGGCTTCCAGCGAGCGCTTGTTGAAGAAGGCGTAGGCGATCATCCCGTAGGTCGGTACCGACAGCAGTTCCAGGCCGATGAACAGGCCGGCCAGATGCTGGGCGCTGACCAGTACCAGGCCGCCGGCGGCGGACAGCAGCATCAGCAGGTACAGCTCTTCGCGGTTGCCCGGATAGCCCTTGCCCGAATCGCCACCCAGGTAGGCGTGGATCAGCGTCACGCAGGCCAGGGTCGCGGCCAGCACCAGGGCCATGTAGTAGCAGGCGAAGTTGTCCACCAGCAGCAGCGGGGTGACTTGCAGCGGAGTGACCTTGAGCGCCGGCAGCAGCGACAGCAGGGCCAGGTTGAGGCCCAGCACCGAGAGGCCGTAGGTCCAGCTGTGGTTGCGTTTCCAGGCGATCGCCAGCATCACCACAACGATGGTGGCACTGGTGATCAGCAGTGGTAGCAGGGCGATGAAGTGTTGAGTCGTCAGTTGCATAGCACTACTTACCGGGCCGAAACGAGTTGATTGAGAGCGCTACCCAGCCACTGCTGCACACCGGACATGGTGGCAGCGGAGGTGTCGAGCACCGGCTGCGGGTAGACGCCAAGCAGGATCAGCAGTGCCGCCAGGCCCAGCACCATGACCAGCTCGCGCGGTTTCAGGCCCTGCAGGACGGTATCCGCCTTGGCCTGGCCGAAGTAGGCGCGGTGGATCATGATCAACGAGTAGACCGACCCGAATACCAGGCCGGTGGCGGCCAGCACGGTGACCCAGGGCGCGGCCTGGAAGCTGCCGATCAGGATCAGGAACTCGCCGACGAAGTTGCCGGTGCCCGGCAGGCCGAGGGCGGCGGCGGCAAAGAACAGGCTCACCGCGGGCAGCCAGGGCATGCGTGCCCAGATGCCGCCCATCTCGCGCATGTCGCGGGTGTGCAGGCGCTCGTACAGCTGGCCGCAGAGGATGAACAGGGCCGCGGCGGACAGGCCGTGGGCCAGCATCTGCACCACTGCGCCCTGCAGGGCGATCTGGCTGCCGGAGTAGATGGCGATCAGCACGAAGCCCATGTGCGACACGCTGGAGAAGGCCACCAGGCGCTTGATGTCGGTCTGGGCGAAGGACAGCAGGGCGCCGTAGACGATGGCGAACACGCCGAGCCACTGGGCGATCGGCGCGAACTCGGCCGAGGCGTTGGGGAACAGCGGCAGGGCGAAGCGCATCATGCCGTAGGCGGCGGTCTTCAGCAGGATACCGGCCAGGTCCACGGAACCTGCGGTCGGCGCCTGGGCGTGGGCGTCCGGCAGCCAGGAGTGGAATGGCACCACCGGGAACTTCACCGCGAAGGCGATGAAGAAGCCAAGCATCAGCAGGTACTCGGTACCGGCGCTCATCTGGGTCTTCAGCAGGTCGGCGTAGTTGAAGGTCAGCACGCCGGTCTGGTCGAAATGGACGAACACCAGGCCGAGGATGGCCACCAGCATGATCAGGCCGCTGGCCTGGGTGAAGATGAAGAACTTGGTGGCGGCGTAGATGCGGGTCTTGCCTTCGCTGCCGCTATGACCCCAGAGCGCGATGAGGAAGTACATCGGCACCAGCATCATTTCCCAGAAGAAGAAGAACAGGAACAGGTCGACGGCGAGGAACACGCCGACCACGCCGCCGAGGATCCACATCAGGTTGAGGTGGAAGAAGCCGACGCGGTTCTGGATCTCGTTCCACGAGCACAGCACGGACAGCACGCCGAGCAGGCCGGTGAGGCTGATCATCAGCACCGACAGGCCGTCCAGCGCCAGGTGCACGCTGATGCCGAAACGCTCGATCCACTGCAGCTTGAACTCGGCCGCCCACACCGGATCGGCGCCGGGGGCCGGAGCCAGGGCGAAATTGCCGGTGGCCCACAGCCACAGACCGAGGCCGAACAGCAGAACCATGCTCAGCAGGGCGATCCAGCGCGGCAGGGTGTTGCCGAAGCGCTCGCACAGCCAGCACAGCAGGCCGCCGATGAAGGGGATCAGGATTAGCCAGGGCAGAATCATGACGGGCTATTTTCCTTAATTCAGAAACAGGAGGACGGCGAGCACCAGCACGGCGCCCCCGGCGATGGACGTGGCGTACCAGCGCACCTGACCGGTCTGGGCGCGGGCCACTACAGCGTTGCCGCCTCGCACCAGGCGCGGCACCAGGCCGATGCTGCGATCGATCGGGTCACGCCCGAGCAGGCGGCAGATCAGCAGGTAGGGCTGCACGAACAACTTGTCATAGAGCCAGTCGAAGCCCCAGGCGGCGAACCACCAGGCCGAGAGGAAACGGCCCGGGCCGCTCTGCGCCACCGCCGTAGCGAAGCTGCGCTTGCCGAGGAACAGCAGGGCGGCCAGGAGGATGCCGGCGATGGCGATGGCGCCCGAGGCGATTTCCAGGCCGTGCTGGGCTTCGCCACCGGCATGGCCGACGCTCTGCGGCAGCACGCCGGCCAGCGGCGGGGAGATCAGCGCGCCGATGAAGGTCGACAGCACGATCAGCACCACCAACGGCAGCCAGTGGGCCACGCCATGACCGGCATGGGCCTCGGTCTGCTGCTCGCCGTGGAAGGCGATGAAGATCAGGCGGAAGGTGTACAGCGAGGTCATGAAGGCACCGACCAGGCCGGCGTACAGCAGCTCCTGGTGACCGCTGGCGAAGGCTTCCCAGAGGATCTCGTCCTTGGAATAGAAACCGGCGGTGATCAGCGGCAGGGCGGCCAGGGCGGCACCGCCGACGATGAAGCTGGCATAGGCCAGCGGCAGCTTCTTCCACAGGCCGCCCATCTTGAAGATGTTCTGCTCGTGGTGGCAGGCGTTGATCACCGCACCGGAGGCGAGGAACAGCAGGGCCTTGAAGAAGGCGTGGGTCATCAGGTGGAAGATCGCCGCGTCCCAGGCCTGCACGCCGAGGGCGAGGAACATGTAGCCGATCTGGCTCATGGTCGAGTAGGCGAGGATGCGCTTGATGTCGGTCTGCACCAGGGCGGCGAAGCCGGCCAGGACCAGGGTCACGCCGCCGACGATGCCGACCAGCTCGAGGATGTCCGGGGTCAGCAGGAACAGACCGTGGGTGCGGGCGATCAGGTACACGCCGGCGGTGACCATGGTCGCCGCGTGGATCAGCGCGGAGACCGGGGTCGGGCCGGCCATGGCGTCGGCCAGCCAGGTCTGCAGCGGCAGCTGGGCGGATTTGCCCACCGCACCGCCGAGCAGCATCAGGGTGGCGATCCACAGCCAGCTGTCGCCGGCCACGTACTTCTGCGGCGCCAGCACCATCAGCTCCTGGATGTTCAGGGTGCCGAGGTGGAGGAACAGGATGAACAGGCCGATGGCCATGAACACGTCGCCGACGCGGGTGACGATGAAGGCTTTCAAGGCCGCATTGCCGTTGGGCACGTGCTTGAAGTAGAAGCCGATCAGCAGGTACGAGCACAGGCCCACGCCTTCCCAGCCGAAGTACAGCACCAGCAGGTTGTCGCCCAGCACCAGCATCAGCATGCTGAAGATGAACAGGTTGGTGTAGGCGAAGAAGCGCGAGTAACCCTCTTCGCCGCGCATGTACCAGCTGGCGAACAGGTGGATCAGGAAGCCGACGCCGGTGACCACGCCGAGCATGGTCAGCGACAGGCCGTCCAGGTACAGGGTGAAACTCGGCGCGAAGCCGGCGACGTTCATCCACTGCCACAGCACCTGGGTGAACACGCCACCCTCGGGCGGGGCCACGTTGAACTGGAAGATCACCCAGGCAGCGGTGAGCGCCGACAGGCCGACCGAGCCGACGCCGATCAGGGCGGACAGGTTCTCGGACAGGCGACCACGGGAGAAGGCCAGCAGCAGCCAGCCGAGCAGGGGGAACAGGCAAGTCAGGAATAGAAGATTCATCCGCGCATCTCGCTGGCAGCGTCGATATCGAGGGTGTGGAAGCGGCGATACAGCTGCAGCAGGATGGCCAGGCCGATACTGGCCTCGGCGGCTGCCAGGGTGATCACCAGAATGAACATGATCTGCCCGTCGGCCTGCACCCAGCGGCTGCCGGCGACCACGAAGGCCAGGGCGGTCGCGTTCATCATCACTTCCAGGCTCATCAGTACGAACAGGATGTTGCGCCGTACCATCAGGCCGATCAGGCCGAGGCTGAACAGCACGCCGGCCAGGGCCAGGCCGTGCTCCATGGGAATCGCATTCATGGCGTTAGATCCTTAGCTTCGTGGCGGCCCAGGTGGTAGGCGGCGACCAGCGCGGCGAGCAGCAGCATGGAGGCCAGTTCGACGGCCAGCAGGTAGGGGCCGAACAGGGCGATGCCGACCGCCTTGGCGTCGACCGTGACCAGGCCGATCGAGGCACCGCTAGGCGCCTGGAACAGCCCGTACAGCAGCTGGCCGAGGAGCAGGGCGGACAGAATGGCCGGACCGGTCCAGATGCCGGGCTTGAGCCACTTGCGTTCCTGCTCGGCGGCCGCCGGGCCGAGGTTGAGCATCATCACCACGAAGACGAACAGCACCATGATGGCGCCGGCGTAGACGATGATCTCCAGGGCGCCAGCAAAGGGCGCACCGAGGGCGAAGAAGGTCATGGCCACGGCGAGCAACGAGACGATCAGGTACAGCAGGGCGTGCACCGGGTTGGTGTTGGTGATCACCCGCAGGGTCGAAGCCACGGCAACCCCCGCGGCGAAGTAGAAAGCGAATTCCATCGTTCGTCCTTAGGGCAGCAGGCCTTTCACGTTGATCGGTTCGGCCTCGTTCTGCGCGGCGCCTTTCGGCTTGCCGGCAATGGCCATACCGGCTACGCGGTAGAAGTTGTAGTCCGGGTTCTTGCCCGGGCCGCTGATAAGTAGGTCTTCCTTCTCGTACACCAGATCCTGGCGCTTGAACTCGCCCATCTCGAAATCCGGGGTGAGCTGGATCGCGGTGGTCGGGCAGGCTTCTTCGCACAGGCCGCAGAAGATGCAGCGCGAGAAGTTGATGCGGAAGAAGTCCGGGTACCAGCGGCCGTCCGGGGTCTCGGCCTTCTGCAGGGAGATGCAGCCGACCGGGCAGGCCACGGCGCACAGGTTGCAGGCTACGCAGCGTTCCTCGCCGTCGGGGTCGCGGGTCAGGACGATGCGCCCGCGGTAGCGCGGCGGCAGGTAGACCGGTTCTTCCGGGTATTGCAGGGTGTCGCGTTTGCGAAAGCCGTGACTGAACACCATCACCAGGCTGCGCAGTTGGGTAAAGGTGCCGTGCACCACTTCCCAGATGTACTTGAGCATCGTGTGTTTCTCCTTACTGGGCCGAGGCCAGCACGAGCGCGCCGGTCACCAGCAGGTTGATCAGGGTCAGCGGCAGGCAGAACTTCCAGCTGAAGGCCATCACCTGGTCATAGCGCGGGCGCGGGATGGAGGCGCGCAGCAGGATGAACAGCATGATGAAGAAGCAGGTCTTCAGGGCGAACCAGAAGAACGGGATCTGCGGCAGGATGCCGAACGGCCCGTGCCAGCCACCGAAGAACAGGGTCACCAACAGGGCGGAAATGGTCACGATGCCGACGTATTCGCCGACGAAGAACATGCCCCATTTCATCCCGGCGTATTCGATGTGGTAACCGTCGGCCAGCTCCTGCTCCGCTTCCGGCTGGTCGAAGGGGTGACGGTGAGTCACGGCCACGCCGGCGATGAAGAAGGTACAGAAACCGAAGAACTGCGGAATGATGAACCACAGGTTTTCGGCCTGGTAGTCGACGATGTCGCGCATGTTGAACGAGCCGACCTGGGCGACGATGCCCATCAGCGCCAGGGCCAGGAACACCTCGTAGGACACGGTCTGTGCCGAGGCGCGCAGGGCACCGAGCAGGGCGAACTTGTTGTTGCTCGACCAGCCGGCGAACAGCACCGCATACACAGACAGGCCGGCCATGGCGAAGAAGAACAGGATGCCGATGTTCAGGTCCGCCACGCCCCAGGTCGGGGTGACCGGGATGATGGCGAAGGCCATCAGCATGGCGGCGAAGGCGATCATCGGCGCCAGGATGAAGATGAACTTGTCGGCGAACGGTGGGGTCCAGTCCTCCTTGAAGAACATCTTGATCATGTCGGCGGCGATCTGGAACATGCCGAACGGACCCACCCGGTTGGGACCGTAGCGATCCTGCCACCAGCCGAGCAGGCGGCGTTCGACGAAGCTCAGCAGCGCGCCGCAGACCACCACGGCGAGCAGGATGACGATGGCCTTGAACACCGCGATGATCACGTCCAGCACTTCAGGCGTGAGCCAGTTCATTGCGCGGCCTCCTGAACGCCAGTCACCACGGCGCCGGCGATGACCGCCGGGATGCCCGCCAGGCCGACCGGCAGGCCGACCAGGCCGATGGCCAGCTCTTCGTTGATCTGCAGCGGCAGGCGCAGGGCCTGGCCATTGAGGGTCAGGCTGAGCAGGGTGCCTTCATTCGCGCCCAGGCGCTCGGCTTCGGCCTTGGCCAGGGCCACATACGGCTGCGGGATGCGCTCCTGCACCGGGGCGGCGCGCGACGAGGTTTCCTCGCTGCCGAACAGGTGGTGCAGCGGCACGGCCTGCAGGGTACCCGGCGCCGGATTGAACGCCGCCGGTACGCCGAACCAGGCGAGGCTGGTGCCCTTGGCTTCGATCAGGCGCACGCCCGGATCGCCGGCGCGCAGATGGCCGCCGACTTCGTCCTGGAACTTGTTCCAGGCCTGTGGCGAGTTCCAGCCCGGCGACCAGGCGAACGGAATCTGCTGACGGTCTTCCTGGCTGCCGGCATAGCCTTCCATGGAGAAGGCGAAGGCCGAGTCTGCATCCTGCGGCTGGCGCGGCTCGTGCACGCTGATGTTGGCGCGCATGGCGGTGCGGCCGCTGTAGCGGTGCGGCTCGCGGGCCAGCTTGAGGCCCTTGATGCGGAACGAGGCGCTGGGGGCGGCGCCGGTGATGCCGGCCAGCACGCTGCTGCTGGCGGCGCAGGCCTCGGTGACCTGGTCCAGCTGGGTCCAGTCCACGGGCTTGCCTTGCAGGGTGCTGTGCAGCGCATGCAGCCAGCGCCAGCCTTCGCGGATCAGGATGCTGCTGTCGTAATAGCTCGGCTCGAACACCTGGAAGAAGCGCTGGGCACGGCCCTCGAAGCTGACCAGGGTGCCGTCGCCTTCGGCGAAGCTGGCAGCCGGCAGCACCAGGTCGGCCTTGGCGCTGGTGGCGGTCTGCTGATGGTCGGCGACTATCAGCACCTTGGTCGCGGCCAGGGCGGCATCCACCTTGGCGGCGTCGGCGCGGCGGTACAGGTCGTTTTCCAGCACGATCAGGGCATCGGCCTGGCCGGCGCTGAGCGCGGCCAGGGCGGCGTCGACCGATTCGCCACCGAGCAGGACGGCGCCCATGCTGTTGGCTTCGGCGACGATCAGGCTGATGGAGCCGTTCTTCTCGCGATTCTTCAGGGCGCTGGCGATGTTGGCGGCGGCTTCGATCAGCGCCTTGCTGCCCAGCGAGGCGCCGGAGATGATCAGCGGGCGCTTGGCGCTCAGCAGGGCGTCGGCGATGCGCTGCACCAGCTGCGCGGCGTCGCTGTCCAGGCCGCTGACGGCCGGGGCGCTCGGGTCGATGGCGTGGGCCACGGCGAAGCCGAGGCGGGCCAGGTCGTCGGGGGCGGCGTGCACGCATTCGGCGGCGACGTCATCCAGGCGGGTGGCGGCGACGCTGGCGATGAACAGCGGATTCAGGGCGTGCTGGGCGACGTTCTGCACGGCGGCCATGTGCCAGTCCTGGATCTTCATCGAGGCGGCGATTTCGGTGGCCTTGCCCTTGACCGCCTGGCGCAGGGCCAGGGCCAGACGCGCGGCGGTCTGGGTCAGGTCTTCGCCGAGGACGAACACCGCGTCGTGGCTTTCCACCTCGCGCAGGGTCGGTACCGGCAGCGGGCCGTTCTGCAGGATGTCGCGGATCAGCCGGGTGTTTTCCAGCTCGCCGGCGGCGATGCCGCTGTAATAGTTGCCGGCACCGACCAGTTCGCGCAGGGCGAAGTTGCTTTCCAGGCTGGCGCGCGGCGAGCCGATGCCGATCACGCGCTTGCCCTTGAGCAGTTCGGCGGCCTTGTCCAGCGCCGCGTCGATGCCCAGTTGCTGGTTGCCCTGCAGCGGCTGGCGCGGACGATCGGTCCGGTTGACGTAGCCGTAGCCGAAACGGCCGCGGTCGCACAGGAAGTACTGGTTGACCGAGCCGTTGAAGCGGTTCTCGATGCGGCGGATCTCGCCGTAGCGCTCGCCGGGGCTGATGTTGCAGCCGCTGGCGCAGCCGTGGCAGATGCTCGGCGAGAACTGCATGTCCCACTTGCGGTTGTAGCGCTCGGAGTGGGTCTTGTCGGTGAACACGCCGGTCGGGCAGACCTCGACCAGGTTGCCGGAAAATTCGCTTTCCAGGGTGCCGTCTTCGACGCGGCCGAAGTACACGTTGTCGTGGGCGCCGTAGACGCCCAGGTCGGTACCGCCGGCGTAGTCCTTGTAGTAGCGTACGCAGCGGTAGCAGGCGATGCAGCGGTTCATCTCGTGGGAAATGAACGGGCCGAGCTGCTGGTTCTGGTGGGTGCGCTTGGTGAAGCGGTACCGGCGCTGGTTGTGGCCGGTCATCACCGTCATGTCCTGCAGGTGGCAGTGGCCGCCTTCCTCGCACACCGGGCAGTCGTGCGGGTGGTTGGTCATCAGCCACTCGACGACGCTGGCGCGGAACTGCTTGGCCTCTTCGTCGTCGATGCTGATCCAGGTGTTGTCGGTGGCCGGGGTCATGCAGGACATGACCAGGCGGCCGCGGGTGTCGTTCTCGTCGCTGTACTGCTTGACCGCACATTGGCGGCAGGCGCCGACGCTACCGAGCGCCGGGTGCCAGCAGAAGTAGGGGATGTCGAGCCCGAGGGACAGACAGGCCTGCAGCAGGTTGTCCGCACCGTCGACTTCGAAATCTTTGCCGTCTACGTGGATAGTGGCCATGGTTCAGGTTTCTTCTTACCCGCGTGAGCGGGCTTGGCTAATGGAATCACGCTGTGTCGCGGGGCCAGGTCAGTGGCCGCCGTAACGCCAATCTTCACGCCGGGGCGAATTGCCCCGCGCTGGTCGGGGCGCTCGATCTGGCCACGCCAGCCTCGAACTCCGGACGGAAATACTTGATCGCACTGCCCAGCGGCTCGACGGCGCCCGGTGCATGGGCGCAGAAGGTCTTGCCGGGGCCGAGGAAGTTGACCAGGCCGAGCAGGGTCTCGATGTCCTCGGCGCTGCCTTGGCCACGCTCCAGGGCGCGCAGCATCTTCACGCTCCACGGCAGGCCGTCGCGGCACGGCGTGCACCAGCCGCAGGATTCGCGGGCGAAGAACTCTTCCATGTTGCGCAGCAGGGCGACCATGTTCACCGAGTCGTCGATGGCCAGGGCCAGGCCGGTGCCCATGCGAGTACCGACCTTGGCGATGCCGCCGGCATACATCAGGGCGTCCAGGTGTTCCGGCAGGAGGAAGCCGGTGCCGGCGCCGCCGGGCTGCCAGGCTTTCAGCTTGTAGCCGTCGCGCATGCCGCCGGCGTAGTCCTCGAACAGCTCGCGGGCCGGCAGGCCGAACGGCAGTTCCCACAGGCCGGGGTTCTTCACCTTGCCGGAGAAGCCCATCAGCTTGGTGCCCATGTCTTCGCTGCCCGGACGGCACAGGGCCTTGTACCAGTCGACGCCGTTGGCGACGATGGCCGGTACGTTGCACAGGGTCTCGACGTTGTTGACGCAGGTCGGCTTGCCCCATACGCCGACGGCGGCGGGGAAGGGCGGCTTGGAGCGCGGGTTGGCGCGGCGGCCTTCCAGGGAGTTGATCAGCGCAGTTTCTTCGCCGCAGATGTAGCGCCCGGCGCCGGTATGGACGAACAGCTCGAAGTCGAAACCGCTGCCGAGGATGTTCTTGCCCAGCAGCCCGGCGGCCTTGGCCTCGGCGATGGCGCGATTGAGGTTGGCGGCGGCGTCGACGTACTCGCCGCGCAGGAAGATGTAGCCGCGATAGGCCTTGAGGGCGCGCGCGCTGATCAGCATGCCTTCCACCAGCAGGTGAGGCAGCTGCTCCATGAGCATGCGGTCCTTCCAGGTGTTCGGCTCCATCTCGTCCGCGTTGCACAGCAGGTAGCGGATGTTCATGGATTCGTCGGCCGGCATCAGGCCCCACTTCACGCCGGTGGGGAAGCCCGCACCGCCACGGCCCTTGAGGCCGGAGTCCTTGACCGTCTGCACGATGTCGGCCTGGGCCATTTCGCCCAGGGCCTTGCGCGCGGCGGCATAGCCGTTCTTCGCCTGGTATTCCTCCAGCCACACCGGCTGGGCGTCGTCGCGCAGGCGCCAGGTCAGCGGATGGGTCTCTTCGCTGCGGGCGATGCGGTTGGCCGGTCCGATGGAGGTCAGCGTCTTGATGCTCATAGCGGTGCGCCCAGTCATTGATAGGCCTCCAGCAGTTGGGCGACGCCGTCGGGATCAATGTTGCCGAAGGTGTCGTCGTCGATCATCACCGCCGGGGCCTTGTCGCAGTTGCCCAGGCAGCACACCGGCAACAGGGTGAAGCGGCCGTCGGTGGTGGTCTGCCCGGGTACGATGCCGAGCTGATCCTTGAGGCTGGCCAGGACGTTCTCGTGGCCGCCGACGAAGCAGGTCATGCTGTCGCACACGCGGATGATGTGGCGACCCACCGGCTGGCGGAAGATCTGACTATAGAAGGTGGCCACGCCCTCGACGTCGCTGGCCGGAATGCCGAGGATCGCGCCGATGGCATCGGCGGCGCCGTCCGGCACCCAGCCGCGGGCCTTCTGCACGATCTTCAGGGCTTCGATGGACGCCGCGCGCGGGTCCTCGTAGTGGTGCATCTCGTGCTCGATGGCCGAGCGCTCGGCTTCGCTGAGGGCGAAGCGATCAGTCTGGATAAGCGTGCTCATAATCAGCGGTCCACGTCGGCCATAACGAAGTCGATACTGCCCAGGTAGGCGATGAGGTCGGCCACCATGCTGCCGCGGATCACGGAGGGGATCTGCTGCAGGTGGGCGAAGCTCGGGGTGCGGATCCGGGTGCGGTAGCTCATGGTGCTGCCGTCGCTGGTCAGGTAATAGCTGTTGATGCCCTTGGTCGCCTCGATCATCTGGAAGCTCTCGTTGGCCGGCATGACCGGCCCCCAGGAAACCTGCAGGAAGTGGGTGATCAGGGTCTCGATGTGCTGCAGCGTGCGCTCTTTCGGCGGCGGCGTGGTCAGCGGGTGATCCGCCTTGTACGGGCCTTCCGGCATGTTGCGCAGGCACTGGTCGATGATCCTGATGCTCTGGCGCATCTCTTCCACGCGCACCATGCAGCGGTCGTAGGCATCGCCGTTGTGCGCCAGCGGCACTTCGAACTCGAAGTTTTCGTAGCCTGAGTACGGGCGTGCCTTGCGCAGGTCGAAGTCACAGCCGGTGGAGCGCAGGCCGGCACCGGTGACGCCCCATTCCAGCGCTTCCTTGGTGTTGTACTGGGCCACGCCGACGGTGCGGCCCTTGAGGATGCTGTTCTTCAGCGCGGCCTTGGTGTATTCGTCGAGGCGCTTGGGCAGCCATTCGACGAATTCCTTGACCAGGCCGTCCCAGCCGCGCGGCAGGTCGTGGGCGACGCCGCCGATGCGGTACCAGGCCGGGTGCAGACGGAAGCCGGTGATGGCCTCGATCACCTTGTAGGCGCGCTGGCGGTCGGTGAAGGTGAAGAACACCGGGGTCATCGCCCCGACGTCCTGGATATAGGTGCCGAGGAACAGCAGGTGGCTGGTGATGCGGAAGAACTCGGCCAGCATCACGCGGATGAAGTCGACCTTCTGCGGCACCTGGATACCGGCCAGCTTCTCGACCGCCAGCACGTAGGGCAGGTTGTTCATCACCCCGCCGAGGTAATCGATGCGGTCGGTATAGGGAATGAAGCTGTGCCAGGACTGGCGCTCGGCCATCTTCTCGGCGCCGCGGTGGTGGTAACCGATCTCCGGCACGCAGTCGACGATCTCTTCGCCATCGAGCTGCAGGATGATGCGGAACGCACCGTGGGCGGACGGGTGGTTGGGGCCCAGGTTGAGGAACATGTAGTCCTCGTGCTCGCCGCCACGCTTCATGCCCCAGTCTTCCGGCTTGAAGCGCGCCGCCTCTTCTTCGAGCTGCTGCTTGGCCAGGTTCAGGCTGTACGGGTCGAATTCGGTGGCGCGCGCAGGGTAGTCCTTGCGCAGCGGGTGACCTTCCCAGGTCGGCGGCATCATGATCCGGGTCAGGTGCGGGTGACCGCTGAAGGTGATGCCGTACAGGTCCCACACTTCGCGCTCGTACCAGTTGGCGTTGGGCCAGATGCTGGTGACGCTGGGCAGGCTGAGGTCGCGCTCGGACAGCGCCACCTTGATCATGATGTCGCTGTTACGTTCGAGCGACATCAGGTGGTAGAACACCGTGAAGTCGGCGCCCGGCAGGCCGCGACGCTGGGTGCGCAGGCGCTCGTCGACGCCATGCAGGTCATACAGCATGACGTAGGGGCGCGGCAGGTTGCGCAGGAAGGTCAGGACGTTGATCAGGCGATCACGGGAAACCCACAGCACCGGCATGCCGGTGCGGGTGCTCTGGACGGTGAACGCCTCGGCACCAAAACGGGAATTGAGCTCGACAACCACGTCTTGGTCATCGGCTTTGTATGGCGGTATGGACAGAATGCTGTCTGCAGTCATGGTCTCGGTCGCTATCGGTCAACGGCGTCAGTGAGCGGGCTCGAACGGGAGCCCGGGCTCACACTTCGTCGGGGCTGCGCAGGTTGGTGACAGCTATGCGCTGTTCGCGGCGCTGTTCTTTCTGCGAAGGCATTTCGGCACGGTAGATGCCTTGATCGCCCACGACCCAGGACAGCGGACGACGCTCCTTGCCGATTGACTCCTGCAGCAGCATCAAGCCTTGCAGGAACGCTTCGGGGCGGGGCGGGCAGCCGGGAATGTAGACGTCGACCGGAAGGAACTTGTCGACCCCCTGAACCACCGAGTAGATGTCGTACATGCCGCCGGAGTTGGCGCACGAGCCCATGGAAATCACCCACTTGGGCTCCAGCATCTGCTCGTACAGGCGCTGGATGATCGGCGCCATCTTGATGAAGCAGGTACCGGCGATGACCATGAAATCGGCCTGGCGCGGGGACGCACGGATGACTTCCGCGCCGAAGCGCGCGATATCGTGGGGCGCAGTGAAGGCCGTGGTCATTTCCACGTAGCAGCAGGACAGGCCGAAGTTGTACGGCCACAGGGAATTCTTGCGACCCCAGTTCACCGCACCGTTGAGAACATCTTCGAGCTTGCCCATGTAGATGTTCTTGTGGACCTGATCTTCTAGCAGCGGGTCGGAGACAGTCTCCCGCTCGCCGACCGGATACTGCTCGTTAGGCGCATCCGGATCGATCCGAGTAAGTTTGTATTGCATTGCCAAAGCCTCATTGTTTTAGCTTCGCCTGCCGATTGCGACGGCCCTCGGGTGCCCAGTCGAGCGCGCCGATACGCCAAAGATAGACAAGACCTGCCAACAGAATTGCTATGAAAACTGTAGCTTCGATCAGGCCGGCCCAGCCGCTTTCGCGTACCGAGACTGCCCAAGCGAAGAGAAAGAGGGCTTCAACATCGAAGATCACGAAAAGCATCGCGACCAGATAGAACTTTGCCGAGAGGCGTAGGCGGGCCGTGCCGGTGGGCAGCATGCCGGATTCAAAGGGGTCGTTCTTGCTCCGCCCCCAGGCCCGGCTGCCGAGCAGGCTGGAAACGCCGAGCATGAAAGCGATGAGCCCGAACACGCCGAGCAGAAAAATGGCAAAAGCCCAGTTGTGGGACATGGTCGTTACCGCATCAGGCATGCCGGTTCTCCTTGGATAAAGGGACGGCCTTCTATTTATGTGGAGAGCACCCGATCCGGGGGCCCTGCAAAGTATGGGCGCAATTTTATGCGCGCAGGGCAAGGTAAGTAAATTTTTCTGAATAAAAAAATGAACGGATCCGGCGGGGTATCCAGACCCTCCGCGGCTGTAACGCAGGCCCGATCAACCCTGCAGAGCGCTCTACTCCTTTGGTAGTACGCCTAAATTGACGTTTTTTGACTCTGGATTGACGCCTTTGCGAAAGATATCTGTCCGTAATTGTTTACGCGGCACTGTATTAGCCGCCGATCAGGAACAAGTTTTTTGTCTGCAGGATCGTAAAAAAACATTCGGCGCGGGCCCGGATAATTGTAAGTGGGGCAGCGGAAGCCGAGTGTGAGGCTCAAGGTGTCGCCTTTCAGGCGGCCAATCGCCCGGTTGCGATCGTGCCGGCCGGTACCAAGCGGGCGTAATTGGGGCGATCTTGGTGGTGCAGGAGGGCTGGCCCCATATAGATGTTGCCTTGCAGGGCGATGGTAGGGCGCCGGGCGTTGCGGTTGCCCGTGCGGGGTTCCCGCATGGGCGGGTCGCAATTTGGATTCGCTCTGTGTGGGGCACGCCTGGGCGTCTGCGAAGGCCTGCCTGGGCGGATGGTGCGGCTTTAGGCGCTGCACAAAAAACAAACCCCAGCATCGCTGCTGGGGTTTGTCTGGCAACACTCTCGATCAGGGGCGTGGCTCTGTTCGAGAGAACCGGTTCCTGTTAGTGGAACTGGTTCATGGTGTTGTCTTTACCAGAGGCTTTCAGAGCGGCTTCGCCAGCGAAGTACTCTTTGTGGTTGTCGCCGATGTCGGAGCCAGCCATGTTCTGGTGCTTGACGCAGGCGATGCCCTGACGCAGTTCTTCACGCTGCACGCCTTTCACGTAGGCCAGCATGCCCTGGTCTGCAAAGTAACCCTTGGCCAGGTTGTCGGTCGACAGCGCGGCGGTGTGGTAGGTCGGCAGGGTGATCAGGTGGTGGAAGATGCCGGCATGAGCCGAACCGTCGCGCTGGAAGGTGCGGATCTTCTCGTCGGCAACCTGGGCCAGTTCGGTGGCGTCGTACTCGATGCTCATCAGCTTGGCGCGGTCGTAGGCGGAAACGTCTTTGCCTTCGGCAACGAACGCATCGAACACCTGCTGACGGAAGTTCAGGGTCCAGTTGAAGGACGGGCTGTTGTTGTAGACCAGCTTGGCGTTCGGGATGACCTTGCGGATCTCGTTAACCATGGCGGCGATCTGGCCAACGTGCGGCTTCTCGGTTTCGATCCACAGCAGGTCGGCGCCGTTCTGCAGCGAGGTGATGCAGTCCAGTACGCAACGAGCTTCGCCGGTGCCAGCGCGGAACTGGAACAGGTTGGACGGCAGGCGCTTCGGACGCAGCAGCTTGCCTTCGCGGTTCAGAACCACGTCGCCGTTCTTCAGTTCGGCGGCGGAAACTTCTTCGCAATCCAGGAAGGAGTTGTACTGGTCGCCCAGGTCGCCCGGAGCGTTGGTTACGGCGATCTGCTTGGTCAGGCCGGCACCCAGGGAGTCGGTACGAGCAACGATCACGCCGTTGTCGATGCCCAGTTCCAGGAAGGCGTAGCGAACGGCAGCGATCTTGGCGAGGAAGTCAGCGTGCGGCACGGTGACTTTGCCGTCCTGGTGGCCGCACTGTTTCTCGTCGGAAACCTGGTTTTCGATCTGGATGCAGCAAGCGCCTGCTTCGATCATGCGCTTGGCCAGCAGGTAGGTGGCTTCCGGGTTACCGAAGCCAGCGTCGATGTCGGCGATGATCGGTACGATATGGGTTTCGTAGTTGTCGATCTGAGCTTGCAGCTCGGCTTCTTTGGCCTTGTCGCCAGCGGCGCGAGCAGCGTCAACTGCGGTGAACAGAAGGTCCAGTTCACGGCTGTCAGCCTGGCGCAGGAAGGTGTACAGCTCTTCGATCAGGTCGGAGACGGCAGTCTTCTCGTGCATCGACTGGTCCGGCAGAGGGCCGAAGTCGGAACGCAGGGCGGCAACCATCCAGCCGGACAGGTACAGGTAGCGCTTGTTGGTGGTCTTCAGGTGCTTCTTGATCGAGATCAGCTTCTGCTGGCCGATGAAGCCGTGCCAGCAACCCAGCGACTGGGTATAGACGGACGAGTCGGCGTCGTACTCGGCCATGTCTTTGCGCATGATGTCGGCGGTGTACTGGGCGATTTCCAGGCCGGTCTTGAAGCGGTTCTGGGCGCGCATGCGGGCCACGGATTCCGGGTTGATAGCGCTCCAGCTGCTGCCTGCGGCTTCTTTCAGGGCGGCAACGGCTTTGATGTCGTTTTGATAAGCTGACATGGTCAATCCTTCAAAGTTTGAGTTTGGTTGAGCACCGACTTCCCACCCAAAACCAACGTGCAAAAAACTTGCTGTTGCGGGCGACACAAAACAGAACGCCGAAATATCGACAGGGACGAGAGCAGAACGCGGAGGAGGGGGTGACGAGACAAGCAGTCCGCAACCGAGTCGTCTGCTGGCTTGCCGGCATGGCTAGCCGGGGCGGGCGTTGACTGGTCAAACGGTCTGGCTGATACGCTGGCTTCCCCGTCCCTCAGGACAACTTTCGTTCCAGTCGCAACCTCGTCGAAACGCCTTGTGGGCTGTTAAAACACGGATCGTTCCGAATGGTGGTACGGAGCCGATCTGGAGACCCCTTGACGGAGCCCCTGGCTAGCGGGAGCGGGGCCATGATGCCTTTCAAACAGGGTTGCGTCAACGAATTTGTAGTGTCCGTGCGTCGCCACTACACGGCCAGCCAGAGCCTTCGCGTCAGTCCAGTGCGTCGACCTTGATGCGCATGCTCATGTCGTTGGCGCCCTGGGTGGAGTGGCGGCGCAGGAAGCCGCTGTCGTCGTTCTGGCTCTGCTCGCTGACCCCGCCGAGGGTGATCCATTCGCCCAGGCGCCCGCTGACGCGGGTGTCGGTGCTCTGCACATCGATCACTCCGGGTTGCGAGCGGTTCATGCGGTCGTTGTTGCTGCTGATGCTGACGTGGACCCTGTCGCCGGTCACGCTGGCGGTGACGTAGAAGCCCTGGGTGACATTGCGGTACTCGGTGTTCTGCGAGATCTGCCCGTAGGGGCCGATGCTGGTGCTGGTCAGCGGCACGCTCTGGCCGACCTGAATCAGCGCCGGATAGCCTTCGGTGGTCTGTACCTGCTGGATGCCACCGTTGCGGCTGTCGGTGGAGCGGCGAATGATGCGCACCTGGTCGCGCCCGTGGACTTCGCCGCGGCCGGCTTCGATCTCGACGTTGCCGGCGCTGGCGGAACCGTTGACGGCATAGCCTTCGCTGTCCTGATAGCCCGATTCGCTGGTGTCGACGCTGATCAGCAGGCGGCGTGGCGCGGTGTCCAGCTGGCTGAGCAGTTCGCGAATCTCCTGGATTTTCTCCGCCGAGGCATTCACCACCAGCTGGTTGCCATAGGCGCTGACCTTGCCCTGGCCGTCGAGTACCGACTGCACCACCGGAATCACCTCGTCGGCGGTGCGGTAGTTCAGCGGCAGCAGTTCGGTGGCGGCCTGCAGCGGCAGACACAGGGCCAGCAGCAGGGTGGCCAGGCAGGTACGCAAGGTCATAGCAGGAAGCTCCGTAGGTCGGGGTCGAGCACGCTGGTGTTCCAGGCCTGGTCGAATTGTGCCTGTTGCTGGCGCACGCGTGCCGGGTCGTTATACCAGGCGTAGCCGGCCCACGCATCGGCCTGCGGGCGCAGGAGCAGGCCGTGCGCATCGGCCAGCAGGTAGGCGCTTTCTTCGCAGGGTAGGTCGGGGTTGAGGCGGCGGATATGCAGGTTGCTGGTCACCCGCCGGCCCAGGTTGAGCAGGCGGTGGCCGAGGCTGACCGGGCTGCCGACATCGCGCAGCAGGATGCGCAGGCGATTTCTCGGGCTGGCCAGGAGCAGGCGGGTGCAGGCCTCCTGCACGCTGCTGTGGTTGTACAGCCAGGGTTCCAGGTCCGGGGTGTACAGGCACAGGCTGTGCCGGCTCTGTTGCAGCAGGGCCAGGGCGTGGGCCTGGGCCTCTTCGGCGCTGGCGAAGCGCTGCAGGCTGGCCTCGCGGCCCAGCTCGAAGGGTGCCGGTTCGCGCCGTTCGGGGCCGGGGATCTCGGGCTGTGGGTTGTGCACGGCGAAACGCCCCGGCGAGTGAAAATCGATGGCCGGCAGGTCGGGCTCGCTTTCGTTCGGCGGGGCGTCTTCTGGGTTCATCGCTACCTCTGGGCGCCGTGGCAGGGGCGCTACTTACAGGCTAGTCGCTATGGCGCACCATCAGTACATGGGGGATGCCGGCCTCCAGGTATTCGGCGCCCTCGCTGTGGAAGCCAAGGCGTTCATAGAATGCCGTGGCGTGCACCTGGGCGCTGAGCTTCTGTTCACGCTGGCCACGTTTTTCCGCTTCGGCGATGGCGGCATGCATCAGCGCGTCGCCGACCTTCAGGCCGCGCCAGTCCTTGAGCACAGAAACCCGGCCGATCTGGCCGTCGGCCAGCAGGCGGGCGGTGCCGATCGGGTAGTCGCCTTCGAGGGCGAGGAAGTGCACGGCCTCGCGGTCTTCGTCATCCCATTCGAGTTCGGCCGGCACGGCCTGTTCGGCGATGAATACCGCTTCGCGGATGCGGCGCAGCTCGGCGTTGTCCTTCTGCCAGCTGGCGAGGCGGACGTGAATGTCATTCATCGGCAAACTCCAGGCTGCCTTGCTTGACCAATTCGCAGAGCAGCTTACGCCCCTCTTCATTGGCGAGCCATTGGCCGAGGTTGTCGGCGTGCAGGGCGTCGGCGGCACAGATCAGGCGCAGCAGGTCCTTCAGCTCGGCCGGCAGCAGGCGGCTCTGGCCGCTGGCGAACAGCACCAGGCCGACATCCACCTCGCTCCAGGCCATGCGCGCGCTGGGGTTGCGCACCAGTACCGCGCCTTGCTCGATGGCGGCGAGGAATTCGTCGTCGTCGACTTCGGTGCCGGCGATCAGTTCCGGGTAGCGTGGCTCGGTCATGAACTGGCCGAACCAGGTCAGCAGCAGGCGCTCGTCGCCCATGTGCTCGGCCAGCAGGGCTTTCAGGCGGTCGAGGGCGTCGCGCTGGATCTGGTGCGGGTCGGCGGTCGGCGCCGTGCCGGCGTCGCTGTAGCGTTCTTCGTCCGGCAGGAACTGGGCGAGGAAGTCGGTGAAGTGGGTCAGCACTTCGGCGGCGCTGGGCGCGCGAAAGCCTACCGAATAGGTCATACAGTCGTCCTCGGCGGTGCCGAAGTGGGCCAGGCGCGGCGGCAGGTAGAGCATGTCGCCAGGCTCCAGCACCCATTCGTCGGTCTGGGCGAAGTCGGCGAGGATGCGCAGGTCGCTGTGTTCCAGCAGGGCGCTGTCGGCGTCGCACATCTGGCCGATGCGCCAGCGGCGCTGGCCGTGGGCCTGCAGGAGGAACACGTCGTAGTTGTCGTAGTGCGGGCCGACGCCGCCGCCGGGCGCGGCGAAGCTGATCATCACGTCGTCGATGCGCCAGCTGGGCAGGAAGTTGAACTGCTTGAGCAGTTCGGCGACTTCCGGAACGAACTGGTCGACGGCCTGCACCAGCAGGGTCCAGTCGTGCTCCGGCAGCTGGCCGAAGGCGTCCTCGGCGAACGGGCCGCGGCGCAGTTCCCAGGGGCGCTCGCCGTGCTCGATGACCAGGCGCGACTCGACTTCTTCTTCCAGGGCCAGACCGGCCAGTTCGTCCGGGCTGATCGGGCTTTCGAAGTCAGGGATGGCCTGGCGGATCAGCAGGGGTTTCTTCTGCCAGTAATCGCGCAGGAATTCACGGGCTGTAAGACCGCCGAGCAGTTGAAGAGGTACATCAGTAGTCATGTGCAAGCCTTTGAAATAAAAACGCCCGGCACAGCCGGGCGTGCAAAAGAGATGCGTCTGTCAGACGCGCTTGGCCTGGGCTACGGCGTTGCCGATGTAGTTGGCCGGGGTCAGTTGCTTGAGTTCTTCCTTGGCGGCGGCCGGCATGTCCAGGCCGTCGATGAAGCTGAGCAGGGCTTGCGGGCTGATGCCCTTGCCGCGGGTCAGCTCCTTGAGCTTCTCGTAGGGGTTCTCGATGGCGTAGCGGCGCATCACGGTCTGGATCGGCTCGGCCAGCACTTCCCAGCAGGCGTCCAGGTCGGCGGCGATGCGTGCCTCGTTCAGCTCCAGCTTGCCGATGCCCTTGAGGCTGGCTTCGTAGGCGATGACGCTGTGGGCGAAGCCGACGCCGAGGTTGCGCAGCACGGTGGAGTCGGTCAGGTCGCGCTGCCAGCGGGAGATCGGCAGCTTGCTGGCCAGGTGCTGGAATAGTGCGTTGGCGATGCCCAGGTTGCCTTCGGAGTTCTCGAAGTCGATCGGGTTGACCTTGTGCGGCATGGTCGAGGAGCCGATTTCGCCGGCCACGGTCTTCTGCTTGAAGTAGCCGAGGGAGATGTAGCCCCAGACGTCGCGGTCGAAGTCGATGAGGATGGTGTTGAAGCGGGCGATGGCGTCGAACAGCTCGGCGATGTAGTCGTGCGGCTCGATCTGGGTGGTGTAGGGGTTGAACTGCAGGCCGAGGTCGCCCTCGATGAACTGCTTGGCGTTGGCTTCCCAGTCGATCTGCGGGTAGGCCGACAGGTGGGCGTTGTAGTTGCCCACGGCGCCGTTGATCTTGCCCAGCAGCGGCACGGCGGCGACCTGGGCGATCTGCCGCTCCAGGCGGTAGACCACGTTGGCCAGTTCCTTGCCCAGGGTGGTCGGCGAAGCCGGCTGGCCGTGGGTGCGCGAGAGCATCGGCACGTCGGCGAACTTGACCGCCAGCTCGCGGATGGCGGCGGCGATCTGCTTCATCAACGGCAGCAGTACGCCGTCGCGGCCTTCGCGCAGCATCAGGGCGTGGGACAGGTTGTTGATGTCCTCGCTGGTGCAGGCGAAGTGGATGAACTCGCTGACCGCGGCCAGTTCCGGCAGCTTGGCGGCCTGTTCCTTGAGCAGGTACTCCACGGCTTTGACGTCGTGGTTGGTGGTGCGCTCGATCTGTTTCACGCGCTCGGCGTGCTCGACGGCGAAGTTGTCCGCCAGCTCGTTGAGGATGGCCTGGGCTTCGGCGGAGAAGGGTGCCACTTCGGCGACGCCTTCGTGGGCGGCCAGGCGCTGCAGCCAGCGGACTTCGACCATGACACGGAAACGGATCAGGCCGTATTCGCTGAAGATCGGGCGCAGGGCGCTGGTTTTGGAGGAGTAACGGCCATCAACGGGGGAAACCGCGGTGAGCGAGGAAAGCTGCATGGAGGCGTTCTCGGACTGTCGGTCAACGAAAAGGGCGCACATCATACATGAAATCGTGGCGCAGGCCGTAGCCTGAAGGTTGCCGTTTGCGCCCTGACCCCGTGTTGGGCAAGAGGAGTTGGGATCAGTTCAGACTGAAGCGTCGCCCTGGATATTCAGGGATTGCCGGGAGGCAGGGCCCCCCCGGCTGCTACGCCTTAGCGGCGCAGTTTGTTGCCCTGGTAGTCGAGTGCCTCTGCGGCCTTCTGCGCCTTGTCCGAGCCCTTGTCGGTGCCATTGACCGACGAACTGGTCATCGCGAAGGTGAAGAGCGCATGAGCCGCGGCATCGGACATCTGGTCCAGCGCCTCGTCACTGTTGTTGGCATAGGTGTCGCAGGCCTGGTGGTAGCAGGGGTCGTACGGCGCTCCGGCGGTTCCACCGTAGATGGCTGCCTGCTCGGCGGTCTTGATGTCCTCGGCGCCAGTGAAGAGACCGCCGGCCGGAATGCCTACGGCGATGAAGGGACCATAGTCGGAGCGGCCATCGAAGGCGGTCGGCTCGACCGGCAATCCCTGTCCGGTAAAGTAGTCGAGGAAGATTTTCTCGATATTGCCGGAACCGTTGGGGCCCGCAGTGCCGGTCGCCGAGCCGTCGCCGTCGTAAACGAAGCGCACGAAGTTGGGCGAGCCGATCATGTCGAAGTTGAGGTTCACTGCGATGTTCTTGATGTCGCGCGCACTTAGGTTGTCGACGTAGGCCTGGGAGCCGTGCAGCCCGGCCTCCTCGGCTCCCCACCAGGCGAAGCGCAGCTGGTTGACGGGTTCGACGCCCATTTCGGCCAGCTGCAGCGCCATTTCGAGCAGTGCTGCCGAGCCGCTGCCGTTGTCATTGATACCGGGGCCTTCCGCCACCGAGTCGAGGTGCGCGCCGACCACCACGACGCGATCGTCGCGCCCTCCAGGTGTCTCGGCAATAAGGTTTTCGGTGCTGCGAAGCTCCGAGATGGCGTCGACCAGGATGCGGGCCACCACGCCCTCGGCCGCCAGCTCCTCGCCGACGGCGAAGGCGGCGCCGACCACCGGTATGCTGACGGACGGTTCACCGAGGGTACCGCTGAAGGCCTCGGTACGATCCGCCTGGCCCTCGTTGAAGATCACCACGCCGCTCGCGCCCGCCGCTTCGGCATTCTGTGCCTTCAGCAAAAAGCTGCAGGTGCCGCGCTGGATGATGGCGATATTGCCGGGCGTGAAGCCGGCAAAGTCCTCCGCCTCGCAGCCGCTGGTCGAGCTGTTGGCCGTGGCGCCTGGGGGCAGCTGCAGGTCGACGCCTTCGGCAGTGCTGGTAACCGCGCCGGCGCTGGAGTATTCCATGGTGAGGAAGCCGGCGACGTCGGAGTAGGGGTATACAGTGGCCACTGGCGCCACTTGTTCGAGCTGTGCCGGTGACAGTTCCTCGAAGTAGGGAAATTCGAAGGGCTGCACCGTCACGTAGTAGCCGGCGGATTCGACCAGCCCCCTGATATGGTCGAGGGAGGCCTGATAGCCCGGTGTCGTCGCGGCGCGCGTACCGCCATTGGCATCGGCGATGGCTTGAAGGTCTAACTGATGCGCGCGCACGCCTTGCGGCGTAATGGCCGCACGGAAGACTTCGGTATCGACCGGGACGGCTGCGGTGCTCTGCTGAGCGGAGAGGAGGGCTGCTGTCAGCAGCGTCAGCTTCATCGTTCTCATGGGGGTGCTCCTGTGTGAAACAAATCTCACCGAAGACAACGCCTTTGAGCACTTCAGTGGCCATGGTCGCCTGGCCGACTGCCATTTCAATTTCATCCATTGCCGTGTCAGGCTGCTTGGGAAGCGTAGAGCAAATCCCGGCAACTGCTAGTAGCGGCGAATGCTGGTTGTCGTTCGTGCAAGTCCACACCTGCGGCGACCGATACCCGGCGTGCTGCTGTCATTCTGGCTCAGGCTGTAGCGGCGTATTGCGGCGAGGATCGGCAATGTTGGTGGCCTGGGGCCGGGATTGGCCGGCATACGGGCATGATTGGCCAACAGGGGCGTTTGCCCTCTGCAAGACCTGTTGCAGTGCTCGAAGGGAAGAGCGAGGTGGCGCGATTGCCCGGCTTGCCATTCAGCCGGCGCGCCGGGGGATCGACAGCAGGCTGGCGGCGAAGATCAGTGCGGCGCCGAGCAGCGAGGTCAGATCGGGCATTTCGCCCCAGCGCAGCCAGGCGATCAGCCCGGCAAAGACGATGGCCAGGTAGGCGATGGGTCCGATGATGCCGGGCGGGGCCAGGGCGTAGGCCTTGGACATGACGATCTGGCTGACGGTGGCCAGCAGGCCGACCACCAGCAGCAGACCCAGGTCGTGGCTGTCCAGTGCCTGCCAGGCCCAGGTCAGCGGGATGGCGGAGATCAGGGTGCTGAACAGGGCGAAGTAGAAGACGATGCGGAAGGCCGGTTCGGTGTCGCTCATCTCGCGGATCGAGACGAAGGCGAAGGCGGCCAGGATGCTGGCGGCCAGGCCTACCAGCGCCTGGCTGTCGAGCAGCGCCTGGCTGGGCTTGGCCACCAGCAGCACGCCGAGCAGGCCGATGCCGGTGGTCAGCAGCATGCGCCGGGTCAGCGGCTCCTTCAGCCACCACCAGGCAATCACGGGTGTAAATACCGGCGCCGAGTAGGTGAACAGCATGGCGTCGGCCAGCGGCAGGTGGGCGATGGCGTAGAAGAAGCAGTACATCGCCGCCAGGCCGTAGGTGGTGCGCCACAGGTGGGACTTCAGACGGGTGGTTTTGAGCGGCCGGGGGCCCTTGAGCAGCACCAGCGGCAGGAAGAACAGCACGCCGACCAGGTTGCGGAAGAACACCACCGACTCGTTGTTGACGCTGAGCGAGACCTCGCGGATGCCGACGCCCATCAGCGAGAACAGCAATGCGGAAAGCGCCAGCAGCAGGGCGCCCTGGGCGGGCTTGCTGCTGCGCGAGGGTGGATTCATGTCAGCCGCGCAGCAGCGGGTAGAGTTCCTTGAGCAGCTTGCGGCGGCCGAGCACCAGTTGCCAGCGGCTACCGCCGAGCTGGCGCCACAGGCGCGCCGAGCGGATGCCGGTGAGCAGCAGGGCGCGGATCTTCGCCGCGTTGCCGGCCTGCTGCAGGAAGCGCATGTCGCCCTGCACCTGGATGCGCTGACGGAAGGTGCTGATGGTGTCCTGGTATAGGGCGCCGCAGGAGGAAATCACGTTCTCGTGGGTCAGGCCGAAGTGACCGACCTGTTGCTGGATCTGGTCCAGTCGGCTGCCGATCACCTGCAGCAGGTCGTCGCGCTTGGCCAGTTGGCGCTCCAGGCCGAGCAGGGCCAGGGCATAGCGGAGCGGCTCGCGCTGCAGGCTCGCCGGGTTGCGTTCCAGGGCACTGGCCAGGGCCTTGTAACCCTCGCGCAGGTTGAGATCGTCGCCGCCGTAGACTTCCAGGGTGTTCTTCGGGTCGCGTACCAGCAGGCTGCCGAGCAGACAGCTGATGTCGGCTTCACTGGCCTGGCCGGTGCGCGCGATCTTGTCCACCAGGGTGGTGGCTTCGAAGACGGCGGCGAGGGCGGTCAACTGCTCCTGAATCGGGCTCATGCCAGGCTGGCTCCGGCAAACCAGGGTTCGGCACTTTCGATCACGCCGCCGCCGAGGCAGACCTCGCCATCGTAGAACACAACGGACTGGCCGGGGGTGACGGCGCGCTGTGGTTCGGCGAACACGGCGCGGTAGCCGTTCGCGGTCTGTTCCAGGGTGCAGGTCTGGTCGCTCTGCCGGTAGCGCACCTTGGCGGTGAGCTGGCGCGGGCCGCTCAGGTCGACCGGGTTGACCCAGTAGATTTCCGAGGCGAGCAGGGCACGGCTGAACAGCCAGGGGTGTTCGTTGCCCTGGCCGACCAGCAGCACGTTGCGCTTCAGGTCCTTGGCCAGCACGTACCAAGGTTCGTCACCGGCGTCCTTGAGGCCGCCGATGCCGAGGCCCTGGCGCTGGCCTATGGTGTGGTACATCAGGCCGTGGTGGCGGCCGATCACTTCACCCTCGATGGTCTCGATGTCGCCCGGCTGGGCGGGCAGGTACTGTTTGAGGAAGTCGCTGAAGCGCCGTTCGCCGATGAAGCAGATGCCGGTGGAGTCCTTCTTCTTGGCAGTGGCCAGCTCGTATTTCTCGGCGATGGCGCGCACCTGGGGTTTCTCCAGTTCGCCGACCGGGAACAGGGTGCGGCCGATCTGCTCGCCGCCGACGGCGTGCAGGAAGTAGCTCTGATCCTTGTTCGGGTCGAGGCCCTTGAGCAGCTCGCTGCGGCCGTCGCTATCGCGGCGGCGCACGTAGTGGCCGGTGGCGATCAGGTCGGCGCCCAGGCTCAGGGCGTACTCGAGGAAGGCTTTGAACTTGATCTCGCGGTTGCACAGGATGTCCGGGTTCGGCGTGCGTCCGGCCTTGTATTCGGCGAGGAAGTGCTCGAACACGTTGTCCCAGTATTCGGCGGCGAAGTTGGCGGTGTGCAGCTTGATGCCGATCTTGTCGCACACGGCCTGGGCGTCGGCCAGGTCGTCCATGGCGGTGCAGTATTCCGTGCCATCGTCCTCTTCCCAGTTCTTCATGAACAGGCCTTCCACCTGGTAACCCTGTTCGAGCAGCAGGAGAGCGGACACGGAAGAGTCCACGCCGCCGGACATGCCGACGATTACGCGTTGTTGGGCGGGGGCGGTGGTGGTGCTGGACATAGGAATCGTGGGTGGTGACTGCAGGAGGGCGCGATTCTAGCAGGCGCGGGCGCCCGGCGGCGAATCAGGCCGGATCGCGGATCAGGCTGAGCGGGAAGTGTTCGCCGGCCAGGTAGTCGTCGATACAGCGCAGCACCAGCTGGCTGCGCCAGCGCTCGGGTTGCTCGGCCAGTTCTTCGCGGGTCAGCCAGCGCGGACCGATGATGCCGTCGTCCAGCGGGCTGTCCGCCAGATGGCGCATTGGCTTGGCGGCGAAACACACGCGCTGGTAAGTCACGCCGTTGCTTGGGGCGGTGTAGAGGTAGATACCGGTGACGGCGGTCAGCTCGACCTGCCAGCCGGTTTCTTCCAGGGTTTCGCGCAAAGCGGCGTCGATGAGACTTTCGTCGGCTTCCAGATGACCGGCAGGCTGGTTTAATACCACCTGGCCGCCAGCCAGCTCTTCGACCAGGAGGAAGCGCCCCTGGTCTTCTACGACGGTCGCCACCGTAACGTGGGGAGTAAAGCGCATATGCACCTCCGCAAATAGGGCGTCGGATGGTAGCGGCAGATTCTGCCAGCGACCAGATCCGCGCATTCCGCAGGCGAGCTGCTAGGATAAAAGTCGGTTGCAATTGCGAGCTTATGTAGTGCCGCCTGTAGTTTGACTACAAGAAGTGCTGCGAGGCAGCATTGGCGCAGCTCTCGTAGCCGCAATGCGGTAAGGAAATGTCGAAAAGTGCGTGACTTTCTGTAGAAAAACTACAAGAATGTGTCGCCTTTCCGAGACCCAAAGTTCCATTCGCCACGCCATCCGCGTGGCGGAATGTCAGACCACGAAAACAACGGAGTCAAGCATGGGATACCAGAAGATCCAGGTGCCAGCGACCGGTGACAAAATCACCGTCAACGCCGACATGTCCCTGAACGTACCGAACAACCCGATCATCCCGTTCATCGAGGGTGATGGCATCGGCGTCGACATCAGCCCGGTGATGATCAAGGTCGTCGATGCGGCCGTCGAAAAAGCCTACGGCGGCGCGCGCAAGATTTCCTGGATGGAAGTCTACGCCGGCGAGAAGGCCACCCAGGTCTACGACCAGGACACCTGGCTGCCGAAAGAAACCCTGGAAGCCGTACGTGACTACGTTGTTTCCATCAAGGGCCCGCTGACCACTCCGGTCGGTGGCGGCATCCGCTCGCTGAACGTGGCCCTGCGCCAGGAGCTGGATCTGTATGTCTGCCTGCGCCCGGTGCGCTGGTTCGAAGGCGTGCCGAGCCCGGTGAAGAAGCCTGGCGATGTCGACATGACCATCTTCCGTGAAAACTCCGAAGACATTTATGCCGGTATCGAGTGGAAGGCCGGTTCGCCCGAGGCGAACAAGGTCATCAAGTTCCTGAAGGAAGAAATGGGCGTCACCAAGATCCGTTTCGACCAGGACTGCGGTATCGGCGTCAAGCCGGTTTCCAAGGAAGGCACCAAGCGCCTGGCGCGCAAGGCTCTGCAGTACGCTGTCGACAACGACCGTGACTCGCTGACCATCGTGCACAAAGGCAACATCATGAAGTTCACCGAAGGTGCCTTCAAGGATTGGAGCTACGAAGTCGCACGTGACGAGTTCGGCGCCGAGCTGCTGGATGGCGGCCCGTGGATGCAGTTCAAGAACCCGAAGACCGGCAAGAACATCGTGGTCAAGGACGCCATCGCCGACGCCATGCTGCAGCAGATCCTGCTGCGTCCGGCCGAGTACGACGTGATCGCCACCCTGAACCTGAACGGTGACTACCTGTCCGACGCCCTGGCGGCCGAAGTGGGCGGTATCGGTATCGCGCCGGGGGCCAACCTGTCCGATACCATCGCCATGTTCGAAGCGACCCATGGTACTGCGCCGAAGTACGCCGGTCTGGACAAGGTCAACCCGGGCTCGCTGATCCTCTCCGCCGAGATGATGCTGCGCCACATGGGCTGGACCGAAGCGGCCGACCTGATCATCAAGGGCACCAACGGTGCCATCGCCGCGAAGACCGTGACCTACGACTTCGAGCGTCTGATGGAAGGTGCTGAGCTGCTGTCCTGCTCGCAGTTCGGTGATGCCATGATCGCCAAGATGTAAGGCGACCAGCGGCAACAAAAAAAGGCCGGTCATATGACCGGCCTTTTTTATTCCAGGCTTTTTATCAGGCTTCTACCGGTACGCTCTGTGGCGAGCTGGTGGTCGCCGGCGTTTCACTGGTAGCCTGAGCGGCGCTGATATTCACGGCGTGCAGGCCCTTGGGGCCTTGCAGAATATCGAAGCTCACCGGTTGGCCGGCCTTGAGAGTCTTGTAACCGTCCATCTGGATGGCCGAGTAGTGGGCGAACAGGTCCTCATCTCGGCCGTCGGCCACGATGAACCCGTAGCCCTTGGCGTTGTTGAACCACTTGACCTTACCGCTAAGCATGCTGACATCCCTCTGCAAAGGACTCCATCTCTGGAGTATCATCCACTTCAGTTCCGCGCATGCAATCAACCGGGCTGGGCGAGTGCGCGGAACCCCGATACCCGAGACGGGTACTAACTGTTTGTAACACCCTTTTGCCGTTAGTCAAGGCGCTTCGGCAGCTGGCTGAGAAGCCGGTCATAAACCTGTCTAGCATCCCTGTTCGCTCAGCCACGAAGCATTCAATTTCGCATGCATGCAAGTAGCCAGATTCGTCTAACATTCAATCAGGATCGTCCCGCAACGCGCGAGGACGAGGGTTCCGGTCTGGCTGTTCAGGAAGCCAAGCCGTCGCTGCAGGCGCCGCCGATGTACAAGGTGCTGCTGTTCAACGACGACTACACGCCGATGGACTTCGTGGTCGAGGTGTTGGAGTTGTTCTTCAACCACAACCGCGAGCTGGCCACCAAGATCATGCTGACCGTCCATACAGAGGGGCGGGCAATCTGCGGTCTGTATACCCGCGATATCGCAGAAACCAAGGCCATGCAGGTCAACCAGTACGCCCGGGAAAGCCAGCATCCGCTACTCTGTGAGATAGAGAAGGACGGTTAATACCGGCCGCTTGGGTAAGAGGTGAAGCTATGTTGAATCGAGAGCTGGAAGTCACCCTCAATCTGGCCTTCAAGGAGGCACGCGGCAAGCGACATGAATTCATGACGGTAGAGCACCTGCTGCTCGCCCTGCTGGATAACGAGGCTGCCGCCACCGTGCTGCGTGCGTGCGGCGCCAATCTGGACAAACTGCGTCACGATCTGCAGGAGTTCATCGACTCCACCACGCCGCTGATTCCCCAGCACGACGAAGAGCGCGAAACCCAGCCGACCCTGGGCTTCCAGCGCGTACTACAGCGTGCGGTCTTCCATGTGCAGAGTTCGGGCAAGCGCGAAGTGACCGGTGCCAACGTGCTGGTGGCGATCTTCAGCGAGCAGGAAAGCCAGGCCGTGTTTCTGCTCAAGCAGCAGAGCGTGGCGCGCATCGACGTGGTCAACTACATCGCCCATGGCATCTCCAAGGTGCCGGGGCATGCGGATCATTCCGACAGCGAACAGGAAATGCAGGACGACGAGAGTGGCGATTCGCCCACCTCGAGCAATCCGCTGGATGCCTACGCCAGCAATCTGAACGAGCTGTCCCGCCAGGGGCGTATCGATCCGTTGGTCGGCCGCGAGCAGGAAGTCGAGCGCGTGGCGCAGATCCTCGCGCGGCGGCGCAAGAACAACCCGCTGCTGGTCGGCGAGGCCGGGGTGGGCAAGACCGCCATCGCCGAGGGGCTGGCCAAGCGCATCGTCGATGGTCAGGTGCCGGACCTGCTGTCCGGTAGCGTGGTGTATTCCCTCGATCTCGGCGCGCTGCTGGCGGGCACCAAGTACCGCGGTGACTTCGAGAAGCGCTTCAAGGCCTTGCTTAACGAGTTGCGCAAGCGCCCGCAGGCGATCCTGTTCATCGACGAGATCCACACCATCATCGGAGCCGGGGCGGCGTCGGGCGGGGTGATGGATGCGTCCAACCTGCTCAAGCCGCTGCTGTCGTCGGGCGAGATCCGCTGCATCGGCTCCACCACCTTCCAGGAATTCCGTGGCATCTTCGAGAAGGACCGTGCCCTGGCCCGACGCTTCCAGAAGGTCGATGTCAGCGAGCCGTCGGTCGAGGATACCGTGGGCATCCTGCGCGGGCTCAGGGCGCGCTTCGAACAGCATCACCATATCGAGTACAGCGACGAGGCTCTGCGTGCGGCTGCCGAGCTGGCGGCGCGCTACATCAATGACCGGCACATGCCGGACAAGGCCATCGACGTGATCGACGAGGCGGGTGCCTACCAGCGCCTGCAGCCGGAAGAGAAGCGCGCCAAGCGCATCGAGGTCGCCCAGGTCGAAGACATTGTCGCCAAGATCGCGCGGATTCCCCCGAAGCACGTCACCAGTTCCGACAAGGAGCTGCTGCGCAACCTGGAACGCGACCTCAAGCTGACCGTGTTCGGCCAGGATGCGGCGATCGACTCCCTGGCGACCGCGATCAAGCTGTCGCGTGCCGGCCTCAAGGCGCCGGACAAGCCGGTAGGCTCCTTCCTGTTCGCCGGGCCGACCGGTGTCGGCAAGACCGAGGCCGCTCGTCAGCTGGCCAAGGCCATGGGCATCGAGCTGGTGCGTTTCGACATGTCCGAGTACATGGAACGGCACACCGTGTCGCGCCTGATCGGTGCGCCGCCCGGTTACGTCGGGTTCGACCAGGGCGGTCTGCTGACCGAGGCGATCACCAAGCAGCCGCATTGCGTGCTGCTGCTCGACGAGATCGAGAAAGCCCATCCGGAAGTCTTCAACCTGTTGCTGCAGGTGATGGACCACGGCACCCTGACCGACAACAACGGGCGCAAGGCGGACTTCCGCAACGTGATCCTGATCATGACCACCAACGCCGGGGCGGAAACCGCGGCGCGGGCCTCTATCGGCTTCACCTATCAGGACCACTCGTCCGATGCCATGGAAGTGATCAAGAAGAGCTTCACTCCGGAGTTCCGCAATCGTCTGGATACCATCATCCAGTTCGGTCGCCTGAGTCACGAGGTGATCAAGAGCATCGTCGACAAGTTCCTCACCGAGCTGCAGGCGCAACTCGAGGACAAGCACGTGCTGCTGGAAGTCAGTGATGCGGCGCGTGGCTGGCTGGCCGAGAAGGGTTATGACGTGGCGATGGGGGCAAGGCCGATGGCGCGCCTGATCCAGGACAAGATCAAGCGTCCGCTGGCGGAGGAAATCCTCTTCGGCGAACTGGCCGAGCATGGCGGTGTGGTGCACATCGACCTGGTTGGCGACGAGCTGCGTTTCGAGTTCGAGACCACGGCAGAGCCGGCCTGATCGGAAAAAGAGGCAAACGAAAACGCCCGGCAGTGCCGGGCGTTTTCATATCAACTGGGCTTGTTCAAAGGCTCGCGAGCTGGATTCAGGCCGTTTTCAACACGGTATGGTCAGCGCGCAGCAGCCTTTGAGCAGGCTCTTAGCGGGCGCGGTAGGTGATACGGCCCTTGCTCAGGTCGTACGGCGTCAGCTCGACGCGGACCTTGTCGCCAGTGAGAATGCGGATGTAGTTCTTGCGCATCTTTCCGGAGATATGCGCGGTAACGACGTGCCCATTTTCCAACTCCACACGGAACATGGTGTTGGGCAGGGTGTCGACGACAGTGCCTTCCATTTCGAAGCTGTCTTCTTTCGACATGCAGTAAAGCCCTCGGTGTCCAATGAATGGCCCGGCGCAACTGGCCCCAGGCAAAAGCGGCGTGCATTGTGCCCGAAAATGCGGCCTGCCGCCAAGGGCTTCAGCTGAGGGCGGTCCAGCGCTGATTGACGAACAGCTCGATGGGGCGGTACTGGGTCTTGTAACTCATCTTCCGGCAGTTCTTGATCCAGTAGCCGAGATAGACCGCCTGCAGGCCCAGTCGAGCGCTTTCGCCGATCTGCCAGAGGATGGCGAAACGGCCCAGGCTGCGGCGTTCTTCATCGGGGTCGTAGAAGGTGTAAACCGCCGAAAGGCCGTTGGGCAGCACATCGGTGACGGCGATGGCGAGCAGGCGCTGGTTCAGGCGGAACTCGTAGAAGCGCGCAAAGGGCAGGTCGCGGACCAGGAAGGTGCTGAACTGGTCGCGGCTGGGCGGGTACATGTCGCCATCGGCATGGCGCTGTTCGATGTAGCGCACGTAGAGGTCGTAGTATTCCTCGTTGAACGCCGGGCGCACGGCGCGCACCTGGATGTCCGCGTTGCGCTTGAGGATGCGCCGCTGCTGGCGGTTGGGGATGAATTGGGCGGCGGGGATGCGGGCCGGGACGCAGGCCGTGCAGCGCTGGCAGTGGGGGCGGTAGAGGTGGTCGCCGCTGCGGCGGAAACCCATCTCGGACAGTTCGGCATACACCTGCACATCCATGGGCTGGCTGGGGTCGAGAAACAGCGTAGTGGCCTGTTCCTCGGGCAGGTAGCTGCAAGGATGTGGCTGGGTGGCGTAGAACTTGAGACGGGCCAGCTCGGTCATGGTCAACCCTCGGGAAAACCCATAAACAAGTGTATGCCAGCCTGGCGGTGTCGCCTAGGCAAGCCAGTCTGCCGAGCTGGGTTGGTCGAGGTAGTGCTGCAGGTAGCTGGCAAACTCGCTGCGCGGTATCGCCCGGGCGCCGAAGCTGTGCAGGTGCTGGGTGTGCATCTGGCAGTCGATCAGGGCGAAACCCCAATGCCGCAGTTTGTCGACCAGGGTGGCGAAGCCGACCTTGGAGGCGTTGTCGCGGCGGCTGAACATCGATTCGCCGAAGAACAGTCGGCCCATGGCCAGGCCATACAGGCCGCCGACCAGCTGCTCGCCTTCCCAGACCTCGACGGAGTGGGCAATGCCTTGGCGGTGCAGCTGCAGGTAGGCATGCTGCATGCTTTCGGTGATCCAGGTGCCGTCGGCGTAGTCGCGCGGTGCGGCGCAGGCCTGGATGACGGCGGCGAAATCGTGGTCGAAGGTGACGCTGAAGCGCTGCTGGCGGATTAGCTTGGCCAGGCTGCGTGACAGGTGGAATTCGTCGGGAAACAGCACGGTGCGCGGGTCTGGCGACCACCACAGCAGCGGCTGGCCTTGCGTGTACCAGGGGAAGCAGCCATGTCGATAGGCGGCGACCAGGCGCGCCGGCGAGAGATCACCGCCAGCCGCGAGCAGGCCATTGGGTTCGCGCAGGGCTTTATCCAGTGGCGGGAAGTCGAGGTTGTCGCGTTGCAGCCAGGTCAGCATGTGGGGGAGTGCAGGGCGGGCGCGTGGCACCCGCCTGCGCGCACCTCAGACGTCGAGGTATTTTTCGGCGTCGAGCGCGGCCATGCAGCCGGCACCGGCCGAGGTGATGGCCTGGCGGTAGACATGGTCGGCCACGTCACCGGCGGCGAACACGCCGTCGATGCTGGTCAGGGTGGCGTTGCCTTCGTTGCCGCCCTGCACGATCAGGTAGCCGTCACGCATTTCCAGTTGGCCCTGGAACAGTTCGGTGTTGGGTTTGTGGCCGATGGCGATGAACACGCCGGCCAGTTGCAGCTCCTTGCTGCTGCCGTCGTCGGTGTTGCGCAGGCGCACGCCGGTCACGCCGCTGGCGTCGCCCAGTACTTCGTCCAGGGTGTGGTTCCAGTGCAGGCGGATATTGCCGTTGGCGGCTTTCTCGAACAGCTTGTCCTGGAGGATCTTCTCCGAGCGCAGCTTGTCGCGGCGATGGATCAGGTGCACTTCCTTGGCGATGTTGGCCAGGTACAGGGCTTCTTCCACGGCGGTGTTGCCGCCGCCGATCACGCAGACCACCTGGTTGCGGTAGAAGAAACCGTCGCAGGTCGCGCAGGCGGATACGCCCTTGCCGGAAAAGGCCTCTTCCGAGGGCAGGCCGAGGTACTGGGCGCTGGCGCCGGTGGCGATGATCAGGGCGTCGCAGGTGTAGGTGGCGTTGTCGCCCTTGAGGGTGAAGGGCTTCTGCTGCAACTCGGCGGTATGGATGTGGTCGTAGACGATCTCGGTATCGAAGCGTTCGGCATGCTCTTGCATGCGCTGCATCAGTGCCGGCCCGGTCAGGCCTTCGACGTCACCCGGCCAGTTGTCGACTTCGGTGGTGGTGGTCAACTGGCCGCCGGGCTGGATGCCGGTGATGACCAGGGGCTTGAGGTTGGCGCGGGCGGCATAGACGGCAGCGGTGTAGCCGGCAGGGCCAGAGCCCAGAATGATCAGGCGTGAATGCTTGACTTCGCTCATAAAAAGACCTCATAAGCCTTTGTCACAAAAGAGAATGCGTGCTCCAATTGAGCCGCAGGTAAGAAGCTGCCGGGTATGCTACACCGAAGCGCAAGGGCCGGCAAAACGCGCCGCCGCGCTGCGCCTGGCATGGCATCGGACCTGTAAATCCGTACAATAGTCCGACTTTAGGTTTTCAACTGATCGTTGGTCGCGCCCAGGGCGCAGGAAAAGCAGCGCTTGAAAAACTCCACTCCTACTGCCCAGGTTCCGCTCTGGCGCCAGCAATTGCACTACCGCCTCAAGGAAGGTGCATTGATCGCACTCGGTGCGCTCTGCCTCTACCTGTGGATGGCGCTGCTGACCTACGACCAGCGTGATCCGGGCTGGAGCCACACCAGCAACGTCGAGCAGGTGCAGAATGCCGCCGGCCGTGCGGGGGCCTGGTTCGCCGATATCCTGTTCATGGTCCTCGGCTATTTCGCCTATGTGTTCCCACTGCTGCTGGCGGTGAAGACCTGGCAGGTATTCCGCAATCGCCACCAGCCCTGGCAGTGGAGCGGCTGGCTGTTCTCCTGGCGCCTGATCGGCCTGGTCTTCCTGGTTCTGGCCGGCGCCGCCCTGGCCGATATCCACTTCCATGATGGCGCCGGCCTGCCGGCCTCGGCCGGTGGTGCGCTGGGCGAGAGCCTCAGTGCGCTGGCGGTCGGCGCCCTGAATATCCAGGGCAGTACGCTGCTGTTCATCTCCCTGTTCCTGTTCGGCCTGACCGTGTTCACCGACCTGTCCTGGTTCAAGGTGATGGATGTCACCGGCAAGATCACCCTGGACCTGATCGAACTGATCAACAGCCTGATCAACCGCTGGTGGAGTGCCCGGGTCGAGCGCAAGCAACTGGTGGCCAAGCTGCGCGAGGTCGATGACCGGGTCAGCGAAGTGGCCGCCCCGGTGGTGCCCGATCGCCGCGAACAGGCCAAGGTCAAGGAGCGTCTGATTGCCCGCGAGGAAGCCCTGACCAAGCACATGAGCGAGCGCGAGAGCCGCCCGGCACCGGTCATTGCACCGCCGCCGGCCCCCAAGGCGCCCGAGCCGAGCAAGCGCGTGCTGAAAGAGAAGCAGGTGCCGCTGTTCGAGGACAGCGCCGTGGCCGGCACCTTGCCGCCGATTTCCCTGCTCGATGTGGCCGAGAAGAAGCAGAAGCAGTATTCCCCCGAGTCCCTGGAGGCCATGTCGCGCCTGCTGGAGATCAAGCTCAAGGAGTTCGGCGTCGAGGTCATGGTCGAGTCCGTGCACCCGGGCCCGGTGATCACCCGCTTCGAGATCCAGCTGGCGCCGGGGGTCAAGGTCAGCCGCATCTCCGGCCTGGCCAAGGACCTGGCGCGCTCGATGGCGATCATCAGCGTGCGCGTGGTCGAAGTGATTCCGGGCAAGACCACCGTGGGCATCGAGATTCCTAACGAAGATCGGCAGATCGTGCGCTTCTCCGAGGTGCTGTCGTCGGCCGAGTACGACGACGCCAAGTCGCCGGTGACCCTGGCCCTGGGCCACGATATCGGCGGCAAGCCGGTGATCACCGACCTGGCCAAGATGCCGCACCTGCTGGTGGCCGGTACCACCGGTTCCGGTAAGTCGGTGGGGGTCAACGCGATGATCCTGTCGATCCTGTTCAAGTCCACGCCGGAAGAGGCGCGGATGATCATGATCGACCCGAAGATGCTCGAACTGTCGATCTACGAGGGCATCCCGCACCTGCTGTGCCCGGTGGTGACCGACATGAAGGAGGCCGCCAACGCCCTGCGCTGGTCGGTCGCCGAGATGGAGCGCCGCTACAAGCTGATGGCCGCCATGGGCGTGCGCAACCTGGCCGGCTTCAACCGCAAGGTCAAGGACGCAGAGGAGGCCGGCACGCCGCTGACCGACCCGCTGTACCGTCGCGAGTCCATGGAAGACGAGGCGCCGCTGCTGAAGAGCCTGCCGACCATAGTCGTGGTGGTCGACGAATTCGCCGACATGATGATGATCGTCGGCAAGAAGGTCGAAGAGCTGATCGCGCGGATTGCGCAGAAGGCCCGCGCCGCCGGTATCCACCTGATCCTCGCCACCCAGCGGCCGTCGGTCGACGTGATCACCGGCCTGATCAAGGCCAACATCCCGACCCGCATGGCCTTCCAGGTTTCCAGCAAGATCGACTCGCGCACCATCCTCGACCAGGGCGGCGCCGAACAGCTGCTCGGCCACGGCGACATGCTCTACCTGCCGCCGGGTACCGGCCTGCCGATCCGCGTACATGGCGCCTTCGTTTCCGACGATGAAGTGCACCGCGTGGTCGAGGCCTGGAAGCAACGCGGCGCGCCGGACTACATCGAGGACATCCTGGCCGGCGTCGAGGAGGCCGGCAGCGGCTTCGACGGCGGCAGCAGCGGTGAAGGCGGCGAGGGCAGCGAGTCCGACCCGCTGTACGACGAAGCGGTCAACTTCGTGCTGGAGAGTCGCCGAGCGTCCATCTCCGCCGTGCAGCGCAAGCTGAAGATCGGCTACAACCGTGCCGCACGCATGATCGAGGCCATGGAGATGGCCGGCGTGGTCACGTCGATGAATACCAATGGCTCGCGCGAAGTGATAGCGCCGAGCCCGGTTCGAGATTAACCCCCAGTTCGTAGATGAAGAGGATTTCCATGCGACTGTTGCGCATGCTGTTGCTGGCCGCCATGGCCTGTCTGGCCATTCCCGCCCAGGCGGACGACGAGGCGGCGGTCAAGCGCCTGACCGAACTGCTCAACCAGGCGCAGACCATCAGCGCCCGTTTCTCCCAGCTGACCCTGGACGGTAGCGGCACCCAGCTGCAGGAAACCGCCGGCCAGCTGGCGCTGAAGCGCCCCGGGCTGTTCCGCTGGCACACCGATGCGCCGCAGGAGCAACTGCTGGTATCCAACGGTGAGAAGGTCTGGCTGTACGACCCGGACCTGATGCAGGTGACCATCCAGACGCTGGATCAGCGCCTGACCCACACCCCGGCGCTGCTGCTGTCCGGCGATGTGTCGAAGATCCGCGAGAACTTCGAGATCAGCTTCAAGGAAGCCGGCGAAGTGGTCGACTTCATGCTCAAGCCGAAGGCCCAGGACACCCTGTTCGACAACCTGCGCCTGTCGTTCCGCCGTGGCGTGATCAACGACATGCAACTGATCGACAGCATCGGCCAGCGCACCAATATCCTGTTCCTCAGCGTGAAGATGAACGAGCAGCTCGACCCCGCGCTGTTCACCTTCGACGTGCCTGAGGGCGCCGACGTCATTCAGGAATAAGAGGCCGCTGCCGCCCCGTATGGACCTGTTTCGCTCCGCCCCCGTCGCCCAGCCCCTGGCCGCGCGTTTGCGCGCGACCAGCCTGGACGAGTACGTCGGTCAGGAGCATGTGCTGGGCCACGGCAAGCCGCTGCGCGAGGCGCTGGAGCAAGGTGCGCTGCACTCGATGATCTTCTGGGGCCCGCCTGGGGTCGGCAAGACCACCCTTGCCAGGCTGCTGGCACAGGTTTCCGAAGCGCACTTCGAAACGATTTCCGCGGTGCTCTCCGGGGTCAAGGAAATCCGTCAGTCGGTGGAAGTGGCCAAGCAGCAGGCCGCCCAGTACGGCCGCCGTACCATCCTCTTCGTCGACGAGGTGCACCGTTTCAACAAGAGCCAGCAGGACGCCTTTCTGCCCTATGTGGAAGACGGCACGCTGATCTTTATCGGTGCGACTACCGAGAACCCGTCTTTCGAACTGAACAATGCGTTGCTCTCGCGCGCCCGTGTCTATGTGCTGAAGAGCCTGGACGAAGCGGCCATGCGCAAGCTGGTGCAGCGTGCACTGACGGAGGACAAGGGCCTGGGCAAACAGCGCCTGAGCCTGCCGGATGAGAGCTTCCAGATCCTCCTGGCCGCCGCCGATGGCGATGGCCGGCGCCTGCTCAACCTGCTGGAAAACGCCGCCGATCTGGCCGAGGACGGCAGCGAGATTGCCCCCGAACTGCTGCAGAACCTGCTCGGCGACAGCCGCCGGCGTTTCGACAAGGGCGGCGAGGCGTTCTACGACCAGATCTCCGCGCTGCACAAGTCGGTACGCGGCTCCAACCCGGACGGCGCGCTGTACTGGTACGCGCGCATGCTCGATGGCGGTTGCGACCCGCTGTACCTGGCGCGGCGCGTGGTGCGCATGGCCAGCGAGGACATCGGCAACGCCGACCCGCGCGCCCTGACCCTGTGCCTCAACGCTTGGGATGTGCAGGAACGCCTGGGCAGCCCGGAAGGCGAGCTGGCCGTGGCCCAGGCCATTGTTTACCTGGCCTGCGCGCCGAAGAGCAACGCCGTGTACATGGGCTTCAAGGCCGCCATGCGCGATGCTGCCGAACACGGCTCGCTGGAAGTGCCGCTGCACCTGCGTAATGCCCCGACCAAATTGATGAAGGAACTCGGCTACGGCGATGAATACCGCTACGCCCATGACGAGCCGGATGCCTACGCCGCCGGCGAGGACTATTTCCCCGAGCAGCTCGAGCCGCAGGCTTACTACCAGCCGGTGCCGCGTGGCCTGGAACTGAAGATTCGCGACAAACTGGCACATCTGGCCGCGCTGGATGCCGCCAGCCCGCGCAAACGGAGAAAGCCATGATCGGCGTGGTCATCGCGGTCGCGTTGGGCGGCATGGTTGGTACCCTGCTGCGTTTCTTTACCAGCAACTGGGTCAGCGCGAACTGGCCGCAGCACTTCTATGGCGCTACCCTGGCGGTCAATATTGTCGGCTGCCTGCTGATCGGCTATCTGTACGGCCTGTTCCTGCTGCGCCCCGAGGTGCCGCTGGAGCTGCGCGCCGGGCTGATGGTGGGCTTCCTTGGCGGCCTGACCACTTTTTCATCCTTCTCCCTCGACACGCTGCGCCTGCTGGAAAGCGGCCAGGCACCGCTGGCCATCGGCTATGCGACTGCCAGCGTGTTGGGCGGTCTGCTCGCCACCTGGGCCGGCCTGACATTAACCAAGCTCTGATCTAGACGAGAACATCCCATGCTCGACTCCAAACTGGTTCGTACCCAACTGCAGGAGATTGCGGACCGCCTGGCTACCCGTGGCTTCCAGCTGGACGTGGCGCGCTTCGAGGCCCTCGAGGCCCAGCGCAAGACCGTGCAGACCCGCACCGAACAGCTGCAAGCCGAGCGCAATACCCGCTCCAAGTCCATCGGCCAGGCCAAGCAGCGTGGCGAGGACATCGCCCCGCTGCTGGCGGAAGTCGACAAGATGGGCAGCGACCTGGAAGAGGGCAAGCGCGAGCTGGACGCCATCCAGACCGAGCTGGACAACCTGCTGCTGAACATCCCCAACCTGCCCGACGAGTCGGTGCCGGTTGGCGAGGACGAAGAGGGCAACGTCGAGGTATCGCGCTGGGGCACGCCGCGCAGCTTCGACTTCCCGGTGCAGGACCACGTGGCCCTCGGCGAGCAGCATGGCTGGCTGGACTTCGAGACCGCCGCCAAGCTGTCCGGCGCCCGTTTCGCCCTGCTGCGCGGGCCGATTGCCCGTCTCCACCGCGCCCTGGCGCAGTTTATGCTCAACCTGCATACCGCCGAGCACGGCTACGAGGAGGCCTACACGCCTTACCTGGTCCAGGCCTCCGCGCTGCAGGGCACCGGCCAGCTGCCGAAGTTCGAGGAAGACCTGTTCAAGATCCAGCGCGACGAGCAGGCCGACCTGTACCTGATCCCGACCGCCGAAGTGTCGCTGACCAACATCGTCGCCGGCGCGATCCTCGACGCCAAGCAGCTGCCGCTCAAGTTCGTCGCCCACACCCCCTGCTTCCGCAGCGAAGCCGGTGCCTCGGGCCGCGACACCCGCGGCATGATCCGTCAGCACCAGTTCGACAAGGTCGAGATGGTGCAGATCGTCGAGCCGTCCAAGTCCTTCGAAGCCCTGGAAAGCCTGACCGGCAACGCCGAGCGCGTGCTGCAGCTGCTCGAGCTGCCGTACCGCAAGTTGGCGCTGTGCACCGGCGACATGGGCTTCGGCGCGGTGAAGACCTATGATCTGGAAGTCTGGGTGCCGAGCCAGGACAAGTACCGCGAGATTTCCTCCTGCTCCAACTGCGGCGACTTCCAGGCCCGCCGCATGCAGGCGCGCTACCGCAACCCGGAAACCGGCAAGCCGGAGCTGGTGCACACCCTCAACGGCTCCGGCCTGGCGGTGGGGCGTACCCTGGTGGCGGTGCTGGAGAACTACCAGCAGGCCGACGGCAGCATCCGCGTGCCGGAGGTGCTGAAGCCCTATATGGCCGGTATCGAAGTCATCGGCTGAGGTTCTGGTATAGAGTCGCAAGATACGGGGTGGCCAGTGCTGCCCCGTTTTGTTTTGTCCGATCGAGAGCGTGCGCCATGGATTTTCTCCCCCTGTTCCACAAACTGCAGGATCGCCTGGTGCTGGTTGTCGGCGGTGGCGAAGTGGCGTTGCGCAAGGCGCGCCTGCTGGTCGAGGCCGGTGCGATCCTGCGCGTGGTGGCCCCGGCGATTCGTGACGAGCTGCGCGAGCTGGCCGGGGCGCACGCCCAGGTGCTGCTGCGTGGTTACCAGGCGAGTGATCTGGACGGCGTGGGCCTGGTGATCGCCGCCACCGACGACGAGCCGCTGAATGCGCAGATTTCCGCCCAGGCCCAGGCGCGTGGCATTCCGGTCAACGTGGTGGATGCGCCCAAGCTGTGCAGCGTGATCTTCCCGGCCATCGTCGACCGCTCGCCGCTGATCGTCGCCGTCACCAGTGGCGGCGACGCGCCGGTGCTGGCGCGGCTGATCCGCGCCAAGATCGAGACCTGGATTCCCGCCACCTACGGTCAGCTGGCCGGCCTGGCGAAGAAGTTCCGCGCCCAGGTCAAGGGCCTTTTCCCCGATGTGCAGCAGCGCCGGGTGTTCTGGGAGGACGTGTTCCAGGGCCAGATCGCCGAAAGCGTATTTGCCGGCAAGCTGGGTGAGGGCGAGCGCCAGCTCGAGGCGAAGATCGCCGGCATCGCGCCGCGCGCCCTGGGTGAGGTCTACCTGGTCGGCGCCGGCCCGGGCGATCCGGACCTGCTGACCTTTCGCGCCCTGCGCCTGATGCAGCAGGCCGATGTGGTGCTGTATGACCGCCTGGTGGCGCCGGCCATCGTCGACCTGTGCCGCCGCGATGCCGACCGCATCTACGTCGGCAAGCAGCGCTCGGCCCACGCGGTGCCGCAGGAGGAGATCAACCAGCTGCTGGTCGACCTGGCCAAACAGGGCAAACGGGTACTGCGCCTCAAGGGGGGCGACCCGTTCATCTTCGGCCGCGGTGGCGAGGAAATCGAGGAGCTGGCGGCCCAGGGCATCCCGTTCCAGGTGGTGCCGGGCATCACCGCGGCCTCGGGCTGCGCGGCCTACGCCGGGATTCCGCTGACCCATCGCGACCATGCGCAGTCGGTGCGCTTTGTCACCGGCCATCTCAAGGACGGCAGCAGCAACCTGCCCTGGGGCGAGCTGAGTGCGCCGGGGCAGACCCTGGTGTTCTACATGGGCCTGGTCGGGCTGCCGGCCATCTGCGCGGAGCTGATCCGCCATGGTCGCGCCGCGGATACCCCGGCGGCCCTGGTGCAGCAGGGCACCACGCAGAACCAGCGGGTGTTCACCGGCACCCTGGCCAACCTGCCGCAGCTGGTGGCTGAGCATGAGGTGCACGCGCCGACCCTGGTGATAGTCGGCGAGGTGGTGCAGTTGCGGGAGAAACTGGCCTGGTTCGAAGGGGCTCAGGCAGGCGTTTGAAGGCGCGTATCCCAGACCACCTGTGCGCGGGCGAGGGCGCTTTCGCGCGGCTCGCCCAAGGCACGTAGGCCCAGGGCGATGGTGCTGAGCACGGCCAGGCGAGCGTAGGAGTCTTCCACCTCGCCCTTCCAGAAGGCCAGCAGATGCGCCGGGTCGAGCCGTTCCGGCTTGACGTGGCGCTGGGCGGTCAGCGCCGGCCACTCCTCGTCCCAGTTCGCCCCATGCGCGGTGCCATACAGATGGCAGGCACCGTCCGGATTGACCTCGATCTCGCCACCTTCGCCCTTGATCACGATGGCCGTGTCGCCGAGCAGCTGGCTGGCTTCGCGGTGGGTGGCCTGGTAGCCGGGGTGGAAGATGCTCTGCATTACGCAGCGCGCCGCCAGCGGGTTGAGAATGCGCGCCAGCGAGTGGATCGGCGAGCGCAGGCCGAGGGTGTTGCGCAGGTCGATCATGCGTTGCAGCTGCGGCGCCCAGGCGCCCAGCGGGGTGAAGGCCAGGTTGTGTCGGTCCAGGCTCTCGGCAACTTCCGCCCACGACTGGCAGACCGGGATGGCGAGCGGTTCCAGCAGTTGCTCGCTGTACAGGCGTCCGGCGGTGTGTGCGCCGCCGCCATGCAAGTGGATGCGCACGCCGCTGGCGGCCAGGGCTTTGACGGCCAGGAGGAACCAGGGCAGGTGGCGCTTCTTGCCGGCATAGCTGGGCCAGTCCAGGTCGACGGCGATCGACGGCGCCTGCAGGCGCTCACGCAGGGCCTCGGTGAAGCCGGCCAGTTCCTCGGCGCTTTCCTCCTTGTGCCGCAGCAGCATGAGGAAGGCGCCCAGCTGGGTGTCCTCGACCTTGCCGTCGAGCAGCAGGCCCATGGCTTCGCGGGCCTCCTCGCGGCTCATGTTGCGGGCGCCGCGCTTGCCCTTGCCGAGGATGCGCACGAACTGGGCGAAGGGGTGTTCCGGTGGGGCTACGAGGATCATGGGCGCTACTTTCACAGGCAATTGGTCGGTTTCGGCAGGCCAGCCAGCTTGGCGGCGAGCTTGGCGGGCGTGCCCTTGAACAGGCGGTTGAGGTGCAGGCTGTTGCCCTTTTCCGGGCCTAGCTTGAGGGCCACGTACTTGATCAGCGGGCGGCTGGCCGGCGACAGCTGGAACTCGCGGTAGAAGGCGCGCAGCAGCTCGAGGATTTCCCAGTGCTCGGCACTCAGCTGCAGCTCTTCGCCGGCGGCCAGGGCCTCGGCGACCGCGGGCGACCAGTCGGTCAGCTCGACCAGGTAGCCGTCCTTGTCCAGGGCGATGCTGCGGCCAGCGACGATCAGGTTGCTCATAGCCAGCTGTTGACCTTGGCGTAGGCCGCGCACAGCTCGACGAAGGCCGGGTAGTCGACCACCCGGGCGCGTGCCGGGGCCGCCAGGTTGCGCGCCTGCAGGTCTTCTTCCAGGGCGAACAGGCCGATGCCCACCGGCATCAGCAGCAGGGCCTGCAGTTGCGCGCTGCCGGGTTGCAGGGCATACACGGCGTCGCCGCTGAGCAGCAGGCCGTCCTGCGGGCCGAGCAGGCGCAGGCAGCTGCTCAGGCGGCTGTCGCTGAAGGGCGAGTGGGAAAGCAGATGCAGAGTGGCCATCAGAGCGTGATCACCTGGTCGTAGCGGTCGATAAGCTGGGTCAGGCCGGCATCGTCGAGGCATTCGACCGGCAGGGCCAGTTGCTGCCCGGCCAGGCCGCGCTCGCTGAGGCTGCGGCTGGAGACGTACAGCGACTCGACGCCGAACAGCGGCAGGGCCTGCAGGTTGGCGGTCAGGTCCTTCTGCTGCAGGGCGGCGGGTTGCTGCTGCGGCAGGAGCTGGAAAACGCCGTCATCGAGAAACAGCAGGCCCAGCGGCAGGTCGAAGGCGCCGCCGGCCAGGGCGATGTCCAGGGCCTCGCGGGCGCTGGGGCCGGCCCAGGGCGCCTGGCGGCTTATCAGCAGCAGGGATTTGCTCATCAGTGGCCTCCGAAGCAGACCAGGCGGTCGGCCAGCTGGTTGGCTTCATGCAGCTGGCCCAGGCCGGACAGTTCCCAGGGCGCGCCGAGGTTGGCGGCCGGCTTCTGGTAGCGCTGCGCCTCTTCCTCGTTGAGCACGCCGCGGCGCAGGGCGGCGGCGATGCACACCACGGCGTCCAGTTGCTGCCGGGCGACAAAATCGCGCCAGGCGGCCGGCAGGTCCAGCTCGTCCTGGGCGCTGACCACATTGGCGGAGGCGCTGTGGACGCCGTCCTGATAGAAGAACAGGCGGACGATTTCATGCCCGCCCGCAATCACCGCCTCGGCAAAGCGCAGGGCGCGGCGCGAGGAGGGCAGATGGGCCGGGGCGAACAGGGCGATGGCGAATTTCATGACGATTCCGCGAACTGACTCTGCGCCATGATAAAGGCAGAACGGCGCAGATGCTTGTCGCAGACACGAAAAAGCCCGCCGAAGCGGGCTTCTTCGTAGCAGGAACGACTCAGTCGTCGCTGCCCATGATGCCGAAGATCTGCAGCAGGCTGATGAACAGGTTGTAGATCGATACATACAGGCTGATGGTGGCCATGATGTAGTTGCGCTCACCGCCGTGGATGATCGCGCTGGTCTGGAACAGGATGGCCGCCGAGGAGAACAGCACGAAGCCGGCGCTGATGGCCAGCTGCAGGCCGCTGATCTCGAAGAACAGACCGGCCACCATGGCGCCCAGCAGGACGAAAAACCCGGCGGTGATGAAGCCGGCCAGGAAGCTCATGTCCTTGCGGGTGGTCAGCACGTAGGCGGACAGGCCGAAGAACACCAGGGCGGTCATGGCGAAGGCCGAACTGACGACTTCGGAGCCGCCGCTCATGCCCAGGTAGCGGTTGAGGATCGGGCCCAGGGTGTAGCCCATGAAGCCAGTCAGGGCGAAGGTGCTGAGCAGGCCCCAGGAGGAGTTGCGCAGCTTCATGGTCAGGAAGAACAGACCATAGAAGCCCACCAGGGTCACGATGATGCCCGGATGGCCGACCTGCATCTGTTGCGAGACAAAGGCGACCAGGCCGCTGAACGCCAGGGTCAGGGCCAGCAGGCCATAGGTGTTGCGCAGGACCTTGCTGACTTCCAGCTGGTCAGCTTGCGCGTGATTCAGCGCGTAATCTTGTTCGTGCATGACAACTCTCCTGAGCGGCGAAATTGGTTCCGTGACCGCGGTCGAAGGGATCATAACAGAGCGTGCACAACTGCCAATTACGAGAGTTTGACAGTGTGTTGCGTTCCGGTAAGATTGCCGCCCGCAGCAAACGCCGGAAGCGTGGCAGAGCGGTTGAATGCAACGGTCTTGAAAACCGTCGAAGGGGAAACTCTTCCGTGAGTTCGAATCTCACCGCTTCCGCCAAATACATACCTAAAAGCCCCGTGTTCCGGGGCTTTTTCGTTTCTGCTGGGTGCCGGGCCACACGTTGGCTAGAGCCCAAGGTGATGCCACTCAAGTGGATGGCATCGCATGCTTGGGCCCACCTGCGGTTGCTCCAGAAAGCGTCCACCCCGAGGCGGCTGGAGCGCCAATAAGAACAGTGCGTACCACCCGCGGTACCGACTACCTTGGCATTCACTACACCCGGCAGCTCATACTTTTCGAAGCACCTGAAGATATGCGCTCGTACGAGTTTGCATTCGATCTTAAGCGGCATGGTTCAGCCATGAAGGCTGGGCGCTCGTAGAATCTCGCTCTTGGCTAACTCGCACGGCTTGCTGATGACCAGCGTCAGCATTGTGGTGACGAGGTGTGCAGGCGCATCTGCGGCAGAGCTTCCATGCCGAACACCTGGTGAGCCAACCCTGGGCTCAGCACGTGCAGCCGAATTCGGTGGTCATCCCGAGCGCAAAAAACTGACCTGGGTCAATGACTGATGCAATCGCTCGGCAAACGGGCGATTTAGTCATGAAAAGAGAAATCGCTGTCGCCGAATGAAAGGTCGGCGTGGTCCCTCCCTCCTAAATTCCCCCCTCACGGCCTGTCTCGCGGAGCCCGCTGCGGCTCATTGCGCGCAGTTGCCGCAATGCCCGTTCGACGAACGACGTACCCCCCTGAGGATAAGAAGATGCGCGTAGAACAACTCACTTGCAGTATCGGCGCCGAGCTGGTCGGCGTGAACCTGGCCGATGCCGTCCACGACGACGGTCTATTCAGCGAGATCAAGGACCTGCTGCTGCAGCACAAGGCGCTGTTCCTGCGCGATCAGGACATCTCGCGCCCGGACCATGTGGCCTTCGCCCGCCGTCTCGGCGAGCTGGAAGATCACCCGATGGCGCCGACCCATCCGCAAGCGCCGGGCCTGGTGCAGATCTACAAGCGTCCCGAGCAGCCGATCGACCGCTACGAGAATGCCTGGCACAGCGACGGCTCCTGGCGCGAGACCCCGGCCATGGGCTGCGTGCTGCGCTGCGTGGAATGCCCAACCGTAGGCGGCGATACCCTGTGGGCGAACATGGCGCTGGCCTACGAGAACCTGCCGCGCGAGATCAAGCAGCGGATCGAGGACCTGCGCGCCAGCCACAGCTTCGAGTCGTCCTTCGCCGCGGCCATGCCGATCGATAAGCGTCTGGCGATGAAGGCCGAGTACCCGGACGCCGAGCATCCGGTGGTACGCACCCATCCGGAAACCGGCGAGAAGATCCTCTACGTCAACGCCTTCACCACCCACTTCACCAACTACCACACCAAGGAGCGCGTGCGTTTCGGCCAGGACGCCAACCCCGGCGCCGCCGATCTGTTGCGCTACCTTGTCAGCCAGGCCTTCATCCCCGAGTACCAGGTGCGCTGGCGCTGGCAGCCCAACAGCATCGCCATCTGGGACAACCGCAGCACCCAGCACTATGCCGTCATGGATTACCCGGCCTGCCACCGCAAGATGGAGCGCGCCGCGATCATCGGCGACAAGCCGTTCTGATCCCCGCCCGACAACCACCACAACAACGCCATATCCGAGGAAAACACCATGAACTTCATCGATGGTTCGCTGTTTGTCGAAAACATGCAGAAACTGGTCATCACCGCCGCCCCCTACGGCCCGGAGTGGATGCCGTCCGATTTCCCCGAAGACATCCCGGTGAGCATGCAGGCGCAGATTCAGAAGGCGGTCGACTGCTACAACGCCGGCGCCACCGTGCTCCATGTGCACGTACGGGAAGAAGACGGCAAGGGCTCCAAGCGCCTGTCCAAGTTCAACGAACTGCTGGCCGGCATCCGCGAGGCCTGCCCGGGCATGATCCTGCAGGTTGGCGGCTCGATCTCCTTCGCCCCGGAAAACGAAGGCGATACCGCCAAGTGGCTGAGCGACGACACCCGGCACATGCTGGCCGAGCTCAAGCCGACCCCGGACCAGGTGACCATCGCCATCAACACCAACCAGATGAACGTCTGCGAGCAGATGACCGCCGCCGACATCCGCGGCACCTCGCTGGCCGATCCGGCGATGCTGGCGGCCTACCAGGAGATGACCATCCCGGCCGGCCCGGCCTGGGTCGAGGAACACATCCGCCGTCTGTCCGCGAACAAGATCCAGACCCACTTCCAGCTGGCCAACATCACCCAGCTCAACACCGTCGAGCGCATGATGCGCCGCGGCGTGTGCAACGTGCCGCTGATCCTCACCTGGGTGGCCATCGGTGGCGGCTTCGACTCGCCCAACCCCTACGACCTGGCCAACTTCGTGCGCGCCTGCCCGGACGGCTCGGTGCTGACCCTGGAAACCAGCATGCGCAACGTGCTGCCGCTGAACATGATGGCCATCGCCCTGGGTCTGCATGTGCGCTGCGGCATCGAGGACAACATCTGGAACCAGCGCCAGACCGGCAAGATGACCAGCGTCGAGCAGATCGAGCAGCTGGTGCGCCTGTCCCGCGAGTTCGGCCGCGAGGTGGCCAATGGCGAGGAGGCCCGGCAGATCTACAAGGTCGGCACCTTCTACGAGAACGCCGACGAGACCCTGGCCAAGAACGGCTTCGCGCCCAACCGCAAGCCGGGGCAGGTGGGCTTCACCCAGCACGGCTGAAGCGTGGCGGCCCCTCGCCGGCCGGCGAGGGGCCCGCTTTGACAGGCCCTGCGCTGGGTTTTGCGCCGTCGGGCCCGGCCGAGTCAGTCTGTCATGAAATGAGAAGTCACTGTCGTCTGATGAGAAGCGCTTAGGCGGCCTGCGGCTTACAGTCCAATCAACGCAAATCGGCGCAGTTCGCCCAGATCGCAGATTGGAGAGAAACAGGCATGGCCAAAGCCGTACGCTTTTACGAAACCGGTGGTCCCGAAGTCCTTCGTTACGAGGATGTCGAGGTGGGCGATCCGGGTCCGGGTCAGGTTCGTCTGCGCCACGTCGCAGTGGGCCTGAACTACGCCGACACCTATTTCCGCAACGGCACCTACCCGATTCCGCTGCCCAACGGCATGGGCGTGGAAGCGTCCGGCGTGGTGCAGGCGGTGGGCGAGGGGGTGAGCAACGTCACGGTCGGCGACCGTGTCACCTACACCGGCTTCCTCAACACCCTCGGCGCCTACAGCACCGAGCGCCTGATTTCTGCCGCGCCGCTGATCAAGCTGCCCGACACCATCGCCTTCGAGACGGCTGCGGCCATGACCATGCGTGGTCTGACCTCGTCCTACCTGATGCGCCGCATCTATGACTTCAAGCCGGGCGACAGCATCCTGTTGCACGCCGCCGCCGGTGGCGTCGGCCTGATCGTCTCGCAGTGGGCCAAGCTGCTCGGCCTCAAGGTGATCGGCACCGTGTCCAGCGAGGCCAAGGCCGAGATCGCCCGTGCCCATGGCTGCGATCACACCATCAACTACAGCCATGAAGACGTCGCCCAGCGCGTGCGCGAGCTGACCGATGGCGTCGGCGTCAATGTGGTGTTCGACAGCGTCGGCAAGAACACCTTCGCCGGCTCGCTGGATTCGCTCAAGCGCCGCGGTCTGATGGTCTGCGTCGGCACCGCCTCCGGCCCGATCCCGCCGTTCGACCCGGTACTGCTGGCGATGAAAGGCTCGCTGTACCTGACCCGCCCGGCCCTGGCCGACTACATCGCCGACCCGGCGGAGAAGGCGGCCCTGGCTGGCGAGCTGTTCGATCACGTCGGCAGTGGCCGGATCAAGATCGAGATCAACCAGCACTACGCCCTGCAGGATGCCGTGCAGGCACACCGCGACCTGGAGTCGCGCAAGACCACCGGCTCATCCATCTTCGTCATCTGAGGAGGCCCGTCATGCAAGTCGAACAACTGACCTGCGCCATCGGCGCCGAGCTGGTCGGCGTGAACCTGGCCGACGCCATTCATGACGACGGCCTGTTCGCCGAGATCCGCGCCCAGCTGCTCAAGCACCGCGTGCTGTTCCTGCGCGAGCAGACCTTCAGCCGGGCCGAGCACGTGGCCTTCGCCCGCCGTTTCGGCGAGCTGGAGGACCACCCGGTGGCCGGCAGCGACCCGGAGCACCCGGGCCTGGTGCAGATCTACAAGCGCCCGGATCAGCCGATGGATCGCTACGAGAACGCCTGGCACACCGATGCCACCTGGCGCGAGGCGCCGCCGCTGGGCTGCGTGCTGCGCTGCATCGAGTGCCCGCCGGTGGGTGGCGACACCATGTGGGCGAACATGGCCCTGGCCTACGAGAACCTGCCGGCCGACGTGAAGGCGAAGATCGAAGGCCTGCGTGCGCGTCATAGCATCGAGGCCAGCTTCGGCGCGGCCATGCCGATCGACAAGCGCCTGGCACTCAAGGCGCAGTACCCGGACGCCGAGCACCCGGTGGTGCGCACCCACCCGGAAACCGGCGAGAAGGTGTTGTTCGTCAACGCCTTCACCACCCACTTCAGCAACTACCACACCCCCGAGCGGGTGCGCTTCGGCCAGGACGCCAATCCCGGTGCCGCCGACCTGCTGCGCTACCTGGTCAGCCAGGCGTACATCCCCGAGTACCAGGTGCGCTGGCGCTGGCAGCCGAACAGCGTGGCCATCTGGGACAACCGCAGCACCCAGCATTACGCCGTCATGGACTACCCGCCGTGCCATCGCAAGATGGAACGTGCCGGGATCATCGGTGACAAGACCTACTGAGTCGAAGCGCCCCAGACGCGCCGCTTACTTTCAATTTTTTGAGGCAACAGACATGAATTTCCTCGACGGCTCTCTCTTCCCTGAAAACCAGGACAAGCTGGTCATCACCGCCGCACCCTATGGCCCCGAATGGTTCCCCTCCGACTACCCGGAGGACATTCCGGTGACCATGGAGGAACAGATTCAGAAGGCTGTTGACTGCTACGAAGCCGGCGCCTCCGTACTCCACCTGCACGTGCGCGAGCTGGACGGCAAGGGTTCCAAGCGCCTGTCCAAGTTCAACGAGCTGATCGCCGGCGTGCGCAAGGCCGTGCCGGACATGGTCATTCAGGTCGGCGGCTCCATCTCCTTCGCGCCGCCGGAAGACGGCGCGGCCGCCAAGTGGCTGCATGACGACACCCGGCACATGCTCGCCGAACTCGATCCCAAGCCCGACCAGGTCACCGTGACGGTCAACACCACGCAGATGAACGTCATCGAGCAGATGGATGCGCGCGACTACGCCGGCACCTCCATGGGCAGCGACACCTACGAAGCCTACCGCGAGATGATCGTGCCCTCAGGCCCGAGCTTCATCGAGGAGCACGTCAAGCGCCTCTCCGCCGCCGGCATTCAGAGCGCCTTCCAGTTCTACAACATCAACAGCTACGAGTCGGTGGAGCGCCTGATCCGCCGCGGCGTCTACAAGGGACCGCTGGTGTGCAACTGGGTGGCGATTGGCGGTGGCATGGACCAGCCGCACATCTACAGCCTGGCCAACTTCCTGCGCGCCATCCCCGACGGCACCATGCTGACGGTGGAAAGCACCATGCTCAACACCCTGCCGGTCAACCTGATGGGCATGGCCATGGGCCTGCACGTGCGCTGCGGTATCGAGGACAACATCTGGAGCCAGGATCGCTCGCGCAAGATGACTTCCGTCGAGCAGATCCAGCAGCTGGTGCGCATCGCCAAAGAGATCGGCCGTCCGGTGGCCAACGGCAAGGAAGCCCGCGAAATCCTCAAGATCGGCGTTTTCTACGAGACGGTCGAAGAAACCCTGGCCGCCAACGGCTTCGCGCCGAACCCGAAGGGCGGTCAGCAGGGCTTCCTGCGCAAATGATTCACCCGCCGGTGTAGGGTGGGGGAGTCGCGACAGCGGCGTACCCACCCTGGGCAAGACGTCAGCCTCCTGCTGGTCAGGTCAGGAGGTGGATGCCGTGCATGCGGGGCTGCCCCGCAGCACGGGGATCACGGACGCGGCTGGCTTGGCCAGCCGTGTTCGACCGACCTCGATCCGTTTGTGCAAAGGCTTCTGCCCGTTCGGCGTTCCCCGCTTGTCGCCACGCAGACAAGCACATGCGCCGAATCTCCACTCCCACGAAGAGTCGGGGCGAAGCTTTTGCAGAGCCGGTTCCACGTACAACAATAAGCTTCCAGGAGGCAGCATGGCCGCACATCACATCAGCGACGACGGTATCGATACGTCGCTCGGCATTCCGCGCACCTATGCCTGGATCGTCTTCGCCCTGACCTTCGGCCTGCTGATTTCCGACTACATGTCGCGGCAGGTTCTGAATGCGGTGTTCCCGCTGCTGAAGAGCGAGTGGGCGCTGTCCGACAGCCAGCTGGGCCTGCTCAGCGGCATAGTCGCCTTGATGGTCGGCCTGCTGACTTTCCCGCTGTCGCTGCTGGCCGACCGTTTCGGCCGGATCAAGAGCCTGACCCTGATGGCCGTGCTGTGGAGCCTGGCGACCCTGGGCTGCGCCCTGGCCGAGAACTATGAGCAGATGTTCGTCGCGCGCTTCTTGGTCGGCGTCGGCGAAGCCGCCTATGGCAGCGTCGGCATCGCCGTGGTGGTCTCGGTGTTCCCCCGCGAGATGCGCGCCACGCTCTCGGGTGCCTTCATTTCCGGCGGCATGTTCGGCTCGGTGCTGGGCATGGCGGCCGGCGGGGTGATGGCCCAGCACTTCGGCTGGCGCTGGGCCTTTGCCGGCATGGCACTGTTCGGCCTGCTGCTGGCCATCCTCTATCCGCTAGTCGTCAGGACAGCGCGGATCGCCCCGCAGGCCGCGGCCGATGTGGCGCGCCAGGCGGTGAGCAAGGTCAGCCGGCCGCTGCGTACCCTGTACTCCAGCCGTTCGGTGATCAGCGCCTACGTCGGCAGCGGCCTGCAGCTGTTCGTCGGCGGCACCGTAATCGTATGGATGCCCAGCTACCTCAACCGCTTCTACGGCATGACCACCGACAAGGCCGGCGCGGTGGCAGCGATCATCGTCCTGTGCAGCGGCGCCGGGATGATTCTCTGCGGCATGCTCAGCGACCGCCTGTGCCGCAACCGCCCGGATCGCAAGATCCTGCTGTGCATCGGCTACTGCCTGGGCAGTTGCCTGCTGCTGTCGCTGGCCTTCGCCCTGCCGTTCGGCATGCCGCAGCTGGTGATGATCTGCCTGGGGATGCTGATTGCCGCCGGCACCTCGGGACCGGCCGGCGCCATGGTTGCCAACCTGACCCACTACAGCGTGCATGGCACCGCCTTCGCCACGCTGACCCTGGCCAACAACCTGCTCGGCCTGGCCACCGGGCCGCTGCTGACCGGCAAGGTCTCCGACATGATCGGCCTGGACAACGCCTTCCAGCTGGTGCCGCTGGTCAGTATTGCCGCGGCGGCAGTGTTCTTCTATGCCAAGCGCCACTACCACAACGACATGGCCCGCCTGAATGGCCAGGGCGTCGAGGAGAAGTCCGTCGAGGCGGCGCTGGAGGCCCAGTCGTGAGTCGTTCGCTGCGCATTGATGTGTTCTTCGATTTCATCTGCCCCTGGTGCCTGATCGGCAAGCGCCAGCTGGAGCGCGCCCTGGCCCAGCTGCGCCTCGACCATCCCGGGGTCGTGGTCGAACTGGCCTGGCATGGTGTGCAACTGCTGCCGCAGATGCCGGCCCAGGGCGAGCCCTTTGCCGAGTTCTACCTCAACCGCCTGGGCAGCGCCGAGGCCGTGCGCCTGCGCCAGGCCCAGGTGCAGCACGCTGCTGCGGCTGCCGGGCTGCAGATCGACCTGAGCCGCATCGCCCGCATGCCCAACACGGCCGATGCCCACCGCCTGATGCAGCGGGCTGCCGAGCTGCTTGCTCCGGCGCAGTGTGAGGTGTTGCTGGAGCGTCTGTTTGCCGCCTATTTCCATCGGGGTGAAGACCTGGGTGAGCGGGCGACTCTGCTGAATATCGCTGAATCCTGCGGCTTGCAGCAGGCTGCCGTGGTCGACTGCCTGCGTGGCGACGCGACTCCTTTTGTCGGTGCGTTCAGCGCGGCGGCGGGCGGGGTGCCGCATTTCATTTTCGACCGGCGTCGTTCGGTGTCCGGCGCGCAGCCGGCCGAGGTGTTGCTCGCCGCCATGCACGAAGCACTGGCGCACAGTGCTGCCCAGGGGCTGTCGGCATGAGCCGGCGCATTGCGGTGCCGGCCGAGCGGTTGCCGGCGTCCGGCCAGCGCGGGCTGTTCGAGTGCGAGGACAAGAGCCTGGCGCTGTTTAATGTCGACGGCCAGCTCTACGCCATCGACGACGGTTGTCCGCACCAGGGCGCCTCGCTGTGCGGCGGCAAGCTGGAAGGCCGGGTGATCCAGTGCTGTGCCCACGGCCTGCGATTCGACCTGGCCAGCGGCTACCTGCTCAATTCATCCCGGCTCAGGGTGGCCAGCTATCCGGTCGAGCTGGTCGATGGCCAGGCGTTCATCGTTATTGTTCCCGAGGAGTCCGTGTCATGAGCAGCCTCGCGCTTGCCAGCATCCAGAGTCGCGTGCGTGAACTGGCGCCGGGCTTCGTCGTCAGCCTGATCGTCGCCGCCGCCGCGACCTTTCTCTCCGAGCATTACGGCGCGCCGGTGATGCTGTTCGCCCTGCTGCTGGGCATGTCGCTGAATTTCCTGGCGGCCGACGGCCAGTGCAAGGCAGGCATCGAGTTCACCGCGCGCACGGTGCTGCGCATCGGCGTGGCCCTGCTGGGCATGCGCATCACCCTGGAGCAGATCGCCGGGCTGGGCTGGAAGCCGGTGGCGCTGGTGGTGACCCTGGTGGTGGTGACCATTCTGGTCTCGGTGGTGGCGGCCAAGGCTCTGGGCTTCCAGCGCCTGTTCGGCATGCTCACCGGTGGCGCCACCGCCATCTGCGGTGCCTCGGCGGCGCTGGCGCTGGCCGCCGCGCTGCCCAACCATCCGCAGAAGGAGCGCGCCACCCTGTTCACCGTGATCGGCGTATCGGCGCTGTCCACCGTGGCGATGATCCTCTACCCGATGATCGCCAACTGGTTCGGCCTGTCGCCCGAGGAGGCCGGGGTGTTCCTCGGCGCCACCATCCACGATGTGGCCCAGGTGGTCGGTGCCGGCTACAGCATGTCGCCGGAGACCGGCGATACCGCCACCGTAGTCAAGCTGATGCGCGTGGCCATGCTGCTGCCGGTGATCGTTGCCGCCGCCATGATCACCCGCATGCAGGGCGCCGAGACCGGTGGCAAGCGCCCACCGTTGCTGCCGATGTTCGCCGTCGGCTTCCTGGTGCTGGCCTGCGTCAACAGCACCGGCTGGGTACCGCAGGTGGTGCAGGGCGGGGTCAACGAGCTGTCGCGCTGGTGCCTGGTGGTGGCCATCAGTGCCCTGGGCATGAAGACCCAGCTCAAGGAACTGGCTGCGGTGGGGATCAAGCCGATCCTGCTGATGGTCGGCGAAACCGTATTCCTGGTTGCCCTGGTGCTGCTGTTGCTGCACTGGGCCTGGTGAGTGCCCCGATTTAATTCACGCCTTCCGAGTCCCTCAGTCCGAGAGCCGTCATGAGCCAGAACCCCGAAATGCCTTCGGCCCAGAGCGGCGCCGAACAGACTCCTGCGCCCGCCGTTTCCCCGCGAGCAGCGCAAGCACCGCGCAAACCGCGCGCCAGCCGCGCCAAAGCCGGCGCAGATGCGGCCGGGCAGGGCGCCCAGGCGGCGCCGAAGAAACCGCTGAAGAAGGCGGTGAAGAGCGCGCAGAGGCCGCTGGCGAAGAAGGCCGTGAGCAAGGCTGGCAAAGCTGAATCCGAGGTGCCGGCGACCGAGTTGGCCACTGCCGCCGAGCGCCACACCCTGGCGGTGACCCCGCTGATCGGCGTGCGCCCGCGCGATGTGCTGGGCGCCGCCGGCAGCCTGCTCAAGGCGGTGGTGCGCACCCCGCTGAAGGCCGGGCAGTACAGCGGCAACTACCTGCGCGAGCTGTATCGCATCGCCAGCGGCGAGTCGCAGCTGGCGCCGGCCCCCAAGGACAAGCGCTTCGCCGATCCGGCCTGGCAGAGCAACGCCTTTCTGCGTGCCCTGGTGCAGAGCTACCTGGCCGGCGAGCGCGAGCTCCAAGGCTTTATCGAGGCCTCGGATCTGGAAGGCGCCGACAAGGGCCGCGCGCGTTTCGTCGCCTCCCTGCTGGTCGACGCCCTGGCGCCCAGCAACCTGCTGCTGACCAACCCCACGGCGTTGCGCAAGGTGGTCGACACCGGCGGGCGCAGCCTGCTGCAGGGCGGCCGCCAGCTGGCACGTGACCTGCTGCACAACCGTGGCATGCCGAGCCAGGTCGACAGCGAGCCGTTCAAGCTGGGCGAGAACATCGCCACCGCCGAGGGCCAGGTGGTGTTTCGCAACAAGATGTTCGAGCTGCTGCAGTTCGCCCCGACCACCCCGAGCGTGTTCAGCCGCCCGCTGGTGATGTCGCCGCCGCAGATCAACAAGTACTACGCCGTGGACCTGTCGCCGCAGAAGAGCCTGATCAAGTGGGCACAGGACAGCGGCGTGCAGCTGTTCGTCATCAGCTGGCGCAACCCCACTGCCAAGCAGCGCGACTGGGGCCTGTCCGACTACGTGGAGTGCCTGGACCAGGCGGTGGACGTGGCGCGGCAGATCACCGGCAGCCCGGACGTGAACATGTGGGGCTCCTGTTCCGGCGGCATCACCCTGGCCGCCTACCTGGGCTGGCTGGCGGCCGTGGGCGAGAACGCCAAGGTGGCCAACACCTGCTGGGCGGTGTGCGTGCTGGACATGCCCGCGGTGATGGATGACACCAGCATCGGCCTGATCGCCACCCCGGCGGCGCTGGCCGCGGCCAAGGCCAATTCGCGGCGCAAGGGCGTGCTCAGCGGCCAGGAGATGGCGCGCATGTTCGCCTGGCTGCGGCCCAACGATCTGATCTGGAACTACTGGGTCAACAACTACCTGCTGGGCAACAAGCCGCCGGCATTCGACATCCTGGCCTGGAACAGCGACACCACGCGCCTGCCGGCGAAGCTGCACGCCGACTACCTGGACCTGATCCAGCACAACCCCTTCAGCAACCCGAACAAGCTGTGGGTGCGCGGCCTGCCGATCGACATGAGCCAGGTGCAGGTCGGTGCCTATGTGGTCGGCGGTACCACCGACCACATCACCCCCTGGCAGGGCTGCTATGGCACCGCCCGGCTGTTTGGCGAAGGCAGCACCTTCGTCCTGTCCAACGCCGGCCACCTGCAGAGCCTGGTCAATCCGCCGGGCAACCCCAAGGCCCACTTCCATGCCGCAACTGCCGCCCAGGCCGACGCCGAGGACTGGCTCAAGGCCGCCGGCGAGCGCCAGGAAGGCAGCTGGTGGCCGCACTGGCGGCAATGGATCGGCGAGCGTTCCGGCACCAGCCGCACGGCACCCGAATCGCTCGGCTCGAAGAAATACCCGGCGCTGTGCGCCGCCCCCGGCACCTACGTGCTGGAGCGCTAAGGCAGACGCCCCCAACCCCCGAGGACATCCATGAACAAGATTTATCCCGATGCCCACGCCGCGCTGGCCGATATCGTCCGCGACGGCATCACCATCGCCTCCGGCGGCTTCGGCCTGTGCGGCATTCCCGAGGCGCTGATCGAGGCGCTGGGCGAAACCGGCAAGAAGGATTTCACCATCATCAGCAACAACTGCGGGGTCGACGACTTCGGCCTCGGCCCGCTGCTGTACAGCCGGCAGATCAGCAAGATGATTTCCTCCTACGTCGGCGGCAACAAGGAGTTCGAGCGCCAGTACCTGGCCGGCGAGCTCACGCTTGAGTTCACCCCCCAGGGCACCCTGGCCGAGAAGCTGCGCGCCGGCGGCGCCGGCATCCCGGCGTTCTACACCCGCACCGGCTACGGCACGCTGATCGCCGAGGGCAAGGAAACCCGCCAGTTCGACGGCCACTGGTACGTGATGGAGCGCTCGCTGACCGCCGACCTGGCGCTGATCAAGGGCGCCGTGGCCGACAAGGCCGGCAACCTGATGTTCAACAAGACCGCGCGCAACTTCAATCCGCTGTGCGCCAAGGCCGGCCAGGTGTGCGTGGCCGAGGTCGAGGAAATCGTCGAGATCGGCGAACTGGCCCCGGACGAAATTCACCTGCCGGGCATCTACGTGCAGCGCCTGGTGCTCAACCGCAGCCCGGAAAAACGCATCGAAGTCCGTACGGTGAGGAACTGATCATGGCCTGGACCCGTGAAGAAATGGCGCAGCGCGCCGCCCTTGAGCTGCAGGATGGCTTCTACGTCAACCTCGGCATCGGCCTGCCGACCCTGGTGGCCAACTACATCCCCGAAGGCATGGACGTGTGGCTGCAAAGCGAGAACGGCCTGCTCGGCATCGGCCCGTTCCCCGGCGAGGAGGAGATCGACGCCGACCTGATCAACGCCGGCAAGCAGACCATCACCACCCTGGCCGGCAGCAGCTTCTTCGACAGCGCCGAGAGCTTCGCCATGATCCGCGGCGGCCACATCAACCTGGCCCTGCTTGGCGCCATGCAGGTGTCGGAGCAGGGCGACCTGGCCAACTGGATGATCCCCGGCAAGATGGTCAAGGGCATGGGCGGCGCCATGGACCTGGTGGCCGGCGTCAAGCGCGTGGTGGTGATGATGGAACACTGCGCCAAGGGCGGCGCGCACAAGATCCTCGAACGCTGCGACTTGCCGCTGACCGGCGTCGGCGTGGTCAACCGGATCATCAGCGACCTGGCCGTGCTGGATGTCACCGCGCAGGGCCTGCGCCTGGTGGAAATGGCCCCGGGCGTGAGCTTTGCCGACCTGCAGGCGGCCACCGGCTGCCAGATCCTGAACTAACAAGCTGTCGGCGATCTCGCCAGCCGCAGCCGGCGGTAGCCCGCCATGGCCGACGCGCGGCAGATCCCGGACAGACAGCAAGAGTCGCGTAGCGTTACTCCATGGCGGTGCGTGGCACTCTTCCGGGGCGCATTCCCCCGGTTCTTTACGGCGGCCGCTGTGGTGGCCGACCGTTTTTTATTCCAGCGCTGCGAGCTGCCTGGTGCAGCGTCGCAGCCAAGCCTCGGCCGGCACCGGCGTGCCGTGCTGCAACTGCCTTCAGCACGGCGGGAGTCAAGCGAAGTAACCGAGTCGATTCGTCAGAACACCCGCCATAACAATAAAAAGCAAGGAGAGGGAAGATGCCAACGAAAGTGCTGCTGGGTCTGTTGTGCCTGCTGAGTTCACTGGCCTGGGGAGAGGGGCGCAGCATCCGCCAGTTGAGTGAGCTGGGCAGTCGCAGCCAACTGCTCTGCGCCAGTGCCTTGCTGTACTTCAATCCGCAGGAGCGCGAGCCCGATCCCCGTGGCCTGACGGCGGTGTTCTACCACCTGCAGAGCCTGGATACGAGCATTGTGCAGCTCGGCCAGCCGGCCGAGCTGATGCAGCCTCTGCGGGTCATGCGGCGGGTGTTTGCCGAGCTGGACGGCCTGCCCAGGAGCCAGCGCCAGCGTTACCCGCAGCTGGTCCGGGAGTTGTTGCTGCAGCAGCGCCAGCTGCGCAAGGCCGCCGCCGAGCTGCAGGCACCGCTGAGCCCGGCCGAGGTGGCGGCAAGGCTGCCCCTCAACGCGCAGAGCAATGCGCTGGCCAGCCTGCTGCTGGATTACCAGCTGCGCCATTACCCGCTGGGAGACCAGCAGCAGACGCCCATGGCGAACGCGGCGCTGCAGGCGCTCGACCTGCGCATCACCCAGGGCTTCGAGGCCTTGCTGGAGAGCTACCCGGCGCATGCCGAGGCGTTGCGCAAGATCCGGAGCAACTACCAGTTCGTGCGTGCCGAGTTGCTGCACAGCACCAACCAGAGCCACGGCGGCGCCGAGTTCTATCTGGGTCGCGCCGTGCTCGATCTCGATGAGCTGGCCATGACCATCGAGGCCGAGAGTGGCTCGATGACGGCGGTCAGCCTTAACCACTGAACAGGAGCATTCCCATCAAGCCTTGCATACTGATTACCGGTGTCTCTTCGGGCATCGGTCTGGACTGCGCGCGCCTGCTGATCGAGCGGGGTTACCGGGTCATCGGCACGTTGCGCCGCGAAGAAGAGGGGCGGCGGCTGCGCGCCGAACTGGGCGAGGCCTTCACCCCCTTGCTGCTGGATGTCACCGATCAGGCCGCATTGCCGGCAGCCGTGCTGCAGGTCGAGGCCTGGGTGGGTGAGGCGGGGCTGGCGGCGCTGGTCAACAATGCCGGCATCGCCTCGCCGGGTGGCCCCTTGCTGCTGCAGCCGCTGGCCGAAATGCGCAGCATGTTCGAGGTCAACCTGTTCGGCCTGCTGGCCGTCACCCAGGCCTTTGCGCCCTTGCTCGGTGCCCGGCGCGGGCATGCTGGACCGGTGGGGCGGCTGATCAATATCAGTTCGGTGGCCGGGCGCGTGGCAACACCGCTGAACGGCTGCTACGCCGCCAGCAAGCATGCGCTGGAGGCGGTGAGTGACGCGTTGCGGGTGGAGTTGGGCATCCATGGCATCGAGGTGGTCGTGATCGAGCCGGGGCCGATTCGCACGCCGATCTGGGACAAGGCCAGGCCCGATCCGCGCTATGACGGCAGCGCTTACCAGGGCGCGATGCAGGCGATGAATGCGCTGGTGGCGCTGAATGCGGCCAAGGGCGCGCCGGTGAGACGGGTCAGCCAGGCGCTGCTGCGTGCCCTCCAGGCGCCTCGGCCGAAGCCGCGCTATCCCTTGCATGGCATGTGGTACCTGGCCGCGCTGGTGCCTGCCCGCTGGCTCGATCGGTTGCTGGCCAGGCGCATGGCGCTGCCGCCGCGCACCTAGCGGAGCGGCAGCGCTGTTCCCCCAACCGGCTAGCTGTGCTTGCGCGGGACGATGTTGTGCTCGCTGCGCCAGGCGGCCGGCGGCATGCCGAACTGCGAGATGAACCAGCGGGTGAAGGAGCTCGGCAGCGAGTAACCGAGCATGTCGGCAATGCGCGCCAGGGAGTAGCCGGGGTTTTCCATGTAGCGAATCACCAGCTCGCGGCGCACGCTGTTGATCAGCTCGCTGAAGGTGACCCCGCCTTCATCCTCCAGGCGTCGCTGCAGGGTGCGCACGTTCATGCCCTGGGCCTGGGCGATCTGTTCGATGGTCGCCCGTCCCATCGGCAGCAGCAGGTAGATGGCCTTGCGCACGTCCAGCGCCAGCGAGCGTTCACTGGAGTTTTGCAGGGAGTCCAGATAGCGCTGGGCGTGGCGAGCCATGGCGGCATTGGCCAGCGGGTTGGCGGTATCCAGGTTGGTCGAGGGGCCGACGATGCCGTTGAACTCGCTGCCGAACTCCAGTGGGCAGGCAAACATGCGCCGGTGTACCGACAGGTCCGCGGGAGCCTCGTGGGTGAAGTTGACGCTGATCGGGTGCCAGTGCGCGCCGAGCAGGGCGGCGCAGAAGCGGTGCATCACGCCGATGGCCAGTTCTGTGGCCTGGCGGCTGTGCCCGGGGTAGTCGCTGACGATTTCTTCGCGAATGATCACCGTCTTGCCGGCCTCCTCGATGAAGATCGCCAGCGAGTCATTCATCAGGTGACGGTACTGCACGATCACCTGCAGCGCATCGCGCAGGCTGTGCTGGTGGCTGAGCAGCAGGCTGACCTCGCCGAAGTCGGACAACTGGCGCAGTTCGGCCATGCGCAGGCCGAAGGTCTCGCAGCCACTCTCGCGGGCCGATTCTTCCATCAGGCGGATGGCCGCCTCTACCGGAATGCGCTGCTCCGGGTCGTTGAGTACGGCCTGGCTCAGGCCAGCCTTGGACATCAGGGCATGGGTGTTCAGGCCGTACTGGCGAGCAACTTCCAGGTAGTTGGTCAGTACGGCGGAACGGGCTTGGGCAGTCATGGTGGGGCTCGCTCTCGAGGCGGCTCTTGGTTGGCCGCGTGGCTTGGACAGGCGGATAGCTTATAAGGCCTTAGTCATGAAATGAAAAGTGCCTGGCAGCCAAAGCTAAGCGGCGGGCCTGCCGCATTTTTACAATCCTGACCAGCTCGCTGGGTTAAGTAACCTGGCACGGCAACCCCCAAAGGCCTGCGGCCACGGGGCGTAAACGACCTTCTGTCCCTGCCGTCGCGCAACCGCTCGGTGGCAGCGGAGTGCGATCCCGATAGGCAGTCGCGCGGTATCACGCGCAGGAGTAACGATGCGAAGCAACATGCCGCTCAGTGGCCGGGAGAGTGTGTTCCCGGCTGAGCAACGCCTGATTTCCACCACCGATACCAAGGGCCAGCTCACCTCCTGCAATGACGAGTTCATTGCCGTCAGTGGTTTCAGCCGCGAGCAGCTGATCGGCAGCCCGCACAATCTGGTGCGGCATCCGCAGATGCCGGCACAGGTGTTCCGGCAGATGTGGGAGTACCTCAAGGCCGGCAAGAGCTGGATGGGCATCGTGCAGAACCGCGGCAGCAATGGCGATCATTACTGGGTCAATGCCTATGTCACACCGATTTTCGAGCAGGACCGGGTGGTGGGCTATGAGTCGGTACAGGTGAGGGCGGATGCCGATCAGGTGCGCCGGGCCAGTGCCCTCTACGCGCGCCTGAACCAGGGGCGTGCGGCGGCATCGCTGGGCGAGCGTCTCGGCGTGGCGGCGCGCTTCCTGTTGCTGCCGCTGCTCGGTGCGCTACTGGGGCCGCTGCTGTTCATGGCCGGCCATGCCGGCCTCGGTATCGCCCTGTTGGTGCTGGCGTCGCTGGGGCAGACCGTCGCCACCCTGGGCTTCGTCAAGCGGGCCCTGCTGCGGGTGGCCCAGACGGCGCCCAAGGCCTTCGACAGCGAGCTGGTGGCGCACACCTACACCGACGATACCGGCGCCGTGGCGCGCCTGCAGCTGGTGCTGATCAGCGAGGGCACGCGAATCCGCACGGCCCTCGGTGTGCTCGGCGACTATGCCACGCGCACCGCCAGCCAGGCCTCGCAGAATGGCCAATTGGTGCAGCAGGCCGAGAAGGCACTGCAGGCGCAGCAGGTCGAGGCCGAGATGGCGGCCACCGCGATGAACCAGATGGCCGCCTCGATCGGTCAGGTCGCCGTGCATGTGCAGCAGACTGCCGAGGAGGCAAGCCAGGTCAACCAGCTGTCGCGGGGCGGCAGCCGCCAGGCCCAGCAGAGCCGTGCGGTGGTGGAGAAGCTGGCGCGCACGGTGGATGGCATCAGCGCCTCGGTGGCGGGGCTGGCCAGCGAGGCACAGTCGATCCAGCAGGCGGCCAACATGATTCGCGCCATTGCCGAGCAGACCAATCTGCTGGCCCTGAATGCCGCCATCGAAGCGGCCCGGGCCGGCGAGCAGGGCCGCGGTTTTGCCGTGGTGGCCGACGAGGTGCGGGCGCTGGCCTCGAAGACCCAGGAGTCCACCGAGGCGATCCAGGGCATCATCGCCAGCCTGCAGGGCGTTGCGGGCCAGGCGGTGCAGATTGCCCGTCAGGGCAGCGAAGAGGCGCGTGCCGGGGTGGCGCGGGTGGTCGAGACCGAGCAGGCGCTGGACGGGATCACCGCCGCGGTCGAACGCATCCACCAGATGGCCGAGCAGATGGCCTCCGCAGCCGAGCAGCAGAACCTGGTGGCCGAGGACGTGTCGCGGCAGATCAGCAATATCTCCATGGCCGCCGAGCAGAACGCCGAAGTCACCGCGCGCTCCGCCCATCTGGGCGGCGAGCTGGAAGCCACCGCCCATTCGCTGCACGCGCTGGTCGCACGCTTCAATAGCTGAGTGGGTGCCTGACATGGATATGCGGGTGAGCCACGAAGAGGCGGAGTTCGGCCTGGGCGAGCTGGCCAGCGCGGTGTTCGACACGGCGGTGGATAGCATGGTGGTGATCGATGCACATGGACGGGTGCGCGAGCTCAATCCGGCCGCGGTGCGTACCTTCGGCTATGCCCGTGAGGAGCTGCTCGGGCTGAATATCAATGTGCTGATGCCCGAGCCCTATCACAGCCAGCACGATAGCTACCTGGCCAACTACCAGCACAGTGGCCGACCCAGGATCATCGGCAAGGGCCGTGAAGTCATGGGGCGGCGCAAGGATGGCAGTTGCTTTCCCCTGCACCTGAGTGTCGGCGAACTGCAGTTGGCCGGGCAGCGCCTGTTCGTCGGCATCTGTCACGACATCAGTGAACGCCGCGCCCTGCATGAGCGCCTGACCCAGCTGGCGACCTACGATGCGCTGACCGGCTGCCTCAATCGCCATCAGCTGCGCGAGCGCCTGCAGCAGGCGATGAGCGCCAGTGACGAGGGTGGCTTCCACCTGGCGGTGCTGTTCATCGATCTCGATGGCTTCAAGCAGATCAATGACCGCCACGATCATCAGGTCGGCGACCGCCTGCTCGCCGATGTCGCCCAGCGCTTGCGTGGCGCCCTGCGCCAGGGGGATCAGCTGGCGCGGGTCGGCGGGGACGAGTTTGTGGTGATCGCGCCCATGGGCGGGCAGCACGACGAGCCGTTGCGCCTGGGCGAGCGCCTGATCCAGTGCATGCTGCCGCGCTTTCGGGTCGGTGCGCTCAGCCTCAGCGTGGGGGCGAGCCTGGGCATCAGCCTCTATCCGGGCGAGAGCCAGGGCGTCGACCAGTTGCTCAACGATGCCGACCTGGCCATGTACCAGGCCAAGGCCGCCGGCGGCAATTGCCTGCGCCTGTTCCAGCGCGAGTTGCGCAGTCGCACGGAGGCGCGTCTGCAGATGCTCGACCGTCTGCGCGAGGCCTTGAAGGAGGAGCGCCTGCGGCTGCATTACCAGGTGCAGTACACGCTCGAAGAGCAGCCGCGCCCGGTGGGCATCGAGGCTCTGCTGCGCTGGCATGATGGCGAGTATGGCCAGGTGCCGCCGGCACAGTTCATCGCGCTGGCCGAGGAGTACGGGCTGATTGGCGCCATCACCCACTGGGTGCTGGAGCGCGCCTGCCGCGACAACCTGGCGCTGATCCGCAGCGGCCTGCTCGATGTGCCGGTGGCGGTGAACATCAGTGGCTCGACCTTTCTGCGCGAGGATTTCCTCGCGCTGATCGGCGAGAGCCTGGCGCGCAGCGGCCTGCCCAGCGAACGCCTGGAACTGGAAATCACCGAGCGGGTGGCGGTGAGCAACCTCGAGGAGGCGCGGCAGATCATCAACAGCCTGCGCGCCCGTGGCGTGCTGGTCAGCATGGATGACTTCGGCACCGGTTATTCGTCGCTCGGCGCGCTCAAGCAGCTGCCCTTCGATCGGTTGAAGATCGATCGCAGCTTTATCGCCGGCCTGCCGGCAGACGCGGTCGACCAGGCCATCGTCCGTGCAGCCGTGCAGGTGGCTGCCAGCCTGGGCATCACGGTGGTGGCCGAAGGCATCGAAACGGCGGAGCAACTCGCCTGCCTGCGCGCGAGCGGCTGCGACCATGGCCAGGGCTACTGGCTTGCCAGGCCGATGCCGCTCGAGCCGTTGCAGGCGCTGTTGCGCGCCAGGCAGGCCGCGCCAGCCAAGGGCTGAGTGGCACCGACAAGGGCTGCCGGTGGGGTTGCCCGCTGCGGCATGGATGATTGGCCCGGTGCCGGGGGCAACCCCGCGCTGCGCGGCCTGCGCCGGTGCTGCCCGAGCAGGGGCGCGTCCCACTGCCGTTGCCCGCAAACGCCCAGTGGCAGGCGTATCTGCGGCATTACCGCCAGGTCATCGCAGGGGCCGTCGTCGGTGCCGTTTTCATCTGTCGTCAAATGAGAAATGGCTGACGTGAAATGTGAAGCGGGGTGGGGGAGAGGGCCTTACTGTTGTCCTCAACGACTTCCCGGCTGCCTGTAGGGCCGGCCCCAACCGCAAAGGTGTCGATGTGGACAAGCTGCAAACCCATGCCACTGTGCTGATCGTTCCCGGCCTGCGCGAGCATGTGCCGCAACACTGGCAAACCCTGCTCGAGGCCAAGCTGAGCAAGGTGCGTTCGGTGCCCCCGCTGGAGGCCGACAAGCTCAGCTGCACGGCCCGTGTCGAGGCCATCCAGCGCGAGCTGGAGCAGATCGACGGTCCGGTGATCCTGGTCGCCCACAGCGCCGGCGTGCTGATGGTGGCGCACTGGGCGGCGCGCTACAGCCGCCCGATCAAGGGTGCCCTGCTGGCCGCGCCGCCGGATCTGGCCGCGACCTGGCCGGAGGGTTATCCAACCCCGGACACCCTGCGCGCCAATGGCTGGGACCCGTTGCCTAACGGGCGGCTGCCATTCCCCAGCATCCTGGCAGCCAGCAGCAATGATTACCTGGCCAGCCTGGAAGCGGCTTGCCACCTGGCCGAGGGCTGGGGCAGCCAGCTGGTCAACCTCGGTGAAGTCGGCCACCTCAACCCCGCTTCCGGCTACGGCGAGTGGGCGCGGGCCGAGGCATTCATTCGCGAGCTGGATAGCTGAGGGCCACGCCCTCTACCGAGTTGCATCACCGGCCGCAGTGCTCAGTCCCTGGAACCGGAGCGGTAAGAGCTCGCATTGCTGCTATGGCTGATGTGAGCCGTTGTTAGAGCCACAAACACATAAAGCGGAGACAACGCATGTACAACAATAAGAACCGTCACAACCTCAGGCCCTTGCGTCGCAGCGTGCTGGCTTCGGCCATTCTGGCGGCTTCCATGCCTGCCGCCCACGCCATCGAAGTCGAAACCGGCAGCGACGACTGGGCCGTGCGCTTCGACAACACCGTCAAGTACAACTATGGCGTGCGCACCGAGAGCGCCGACAAGCGCATGCTGGCCACGCCGAACAACAACGACGGCGACTACAACTTCCGCAAGGCCGGCACCAACATCACCAACCGCGTCGACCTGCTCACCGAGCTGGATGTGGTCTACCAGAACAGCATGGGTTTCCGCGTCAGCGCCGCTTCCTGGTATGACAAGGCCTACGACAACACCGGCTCCAACTCCAACCCATTCGTCAACGGCAACGATGCGGCCAGCGGCATGGTCGGCCAGCACCCGCTGGTCGGCGGGTTCACCAACCTCGACGGCCTGGGCAACAGCAATCCGCACCTGAGCCGCTACGCCCAGCGTTACTACAGCGGCCCGTCCGGCGAGATCCTCGATGCCTTCCTGTTCTACAGCACCGAGGTCGGCGAGGAGTCGCTGTTCAGCGTCAAGGCCGGCCAGCACAACGTGTTCTGGGGCGAGACCATCCTCAATCCGGTGCATTCGCTGAGCTACGGCCAGTCCGGCCTGGACCTGGCCAAGCTGGCCGCATCCCCCGGCACCGAGGCCAAGGAGCTGTTCGTGCCGCGCGAGCAGTTGTCGACCAGCTTCACCTTGAACTCCGAGTGGACCTTCGGCGCCCAGTACTTCTTCAACTGGGATGCCGCGCGCCTGCCTGAGGCCGGCACCTACTACGGCACCTCCGACCTGCTGGGCGAGGGCGCGCAGTCCTTCCTGCTCGGCCACACTGCCACCCCGCCGGGCTTCCTGGGCCAGGATGCACTGACCAATGTGCGCCGTGGCGATGACAACACTCCTGACGATAGTGGCGACTGGGGCCTGATGGCCAAGTGGGCGCCGGAGTGGCTGGACGGCACCCTGGGCTTCTACTACCGCAACACCTCCGACATCCTGCCGCAGGCGGTACTCGATGCCAGCTCGCTCACCGTGGTCGGCAATAGCTGCGGCTTTGGCGGCATGGGGGGGGCGGTTTGTACCCTGGTCGAGTCCCTGGCCGGCACCAGCTACAACCTCTCCTACGGCGACGACATCGACATCTACGGCCTGAGCCTGTCCAAGGAGTTCGCCGGGGTCAGCGTCGGCAGCGACCTGAACATCCGCAAGAACATGCCGCTGTCCAGCATCCCGGCCATTGTCAGTGCCACCGGTCCAACCGGTCTGGCCGCCGGCCTGGGTCTGCTGCCGGCACGCAGCGCGGGCACCGGTGTGGTCACCGACCTGCCAGGCGAAGGCGACAGCATGGCCGCCACCGGCGACACCCTGCACTGGACCGTCAACGGTCTGGTGGCCATTGCCGAAACGCCTTTCTTCGACTCCGCCAGCCTGCTGGGCGAGCTGTACTACAGCAACCTCCTGAGCCTCGATAGCAAGAACGAGGCGCTGTACAAGGGCGAGGACACCTACCGCGGCATCGACAAGCCGACCCGCGACAACTGGGGCATCGCCGTCAACTTCACCCCGACCTGGTACCAGGTATTCCCGGGCGTGGACCTGAGCGCCCCCATGTCGATCAACGTTGGCCTCGACGGCGTCTCGCCGGTCGTCGCCGGCGGTGCCGAAGACACCGGCAACTACGCGGTGGGCGTCTCTGCGGCCGTCTACAACAAGTACTACGTCGACCTCAAGTACGTGGATTCCTTCGGCGATGCCGAGAAGTGCGAGAACGGCGCCACCGACGGTGCCACACCCAACGCCCTCGACGGCGCCGAGCGTTACACCTGCTACGGCGGTGGCTACTCATCCTTCTCCGGCGGCGGTGCCACCGGCGAGGACCGCGGCGCGCTCTACCTGACCTTCAAAACCACCTTCTGATCCACGAATTGCCCAGCCTCTGAGCAGGAGAACAACAAAATGAAATTCGTGCACACCGTACTGGCTGCATCCCTTGCCCTGGCCGCAGTCCAGGCCCAGGCCGCCGTGTCTGCCAGCGAGGCGGCCAAGCTTGGCCAATCGCTGACCGCGGTCGGCGCCGACATGGCCGCCAGTGCCGATGGCGCCATCCCGGCCTTCACCGGCGGCCTGAAGACCGCCCCGGCCGATTTCAAGGCCGGCGACACCGTGCGTCCCGATCCCTTCGCCGGCGAGCAGCCGCTGCTGGTGATCGACGCCAAGAACGCCGACCAGTACAAGGAACAGCTGACCGCCGTGACCTACGAGCTGGCCAAGCGCTATCCGAGCTTTCGCGTCGACGTCTACCCGACCCATCGCACCGCCACCATGCCCCAGGCGCTGCTGGACAACACCCTGAAGAACGCCACCGGCGCCAAGTCGCTGGAAGGCGGCAACGCCATCGACAACGTGCTGCCGGGCATTCCCTTCCCGATTCCGCAGTCCGGCGCCGAGGCCATGTGGAACCACCTGCTGCGCTTCCAGGGTGCCGGCTACACCACCAAGTACGACTCCTGGAACGTCGATTCCGCCGGTGTCGCCACCCTGGCCACCACCGGTACCGCGTTCAACGCTTTCCCGATCTACGAAGACCTGAGCAAGGTGGTGGCCGCCAAGGACACCTACTTCCAGACCAAGCTGTACTACAGCGGCCCGGCCCGCCGCGCCGGCGAGTCGCTGATGCTCAAGGACGCCGCCAACCCGCTGGAGCAGCCGCGCCGCGCCTGGCAGTACCTGCCCGGCGTACGTCGGGTCAAGCTGGCGCCGAACCTGGCCTACGACACCCCGAACCCGGGCACCGCCGGCTCCGGCACCTACGACGACATCTATGTGTTCAACGGCGCGCTGGATCGCTACGACTGGAAGCTGGTCGGCAAGCAGGAAGTGTTCGTGCCCTACAACACCTACAAGCTCACCTACATCAAGGACCCCAAGCCGCTGACCACGCCGAACCACCTGGCGCCGGAATTCGTGCGCTGGGAGAAGCACCGCGTGTGGGTGGTGGAAGGCAGTCTGAAGTCTGGCATGCGCCACGTGTACGCCAAGCGTCGCTTCTACCTCGACGAGGACAGCTGGAACGCCCTGGCTTCCGACCAGTATGACGCCGGCGGCAAGCTGTACCGCGGCTCCTACAGCTTCCTGACCCAGAGCTACGACGTCGACACTCCGAACACCGCTCCGCACGTGATCTACGATCTGGTGGGTGGCAGCTACAACATCAACGGCGTGGTCGGTCCGTACGGCGGCATCAAGTACATCGAACCGCTCTCCAAGGCCCAGTGGTCGCCCGAGGCCCTGGCCGGCGCCGGCATCCGCTGAGTGCCCCCGGCGCCGGGCGAGCCCCGGTGCCGGATACCCGCAGCCCGAGGGCGCGGGATGGTTTTCTGACCCTGCACGTAGGTAGCTGGTGAGTGACCGGCATAACACTCGTGCGGGGCTTTTTTTCAGATGAGGACGCGGTATGTGTGCTTTCCGAGGGTACGTGCGGCTCGCCCTGGGCGCCTTGCTGGCGCTGCTGGCAGGCGCTGCCGGGGCCAACGGCTATGTCGACGTGCTGGACCTGCCGGCCAAGCCCAGCGTGCTGGCCGTGCGCAGCCCCCTGCTGGACGTGGACCTGGCCGGCAACCGGCTGGTGGCGGTCGGCCAGCGTGGCCACATTCTTTATTCCGATGACGCCGGGCAGAGCTGGCAGCAGGCTGAAGTGCCGGTGAGCGTCGACCTCAATGCCGTGCACTTCGCCAACCCCAGCCTGGGCTGGGCGGTAGGCAACGACGGGGTGATCCTGCACAGCGACGATGGCGGCCGCCACTGGCGCAAGCAGCTGGACGGCCGGCAGATCGGCACCCTGCTGATCGAGCATTACGGCGCCCTGGCCCAGCTGGAACCGGAGAACGAGCAGTGGGCCACGCTGGCCGCCGAAGGCGAGCGGTTGAAGACCGAGGGCGCCGACAAGCCGTTCCTCGACGTCTGGTTCGTCGACGCCCAGACCGGCTTCGCCGTGGGCGTGTTCAACCTGATCCTGGCCACCCGCGACGGCGGCCAGACCTGGGAGCCCCTGCAGGACCGCACCGACAACCCCATGGGCCTGCACCTGACCGCACTCAACAGCACCGGCGATGCGCTCTACCTGGTCGGCGAGCAGGGCTTGCTGCGCCGCTGGGATGCCGAGGCCGAGCGCTTCGTCGTCGTGCCCAGCCCCTACGAGGGCAGCTACTTCGGCGTCGTCGGCAAGCCCGGCGAGGTGCTGGTGTATGGCCTGCGCGGCCATGTGTTCCATAGCCGCGACGGTGGGCAGAACTGGCGGCAGCTCGACAGCGGCCTGCAGGTCAGCATCACCGCCGCCACCAAGGACCGCCGCGGGCGCTACCAGCTGTTTACCCAGGCCGGTCATCGCCTGCAGCTGGAAGACGATCTCAGCCTGCGTGTGATGCCGCAGCAGGGCCAGGCGCCGGTCGCCGGTGCGGCGCTGTCGGCCAAGGGCGAGCTGGTGCTGGTGGGCAGTCGCGGCGTGCGCAGCCTGTCTGGCGAATAACGATAAGATTCGGAGCGAGTACCCGTCATGGGCAAAATCCAACAAGACACCTGGCCGGTGATCCGCGACCTGCGCGATTTCGATCCGCGCAGCGGCAACCGCCTCGAACGCCTGGTGTTCAACCACCGCGGGCTGTTCGTGCTGCTGATGGCGCTGGTCACCCTGGTGCTCGGCTACATGGCGCTGAGCCGCCTGGAGCTGCGTCCCAGCTTCGAGAAGATGATCCCGCAGAGCCAGCCCTACATCCGCAACTTCCTCGACAACCGCGCCTCGTTGCGCGGCCTGGGCAACTCGGTGCGGGTGGTGGTGGAGAACACCCAGGGCGACATCTTCGACCCCGAGTACCTGGAAACCCTCAAGCAGGTCAACGACAAGCTGTTCCTCGCCCCGGGCGTGGACCGTGCCTGGATGAAGTCGCTGTGGACGCCCTCGGTACGCTGGACCGAAGTCACCGAGGAAGGCTTCCAGGGCGGCCCGGTGATGCCCGATACCTACAGTGGTGCCCCGGCCGATATCGAGCAGCTGCGGCAGAACATCACCCGCGCCGGCATAGTCGGCAGCCTGGTGGCCAGCGACTTCAAGTCGACCATGCTGATCGTGCCGCTGCTGGACCGCGACACCGCCACCGGCAAGGGCATCGACTACCACCAGTTCTCGCGCATGCTCGAGGAGCAGCTGCGCGACCAGGTCGAATTCGCCGGCGACAGCGCTGCGCGCGCCTCGGGCGAGGAGGGCAGCGGCAAGTACAAGATCCGCGTGATCGGTTTCGCCAAGCTGGTCGGCGACCTGATCGACGGCCTGATCCAGGTGATGCTGTTCTTCGCCCTGGCGGTGGTCACCTCGATCGCCATCATCTACCTCTACACCCGCTGCATCCGCAGCACCCTCTTGGTGATCGGCTGCTCGCTGATGGCGGTGGTCTGGCAGCTGGGCCTGGTCGCCTGGCTCGGCTACGCCATCGACCCCTACTCGATCCTGGTGCCCTTCCTGATCTTCGCCATCGGCGTGTCCCACGCGGCGCAGAAGATGAATGGCATCATGCAGGACATCGGCCGCGGCACCCACAAGCTGGTGGCGGCGCGCTACACCTTCCGCCGCCTGTTCATCGCCGGGGTCACCGCGCTGCTGGCCGACGCCGTGGGCTTCGCCGTGCTGATGCTGATCGACATTCCGGTGATCCAGGACCTGGCCATCACCGCCAGCATCGGCGTGGCCGTGCTGATCTTCACCTCGCTGCTGATGATGCCGGTGGCGCTGTCCTACGTCGGCGTCGGCGCCAAAGCCGCCGAGCGGGCGCTGAAGATCGACAACCGTGCCGCCCAGCACCGCGGCTTCGGCAAGCTGTGGGACCTGCTCGACCGCTTCACCACTCGCAAGTGGGCCACCGGCGCGGTGCTGCTGGCGCTGCTGATGGGCATCGGCGGTTTCATGGTCAGCCTGCAGCTGAAGATCGGCGACCTCGACAGCGGCGCTCCGGAGCTGCGCGCCGACTCGCGCTACAACCGCGACAATGCCTACATCACCAGCCACTACGCGCTGTCCAGCGACCTGTTCGCGGTGATGATCAAGACCGCTCCCGAGGGCTGCCTGAATTACGACACCCTGATCCTGGCGGATCGCCTGGCCTGGGAGCTGCAGCAGCATCCGTCGGTGCAGACCACGGTGTCGCTGGTCAACGCGGTGCGCCAGATCACCGCCGGCAGCTTCGAGGGCAACCCCAAGCTGGCCAGCATCCAGCGCAACCAGGACATGCTCAACTACGCGGCGCAGCAGGCCTCGGTCAACGCCCCCGAGCTGTTCAACACCGACTGCTCGCTGATGCCGGTGATCGCCTACCTCAAGGACCACAAGGCCGAGACCCTCGACCAGGTGGTGGCCATCGCCGACCAGTTCGCCCGCGACAACAGTACGCCGGAGCGCCAGTTCCTGCTGGCCGCAGGCTCTGCCGGCATCGAGGCGGCCACCAACATCGTGGTGCGCGAGGCCAACCGCACCATGCTGCTGTACGTGTACCTGGCGGTGGCGCTGTTCTGCCTGTTCACCTTCCGCAGCTGGCGCGCCATGCTGGTGGCCCTGCTGCCGCTGGTGCTGACCTCGATCCTCTGCGAGGCGCTGATGGTGGTCATGGGCATCGGCGTCAAGGTCGCCACCCTGCCGGTGATCGCCCTCGGCGTGGGCATCGGCGTGGACTACGCGCTGTACCTGCTCAGCGTGCAGCTGCACTACCAGCGCCAGGGCATGTCGCTGTCCGACGCCTACCAGAACGCCATCGCCTTCACCGGCCGGGTGGTCGGCCTGGTCGGCATCACCCTGGCCGCCGGCGTGGTGTGCTGGGCCTGGTCGCCGATCAAGTTCCAGGCCGACATGGGCATCCTGCTGACCTTCATGTTCCTGTGGAACATGCTCGGGGCGCTGATCCTGATCCCGGCGCTGTCGCACTTTTTGCTCAAGAGCAAGGCATGAGTCGTCCAGGTGAGCGCCCGCCCCGGGCGCTTTCCCGCTGCAACCCTATGTGCCTTTGGCCTTGCCGACGATGAAGCGCCACCTCGATAAAGTGCGGCAGGCCGGCCGCCTGCCCGGTCGGTACCGCTGGCCCTGGCTCGCCGGGTTGTTGCTGCCGTTCTTGGGCGAGCCGGCCCTGGCGGGTAGCTTCTCGGTCTGCGTCAGCGATGAGGCGTTTCCGCCGTTCACCTATCCGCACCACGAGAGCGAGAGTCAGAAGCTGATCAGGCGGGCAGCCGAACACCAGGGCTTGCGGGTGGAGTTCGTCGCCCAGCCCTGGCGGCGCTGCCTGGCCGGTGTGCAGCACGATCTCTACAGCGCCGTGGCCGGAGCGGCCGTTACCCCGGCGTATCGGGAGTTCTTGGCTTTTCCGCTGCAGGCCGGGCAGCCTGATCCGACGCGCGCGCTGGGCATGACGCGGATCATGGTGTTTCGCACGCGTGACAGCCGCGCCGACTGGGACGGTCGGCGTTTTCGCGGGCTCGACAAGCCGCTGCTGTACCTGTCCGGTCGCACGGCGCTCAAGGTATTGCTGGCCGGCATGGATGTGCGCACGGTCGACACTGCACGAAATTCTAGGCAACTGGCGCTCATGCTGCTCAAGGGCCGCGGCAGTCTGGCGATCGACCACGACTATCAGGTCGAGCGGGTGGTAGGCCTGCCGGAGTTCCGCGGGCGCCTGGAAGTCCTGCCGACGCCCCTGGCCGAGGGGGCCATCTACCTGGCTGTAGGCCAGCAGGTGTATGAGAGCCACAGCCAGACGGTCGAGGCCATCTGGAACGAGATCGGTGCCTCGCTGCGCACGCTTGGCTCACCGCCACCTGCCGCACTTCCTATGGCTTATCGCCCGCGCTGAGCCACTGGCGATGCCATTCGCGGATGACTCCGTGCAGTAAAGCGGGCTTCTGCAGTTGAGTGCTCGCCGCCGTGTGGGAGCGGCTTTAGCCGCGAAGGATGCCCGTCTCGAATCAATCCGCCCTGCAAAGTCACTCGCATTATCCTGAACATGAAAAAGGCTGTGTCCCTATAACGTGTTGCATGGGGGGCGTGCCTGGATAGCCCTGTGTTTCGCGGCGTACATGAGGTAGGTTGGTGTTGAGCGCAGCGAAGCCCAACAACTGGGGCAGAATCGTTGGGCTTCGTCGCGGGGCTCCTCAACCCAACCTACGATTCGTCGTCTTTGCTACACACTCTTGGGACATGGCAATGAAAAAGCCCCGCACCAGGCGGGGCTTTTCCATTACCGGTAACGCTTAGACCTGCACGGCCGGGATCTTGGCGTTGGCCGCCGCTTCGCGGAACTCGGCGATCTGGTCGAAGGAGAGGTAGCGGTAAACGTCGGCGGCCATGCTGTCGATGTTCTTCGCGTACTCCATGTACTCCTCGACGGTCGGCAGCTTGCCGGTGATCGAGGCGACCGCTGCCAGTTCGGCAGAGGCCAGGT
>NZ_WELK01000014.1:0-48883 GCF_009799925.1 Pseudomonas sp. R-28-1W-6
CGGGGGCGGGGGCGGGGGGGGGGGTGGGGCGGGGTGGGGGGGGGGGAGGGGGGCGGCTAACAATTGCCGGCAGCACTTTTCGACGTCGCGTAGCGACGGCCCTAAGGGTGGCCGCCAGGCATGGCGGGTGATAAAAAACGACCCGCCGGGCCATCGCGGCCGGGCGGGTCAAGAATTGGACCGAGGAGCGTCGGCCCGGGGAAACGGGGAGCCTCAGGCGACCTTGGCCAGCTGCTCGCGGGCCTGGGCCAGGCCCTTCTCGAGGAACTCGGCGCCCAGGTTGAGGCCTTCAGCGTGGATGAAGGTCACGTCGTGGATACCGACGAAGCCCAGCGCCTGGCGCAGGTAGGGTTCCTGGTGATCCAGGCTGCTGCCACTGTAGACGCCGCCGCGGGCGGTCAGCACATAGGCGCGCTTGCCGCTCAGCAGGCCCTGCGGGCCGGTCTCGGTGTACTTGAAGGTGACGCCGGCGCGCAGCACGTGGTCCAACCAGGACTTCAGGGTGCTGGGGATGGCGAAGTTGTACATCGGTGCAGCCAGAACCAGCACATCGGCAGCCAGCAGCTCGTCGGTGAGCAGGTTGGAGCGGGCCGCGGCGGCCTTTTCCACCTCGTTCTGCTGCTCGGCGGGCTTCATCCAGCCACTGAGCAGGTCGATATCCAGGTGCGGCACCTGCTCCACAGCCAGGTCGCGGACCTGGATCTGGTCCTGCGGGTTGGCGGCCTGCCACTGGGCGATGAAGTCGGCGGTCAGCTGACGGGATACGGAACCTTCTTTGCGGGCGCTGCTTTCGATAACCAGGACACGGGACATTGGGCTTACCTCCATCGGGGGTTGTTGTGCGTCGATGGGGGCAGATTAGGGGAATGTAGTTCGATAAAAAAGCGCAAAAAACCGCTACTAACTATCGATTAAGTTGATTTGTAGGCAACCCCGCACTAGGCTGCCAACAGTTCGGCTCAACGGGCTCAGCTGGGATGGCACACCAGGTCGATGCGCAGCTTGATCACGTTGCGGTTGAACTTCACCGTCAGGTTGCTGTTCTGCCCCGGCGCCAGATCGATCTTGCGCGTGCGCGGCGCATCCGGGCCATTGCGGAACGTCGCCTTGCACTGGGCGGCGCGCTCGCCGTAGTTGTAGAGCATCACCGAGCCGATATCGCTGTCGATGTCCTCGGCGGTCGCCGACACTTCGGCACCATTCATCTGCTTGTTCATCTCCACCGGATACGCGACGGCGGTGAGCGGCAACAGCGCGACCAGGGCCAGGCAAAGCTTGTTCATGCGGCAGTCTCCTTCAGGGGACGTCAAGAGTAGAGAAGAGGAAGCAACGATGAAAGCGCCCCGTGTCACCCTCGATCAATGGCGCACGCTGCAGGCGGTGGTCGACCACGGCGGCTTCGCCCAGGCCGCCGAGGGGCTGCACCGCTCGCAATCCTCGGTGAGCTACACCGTGGCGCGCATGCAGGAGCAGCTCGGCGTGCCGCTGCTGCGCATCGACGGGCGCAAGGCGGTGCTCACCGAGGCCGGCGAAGTGCTGCTGCGCCGCTCGCGGCAACTGGTCAAGCAGGCCAGCCAGCTGGAAGACCTGGCCCATTCCATGGAGCAGGGCTGGGAAGCCGAGGTGCGCCTGGTGGTCGATGCTGCCTACCCCAACGTGCGCCTGCTGCGCGCGCTGTCGGCCTTCATCCCGCAAAGCCGCGGCTGCCGCGTGCGCCTGCGCGAGGAGGTGCTGTCGGGGGTCGAGGAGGTGCTGCTGGAAGGCACCGCCGACCTGGCCATCACCGGCCTGAACATTCCCGGCTACCTGGGCACCGAGCTGTGCAGCATCGAATTCGTCGCCGTCGCCCACCCCGATCACGCCCTGCACCGCCTGCAGCGCGAACTGACCTTCCAGGACCTGGAAAGCCAGATGCAGGTGGTGATCCGCGACTCCGGGCGCACCCAGCCGCGCGATGTCGGCTGGCTCGGCGCCGAACAGCGCTGGACGGTGAGCAGCCTGCCCACCGCCGCCTCCTTCGTCAGCAGCGGCCTGGGTTTCGCCTGGCTGCCGCGCCACTCGATCGAGCGCGAACTGCGCGAAGGCCTGCTCAAGCCGCTGCCGCTGGCCCAGGGCGGCACGCGCAACCCCTCCTTCTCGCTGTATGCCAACAAGGACAAGCCCCTGGGCCCGGCCACGCAGATCCTCGTCGAGCTGATCAAGACCTTCGATGCCGCCCCGCTGGACGCGCCGTTCGCCGCGCCGCTGCCGAGCCACTGAGAGCACACACCCCATGTCCTATTTCGAACACGCCGGCTGCCAGCTGCATTTCGAGGATCATGGCCAGGGCACCCCGCTGCTGCTGGTGCATGGCCTCGGCTCGAGCATTCGCGACTGGGAGTACCAGCTGCCGGCACTGAGCGCCGGGCATCGGCTGATCGCCCTCGACGTGCGCGGCCACGGCCGCTCCGGCAAACCGCGCGAGGCCTACAGCATCAAGGCCTTTGCCGACGACGTGGCGGCGCTGATCGAGCACCTGGGCCTGGAGCGGGTGCACCTGGTCGGCATCTCCATGGGCGGCATGATCGCCTTCCAGCTGGCGGTCGACCAGCCGCAGCTGCTGCTGAGCCTGACCATCGTCAACAGCACCCCGGAAGTGAAGGCCAAGAACCTGAACGAGCGCTGGCAGCTGCTCAAACGCTGGAGCCTGTCGCGCCTGCTCAGCCTGGAAACCATCGGCAAGGGCCTGGGCCGCATCCTCTTCCCGCGCCCGGAACAGGCCGAGCTGCGGCAGAAGATCGAGCAGCGCTGGCCGCAGAACGACAAGCGCGCCTACCTGGCCAGCCTGGATGCGATCATCGGCTGGAGCGTATGGGAACGCCTGGACGCGATCACCTGTCCTACCCTGGTGGTCAGCGGCGACCGCGACTACACCCCGGTGGCGCACAAGCAGCGCTATGTGCAGGCCATGCGCAATGCGCGCCTGGTGGTGATCGAGCAGTCCCGCCACGCCACGCCGATGGACCAGCCCGAACGTTTCAACACCACCCTGCTCGACTTCATCGACTCCGTCGAACACCCCTGACCCACAACAAGGATCTACCCATGCTGAAGAAACTTGCCCTCGCCGCCTCCAGCCTGCTGCTCAGCCTCAACCTGCTGGCCGCCCCCGTCGCCAACCCGCACGTGCTGCTGACCACCAGCCTGGGTGAAATCGAAATCGAGCTGGCCGCCGACAAGGCGCCGATCAGCACCCAGAACTTCCTCGCCTATGTGGAGTCCGGCTTCTACGACGGCACCCAGTTCCACCGGGTGATTCCCGGCTTCATGGTTCAGGGCGGCGGCTTCGATGCCGACATGAGCGAGAAGGACACCCAGGCGCCGATCAAGAACGAGGCCGACAACGGCCTGCGCAACGAGCGCGGCACCCTGGCCATGGCCCGCACCCAGGTGGTCGACTCGGCCACCAGCCAGTTCTTCATCAACCACAAGGACAACGCCTTCCTCGACCACGGCGGCCGCGATTTCGGCTACGCGGTGTTCGGCAAGGTGGTGCGCGGCATGGACGTGGTCGACAAGATCGCCCAGGTGCCGACCGGCAACCGCGGCATGCACCAGAACGTACCGCGCCAGCCGGTGCTGATCGTCTCGGCGAAGAAGCTCTAAGAGCCGGTTGCGAACTGTCTCGGCCGCTCACTGGCTTCGGAACTGGGCGGCTCCTGGGTAGGCTGCGCCGTGCGCACCGGCGACCTGCACCTGGCTTGCGGTGCGCACGGCGCACCCTACGCGAGGGAGTGAGCTGCCCCCAGGAGCCCCGCCATGGAAGTGCCTGCCCTGCTCAGTGCGCCGACCACACCGCCAGCTCGTTGCCGTTGGGGTCGGCGAACTGGAAACGGCGGCCCCCGGGGAAGCTGAAAATATCCCGCACTATCGCCCCGCCGTGGGCACGCACCCGCGCCAGCGCCGCCTCCAGATCGTCGGCATACAGCACCACCAGCACCGAGCCGTTGGCGGTCGACGCCTGCCGGTCGGCCTGGTAGAAGCCGCCATCCAGGCGCCCGTCATTGAAGGCGCAGTACTCCGGGCCGTAGTCGACGAACTGCCAGCCGAACACCTCGTGGTAAAAGCTCTTGACCCGCTCCAGGTCACGGGCGGGCAATTCGATGTAGTCGATCTTGCGGTCTGCGGGCATGGTCATTCTCCTCAAGAAGTCCAACCGCTGCGGTTGGCGAGCAGCTGTTCGGCCGTGGATCTGCACAAGCGCTTACGGATGCCGATCAACACCAGGCAACCCGCTTTTCCCGTGGCCGGCAATCCGGGAAGCGACTGAGTCATCGCCAGCCTTCGCTGGATACACGACTCCAGCCTAGCCAATAGCGCCCACAAAAAAGGGCAGCCCGAGGGCTGCCCAATCACACGGAGAAACTGGCGGGTTAGTGGGACACCGCACCGCTGGCGCCGAGGCCGGTCTGCGAGCGGACGAACTGCGAGTAGAAGCGTGCACGTTCTTCGCTGGCTGCCGCGGACTTGTCGGTGATCGAGAAGAACCAGATGCCGGCAAAGGCAATCGCCATGGAGAACAGCGCCGGGTACTCGTAGGGGTAGATGGCTTCGGCATGGCCGAGGATCTGCACCCACACGGTTGGGCCGAGGATCATCAGCGCCACGGCGGTGATCAGGCCGAGCCAGCCGCCGATCATGGCGCCACGGGTGGTCAGCTTCTTCCAGTACATGGAGAGGATCAGTACCGGGAAGTTGCAGCTGGCCGCGATGGAGAAGGCCAGACCGACCATGAAGGCGATGTTCTGCTTCTCGAACAGGATGCCCAGCACGATCGCCAGTACGCCGAGGCACACGGTGGTGATCTTCGATACGCGCAGCTCATCCTTCTCGTTGACGCGGCCCTTGCGGAACACGCTGGCATACAGGTCGTGGGACACCGCCGAAGCGCCGGCCAGGGTCAGCCCGGAGACCACCGCGAGGATGGTGGCGAAGGCCACGGCCGAGATGAAGCCGAGGAACCAGCTGCCGCCCACGGCGTTGGCCAGGTGGATGGCCGCCATGTTGTTGCCGCCGAGCAGGGCACCGGTGGCGTCCTTGAAGGCCGGGTTGGTGCTGACCAGGAGGATCGCGCCGAAACCGATGATGAAGGTCAGGATGTAGAAGTAGCCGATGAAGCCGGTGGCGTAGAACACCGATTTACGCGCTTCCTTGGCATCCGACACGGTGAAGAAGCGCATCAGGATGTGCGGCAGGCCGGCGGTACCGAACATCAGCGCCAGGCCCAGGGAGATGGCCGACACCGGATCCTTCACCAGACCGCCGGGGCTCATGATGGCCTCGCCTTTCGGGTGCACGGCAATGGCTTCGCTGAACAGGCGGGCGAAGTCGAAGTCGACGTGCTTCATCACCATCAGCGCCATGAAGGAGGCACCGGAGAGCAGCAGCACGGCCTTGATGATCTGCACCCAGGTAGTCGCCAGCATGCCGCCGAACAGCACGTAGAGCACCATCAGGATACCGACCAGGACGACCGCCACGTGGTAGTCGAGACCGAACAGCAGCTCGATCAGCTTGCCGGCACCGACCATCTGCGCGATCAGGTAGAACGCCACCACCACCAGCGAGCCGCTGGCGGACAGGGTGCGGATCTGGGTCTGACCGAGGCGGTAGGAGGCCACGTCGGCGAAGGTGTACTTGCCGAGGTTGCGCAGGCGTTCGGCGATCAGGAACAGGATCACCGGCCAGCCGACCAGGAAGCCGATCGAGTAGATCAGGCCGTCATAGCCGCTGGTGAACACCAGCGCGGAAATACCCAGGAACGAGGCCGCCGACATGTAGTCGCCGGCGATCGCCAGGCCGTTCTGGAAGCCGGTGATGCTGCCGCCGGCGGTGTAGAAATCGGACGTCGAGGTGTTGCGCTTGGACGCCCAGTAGGTGATATACAGGGTGGCGCCGACGAAGGCGAGGAACATGACGATGGCCGAGGTGTTGAGCGGCTGACGCTGTACGTCGCCCTCAATCGCACCGGCAGCCCAGAGGGCCGGAGCCAGGGCCAGCAGACCTATGGCAGTGAGGAGTCGCGCGATCATTTCTGCACCTCGTCGAGAATGGCCTTGTTCAGACGGTCGAATTCGCCGTTGGCGCGCTTGACGTAGATACCGGTCAGCACGAAGGCGGAAACGATCAGACCGACACCCAGGGGAATCCCCCAGGTAACCGGCGAGTCGGCATTGATACGGGTTCCGAGCAGTTGCGGCTCGAAGGCGATCAGTAGGATGAAGGCCACGTACATGCCGAGCATGATGGCGGATAGGATCCAGGCAAAGCGTTCGCGCTTGGCGACCAGTTCCTGGAATTGCGGATTCTGTTCAATCCGCTTGTAGATGCTGTCGTTCATTGTTGTTGTCCTCCGCAGCATGGGTTGCTGGTGAGTTCACTCTAGTTGGCCGGCCAACGGCTGACAGACGACCTTAGTCGTAGCAGCCGGGCTTTCTCGACCAAAGTCTTAGGGCCCGCCAGCCGCGACGGCGCACCAGGTCGGAGGCGGCGCCGCGCGTGCCGGTTGCCCGACCTACTGCATTCAGGCTAACGCGAGAACAGCAGCCCCCGAGGCGGACAGACGACCGGTCAATGCCGCCCCTGTGCCAGCCGGCGCGCCCCGCCAGAACAGCCTTCTCGCTATCGAGTCGATGCACAGGCCTTATTTCACGGGCATCGCCCCGCGACCTAGGCTGCAGCACAAGACACAACGACTCCTTCGAGGTGCGCCATGCTCAAGACCCTCACCTTCACCGCCATGCACTTCTGCATCGCCTTCGGCGTGACCTATGCACTGACCGGCAGCGTGGCGGCCAGCGGCCTGGTGGCGGCGATCGAGCCGTTGTGCAACTCGGTGGGGTTCTACTGCCACGAGAAGCTCTGGCAGCGTTTCGGGAAGCGCGGCGCACGGCAGCAGGCCATTCCCCAGCATGCCTGGCTGCATCACCAGGCATAAGCGTCCGGACTGCCCGCAAGGCGCCGTGATCCGCTAAGATGCGCGGCTTTGTCGCCACGCATCCAGAGCCATGAGCCAGCCCGTCCGTTTCCCCGTTCTGCCCTACCTGTTCACCAGCCTGCTCGCCGTGCTGGCGCTCGCCGCCCTGTGGTACGGCATCGGCCGCCCGGTCGTGCTGGCCGATGCCGCCACGCCGACGCACAAGCTGCAGTGCGCCTCCTACACGCCGTTCGGCAAGGACCAGTCGCCCTTCCAGCAACCCTTCGTGCTGCGCCCCGAGCTGGTGGATGCCGACCTGGCCCTGCTGGCCCAGCGCTTCACCTGCATCCGCACCTACTCGCAGATCGGCCTGGAAGGCATTCCCGAGCTGGCGCGCAAGCATGGCCTGAAGCTGCTCGCCGGCGCCTGGGTCAGCAGCAACCCGCAGGACACCGACCGCGAAGTGGCGGCGCTGATCGACACCGCCAACCGCTACCCGGACGTGGTCGACGGGGTGATCGTCGGCAACGAGGTGCTGCTGCGCAAGGACGCCACCGCCGAACGCCTGATCCAGCTGATCGGCCAGGTCAAGGCCGCGGTCAAGCAGCCAGTCACCTATGCCGACGTCTGGGAGTTCTGGCTGCAGCACCCCGAGGTGGCGCCGGCGGTGGACTTCATCACCATCCACCTGCTGCCCTACTGGGAAGACGAACCCAGCGGCATCGAGGACGCCCTGCACAAGGTCGCCGAGGTGCGCCAGACCTTCGGCAACAGCTACGCGCCCAAGGACATCCTGATCGGCGAAACCGGCTGGCCAAGCGAGGGCCGCCAGCGCGAGACCGCCCTGCCCAGCCGGGTCAACGAGGCGCTGTTCATCCGCGGCTTCGTCAAGCTGGCCGAGGACAATGGCTGGCGCTACAACCTGATCGAGGCCTTCGACCAGCCATGGAAGCGCGACAGCGAAGGCGCCGTCGGCGGCTACTGGGGTCTGTTCGATGCCGACCGCGGCGACAAGGGCATCCTCGCCGGGCCGGTGTCCAACCTGCCGCACTGGCCGCTGTGGCTGGGTCTGAGCGGCGTCCTGTTCGGCCTGAGCCTGCTGCTGGCCGGCGCCCCGGCGTCGCGTCGCGCCGCCCTGCTGCTGCCGCTGAGCGCCGCCCTCGGCGCCGCCTGCATCGCCGGCTGGGGCGAACTGGCCAGCATCACCAGCCGCAACGGCGGCGAGTGGCTGTGGGCCGGCGCGCTGCTGGTGCTCAACCTGATCGTCCTGGCGCATGTCAGCCTGGCCCTGTCCGCCCGCAACGGCTGGCGCGCAGGGCTGTTCGCCTGGCTGGACAGTCGCGGCGGCTGGTGGCTGGCCGCCAGCGGCTTCGCCGGCGCGATCCTGATGCTCGGCCTGGTGTTCGACGCGCGCTACCGCAGCTTCCCGAGCATGGCCCTGCTGCTGCCGGCCCTGGTCTACCTGTGCCGCCCGGTCGGCGGCCCGCACCGGGAAATCGCCCTGCTGGCGGTGCTGATCGCCGCCGGCATCGCCCCGCAGCTGTACCAGGAAGGCCCGCACAACCTGCAGGCCATCGGCTGGGCGCTCACCTCGGCGCTGCTGGTGGCGGCGCTGTGGCGCAGCCTGCGGTTCAAGCGCGGCTGAGACGCCAGCAACAGCAAAAAGGGACGCCCAGGCGTCCCTTTTTGCATTCCGGCAAGGCCTCAGGCGCTGACGGGCACCTGGCGCACCAGGCGCAGCCCCGCCAGGACCACGGCGAACACCGCCAGGCTGGCGCTGTACAGCACCAGCGCCGGCAGGCCGACCAGCAGCGCCAGCAAGGCCAGGCCCCAGCCCAGGCGCCCCGGCATGCAGAAGGCCAGCAGCGCCAGACCCAGGGCGGTGCTGGCGATCACCCGGAAATGGATCAGCCAGCCCAGCCCGGCGCGCGCCTGGCACTCCCAGCGCGCCGCCTCGTCCACGCACAGGCCCACCCACTGGCTGTCCTCCATCAGGGCGAAACGCACGCCGTAGCTGGCCGCCAGCCACAGTGGCAGAAGCAGCAACAACACGAGCAAGGGCAGATGACGGGACATGGGCGAACTCCGGTGGTCGAAAAAGCGGCGCCCAGCTTAATCGGCCTGCTGATTAGTGCAACAACGGCATTCTAGAATGCACGCCATGAATGCCCGTCGCCTGCTCTACGCCCTCGCCGCCCTGTCCGTGCTCTGGCTCGGCTGGGCCATGCTGCAACCGCCTGCGTCCCTGCCGGATCACGGTCAGCCGGGCGCGGCCGGCTACCGCCTGGCCGGGCACACCATCACCCCGCTCGAGCCGTTCCAGCTTGAGGCCCGCGTGCTTGGCCGCGAAGACTACCGCTTCGACCGCGGCGCCCAGGTCTCGCCCACCGACCTGGCCTTGGGCTGGGGACCGATGGCCGACCCGCAGGTGCTGGCGCAAATCGCCATCAGCCAGGGCAACCGCTGGTATCGCTGGCGGGTCGAGGAGTTCCCCATCCCGCGCCGCGAGATCGAGATCCACAGCGCCAACATGCACCTGATCCCGGCCAACGCCGCGGTGGCCGACGCCCTGGCCGCGGTGCGGCCGGGCCAGCGCATCGCCCTGCGCGGGCAGCTGGTCGAGGTAAAGGGCGATGACGGCTTCCGCTGGCTCAGCTCGCGCACCCGCGAGGACACCGGCGACGGTGCCTGCGAGCTGATCTGGGTGGAGCAGCTCAGCCGCGTCGACTGAGCGCCACGGCACTCTTCGCCCTTGCGCTTGTCCTAGCCCTGCTATTCACTGCCCTACGCCTCATGCAAAAGGATTCGGCCATGTCCCGCTTGCCCGCCCTTGCCGCCCTGCTCGGCAGCCTGCTGGCCATCCTGCCCGTGCAGGCCGCCGACATCGACGCCGCCAGCTATGGCTACCCGTTGAGCAACCCGTTCGAGGCGACCATCGCCAGCACGCCGCCGGCCCTGCGCCCGCAGCTGCCGGCCGACGACGACATCGACCAGGCCGACTACGACCTCAAGCTGCGCCCGGAACGCGAGTTCCAGCTGCCGAAAAACTTCTGGCCGGTGACCAAGCTTCGTTACCGCCTGGCCCGGCAGGACGGCCGCGCGCCGCTGATCTTCATCATTTCCGGTACCGGCGCGCACTACGCCAGCAGCAAGACCGAGGACCTCAAGCGCCTGTTCTACGGCGCCGGCTACCACGTGGTGCAGCTGTCCTCGCCGACCAGCTACGACTTCATGAGCGCCGCCTCGCGCAGCGCCACTCCCGGCATCTCCAGCGCCGACGCCGAGGACCTGTACCGGGTGATGATGGCCGTGCGCGCCCAGCACCCCAGGCTGGAGGTCAGCGAGTTCCACCTGGTCGGCTATAGCCTCGGCGGGTTGCACGCGGCCTTCGTCAGCGAACTGGACGAGCGCATGCGCAGCTTCAACTTCAAGCGCGTGCTGCTGGTCAACCCGCCGGTCAACCTGTACACCTCGGTGAGCAACCTCGACCGCCTGGTGCAGACGCGGGTCGCGGGGATCGACAGCGGCCCCACCTACTTCGAGCAGATGCTGGAGAAACTGGCGCACTACTTCGAGGCAAAGGGGCATATCGATCTGAATGAGGCCATGCTGTACGACTTCCTGCAGACGGACGAGCAGCTGAGCAACGAACAGCTGGCCATGCTGATCGGCAGTGTCTTCCGCTTCTCCTCGGCGGACATCGCCTTCACTTCGGACCTGATCAACCGCCGCGGCCTGATCACCCCGACGCAGTACCCGATCCGCGAGGGCACCAGCCTGACGCCCTTCTTCGAGCGCGCCCTGCAGTGCGACTTCGACTGCTACCTGAGCGAACAGCTGCTGCCCTACTGGCGCGCCAAGTACGACGGCGGCAGCCTGCTGCAAATGGTCGACCAGGCCAGCCTGTACGCCCTCGAGGGCTACCTGAAGAGCAGCGCCAAGGTGGCCGTGATGCACAACGCCGACGACCTGATCCTCGGCCCCGGCGACCTCGGTTTCCTGCGCCGCACCTTCGGCGAGCGCCTGACCCTGTACCCGCTCGGCGGGCACTGCGGCAACCTCAACTACCGCGTCAACAGTGACGCCATGCTGGAGTTCTTCCGTGGCTAACAGGCCGTTGAAAAATGTTGGCGAGGCAGCCGAAGCTAGGCGCAACGTTAGTAACAGCCTACGGCTGGTCAAAACGGCGAAGAAGCGCAGTTTACGAGTTGTAAATGAGCATTCTGAGCCTGTTTTTAACGACGCATCGGCAACGCAGGTAGTTTTTCAACGGCCTGCTAAGCGAGGGATTTCGCATGCAGCACTGCTGCTCAGCCTGGCGCTGCCGGCCGGCGCCGCCCAGGCCGCCACGGATGCCGACGGCTTCACCAACCCCCTGGAGCAGCTGCAGTTCAACCCCAGCCTCGACCAGCGCGAGTTCGAGCGCTCGAGCCTCAGCGCGCTGAACGTGTACGACCCCTGGGAGTCGTGGAACCGGCGGGTCTACCACTTCAACTACCGCTTCGACGAATGGGTGTTCCTGCCGGTGGTCAACGGCTACCGCTACGTCACCCCACGCCTGGTGCGCAGCGGCGTGAGCAACTTCTTCAGCAACCTGGGCGATGTGCCCAACCTGCTCAACAGCCTGCTGCAGTTCAAGGGCAAACGCTCGCTGCAGACCACCGGGCGCCTGCTGCTCAACACCACGGTCGGCGTGGCCGGGCTGTGGGACCCAGCCAGCCGGCTCGGGCTGCCCAGGCAGAGCGAGGACTTCGGCCAGACCCTGGGCTTCTACGGCGTGCCCGATGGGCCTTACGTCATGCTGCCGCTGCTCGGCCCGTCCAACCTGCGCGACACCGGCGGCAAGGTCTTCGACTTCGCCGCGGAAAGCCAGATCAACTACCTGAACATGAGCGAAACCAGCAGCGACCACCCGGAAATCACCGGCCTGCGCGTGGTCGACCTGCGCCACAGCACCAACCTGCGCTATGGCCAGCTCAACACCCCGTTCGAGTACGAGAAGATCCGCTACGTCTACCGCGAGGCGCGCAAGCTGCAGATCGCCGAGTAGCGAAAAACATCGATATCTTCGATTGAATCGACGCGCATTTCGCAACCATCAATTCAATCGACAGGCATAACATAGGCACATTCCCACTTCGGAGGTGCCCCATGACCCAGTTCCGCCAAGTCGTCTCCCAGCATATCGGCCAGCCTGCCTCGGACGGCGCCGGCGTGCGCCTGACCCGCGTGTTCGGCGGCGCCGGCATCGAGCGTTTCGACCCGTTCCTGATGCTCGACGAGTTCGGCTCGGACAACCCCGACGACTACATCGCCGGCTTCCCGCCGCACCCGCACCGCGGCTTCGAGACCATCACCTACATGCTCGAAGGACGCATGCGCCACGAGGACCACCTGGGCAACGTCGGCCTGCTGCAGAGCGGCGGCGTGCAGTGGATGACCGCCGCCCGCGGCATCATCCACAGCGAGATGCCGCAGCAGCAGGAGGGCGTGATGCGCGGCTTCCAGCTGTGGCTCAACCTGCCGGCCAAGGACAAGCTGGGCGCCGCCGGCTACCGCGACTACGGCCCCGAGGAAATCCCGCGGCTGGTCACCCAGGATGGCGTGGCGGTCAGCGTGATCGCCGGACAGTTCGACGACGGCCAGGTGCAGCAGGCCGGCGCCGTGCAGCGCCCGCAGACCCGGCCGCAGCTGTTCGACCTGCACTTGCCGGCCGGCAGCCGTATCGCCCCGCGCCTGGCCGATGGCCAGCGGGTGCTGCTGTATGTGTACGAGGGCGAGCTGGGGGTGAACGGCCATGCCATCGGCAAGAGCCGCCTGGCGCGCCTGTCCGAGCAGGGCGCCATCGAGCTGGCCAGCGAGTCCGGCGCGCGGGTGCTGCTGATCGCCGGCACGCCGCTGGGCGAGCCTATCGTGCAGTACGGCCCCTTCGTGATGAACAGCCGCGAGGAGATCGAGCAAGCCCTGCGCGACTTCCGCGACGACAAGCTGACCGAAGCCTGAGAGCCGGTGGGTTGAGGGGCGGTGCACCGGAGCCGACAACTGCGGGATCGACTCCCGCAGCGCTCAAGCCACCCCATGCACCGCAGGATCGGCTGGCAGTCAGCGCGTCGAGGTCACACCGATGACATCGCTGGCGGTTGACGCCGGCACGGCCACGGCCAGGCCGAGGAAGCGGCACAACTCCTGTTTCTGCGCCATGGCGTCCTGATAGCCCAGTTCGATCAGCTCGTTGCAGTAGCCGGGCTCGAACAGCAGGTAGCTGAGTACCCCGGCCCCGCTGGCGCGGGTCGCCCCGGGGCCGCGCAGGAAGAAGCGCATGGACCGGGCCAGCTCGTGGCGATGGCGGGCGGCGATCTGGTCCAGCGGCTGGCTGGGGGCGATCACCAGCACCTCCACCGGTTTCAGGCCCAGGCCACGCGGATGCAGGCCGGACGGCACCAGGCGGCCCATGTGGTTGAGCCGCTCGAGCAACTCGATATCGCCTTCCAGGCTGTCGATGAAGGTGCTGTTGAGCATGTGCCCGCTGATCTGCGCCAGGCTCGGCGGCCTGCCGCTCTGCGGGCGCGGCACCATCTGGTTGGCCCCACGCCCCAGCGGATTGCCGCTGACCCCGACCACCAGCACGCGATTGGCGCCCAGGTGCAGGGCCGGGCTGATCGGCGCCGACTGGCGCAACGCGCCATCGCCGAAGTACTCGCGGTTGACCTTCACCGGCGGAAAGATCAGCGGAATCGAGGCGCTGGCCAGCAGGTGATCGAGGCTCAGGCGGGTCGGCACCCCGACGCGGCGGTGACGGAACCAGGGGTCGATGGTCGCGCGGCCCTGGTAGAAGGTCACCGCCTGGCCGCTCTCGTAGCCGAAGGCGGTCACCGCCACCGCGCGCAGCTGGCGCATGCGCACCGCCGCGGCGATCCCGGAGAAATCCAGTTCGCGTTCGAGCATGGCGCGCAGCGGCGAGCTGTCGAGCAGCGCCACCGGAATATCCCCGCCCATGCCCAGCAGGCTGTGACCGATAAAGCGCCCGGCCTGGCGCAGCACGCCGGGCCAGTCGGTACGGTAGACCTGATCGCAATGGAAGTTCTGCCAGACCTGGGTCAGGCGGCGGATCGCCTCGCTGAAATGCAAGGCGCCGCAGGCCAGGCCCACGGCATTGATGGCCCCGGCCGAGGTGCCGACTATCACCGGGAACGGGTTGTGCGCGGCATTCGGCAACAGGTCGGCGATCGCCCCGAGTACGCCGACCTGGTAAGCCGCCCGAGCCCCGCCGCCGGAGAGAATCAGCCCGGTCAGCGGGGTTTCGGAATGCACGGCTTGGTTCATGAACGATTCCCGCAGGTTTTTCCGCCAGTATAGGGGGCTATCGGCGGCGCTTCTTATACAGCTTCGGCTCGCCCGGCGGGCGGGTCTTGAAGCGCCGATGGGCCCACAGGTACTGCTCCGGGTGCTGACGAATGGCCGTTTCGACCCACTGGTTGATGCGCAGGCAGTCGGCTTCCTCGCTCTCACCGGGGAAATCGGCCAGCGGCGGGTGGATGGTCAGCTGATAACCCCGACCATCGGCCAGGCGGCACTGGGTAAAGGGCACGACGATGGCCTTGCCCAGCCGGGCAAACTTGCTGGTGGCCGTCACGGTAGCCGCCTGGATACCGAACAGCGGCACGAAGACACTGCGCTGGGCGCCGTAGTCCTGATCCGGCGCATACCAGATTGCCCGGCCGCTGCGCAGCACCTTGAGCATCGACCGCACGTCATCACGCTCGATGGCCGTGGCGTCGAGATTGTGCCGCTCGCGGCCGCGGCGCTGGATATAGTCGAAGGCCGGATTCTTGTGTTCACGGTACATGCCATCGATGGTGTGTACCTGCCCCAGCAGCGCGGCGCCGATTTCCAGGGTGGTGAAGTGCATCGCCATGAGAATCACCCCCTGGCCGTCCGCCTGGGCCTGCTTGAGCAGCTCCAGGCCCTTGATGTGAGCCAGGCCGGCCAGGCGCCGCCGCGACCAAAACCAGCCCATGGCCGCTTCGAAGAAGGCCATGCCGGTGGAGGCAAAGTTTTCACGCAGCAGCAACTGCCGCTCGGCGGTCGACAACTGGGGGAAACACAGCTCGAGATTGCGCTCGATGATGTGCCGCCGCGCGCCAGCCAGGTGATACATCAGCCAGCCGAGCCCACGCCCCAGCACCAGCAGCCAGCGATACGGCAACTGCACCAGCAGCCAGAGCAGGCCCATTCCCAGCCACAACGGCCAGAAACGCGGATGCAGGAAATAGACTCTAAATTGCGGGCGATCCATGAAACATTCCGGACAGACGACAAGGCCGGGCATTCTACAGGACTCGCCGCGGCTTGCGGCCTCACGGTCTTATCGTTATAAGTCGTCGCCATCACAAGGCACGACAAGACCATGAGCCAAGCCGATCTCCTCGACCAAGACCCCGTGTTCCAGCTCAAAGGCAGCATGCTCGCCATCACCATCCTGGAGCTGGCGCACAACGACCTGGAGCGCCTGGACCGCCAGCTGGCCGACAAGGTCGCCCAGGCCCCCAACTTCTTCCAGAACATTCCCCTGGTGCTGGCCCTGGACAAGCTGCCGGACGGCGAAGGCAACCTCGACCTGGCCCGGCTGATGGAGCTGTGCCGCAACCACGGCCTGCGCACCCTGGCCATCCGCGCCAGCCGCGAGGAAGACATCGCCGCCGCCAACGCCCTGGACCTGCCCGTGCTGCCGCCATCCGGCGCGCGCGAGAAGCTGGTCGAGCCGGTGGAAAGCCGCAAGAAGGTGGAAAAACCCGCCGAGCCGGTGTTCAAGCCGAGCCGGATCGTCACCACCCCGGTGCGCGGCGGCCAGCAGATCTACGCCCAGGGCGGCGACCTGGTGGTGCTGTCGCCGGTCAGCGCCGGCGCGGAACTTCTCGCCGACGGCAATATCCATGTGTACGGCCCGATGCGCGGGCGCGCCCTGGCTGGCGTCAAGGGCAACACCCAGGCACGGATTTTCTGCCAGCAGATGGGCGCGGAAATGCTCTCCATCGCCGGCCAGTACAAGACCGCCGAAGACTTGCGCCGCGATCCGCTGTGGGGGCAATCGGTACAGGTCAGCCTGTCGGGTGACGTGTTGAACATCACCCGCCTTTAACGGATACTGCGGCCCAATTTCAGGGAGCAAAAGGGCATTCGGAAGCCAGTTTACCGGCGCCGGATTTCCCGCTTTTTCATATATTTGGGGTGAATCACCTTGGCCAAGATCCTCGTAGTCACTTCCGGCAAGGGTGGCGTGGGTAAAACCACCACCAGCGCCGCCATCGGCACCGGTCTCGCTCTGCGCGGGCACAAAACCGTCATCGTCGACTTCGACGTCGGCCTGCGCAACCTCGACCTGATCATGGGTTGCGAGCGCCGCGTGGTGTATGACTTCGTCAACGTCATCAACGGCGAAGCGACCCTGACCCAGGCCCTGATCAAGGACAAGCGCCTCGAGAACCTGTACGTGCTGGCCGCCAGCCAGACCCGTGACAAGGACGCGCTGACCAAGGAAGGCGTGGGCAAGGTCATCGACGAGCTGTCGCAGAACTTCGAATACGTGATCTGCGACTCGCCGGCCGGCATCGAGACCGGCGCGCACCTGGCCATGTACTTCGCCGACGAGGCGATCGTCGTGACCAACCCGGAAGTCTCCTCGGTACGCGACTCCGACCGCATGCTCGGCCTGCTGGCCAGCAAGTCGCGCCGCGCCGAACAGGGCCTGGAGCCGATCAAGGAGCGCCTGCTGCTGACCCGCTACAACCCGGAGCGGGTGACCAAGGGCGAAATGCTCGGCGTGGAAGACGTCGAGGAGATCCTCGCCATCAACCTGCTGGGCGTGATCCCGGAATCCCAGGCCGTGCTGAAGGCCTCCAACCAGGGTGTACCGGTGATCCTCGACGAACAGAGCGATGCCGGCCAGGCCTACGGCGATGCCGTCGACCGTCTGCTGGGCAAGGAAGTGCCCCATCGCTTCCTCGACGTGCAGAAGAAAGGAATCATGCAACGCCTGTTTGGAGCGCGCTAATGAACATTTTCGACTTCTTTCGTGAACGCAAGAAGGAAACCCCTGCGTCGATTGCGAAAGAGCGTCTGTCGATCATCGTCGCCCACGAGCGCGGTCAGCGCAGCCAGCCGGACTACCTGCCGGCCCTGCAGAAGGAACTGGTCGAGGTGATCCGCAAGTACGTCAATATCGACCAGGATCAGGTGCAGGTCGCCCTGGAAAACCAGGGCAGCTGTTCCATTCTGGAACTCAACATTACCCTGCCGGATCGTTGATTCGTCCAAGGTAAACAACGGCGGCCCTGGCCGCCGTTGTCATTTGTGGAACGCCCATGCCGCTGTCGAATGTCGAAATCCTCCACCAGGACGCCGCCCTGCTGGTGATCAACAAGCCCACCCTGCTGCTCTCGGTGCCCGGCCGCGCCGAGGACAACCGCGACTGCCTGGTGACCCGCCTGCAGGAAAACGGCTACCCGGAAGCACGCATCGTCCATCGCCTGGACTGGGAGACCTCGGGCATCATCGTCCTCGCTCGTGATGCCGACAGCCACCGCGAGCTGTCACGCCAGTTCCACGACCGCGAGACCGAGAAGGCCTACACCGCCCTGTGCTGGGGCCAGCCCGAGCTGGACAGCGGCAGCATCAACCTGCCGCTGCGCTACGACCCGCCGACCAAGCCGCGCCACGTGGTCGACCATGAGCAGGGCAAACATGCGCTGACCTACTGGCGCATTGTCGAGCGCTGCGGCGACTACTGCCGGGTCGAGCTGACGCCGATCACCGGCAGATCCCATCAACTGCGCGTGCACATGCTGTCGATCGGCCATCCGCTGCTCGGCGACGGTCTATACGCCCACGAGCAGGCCCTGGCCGCCTGGCCGCGCCTGTGCCTGCACGCCAGCATGCTCAGCCTGACCCACCCGCAAACCGGCGAGCGGCTGCACTTCGAGTGCCCGGCGCCATTCTGACGGCTTTTCCCTCTGCCATGCCGCAACGGCGTAGCGCGCCGTACACGGGATAAGGGCCGACACGCGCCTGCCAAACGCCCCGCGGAATCCGATAAACTCGGGGCATTGCCGTCCGGAGCTGTGTATGCGCGAAGAACTGAACCAGGGCCTGATCGATTTCCTCAAGGCCTCGCCCACCCCCTTCCACGCCACCCGCAGCCTGGCCCAGCGCCTGCAGGCCGCCGGCTACCGGGCCCTGGACGAGCGCGAGCCCTGGCATACCGAAGCCGGCGGACGCTACTACGTGACCCGCAACGACTCCTCGCTGATCGCCTTCAAGCTGGGCAAGCGCAGCGCCCTGGACGGCGGCCTGCGCCTGGTCGGCGCGCATACCGACAGCCCCTGCCTGCGCGTCAAGCCGCAACCGGAGCTGCAGCGCCAGGGCTTCTTCCAGCTCGGCGTGGAAGTCTACGGCGGCGCCCTGCTCGCGCCCTGGTTCGACCGCGACCTGTCCCTGGCCGGGCGGGTGACCTTCCGCGAGGGCGGCAAGGTGCAGAGCCAGCTGATCGACTTCGAGCTGCCGATCGCCACCATTCCCAACCTGGCCATCCACCTCAACCGCGAGGCCAACCAGGGCTGGGCGATCAACCCGCAGAACGAGCTGCCGCCGATCCTGGCGCAGATCGCCGGTGAGGAGCCGGCCGACTTCCGCGCCCTGCTCACCGACCGCCTGGCCGAAGAGCACGGCATCAGCGCCGACGCGGTGCTGGACTACGAACTGAGTTTCTACGACACCCAGCCGGCCGCGGTGATCGGCCTCAACCAGGACTTCATCGCCGGCGCGCGCCTGGACAACCTGCTGTCCTGCTACGCCGGCCTGCAGGCCCTGCTCGCCGCCGAAGGCGACGAGACCTGCGTGCTGGTGTGCACCGACCACGAGGAGATCGGCTCCTGCTCGGCCTGCGGCGCCGATGGCCCGTTCCTCGAGCAGGTGCTGCGCCGCGTGCTGCCGGAAGGCGACGGCTTCGTGCGCAGCATCCAGAAGTCGCTGCTGGTGTCGGCCGACAACGCCCACGGCGTGCACCCCAACTACGCCGACAAGCACGACGCCAACCACGGCCCCAAGCTCAACGCCGGCCCGGTGATCAAGGTCAACAGCAACCAGCGCTACGCCACCAACAGCGAGACCGCCGGCTTCTTCCGCCACCTGTGCCTGGCCGAGGAAGTGCCGGTGCAGAGCTTCGTGGTGCGCAGCGACATGGGTTGCGGCTCGACCATCGGCCCGATCACCGCCAGCCAGCTGGGCGTGCGCACCGTGGACATCGGCCTGCCGACCTTCGCCATGCACTCGATCCGCGAACTGGCCGGCAGCCATGACCTGGCTCACCTGGTGAAAGTCCTCAGCGCCTTCTTCGCCAGCGCCGAGCTGGCGTAACTCTATCGCGCAGGTTGGGTTGAGGCGCGCAGCGCCGAAGCCCAACGAGCGGAGCCCAGCCCGACCTCTTGGTAACCCGCCGCCCTGGCGTTGGGCTTCGCTGCGCTCAACCACAACCTACCCATCGCAAACCTGGCACCGCACCGCTCACTCCGGCACTTCGACGCTGACGTGAATGGCGTCGTGGCGCCAGAATTCCAGGTCGCAGTCGATCAGCCGCCCGTGCTGGTCGCGGTTGACCCGGGTGATGCGCAGCGCCGGGCTGCCCAGGGTGGTCTTCAGGCTGTTCGCCGCCTCGGCCGGCAACGCGGTGGGCAGGATGTCGAAACGCACCCGCCCGTAGTGGATGGCGTACTCGCTGGCGTACAGCTCGGTCAGCGAGCAGGTCAGGTCGAACTGCAGGATGCCGGGAAAGTAGGCCGGATTCAGGTAGTGCTCGACGTACAGCACCAGGCGCCCGTCGATGCGCCGCGCGCGGCGGATCTGCAGTACCGCCGACAGCGCCGGCAACTCCAGCAGCGCGCAGATATCCACCGGCGCCGGCATCAGCCGGGCGCTGAGCAGCTCGGTGGAGGACTGCCGCCCCTGCTCGCGCACCATCGCATGGAAGTGGCTGCGCACCAGCGGGTTGTAGGCCAGCCGCGGCGGCGAGACGAACCAGCCGCGGCGCTCCTCGCGGTAGATCAGCCCCTCGGCCTCCAGCTGCCCCAGCGCCTCGCGCAGGGTGATGCGGGTGGTCTCGAACAGCTCACTGAGCTTGCGCTCGGCCGGCAGCTGGCTGCCCTGCGCCAGCAGGCCATGCTCGATCTGCTCCTGCAGGGCCCGGCAGATGGCGGTAACGGTACGGGGCGCTTCGTCGCGCATGCAAAACTCCACTCTGGAATAGACCAGCACCAACAAGGGGCACGACCGGTCGAAAGTGCGGCCATGCTAGGCAGCCTAGATGACCGTGGCGTGACAGCCCGGAGGTGTAGCGAGTCTCCTGCACGCCCCATGCCACAAGGCCCGGCAGTCTTCCGGCAAATCAGCCACTTAGCCATGGTCTACGCTTGCAGACGCGGCCTGGCCCGGATGAAGCGGGGCAGCGTCGCCATAAAAACGTCATAGAAAGCTTCTAGATTGGCCTGGGTCTTGCTGATCTATACCAATCTTTCACCCCGCTAAGGAGCTTCACCATGAAACGCCTGCTGCTGGCTTCACTGATGGGATCGGCCATTATTCTGGGTAACCAGGCCATGGCCAACGAGGATGTAAAGAGCCTGGAACAAGCCGCCCGCGCAGAGGGCGAGGTCAACAGCGTCGGCATGCCGGACAGCTGGGCCAACTGGAAGGACACCTGGGCCGACCTGGGCAAACTCTACGGCCTCAAGCACATGGACACCGACATGAGCTCGGCCCAGGAAATCGCCAAGTTCGCCGCCGAGAAGGACAACGCCACCGCCGACATCGGCGACGTTGGCGCGGCCTTCGGCCCCATCGCCGTGCAGCAGGGCGTCACCCAGGCCTACAAACCGAGCACCTGGGAACAGATCCCGGCCTGGGCCAAGGACGCGGACGGCCACTGGATGCTGGCCTACACCGGCTCCATCGCCTTCATCGTCAACAAGCAGCTGGTCAAGGACGTGCCGCAGTCCTGGGCCGACCTCAAGCAAGGTAAGTACAAGGTCGCCATCGGTGACGTCAGCGCCGCCGCCCAGGCGGTCAACGGCGTGCTGGCCGCCGCCATCGCCAACGGCGGTGATGAGAAGAACATCCAGCCGGGCCTGGACTTCTTCGCCGAGATCGCCAAGCAGGGCCGTCTGGGCCTGTCCAACCCGACCATCCAGACCCTGGAAAAAGGCGAAGTGGAAGTCGGCATCGTCTGGGATTTCAACGGCCTGTCCTACCGCGACCAGATCGACCCGAGCCGTTTCGAAGTGCTGATCCCCTCCGATGGCTCGGTGATTTCCGGCTACACCACCATCATCAACAAGTACGCCAAGCACCCCAACGCCGCCAAGCTGGCGCGCGAGTACATCTTGAGCGACGCCGGCCAGATCAACCTGGCCAAGGGCAACGCCCGGCCGATCCGCGCCGAGCACCTGACCCTGCCGGCCGAGGTGCAGGCCAAGCTGCTGCCCAACGCGCAGTACGCCAAGGTCCAGCCGATCAAGGACCCGGCCGCCTGGGAAGCCACCTCGAAGGCGCTGCCGCAGCTGTGGCAGGAAAACGTGATCATCGAAATGCAGTAATCGTGGCTCCGCAGCCCGACACTCGCCGGGCTGCGTTTTAGCTCAAGGAAATCGCCCGATGAAACACAACGTCATCCTGGTGCTGCTGGATGGCCTGAACTACGAGGTGGCCCGCCATGCGCTGGGCCATCTGCAGGCCTACTGCGGTGCCGACCGCGCCGTGCTGTACAAGCTCGAATGCGAGCTGCCGGCGCTGTCGCGCCCGCTCTACGAATGCATCCTGACCGGCGTGGCGCCGCTCGACAGCGGCATCGTGCACAACGACGTGGTGCGTCTGTCCAACCAGCGCAGCATCTTCCACTATGCCCGCGCTGCCGGCCTGTCCACCGCCGCCGCGGCCTATCACTGGATCAGCGAGCTGTACAACCGCGCGCCCTTCGACGCGGCCCGCGACCGCCACACCAGCGACCCGGCCCTGCCGATCCAGCAGGGCCACTTCTATTACGCCGACCACTACCCGGACTCGCACCTGTTCGCCGACGCCGAGCACCTGCGTCTGCAGCACCGGCCGAACTTCCTCCTGGTGCACCCGATGAACATCGACGACGCCGGCCACAAGCATGGCCTGGACTCGCCGCAATACCGCAACAGCGCACGCCGCGCCGACATCCTCCTGGCCGAATACCTGCAGCGCTGGCTGGATACCGGCTACCAGGTACTGGTCACCGCCGACCACGGCATGAACAACGACCACTCGCACAACGGCCTGCTGGCGGAGGAGCGCGAAGTCCCGCTGTTCGTCGCCGGCAGCGCCTTCAGCCTGGATGCCAGCGCGCAGCCGCTGCAGACCGAGCTGTGCGGCACCATCTGCAGCCTGCTCGGCGCCAGCCACGACAAACCGCTGTGCAAGGAACTGCTCAAGTGACGGCAAGCAAACCTCGCGGCAAATGGCTGGCCCTGCTGTGCCTGCTGCCCTTCGCCATCTTCTTCATCGCCTTCCAGATCGCCCCGCTGCTGTGGGTCGCGGTGCACAGCCTGAGCGTCGGCGACGCCTGGGGCCTGGGCAATTTCGCGAAGATCTTCGCCTCCAAGTTCTACCTGCAGGCGATCAAGCACAGCCTGCAGATCGCCTTCTGGTCCAGCCTGTTCGGCATCGTCATCGCCGTGCTCGGCAGCTACTCGCTGCGCCAGGTCGACTCCAGGCTGCGCGACTTCGTCATGGCCTTCTCCAACATGACCAGCAACTTCGCCGGCGTGCCGCTGGCCTTCGCCTTCATCATCATCCTCGGCTTCAACGGCGCGCTGACCCTGCTGCTCAAGCAGACTGGGGTGATCGAGGACTTCAACCTGTACTCCAAGACCGGGCTGATCGTGCTCTACACCTACTTCCAGATCCCCCTCGGCGTGCTGCTGCTCTACCCCGCCTTCGACGCCCTGCGCGAGGACTGGCGCGAGTCCGCCGCCCTGCTCGGCGCCGGCACCTGGGACTTCTGGCGGCATATCGGCCTGCCGGTGCTGACCCCGGCCCTGCTCGGCACCTTCGTCATCCTGCTGGCCAACGCCCTCGGCGCCTACGCCACGGTGTATGCGCTGACCACCGGCAACTTCAACGTGCTGCCGATCCGCATCGCCGCCATGGTCGCCGGCGACATCAGCCTCAACCCGGACATGGCCAGCGCCCTGGCCATGGTGCTGGTGGGCCTGATGGTGGTGATAACCGTGGTCCATCAGTGGCTGCTGAAGAGGAGCTACCATGTCGCGCGCTGATGCCAAACCGGCCGCCCTCTATCACCGCACGGTGGTCTGGCTGCTGTTCCTGATCCTCCTCCTGCCGCTGGCCGGCACCCTGCTCTATTCGTTATCCACCAGCTGGTCGGCGACCATCCTGCCGTCCGGCCTGACCTTCAAGTGGTACCTGGCGCTGTGGAGCGACCCGCGCTTTCTCGCCGCCTTCGGCCAGTCGCTTCTGGTGTGCTTCGGCTCGCTGCTGCTGGCCACGGTACTGATCCTGCCGCTGCTGTTTGTGGTGCATTACCACTTCCCCAAGCTCGACGGGCTGATGAACATCTTGATTTTGCTGCCGTTCGCCGTGCCGCCGGTGGTGTCCTCGGTGGGCCTGCTGCAGGTCTACGGCTCCGGACCGCTGGCGATGGTCGGCACGCCGTGGATCCTGATCGGCTGCTACTTCACCGTGGCCCTGCCGTTCATGTACCGGGCGATCACCAACAACCTGCAGGCGATCAACCTGCGCGACCTGATGGACGCCGCCCAACTGCTCGGCGCCAGCACCTGGCAGGCCGCCTTCCTGGTGGTACTGCCGAACCTGCGCAAGGGCCTGATGGTCTCGCTGTTCCTCTCCTTCAGCTTCCTGTTCGGCGAGTTCGTCTTCGCCAACCTGCTGGTCGGCACCCGCTACGAGACCCTGCAGGTGTACCTGAACAACATGAAAAACAGCAGCGGCCACTTCAACAGCGCGCTGGTGATTTCCTACTTCTTCTTCGTGCTGATCTTCACCTGGGCGGCCAATCGCCTGAACAAGGACAACTCATGAGTTACCTGAGCATCCGCGGCCTGCACAAAAGCTACGGCGCCACCTCGATCTTCAGCGACATCAACTGCGAAATCGCCCAGGGCGAGTTCGTCACCCTGCTCGGCCCCTCCGGTTGCGGCAAATCCACTCTGCTGCGCTGCATCGCCGGCCTCACCGAGGTCGACGGCGGGCAGATCCTGCTGGGCGGCCAGGATCTGGTGCCGCTGGCGCCGCAGAAGCGCGACATCGGCATGGTGTTCCAGAGCTACGCGCTGTTCCCCAACATGAGCGTGGCGCAGAACGTCGCCTTCGGCCTGCGCATGCACAAGGTCGGCAAGGAGGAAAGCGCCCAGCGCGTGCAGGAGGCCCTGACCATGGTCGAGCTGGGCGATTTCGCCAGCCGCTACCCGCACCAGCTCTCTGGCGGCCAGTGCCAGCGCGTGGCCCTGGCCCGCTCGCTGGTCACCCGCCCACGCCTGCTGCTGCTCGACGAGCCGCTGTCGGCCCTGGATGCACGCATCCGCAAGCACCTGCGCGAGCAGATCCGCGGCATCCAGCAGGAGCTGGGCCTGACCACCATCTTCGTCACCCACGACCAGGAAGAAGCGCTGACCCTGAGCGACCGCATCTTCCTGATGAACGCCGGCAAGATCGTGCAGAGCGGCGATGCGGAAACCCTCTACACCGCACCGGTGGATGCCTTCGCCGCCGGTTTCATCGGCAACTACAACCTGCTCGACGCGCCAGCCGCCAGCCGCCTGCTGCTGCGCCCGGTCAGCAGCCGCATCGCCATCCGCCCGGAAGCCATCCAGCTGCACCACAGCGGCGCCATCGCCGCGGAAATCCTCGGCCACAGCCTGCTCGGCAACGTCATCCGCTACCGCGTGCAGGCCAACGGCGTGCAACTGGTGGTCGATGTGCTCAACCGCCGCGAAGGCGACCTGATCGGCAAGGGCCAGTGCATCGGCCTGACCATCGACGAACAGGCGATCCGGGAGGTGGCGTGATGGCCCTGGCAATCTTCGACCTCGACGAAACCCTGATCGACGGCGACTGCGCCTCGCTGTGGGCCAAACACATGGCCGCCATCCAGTGGGTCGACGCAGACAGCTTCCTGACCCGCGAGCAGGAGCTGATGGCCCTCTACTCCCGGGGCGAGCTGGCCATGGAGGAGTACATGGCCTACACCCTGTCGCCGCTGGTGGGGCGCACTCAGGAGGAAGTCGAGTTCGTCGTCGGCCCCTTCGTCGAGGACGTCATCGAACCGATCATCTACAGCGATGCCATGCGCTGCCTGGCCAAGCACCGCGCCGCCGGCGACCGCCTGCTGGTGATCTCCGCCTCGGCGCACTTCCTGGTCAGCGCCATCGCCGAACGCCTGGGCGTAGCGGAAGTGCTGGCCATCGACCTGGAGCAGCAGCACGGCCACTACAGCGGCAAGACCCACGGCGTGCTGACCTACCGCGAAGGCAAGGTGCTGCGCCTGCAGGACTGGCTGGAGCAGCAGGGGGAAAGCCTGGCCGGCGCCTACTTCTATTCCGACTCGCGCAACGACCTGCCGCTGCTCGGCCAAGTGGACTTCCCCCGCGCGGTCAACCCGGACCCGACCCTGCGCGCCCATGCCGAGCAGGCCGGCTGGGAAATTCTCAGCTGGAAGTGATGACATCCGCGCCTGGTGAGAATGCTTAGGGTGCGCCGTGCGCACCTGAGCCCTGTGCGTGGCTTGCGGTGCGCACAGCGCACCCTACATGAGATCGCAAACAGGCTCGCAGAGGCTGGTCAGACCAGGTTCTCGTCGATCAGCAAGACCACCTTGCCGGCCACCCGATTGCTCGCCAGGGCGGCAAAGGCGGCCTGCACGTCCCGGGCGGCGAAGCTCTGCTCCAGTTGCGGTTTCAGCCGCCCTTCGCCGAACAGCGGCCAGACATGCTGGCCCAAGTCGCTGAGCAGCTCGGCCTTGAACGCGTCATCGCGGTTGCGCAGGGTCGAGCCGATCAGCTGGATGCGCTTGCCCAGCAGCAGGGCCATGTCCAGCTGCGCCTTGCTGCCGCCCATCAGGCCGATATTCACCCAGCGCCCGTCGCGCGCCAGCAGGGCCAGGTTCAGTTCGGCATAGGCGGCGCCGACCGGGTCGAGGATCACGTCGAACGGGGCGAAATCGCGCAGGCTTTCCAGGTTTTCGCCACGCAGCGCACCGCCCTGGGCGCCGAGGCTCTCGCAATAGGCCAGCCGCTCGGCGGAGCCGACGCTGACCCAGCACGTGTTGCCGAAGGCCTTGCACAGCTGGATCGCCGCCGAGCCCACGCCACTGGCGCCGGCATGCAGCAGTACCTTCTCGCCCGGCTTCAGGGCCGCCAGCTGGTACAGATTGAGCCAGGCGGTGGCATACACCTCCGGCAGCGCCGCCGCTTCGGCCAGCGACAGGCCTTGCGGCACCGGCAGGGCATGGCGGGCGTCGACCACCACCTCCTCGGCCATGCCGCCACCGGCCAGCAGGCAGCAGACCCGGTCGCCGACCTGCCAGGCACTGCCGGCGCCAACCTCGCTGACCACCCCGGCACACTCCAGGCCGAGGATGTCGCTGCTACCGGGCGGTGGCGGGTACATCCCGGCGCGCTGCAGCAGGTCGGCGCGATTCAGCCCGGCCGCCGCCACGCGCACGCGAATCTGCCCGACATCGCAGGCCGGGCTGGGCCGTTCGCACCATTCAACCTGCCCCTCGACGCCTTGCAATGCCTTCATGCTGCCTCCATAGTGAATGTGCCTCCCAGCGCAGTGCGCCGGGATTTCTGCATTATGCTGCCGGGTTCGGATGGAACCGGGCGCTCAAAAGACGGCCTAATATGCGTTATCACCTGCCTTCGCGTCGAATCACTATGCTGCGCTCCTTCTCCACCACCGCCCTCGCCCTCGTCCTGGGCCTGCACGCCCTGCCGGCAGCCGCCAAGACCGGCCCGGAGAACTGGGACTACCTGCAGCCCGACCGCGAGCAGATCATCGCCAGCCTGAACGTGGTGGAATTGCTCAAGCGCCATCACTACAACAAGCCACCGCTCGACGACACGCGTTCGCAGAAGGTCTATGACGGCTACCTGAAGATGCTCGACCCGGCACGCAGCTACTTCACCGCCGCGGACATCGCCGAATTCGACCAGTGGCGCAACCAGTTCGACGACCTGCTGAAAAGCGGCGACCTGGAACCCGGCTTCCTCATGTACAAGCGCCAGCTGGTGCGCGTGCAGGAACGCCTGGACTACGCCCTCAAGCTGCTGCAGAACACCAGCGCACTGGACTTCAGCGTCGAGGAAAGCCTGCTGGTCGACCGCGAGAACGCCCCCTGGGCGAAGAACCACGGCGAACTCGACGACCTCTGGCGCAAACGCGTCAAGGATGAGGTGCTGCGCCTCAAGCTGACCGGCAAGGAACCCAAGGCCATCGAGGAACTGCTGACCAAGCGCTACCAGAACCAGCGCAAGCGCCTCGACCAGACCAGCGGCGAAGACGTGTTCCAGGCCTACATCAACGCCTTCGCGCAGACCTACGACCCGCACACCAACTACCTCTCCCCGGACAACGCGGAGAACTTCGACATCAACATGAGCCTGTCGCTGGAAGGCATCGGCGCCGTGCTGCAGTCGGACAACGAATACGTCAAAGTGGTGCGCCTGGTGCCGGCCGGCCCGGCGGAGAAGAGTAAGCAGATCGTCCCGGCGGACAAGATCATCGGCGTGGCCCAGGGCGACAAGGAGATGGTCGACGTGATCGGCTGGCGCCTGGATGAAGTGGTCAAGCTGATCCGCGGGCCGAAAGGCTCCACCGTGCGCCTGGAAGTGATCCCGGCCAGCAATGCCGCCAGCGACCAGACCAGCAAGGTGGTCAGCATCACCCGCGAGGCGGTCAAGCTGGAGGAGCAGGCCGCGCAGAAGTCGATCCTCAAGCTCAAGCATGATGGCCGCGACTACAAGCTCGGGGTGATCAAGGTTCCGGCCTTCTACCTCGACTTCAAGGCCTTCCGCGCCGGCGACCCGAACTACAAGAGCACCACCCGCGACGTCAAACGGCTGCTCACCGAGCTGAAACAGGAAAAGGTCGACGGCGTGGTCCTCGACTTGCGCGACAACGGCGGTGGCTCCCTGCAAGAAGCCACCGAACTGACCGGCCTGTTCATCGACCAGGGCCCGACCGTGCTGGTACGCAACAGCGACGGCCGCGTCGACGTGCTGGCCGACGAGGAGCCCGGGGTGTTCTACACCGGCCCACTGGCGGTGCTGGTAGACCGCCTGTCGGCTTCCGCCTCGGAAATCTTCGCCGGCGCCATGCAGGACTACCACCGCGGCCTGATCCTCGGCGGCCAGACCTTCGGCAAGGGCACGGTGCAGACCATTCAGGAACTCAACCACGGCGAGCTGAAGCTGACCCTGGCCAAGTTCTACCGGGTTTCCGGGCAGAGCACCCAGCACCAGGGCGTGCTGCCGGACATCGCCTACCCGGACGTGGTCGACACCCAGGAAATCGGCGAGAGCGCCCTGCCCGAAGCCATGCCCTGGGACAGCATCCGCGCCGCGGTCAAGCCGGAGGTTGACCCGTTCAAGCCGTTCCTCGCCGAGCTCAAGGCCCGTCACGATGCGCGTACCGCCAGCAACCCGGACTTCGTCTTCACCCGCGAGCGCCTGGCCCTGGCCCAGGAACTGATGCAGCAGACCAGCATCAGCCTCAACGAGCAGACCCGCCGCAGCCAGCGCGCCAGCATCGAGGCCCGTCAACTGGCCCTGGAAAACGCCAAACGCAAGGCCAAGGGCGAGGAGCTGCTCAAGGAGATCAAGGAAGAGGACGAAGACAGCCTCCCCGTCGAGCCGGAAAAGGCCAAGCCGGAAGACGACGCCTACCTGACCGAGAGCGGCCGCATCCTGCTCGACTACCTGGGCATGGACACCCAGGTGGCCAAGCACTGAGGCGCGCCGCAGACGTCATCAAAGCGTCATCGTTCTGTCGTGAAATGAAAGGGCCGGTAGCACTACCGGCCCTTTTCTTTTTCCGGCCAGTCGAGATCCACCATGACCGTCACCGAGCAGTTGAGCGCGCTGGATCAGATCCTCGCTCACGGCGACTTGCACAGCCTGTTCCAACCCATCATTGCCCTGGCCGATCGGCGCATCCTCGGTTACGAGGCCCTCACTCGCGGCCCGTCCAACAGCCCGCTGCACTCGCCCATCGCCCTGTTCAGCGTGGCGCGCAACTGCGGCCGCCTGAGCGAACTGGAACTGGCCAGCCGGCGCAGCGCCTGCCGCCGCTTCCGTGACCTGCAGCTGGACGGCAAGCTGTTCCTCAACGTCTCCCCCGAGTCCCTGCTGGAACCCACCCACCAGCCCGGCCGCACGCTCAAGCTGCTGCAGGAATTCGGCATCACCCCGGACCGGGTGGTGATCGAGCTGACCGAACAGGCACCGATCGACGACTTCGCCCTGCTCGACACCGCCCTGCACCACTACCGCGCCATGGGCTTCTCCATCGCCCTGGACGACCTCGGTGCCGGCTACTCCAGCCTGCGCCTGTGGTCCGAGCTACGCCCGGACTACGTGAAGATCGACCGCCACTTCATCGACGGCATCCACCAGGACGCGGTGAAGCGCGAGTTCGTCGGCTCCATCCTGAAGATGGCCAAGGCCTCGCGCGCCCAGGTGATCGCCGAAGGCATCGAACTGGCGGAAGAACTGGCCGTGCTCAGCGAGATGGGCGTGGACCTGCTGCAGGGCTACCTGCTCAGCCGGCCGCAGGAGCAGCCACCACGCGATGCACGCAAGCTGCTGCCACAGCTGGACAGCGTGATCGGCAGCCTGGGCGAGGACAGCGCCGACCTCAGCGCCCTGCTCAACGAGCAGCCCGCGGTGAGCCACAGCACGGCCACGGCCGAGGTGCTGGAGGCCTTTCGTGCCCAGGCCAACCTCAACTCCCTGGCCGTGCTCGACGACCAGCAGCAACCGGTCGGCATCATCCACCGCAATTCGCTGTCGGAGGCCCTGCTCAAGCCGTTCGCCACCGACCTGTTCGCGCGCAAGCCGATCAGCCGGCTGATGAGCACGGACTTTCTCGCCGTGGACCTCGGCCAGTCGCTGCAGCAGGTCAGCCGCCTGCTCACCAGCCGCGCCCGCCAGCGCATCGAGGAAGACTTCATCATCACCCAGCAGGGCCGTTACCGCGGCCTGGGCCGGGTGATCGACGTACTCAAGCTGATCACCGAGCTGAAGATCCAGCAGGCCCGCCACGCCAACCCGCTGACCCTGCTGCCGGGTAACGTGCCGATCCAGCAGTGCCTGACCCGCCTGCTGCAGCAGGGCCGCGATGCGGCGGTGTGCTATGTGGATATCGACAGCTTCAAGCCGTTCAACGACCTCTACGGCTATGCCCGCGGCGACGAGGTGCTGCTGTGCCTGGCGCAGTGCCTGAACGAGCGGGTCGACCCCAGTCGCGACTTCGTCGGCCATATCGGCGGCGACGATTTCATGCTGGTGCTCGGTTCGGCCGACTGGCGCAAGCGCATCCAGCTACTGCTGGAGGACTTCCAGGGCCAGTGCCGGCGCTTCTACCGCGACGAACACCTGCAGGCCGGCTGCTTCGTCGCCCACAACCGCCAGGGCCGGCGCGAGGAGTTTCCCCTGCTGTCGCTGTCGGTCGGCGTGGTGCAGCTGCGGCAATCGGCCTGTGCCGATCTGGATGCCAGCCAGCTGGCCGGCCTGGCCTCGGAGGCCAAGCGCCACGCCAAGGCGGTGCCGGGTTACAGCCTGCACGTGCTGGACAGCCTGTCAGCCTAGCCCCAGCTCACCCGCGCGCTGCTCGAAGCGCTGCGCCAGCACGGCATCCGCCGCCAGCCCCGGCGCACCCTCGCGGTACAGCCTGGCCAGGCGATGGGCAGCCAGGGGGTGACCGGCGGCCGCGGCCAGGGTCCACCAGCGCGCCGCCTCGACGCCGTCCGGCGCCTGCCGGCTATCGCCGGCGAGGCTCAGCAGGCCGAGCTGGTAGGCGGCCTTGCCATCGCCGCCGCTCGCGGCCAGGCGCAACAGACGCACGCCCTCTTCGCGTGCGCCCAGGCCCTGACCACGGAACAGCAGCAGGTGGCCGTAGAAACTTTGCGCCGGCCCATGGCCTTGCGCCGCCATGCGCGCGAACTGCCCCTGCATCCAGGTCCAGGCGCGCGGTTGCTGCATCAGCCAGCGCCAATGGAACAGCCGGCGCGCCAGCCAATAGCCCAGCCGGGCACGCAGCCGCCAGAACACTCAGGCCTCCTCGGCCGGATAGCTGAACTCGAAGACCCGCGCCACTTCGGCGGCATGCCAGGACGCCGCGGCAATCCCGTCGGAAGGCCCGGCGAAGCGCCCGAGGCGGGTGACGCATTCGAAGAAGCCGGTACGCGGCAGGCGGCTGGCACCCTGGCTGATCACCAGTGCACTGCGCAGCGGCCGCTCGGCCCGCGCGTCCAGCGCCGCCAGGTGCTCGAGCGCGGCGGTCAGGGTCTGCATGGCCGGGGTCGGCAGCTGCAGCCGCTCGACCAGGGCCCGATAGGTCAGCAGATGACGTTGGCGCCGCGCATCCTCCAGCTCGACCAGCAGCGCCTGCCAGTGCTGACGGTGGATGCGCACGCTCAAGAGCCCTGCTCCCAGGCACTCACCCCGAGCACCCGGCCCAAGGCGCGCAGAATGGCCCCGTCCGGCTGGCGCTCACCGCTTTCGAACAGGCTCAGGTAATGCGGGCTGATGCCCACGGCACGGGCCAGGTCGGCCTGGGACAGGCCCTGCGCCTCGCGCAGCGCGGCCAGCTGGCTCAACGGCGCAGCGGCGGCCGGCTCTTGCGGCGCGGCGGGTACGGCACGTCCGGCGGCCTGCAGCAGCGTCTGGTATTCGGCCCAGGGCAGTACGGCATACTCGGCCTCACCGTCACGCGTGATTACTTGCACACTCATTGACACTCTCCGTGGACTGCAGCGCCGACTGACTCGACGCCCTCCTTGCAGGCCGCCATCTTAACAACTGGCCCCGGCACAGAGGGTGACCCATCGCGCCCTAGCGTTACAAGAGTGACGCAGCGGCGCACCCCATAACCTGAACAGTAGCTCAGGATTGCCCCGTCTCCTCTGCCGCCGGCGGCGCCTCGATGCGCGCCAGTTGCGCCGGCGACTGCGCCTCGCGCCAGGCACGGTAGGCATCCAGTTCGCCCTGCCAGGTACGCAGGAGCCAGGCCAGCACCGCCAGGTCATCCAGCAGGCCGATGCCCAGCAGCCAATCCGGCAGCGCATCCAGCGGCGTGAGGAAATACAACAGGCCGGCCACTATGCTCAACAGGGCCCGGGGACTGACAGCCCGGTATTCGCCACGCCACCAGGCCGCGCACAAGCCCAGCAGCAACTGCAGATCCCCGCGCACCCGGCCCAGGCGCGCAGCATTGCCGGCACCCTTGCGCGCCACGGCCGCCAGCAGCCGCGGCAACTTGCCGCGCTCGAGCATGCCCTGCGCGGCCTGCAGGTAACGCCGCAAATGCTTTGCCACATTCATGGTTTTTCTCCACAACCCGCGTGCTTGCTGGGCCGATTCGGGTTATCCACCAAAGCTGTGGATAACCTTGTGCACAGATTCTTGATGAGTCATTCAAACGCCCGTCTCATGCGGTCTCCGGACAGATCGGGCATTTTTTGCTCAAGCCTTAAATTCATTAAAAATCATAGAGTTAGCTATCTAGCAAGGCTCATGAAAAACGTAACAGTCGGCGCGGCGCAGACAATCGGGCGAATGTGCATAACCGTAACACCTGCTCGTCGATTACCTCTTTTTCAGACCGCCGAGTCAGCCCGACGTTCTGCCAGGGACGCAGAAACGACAACGCCCCGACCAGGCGGGGCGTTGCGCGCAAGCATCAGGCTTACTGCTGGGCAGCAGGATCCTTGATGGCCAGCAGTTCCAGCTCGAATACCAGCACCGAGTTGGCCGGAATGGTCGGGCTCGGGCTCTGCTCACCGTAAGCCAGCTCGCTCGGGATGTACAGCTTGTACTTCTCGCCGACGTGCATCAGTTGCAGGCCTTCGACCCAACCCGGGATCACGCCGCTGACCGGCAGGTCGATCGGGCTGCCGCGCTCGACGGAGCTGTCGAAGACGGTGCCATCGGTCAGCTTGCCTTCGTAGTGAACGGTGACCACGTCGGTGGCCTTGGGCTGAGCGCCGTCGGCTTTCTTCAGCACTTCGTACTGCAGGCCGGAAGCGGTGGTGGTCACGCCGTCTTTCTTGGCGTTGTCCTCGAGGAACTTCTTGCCGGCCTTGGCCGCTTCCTCGTTCAGCGCCAGCATGCGCTGCTCGGCACGCTTCTGCAGGAAGGTGAAGGCCTCGACCAGCTCTTCGTCCTTCAGCTTCTGCTCCTGCTTGCCCAGGGCGTCGGCGATGCCCTGGGAAATGGCCTTCTGGTCCAGGTCGTCGATGCCTTGCTGGGCCAGGCTCTTGCCCATGTTCAGGCCGATGCCGTAGGAGGCTTTCTGCGCCGGGGTTTTCAGTTCGACTTCGCTGGTCTGCGAATCGCAACCGGCCAGTACCAGGCCTACCAGGGCAACCGCCGCGGCTAAACGATGTTGTTTCATGCTTGATCCTTGTTGGAGCGCCCTGAAGCAGGCTATCGGTGAGTGGGCGAGCTTAGCAGCCTGCGCCAATTAATGGCTACGCCAGTAGGAGCCATGAACCGTGGATTAGTTCAGCTTGTGCGCCAGCTCCAGGCCCACTCGCAGTAAATCGCGGGCAAAAAAAAACGACCTTTCGGTCGTTTCTTCCAGCCTTGGTCTTCAGTCTAACCAAGGCTTATGTATGGCGCAGCGGACGGGACTCGAACCCGCGACCCCCGGCGTGACAGGCCGGTATTCTAACCGACTGAACTACCGCTGCGCGTAACCTCGTGAGCGAGATGGTGGGTGATGACGGGATCGAACCGCCGACCCTCTGCTTGTAAGGCAGATGCTCTCCCGGCTGAGCTAATCACCCTTCACTCTCGAAGTGGGGCGCATTCTAGACAGCGTCCCGAACCTTGGCAAGCTCTTTTTCAAAAAAAATTTTCAGCAGTTCCAAAGGCTTAGGAGAACGGGGGCTGCTCGTCATTTCCCGCAGAGGAAGACTCGACTGCAGCTTGGACAATCCGCCCCGGCAGAGAATAATGCGCGCTTTGCGTAATTGGAGTGTCACCCCCATGTGGTTCCGCAACCTGCTTGTCTATCGCCTGACCCAGGACCTGCCTTTCGACGCCGAGGCGCTGGAAGCGGCACTGGCCACCAAGCCGGCACGTTCCTGCGCCAGCCAGGAGCTGACCACCTACGGTTTCATCGCCCCCTTCGGCAAAGGCGAAGACGCGCCGCTGGTGCACGTCAGCGGTGACTTCCTGCTGGTCGCAGCGCGCAAGGAAGAGCGCATCCTGCCGGGCAGCGTGGTGCGCGACGCCCTGAAGGAAAAGGTCGAGCAGATCGAAGCCGAACAGATGCGCAAGGTCTACAAGAAGGAGCGCGACCAGCTCAAGGACGAGATCGTCATGTCCTTCCTGCCGCGCGCCTTCGTCCGCCGCTCGGCCACCTTCGCCGCCATCGCGCCCAAGCTCGGCCTGATCCTGGTCGACTCGGCCAGTCCTAAGCGCGCCGAAGACCTGCTCTCGACCCTGCGCGAAGTCATGGGCTCGCTGCCGGTACGCCCGCTGACGGTGAAGATGGCGCCGACCGCAACCATGACCGACTGGGTCAAGTCGCAGCAGGCCGCGGCGGACTTCTTCGTCCTCGACGAGTGCGAGCTGCGCGACACCGCCGAAGACGGCGGCGTGGTGCGCTGCAAGCGCCAGGACCTGACCAGCGAGGAAATCCAGCTGCACCTGTCCGCCGGCAAGCTGGTCACCCAGCTGTCCCTGGCCTGGCAGGACAAGCTGTCCTTCGTCCTCGACGACAAGCTGGTGGTCAAGCGCCTGCGCTTCGAGGACCTGCTGCAGGACCAGGCCGCCCAGGATGGCGGCGACGACAACCTAGGCCAGCTGGACGCCAGCTTCACCCTGATGATGCTGACCTTCTGCGACTTCCTGCCGGCGCTGTTCGAAGCCCTCGGCGGCGAAGATATTCCAGAAGGCATCTGACCGCCCGGACAAATCCGGCAACATCTGCCGGGGCCGGCTCGTCCTTGCGAGCTTGCCCTGTGCAGAGCGATGTGCAGAATAACGCACAGCGCAAGGACGACCTTGCCACTCCTCGCGAGTGACCACCCGGGACGGCCCGCATTCATAGCCTTACTGCGGAGCCACCCATGTCCTGGATCATCCTGTTTCTCGCCGGTCTGTTCGAAGTCGGCTGGGCCGTCGGCCTGAAATACACCGACGGTTTCACCCGCCCCCTCCCTACCCTGCTCACCGTTGGCGCGATGATCGTCAGCCTGGCCCTGCTCGGCCTGGCGATGAAGGAGCTGCCGCTGGGCACCGCCTACGCCATCTGGACCGGAGTCGGCGCGGTGGGCACGGTGATCGCCGGGATCATCCTGTTCGGCGAGTCGATGGCGCTGCTGCGCCTGCTCAGCGTCGGGCTGATCGTGGCCGGCCTGCTCGGGCTGAAGCTCAGCCATTGAAGCACGGACAGAAAAAAGCCCGCCGATTCAGGCTGTGCGAAAACACGCCTGCCTGGGCGACCTTGGCCACGAACTCCAGTTGCTGGTTGTCACCATCCTCCCGAGTGATTGTGTGGTGCAGGATCAGGTAATGCTCACCATCCACCGCGCTCTGTAGGTTGCAGGCCACATTGGCCCCTTGGTGGGTGGCATCAGACGGGCTTCGTCCTCTCCGACGACGAATTGTTCCAGCCCTTGCGCCCCATCAGCGTCAGGGCCGTCAGGTTGTCGGCATGCCGGCTGCTCAGGTAACGCCCTACATACAGGCACCCGCAATACATAAAGGGGACATCGTCTTTTCTTGGCCTAATTTCTATCCTGCGAGGGTGAAGCTTGTGGTTCAACCCCACATGCAGCCCCGAAAGCACAAGAAAAAACCCGATATCAGGCAGCTGACATCGGGCTTTCGGGGCTCCCCACCAAGCATCTAATGCTTAAGTGAACGGCATTAGGGGCAGTGCCCGGCTTTTTTGCGCTGATGCGCCTTCACCACATCAGGTCATCCGGCACCTGGTAGGCGGCGTACGGGTCGTCGGCATCCGGCGCTTCGGTCTGGGTGTTGAGCAGCAGCACGCGCTGCGGGTCGCGCTCCTGGATCTTCAGCGCGGCTTCGCGGGGGATGATCTCGTAGCCGCCGGCATGGCGGACGATGGCCAGCGAGCCACGACTGAGCTTGTCGCGCAGCATGCCGTTGACCGCGATGCGCTTGACCTTCTTGTCGTCGACGAAGTTGTAGTAGTCCTCGCTGCTCAGCTTCGGCAGGCGCGAGGTCTCGATCAGTTGCTTGATCTGCGCGGCGAGGGCCTTCTGCGCGGCCTTCTCCTGCTGCTGGCGGTTCAGCTCCTGGTCGCGCGCAACCTTCTCGGCCATGGCCTGCAGGGCGGCCTGTTTCTGCGAGTCGTCGACTTCGACCTGGTTCTTCTTCTCCAGGCGCTGCTGCTTCTGCTTCTGCTTGCCGGCCTGCTTGGCCTGCTTTTCATTGACCAGGCCGGCTTTCAACAGCTGATCGCGGAGGGAAAGGCTCATAGGGCATTCAATCTCGACAGTTAACAGCCAGGCAGGCGTTTTTCCTGCTTCTTGGCTTCGCCCCACAGGGCATCCAGTTGTTCCAGGCTGCAATTCTCAATGGCCTGGCCGGCTGCGCGCAAGGTTTGTTCGATAAAGCGGAAGCGCCGCTCGAACTTGCCGTTGGCACTGCGCAGGGCGGTTTCCGGATCGACCTTGAGATGGCGTGCCAGGTTGGTGACCACGAACAGCAGGTCGCCGATTTCCTCGGCGATGGCCTGCGGGTCGTTCTCGCTCATGGCCTCCAGCACTTCGTCCAGCTCTTCGCGCACCTTGTCCACCACCGGCAGGGCCTCCGGCCAGTCGAAACCGACCTGGGCCGCGCGCTTCTGCAACTTGGCCGCGCGGCTGAGGGCCGGCAGCGCGTGGGGCACATCATCGAGCAGGGACAGCTGCTCGGGGGCGGCAGCCTTCTCCGCACGCTCCTCGGCCTTCAGCTCTTCCCAACGCTGCTTGACCGCCGCTTCCTCGAGCCTGGCCGCATCCGGCGCGCCATACAGGTCGCCATCGACGAACACATGCGGGTGGCGGCGGATCAGCTTGCGGGTAATGCCATCGACCACCTGGGCGAACTCGAAGCGCCCCTCCTCGCGGGCCAGCTGGCTGTAGTAGACCACCTGGAACAGCAGGTCGCCGAGCTCGCCCGGCAGGTGTTCGAAGTCGCCGCGCTCGATGGCGTCGGCCACCTCGTAGGCTTCCTCGATGGTGTACGGGACTATGCTCGCGTAGTCCTGTTTCAGGTCCCACGGGCAGCCGTGCTGCGGGTCGCGCAGGCGGGCCATCAGGTGCAGCAGGTCGTCGAGTTGGTACATGACAAGCCCCGAAGTAGATAACGGTGATGGTTGAGCGTCGCGAGCGCAGGCCGTAGGGCGGATAAAACCCGCGTATCGACACAAGGGTTTCACTCGCCCTACCCGGCTATCGGCAGCCGCTCAATTACTGCGGCTACGGCGGACCTCGATGATGTTGGGCAACTGCGAGATGCGCCCGAGCAGGCGGCCCAGGGCATCCAGCCCGGGAATCTCGATGGTCAGCTGCATCGATGCGGTGTTGTCTTCCTTGTTCGAGCGGGTATTGACCGCCAGCACGTTGAGCCGTTCGTTGAGCAGCAGCTGCGAGACGTCGCGCAGCAGACCGGAACGGTCGTAGGCACGAATGATGATGTCCACCGGATAGGTCTGCACCGGCACCGGGCCCCAGCTGACCTGGATGATCCGTTCCGGCTCGCGCCCGGCCAGCTGCAGCACCGAGGCGCAGTCCTGGCGGTGGATGGACACCCCGCGGCCGAGGGTGATGTAGCCGACGATCGGGTCGCCCGGCAGCGGCTGGCAGCAGCCGGCCATCTGCGTCAGCAGGTTGCCGACCCCCTGGATCTGGATATCGCCGCGCTTGCCCGGCTTGTAGCCACCAGCGGCGCGCCGCGGGATCAGCTCCAGCTGCTCGCTGCCGCGCTCCGGCTCGACCAGCTGCTGGGCCAGGTTGACCGCGTGGGCCAGGCGCAGGTCGCCGGCACCGAGGGCGGCATGCATGTCCTCGGCGGTCTTCATGTTGCACTTGTCGGCCAGCTTGTCGAAGTCCACGTGGGGCAGCGCCAGGCGCGCCAACTCGCGTTCGAGCATGGCCTTGCCGGCGGCGACGTTCTGGTCGCGGTCCTGCAGCTTGAACCAGTGGACGATCTTCGCCCGCGCCCGCGAGGTGGTGATGTAGCCGAGGTTGGAGTTCAGCCAGTCGCGGCTCGGCGAGCCGTGCTTGCCGGTGATGATCTCCACCTGCTCGCCGGTCTGCAGGCTGTAGGTCAGCGGCACGATGCGCCCGTTGACCTTGGCCCCGCGGCAGTTGTGGCCGATCTCGGTGTGCACCCGGTAGGCGAAGTCCAGCGGCGTGGCGCCCTTGGGCAGGTCGATGGCGTGGCCGTCCGGGGTGAACACGTAGACCCGGTCCGGCTCGATATCGACGCGCAGCTGGTCGGCCAGGCCGCCGATGTCGCCCAGTTCCTCGTGCCACTCGAGCACCTGGCGCAGCCAGGAGATCTTCTCCTCGTAGTGGTCGGAGTTGCCCTTGACGTCGGTGCCCTTGTACTTCCAGTGCGCACACACCCCCAGCTCGGCTTCCTCGTGCATGGCCGAGGTGCGGATCTGCACTTCCAGGACCTTGCCGTCCGGACCGATCACCGCGGTGTGCAGGGAGCGGTAGCCGTTCTCCTTGGGGTTGGCGATGTAGTCGTCGAACTCCTTGGGGATGTGCCGCCACAGGCTGTGCACGATGCCCAGCGCGGTGTAGCAGTCGCGCATCTCCGGCACCAGCACGCGCACCGCGCGCACGTCGTAGATCTGGCTGAACTGCAGGCCCTTGCGCTGCATCTTGCGCCAGATCGAATAGATGTGTTTGGCCCGCCCGCTGATGTCGGCCTTGATCCCGGCGGCGGTCAGCTCGTTGCGCAGCTGCTGCATCACGTCGGCGATGTACTGCTGGCGATCCAGGCGGCGCTCGTGCAGCAGCTTGGCGATCTGCTTGTACTGCTCGGGCTCCAGGTAGCGGAAGGACAGGTCCTCCAGCTCCCACTTGATATGGCCGATGCCCAGGCGGTGAGCCAGCGGCGCGTAGATGTCGAACACCTCGCGGGCCACCCGATGGCGCTTCTCGTCGTCGGCATGCTTGACCGCGCGGATCGCGCAGGTGCGTTCGGCCAGCTTGATCAGCGCCACGCGCACGTCGTCGACCATGGCCACCAGCATCTTGCGCAGGTTTTCCACCTGCGCCTGGGAGCCGAGCACCAGGGAATCACGCGGGTTGAGGCTGGCACTGATCGCCGCCATGCGCAGCACGCCCTCGACCAGCTTGGCCACCACCGGGCCGAATTTCTCCTGCACCGTCTTGAGGGTGATCTTGCCCTCGCGCACGGTGCGGTAGATCACCGCGGCGACCAGCGAATCCTGGTCGAGCTTGAGATCGGCGAGGATCTCGGCGATCTCCAGGCCGGTGCGAAAGCTGGAGTTGCCCTCGGCCCACAGGTTCTGCGCGGCATTGGCCTGCTGCTCGGCGTCGCGGGCGAACTCGCAGGCGACTTTCAGCGCCGCGCGGTCCAGCGCCGGATCGGCACTCAGGGTGTGGTCCAGCCACGCCTCCAGGTTGATGCTGCCGTCATCGTTGATCGGCTGATGAGCCCTGACCTGTACCATTGTTTACCTTCCCTACGGCGGGCGTTCGCCCCACCGAAATATCGCCAGCCTCTCTGGGCCGGTCGGATTGCGTGAGCGTCCTAGCCCACCTCGAATAACGCCATCGCCTCGACATGCGCCGTCTGCGGGAACATGTCGAGGATGCCGGCCCGCTTGAGCCGATACCCCTGGCGCACCAGCTCGGCCGCATCGCGGGCCAGGGTCGCCGGGTTGCACGATACATAGACCAGGCGCCGGGCACCCAGCGCGCCGATCTGCTTGACCACCTCGAATGCGCCGTCACGCGGCGGATCGAGCAATACCGCGTCGAACGGCTGCTTGGCCCAGCCGGCTGTGCCCAGCGGTTTCGACAGATCGGCCTGGAAAAAGTGCAGATTGCCCAGGCCATTGACCGCGGCATTCTCGCGAGCCCGCTCGACCATCGCCTGCACCCCTTCCACCGCCACCACCTCGGCCACCTGCTGGGCCAGCGGCAGGGCGAAGTTGCCCAGGCCGCAGAACAGATCCAGCAGCCGCTCGCCAGTCTGCGGCGCCAACCAGTCTAGCGCCTGTTCGACCATCGCCTGATTGACCGGCCCGTTGACCTGGACGAAGTCGCCCGGGCGGTACTGCAGCTCCAGGTTCCACGGCTCCAGGCGGTAGCCCAGGCGCTGCCCGGACCTCTCCAGGCCGGGCTGATCGGCCGCCGGCTCGCCGGCCCCGTGCAGCCACAGCTGGGCCTGGTGCTCGGCGCAGAAGCTGCGCAGGCGCGCCAGGTCGGCCTCGCCCAGCGGCGCGGTGTGGCGCAGCAGCAGGGCCGCCTGGGTGCCGTGGAACAGTTCGACGTGACCGAGCGCCTGCGGCTTGTCCAGGCTGCGCAGTAACAGCGGTAACGCGCGCAGCAAAGGCTGCAAGGGCTGTACCAGGACCGGGCAATCGGCGATGGCGACGATGTCCTGGCTGGCGGCAGCGCGGAAACCGACCTCCAGCTGCCTGGCCTTGACGTCCCAGCGCACGGCGATGCGCGCGCGGCGGCGGTAGGCGAACTCGGGGCCGACCAGCGGCGCGGCCCACTGCTCGGGCTCAAGCCCGGCCACCCGCTGCAGCTGCTCACTCAGGCTGCGCTGTTTCAGGGCAAGCTGCTCGGCGTGCGGCAGGTGCTGCAGGGTGCAGCCGCCACACCTGCCAGCATGCGCGCAAGGGGGCTGGCGGCGCAGCTCCACCGCCTGCAGGATGCGCTCGGCGCGGGCCTCGACCACCTGGCTGCGGGCAGCCAGCACGCGGGCCTCGACCTCCTCGCCGGGCAGGCCACCGGCGACGAACCAGGTGCGCCCCTCGACGAAGGCGATGCCGCGGCCGTCATTAGCCAGCCGCTCGATGCCGAGCTTCTGCTTCTTGCCCACCGGCACCTGCGCCTTGCGCTCGCCGCCGCTGGGTTGGAAACGCAAGCCACTGCTGCGCTTGGCCATCTGGATTACCTGCTGTTCGATACGGTGGGCATGGGCCGCGGCTTGCGCGCGGCCGTCATGGTTACTGCGGGTCGTCGTAGATCCCGGTGGACAGGTAGCGGTCGCCGCGGTCGCAGATGATCGCCACCATCACCGCGTTCTCCACCTCCGCGGACAGGCGCAGCATGCCGGCCACCGCCCCGCCGGAGGAAACCCCGCAGAAGATGCCCTCCTCGCGCGCCAGGCGGCGCATCACCTGCTCGGCCTCCTGCTGGCCCATGTCGATCACCCGGTCGACCCGCGTGGCGTCGAAGATCTTCGGCAGGTACTCCTCGGGCCACCGGCGGATACCGGGGATCGCCGAGCCTTCCTGGGGCTGCAGGCCGACGATCTGCACCGCCGGATTCTGTTCCTTGAGGTAACGCGACACGCCCATGATGGTGCCGGTGGTGCCCATGGAGCTGATGAAGTGGGTGATGCGGCCCTGGGTCTGCTGCCAGATCTCCGGGCCGGTGCTGCTGTAGTGGGCCACCGGATTGTCGCCGTTGGCGAACTGGTCGAGGACCTTGCCGCGCCCCTCTTCCTGCATCTGCAGGGCCAGGTCGCGGGCGCCTTCCATGCTGTCGACCAGGATCAGCTCGGCGCCGTAGGCGGTCATCGCCGCCTTGCGTTCGGCGGTGGAGTTGTCCGGCATGATCAGCACCATCTTGTAGCCCTTGATCGCCGCGGCCATGGCCAGGGCGATGCCGGTGTTGCCGCTGGTGGCCTCGATCAGCACGTCGCCGGGCCGGATGTCACCGCGCAGCTCGGCGCGGCTGATCATCGACAGCGCCGGGCGATCCTTCACCGAACCGGCCGGGTTGTTGCCTTCCAGCTTCACCAGCAGGGTATTGGAGGTGTTGCCGGGCAGGCGTTGCAGGCGCACCAGCGGGGTGTTGCCGATGCACTCGGCGATAGTGGGGAACTGCAGGCTCATGGCGAACTGAATGATCCGGGTACAGATGGAGGTGCCCATGATACCGGCAAACCGGGCCAGGCCATATTGCGGAACGCTCGCACTTTATTACTACGGGTTATAGAAAGGGGCCGGCTCTCTGCGCCAGGGGAACAGGCGCAAACGCCAACTGCTCGCAATTTGCCAAAAGCCCTGGGAGATTCCCGGTCAATGTGCCGCTAAACTGCCGGCAACACCACGATGGAGAAGGTCGTGTTCAAGGAACTCGGGATCAAGGGCCGCGTGCTGCTGCTCACCCTGCTGCCCACCAGCTTGCTGGCGCTGGTGCTGGGTGGCTATTTCACCTGGATGCAGCTGGCCGAACTGCGCAGCCAGCTGCAGCAGCGCGGCGAGCTGATGGTGCAGCAGCTCGCCCCGCTGGCCGCCGCCGCGCTCGGGCGCAACGACGCCGCGCTGCTCGAACGCCTGGCCAAGGAAACCCTCAATCAGGACGATGTGCGGGCCGTCAACTTCCTCTCCAGCGAGCGCACGCCCCTGGCCCATGCCGGCCCGAGCATGCTCAGCCCGCCGCCGCAAAGCGATGGCAGCCCCTTGGTACAAAGCAGCGGGCGCGACGCCACGCGCTTTCTGCTGCCGGTCTACGGCCGCCACCGCAGCCTGGTCGGCGCGCAGAGCGATGCCGAGGCCAACCGCCTGATCGGCTGGGTCGAGCTGGAGCTGTCGCACCACCGCACCCTGCTGCAGGGCTACCGCAGCCTGTTCGCCAGCCTGCTGCTGATCGCCGCCGGGCTGACCGTCACCGCCCTGCTCGCCCTGCGCATGAGCCGCAGCATCAACGAGCCGCTGCGCAGCATCAAACAGGGGGTGGCCCAGCTCAAGGACGGCAACCTGCAGACCCGCCTGCCGGCCCTCGGCAATCACGAGCTGGACGAACTGGCCTCGGGCATCAACCGCATGGCCGAATCGCTGCAGAACGCCCAGGACGAACTGCAGCACAGCATCGACCAGGCCACCGAGGACGTGCGGCAGAACCTGGAGACCATCGAGATCCAGAACATCGAGCTGGACTTCGCGCGCAAGGAGGCCCTGGAGGCCAGCCGGATCAAGTCCGAGTTCCTCGCCAACATGAGCCACGAGATCCGCACCCCGCTCAACGGCATTCTCGGCTTCACCAACCTGCTGCAGAAAAGCGACATGAGCCCGCGCCAGCAGGACTACCTGAACACCATCGAGAAGTCCGCCGAGAGCCTGCTGGGCATCATCAACGAGATCCTCGACTTCTCCAAGATCGAGGCCGGCAAGCTGATCCTGGAAAGCATCCCGTTCAACCTGCGCGACCTGCTGCAGGACACCCTGACCATCCTCGCCCCGGCCGCCCACGAGAAGCAGCTGGAGCTGGTCAGCCTGATCTACCGCGACACGCCGCTGTCGCTGCAGGGCGACCCGCAGCGCCTCAAGCAGGTGCTGACCAACCTGGTGAGCAACGCGATCAAGTTCACCCGCGAAGGCACCATCGCCCTGCGCGCCATGGTCGAGGACGAAAGCGACGACCGCGCGCAGCTGCGCATCAGCGTGCAGGACACCGGCGTCGGTCTCTCCGAGGACGACCAGCGCGCACTGTTCCAGGCCTTCAGCCAGGCCGACAACTCGCTGAGCCGCCAGGCCGGCGGCACCGGCCTTGGCCTGGTGATCTCCAAGCGCCTGATCGAGCAGATGGGCGGCGAGATCGGCGTCGACAGCAGCCCGGGCAGCGGCTCGGAATTCTGGATCAGCCTGAGCCTGCCCAAGGCCCGCGACGACAGCGAGGACCTGCCGCGCGCGCCGCTGGGCGGCCGGCGCGTGGCCCTGCTGGAAAGCCATGTCCTGGTCAACCAGTCCCTGCACCACCAGCTGGAGGACTGCGGCCTGCAGGTGCTGGCCTTCAACAGCCTCGACGGCCTGCTCGAATGCGTGGAACAGCAGCACCAGGGCGAGCAGCCGATCGAACTGGCAGTGCTCGGCGTGCGCGCCCAGGAGCTGCCACCGGAACAGCTCAGCCAGCGGGTCTGGGACCTCGACCGGCTCAACTGCAAGAGCCTGGTGCTGTGTCCCACCACCGAGCAGGCGCTGTACCACCAGTGCCTGCCGGACGCGCACAGCCAGCTGCAGGCCAAGCCGGCCTGCACGCGCAAGCTGCAGCGCGCGCTGATCGACCTGGTCCATCCGCGCCCGCACAAGGTCGAGGTGCGCCAGCCGCTGACCAGCCGCGCCCCGCGCCTGCTGTGCGTCGACGACAATCCGGCCAACCTGCTGCTGGTGCAGACCCTGCTCGGCGACATGGGCGCCGAAGTGGTCGCCGTCGACAGCGGCTATGCGGCCCTCGACAGTGCCCAGCAGCACAGCTTCGACCTGGTCTTCATGGACGTGCAGATGCCCGGCCTGGATGGCCGCCAGACCACCGAGGCGCTGCGCCTGTGGGAACAGGAACACGGTCGCAGCCCGATGCCGATCGTCGCCCTCACCGCCCACGCCCTGGCCAACGAGAAGCGCGCCCTGCTGCAGAGCGGCATGGACGACTACCTGACCAAGCCGATCAACGAACGCCAGCTGGCCCAGGTGGTGCTCAAGTGGACCGGTCTGGACCTGCGCAGCCAGCTGGCCACCGAGGCGAGCGAGGCGCAGCCGGCGACCAGCACGCTGCGCGTGCTCGACCCCGAGGAAGGCCTGCGCCTGGCCGCCGGCAAGGCCGACCTGGCCGGCGACATGCTGAACATGCTGCTGGCCTCGCTGGCCGCCGACCGCCAGACCATCCGCCAGGCCCGCGACGCCGGCGAGCGCAACGTGCTGATCGAGCGCGTGCACCGCCTGCACGGCGCCACCCGCTACTGCGGCGTGCCGCAATTGCGCGCGGCCTGCCAGCGCAGCGAAACCCTGCTGAAACAGGACGACCCGGCGGCGCAACAGGCCCTCGACGAGCTGGATGCCGCCATCGCCCGCCTGGCCGAGGAGGCTGCGGTCTGCGCCTGAGCCCACGGAGCAGGAGCCTGCTCCGTGGCTGCGACTCCATTCGCGGCTGCAGGCCATGCCGCCCCTTACCCCATCCATAGATGCAGGCTGGCAGCCTGCAGCCCCCAGGAACCCGCATGCGCACTCTCCTGTTCAGCAGCAAGCCCTATGACCGCGACAGCTTCCTCGCCGCCGACTGGCCCGCCAGCTGGCCGCTGCAGTTCCAGGAAGCCCGCCTGGGCCTGGATACCGCCACCCTGGCCGAGGGCTACCCGGTGGTCTGCCCGTTCATCAACGACGACCTCTCGGCGCCCGTGCTGCAGCGCCTGGCCGCCGGCGGCACGCGGCTGATCGCCCTGCGCTCGGCCGGCTACAACCATGTCGACCTGAAGGCCGCCCAGCAGTTGGGCCTGAGCGTGGTGCGGGTGCCCGCCTACTCGCCCTTTGCCGTGGCCGAACATGCGGTGGCGCTGATCCTGGCGCTCAACCGGCGCATCCACCGCGCCTTCAACCGTACCCGCGAGGGCGACTTCAGCCTGCACGGGCTGAGCGGTTTCGACCTGCACGGCAAGACCGTCGGCATCATCGGCGGCGGCCAGATCGGCCTGGCCTTCGCCCGCATCATGGCCGGCTTCGGCTGCCACAACCTGCTGCACGACCCCTACCCGCTGGCCAACCTGGACGCCGTCAACGGGCGCCAGGTCGGCCTCGACGAACTGCTCGCCAGCAGCGACGTCATCAGCCTGCACTGCCCGCTGACGCCCAGCAGCCACCACCTGATCGACGCCGCGCGCCTGGCACAGATGAAACCCGGCGCCATGCTGATCAACACCGGGCGCGGCGCGCTGGTCGACACCCCGGCGCTGATCGGCGCACTGAAGAGCGGCCAGCTCGGCTACCTGGGCCTGGATGTCTATGAAGAGGAAGCCGAACTGTTCTTCGAGGACCGCTCCGACCAGCCGCTGCAGGACGACGTGCTGGCGCGCCTGCTGAGCTTTCCCAATGTCATCGTCACCGCCCACCAGGCCTTCCTCACCCGCGAGGCGCTGAGTGCCATCGCCGCCACCACCCGCGACAACATCGTCGCCTGGGCCGCGGGCCGCCCGGTCAATCAGGTGCAACCTGGCCCGTGATAGCATGCCCGGCACGATTCCGGAGGACCCATGGCCGAACACGATTTCCGTTATTCCCTGCTTGCCCCGCAACACACCCTGACCGAGTGCCGCGCCCTGTCGCCCGGCCGCTACCAGGTGACCGGCAACGGCGGCTCGATTCAACCCGGCGACACCCTGCTGGTGACCCTCAAGGGCAGCCGCACCCTGACCCTGCGCCTGCTCGTGGAAAAGGTCCGCCACATGATCACCCCGCCCGGCCAGTGGCTGGCGGTCGCCAACGGCCCGGCCTTCCGCGAACTGGCTATCCTCAACTGGCAGGTCAACTGCAACGGTTGCGCCAGCCAGCTGGACTTCGAGTTCGCCGTAGACGCCGCCCTGGGCGAGCAGGCCCGCCCCGCCGCCGCCGAGGCGCGCATCCTGGAACTCGGCTGGCGCAGCCATGACGGTCAGCACTTCTGCCCCCGCTGCACGGAGAAAAGCGCATGAAGCCAACGCTCGCCCTCGGTCTGCTCGCCGCCTGCCTGGCCGGCTGCGCGGCCGACCCGATTCAACTGGAAAGCGACAAGACCTACCAGGTGGAATGGATCGGCGAGCGCCCGCTGATCGACCGCAGCCACCTGACCCTGACCCTCGGCGAGGATGGCCGCGCCTACGGCAACGCCGGCTGCAATCACTGGTTCGCCGCCTACACCCTGGAGGGCGACAAGCTGAGCTTCGGCCAGGCCGGCAGCACCCGCAAGATGTGCGCACCGGCGCTGATGGAGCAGGAGCAGCGCTTCCTCGACGTCCTCGGCAGCGTGCAGCGCTGGGATGTCTCGGGGATCGGCCAGCTACGCCTGTGGCCCGCCGCCGGCAAGCCGATCCGCCTGTGGCCGGAAGAAGGCTGAGAAACACCTGTCTGAATACGTAGGTTGCGGTTGAGCACAGCGAAGCCCAACGGTCGGTGTTATGTGCGCGGCTACGTGGGCTTCGTCGCGTCGCTCCTCAACCCACCCTACGGCGCAAACAGCTCCAGCTGTTCATGGCGGCCGCGCAGGTCGACCAGCCTGACCCCCACCCCGAGCAGTCGCACCGGCTTGTTGCCGCGGGCGAAGGCGGCGCTGAGCAGCAACTGGTAGCTGTTCAGGTCGCGCCGCGCGCCGGCCTGCTCCAGGGTGGTCTGGCTGAAGTCGTGGAACTTGACCTTGACGAAGGGTTTGTCCGCCTTGTAGCTGCTGTCGAGGCGCGCCAGGCGGGTTTCCAGCTGCTCCAGCAGCTCCGGCAGACGCTTCAGGCACAGCGCCAGGTTGGGGATATCCTCATCGTAGGTGTTCTCCACGCTCACCGACTGGCGCCGGCTGTCGGTCTGCAGGGCGCGCTCGTCGATGCCGCGGCAGAGGTTCCACAGGCGCTCGCCGAAGCTGCCGAACTCGCGGGCCAGGGCCAGCCGGCTCCACTCGCGCAGGTCCAGGCAGGTGCTGATGCCCAGGCGCCCCAGCCGGTCCGCGGTGACCTTGCCCACCCCGTGCAGCTTGCCCACCGGCAGCGCGGCAACGAACGCCTCGACCTGGTCCGGGGTGATCACGAACAGCCCGTTGGGCTTGCGCCAGTCGCTGGCGATCTTGGCCAGAAACTTGTTCGGCGCCACCCCGGCGGACACGGTGATATGCAGCTCCTGCGACACCCGCCGGCGGATTTCCTGGGCGATGCGCGTGGCGCTGCCGGCGAAATGCGCGCTGTCGGTCACGTCCAGGTAGGCCTCATCCAGCGACAGCGGCTCGATGATCTCGGTGAAATCGCGAAAGATGCCGTGAATTTCCCGGGAAACCGCCTTGTAGGCGTCCATCCGCGGCTTGACCATCTGCAGGTCCGGGCACAGCTTCAGGGCCTGGCGCATGGGCATGGCCGAGCGCACGCCCCAGGCCCGCGCCTCGTAGTTGCAGGTGGCGACCACCCCGCGGCGGTCGGCGGCGCCGCCCACGGCCAGCGGTTTACCGGCCAGGCGCGGGTCGTCGCGCATCTCGATGGCGGCGTAGAAGCAGTCGCAATCCACATGGATGATCTTGCGCACGAAAAGTCCGGAAAGCCCCAGCAGGCAAGCCCTGAAGACCTTGAGTCTACCATCCGCCCCTCGCTAAGCACCTGAGTGATCAGGATTTTTTCCAAGTTAAAGGTTGACAGCCGAGGATTTGGCGATAGAATTGGCGCCGCGGGATGGAGCAGTCTGGTAGCTCGTCGGGCTCATAACCCGAAGGTCGTAGGTTCAAATCCTGCTCCCGCAACCAGTTTCGAAGAAAGGCCACTCAAACGAGTGGCCTTTTTCGTTTCTGCCTTTTTATCTAAGTATTTGATTAAAAAGCAGAAATCGATTGACAGAAACTTATTCCGCAGTAGAATTGGCGTCGCGGGATGGAGCAGTCTGGTAGCTCGTCGGGCTCATAACCCGAAGGTCGTAGGT
>NZ_WELK01000014.1:48983-77223 GCF_009799925.1 Pseudomonas sp. R-28-1W-6
CTCCCGCAACCAGTTTCGAAGAAAGGCCACTCAAACGAGTGGCCTTTTTCGTTTCCGCCTTCCGCACCCCGCCCGGCCTCGAAAACAGGCACACCCTCGGCGCACGCACCATTCTGGTGTTCACCCCGCCCGCCCACGCCCTGCGAAATCCCGTCCACACTGGTGGTATCAGGCTGTCCGGCATTCGGCCCGCTTATTGCTTCGCTCGCATAAATACTTGACTAGATAGTCAAATAAATTATCCAGGGCGGCGCCCGCCAGCGAGCGCAACGCCCCCGTGCGGAGCAGAATGTGTGGTAACAGCGATAACCCAGCGCCTTGTCCGGCGAACCGGGCAAGAAGGAGCGACGGCATGATCCGTTTCCTTCTCAACCAGCGCTTTTGCGAAGAGCGCGATCTGGATCCCAACCTCACGGTGCTCGACTACCTGCGCCGGGTCCAGGGCCGCACCGGCACCAAGGAAGGCTGCGCCTCCGGCGATTGCGGCGCCTGCACCGTGGTGCTGGCCGAACTGGCGGGTGAGCGGTTGCGCTACCGGGCGATCAACGCCTGCCTGACCTTCGTCGCCAGCCTGCACGGCAAGCAGCTGATCAGCGTGGAAGACCTCAAGCAGCAGGGCCGCCTGCACCCGGTGCAGCAGGCCATGGCCGACTGCCACGGTTCGCAGTGCGGTTTCTGCACCCCCGGTTTCGTCATGTCGCTGTTCGCCCTGCACAAGGGCGTGCAGCAGTTCGACCCGCAGGCCACCCAGCAGGCGCTGGCCGGCAACCTGTGTCGCTGCACCGGCTACCGGCCGATCCTCGCCGCCGCCGAGCAGGCCTGCGGCCAGCGCCAGGCGGATGCCTTCGATGCCCACGAGGCCGAGACCGTCGCCCGGTTGCAGGCCATAGCCCGCACCCCGGCCGAGAGCCTGGACGGCAATGGCCACCGCTGCCTGCTGCCGACCAGCCTGGAGCAACTGGCCAACCAGTTCGCCGCCCACCCCGAGGCCCGCCTGGTGGCCGGCGGCACCGACCTGGCGCTGGAGATCACCCAGCTGCACCGCGAGCTGCCGCTGCTGATCCACCTCGGCCAGGTCGAGGCACTCCAGCGCATCGCCGTGCTGCCCGAGCGCCTGGAGATCGGTGCCGGCGTCGCCCTCAGCGACTGCCATGCCCTGCTCGGCGCCGAGTACCCGGACTTCGGCGCCCTGCTGGAGCGCTTCGCCTCGCTGCAGATCCGCAACCAGGGCACCCTCGGCGGCAATATCGGCAACGCCTCGCCGATCGGTGACGCCCCGCCCCTGCTGATCGCCCTCGGCGCGCAGCTAATCCTGCGCCAGGGCAGCCAACAGCGCCGCCTGGCCCTGGAAGACTTCTTCCTCGACTACAAGCTGACCGCGCGCCAGCCCGGCGAATTCATCGAGAAGCTGATAGTGCCGCGCCCCGTCGCCGGCCAGCAGTTCCGCGCCTACAAGGTGTCCAAGCGCCTGGACGACGACATTTCCGCGGTCTGCGCGGCCTTCAGCCTGCAGCTGGACAACGGCGTGCTCGGCGCGGTGCGCATCGCCTTCGGCGGCATGGCCGCCACTCCCAAGCGCGCCACGGCCTGCGAGCAGGCGCTGCGCGGCCAGCCGTTCGACACGGCGACGGTAGAAGCCGGCTGCGCCGCCCTGGCCCTGGACTTCACCCCGCTCAGCGACTTTCGCGCCAGCCGCGACTACCGCCTGCTGGTGGCGCAGAACCTGCTGCGCCGCTGCCACCTGGAACTGACCCAGCCGCACATCGCCACCCGGGTGACCGACCATGCATAAGCCCGCCCCCAACCAGCAGCAACTGGCCGAACTGTTCCGCCAGGGCCTCGCCACCGGCGTGGGCAAACCGCTCAAGCACGAGAGCGCGGACAAGCACGTCAGCGGCGAAGCCATCTACATCGACGACCGCCTGGAATTCCCCAACCAGCTGCACGTCTACGCCCTGCGCAGCGAACGCGCCCATGCGCGGATCACCCGCCTGGACACCGCCCCGTGCCAATCCATGCCCGGCGTGGCCCTAGTCATCACCCACGAGGACGTGCCGGGCCAGCTGGATATCGGCCCGCTGCTGCCGGGCGACCCGCTGCTGGCCGATGGCCTGGTGCAGTTCGTCGGCCAGCCGATCCTCGCCGTCGCCGCCGACAGCCTGGACAACGCCCGCCGCGCCGCCCAGGCCGCCATCGTCGAATACCAGGACCTGGAGCCGCTGCTCGACGTGGTGCAGGCCATGCGCGACCGGCAGTACGTGGTGGACAGCCACCAGCAGCGCCGCGGCGATGCGCCCGCCGCCCTGGCCAGCGCGCCGCATCGGCTGCAGGGCCGGCTGCAGATTGGCGGCCAGGAACACTTCTACCTGGAAACCCAGGTGTCCTCGGTGATGCCCGGCGAAGACGGCGCCATGCTGGTGTACTGCTCCACGCAGAACCCCACCGAGGTGCAGAAGCTGGTGGCCGAAGTGCTCGGCATCCCCATGCACAAGGTGGTGGTGGACATGCGCCGCATGGGCGGCGGCTTCGGCGGCAAGGAGACCCAGTCCGCCGGCCCGGCCTGCCTGTGCGCGGTGGTCGCCCATCTCACCGGGCGCCCGGCGAAGATGCGCCTGCCGCGCTTCGAAGACATGCAGATGACCGGCAAGCGCCACCCCTTCTACGTCGAGTACGACATCGGCTTCGCTGACGACGGCCGCCTGCTGGCCACCCACATGGAGCTGGCCGGCAACTGCGGCTACTCGCCGGACCTGTCGCGTTCCATCGTCGACCGCGCCATGTTCCACGCCGACAACGCCTACTTCCTCGGCGCCGCGCTGATCAACGGCCACTGCTGCAAGACCCACACCGCCTCCAACACCGCCTTCCGCGGCTTCGGCGGGCCCCAGGGCATGCTGCCGATCGAGGAGGTGATGGAGCGCATCGCCCGCCAGCTCGGCCTCGACCCGCTGGAGGTGCGCAAGCGCAACTACTACGGCCACAGCGAACGCAACGTCACCCACTACGGCCAGACCGTGGAGCACAACCTGCTGGCCGAGATGACCGCCGAGCTGGAGGCCAGCAGCGACTACCACGCCCGCCGCGCCGCGATCCGCGCCTTCAATGCCGCCAGCCCGGTGCTGAAGAAGGGCCTGGCGCTGACCCCGGTGAAGTTCGGCATCAGCTTCACCGCCAGCTTCCTCAACCAGGCCGGCGCGCTGATCCACGTCTACAGCGATGGCAGCATCCACCTCAACCACGGCGGCACCGAGATGGGCCAGGGCCTCAACACCAAGGTCGCCCAGGTGGTGGCCGAGGTGTTCCAGGTCGACATCGGGCGCATCCAGATCACCGCCACCAACACCGACAAGGTGCCCAACACCTCGCCCACCGCCGCCAGCAGCGGCAGCGACCTCAACGGCAAGGCCGCGCAGAACGCCGCCGAGATCATCAAGGCGCGCCTGGTCGAATTCGCCGCCAAACACTTCGGCGTGGCCGCTGACGAGGTCGAACTGCGCAACAACCAGGTGCGCGCCGGCACGCACCTGCTGCCGTTCGCCGAGCTGGCGCGGCTGGCCTGGATCGGCCAGGTGTCGCTGTCGTCCACCGGCTACTACCGCACGCCGAAGATCCACTACGACCGCGCCAGCGGCCAGGGTCACCCCTTCTACTACTTCGCCTACGGCGTGGCCTGCGTCGAGGCCCTGGTCGACAGCCTGACCGGCGAATACCGGCTGCTGCGCGCCGACATCCTGCATGACGTCGGCGCCTCGCTGAACCCGGCCATCGACATCGGCCAGGTCGAAGGCGGCTTTCTCCAGGGCGTCGGCTGGCTGACCTGCGAGGAGCTGGTGTGGGACGCCCAGGGCCGCCTGCTGACCAGCGGCCCGGCCAGCTACAAGATCCCCACGGTGGCCGACATGCCCAGTGATCTGCGGATCAAGCTGGTGGAGAAGCGCCAGAACCCGGAAGACACGGTGTTCCACTCCAAGGCCGTCGGCGAGCCGCCGTTCATGCTCGGCATCGCCGCCTGGTGTGCGATCAAGGATGCGGTGGCGAGCATCGCCGACTACCGCGTGCAACCGGATATCGACGCACCCGCCACCCCGGAACGGGTGCTGTGGGGCGTGCAGCAGATGAAACAGGCGCTACAGGGATGAGCGCTACCGTAGGAGGGGCCTTGGCCGCGACGCTTTTGTGTGGCCTTCGGTCGCGGCCAAGGCCCCTCCCACAACAGAAGCGGTCCGCACACGACCCTGAGCAAGGGGGAGCAAGATGAACAACTGGCTCGAAGCCCTGGCCGACCTGCAGCAGCAGGATCAGCCCTGCGTGCTGGTCACCGTGATCGAGGAGCGTGGCTCCACCCCGCGCAATGCCGGGGCCAAGATGGTGGTCGCCGCCGAACGCAGCCACGACACCATCGGCGGCGGCCACCTGGAATACAAGGCGCTGCAGATCGCCCGCGAGATGCTCGCCGCGGGCGCCCGGCAGCCGCGCCTGGAGCGCTTCACCCTCGGCGCCAGCCTCGGCCAGTGCTGCGGCGGCGCCACCGTGCTGCTGTTCGAGCCCATGGGCCGCGCCCAGGCACGCATCGCCGTATTCGGCGCCGGGCATGTCGGCCGCGCCCTGGTGCCGCTGCTGGCCAGCCTGCCGTGCAAGGTGCGCTGGATAGACTCGCGCGAAGCGGAGTTTCCCGACCCGCTGCCGCGCGGGGTGGAACGCATCGTCAGCGACGAGCCCGTCGACGAGGTGGCCGAACAAGCGGCCGGCACCTACTTCATCGTCATGACCCACAACCACCAGCTCGACCTGGAACTGACCGCCGCGATCCTCGCCCGCAACGACTTCACCTGGTTCGGCCTGATCGGCTCGAAGAGCAAGCGCGCGCGCTTCGAGCACCGCCTGCGCGAGCGCGGCCTGGCCAGCGAGGTGGTGCAGCGCATGCGCTGCCCCATGGGCCTGGCCGAGGTCAAGGGCAAGCTGCCGATGGAGATTGCCGTGTCGATCGCCGGCGAAGTGATCGCCACCTACAACGCCAGCTTCGGCAGCCAGTCGGCCAAGGGCAGCCTGGCACAGTTGCTGCCAGACTCACGCCGTGCCTGATTTTTGTGTGGGAGCGGCTTCAGCCGCGATGCTTGTATGCGGCCTGCATCGCGGCTGAAGCCGCTCCCACACAGGCAACCCCTGTACGCCACCCGAGCATTTGCGGAATTCCCATGAGCCAGATCCAAGCCTTTCGCGCCGCCCTGCTACACAGCCTGGCCGACCCCGCCGAGGTGGGTAACGCCCACAGCCATGAGTACTTCGCCGACGGCCTGCTGCTGGTGCAGGACGGCAAGGTCCTGCGCGCCGGCCCGGCCGCCGAGCTGCTGGCCCAGCTGCCCGCCGAGGTGGCGGTGCAGCACTTCCCCGATGCCCTGCTCTGCCCCGGCTTCATCGACAGCCACATCCACTACCCGCAGACCGGCATGATCGGCGCCTACGGCGAAGACCTGCTGCACTGGCTGAACACCTACACCTTCCCGGTGGAGGCGCGCTTCGCCGATCCGGCCCATGCCGCCGAGGTCGCCGAGCTGTTCATCGGGGAGCTGCTGCGCAACGGCACCACCACCGCCCTGGTGTTCGGCAGCGTGCACCCGCAGTCGGTGGATGCCCTGTTCGGCGCCGCCGAGAAACGCGATCTGCGCCTGATCGCCGGCAAGGTGCTGATGGACCGCAACGCCCCCGCCTACCTGCTCGACACCCCGCAAAGCGGCTATGCCGAGAGCAAGGCGCTGATCGAGCGCTGGCACGGCAAGGGTCGCCTGCACTACGCGGTGACCCCGCGCTTCGCCCCCACCAGCAGCCCCGCGCAGCTCGACCAGGCCGCCCGCCTGCTGCGCGAATACCCGGACCTGTACCTGCACACCCACCTGGCGGAGAACCTGCGCGAGATCGACTGGGTGCAGGCGCTGTTCCCCGAGCGGGCCGGCTACCTGGATGTCTACGACCACCACCGGCTGCTCGGCGCGCGCGCGGTGTTCGCCCACGGCATCCACCTGTGCGACGGCGACTGCCAGCGCCTGGCGCAAACCGGCTCGGCGCTGGCCTTCTGCCCCACCTCCAACCTGTTCCTCGGCAGCGGCCTGTTCGACCTGGCGAAGATGGAGCGCCACGGCGTGCGCGTCGGCCTGGGCACCGATGTCGGCGGCGGCACCAGCTTCTCCCAGCTGCGCACCCTCAGCGAGGCGTACAAGGTCGGCCAGCTGCGCGGCCACCAGACCCACCCGTTCAAGCTGCTGCACCTGGCCACCCTGGGCGGCGCCAGGGCGCTGTACCTGGATGACCGGCTGGGCAACTTCCTGCCGGGCAAGGACGCCGACTTCGTCGTCCTCGACCGCAAGGCCACGCCGCTGCTCGACTACCGCCTGCGCCAGGCCGGCAGCCTGGAGGAGAGCCTGTTCGCCCTGATCACCCTCGGCGACGACCGGGTGATTCGCGCCACCTACGCCGCCGGGCGCTGCGTGCACCAGCGCGAAGCAAGCTGACCCGCCGCTCGGCCTGCCCGGCACCAAAGCGGCTCAGCTGCCGCGATAGGTCGAGTAGCTGTAGGGCGAAACCAGCAGCGGCACATGATAGTGCTGCGCGCTGTCGGCCACGCCGAAACGCAGCACGATGACATCGAGGAAGGCCGGTTCGGGCAGCGCCACGCCCAAGGCCCGGTAGTAGTCGCCCACGGCGAACTGCAACTGGTAGGTGCCGGTGGTGAACGCCGTGCCTTCCAGCAAGGGCGCCGCGCAGCGCCCGTCGGCATTGGTCTGCGTGCGGCCGAGCAGCTGCAGCTGCGCCCCCTCCACACGGTACAGCTCGATGGCGATGGCACTGCCCGGGCGACCGTGCGCGGCATCCAGTACGTGGGTGGTCAAGCGGCCCATAACATTTCTCCTGTCGATGGCCCGGCGCTGCCCGTGCAGGCCGGTTGCTGATCGGCTCCTATACTTGACCAATCGGGCAAGTTTTTTGCAAGACGCTTGCCAGCGCCGGCAACGGCAGCGCCACCCGGCTTTTCGTCAACCACACTGTATCCATAGCCCAGCAGAGGAAGCCCGACTTGGCCACCGACTACCCCCGCGACCTGATCGGCTACGCCGGCACGCCGCCCCATCCGCAGTGGCCGGGTGGCGCGCATATCGCCCTGTCCTTCGTGCTCAACTACGAGGAAGGCGGCGAGCGCTGCATCCTGCATGGCGACGGCGAATCGGAAGCCTTCCTCTCCGAGATGGTCGCCGCCCAGCCGCTGCCCGGTGCGCGCCACATGAGCATGGAGTCGCTGTATGAATACGGTAGCCGCGCCGGCGTCTGGCGTCTGCTCAGGCTGTTCCGCGAGCAGGGCATCCCGCTGACCATCTTCGCCGTGGCCATGGCCGCCCAGCGTCATCCCGAGGCGATCCGCGCGATGGTCGCCGACGGCCACGAGATCTGCAGCCACGGCCTGCGCTGGATCAACTACCAGGACATGCCCGAAGCCGAGGAACGCGCGCACATGGCCGAGGCCATCCGCATCCTCAGCGAGCTCAGCGGCCAGCGCCCGCTGGGCTGGTACACCGGGCGCACCGGGCCGAACACCCGGCGCCTGGTGATGGAGGAAGGCGGCTTCCTCTACGACAGCGACACCTACGACGACGACCTGCCCTACTGGGAAAAACACACCCCGCATGGCCAGCCGCACCTGGTGATCCCCTACACCCTGGACACCAACGACATGCGCTTCACCCAGGTGCAGGGCTTCAACAGCGGCGACGATTTCTTCACCTACCTCAAGGACGCCTTCGACGTGCTCTACGCCGAAGGCCAGGCCGGCGCGCCGAAGCTGCTCTCGATCGGCATGCACTGCCGCCTGCTCGGCCGCCCGGCGCGCTTCGCCGCCCTGCAGCGCTTCATCGCCTACGTGAAGAGCCACGAGCGCGTGTGGTGCGCCCGCCGCGTCGACATCGCCCGCCACTGGCACGCCGTGCACCCCTGCCCGCCGCAGGTGCAGCCATGAGTCGCTTTCAGACCCTGACTCCCTCGAGCCTGAGCCGCGCAGCCTTCATCGCCGCCTTCGCCGACATCTACGAGCACTCGCCCTGGGTCGCCGAACGCACCTACGACCAGGGCGAGCCGGCCAGCTTCGACGAGATAGACAGCCTGCACGCACAGATGAGCCGGGTGCTGCTGGCCGCCAGCCGCGCCGAGCAACTGGCGCTGATCAACGCCCACCCGGACCTGGCCGGCAAGGCCGCCATCCGTGGCGAACTGACCGCCGCCTCCAGCGCCGAACAGGCCGGCGCCGGCATCCAGGACTGCAGCCCCGAGGAGTTCGCCCGTTTCAGCGCACTCAATGCGGCGTACAAGGCGCGCTTCGGCTTCCCCTTCATCAAGGCGGTGAAGGGCAGCAACCGCCAGCAGATCCTCGCCGCCTTCGAGCAACGCCTCCCCCACAGCCCGGAACAGGAATTCGCCACCGCCCTGGCGGAAATCAACCGGATCGCCCTGTTCCGCCTGCAAGCCCTCTGACTGGATACCGCACCGTGAAGACCCATGCCGCCCCCTTCGAGAAATACCTCAACCTGGCCGACGCCCGCCTCGGCACCCGTGCCCTGTCCGTTACCGACGACTGGTTCGCGCCGGTCGAGCGCATGCTGCAACCCACCCCGGCGGTGTGGAAGGAAGGCCTGTACGACGACAACGGCAAGTGGATGGACGGCTGGGAGTCCCGGCGCAAGCGCTTCGAGGGCCATGACCATGCCTTGCTGCGCCTGGGCGTGCCCGGCTCGATCAAGGGCGTGGACATCGACACCCGCTTCTTCACCGGCAACTACCCGCCGTCGGCCTCGCTGGAGGCCTGCTTCATCGCAGGCGGCGGCGACCCCGACGACGCCACCGCCTGGAGCGAGGTGCTGCCCGCCGTGGCCCTGCAAGGCAACAGCCAGCACCTGCACGCCATCGACGACGACCGGCCGTGGACCCACCTGCGCCTGAACATCTACCCGGACGGCGGCGTGGCGCGCCTGCGCGTGTACGGCATCCCCCACCGCGACTGGTCGGCCGCCGGCGCCGACACCATCGACCTGGCCGCCGCCCTCAACGGTGGCCGCGCCCTGGCCTGCTCCGACGAGCACTACGGCAGCATGAGCAACATCCTCAACCCCGGCCGCGCCGAGAACATGGGCGGCGGCTGGGAAACCGCGCGCCGGCGCACGCCGGGCTTCGACTGGGTGATCGTGCAGCTCGGCCACCCCGGCGTGATCGAGGAGGTGCTGGTCGACACCCTGCACTACAAGGGCAACTACCCGGACAGCTGCTCGCTGCAAGCCGCTTACGTACAAGGCGGCACCGACGCGCAGATCGAGACCCAGAGCCTGTTCTGGCGCGAGCTGCTGCCCAGCCAGAAGCTGCAGATGGACTGCGAGCAACGCTTCGCCGCGCTCAACCCGCTGGGTCCGGTGACCCATGTGCGGCTGAACATCTTCCCGGACGGCGGCGTCAGCCGCCTGCGCCTGTTCGGCAAGCCGGCCAAGTAATGCACAACCGTGGAGGGGCCTTGCTCCCCTGTGGGAGCGGCTTCAGCCGCGATAAGCACCATCAGGCCATGCGAGAACCATGATGCGCACACTGACCATCGAACCGCTGACCGCCCAGGCCTTCGCCCCCTTCGGCGAGGTGATCGAGGCCGAGGGCCGCGAGTTCTTCCTGATCAACAACGGCTCGACCCGGCGCTACCACCGCCAGGCCGAGGTGCAGCTCAGCGGCGCGGACGACACGACGATCATCAGCCTGTTCCACGCCACGGCGCTGCCGATGCCGCTGACCATCGCCATGCTCGAACGCCATCCGCTGGGCAGCCAGGCGTTCATGCCGCTCAACGGCCGGCCGTTCCTGATCGTCGTCGCCGCGCCCACCGAGCAGCTGCATGGCGACCAGCTGCGCGCCTTCCTCAGCAACGGCCGCCAGGGCGTCAACTACCACCAGGGCGTGTGGCACCACCCGGTACTGTGCCTGGCCGACGAGGACGACTTCCTGGTGATCGACCGCGCCGGCCCCGGCGCCAACTGCGACGAACACTTTTTCCCCGCGGCCGAGCAATGCCTGCTCGACCCGGCTTCCATCCACAGGGGATAACACCTTGGCTGCACACCTGCTCGAATGGCTCAACCTGGCGGTGCGCTGGTCGCACATGATCTTCGGCATCGCCTGGATCGGCGCCTCGTTCTACTTCGTCTGGCTGGAGAACCACCTGGACCGGCGCGCCCCGCGCGACGGCCTGGCCGGCGACCTGTGGGCGATCCACGGCGGCGGCATCTACCACCTGGAGAAGTACCAGCTGGCGCCGCCGCAGATGCCGGAGAAACTCCACTGGTTCAAGTGGGAGGCCTACAGCACCTGGCTATCCGGCGTGGCCCTGCTGACCCTGGTGTTCTACCTCGAGCCGCGCCTGTACCTGCTGGCCCCCGGCAGCGACTTGGCGCCGTGGCTGGCGGTCGTCATCGGCCTCGGCTCGCTGGCCCTCGGCTGGCTGGTCTACGACCGGCTGTGCGACTCGCCCCTGGGTCGCCAGCCGCTGCTGCTCGGCAGCGTCCTGTTCGTCCTGCTGGTCGCCGCTGCCTGGGGCTACAGCCAGCTGTTCAGCGGTCGCGGCGCCTACCTGCATGTGGGCGCGCTGATCGGCACCATCATGGTCGGCAACGTGCTGCGCACCATCATGCCGGCCCAGCGCGCCCTGGTCGCCGCCATCGAAGCCGGCCGCACGCCCGATCCGGCGCTGCCGGCCAAGGGCCTGCTGCGTTCGCGGCACAACAACTACTTCACCCTGCCGGTGCTGTTCATCATGATCAGCAGCCACTTCCCCAGCACCTACGGCAGCGCCTGGAACTGGCTGATCCTGGCGGCCATCGCCGCCCTGTCGATCGGCGTGCGGCACTACTTCAACACCCGCCACCGCAGCCAGCAGTTCGCCTGGACCCTGCCGGCCGCCGCCCTCGGCATGCTCTGCCTGGCCTTCGTCAGCGCCCCGCGGCAGGAACCGCCTGCCGCCAGTACGGCGGTCGAGTTCAGCCAGGTGCAAACGCTGATCGCCCAGCGCTGCGCCAGCTGCCACTCGGCCAGGCCGAGCAGCCCGCTGTTCGCCAGCGCGCCGGCCGGAGTGATGTTCGACAGCCCCGCGCAGATCCGCCAGCAGGCCGCACGGATCAAGGCCCAGGCGGTGGACAGCCGGATCATGCCGCTGGGCAACCTGACCCAGATGACCGAGGCAGAACGCGCCCTGCTCGGCCGCTGGATCGCCGAGCAGACCCAGGCCAAGTGATTGTTGCGCGGCTTTGGTGAGGCTTTTGTGGGAGCGAATTCATTCGCGATAACTGCCCGCGCGGAGTTGCCCGCCTGATCGCGGATAAATCCGCTCCCACCGAAAAGCACGCGGGCTTGCCGGTACGCATTTCGTGATCATCTGGTCAGGAAATTGCAAGGTCGGCAGCGTCAGACCTTTCCACTGCCCGCCCGAGAGCCTCGATGAACCTGTACATCCCTTCGCACAGCAGCAGCCCGGAAAAACCGGCCGGGCGCATTCGCCAGCACAACGAGGAAGTCATTCTCGCCGCCGCCGGGGAGGAGTTCGCCCGCCACGGTTTCAAGGGCACCAGCATGAACGCCATCGCCCTCAAGGCCGAGCTGCCCAAAGCCAACCTGCACTACTACTTCGGCAACAAGCTGGGCCTGTACCTGGCGGTGCTGGCCAACATCATCGATCTGTGGGACAGCACCTTCAACCACCTCACCGTCGACGACGACCCTGCCGAGGCGCTGAGCCGCTACATCCGCGCCAAGATGGAGTTCTCACGCAAGCACCCCGACGCCTCGCGCCTCTTCGCCATGGAAGTGATCAGCGGCGGACCCTGCCTCAGCCAGTATTTCAACCAGGACTACCGCAGCTGGTTCAACAGCCGCGCCGCGGTGTTCCGGGCCTGGATCGACGCCGGCAAGATCGACCCGGTGGACCCGGTGCACCTGATCTTCCTGCTGTGGGGCAGCACCCAGCACTACGCCGACTTCGGCTCGCAAATCTGCCGGGTGGTGGGCAAGAGCAAGCTGACCCGCCAGGACTTCAACCAGGCCGGCGACAACCTGATCCGCATCATCCTCAAGGGCTGCGGCCTGACCCCGCCGCCGTGAGCAGCAGCAAGACCGCACGCAGCCTCCCTTGGGGACGAATTCAGTGGCTATGCCCCAATAGCGAGATGCAAAGGCGATGAATCGTAGGTTGGGTTGAGGAGCAGCGCGACGAAGCCCAACGACCCTGCCCCGGTTGTTGGGCTTCGCTGCGCTCAACGCCAACCTACCCCCTCATGGGCGCCGCGACATCCAGGGCAATCCACGCTCGCCACCCATGCAACACAAAGAAGGAGCTGGCCAATTCATTCGCGATAACAGGCCCGCAAAGCCGGCCCCGCCTGTCACCGGCACTTGCCCACAAAGCTCCACAGTTTCTGTGGACGAAGCTGTGCATAACCTCTGTAGCGCTGGCTGCAGGCCAGCCAGCACAGGCCCTGCGGACAACTGCATGTTTTTTGACCAGCAAATACAAGTACCTGTTTTTGTTTGACTTTTTTATCAACAGGCAGATCGTGGCAAGCCGCAACGGGCTGGTCTGGGCGCGGTTCCCATGCCAGCTCCCGAGCAGTGCACGACGCACCAGAGTCGGGCAGTTTCCAGCCGTTCGGCTCCCATCAGCGGGCGGCGCCGCACAGCGCGAGGCCGCCGGCACAGGCTCCGGCAAATTTCCTGATTAATTGGCCAAGTTTTTGCTTATGCACAGCAGCCCAACCCCAACCACCGAGCCGCCCATGTCCCCATCAGCATCGCCAGCGCGCCTGGAACTGCGCGCCATCAGCAAGCGCTACCCCGGCTGCCTGGCCAACGACCGCATCGACCTGCGCATCCAGCCGGGCGAGATCCATGCCCTGCTGGGCGAGAACGGTGCCGGCAAGAGCACCCTGATGAAGATCATCTACGGTGTGACCCAGCCGGACAGCGGCGAGTTGTACTGGCAGGGCCGGCGCATCCAGGTGCGCGACCCGGCCCAGGCCCGCGACCTGGGCATCGGCATGGTGTTCCAGCACTTCTCGCTGTTCGAGACCCTGACCGTGGCGCAGAACATCGCCCTGGCCCTCGGCCGCCAGGCCGGCACGCCGCAGCAGCTGGAGCCGAAGATCCGCGAGGTGTCGCAGCGCTACGGCATGGGCCTGGAGCCGGAGCGCCTGGTGCACAGCCTGTCGATTGGCGAACGGCAGCGGGTGGAGATCATCCGCTGCCTGATGCAGGACATCCGCCTGCTGATCCTCGACGAACCGACCTCGGTGCTCACCCCGCAGGAGGTCGACGAGCTGTTCGTCACCCTGCGCGCCCTGGCGGCCGAGGGCTGCAGCATCCTGTTCATCAGCCACAAGCTCGGCGAAGTGCGCGCGCTCTGCCACAGCGCCACGGTGCTGCGCGCCGGCCAGGTGTCCGGCGAGTGCGTGCCGAGCCAGTGCAGCGACCTGCAGCTGGCGCGCCTGATGGTCGGCGACGCCGAAGGCCTGGAGGCCAGCTACCCAAAAGTCGCGGGCGGGCTGACCCGGCTGCGCGTGGACGACCTGAGCTGGGACAACGCCGACCCGTTCGGCACCTCGCTGCGCAACCTGCGCCTGGAAGTACGCAGCGGCGAGATCGTCGGCATCGCCGGGGTCGCCGGCAACGGCCAGGACGAACTGCTCGCCCTGCTCTGCGGCGAGGTGCGCCTGGCCCATGAGGAGCGCGCGCGCATCAGCATCGACGGCGAGCCGGTGGCCAACCTCTACCCGGACGCCCGCCGCCGGCGCGGCCTGGCCTTCGTCCCCGCCGAACGCCTCGGCCACGGCGCCGTGCCGGAGCTGAGCCTGGCCGACAACGCCCTGCTCACGGCCTTCCAGCACGGCCTGCTGAGCCACGGCCTGATCCGCTCGCACCAGGTGCTGGAGCTGGCCGAGGAGATCATCCGCCGCTTCGCGGTGAAGACCCCGGACGCCCAGGCCCAGGCGCGCAGCCTGTCCGGCGGCAACCTGCAGAAGTTCATCCTCGGCCGCGAGATCCTGCAGAACCCCAGGCTGCTGGTCGCCGCGCACCCCACCTGGGGCGTGGATGTCGGCGCCGCGGCGGCCATCCACCGCGCGCTGATCGCCCTGCGCGATGCCGGCGCGGCGATCCTGGTGATCTCCGAGGACCTCGACGAGCTGTTCCAGATCAGCGACCGCCTCGCGGCGCTGTGCAGCGGGCGCCTGTCGCCGCTGCAGGCCACCGCGCAGACCCATACCGTGGAGGTCGGCCGCTGGATGGCCGGCCAGTTCGCTTCCCCGCAAGACGCCGCCTGACGAGAACGCCGCCATGCTGTTATCCCTCGAACCCCGTATCCAGCAGTCGCGCGCCATGCTCCTGCTGTCGCCGCTGCTGGCCGGGGTGCTCACCCTGCTCAGCGGCGCGCTGCTGTTCGCCGTGCTCGGCCACGATCCGCTGGTCACCTTTCATACCCTGCTGATCGCGCCGGTCAGCGACTTCTACGGGGTCTCCGAACTGCTGATCAAGGCCCTGCCGATCCTGCTCTGCGCCTTCGGCCTGGCCGTGGCCTACCAGGCGCGCATCTGGAACATCGGCGCCGAAGGCCAGTTACTGATCGGCGCCCTGGCCGGCAGCGCGGTGGCGGTCAACATCATCGGCTGGGACTCGCCCTGGGCGCTGGCCTGCGTACTGGCCAGCGGCGTGCTCGGCGGCGCCGCCTGGGGCGCCCTGGCGGCCTGGCTGCGCACGCAGTTCAACGCCAATGAAATCCTTACCACCATCATGCTCAACTACATCGCCCTCAACCTGCTGCTGTTCTTCGTCCACGGCCCGCTGAAGGACCCGCACGGCTTCAGCTTCCCCGAGTCGGCCATGTTCGGCGACGCCAGCCGCCTGCCGCAGCTGTTCGAGGACGGTCGCGTGCACATCGGCGTGTTCTTCGCCCTGTTCGCCCTGGTGGCGGTGTGGGTGCTGCTGCAAAAAAGCTTCATCGGCTTCCAGATCAAGGTGCTCGGCCTGGACAAGCGCGCCGCCGGCTTCGTCGGCTTCCGCGAGAAGAAACTGGTGTGGCTGGTGCTGCTGATCAGCGGCGGCCTGGCCGGGCTGGCCGGGGTCAGCGAAGTCAGCGGGCCGATCGGCCAGCTGGTGCCGCAGGTCTCGCCCGGCTACGGCTACGCGGCGATCACCGTGGCCTTCCTCGGCCGCCTCAACCCGCTGGGCATCCTCTGCGCCGGCCTGCTGATGGCCCTGCTCTACCTGGGCGGCGAAAGCGCGCAGATGAGCCTCAACCTGCCGCAGTCGCTGACCGAGCTGTTCCAAGGAATGATGCTGTTCTACCTGCTGGCCTGCGACGTGCTGATTCTCTATCGCCTGCGCCTGAACCTGAAATGGCGCCAGCGCGCGGTGCTCAGCGAAGCGGCGGCTTCCTGATGCACGGCTATCGACCCAATTGCGTGGGAGCGGCTGCAGCCGCGATTGCTCCTGCAGGCGCCTCAGGTGCCGGCATCGCGGCTAAAGCCGCTCCCACAGGTTACCCACCTTCGTTCACCTGCCGCCCGCGGCGCGCAGCCTGAGGCTTCGACTATGGATCTCGATCTGGTAAGCAACATCCTCTTCGCCATGGTGCGCTGCGGCACCCCGCTGCTGCTGGTCGCCCTCGGCGAGCTGGTGTGCGAGAAAAGTGGCGTCCTCAACCTCGGCCAGGAAGGCATGATGCTGTTCGGCGCGGTGATCGGCTTCATCGTCGCCCTCGCCACCGGCAGCCTGTGGCTCGGCGTGCTGCTAGCCTGCCTGGCCGGCATGCTGCTGGCCGCGCTGTTCGCCCTGGTCGCCCTCGGCTGCCAGGCCAACCAGGTGGCCACCGGCCTGGCCCTGACCATCTTCGGCGTCGGCCTGTCGTCCTTCGTCGGCGCCGCCTGGGTCGGCAAGCCGCTGGCCGGCTTCGAGCCGATCGCCATCCCGCTGCTGGCGGACATTCCGCTGCTCGGCCACATGCTGTTCCAGCAGGATCTGCTGGTCTACCTGTCGTTCGCCCTGTTCGCCCTGGTGACCTGGGTACTGCTCAAGAGCCGCCTCGGCCTGATCCTCCAGGCCGTCGGCGAGAACCCCGATGCGGCCAGCGCCATGGGCCTGCCGGTGCTGCGCGTGCGCACCCTGGCGGTGCTGTTCGGCGGCGCCATGACCGGCATGGCCGGCGCCTATCTGTCGCTGGCCTACACGCCGATGTGGGCGGAGAACATGAGCGCCGGGCGCGGCTGGATCGCCCTGGCCCTGGTGGTGTTCGCCAGCTGGCGGGTGCTGCGCGTGCTGCTCGGCGCCTACCTGTTCGGCCTGGCCAGCATCCTCCACCTGGTGGCCCAGGGCATCGGCGTGAGCATCCCGGCCAACCTGCTGGCGATGCTGCCCTACGTGGCCACCATCCTGGTGCTGGTGGTGCTCTCGCGCGATGCGCTGAAGACCCGCCTGTACGCCCCGGTGTCCCTCGGCCAGCCGTGGAAGGCGGGGCATTGAGAATGCCATCGCGGCTGAAGCCGCTCCCACAGGGCTGCAGACGGCTTTTGTGGGAGCGGCTTCAGCCGCGATACGGACTTTCAGAGCCATACAGCATCCCAGAACGGGTAATCGCCAAGCCGCCCAACCAAACCGGCCCGCAGCGGATTGGCCACGCTGTAGCGAGCCACCGCCTGAACATCCTCTTCACGACGCAAGGCGCGATCGTGATAACCGCTCTGCCACAGACGCCCCGAACGGCCAAGGGCCTGGTTGAGCACACGCGCACTGCGCCCTTTGACGCGCTGCATGAGTTGTTCGACCGAACCTTGCTGCAAAACAGTCAGCCAATGGAAGTGATCCGGCATGACTACCCAGGCCAGTGAGTCGACCAAACCCTCGTCCTGGGCGCGACGCAACTCGGCGATGAGCAGGCGCGCGCAGGTGAAACCGGTGAAAACGGCCCGCCGCTCATGCACGGTGCAGGTCAACAGATACAGCCGCTGGGTTTCGGAGTAACGACCGACACGCAGTCGGCCCGAATGAGGTTTTATCGAGCGGGGCATTCCTTTGCTCCAGGGTAATGACATCCACAGTATAGGGTTGCCGGTTTATCGCGGCTGAAGCCGCTCCCACAGGGTTGCAGGTCGCTTGTTTGGGAGCGGCTTCAGCCGCGATGGTCACCGCCCCGCGCCTCGGCGCCCCTGGATCAGCAGACAGGGCAACACTGAGCTGGCCAACCTGAACATCACTGTCAGAGGAGCCGGCCATGCCCGCACCACGTATCTGGATCAAGAACCCGCAAGCCATCTTCACCGCCAATGACCTGGACGCCCGCGGCGGCCTGGTCGTCGAGGGCGCGCTGATCGTCGAACTGCTGGGCGCCGGCCAGGCCCCCGCGCAACCCTGTGCGCAGGTGTTCGATGCCAGCCAGCACGTGGTGCTGCCGGGGCTGATCAACAGCCATCACCACTTCTACCAGACCCTCACCCGCGCCTGGGCACCGGTGGTCAACCAGCCGTTGTTTCCCTGGCTGCAGGCCCTCTACCCGCTGTGGGCGCGACTGACCCCGGCGCAGCTCGCCCTGGCCTGCCGCGTGGCCCTGGCCGAGCTGCTGCTGTCGGGCTGTACCACCGCCGCCGACCATCACTACCTGTTCCCCCAAGGCCTGGAGGAGGCCATCGACGTGCAGGTCGAGGCCGTGCGCGAACTGGGCATGCGCGCCATGCTGACCCGTGGTTCGATGAGCCTGGGCCAGACCGATGGCGGCCTGCCGCCGCAGCAGACCGTGCAGCAGGGCCAGGTGATCCTCGACGACAGCCTGCGCCTGATCCGCCGCTACCACCAGCGCGGTGCCGGCGCGCAGATCCAGATCGCCCTGGCGCCCTGCTCGCCGTTCTCGGTGACCCGCGAGATCATGCAGGCCAGCGCCGAACTGGCCGCCCAGCAGGACGTGCGCCTGCACACCCACCTGGCCGAGACCCTCGACGAGGAAGCCTTCTGCCAGCAGCGTTTCGGCCTGCGCACCGTCGACTACCTGGACAGCGTCGGCTGGCTCGGCCCGCGCACCTGGCTGGCCCACGGCATCCACTTCAATGCCGAGGAAATCGCCCGCCTGGGCGCCGCCGGCACCGGCATCTGCCATTGTCCGGTGTCGAACATGCGCCTGGCCTCGGGCATCTGCCCGACCCTGGCGCTGCAGGCGGCCGGGGCCCCGGTCGGCCTGGGCGTGGACGGCTCGGCCTCCAACGATGCCTCCAACCTGATCCTCGAGACGCGCCAGGCCCTCTACCTGCAGCGCCTGCGCTATGGCGCCGAGCGGATCACTCCGCAGCTGGCTCTGGGCTGGGCCACCCGCGGCTCGGCCAGGCTGCTCGGGCGCAGCGATATCGGCGAACTGGCCGTGGGCAAGCAGGCCGATCTGGCCCTGTTCAAGCTCGACCAGCTGCGCTTCTCCGGCAGCCATGATCCGCTCGCCGCGCTGTTGCTGTGCGGTGCCGAACGTGCCGACCGGGTGCTGGTCGGCGGGCGCTGTCGGGTGCTCGACGGGCAAATCGAGGGCCTCGACCTCGACGCACTGATCGCCGCCCACCGCCTGGCGGCGCGGCAACTGGTCGGCGGCTGAAGACTGGGCGACGCGTGCCCGGAAGCCTTGCACCAGTTTCAGGCCAAGTGCCGCTAAAACGCGCCGTTATTGACCGGCAAGACAAGTTTTATCCGCAGCCACGGCCCGCAGCAGTGGGCCATCGCCGCCAGCCGAGCTTATTTGTCTTGTTGGTCAATTTTTTGCATTGGTCGTCACGCCTCTTTCGGCCGCCCCCATAAAAATTCGACACGGAGCACCGCACCCTATGTCCACACCGTCCCTCAAAGCCCTGGTTCGTGGCGTCGCCGCCGCCATCGGCCTGACCGCATCCCTCGGCGCCCTGGCCGCCGACCCGCTGAAAGTCGGCTTCGTCTATGTCGGCCCGATCGGCGACCACGGCTGGACCTACCAGCACGAACAGGGCCGCCAGGCGCTGCTCAAGCAGTTCGGCGACCAGGTGGAAACCAGCTTCGTCGAGAACGTGGCCGAAGGCGCCGACGCCGAGCGGGTCATCCGCAACATGGCCAAGGGCGGCTACGACCTGGTGTTCACCACCTCCTTCGGCTACATGAACCCCACCGCCAAGGTCGCCAAGCAGTTCCCCAAGGTCACCTTCGAGCACGCCACCGGCTACAAGCAGGACAAGAACCTCGGCACCTACCTGGCCACCTCCTATGAAGGCCGCTACGTCGGTGGCTTCCTGGCCGCCAAGATGACCAAGAGCAAGAAGGTCGGCTACGTCGCCTCCTTCCCGATTCCGGAAGTGATCCGCGACATCAACGCCATCCAGCTGGCCCTGGACAAGTACAACCCGGGCACCGAGATCAAGGTGGTGTGGGTCAACTCCTGGTTCGACCCGGGCAAGGAAGCCGATGCCGCCAACGCCCTGATCGACCAGGGCGTCGACGTGGTGTTCCAGCACACCGACAGCCCGGCGCCGATCCAGACCGCCGAGCGCCGCGGCGTCTACTCCGTGGGCTACGCCTCGGACATGGCCCACTTCGGGCCGAAAGCCGTGCTCACCTCGATCGTCAACAACTGGGGCCCGCACTATGTGAAGAGCACCCAGGCGGTCATCGATGGCACCTGGAAGCCCCAGGACTACTGGGGCGGCCTGAAGGAAGGCACCATCGAACTGCCGATCAGCGACCTGGTCCCGGCCGAGGTGAAGGCCGAAGCCGAAACCATCATCGCCAGCATCAAGGACGGCTCCTTCCACCCCTTCACCGGCCCGATCCTGGACCAGAGCGGCGCGGTCAAGATCGCGGCCGGCAGCACCGCCAGCAACGCCGAACTGGCCGGCATGAACTACTACGTCAAGGGCATCACCGCCGAGATGCCGAAGTAAGCGACGGCACTCGTAGGAGGGGCTGGGCGCCACGACGCTTGTGCGCAGTCGCGGCCAAGGCCCCTCCTACGGCTTTCTGTGGGCACAGCTATTGTGGGAGCGGCTTCAGCCGCGATTGAGCAGGCAGTATCGAACTGGCCCCGATCGCGGCTGAAGCCGCTCCCACCCAGACCAAGCCATAGCAAAGCAATCCGCGCCGTCCCTTTCCCCCGGAAAGAACCGCGCACCAGGGGCGCCCCGCATTGCGCCCTTTTCGCTGCCCTGGGTACGAGAAGACTCGCAGCACCTACACCCCTCCAGGAGCATCCATGAACTCACTCCCGATCATCGACATCGCCCCCCTTTACCACAGCGACCCGGCGGGCTGGCCGCAGGTTGCCCGGCAGATCGACCAGGCCTGCCGCCAGTGGGGCTTCTTCTACATCAAGGGCCATCCGATCAGCGCCGCGCGCATCGCCCAACTCAAGGCCGCCGCCGTGGACTTCTTCGCCCGCCCGGATGCCGAGAAGCTGCGCATCGACATCACCCAGACCCGCCACCACCGTGGCTACGGCGCCATCGCCACCGAGCAGCTCGACCCCAGCCGGCCCAGCGACCTCAAGGAAACCTTCGACATGGGCCTGCACCTGCCCGCCGAGCACCCCGAGGTGCTGGCCGGCAAGCCGCTGCGCGGGCCCAACCGCCATCCGGATATCCCCGGCTGGCAGGCGCTGCTGGAACAGCACTACCTGGACATGCACGAACTGGCCAAGACCCTGCTGCGCGCCATGGCCCTGGCGCTGGGCATCGAGCGCGACTTCTTCGACCGCCGCTTCGAACAGCCGATCAGCGTGCTGCGCCTGATCCACTACCCACCACGGCAGACCGCCAGCAGCGCCGCACAGCAGGGCGCCGGCGCGCACACCGATTACGGCTGCGTGACCCTGCTCTACCAGGACGACGCCGGCGGCCTGCAGGTGCGGAACCTGCAGGGCCAGTGGATCGACGCGCCGCCGCTCGACGGCACCTTCGTGGTCAACATCGGCGACATGCTGGCGCGCTGGAGCAACGACCGCTACAAGTCCACGCCGCACCGGGTGATCAGCCCGCTAGGGGTGGACCGCTACTCCATGCCGTTCTTCGCCGAACCCCACCCGGACACCGAAATCAGCTGCCTGCCCGGTTGCCAGAATCCTGAACATCCGGCCAAATACGCGCCGATTTCCTGCAGCGACTACATGCTCTCGCGCTTCGCCGAGACCTACGCCTACCGCCGCGAAGAGGCCAGCGCGTAGAACCGCACGTGCAGGAGGGGCCTTGGCCGCGACTGGATCCGCGCGGTGCGACCCGCTCGATCGCGGCTGAAGCCGCTCCCACACAAGCGCAATGGCGACGGTTGGCGCACAAGCGGTCGCACCTACACCACCCATTTGCTGGTGTGGGAGCGGCTTCAGCCGCGATCAGGGCCGACTCGGTGCTGCCTGCTGAATCGCGGCTGAAGCCGCTCCCACAGCGCCACACCGATTAAACTGCACCCATTACGCCCGACCACGAGACTACCGCCATGTACGACTGGCTCAACGCCCTGCCCAAGGCCGAACTGCACCTGCACCTGGAAGGCTCGCTGGAACCCGAGCTGCTGTTCGCCCTGGCCGAACGCAACCAGATCGCCCTGCCCTGGGGCGACGTGGACAGCCTGCGCCAGGCCTATGCCTTCAACAACCTGCAGGAATTCCTCGACCTCTACTACCAGGGCGCCGACGTACTGCGCACCGAGCAGGACTTCTACGACCTGACCTGGGCCTACCTGCTCAAGTGCCAGGCGCAGAACGTCATCCACACCGAGCCGTTCTTCGACCCGCAGACCCACACCGACCGCGGCATCCCCTTCGAGGTGGTGCTGCGCGGGATCAAGCAGGCCCTCGACGATGGCCACAAGCAGCTGGGCATCAGCCACGGCCTGATCCTCAGCTTCCTCCGTCACCTGCCGGAAGAAGCCGCGTTCAACACCCTGGAACAGGCCATGCCGTTCCGCGATGCCTTCGTCGCCGTCGGCCTGGACAGCTCGGAGATGGGCTTTCCGCCGCGCCTGTTCCAGCGCGTGTTCGCCAAGGCACGCAGCGAAGGCCTGCTGACCGTCGCCCACGCCGGCGAGGAAGGCCCGCCCGAGTACATCTGGGAAGCCCTCGACCTGCTCAAGATCGAACGCATCGACCACGGCGTGCGCGCCATGGAAGACGAGCGCCTGATGCAGCGCATCATCGACGAACAGATCCCGCTGACCGTCTGCCCGCTGTCCAACACCAAGCTGCGCGTGTTCGACGACATGCGCCAGCACAACATCCTGCAGATGCTCGAACGCGGGGTGAAGGTGACGGTGAACTCCGACGACCCGGCCTACTTCGGCGGCTATGTCACGGAAAACTTCGCCGCCCTGCACGACAGCCTCGGCATGACCCAGGACCAGGCCCGGCGCCTGGCGCAGAACAGCCTGGACGCGCGCCTGGTCAAGTGATGCCTGTGCCCCGGCAGAGTCCGGGGCACAGGCATCGATCGCCGCAGTACGCCACACGATGGCGCAAAGTTGCGCCAGCTTGAGGCACGCAAACCCGCTGCCTACGGCCCACCCGGGCCAGCGAGCCGACCAGGCAAGCCTGGCCGCTGGCCGGCTACCCCGAAAGACACGAGCGGCGCCCGGCTTTTTGATTTTTCTGTCCGCATAGACAGGAACTGGCGCCGTTCTTGCTCATACAAGAAAGCCTGACCAACACGACAGGTTCAAAACCATAATTCGACCATTCAGGAGCACCCCCATGAAGCGCACCGCAACTTCCCTGATGCTGGCCGGCGGCCTGCTGGCCACCGGCCAGGCCCTCGCCGGCGACCTGCTGCAGTGGCAGGACAACAGCCTGACCTACCTCTACGGCAAGGACTACAAGGTCGATGCGCCGATCCAGCAGACCCTGACCTTCGAGCACGCCAGCGGCTGGAGCGTCGGCGACCTGTTCATCTTCGTCGACAGCATAAACTTCAACGGCAAGGGCAACGACGACGGCCACGACGACAGCTCCCTCTATGGCGAGTTCTCGCCGCGCCTGTCGCTGGGCAAGATCAGCGGGGCCGACCTGTCCTTCGGGCCGATCAAGGATGTGCTGCTCAGCACCACCTACGAATTCGGCGAGGGCGATGTGGAGACCTACCTGATCGGCCCGGCGGTGGACCTGAACATCCCCGGCTTCGACTACTTCCAGCTCAACACCTACCTGCGCCAGACCGAAAGCGGTCGCCCGGGCGACAACGTCTGGCAGATCACCCCGGTGTGGAGCTACACCATCCCGGTCGGCAACTCCGACCTGGTGATCGACGGCTTCATGGACTGGATCGTCGACAACGACGTCAACGACAAGGGCGAAGCCCACGCCAACCTGCACTTCAACCCGCAGATCAAGTACGACCTGGCCAAGGCCATGGGCTGGGGCCAGAAACTCTACGTCGGCATCGAATACGACTACTGGAAAGACAAGTACAGCATCGAAGACAGCGGCTTCGTCAGCGACAACTTCGTCGGCCCGACCGACCAGAACACCTTCAGCGTCATCGCCAAGGGCCACTTCTAAGCGCTCGCCACGCCCTGGGGTGCGCCGCGCGCAGCAGGTACGCACGACGCCCCCTAAGGCAGCGCATTCGGCTTGATCCAGATTCAGCTTCGGTTAAGACTCCCCGGCTACCCTGCCACGCACCTCGCCAGAAGACGCGAACCGGAGAAAGCCTGATGACCTGGAAAAACAACGAATCCCGCTACGGCAGCCTGTCCATCGGCCTGCACTGGCTGATGCTGATCCTGATCGCCGGCGTCTATGCCTGCATCGAACTCAAGGGCAACTTCCCCAAGGGCAGCGAACCGCGCGAACTGCTCAAGCAGTGGCACTTCATGCTCGGCATGGCCATCTTCGCCCTGGTTTGGCTGCGTCTGCTGGCACGGTTAGTCGCGCCCACGCCGCAGATCGTCCCGGCCATTCCAACCTGGCAAGCCATCCCCGCCAAGCTGATGCACCTGGCCCTGTACCTGCTGATGATCGGCGCCCCGCTGGCCGGCTGGCTGATCCTCAGCGCCGCCGGCAAGCCGGTCCCGTTCTTCGGCCTGGAACTGCCGCCGCTGGTCGACAAGAACCCCGACCTGGCCGGGCAGATCAAGGAACTGCACGAACTGGCCGGCACCGCCGGCTACTGGATGATCGGCCTGCACGCCGTCGCCGGGCTGTTCCACCACTTCGTCAGCCGCGACAACACACTGACCCGCATGCTGCCAGGGCGCGGCTAACCGCCAGCTGCGGGAGCAATTCCCCGTAGGAGGGGCCTCACCACCCACGCCAATCCCCCTTGTGGGAGCGGCTTCAGCCGCGATAAGTCGCCCGCCTGCAGCGCCTTTTCGCGGCTGAAGCCGCTCCCACCCACGCGGGCTTGCCGATGCACTTCGGCAATCGCCCCCCATCTTCCTATAAAGCAGGCAAATGGCACCTCGTAACGCTGGCCAAGCCTCGCCAGCGCCGCTAGAATTGCGCACTTTTTGATCAGCGGCGCCGCCCAGAGCGCCCGATGAGGTTAGCCCCATGTCCACCGCCACCCCGAAAGTCGGCTTTGTCAGCCTTGGTTGCCCGAAAGCCACTGTCGACTCCGAACGCATCCTCACCCAGCTGCGCATGGAGGGCTACGAGATCGTGCCCACCTACGAGGATGCCGACGTGGTGGTGGTCAACACCTGCGGCTTCATCGACAGCGCCAAGGCCGAATCCCTGGAAGTGATCGGTGAAGCCATCGCCGAGAACGGCAAGGTCATCGTCACCGGCTGCATGGGCGTGGACGAAGGCAACATCCGCAACGTGCACCCCAGCGTGCTCTCGGTGACCGGCCCGCAGCAGTACGAGCAGGTGGTCAATGCCGTGCACGAGGTGATTCCGCCCAAGGCCGAGCACAACCCGCTGATCGACCTGGTGCCGCCGCAAGGCATCAAGCTGACCCCGCGCCACTACGCCTACCTGAAGATTTCCGAAGGCTGCAACCACCGCTGCAGCTTCTGCATCATCCCCTCCATGCGCGGCGACCTGGTCAGCCGCCCGGTGGGTGACGTGCTCAGCGAGGCCGAGCGCCTGGTCAAGGCCGGGGTCAAGGAGCTGCTGGTGATCTCCCAGGACACCAGCGCCTACGGCGTCGACCTCAAGTACAAGATGGACTTCTGGAACGGCCAGCCGGTGAAGACGCGCATGCTGGAACTGTGTGAAGCGCTGTCGTCGATGGGCGTGTGGGTGCGCCTGCACTACGTCTACCCCTACCCCAACGTCGACCACGTCATCCCGCTGATGGCCGCCGGCAAGCTGCTGCCCTACCTGGACATCCCCTTCCAGCACGCCAGCCCGAAAGTGCTCAAGGCCATGAAGCGCCCGGCCTTCGAAGACAAGACCCTGGCGCGCATCAAGCAGTGGCGCGAGATCTGCCCCGAGCTGACCATCCGCTCGACCTTCATCGTCGGCTTCCCCGGCGAGACCGAAGAAGACTTCCAGTACCTGCTCGACTGGCTGACCGAGGCCCAGCTCGACCGCGTCGGCTGCTTCCAGTACTCGCCGGTGGAAGGCGCCCCGGCCAACGACATGGACCTGGAAATCGTCCCCGACGAGGTCAAGCAGGAGCGCTGGGAACGCTTCATGGCCCACCAGCAGGCCATCAGCGCCGCCCGCCTGCAGCTGAAGATCGGCCAGGAAATCGAAGTGCTGATCGACGAAGTCGACGACCAGGGCGCCGTCGGCCGCTCCTACGCCGACGCCCCGGAAATCGACGGCAGCGTGTTCATCGACTCCACCAGCGTGAAGCCCGGCGACAAGGTGCGCGTGCGCGTGGTCGACGCCGACGAATACGACCTCTGGGCCGAACTGGCCTGATCGCCCCAACGCAGAAGCCCCGCCCCGCAGCGGGGCTTTGCATTTCTGGCGTGCAGGTTTTTCGTGGAAGCGGATTCATCCGCGATCAAAGCCTGCACAGGGTTGCCTGCCTATCACGGACAAATCCCACAAAACCCTCCCTACACCCGATCCAGCGGGCTGATCACCCCCAGCCCGCCACGATTGAGCACGTGGGTATAGATCTGCGTGGTCTTCACGTCCGAGTGCCCCAGCAGCTCCTGCACCGTGCGGATGTCCTGACCACTCTCCAGCAGATGGGTGGCAAAGGAATGGCGAAAGGTATGCGGCGTAGCGTGCTTGATGATCCCGGCACGCCTGGCCGCCTCACGCACACCGCGCTGGATGGTTTTCTCATGCAGGTGGTGCCGAAAGATCCCCTCGGAACGGGGATCCTTGGAGCGATTGATCGAAGGGAAGACAAATTGCCAGCCCCACTCTGCCGCCGCATTCGGGTACTTGCGCGCCAGGGCGAACGGCAGGTTGGCACGCCCGAAGCCCTCAGCCAGATCACTGCGGTGCAGTACCGCCACCTTCTGCAGATGCTCTTGCAACGGCAGCACCAGCCGTTGCGGCAGCATGGTCACGCGATCCTTCTGCCCCTTGCCATCACGCACCAGGATCTCGCCACGGGCGAAATCGACATCCTTGACCCGCAGCCGCAACGCCTCCAGCAAACGCAGCCCGGCGCCATACAGCAGATTGGCCACGATCCAGCGCACACCCGACAGCTGCGCCAAGACCCTGGCCACTTCATCGCGGCTCAGCACCACCGGTAAATGCTTGGGCTTCTTGGCCCGGACAATGTCATCCAGCCAGGGCAACTGCACCTGCAACACCTGCTTGTAGAGAAACAGCAGTGCCGCCAAGGCCTGATTCTGCGTGGAGCCCGACACATTCTTGGCCACGGCCAGATGGGTCAGAAACGCCTCGATTTCCACCGCCCCCATCTCCGCGGGATGCCGATAGCGATGAAAGCGGATATAGCGCTTCACCCACTCGGCATAGACAGCTTCCGTACGAATCGAATAGTTTCTCAAACGAATCTGCTGGCGCACCTGCTCCAGCAATTTTGGCTTGCCGTCATCCATGTCGTGTTGCTCCCTGAGTGATGTCGCATTTCCCGCGACCTCCTCCAAGCTAGACAAGGACTTGCAGAACGACAAGGAACGTTATCCGACACCCGGCCGGGTGTTATGCGACAGAGATGTCGTCTAATTATAGTTAAGTGTCAGGAGAAAACGTGCAAATATCAGAAGAACAAGTACGACAACAGCTGATCGATAAGCTCTTGGCACTGGGATACCCAAAATCCTCGATTGTCTTAGAGTTGGGATTGGCTATTGGTAGAAATAGCCAAGCACGAATTGATCTCGCAATTAAAGACCCAGACACCAATCAACTTTTAGCAATTTTTGAAATAAAAAGAAATTTGAGGGATATAGATAGTGCAACCCAGCAGGTCTTATCTTATACAAAGTTATTTTCTGGAAGTGTACAAGCATTTATCTACGGCTATATCGATGGATCTGAAAAAATATATTCTGTTAATTCCAAAAATAACGACGTATCTCAGGTTTTCGACCTGCCTAGTTATGACTCTCTTAAAAATGTAGAAACCATCTTAGATCTAAGTAGTAAAAAACAAAAAGCTAGAAAGCAAAACTCTGCTCGAAACTGGTCCACCATAGTTGCGGGCATGACATCTTCGGTCGCTATTGCCGCCACTGCAGCTATGGTATTTGGCCTGTTATTTGATGAAAGTAAAACTTTAAATAATGCGGAACTTACCGAAAAAATTTATTCGATTCAGTCTGAAAGAGAGAATATTGTTAAGGAATTAAACAGCTTAAAGACTGAATTAAAGATAAGCAAAAGCAGCTTGGAAGCGATATCTAAAGTCCCAGATGAACATGGCTGGAAGTCAGAGGCGAGTAGAATTTCTTCATCAATAGAGAGGCTAGATTCTCGCCTAGAAGCTTTAGAGAATGCTATTACTGAAGATCCGGCCAAGGCTTTGGCGGTGCCAATCCTAAGAAAAGACCTAGATAATGCTGAGAAGTCTTTGAAGGCAGAGCTAATTCAAACTAAGTCCGAGATCGATAGGATGTATGACCAAAATAAATGGTTCATAGGATTAATGTTCACGATAGCTCTAAGTGTACTTGGTATGGCTGCCAGCAGTTTCTTTAATAGAAAAGACACTTAACAAATCAATCAACTACGCGCCTTCGGCGCCGGACGCAGCTAAGCTGCGCCGGTTATTGAGGCGTTAGGCGCCACAAGAGAGTCACAGCACAATCGGGAGTCACTAAGTGAGCACAG
>NZ_WELK01000015.1:0-62853 GCF_009799925.1 Pseudomonas sp. R-28-1W-6
GGCATATAGGAGGGTGAGGGTGTGTGTTCTGGTGTGTGTCTTGGATCATGGAGTTTCATGTCATGAATCATGCTGGGTTATGTCATGTGGTTTGGGATATTGTGTTGTATGATGTGGTTTGTCATGCTTTACAGGATATGATGGGTGTAATGTTGGTTAATGGGGTTGAGGATATGGTTTAGGATATGAAGTTTAATGGAGTGGTTAAGGTGAATGGTGGGTGTGAGTGAAGAATGAGGGTGGGGTGGTGAGTGTGGGGTGAAGGGTGTGTGGGCTCTTAATTTCTACGTTCATCTGGACGTATATCTGTGGTGTCTCTGGTGTGTTCTGGCTGTTGATGTTGGTAGTGGACTGTGTGTGTACCTGGTTTATATTCCAAGCCCCAAGCCCCACTCTTCACTGCTCCCACCCTCCTCGATCTCCCCTGCTCCACTCTCTCTTCGTGTCCGGCTTCGCCTTCCCCTCCGTTCCCGTTTCGCTGCCGGGTCGACCGACTCCAGGTGGTCGGAGCACTGTCGCTCCCGCCAGTGCTCTGCGGTCTCAGGTCGGTTCCCTCCCCGATCCCCTGGTGGCGTAGCCCCCTAAGCCCAAGTGGCCGATCTTCAGATCCGGGGTCTGGCCCCCTGGGTGATCAAGCGCCTTCCTTACCCGACCTGGATCTTCGAGCGTCTACCGGACTCGCTGAGTCCTGGTCGAGTGCCGGGTCTCGGGTAGCTCAACTCCCCGACCATGGCAGTCCTACTCTTGGCTCACCTATTCCTGGTGGTCGTGGGCAGCTCCATCCACCCGACCGCCTTCGCTCCCCTCCCTCCGCCCCTCATCCCCTCTCTCCCCGGTCGCCCCCTCTGGCCGACCCTCCCCTTGGTCGTCCATCCGGTGACAGTCCGATCATCACCTGGTCAGGTTGTTTGCGGTGTCCACTTGGTTGCTGGGTTCCTCCAGGTGCCGACCTCGATCCGCTAACCCCTGAAGCCCCGCCGAGGATGGCGAGTTGATCACCCCGGCCTTCGCTAAACTTCTCGGTCGGTCTCGTCCAACCCGAACACCAGATCCAGCTCTTCCCCACCCCGACACTACTGATGGCCAGAATCCCAAGATGGCGAAGCCACCCCTCCGGGGTAGAAAGGTGTGGTGGCCAGTGGTTCGGTTGGGGCCTGCCCCGGCTTCCTGGCTCTTGCCTTAATTTCCGGGTTCCGCTGGAAACCAGAACCAGAAACGGTTCCAGTGCTGGTTCCAGTCCCAGCACACCAGCGGAACCGTGTTGGGTGTGGTTGTCAGAAATCGGTCGAAAACGGGAACCGTGATCGGAACTGGTTTCCTGACCTGGAACTGGGTGATGGAGAGATGCCGGAACTGGGTGGAACTGATGATGACCCTCGAACCCCGAAGGCCCTGTCTACCGTCGAAGATCTCCCGCCCCTCCCTGGCACTCCCTTCCTCGGTTCCCGCAGACTTCGTCGCGGTTCCCTCGGCTTTGGCATCCTGCGTCGCTCTACCTCCTGCATCCATGCAGTCGTCAGTCGCGGTCGGCCAGCTCGTGACGGTCGGAGCACTGTCGCTCCCGCCAGTGCTCTACGGGCTCAGGTCGTTGCACTCCCCGATCCCTCTATGGTCTCGGGTCGCCCTGCTCCCCAACCCCAGAGGGCCGCTCCGCGCCCCCAGCTTGTTTGACCACAAAAGAAGCCGCCCCAAGCAATCCCCCCAAAGCACTCGCGCCCCTCCCCGGCCTCCCTTCCTCGGTTCCCGCCGACTGCGTCGCGGTTCCCTCAGCAGCGGTCGACCGACTCGTGGTGCTCGGAGCACTGTCGCTCCCGCCAGTGCTCTACGGGCTCAGGTCGGTTCCCTCCCCGATCCCATCGGTCAGCTGCGCTGCCCGTTTGTTTGACCCCAAAAGAAGCGCTCCCCCAACCGCTCCCCTCGGCTCTGGCATCGTGCTTCGCTCTACCTCCTCCATCCATGGAGTCGGGCGTGGTGTACCTGTTCAGCTCGCTGCGCTCCCCACCCGTCAGGGCCAGGCGTTTGCCCCCAAAAGAAGCCTCGCCAACCCCTTGGCGCAAAACCTTCAGCCCAGACACCCTGCCAATTTTTTGATACCAAACTGAAGCCGTGTTTGTGAGCAAACACAACGCAGGGTGGGACGGACAGACGGCGGGGCGGGGGTTGCCCGCCACCTCCGGGGTCTCGCAGTGAAACCCACCATTACGCCTTCGGCTTCAGGTGGATTTCCCTGCTCGGTCATTCGCTTCGCTCATGACCAGGATGACACCACGATTAGCGTGATCCTATAGATTCGGTGCGGGTGATAGCTTTCTGCCGGTTACGGCGGCTTTCCAAGATGCTGCTGGGGATGACGGATGCCATTAAGCCGCTCCAGGGCTTCGCCCTTTCGCGAAGAGTGGCGATGCTCCCGGCTTTTATCCAGGTGCTGGAGCTGGAGGGGCCTTGATCGGGCTGGGTGCTCTCACAAGATCAAGAGCGAGGTTGGACAGGAAGGGAAGCTGAGGGCTTTGGGTACTGCTGGAGGGGTTTTTGCGTTACCGGCTTTGGCGCCACCGTTAGAAATGGCGCCTCGGCCTCATGGCTTTTTAGCTTTAGCCGTTGATGCTGAGATTTATTGTGATGGATTTCTTTTCATCACCAGCACCGATTGTTTCGCTTTTTACTATGGAACTTCCGACTTTGTTAATCCCTTCCTTTTCGATAAAGATTAACTCTTTTAACATGGAAATATCCGACTTTATTTCGGAAATATCGATTGATGATGATTCCGAAAGCTTACTGAGGATTTGAAAGATAACCTGATATTCAGCGACAACTTCCCTTAGTTGCTTAAGCTCATCATGGATGGCTGCATAGTTACCATTAAGCTCAGAAATGTTTTGTTCCACGGACTTTGAAATGTACGACATGATTTAGCACCTTTGTTGTGCTCCATATATTGATATTGTTTTTTCATCCTTATGTTTATAGTTTGACAATGATCCTTACATGGATCAATCTTACAAATTAAGTATTTTTGGTTATATTTGATAAACAATTCTGCGGGCAATAAAAAAAGCCCCGCAGTGCGGGGCTGTTTGTTCGATGATTATTTTCTACTTGCGTGCTTGTCCAGGAATGCCTTGCATGCCTTCTTGCTTGTAAAAACGTTATCTTTTGGCTTGTCTTTTTCCGCCAGCTTAGACGCAATGCTTTTAGCAAAGCTGATCATTTTTTCCGTTGGTGCTGAGTCGCTGGCGGAGTCGTTAGCGGACTTGTGCTTATCGATGTAGGCCGACAGTTTCCGGCGATCAGCGAGTTCCTCGGGGCTGGGTTCCTTGCCGGAAGCCTGCGCCAGTTTCCTTGCCAGATTGAGCTGCGCCTCGGTTGGGGCAAGGGTTCCAGTCGTTTCTGCTCGTTTCTCATCCTGTTTCCCAATGTGTTCACTCAGAAACGCTTTCGCCTTTTCTGGTTCCGACAGGGTTCCGCGCGGCAAGGTCAGCCCCTTGCGTTCTGCGATGCTTTTGATGATTTCCTTCATTTTTGGTGTTACCACTGAAGGGCCGGAAACAGATTCCCGAACTGCCGTCTTGTTTCCGAATTCGGAATTGATCCAGACAATGTAGTTCTCAATCGTGCGGACGGTTTCCTCAATAAAGCTGTCCCGCTTTTTCTTGGCTTCTTCGTCATCCGAAAGCAGCGCCAGATCTGCAAGACGCCCTTCCCATTGCGCGGTGGTTTCGATCCGGTACAGCCAGTCGTGGCCATGCTTCATCTGGAACTCGATGAACTCCTGGCCTTTGTCTTCCAAGTAGAACTGCGCTGACTTGTCTGCGCGGATGTAGCCGCGAGTCTTTAGCGTCGGGATGATGTCCTTGCGCGTTGCTGGCGTACCAATGCCTTCAGGTTTGTTTTCGCCGTCGGACAGATAAGCGCGCATCTTCGGATCATCGATCTCGCGTGCTGCTTTTTGCAGGGCTTTTTCAATGTTCTGCTCAGAGTAACGCCCTGGTGCTTTTGTCTTGCCCTCACGGATTTCGACCGACTCAACCGTTGCCGACTGACCGTTATTTAGCTTGGGCAGTTCTGCGGTTTTATCTGCACCGACATTCATGATGGCCCGCCAGCCCGGATCGAGTGTGCGCTCTGCCTTGGCCACGAAGATCGATTCTGGCTGCTTCAGTAGATCCTCGACCGGCACCGAGAAGGTCACCTTCTGGGTGGCCAGTACAGCGGGCGGCAGCATGGCCTGGACATAGCGGGTGGCGATCAGCAGATACGCCGCACGCATGTGAGCTCCGGTGTGCTTGCCCTTCTTTTTCGGCTGCATGCCAGCCAGCACCTGGTCGTCCACTTCGCGAGTCGACGGGATGAGGCCATAGTGCTCCAGCTTCTTGCTGACGAAGACTTTGGGGCGGAATGCCTTGTATTGGCTGTCAGCCCCAGTGTGGATGGCTACAGCGCGCTTTGCTGCGACAGAGAGCGCCGGGATGCCTGCCACGACATTGAGCCTGGTATCACGCTCTTCAGGCTCATAGAGGTTCATCGGCAGCTCGCCGTGAGCTGTGCGCGGGTAGGAGATAAAGCCCTGCTCGTAAAGATCTTCGATTGCGGCCTGGGCGATGTCACCTGTGACCTTGCATTCTGCTGCCAGCGCCGACTTTGCTTCGACCAGGTCATAGGTGATCGGCGGATGCTGCTCACGCCGGCCCTCGCTGTAGTCAGAGACCTTGGCGGCACTGGCTGAGCCCATCAGGCGCCCCTCGAACGCCTTCACCGCGTCGTGATCGAGGAACAGCGGGCGATCCAGCTTGCCCTCACCCTGCAAGCCTTGCGGCTCCCAGCTGATGCCCTGCACCTGGTTGGCATCGATCAGCACTTGCGTGATCTTCGGGCTGTATTCAGCACCAACTAGGTTCGACAGGACAGAGAAATTGGCAGAGACGCCATAGAAGGTGCGGGCCTGGAAGTTACGGATCTCCATCTCGCGCTTGTAGATCATGAAGAGCGCCGCCGATTGGACGCGACCAACAGAGACCACGCTCTCACGCTTTGACCCCGTCCCCAGCACTTTGCCCATGTGGCCTTTGCGCCCGTAATGGGTCATGGCCCTCACCAGGTACATGTACGACCAGTCGCTTCGAGCTCGCGCTTCAGCAGCGCGTGCCAGAGGCTTTTTCTCGTAAGCCGGGAGTAGAGAGCCAAGTGCCTGCTTGATCGAGCGCTCATCCATACCTGCTGCCAGCCAGCAGCGCTGCACCGGCAGTTGGCAGTTGAAGTGCTCCAGGATCAGCCATCCGATGTATTCGCCTTCGCGGTCGGCGTCCGTAGCGAGGATGACGTTGCTGGCCCCTTTTAGGCCTTGCTTGATATTTTCCAGGAGCTCTTTGATTGAGCCAGTGCGATTGTCGTCTTCTTCCTTGATGGGAACGACTTTGACTTGCCGAGGCAGTTGCTCCAGGGCGTACGGGTTGTCCCATCCAAGCCCCGGATTGATGTCGTCAGGGGTTTCATGTTGCAGCAGGTGGCCACGCGCCCAAACCGCTTTCACCGGCTTGCCATGCAGCATTCCGGTGTAAGCCCCGCCGCTGCGGCTCCAGCCCATGGCCTTGGCCATGCTTTCGGCCACGTCCCGCTTTTCAGTGATGATCAGTGTCGTCACGTCGCTCTCCAAGAATGTATTTTCGACGTATCAATACTGTCACCTGATGGGCGATTGTGCAATGTATATTTCTGGTGTAGTATGTGTTTCAGGATTTAGGAGTGACCATGAGACTACACGCCCCCATCGCCTCTACAGCCGCAGGCCTACCCCTGTTCATTGCGAGCAGTGGCATTGATGAGGCCATCACGCAGCTCGATGAGCACCTCTCTGCTGGCAGCACTCGACCGGGCTATGAGCTTGGTCTTTTTCACGCCCTGGATGCGTCGAGCATGTCGTTTCACTCGCTTCGTCGCTCCAACCGCCCCGATGCCCATGAGCGCCCCTACCTGGTCTCTCACGCCTTTCTTGTAGGTGGGCCAGGTGAAGAAAGGGAGAGTGCCCGCTTCTATTTCGAAGGCGTTCTGATGAGCTTCAGGTCTGGCTCTGATGCTATTGGCTGCGACCTCTGGATTGATGGCCGTGATCGGATTTCTCTACCGCCAGACTCTGCTGTTGGCGTCCTCAAGTCGCTGCTGAGCGGCAAGTCCATTGTTGAAATGGGGTTTTGATATGCGAAGCGGTGTAGCTGGCCAGCTGGTTGATTTTTCTGAGGTTGTTGCTAATTACGCTAGCTTTGCTGGCGATCCGCTCTGCGCAAGAAGCCTGCTTCGCGATGTTCGAAAGCGCCTCTATAAGCGCAGGCTGCATTCTTTTGCGACCAGGTACTCGGGCGTTCTAACGGCTGAGGATATCGCCGAGCAGATCTGCGATTCAGAGCATGACGTTGTTAACGTTTACGGTGACAGTCTGAATCTCAGGGGGGTGAATTCTGAAGCTGGCGTCGAATACATCCTTGCTGTCTCCCATCTGAACATCCCTTTTTCGAGTCACCCCGGCTTTTATAAGACGCCTGATGCAATTGATCAGGCGATCATGGACAACCCCTTTGTTCTTTCAGAGATATCCCATAAGTTCGTTGGCGCGAAAGCACTTGCAGTTGCCATTTCTAAGGCCGCATTGGCGCTTGGGATGGTTGATATCAGGTCTTGTACTTATGAGTCCTGTGTCGATGCGGTTCGTTCTTTTCCGGAGGTTATAGAGCTTATCCCTAGCTTTTTGATGACGCGCGAGATCGTCAGGCTGGCGATGATTGGCAACCCGCATTTCGCGTTGCGCCATGTTCCGCTGGACATGCTGGATCGTGAGATTCTGCTTGAGGCTGTAAAGTCTGAGCCCAGCTTCCTGCTAACCCTGGTCGCCTGTGAGGGGTGCTACCTGGATGACGACATTGTCATCACCGCCGTGTCCATGATGCCCTCGCTTTTGCTGATGCTCCCCCGGCAGCTTATGACCAAGAAGCTTTTTTCTGCGCTGCTTGAGCATCATCCGGAGCTTATTTCAATTGTTCCGGTTGAAATGCTGACTGAAGATGTTGCCGCCATGGTTGTTATGAAAAAACCAGATCTCGTGGAAAAAGTTCCACGCGAGATTCGTGGCGTTAAAGTCTGTGCTGCTTATGCTGAGCATTATAGCCGTGGTTTTTCACGTTATTTCAGTCGCTCGGTAATTGATGCCTATAAAGCCAAGCGCCCTGCAATTCGATTGAATGATGAGCTTGGCGATATTCCAAGCTCGATTAAAATCAGGCGAATCCCTAAAAACATCCCTCTATAACCAAAACCGCTTAGTTGTAAACTTGATATAGCTTTCATTCATTCGTGATAATTGAATTAAGAAATTATCCCAAATAGAGAAAGCTATGTTCCACTCTCTTCAAAACCAATCAATAGAAACAGAAAACCCTGCCGTCAATTATTGCGGCGGGGTAGTTCTGTTTTTGCTTATCCAGTTCCAGAGAAACCATTTCTCAGCGGCTGTTTCTGTTTCCGCGACCCGGAAACCATCTGGTTCCGTTCGGTTTCTGCGCCACCGACCTCGCCAGATTCGCCCGTTCGGATGCGCCTTACTCGACAGCGGGTGACCACCTGTTTCTGCGCCAGAATCAAGCCAGAACCCTTGTAAATCAATAGGTTACGGCATCGGCGGAAACCGCTGGAACCAGCGAGTTGACAATGTATATTTCAAGGAATAGTCTGTGTCAAAGGATGGTTTCCTCGCCAGAAACCAAGAAGAGCCAAAAGAAACCATCAAATCATTGCGAGATCATCACCATGAACACATCACTCAATGCCCACGGGCAAAACCAGACAACGATAGATAAATGGCTGTCCGGCCTTTTCTTCTTTGTTAGCTGCGTCATCATCTCCCTGTTTACCATTGCCCACTTCAAGGAAAAGGGGAATCCAGGTCTCACGGCTATTTATGTCTTCGCCATGATTCTTGTTGAAGCCGCGTGTTGGAATGCTGTTAAAAAGATTTCTGCCTACTATCGGAATAAGAGCTTTGTGAAACTTGTTTTTGCTCTTGCTCTTGTTTGCGGTGGGCAGTTGTTTGTTGTCGGCATCCACTGGAATTTCATTTACACCTCATTTTCCGGTGTGGTTAAGAGTGATGAGGTAGAGCAAACAACCGCCCAGGAAAATCGCAAGGAAAAGATTGATCGCCTTGTTGCTGAGTACCGTGCGCTGGAAGCCCCTATCGAATCTCCAGATTTTGGAATTCCTTCGATTGAGTCCTCGATTCGCTCTGTCGAAGCCAACGCCAAGGAATCTGTTCGCCAGGGGAGCACCACGAACGGCCATAAGTTTTCCGTTGAGATCGGCAGCCTCCAGGACAAGCTGATGTCTGCCCAGAAGATGAAGAACGATTTCATTCTTGCAGAGCAACAGCGCCGCGATCAGCGCAAGCGTGAAATCATCTCGGAGGTTGATCAGACGAAGAATGAGATGCTGGCTTCATCCAAAGCCGGAAGCACCTCAAAAATGCTGTCTGAGGAAAATGCCCTGTACCTGGCCTTGTTCGGCGCGATCCTGATCAAGCTGGGTGGGCTTGTCAGCACGATGGGGTCTGTTCATGAGAGCCCTACTCGTCTCTCCGATCTGCGCTCAACTGCCAAGCAGAATCCAGCTTCAGCTGAAGAGGTTCGACGCCCCCTTGCCACGCCCTCAGAGCCGCCTGTAGCTGCTCAGAGTCCTGTATTGGCACCTGCCGCCCCTGTGGTGGCCGTAGAGCAGCCTGAAGAGCCCCTGGAGCCCCTTCGCTCAGTTGCTTGCGCTGCTCCAGCTGCGCGCGATGAGCGAATGGCAGATCTGGTGTCTGTCGAGGCTGATCCGGTAGTGCTGCAAGCGCCTGGTGTTGACGCCGAAGCACTCGCCGAGTCGTCTTTGGAGCCCGCCCCCTCAAATAGCCTGACTGCTGATTCGATAGTTGCTGAAGTCAGCAGCCAGTACCGGGACTATTACAGGGCGCTGCTGGTGTTCATGAAGACCTACCCAAGGGACAGGAAGATCCCCACCAAGGACATCCCCGAGTTGGCAGATGTTTCGATGGCAAACAGCAAGATGCTCATGATCTACAAGCACGCCAAATCCATTGGCTTGATGGCTCAACCATCCGGCGACGGTGGCCCGTATTTCGTGACCGATCTGATTGATGAGGTGGTCATCTAACCACCCCGCAAAGGGGATACAAAATTGGTATTCCCCTTTGATACTAAATTGGTATATAACGCTACCAGCGCGCCATGGAGACTCGGCAATGACCGAAGCGATTAATCAGCAGGAACCGACTTTGGTTCGTCAAGGAAAGCGGGGGCCACGGAAGTCCGAAAACCCCCGCAAGGCCCTTGAGCTCTGGATCTACCCGAAGCCGGGTGACATGGAGCTACTAAGCCAGGCTGATGCCAAGCTTCAAGAAGACGGCCTGTGCAAAGAAGCAAAGCTTCGTGAGGGTCATCTCAGCTTTACCGAGATTTTCCTGGCGATCCTGCGCTTTTACCGAGCGCACTCAGATCTCCCGCTTGAACCTGTCATGCAGCCCAATGGAAAGCGCGGAAAGAGCGCCAAGATCGGGCTGAACAAGGAAGAGGCACAAGAATGGCTGGAAGCCAGACCCTTGCTTGATTCTGTACTTAGCAAACCTGGGAAAGACGACTGTCGCCCCATGGATGCCATGCTGTCGCTAGCCAGTTTTTACCTCAGAAACCGCGAAAATCGGGGCCTTCCGGAAACCTAACCGATTTTCCTGAATTGTAAATATACATTTTGCATACAAGCCACTTTACATTGAGATACCAAACTGGTTTACTAAGAATATAGCGACACGCTAAAAAACTAGAAAGGGTCAGAAACCATGTCCAACCACAACCGCGACGAGTTCGTCACCAGACGACTCACCCTTAAGAACAGTCGGATCGTGAACTGCATTCACGACATTATCCGCTATCGGTACTACGCCCCTGGCAAAGATCTGAGCATCAACAAAAAAGATGACATGAAGGCTTTTGCTCCTAACTGGTTGCTGTATGGCCTGCTGATCGACAAGTTGCGCAGTGGCGACACCACGCTTCGAATTCCGTTCCTTACGTTCGATCAGATGAAGTCCGGGCTCATGCTGGAATTTTTCAATGACGACGAGATGATGCGCCAGGTCGTGGAGATCGATCTCAGCACTGTAGCCTCCCTGTCCGAGCTGACCAATCTGTTGATGGGTCTGGCTGATGCTGCAATGCCTGTCGATGAGCCCAAGGGCCTTGAGTCCGACTCTGCCGCCCCGGTGGTTGCAGCCACAGCCAAGGCAGCCCCTGTGGTTTCCGTGGATGCCGCACAAGAGGCCGCCGAAGCTATCAAGGCTGCTTTTGGCGAGAGCGTGGAAGAGGTTGTCCAGGATGAGGAGCCTGCTTTGAAGCCAGAGCAGGAGCTGGTGGCTGAATCGACTCAGGAAGCTGAGATCGATGCCCAGCCCGAAGTGGAGATGGAAAGCGAGCCAGAGGGCGATGCCCACAAGCAATTGGATCTGGTGGATGCGGTCGAGACCAGCACTGAACAGCACGAAGAGGCTGGCAAGGCTGATGAGACCGAAGAGACCGAAGAGGCTGAAGAGGAAGATGAGTCGGCTGTTGAGTTTGAGCCGATTGAAGCCGCACCTGCGAAAGCCAGCGCATTGTCCGATGCAAAGGCTAAGCACGCCGAGCTGATGAAGCGCCTCCATGAAGGTGGCGTCGGAAAAACCAATAACTAAAAAAAGAAAAACCCCGAGAGGTGTCCGCCTCACGGGGTTCACAAAAAGCATTCATTATCAGGATCAGTGACATGAACGATAGAAAAAATAAGCCAAAGGGCGGGCAAGATCAAGCTCGTTCAGAAGGCAGAGTGCCTTCACCCGACAATTCAGCTGATTTTTCAGCTATTAGCGAGCTTGCCAGCCAAGTCAAAAACCTCAATGGTGTCGTTACCCAGCTGGTTGAAAAGTCGAACGACACGTCCGCACCCGCATGGGTTGCTGGTCTGATCGAGAGCTTTTCCGGCCTTACGAACATCGTCAACGGCTTGAGCGGCACCATCGAAGGGCTAAAGGCTACCGCCGATGGGTATGAAGCTCGCCTTAAGGCGCTCGAAGAATCCTGCGGCAAAGCAGCCACTCAGGATCAGGTTGCTGGCCTGATCGGCAAGGTCGACGTCATCGTCGATGAGGCCATTCCGGGGGTTCGCGCCCAGCTGGATGAAATCCATGCTGAGATTGTGGCGATTCGTGCTGCGATTGAGAGCCTTGAGGGTTACGTTAAAAGTCTCGACGAGAATCAGGCCCTCATTGCCAAAAATACCGAGTCCCTCGCTGCCTCATACCAGTCGATTGAGAGCCAGCTGGCACCCATTGCTGAGATTGCAGACGGCATTGGCAATCTCCAGGGCAGTCTTTCCATCATCATCGAGCTGCTGGGCAATCAGCCTGAACTCTTTGAGACAATGCTTGATGAAAAGCTTCTTGCCCAAACCAATCAGTTTAAGGCGCATTTTTCTCGTATTGAGAAAGCATCAAATGCAATCATCAGCCTGGGTGATTTGCATGGCCAGTTGATCGACGCCTCGAACGAGGCTATTGGCAATATGCGCTCGATCTCAATTACGGCAAAAACGCTGGTGAGCAGCGCTGTCAGCGCAACCGTAAACAACACCATTGATCTGCTACAGCCCCGGATCATGGATATGGTCAATCCGGCCATGGATGCAATTGAGCGTCGCTTTACCAGCGTCGAGCTTGTTGATATGGCCAAAAAATACTCCACCCAAGTGGATGCCATCCTGAAAGCGCATGAGGCTATTGGTTTGGCCCATGATGCACTCCCAGAATACCTTTCGGAGCTTACTGACACCGTCAAGACTCTTGAGGGCGCCAGGGAGACTTCGCTTGCTGATTTCGTGGGCCTTCTCGGTGACCTAAAGAAGGGCTTTGAAGAGCTCTCAAAGAAAACTGGCCCGGCCATTGATAAGGCTATCAAGCTTCATGACAGCCTTGGCTCTATTCACAACATCAGTAATGAACTGAGCACCAACCTTGTTCAGAATGCCGGCGATGTTCTGGCTCTTCAGTTTTCCAATCAGATCAAAAACCTGAATGGAACCTTTATGGATGCTGTAGTGGCCGCCATTGGGGAAGCGCTGCCAGTGGCACTGGATAATTATTATGCAAGGAATAATGCATCGTTAATTACGCCTGAATAACAATAACAATAAAAGGTAAATCATCATGGCAAAGCCAATAAGTAACCCATTATTCCAGTCAAGAACTGAAATCCTTTCTGAGCTCAATGATATTGAGTCAGCTGATCTTCGTCAGTTCTTTGTTCGCGAATCCGAAAAAATCCACGGTGACATTGAAGGTGACAGTGGAACTGGCAAGCGAACTGGCAATCCCTATTTAGATAAGGTTGGCGTCTCCAGCGATTCAGTCCTGCCGGATAAATACTCTCGGACGCGCACAAAGTCTGAGCACTCGCCGGCATTTCCTGATGACATGCCACTCAGAAATCTGCTTTTGCGAAAGGATGTTAATGGCGCATGGAAAGACCCTAACTCCATTGATCCATTCAATAGGTTTTGGAAGGTGTTTTCGCAAAACGACGACAACAAGAATCACAACGAAGAATACAAGGATAGATTCTTTCAGTCTATTGGCTCAGAGGCCTACCCTCGCAGCATGTCTGAGATTTCTGTTCGTCTAATGAACGTTCTTGATGAGGAACTTTCTCTCAAGCTCCTTGATATGGATTCGCTCAAGCGTTTTTCCAATAAGAACCTTACCTATGACGATATTAGTCGAGGCATCAAGTCAGGCGCTATTAAGCAAGATGAGATCAATGCTGCTTATGAGTGCGCCGCTCATCCAGGCATTCATTCTCGACTCAAGACTATTTACATTTCGGCCCTCAATCATCGCCTGGGCGATTATTTTGAGAAAAGGGTTGAGTCTGGAAAATACGACGCCAGCTACAGCGACCTGAAAAAGATCGCCTATGCATGCCAGAAATACGCATTAGATCAAGCACGCCTTTCGATCAAGCACGAAAGGGAATTGATTAAGTGTCAGAATTATTTCATCGATGCCACCAGCAAGGTGATTCACGAAGCTATGGTGGATCGTTCTCTTGCTGGTCAGAAGACCTACAGCCAGTACGGCAGAACCGTTCGGTTTGATCCTAAGAAACCCATGCAGGATCAGCTAAAAGCCATTCGCGATGCATACCCAGCTTGGGTTTCAAAACGCCTGGATAACCTTGTTTCGAAGGGTCTGGTTCCATCGGCTGCTGCGGCCATTGCCGCCAAGAATGGTCGTATCCATGCGACAGCAGAGGATGTGAAGGCCGCGCTCAAGGCTATTGAGAGTGCTCGCAAGAATGTGGGTGAATTCAGTTCGACCAAAGACTTCCTGACCCGACTCTCGGGCAGTGATGCCATTGGCAAGCAGCTCTCCAGCTATCTGAATAGCGCAGCTACGGCACGTCAAAGCCTTCTGGCTGGGGTTGAGGGCCTGGCGACCAAGCTGGCCACCTACCAGCGCGGCCAGATGCCCAATAGCTCTGGCACGACCTCAAGTCGCGCCAGGACGAATTTTGATGATCGAATGATGGGTCAGGCTGTTGCTGCCACGGCAATTTTGCAGGCCGGTAACAAGCTGCCATCGCTGAAGATCATCAATCAGTCCCTGAGCGAGTTTGGCCTGAGCGTGAGTGCGGCCAAGCAGCAGGTTAAGCAGGCAAAAGTGCTGGATCAGGGGCTGGCGGTAAGGCTTGGAAAGGCCGAGGCAAGGGGCAAGGGCACCGTTAAGCAGGATCTGGCCCTCCGCGACCAGCTGGGTGCCCAGCAATCCGGCAACGTGCTCAAGGCCAAGAAATCGCCTGACTCATCACGGATGGAGAGCATTGATCGGCACCTGGCTGAAAGAGGGGTCGCCCTCCGGAAGGAGGTCATCAAGCAGGAGTCGACCGCCAAACCAGAGGCGCCGAAGCCAGCTGACGACCCTGACAAGAAGGGGCCGAAAATCTAACCGAAACCGCTTAGTTTGTAAGTCCTTCGGGGCTTGCAAACTAATTTGGTATTTGCAATACTGAAAATGTAGAGCAAATATACATTTGGAACAGAAGATGGCCCCTCAAGCATCCACCCCGAAAAAACCCCGTGGCAAATTGCACAGGATCTCCTACGAGGAGAGCCTGGTGCCTGGCAACGAGGAAAAGTCGAAGAAGGAGGCTGCCAGGCTTTACAGCAGGGCCAACACGCGTGAGGCTCGCCGCGAGCGCATGGCTCAGCGTGTTCATCGCACCAATGAGGATGAGAGCCCGGAGGTCAATCCAAAGGGAGATGGTCTGTCCAAAGCCATTCGCATGAGCTCAGCCTGTTCGCGTGAGCGCGACGAGGTGATGGACTTCTCGACCGACTACCCCTTTGAGCTAGATGCTGCCACCGGCACTTACGTGCAAAGCAAGAATTCATGCGGCCATAAGATTGATGCGGGCGGTACTGCTGCCCTCTACACCCCAGCGCCCTTGCTGTCCGGGCCCAACATGGTTTCTGCGCACAAAATCAGAAAGCCAGCCATTGCAACTATGGTTATCGACTACGAGGCCATGGGTCTGAATCCAACAGCTGTTCAGTCGGGCACTCTGTACCAGATTAGAAACAACAACCATTCCCCGATTCCTGTCAGTGAAGAGAGCGAGGTTGTTCGAGTAAAAACCATCTCTCAGATGCACCATGAAATGTTCTCCAGGTGCTTCAACATTCTTCAGTTCTGCGTTGAAAATAATCTGGGTGGCGGAACTATTCATATTTTTGCGCATAACCTTGATGGTTTTGACGGCATCTGCACTTCTAAGCACCTGAATATCAAAAAGGGTGAGGATGGCGCTTACTTTACCTACCGCCATAACGAAGTCGATTATTTCGTTTCGGCTGAAATCACCAAGTTTGGTAGCTGCTCCAAGATTACGTTTGAAGTGAACCTTGGCAAGAATGGCACTTTTCGCTTTGAAATGATTGATTCCATGGCGCTCATGGCAGTTAATCTTGGCGCCTTTGCGACCTATGATCTCAAAAAAGATAACACGCCATTCATGTTTACCAACACCCTGGAATGGCTGCATGAGCAGGGTTATGGTGACATTACTCAAGCCGATCTTTTGAAGTACATTGACAACTCACACAAATATGAGTTACTCCCTAATGGCTACTGGATCACCAACTATTTCGTAAACGACGAAGGCGTTGAGGTTTACACCTCGTGCCCCATCGTCACCAAGAAACACCCTCGCGGCCACCTGTTTTCTGATCGCCTGGTTAATGCGATTACCCACTGGAAATCATTTGAGTCGGCGGACGCTATCCGCTATGGCAAGCATGACGTCCTGATGCTGGCGAATGCATTGAACGCCTGCTATTCGGTATGTGGCGAATTCGGCATTCGTAGTCCCAGTGCCTATCAGACCATCGCCCAGATCGGTGCCCAGGGGCAAATTTGCGGCATTACGGCTGACCTCTACGTCAGGAATGAAAAAGGCGAGATCCAGTTTGAGGATCTGCGTGAAGGCTTTCTGTTGCCTTACCCAGTTCGCAAGTACGCCCACCCTGTCGACTTTACGCTGGCGATCGCAAACCATCGCGGTCACTGGATTTTGAATGCAGCCGATTCTGAGTATTTTATGCGTACGGGAGTTATCCCGAAAAAGAGCATGAAAGGTGATCAGGCTGAAGATGATAGTCGAGACAATCTTCCTCGCGTTGCCATTTTTGACAAAAAGGAAAACGCCTATCGCATTGGCATTGAGACGAAAAACGAGGAAACCGGCAAGGTTGAATTTGAGTGTGAAGTGACTGTTCGCTTTGATGGTCTGATGGAAAGCACTGGCGTTACCGTTCAGATGCAGACCTGGTACATCAGCGAAAAAGCCAACCGCTATTGCTTTTATGCGCAGTACGGTGGTCGAAACGATGTCATTTGCCCGAAGAATCCGACCGGCACTGTCATCGTGGTTGTCGATGCGAACTCGATGTACCCGAGCGTCATGCGTGATGGCGTAAGACTTCGCTTCCCCGAGAAGGACTATTTCGGTAAGCAGGCTTATTACAACGCCATTCTTGGTTATGTTGATCCTCGCCTGATGGATACTGGATCGACAGGCTGGATGAGAAATTCAGGCTTGTCGGTCAAAGCTCGCCAGAAGAAGAAGTTCAGCTTCTACAGCAAAGCCGTCTTCAATAAGGTTCCAGAGCTCTTCCTACCCGACGCTGACGAAAATGGTTATGTCGATGCCTCGCTGCGCGATCAGATCGTAGATGTCCTGGACGCCATCAAAGCAGACAAGACCAAGAAGGGTTTGAAGCATTACGACTTCAGCCCTCTGACCCAATTTCCAGGCATCACGGTTTCTGACACCGGCAGAACCGTTACGGTCGAGTTGGAAAGAGAGATCGATGTTGTGTTGGGTCGCCAGAATGCATTGATGGTGCTTCAGGCTCGCGGCGGCATTTTCTACGCCAAGCTGCCCCGCTCACTCTGTAAGGTAATGCGCAAAGTCGGCGCCCTGCCTGTCACGCTGACCGGCAGTGACCACGATGGTCGCGTCTGCTACCCGGACTGGAAAGACGGTCGCCTGTGGGGCTACTTCACTGCCGAAGAGCTTCAGTATTTCCTGAGCCAGCCAACCGTTGATGACAGCCTGGTCGAGATCGACCTGTCTCGCTCCTGCCATGCGCCGATTCTGGGTGTTGGTGTTGGCATCTCCGAAATGGGTGTTCCCTACACCTTTGGTGAGCCCATGAGCTGCTTCCATGACTACATCGACATGGCCTGGAAGGCTCGCCACAAGTGCAAGAAAGAGCTCAAGGCTCTTGATGCGAAGCTGCGCAACCTGGAAAGCCTGACTGTTCAAAACCCGGTCGAGAAAGACCGTACTGAAGCCAAGATCCTGGAGCTGAAACTTCGCTCCCTGATGATCAAAACCTTCATGAACGCAGGTGGCTTCGGTGTCCAGGCGCAGAACGTCAAGCCTACTGTTGAATTCAACAGCGACGACCTAGTTGCCTGCCTCAATGCGGTAACCACGCTTTCGACTCAGGACGATTCCTGGGGCCCTGTTGATGGTTTTACCCGCACTGTTATTAAGCGCCTTGATCGCTTCATCGCCGACTTCAAGGCGGCGGAAAAAGAAAGGGAAGAAGAACGCCAAAGGAATGGTGAGCCAGAAGGCAGCGAGAAGGCTGAGCTCCCTGGTTGCCTACAGATTTTTGAGGCGAAGTATGCAGAGGTCACCGATGCCCTGAGTGCAGTTAGTCAGAAGCTCCCAATGGACGGGGTCAGCCTGGCTGATCGCGAGGTCTTTGTTCGTTACCTGGATGCCATCAGGCGCACCAAGGGCGAAGAGGCCATTGCAAATGCTTCGCCTGAATCAGATCTGGGTCGCGCAGTTTCGATTCTTCGCGAGCTTTCGGCGCGTTATTCCTGGAACGATCTGCGCTTCTACCTGAGCATCCTCAATGAGCTGATCCTTCCGGATATCGAGGCGGTCAGGTCGATGGAGGAGGTGATCCTCTCTAACCGCCTGAAGGTGGATGATGACGCCGAAGACACCATCAGGCTTCTGCGCAAAAAGGCCGCATTCCGCCATGTCGGCGAGATGCTGCTTGAGCGCACTGACGTCTTCAATCAGGGCCATCCACGGATCACCTCGCTGTCCGAACTGTGGAAGGTCATTGAGGATCGACTGGTCAGTGCTCGTGCCGGCCTGAAGGCCGACCTCGACATTTACCGTCACATCTTTGCGGAGTTCGCGGCCAACCACTTCCGCAGTTTCCAGGCAGTTAATCTGCGCATGGATGATGGTCGTCGCGTAGTGCGCTACATCATGTCGACCATCGAGGTTACCGCCTCGCATGCGAACCGTGCCTTTGCGATTTCGATTCCTGCCAAGGGTCGCGTGAAGCTCCATATGGCCCTGCGCGCGGCATACGATCTTGGCTTTGAAGTCGCGTACTTCGATACCGACTCGCTGCACCTGATCATCCCATGCTCCTCAGACGAAATCCCTGAAGCTTTACTGATCAAAGCCGTCAAGGATCAGGCTGATTTTATCGAGCGCTTTGCGTCTTGCCGGTACGACATTTTCAGCACTGAAGACAGTCACGACAAAGAGGTGGTCTTCAAGACGGTGGCAGCCGGCCTGGATGCAGACATGGTAATCAGGAACCTGAATTCAGTGGGCGCCACTGCCATGAAAAATGAAGAGGGCAATGTCTTTGTCATGTACCAGTGCTCTGGCAATCCACATCGCGCACTCTTGAGGCTGTTGCAGTGCAAGCCAACCCTTGAAATGGGCGATGACCTCGGCCAGTGGGACATTGAGCCCAAGATTGTCGAGAAGGAGTATGCGGTTCCAGGCAAGTGGAAAAAAGGCGATCTGGTACGTGCCAGCAACGTCTTCTACCTCGGCAAGAAAGTCGTGATGTTCTGCGATGACGAGTACAACCTGCTTGACTGCCGCGTTGCCGGTATCTCTCTGAAGAAAAAGCTGGAACGCGCCGCCCTGATGACCATCGTCCAGCAGACCGGCAGCATTGGAGATCGTGCAGGCATTATCGCCTCGCCACCCGTGCTGATTGACCGATTGGCTGAGTTCGAAATGGGCACTGACAAAAACTCAAACCGGATCTGCGGCATGTTTGCCAACTCATCTCGACTGTACCCAGTTGGCACAGACGCTGAAGGCAAGCCTGACTACGAGAACCTGTCGTCCACGCCTATTGTGCTGTCACCCAAGCTGGCCATGAAGTCCAACCGCTTCGTATCCGATGCTGAAGGCACGCTGACTTCCTTCTACGACCCAGCATTCAAGAGGGGTGTTATGTCAGCGCGTGAGGCTGGAGCTTCTTACTCAGAGCAGGGCTATGCCCGCAATCACCTGGGTGGCCTGGCAGGGATGGAAGCTGCTCTCAAGCTTTTCCTGGACAACGTCAAGGTCGGTGGAAAGCTGGTGGCTGACCTGCGCAAAGAGATCGATGCCGAGTTCAAGCTCATCCAGGAAGGGCATGACAAGGGCCGCATTACTTACGAGCTCGATGGCGAGCTCTACGGCGAGCTGAGCATCGAGGACGTGCGGGAAGAGCTGGAGAGCGAACGTATTCGTGAAGATGTGCTTGCACAGCTTGCATAAACACATGACTAACATCTAATATACAATTACAAGAAAGGGTCAGGATCATGAGCAACGAAAACCAAGAGGTGAGCAGCCAGGAGTACCGGGAGGCTGCTGCCTACATCAAAAAGACACTCGAATTCACTCGGGATCTGCTGGATATGTCCGGAGTCGTGGAGCACAGCCACGTTGATCGCGGTCGCTACGTCGAGATCATCAACATGAACATCCTGCGGGCCCATAGCGCCTGCTACTTGTCGCGCAAGGGCGTTCTTACCGTGATGGGGCACGACCCCAAGGGCAACGTCTACTTCAAAGGCTTGACCACCAAGATCGTCGAGTCGGTGATCCCGATCAAAAGCCGTGAGCTTCTGATTGACGGGATTCTCTCGCGTGGCGAGGTTTCGGTTGTGGATGAGTACCTGACCACCAAGGGCTTGTCCGATGGCAAGTCCTACGTCATCGACTGCCAGATGCTGGATGCAGATGTGGCCATCAAGGATCTGCGTCTGTTCGAGGGCAGCATCTCCGAGAAGGGCTTTAAGTTCGGCATCGAGCTCACCAACGGCATTTGCGGTGAGCTGTGCGTCGAGCTGGATGCAGCGTCCAAATACCTGACGTTCGATGAGGTGACTGGCTTCACCTGGTCGGTGATGAGTGAGCCAACCGACGACTCCAAAATGGGGTTCGAGACCTACTACATGAAGTCCAGGATCACTATCGGCGATTTTGAAATATCGCTTGTGGATGAGGACTTTGTGGATCTTGCCTGCACCCATTCAATGGCCGTGACGCCGAAGCTGAAGAAGCCGTAGAAATGAGCGATTTCCTCGACGAGCTGGCCATCATGTCCAACGAAAAGTCCGAGTTCCTGGAGCGGGACTTTTCGGTTGTCATGCGTTCGGCTCATCCCACCATCCCGCATGCTGCCTCCCTGTGCGTGGAGACCGCCGAGCTTCTGGTGATTGGTCGAGCCAACGGGCTGATCTCCATTGCCTACATGAAAGCGGTTGAGCCTGATATTTTCCGGGCCCTGGTGCGTGATCGTCGAATGACCTTCGAGAACGTCGGCTATGTCGAGAAGGTACTGGGCGCAAAGAGCAAGGACTACAAGCAGGTCAGGCAGCTCCCCATCTCGATCTACAGCAATGAAGCCAAGATTTCGGCGCTCAGGCCGCAGCGCCGCCGCCAAGATGGCGCACTGTTCAACATCCTCTTTGCCAAGAAGAATGTTCGCCTACCTTCCCCGAAAGGGGGATATGTCACGGTGGATTGCCCACCCCTGGCCGGCGAGATCCTGATCGAAAACCCTGCCAATTTTTCTGAGTTCAGTGCCTACGACAAGGGCATTGAGATCCAGGGCGAACGCTACGATCTCCACCAGATCGACTACGCCATGCTGGCCGCTATCAGCTTCGTCGAGTGGTAGTCACCACCGCGCCATAAAGGCCCGCCACGCGCGGGCCTTTTTGCATCCAAAGCCCTTCCATCCCCTGCACATTCCCATCCTGACAAACCTTGATCGCCTCTGGATACCAATTCAGTTGACACAAGGTATTTGCCAGTTATAATCGGAAATATACATTTGTGTTAGACCTTCGAGAGCGCGCATGAACAACATCAATGAAGACCTGAGCAATCTGGAAATCGTCAAGAAGCTCGACACCTGGAGCGAGACTTTCACAACGACCGAGTTCACTCCGGTCAACAGCCGTTTCGTGAATGCCAATGGCCAATCCATCATGGATCTGCTCAAGGCAGACGGCACTACCATCGTGCTGTTTTACCGCGAGAAGCGCGACATCGAGGCCTACCTGAAGGAGAAAGGGTTTGCCCTGGATGACTTCAAGTGGAAGTCGCCCTATGGCGAGATCAGCATTCCCGAGGCTCGCCAGAAGATCAACGCAGGTGAGATCCGGGTTCCGCTTAATCACGGGCATTGGAGCCTTGAGCGGATGCTGTGCTTTGCCGGCGTGACCTACAACCACCTTTTCAATCCGATCAGCAAGATCCGCTATCGGCGCATCACCGAGGCTGACGGTCAAAACCCGAAGGCTGCACTGTCGAGCCTGATTGGTGGGATTACTGCCGCAACCATTGTCCTTGGCTACTCGTTCTACTTCGCTTCGTCGATGTTCGCCGAAGCGACCATGACCGACAGCAACGTCGAGGACAAGGTAAAGCTGAGCGAGATGGTCGTGAACCACGCCATGTACGCTCATCTCCCGGTCGGTCAGTCCGTCGCAGCAGAACCTGAATACGTCAATGATGCTTCGAGCTATGTGGCTCAGCATGTGCGCCGCTATGGCGAGCTGACTTCTGGGAATACCTGGGATGGTGTGTCCGCACTGTCCAAGGGGATTGCGGCGCAGTTGGGCAAGGCTGAGGTGGATCAGGATGTCGTGAATGTCTTCTTGCAGCAGGGCGTTCGGATATCCGAGGAAAGTTGCACCAAGATTGCGAACAGCAACAGCTTCAACGGCGTGGGCGGTAGCCCATCCCCGCTGCTCTATGCCGGCTCTATGGCCGAGCAAGAGGCCATTGGCGCCCTTCGTACCATGGTCGATGCCTGGATCAAGACAGGGCAGGTGGCAGTACCGCCCCGTGGCCATGTGGCAGGTAGCTTTGAACAGCTTCTTTCCTTCGTAGGTGCCAGCGATAGCCCGTGCGTCGCATCCCCGGTCATGGTCTTCAGGCCGAAGAATTCGTCGACTCAGGCTGATGAATCCTTTGTCCTGGTCAACCTGCTGATTCGCTCTCCACTCGGCTGGCGGAATACTCAGGTCTCCAACCGCCTGTTTGCGCTGATTCAGAATCCGGCCAACCCGGCTGAGCGCCTGGTTCGTGAGTTGTACGCTGCCAATGCGCAGAAAAGCATGACCGGGCTTCTGGCCTCTGCCATTCCGGAGCTAACGGCAAAGCCAGGTGGTGCTGACGCTGATGCGGTCTGCCAGAAGCTGGATAAGGGTGATGCTCTGAGTGCCAGCGAGTCTGCCGCGTACTTCGAGCGCTTCGCTCAGACCACGCCATCCAGTGCGCTGCTGAGTCCTGATGATCTGACCATCTGGAGTGATGGCCTCGGCCTTCCCCCCTCGATTCCGGTGGTCAGCCTGAAGGAGTTTCTGGCTCATCGTCTGGAAGGGCAGTGCCAGGCAGAGCCGGTGGTGGCATACGAGCTGGATTCCCCGGCTACGCCTTACCTGATCAGCGCAATCGAGAAGAGTGGCTACGGGATTTCCCGCAGCCTGGTCATGGCTTACGACACAGGCAAGAAAGAGGGGTTTGGGCAAATCCCATGCTCTGGCTGCCTGGGCATTCCCCCAGTGCTCGCAGAAAAATTCGAAATGTCTGATATCAAGATGACGGTGTCGGATCTTGCCAGTCGACTGACTGATGAAGAGTTGGGCATTCCGGATGCCGAGCTGAGCGATCTGCTTGATGCCATTGCGCGTGGGGCTGCAACTCGCATTATGGTGAAGAAAGAGGACGTTGTTGCCAGTCTGAATCGAGAGCTGCGCGCCGCCATGGTGACCGCGCAAGTCAATAAAACCCTTCTGTCTGGGCACTGGCTGGACAAGGCAAAGCTGGCCGACGCAGTTATAGAAAAGGGTCTCGTCTCCAGTGAAGACCGAGCCGCCCCCTTCAAGAAAAATCTGCCGATTGATTTTTACAGGTACTCAGAAAACGGCGGCAGTCAAAGGGCTGTCTTTTTTGACCAGGCCGTCACTATTACTTACGACAGCCTGATGGCTGCTGGCATTAAGCCTGGGGTTTCAGAGGAAGAGGCCAAGTTGGTGATCGGGTCGGCTATTCGCGATCAGATCGAAATAAGCAGCGGCATTGACGAATTTGATATTGAGTCGGTAATTGACTCCCTGGGCGACCAAAAATCCGAGATGGATGAGGCGATACTCAAGATCAAGATTGCTGATTTCTATAACGGGAAAATAGCGCTTGATCAGATTATCGGATACCTGCATGAGCGAGCCGTCAGCAATGACGTCAATCTTCGTCGAATTAGCTACGGGGAGTTTGAGGCAGCGGTATCAAAGGCGATTTTTGGTGGACTAGATTACTCGCCACTGCTGGAGATAATCGAAAGCAGAGTTCGCAGCGAAAAGCATTAAGGAGAATTGAGCATGAAGATTCGTTCTTTCGAAAACCGTGAAAGCCATATTGGTCGGGAAGTATTAGGTGATCAGGGTGGCTCTGCATTTGGCGAGCTTAATCCACTGCGGCTGATGGTTAGCCTTGTTAGCTTTTCTGGGGACGCGTTTATTCTTGGCGTTGACCATTTCGTCAAGTCGGTTCCTGTCACCCAAAAGCAGAAAGACGTGGAAGAAATTATCCAGGTCATTGATGCCATTGGTAAGGACGGAGAAACCGCAGAGGCGGAGCGTCAGCGCCTGATTGAAAAAGCCAATCCGCTCTTTAATGAAGTGATTGAGGAGCGCGTTCTTGCTGTACAGCCGTATTTCTACGGTCGTCGCCTTGACGGCAAAGATATGGCAGAAAACGCATATTGCCATCTTAATGACGATGACTTTGCAGATAGCCTTATTTATGCCCATCGCGCAAGTAAATTGTTTGCCTATGGTACGGCTACAGCAATTGGTTTGATTGCTTCTGCAATGTGCATGATGGCAGTTTTGGGCGCCAACCTGGAAATGCTGGATTTATCCAAGGCAAAAGATGCCAGCATTATTGCCGATACCTTTTCTGCTGCTGCGACAGAAACCACGCTTCAAGCCAAACGCATTATCTCGTATTTTGGTGCTGCCTTTTTTGCGGCGGTTGCTTTCACGTCCTCTTATCTGCTTGTTCCGGCCATTGCTAGCCGCAGCAAGCCGATTTTCGCCAGGGCTCATATCTCAAACTACCTTTCCGGCCTGGTTAAAAGCCTTGGTATGGACTTGCCGACCAAGGACTTCCATGTCGCCTTTAATAACAAGATGGGCGAGCTGAATGGCTATTTATATGTCCTGAGAAAGCGCATTGCTGAATCTCGTCGCTACAAGAGCATGAAGCTGCCAACCATCAGTTTTGGCACATCGACAGGCGAGTTCAGAAATTCGGGCGTTCAGAATGGACTGGAGCGCGGCACCCCAGTTGAAGTTGCGGTGGCTGACCTCTATATGAACCTCTGCATGCTGGGAGGCACCGGCAGCGGAAAAACGTCAGCTCTTATCAGTCCAGCTATTCGCCAGCTGTTTATCCACCGCAAAAACGGCACGATTGGTCAGTTCGGTATGTATGTGACCGATGCCAAGGGCGTCTTGTGGGTGGACATCAAAGAGATTGCGATCCAGGAAGGCCTCTCCGAGGGCGACGTTATCGTCATCGGTACAGACGTTGGTCAGTACGGCGTTCACCTGACTAAGGGCGTTTCTCCGCAGATGCTGCCGGCTCTGATCAACTCGATCATGAGTACGGTAGAGGGCAACGCGAAGGGTGGTGGCGGCAGTGCCTTCTACGAAGGCATGTTCGCCATTGTGTCGACCCACATGGCTGTGCTGCTCGATGCCTATGACCGTTCTGCCGTTGGTAGCAGATTCACTGCGCGCGAATTCCGCTCGATCTACTGCATCGAGCGCCTGTACGAGATGCTGACTGTCGAAAACTCCATGGAGCTGATGATTATCGAGCTCCTGGAGCAGGTGAAGAAAGATGGTTTGAACGCCAGCTACTACAGCAAGGCGGCTCAGGACGCTGTCGAGTATTTCCGCGTTCAGTGGCGCGATATCGAAAAAGAAACCAAGGCCAACCTTCGCGCGACTGTGCAGAAGAACCTGGGTGGTTTGATGTCACACCCTGGCATTAAAACGCGCTTCTTCGAGGGTCGTGACAACATCCTCATGCGCGAGCCTGGCACTGGCAAGATCATGCGTGACGCGCAAGGCAATCCGCGCTACCTCGACGTGTTTGATGCCGAGGGCAATCAGCTTCGCTACGTTGACGTCGATGGCGCCTACAAGGGCAAGCTGGTGTGCATCAGCGTGTCGGCAGAGCAGGGTGGTATGGGTGCCAGCTTTGCGCTGTCCGCCCTGGCTGCTCGCTTCAAGATGATCTCGACTGATCGTGAGATCGCTTACAAGACCTACAACGACAAACTCGCCACGCTCAAATCCAGTGCAAAAGCTGCCGTTGAGTCGGTTCAGCGTGCACTGTCTATTTCCAAGAAAGGCTTTGGCGCAAAAGCCAACCTCTTTGCCAAGATGCGCAACGAGAACTTCGAGGAAGGCCCCGTCATTCCAGACGCATCCACCATGGTGGAGCTGATGAATAAAGCGCCGAGCAATGACAGCTATGAAATTCTTGGTGAAGATTCACCCACAATGAATCCGCAGGCAACACCTACATTCTTTATCGCGGACGAATTCCAAGAGCTGGTGATCAAGGGTGGCAAGAACTTCCCTGTGGGTGATGAAGCCTATTGGGCAAAAAACCGCTCGAAAGGTGTTATCGGCATGGTTGCCTTCCAATTCCTGTCCAGCATCAAGCAGTTTATCGGTCAGGAATCCACCACAACCATGATCGGCAACATGCGCAACAAGATCGCTCTTCATACCGAAGACAAGGAAATGATCCAGTTGCTGGAAGATATCGCTGGCAGCTCTCGCCGTTATTATGCGCCAGTCAATAGCGGCTATTTCGAGTCCCAGCAGCAGCTTGAGCTTCAGCGTTTTATGATGATGGAGGAGGATCTTGAGTCCAAGAAGTATGGCTCATTCCCATCTGAGATTGACGCTGGGTACGCTAAGGAAAAATTCGCCAAGAATGCCGGTGGAATTGGCATTGTAGATGGTTCCAGCATATTTATCCCAAGGCAAAAGGACACGCTTTCCCACAAGCAATTTGAGGCGGTGCGGAAAAGTATTCTGGATGACCAGGAGTTCAGCTTGCGTGCAAGCGAGGCTGCGGTAAACCCAATGTCTGGCCCGCAGAACAAGCCTGTTGCGAAGGAAATCGCTTTGTCCCTGCACGATAAGTACATCAGTCTCGAAGAGAAGGCCCGTGACGGCCAGATGGATAAAGATGAGGTTCTGGTTAGCAAAGAACGTGTGATGCGCAGCCGTAACCACGCGACCGCTTACTTCCAGTCCTACTCTGGCACCCTGATTGACTATTTCGAAGTTAAGCAGAATCACGAGTGGCAGGCTGAGCGCCGCCATATCCACGAAGAAATCGCCAAGCAGCGCAATAATGAGGAGGCTGCCTAATAAGGCAGAATGACCAATGAAAACAAATCTTAAATTTGAGCAGAGCCGAGTTGAAAAGATTTCCGACCAGCTATTTGGGCTGGTCTCTCTTCGGGTTTTCCGGGATGGAATCCTTTCACCTGTGGTTAATACGCTTTATCTCCTCTCAAAAAACACAATGACATCATTGTTGCTGATGTATTTTGTTGGGGCTATCTATTTGCATGATGGTTCTAGTTTTGTTTTTAAGGGGCTTTTAGATGACACCCTTGATATTGTCAGGGAGGTTTCTAAAATGAATTTCGGGGCCTTGCTGGTGATTCCAGAAACCATGCTAAAAATTCATGGTGCTGCAATCATTGAGCTTGCAAAGCTAAACTTAAATCCGATTATTTTGATTGTCGCTACATACCCGTTTGTCCTGGCTGTTTATATTTTGAAGCTGATTGCAGGCGCCATGGCCTCCAAGGCGGCATCTGGCGGCTAACCTGTTGACCCAATGAATTTCTAGTGTATATTTCAGGTAGTAAACAGGTAGCTGGCAACTGGAGAGCCCCATGGATACCCAAGAAGAACTGATCAAAAAGCAGGAAGAGGAGCGCAAGGCAGCTGAGGCTGCCCAGGCCGCCCTCAAGAAGCAGCTGGACGACGACAACCAGGCCCGCGCTGAGCAGATCCAAAAGGATCAGGACAAGATGCGCGAGACCATGGAGCGTCAGCAGGAATCCCTGAAGCAGAGCGAGCAGCAGGCGGAAGAGATCCGCAAGCGCGCCGAGGAGCTGAATGCTCCCAAGCTCGGCGGCGATGAAGCCAATCCCCTGGAGAAGTACCAGGAGGACATGCGCAAAAGCGCTGAGCAGTGCGCCAAGCTGGCCGAGGACTCCCAGTTGCTGAACAAGCAAATGGAGGAGAATCAGCGGGAGCAGCTTCGCCTGTCCACAGAGATGCAGAACCCTGAGCATGCCGATGATGACCTGATGCAGGCCACCATGCTTGAGCATCAGGAAGCGCTGAAGAAATCCGCTGAAGAGTTCAAGGTTCAACAGGAAAAGAACTCCAGGGATTTCGAGATTCAGGCCAAGCTCTTCGACGCCAAGGCCAACGGCTTCGAGCAGACCGTGGATCAGCAGAACAAGCTGCTCGATGAGCAGCAGCAGAAGATCCAGGAAGACCTGCAAAAGCAGTCTCAGGCGCAGTTGGCCGAGATCAGCAACAGCCTGGAGCAGCACCAGGGCAAGATCGAGCAGATCGAGTGGGACAATTCCCACCTGAAGGGCGAAGACGGAAAGTCCCTGCCCAACGGCCAGATGTTCGAAGACACCCTGAAGCAAACCGGCGAGCTGAACCAGCGCCTGGCCACCGAAGAGCAGAAGCACGGCCTGCACAAGCCTGGTGAGATCGAAACACCGGCTACTCAGCCGGCAGGGCAGATCGAGACCCCGGCCCAGCAGCCTGCTGCTGGCGAGTTCGAGGAACCTGCCAAGCAGAAGGTCGACCCGAACGCTGTGAGCAATGCTCTTGCTGAAGGCCTGCCGAAAGAGAGCAAGGGTGACATGGACGGTCGTCATGTCATGCGCCCAAGCTCCGACCAGAAGCTGGGCGAGGTGCAGGACAACTGGCATAACCATGAGCGCAAGCAGCGCGAGCTGGTGAAGGAAATCCGTCAGCACGAGAATGACGTTGCCAAGTACAGCAAGGAGCTGGAGAAAAGCCACGAGGAGTTCGGTGACCTGGTGGGCAAGAAGCCCAAGAATGGCGCCTCTCCCAGTGAGATGGAGTCGTTCACCGCTGTTCAGAAGCAGCAGGAAGAGATGGCCAACAAGATCAACCATGCCTCCGCCCAGGGCGAGCGCAAGATGGGTGAGTTCCAGCGTAACGAAGCCGACTTCCAACGTCAGAGCTGGGATCGTGTAGAGCAAATGGCGAAGTTCACGGGCGACAAGGCACTTCAGGAAAAGGCTGCTCTGAAGTCCGACGAGCTGCGCCAGAACGTCAAGAGTGCTGACGAGTACCTGAACAAAGAGTTCGGCCCGAAGCAGGAGCAGAAGCAGGAAAGCCAAAAGGAGAAGTTCGAGGTCGTCAGCGATGGCGAGGCCAAGAACAAGCACAGCCCGGTGAGTCCTAGCGGCATCTCGCCAGAGATGGTGAACAAGGCCGATGAGCAGGTTCAGGATATCGAAAAAGCGAGGTTAGAAAGGCTCGAACAACCCAACGAACGGCCCGACATCAAGCACAAGCGGAACTAGCGCAGGGAAGGGGAGTGATGCACCCCCTGATGATGATGCCAAGGCAACCAAAAGCATCAACACGAAGCGCTTCAACAAGTAGCATCAAGCCCGCCACCAGGCGGGCTTTTGTGTAAGGGTATAACCATGATTTCGTTTGAAAAAGCACTGCAAGAAACCAGGGAGACGGGCGCTGTCATGCTCGGCTTTGCCTATGTTCCCCGAGAGCACCAGGTCACCATCTTCGAAATCCGCCGTGCCGGCGAAACGGAGGCGATCCGCTTTTCGCGAGGCGTGCTTTTCTCTGGTCAGTCCGAGACTGGCGAGATGAGCAAGGACGAGCGAATTCTTGCCTTCACCAAGTTCAAGCCGCTGATCGGTGATGCCGATCTGATCAGCATGCCGGTCGAGCTAGCGGCCTACACCTACTTCCTTGGCCAGCTCCCGCACCCCTATGAGCACGACCATCAGGGCTACCAGGGGCACTTCACGGGAATTCTTGCCTCGATTGTCTAAAAAAGGCTTTTCATTTCTTATGCTTATATGTATATTAGAGGTCAATGAGGTTTGATATTTAAGTGTTAGCCCGGCTTGGTCAGGTCTTGCTCACTGACCTGATGGCTTGACCAGGTCGGGCGCCATAGCACTGATGTATTTGACTCAGAATGTGCGAGTTGCCGAAAGGCAATGCGGGTAGCACAGGCGATCTCCCTCGGACAGGAGGTCGCCAGATCCCCGCTCAGACGACATGTAGCTGACCTGACTGACCCGCTTCGGCGGGTCTTTTTTTTGTCCGCGAAAACCCATTGACACAACGTATATTAGAGGTATATTGGTGTCTAATTTCAGCGGAGCGGGCAATGATGGACAAATCACCAGTATCAATGCTTTGGGCGCTTATCAGAATCTGTTTCTGGTCGGGCGCGACCGTCTTCTCTGCGATTTTTATTCAGGATTTCTGGGCTGGATTCAAGTTCGCCCTGGCTAATTTGGATCAGGCCAGGAGTCTGTTCCTTCTCCTAACCCTGCCAGAGATCCTGGTTGTGCTTGTGATTTCCTTGTTTGCCTCCCCTTGGAATGCTCTTTCAGCCGCTGGGGAGCTTCTTAGTGGAAAGGCTGGTCGTAGAGGCAGATGACCCTTATGTGACCCGCTTCGGCGGGTCTTTTTTTGCACCCAACTCCCCATTGACAAAATGTATATTTCACAGTAGAATACAAGGTAAATCGGGGGTGTTTATGCTACAGAAAGTGAAGTGCCTGGCCAGTTTGATCTTCTATGTCGTGATGATGGGGCTGTCGGCTCTGCTCTGCTACGGCACCTGGCTGCTGGCTGAAGGTTCCTTTCTGATGCCGCTGCCGTGGTACTCCACGCTCTTGCTGGTCATTTTCCCGATGACCATTGTCTTTGCGGTTGGCGTGTTTATCACCTTCGGACGTGTTCTGTTTTTTGGCCGGGAGTTGTTTCATGCACAAGATCGTAGTTGATACAGAGTTCACTTCGCTCGATGAAGAAGACGCCAAGCCGATCTCGATTGCCCTGGTAGATGTGGCGTCCGGAGACAGCTGCTACGTCGAGCTGGACGGCTGGGAGCTCTGGGATTGCAGTGAGTTTGTGACCAAGCAGGTTCTGCCGCAGCTGACCGGGCCTAGCCTTACTTACGCGCAGGCCAGTGACCTGCTGCTGGACTTTCTTGAGGCTCACCAGCCTTTTGAGCTGATGAGCGATGCACCGATTTACGACTTCCCTCAGCTCCGTCAGGTACTGGGCAGCCAGTGCCCGATCAAGAACGTTTCCGGCCTGACTGACCTTCGGTATTTGGTTGCGGACGAGGAGGGGGATGAAAACCCTCACCACGCCCTGCTCGATGCTCAGCGGCTGGCCTCGAAGTATGCAGCTCGCCACTTCGGCTGAGGCCGGATTGATGACGCTGATTGCTGAGTTCATCAGGCACTACACCAGCGCCCTGCTGTACTTCGGGCGCGACGAAGAAGACGAGCCCGCTGAGCTGAATGCTGATGATCTCAGCGAAGACTCCATGATCGAGATCGAGCGCGACTGCCGACTGTTCATAGGGCAAAACGCTGCGATTCTGGAGCAAGCCGTTGAGGTCTATGGCCTCGATGCTGCGGCTCATGACTTCTACCTCACCCGCTGCGGCCATGGCGCCGGCTATTGGGATGGTGACCTTCCCAAAGCACTGGGCGAGCAACTAACGCAAGCCTGCAAGGCATTCCACGGCACTTCGGTGTACCGAGGGGATGACGGGCTTTTGTACGTTTTTCAGGGATAGCTTCATGACCATTGAACGTGTTGGAAAGGCCATTGCTGCATCTCTGATGGCAGTGCTTGTCCTGGCTGCTGTTGTTATCCAGGGGCTCAATCCCTGCGGAGCTGAACTCAGTCCTTGCCCTGTTCAACCTGAAACTGGACTTGGGCAAGTCTCCAAATAAGAAGGATTTTTCAGATGGTCAACTTCCGATCCCTCATCTCAGCATCAGCTTTCCGCGTCGACCCGCTCAAGGCCAAAGCGCTTCAGGAAGAGTTGGAGAAGTCTCGCCGCCCTGGGCAGAAGAGCGTTCGCCCGTCCCTGGTTGATGCGATAGTCCAGGAGCGGAGCCAGAAATGAAGCCTGCCATCATTCGTGCGGTCGGCTGTGCCCTGATCCTGGCTCTGGCAGCCGCTTCAGTCTTTCTCAATAAGGGGTTTTGCGGTGGCGATTTCCAGCCATGCCCGATAGAGCAAGGGCCTGAGCTGGATCGAATGTCCGAGCAGCTGAAGGGCATTATTTCGCCTGCAACCGCCAAGTAAGTGGCCGCGCGTCTCATTTTTTTTGCCCTTTACAGACTGTATATTTCATATAACATCTTTCGTATCACTGGTGTGCGTGGTGCATGCCTGATCCCGAGGAGAGCCACATGGCAACCGAAAAAGAAACCGAAAAAGAACAGCCCGAAGTCACTATCGGCAGCCTGACGATCAAGGCCAACAGCACCTCCCGCGCCACTGAAGCCGTCAACGCAATCGCCCAGGCGAAGGCCGAGATCGAGGGGCAGGGCTACGTGCTCGATACCAAAGGCCCCTCAGCCGGCGAGTCCGGTCGCTTCAAGGTCTATGCATACGAGGCCGATGCGGGTCACAAGATCGGTGATCGCAACAACGGCGCAGACGCTGCTCACGTGTTCAGCGTGAAGTACGAGAGCGGCGGTTATCCGGTTTCTCAAACCGCCCTGGCTGAATCGCTGGCCAATGGGCTTGGCGAGGTTGCGCAGCAGGTGAAGATCGAGCGCATTGCCAATGGCAATGAGCAGGCGTTCCAGGTTCACGAGCAACTGAAGTCGGGCGACCTCGCCCTGGAAGACATGACTGCAAAGCAGATGGAGCTGATGAAGGACATCAACTTCCAGACCAAGGTGACCGAGGGCTATGACGGCGGTTCGCTCAGCGAGGCTTTCGAGCACTACAGCCCGAGCGACAGCGCCTGGGTTTCCTCTATGAATCGCACTGCAACAGTCGAGATGGAAAGCGCGGGTGGCCTGAAGATGGCGTTCGACGTTCAAACCGAACCAAGCAATGGGTACGGCTCCGTCGAAACGCTGCGTGATCTCTACGACTGCAACGTGGGCTTTGGTGACAGTAGCGAAGCCTCCATTGGCGGCAAGCCGGTCAATCCGTCCGACATGTCTCAGCTGGCTGATGTCCTGCGCGATCAGTGGGAGAGCCAGGCGCTTCAAGAGGTTGGCCAGCTGCCGATGGAGTATGAGCCCATTGCAGATCGCACCTTCTCGGACATGGCCATCGACCAGACTCTGGATGTGGGCCGCAACGCCACTGGAGAGCTTGTTGTTAGCTTCAGCGTGAATGATCCCTACCAGAACGCATCGGCCAACTTCACTGTGGAGAATGGCAACCTGGAGCCCCTGGGCGAGGACATGAGCGAAGCTGCGGTTTCCATTGCGCAAACCTATGTCGCAGACAACCAGCAGAAGATCAGCGAAGAGATCGACAGCTTCAAGCTCAAGGAGGTGGGTCTGAGCAATGTCGAAGTGGATAGCGCCGATGGTGACTACTTCGTGACCTTCCAGAACCAGGGCGAAAATGGCTACGTTGGCCTGGACAGCGAGACTCTGAAGCTCGACAGCACGAGCCCCGGCTACGACAAGCTGAATGAAGCCCAGGTTGAAGTGCTGTCCGAGCATGTCGGCAAGGCGACCGCCGATATGAATCCTCCTCTTGGGCTCTACATGGCCAAGATGAAGGCCAGTGAGCTTGGCGCACTGACTGACAAGGAAATCCGGGTCTCGCTGGAAGGTGGGAAGATCGTGACGTATGAAGGCATGCCCGGCGACCCCTACCCGAAAAAGGCGTCCGGCAGCTACAAGGGCCTGACGGAGCTCAACCGGGCTCTCGATGAGAAGATCGGCCAGGTTCGGGATCGCATCTCTGACGAGAACAAGATGCCGATGGAGCCTGAGCGCAAAGCCATCCGGATCTAATCCCTCTGACCTGAACCACAAAAGCCCCGCTAGTCGGGGCTTTTTCTTGTTCATTGCCAGCCTTGACAGAATGTATATTTCTGCGTATTGTGCTATTCAATACTGGCGGGAGTTCTCTAAATGGATGAGTACGAAGACGACCCTTTCATGATGCGCTACTTCGAGGATCACGAGATCCAGGATCTGGCCAGTCGTCTTTTTGATGAGCGTCCGGACGCTGTCAGGCGTTTCATGCTTGAGGCAGACATGGGTATGGTCGATCTGAGGGGGCGTGAAATGCCCCAAGGTAGCTTCGAAGAGGTCGTCGGCCCAGCTCATGCGAAAGCCATGATCGATTCCGCCATTCACTGGTGGAATGAAGGTCTCCACGCCGACACCCCTCGTCCGAAGAACCTGCCTGATACCTTCCAGAAAGAGATCGATAATCAGGTCTTGTCGAAGAACGGCCTGCTTCTCCAGTACCTGACCCCTGAAGAGCGCTCGCACGATCTGATGATGACAGCGGTGTCCAACAATGGAATCGCACTCTCATTTGTGCCCGGAAGTGAGCAGACACTGGATCTCCAGGTCGCGGCATACAAGCAGAATCCGAGTGCCATGGCGTATGTGCACGACCAGCTGAAGGGTGCTGTTACTGAACAGTTCCTGGCTGATCTCAAAGGTAGTGTCAGAGAGGCTCTGCGTGGCTTCAAATCGCCTATCTCTGGTGAGTCGCAAGAGACCAAGGCACCTACCGCAGATCTCAGTGAGATCGAGGCGCCAAAAAGCTTCCTCGACGTGAACAGCGAAAACGCTCATCTCTACGAGCCAAAGACCGAGATTGAGCGGGATTTCTTGAACTCCAATGCCGAAACGAATGGCTGGGCTCATCGCTATGACGACTCGCTGGAGTCACGGGCAATGAAGGTGAAGGAGGACAAGGTAAACCAGGCCCTGGAAGAGGTTAAAAACACTTTCGCTAAAGCATTCCCGGCTGACCGCCCCTTGTTCCTCACTGATGCTGAGCAGACATCGCTGCGCACTGAGATGGCTGAAGACCTGGTCAAGATGGAGAACTTTCGCCAGAAGCGCGATGAGCTGGCTGCTGCCAGCCCTGCCGAGCGCCTGAATGCGGTCTCTGAGGACGGTCTGTTGCTTCAGTACATCCCTGCCGAGCAGCAGAGCCTGGAGCTCCAGGTTGAAGCGGTTTTGCAGAACGAGCAGGCCATGGCATTCGTACCCGGTGATGACATCCCTGACGTGCTGCACGAGGTTTCGCTGCGCGCTGAGGATCACCACTTCGAACCGATCCCACAGCCTGTAGATCCGCGCATTGACGAGGAGATGGTGGGCTATCGCGAGACAAGCCTGATGGAGGATCAGTTCGACGACTTCAATCCGATGGAGGCTGACTACCTCGAAGACTTCACGCTGCGGGTCGACAAGGGCGAGGTCTACATCGACTTCAATGCCGTGGATCTCGATGGCAATGTGAAAGAGCACAGCATGACGGTTGTCCAGGTAATGGTGATGGAGGACTCGCCGCTGAAGGAGCTGGTGACAAGCGAAGTTCAGGGGGTTTCTGACAAGCTGGATGCACTGCGCGACGGCATAGCACTGGATGACGCAAAAGCCCAAGGCGTTGACGGGGAGTCGGTAAAGTCGCTGACCATTTCCGGATCTCAGGGCTATGAGCCGGTGGCCAGCATCCAGATGGGTGAGTCAGGAAGGGTGTTGGACATTCCCCTCAACCCCGAAACCCTGAAGCCCATCATGCCCGAGCATCAACACCTGGAAGAGATGGTCGCACTCCAGGTGAAAGAGGATGGCATTACGCCGAGCGCGGACATGTCGAATGCTGAGCGCAAGGCGAAAGAGCTGGCCGAGCTGAAGAACGAGACCGTTGATATTGTTGAGTCCAGCAGCGGCTACGAGATTCATATTGGCGAGGGCGACTCGAAAGAGATCCTGTCCGCCAGCGGCATGGCAGACTTGAATTCCAGCCTGGATAAAGCCATTAATCACGAGCGCGAGCGCTCGGAAAAGGTCGATGCTCCGCGAGAGAATTACTCGATCAAAGAGGACGTCATTAAGCAGGAGCCTGATGAGCCCAAGATCGAGCCAGAGAAGGAAAAGCAGAAGCAGCGGATTAGCGTCTGAGAGAAGAGCCCCGGCACCTGCCGGGGTTTTTCTTGTGGGTGATTGGCTCACGGCTGTTTGACTAATGTATATTTGCTGTTATAGTCCAGATACTGTTGTGAGAAGGATTCTTTAGATGAGCGACAAATTCCAAGCCATGGGCATCAATCTGGACATCCTGCTCCAGGATCTGATTGATCAGGCATTTCTGGGTGGCCGAGTGGTCTCGATGCGCGCCATGGTGACCGTTCTTGTTCTCAAATACCGTAGCGAACTTAACCAGTTCATCCGGTCGGTAAATGGTGGCGAGATCCGCCTGAGCGAGGCCATCGAGCAGGCGCTTGATGTGCCGGAAGATCGCATGGATAGGGCTTTCGCCGAAGCGTGGGTGAGAAGCGCTATCGAGGACTACCAGTCCGTGCTGTTCCCGATGGATATTCAGGAGCGGCTGAATATGAATTACGTCGCCAAGGGCAACTGGGCTATCGAGCGAATCCCCTACACGCAGCTTACGCCAGAGCTCAGCGTGGCGATTGTGCGGATGGATGGCCTGAGCCTGATGAGAATCCCGCAAAAGCTTCAAGACACCAACATTGTCACGGCTGCCGTGACCCAAAACGGCCTGGCGCTTCAGTTTGTCGACCGTGAGTTGGTGACCGACGCGCTGTGCTTCGCAGCGGTTGCAAACAATGGCTATGCCCTGGCCGATGTCCCGATGGAAAAGCGCACCAAGCATGTCTGCATGACCGCTGTTATGCGTGCTGGCGGGGCCCTCCGCTCCGTGCCGGAAAGCGAGAAAACCCCGGCCTTGCTGGAGGCTGCAATTGACCAGGACGCAACCGCGATCCGCTTTGTGCCTCAATCGCTGCTGACGGAAGACCTGTGTCTTCGTGCTGTATCCAACATGGGTGTGGCACTGGGTTGCATCAACCGGGAATGGCGAACCCTGAAGGTCTGCCTGGCTGCGGTGAAGAAAGATGTCGAGGCAGCCCAGTTCGTACCACTGGTGATTTTCAACAGCGATGAATTCCGCGATGGCGTCGTTGAGATGGTGGGTGGTCGTGATCTGGCCGTGGCATTCATTGCTGAGCTAGCCAAGATGTTCGCAGAGGGCATTGATGGCTGAAGACCAGGGATTTGGCCTTGACGATATCGTTTTCTAAATGTATATTTCAGGTAGAAATCATATCTAAGAGGCCATCTTGATGAACGAGCAATCCCCTTTCGCTGACAGCGGCACATTCATCAAAGACACGCCGGAGTCGCTTGCGGGCCTGCTGATCAATGAGCATCGCGGGCTGCTTAACCGACTCATTCTTGAGCTGGACATGGAGGAGTGTTCCCTCCCCAGATTCTCATGCCCTGCCAGCGTTCGCGTCGGGGACAAGATGATTGAAGTGCCTCACGAGCAGCGCCTTGTGAACTGCGCCAAGGCGCTGGTCAACTACTGCAACCCTGCTGTCGAAAAAGAAATGATCAGCGCTGGCGGCTTCCTGCCAGAACTGTACTTCCGCCGCCAGTGCATCGACGTTCGCAATAACGGACTCCAGATTGAGTTCGTTAACGAGGACTGGATTGATTACTCGCTGGCCCTGGAAGCCGTGAAGGAAAACGGTCTGGCGCTTCGCCACATTCCCCATCGCCTGCATGGCGAAAACCTGCTGCTTGCAGCGGTTCGCAGTGATGGTATGGCGCTTGAGTTCATCCCTGAGCCAAGCCCTGTTGTCGTGACGGCTGCTATCCAGACTTCGGGCCGGGCGCTGAAATTCATCGACCCCTTGCTTCGCAACAGCCGGCTCTGCGAAGAGGCCCTGAAGAACTCGGGTGCTGCACTGGAGTTTGTGCCCAGTGACCTGAAGACCCATGAGCTCGTGATGGGCGCGGTGAGGATGGATGCCCTTGCAATCAAGTATGTCCCTGAAGGGATGCTTGAGGATGCCATCGAGCTTTTGCAAAACCTGCACACGGGCGAAAGCCCTGCTGCGTGGGTTCAAGAGCTGCCGCCAAGCATGCGTACCGAGACCATTCTGATTCAGGCCATCAAGAGCGATTTGCAGTGCGTGACCCTGGTGCCACCAGAGCTGCGATCCGAGAAGATCAATGACCTGATGATCGAAATGGTGAAGGCTGACGTGAATATCTTTCCGCTCATCCCCCGGCACCTGAAGACCAGGGAGCTGATTGATGTGGCGGTTGCGATCAATCCGGCTGCCAAGCACTTTGTCTAGGCAGACTTCGTGCTCGATGACTTCGCCTGTGAGCCAATGCCTGACGGCTCTGCTGAAAGGCCATTCACTCAAGCGTATCTCGATGAATGCATGCGCAAGCGTCAGGTGAGGCCAGGGATGTACGGGCAGAAGACGGCAGTCGAGTGCCTGGAAGCCTGCAAGGTTGCTCAGGAAAAGAAGATTCAGCAGGGCGTTGTGATTCGGTGCTCACAGAGCATGGGAAACGAGCTTCGACGTGAAGCGCTGATGGGCGATTTGGGCCTGTAGGAGTGAGCATGGACATCAAGCTGCCGATCAACCCGAGAGTGCGCGAGGCCATCGAGAAAGAGCTGGCCAATCCGACATCCGTGATCGTCAAAGACGTGGTCGGCAGTGAGGGCAATCAGCGGCAAGATACTCGCCTGCCACTGGTTGATGGGCTCTATCAGGATCGTGCTTTCATGCCCCTGGCGTGTTCAGCTTTCATCCTGAACTACCTGCGTTTTGATGCCGGCCTGCTGACTGATGAGCAGGCCGACAAGCTCTTGGCTGAAGCGCTCAAGCACTTGCGTGTTGCGCACCTGAAAGTGATCCATCCCCAGCTCGATATCGACGGCATGATCCAGCACCTGGCGCGTGATCGCTTCGAAAAGACGACAGATCCGGAGCTCAGGGAGCTGATCGATCAGAAGCGTGACCCCGAGCCCCTGCATCCCCGCAATACCGAGTTTTTCGAGATGCTCAAGGGCGTGCTCGTGACGCATGCCACGAAGATCGCGCCGATGGCCATTGCGCTGGGTCAGTCGAAAGGTCTTGTGCTGAAGCACCTTAAGAGTGTCATTGATGAGAGCCTGAATGCGCTCGACATTACGCCAGAGCGCTGCCCGCATATTCGCACCGGCTTTCTGCACTACTTCCTGATTGCATACCCTGATCTGTGGGGGCAGGAAAACGTCGAGCCTTACCATTTTCTCGGCGAGCCAATGATCCACATGTCAGCTTGGCGTGGCATGTGCGTCGACAAGGCCGTTGTTGAGAGTCAGGCAGGGAAGTCGCTGATTCGTCGCCCTGGCGGACAGATCCCGCGTGAGCTGGTTGAGTTCACACTGGACTACCTGACCGATATCGACCCTGATGTGCTCGATGCCCGGCACCTGTTGCGCGAAGGAACACGGAGCGCCGCTTGGTTGGATCGCTGTCCTAACCTCGAAGAGGGGCTTCCGATCATTGAGCGCCTGCTTTCCTACGGTGTCGTGCACCCGGCCCTGGAGCGCATTGAAGGTGTCGTAGGGAAGCTGTCTGAAGCAGGCAAGCGTGCGGCGCTGCTGTGCTACGCGAAAGACGCCAATGCCATCCCGGTCGAGATGGCTCAGGCCATTGTCGACACCGCCCCGGAGGCTTATGACCAGGCTTTCGCCCTGGTGAAGAAATTCGACGCCATTCATCGCCTGGCAGACCTCAAGTGGCCCAGTGATGAGCAGCTGCTGAAGCTTTCTCCGAAGAACAGGCGACTGCTGCTCGAAGGCGACTTGGGGATCTGACATGGCTCAGCTCCCCATCAACCCCATCATCCGTGCCCGCCTCGATAAAGCCCCACTGATCGATGCTGTCGAGCACAACATCAGGATGACGTATTGGTTCGAAAAGCCGCGCAACCGCATGTTGTTTCTGCGTGATGGCCTGATCGACACCCAGTGTTTCCCTGCGTTCTACGGGGCCTTCTTTATACTCAATCTTGAGCGCCATCTGGCCGGGGATCTCGACGAAGATCAGCTGGATAACTTCGTCAGCATCCTGCTCGATAACGCCCAGATCCCGTACCTGAAAGCAGTCCACCCCAAAGCCGATATCGAAGGCCATTTCACGGCCCTGCTGCGCGAGAGACGCAATAACTCCCGCAGTAGCTATCTCCAGGGCAGGCTTGACCAATACGGTCGGCTGCCGAGCTGGAGACGGGTGAGAAAGGGCGATCCACGCTATCCGATCCACGATCTAGTGATGCGCGATGGCCCCTTCTCGATTGCGCTGGGTCACAAGCCTGCTGTCGTGCTTGAGCAGCTGCAACAGGAGCTATGGAAAGCCGTGCTTGCCCTTGATGTGCACCCATCACGCGAGCAACCGCTTTTTGATCGCTACCTGGACAATTTCCTGATCGGCTACCCGGAGCTATGGCCCGTTGTAGGTGCCGATGCGAGCCGCTTTCTCGGATCTCCGATGCTCAAGCAGTTTGCCCATGAAGGGTTCTCGGCAGACAAGTCAGTGATCAACGGCCATTCCGGCAACCCCCTAGTCGGGAAAGGTGGCGAGCGGCGCGAGCAAGAACTTTCAGGCTTCGTCCTGGACTACCTGAGTGCCATTGATCCTGATGTGCTCGATGCGAAGCATCTGCTGCTCGATGGCTCCCGCAGCCATGCCTGGCTTGATCGCTGCCCGAACCTTGAAGATGGTCTCGATTTGCTCTCTCAGCTCTGCCATTACGGTGTCCCTCATCCAGCACTGAAGCGGATCAAGCAGGTGGCCACCAGGCTGCCAGAGGAGGGCCAGAAGGGACTTGTTCAGCAGTACCTGGATCACGGCAGTGCCGTCACCGAACGACTGACGCAGGCGATCTTCCAGGCTCAACCAGAGTTGTACGATTGGGCCCTTGAGCAGTGCCATGGCTATACCGCTGTGAAGCGTCTGGCGAAGATCAAACGACTCAGCGGTGAGCAGATTGGCAGGCTGGAGCCTGAAGTGAAGCGCCGGCTGCTGGAGGGCGACTTAGGTGTCTGAAGTGAATAAATATGTGCGCCTGATTCGGCATGGGGAAAGCAGTGCAAATGCTGGCCATCCCACCGACGATCCCTACCTGATCGACCTGACTGAGCTCGGTCGTCAGCAAGCTGCCGATGTCGCTGAGTCATTCCGAGAGCCACCGGATCTGATCATCCACTCTCCGATGCGCCGGGCAGTCATGACCGCGATGCCGACCATGCAGCGCTTTCCCGGTGTGCCAGTGCTGGATATGGATATCCAGGAATTCACTTACCTCGATCCCGTGCGCTGCCAAGGCACTACCGCCGCTGAGCGCAAGGCATGGGTGGAGGCGTACTGGGCCGCTGGCAACGTCGAGTCATACGACGATGGCTTTGACGCCCTTGATGCCCTTGCTGGCAACAAGCCCCGCTGTGAGAGCTTCATCGACTTCGTGGGGAGGGTTAATCGCTTTGCGGTCACACTGACCGAGGGCCTGGCGGGGTTTCAGCGAATCGCAGTGTTCGGCCATGGCCAGCACTTGCTCAGGACGCACATAGAGCTCACGCGGATCTACTGCGTTGACGGTCACGCGACGTGGGATGCAAGGTACATGGACAAGCGCGGCTATCAGCAGGTTGAAAGTGATATGCGGGCGTTCCCCTCGCTGCTGAGGGAGATGCACCTGGGCAACGCCGAGAGCGAGCACTGGCTACTGGATGCCCCTCACTGGCGAAAAGTGAGCGGCAAAGAAAATGGGTGGGCAAATTGATCAGTCTTCGCATCGCAACAAGCAGTCCCTCTTCGAGCGGGCCAATCGACGACCCCATCATGCTCTCTGCCCCGCACCTGGAATGCCCGGCTTGCGGCGAGCAGGAAGTCTACTTCGTGCCTGACCAGGAGGGCCCATGCCACTCCGGCAAGTACCGCAACCACTGGGCTGAAGGCTACTGGTGCGACGCGTGCGGCACCGATCTCGAAGAGTCCAAGTGATGTCGATCCTGAAGCTCACGAAGCATGAAGCGGAGATACTGGAGCACCGCCTGGAGTTCCTGGCAGACCCCGACAACGCCAGGGATGTGTTCGAAGACACCGCCCACGATCCCGAGAGCATCGCCACGTTTGCGGAACGCATGCTTGCTTCGCTCCAGAACGGCGGACGATCCATCGCTGTCGATCATCCAGTAGTCCTAGCCGTGCTCGATGACTGCGCGGAGGACGACACCTTTCTGGAGATGGCACGGGAAGCCCTCAATTCTCACACGCTCTCGCGACAAACTGCGTCGCGCTACCGCAGCGCGGCAGCAAGCTTGAAGTCAAAGGTCAGCTGGCTGCATAGCTGAGCCGGGAAGGGCGGCACAGGGCCTCGCAACTGCGGGGCTTTTTTGTGCCTGGTGGGGTAGGGCGGCTATGTCAGTTTTATGGATTTACAAATGTATATTTCATGTGTAGTATCTAGCGAGGCTCTGGAAGCCTGGCGAAATGTAAAAGCTAGCAGCGGGGTGTAGGAGATGAAATTTCAATTGATCGATGGGATGCTGTTCAAGGGGTTACTTTCAGTTGATATTTCAACAATAGATCTGCCCGCTGATATTAATGGCGATGAAATTATTGTCATTGGCATCCAGGAGATGCTTGCACGTGCCCGCACATCAAATCGCTTTATTGATCTTGGTGAACCGTCAGTGCAGATAGGCAGCGACATCAAAAGCCGAATTACTAATAGCCAGGCTGAAAAATACAAGAAGGGCAAAGAACTCCGCTGCTCCCCAGGCCTTGCCGCCAAGATCAAGCGAAAGGCTCTTGGCCAAGATATGGGCGTTTAGCCTCAAGGAACCCAGCCATGGCCAACAACATCTTCTCTACCATAGACCACATCGCCGCCACCCTGGTACGCGACCATCTCCCGTCCTTACGCCGCTTCATGCTCGCGGTCGATATGGGCGAGGTCGCTTGCGATGAGTACCAGCCATCCCCTGGCACCACCCCAGAATGCCTGCTCCGCTATGCCGAGTATTGGGCATGGGGTGCCACCCCTGGCCATGCGCGCAAGCTCCTGGAGAACTACCCCCTACCCGAAGCCCTTCAAGCCCAGCTGAACCAACAGGCCGTGCACAGCTCGTGGACAGATCTGTGTTACGTGCCCGACGAGATGAAGACCGAGGCGCTGATCGAGAAAGCCCTGGAGCAGTCCGGCTTCGCGATCCAGTACGCCCCAGAACCCCTCATTACCGAGCGCCTGGCGCTGCTGGCCGTGCGCCAAGACGGCACAAGCCTGCAACGCATCCCAGACGACTTACGCACGCACCAGGTGTGCTCTGAGGCCGTCCTGAACGACATCAACGCGATGCAGTACGTCCCTGACGAGATCCGCCAGCAGTTGCTGTAGAGCAGAGGTCGGACAGGAAAGGAATTGAGCCAGCCAGAGCCCCGCACTGCGGGGCTTTTTTTGTCTGCAATCGCCTTGACCGACTGTATATTTCCAGTAGTATTTACGGTATCGCTGGCGTGCGTGGTGCATGCCTGATCCGAGGAGCAGCACACTATGGCTTTCAACTATCAAGAAATGGCAAAGACTGAGCTCTCTCGTCATGGCATCACTCCGGACGCCTTGGTCGAGAGTCACCCTGGTCAGCTCAAGCGCATGGCGCTCGAACACGACATGGGGGAGATCAGCTTCCAGTCGTCCGTGGCCAGACAGCTGGCTGAAAGCGCGCCTGGTGATGAAGCGGGGCGGATGAAGGCGTATGCAGGGGCCTTGATTGAAGAGGCCACTCATAGTTATCCGCCAAAGGATGAATATTTCGGAGTGGATGTCGCAGGAAAGATGGGGGATACGCTTTCTCTGGCAATCCTTGGTGGTGAAATTTCTTACCCGATGGGGATAGACAAGAATGCCATCACTGAAAAAGTAGCGGTCGCGATGGTTACCGTTCAGCCAATGAGCATTCAGGTAGTGCCAGAGGAATTCCGTACCGCAGAGGTTTATTCAGAAGCGATCAAAAATGGTGGCGAAAGTGCGCTCATGTACATCGACAATGAAATCAAAAATCCTGGTGTTGACTATAACGACATGAGCGATATCCAGCGGGCAGTCGCTGACGCAATGGATGAGCGAGCCTCTTTTGAGTCCATGGTTAATGAGTTTGCAAATGGCAATGAGGAGGCTTTCAAGCTGCACGAACAGCTGAAATCCGGCGAGCTGGATGTCAGTGAAATGTCCAAACACCAGATGGGGATGCTAGCTGAGATCAACTGGGAGGTTGAGGTCACCGAAACCTTTGCAGGTCATCCTCTGGATGAAGCTATGTCCCAATCGACCCCCGGTGACAGCAGCTGGATGTCCGGCATGGAGCGCACAGCGACTGTTGAGATGGAAAGTCCTGGTGGGCTGAAACTGGAGTTCGGCATTCAGACTGATTCAAGCAATGGCTATGAGTCTGTAGAAACCCTGCGTGATTTCTATGACTGCACCGTAAGCGTCGACAACAACTGTGAGGCACTGATCGCTGGTCAGCCGATTGATCCGTCCGACATGGCCCAGTTGGTTCACGAACTTCGAGACAATTGGGAAGAGCATGCCACCCAGATGCTCAGTGAGATCCCTGAGCAGTACGAAGCCATTGCGGATCGCACCTTTGCTGATCTGGCCATCGACAACACCCTTGATGTCTCGCGCAACGAAGCCGGCGATCTGACCGTCAATTTCAGCGTTGAAGACCCGTACCGTGAAGTCGGTGTAGATTTCACGATGAAGGCTGGTGACCCGGAAAGCCTTACCCATGTTGATCAGGAGCCGAGCGAAGCGGGCATGTCGCTGGCAGAAACCTATGTCGCCGAGAATCAGGAGATGATCAGCAACGAGGTCGACAGCTTCAAGCTCCAGGAAGTCGGCCTGAGCAACGTCGAGATCGATCACGAGATGATCGAAGGCACCCAGGCGCACTTCGTGACTTTCGACAACCAGGGCGAGCCCGGCAGCGTTGGTCTGGACAGCGAAACTCTCAAACTCGACAGCAGCAGCCACGGATACGACAAGCTGAGCGAAGCCCAGGTTGAAGTGCTGTCCGAGAAAGTCGGCAAGCTGACCGAAGGCATGACCCCGCCAATGGGCGTCGAAATGGCCGAGCGCAAGGCCCAGGAACTTGGCGAGCTACTTGATAAGAAAGTTGAGTTTGAAAATTGGGGCGACAGCTTCACCCTCTACAAGGGCGAGAGTGCCGGCAACGTGAGCACTATGTATTTTCAGGGTAGCTACAGCTCTGCCAGCGAGCTCAACCAAGCCTTGGATGACAAGATCCTGGAAGCCCGCGAGAGCATCACCTTCGAGCGTGACGAACCCAAGCAGGAAGTCGAGCGCGAGCGCCACGAGGAAGAACCAGAGCGCCGTGGCATTCGGATGTAACCAGCAGCTGTAACCCCCAAAGCCCCGCACCTGCGGGGCTTTTCTTTGTCTGCAACCTGAAGCTGACTTGACAAGCCAGAAAAGAAATGTATATTTCAACGTATGGTGACTGTAGATGGTCACGGAGCCCTGCGGAGAAGCACGATCATGAAAGACTCGGCGATGAAAGTTGTTATGGCGTACCTGATGGTGCGGAAGGTCGTGTTTTTTATGGCTCGACCAATCTTCTATGTCATTTTTTTTGGAACCATTTTTGCGCTTATTGCGCTCCCAGGTGCGAAAAGCGCGATCAGCATTGCAACTGTTAATGCCGTCAAGATGATTCCGGATTTCATTAACTGGCTAATGCTTGGCGCTGGTCGAGAGCAGCCGGATCTGATGCTGATTTTCGTTCTTACGTGGCCAAGCCTGACTGTATTGGCCTGGTGGGGCATGGAGTGGATCACTGGGATTCGTTATTTGCTGAAGCGAAACAATCTCATCTGACTGTGATTACTCGACGCAACCAGAAATTCATAAAGCCAATTCAAGGGGAATGATCATGAACGGCGCTATCAGTGCATATTTGAAGGTAAGGAGCTGTGTGCTTTTCATGGCCAGCCCCATCTTCTACGTCATCTTCTACGTGACTGGATTTGCCCTGTCTGACCAGGGAGGCCTGATTGAAGCAGCCGTTGTTGGGATCTGGGGCCTGATGAAGGACTTCACCAGTGCCGTGTTCCTCGCTGGCACAGGGCCTGAGCAGAAGGATGTCCACCTGATACTGACCTTCCTGCTGCCGTCATTCATCGCGGCGACCTGGTGGGGCGTAGAAACAGTTACCGGCCTCAAGTCCTGGCTTGAGCGCAACGATTTCATTCAAGGAGCTCAATCATGAATGGCATTCACGCTTACCTGAAGATCCGCCGCTGTGTGCTTTTCATGGCCAATCCGCTGTTTTACCTATCTGCATTTGGCTTGGCGGTGATTCTGGCGCTGATCGGAGGTCGTGATGGCTTTACGACTCAGCTTGTTTTCGCGGTCTGGAACGGAATGAAGGCCGTCTCTGATTTCCTGTTTTTTGCAGGAACCGGGGAGCACACAAAAGATGCTCACATAGTTATGACTGTTGTGCTCCCATCCATCATTGCTCTTGCATGGCACTGGATGGAGAAGATCACTGGCATCCAGGCCCGACTCAAACAAAATGGCTTGATCCCGGAGTGATCAGATCCCAGCATGAGAAAGCCCCGCACTGCGGGGCTTTTTTATTTCCAGCCGTTTTCCAATCTTTAATTATTGACAATCAATCAAATTTAGTTTGATTTGATTAAGTATAACCGATTTCACTTAATTGGTAAGTTTATTACGCTTCAACTTGTTGAGATAATGAAAACATCAAAACAACAAAAAAGGTATCTCACCATGAAAAACCAAGTTCCTGAGTTAAGCGAAGATCTGATCCTGGACATCCTGAAGTCCATGGATGAAAACAAGCAACTGAAAAAAACTTCTGAGGTTGGCCTGCGTGAATCCGGTGTCAGAAACATCGGAATGAACGCAGTTGAACGAATCTCCTCTGAGATTGTGGCTCATTTTGCTGAAATTGCTGATCGCCCAGGCGTAAATCGTGACGCTTGCATCGCACGCTACAGCATTGAGCATACAGCGCTCAGCCTGATCAAAGAAATGCTTCCGGACATCTACTACAGGGCCATTGCCATCAAGCAGCGGGCTGAAAGCATTGCTGATGACTACGCCTGCAAGTGGGAAACAATTGGGCGTGAAATTACTAACAGCATGGAAGATATTATCTCCAGCGAAATGAAGGCCTGCTTGGATCAAATCACTGAAACACTTCCTGAAATCAAAAAGGCCAATACCGCTGTAGAAAAGACAAAGGCCACTGTTGATGGATTTATCAGCAAAGCCTCTGAAAAAGCAAAGGTCAATGGCATGCTCATAGATCTGAATCGCGAGGCAATAGAGTCGCTAAGGTCACTCAATTCCGTTATGGAGGCAGTTAGCAAGGATATTTGCAACGAGGCCGAAAGAATTGCATCGGTTAAATCTGATCCGAACTTGACAAGAAGGCTTGTTGAGGCTTGCGAGAGCATTTCGAATGATGCCATTTATAAAGCAATTTCAAAGGTCGAAGCATTTAAAACCACAGTGGATTCTCTTGATCCAATGGTAGGGTATAACTTTATCTTGAATCACGAAGACTCTTGCAAAAGAGGCGAGGAAGCTAGCAAGACGTATGATGACCTGAAAGAGCCAATTGCTGTGGTTGAACATTTTATAAATACAACCAAAAGCGCTGATGATGAAATGTCCATGCTGCTAAGAAAAATGAAAAACGTGCTTCTTAATGCACAGTTAGCAGCAGGCGAGCTTTCAGAGATGTAAAAATCTTGTGCTGATGAATAGCCCCGGAAACGGGGCTTTTTTATTGCCGCTAATTAAAAAGCAAATATACCCAAAAATACTTAATTCGTAAGATTGATCAGTGCAAGGATGGTTGCCAGAATAAAAGAATACGAAAACAAAAATAATTCTGGAGAAGACCATGAGTGGCAATCGAACTTATTTCTCACCGATACTAGATTTGATTCGATCCAACATGGTGGCGAGCGGTAAAAATTATGAAAAGGAAGTAAATGCGCTAACGAGCGAGTTCAACAAAGTGCTTGATGGCGATATCAGCCAAAAAGCTGTTGATGTGTTTGTTAACATCAAGACAGATCGGTTAAAGAGGGCGATGCTTGAATATGATATGGGCGAGATGGGAGTTGACTTGGAAGCTGCAACTGGTTGCCACCACAACGGGGACTTGGATGCGTTTGCCAGGTCACTTATCTTATGCGCAGAAATGCATATCATCCTAGAATTCATATCTGTTATTAATGATGTGGATCTGGTTAAGCATCCTGAGTTTGTATGCAACTACATTCCTCACGAGGTATTGGTAGAGACTGTTGTCGGCATGGCTAAAAAAGTGCCAAGCATCTCCAGATATCTATCCTTTTCAAGCCTTCTTGGGGAAAAATGCCAACAAAGGCTAGACAATATTTATTATGACTACTGCCTGGATTAAAGATTGCGAGTTTTAAATAATTGCTCTAGTGCTAGACTAATGACCTAAAAGTAAAATAAAACCAATGAGGAATTACCATGAACGACACGGCTGAAATACACACTGCCAAAAAGGCGGAAGAACATCAATCCACAAAGGATCTCGTAAAAAGTTTAAGGGCTCGCATAGCGAATTCAGTAAATGAATTTAAAGAGAATCTTTCCAGAAAAGCCAGCCCCGAATTGGTTGATGCTTTTTGCAGCACATACAAGCCGCAGCTTGGAAGAACAATGCTTGAATATGACATGGGTGAGATAGGCATTGACCTAAAAATTGAAAATGGCGGCCATCACGATGAAAGCCTGCGGATCTTTACTGGAGCACTCATTGAGGAAGCCAAGAGAGCTATCCTTTTGAATCTCGCTCCTCTTATTGGCGATGACACCAAAGCTCAAAGCAATGAATCTATTCGCAATTACATTCCCAGTGAGGTGTGGGGTGCGATTGTGATTGATATTGCTACCAGCAATCCAAGTATGGCTGGGTTTCTTAAGTTTTCGGAATCAAGATTCCTTGGTGATGAGTGCAAGAAAAAGTTAGGCGACATCTCAGTCAAGAATAGCCGTGACAATCGTTTATCGATTAATCAGTCGCCAAAAAAATATACAAGAAATGGTGTCGCAATGAAATACCATAATCCTGATGATCCTTCCCCAATGTGACTTCAGCCACCAAGTCAAAAAAGCCCCGAAGTCCGGGGCTTTTTTATGCCTGTGTAATTAGCCTCAAAATATACCCAAAAATACTTAATTCGTAAGATTGATCGGTGTAAGGATGATTGTCAGAATATAAATAGAAACGAACAATTAAGGCCAAATAAAATGTATAACGATCAAATCGAAATCAATGAAGCGAATGAGTCTGATGACGAGTTTTCCGCATACGCTCTGCTGAGCAAAGAAGAAAGGCTAAAGCACCTTGAATTCTTCAAGGCCCTGTTGCTGGCCGTGGAGAACAAGGCTGCAAAGCCCTTGGAAAAGAAAAAGGCTCGCAAGTAAGTCCCAAAACAAATACCTCCAACCTGGACAAATACCATGAACAACTCAAACAAACTTGATTACCTGGATGAACGCCTCTTCATCAGCGAACCCGAGAAAACCCTTGGCGAAGTCCTTGAGGACAAACTTGGAACCAGTGGCGTGATCACCTTGCAGCTGTTTGCCGGCAGTATGGCTACCTACTGGTTGCACGGGGCCACCAGTGAGTACGCCTTGCTCACGATGATCTTGGCGGGAACGGCAACAGTTGTTGGATTCAAAATCATCAAAGCCGTGGCAATGGATCTCTCCAGCCTGGTTTCAAAGCTTGCCAAGGCGTGACCCCAAGCAAGCCCTGACGACGCTCTCCATCCTCGCTATGATCAACGATCAAACGAGGAGGGAACATGATAGAGATCGAGCAAGGGCGCTATCGCCAGATTGCCCTGGCGTGCCTCTCCGAACACGGCATCAGCCCCGCTGTACTAGCCCTGGAAGCCTCGCCAGGGCTTAAGCGTTTTCGCCTGGACGTTGATATGGGTGAACTCGATATCGACGTGCCTGAAGGTGCTCCGGTTGAAGATCCTCTGTTGCCTTATGCCACTTCTCTCCTGACTCACCTCATTGCTTGGCCCCCGAAGGTCGAAGCTTACGGCGTGAACATCGCCGGGCTTATCGAAGAAGCTATCTGCTGGCGGGTGGGGCTAAATGAAGGCGTTGCCCACAAGCCAGACTGGTCTGCGCGCATTCACCGCGATACAGGTGACCACGAAGAGCGGGACATCCTGAGTTCAAGGTTCACTGCCCTGCGCGTGATCGAGCAGCTGCTGCGCGAGCTGCCGGTGGAGCACTACAGCTTCAGGGTCTGCGAGACCGCACTGATGACCGTCCTGGATTCACTCCAGCACATGCCCGTCGAGGTCAGGACGCGCGAGGTCTGCTTGCGTGCCGTTGAGCTCCACGCTGCGAACGTGTTGCATGTGCCGCACGAGCTGATGGATAGAGAGATGCTGGAGCGGATCGTTGAGATTCAGCCCTTCTCAATCACCTCCATACCTGACCGGCTGATCTACCCAGAGCTTGCACAAAAGGCCGTGGCAGGGCACCCATCCGTTGTCGTTTTTATTCCGGATAAATTCCTGACTCCAAAACTCATTGAAATGAAGTTTGAGGAAAAGGAGAGGGCACTTAAACGTCGAGGAAAGGCTGATTGCATTGACAATTAAGAGTATTTGGTAATATTCAGCCAAGTCCAACAAAAAAGCCTTTATTGTCAAGATGAAATAGCTACTACTCCATTCGTATAATAAAAATATACGAGGTAGTAGTTATGTCCAAAGAATATTCACTCCGCCGAATCCAAGCGAATCTTGATCCCAGCCTTATCGGCTTCGGGATGATCTTTCTTGGCGAAGAAGGATTAAATAAGGTCATATCTCAGCTTTACGACATCCGGGATGAAATCAGCCTGGGCTTGTCTAGAGACGGCTGCTCATTCGATGTCTTTACTCGGGGTAGCTCGATCTTCTCGGTTAGCAACCTCGTCAAAAACAAAGAATTTAAAAAGAATCTGGAAGTCAGCATTTTTGACATCGCGGACTTCTACAGAAGAAAAGACATTGATTTCTTTAATGAGCGCATGGAAGAGATCAAGGATTATCGAATTGTGGGGTTTCTGGTTGGTCGTGGCTTCATTGATGAGGCAGATGCCTTTCAGAAAACGTCTTTCACTCGAAACGATCTGATGGCGATTGAATTCCAAAGCTTCGCTAAACAGCGCGCAGCACTGCGCAAAGAATCTGCTGTATCCATTGCTTGCTAAAATAATAAAAAATAGGTGAATAAAATGAGTACAACCAATGATCTTGTCAAAACATCGCTTCAATTCAGTGGGGAATTTGCCAGACTGATAGCCCACTTTAATGGGTACGGCCTTCTTTTGGATGTGACCAAAGAGCTATTTAAGGTTAAGGGTGAGCTGGAGTTCAGATCCTCGCCGCATCATGATAACTTCGACATTTGCGTTTCAAGCGAAGAGGCATTCAGGGTGAATAGTGAATTCAAAAACTTCGATTGGGATGCACTCTATGACTCAACATTCAAAAGCTATCGCGAATTGAAGCAAGAAAAGCCCGATGAGTTTATGGGCAGGGTTTCCTCTCTACCTGTTGAGTCAGCATACGCCTTTATCAAAAGAAGGATCGTGACTCCGGATGAGCTATTTGACGCCAATCCCGATCTGGTCAAGAGAATGGCGGCTCTCGACTTGGTTGAAATCCCTCGCTCACGGATGAACGAAGGGCGTCCAAAGCTAAGGCTCATGTCATTTGAGCGCTGATAAAACACCGCTTGACAGATGTATATTTCACCCTATATTGGAGGCTAGAGGAATCCACCACCAGATTGGAGCTTCACGATGAGCGACGAGGAAAATGGCCTGTACGAAATATCAGATGCGGATTACTCGCGCATCCGGCAGGAAGATCGGAAGGTGGTAGGGATTTTCGCCAGGGAGTCCCGCAAAGCTGATGCCACGATGCGAGAACGGGAAAACACCCTGATCGATCTGCTGTACGGCCTGATCGGTGAAGGCCCGGATCTTGAGCAGAAGCTGCTGTTCGAGGCCCAGGAGAAGGGGCTGAATTACCAGGGCACGCTGAATGCCCTGATGACCGGCAAGGAGAACTTGCTGGACTTGGGCGACAAGCGCAGCGATGAAGAGGTGAAAGCCAATATCGAGCGCCTGGAGCAGCGAATCACAAGAGCCCGTCTGGAAAAAGATCTGGACGCCTAATGCGGGGTAACACCATGAAAATTTTGATGAAGATTGCTGCAAACCAGCCAATTCTCTTGGCGATTCTGGTTGCCTGGATTGTATTGGTAACTACAGCCTATGACCGTGATACGAATAATAACTTCATTGGCACAATAGCCCTTTGTGCTGACTGGATAGTCCAGCTGGTTATGTTGGGGAGTGCAGAAAGCCTACCGCTCGTTCGATTAATTCTGCTTGGCGGTTTCCCCATGTTCTTTTTCATGATCCCTGCGTACATCATTCTGAATATCCGCAAAAACCGGAGTGCTCGCCATGCGAACCCCTAAAGTGGCGGATGTGACGGGCATGGAGCGCGACATCTATGAGCAGGCTCGCAATAGCGCTGTTCGGCCTGAAGATGATCAGGAGGTCTTGAAAGAGATATGGAGGGTACTCATGGAGCATGGCCATGCGCCAAACAACCAGACCCATTTGCAGGCTTGCCTGATCATGTCTGAGTGCAAGCCAAAGCACACTCATGAGAAAGACGGTGAGCGCCTGGTAGCCTTCATGCCCTTCATCAGCGGCGACTTCTCCAAGGACTTCGCCTGCCGCCTGTTTCTCAAGAGCGAGGCGGATCTGCTGAAATGGTACTCGACCAGGCACGGTGTGCCGATTGAGCAGCTAACTGCAACGTATGACCATGAGGGCAAAAGCAATCCTCTGACAGGTTGGGACAACCGCTTCGTTTTCATCTGCATTCCCGGCAGGGAAGACCAGCCGGTGGGCATCCTGGACGGCGACTTCCCCGAGCCTGAGCTCAAGAAGCACGCCAAACCAGTCAAGCCATCCCGTCATCGGGAGGAGCAGTTGGAGATGTAGCCTGCCTTTTTATCGCCCTTGACAAAATGTATATCTCCGTTATATTCGAGTAACGGAACGTCAGTGGAGCGGTCAAATGGACAGCGTTGTGCGGTGGGTAAAACTGGGCCTGAAATGGGCCCTTGTTGCTATCGGGGTTCTAATCTCCTGCCTGGTGCTGATGGTCTGGACATCTGATCCTGTCAAGCCCAAACCCCCTGTTCGCTTCAAGCAGGAAAATCTCTTCAAAGAGGATTCCATCCTGCACTTCGTCTCTGAGCAGCTAAGCCTGATTGCACCTGGGCAGCTGATCTACCTGGTGCATCGAGAAGAGGGGCGACCTGCATTCCCAGCAGAGCTAAAAGACCCGGATCGAGAGGATCTGCGCTTCTACCTGAGTGATAAATATCGGTGGGGCGGGCCTGGCCACAGCGAAGGCGGAATACTGAACGGCTACGTTCAAAGCAGCCTGGTCAACAAAATTAATCTGTGCGCGATCAATCTCAATCCCACCAACTTGGACAAGTCAGCCGGACTGCGCAATTTAGGTGTGCAACGACACAGGTTTATGGTCATCACTCACGAGACCATTCATTGCGGTCAAGCGGCGGCACTGCACAAGATGGAAAACCGCTTCAATGCTGTGATCAATCGGCTCATTGATGAGCAGGACTTTGTTGGCAATCGTGAGAAGTTATTGGGTCTCTCCAGCATTGTCTTTATGGAGTCGTTTGTCGGGGCCTACTACCTGACCAATGCCCAGCAGCCTGGTCAAAGCGTGCTGCTGGACGAAATCTCTCTCGACGGTTGGAAGAGCGAGCTGAAGGAGAGCAAGTGGCGGGGTTATGCCGGTAGCTTCGCGGCTATCGCCAAGCGCTGTGCCAAGCCGGGTGATTGCTCGGCAAACCTGGAGCAGCTCAATGCCCAGTTATCCAGCGATCCCGCTGTCATGCGCGCTGTCGTGATGGATGCCATAGCGATCACCAAGAAATCGCCGAACTTCGCTCGTGCCAAATAATGGAGGGATCTATATGTACCGTGCACGCCGTGAATGGGCCTGGAATGAGCAGGCAGAGCAGGTGTATCAGGAGAAGAGGCAGAGGCTGGCAGGGCAGGGCTACGTCACCGACGAAGACGTCTGCCGGTACTTTGCTGAGCGTGGCGTAGAGGGTGTGGAGCCGGTCGACATCAGGCCAATGATGCTCGATGCGATCACGGCCAGCCCGCTTCAGCGCGTGCTCTCATCGCTGAGCTAAACACCAGGCAAAGAAAAGCCCCGCAGTGCGGGGCTTTTTCATGGACGGTCGCTTACTGGCCCTGACTCTGGCTCTGGCCTTGGCGTGCGCTGATGAACTTTTCTGCGTCTTTAGCGTAAGAGCGCAGCGTAAGCTCTGGCGCCGAAAAAAGACCGAGCAGCACCAGGTCTTTCATTACAAGGCCATCACCGCCCATGTTCGTGAAAACCAGCCCGCGAAGCTCGACAGAGGGTCGCATGTAGGGCTCAGCGGCGTAGTCGAAAACGACTAGGGAGTGCTGGTGACGATGAACGATCATCACGTGATCCGACACGCCGTAACTGCGGGCATCGTCCAGCAAACCCTCGATCTGGGCCTCAGTCAGAGACTCTTCGCCGTCCTGACCAAAAATCACAAACGGGAAGAGCCCTGAAACGAACGGGTTGTTGTTCAGGGCCTTCAGGTCGCTGGAGAACTTCAGGCTCCGCTCTGCTCGCCCAGCATCACGACCCGTTGAACGCAGCTCATCCTGCTGGTCGCGGATGAAGCCGGGGAGGCGGGCGATCAGGTCTTCCAGGTCTTGAGCGTACTTCGCGATGTCCATCGTGTATCTCCGGGTAGTTGACGAAGGATATAATATGAGATATACATTCTCACGTCAACCGGAAAACACCGGAATCACTTAGCGCGAGGCTCGCCATGCTGAAGAAAACCCTGATCGTAAGTGCCCTGATTGCCATGACCGGCTGCTCGACTTTTGCACCGTCGAAGTGCGAAACCCAAGCCTGTAAAACCGCTGACATGATGGCCGACAAGCTCAATGAGCTGGCCAAGACTGGCACTCGCTACAACGATGCAGTGGCCTTGGCCGGTGCCGTGGCCGATGGCCCAGATGTCAACGTGACCATGCACCTGACTGGGCCGAACATCGAGAAATTCAGCCAGGCCATCGTCGAGAATCCCGAGCTCGACAAGCAGATGAAGCGCGACATGCTCATGGGCGTCACCCTGATGAACTGCTCGATCCCGGCGTTCCGTGAGTTCCTGAAGGTCGGTGGTTCGATCAGCTACGAGATCAACTACGAGAAGACCCAGGAGCAGTATTTCGAGATCGAGATCGATGAGTGCCCGAGCGCCTGATTCGATCCAGCGGGCCGACCTGGTGTTGGCCCTTCACTCAGCTTGAAAAGGACGCCCTGCCATGAAAATTCGCTACTACGTCTGCGCTATCGCGCTCTTCAATGTGATGCAGGAGATGGGCCTGGCGAACTTTGATCGCGAACAGGGCGTCCTGCTGTCCCCGAAGATCCCCGAAGACCACATGCCCCTGGCGATTGAAGCTGCCGAGGCCTACTGCAAAGTCACTCGCTGGCTGGGATATGCCGCTGAAGCCGCTCGATTAGTCTGTTGCGGCCTGGCGGTTCACCTCATCACCCAACTTTTCTAGTCGATAGCTACAAAAAAGCCCCGCACTGCGGGGCTTTTTCATTGCGTCCTGGTCAAGCATTCGGGCACTCGCGCATTACGTTTTGATAGAAGATCACGCCGTCGCGCTGAAGCTTGATCTCGTGACGCACAACGCCACCGGCCTTCAGAAAGTCGCGATAGAGCGGGGAGCTGCAAACCACCTTGACCACTTCGTCACGCGTCATCCGTTGCGAAGCTGCATTCTGCTGCGGATTGCCCATGATCTCGCGGTACGCCGCATCACTCTCATCGCCATAGACCAGGGCTTGCACGAGCAGCTGATGGCCCGACAGAGACACCTCACCCAGCCGAATGCCCATGTGATCTACAGGGGTCGAACGCTTCACCAGGGTACTCCCCAGCTGGCACACCTGGTCACAGCTTTCCGCTTGAGCCAGTGCGCTCGCTACCAACCCCAACACCCCAACCCACACCATCTTTTTCAGCATGATTCATGCTCCTGACTACCTGTTTGAGAAAAGTATAGCCGCTTGCCATTGCAATGTATATCTCATATACTCTCGCTCAATTGGCCTGGCAGTCAGGCGCACAGGAGAAGCCCATGAACGCACTCAAGAAAGCCCTCATCCTCGGCAGCATCGCCCTCTCCGTCGCCGGCTGTACCGGCGATGGCTTGCGTTACCAGGGCATGAGCGGCCAGCAAACTACGGGGATGGCCCGTGACTTCATGGGCTTTAGCCCGTATCGCACTGCCGGGCTTGGTCGCGCCGTTTCGCTGAATCTGGGCACCAACTTCCAGGCATTGCCCGAAGGGTCGATTTTTCCTGCGATGAAGGGCAAGTGGCAGGGCGTGATGGAAAACAACGACAGCACGCACACCAAGCGCGCTGCCAATATCTACATCAGCGGCAGCACCAAAAAATCCCGCCTGAAAGAAGGCGAGCTGAACATCATGGCGGTGCAAAACACCTGCGCCATGGGCTTTGCGTACATCACAACACTGCAAGATGGCACGGTGATCTATCGCAAATTCCCTGACTGGCCCGGCTACCGTGGCGTGTGCGGCGAAGGCTTTCTGCGCGTAGCGCCGCAAGATGACGGCACGCTGCGCATCTCGGATCACGAGTACACCCCCGAAGGCAAGGAAGTCGCTGCGGGAGTGTTCACCCGTGTCCCTCAGTGACCTCAAGCACTTCCGTCTGATCCAGGATGCCCATCCCGGCGTCCTGGCTGATCTGACGCCATTTCGTCTCAGCATCCCGGCTGGCTGGTTTCCGCTGCTGAATCGCTTGTGCGTGCTGCTTGAAGAGCACAGTCAGGCCAGTGGGAAGCCGGTGGCCAAGATCTTTGGTGTCAACGAAAAGGGCGGGCAGATGAAGGTGTTCTTGTCCGCCGACGATGACGACCAGGTGATCCGGATCGTCGAGAGTCTCGTGCTGGAGTCGACACAAACTTGCCGCGTCTGCTCAGCGAAAGCGAGCAGATCGGTGATTGCTGGTCGGATGTATGTCGTCTGCCAGGTGCACCTGGAAGCCCAAGTCGGAGTGGCTGAGTAATGCGGCGCGCAGCCCTGTTGATCGCCTGCCTGCTGCCGTTTGGCCAGGTGCTGGGCGGGGCTGCGGGGATGGATATCTCTATCGGAGAAGGTGCTGGGGAGGGGGCCTACGGCTCGATCCGCATCTCTCCGGAAGGCATGGCCATGGGGCGTGGCACATGCAGCATCGAGATCAACAAGGCACTGGTTGAGCGTGACTATCAGCAGTACCGCTATGCGTCAGCAGAAGCGTTCTACGAGCAGACGATGATGCACGAGCTCGTGCACTGCAACCACGCACCCGTGCTGTACGCCAGCCTGAATCAGCTGGTCACCCTGGCTATGCAGTACCAGAAAACCCATGGCGGGGATGAACCCCCAGTCGAGGCCCTGCGCAACACCCATGCGGAGGCCTTTGTGGGGGCCTACTTCCTGGCGCTGTCGCATGCTGACCAAGAGCAGTCTGACGGGGCTGATATCTGGTGGGGTCAGGAGCTTCGACTCAGCCAGGATCGAGGGCTGGGGCACAGCTTCGAGGCGATAGCCGCACAGTGTGCGAAGCGTGGCGATTGCCCCACTGACATTCCTCACCTGAACAACCTACTGCTCAATGATCCTGAGTACCGAAAGGCGCTCATGAAAGACCTGGAGAAAAATGGTCGTGATTGAAGGAAGCTCTCTCGCCGCACTGCGCGGGCTCAGGAAGGATGCCAGGGACAACCTGCACATCCGCGAGCGCCTGCGCTTCTATGTGATCAACCGACTCGATAAAAACGACACAACGCGGGAGGACATGGTTGTCCTGCGCATGATCGAGCGCCTGGACAAAAGACACCCGCTTGGCAAACAGGCCGGCATCACGACTCGCTCGATGATGCTAAGGATCAAGGCCGCACGCGATGAGCAGCCGGTCAAAGGCCTGGAAGACCCGTGGAAGTCCCGCCTGGAAATGCTGGAGCTGATCCTGCCGGGGTCGGTGGTTCCTGTTGTTGAGCCCGAGATGAACATCCGCAGATTGCGCCAACTGCTGCACACATGGCACGTCTATGAGAGCTTCAGCGAGACGCTGAATGACAGCTACAACGTCTTCAGAGAAAAAGAGCGGGTGTTGCGCGCCAGGGCAGAAAACGCGCTTGATAAGCTGCCAGCACGACTGCGTAGGCACTGGTTGGAAGCGGATTTGGGGGTCTAATGGACGACATCGAGCAAGAGCAACTGGCTCGCATCAAGTGGCTGATTGCGCGCCTGCGCGAGCGGTACTCACAGTTACGTCATCACACGCCATTCGGCGAGAGTGAGCCAAGCGGCGTCAGCACATTTTTCAACGGCTTATTTGTCGTGGATCGGTGCATCCAGGCCGGTGACCCGCAGCTAGACATGTACTTGAGAATCCTGATTACAACTTCATGGTTGAGCGTTGAAAACCACTGTCACAACGACTTTGATAGCGACGACGAAAAGATCCGCAGCATGGCGCTTTGGAGAAGGTCTTTTTTTGACGCGCTGGAGGCAAAGTCAGGACTGGAGTGCATCTGCGAGGCGATGGATGCGGCAAATGCAGAAGTAGTGAAGTGCTGGATTGCGGGGATGATGGACATCGATTACTTCTGAATATTTGGCGCTTGACAAAATGTATATTTCTCCGTATAGTAAGCATCAAGAGCTGGTGGTCAGCTCAAATCACGGAGAGTTGCATGAACAAGATGATTGCCCTGGGCACCCTGACCAAAGATGCCGTCATTACTGATCTGGAAAGCGGTCGCCAACGCCTCGGCGGCACACTGGCGGTAAAAGAAGGTATGACTGGCGACAAGCCGATCATGAGTTACGTGGCCTTCGCTTCGTTCGGCCCCAAGGGCTTTGCCGATGAAATCGTCAAGACCATGAAAGAAGGTGAGGCCTTCAGCGTCTTCGGCAAACTCAACAAAACCCCGTCCGAAAAAGACTCCAACGTCTACGACAACGCCACCATCGAAGTGCGCCTGGGCAACATCCGTCCGGCAGGCAAGGGCGGTCTGGGCCTGAACCGCATCACCCTGATCGGCAACGTGACCGGCGATGCCCGCCTGAACTCGGTCAACGATGAAACCGATGTCGTGAACTTCACCGTGGCCACCAATGATGGCTACCGCAACGAAGCCGGTGAGTGGATCGACAACCCCCCGGTATTCCATGAGTGCTCGCGCTTCGTGAAGAAGGGTAGTGGCGCCAAACTCCAGGAAAAGCTCATGAAGGGTCGCGAGGTCGAGGTGGAGGGCACGCTGCGCTATACGAAGTCGACCAGCAAGACCAACAACAAAACCTACCACGCCCATGTGATTCGCGCCGAAGAAGTGATCCCCGGTCGCAAGCCGCAAGGCAAGGTTGAAGATCAAGCCATGCCGGCTGAGCAGCAGCTGCCGCAAGACGTGATCGATCAGCAGCAGGCGGGAGACGACATTCCGTTCTAGCGAGCGGTGCGTCACACGAATCAACAGGGTGGCACTGCCACCCTTTTCTAACGCGCAAGAGGAAATACCATCATGGAAAAAGTCAAAAACCTGTTCGTGACTCGCGAAGAAAAGCTGAAGGCTTGCGCCGCGAAGATCATCGCCAAGGAAACCTTCGCCCCAGGCGACCTGGTCATCTGGAAAGAGGGCATGAAGAACCGCCGCTTCCCGGCCTACGCCGAAGCCGTGGTGGTGACCCAGGTGCTGGCTGAGCCAGTGATTGATAACACCGAGCGCAGCTCAGGCACTCCAACCTTTCGCGAGCCCCTGGATGTTGTGATCGGCTGGCTCGACAGCGACGGTGACTTTATCGAGTTCTACCTGGATGGCCGGCGACTCACCAAGGCTGAGTAAGCCAAGTGATCTACCCGCAAAGCCCGGCATGTCCGGGCTTTGTTGTTTTCAAAGGGCTTTTCTCTGACGAAAGGTCTAGAAATACGCGCTTCATAATGTGGCTATTCATGGAATATACATATACAATTCCGTCGACTGAATCACACTGGAACCCCCTCTATGCCCATCCGCATGCCACACGTCGCCCTTGCTGCGGCAATCCTGCTGCCACAAGCAGTCAGTGCCAAAACCAAGCTCGCCGATTGCTTATCGCTTGCCCCAACCCAGGCACAGTTATGTGCTTCTGGGATCGACCCCTTCGCCCGCGTCTATCGCACTCCTGCGGGCGACTTGTCTTCGACATCGAGCTTCAAGACCACGGGTGAGTACGCCCGCTATGCCGATGACGGCGCCGATCTGGCATCGCCTCTGATGGGCAAGGCCCTGGAAAACGATGGCGCCCTGCTGATCGCCAAGGCTGGCCCGGTGGATGCCGAAGAGCTGGCTTACGAGCTGGATCTGAAGGCAGTACCGGACAAGACCAAATCCTGGCGCGGCGCGGTCATGGCTTCGAACCAGGGCCCGGACGTTTCGGGTCGCGACATCCTCACGTGGTATCACAAGCAGCGCCTGGGTGAGGGCTATGTGGCCACGGTGTCGGCGACACACGGCTTTTCCGATCTGCGCCCGGAATCCAAGGGCGGCAGCTACGAAAGCCTCTTTCTCGACCTGGAAAAGGCCTATGCCTTCGGACTGGTCAACCTGAGCTACAGCTACACCGACAACGAGGCCGGTGGGGATAGCCTGATCTACGTGCTCGGTGGGGAAACGCAGCGCTTCAGCGCGTCGCTGAGCAACTGGTACGACAAGACCTGGCGCTTTACGCAGAAGCTGGAGCACACGACCCGCGAGCAAGAGATGGGCGTGTTCGATCTGTACACACGCCAGCGCTACACCAGCGGCATTCTTGAAGGCGCTTATGAGGGGTCTGCTGGCAGCATCCAGGTCAAAGCCAAGAAGGGTGTCGACGGCAACCAGGAGATGAACCTGCTGCCGCTGCTGGGCACGTTCAACCCCTATTACTGGTCGCTCGACCTCAATGCCACCGGCAGCTTCAGGCTGACCGAAAAAACCCTGCTGAAGACCCGCCTGGAGGGCTTCAAGGGCTCGATGGACATGCCATCAAGCGAGCGCATTGGACTGGGCGGAACCAGTGCCGGCTCAAGCCACGAGAGCGGCCTGTACTCGGGCTACAAGGGCTTTCAAAACGACATCTCGATTTCCCGTCAGCTGTTCACCGGCAACGGCTACTCCGTGGTCGGACACGTCGGTACGAACGGGGCTGACATCAAGACTGCACTCGACCAGAGCATCCGCCTGCAAAGCGCGGAGATCGGCGTGGACGTGGCTTTCGGCAGCTGGGGAATCAACACCACTTACGCCAAAAGCGTCTCGACCAAGGGGTTGGATGCTGATCAGCGCGTGAACGCGCAAATTGTCTGGAGATACTGATATGCGACTGAAAAAACTCACCCTGGCGATTTCTCTCGCAATCAACTCCGGAGCTGTCCTTGCCATTGATGCCGGCACGCTGCCTGATATCGGCAATGCCCTGGTGACCTACGGCGACGCCAACTTTGCCCAAGCTGGCAACGCACTGACGGTCGACGCTTCGCAGTCCAGCGGCCTGAACGGCAACACCGTAATTCAGTGGGGTGGGGCCGGGTTCAATGTGGGGTCGGGGGCGTCGGTCACCTTTGACGCTAAGTCGGCTTCGTCCGTGATCCTGAACTATGACACCTCGGGTGCAATGTCGAAGATCCACGGAGCCATCAACTCGCCTCGCGGCAATATCGTCCTGGTCAATGCCAATGGCTTTGAGCACTCCGGTAACGGGGCTGCGAGTCTGACGCTGATTCAGGCGAACCCGATTTCGGGCGCAGACACTTTCGGCCTTGATGGCTCCAGCCGCATCATCATCGAAAATGACCCAGATGAATCCCTGGTAACTCAGGCCGTCAGCGATCTGAGCAAGATGACTCAGGTGAGTGATGCAGATGTCCTGGAGATCGAGCAGCGCGGCAGAATTACGGTCGATTCGAACGCTAAGGACATCTCCTTCGTCAGTCAGTTTGGTGGAGCGACGAAGACGATTGAGAACTCGTCGTTCACTAACTCCAGGGTCACAATTGACAGCACCATTGAGTTCGCAGAAATCCTCAATACACAGTTTACGGGCGAGCTGAGTATTCTCAGTGAGAAGGTCATGATTGACGGTATTTCTGCGGAAAATACCTCGATTCATAGCCATCAAGTCGACATTCTATTTTCGGACTTCTATCGCCTGAACATCAACGCCGATCACGTCATGCTGATCGAGTCGAACGTCTTTGGAGATGCTTCGATTACATCGTATGCATTCTGGACACCGGCAAATTTTTACATCAGCGGCACTGACTTCACGGCAAGCGAAGAATTTGGCAAAACACTTGAAATCAGTGCAGTGCACACTGAAATGCCGGCAGATGACTGGACGACATTTTCGCACGGGGTAGAGCAATCTCATATCTCTGGCTATGATGCAGTGAATGTCGACATGACATTCAACTCAACCAATAAAGATGCGGCTTCAATGCCGACGATCTTTAATCATATTTCCTTTGTAGATGTCAAAAACGCCAATGTCTCACTGGGCAGTGATTTTGCCAAAATAAACGCAAGCTACATCGAATTCAGGGACACAACCCCGGAAGGTAACGGTGGCGGTAATCTGACGATCAGCGACACATCTGCTGAGGCAAAAGGCATTAACCTTGAATACCTAAACTTTTATGGTTTAGGGGACTTGGTGTTGAAGCAAACAGGCACGACCAGCGCCGAAGCGGCAATGAACTTAACGTACATGTATGTAAGCGCAAGAAATTTAAGCGTAAGTGGATCTTTCTTTATGGATTCGTCAACGCTTGAGGCGACAGATAAGGTCAGCATTTCGTCGACAACTACTGGCGTAGATAAAAGCATTATTCAATATTCTTATATCTACGGCGGGTATGGCGATATTGTTTTTAGTCCAGAATCAAGCACGGTATCTGATACGTACAATCACGCACCTGAAAATGGCGTCAAAACGGATGGCGTAAGCACTTCGGAAAATGGCATTTGGATTTCAGGGCTAACAGCCAGCTCTGGCAACACGTACACAACTAGCGCGATCAAGCCTGCTGATCCAGTAGACCCCGTCGATCCGGTCGATCCAGTCGATCCGGTAGACCCCCCGACTGACCCAGTCGACCCGGTTGATCCGGTCGATCCTGTCGACCCAGTAGACCCGGTTGATCCGGTCGATCCAGTAGACCCGCCAACTGATCCAGTCGACCCGGTAGACCCGGTAGATCCAGTCGATCCGGTAGACCCCCCGACTGACCCAGTCGACCCGGTTGATCCTGTCGATCCTGTCGACCCAGTAGACCCGGTTGATCCGGTTGATCCGGTCGATCCAGTAGACCCGCCAACTGATCCAGTCGACCCGGTAGACCCGGT
>NZ_WELK01000015.1:62953-73577 GCF_009799925.1 Pseudomonas sp. R-28-1W-6
CGGTTGATCCTGTCGATCCTGTCGACCCAGTAGACCCGGTTGATCCGGTTGATCCAGTAGACCCGCCAGTTGACCCAGTGACGCCGCCGACTCAAGAGGATCTGGAGAAGATTGGCCAAGTCATCTCGGACGTCATCCGGACGATTGAGGTGATGAATCCCCAGGTCACATTCATCAACATCCATGATGATCGGATGAGGCAGGGCGAGTTCATCGAAGCGGTTGCTGATGAGCCAGAGGGCGCTAGCAATGAGCCAGGAGACGAAGAGGATGAACGGCTAAGACAGGCATCCAACTAACCACCAAAGCCCCGCACTGCGGGGCTTTTGCTTTTCTGCAATCCGCTTGACCATCTATGTATATTTGATATATTGCTGCTGTATCTTATGAAGATGGATTCCAGCATGAGCAATGGCGACGAGACCCTACCGGGCACCGACGACCCCCTGCACGGATTCAGCAGTGAAGAGCTGGGAGACGCCGAGTTTGAGGCGTTCCTGGAGCGGATGAATCAGATGCTGAGCTCGATGCTTGGCGAGGAGTAGTAAGCATGGAGATCGGGCTTTTTGATGGATGGGTAGAGCAGCACTACCAACCAATCGTCGATCTGAAAACAATGCGGATTGGCGCCTGCGAGGCGCTGATGCGTCCGAAGACCGGGCGTCCCGCAGACAAGGTCACTCAGGAGATGGAGCGCTCAGGGCTCATTCGCCGGTTCGATCTCTGGTCGATCAACAAGGCGATTGCAAAGGGTGAGTCACACGAAGCGCCAGTGCTCATCTCGGTGAATCTGTCGGGACTGAACGTGTGTGATCCGGTCTTCTTCGACCGAGCTATGGCACTGCTCAGCAAGAAGCCAGAGCACGTCAAGATCGGCTTCGAGATCACGGAAAGCATGCCCATCAACTGCATGATCAAAGCGGCCCGCTTTGTCGGTGAGGCACAGGCATTGGGCTGCACCGTGGGTCTTGATGATCTCTACACCGGCCACTCTTCGCTGGCCACGGCCACGGCACTGGGGCTCGATTTCATCAAGCTGCCGGGCGAAATCACCAAGCAGCGCATCGCGCAGTCAGAAGAAATGATCAGGCAGGCCTGCCGCTTCGCTGGCAAGTCAGGATTGATGGTGGTCGCAGAGCACATCGACGACCTGGGCCAGCTGGTGTGGCTGAAGTCACTGGGCGTGACACACGGCCAGGGCTGGCTCTTCGCCAAAGCCACTGAAGGCATCGATCACAGTGCGAATTACGCGCACGTTCTAAAACCCGCTCAGGAGCTGACCCTTGAAGCTGCAATCAATTTGGGTTGAGAAGAAATGGGTTTCAGCCATTGAGGCCATCTACAGCCGACAGTACCTGGAGCGACTGATCAAGGCGAACTTCAAGCTCGGTCACTGCGCTGTCGGTGATCGAGACCTGGCCAGCATCATCAACCTGGTTGTCGACGAAGAAAGCGTTAAGCAGCATGGCTTTTTGTTCGACGAAAAGGTCAATCTCATGATGGTCGAGCGCATCCAGAAAATCGATCACAGAGAGGCGTCAGAGGTGCGTGATCACTACGCGCTGATGGCGCTGTGTGAGGCTGGCGTGCTGCATGCTGGGGTGATCGAGGAGCTGTCGCCACAGGCACGCAGAATCGTCCTGGAGGCAGATATGGGGGAGGGTGGCAAAGGATTGGCCGCAGTAGAGAGGCTAAGGAAAACAAGGGATGAGTTTCGCTAACGACCAGAAAAACACGCATTGAGCCCCAAAATCCCCATCAATGCGTGCCTTTCCCTACATTGACCTCAAGCAACCATCGACCAGAAAGCTGCATATTGCTCTTTAGATGACTCATTTCGCCTGTATTCATCAGGAATATCGTTGTCCTGAATATCCATCAGCAGGTACAGGGTCTCAGGACAATACAAGCGATAGCCGATGCGAGCTGGAGAGCCTACAAGGCAGCGTTCAAACGCAATACCAGAAATAACCGGAAGATTGTCGATAAAGGCTTTCCTGCTGGCCCTGCTTGCTTCATCCAGGCTATCAACATAGTTACGGCGATCTTCCCACTTCTTAATGATGTGGCGAACACGAGTAGTGATAGCCCGACTGGAAAAGCTAACCTTCCTAGATTCAGGAACTGGCGAAAGCCCCTTTTCCAGGCAGTCCCTGATAAACATTGCTGCAACCAAGTGTGGAGTTTGCTTTTTCATAATATACCCTCTTCTTGTATGTTAATGATAAGCGAAACTATGCATCTTGGAAACTTACGAATTATCGAATTTTGGTTATATTCGGTCAGGCAAAAGAAAACCCCCTTGGATTTCTCCAAGAGGGCTCATCGCGAGGTGTCCTGGGAGCCACCCAAGACAATTACATTATTGCAATGATCTTATTTGGCGGCAACTATTTATTGAGAAAAGTAGCTAGGCGCATGAAATAACTATAACAAAAGATAGCTTAGTGTAAATATTGACCACGGTCACACAAGAGTAAATAATTAATATATAAACAACGGGAGAATAAAATGAGCACTGTAACCTTTCTGATGTATGCGCTCATCGCGTGGCTGGTTGCGTTTATCTGTATATTTCTTATTTGCTATTTTGAGAATGACCCTAAATTCGGAAGATTTAACTTCCAGGTTGCTATCATCGGTGCAATATTTGGCACTACAATAATACCAGCCATGGCGGTGAAGGATTTCGCCACCAATCCTAAAAAAGCTTACCGGCAATGGGTTCTTGGCGAATACGATAACTGAATTAATCAATGCACGCATAGAATTGTTGGGATTCTGGATGCGGGTGATCAATAAAGTTATTGGCGCTGGCCAACTCTTCTTCAGTCGGCTCCCGAGTGCCGATATCTTCAAGCATTACAAACCTGAAAAGACCTGAAACCGCATCTCGTGTCGCGTGAAAGTGATCGTAAGCAAACTCATTGGTTCGATCATCTTCCCGCTCAAAGGCCTGATTGCTAACAGCGCTCCAGAAGTAAGCCGCAGCAACATAGGACAGGCATTCAAGCGAGATCTCGATGTCGCACATGCCACCGTCCGACTGGTACGTGATCTTCGTCTCCGGATCTGGCAGGGCCATCACCAGGGCGCCATTCGGATAGAGCCTGAACTCATACACCCCACCCTGATAAACCTCGCCAGCATGCACGCGCATGAAGTGCAGGACGTAATTCTCGTAGGGAATGCAGAGGCTGCCGAAGTGACGGTAGAGCGGGTTCTCCTCACTCGACACAACACGGTAGGGCAGCGGGGTCGTCTCATTCATGGCTTGGCTCCTGTCCTTGATGGGGCAAGCATACAGGAGGGCTGCAAGGGTGCCGACCCTCAGAGAAAAATACGGAGTTGACAGGCGTATTTTCCAATGTATATTTGCAGTTGTAATCAATACGGGAGTACCCCTGATGTTCAAGCAAAAAGCACTGGCCGCATTCGTGGCATCCGCCCTGATCCTGTCCACCGGCTGCGCCAACAAAGCCCAGACTGGCACCCTGGTAGGTGCTGGCATTGGTGGTGTTGCCTGCAACCTGCTGACCAAGAACAGCTCCAACATGACTCGCCTGCTGGCTACTGCCGGCTGTGCCGCTGTCGGCGGTCTGCTGGGCAACAAGATCGGCAGCATGCTCGATGAGCGCGATCAGCTGGCCCTGGCGCAGAAGAAAGAGATGGTGCTGGCCAGCGCAGCCCCCGGCACGAAGTTCGACTGGAACTCTGGCCACAGCGGTGCGACCGCCACCCTGGAAACCACCAAGCAATACACCCAGACCAAGCCGGTTCAGGTTAAGCGCGTAGCAACCGTCCAGGCGCCGCCGAAGGATCTGGAGCTCCTGGGCAAGCCCTACGTCACCACAGCGTCGAGCTCGAACGTGCGCGCAGCGCCGAGCAAGACCGCTGAGAAAGTCGGCGGCATGACTCAGGGCACCGAGTTCAATGCCATCGGCAAGACCGGCGAATGGATTCTGGTCGGTCGCAAGGGCGTGAACGTGGGTTACATCCACAACAGCCTGGTCGCCGAGAAGGGGGCTACGAAGGCCGCTGTGAAGTCCGACTTCGAAGTAGTCGACGTCACCAAGCCCGAGACCAAAGCCTTCGCTGTGACGCAGGCAGAGGCCGTAGCGGTGCAAACCGGCAAGCCGGTCGCGCAGGTGCAAAAAGAAATCGTGGTTGCTGAAGCGCAAAAGCCGCAGGCCCAGCAGATCACCCAACCCGAAATCGTTGTGGCTGAAAACGTGGTTGCTGAAAACGTCCAGGCATCCACCACCTGCAAAGAGATCAGCGTCTCGGTAACCGCAGGTGGCAAGAGCGAATCGGATAAAAGCACTCACTGCCAGACCGGCAGCGGATTCGAAGAGATCGTTCTCTGATCAAATCCGGTCAAAAAGAAAAGGCGCCACTGGCGCCTTTTTTTATTGCTGGCTAATTTATGAGCGACAATTCTCATAGATTTATTTTTGTGAAATCAGTCATCCAATAATCTGAAATTATTACCCAATAAATTTCAGATAAAAATATTAAAAGGCTATTTACAGAGTAAAAAATGGATGTATATTCCATTTACCTTAACGAAAAAGAAGGATCTACCCGATGTCGAAATACCAAGAATACAAGAACCTGGAGCAAAAGCTGGCGGCGGCTCTGAAAGAGCTCGATACGCTGAAAGAAGATGAAGATGTTAAAGCCACTCAGGCTTTCATCGTCAAGCTGAAGGAAATGGCTGGCGACATCAGCTGCGCTGATTTCATGGCGGCAACCATTGAGGTCTTCGGCCCGTCCCCGGTGAAATCGGCCTGCAACTCCCTGTTCAGCAAAGTCGAGGACAGTAAGCGCGCCACTGGCACCCGCCAGCCGCGCGAAGAAAAGCGCTACGTGAACCCGTACACCAAGGAAGAGGTGGTCTGCAAAAAGGCCAAGGGCCTGGTTCTGGAGTGGATCAAAGAGTACGGCAAGGACGTAGTTGAGGGCTGGGTTCAGAAGTAACACCAGCGCTAGAGAACAAGGGCCTTCGGGCCCTTTTTTCTTGACCCAATAAAGGCCAGATGTATAATGGAATATACTATCTTCGTCAAATGGATTAGAAATCATGAGTGAAAAGCGAGATACAGAAGATGAGGCATTTCGGGAGCTGGTAAAGCTAACCGAAGAGGCCGAGCTAGCTATTGAGCAAGCTGAAAATCCCGCTGTCATTGAAGCGGTAGGCAGATGCCTTGAAATCGCGATGCGCTTCAACAAGGAAAGCGACAAGATCCTGAAAAAAGCGGGTGAGGAAAAGCAAAAAATCCACATCCGTATGAAGCCGAACAAGAAGCCACGCAATGGCGAAACAATGACCTTCGCGAACCCGTTCACGGGTGAGGTGCTGACCACTTCAGGGCACAACACCAAGAAACTGAAGGAATGGAAAGCCCAATACGGCAAAGACGTGGTAATGGGGTGGCTGCAATGAAAGAGAAAGTCGTCCATATCAGCGCCATTCAGAAGATGGTCGCTGCCGCCGAGAAAGGGTATGAAGTCGAGCGCAAGGCCGAGGCCGACCCCAAACTCAAGGCCAAGGTCAAAGTTCAAGAGATGGCCAAGAAGTGCATCGAGGAGATCAATGAGATCCTGCTGCCCATTCGCCACCTGATCAAGACTGATGACGGCAAGCCGATTGAGTTTGAGATCGTTACCGACGCGGAGCTCAAAAAGCCCGGCAAGGTTCCTGGCACCAAGTTCGTCCAGGTCGTCAAAAACCCACACACTGGCGAAGTTATCGAAATCACTGGTTCCGGTAAGAACATCAGCGTCCCGGAGAAATACTTCGAGTGGCGACAAGTTTTCGGAGTCACTTCCGTAGCCAAGTGGCTAGAAAGCCAACTCGATGACGACGATAAGTAAAAGGGGCCGAAAGGCCCCTTTTTTATTTCTCCTTCGTCAGGAGATCCATTCCGAAGCTTTGTTGTAAGTCGATGGCTTCGCGCAGGACATCATCCAGGATCTCATCGTCAGAAAGGATGCCGATGAGGCACATCGCATAACGGAAGATCTTGGAGTAACCAATAGACCTGGCGCCAGACACAGAGCACAGGCGCTCACGCAGCTCATCACCCACAAAGTCCTCGCGGAAGCGCTCGCGGAAGACGATGGAGGCCGGCTTGCCCTTAACATCGGGCAGGCTATTGGAGTAGGCAATAGCGCGAGCCAGGTAGTCTTCATCAATGCCATTCATGATGAACAGGGACAGCTTGAGAAGCGAACGACCATCGAGCGAAGAAAGTTTCGGATCGAGACGATCCTTCAGCACAAGAGCAGGAATCAGAAAGAACTTATCGGTCGGAGTAGTGCGAGCAGAAGTGCTATATACCGGGCCGTCTAAATATTCCTGCTTCTGAGCTTCGCTGTAATGAGGATCTTCTATATGGAGAAAACCCGACTTAGAAGAAGTCTTGCGAGACGATGTTTTCTTTTGAGCTGGGGCTTCTTCTTGATTGGCGAGCTGATTTTTTCCGCGAGAACCTAAGCCTCTTGCGGCGAGAGCTAAAGACCCACCTGGGGCCGTTTTTGCTTTGGCAGCACCCATCTTGGATTACCTCGGTGTGTATATGTGATATGTCACAGTGATACTAGGTCAAAATTGTATATTTTGCAAGTATCTCATGTTACTTGACCGGCCAGACAACAGGCCGGGCGGCGTCATGCCTTGCTTACATCCGAAAGAGGAACGCCCGCCACAGCAGCAATCAACTCGTTGAAACACTCGATGGTCGGCCTTGATTCAGAAGGCCGACGCAGGAACACGGGGAGCATTTCACGACCGTGAGCTTTCTTGGCTGATTCGGTGCGTTTGATATCTACACGCTTAAAGTTGCCGTACAGAGAGCGCTCATATTCATTCTCAAGTGCGGCGTTAAACATGAAATCAAAATCACGCAGGCCGTCTTTATTGTTTGGGTAATAATTATTCAGAGAGATAATTATTTCTGGCTGTTTACCAGATCCATTAAAAAACTCACTGGCCTTTTCAAGTGTATAAGTTGCTCGATCAATAGCATCAAAGTCGGTGTCAACGGGAACAACAATAACGTCAGCAGCTGCTAACGCATTGGACATAAAAATACTTTCAAATCCTGGAGTATCCACGACGATATAGTCAAAGTCGTGAGAGTTGCGCTTCAGTGCTCGATCCAGGAAGTGAGAGGGCATGCCATGGCTCTGAGCAGCAATGGCAGAGAGCTTCAGCTCTTCGCGAGAAGGGCAGATATAGAGGTTCTCGACAGGTTCTTGATTGATGCCGATAACGGCCTGAGTGAAGTCAAGGCGAGGAGACCGGCGCTCAAAGATCGCCATACTCCCTTCAATGTCGCAATTGCCAACGACATCCGCATAGCGTCTTGACGATGAGGCTTGAGGATCGAGGTCAATGAGAAGCGTCTTGCCAAGGCGCGCAAGCCCGTAAGCCAGATTGACGGAAATAAAGGTTTTCCCAACCCCACCCTTGATAGAGGAGACGGCAATGACTTTGGGCTTTTTGCTCATGGGTTGTTAGCCTGACTACCTTCGAATTCAGTTCAAACAATCGCCGCCCACCGATCTCCATCGGAGTGCCGCCAGCCTCAATCAGCGCTTCAAAGAGCTCAGCCCTTGCTCCAGGCGTAGCATCATCAACGCAAATCACTTCAGAGTCCTCAAAGAACATCACAGGTAGGCGCATAGGGCCGATCCTGACATGCCACCCCAAGTCCCTTATTCCACACCTGGCCAACCATGCCCGGCGCAAACGTCTGAGCTTCCTGGCGTCAGAAAGGAATTCCAGCAAAAGGTGCCTTGGAGCATGCTTCGAGCAGTAGGCGCCATGCCCTGGAACCTTGAAGCCACTCATGCCGCAAACCAGGCATGTAACCGAGCAGCGTTTGTGGAAGAGGGAGATGGCCCCTGATGCTTCCACCCTACGGTCAACGCAGGAGCCCCGCAGGTTTACGTTTGCGCCGGAACCCGCCCAATGACCTGGCCTGATGCTAATCAGCCGGAGAGAGGCCCCTGGGCGCGATATCGAGGCAATCTGATCTGACAACCGAACGGCATGCTGCATCCAGCCGTCACAGTTGAATAATCCAAAGGGAATGCTGCTCAAGCCAGCCCAGGCGTTTCGCTGGACGACTCCGCGAACATCTGTTCTAGACACCTTCGGCACCAAATACGCGCAAATGTAAGGAGCCTTATACCACAGCCCTAACTACAAACATACATACCCAAGACAACAATTTGGCAATTATCGACTAATTGCCAAAAAACGCCCAACTTTTGACAGGGCTCCCTTGAGAAGGCCGGTCAATACATGGCGAAACCTGATCTCTCTGGCTTCAAAGGCATCCTCACTACCACCGAGATTGCCAATCCAAAGCGGACTTCCAGCGCTCAGCAGAAACAGCGCCTCTATGGGCATGACGAACTCAATTGAGGCACCGGAGGTGTAGCCAGAGGTAAAGGCAGAGCCACCCTTCACGGTATAGCGAATTTCGCTCTCGATGGGTTCATGGTCGGTGGTGACCACTACCCGAGGAGGACAATGCTTGGTGATGTGCACGCCCTCGTTGATGCGAATCTTCCTGGTCATAAGTCGAGGTCTAGCTCCAGTGACTTTCTGAGGTTGCTGATGAATCCGTCTCGATGAAGGGAGCCGAGCAGTGCTGAATAGGCTTCAGCCGACTCACAAGCCTCGATGGATTCGATCAGGTGAAGATCTGACGAGAAACCATCAAGAGCACCATTGAGCGTGAGGTACGTTAGGGCATCAGACTTGTTTCCGTTGAGGGAAACACGGAACCGCTCCAGTTCCAGCCCGGTTCCCATGCTGGAAACGTAGGCGCTGATCGACTGCAAGGCATCCTTCAGGCGACGACTCCCCGTGATCCCGCCGATCAGGCTTCTGATCCTGGCGTCAGGGTGTATCTCGTGGAAGAAGATGGATACGAAGGGCGCGACAGCGCAGAAACGGACATTCAGAACCGTTTCCGGGACATCTCCCGACTGCGGAAACGCAATGGAAACGCGAACCTCGCCAAAGGGGTGATCCGTTTCCGGGTTCTGGATAATTCTGATCCAGTGCTCGTGAAAGTCGACCTCACAGAAACCGGGAAACGAACCGCCATAGATGCTCTCATCGGGATCTATGCAGCCATCAAGGCCCAGCGGGTAACCTGGCGAGCAGGGCTCCAGGAATCGCTCGACAAACAGCCAGTCCTCGCACTCAAGGAGCTCTTTCTTCAGGCGGGCACCGTCAATCAGAAAGGAGCCAGTAACGGAGGACTCGGGGACGTAAAAGCGATACCCGAAGCGATCAACGACCATGAAGCGCTGACTCTCACCGCTGACGTAATCGGTCTCGCTCAGGCACCCATCTGGAAAAGCAACCAGCTGGGCCTGGCACTCAGAATCAGAACATTGCATAGGCAGAAACCATAACGATAAGCGCGGTCAATACAGAATATAACTTGACCTCTAAGTGAAATATACATATATTTCACCCACTGGTAAAGGAGAATCTACATGACCAATCACCAAGCTGCCACCGCATTCATCGCCATCGAGCTGGACAGCGAAGGCGTCGCAAAAAGGCTCGCCATGGCGTTCAAGAAAAAGACCTTGCTGGTCTTCGCCTCGAAGGGGAGCCCCCTGGAGATCCCGCAAAGCTGGCGGCAGGACTTATCCGCTTGGGATGACGGACTCCAGATCGCCAGCCCCTACCCGGCAGATTCTGCCGAGGATGTCGCTATTCGCCGCCTGGCAAAGGCACGGGACATCTCCATGAGCCGAGTGCTGACCATCGACGACATCGCCCCTGACGCTCAAACCAAGGAGGTCATCCTGGGCCTGCTGAAGGCGGCACCAGACCAGCTTGAAGAGATTGCTCAGCGTTACCAGGAAGCCGTGGCGTCTACGCCTTTCTAGAAGCATGGTTCTTCGCCTGCCCAACCTTGCTCTTGATCTTTGGGCAAGGTACGCACCGACTGGCACAGCGAAGCGCCAGGTGCTGCCTCACCGCGCCAGGGGCAGCACCAGCCCCTGAGCAAAGCATGGGAGGTCGCTACTCTTCGCGAAGGAGCGAAGCTCCGTAGCGGCTTGACCATCTTTCAAGCACAGCCGCTCACGCCGAAATGTGCAGAGCCTGCTCGGCAACTCGACCGGCGTCCATGCAGGCGACCTCGAAGTTGCCAGAGACCTTCTCCTGGTGAATCCCGTACAGCCTTTTCTTCAGGGTCACCATGTCGTCATCCAGCGTCACGACATGGATCTGGTAGGCGAGCTCATGCAGCTCAGCATCTTCACTGCTGACTTCGACCAATACCGAATCCGCATGCCTTATCAGGCACCACCTGGTGACTTCCTGGTAGGCCTCCAGCGCTTCTTGATACCGACCTTCACTCGCTGATCGGCTCGCCATGCTCATCAGTTTCCCCGCATTCTTGGTGAATCCTGATTTCTTCTTTATTGGCATTTTGATTGTTCAGCCGCAGGTGAGTGGATGAAAACCAAAGGATAAAGCGGAGCACTCGAAGAGTGCGACATCCTTTGGTTGTTCGGTAAGCACAGACCCCCGCCCCGCCGTCTGTCCGTCCCACCCTGCGTTGTGTTTGCTCACAAACAC
>NZ_WELK01000016.1 GCF_009799925.1 Pseudomonas sp. R-28-1W-6
ACCGTCGACCTCTTGCATGCCATGCAAGCGCTCTCCCAGCTGAGCTATAGCCCCGTCGCGTTGGACGGGGCGCATATTAGGGGCGAGGGCCTGGGCTGTCAACACTATTTTTCATTCGACCCTAATCTTTTTTGCCGAAAGAACAACCACTTACCCTCACCCACCGCTCAGCGGAAAGATTCCAGCAGCTTCTTCCACTCCTTGCTTTCGCCGTTGCTGACGCCGCCCAGCAGCTCGATGGCCTGGCGCAGACGGAAGCGCGACAGGTCGGCGCCGAGGATTTCCATGGCGTCCAGCACCGACACCGAACTGGCCTTGCCGGTGATGGCCGGGAAGATCAGCGGCATCAGGTCGCGCAGCTTGAGGCCGAGGCCCGCGCAGACGAACTGGATGCTCTCGGTGATCTTCTCCTTGTCCCACTGGCGCAGCGCTTCCAGCTCCCACAGCAGCAGCTGCAGGGCCTGACGCACCTGGTCCGGCGCGAGCTTCTTGTGCGCCAGCAGCCCAGCATCCAGCTGCACGCCGCCGCTGAAGAAGAAGCTGGCCAGCGGCGCGATGTCGCTGAAGGTCTCGACCCGCTGCTGCACATGGGGGGCGATCTGCATCAGGTACTGGGAATTGAACGCCCAGTCCTGCACGCGCCGGGCAAACTGCTCGACCGGCAGCTCGCGCAGCCACTGGCCGTTGAGCCAGGACAGCTTCTCCACGTCGAAGATCGGCCCGCCGAGGGACACACGCGACAGGTCGAAGTGCTCAATCATCTCGGCCAGGGAGAACTTCTCGCGCTCGTCCGGCATCGACCAGCCCATGCGCCCCAGGTAGTTGAGCAGCGCCTCGGGCATGAAGCCCATGCGCTCGTAGAAGGTGATGCAGGTGGGGTTCTTGCGTTTGGACAGCTTGCTCTTGTCCGGATTGCGCAGCAGCGGCATGTAGCACAGCTTGGGCTGCTCCCAGCCGAAGTACTCGTACAGCTTGATCAGCTTGGGCGCCGACGGCAGCCACTCCTCGCCACGCAGGACGTGGCTGATCTCCATCAGGTGGTCGTCGACCACGTTGGCCAGGAAGTAGGTGGGCAGGCCGTCGGCCTTCATCAGCACCTGCATGTCCATGCGATCCCAGGGGATCTCCACGTCGCCACGCAGCATGTCCGGCACCACGCAGACGCCCTCGCTCGGCACCTTCATGCGTACCACGTGGGATTCGCCGGCAGCGATGCGCTGCTGCGCCACGTCCGCGGCGAGGTGCATGCAGTGACCGTCGTAGCGCGGGGTTTCCTTCTTCGCCATCTGCTCGGCGCGCACCTGATCCAGGCGCTCGGCGGAGCAGAAGCAGGGGAACGCATGGCCCTTCTCGACCAGCTCGTCCGAGTATTTCTTGTAGATCGCGCCGCGCTCGCTCTGCCGATACGGGCCGTGCGGGCCGCCGACGTCCGGACCCTCATTCCACTCGATGCCCAGCCAGCGCAGGGCGTCGAAGATCTGCTGCTCGGACTCGCGAGTCGAACGCAGCTGATCGGTGTCCTCGATGCGCAGGATGAACTCGCCGCCGTGCTGACGGGCGAAACACAGGTTGAACAGGGCGATATAGGCGGTACCGACGTGCGGGTCACCGGTGGGCGACGGCGCAATGCGAGTGCGGACTTTGGTCATGGCGGGTCTCGGAACAATGAAGCGAAACGGATGGGAAGAACTCAGGGGCGCGATGTTAACAGGCCCGCCCCTGGCGGCTCCAGCAGACTGCTGCGCGGCAGGCTGGCCATGAGGAAGTCGAGGAAGGTCTTGACCTTCATCGCCTGGAAACGCCGCGAGGGATAGACCGCATACAGCTCGCCAACCGGCAGCCGGGCATCGGGCAGCAACGCCACCAGGCGACCGTTTTGCACGGCTTCTTCGGTAATCATCAGCGGCAGTGTGGCAATCCCGGCACCCGCCAGGGCCGCCTCGCGGGCCAGGGTGATGTTGTTGCAGGACAGCACGCGCTGGCAGGCAATGTGCTCACCGAGCAGCGGCCAGTAGCGTGGCGAGTCCTGCGGCAGGATGATCGCCCGGTGACCTGCCAGATCCTCGATGCACTGCGGCATTCCCTGCAATTCCAGGTACTCCGGGCTGGCGTACAGATGCCGCCTGGTCTCAAACAGCTTGCGCGCAATCAGGGTGGAGTCATGGGGCTGGCCGACCTGGATGGTGATATCCACCCCCTCCTCCACCGGGTCGACATCGCGCGAGGTCAGCTCCACCTCGGCACTGATCTGCGGATACTGGCGCATGAAGCGCCCCAATACGCTACCCAGGAACAACTGGCCGAACTCGATGGGCGCGGTGATCCGCAGCAGCCCGGACGGTTCCTGCTGCAGCTGCATCACCGCCTGCTCGGCCTCCGCAAAGTCGAGCATGATCTGCCGGCAACGCTCGTAGTAGGCCTGCCCCACTTCAGTCAGGCGCAGCTTGCGCGTGGTGCGATTGAGCAGGCGCACACCGAGGCGCTCTTCGAGCAGGGCGATGCGCCGGCTGACCGTGGACTTCTGCATGCCCAGGCTCTGCGCCGCCTGGGTGAAGCTGTGGCATTCCACCACGCGGGTGAAGATCAAGGCATCATCGAGGCCCATTATTGTTCCCTATAAGCAACAAAGCATGCCGATTCTAGCGGCTATAACACTGAGGGCAACACTGTTAGATTTGCTTACACTTACGCCAGCCGTTTGAGCCCCGCCATGCCCGCAAAACTGCAACGCCGCCTGTCCGTGTTCCTCGCCCTCGTCGCCCTGATCGCCCTGGCCCTGCTCGGCCACTGGCTGCTGGTCGGACGCTTCCACGAGAGCACCGACAACGCCTATGTGCAGGGCGAGATCACCCGCGTGTCCAGCCAGCTCGGCGCGCGCATCGAGCAGGTACTGGTGCAGGACAACCAGCACGTGGAACAGGGTCAGCTGCTGGCCACCCTGGAAAGCGCCGACTTCCAGCTGGCCCTCGACCGCGCCCGCGCCGCCCTGGCCACCCGCGAGGCCGAGCTGGCCCAGGCGCAAAGCCGCCTAACCCAGCAGGCCAGCCTGATCGCCGCCAGCCGCGCCGATGTCGGCGCCAGCCAGGCCACTTTGAGCCGCACGCAGATCGACCTGTCGCGCGCCCAGACCCTGCGCAAGCCCGGCTATGTCTCCGAGGAGCGGGTCACCACCCTGGCCGCCGACAGCCGCGTCGCCCTGTCCCAGGTCGCCAAGGCCGAGGCGGACCTGAGCGCCCAGCGCCAGCAGGTCGACGCCCTGAGCGCCGAGGTCAAGCGCCTCGAGGCGCAGATCGCCAACGCCCGTGCCGACATCGCCCAGGCCGAGCTGAACCTGGCCCGCACGCAGATCCACGCCCCCATCGGCGGCATCGTCGGCCAGCGCTCGGCGCGCAACGGCCAGGTGGTGCAGGCCGGCGCCTACCTGCTGTCGATCGTGCCGAACGACGACATCTGGGTGCAGGCCAACTTCAAGGAAACCCAGATCGGCCGCATGCAGCCCGGGCAAACAGCCGAACTGACCTTCGACGCCTACCCCGACACGCCGATCGAAGCCCGCATCGACAGCCTGTTCGCCGCCTCCGGCGCGCAGTTCAGCCTGCTGCCGCCGGACAACGCCACCGGCAACTTCACCAAGGTGGTGCAGCGCATCCCGGTGAAGCTGACCTTTGCTGCGGACAACCCGCTGCAGGGCAAGATCCGTCCGGGCATGTCGGTCGAGGTCAAGGTCGACATCCGCGGCGACCAACGCCATGGCGGCTGATGAACTGATCCGCCCCGTCGGCGAACCCAGCCGGCGCGACTGGATTGCGGTGATGAGCGCCATGCTTGGCGCCTTCATGGCGGTGCTGGACATCCAGATCACCAACTCCTCGCTGAAGGACATCCAGGGCGCGTTGTCGGCCACCCTGGAGGAAGGCTCGTGGATTTCCACCTCCTACCTCGTCGCGGAGATCATCATGATCCCGCTCACCGCCTGGCTGGTGCAGCTGCTCTCGGCGCGGCGCCTGGCGGTGTGGGTGTCGCTGGGCTTTCTCGCCTCATCCCTGCTCTGCTCGATGGCCTGGAACCTGGAGAGCATGATCGTATTCCGCGCCCTGCAGGGCTTCACCGGCGGCGCACTGATCCCGCTGGCCTTCACCCTGACCCTGATCAAGCTGCCGGAACACCACCGTGCCAAGGGCATGGCGCTGTTCGCCATCACCGCCACCTTCGCCCCGTCCATCGGCCCTACCCTGGGCGGCTGGCTGACCGAGAACTGGGGCTGGGAATACATCTTCTACATCAACGTGCCGCCGGGCCTGCTGATGATCGCCGGGCTGCTGTACGGCCTGGAGAAGAAGGCACCACATTGGCAACTGCTGAAAAGCACCGACTACGGCGGCATCCTCACCCTGGGCCTGGGCCTGGGCTGCCTGCAGGTGTTCCTCGAGGAAGGCCACCGCAAGGACTGGCTGGAATCCAGCCTGATCGTCGGCCTCGGCTCGGTCGCGCTGATCAGTCTGTGCCTGTTCGTGATCCTGCAGTTTTCCCGCGACAACCCGCTGATCAACCTGCGCATCCTGCGCGAGCGCAACTTCGGCCTGACCAGCATCGCCAGCCTGGGCATGGGCCTGGGCCTGTACGGCTCGATCTACCTGCTGCCGCTGTACCTGGCGCAGATCCAGAACTACAGCGCCCTGCAGATCGGCGAAGTGATCATGTGGATGGGCCTGCCGCAGCTGTTCATCATCCCGCTGGTGCCGCTGCTGATGAAGGTGGTTCCGCCCAAGCTGCTGTGCGCCCTGGGTTTCGGCCTGTTCGGCTTCTCCAGCTTCGCCTCCGGGGTGCTCAACCCGGACTTCGCCGGCGAACAGTTCAACCACATCCAGATCATCCGCGCCCTCGGCCAGCCGATGATCATGGTCACCGTCTCGCTGATCGCCACCGCCTACATCCAGGCCCAGGACGCCGGTTCCGCCTCCAGCCTGTTCAACATCCTGCGCAACCTCGGCGGCGCCATCGGCATCGCCCTGCTCGCCACCCTGCTCGACAGCCGCAGCAAGGCCTACTCCGACTACCTGCGCGAGGCCCTGGTACCGAGCAATCCGCAGGTCAGCGAGCGCCTGGCCCTGCTCACCGAGAAGCTCGGCAGCGAGCAGGCGGCACTGGGCAAACTGAGCGAAATCGCCCACCAGCAGGCCAGCATCATGGCCTACAATGACGCCTTCCATTTCGTCGGCCTGGCGCTGGGCATCAGCATGATCGCCGTGCTCCTGACCCGCGCACTGCCACCGGGCACCACCGGCGGCGCTGCCCACTGACAAACCGGCACGCCGCCACGAGCGGCGCGTCGACGCTCAAGGTTCCGCAATGCCCGCTTCCACCACGCGCACCCGCTCCCTGCTGCTGATCGCGGCTTTCCTGGTCATCTATGTCGGCTGGGGCACCACCTACCTGGCCAACCACTTCCTCCTGCGCGAGCTGCCACCCTTCGTCATCGGCACCCTGCGCTTTCTCTGCGCCGGCGTGCTGGCCCTGCTCTGGGCGCTGGGGCGTGGCGACACGCAGATGCAGGCGGGCAACTGGGGCAGCGCCCTGATCGGTGGCCTGCTGCTGATCGCCTTCGGCCAGGGCGCACTGATCTACGCCAACCAGCACCTGCCCACCGGCCTGCTGGCGATGCTCTACACCAGCCTGCCGCTGTGGAGCGTGGCCCTGGAATGGCTGCTCGGCGAACGCCCGCCGTTCTGGGCGCTGCTGGGTCTGGCCCTGGCCAGCGGCGGCATTGTGCTGCTGATGGGCAATGGCCTGGGCGCCGAGAGCGGCGTGCTGCAATGGTTTTCCGGCGGCCTGACGCTGCTCGCCACCCTGCTCTGGGCCATCGGCGCCTGGTGGATGCGCCAGCGTCCACCGTTCCGTTCCAGCTGGCTGGGGCTGAGCCTGCAGATGCTGATCGGCGCCGCGATTCTCGCCGGCCTGGCCCTGTTCGAAGGCGACTGGCAGGCGCTGCACCTCGACGAACTGAGCGGTAGCGGCTGGCTCTGGCTGGCCTATCTGGTGCTGCCGGTCAGCCTGGGCGTGTACCCGGCGTATTTCTGGCTGCTGCGCGAGGTGCGCCCGAGCCTGGTGTCGACCTTCGCCTTCGTCAACCCGGTGGTGGCGCTGCTGCTCGGTTACCTGATCCTCGGCGAACAGCTCAGCCTCAGCGCCGGCCTGGCCTGCCTGGCGACCCTGACCGGGGTGTCGCTGATCATCCTGGGTCGGCGCTGAGACCCCGTCTCGGACTCTCTTGATCGTCGACCATGCTGCGTTGAAATTGGGCTCGGACTGCTCATTTACACCTCGTAAACTCCGCGTCCTCGCCCAATTCCGCCTTGCCTGGCCCTAGCTCAAGAGCCCCGAAACGGGTTCTGAAGCACCTGCACCGCGGATCAAACCTGCAGCAGCCGCTCGCGCAGCTTGTGGATTTCGTCGCGCAGCTGCGCGGCGGCCTCAAACTCCAGGTCGCGGGCCAGCTGGTACATCTTCTCCTCCAGCTGGCGAATGCGCTTGCCGATCTCGCTCGGCGAACGCAGCTCGGCTTCGTAGCGCGCGCTTTCCTCGGCGGCCTTGGCCATGCCCTTGCGCTTGTTGCTGCGCGAACCGGGCACGGTGGCGCCTTCGAGGATGTCCTGGATGTCCTTCTTCACCCCCCGGGGCACGATGCCGTTGGCTTCGTTGAAGGCGATCTGCTTGTTGCGCCGGCGCTCGGTCTCGCCGATGGCACGCTCCATGGAACCGGTCATGCGATCGGCATAGAGGATCGCCCGACCATTGAGGTTGCGCGCGGCGCGGCCGATGGTCTGGATCAGCGAGCGCTCGGAGCGCAGGAAGCCTTCCTTGTCCGCATCGAGAATCGCCACCAGCGACACCTCGGGCATGTCCAGGCCTTCGCGCAGCAGGTTGATCCCCACCAGCACGTCAAACGCCCCGGTGCGCAGGTCGCGGATGATCTCCACCCGCTCCACCGTATCGATGTCCGAGTGCAGGTAGCGCACCTTGACCCCGTGATCGCCCAGGTAGTCGGTGAGGTCCTCGGCCATGCGCTTGGTCAGGGTGGTGACCAGCACGCGCTCCTCGACCGCCACCCGCTTGGTGATTTCCGAGAGCAGGTCGTCGACCTGGGTGCGTGCCGGGCGTACCTCGATCTGTGGGTCGACCAGCCCGGTCGGGCGCACCACCTGCTCGACCACCCGCCCGGCATGCTCGGCCTCGTAGGGCCCCGGCGTGGCAGAGACGAAGATGGTCTGCGGGCTGGCCGCCTCCCATTCCTCGAAACGCATCGGCCGGTTGTCCAGCGCCGAAGGCAGGCGGAAGCCATACTCGACCAGGGTTTCCTTGCGCGAGCGGTCGCCCTTGTACATGGCACCGACCTGCGGCACCGACACGTGGGACTCGTCGATCACCAGCAGCGCCTGGTCCGGCAGGTAGTCATACAGGGTCGGCGGCGGCTCGCCTGGGCCGCGCCCGGAGAGGTAGCGCGAGTAGTTCTCGATGCCGTTGCAGTAGCCCAGTTCGAGGATCATCTCCAGGTCGAAACGGGTGCGCTGCTCCAGACGCTGCGCCTCCACCAGCTTGTTGTTGGCGCGCAAGTATTCCAGGCGCTCGGCCAGTTCGACCTTGATCTTCTCCACCGCCTCCAGCAGCACCTCGCGCGGGGTGACGTAGTGGCTCTTGGGGTAGAAGGTGAAGCGCGGCAGCTTGCGGATCACCTCGCCGGTCAGCGGATCGAAGGCCGAGATGCTTTCCACCTCGTCGTCGAACAGCTCTATGCGAATGGCTTCCAGATCGGATTCGGCCGGGAAGATATCGATCACATCGCCGCGTACGCGGAAGGTGGCGCGGGCGAAGTCCATGTCGTTGCGGGTGTACTGCAGGTCGGCCAGGCGGCGCAGCAGCGCGCGCTGGTCCAGCTTGTCGCCACGGTCGACGTGCAACACCATCTTCAGGTAGCTCTCGGGGCTACCCAGACCGTAGATGCACGACACGGTGGTGACGATGATCGCGTCCGGGCGCTCGAGCAGGGCCTTGGTCGCCGACAGGCGCATCTGCTCGATATGGTCGTTGATCGAGGCATCCTTCTCGATGAAGGTGTCCGAGGACGGCACATAGGCCTCGGGCTGGTAGTAGTCGTAATAGGAGACGAAATACTCCACCGCGTTGTTCGGGAAGAAGCTCTTGAACTCGCCATACAGCTGCGCGGCCAGGGTCTTGTTCGGCGCCAGCACCAGGGTCGGGCGCTGGATCTGGGCGATCACGTTGGCGATGCTGAAGGTCTTGCCCGAACCGGTCACGCCGAGCAGGGTCTGGTGCGACAGACCGGCCTGCAGCCCCTCGACCAGCTGGCGGATGGCCTCCGGCTGGTCGCCGGCCGGCTTGAAGCGGGTGACGAGCTGAAAATCCGACATCGGCGAACCTCGGCAAACAACTGTGACGCGACGCGATGGCGGGCGTCACAGCTAACGCAATAAAGCATGTGAGCGATATCGCCCCATGCAACCTTGGCCGCTATAATACCGGCCCGTCCGGGCAACCCCTAGCCTCAGTCGTCGCAGGGTATTGCCACCCCCCTACTTCCTCTCCGAGCTGCCGCATCATGAGTCTGTTCTCTGCCGTCGAAATGGCACCGCGCGACCCGATTCTGGGCCTGAATGAAGCCTTCAACGCCGATCCCCGCGCCACCAAGGTCAACCTTGGCGTGGGCGTCTACTTCACCGAGGAAGGACGGATTCCGCTGCTGCGCGCCGTCGCCGAGGCCGAGAAAGCCCGCATCGAGGCCCATGCGCCGCGCGGCTACCTACCGATCGAAGGCATCGCCGCCTATGACAGCGCCGTGCAGAAACTGCTGTTCGGTGCCGATTCCGCCCTGCTGGCCGAAGGCCGCGTGGTCACCACCCAGGCCGTCGGCGGTACCGGCGCACTGAAGACCGGCGCCGACTTCCTCAAGCGCCTGCTGCCGAATGCCGTGGTCGCCATCAGCGACCCGAGCTGGGAAAACCACCGCGCGCTGTTCGAGTCCGCCGGTTTCCCGGTGCAGAACTACCGCTACTACGACGCCGCCACCCATGGCGTGAACCGCGCCGGCCTGCTGGAAGACCTGCAGAACCTGCCGGCCCGCTCCGTGGTCGTGCTGCACGCCTGCTGCCACAACCCGACCGGCGTCGACCTGTCGCTGGACGACTGGAAAGCCGTGCTGGAAGTGCTGCGCGAGCGTGAGCACGTGCCCTTCCTCGACATCGCCTACCAGGGCTTCGGTGACGGCATCGAGCAGGACGCCTTCGCCGTGCGCCTGTTCGCCGAGTCCGGCCTGCCGTTCTTCGTCTCCAGCTCCTTCTCCAAGTCCTTCTCGCTGTATGGCGAGCGTGTCGGCGCGCTGTCCATCGTCACCGCCTCCAAGGAAGAAGCCGGCCGCGTGCTGTCGCAGGCCAAGCGCGTAATCCGCACCAACTACTCCAACCCGCCGACCCACGGTGCCACCGTGGTCGCCAGCGTGCTCAACAGCCCCGAGCTGCGCGCCCTGTGGGAAGAGGAACTGGGCGAGATGCGCCAGCGCATTCGCGACATGCGCCTGGCCATGGTCGAACAGCTGGCCGCCCTCGGCGCCAAGCGCGACTTCAGCTTCGTTGCCCGCCAGCGCGGCATGTTCTCCTACTCCGGCCTGACCGCCGAGCAGGTGGAACGCCTGAAGAACGAGTTCGCCATCTACGCAGTCGGCACCGGGCGCATCTGCGTCGCCGCACTCAACCGCAGCAACCTGGACGCCGTGACCAAGGCCATCGTTCAGGTCCTCTGAAAAAATCCGGGAAGTCCTCACAAGGTGTTGACTTCCCCTTTTTAATCAGTAGGATACGCACCGCAGTTCCGCGATAGCTCAGTCGGTAGAGCAAATGACTGTTAATCATTGGGTCCCTGGTTCGAGTCCAGGTCGCGGAGCCAAATTCAAAAGCCTCAGGTGAAAACCTGGGGCTTTTTTATTGCTTGCCGGATTCTCACCAGGGACTGCGCCCCAGGTTATTCGCTTCGCTCACCCCTTCAGGGCCGCGCTAAAGCGCGTTCAGCTGCGCTGTCGAGTCCGAATTTGCCCGCGATAATTATCCATCACCTCGCAGGGCAGCTTCAGCCCCACGGCAGACAACCGAAGCGCAGCCACAAAAAAGCCGGTCAACGACCGGCTTTTACCACCCGGCGACACGCCGCGTCAGTTCACACTCAATCTGTCGCGATTCTTCTCCAGAGTGGCCGCACCAATGCCCTTGACCTCCAGCAACTCGTCAACCGAGGCGAACGGGCCATTGGCCGTACGGTGATCGACAATGGCCTGGGCCTTGACCTTGCCAATACCCACCAGGCCACTTTCCAAGGCAGGCACATCGGCGGTATTCAGATTGACGCGCGCCACCTCGGCAACAACCGCAGCTTGGTTTGCATCGACGGAAGAAGGTTGGCTGGTGACCGGCTCCGCCGCGAAGACAGCGGCAGACAGGGTGGCAAGGCAGGAAAATAACAGGATGGACAGATCTTTCTTGAGCATTGCAAAGTTCCTTTTGCTATTGATAGGCGTGGCGTACTCCTGCCACGCTTTCAAGCTAGTTGCTGCAACGGCCCTGTCAAACCGGCAAGCTCAATGTTCTGTGCGGCGCTGCACATGAATCCAATCGACAATCTCACCCTCTGGACAGTAACCGTTGACGGTCTCGCGCAGCAGCTGGCGAACCCGGTCGTAATCGTCCCGCTCCAACGCCTGAAGCAGCGCCTCAAGCACTGCCTTCATGGCATCCCAGGGCAAGCTCTCTTCGGCGGCACGCATAATCATCGGATGGCAAGTCGGATTGACGTTATCGCCGATCAGCAGCTCCTCATACAGCTTCTCGCCGGGCCTCAACCCGGTGAACTCGATACGGATGTCACCCTGCAAGTTGTCCTCGGCATCAACGCTGAGTCCGGACAAATGGATCATCTTCTCGGCCAGATCGAGAATCTTCACCGGCTGCCCCATATCCAGGACAAACACCTCGCCGCCCTGCGCCATGGCTCCAGCCTGGATTACCAGCTGGGCGGCCTCCGGAATGGTCATGAAGTAGCGGGTCATGGCCGGATGCGTCACCGTAACCGGTCCGCCACGCTTGATCTGCTCACGGAACAGCGGAATGACCGAACCGGAGGATCCCAACACATTGCCAAAGCGCACCATGCTGAAGCGGGTCTTGTTGACCCGATGCAGGTTAGCCCGATCCGCAAACAGAATCGGCGCGGACTCCCGACTCAAGGCCTGCAAGAGCATTTCTGCCAGGCGCTTGGTGCTGCCCATGACATTGGTCGGGCGGACGGCCTTGTCGGTAGATATCAGCACGAAGTGCTCGACACCGGCCTTCAGCGCAGCCTGCGCCGCATGCAAAGTCCCTAGCACGTTGTTGAGCACGCCTTCGGCAATATTGTGCTCAACCATCGGCACATGCTTATAGGCCGCTGCGTGGTAAACCGTATCGACTCCCCAGGACAGCATCACATTCTGCAGGCGCTCGGGAGCGCGCACAGTCCCCAGGATCGGCACGAGCCTGACGGGCAGGGATTCGCGACGCCCCCTCGCCTCCAGCTCGGCATGAATGCTGTACAGATTGAATTCGCCATGATCGAAAAGGATCAGAGTCTTCGGCGAGCAGCCGAGGATCTGCCGGCACAACTCCGCCCCTATGGAACCGCCAGCACCGGTCACCAACACCACCCGCCCACGAATACACAGCTCGAACAGCGCCATCTGCGGGGGCACTGCATCACGGCCGAGCAAATCCGCGATATCGACCTCCTGAATATCCTCGACCTTAACCCGGCCGCTGGCCAAATCCAGAATGTCCGGGACCGAACGGATATGCAGGGGGAAGGCTTCCAGGTAGTGCAGGATTTCTCGGCGCCGAGTCCGCGTCGCCGACGGAATCGCGAGCAGGATCTCCTGGGCACCGGTCTCGCCGATCATCTGCTCGATATATTTGGGTTTGTAGACCTTCAACCCCGAGATGACCCGAAAGGAAATACTCGGGTCATCGTCGATGAAAGCCACCGGACGCATGGCGCGCCCAGAACGCAGGGCCGCTGCCAGCTGGTTGCCGGCAGTCCCCGCCCCGTAGATGGCCACCTTGGGCAACCCATCATCACGCCCCATCAGGTTCATGGCGTGGCGCACGTTGAACCAGTCACCCATGAAGTATTGGCGCATGACCAGGCGCAACCCGCCCGCCATCACCAGACTGAGCCACCAGTAATTGAACACCAGCGAACGCGGCACTACCGCCCGCACATCGTGATGCCAGTACACCAATAGCGCCAGGAACAAGGCTGCGACGGTAACCGAACGGAAGATGGTGAGCAGGGCATCATTGCCCAGATAGCGCAGAACGGCTCGATACATTCCCAGGCGAATATATACCGGGATAGCCAACAGGGGGGCCGCCACAAACAGCCACAAATGATCGCCGAACGGATTGACCAGCCGATCCGAACCCAAGCGAACCCAGAAGGCCAGCCACAGCGCCAGCCAGGTAATAGCCACATCCGCGGCAACCTGGACGAGACGCTTGTAGCGACGCGGCCAGCGCAATAACCAGGTGCGCAAAGTCAGAGGATCCATGTCTATTCTCGTTATTATTCTCGAACGCGATCAACCGTTACAGCGCTTCAGCCATCCAGGCCTGCCCTGAAGTGCAGCGCCAGCCAGATCAGCGGCAGGTAAGCCAGGAAAACTCCCGCAAGCCCTTCGCCCCCTTGCGCGACCCAGCAGGCAACAGGTAATAGCCAGAATATATTGATCGCCGCGACAGCCAAAGTCACGGGCAGGTGCCGCCCATAGTGACGGGCAGCATGCTGATAGGCATGGCTGCGATGCGCCTCATAGATTTTCTCCCCCCGAGCAAGGCGCCGTCCCAGCGTCAACGTCGCATCGACGACAAACACCCCCAGCAGGATCAGCCATACCCACAACAGACCTGGATCGCTCAGGGCCGCCTGCAGAGACAACATGCCGAGAATAAGGCCCAGGTAACCACTGCCAGCATCACCCATAAATATCCGCGCCGGCGGGAAATTCCAGACCAGAAAACCACTGGCGGCCAGAGCCAGCAGCAGCGGTAGCAGCAGCGCATCCCACAACCCCAGCCAGGCATACAACAATGCGACACCCAGCCCAACAGTGAGCGCCTCGACACCGGCAAGGCCATCTATGCCATCCATGAAGTTGTAGAGATTGAGTAGCCAGACCAGATAGAGCACAGCCAGGGCAAAACCGCCCCAACCGAGATCGACGACCACCCCCAGCACCTGGAGATCAGGCGCCCCACCCAGGAATGCCAGCGCCCAGATGGCCGCGACGAAATGTGCCAGCAGGCGCCAACGCGCCGCCAGGGAGAGGTGATCATCGACAAAGCCCGCCAGGGCAACCAGCCCCCCCGCCCCCAACAATGCCCACAGGTGCATCATGGACAATGCGCCCACCCAGCTAGCCCAAGGCAGCGCCAAGGAGAAGGCCAACACTATGGCCAAACCACCGCCACGCGGTGTCGGTTGCGTATGGGAACTGCGCGAATTGGGGATATCCAGCACATTGCGCAAGAGCGCATAGCGACGCAGCCCCCACGTCATCAGCAACGCCCCAAGAAATACCGTGGGTAATGACCACAGCACCATCATGCCGATTGGCGCTCGAGAAAATAGTCGGCCGTCTGCTGCAACACCACGGCACTAGACACCGGAGGGCGCCAGCCAAGGCGCTCACAGGTCTTTTTCATGTCGACCCGCAGTGAACCACACAACCGCTGCCCCATACCCCGACGCCCCAGCATGGTCGCCAACGAGCGCAACAGCCAAGCCGGAATAGGCAGCAGGCGTGCAGGCCGACACAAGGCCGACGCAACCCGGCGCAACAGCTCTGAGCTAGACAGGTCCTCGCCATCGCTAACCAGGAAAACCTGGTTGGCCGCTGCCGGATGAACCAGACAAAGCTCGATCAGATCAACCAGATTCGGCAAGGCCACCAGGCTACGACCGTTATGAATGGCTCCCAACGGCAAAGGCCAGCCCTTACTCAACCAGGTCATCATGCTGAGAAAATTGGCACCGACGCCCGGTCCGTAGACCAGCGGTGGTCGCACGATGACGACTTCCAACCCCGTATCCGAGGCCAGTTGCAGCAACCCCTGCTCGGCCTCGAACTTGGAGATGGCATAAGGATCGGCGGGAGTCGGTCGGTCATCGGCACGAAAGCTGGAACCCGCAGCGGTTTCCTCACCATTGACCTTGATCGTACTAATGAACACAAAGCGCTTCACCCCGGCCCGTACCGCGGCCTGCGCCAGGCCTAGCGTTCCCTGCACATTGACCTGGCGGAACGCCGGCAGCGGGTCGCTACCGCGCTCCGCCAGTACATGCACCCGGGCTGCACAATGCACGATCACTGCAGTACCCTGCAAAACTGCAGCATCAATGCCATCCTGCGCCAGATCCCCCAGCTCGAGCGTCTCGACTGCAGGACCTGCGGAATATTTCCCGGCGCAGCGTAGGCCAGCCACGACCTGCAACGCAGGATTCAAGCGCAAATGCTCGACCAGAGCGCGCCCGACAAACCCTCCTGCACCAGTGACCAGAACACGCATTCGCCTAAAGCCCCTACCTGCACCCAACAAGAAAAATCGGAATAGACGGCAGAGCACCCAAAAACCGCCGACCCAAGGGAAGCACACGCCACCGTCGGTGTGACCAAGAAAGACTTAAGGTACGCAACGACGTCGTCGCGAAGAATTCGCTGGACTATTCCCTGGTCTCGGCCTGCTGTCGCCGCAACAGCAGCAGATCGCGCTGCTGGCGCGCTATGCGTAGGCGCAGACTGCCCAGCAGCCAGAGATTGAGCAGCAGGGAAAACGCCACACCGAGGATGAAAGCGACGGACATCAGCACCGCGACGGGAAGCTCGGGGGTCAACCAGCCGAGGAACACCAGATGGCTTTGCTGGCGGTTTTCCAGCACGAACACCAGCACGGCCAGCGCCACCAGCAACAGCCCGCCCAGCAATAGCCAACGCTTCAAATAGCTCAGCATGCCAGCCCCCGCGAGACGAACTCATTCATCTTCGTTGACCCGGTCACGCAGCTCCTTCCCCGGCTTGAAGTGCGGGACGAATTTGCCGTCCAGACGCACCGACTCGCCGGTCTTCGGATTGCGACCGACACGTGGCGCCCGATAGTGCAGGGAAAAACTGCCAAAACCGCGGATCTCAATGCGATCCCCGGTGGCCAGAGCCTGCGACATTTGTTCCAACATGGTCTTGATCGCCAGCTCAACATCCTTTGAGGACAGCAACCCCTGATGGGTGACAATGCGCTCGATCAACTCCGACTTGGTCATGGTTTTCCCTTCTTTTTCAAGCGGCTAGATCACTAGATAGGAAGGTTTTAGCATGCTGGTCAGCTTTTGAACAGCCTATAAAACAAGGTGTTAGCGCAAAATCGCAGTAGCCGGGCAAGATAGTTCGCCGTGCACCGTTTTCGCCGCATGGCGCTGCCGCGCAGCGGCGCCGGAAGCCACCCACGGCCCGGCGCCAAGCCGCTTTCCGGAAAAATCGACAGGCACAAAAAAGGGCGACCGAAGTCGCCCTTTTCCTGATCAACCTGAACTTAGTTCTGGTTCATCTGCGCGCGGATCAGATCACCAATGGTGGTCGGACCGGTGCTTTCAACTTCTTGCTTGGTACGCAGCTCTTTCATCGCATCCTTTTCGTCTTCGACGTCTTTGGACTTGATGGACAGGCTGATTACGCGGCTCTTGCGGTCGATGCTGATGATCTTGGCTTCGACCTCGTCGCCTTCCTTCAGCACGTTGCGCGCGTCTTCAACGCGGTCACGGCTGATTTCGGAGGCCTTCAGGGTCGCTTCGATATCGTTGCCCAGATCGATGATGGCGCCTTTGGCGTCAACTTCTTTCACGGTGCCACGAACGATGGTGCCCTTCTCGTTGAGCGAGGCGTAGTTGGAGAACGGATCGTCTTCCAGCTGCTTGATGCCCAGGGAGATGCGCTCGCGCTCCGGATCAACGGAGAGGATGACGGTTTCCAGCTCGTCGCCCTTCTTGAAACGACGCACGGCTTCTTCGCCCACTTCGTTCCAGGAGATGTCGGACAGGTGAACCAGACCGTCGATGCCACCGTCCAGACCAATGAAGATACCGAAATCGGTGATCGACTTGATGGTGCCGGAGATCTTGTCGCCCTTGTTGAACTGGCCAGAGAAGTCTTCCCATGGGTTCGACTTGCACTGCTTGATGCCCAGGGAGATACGACGACGCTCTTCGTCGATGTCGAGCACCTGAACTTCCACTTCGTCGCCGACGTTAACGACTTTGGACGGGTGGATGTTCTTGTTGGTCCAATCCATCTCGGACACGTGCACCAGGCCTTCAACGCCTTCTTCCAGCTCAGCGAAGCAGCCGTAGTCGGTCAGGTTGGTGACCTTGGCGGTGACACGAGTGCCTTCCGGGTAACGCGCCTTGATGGCAACCCATGGGTCTTCGCCCAGCTGCTTCAGGCCCAGGGAGACGCGGTTGCGCTCGCGGTCGTACTTGAGGATCTTGACGTCGATCTCGTCGCCAACGTTGACGATCTCGGACGGGTGCTTGATACGCTTCCAGGCCATGTCGGTGATGTGCAGCAGACCATCGACGCCGCCCAGGTCAACGAACGCACCGTAGTCGGTGAGGTTCTTGACGATACCTTTGACCTGCTGGCCTTCCTGCAGGGATTCCAGCAGAGCTTCGCGCTCGGCGCTGTTCTCGGCTTCCAGCACGCTGCGGCGGGAAACGACAACGTTGTTGCGCTTCTGGTCCAGCTTGATGACCTTGAACTCGAGCTCTTTGCCTTCCAGGTGAGTGGTATCACGCACCGGACGGACATCGACCAGGGAACCCGGCAGGAACGCACGGATGCCGTTAACGTCGACAGTGAAGCCGCCCTTAACCTTACCGTTGATAACGCCCTTGACCACTTCTTCAGCGGCGAAAGCTGCTTCCAGAACGATCCAGCACTCAGCACGCTTGGCTTTTTCGCGGGACAGCTTGGTTTCACCAAAGCCATCTTCAACCGCGTCCAGCGCCACGTGAACTTCATCACCAACGTTGATGGCCAGTTCGCCAGCATCGTTGTAGAACTGTTCAAGCGGGATCAGGCCTTCGGACTTCAGACCAGCGTGGACGGTTACCCAGCCAGCTTGATAGTCGATGTCGACAATGATCGCGGTGATGATCGCGCCAGCCTGAAGATTAAGAGTCTTTAGGCTTTCTTCAAAAAGTTCTGCAAAGCTTTCGCTCATGTTGATTCCTGTTGATCAAGGGCAGGGAATCTGCCCAAACCACACTCCAGACAATGTGGGTTCGTGATGTAAAAAGAGGCCTGCAGGACGTTGACTGGTCTCCTGCACGCCTCCTTGTCGACCGCGTGAGTGCGGTCTTTTACTACCCGGCGAGATCGCGATTGGCGACCTCGCTGAGAATTCTTTCCAGTACCTGCTCGATGGACAGCTCAGTGGAATCCAGCTGAATGGCATCGACTGCCGGCTTCAGTGGCGCCACTGCGCGCTGCATGTCACGCTCATCACGTGCACGAATCTCGTCTAGCAGACTCGGCAGGCTAACACCTTCCACTTTGCCTTTCAACTGCAGATAGCGCCGACGGGCGCGCTCCTCGGCACTGGCGGTGAGGAAGATCTTCAGCGGCGCCTCGGGAAACACCACCGTGCCCATGTCACGACCGTCCGCCACCAGGCCCGGCGCCTCGCGGAAGGCGCGCTGGCGCTGCAGCAGCGCATCGCGCACCGCCGGCAAGGCGGCGACCTGGGAAGCGCCGGCGCCGACCTGCTCGTTGCGGATGTCGTCGGTCACTTCCTCGCCTTCGAGGATGATGCGCTGGCCGTGACCGCCGCTGGCGGCGATGAACTGCACGTCCAGGTGAGCCGCCAGGGTCTTCAGCGCCTCTTCATTGGTCAGGTCGATGCCATGATTGCGCGCGGCGAAGGCCAGCAGGCGGTACAGCGCGCCGGAGTCCAGCAGGTTCCAGCCCAGCTGGCGCGCCAGCAGGCCGGCCACCGTGCCTTTGCCCGAGCCGCTCGGCCCGTCGATGGTGATCACCGTCGCCAAGCCAGTCATGCCTTGCCCTCTTCCGCCACGCGGATACCGGCCTGAGCGGCCAGACCGAGGAAATTGGGGAACGAGGTGGCCACGTTGGCGCAGTCATGGATGCGGATCGGCGCGGTGGCGCGCAGCGAGGCCACGCTGAAGGACATGGCGATGCGGTGGTCGCCGTGGCTCCATACCTCGCCGCCACCAATCGGACCGCCGTCGATGATGATGCCGTCCGGGGTCGGCTCGGCCTTCACGCCCAGGGCGAGCAGGCCGTCGGCCATCACCTGGATGCGATCGGATTCCTTGACCCGCAGCTCCTCGGCGCCGCGCAGCACGGTGCGCCCTTCGGCGCAGGCGGCGGCGATGAACAGCACTGGGAATTCGTCGATGGCCAGCGGCACCAGGTCTTCGGGAATGTCGATGCCTTTCAGCTTGGCGGCGCGCACGCGCAGATCCGCCACCGGTTCGCCACCCACCTCGCGCTGGTTTTCCAGGGAGATATCGGCGCCCATCAGCTTGAGGATATCGATCACCCCGGTACGGGTCGGGTTGATGCCGACGTGCTCCAGCACCAGCTCGGAACCCTCGGCGATGCTCGCCGCCACCAGGAAGAAGGCCGCCGAAGAGATGTCCGCCGGGACTTCGATGTGGGTGGCGCTGAGCTTGTGCCCGGACTCGACGCGAGCCACGCTGCCGTCCACCGCCACCGGGTAGCCGAAGCCACGCAGCATGCGCTCGGTATGGTCGCGGGTCGGCGCCGGCTCGGTCACCGCGGTTTCACCGGCGGCATACAGCCCGGCCAGGAGCAGGCAGGACTTGACCTGGGCGCTGGCCATCGGCATTTCGTAATGCATGCCGGTCAGGCGTTGACCACCCTTGATGGTCAGCGGCGGACGCCCTTCCGGGCCGGTCTCGATGATCGCGCCCATCTCGCGCAGCGGCTTGGCCACGCGATTCATCGGGCGTTTGGACAGCGAGGCATCACCGGTCAGGGTGGTGTCGAACGGCTGCCCGGCAAGCAGGCCGGACAGCAGGCGCATGGACGTCCCCGAGTTGCCCACATAGAGCGGGCCGGGCGGCGGCTTGAGGCCATTGAGGCCGACCCCGTGAATGGTCACCCGGCCATGGTGCGGCCCCTCGATGACCACGCCCATGTCGCGGAACGCCTGCAGGGTGGCCAGTGCATCCTCGCCTTCGAGGAAGCCCTCCACCTCGGTGGTGCCCTCAGCCAGCGAGCCGAGCATGATCGAGCGGTGGGAAATCGACTTGTCGCCCGGCACGCGGATGCGGCCGGACAGGGAGCCACCAGGATTGGCGAGGAAAATCAGGTCGTTCGAATGCATGGCGTCCACATAGGCCCGACGGGCCAGGATTTTACTGAAATGCTCGCGGGCAACCCGGGCGCGGGTGAACACGCCCAACAGTTGATGCCCGTCCCCTGCGTCAACCGCGTCGCGCAGGGCGTCGAGATCGTCGCGAAATGCATCAAGGGTGCGCAGCACCGCCTCGCGATTGGCGAGGAAGATGTCGTGCCACATCACCGGATCGCTGCCGGCAATCCGCGTGAAGTCGCGGAAACCGCCGGCGGCGTAACGGAAAATTTCCAGGTTCTCGCTGCGCTTGGCCAGCGAGTCGACCAGGGTAAAGGCCAGCAGATGCGGCAAATGGCTGGTGGCGGCCAGCACCTGGTCGTGGTGCTCGACCTGCATGTGCTCGACATCCGCACCCAGCGCGCGCCACAGCCCGTCGATCAGCGCCAGGGCAGCCGGATCGGTCGAATCCAGCGGCGTCAGGATCACCTTGTGGCGCCGGAACAGGCCGGCATTGGCCGCCTCCACCCCGCTCTGCTCGGAGCCGGCGATCGGATGGCCCGGCACGAAGCGCGGGTTGTCGCCCGCAAAGGCCAGGCGCGCCGCGCGCACCACGTTGCCTTTGGCGCTGCCGACATCGGTGAGCAGCGCATCACCCAGATCGAACCTGGCCAGCTGCGCCAGCAGCTTCTCCATGGCCAGGATAGGCACCGCCAGCTGGATCACCGCCGCCCCCTGACAGGCGGCCGCCAGATCGGTTTCGCAGCGATCGACCACCCCCAGCTCCACGGCCAAGCGCCGCGACTCGGCATCCAGGTCGACGCCGACCACCTCGCCGAACAGCCCCTTCTCGCGCATGCCCTTGGCAAACGAGCCACCGATCAGGCCCAGACCGACCACCACCAGGCGGCCGAGCTTGGCAGGCACGGATGGCGCAGACATGACCTCAGCCACGCGCAAGCACCTGCCCCAGCACGTCAAGGAAGCGGGCGTTTTCCGCCTGGGTGCCGATGGACACGCGCAGGAAGGTCGGCATGCCGTAACCGGCCACCGGACGCACTATCACCCCGGCCTGCAGCAGCGCCTGATTGATCGGCGCCGCATCGCGGGCGAAATCCACCGCGATGAAATTGCCCTTGGAGGCGATCCAGCTCAGCCCCAGCGCGGCCAGGCCGGCCTCCAACTGGGCCATGCCGGCATCGTTGCACTGCCGGCTTGCCGCCAGGTAGTCGGCATCCTCCAGCGCGGCACAGGCGGCGCTCAGGGCCAGGCTGTTGACGTTGAACGGCTGGCGCACGCGGTTGAGCACATCGGCCACCTGCGGCGAGGACAGCGCATAGCCGACCCGCAGCGAGGCCAGGCCATAGGCCTTGGAGAAGGTGCGCGATACCAGCAGATTGGGGTAGCGCGCCAGGTAGTCGAGGCCATCGGGCAGCTCGTCGCCCTCGGCGTATTCGATATAGGCCTCGTCCAGCACCACCAGCACGTCCTGCGGCACGCGGGCGAGGAAGCGCTCCAGCGCGTCCGGGCCGAACCAGGTGCCGGTCGGGTTGTTCGGGTTGGCGATGAACACCACGCGGGTATCGGCATCGATGGCGGCCAGCATGGCCTCCAGGTCGTGGCCATGGTCCCTGGCCGGCACCACCTTGCCCTGGGCGCCGACCGCCTGGGTGGCGATCGGGTAGACGGCGAAGGCGTACTGACTGAACACCGCGTTCAGCCCTGGCGCCAGCCAGGCACGGGCGACCAGGTCGAGGATGTCGTTGGAGCCGTTGCCCAGGGTCACCTGGTTCAGCTGCACGCCACAGCGCGCGGCCAGCCTCGACTTGAGTTCGAAGCCGTTGCCGTCCGGGTAGCGGGTCAGTTCGGCCAGCTCGGCGCGGATGGCTTGCAGCGCCTTCGGCGAGGGGCCCAGCGGGTTCTCGTTGCTGGCCAGCTTGACGATGCCGGCCGGGTCGAGATTCAGCTCGCGGGCCAGCTCGTCGACCGGCTTGCCCGGCACGTAGGGCGAGAGTTTCTGCACGCCCGGCACGGCACGGGCGAGGAAATCGCAACTCATGTGGGCTCCTTAGAGGACCGCTTTCGGGTAGGAACCCAGCACCTTGAGGGCCACGGCTTCCTGATTGATCTTTTCCAGCACGTCCTTGATCAGCGGGTCGCGGTGGTGACCGACGAAGTCGATGAAGAACACGTAGGTCCACTTGCCGCTGCGCGACGGACGGGTCTCGATGCGGGTCAGGTCGATGCCGTTGACGTGGAACGGCACCAGCAGTTCGTGCAGCGCGCCCGGCTTGTTGCTCATCGACACGATGATCGAGGTCTTGTCGTCGCCGGTCGGCGGCACTTCCTGATTACCGATGATGAGGAAGCGCGTGGAGTTGTCCGGACGATCCTCGATCTTCTCGAACAGTTTGCTCAGGCCATAGAGGTTCGCCGCCATATCACCGGCGATGGCCGCCGAGTTCCACTCGCTCTTCACCCGCTTGGCCGCTTCGGCGTTGCTCGAAACCGCCACGCGCTCGACGTTCGGGTAGTGCGCGTCCAGCCACTTGCGGCACTGAGCCAGGGACTGGGCATGGGAATAGATGCGGGTGATCTTGTCGGTCTTGGTGGTGTCGCCGACCAGCAGGTGATGGTGGATGCGCAGCTCCACCTCGCCGCAGATGACCATGTCGTGCTCGAGGAAGCTGTCGAGGGTATGGTTGACCGCCCCCTCGGTGGAGTTCTCCACCGGCACCACGCCGAAGTTGACCGCACCGGCGGCCACCTCGCGGAATACTTCGTCGATCGCCGCCATCGGCTGGCTGATCACCGCGTGACCGAAGTGCTTGAGCGCCGCGGCCTGGGAGAAGGTGCCTTCCGGGCCGAGGTAGGCGATCTTCAGCGGCTGCTCGAGGGCCAGGCAGGAGGACATGATCTCGCGGAACAGCCGCGCCACTTCCTCGTTGTCCAGCGGCCCCTTGTTCAGCTCCATGATGTGCTTGAGCACCCAGGCCTCGCGCTCGGGGCGATAGAACACCGGCTTCTCGCCAGCCGGCAGCGAGAGCATCTTCACCCGCGCCACTTCCTGGGCGCAGCGCGCGCGATCGCTGATCAGCTCGAGGATCTTCTCGTCCAGGCTGTCGATGCGAACGCGCAGCGCCTTGAGCTGATCGACGTCGCTCATCAGGCGTGCTCCTTCTCGAACTCCGCCATGTAGGCCACCAGGGCTTCCACCGCATCCAGGCCGGTGGCGTTGTAGAGGGAGGCACGCATGCCGCCCACCGAACGGTGGCCCTTGAGATTGAGCAGGTCGCGCGCCTCGGCACCGGCCAGGAAGGCCTTGTCCAGCTTCTCGTCGGCCAGGCGGAACGGCACGTTCATCCAGGAACGGGCGTTCCTGGCGATCGGGTTGCTGTAGAAGTCGCTGGCGTCGATGGCCTTGTACAGCAGGTCCTTCTTAGCCTTGTTGCGCTGCTCCATGGCGGCCACGCCGCCCTGCTCCTTGAGCCACTCGAAGACCAGGCCGGAGAGGTACCAGGAATAGGTCGCCGGGGTGTTGTACATCGAGCCGTTGTCGGCCGCGACCTTGTAGTTGAGCATGGTCGGGCAGATGCTGCGGGCACGACCCAGCAGGTCCTCACGGACGATGGTCACCACCAGGCCGCTGGGGCCGATGTTCTTCTGCGCGCCGGCGTAGATCAGGCCGAACCTGGACACGTCGATCTCGCGGGAGAGGATGTCCGAGGACATGTCCACCACCAGCGGGGTGTCGCCCACTTCCGGGACCCAGTCGAACTGCAGGCCACCGATGGTCTCGTTGCTGGCGTAGTGCAGGTAGGCGGCATCCTTCGACAGCTGCCACTCGTTCTGCCCCGGGATGGCGAAGTAGTCGTAGGCCTTGGCGCTGGCGGCGACGTTGACGTTGCCGTAGCGACTGGCTTCCTCGATGCTCTTCTTCGACCAGATGCCGGTGTCGATGTAGTCGGCGACGCCGTCTTCCGGCAGCAGGTTGAGGGCGATCTCGGCGAACTGCTGGCTGGCGCCACCCTGGAGGAACAACACCTTGTAGTCGTTCGGGATGCTCAGCAGGTCGCGCAGGTCCTGCTCGGCCTTCTCGGCGATAGCCACGTACTCGTCGCTGCGGTGGCTCATTTCCATCACGGAAAGGCCCTTGCCCTGCCAGTCGAGCATCTCGGCCTGGGCGCGTTCGAGTACCGCGGTGGGGAGCGCCGCCGGACCGGCGCAGAAGTTATGGGCTCGCTTGCTCACGTCAATCTCACTCTTCGTCGCTTGGGGCATCTACCGAGGCGTCGTCGCCCAGGTCGGCCGCGTCCACATCATCTTGCTCGGCAGCGGCGCCTTCGGCGAGCACTTCGCCGTTCAGCTCCCCACCTTCGCTCTCGTCGTCATCCACGCCGGACGGCTCCTGCACCCGCTCCAGGCCGACCAGGGTCTCGTCGGCGGCCAGCTTGATCAGGATCACGCCCTGGGTGTTGCGACCCAGGCAGCGCAGTTCGTCGACGCGGGTCCGCACCAGGGTGCCCTGGTCGGAAATCATCATGATCTCCTCGCCATTCTGCACCTGGATGGCACCGATCAGGTTGCCGTTGCGCTCGTTGATCACCATGGCGATCACGCCCTGGCCGCCACGCCCACGGCGCGGGAACTCGGCCATCTCGGTGCGTTTGCCGTAACCACGGGCCGAAGCGGTGAGGATCTGCGCGCCGGCTTCCGGAATCAGCATGGAAATGATGCGCTGGCCTTCCGGCAGGCGCATGCCGCGCACGCCGCGGGCGGTACGGCCCATGGTGCGCACCTTGCTTTCCTTGAAGCGGATGACCTTGCCGCCATCGGAGAACATCATCACTTCCCGCGCGCCGTCGGTCACGGCAGCGGCGATCAGGGTGTCGCCCTCTTCCAGGCGCAGGGCGATCAGGCCCGAGCTGCGCGGCTTGCTGAACTGCACCAGCGGAGTCTTCTTCACGGTACCGAAGGCGGTGGCCATGAACACGTAGGTGCCGGTCGGCTCGTCGGCGCTGTCGTCATCGGCGTCTTCGTCGTCGCCGACTTCTTCGCTGATTTCTTCCTGCTCGACCAGCACGCCTTCGATCACGTCGTCGCCGTCTTCACCTTCCGGCGCTTGCTGGCGCACGGCTTCCAGGTCGACCTGGAGCATCGCGGTGATGCGCTCGCCCTCGTCCAGCGGCAGCAGGTTGACCAGCGGACGGCCACGCGCGGTACGCGAGGCCTCCGGAATCTCGAAGGTACGCAGCCAGTAGACCTTGCCCTTGCTGGAGAACAGCAGCAGGGTGGCGTGGCTGTTGGCGACCAGCAGGTGTTCGATGTAGTCCTCGTCCTTCACCCCGGTGGCCGACTTGCCCTTGCCGCCGCGACGCTGGGCCTGGTAGGCGGCCAGCGGCTGGGACTTGGCGTAGCCGCCGTGGGAGATGGTCACCACGCGCTCTTCTTCGGTAATCAGGTCGGCGATGGTCAGATCGGTCTGCGAGGCCATGATCTCGGTGCGACGGGCGTCGCCGAACTCGGCCTTGACCTTCTCCAGCTCCTCGCGGATCACTTCCATCAGGCGCGTGGCACTGGTCAGGATGCGGATCAGCTCGCCGATCTGGGTGAGGATCTCCTGGTACTCGGCCAGCAGCTTCTCATGCTCCAGGCCGGTCAGGCGGTGCAGGCGCAGTTCGAGGATGGCCTGGGCCTGCTCGGGCGACAGGTAGTACTTGCCTTCGCGCAGACCGTATTGCGGATCGAGATCGTTCGGGCGGCAGGAATCGGCGCCGGCGCGCTCGACCATGGCCTCCACGGCGCTGGATTCCCAGGCGGCGGCGATCAGGCGCTCCTTGGCGTCGGCCGGGGTCGGCGAGGTCTTGATCAGCTCGATCACCGGGTCGATGTTGGACAGGGCAACCGCCTGGCCTTCGAGGATGTGGCCACGCTCACGGGCCTTGCGCAGCTCGTAGACGGTCCGCCGGGTCACCACTTCGCGGCGGTGACGGATGAACACCTCGAGCATGTCCTTGAGGTTCATCGTGCGCGGCTGGCCGTCGACCAGGGCCACCACGTTGATGCCGAACACGCTCTGCATCTGCGTCTGGGCGTAGAGGTTGTTGAGGATCACCTCCGGCACTTCGCCACGGCGCAGCTCGATGACCACGCGCATGCCGTCCTTGTCGGACTCGTCGCGCAGTTCGGTGATGCCTTCGAGCTTCTTCTCCTTGACCAGCTCGGCGATCTTCTCGATCAGCCGTGCCTTGTTCAGCTGGTATGGCAGCTCGGTGACGACGATCTGCTGGCGGCCACCGACCTTGTCGATGTCCTCGATCTCGGCACGGGCACGCATATAGATGCGGCCACGGCCGGTGCGGTAGGCCTCGATGATGCCGGCGCGACCGTTGATGATGCCCGCGGTGGGGAAGTCCGGGCCGGGGATGTACTGCATCAGTTCATCGACGGTGAGCTCGCCGTTGTCCATCAGCGCCAGGCAACCGTCGATCACTTCGGACAGGTTGTGCGGCGGGATGTTGGTCGCCATGCCCACGGCGATACCGCTGGAACCGTTGACCAGCAGGTTGGGGATCTTGGTCGGCATGACCGCCGGGATCTGCTCGGTGCCGTCATAGTTGGGCACCCAGTCGACGGTTTCCTTGTCCAGGTCGGCCAGCAGCTCATGGGCCAGCTTGGCCATGCGCACCTCGGTGTAGCGCATGGCCGCGGCATTGTCGCCGTCCACCGAACCGAAGTTGCCCTGGCCGTCGACCAGCATGTAGCGCAGCGAGAACGGCTGGGCCATGCGCACGATGGTGTCGTACACCGCCGTGTCGCCGTGCGGGTGGTACTTACCGATGACGTCACCGACCACACGGGCAGATTTCTTGTACGCCTTGTTCCAGTCGTTACCCAGCTCGCTCATCGCGAACAGCACGCGACGGTGCACGGGCTTCAGACCGTCGCGCGCATCCGGCAGGGCGCGGCCGACGATCACGCTCATCGCGTAGTCGAGGTAGGACTGTTTCAGCTCGTCTTCGATATTGACCGGGAGGATTTCTTTGGCCAGTTCGCCCATGAGAAGCCTGGTTCCTTTTTCTGGTGAAACCCCGTCGCACCCTTCCCGGGCGTGACCGGAGTCCGCCGTTGTCGCTCTTGCCCAGCAGCGACTCACGACAAATCAACGAGTTAAGCCAACAATTCGCGCTAATGAACGACCTTGTGCAGGGCGTCCGGAAAACTGCCGGAGGTTACCACAATCGCCGCTGCAGACCTACCCCACCGGGCAGGCCGGCCAGCGGCTCGGCACGACTCAGTGCAGGCGCTTGCGGCACATCAGTTGCGCCATTTTCGCCGCGTCCGGCCGCTCGACTATGCCTTTCTCGGTGACGATCACATCGATCAGGTCGGCCGGGGTGACATCGAACACCGGGTTGTAGGCCTCCACGTCGGCGGCAATCCGCTGCCCCCCGACATCCAGCAGCTCGCGGCCGTCGCGCTCCTCGATGGGAATGTCGTCGCCGTCTTCCAGCCCCATGTCGATGGTCGAACTGGGCGCCACCACCATGAAGCGCACGCCGTGGTGCATGGCGCAGACGGCCAGCTGGTAGGTGCCGATCTTGTTGGCCACATCGCCATTGGCGGTGATGCGGTCGGCGCCGACTATGACCCAGGTGATGCCGCGATCCTTCATCAGGTGCGCCGCCGCCGAATCCACGTTCAGGGTGACCGGTACGCCCTCGCCCGCCAGCTCCCAGGCGGTCAGGCGCGAACCCTGCAGCCAGGGCCGGGTCTCGTCGGCATACACCCGCTCGATCAGGCCATCCAGGTACGCCGCGCGAATCACCCCCAGCGCGGTGCCGAAGCCGCCGGTGGCCAGGGCCCCGGTGTTGCAGTGGGTGAGGATGTTCTGCGGGCTGCCCTGGTGCTTGCGGATGTACTCCATGCCGTACTGGGCCATGGTCAGGTTGGCCTCGCGGTCGCTGTCATGGATGCCGATGGCCTCGGCCTCCAGCGCCGCCAGGGGCACCTCGCCCGGCTTCAGCCGCTGCAGGCGCTCGCGCATGCGCTCCAGGGCCCAGAACAGGTTGACCGCAGTCGGCCGCGACTCGGCCAGCACGGTGAAGTCGTCTTCCAGCGCCACCTGCCAGTAGGCATCGCCCTCGGCCAGGCGTTCGCGGGCGCCCAGCACCAGGCCGTAGGCCGCCGCGATGCCGATGGCCGGCGCGCCGCGCACCACCATCTGGCGAATGGCCTCGGCCACCCCGGCCGCCGTGTCGTAAGCCAGCCAGACTTCCTCGCGCGGCAGCAGGCGCTGATCGAGCAAATGCAGCCTGCCATCTCGCCACTCAATGGCCTTTACCTTCTCCGCCGCCAGCAATTGCTCGCGCATGGCCCACCCCACTTGCCGAAACGAAAAGCCGCGGATTATAGCGAGCGGCCGCCGCTATGGCTCAGTTATACTGCCGCCACTTTTTATTTACCTCGGATATCTCGCCATGCCCGACCAGCGCGCACCGCTCGACCTGCTGCTCCTGCCCACCTGGCTGGTGCCGGTCGAGCCTGCCGGGGTGGTGCTGCGCGAATACGGGCTGGGCATTCGCGACGGCCGCATCGCCCTGATCGCACCGCGCGCCGAGGCGCTCAAGCACCCGGCCAGGGAAGTGCGCGAGCTGCCGGACCAGCTGCTCAGCCCCGGCCTGATCAACGCCCACGGCCATGCGGCGATGACCCTGTTCCGCGGCCTGGCCGACGACCTGCCGCTGATGAGCTGGCTGCAGGACCATATCTGGCCGGCCGAAGCCAAGTGGGTCGACGAGGAGTTCGTCCGCGACGGCACCGAACTGGCCATCGCCGAGCAGCTCAAGGGCGGCATCAGCTGCTTCTCCGACATGTACTTCTTCCCGGAAGTGGCCAGCGAACTGGTGCACAAGAGCGGCATCCGCGCGCAGATGACCATTCCCGTGCTGGACTTCCCCACCCCCGGCGCCCGCGACGCCGACGAAGCCCTGCGCAAGGGCCTCAAGCTGTTCGACGAACTCAAGCTGCACCCGCGGATCAAGATCGCCTTCGGCCCGCACGCGCCCTACTCGGTCAGCGACGACAAGCTGGAAAACGTGCGCATGCTGGCCGAGGAACTGGACGCCGGGATCCACATGCACGTGCACGAGACCGCCTTCGAGGTGCAGCAGAGCCTGGAGCTGCACGGCATGCGCCCGCTGCAGCGGCTGGCGAGCCTCGGCCTGCTCGGCCCGCGCTTCCAGGCCGTGCACATGACCCAGATCAGCGACGAGGACATCGCCCTGCTGGTAGAAAGCAACAGCAGCGTGATCCATTGCCCGGAGTCCAACCTCAAGCTGGCCAGCGGCTTCTGCCCGGTGGAGAAGCTCTGGCAGGCCGGCGTCAACGTGGCCATCGGCACCGACGGCGCGGCCAGCAACAACGACCTGGACCTGCTCGGCGAAACCCGCACCGCCGCCCTGCTGGCCAAGGCCGTGGCCGGCAGCGCCACCGCCCTGAACGCCCACAGCGCCCTGCGCATGGCCACCCTCAACGGCGCCCGTGCCCTCGGCCTGGACGAGCAGACCGGCTCCCTGGAGCTGGGCAAGCAGGCCGATCTGGTCGCCTTCGACCTCGCCGGTCTGGCCCAGCAGCCGGTCTACGACCCGGTCTCCCAGCTGATCTACGCCGGCGGCCGCAGCTGCGTGCGCCACCTGTGGGTCGGCGGCAAACAACTGCTCGACCAGGGTCGCCTGACGCGCCTGGACGAAGAGCGCATCATCGCCAATGCCCGCGCCTGGGGCGCGCGCATTGCCGACCAGCATTCGATTTGAAGGAAAGCCCCATGAGCAACGTCGACCACGCCGAAATCGCCAAATTCGAAGCCCTCGCCCACCGCTGGTGGGACCGCGAGAGCGAGTTCAAGCCGCTGCACGACATCAACCCGCTGCGGGTCAACTGGATCGACGAACGCGTCGGCCTGGCCGGCAAGAAGGTGCTCGACGTCGGCTGCGGCGGCGGCATCCTTAGCGAAGCCATGGCCCAGCGCGGCGCCACGGTGACCGGCATCGACATGGGCGAGGCGCCTCTGGCCGTGGCCCAGCTGCACCAGCTGGAATCCGGGGTCAGCGTCGAGTACCGGCAGATCACCGCCGAAGCCCTGGCCGAGGAACTGCCCGAGCAGTTCGACGTGGTCACCTGCCTGGAGATGCTCGAACACGTACCGGACCCGTCCTCGGTGATCCGCGCCTGCTTCCGCATGGTCAAGCCCGGCGGCCAGGTGTTCTTCTCCACCATCAACCGCAACCCCAAGGCCTACCTGTTCGCCATCGTCGGCGCCGAATACCTGATGCGCCTGCTGCCGCGCGGCACCCACGACTTCAAGAAATTCATCCGCCCGTCCGAGCTGGGCGCCTGGAGCCGCACCGCCGGCCTGACCGTCAAGGACATCATCGGCCTGACCTACAACCCGCTGACCAAGCACTACAAGCTGGCCGCGGACGTGGACGTCAACTACATGATCCAGACCCTGCGCGAGGAGTGAGGCGCATGCGTTTGCGAGCCGTACTCTTCGACATGGACGGGACGCTGCTGGACACCGCCCCGGACTTCATCGCCGTGTGCCAGGCCATGCGCCTGGAGCGCGGCCTGGCGGCCATCGACGACAAGCTGATCCGCGACCAAGTGTCCGGCGGCGCGCGTGCCATGGTCGCCGCTACCTTCGCCATGGACAGCGCGGCCGACGGCTTCGAGGCCCTGCGCCTGGAGTTCCTCGAGCGCTACCAGCAGCACTGCGCCGTGTTCAGCCAGCCGTTCGAGGGCATGGCCGAGCTGCTCGCCGACATCGAGCAGGCCAGGCTGATCTGGGGCGTGGCGACCAACAAGCCGGCGCGCTTCGCCGAGCCGATCATGCAGCAGCTGGGCCTGGCCGAACGCTCGGCCGTGCTGGTCTGCCCGGACCACGTCAGCCGCAGCAAGCCCGACCCGGAAATGCTCCTGCTGGCCTGCCAGAAGATCGGCGTACAACCCGGCGAAGTGCTGTTCGTCGGCGACGACGAGCGCGACATAGAAGCCGGCCGCGCTGCCGGCTGCAAGACCGCCGCGGTCACCTACGGCTACATCCACCCGGACGACAATCCCAGCCACTGGGGCGCCGACGTGGTAGTGGAGCATCCCCTGGAACTGCGCGGCGTGCTCGACCGCGCCCTGTGCAGTTGCTGAACGCCCACATCACGGGCCTCAGCCACACCCATTGAGAGAGACATCCGCATGTTTGACTACCAAGCCCGCCCCGACCTGCTGCAAGGCCGGGTGATCCTGGTTACCGGCGCCGGCCGCGGCATCGGCGCCGCCGCCGCCAAGGCCTTCGCCGCCCACGGCGCCACCGTGCTGCTGCTGGGCAAGACCGAAGCCAACCTGACCGCGGTGTACGACGAGATCGAAGCCGCCGGCCACCCGCAACCGGCGGTGATCCCGTTCAACCTGGAAACCGCGCTGCCGCATCAGTACGACGAACTGGCCGCCATGCTGGAAAGCGAATTCGGCAAGATCGACGGCCTGCTGCACAACGCCGCCATCATCGGCCCGCGCACGCCGCTGGAGCAGCTGTCCGGCGACAACTTCATGCGCGTCATGCAGATCAACGTCAACGCCATGTTCATGCTCACCAGCACCCTGCTGCCGCTGCTCAAGCTGTCGGATGACGCCTCGGTGGTGTTCACCTCCAGCAGCGTCGGGCGCAAGGGCCGCGCCTACTGGGGCGCCTATGGCGTCTCCAAGTTCGCCACCGAAGGCCTGATGCAGACCCTGGCCGACGAAGTCGATGGCATCAGCAACGTGCGCGCCAACAGCGTCAACCCCGGCGCCACCCGCACCAGCATGCGCGCCCTGGCCTACCCGGGCGAGAACCCGGCGAACAACCCGGAGCCGCAAGCCATCATGCCGGTCTACCTGTACCTGATGGGCCCGGACAGCAAGGGCGTCAACGGCCAGGCCTTCGACGCCCAGTAAGCACGCGCCACGGCCGCCGGTTTTCCGGCGGCCGCTTTCCGTGAACGGCATCACATTGCCACCATCCCCGCCAAACTACCGGCAAGCCCTTGCCGCAAGGCCTCGCAAAAACAACCTAAACCAATGAAATAAAAGACTTTTATTACATTGGCATGGAATTCGCTCTATCTCCCTCAGCAAAGCGCCCAGCGCCAGAGGTTGAGTTCCATGGTCCCGCATAATCAGTCCAACACCATCGATTTCGATGCCGCCAAGCTGCAGCGCCTCGGCTATGCCAGCCGCAACCAGCAGCCGCTGAAGCCGGTCAGCCTGGCCCAGCTGCGCCAGCAACTGGGCCTGCAGCTGCAGACCTCGCTGGAGGTCGATCGCATCCTCAAGCTGTTCTTCCGCGAAGTGCAGCGCCTGGTGCCCCTGCATGCGCTGAGCTACCAGCTGGCCGCCTGCGACCTGCGCCTGGAACTGGGCGAGCGAGCCAGCCACTCGGCCGGCTACCGCCTGAGCCACGAGGGCGAATACCTCGGCGAGCTGGTGTTCCGCCGCAACCAGCGCTTCAGCGAAGACGAACTGGGTCAGCTGGAATCGCTGCTGGCCAGCCTGCTGTTCCCGCTGCGCAACGCCCTGCTCTACCGCGCCGCCCTGCAGACCGCCCTGCGCGATCCGCTGACCGACACCGGCAACCGCATCGCCATGAACCAGTCCCTGCAACGCGAGATCGACCTGGCCCGACGCAGCCTGCAGCCGCTGTCGGCACTGATGCTGGATATCGATCACTTCAAGCGGATCAACGACCAATACGGCCACATCACCGGCGACGAAGTGCTCAAGGCCGTGGCCGGCGCCCTGAAACACAGCCTGCGCAACATCGACATGGTGTTCCGCTACGGCGGCGAGGAGTTCATGGTGCTGCTGTCCAACACCAGCCGCGAGTCCGCCGCCATGGTTGGCGAGCGCCTGCGCATGGCGGTGCTGGGCCTGCAATACCTGGTCGACGGCCACGCCATCGATCTGACCGTGAGCATCGGCTGCGCCACCCTGCTGCCCGGCGAGTCGGGCGACAGCCTGCAACGCCGCGCCGACAATGCGCTGTATGTGTCCAAGCGCGAGGGGCGCAACCGCCTGTCCATGGCCGGCTGACGCTGCACAACAAAAAGGGGCTCCGCGGAGCCCCTTTTTTATTTGCCTGGATTCAGCGCTTGCGGCCGAAACCCGGACGTTGCCCATCGCCACTCGGACGCGGCTTGCGCGCCGGACGTTCGCCGGACTCATTGGCCGGGCGCGGCGTGCGCTTCTTGTTCACGTCGGCCGGACGCTCGGCCACTGCCGAACCACGCCCAGCCTGACGCTCGCCGCTGTCCTTGCGCGGGCCACGCGGCGCACGCTGCTCGCCATCCTTGCGCGGCGCACGCGGGGCGCGCTCGGCATCGCCACGCGGGGCACGCGCCGGACGGGGTGCCTCGCCGCCAGCCAGGTCGAGCGCCGGACGCAGGGTGCGCTTGGGCCGCTCACCCTTGCCCAGCGGACGCGCCGACTTGCGCTGCAGGCGATCGAGCTTGTCGCGCATCTTCTCCTTCATGGCCGGCATGGCCACCGAGGCCAGGCCGACCTCCTCGCTGAGGATGTCCACTTCGCGCTGGCTCAGCTCGCGCCAGCGACCCATGGGCAGGTCGGAGGTCATGAACACCGGGCCGAAGCGCACGCGCTTCAGGCGGCTGACCACCAGCCCCTGGGATTCCCACAGGCGGCGCACCTCGCGGTTGCGGCCTTCCATCACCACGCAGTGGTACCAGTGGTTGAAGCCATCGCCGCGCGGCGCTTCCTGGATGTCGGTGAACTTGGCCGGGCCGTCTTCCAGCATCACGCCGGCCTTCAGCTGCTCGATCATCTCGTCGGTGACTTCGCCACGCACCCGCACCGCGTACTCGCGGTCCATCTCGTAGGAAGGATGCATCAGGCGGTTGGCCAGCTCACCGTCGGTGGTGAACAGCAGCAGGCCGGTGGTGTTGATGTCGAGGCGGCCGATATTGATCCAGCGGCCTTCTTTCGGCCGCGGCAGGCGGTCGAACACGGTGGGACGGCCTTCCGGGTCGTCGCGGGTGCAGATCTCGCCATCGGGCTTGTTGTAGATCAGCACGCGGCGCACGCTTTCGGCCATCTCTTCGCGCTTGAGCAGGTGGCCGTCGACGCTGATGGCGTCATGCAGGTCGACCCGCGCGCCGAGGGTGGCGATCACCCCGTTGACCTTGACCCGGCCCTGGCTGATCCACTGCTCGATATCGCGGCGCGAGCCTTGCCCCATGCGGGCCAGGACTTTCTGCAGCTTCTCGCCGCTGGGACGACTGACTTCACTATCGGTTTCGAATTCACTCATGCTCGGCACCTCCCGGTGTAATTAATGCTGAGAGCGCCGCCAAGCCCGGGGAGCTGGCGACAAAAGGTCGCGCATCATACGCGGATCAGCGCCGCGGCGCACGGCAGACTATAGACCGCCTAGCGGGATTTGCGCCGCTTTGAAGAGCTCGATGCGCGCGCTGCGACCTTTCAATGCTGCCGGTCCGGCCCGTCCAGATCGCCCATGGCCTCGGCCTCGTCTTCGGGCTCCGGCAGGTCGTCGAAGTCGGTCTTCAGCCCCTGTTCCATGGAGTCCAGCTCGGCCAGCAGACTGCGGAAGCTGGTTTCGTCGCGCGGCTCGCCCGCCTCCTCACCCGCGGCGGCGTCGGCGCGCGCCTGCAGCTCGGCCGGCACCGGCAGCTCGTCGTCCAGCTCCAGCACCGGCTCGGGCTCCAGCTCGCGCAGGGCGGCCAGGGTCGGCAGTTCGTCGAGGTTCTTCAGGTTGAAATGATCGAGGAACAGCCGGGTGGTGGCGAACATCGCCGGCTTGCCCGGCACGTCGCGGTAACCGACCACGCGGATCCACTCGCGCTCCATCAGGGTCTTGACTATCTGGCTGTTGACCGCCACGCCGCGGATATCCTCGATCTCGCCGCGGGTGATCGGCTGGCGGTAGGCGATCAGCGCCAGGGTTTCCAGCATGGCCCGCGAGTAGCGCTGCGGGCGCTCCTCCCACAGCCGGCCGACCCAGGGGGCGAACTGCTCGCGCACCTGCAGGCGGTAGCCGGAGGCCACCTCCTTGAGTTCGAACGCGCGGCCCTTGCACGACTTGGCCAGCAGGCTCAGGGCATTGCGGATGGTGGCCAGTTCGGGGCGCTCGGCCTCATCGAACAGTTCGCTGATACGCTCCAGCGACTGCGGCTTGCCGGAGGCCAGGAGGAAGGCTTCCAGCAGGGAGGCCAGCTCTTTCGGATCGTTGAGGTTCATCATTCGGCTCGGGCACGCACATGGATCGGCGCAAAGGCTTCATTTTGCACCAGCTCCACCAGGGATTCCTTGATCAATTCCAGCACCGCCATAAAGGTGACGACGACACCCAGGCGCCCTTCGCCAGCGCTGAACAGTTCGACGAACGGCACGAAGGCGCCGCCCTTGAGGCGCTCCAGCACCTCGCTCATGCGCTCGCGGGTGGACAGCACCTCACGGGTCACCTGGTGGCTCTCGAACATGTCGGCGCGGCGCAGTACTTCGGCCATGGACAGCAGCAGCTCTTCCAGGCTGACCTCCGGCAGCAGCTTGCGCGCGCGGGCCTCGGGGGCGTCCAGGCGCGGCACGCTGAGGTCGCGGCCGACCCGCGGCAGGCTGTCCAGGTCTTCCGCGGCGGCCTTGTAGCGCTCGTATTCCTGCAGGCGGCGGATCAGCTCGGCGCGCGGGTCGTCCTCTTCCGCCTCGGCCTCGGCCGAACGCGGCAGGAGCATGCGCGACTTGATCTCGGCGAGCATGGCGGCCATCACCAGGTATTCGGCGGCCAGCTCCAGGCGCACCGACTTCATCAGCTCGACATAGCCCATGTACTGCTTGGTGATTTCCGCCACCGGGATGTCGAGGATGTCGATGTTCTGCTTGCGGATCAGGTACAGCAGCAGGTCGAGCGGGCCTTCGAAGGCCTCGAGGAACACCTCCAGGGCATCCGGCGGGATGTACAGGTCCAGCGGCAGCTCGGTGACGGCCTGGCCGTAGACCAGGGCGAACGGCAGCTCCTGCTGGGCTCCGGACTGGCTGGCGGGATCGGCGGGCGGGGTCGTCTGCATGGCACTCTCTTGATCGCTGAAAAACCGGCGGCGCGCACGCCAGCCACGGCTGGCGGAACCGGCGGCTCGGCCGGCGGGTCCAAACAGAACGAGTGAGCGCCGCGGCATTCTACCCGACTGGAGAAACTGCCAGGGCCGCTCTCTCGACCCGCCTTGAACGGTTCGCCAGGCGAACCTCAACCAGGGAGCACGCCATGAAGACCCTTTCCCTCCCCTTCGCTTTCGCCCTGCTGCTCGCCTGCCTGGCCGCCCTCGTGGCCTTGCCGCTGGAAGCTGGAATGATCACCACGCAAGACGCGGTGGCCGAACAATCCATACAGACCGACCGCGCCAAGGTTCAGGCGTTTCTCGATCGCGCCACCGTGCAGGACAAATTGCAGGCCATGGACGTGCCGGCCGCCCTGGCCAAAACCCGGGTGGATGCCCTGACCGCCGAGGAAGTGGCCAGCCTGGCCCAGCGCATCGACGCGCTGCCAGCCGGCGGCGCGCTGAGCGGCATGGATGTGGTGATCATTCTATTGGTCGCCATCCTGGTCGCGATAGCCCTGTGAACCGGCGCCATCGCGCGTGGACGGCCCGAGGCCAGGCACCAGCGCGCCTCAGGCTTCGCTGGCGAAGGGCGTCGGATCGCCGCAGCCGACACGCAGCACCTGCGGCTCGCCGTCGGCCAGGTTGACCACGGTGGACGCCTCCAGGCCGCCGTAACCGCCGTCGATGATCAGGTCGACATGGTGTTCGAGGATCTGGCGCATCTCGTAGGGATCGCTCATCGGCAACCCCTCGCCGGGCAGGATCAGGCTGACGCTCATCAGCGGCTCGCCCAGCTGCTCGGCCAGCGCCTGGGCGATCGGGTGCCCGGGCACGCGCAGGCCGATGGTGCGGCGCTTGGGATGCAGGAGCATGCGCGGCACTTCGCGGGTAGCGTTGAGGATGAAGGTATAGGGCCCCGGGGTATGCGCCTTGAGCACGCGGAAGGCGGCGGTATCGACCTTGGCGAACAGGCCGATCTGCGACAGGTCGCTGCACACCAGGGTGAAGTTGTGCTTGTCGTCCAGCTGGCGCAGGCGGCGGATGCGCTCGACCGCGCCCTTGTCGCCGATCAGGCAGCCGATGGCATAGGAGGAATCGGTGGGGTAGACGATCACCCCGCCCGCCCGGACGATCTCCACCGCCTGCTTGATCAGGCGCGCCTGCGGGTTTTCCGGGTGGACCTGGAAGAACTGACTCATGACCTCTCCCTGTTCAGGGGGCAGTAGAAGTTGGGCGGTGGACATCACTGAAACGCTCCCACAAGGGTGGCAGGTCTTCGGGCAACGGACGGTACATGCCCAGCTCCGACCAGTCGCCCGGTGCATGGAAATCGCTGCCGACACTGGCCAGCATGCCGAATTCTCGCGCCAGAATGGCCAGGCCGCCAACCTGCTCAGCCGGCTGCAGGCCATTGACCACTTCCAGCGCGTGGCCACCGGCGGCGATGAAGTCGGCCACCAGGCGGCGCCGCTTGCTACGGGTGAAATCGTACTGCCAGGGGTGCGCCAGGCTGATCCAGGCGCGCGCCTCGCGCAGGGTGCCGACCGTCTGCTCCAGGGTCGGCCAATGCTGTTTCACATCGCCCAGCTTGCCCGACCCCAGCCACTTGCGGAACGCCTCGGCATGGTCGCGCACATGCCCGGCGCGGACCAGGAACTCGGCGAAATGCGGCCGCGCCGGTGCATTGCCGCTGTCGCCCAGGGCCTGCTGCACCGCGCGGGCCCCCTCCAGCGCACCGGGCATGCCCTTGGCGGCCAGGCGCCGGGCAATTTCCTCGGCACGCAGCCAGCGGCCCTGATGCAGTTCGCCAATGGCCTGCTGCAAAGCCGGGGCATCGGCGGCGAAGGCGTAGCCCAATACATGAATAGTAGCGCCCCCCCAGGTACAGGACAGTTCGATGCCGTTGATCAGCTGCAGGCCCAGCTCGGTGGCGGCCCGGCGCGCCTCGGCGAGGCCTTCCAGGGTGTCGTGGTCGGTCAGCGCCAGCATCTGCACGCCCCGCTCATGGGCCCGCGCGACCACCACAGCGGGCGCGAGAACGCCGTCCGAGGCGGTGCTGTGGCAGTGCAGATCAACTTTCATGGGGCCGCTTTCGCTGGGAATGATGTTTGTTATTATGCCGGCACATCCCGCTTCTGGCTGCCGCCGTGAAACAATTCATCGATTTCATCCCGCTTATCCTGTTCTTCATCGTCTACAAGCTCGACCCACGCACCATCGACCTGGCCGGCCACAGCGTCGAGCTGGGCGGCATCTTCAGCGCCACCGCGGTGCTGATCGCCAGTTCGGTGCTGGTCTACGGCACCCTGCTGCTGGTGCAGCGCAAGCTGGAGAAAGGCCAGTGGCTGACCCTGGTCGCCTGCCTGCTGTTCGGCGGCATGACCCTGGCCTTCCACAGCGAAACCTTTCTCAAGTGGAAGGCGCCGGTGGTCAACTGGCTGTTCGCCGCCGGTTTCGCCGCCAGCCACTTCATCGGCAACAAGCTGCTGATCCAGCGCATGCTGGGCCACGCGGTGAACCTGCCGCAGCCGATCTGGACGCGCCTGAACCTGGCCTGGATCGCCTTCTTCCTCTTCAGCGGCTGCGCCAACCTGTTCGTCGCCTTCACCTTCCACGACATCTGGGTCGACTTCAAAGTGTTCGGCAGCCTGGGCATGACCGTGCTGTTCCTGGTCGGCCAGGGCGTCTACCTGGCGCGCCACATGCACGACGACGCCCCCCAGCAAAGCAAGGACTGACATGCTCTACGCCATTATCGCCAGCGATGTAGCCAACTCCCTCGAACAGCGCCTGGCCGCCCGCCCGGCGCACCTGGCCCGCCTGGAACAGCTGAAGAGCGAAGGCCGCCTGGTCCTGGCCGGCCCACACCCGGCGGTGGACAGCAACGACCCGGGCCCGGCCGGCTTCAGCGGCAGCCTAATCGTCGCCGAGTTCGAATCCCTGAGCGCCGCGCAGAACTGGGCCGACGCCGACCCTTACCGGGCCGCCGGCGTGTATGCCAGCGTGCTGGTCAAACCGTTCAAGCTGGTACTGCCCTGATTCGCCCCCTGCCACAAAAACCATAAGAACAAACGGGAAACTGGAGTTCCACATGCGCACAGGTCCGCTGTCATTGCTGCTCATCGCCCTGGCCTTTGCTCCCTGGCTGGCCGCCGAAGAACTGGTGCTGCCGGCGACAACGGCGCCCGGCACGCTGGCCGCGCCGGCACCCAGCCCCGCGCCGAGCGCAATGCCGCCGGCAACCGTCGACAGCACCGACGAGGACAGCGCCGAGGCCGAGGCCGAACGTGAAAGCGCCCTGCTCGGCCGCCTGCGCCAGGAAAATCAGCGGCTCAAGCTGAAGCTCAAGGAAAGCCTGGCCCGGCAGCCGGAAAAGCTGCTCAGCGAACAGCAGATGTGGTTCGCCGTCGGCGCCGGCACCGCCCTGCTGGCCTTTGTCGTCGGGCGCCTGAGTGGCGGGCGACGGAACAAACGCCAGAGCCAGTGGGTCTGAGCGCAACCATGAGCGAACTGCTGCTGATCGACGACGACCAGGAACTCTGCGAACTGCTGGCCAGCTGGCTGCAGCAGGAGGGTTTTCTGGTGCGCGCCAGCCATGACGGCATCAGCGCCCGTGCCGCCCTGGCGCAGCACACGCCGGCCGCCGTCATCCTCGACGTCATGCTGCCCGACGGCAGCGGCCTGGAGCTGCTCAAGCAACTGCGCAGCGAGTACCCGGAACTGCCGGTGCTGATGCTTTCCGCCCGCGGCGAGCCGCTGGACCGCATCCTCGGCCTGGAACTGGGCGCCGACGATTACCTGGCCAAACCCTGCGACCCGCGCGAGCTGACCGCCCGCCTGCGCGCCGTGCTGCGCCGCAGTGCGCCGGTAGCCGGCACTGCGCGCCTGGAACTGGGCGACCTGAGCTACAGCCAGGTACGCGGCGTGGCCAGCATCGGCGAGCAGGAAATCAGCCTGACCCTCTCGGAAAGCCGCGTGCTGGAAGCCCTGCTGCAACACCCCGGCGAGCCGGTGGACAAGCAGACCCTGGCCCAGCTGGCCCTCGGCCGCAAACTGACCCTGTACGACCGCAGCCTGGACATGCACGTCAGCAACCTGCGCAAGAAGCTCGGCGCCCATGCCGACGGCCGCCCGCGCATCGTCGCCCTGCGCAGCCGCGGCTACTACTACAGCGCCTGACCCGCGCCAGCGCTCTTTACCCAGGCTTTACCCTCGGCTGACCGCGCCTGACCTTGCCCTCCCTAAACTGAGCCCATCCGGTAACCCACCGGCATCCAGACAAGGAGACACACCATGCGCAAGACCCTGATCGCCCTGCTGATCGCCGCCACCCTGCCCGCCGTGGCCATGGCCATGCCCGATGGCGGCCCGCACGAGCAAGGCCCCTGCCACCCGTCAATGCACGGTGAGCAGCGCGGCCCCGGCATGCGGATGTTCAAGGACCTCGAACTCAGCGCCGAACAGCGCGAGCAGATGGGCAAGCTGATGCGCGAGCGCAAGGACAACCCGCGCGCCATCACCCAGAAGTACCTGGACAAGCTGCCGGCAGCCGACCAGCAGGCCATGCAGAAGGAAATCGAGACCGCGCGCCTGGAGCATGACAAGGCCATCCGCGCCATTCTCACCCCGGAGCAGCAGAAGACCTTCGACGCGCACAAGGCGGAAATGGACAAGCGCCGCGCCGAGCGCGAGGAATTCGAGGCCTGGAAGGCCGAGAAGGCCAGCAAGGCCGAATAACCCGGCCCATCTCACCCCACCCGCCAGGCAGGTACTGCTGGCGGGTTTTGCCGATTGAGGAGTCCCCGTGCGTTCACTGTTCTGGCGCATCTTTGCCAGCTTCTGGCTGGCCATCGCCCTGGTTGCCGGGCTCTCCCTGCTGCTGGGGCACGCCCTGAACCAGGATGCCTGGATCCTCAGCAACCACCCGGCGCTGCGCAACCTGCCCGAGCGCTGGAGCCAGCGTTACGAGCAGCAGGGCGCGCAGGCCGCCCAGGACTTCCTGGAACGGCGCAAGCGGCGCTTCCATGTCGACACCCAGGTGCTCGACGAGGACGGCCAGGCTCTGGTCTATGGCACCTTCCCGCCGCGCGCCGCCGCCTTCGAAGCCCGCCAGCGCAACGAGAAGCGCCTGCCCTGGCGCCGCCTGACCGACGAATACACCAACCCGGACAGTGGCAAGACCTACCTGTTCATCTACCGCATCCCCCACCCGGAGCTGGCCGAGTGGCACCGCGACAGCCTGCTCTGGCCACTCAGCGCCCTGGGCATCGCCCTGGTCGTGCTGACCGCGCTGAGCCTGCTGCTGACCCTGTCCATCACCCGCCCGCTCGGGCGCCTGCGCGGCGCCGTGCATGACCTCGGCCAGACCACCTACCAGCAGCACAGCCTGGCGCGCCTGGCCGATCGCCGCGACGAGTTCGGCGTGCTGGCGCGCGACTTCAACCGCATGGGCGCGCGCCTGCAGGGCCTGATCGGCAGCCAGCGCCAGCTGCTGCGCGACGTGTCCCACGAGCTGCGCTCGCCGCTGGCGCGCCTGCGCATCGCCCTGGCCCTGGCCGAACGCGCCGAGCCGGCGGAACGCGACAAGCTGTGGCCACGCCTGGCCCAGGAGTGCGACCGCCTGGAAGGCCTGATCAGCGAAATCCTCGCCCTCGCCCGCCTGGATGCCGAACCCGGCAGCGCGCAACCGATCGCGCTGGGCAAGCTGCTCGACGACCTGCAGGACGACGCGCGCCTGAGCGCCCCCGCGCAACAGCTGCGGGTGCAGCTGGATGATCCCGGGCTGACGTTCCAGGGCTGGCCGGACATGCTCGCCCGCGCCCTCGACAACCTGCTGCGCAATGCCCTGCGCTTCAACCCGCCCGGCCAGCCGATCGAGATCAGCGTGACGCGGCACGCCCAGCACCTGCTGATCAGCCTGCGCGACCATGGCCCGGGGGTGCCGGAGGAGCTGCTGGAGAAGCTCGGCGAGCCGTTCTTCCGCGCCCCCGGGCAGAGCGCCGCGGGCCACGGCTTGGGCCTGGCCATCGCCCGGCGCAGCGCCGAACGGCATGGCGGCCGCCTGCTGCTGGCCAACCACCCGGACGGCGGCTTCGTCGCCAGCCTGGAGCTGCCGCTGAGCGGCAGCTCGCAGTGAAACCCGGGCCTGCGGCCTAGCCGGCGCCGCTCAGCGAGCGGCGACCGCCAGGCCTGCGCAACCCTTCAGCTCGGCCAGCTGCCGACGAAGTCGGCGACGGCCAGCGGCGCCGGCGTGCGCCGCGCCCCCTCGAAGCTGCCCAGGTAGACGAACCCGACGATGCGCTCGTTGGCCGCCAGGCCCAGCCCGGCCAGCACATGGGCATCGCTGGCCAGCTCGCCGGTGCGCCAGACTGCGCCGAAGCCCTGCGCCTGCGCCGCCAGCAACAGGCCGTGCGCCGCGCAAGCGGCCGAGAGCAGCTGTTCCTGTTGCGGCACCTTGGGGTGCTCGCTCAGCCGGGCGATCGCCACCACCAGCAGCGGCGCGCGCAGCGGCATGCCGCGCGCCTTGTCCAGGGCCTCCGGCTTGGCCTCGGGGTTGCCGGCCAGCAGCGCGCTGGCGAACAGCTCGCCCAGTTGCACACGAGCCTCGCCCTCCACCGTCAGGAAGCGCCAGGGGCGCAACTGGCCATGGTCGGGCGCGCGCAGGGCGGCGCGAAACAGCACCTCGCGCTGCGCGGCATCCGGCGCGGGATCGAGCAGGCGGCCTACAGACACGCGGTTGAGCAACAGATCGAGGGCTTGCATCGGCCATATCCTCCGGAATCGAGGCTGGCATTCTAGTGCCGCAGCTGTGCTTTTTGGCAAAAAGCAGCGCTTCTAGGTGGCTGAGCGGACAGGTAGAATGCCGGCCTTTCCAGTCATTCGAGTGCCTCATGGCCTTCTCGACCCTGCGCATCATCGGCTTCATCCTGGGGATCTTCCTGATCACCCTGGCGGCCAGCATGATCATCCCCATGCTCACCCTGCTCGCCTTCGAGCGCAGCGACGACCTCAACGCCTTTCTCTGGTCGAGCCTGATCACCTTCGTCGCCGGCCTGGCCCTGGTCATTCCCGGCCGACCGCAACACATGCAGCTGCGCCCGCGCGACATGTACCTGCTGACCACCGCCAGTTGGGTGGTGGTGTGCTGCTTCGCCGCCCTGCCGATGGTGATCATCGCCCACATCAGCTACACCGACTCGTTCTTCGAAACCATGTCCGGCATCACCACCACCGGCTCCACCATCCTGGTCGGGCTGGACACGATGTCGCCGGGCATCCTGATCTGGCGCTCGATGCTGCACTGGCTGGGCGGCATCGGCTTCATCGGCATGGCGGTAGCGATCCTGCCGCTGCTGCGGGTCGGCGGCATGCGCCTGTTCCAGACCGAGTCCTCGGACTGGGGCGAGAAGGTCATGCCGCGCTCGCACATGGCCGCCAAGTACATCCTGCTGGTCTATGTGGCCCTCACCGGGCTCGGCTTCCTGGCCTTCTGGGCCGCCGGCATGACGCCGTTCGAGGCGATCAACCACTCGATGTCGATGATCTCCACCGGCGGTTTCTCCACCTCCGACTCATCCCTGGCCAACTGGCAGCAACCGGCGGTGCACTGGGTCGCCGTGCTGTTCATGATCCTCGGCGGCCTGCCCTTCACCCTGTACGTGGCCACCCTGCGCGGCCATCGCAAGGCACTGCTGCGCGACCATCAGGTGCGCGGCTTCATCGGTTTCCTGCTGCTGACCTGGCTGGTGTTCGGCACCTGGCTGTGGGCCAATTCCGAGCACGCCTGGCTGGATGCCGTGCGCATCGTCGCCGTCAACGTCACCTCGGTGGTCACCACCACCGGTGTGGCCCTCGGCGACTACACCCTGTGGGGCAGCTTCTCGGTGCTGCTGTTCTTCTACCTGACCTTCATCGGCGGCTGCTCGGGCTCCACCTCCGGCGGCCTGAAGATCTTCCGTTTCCAGGTCGCCTACGTGCTGCTCAAGGCCAACCTGCAGCAACTGGTGCACCCGCGGGCGGTGATCAAGCAGCAGTACAACAACCACAACCTGGACGAAGACATCGTCCGTTCGCTGATCACCTTCTCCTTCTTCTTCGCCATCACCATCGGCGTGATCGCCCTCGGCCTGACCCTCACCGGCCTGGACTGGGTCACCTCGCTGACCGGCGCAGCCACCGCGGTGTGCAACGTCGGCCCGGGCCTGGGACCGATCATCGGTCCGGTCGGCAACTTCTCGACCCTGCCGGACAGCGCCAAGTGGCTGCTGACCATCGGCATGCTGCTCGGCCGCCTGGAAATCCTCACCGTGCTGGTGCTGTTCACCAAGGCATTCTGGAAACATTGATCAACAGCGCCTCGGCCAATGCCCGCCGCGCACCTAGACTCAGCCCATCGACCCGGCGCCATAGCACCCCATGACCCTGCCCTCCCTGCGTGTCCTCGCCTTCATCAACGGCATCTTCCTGATCACCCTGGCCATCAGCATGCTGGTGCCGGTGGGCACCCTGCTGGTCTACGAACAGCCGCAGGGCATCAACGCCTTTCTCTGGTCGAGCCTGATCACCTTCATCGCCGGGATCGCCATGGTTGCCCAGGGCCGCCCGCAGAACAGCCAGCTGCGCCCGCGCGACATGTACATGCTGACGGTGTCGAGCTGGATCCTGGTGTCGATCTTCGCCGCCGTGCCGTTCCTGTTCACCCAGCACGTCAGCTTTACCGATGCCTACTTCGAGAGCATGTCCGGCGTCACCGCCACTGGCGCCACCATCTTCAGCGGCCTGGACGGCATGTCGCCGGGCGTGCTGATCTGGCGTTCGCTGCTGCACTGGCTGGGCGGCATCGGTTTCATCGCCATGGCCGTGGCCATCCTGCCGATGCTGCGCATCGGCGGCATGCGCCTGTTCCAGACCGAATCCTCGGACCGCTCGGACAAGGTCATGCCGCGCTCGCACATGGTCGCCAAGTACATGGTGCTGGCCTATGTCGGCCTCAGCGCCCTGGCCACCCTGGCCTTCTGGCTGGCCGGGATGAACCCGTTCGACGCCATCAACCACGCCATGTCGGCGATCGCCACCGGCGGCTTCTCCACCTCCGACGCGTCCCTGGCCAAGTGGCAGGAGCCGGCGGTGCACTGGGTGGCGGTGGTGGTGATGATTCTCGGCAGCCTGCCCTTCGTGCTCTACGTGTCGACCCTGCGCGGCAACTACCAGGCGCTGCTGCGCGACGCCCAGGTCCGCGGTTTCCTGTTCATCCTGCTGAGCAGCTGGCTGGTGCTCGCCACCTGGTACTGGGCGACCAACCAGCTGCACTGGCTGGAGGCCCTGCGCCATGTCGCGGTGAACATCACCTCGGTGATGACCACCACCGGCTTCGCCCTCGGCGACTACAGCCTGTGGGGCCCGTTCGCCACCATGCTGTTCTTCTACCTGGGCTTCGTCGGCGGCTGCTCCGGCTCCACCGCCGGCGGGCTGAAGATCTTCCGCTTCCAGGTCGCCTACATCCTGCTCAAGGCCAACCTGCAGCAGCTGGTGCACCCGCGGGCGGTGATCAAGCAGCAGTACAACCGTCACCGCCTGGACGAGGACATCGTCCGCTCGATCCTGACCTTCTCGTTCTTCTTCACCATCACCATCGCCACCCTGGCCCTGGCCCTGACCCTGTGCGGGCTGGACTGGATCACCGCGCTGTCCGGCGCGGCCAGCACGGTGGCCGGCGTCGGCCCCGGCATGGGCCCGATCATCGGCCCGGCCGGCAACTTCTCCAGCCTGCCGGACAGCGCCAAGTGGCTGCTGACCATCGGCATGCTGCTCGGCCGCCTGGAAATCCTCACCGTGCTGGTGCTGTTGCTGCCGGCCTTCTGGCGCCACTGAGGCTCGGCTACAGGCCGGCGCGGTACTCGCCCGGGGTGCTGTCGAACCAGCGGCGGAAGGCGCGGAAGAAATTGCTCGGGTCGGCGAAACCCAGCAGATAGGCGATCTCCAGCAGGGTCAGGTTAGGCTGGGCCAGGTATTGCCCGGCCAGCTCGCGGCGGGTGTCGTCCAGCAGTTGCTGGTAGGTGCTGCCCTCGTCCTGCAGGCGCCGCTGCAAGGTGCGCTCGGACAGCAGCAGGGCCTGGGCCACCGCCTCGCGCTTGGGCTCGCCCTGGGGCAGCAGGCGGCAGAGCACCTGGCGCACCTGGTGGGTCACCCGGCTGTCCGAGAAGCGCGCCAGGTATTCCCCGGCGAAACGGTCGTGCAGCTGCGCCAGCGCCTCGTTGGCGGTGGGCAGCGGCGCATCCAGGTCGGCCCGCTCGAACAGCAGGGCATAGTGCTCGGCATTGAACCGTAGCGGCCCCTGGAACACCTCCCTGTAGGGCTGCAGGTCCACCGGCGGCGGCCCCTGGAAGCTGACCAGCCGCGGCGTCAGCGGCTTGCCGGTGAGCCAGCGGCAGAAGGCCAGGGAGTAGGCCAGCGAGGCTTCGGCGCTCTGCCGGGCCGAGGGCAGGCGATCGCCATGGATCACCAGGGTCAGCTGGTAGCCGTCGGCCGTCGGCTGGAAACCGAGATCGGAGCCCTCGGCGATGATGCGCTGGTAGCGCACCAGGCGCGCGAAGCCTTCCAGCAGGTTGCGGCTGGACATCAGCGCGTAGCCCACCACATGGAAGGATGACGGGCGCACCACCCTGGCCATGTTCAGGCCGATGGCCGGATTGCCTGAGGCTTCCACCGCCAGGTGCCACAGGCGGGTCATGGCGTCCTGGGGGAAGCGTGCGTCGGCATCGGCGAGCGCCGCATAGTCAAGGCCGAGACGGGCAAACAGGCTGCGGCAATCGACCCCGCCCAGCTCCAGAGCCGCGACGATGCCGGATGCCCAGCTGGATGAAGTGGTACGTTCGCTCATCGATTGTTCTTATTAGGTTGGTCGGCACGAAATGGCGCCATGAGGATACTAAACTGGCACTGTATGTCACTGGCCGCCGGAGACAGTCGCCCTACACTGCCAGCCGACAATGACAGGAGGTACGCCATGCGCGCCGCAACCACCGAACGCTTCCACAGCTTTGCCGAGTTCTACCCCTATTACCTGCAGGAGCACAGCAACGATGTCTGTCGCCGCCTGCACTACGTGGGCAGCCTGCTGGTGCTCGGCATCCTCGGCTATGCCCTGGCCAGCCAGCAGTGGCTGTGGCTGCTGGCCCTGCCCGTGGCCGGCTACGGCTTCGCCTGGGTCGGCCACTTCGTCTTCGAGAAGAACCGCCCGGCCACCTTCAAGTACCCGCTGTACAGCTTCATGGGCGACTGGGTCATGCTCAAGGACGCTTTCACCGGGCGCATCCGCTTCTGAGAACCTGCCTCGGATCTCTTGATCGTCGGCCATGCTGCGTTGCAACTCAGTAACAGCCGCAGGCTGATCAATTGGGCTCAGCAAGCCGCTTGCGGCTAGCGCGCTTTAGCGCGACCCGAAGGGCGAGTGAAACGAGTACTGCTCATTTACACCTCGTAAACTCCGCGTCCTCGCCCAATTGATTCGCTGGCGCTCACCCTTCGGGCCAGCCTGCGGCTGTTACTCCCGCTGGTCGTTGCGCCTTGCTTGGCTCTAGCTCAAAAGATCCGAAACAGGTTCTGAGTCCAGCGCTGGTCCGCTCAAGCACGCGGACCAGCCGCCAGCTGCCGGTCGACTTCCCCCCGTCCGGGCAACGGCGTGGGCGCACGCCTGGCCCACCATTCGGCGGTCATGCTTGGCCGCCGGCCCCGCACATGGTTATGATCCCGCCTTGCCATAGCCTTGGCTCAGGTCTTGCAGACCACCCAGGCGCTCGCCAGAAGCGCCAGAAAACCAGCAGGGATCATTCGCATTTGATTAAGTCTGTCGCCCAGGACCCTTCGCGGGTCCACTCCACCCCCGTGCTGCGCGAGTACTACTCCCGCGTGCTGGCCTATATCGCGACGGCGGCCAGCCTCGCCGCCGGCACCTACTCCCAGCATTTCGGCTACGACATCCTGTGGATGGTGCCCTACGCCCTGCTCTACCCGCACCTGGCCCACCACCTGGGCAACCGCTTCAAGCGCGACTACCCGGAAAAGACCCACCTGGTGCTGCTGTTCATCGACGCCGTGCATGCCGGCATGGCCGCCGTGCTGATGGGCTTCTCGGTGGTGCCGACGCTGATGTTCCTGCTCACCCTGAGCTTCAGCACCCTGATCTCCGGCGGCCTGCGCCACATGGGCCTGGCCCTGCTGGTGGCCGCCGGCAGCATGGCACTAACCACCGCCCTGGCTCAGCCGCAGGTCAATGCCAGCACGCCGATCCTGGTGGCCCTGGTCAGCATCCTGCTGACCACCCTGTACATCTGCATCACCGCCTATTTCGTCCACCAGCAGAGCCGCCACCTGACCCAGGTCCGCAGCGAGATCAAGAAGGAACAGGAAAAGGCCGCCCGCCTGGCGCGCAACCTGGCCAAGTACCTGTCGCCGCAGGTCTGGGAAATGATCTTCAGCGGCAAGAAGCACGTGCGCCTGGAAACCCAGCGCAAGAAGCTCACCGTGTTCTTCTCCGACATCAAGGGCTTCACCGAGCTGTCCGAGGAGCTGGAAGCCGAGGCCCTGACCGATCTGCTCAACACCTACCTCAACGAGATGTCGAAGATCGCCCTGAAGTACGGCGGCACCATCGACAAGTTCGTCGGCGACAGCGTCATGGTGTTCTTCGGCGACCCGGCCACCCAGGGCGCCAAGAAGGATGCGGTGAACGCCGTGTCCATGGCCATCGCCATGCGCAAGCACATGAAGGTGCTGCGCCAGCAGTGGCGCGCCCAGGGCATCACCAAGCCGCTGGAAATCCGCATGGGCCTGAACACCGGCTACTGCACGGTGGGCAACTTCGGCGCCGACACGCGCATGGACTACACCATCATCGGCCGCGAAGTGAACCTGGCCAGCCGCCTGGAAAGCGCGGCCGAGGCCGGCGAGATCCTGATCTCCCACGAGGCCTACTCGCTGGTCAAGGACGTGATCATGTGCCGCGACAAGGGCCAGATCGCGGTCAAGGGTTTCAGCCGTCCGGTGCAGATCTACCAGGTGGTGGACTTCCGCCGCGACCTGGGCGCCAAGTCCAGCTACGTCGAACACGAGCTGCCGGGCTTTTCCATGTACCTGGATACCAACGGCATCCAGAACTACGACAAGGAAAAGGTCATCCAGGCCCTCAACCAGGCCGCCGAGAAGCTGCGCGACAAGGTCATCCTGTAACCCGGAAGCCGCCGCGAGGCGGCTTCTTCGTTTCCGGGGCTGATGCCGGTTGCGCGCAGCGCAGGCCAATGCAGCCGACGCCCCGGTTTCGCTCGCCGGGCTTCGGCGCGGCGCGCTCCACCCAGCCTACGCCTGCAGGGCTTGCAGCTCCTCGACCGGCACGGGCTCGCCATCGAGCAACGGCTGCCGGGCCAGGAACTCCAGCGCCGAGGCCCGCCACGACTGCCGCGCCGCCAGCGCCGCGCACTGCCCGCGGTCCAGCTGCAGGGCCGCCAGGCAGGCCTCGCGCAGATCCTCGCGCATCACCCCGCTGACACCCTCCTCCAGCACATCCAGCGGCCCGGCCACCGGGAACGCCGCCACCGGCGTGCCGCAGGCCAGCGCTTCGAGCATCACCAGGCCGTAGGTATCGGTACGCGACGGGAACACCAGCACGCTGGCCGTGGCGAAGCTGCGGGCCAGTTCGGCGCCCTGCTGGTAGCCGAGAAAGCGCGCCTGCGGATAGGCCGCCTGCAGTTCGGCGCGCTGCGGGCCATCGCCGACCACGCGCTGCTCACCCGGCAGGTCCAGGTCGAGGAAGGCCCGCAGGTTCTTCTCCGCCGCCAGGCGCCCGACGTAGAGGAACACCGGCTCGCCCGGCAGCGCCTCCTGCGCTCGGAACTGCGCGCCATCCACGCCCTTGCGCCACAGCTGCAGGCCGCGCAGGCCGTGGGCGGCAAACGCCTCGCGCATGCGCTCGGTGCTCACCAGCACCGCCTGGCTCGGCCGGTGGAAAAGGCGCAGGTAGGCGTAGCCCCAGCTCAGCGGAATCCGCGGCCAGCGGCCGTGCACGTATTCCGGGAAACGCGTGTGGATGGCGCTGGAAAAGGCCAGCCCGCGCCGGCTCAGCCAGCGCCGGGCGGCCCAGCCGAGCGGGCCTTCGGTGGCCAAATGCACGCAATCGGGACGAAACTCGCGGATCGCCGGGCCAACCTTCCACAGGTCCCAGGCCAGCGGGATCTCCGGGTAGCTCGGACAGGGCAGCGTGCGGAAGTCGCCGGGAGCCAGCAGCTTGACCAGATGACCGAGGCCACGCAGCTCGGCGACCAGCGCCTGCAGGCTGGTGACCACGCCGTTGACCTGCGGCAGCCAGGCATCGCTGACGATCAGGATCCTCATGCCACCTGCCCGATGGCCAGCTGGGCCTCGCGGGCCTGGGCCTCGGCCAGGCGATACAGTTCGATGCCGCCGTCCAGGTGCTCGATCAGTGCCGTGCACGATTCCACCCAGTCGCCGCAGTTGAGGTACTCGACCTCGCCGACCCGGCGGATCTCGGCGTGGTGGATATGCCCGCAGACCACGCCGTCGAAGCCGCGCTTGACGCATTCGTGGGCGATCGCCTCCTCGAAGTCGCTGATGAAGTTCACCGCGGTCTTGACCTTGTGCTTGAGGTAGGCCGACAGCGACCAGTAGCCGTAGCCGTAACGCTCGCGCCAGTGGTTGAGCCAGCGATTGAGGGTCAGGGTGACTTCGTAGGCGCTGTCGCCGAGGAAGGCCAGCCAGCGGTGGTAGCGGGTGATCACGTCGAACTGGTCGCCGTGGATCACCAGCAGCTTGCGCCCATCGGCGGTGAGGTGTTCGGCCTCGTCGACCAGCTGGATATTGCCCAAAATCAAGCGGGAGTAGCGCCGCAGGAACTCGTCGTGGTTGCCGGTGACGTAGATCACCTCGGTGCCGCGCTTGCTCATGGTCAGCAGGCGGCGGATCACGTTGGTGTGGGCCTGCGGCCAGTAGATGCCGCCGCGCAGCTTCCAGCCGTCGATGATGTCGCCGACCAGGTAGATCTTGTCGGCCTGGTAGCGCTTGAGGAACTCGGCCAGGCGCTCGGCCTGGCAGTCGCGGGTGCCCAAGTGCACATCGGAGATCCACAGGGTGCGGACTCGTTGCTTGCGGCTCGGTTTGCTGCGCTCGGCGATGCTCATGGAGGGCCTCCGCTGGTTTTAGCGCGAGCTTGCCCGCCGCCGGTGAAGGCCGCATGACCGCCAGGCGACAGTCCAATGACAGCCCACCGGCCCGCCGCGGCGGTGTAGACTGCCGGCTCGTTTCTGGAGCCCGTCATGCACCCGGTCCTCTCCCTGCGTCAGTATCGCCACGAACAGATCGCCCACAGCCACGAGCACGCCCAGCTGGTGTTCGGCCTGTCCGGCTGCCTGGATTTCGAAGTTGCCGGCCAGGGTTGCCAGGTGCTCAGCCACAGCCTCGCCGTGGTGCCGCCCACCGCCCACCATGCCTGCGCCAGTGCCGCCGGCAGCCACTGCCTGGTGCTCGACGTGCCCGCGGACGGCTGGCTGCAGCAGCGCCTGGGCGCCCATGCCGATGCCGGCCGGCGTCTGCTCGAACGCCCCGGGCGCGTGCTGCTCAACCCGGCGCAGAGCCAGCTGGTCAACTGGCTGGCCGCCAGCCCGATCAACGATGAGGTGATCGCCCAGCAAGGCGCCGCCCTGCTGCTGGCCAGCCTGAGCAGCAGCCAGCCGGCGGCGAGCCCGGGCCTGCCGCTGGCGGCGCTCGATGCGCACATCGCGCGCCACTGTGCCCATCCGCTGCAGGTGGCCGACCTGGCGCGCCTGTGCGGCCTGTCGGTGGCGCGTTTCCACGCGCGCTTCCTCGCCGAAACCGGGCAGACGCCGATGGACTACGTGCGCAGCCGCCGCCTGCAGCTGGGCCGCGAACTGCTGCTGGCCAGCAACCTGGCGGTCGGCGAAGTCGCCGCGCGGGTCGGCTACGCCTCGCAGAGTGCCTTCACCGCGGCCCTGACCCGCCAGCTCGGCAGCACTCCGCGCCAGCTGCGCCGCGAGTCTCGCGACAAATCCCGGGAGTAACCCGACAGACCGGGCGCGGGGGCGCCGTCTAGACTCTGCCGATATTCAGGAGTCGCCTATGCAAACCATCGAATGGCAGGATTTCGAGCGCGTGGAACTGCGCGTCGGCACCCTGCGCAGCGCCCGTCTCAACGAGAAAGCCGTGAAACCCGCCTATGTGCTGGAAGTCGACCTCGGCGAGCTGGGGATCAAGACCTCCAGCGCCCAGCTCACCGCGCACTACTCGGCCGAGCAGCTGATCGGCCGCCAGGTCCTCTGCGTGTGCAACTTCGCCCCCAAGCGCATCGCCGGCATCCGTTCGGAGGTGCTGGTCACCGGCGTCTACGACGCGGACGGCAAGGTGGTGCTGGCCAGCTTCGAGCATCCGCTGCCCAACGGCGCACGCCTGGCATGAACCGGCGCAAGGCACTCTTGGCCCTGCACCTGGGCGCGCTGTTCTTCGGCCTGTCCGGGATCTTCGGCAAGCTGGCCCTGGCCGCCCCGGTGGTCATAGTGTTCGGCCGCGCCCTGTTCGCCGTCGGCGCCCTGGGCCTGTTCGCCCGCACCGCCACCGGCCAGGAGCGGCCCAGCTGGCAGCGCCGCCTGGCCCTGGCCGGTGCCGGCCTGCTGCTCGGCGGGCACTGGTGGAGTTTCTTCATCGCGGTGAAGGTGGCGGGCGTGGCAGTGGCCACCCTCGGCTTCGCCACCTTCCCGGCCTTCACCGTGCTGCTCGAAGGGTTGCTGTTCAAGGAGCGGGTGCGCCGTGGCGAATGGGCGGTGGTCGGCCTGGTCTGCCTGGGCCTGGTGCTGGTCACGCCGAATTTCGACTTCGGCAACCAGGCGACCCTCGGCCTGGCCTGGGCGGTGCTGTCCGGCCTGCTGTTCGCCCTGGTGTCGGTGAGCAACCGCGCCACCACCCGCGGCCTGCACCCGGCCCAGGCGGCGCTGTGGCAGAACATCAGCATCCTGCTGTGCAGCCTGCCCTTTGCCTGGAGCCTGCTGCCCGCGGTGCGCCCGCTCGACTGGCTGTGGATCGGCCTGCTCGGCCTGCTCTGCACGGCGCTGGCGCACAGCCTGTTCGTCGCCAGCCTGCGCGTGCTCAACGCGCGCAATGCCTCGGTGGTGTTCGCCCTGGAGCCGGTCTACGGCATCGCCTTCGCCTGGTGGCTGTTCCACGAACAGCCGGGGCTGCGCATGCTCTGCGGCGGCGCGCTGATCGTGCTGGCCACGGTGCTCTCGGCACGCCTGAGCAAGCACAGCCCGAGCGTCGACGACCTCAGCTAAACGCTGGCGCGCGGCTCAGAGCCTGCTCACCATCTGTTGGATTAGAGCCAGACACAGCCGGGAGATAGTGAACAGGGTCTCAGCGGTCGTTGTGACCCAGGTCGCGGGCCGGATCGATCAGGTCGCGCAGGCGCTGCTTGAGCACCTTGGCCTCGGGGAAGCCGCCGTCGGCCTTGCGCTCCCACAGCTGGCTGCCGTCGCAGCTGATGCAGAACACCCCGCCGCTACCCGGTTCCAGGCTGACCTTGCCCAGCTCGTCGGCGAAGGTGCTGAGCAGTTCCTGGGCCAGCCAGGCGGCACGCAGCAGCCACTGGCACTGGGTGCAGTAAGTGATGACCACCTCGGGTTTGGCGGATCGCGTGGCTTCGCTCATGGGCAACCTCAGTTCTTTTCCAGATTGGCCAGGACCTGGGCATGCACCCGCTGGCAGAGCTGCATGTCTTCCTCACTGACGCCGGCGAACAGCTCCTTGCGCAGGCCCATGGCAATGCTCTCGATCTGCTCGATCAGCGGGCGGGCCTGCGGGCTGAGCAGCACCTTCTTCGCCCGGCGGTCTTCCGGCACGGCCTGGCGCTGGACCAGGCCCTGGGCCTCCAGGCCGTCGAGCAGGCGGGCCAGGGTCGGCCCCTCGACCCCGACGGTTTTCGCCAGCTCGCGCTGGGTCGGCGGTTCCTGGTGCAGGGCCAGGTGCAGCAGGACCAGCCAGCGCGCCTGGGACAGGCCGAGGCCGGCCAGGCGGCGATCCAGTTCGGCGCGCCAGGCGCGGGAAAGTTGAGCCAGCTGCATGCCGAAACTGTGTTGCGCAAACGTATTCATAGTGACGATTTCCCGGTTTCCGCTACCGCCCGCCTGCCCCTATGGCGGGCAGACAGCAGAAAAACCTAATTATTAGTCACCTAACCATAACTCCGACGCGGGCCCCCGCCAAGCCCGCCGTTACCATTTCACGTACTGATCCTCGACGAAGCCCCAGAGCTGCTCGATCACCAGCGGAGCCCGGCCCGGTGGGCGCAGGACGCCCTCGAAGCAGCCGAAGACCTGCTTGAAGTTACTCGCCAGCAGGCCTAGGTCGAGCCGCTCGCGGTGCAGGCCGTGGCCGCGAAAACGCAGCTCGATCTGGCCATCGGCGGAGCGGATCTGCCAGGGCTGCAACGGGTCGTCGCGGTCGAACTGGAAGTGCACGCCGCCGACCTGGACCAGCTCGCCGTCCAGCCAGTAGCAGTTCTCGCTGAAGCTGGTTTCGTTGACCCCGCAGGACAGATTCAGGCCGACCCGCACGCCGGCCACCTCGCCGGACAGGCAGGCCCAGTTCCAGTGGGTTTCCGGGCGCATGTAGCCGGCCGACCAGTCGTGGTGGGCGAACACCTCGATCTGCGCCAGGTCGAAATCGCCCAGCGCACTCTGCACCGCACCGCGGCAGCGAACCCCGGCCACCTTCTGCGCGTAGACCCAGCCGTTGACCGCCGTGGGCGTGCAGATGCACATGGGCTGGAAGGCCGGCTGCTGCTCGGAGAAGTGCGCATCGATGCGCGTGCCGTCGTCCAGTTCGACCAGCAGGCGCTTCTCCCTGGGCTGCGGGCGGTTCTCCAGGCGCAGCAGGTTGCCGCCGCTGCGCAGCTCGCAGATGCCGTCGTCCGGCTGCTGCGAGAAGCGGCTGCCAAAGCCCAGGGGCAGGCGGAACTGGCGTTCGATCATGCGGCCGCTGGGCGGATGGAACAGGTAGACGAAACCGACGCCGAGCAGGCTGAGGTTGCCCAGGGCGCAGCCGCCGATCAGCTCGTGGCTGACCAGGCCGAAGTACTGGAACTGGTGGAAGCGCCGCCACTTGGCCAAGGCACCCAGGCGCCGGCCCATGGGCGAGCGGAAGTCGAAGTCGCGGTAGTTCACCAGGCCCGGGGCCTCGGCGAAGATGCCGTAATGGGGCTGGCCATTGGCCTGGATCAATCGTTGCATCGGCACGGCTCGGCTGCGAAAACGGCGATGCTAGCAGCCGGCCCGCATGCGCCTGGCGACAGAATGCGCCAAAGCGACAGACCCTTGCGGCCAGACTACTGCGCCGCGCTCATCACCCGGTTGCGGCCAAAGGCCTTGGCCTCGTACAGCCAGCGGTCGGCCTGCTGGTACAGGCTGCTCGGGGCCTGGCCGGGCTGCGGCAGCAGGCAGACCACGCCGATAGACAGGGTCACCACGGCGGCGCTGGTGGAGCCGGCATGCTCGATCCGCAGGTCCTCGACGGCCTGGCGCAAGGCCTCGGCGCGCTGCTGCGTCTGCGCGGCATCGATGTCGTAGAGCAGCAGTGCGAACTCCTCGCCGCCCATGCGTACGGCCATGTCCAGCGGGCGCCGGGCGGCCTGCTGGAACACCTGGCCGACCTGGCGCAGCACCGCATCGCCGGCCTGGTGGCCGTAGCGGTCGTTGTAGGCCTTGAAGTGGTCGACATCGCCGAGCAGCAGCGTGACCTGCACCCGCTCGCGCTGGGCCTGGCGCCACAGGAGGTCGAGCTGGCGGTCGAAGCTGCGGCGGTTGTGCAGGCCGGTCAGGCTGTCCTGCTCGGCGAGCAGCTGCAGCAGGTTGCCCACCAGGAAGTGCTCGCGCGAGCGGTATTCCAGCAGGTAGCAGCCCACCGCGCCCATCAGGTTGCCAAACAGCAGGAACACCAGGTTGTTGGCCAGCCGCGCCGGCGTGGTGCCGGCCCAGCTGTCGAAGGCCAGGTAGGCGGCCAGCATGATCGCCGAACTGAGCAGCGCCTCGCTCAGGCGCAGGCCCACCAGGAAGTAGGCGGCCATGCAGATCAGCAGCAGGCCCTCGTAGGGGAAATCCGGATGGCGGTGGTGGGCGATGCCCACCACCGCCGCGGCCGAGACGCCCAGCGCGGTGATGCACAGCAAGCTGAAGGGCCCCAGCCAGGGCGAGTGCGGCTGGCGCAGCAGCAACCAGGCGTAGCCCAGCAGCAGGACCAGCACGCCCAGGCGCAGGGCCAGCAGCCACCAGCGCTCCGGCGCGCCGATCACCAGTTGATCGAGGACGGCGAACGCCAGCCAGACCACCACGCCGAAGGCCAGGGCTACGCGCCGCAGGCCATAGCTTTCCTGGCGCTGGTACAGGCGGTACTGGCGCTCCAGCGGGCGGGCGAAGCGCAGCCGCTGCACGCCCTGCTTGAGCTGCTCGGCATAGGGATTTGCGGGTACATCGGCCAACCAAGTGCGATACAGCGACACCGACACCTCGACACGCGAACCTGTGCAGCCACCTTAGATGGCGAGGGCGCCGGCCACAAGCCCGGCGCCGCCGCTCACACCTCGAACTCGGCCTGCAGGGCCGCGCGCACGCAGTGCAGCACGCCGTCCTCGACACGCCCGGCGAACTGTTCGGCGATCGCCGCCACCGGCGGCAGTTCGCCCTCGCCATCGAGGAAGGCATCCTGAATCTCGCCGAGCAGGTCCTGCGGCAGGTCCAGCGCCTGCTCCAGACTCAGCTGCTGGTGGCCGATGGCCTCGGCCAGCAGGCTGTAGACGTTCTTCTCGCTGCACTTGAGCTGGCTGGCGATCTGCAGCGGGGTCATCCCGGCCCGCGCCAGGCTGACCAGCTCGTGGCGCAGGTCGGCCACCACCGGGGTGGTCTCCGCGGCGCCATTGAGCACTTCGAGGAAGGCTTCGCCATAGCGCTCCAGCTTGCGCGCGCCGACGCCGCTGACCTGGGCCATGTCGCTCAGCGAGGCCGGGCGGCTGCGCAGCATTTCCAGCAGGGTGGCATCGGGGAAGATCACGTAAGGCGGCACGCCGTGCTCCTCGGCCAGCTTGCGCCGCAGCGCGCGCAGGGCCTCCCACTGCTCGCGCTCATCCACCCGTACCAACTGGCTGGCACTGCTGCCGCTGGCCTTGGCCGCCTGCTGCGGCTTGAGGTCGCGGCGCAGCTGCAGGCTGACTTCGCCGCGCAGCAGCGGCCGGCAACTGTCGGACAGGCGCAGGCCGCCGTAGCCGTCGAGGTCGACATCGGCCAGGCCGCGGGCCACCAGCTGGCGGAACAGGGTGCGCCACTCGCCCTCATTGAGCGCCTTGCCCATGCCGAAAACGGCCAGGTGCTGATGGCCGGGCGCGCGGATCTTGTCGTTCTCGCGGCCCAGCAGGATGTCGACCAGGTGGCCGACGCCGTAGCGCTGGCCGCTGCGGTAGATCGCCGACAGCGCCTGGCGCGCCGGCTCGGTGGCATCCCAGGTCTGCACGCCGTCGACGCAGTTGTCGCAATGGCCGCACGGCTGCGGCATATCCTCGTCGAAGTAGGCCAGCAGCGCCTGGCGGCGGCAGCGGGTCTCCTCGCACAGGGCGAGCATGGCATCGAGCTTGTGCTGTTCGACGCGCTTGTGCCGCTCGTCGCCCTCGGAATTGCTGAGCATCTGCTTGAGGAAGATCACGTCCTGCAGGCCGTAGGCCATCCAGGCATCCGCCGGCAGGCCGTCGCGGCCGGCGCGGCCGGTTTCCTGGTAGTAGGCTTCCAGCGACTTGGGCAGGTCGAGGTGGGCGACGAAGCGCACGTTGGGCTTGTCGATGCCCATGCCGAAGGCGATGGTGGCGACCATGATCAGCCCTTCCTCGTTGAGGAAGCGCTTCTGGTGGTAGGCACGCAGGTCGTTGGCCAGGCCGGCGTGGTACGGCAGCGCCGGGTAGCCCTGCTCGCTGAGGAAGGCCGCGACCTCCTCGACCTTCTTGCGCGACAGGCAGTAGACGATGCCGGCATCGCCGCGGCGGGCGGCGAGGAAGGCCAGCAGCTGCTTGCGCGGCTGATCCTTGGGCAGGATGCGGTAGAAGATGTTCGGCCGGTCGAAGCTGGAGAGAAAGCGCTCGGCGTTTTCCAGGTGCAGGCGCTGGACGATCTCCTCGCGGGTGCGCATGTCCGCCGTGGCGGTCAGGGCGATGCGCGGCACATTGGGGAACAGCTCGGCCAGCTGGCCCAGCTGCAGGTATTCGGGACGGAAGTCGTGGCCCCACTGCGACACGCAGTGCGCCTCGTCGATGGCGAACAGGCCGATCTGCAGGCGCTGCAGGAAGGCCAGCATGCGCGGCTGGACCAGGCGCTCGGGGGCCAGGTAGAGCATCTTGATCTCGCCGCGGCGGATGCGCTCAGCGATCTCGCGCTGGGCCTCGGCATCCAGGGTCGAGTTGAGCGCCACCGCGGCCACGCCCAGCTCGTCGAGGGTGGCGACCTGATCGTCCATCAGCGCGATCAGCGGCGACACCACCACGGTCAGGCCCTCGCGCAGCAGCGCCGGCACCTGGAAACACAGCGACTTGCCGCCGCCGGTGGGCATCAGTACCAGCGCATCGCCCCCCGCCGCCACGCGTTCGATGATCGCCGCCTGGTTGCCGCGGAAGGCGTCGTAGCCGAAAACGTCTTTGAGAATGCGTAGCGCCTGGTCGAGCATGCCGGTCTCCATATGCAGCGGCGCAGTATACGCGAGCGGCATGCCCCTGCAGCCAACGCCTGTCGGCCGTGCTTTTGCCCACTCAGGGGGCTAGAATCGAAAAGATTCTTTTCTCAAGGTAGCCCACGATGTCTTTCGCCGAGCAACTGTCCCGCCTGCAAGCCTTTCTCGATGCCGATGAACTGCACGAGGAGGCCCTGGACTACGTGGCCGCACACGGCTATCTGACCGCCCTGTCGATCTGCCCGGAGCCGGTGCCGGAGCGCGAGTGGATCGATGCCCTGTTCGCAGAGCCGCCGCACTACCGCAGCGACGCCGAGCGCGAGGAGATCGAAGCCACCCTGCAGCAGCTCAAGGGCCATATCGGCCGCCAGCTGGCCAGCGACGATGATCCGGAATTCCCCTGCGACGTCGACCTCGGCGAAGTGCCGGACGACTCCGACCTGCGCGGCTGGTGCATCGGCTTCATGGAAGGCGTGTTCCTGCGCGAGTCGGTGTGGTTCGAAGACGCCGAAGACGAGGTCAGCGAGCTGCTGCTGCCGATCATGGTCGCCTCCGGCCTGTTCGACGAACAACCCGAGTTCGCCGAGATCGCCCGTGACCGCGACCTGGTGGACAGCATGGTCGACCAGATCCCCGAGCTGCTCACCGCCCTGTTCCTCCTGTGCCACGCGCCGGAAGAGAAGCCGGCCCTGCTCAAGCCCCGCCACCACTAAGGCGCACTGATGGCGCACGGCGACATCCGGCAGAGCCGTCACCGCAGCGTGCGTTATGCGCTGCTGGCGGTGGGCTGGCTGAGCGTGCTGCTGGGGGTGATCGGCATCTTCGTCCCGGTGCTGCCGACCACGCCCTTCCTGCTGCTGGCCGCCGCCTGCTTCGTGCGCAGCTCGCGGCGCTTCTATCACTGGCTGGTCGACCATCGCCACCTGGGCCCGTGGATCCGCGATTACCTGGAAGGCAACGGCATCCCGCTCAAGGCCAAGGTCTACGCCATCGGCCTGATGTGGCTGAGCATCGCCTTCTCCTGCTACCTGGTGCCGCTGCCCTGGGCGCGTGCCGGCATGCTGGCCAGCGCCGTGCTGGTCAGCCTGTACATCCTCCGTCAGAAAACCCTGCCCAGCCGCTGACCAGCCCGCCTGGCCGGCGAACAAAGCCGGCAAAAGCCTGACACGCTGCCTAGACTTGCTGAACTTTCCGCGAGGATTGATCGCATGCTGCCTCGGCAACGCCTTCAGGGACGAGCACCGCGCCGCCCGGCTGCGTGGCTGGCACTCGGCCTGCTGCTGAGCCTGATGCTGGGGGTGGCGGCCCGGGCCAACTGGGATTTCGCCCTGGTCATCCAGACTGCGGAAAAACGCTACGGCAACCTGGGCGTCGGCAAGAGCCGCATCGAAGCCTGGGACGAACTGATCCAGAGCAGCGGCAAGCTGCCCGAGCGCGAGAAGCTGGCCGTGGTCAACCGCTTCTTCAACCGCCAGTTCCGCTTCACCGACGACATCCGCAGCTGGCGCCAGGAGGATTACTGGGCCACCCCGCTCGAGGCGCTGATGAAGGGCGCCGGCGACTGCGAGGACTACTCCATTGCCAAGTATTTCACCTTGCGCCGCCTCGGCATCCCCAGTGAGAAGCTGCGCATCACCTACGTCAAAGCCCTGCAGTACAACCAGGCGCACATGGTGCTGACCTATTACGCCAGCCCGAGCGCCGAGCCCCTGGTGCTGGACAACCTGATCGGCGAGATCCGCCCGGCCTCCCAGCGCCGGGATCTGCTGCCGGTCTATGCCTTCAATGCCGAAGGCCTGTACCTGCCGGGTGCGACCGGCAAGAAGAGTGACTCCAAGAAGCTGTCGCGCTGGCAGGATCTGTTGAAGAAGATGCGGGCCGAAGGCTTCGCCATCGGAGAGGGTTAGGAGAACGCTATGTCTCTGCTGAAACAGCTATTTCTCGCCATCTGCCTGTTCCTCGTGGCGGCCTTCACCGGCAGTTTCATCGCCGGCGTGGAGTCGTCCCGCGAGCAGTTGCTCAGCCAGTTGCGCTCGCACGCCCAGGACGCCGCCACGGCGCTGGGCCTGTCGATGACCCCGCACGTGGACGACCCGGCGATGATCGAGCTGATGGTCAGCTCGATCTTCGACAGCGGCTACTTCGCCACCATCCGCGTGGTGCGCATCCCCAGCGAGGAAGTCATAGTCGAGCGGCGCACCACGGTGACCTCGGACCAGGTGCCGTCCTGGTTCGTCGACCTGGTCGATCTGGAGCCCCAGGGCGGCGACGCGCTGATCATGCGCGGCTGGGAACAGGCGGCGCGGGTCGAAGTGCTCAGCCACCCGCAGTTCGCCCTGGCCAAACTCTGGGACAGCGCCATCGGCAGCCTGCTCTGGCTGCTGCTGTGCGGCCTGGTCAGCGCCATTCTCGGCGGCTGGCTGCTGCGCACCCAGCTGCGCCCGCTGGACACCATGGTGCAGCAGGCCCAGGCCATCACCCGCCGCGAATTCCTCACCCTGCCCAAGGTCCCGCGCACCCCCGAACTGAAACGGGTGGTGATGGCCATGAACCAGATGGTCGAGAAGCTCAAGACCCTGTTCGCCGAAGAGGCCGCGCGCAGCGAAAAGCTGCGCGAAGAGGCCTACCAGGACAGCCTCACCGGCCTGGCCAACCGGCGGCTGTTCGACATCCGCCTGGCCAACCAGCTGAGCCTGGCCGAACAGCATGTCGCCGGCTACCTGATGTTCCTGCGCGTCAACGACCTCGGCGGCCTCAACCAGCGCCTGGGCGGGCAAAAGACCGACCAGCTGATCAGCGCCATCGGCGAACTGCTCACCCGCCTGCTGGCCGAGCGCGGCACCCCGGACTGGCTGGCCTCGCGCAGCCGCGGCGGCGAGTTCACCCTGCTCGCCCCCGGCCTGGCCGGCGAAGACGCCGACCGCCTGGCCCAGGAACTGATCGAGGGCCTGGAAAGCCTGCGCCAGACCGGTGCCAGCGACTGCACGCCGGTGGCGCACCTGGGCATTGCCGCCTTCCGCCCCGGCGAGGCGGTCGGCGATGTGATCGGCCGTACCGACCAGGCGCTGGCCCAGGCGCAGAGCAATCCCGGCAAGCCCTGGGAGCGCCTGGACGACTTCACCAGCAACAATGGGCACGGCCTGCACGACTGGCGCACCTGGATCGACGCAGCGCTCAGCCAGAGCAAGCTGCAGCTGTACTTCCAGCCGGTCGCCCGCTGCGCCGATCGCAACCAGCCGCTGCACCTCAAGGTGCTCGCCCGCCTGCTCGACCCGCAGGGCGAAGCCGTGGTCGCCGGCCGTTTCCTGCCCTGGATCGAGCGCCTGGGCTGGGCCGCACGCCTCGACCTGGCCATGCTCGAACACAGCCTGGCGCACCTCGCCCAGCACCCGCAGCCCCTGGCGCTCAGCCTGTCCGCCGCGACCCTGCGCGAGCCGGCCAGCCTGGCGAAGCTGCTCGGCCTGCTCAAAGAGCACCCGGAGCAAGGCCCGCTGCTGACCCTGGAGCTGGATGAACGCCACCTGCCGCCTCCTGCGGAGCTGGAGAGGCTCAGCCAGAGCGTGCGCGAAGCCGGCTTCAACCTGGGCCTGCAGCACTTCGGCGGGCGCTTCAGCCTGATCGGCAACCTGACCCACCTGGGCCTGGCCTACCTGAAGATCGATGGCACCTATATCCGCGCCATCGACCAGGAAAACGACAAGCGCCTGTTCATCGAAGCCATCTTCCGCGCCACCAACAGCATCGACCTGCCGCTGATAGCCGAGATGGTCGAGACCGAAGGCGAGCTGGCGGCACTCAGCGAACTGGGCATCCACGGCGCCATGGGTCGCCTGATCGGCGCGCCGGCCCCCTGGAAAGGCTGATAACCAGCCGGTGGCAGGTGGAGGCATTCTCGAGCGCAGCCCGCAGCATGCCGAGCAGCCGCGCCCGCGCGGCTCCGGATCAGATCAGATGCCCCTCGTCTTCACCCAGCAGGCCGCTGAGGCCCTCTATCTCCGCCCGCGTCACCGCGCGCCGATCCAGCTTGCGCCGCGCCGCCTCAGGCAGGTCGGTGTAGCGGATCACTCCTTTGGCCACCAGCACACCGACCACGTCCTCCAGCACCCGCACCAGTTCGAGGTCGGACTCTTTCAGGCTGGCCAGGCGTTCCTTCACTTCCTCCTTGGCGCTCAGCCAGCCATGCAGCTCCGCACTCTCAATCGCCAGGGTTTCGGTCATCCCCTCGAAAGGATCGTGTTCCACCCGCAGCAAACGCCCTTCATCGTCCCGTTGCACATACACCATGCGATGCCCTCCAGGCATGAAAAACCAGATCCGACTCTGTGTTGCCAACGCGGCAAACCCCATGCACACCTGGCTGGGACAGCGGCATAAAAAAGCCCGCTACCCCAGCAAGGGTAGCGGGCTGATCGTACACGCACAGGTCAAACGGTATCGATCTTCAGCGTGCCGTCACCGAGCATCCCCAGGATCACACCGCCTTCGGTGGAGCCGTAACCTGACCCGGCATCCAGCAGGTTGACGTCCTGCAGAACGATGGTCTGGTCGACCAGGCCAGCAGCGGGCGCCGTTCCGGTGGGGTCGAGCGGATTGAAGTCGCCCGTGGTACTCACCTTGATCACGGTATCCAGCAGCCCCGCGTCTCCCGACATATTGGCCGCCGAGATATCGATGTACTGCAGCAGATTACCCAGATTGCCCACCCCGCCATTCTCGCAGGTCAGCAGATCCGACAGGTCGAGCTGGTCGCCGCCGCTATTGAAGCCCTTGGCGAAATTCAGCACGGTATCGGTCACACCCCCACCGACACCTTCGCCGGCCTGCCAGACGAACACATCACTACCGGCACCGCCATTCAGGCTGTCGCTACCCAAGCCGCCCAGCAGTATGTCGTCACCACCATTGCCCATCAGGGTATCGTTGCCGGCGAGCCCGAACAGATAGTTTTCCCCGCCATCACCGGTCAGGGTTTCACCTGAAGAGGTGCCCACAATGCTCTTGGTATCCGGGTAGACCGTCACGTCAATCGAACTGGTCACCGAATCGCCATCGCCATCGGTGCCGATCACGGGCAACTCGAACGAGACCGGATTGATATCCGTCGACTCGCCAAAGGAGAACTCGCCCAGCTTGAAGCTGGTCACCGTGCCGTCAGCGTTCACTGTTCCGTTGGTGGACTCAATCGCCTCGATCTCGATGGCGTTGAAGGCTTCCGCGTTGTTGATCTGGAAAGTCCAGCCATCGCCCATGTTGAAGAGGATCAGCCCGTTGCTGTCGCTCGGATCCAGGGCCACATGGTTCAGCTTGTCGGCATCGCTGAGTTCGTTGCCCTGGGCGTCGAAGATAGTGATTTCAGCAATGACCAGCGCCAGTTGCTGCGCCACCAGACTCGAGCCCACCAGGGACGTAGTGCCAGACAATGCGCCTGTTTCCTTGTAGATCCGCAGCCTGAAGTCAGCATCCTTGCTACCGCCTTCGATCAGGATCTTCTGCCGGAAGGCGAAGGTCTCCTGATAGCCATCGAAGCTGTAGCTCTCATTGTTTTGCTGGTCGTTGATGCTCAGCCCCGTCACCAGGTCGTAACGGATGACCTCGCCAGTGGACAGCTCGTTGCCCTGGCCAACCCCCAGTGCATTGGCGCTGCTGTTGACACTGCCCGCATCGGCATCGTTGAACGGACGGATTTCCGAGGACACCAGCACATCGTTGCTGCCATCCAGGTCTGGATTGACCTTGCTGCCGATGTTCAAACCCTTGAACGGCACATCCCCGCCGCCGATGCCGCCAAGGTCCGTCACCGTGGTAATGACCGTGTTGCTGATGAAGGAGCCACTGAACATGGTGATGGACACATCGCCACCGGCATCTATCACGGCCGTGAAGGCCACCTCGCCGTCCAGGGTCTTGGCGACAAGGTGCTGCGCATCGCCATCATAGGACAGCACCAACTCTTCGTTACGCATGTAGAGCTGCAGGCCATCCGCATCCGTGAAAGTCTGCGCATCCAGATTGCCGTCACCATCGCTATCCACGTTCAGGCTCAGGTTGAACGCGACACTGCCGACCCCGTCCGCCCCCGCGCTCGCAGCAAAGTTCAGAGCCCGCTCGATCACCACAGGCTGAGGCAGTGGCGAGGCAACCCCCAGCACGACATGCGCACCATCCGGGCAGAAGTCAGTCGGCACGTCGTCGACGATGTTCACCGACAGCGTGTCGCTGTCGGACTGGCCGTCCTGGTCGGTGAGCAGCACCGCGAAGTCTTCGAACAGGCTGTTCTGACCCG
>NZ_WELK01000017.1:0-20396 GCF_009799925.1 Pseudomonas sp. R-28-1W-6
GACTATCGACGTTAGCGATGCCTGCAGAAGGCTTCCCAGCGATCTGTCGCCATGCGCCGACCGGTGGTTGTCGGACGCATCGGCACCAGGGGGCCTAGGGGGGGCTGTTGCAAACTGTTCACCACCGCTCGTCAAGGCGGCGCGTCTTGCTATCTTGGAGACGCCGGTGAGCACGAAGGTAACAGCAATGAACCGGAATGAGCTGCGTCGTGTCGATCTGAACCTGCTCGTGGTTTTCGAGACGCTAATGTTCGAGAAAAACCTTACCCGAGCAGGAGAGAAGCTCTTCCTGGGCCAACCGGCGGTCAGTGCGGCGCTTGCTCGTCTAAGAGTTCTTTTTGACGATCCGTCGCTGGTGAGAAGCGGCAGGGGGGTTGAGCCTACGGCTCGAGCCTGGGTGATTCTGAAAGAACTGCAGCCAGCCTTAGATACCATTCCAAGCGCAGTAAGTCGGGCGCGAGAATTTGACCCGGCTACAAGCAGAGACAGCTTTCGGATTGGTCGGTCTGACGATGCTGAATTTGGTCTCTTCCCCGAGCTGCTAAAGCACATTCGCGATGAGGCGCCTCACGTGATAGTCGTGGTGCGGCGAGTCAATTATTTGGTCTTGCCAGGCATGCTGGCATCCGGAGAAATATCGGTTGGCGTGAGCTACACCCAGGACCTGCCCGCCAATGCCAAACGCAAGAAGTTGCGAGAGATGCGGGTGAAAGTTCTCCGAGGGGACAACTTGCCAGGGACTCTGACCTTAGACGACTTCTGTTCCCGGCCTCACGCGCTGGTGTCGTTTTCCGGTGACCTGAGCGGCAATATCGATAATGACTTGGCGAAGGTGGGGGGCTCACGCCATGTAGTGCTGGCCGTGCCGCAGTTCAGTGGATTGCGCTGCATATTTTCCGGCACAGAGTTATTGGCTTCGGTACCTGATTATGTAGCTGCGGCGTTGATTCAAGATACCGATTTGCGCGCGGATGATCCTCCGTTCCCCATCGTTACATCCGACCTGTGCATGGTTTGGAGTGAGGGCACGGATAATGACCCTGCCGAGGGTTGGCTCATAGGGAAAATTACACAGCATATGTCAGCGCCGACGTAGATTCAGCATGAGAGAGTTGCAGCGCAACTAACTTCCGTCAGATAGACACATAGATCGGTAACAGGCGGCGGAGCTGGAATCTCAAAGTACAGCTGCGTTATCCAGCCACGATGGAAGGTGGCGTGGTTTGCGACATGTAGGAACATGGTTCCGACCGTCATGACGCCGGCCTTTCCGGAGAGAAAATGGAAATCCAAAGCCTTTGAAAGTGAGTCTTCAGTTTGCTGTTTCGCCCACGAAACGAACCACTCGTTCATTTCTTCTTGGGCCTGACACAGGTCGGCTAATGTGGGGTAGGGGATTTCCATTCGAGACTTGTAGCCGTGCTCACGCTGTAGAATGTTTGCCTGCCAAATCCGGTCTATCACGTAGACGTGATTCAGAATGCCTATGAAATTCTTGAGCGGGCCTGGGCGCTCCTTCATGAGCTCTTCCGGAGGGAGCTCTGAAAGGCTTGTGAATAACACTTGATCTGCCCAGCGCTTGTACTGGGCAAACAGGATGGCTGTGCTTGGGATGATCATCGGGCACCTCTGCACGTCACAGGCTGATGAGGTATCTCACAACCCATCCGTATAGCTCAGGAGGTCTCTGTGGTCCATCCGCTGCGGGGCCTATTCACGATCTGCATGATTAGCGAGCTTCGCGAGCAAAGTCGATGAACGCTTTGAGCGTCGCAGGCACGTGCCTTCGGCTTGGGTAGTAGAGGTGAAGGCCTGGGTAGTACGGACACCAATCATCCAATACTTGAATCAAGCGTCCATCTGCTAGGTGGTCCTTGACCATCTCCTCGAAGACATAGGCTAGACCGACGCCGGCTACGGCTGGGTCCACCATGAGGCCAACGTCATCCAGTGTAAGGGGGCCATCCACTTCGATCTCTTGTGCAATTCCACCTCGCTCGAACTCCCACCGATAGAACGTGCCGCTCGGGAATCGATGGCGGATGCAAGGTAACCCGTGCAAATCGCTTGGCTTCTGGGGCTTTGCAAATCGGGCAAAGTAATCTGGAGAGCCAACCACCACGGAGCGCATGTTAGGGCCGATTGCGAGCGAAATCATGTCGGCCTCAAGCCGTTCTCCGAAGCGGACCCCTGCATCAAACCCGCCGGAAACGACATCCACCAAGGCGTCGTCAGCGACGATCTCGAGCCGCACCTCTGGGTAGCTCTCCAGAAATCTGCTGGCCAGCGGTAGCAGCACTAACTGGACTGCCGGGCGTCCGGCTGTGATCCGCAATGTGCCAGACGGTTTGTCTCGGAAGTTATTGAGATCTTCAAGCGCGTCGGCGATGTCGAGGAAGGCTGGGCGCACACGCGAATAAAGACGTTCACCCGCGGGGGTCAGTGCGACGCTGCGGGTTGTCCTGTTGAGCAACCGCACCCCTAAGCGGGCCTCCAGAGATCGGAGAGCGTGACTCAGAGCTGACGGTGAGAGCCCCAGCTCAATCGCCGCTCGGCTAAAGCTGAGGTGATTTGCGATGCATAGAAACACTGAAAGATCGGCGGGAGATACGGATTTCATTTGTGAATTTTACTCAGTAGCTCATGCAAATTTATTGGGATTATCACATCAGTACTCGAGCCTTAGAGTTGCGTCAACTCATCAAGAAGACCTCGCAATGGTGCAGGGTCCTTAAACGGAGGAGTTGAAATGCGTACTTGGTTCATTACTGGAGCATCTCGTGGTTTCGGCGCCCTAATCGCTGAGAAGGCCCTGCGTACTGGCGATGCTGTTATCGCCACTGCACGTAACCCCGAGGACATAGTGGCTCGCCTTGGTGGCCACCCAAATCTGCTGGCGGTGCGGTTGGACGTCACTCGCGAAGCCGAAGCTCATCAAGCTGTTGCCGAGGGGATCAAGCAGTTCGGGCGCATCGACGTTCTGGTCAACAACGCGGGCTTTGGTGTGCTGGGTGCTGTGGAAGAGACCAGTGCAAGCGAGACCGAACGCCTTTTCTCCACCAACGTATTTGGCCTGCTCAACGTCACTCGGGCAGTACTGCCTCATATGCGTCGTCAACGCTCAGGTCGTGTGATCAATATTTCTTCCTTGGGCGGTTACGGGGCCTATTTCGGTTGGGGCGTTTATGGCGCCACGAAATTTGCGGTAGAAGGGATCAGCGAGGCTATGTACCAAGAGCTGGCGCCGCTGGGCATTCACGTGACGGTGGTTGAGCCCGGCTTCTTCCGCACGGACTTCCTGGATGAGCAGTCGCTTGTAAAAACCGCCCTCGAGCTGCCGGACTACGAGGAGACCGTAGGGGTGATGCGCCGCTTTGCCAAGGACGCTAACCATGCGCAGCCGGGCAATCCGATTAAGCTCGCAGAGTCGATCGTGCGTTTGGTGGATTCAGCTACCCCCCCGCAGCGGCTGCCTCTTGGAAGCGATGCCGTAGCACGCATCGAGGCCAAGCATAAGTTCGTTGAAGCTGAGTTGGCCGAGTGGAGGGAGTTGGCCCTATCCACTGATTTCGCATCCTGAAATCGCATCTCGGAGGAATGATCATGAAGATGCTCATTTCGATAGCAGGGCTGTTGGTTGCTGGTCAGGTGGCTGCCGCCGAGATTGGGGTTTGGTCACCTCATCAGTCGCGCATGCTGGTTGTCGAGTATCAAGCTAGCCAGGATCTGGATATCGCTCGAGTCATCTCTCACAGCAAGATACCTGTGGTCTGCAAGGTCGTTCCTGTCGAGATGGTGTATGAGGACTCGAAGGGCGAACGTCGTGTCCACCGATATCAGGTCATGGGTACGGGCTGCTTGGGGTAGCAACAGTTCGAGTCATCCCCACCTTCGAGGCGGTCGCGAGAGCGGCCGCCTCGCTATTTTGAAGAGTCCCGAGATAAGTCCGCCACGGTGTCCACATCCAGCAAGACACCAGGATCATCAACATCCAGCAGATCGACTGCATCGGGGAAGCTATCCATGACACTTTTGGCTCCTCGATCCCCGTTTAGATCACACAAGTAGGGCCAGAAATTACGCCCGAAAAGCACAGGGTGTCCGCGCTGCTGGGCATATCTCGGAACGACAATCCGTGAGGGGGACGCATGAGTTGCCAGCGTCAAGAGAGTGCGTGGTTTTATGTGCGGCATGTCTGCGAGGCAAATTGCGACGCTGCTCGCCTTGGAGCGTTGGATCAGCTCACGCGTCCCGACTGAAATGCTATGCCCCATACCCTGCGTCGTCGCTGAGTCCTGAATCACTCGAACGCCACCCATAAGCCTCATGTCCACAGGGGCGTCATCGGGGCGTAGGACTAGCCAGATCTCCTCAAAGCTAGCGTGAAGAGGCGTCAAGCTGGCATTAAGCAAGGTGGCTCCGTCACTTAGGATCACTTTGCGTTTGTCACTTCCAAAGCGGCGGCTGTATCCGGCGGCAAGGACCAGAGCGGCGACTCCCCGAGTGCATTCGTCTTTTGCCATTGGTATCGGATTCATCTGCACCTCGACTTCTACCCCTGGTTCGTAAAGCGTCTTTATGCCGCTACGGTCTTTCGAAATAACCCCTAATTGCCACCGTTTCTCAATCAAATCCTTGTTACAAATGTCGGTCGTCATACGCTGGTCGAGTACTAGCCTTAATTGGTCAGCGATCGGTGGAGTGAAGCTCATGCGGAGATTAGTTATCGGGATTCTAGTGCTTAGCGCTGTCGGAATGCCGGCCGCTCAAGCTCAAGACATGACCAGTCTACTGCAGGCAAATGCCTGCTCCGCTTGCCACCAAGCGGAGGCCCGTATGGTCGGGCCGTCATGGAAAGAGATTGCTGATCGCTATCGGGATGGAAGCAAGACCGCAGCTCAACTGAGCGAAAGTATTAAAAACGGAGGCTCAGGTATTTGGGGCGCGGTGCCAATGCCACCTCAGGTACAACTGAACGACGCTGACCGGTTGAGTATCGCTGAGTGGATTCTTAGCAGCCACTGACCTGTCCGACTTCTAGAAAGCCAATTACGCCGCGCCTCAGGGGCGGTGCGATTCGTTACCGGTTTAGCGAGGAGGCTGTATGAATCATAAGCTCAAGATCAATGGCACCGAGGTTCAGGTGGACGTCGATCCTGACACTCCATTGCTATGGGTTCTGCGAGACGTCTTAGGCATGACGGGAACGAAGTTCGGCTGTGGGATGGCGCTTTGTGGTGCCTGTACCGTCCATATGAACGGCAACGCCGTCCGTTCCTGCATCATGCCTGTGAGCGCTCTCGCCGGGGCGGAAATCACCACGATTGAAGCCGTCGGCAATACGCCTGTAGGCAAGCGCGTCCAGGAGGCTTGGCTCGCCCATGAAGTGGTGCAATGTGGCTACTGCCAAGCTGGTCAGATTATGTCTGCAACCGCTTTGCTCCAAACCAACTCCAATCCGAACGATAGCGAAATAGACGGCGCTATGGCCGGCAATATTTGTCGCTGTGGTACTTACGCAAGGATTCGCGAGGCAATCAAGTCGGCTTCCGAGTCCAGAGCGGAGGGCTGATCATGATCGATGCACTTCGTAGTGGAGATGATTCTGATGGCATAAGCCGTCGTGGGTTCTTGAAGGCGGGTATGGCAGTGGGCGGCGGGCTTCTGATCAGCTTTACGCTGCCAGGCCTGATGCGAGGAGCGTTCGCCGAATCTGGAGAGTTCACGCCGAACGCTTATGTGCGAATAGACCGCGAAGGGAGGGTGTTCCTCACTATACAGCCCGTGGAAATGGGGCAGGGCACCTACACCTCAATGCCAGCCCTGATTGCAGAGGAGCTGGAAGTCGGCCTGGATCGCGTCATTGTTGAGCATGCTCCGGCAGACGATAAGCGATATGCCAATCCGGCGCTTGGTTTCCAAGTAACCGGTGGTTCGACTTCTGTCCCCGCCAATTGGAAGCCGCTACGTGAAGCTGGAGCCGCTGCTCGAGTGTTGTTGGTTGCGGCGGCGGCGAAGGAATGGGGAGTATCCGCCGATAGCTGTAAAGCAGAGAACGGCGAGGTACTGCACCCCGCCAGCGGTCGTAAGCTTGGCTATGGCGCACTGGTAGACACAGCGGCCACGCTTGCTGTTCCAGAAAGCGTACCGCTCAAGGATCCGAAGAACTTCAAGCTGATAGGAACCCCCGCGAAGCGCACCGACTCGCCGGACAAAGTTGTGGGCAAGGCGGTGTTCGGTATCGACGCTCGGCCAGAGGGCATGAAGGTCGCCGCGATCATGTTGTGCCCAATAATTGGGGGCACACTTGATGATGTGGATCCGGCACCTGCGCTTGCGATCAATGGTGTTCGGCAGGTACTGCGCACCGACAATTCAGTGGCAGTCGTGGCGGACCATACTGGCGCGGCTCGTAAAGGCCTCGCAGCCTTGAATATCAAATGGAATGGTGGAGCAAATTCCACCGTCTCCAGCGAGCAGATGCTTCAGAAAATGAAAGAGGCGTCTGAGCAACCAGGGATTCAGGTCCGCAGTGAAGGCAATGTCGAGGATGCTTTTGCCAAAGCAGCGCAGAAGCTGGAAGTCACTTACCAAGTCCCATTTCTGGCTCATGCCTGCTTAGAGCCAGTGAACTGTACCGTTCATGTCAGAAAGGATGCTTGCGACCTCTGGTTGGGCATTCAGGTACCTGCTCGTGCTAAGTCGGTTGCGGCGCAGATCACCGGTCTTCCAGAAGAATCTGTACAGGTACACAACCACCTGATTGGAGGGGGATTTGGACGGCGTCTTGAGGTCGATTTCGTGGCCGACGCGGTCAAGTTAGCCAAGCAGGTAGATTTTCCTCTTAAGGTGATTTGGTCACGTGAGGAGGACACTCGGCATAGCACCCTCCGCCCCGCGCACTACAACCATCTCAGCGCAGCTTTAGACAGCGAAGGACTTCCAATCGCATGGACACACAAGGTCACTGGCGCCTCCATATTGGCTCGGTGGCTACCGGCGGCGTTCAAAGATGGTATCGATGGTGACGCGGTACGAGATGCCAGCGGTCCATATGCCTTCCCCAATTTGAGTGTGCACTACGTTCGCCACGAGCCGCCGAGTGGGATCCTTCCCGCGTTCTGGCGAGGTGTTGGGCACACTCAGAATGCATTCATGGTGGAAGGGCTGCTCGACGAACTAGTGCATATGGCCAAAGCGGATCCCTTTGAATATCGATATCCGCTGTTGAAAGACCACCCACGTGCCATTGAGGTACTGAAGCTGCTGAGAGAAAAGTCGGGATGGGACACTCCGTTGCCGTCTGGACATGGCCGCGGCCTCGCTTTGACCTACTGCTTCAGCACCTACGCTGCCCAAGTCGCGGAGGTGAGCGTTAACGCTAATGGTGAGGTCCGGGTACACAGGGTCACTTCCGTGGTGGACTGCGGCATCGCGATCAATCCGGACAGTGTGGTTGCGCAAGTTCAGGGGGGGACCATCTTCGGCCTAACAGCAGCGCTTTTCGGGAACATCACCTTTAAAGACGGCCGCATGGAGCAGGGAAATTTTGACACCTATCGGATGCTCAGAATCAACGAAGCCCCCCTAATGGAGACTCACCGAGTCGAGAGTCTGGAGGCCCCAGGAGGTTTAGGTGAGGTATCGACTGTGACTATCGCCCCTGCAGTGGTGAATGCCGTTTTCGCCGCTACAGGCAAGAGGTTGCGCAGTCTCCCAATCAACTCAGGAGAGCTTCGTTCAGCCTGATCAGGAGCTTTGGTCGTGATAGTAGACCGGCAAGGGCGAAGCTTTCGTAGTCTTCGAGTCAGCCTTACCGCCGCCTGCAATTATGCCTGCACCTACTGTGTGCCGGATGGCAGGCGGCTGGTGGCCACGAGCGAGGAATTGTCTGCCGAGCGCCTGGCCCGCTGTGTTGCCCTTTTGGTCGCATTGGGCGTCGAGCGGTTGCGGATTACCGGAGGCGAGCCGCTAGTCAGCAACAAGCTCGAGCCGTTTTTAGATTTGATCTCCGGCTTGGGGATCAAGGACATCGCCCTCACCAGTAACGGCCAATTGCTGGCTCAGCGATTGCCACTCCTGGTTCGACACGGAGTTCGCCGTCTTAACATTTCCTTGGATACGCTCGACGCCTGAGCATTTAGGGCTATCGCTCGGTCGGGGGATCTCGCCAGCGTTCTGCACGGCTTGGAGCTAGCCCGTGAAGCTGGACTGCTGATCAAGTTAAATATGGTGCCGCTGCGTGGCGTCAACGACACCCAGATACTGTCGATGCTGGAGTACTGTCTCGAGCGTGGATTCGAGCTACGTTTCATCGAGCTCATGCGTATGGGGCATTTGGCGTTAGACACTGTGAGCTTCGCACGGCAGTACTTTGCCATGAGTGCAATTTTCGAGCTGATTGACAAGCAGTTTTCCTACGCGCAGGCCCCAGCCCCTTGGACTCGACTGCCCTGCGCTATGAGATTCCCAGGTTGGGCTACTTTGGCATCATTGCCAATGAAAGTGCTCCCTTCTGTCGAACCTGCTTTCGGCTGCGCTTATCCTCAACCGGGTGGATTCATGGCTGCCTCTCGTCCAGTAACCGACACGCCATAGCTCCATTGCTAGACAAGCCTGACAGCGAGGCATTGTCCGAGTTACAACAATTGTTGGCAGGTGCCCTGGCCGGCAAGCGGGACAGTAGCTTTTCCGGCGCTCTGATTCCAATGAAGGCAATCGGTGGCTAGGACGTGGCTGCCCGTGTCAGGTGATCCAGAACTTGCTCAGTATCATGAATGGAGGATACGCGCTGCTTCAAATTGCCGCCGTTGCGACCGTTAAAGTGAGCGGTAATTTCAGCCACAAGAGATAGCGCGATCCCTTCCGGGGTATCGCCACCGATGTCGAGACCCATAGGATAATGCAATTGTTCAAATGCCGGCTTCTCTCGGCTGTTGGGAATCTCGCCTAGCAATCGCTCCGTGCGAGAGCGAGGGCCCAATTGGCCTATGTAGGCAGGAGCCTGGTTCAGGGCCTCAGCCAGCCAGTGACGATCCTGGGAGTAGCTGTGAGTCATGATGATCACAGCAGCATCCGTGATCAGATCGGAGGGTACCGGGCCTGAATCCAGCGTTAAGTTCAGCACCTGCTCGGCACTGGGAAATCGATCATGCCTCGCAAAGTGGCTTCGCGCGTCTATCACGGTGACCCGCCATCCTTGCTGTCTGGCCATCATGGCTACCGGTTGCGCGTCGTGTCCTGCTCCGAATACCACTAGCCTGCGCGGTGGGGGTAAGTACTCACAGAGTATTTCGACTTCGTCGAGGCCTAGGTCATGGCGATGCAACGCAGTTCGCCGGCGGCTAAGCGCATGCTTAAGATCTTCAGCCAGCAAATCGACAAACGATGCCTGGACGCCGCCGCCTTGAAGGAGTTCCCCGGCGGTTGACATAGCCACACGTGCCCCGATCAAAGTCTTTGCCTCACCGGTGCCAGCAATCACCGTCGCCAATGCCGCGGGGCGCTTCTCCTGGATGACCTGACGCATTAACTGCGCGGGCAAAAATGGCTGCGAGGCTCGCACGCGCTCAAGCATGATATGTACAGTGCCATTGCACCCTAACCCAAAGGCCAGCTCTTCTTCTTCGCCGGCCTCATCTCCTGGCACTCCAGTACTGTATGTGCGTAAAACTGGCAGCCCTTGCTCCGTTAACCACCATGCCTTCTTGGACAGATCGCTTTCAAGGCAGCCCCCGCTGACCGTCCCCACGGAGTTGCCGATTTTTGGAATGAGCATTCGCGCTCCGGGCCGCCGGTACGCTGAGCCCTCAACTTTCACGACAGTAGCCAGCACAGCCTCCTCGTTATGGATGGCTAGCTCCTCCAGAGCCTCCAATAGCTTGTCGATATCGCTCATGGGCTGCAGTCCCGTTTCGCTCTGACTGGCTATCAGGGTAGTCCGGTATCGGCGCCTATCCACGTGCCTACCGGAGGGACTGTTTTCTAAATGCTTCGCTGACAATGTGAATCGCCCCGGCTTTCTTGTAGGCCCCCAGATGAGGCCATGAGAAAGACCATGACATATGCCCCTGAAGTCCGGGAGCGTGCGTGCGTATTGTTCTGGGGCACTTGATCGACTATCCGTCGTAGTGGGCGGCCATTGAGGCCCAAGGGCCGCCTTCCACAGTTAACAAGCAGGCTTGAGCTTGGTGGCCTGACTTAAACGAAATACTTTGGAGTTGTTCTATTGGGTATTCCCGAAGTGAGGAAGTCTTTCACGCAGTACGCTTACCGCCTACGCGATAGCAGCCATCTTCTGCGAACAGCTTGCCACCGACGCGGTCGGAGCCATCTTCGGCGATGCGCTTGCCACCGACGCGGTCGGAACCGTCCTCGACAACCATTGCGTCGAAAACGTGTTCGGTACCACTGGTAACTGCATTGGTTTGATAGGTAGAGGCCATAACGATGTTGGCTGCCAGGGCTGCACTTACGAGGCTGAGCATGGCTTGAGTTTTCATGGCGCTGCACTCCGTAGAGGGTTATGACTGGGTACGGAGTTGATGTTACGGATGGCCGGCGAGTAGAGAACTTCATAAGGTCGATGCTGACTATCGACGTTAGCGATGCCTGCAGAAGGCTTCCCAGCGATCTGTCGCCATGCACCGACAGGTGGCTGTCGGACGCATCGGCACCAGGGGGCCTAGGGGCTATGGCCCTGTGCTTGGGGGGAGATCTAAGTAAGCTGCCAGCAGTGCTTTATTTGCTATGTAGATGTATTAACAATGTGTCAGATTTGAAGGCTACAGGGTTGTACGTGATCCATGTTTTCTCAGCTATTTCAGAGTCGTTCATGCTATTTAAAGTTATGATTGAGTTTCACGCTGTTGCTGTTTTGAAGCTTGTATTAAAGCTCCTAGTCGTTGCTTGATGGCATTGTCGGCTCCAGGGCCGGGAAGTAGGCCGAGATCGGATAGTTCGACACTTCTGCCGTCGCTGTCAGTTAGTCGAACGGGTGAAATAGACGCGCCTGTCTTCTTGTTTATCGGCTGTACCGGCGAGCCATTAGGCAGAGGGTTCCAATTATCCCCCCACTGCAATATTGCAATGATAATCACATGAAGCGCGCGGCCTTTTTCTGTTAACTTGTATTCGACTCCTGATGCGCCTTGGCTTTTCGCAATTACACCATGTTGCTGTAGGAGCTTTAGCCGCCTAGACAAAATCCCTGTGGATATTTCAAGGTTTCTTTGGAATTCGTCAAATTTACTGGCGCCCCAAAGTAATTCCCGAATAATCAGCAAGTTCCACCAGTCGCCAAGGATATCTACTGAGCGTGCTACAGAGCAGTTTCGATCTTCGAATGTGACTCTTTCCATTGCGCTGGTACCCAGATCTGGGCGGGCTCGCCTGGCCCGCATGAGAAAACCGTTGACAGCTTTCATGATAGCACCTATTTTTTGCCTCGTGAACTTCTATTATAGAAGCTGATGATCGCTACTCTCGAGGTCTATCCATGATCAAGCCCCTACTCGCTGCATCGGCCCTTCTCGCTGCCGCAGCAACGCAAGCAGAGCCTCACAGCTCCTGCATCACGAACGAGCTAGACGAACACTCGGTAACGGCTGAGCTGGCGATGGTCCAAGGCAAATGCCATCTGACTTACGCCTCTGCTAACCCTGACGATGTTCCCTCGCTCGAATACGCGCACAGCTGGTTCAAGAAGGCGCAAACGCTTGGTTCGGTCGAGGCGACCAAGGAGCTGAAAGAGGTGGAGCGCAAGCTTCAGTTGACGGGGCATTACAATGAATAAAACAAAGTTGTTATCAATCGTGGCAGCCCTCATGGGGGCTGCTGCCGCTAGTGCTACCTATGCAGGAAATTTCACGCCACTAGGTGCTGATGCTTCTGCAAGCGCGGATGGCTCAATTCCTGCCTGGACCGGAGGATTCAGCGGTAATAGCTCGAAAGATAGGTTTCTTAACCCTTTTGCCGGTGATCCAGTTAAATTTTCGATCAGTTTCGCAAATTACAAACAGTACCAAGATAACCTTACCCCAGGTCAAGTTGAGCATCTGCGCCGCAATCCTGAGGGTTATCAGCTGAATGTATATGAGACCCGGCGCACAGCAAGGCTGCCTGAGCATGTATATGCGGTAGCGAGGGAGAACTCGCAAACAGCGAAGCTGGCGGCTGATGGTAATGGTGTAATTGATTATAAGGGTTACTACCCGTTCATCTTTCCCAAAAGCGGATTAGAGGTTCTTTGGAATCACTTTATGCGCTATCGCGGGGGAAGCTTGTTGAGAGAGCACACGCAGGTAGTAACTCAAGCAAGTGGTGCATTCAGTGAGGTTAGATTGGAAGACCGCGCTGCATGGCCTGAACATCTGAGCGGTTATGACCCTGGGCGTGATGCCAATGTAATGGTGTTCTCCACGCAGAAGGTAACCGCTCCTGCACGATTGGCGGGTAATATTCTCTTAGTTCATGAAACGATTAACCAAGTTGAGCAGCCGCGTTTGGCCTGGCTTTACAACTCTGGTCAAAGAAGGGTGAGGCGAGCCCCTCAGGTCGCTTACGATGGTCCTGGCACTGCTGCGGATGGGCTTAGAACCGCGGATAACTACGACATGTTTAGTGGTTCGCCGGACCGATATGACTGGAAGCTTGAGGGTAAGCAGGAAATATATATCCCCTACAATAACAATGCTTTGGCCAGTAGTGACTTGACCACTGAGAAGCTGATCAAGAAAGGGCATCTTGAACCTTCATATCTAAGATATGAGAAGCATCGAGTGTGGAAGGTTGTTGGTACCTTGAAACCTGGCATGAGACACATTTATGCCAAGCGTGTATTTTATATCGATGAAGATACCTGGCAACTTGCGCTGGCCGAACACTATGATAGCCGTGGTGTTCTCTGGCGGTTCTCTGAAGGTTTCCATGTTCAGTACGATTATGCCGATACGCCTTGGTATGCCGGTGAGGCAATTTATGATTTCACCAGCGGGCGTTACCTTGTCTTTGGTCTGACGTACAATAATAAGAGTCCGATAGCTTTTGGATTTCAAGCTAGTAAGTCTGAGTTCTTGCCGTCGGCGCTGAGGTCTCAGGGCGTTCGCTGATTTGCTAAGAAATAGCGCAATGCCGCGATCGAGTGGCATTGCGCTTTTTAGGCCTCAATTTGCTTAAACAATTATCCCAAATGAACTATCTATAAGCCTGGCGGTTTGTCAGTCGGGCAGGCCACCAGCAGCAAGACAGAGTGGGTAAAGTTAGCCTGCAAGGCGACAATGAAGTCGTGGGCGCTGAAACTATTGAACTGGCTGTTCGCTAGGAAAGGCTCCTGTCTTCCGTTCAGTGGGCATATACCGGGCTCTATCCGTTTTAGTCGCCACAGTGCAGTAGAAAATATGAGCGTCCGCTCCTGGTTGCCCACGTCCTGACATCAATCCCTGCTATGCGTGATCAAACCTAGGTTCGTTCCGCCATCTCAAGGGCTCATCGACCTCTATCCCCAGATTTCGAACGGTTCTCTCCAGATTCCTATGGCCGAGCGGCAATTGAATCTCTCGCAGGTTCGACGTCCTGCCACAGATAAGTGATGCCTTCGGACGTCTCTTTGTGTGAGTGCAGTAGGTGACTGGGTCAAGACCAATGGCATTCGCCCGTACGAGCACATTGCTGTGTGAATAGATGATCTGAGGTATGCAGCTGGCTCGGAAAAGACAGTCCTCGCTGCGGAGCTTGCCTGATGTATCGAGGCCGCGAGAGCAGACCGTGTGTGCTCAGTGATCTCGAGCTGAGTTGGCCTCTGCATTTTCTGCTGCAGCTCCATGGCTCGGGATGACACTCGCTCGCCACTGGCAAAGTCGCGAGCGTGGAACCTGATTAATCAGATGGCCTTCCATGGCCTGTGAGTCGTCTCTGCGACCGGCGGGCACTGAAGCGCATTTCGCATCGCACTGCACCGCTTATTGTTCATTGCTCATCGAGCGCACCTCCTTTGGTCGTTTAATCCTCTGCAGAACACAATAGATGATGACCAGCATTTGATTTTTGCTTTAGATTATTGCCATCATATTATTGCGGTATTCCGCCCCTCTCGAAGCAGTTCCATCTGAGGATCGCCCCATGAAACACCTTGTCCTGCTTGCCCTGATTCCCGCTTCGCTGCTGGTTTTGAGCGGCTGCAATAGCCAAGCTGACACCTTGGGCTCCGCTCCTCAGCCACGGGTAGTACTCGCTACGCACGTGCAATCGGCGTCCCAGCAGGGCTCGCTCTACACCGGCGTGGTAGCGGCTCGCACTACCAGCGATCTGGGCTTTCGGGTCGGCGGCAAGGTGATCGCCCGCAAGGTGGACCCGGGTACCCGCGTCAAGCAAGGCGACGTGCTGCTGGTACTGGACAACACCGACTTCGAGCTGGCCCTGCGCACGGCGCGCAACCAGGTGGCCGCCACTGCAGCCGAGCTGCGCCAGGCCCTTGACGATGAAGCCCGCTACCGTCGCCTGAGCGGAACCGGAGCGGTCTCGCGGCAGATCTACGATCAGGCCAACACCCGCCTGCGGGTGGCCCAGGCCGAGCACGCCGCCGCCGCCGCGGAGGCGGCCCAGGTGGAAAATCGCCGGACCTACTCCACCCTCAAGGCCGACGGAGACGGTGTGATCACCGAGGTACGGGTGGACCGAGGCCAGGTGGTCGCCGAAGGCCAGATCGTCGCCAGCCTCGCCCACGATGGCGCCCGCGAGGCGGTGATCGATATTCCGGAAACCCAGCGTCCGCTCGCCAGCCAGCCGGCCCTGGCCTATCCCTATGGCGCCTCGGGTGACGCCGTGCCCGCCACCCTGCGCGAGCTGTCCGCCGCAGCGGACAGCACCACCCGCACTTTCCGCGCCCGCTACACCCTGGGCGGCGAATCCACGGCCCTGGCTATCGGTTCCACCATCACCCTGCGCCTCGATGGCACGAGCCAGCAACCGTTGCTGCGTGTCCCGCTGGGTGCGCTGCATGACAAGGGCCAGGGCACCGGCGTCTGGGTCATAGGCAATGATGGCAAGGTCGAGCTGCGCGCCGTCAAGGTGGTGCGCCTGGAACAAGAAGAGGCGGTGCTGCAGGGCGGTGTGCAACCGGGCGTACGCATAGTCGCCCTCGGTGCCAACCTGCTCAGCCCTGGCGACAGCGTGCGTGAACTGCCACCCCCATCCCTGGCCCTGGAGCACTGAGATGAGCCGCTTCAACCTCTCCGCCTTCGCGGTGCGCAACCGGGCAATCACCCTGTTCCTGATCCTTGCCACCCTAGCCGCCGGAGCCATCGCCTTTGGCAAGCTGGGGCGTGCCGAAGACCCGTCCTTCACGGTCAAGACCATGACCATCACCGCCGCCTGGCCGGGTGCCACCGCGCGAGAAATGCAGGAGCAGGTGGCCGACCGCCTGGAAAAGCGCCTGCAGGAGCTGGACCTCTATGATCGGGTGGAGACCATCGCCCAGCCCGGCTTCGTCTCCATGAAACTGCAGTATCAGGACTCCACCCGCCCGGGCGACATCCAGGCGCTCTTCTACCAGACCCGCAAGAAGCTCACCGACGAGGCCAAGCGCCTGCCCCGTGGCGTCATCGGGCCGTTCTTCAATGACGAATATTCCGACGTCTATTTCGCCCTCTACGCCCTGGAAGCCGGGCAAATGCCGCACCGCCAGCTGGTGCAGATGGCCGAGGATCTGCGCCAGGGCATGCTGCGCCTGCCCGGCGTGAAGAAGGTCAACATTCTCGGCGAACAGGCCCAACGCATCTTCGTCGAGTTCTCCTACGAGCGCCTGGCCACCCTGGGCCTCAAACCGGAGCAGATTTTCGAAGCGCTGGGCAAGCAGAACGGTGTGGCCCCGGCCGGTTTCGTGGAAACCAGCGGACCGCGCGCCTACATCCGCCTCGACGGTGCCTTTGACAGCCTGAGCCTGATCGAGAATGTGCCGATCAACGCGGGCGGCAAACTGCTACGCATCGCCGACGTCGCCACGGTGCGGCGCGGTTACGAAGACCCACCGACCTACCGCATTCGCCACCAGGGTGAGCCCGCGCTGATGCTCGGCGTGATCATGGAGCCGCACTTCAACGGCCTGGAACTGGACAAGTCGCTGCAGGCTGAAGAAGACCGCATCCACGCCGAACTGCCGCTGGGTGTGAAGTTTGACAAGGTCTCTGACCAGGCCGAGAAGATCCGCATCGCGGTGAACGAGTTCATGCTCAAGTTCTTCGTCGCCCTCGGCGTGGTGATGCTGATCAGCCTGCTGGCCCTGGGCTTTCGCGTGGGCCTGGTGGTGGCCGCCGCGGTGCCGCTGACCCTGGCCATCGTCTTCGTAATCATGCTGCTGACCGGCCGCGAGTTCGACCGCATCACCCTGGGCGCACTGATCCTGTCCCTCGGCCTGCTGGTGGACGACGCCATCATCGCCATCGAGATGATGGTGGTGAAACTGGAGGAGGGCCTCGACCGCATCCAGGCCGCCACTTTTGCCTGGACCTCCACCGCGGCCCCCATGCTGACCGGCACCCTGGTGACCGTGATCGGCTTCCTGCCGGTGGGCTTCGCCAAATCCGGCGCCGGGGAATACGCCGGCAACATCTTCTGGATCGTCGGCTTCGCCCTGCTCGCCTCTTGGGTAGTGGCGGTATTCTTCACGCCCTACCTGGGGGTGAAGATGCTGCCGAAGATCCAGCCGGTGACCGGCGGCCATGATGCGCTCTACGCCACTGCTCGTTACCAGCGCCTGCGCGCCCTGATCACCTGGTGCGTAAACCACCGTAAGACGGTTACCGCTCTGGTGGTGGCGGCCTTCGTCGTCAGCGGCCTCGGCATGGGGGCGGTGAAGAAGCAGTTCTTCCCCAACTCCGACCGTTCCGAGCTGCTGGTGGAGGTCTACATGCCGCCTGGCAGCGCCTTCAAGGCCACCGAAGGCGTGGTCGCCCAGGTGGAGAAGGCACTGCTGGAGGAGCCCCAGACGAAACTGGTGGACGCCTACGTGGGCGGCGGCGCACCGCGCTTCTTCCTGTCCTTGAACCCCGAGCTGCCGGACCCAGCCTTCGCTAAGATCATCGTACAGACGGCGGACTCCAAGTCCCGCGACGCCCTGCGCGAGCGGATGCAGGCACGCATCGCCGCTGGTGAATTCCCCTCGGCGCGGGTGCGAGTCACCCAACTGGTGTTCGGCCCGCCGGTGCCCTTCCCGGTGGTGTTCCGCGTATCCGGCCCGAATCTGGAACAACTGCGACAAATCAGCGAAAACGTGCGCCAGATCGTTGCCGCTAACCCCAAGACCCGAGACACCTTCGTCGACTGGGGCGAGCGTGTCAGCTCCTATCGTCTGGTGCTAGACCAGGATCGCCTGCGCCTGCTCGGCTTCACCCCCGATGAGGTGAAGAGCCAGCTCAACGCCCTGCTCACCGGCAACCCGGTGACCGAGGTGCGCGAAGGCACCCGCACCGTGACGGTGATGGTGCGAGCACAGCATGCCCAGCGGGAGAATCTCGGCGGTATCGAGGGCCTGACCATCACCAACGCCGCCGGCGTTTCGATTCCGCTGGAGCAGGTGGGTCGCTTCCAGCCGGTGATGGAGGAGCCGATCCTCAAGCGCCGCGACCGCGACCTGACCTTCGAGGTACGTGCCGACATCATCAAAGGCACGCAGCCGCCGGATGTAGGGAAAGCCGTGTACGCAGATCTGCAGCCGCTGATCGCCCAGCTGCCGGCTGGCTATCGGGTGACTATCGGCGGCCCGGTGGAAGAAAGCGCCAAGGCCAACAAGGCCCTGGCGGTCCTGTTCCCGGTGATGATTCTGCTGACGCTGGTTGTGATCATGTTCCAGGTGCGCTCCTTCGCCCTGATGTTCATGGTCTTCGCTACCGCGCCGCTGGGCCTGATCGGCGCGGTTCCAGTGCTCCTGCTGTTCAACCAGCCCTTCGGTTTCAACGCCATCCTGGCGCTAATCGGCATCGGCGGCATCCTGATGCGCAACACCCTGATCTTCACCGACCAGATCCAGCAAGAGCAGGCCCACGGCCGCCCTCTGCACGAGGCGATCATCGAAGCCACGGTGCGCCGCGCCCGGCCGGTGCTGCTCACGGCCATGGCCGCCGCGCTGGCCTTCATCCCTCTGACCTTCTCGGTATTCTGGTCTTCCCTTGCTTACGTGCTAATAGGTGGCGTGCTCGTGGGTACCATTCTGACCCTGCTATTCCTACCGGCGCTGTGCGCACTGGTGCTGAGCTTCGGTCGTGCAGCCCTTGTGAGGACGGGGCCCGACTGGGAGGTAATCAGCACCCAGCAGCAGCTTCCTCATCAGGTACATTAAATAGCATGCCGGAACGGGCCGCAGGTTCCGGCATGACGATACCGGCTTGACCGCTGATGGTGAGTTCCGCGATGGCGTTCTTTGCCACGCTGGTGTAGTTCCCTATCTCGCAGATAACGAACCCTCCAAGCTGCTGCAGTGGCTGTCTGCTAATGGCCGTGAGTTGTCGATCGCAAAAGGCTGAAGTCCGCCAGACGTAGGCTTTTGTCCGCAACTGCCGTATACCACGCGGTTCATTTGCTCGTCGGCGAGCGACTGGAATACCGCAATTACTTCATTTGAGCGTGCCGCCCACCAGATAAGGCTGTCCCCAAAGGCTGCATGGGATAACCTTGCACCACGAATCAACCATGAGACTGTGACTTAACGATGGGTTTTGAGCAACTAGCCGAGCTACGTGACCGCCTGCGGGCAGAGAAAGAGCAGGTAAAGATTGATAGCACGAAGCAAAACGAAAGGAAGTCCTCACAGCAAAAACCGCCTAGTGAGCAAGATCCTGCGCTGGAAGCCATCTGGCGATTGCAGAAATACTTTCCATTGGCTTTCCCGGTCAATCCGGCCCCTAAGGTTCCGCTCAAGGAAGGTATTCTCAACGATGCTGAGCAACACCTTGAGCTGCTCGGAATATCCAACGAGCAGCTCAAGCAGGGTATCGCTACCTGGTGCCGGGGAAGTCGATACTGGGCATGCATGACTGAGAATGCCCCACGCTTGGACTTGAGCGGCCAGGCCGTCGGCTCGGTGACAGCGAGTCAAGCGCTGCATGCGAAGCAGCAGGCTAAGCGGCAGCGTGTAAAAGCTCGAGGTAATCCGTCAAAGCGGAAGGAGCGCATCCAAGAATCTGTCGCCGATACCACAACGAAGTAGATCTTGGATTAAACCGATAGGGGTAGGCGGCGAGCCGTGGTCGCTAACCTGCAAAAATGGGGGCTCGAGGATGCTGCTTAATGACTCCTTACGAGCACAGTTACCGGCCAAAACAGGCCGTGGGCACGCTGCTAACGACTTCGTAATCTCCGTGCAGGCTAAGTCGCTTCTTCTCCCCGACTCATGTCGCATTTCCACCGCTCTGTTCAAGCTGCTGAACGAGTTATCCATGGATTGAATCGCCCCAGGTTTTGGTGGCTGCATTCACAGCCACCAGTACTCGGCAATGTAGAAGACTCTACCTACAGCGAGAGGGGAAGTGGATCAGAGGAGTTTAACTTCTGCGTGGATGTTGCCCCGCGTTGCCTTTGAGTATGGACATGCTTGGTGTGCTGCATCCACCACAGCTTGAGCAGTCTCACGATCCATCCCAGGCAAGCTGACGTTCAGGCGTGCTTGAATGAAGTAATCGTTGCCCGCAGTACCTAGGTCTACTTCGGCGTCGACCGCAACGTCTTTCGGGACGGAAACCTTCATCCTGCCGGCCACGACACCGATGGCCCCAATAAAGCACGCTGACCAGCCCGCAGCAAAAAGTTGTTCAGGGTTAGTGCCGACACCTGGGCCACCTGGAGAAGAGTGTTTTATATCCAAGCGTTTGTCAGAGCTGACGGACGCGCCATCCCGCCCCCCAGTGGTATGGACTTTTGCGGTATACAGGACTTTTTCGATCATGGTCATGGTCATGTTGCGCACCTTGCCAGTGAGTTCAGGAAACTACCTGCGACTACATTCAACTGAGTCGGGCTTTAAGCCTAGTAGACCCTCAGGCCTTTCCTAGTGCCTTCCATCTGGACTATTCGTCTTTTCCAGACACATGAAAGCCGGCCAACAGGCCGGCTTTCATGCAAGCAGCAATTGCTCATACTGCGTTATTGCCCTGACAGCTTTTAGTCTTAGGCGACGCGGTCCTGGCTCAGACGATCAGCACCACCTTCGGCGACGCGGTCCTGGCTCAGGCGATCAGCCCCACCTTCGGCAACGCGGTCCTGGCTCAGGCGGTCAGCACCACCTTCTGCGACGCGGTCCTGGCTCAGACGATCGGCACCACCTTCGGCGACGCGGTCCTGGCTCAGGCGACCGGCACCACCTTCGGCGACGCGGTCCTGGCTCAGGCGATCAGCCCCACCTTCGGCAA
>NZ_WELK01000017.1:20496-47364 GCF_009799925.1 Pseudomonas sp. R-28-1W-6
CGCGGTCCTGGCTCAGGCGGTCAGCGCCACCTTCGGCAACGCGGTTCTGACTCAGGCGATCAGCACCACCTTCGGCAATGCGATTCTGGCTCAGGCGATCAGCACCACCCTCAGCGATAAAGGTTTGAGTAGGGGTAACCGCAAAAACGTTGGCCGCGAGTACAGAGAAAGCAAAACCGAGGATGGCGTGGCGATTCATGGTGGTGTGCTCCGGGAAGTTGTTGGCTGGGTACGGAGCAGATGTTACGCCCGAGGATTTTTAAGAGAACTTCATCGGGCTGATGGTAGATATCGATGCCAGCAATGCCTGTAAGTCGCAGCAAAGTCAGGACCACGAGGCCACGACCTTGCTAGTCCTGAGCCGCCATCTCTTTGGCAAGCGTTGTGATCAGATCGGCGGCCGGCATCTCCCGCGCCAGTGGCGCACCTTGGCCGGCCCACTGCACTGCGAAGTCCTCACAGCCCTTGGCCAGGGCGACAGCATGCAATGCCTTGGCGGCGTCGTAGGCAATCGGATAATCCGGCAATTCGGGTGCCCCAGAGCTGCCTACATCCGTGAAGAGGCGGTTGACCAAACCTCTTGCGGGTCTGCCGGAAATGGCTGACGAGATAGCTGTACTCTCCACCCTCGGGCTCTTCATGGCCGCACGGTAAGCGGGATTTGCCGCAGATTCGGGGCAGAGAATAAAGGCTGTACCCAACTGGGCACCCGCAGCCCCCAATTGCATCGCAGCGCGAATACCCATGCCATCCATGATGCCGCCTGCCGCTATGATAGGAAGCTTCGATTGCTGCGCCAGACTGCGCACCAGGGCGAATGTACCGATCAAGGTGTCTTGCGACGGGTCGAACACGCCTCTGTGCCCGCCGGCTTCTGCGCCTTGGGCCACTATGGCGTCGAGTCCTGCGCTCGCAATCTGGCGCGCTTCATCCAGCGACGTTGCGGTGGCAACTAGACGGATACCTCTGGCCTTCAGGCTATTGATCCAGTCCTGTTTGGGCAGACCAAAATGAAAGCTCACGACATCGGGGCGTGTATCGAGCAAGACCTCAAGCGTCTTGGGGTCATCCACGAAGCTTCGATAGATCTCCCGCAGGCCGGCTGGAGGCTCTGCATCGAACTCGGCGAACAGCGGGCGAAGGTGCTCGAGCCACTGCTGCTCGCGCACCGGATCGAGGCGAGCAGGGCGGTGGCAGAATAGGTTGACGTTGAATGCCCTGTCAGTGAGCTTGCGCGTTTCACTGATCATTGCCTCCGCTTGGGCCGGCGAGCTAGCACCGATGCCGATCGAGCCCAGTGCACCTGCGTTCGACACTGCTGCCGCTAGCTGAGGGGTGGAAACACCTACCATTGGCGCTTGAATGATCGGGAAGTCGATGCCCAGTAGTTGCGTGATGCGCATATTCGGCAAGTCTCTCATGGGCGTTTGTTCTCGGCTGACGGAGCTTCCAGCTAGAAGATGTAGCGGTCACTCGTGCCCTGACAGTATTCGCGGAGTGTTGGACAGAACTCGGCGTGCTGGAGTGAAAGGTCTGGGCAGCGCTCGGTAAGTAGAGTTGCCATTCAGTGGTGGAGACAAGTAAAGGGAAGCTTTCCCTCCCTTTACTTGTTCAATGAATTACCACTTGCCGGTGCTCATCCCTCCGTCTACAGCCAGAACGACTCCGGTGGTGAAGCCGGCCTTAGCCAGGTACAGCACTGCATCGGCAATTTCGTCGACGGTGCCGACACGGCCGGAGGGTGCCAGGTTGTTCAAGAAGTCGCGGGCGCTTGGATCGTGCATTGGGGTATCGATGATGCCAGGCGCAACCGCATTCACTTGGATGTTGTGTGGCGACAATTCCAGAGCCAGTGCACGAGTCAACTGATTAACGCCGCCCTTGATCAGTACCGGCAGTGCTGCTGGAACGGCGATATTGGGCTGCAGGGCAACTGCGGCGGAGATGTTGATGATGTGGCCTTGCCCGCGCTTGATCATGTGGGCCGCAGCCACCTGGGTGCTGTAGACCACGCCCTTGAGGTTGGTATCCAGGAGCGATTCCAGATCCTCGGGGGTGTATTCAATGAAGGGCTTGGGCAGGAAGAAGCCGGCATTGTTGACGAGAACGTCGACACTGCCGAAGCGATCAATGGCTGCCGCGAAGAGGTTACGAGCGGTCGATGGATCGGCAACGTCACCGGCCACGCCGACGAAATTGTCGGGGTTGCCCAGGCTATTGGCTGCTTCTTTCAGACCCTCAGTGGAGCGTGCGCTGCCAACGACGTTGTAGCCGTGGGCGAGAAAGGCCTTGGCCAAGCCCAGGCCTATACCGCTGGATGCGCCGGTGATGACTACGGTTTTCTTGCTCATGATCTGTTTCCTCACGGTGATGGTCGGGGGCTTACTGGTAGCAGCCCGGATCTGCTGATGAGCTGCTAGTGAGGTGGACTATATTTGTGATCTATCTGCCGATAAACCATGTGTCTTTAACTTCAGTTGATACGCGGCGTAACTAATTGGTGAGCACCTGGCCACGAACGAGGCCGTTCTAAGGTGGGTCGTTAGAGCGAATGCTTGAGCGCCCTTGGACAGCAAGGGCATACCGCAGATTATCGCCAGTGGCTCGACACACGCCCGGCCTGAGGGCACCCCCTTGCATGGGTATAGGCCACCAGGCAACAGGAGGGTAGGTCCCGATCGCAGCCGGCTGCTGAACGGTTGATCGACCGCGCACGCGGTGCACGCCTGCCGGGACTGCGCCTATCGGGCGTAGGCGCTTCTGTAGGCAAATAGCCCAGGTATTCCTCCGGTCATGATGAACAGGACATTGCTGCCGGCGGGAAGATCACCACTGGCAATGGACTCGAGCAAGCCGGCGAATGCCTTTCCGCCATAGACCGGGTCAGTCAGCAATCCTTCCTGGGAGGCCAGCGTTCTGGTGGCTGTGAGCATGCTGGCCGTTGCGGCACCATAGGCGTCTCCTCGTTGAGAACCATCGATTTGCACCGCCTCGGGGGACAGCTCCGTGCTACTACCGAGTAGCTTCATGACATCCCGGGTTTTGTCCCGCGTCACCTCAAGCGTTTCCCCTGCCGTGCCCAGTACGGAATAACCCAGCACCGTGGTTGATGAACCGGCAACAGTGAGTCCTGCCAAGAGGCCTGAATGGCTTCCGCTGCTGCCGTTGGGGAGGATGATCCGGTCGAACTGCAGGCCGAGGGCGTCGGCTTGTCTAAGGACTTCAGCTGCGCAGGCCGAGTATCCCAGACTTCCGCGAGGGCTTGATCCACCCAAAGGCATAAGGAAGGGTTTGTGGCCTTGTCGCCGCTGTAGCTCGACCAGCTCCAGCGCAAAGGCGCCGGCGGTTGCCCCAGCGGGCAGCTGATGGACGCTGGCACCGAAGAGTTCGTCGAGCAGCACGTTGCCATTGTGGCGATAGTCGTCATCGTCACGAATCGGCGACGGGGTCAGGATCAACTCGCAGGCAAGACCCTGGCGGGCGGCGACTGCTGCGGTCAGCCGGGCGTGATTGGATTGCAGTCCGCCCCAGGTGACCAAGGTATCGGCTCCGCAGGCAAGCGCTTCGCCAAGCAGGAACTCGAGCTTGCGCAGTTTATTGCCACCACCGCCCAAACCGGTCAAATCGTCCCGCTTCACGTAGATGTTGCACCCCCTCATCGTAGGCAAGGCACTGAGCCGCGATAGCTTCTGAATCGGCGTAGCGCCTTCCAGCAACGCGATTCGCGGATAGGCAGACAGAGCCGTTTCCAGGTGCTTGATGTCGTGTCGCATGTGAGCACTCCTTGCCGCTGGCCAAAAGAAGCGCCGCGGCCGGGACTAGTAAAGGGGAGGGCAGTCAGACTCAGGAACACCGGTAGTTGGTGATCAAGCCTGGAGCCTTATTGGTTCAGCGGTCTGGTTGAGCGGCTATCTGTCGAAAGGCCTGCTCGAAGTAATCTGCCGATTGCGCGCCGGTGATCAATTGCCGGCCATCGACGATCAGTGCAGGCACGGCGTGAACGCCCCGACGGGTGAAGTAGTGCTCGCGCTCGCGCACTTCACTGGCAAATTGCTCCGAGGCCAGCACCGTGCGCGCCTGCTCTGCGGGGAGACCAACCTCGCTGGCGAGTTCAGCAAGCGTTGCATGGTCGCTGATGTCTTTACCGTTGATGAAATACGCGCTGAACAATGTGTGTGCGAGGCGTCGCTGAAGACCCTTGGACTTGGCCCAGTACATCAGGCGATGGGCATCGAAGGTATTGAAGAAGTGCGTGCGTTTCTCCAGATCAAAGTAGAAGCCGACATCTCGACCGTGGGCGCGAATACTCGCTTGGCTACGGGCAATCTCGTCTGCACTGCTGCCGTACTTCTGCATGATGTGCTCGATTGCGTTCTGGCCGCCTGCAGGCATATCCGGGTTGAGCTCGAACGGCTCGAAGTTGAGCTCGATTGCCACCTCATTGGCCAATCGTTGAATGGCCATTTCCATGGCCGCTAGGCCGATCGCGCACCACGGGCAAACCGGGTCAGATAGGACGTCGATGCGAATAGCTGTGGTCATGGCGAATTCACCGTTGCCGGTCATGCGACCCGGCGCAGGGAAAGGTTGCGACGCCCCTCTGCCAGCTCGTGGGTGACGAGCGCTACGCGGGCACCCAGATGCTCAGCGGTCATGATGTCGGGATGCTTGGGAGCGAGCTCCGGGCCTTCGTCGAAGTTGGATTGCGCACCTACGCCAAGAAAGTAGCTATCCCGGTTCATCACGTCCTCCGTGGTGGTCGAGCTGTTGTGGCCCGGAGGCAGGCCCAGATTGATCCAATGCATGGCGTGCTGGGCGGCGAAGATGCTCAGTTGCTGCAGCGTTGCCAATTTGTCGCCCGAGCGCGACGCAGCATTGGTGAAGCCGGCGGCAACCTTGTTGGCCCATAGCCCACCTTTGGCGAAAACCTGGTGCGAGGTAGCGTCCATGAAGGCTTTGAACTGGGCTGAAACGCTGCCCATGTAGGTGGGCGAGCCAAACACGATGGCGTCGACCTGCTCCAGAGTCTGCCAATGCTGGTCGATGTCTTCGACCCGTATTAACAGGCTCTGTGTATTTGCCGTACTGCGAACTCCGCGCGCAACGGCCTCCGCGACTCTGGCAGTGTGCCCATAGCCACTGTGGTAGATGATTGCAACGGTAGTGCTCATATCAGTGCTCAACTTGATTGTGTAGGTTAGCTGCCCGGCCGGTCTGGGACTGGCCGGGTTTCGTTCAGGTAAATGTCACCCCTGGTCTTTCTTTCGATACTCGGTTGTCGTCATTCCGGCATAGCCCCAGTTATCGGTATCGACTTCTTCGATGACGATATGGGTGAGGTCCGGGCGTTTGCCCAACACGCGTTGCAGGGTGTCGGTGATCTCGGCGATGACCTGAGCTTTTTGCTCGCGGGTAACGCCGTCACGGGTGATGCGAACGCTTACAAAGGGCATGGTGTACCTCCATTGGGGTTAGTGGCTCCAGGGCAACAGAACAACGCCGCCCTTGGCCTTGTTGGCCGCGACTAGCTGGTGTGCCAATGCGGCTTCGCTGAGTGGAAGCACAGTGTCCACCACCGGTCGTATATGACCGGCACGAACGCGATGCATCCAGTTTTTGAGGTCCTCGATGTCAGCCATCAAAGTTCCTCTGATCTGCTTCTGGGCACTAAAAAATCGGTGAACATCAAAGCTGACTTCTGAACCGGCCATGAAGCCCATTGCGACCACGATGCCGAATGGGCGCACGGTATCGATGGTGCGTTGGAAGTCGGGACCGCCGAGGCAGTCAATCGCGACGTCTACACCCTCGCCACGGGTCCATTGCTGAATGGCTTTGGCAAAGTCTTCTTCGTGAGTATTGATCACCTTATCTGCACCCAACCGGCGCGCGATGGACGCTGCAGCATTGCTGCGTACAGTGGTTGCAACCATGGCACCGAGTGATTTTGCGACCTGGATACTCATAGAGCCTGTTCCGGAGGCTCCTGCATGAATCAGTACCTTGTCCTGGGATTTGACTTCGCCGACGTTTTGAACCGCACGAATCGCAGTCAGGAGCGAGAGTGGCAGGGTTGCGGCCTCTTCGGGAGGGAGCCCGGATGTATCCGCAATCACCCAGGTTTCGGGCAGTACAACGTACTGAGCATAGGTCCCCGGAGCATCCTGCCCGAGCAGCGTGAAGCTGGGTGCTGCTGTGGCGGGACGAATGCCATATTCGGCCGGGTTAGCGGGGTAGCCGGGCATGATAATTACTCGGTCCCCAAGCGCGTGATTAAGCGCTCCGGGCCCGCGCTCGACCACCTCGCCCACTGCGTCTGTTCCGATAATGTGCGGCAGCGGCATAGAGGTATAAATGTCGCCCTGGCGGATGTAGTGATCAAGGCGATGCACCATGGTCGCCAGAACCTTGATTAACACCTGTCCAGGCCCGGGGATTGGGGTGGGCAGATCGATAAGTTTGATCACTTCCGGCCCCCCGAAATGGGTGACGACTGCAGCTTTCATGGTGACGTCTCCGGCAGGTTTCAAACTGCCTTAAGGGGGCGGTAGTCCACCTGCTCCAGGATCAGTCGGAGATTTTTCTCCAGCTCGCTAGCAGCCATATAGCCTGTAGCCACAATGTGTAGTTGACCGTTCACTTCCAGCAGCAAGGCGGGAAAACTGGAAATCCCCCAGCTCCTTGCTTTGAGAAAATCCTGCTGGGTTTCGGCCATCGTAGCCTCGTCTTTTCCCATCATCAGAAAGGTATCTTTGTGCGTGGGATAGCCAAGGCTGGTCATGACCTGCGCTCCTACCTCTGCCAGCACTTCATCGCTGGTAGTGTCTCTTCCATGAACGTAGAAGGTCTCCTGCAGGTGGCGGAATAGCGGCAGTATCGCCATGTCTGGCGCAAGCTTACGAGCGGTCACCACGGCCCGGCAGACGGGCTCGGTGTCGTACACGAAGTTCTCCAGGGCAACGAAAGCTTCGCGGTTGAAAGTCAGGCCACTCAGGCTTTCGACGCGCGCCCAGTGGCCGAGACGGAAATGCTTCATTTCGTCGCTCATGGTGGCGGTCTCGCCTGCTCGTACGCCTCCGACCACTATCTGCAGCTTCAGCTGGGGGGTCGCCTCCGTAAGGCTGGTTAGCTCTTTAGCGAACCCGTAGCACCAGGAGCACATGGGGTCGGCGATATAAATCAGATTCATCAACGTCATCCTTTCAAAAATTGGCATGGCGACCCTCGCTGCAGCGAGTTTTAGCGATAACCGCGCCAGACTACCGCCGAAGATCAGCAGGAGAAGTGCCCAACAAGGGCACTGCGTTCCTGGTCGTTGGATGAACTATATTTAGTCATTGCTGCTTGATAAATGTAGGATTTGACACTTCAGTTGATACTTGGTGTAACTAATAATGAGACGCCACTTCGATGACCTTCAGCTAGGCAGCATTGAGCTCTTTTGTATGGCAGCAGAAGAGGGGAGTTTTACCGCCGCTGCGCTTGCAGCGGGCGTCACACCAGCAGCTGTGAGCCGATCAATCTCTCGGCTGGAGGAGCGCCTGGCGACGCGGTTGTTCGTCAGGACGACCCGCAGCATTCGAATGACAGAGAGCGGTCGCGCATATTTTGAACAGTGCCGTCAGGCACTGACGCAGCTGGTGGAGGCCGAGCGTGAAGTAATGGGCAAGCAGCTTGAGCCCACAGGTGAGCTGCGTATAAGCGTTCCCACTACATACGGCCACTACAGAATTCTTCCCCTACTGCCGCGCTTTCGTGAGCGTTATCCGGGCGTGAAGGTCGATATTCACCTGAGCAACCGAAACATAGACTTTGTTGCGGAGGGCTATGACCTGGCGATCAGGGTGCGTGCCCAGCCCGATTCGACGTTAATCGCACGCCACCTCGAAGATGCCCGACTGGTGGTGGTGGCCGCGCCGGAGTACCTCGCCCAGATTGGTGCGCCAGAGACCCCAGGCGATCTTGAACGCTACGACTGCATCCAGTTCGAGTTACCCAGCACCAGTCGGCGCATTCCCTGGCTGTTCCGTGAGCAGGGAAAAGATCGTGAGATCCTCGCCGCAGGCAACTACTGTTGCTCCGACGATGTCCTGGGCGGCGTGACCCTGGCCAAGAACGGCGCAGGCCTATTCCAAACCTATCGTTTTATCGTCGAAAAGGAATTGGAGGAGGGGAGTTTGATCGAGGTCTTGCAGACCTTCGGTGGCCGCTCCAGACCCTTTACCCTGCTGTATCCGCACGGACGCCACGTCCCCTTGCGCCTACGTGCCTTTGTCGAGTTTCTTGTGGAATATAAACGCCAGTGGAATGTCTGAACGCCCGTCTGGTACAGCAGTCGGAGCACAGCAGCTAGCCAAACTCAGGCAGGCACAGTAGTTGCTGCTTTACTGAGCAAATGCGGATAGCTACGGGAAGATTCAGATGAACAGGAACGCTCTACGTCGAGTTGATTTGAACCTGCTCGTTGTTTTCGAAACGTTAATGTTCGAGAAGAACCTGACCCACGCTGCGGAGAAGCTGTTTCTAGGGCAGCCTGCCGTCAGTGCCGCCTTGGCACGTCTGCGCCAGCTTTTCGATGATCCCTTGCTGGTGCGCAATGGTCGCAAGCTGGAGCCGACTGCACGTGCGCTAGCCATTCTCAAAGAATTGCAGCCGGCCTTGGATACGATTTCATGTGCCGTCAGCCGAGCCAGGGAGTTCAATCCCGCGACCAACCGAGACACCTTCCGAATCGGCCTATCGGACGATGTAGAATTTGGACTATTTCCATCGCTACTCAAGCTGATCCGTGAAGAGGCACCCAGCGTGGTGCTGGTCGTGCGACGCGTCAACTTCCTGCTGATGTCGACGATGTTGGCCTCAGGGGAAATATCAGTGGGTGTCAGTTACACCACTGAGTTGCCAGCCAATGCCAAGCGCAAGAGGTTACGGGATCTGCGTGTAAAGGTTCTGCGCGGTGACGACCGTCCTGGCGCCCTGACTCTGGACGAATTCTGTGCGCGTCCCCATGCTCTCGTCTCTTTCTCCGGTGATCTGACCGGTAATCTCGATAATGACCTGGCCAAGCTGGGGCGCACACGCAACGTGGTACTGGCTGTACCGCAGTTCAGCGGGCTACGTTCGATCTTGGCGGGTACAGAGATGCTCGCATCGGTTCCTGATTACGCCGCAGCAGCCTTGATTGAGGGCACCGGGCTGCGTGCCGATGATCCACCGTTCCCCATTCAGACATCCGAGTTGTCCATGGTATGGAGCAGTGTCACCGATCATGACCCAGCTGAGCATTGGCTGCGGAGAAAAATCGCCGAGCACATGACCACACCATGATCGGCAAGCTAAGCGCTCGTGTACTGCGGGTAGGCCTCTGTCAGAAAGACTGGTAAATCCGCGACGTGTGGTTTGCAGGGATTTCGAAGTACATCTGAACCACTCAGTCTCGATGGTAGGCTGCAGGGTTGACGACATGTAGCAACATAGCACCAGCTGTCATCGCGCTGTGCTCGCCAGAAACGAAATTAAACTCGATCAGCTCGTTCAAAGACTCATCGGTCTATCGGGCACTCGAGGTCACGAACCAATCGTTGATCTCCTGTTGCGCAAGGCGCAGCTCATCGGATGTCCTCCAAAGGTATTACTGCCAGGCGAGCAAAAGGTTTGCAGCAAGCTGCATGGGCCCTCATTTGATATAGCCCCTGCAGTAGGTGCAGTCGATACCGTCCGGCATCTCGATCTGGCCCACCCTTAACCACGCTTACGCTGGCTCCCTTGCGAGTAGCCGAGTGTTGCTGAGCGCCTGCAGCGCAAGATCAGGTTTTCAGGTTGCTTGAAGTTGCCATCAGTTGGATCAGCAGCTCGACACCTTCCTAAAGTGTTCGGTGAAACACCCGTGGGGCTTGCCTGAGAAGGTATGCGCTACGCACCAGATACGGAACGTACCACTTTGTATCGTGCGCACATTTGTATACGTGGGCTTGCAAATTCCCAATCTCACGACACACCGGTGGTAAAGATAGTGCACACAGTGATGCCTCACCCTCACTGCTCTGAAAGGAGATTCAAAATGCGTTATCCCCAACTACTCGCTGCCGCCGTCGCGCTCACCACATTCGCTGGCTTGGCCCATGCTGACCAGCATCAGGTCAACAGCGCAGCAAATACCAATTGGAAGCAAGGTATCCAGCGTACGGATCTGACCCGTGAAGACCTTGGCGATTCAGTTCACGAAGTAATTCAGGCTCGGGTAGATTTCAATCCGGGCATCGCATCGCCCAATCACTCCCATCCGGGCGTAGAGGTCGCTTACGTGATTGAGGGTACCTTCGAATATCGGCTCAAGGGCCGTGCCCCTATTATCCTAAAGGCTGGCGAGTCCCTTTATATCCCAGCGGGTACGCCGCACATTGCAATCAACATTGGCGAGGACAAAGCCTCGGAACTGGCGACCTATATCGTCAAAAAAGGCTCGCCACTCCTCGTTTTGGAGTAATAGGCGCAGCTGGGTGACTCGTCAGATCGTTGGGTTGCTCTTGGGCGACGGGATTCAAGTCCCGTCGCCTTATCATCATTTGCTTTTGCTAACTACCTTAGTGGGAGGCCTGAATCAGCTGCTGGATTTTGGCTTCCGTCTCTGCATAGGCGCCTTCGCCGAAGTGCTGATAAACGATTTGACCGTTCTGGTCGATTAGATAGAGCGCTGGCCAGTAGCTATTGCCGAAGCCGTTCCAGGTTCTGTAGCCGTTGTCCTGGGCAACTGGATAGGTAATGCCGAGCCGCTCTACTGCCTCCTCGACATTAGCCGTTACCTTCTCGTGGGCGTACTCGGGTGTATGAACGCCGATCACTACCAACCCCTGATCTTTGTAGCGCTCGTGCCATTGCTTTACATAAGGCAGGGTGCGTAGGCAGTTAATGCAGTCGTAGGTCCAGAACTCGATGAGAACGACCCGCCCCCGCAATTGCTCCAAGGTCTGGGGCTCGCTGTTGATCCAGTGCGTGATACCCCTGAGCTCAGGAACTACGGGGGCAGGTGATGCACTGCGTGGATTGATGGGGTCGTCCTGGGCGCCTGCGCTGCAGGCGGCGGTCATCAGGCAGGCCGCAAGTATGCTGAAGAGAGGTTTGATCACGTTCGGAATCCTGTCGTGGAGTGGGGGCTTGAAGTGACTAGTTGCAACGGTAGGCACGGGGTATCCGTGCTTTGGAAGCTCACACTGCTGTCCGCCGGAGGGCGGGCAGCAGCTCTTGCCGCGGTTAGATCAGGTTGATTTCGACGTCTATGTTGCCGCGAGTTGCCTTGGAGTAGGGGCAGAGACTGTGAGCTGTATCGACTAGCTCTCGAGCGATTTCGGGAGCCAATCCAGGAAGGCTGACATTCAGTCGTGCTCGCAGAAAGTAGGCGCTGCCGTCAGTACCGAGGTCGATCTCCGCGTCGACCGCTACATCGCTGGGAAGGCTGACCTTCAGCGTGGCAGCCGCCTTGCCGATGGCACCGATAAAGCAGGCCGACCAGCCAGCTGCCAGCAGTTGCTCGGGATTGGTGCCGGGGCCGGACGAGCCGGGTGCGGATAGCTTGATGTCCAAGCGTCCATCCGAACTTTGCGACTCGCCATTGCGGCCTCCGGTTGTGTGGGTCTTGCCTGTGTAGATCACGTTATCGATAGCGTTGATCATGTTGTGTACCTCTTTGTTTAGGGCTGTGCCATTTGCTTAAGCGTTCTGTCGGGCGATGGCGTGAGCCCGATCGGCTCAGACTTTCATCCCCGTGTAGTGCTCATGTGTCCAGCCGCAGCCTCTATGCAACCCTGTGTAAGATTTTGCGTCGCTATACAGAGCGTTACAAAGCGCGGTCGTGCTCCCCGTGGGTGGCCCCGGCTAGTTCTGCTTCGTGATGTGCAATTCGCTGCCTCCCGAAGCAGCGAGCTTCGGCAAAGCGCTTATCGAGGTATCTCTCTGTATCCGTGACGACGTATTGGGCGCAGGCATACAAAGGCGCCAGTCTGCCGATACTTCATAGACACATCGTCGGAGCCAAATGGCCAGGCCTGCATGAGGCCTGCGCATACCCGTCGAGCATCGATCGGCTCGCCACCTGCCTCATGCCGGACTCAGCCCTTGTGGCATTACCCGCGCGGTCGACCGCGCTCAGCGTCCGGAGAAATCTTATGTCTCGTACCCAAGTCACCAACAAGCCCCGTATCGGCCTTATCGCCGTAGCCCTGGCGGGTGGCATGAGCTTGGCCCAGCCTTCCTTTGCCGTGGAGGAATTGCCTCAGGGTTACCAACTGGCTTCCGCCGAGAAAGCTGGGGAAGGCAAGTGCGGGGAGGGCAAATGTGGTGAAGGTAAATGTGGCTCCAGCGAGGCCGGCGCCAAGGTTAGTCAGGCTGAGGGTAAGTGCGGTGAGGGCAAGTGTGGCGACGACTCCTTCGCCCGCACCGATAGCGATGACGATCATTTGGTGTCGCTGGCAGAGTTCCTGACCGTAGCCCCGACCCGTCAGGCCGAGTTCAAGACGATGGACACCAACAGTGACGGCCATCTGTCCGAGGCCGAGGTCTACAAATACCGCAGCAACCAGTACACCTCCAACGGCAAGAAAGTACCCACGGAGTTGTTCACTCGCATGAGCCAGGCTAAGGACTGATCCAACGCCCGCCCAGTACCAATGTCACTGGGCGGGCTTCACCCTATCTGGAGAGCCATCGTAATGCCCCGATCAGCCCTGAATGGCGCCGGCCTTGGTTTGCGCCGCACGTTGCTACCCGAGTTTCAGCTAATGGCGGACAGCGCCGTGGACTTTCTCGAATGTGCACCTGACAACTGGATTGGTGTGGGTGGTGCTTATGGTGAGCAATTAGAGCGGCTCGCCGAGCGCTTCCCGATGACTTGTCATGGCCTGTCGTTGTCCTTGGGAGGGCCGGCTCCTCTCGACCAAGAGTTGCTGCAACGCACGCGCTCGTTCTTAGACCGTCATCGGGTTGTGCTGTACAGCGAACACTTGAGCTATTGCTCCGATGACGGCCAGCTATACGATTTGCTGCCGCTGCCTTTCACCGACGAGTCGGTGAGGCATGTGGCCTCGCGTATCCGTCAGGTCCAGGACTTTCTGGGATGTCGCATCGCGGTGGAGAACATCTCCTACTACGCAGCGCCCTATCAGGCACTGAGCGAGATCGACTTCCTCAAGGCTGTACTGGATGAGGCCGACTGCGACCTGCTGCTGGACGTCAACAATCTCTTCGTCAATTCGATCAATCATGGTTACGACGCCGCTGGTTACCTGGCCGCGCTTCCACGGCACCGAGTGGTCTACCTGCATGTGGCCGGTCATTATGACGAGGCCGAGGATCTCAAGATCGATACCCATGGTGCAGCGGTGAAGGACGGCGTCTGGAACCTGCTGGAGCAGGCCTATGCGCGTTTCGGTGACTTGCCCACGCTGCTGGAGCGCGACTTTAACTTCCCGCCGTTGAACGAGTTGCTGGTGGAGGTGGAGAGGATTCGCGGGTTTCAGCATAAAAGTCGGAAGTCTCAGGAGGTGCGCCATGCCTGAGACTCTGCACGAGCAACTGATGACAATGGCGCGCCATGTACGTGATCCACGGCAGCCAGCACCACCAGGTATCGAGGCACGCCGTCTGGCCATCTATCGCCAGCTGTTCATCGGCAACCTCGACTCCTTGCTGGGTGGTGGATTCCCAGTGATTCGCGCCACTCTTGAGGCCACGCAGTGGCAAGCGTTGGTTCACGCCTTCTACGCCGACTACCGTTGTCAGACGCCACTATTCACCGAGCTCGCGGAGGAATTCGTCGTTTACCTGGAGGAGGGCGCTGGTGATGCTCTGGGCCTGCCATCTTGGCTGGGGGAATTGGCACACTACGAATGGACGGAAAGCGCGCTGCTGCTGAGCGATAGCTGCGAGCCGGCCCATAATCCCGAGGGCGATCTGCTTGAGGGTGTGCCACTGCTGTCGACTTTGGCTTGGCCCTTGGCTTACCGCTGGCCGGTTTGCGACATCGGACCGAACCACCTGCCGACAACTGCACCGAATGAGCCGACGCTGATATTGGTACAGCGCCGAGCGGACCATAGGGTGCATTTCTCGCGCCTTGCGCCGTTGGCGTATGCCTTGCTCGCATCACTGCAGACTCGGCAAGTTAGTGGGCGCGAGCATCTGGCTTCCTTGGCCGAAGCTGTTGGAGCCTCCTTCAATCAGATACTCCCCCAAGGTCAGGTGTTACTGGAGAACCTGCGCGTTCAGGGTGTGCTGCTGGGCTCTCGAGCCTAGAGCTTGAACCGCAAGCGAATCTACATAACCCGCAACATGGCCTGCGCTCGCGCGTTCGATTACATCGAGGTGAATTACAACCGTACTCGCGGCCACCACCACCTTGGCGGTGGTGGTCCATAAGCGTTTGAATGCACCTCATCATGAGGTCGGGAAATTTCTACTGGAGCGGGGGAGTCCTAATCGCTTTACTACCTGTCCACCAGATCCAGACAGACCAGTACCTAACGCGGGGGACTTTTCCCTGGTTAGTTCATGGCAGGTTCCATAGGCTTCTGCTGCGGAACAGTGAAAGTGACTTCCGTACTGGTGAGTATCTTATGAGTCGGGTCGGCCACCTCGAGCAGAATCCTGTGCTGGCCGGGCTTCAGTCCGACAACAATGATCGGGTCGCCGCTGGTATGCGCCCAGGTACCAGGGGTGTCGTCTACGGTCACGTGCAGGTGTCCAAGGCGCGGTGACACATCGGCTGCCTCCTTGCCGAACACCGGCATGACGCGGATGTTTTCCGCCCGGTACTGGACGATGACTACCCCGCGAGCCAGAGGCTCGGCAAGCGGAGGGTAAGCAATCAGCTTTGGCCCAGCCTCTGATTGCAACGGAAGTATGGCGGGAGGTTGACTTACGCCATCGGCAGCTTGTGAACTGGCTGTAACAAAGAAGAGAGCGCTCACCGCGAACGCGGAAAGACCTCGAAGAGAGAGTGGCATGGTGTACTCCTCGCACGCAGGGTCATTAAGAGATGAAGCTGCTTCTCAGCAGCTCACTAGCACTGTGGTCAAAGTCCTGCAGTGCATGTGAATAGCTTTTGCTCGGGCGTCCGACTCAGGCTCAGTAGTCGTTGACATCCAAAACGGCTTGCGCAAAAGCATCCGGCGCTTCCTGCGGTAGGTTATGTCCGATGCCACCCTCGACGCTTCGATGCGAATATTTCCCCGAGAATTTTTTTGCGTAGGCGCTGGGGTCGGGGTGCGGCGCACCGTCTGCATCGCCTTGAAGGGTGATTGTCGGAACGGTGATTACGGGAAAGCTTGCTAGCCGTCGTTCCAGTTCGTCGTACTTCGCTTCGCCATCGGCCAGTCCGAGCCGCCAACGATAGTTATGGATAACGATGGCGACATGATCGGGGTTGTCAAAGGCGATCGCGCTACGCTCAAACGTGGCATCGTCGAATTGCCACTTTGGCGAGGCGATTTGCCAGATCAGCTTGGCGAAGTCACGGCGGTATTTCTCGTAACCCGCCAGGCCGCGCTCGGTAGCGAAATAAAACTGGTACCACCACAGAAGCTCATTCTTGGGTTGCAGTGGAATCTTGCCTGCTTCTCGGCTGCCGATCAGGTAACCGCTAACAGCTACCATCGCCTTGCATCGCTCCGGCCAGAGCGCCGCGATGACGTTGGCCGTACGCGCTCCCCAATCAAAGCCAGCGAGGATTGCCTGGTCGATTTTAAGTGCATCCATTAACGCGATGATGTCAGACGCAACGGCCGAAGGCTGGCCGTTGCGGGGCGTGTCGTTGGAGAGAAAGCGCGTCTCACCAAAACCGCGCAAGTAAGGGATGACTACCCTGTAGCCTGCTGATGTCAGCAGCGGCGCGACGTCCACAAAACTGTGAATGTCATAAGGCCAACCGTGCAGAAGAATGACCACGGGGGCATCGGCTGGGCCGGCCTCAGCGTACGCGACATTCAAAACACCAGCATCGATTCGCTTGAGCGGAGCAAGCGGCGCGCTCTTGCCCAGCCCGCTCGTCGCTACAGGTGGTGGTTTTGTTTCACTGGCTTGTGCTTCAGCGTTACCGGCGAGGAGCTTGAAGGCCGCAAAAGACACCAGCGTACCGGCTAAGAATCGACGCCGCTCTATATCAGGCTCTTGTGACATGAAATTCTCCGCCGAGCTTGAAGCAGTGACTGTCACACCATCCTGCTCACAGGACGGGGCCAGATATCGCTAATAGACTCTAGTGCATCCTTTAGAAATACGCTGGCCTGTCCCGGGTACAGGCAATAGTGGTCGTGGGTCAGCGTCTGCTGCGTAGCAACTCATCCAGGCTGAGCCGACCGGCACCCTTGAGAAAAAGCGCTATCAGGGCGACCAGGTAAATCAGCGGTAATTTGTAGTTGCCGAAACCTTTGTCGCTGATCGAGTAGCCCATCAGAAGGTCGGACAGGCTGGACCATTGCGTGGGCCAGTGCACCGCAGCGATGGCAACTAGGGTCAGCACCATCAGCAGCACCGTGACCAGCCGGGTGCCCAATCCCAGTAGCAGGAATAGGGGGGCAATTAACTCGAGCCACATCGCCAGCTGCCAGTTCAGCTCAACCGGAAACGAGCTGAAGGGGAAAGGGAAGCTTGATTGGATATGCTCGAACCAGTTCTGTCCGTTCCACTTTTCCAGGCCGGCTTCGAAAAACTCCCAGGCAAGGAAGAGACGCAGTGGCAGGTCCGCGCTCCAGGTGCCGAAACGGTCGATCTGGGAGGAGAGATTGTTGAGTGGGGAGAGGACAAAGCGGGTGACGCCCATAGAAGGGGGGAGGCGATTCATGGCGGGTCCCTGGACATGAGTGCGGCAGGCAGAATGCCGCCGCTGGGCTGTCCATGCTCGCCGGGCAAGTTGTCTCTAATGTGTCCGTTAGGCGGCGTGCCGTATCGCTCTGTATCCTCGACTCAGGTCGTTACATTCAGCTCCAGTTGCGCGCAAAGCCCACCACCCTCGCGGTTACTCAGGGTCAAGCGGGTGTTCAGCGATTCGCTCAGTTGCAGCGCAATGGCCAGGCCGAGGCCGGTGCCGCCAGTATTGCGGTTGCGCGAGCTTTCTACTCTATAGAAGGGTTTGAAGACCTCATGCAATTCTGCTTCGTCGATGCCCGGCCCATCGTCCAGTACCTGCAGGCAGACCCTGTTGTCACTGTTGTGCACGTGCAGGTGGGCGCTCCCGGCGAACTTGAGGGCATTGTCTATAAGGTTGCTAAGCACCCGGCGTAAGGCATAAGGCCTGGTTTCCAAGAGCACCCCGGTTTGCCCTTCGAGGCTGACAGCCTGGCCGCTGTCCTGATAGTCGAGTACCAGACTGTCGAGAAAGGCATCCAGGTTCACCCGGCACAATGCTTCGCGGCTACCTTCCATGCTGCGGGCATAAGCCACGCCTTCGCGGACTAGGTTCTGCATCTCATTGAGGTCGTTCCACATGGACTCCCGCTCCGCAGAAGCATCCATTTGTTCGACCCGCAGTTTCATGCGCGTGATGGGGGTTTGCAGGTCATGGGAAATAGCCGCCAGTAGTTGCATGCGCTCCTTCAGGTAGGCGGCGATGCGGCCTTGCAGGGTATTGACCGCGCGTGCGGCATAGGCCACTTCCTGTGGGCCGTTCTCGTCCAATGGTGGTGAGGGCGCGTTCGGATCGAGCTGCTCGACGGCGTCAGCAAGCTGCGTCAATGGACGAATCGTCATGCGCACTGCGATCCAGGTACACAGCAGCAGCAGAGCCAGTTGCAGAGCGAGCACCAGTGGCAGCCACTGTGCCACCGGAATGGGGGCGGGTGTCACATCAAGGGTCAGCGGGCTGCCGTCGCTTAGTTTCAGGTGGGCCTGAAAATGCGGCCGCGGACCATCGATGGTTTCAAAGCGCAAGGCATAGCGCTTCCCGATCGCTCGTGCAATCGAGGCTGCGGCCATGTGTGGTTCGTCCATGTCCATGGGCCGCCCTGGCAGTCCCTCATCGAGCCGATAGCGATAGTTGCGCCGCTCCAGCAGAGACAGCCACTCAGCGCGCTCTGCCGCCGGCAGGCGATCTATCAAGGCGACGGCAGTACTCACGTCTAGCTCGAGGTTGCCAAGCATTACGTCGCGTCCGGTTTGATAGCGCTCGTAGAACTGCGAGGTGAAGGACAGCCCGTACGCAAGCAGGAGGCCGCAGAGAAAGAGCAGGGTCAAGCGTGCAGCAAGGCTGCGTGGACTGATCACGCCGGTGGCTCAATCAGTTTTACTGGCAAGGAGAGCACGTAGCCTTCACTGCGCACAGTCTTGATGTAGATCGGTTCACGGGCATCGTCTTGCAGACGCTGGCGCAGGCGGCTGACCAGCAGATCGATGGAGCGGTCGAAGATATCGGCCTCGCGTCCCTGGGTCAGATTCAGCAGCTGTTCGCGGCTAAGGACTCGTTGAGGATGGTCGAGAAAAACGCGTAGCAGGCGATATTCTGCGCCGCTCAGGGCGATGATGGTGTCATCGGTATCCAGCAAGTGCCGCGCACTAGTATCCAGGCGCCACTGGCCGAAGCTTATCAGTCGGTTACTTTCGCTGATCTGCAGATTCGGCGGCAACATACGGGTGCGCCGTATGACTGCATTGATCCGGGCTAACAATTCTCGAGCGGAGAAAGGTTTGGTCAGATAGTCATCGGCCCCCATTTCCAGGCCGATGATGCGATCGGTCTCCTCGGTACGTGCGGTTAGCATCAGCACTGGCGTGGCTTTGTGCCGGCCCACGCGCAGTTCACGGCACAGCCTTAGGCCGTCGTCTCCAGGCATCATTATGTCGAGTACGATGAGATCGACCGTGTTGCCTTCGAGAAAGGCACGCATCTGCCGACCATCCGCGGCAAGACTCACTCGCAGACCGTTCTTCCTAAGGTAGTTGCCGACCAGCTCACGGATCTCACGGTCATCGTCAACTACTAAGATGTGATCGACATGGTCCATTGGCAGGCCTCTTGGCAGTGATGCACTGCAGTCTATCGACCTTGGCGCCGGTCGCACTGCGCAGATTGTAATCCAGTGTATCTAGCTACCCTTCTGATACTTCGACGTGCAATACGCGCGTCAAGTATCTGCATGTATCAGAGCGCGCGTGTGATACCTGCTGCCGCAATCTCAGCTCAAGGCGGACATATCGTAGATACCTAATGAGCATGAAATGAATCACCGCAGATGAAGCCCTCATCTGCCTTTCATTTCCAGAGGTATCCACATGAAGTCAGTTACTTCGCGTTTCTCCTATCTCATGACGGCTCTTCTCGCCGTTACCAGCCTGTCTGTGCAGGCTGTCGAATCTAATCCGGTAGAGCAATATAAATATGGCATGAAGCTAGACGTGCAGAAGGTTTTGGCGTTGCACGAGGAGCCATCTCAGTGGTGCCAAGTCGTGGATGCGCGCATGGATTACCTGGATTCCAATGGCCAAAAGCGCAGTTTGGCCTACGTGAAACTTTCAGATTCCTGCTCTGACGGCGACTAAGTCCCAGCGATCGGCTTGTACACCTGGTCGCTCGGCCGGGGGCGAAGAAACTCCCTCTCATTGGTGTCCATGAGGTGCCTATGTTGCTTATAGCCTTTATTGGCGGGGTGCTGACCCTGCTCAGCCCTTGCATTCTGCCTGTTCTGCCACTGTTGTTGTCTCGTGCGGGAGGTCCTGTATGGGTACCCATGGTGACCCTGCTTGGTATGGCTTCGGGGTTCTCCGTGCTTGCCAGCATGGCGGTTGTTTCAGGCGACTGGGTGATTGGGGCCAGTCAATGGGGGCGTTACCTGGCTCTCGGTTTACTGGCCGCCTCTGCATTGGCGCTCCTGTCGACCCGCATAGGCACTTGGCTTTCACGGCCCTGGTTATGGTTGGGCAACCGGCTGCATAACGATGCGCGGAAACTGCCGCCAGCACTTTCGGCTTGGCTGTTGGGCTGCGCTGCAGGCCTGTTATGGGCCCCATGTGCCGGCCCCATCCTAGGTCTGATTCTATCGGGAGCAATGCTTGAAGGGCCGAGCGCGTCGACAAGCTTATTGCTACTCAGCTTCGGACTCGGTAATGCCCTTGCGTTAGCGGGGGTGATTCTTCTTGGGCGTGGCTTATTCCTGCGTGTCCGGCCATCGTTACATGTGGTCGAATGGCTGCGGCGTGGCACGGGGGCTGTGGCGCTGCTGGCGGTTATCGGCATTGCCAGTGGAATCAGCCCCCAATTAGCCAGCGTAGGCTCCTCCATCTGGGCTTCAAAGCTTGAGAAGCGGGTGTTGGAGAGTGTCCCGGCGCTGCTGGAACAGATGTCCAGCGACACTCACATAGCCCCTCTGGGTCTCCTGCCTGACCTTGGGCCGGCCCCTTCTTTGGCCGGTGCTACCCAGTGGCTCAATGGACCCCCTCTGGATCTTGCCGATCTGCGTGGCAAGGTGGTTCTGGTGGATTTTTGGACCTACGACTGCATCAATTGCCGCAACAGTCTTCCTTACGTCAATCAATGGGCCAAGCGTTATGCTGACCAAGGGTTGGTGGTGATAGGGGTGCACACGCCCGAGTATGCCTATGAAAGGCTCATCGACAACGTGCGTCAGGCCAGCAAGAGGTTGGGTGTTCTGCATCCGGTGGCGATCGACAATCAATACCGTGTGTGGAATGCCTTCAATAATCACTACTGGCCGGCACATTACTTTATTGATGCCAACGGCCGCATACGTTTCCTCCATGTAGGCGAGGGGGGATACGAAATGCAGGAAGAGGTTATTCAGCAGCTTCTAAAAGAGCAGAAAGGAACATTGGTCACGGGGTAAGCTATCCCCCTTCGCGCCGTTTAACGTTGCCGACTTGCGGCGGGGTAATTTAGGTGCATCTCCTTGGAGTAAAGCCACATGCCCTTGACTATCCCGTCGTCATCTCTTGCAGTAAATATTGCTGCGCTTAATCGCCATTACCACGACATTGTTGTGCCGCTGTGGCAGTCCAAGGGATGGAATTCAACTTTACGGCTACCGCATGAAGCTCTCGACAGCGTCAGCGGTTTGCCTCTTGAGGCAACACGCTACAGAGCGATGGCCTGTGCACGACAGCTTTACATCTTTTCCCACGCTGGGCTTCCGGGGAGCTCAATTGCTGCGCGGGCCGAGGAATTGTTTGCTTCGTTGCAATTCTATTTTTCAGATGGTCGGGGAGGGTGGATTTATAGTGTTGACGCGGCAGGGGCACCCTTCGATAAAAGTCACGACTTATATACTTATGCTTTTGTAATATTTGCCTGTGCCGAATACTTCAAGCAAAGCGGCAACGCTTGTGCCTTACAGTTAATGAAGCAAACAGTTGAGCGAGTTGAGCAATTCTTTCCCGACGGGAGTGGCCTGTATGTCTCCACCTTGGGTGAAGACCTTGTCGACATAGGCAGTGCAACGCTACAAAACCCCATCATGCATCTCACCGAAGCCTATTTGGCGGCCTACAGCATTGATGGTGATGTCCGATACCTACGACGTCTTCGAGGCATCGGCGCAGCGATATTTGAGCGCTTTGTCGATCTGAATAACGGATGCGTTGCAGAATTGCCTCAGGGAGAAGTTGGTAATCGCATCGAGCCGGGCCATCAGTTTGAATGGTTTTCGCTGGTTAATGGTGTCCCTGCAGTATTTGATGGTTCGGACTTAGAGTTGGCACTGCGTCGTGCCTTCTGCTTCGCGCAGCTGCATGGCGTAGACAACGCCACGCTGGGTGTGAAAGCAGCCATAGCAGCAGACGGTACTATTTTGGATGCGAAGCAGCGTATTTGGGCGCAAACCGAATTCGCGCGAGCGCTTGCTGTGGAAGGAAGTACGCAATCAATAAGTATACTTACGCAGTGGACACACCATTACCGTACGAATTTTCTTCATTCCGGCGGGTGGTGTGAATTACTCGGTGCAACTGGCGAGACGCTGCGCCTAGACATGCCATCGAGTACTCCCTATCACCTTTTTAGCGCGTACTTAGCGCTGCAGGATCTCAGGGGGTGAGCATCTCCCCCGTTCTTGGGCAAATCACTATGTTCTTGTACAGGATTGTCCGGTCTGCGGTGTGATTCATCAACTACAGGAGATCGCTGGGCAGTCAGATGCGGCTGCTAGTCGGTGACCCGCTATGCCCAGCAGATGGAGCGCGGTGTGCGGCTTCTCGTCGCAAAGGAGGACCCTTTGCTCGGGCTACACTCTTGGTTCTGCCCACCGATCGGCGCGCGTCGGGCAAGGAAGCCGGTCGGATTGGGCAGTATCTACCTTCTCCTGCAGCATGTGCTCGTGGGCCTCGATAGAGATTCGTCCGGGCGTCGCCCGTCAGCCCTTGCCCTGGTATTTGGCCCGGTAGTGGCCAGGGCTTTGGCCGGTCCACTGCTTGAACGCCCGGTGAAAGGCGCTGGCTTCCTGGAAGCCGGCCCGCTCGGCAATTTCGCCGATGCTCAGCTGCGAGTTGCGCAGGCACTCGAAGGCGATGGTGCGGCGCACTTCATCTTTCAGTTCCTGGAAGGAAAACCCTTCGCGCTGCAGCTGCCGGCGCAGGCTGGCGATGCTCATGCCGTGTTCACGGGCGAGGTCGGCGAGGGTCGGCCAGTGCTCGTAGCGGCAGTGGCGCAAGGCCTTGAACACCTGGCTGCCGAGGCCCTGGCGGTTGCTGAAACGCACGATCAGCCACTGCGGCGAAGTGCGTAGGAACTGCTTGAGCGAGGCCTGGTCCTGCACCAGGGGCAGGCTCAGGTAGCCGGCGTCGAACTCGATTTCGCTGTGGCTGGCCTCGAAACTGAGGTTCGGCCCCCAGAACAGATGGTCATCACCATGGGGCGGGCGGGGGTGGACGAACTGCGAGCGATTGATCGGAATGCGCCGCCCGGCCAGCCAGCAGAGCAGGCCGAGCACGATGGTCAGGTAGGTTTCTTCGGCGGCGCTGCTGGCCTGGCCGCGGTTGTCCAGGCGGATCACCGCGTGCTTGCCGCGCACACTCAGGCTGCCGCGGATGTCACGGATGAACAGGTCGAGGCCGCCGAGGCAGAATTTCAGCGCCTGGCCGAGGTTGGCGCTGTGGATCAACCCGCGGCAGATCAGGGCGAAGCTGCCCTGGGGCATGCCGTGGGAGTCGAGGCCGAGGAATTCGTCATTCAGTTCCCGCGCCACCGCCAGCCACAGCTTGGCGAACGCGCTGGCCGCTACCCGGGCGGTGTTGTCGGTCAGCAGCTGCGCATCGATGCCGGCTTCGGCCAGGACAGCCGCCACCCGCTGGGGCTGTTCAGCCAGGCCATGGAGTGCGGCCTGGACGAAGTAGACGGCGACCGAATCTTTTTCTTGCATAGCCTTTGTTCATCCTGGCTGGGGCGCCTGAGGTTGCAAAAAACGTCAGGCATTGGGGGCATTTTCGGCATAGGTCATGGCGCCGCCGATCTCTAGACTGCGCGGCAGTTTAACCGCTGCCTGGCGCTTGCGAGCAGCGGTCGAGTTCCTGTCCGGCCTGTGATTGGCCAAGCCTGCGGAGTGTTCCATGTCCAAGCCCGAAGTCTATATCGTCAGCGCCGCGCGTACCGCCATCGGCTCCTTTGGTGGCGCGCTCAAGGATGTTGCTCCGGCGGATCTGGCCACCACCGTGTTGCGCGCCACCCTTGAGCGCAGCGGCTGCGCGCCGGAGCGCGTCGGCCATGTGGTGCTGGGGCATGTGATTCCCACCGAAGCCCGCGATGCCTATATCTCCCGGGTGGCTTCCATGCAGGCGGGGATGCCCAAGGAAACCCCGGCGTTCAACGTCAACCGCCTGTGCGGTTCCGGCCTGCAGGCGATTGTCTCGGCGGCGCAGAGCCTGCTGCTGGGCGAGTGCGACGTGGCCATCGGCGGCGGTGCCGAATCCATGAGCCGTGGTGCCTACCTGCTGCCGGGAGCGCGCTGGGGTGGTCGCATGGGCGACATGCAGGCCATCGACTACATGCTCGGTGCCCTGCATGACCCCTTCCAGAACTTCCACATGGGCATCACCGCCGAGAACATCGCCGAGCGTCTGGGCGTCAGCCGCGAGGCGCAGGACGCCCTGGCCCTGCAAAGCCAGCAGCGCGCCGCGCGCGCCATTGCCGAAGGGCGCTTCGCCGGGCAGATCGTGCCGGTGGAGGTGAAGAGCCGCAAAGGCGTACAGCTGTTCGAAGTGGATGAGCACGTGCGTGGCGAAACCTCCCTGGAGCAGCTGGCCGGGATGAGAACCGTGTTCAAGCAGGGCGGCACGGTGACGGCCGGCAATGCCTCCGGACTGAACGATGGCGCCGCCGCGCTGCTGATGGCCAGTGGCGCGGCGGTCAAGCGCGACAACCTGTGCCCGCTGGCGCGCCTGGTCAGCTATGCCCATGCCGGGGTCGAGCCGGAGCTGATGGGCCTCGGGCCGATTCCGGCCACCCGCCTGGCGTTGCAGCGCGCCGGCCTGACGGTGGCCGACCTGGACGTGATCGAGTCCAACGAGGCCTTCGCCGCCCAGGCCTGCGCCGTGGCCCGCGAGCTGGAGTTCGATCCGGCCAAGGTCAACCCCAACGGTTCCGGCATCTCCCTCGGTCATCCGATCGGTGCCAGCGGCGCGATCATCGCCACCAAGGCCATCCACGAGCTGCACCGCATCCAGGGCCGCTATGCGCTGGCGACCATGTGCATCGGCGGCGGCCAGGGGATTGCCGTCGTGTTCGAACGTGTTTAAGAGGCCAGCCCGATGACTGTCAACATTCAACGAGTGGGGGTGATCGGCGGCGGCATCATGGGCAGCGGCATCGCCCAGGTGTGCGCGGTGGCCGGGCTGTCCGTGGTGCTGGTGGATATTTCCGAGGCGGCGCTGGCCAAGGCCGTGGCTGGCATCGGCAACAGCCTGGCGCGCCTGGTGAACAAGGGCACGCTGAGCGAGGAACAGCGCAGCGCGGCCCTGGCGCGCATCGTGACCGCAGTCGATTACGCCAGCCTGAGCGCTGCCGAGCTGGTGATCGAGGCGGCGACCGAGAACCTGGAGCTGAAGCTGCGCATCCTCGGCCAGATCGGCGAGCAGGTGACGGCCGAGGCGATTATCGCCAGCAACACCTCGTCGCTGTCGATCAGCCAGTTGGCTACCGCGGTCAGTCATCCCGAGCGCTTCATCGGCCTGCACTTCTTCAACCCGGTGCCGCTGATGCAACTGGTGGAAGTGATCCGTGGCCTGCAGACCAGCGATGCCACCTACGCGGCCACCAGTGCCTTTGCCCAGCGCATCGGCAAGCGCGATATCGGCGCGGGCAACCGTCCGGGTTTCGTGGTCAACCGCATTCTGGTGCCGATGCTCAACGAAGCCATCTTCACCCTGCAGGAAGGCCTGGCCAGTGCCGAGGATATCGACACCGGCATGCAGCTGGGTTGCGGCCAGCCCATGGGGCCGCTTGCCCTGGCGGACCTGATCGGCCTGGATACCCTGCTGGCGATCCTGCAGTCGTTCCAGGAGGGCTTCGGCGACCCCAAGTACCGCCCGGCGCCGCTGCTCAAGGAACTGGTGGCGGCGGGGCGTCTGGGGCGCAAGAGCGGCCATGGCTTCTATCGCTATGGCTAGCAATCGCACGGCACTGGCCGTGGTGCTCGAAGAGCCGGCTGCGGCGACGCCCTCGCGCATCGAGCAGATTCGCGCCAAGGCGCTGCAGCTGTTCGCCGAGCGCGGCTTCGCCCAGGTCAGCATGCGCGAGCTGGCCCTGCATTCCGGCATCACCGCCGGCGCGCTGTACCACCATTTCGTCAGCAAGGAACAGCTGCTGTTCGAGCTGATCGAGGAGTTCTACGACGACCTGCACGCGATGTTTGCGCTGAGCGAAACGGGAACGCCCATGCAGCGCCTGCAGGCCCTCGTGCAGGCGCACATCGCCCTGCATGAGCGGCGGCGCCTGCATTTTTTGATGGCCGAGCAGGAGTTCCGTTGCCTGGATGCGGCCCACCAGCAGCAGATCCTGCGGCTGCGCGGCAGTTACGAGGACAAGTTCCTGCAGCGCCTGCAGGCGGCGGGCGCCACGGCATCCACCGCGACGCTCAAGGCCTGCGTGCAAGGGCTGGTGGTCTGGCTGAACAGCCTGCCGAGCAGCAGCGCGCACTGTGCGTTATCGGCCGAACAGCGGCGGGCGTTGATCGGGGCGATGGCCCTCGGCGCCTTGTCCGCCGTGCTTGGGCCGCAGTGCGTGGCAATGACCTATCCCAGTGGCGCCGCCGCGCGGCACTGATTCTTTCCAACCGCGGGCATGTGCAATGCCCACCGACTATCCGCGAGATTTCATCATGGCCGACTACAAAGCCCCCCTGCGCGACATGCGTTTCGTGCTCAATGAAGTGTTCGAAGTTGCCCAGCTGTGGGCCGAGCTGCCGGCCCTGGCCGAAGTGGTCGACGAAGACACCGCCAGCGCCATCCTCGAAGAGGCCGGTAAGGTCACCGCCGGCACCATCGCCCCGCTCAACCGCAGCGGCGACGAGGAAGGCTGCTCCTGGGAAGGCGGCGTGGTGAAGACCCCGAGCGGCTTCCCCGAGGCCTACCGGACCTACGCCGAAGGCGGCTGGGTCGGCGTCGGTGGCTCGCCGGAGTTCGGTGGCATGGGCATGCCCAAGGTGATCGGCGCCCAGGTCGAGGAGATGGTCAACTCGGCCAACCTGTCGTTCGGCCTGTACCCGATGCTGACCGCCGGTGCCTGCCTGTCGATCCTCAACCACGCCAGCGACGAGCTGAAGGAAAAGTACCTGCCAAACATGTACGGCGGCGCCTGGGCCGGTTCCATGTGCCTGACCGAGCCGCATGCGGGCACCGACCTGGGCATCATCCGCACCAAGGCCGAACCCCAGGCCGACGGCAGCT
>NZ_WELK01000018.1 GCF_009799925.1 Pseudomonas sp. R-28-1W-6
CGGCGTTGCTGAAGCCGCTGACCGCCTCGCTGAAGGTGATGGTCACCAGCGAGGTCTGACCGACCACGAGGGCGCTATCGGCAACCAGGATGGTCGCGCTCGGCGGTGCGGTGTCGATGGCGTAGTTGTTCGAGTCGGTGGTGCCGCTGCCGGTGTTGCCGGACACATTGATCACACCGCTGTTGTCCAGGGTGATCAGGTTGCTGGCGTCGGTGACGTTGCTGGTCGGGGTGAAGGTCGCCGTCCAGGTGACTCCGCCGTCGCTGCTGCTCACCGCGCTGAGGCTGCCGTTGGCCACCGTCAGGTCGGCGTTGCTGAAGCCGCTGACCGCCTCGCTGAAGGTGATGGTTACCGTCGTGGTTTCGCCGACCGTCAAGGCATTGTCCGCGATCATGATGGTTGCCGTCGGCACCCCGGTCTCGATGCTGTAGTTGGCCGAATTGGTGGTGCCTGACCCGGTGTTGCCTGCCAGGTCGCTGATCCCGCCGTTGTTCAGGCTGATGATGTTGCTGGTATCGGTAATACCCGCCGTTGGGGTGAAGGTGGCGGTCCAGGTGATGCCGCCGTCACTGCTGCTCACCGCGCTCAGGGTGCCGTTGGCGATGCTCAGGTCTGCGTTGTCAAAGCCGCTGATCGCCTCGGAGAAGGTGATGGTCACCAGCGAGGTCTCGCCGGCCTTGAGGGTCGGATCGGCCAGGACGATGGTGGCGGTAGGGCGCAGGCTGTCGATGGCGTAGTTGTTGGAGTCGGTGGTGCCGCTGCCGCTATTGCCCGCCCCGTCCAGGACGCCGGTGTTGTCGAGGGTGATCAGGTTGCTGGTATCGGTGATGCTGGCACTCGGGGTGAAGGTGGCGGTGTAGGTGATGTTATCGCTGGTGCTCAGCCCGCTCAGGCTACCGTTGGCAACGGTCATGTCCGCCAGGGTGAAGCCGGTCACCGCCTCGGAGAAGGTGATGGTCACCAGCGACGTTTCGCCAATTGCCAGGCTGGTATCGGCGACCACAATGGTCGCAGTTGGGCGCTGCGTGTCGACGGCGTAGTTGTTGGAGTCGGTGGTGCCGCTGCCGGCATTGCCGGACGCGTTGGTCACACCGCTGTTGTCCAGGGTGATCAGGTTGCTGGTATCGGTGATGCTGGCAGTCGGGGTGAAGATGGCGGTCCAGGTCACGCCGCCGTCGCTGCTGCTCACGGCGGTCATCGTGCCGTTGGCAATGGTCAGGTCGGTGTTGCTGAAACCGCTCACGGCCTCGGAGAAGGTGATGGTCACCAGCGAGGTTTCACCGATCTTCAAGGCATTGTCCGCGACCACGATGGTTGCGGTCGGCAGGACGGTGTCGATGCTGTAGTTGGCCGAGCTGGTGGTGCCGCTGCCGGTGTTGCCGGCCAGATCGGCGACGCTGGTGTTGCTCAGGGTGATCAGGTTGCTGGCATCGGCAATACCGACTGTCGGGGTGAAGGTGGCGGTCCAGGTGATGCCGCCGTCGCTGCTGCTCACCGCGCTGAGGCTGCCATTGGCCACCGTCAGGTCGGCGTTGGTGAAACCGCTCACGGCTTCAGAGAAGGTGATAGTCACCAGTGAGGTTTCACCCGCCGCCAGGGCGCTGTCGGCGACCACTATGGTCGCAGTCGGCCGCACGGTGTCGATGGCGTAGTTGTTGGAGTCGGTGGTACCGCTGCCGGCGTTGCCGGCCAGATCGGCAACGCCGGTGTTGTCGAGGGTGATCAGGTTGTTGCTGTCGGTAATGCTGGCACTCGGGGTGAAGGTGGCGGTCCAGGTGATGCCGCCATCGGCGCTGGAAACGGCCGTCAGAGTGCCGTTGGCAATGGTCAGGTCGGCGTTGGTGAAGCCGACCACCGCCTCGGAGAAAGTGATGGTCACCTGCGACGTTTCGCCAATTGCCAGGCTGGTATCGGCGACCACGACGGTCGCAGTCGGACGCTGGGTATCGATCACGTAATTGTTGGAGTTGGTGGTGCCGGTGCCGGCGTTGCCGGACAGGTCGATGATCCCGGTGTTGTCCAGGGTGATCAGGTTGCTGGTGTCGGTGATGCTTGAATTCGGGGTGAAGGTGGCGGTCCAGGTGATGCCGCCGTCACTGCTGCTCACCGCGCTGAGGCTGCCATTGGCCACCGTCAGATCGGCGTTGCTGAAGCCGATCACCGCCTCGGAGAAGGTGATGGTCACCAGCGAGGTTTCACCAATCCTCAAGGCATTGTCGGCGACCACTATGGTCGCAGTCGGCCGCACGGTGTCGATCACATAATTGTTGGAGTTGGTGGTGCCCAACCCGGCATTGCCTGCCAGGTCGCTGATCCCGCTGTTGTTCAGGCTGATGATGTTGCTGGTATCGGTAATACCCGCCGTTGGGGTGAAGGTGGCTGTCCAGGTGATGCCACCATCGCTGGTGCTCAGCCCGCTCAGGCTACCGTTGGCAACGGTCAGGTCCGCCAGGGTGAAGCCGGTCACCGCCTCGGAGAAAATGATGGTCACCAGCGAGGTTTCACCCGCCGCCAGGGCACTGTCTGCGACCACTATGGTCGCAGTCGGCCGCACGGTGTCGATGGCGTAGTTGTTGGAGTCGGTGGTACCGCTGCCGGCGTTGCCGGCCAGGTCGGCGATGCCCGTGTTGTCGAGGGTGATCAGGTTGTTGCTGTCGGTAATACTGGCACTCGGGGTGAAGGTGGCGGTGTAGGTGATGTTATCGCTGGTGCTCAGCCCGCTCAGGCTACCGTTGGCAACGGTCATGTCCGCCAGGGTGAAGCCGCTCACCGCCTCGGAGAAAGTGATGGTCACCAGCGAGGTTTCACCCGCCGCCAGGGCGCTGTCGGAGACCACGATGGTCGCAGTTGGGCGCTGCGTGTCGATCGCGTAGTTGTTGGAGTTGGTGGTGCCGACCCCGGCGGTGCCAAGGCCATTGCTCACCCCGGTGTTATCCAGGGTGATCACGTTGCTGGTATCGGTGATGCTCGAAGTCGGGGTGAAGGTGGCGGTCCAGGTGATACCGCCGTCGCTGCTGCTCACGGCGGTAAGCGTGCCGTTGGCAATGGTCAGGTCGGCATTGGTGAAGCCGCTTACCGCCTCGTTGAAGGTGATGGTCACCAGCGAGGTTTCGCCGATTTTCAGGGCCGTGTCAGCCACCACTATGGTCGCGGTGGGTGCGGGCGCGTAGGCGGTATTGAGGGCGCCACCATCATTGTAGATAGTGTTCACGGCGCTCGGCGTAGTGCCTGGGAAGCCTGCCCCCAGTTCTTGTCCACCACTGCCACTGCCTCCAGCATTGCCGGTCATGGCGGAGAAATTCGATGCTGTGATGTTGAAGGTGCCCTTGTTCCAAACGGCTCCCACCCCTCTGCCGCCCGTACCTCCATTCTGGTTGTAAGCGCCACCGCCACCACCACCGCCGCCACCGCCACCAGCGCCCAGATTGTTGCTGATGAGCGAGGAGCCAATCACATTGATGGTGCCGGTGCTGGCGTTATAGATGCCGCCCACGGCATGGCCGCCTGCACCGCCTGTGCTATCGAAGCCCAGGCCGCCGCCGCCGCCGCCGATGCTGATGCTGCCGTTGTTGGCCGTGCCGCCCATGCCGCCATAGGAATAGCCTGAGAAGACCCCGCCTTGACCGCCTATGGATGAGCCGCCTTGTCCTCCCATAGCTGGATAGCCGGCAGCACTCCCGCCCCTGCCGCCCTGGTTGGTGGTGCCGGCGGTGCCTGGGTTGTTGTATACGCCCGATTGGCCGCCATTACCGCCGAAGCCGCCGCCGATGGCGCCGCCGCCGCCGCCACCACCGCCATCAAAGTAAATGTTGCCGCCGCCACCGCCGCCAGCCGCCGCCGCATTCGCGGTTACCGTGACGTTTTTCAGGGTGAGTATGCCGGCATTGAAAATGCCGCCGCCGAAAGCCGCTCCGGCGGCGATACCATTGCCCGCATCGCTGCCATTGCTGACCTGCAGGCCATGGGTAAGTATCAGGCCATCCAGCGTCACCGTTTGTCCGGAGACGACGCTCAATACTCGGCTCTGGTAGTTGGCATCGATGGTGACATCCGCCGTGCCGTTGTCATCGTTGTCGCCATCAATCGTCACACTCTTGTTGAGGACGAGTTCGCCAGCTGCCATGGTCACGGTCATGCCGCTGCTGAACTTGATGGTGTCACCGGATGCTGCCGCCCAGTGGAGTGCTTCCCGCAGAGACAGGCCGCCGCCGTCCGAGGTGTCGGTGGCGAGGCTGCCAGCAAAGGAGGAGTCACTGCCACTGTCCAGATTGGTATTTACGGTGAGGATGGCCAGGTCATGGCCATAAGTGGCGGTCGATGCAGTTGCAAGGAGTGGCGCCGCCTCGATGCTGCCGACACTGACTTCCAGTTCCCAGTCACCACTTGCCCCGGTGCGGTCATCGGAGGCAGCAATATCGCGTCCGGTGTACTGGGCAAGCGCTTCGACCAGGCTGGAGCCCCGTTCGCCGGTAGCGGTATTGCAGGCGTAGAGGAGGATGTCGCCGCCAGCCTGCATGTCCTGGCCGATCTCCGCCAGCATGGCGCTGTACTGGCTAATGTTCTCGGCTGAAACGTAGCTGTTACCCAGCCACAGATCGCCACTGCTACCGTGGGCGATGATCTGCACCGAGGTCATGCCTTGGTGCTGGTCCAGGTAGTCGGCAATTTGGCTGAGGCCGTCCTTGCCGGCGTCCAGGCTGACGATCTGCGTGCCGGGGGCTACATTCTCGAGCAGGCTGGCGCTGTCGACGATGCGGGAATCGATGAAGACTACCGTCTGGCTTGGCTGGCTCGCAGTCCCGCCAGCTTGGGGGGCATCACTACTCGGGCGACTATCGCCAGTGGCTGGGGTGGCGGCGTGGGAGGCATCCTGGGGCGCGGCGTCTGCCGCGGAGGCATCCGCTGCCGGGGTTGCCGTGTCGGCAACCGTTGCCGCTACCGCGCCGTCGAACAGGATGCGGGGCTCGAGAGCCATCAGCAGAGGCGGCGTGGCCGCTCGGGGCGATCTATTGCCTGCTTGCCTGACAGCGCGTTTTGTCCACCACATGACTGTTCTCCTTTCCTTGTCTCTTTGCGCGAGCCGCCACAGGCCTTAGGCGTGGGCGGGCGTTGCTGCTGCCTGCTGTTCGTTCTTGATCCGAATGACATGGGCGGCGCTGGCACTGCCGTCTCGCCAGAAGCTTAGGTCGGCATACTGGGCGAACAGGTCGGGCGGCAGTATGGACGTGCGGTTTTGCAGTTCGACGACCGGACGTACCCGATGCAGGCCGCGGATGCCCAGGGCCTCGTCGAACTCCGGGGCGTCGTAGTGCACCCGCTGGAAATCATGGGGGTACCAGGGCTCGCCGATGAAGTCGTAGATCAGGCGCATGACCTGTTCCGGAGCCTGGGTCAGCAGGTCGTATTCGACCAGCAGCAGTGACTTGGACTGTGCGCCGTAGAAGGCATCCTTGAGGGCCGCCCAGGCATAACCCACCAGCCTGTTGCGCTGGGCCAGGGTCTCGACACGGCTGTAGACGGTGTTGCGTTCGACTTCGTCATTGAACAGCTTGGTGTTCTCGAACGGGGTGGCGCGGTACAGACGCTCGATGCTGTCCATGACCCAGGCAACATTGCGCACGCAGGCGATGACCTTGGCCTGGGGGTACAGATCGAGCAGATCCGGCAGGCGGGCGCACCAGCCACGGTTGGTGTCGAAGATCACCTGCTTGTCGCCCTGATCGGCGTAGTAGCTGTCGAACAGGCCGCTCAGCAGGCGGCGGCGCTGCGCGGTGTCGACTACGGGAGCGAACTCGCTGCCGGCACTGAACTGGTTGAGCATGCCGGAAAACAGGCTGCCCACCGGGCTGGTCATGCCCGCGTGAAAGCGCGGATTCTGCCCCAGCAGCGCTGCCAGCAAGGTAGAGCCAGAACGGGGCAGGCCGGAGATGAAATGCAGTTTCTGAGTGCTGTTCAACCACTGAGTCCTTTCATGGGGCTATACGGCAGATGAAACCGACGCTTGGCAAGGCGTCCCAGCCGAAACTTGCCTTTTACATCAACTAACCAGTACTTAGCGAATCCTATTTCAGTAATACGTTTACGTACAGGAACATCTGGTCATAGTTAGACTGCGTGATAGGCGAATTGCCATGGAAGAGAAGCATTTTCCGAAATAGGCACTAGAGTTTGATGCGGCCGGGTAGAGCGCTCGGCCAGTCCATCAGACGACTAAGGAAGAGTAATCATGGAAGTCTTCATCGGTACCATCCAGGCCTTCGGTTTCAACTTTGCGCCGCGCGGCTGGGCATTCTGTGCGGGGCAGCTGGTGTCCATTTCCCAGAACTCGGCAATGTTCGCATTGCTGGGGACCACCTTCGGGGGTGACGGCCAGACCACCTTCGGCTTGCCCGATCTGCGTGGCCGCTTGCCGGTGGGCATGGGCAACGGGCCGGGGCTGAGTCCTTATGTGATCGGCCAGGTCGGCGGCACGGAAAATACTTCGTTGACGGTAGGCAACCTGCCGGCGCATGCGCCGACCATCACCTCGACACTGGCGGTAGCCACCAGCGTGCAACTGGCGGCCGTCGCCAGCAGTCCGAGTACCACGCCGTCGGCCGACAATGCCTTTCTCGGGGCCTCGGGGACCGGTCCTGGCAGTGCTGCCATCTACTCGAATGCACAAGGGGCTAACCCGGTGGCCCTGCAGGGGGTCACTTCGTCACTCACCGGCAGCGTCTCGGCCGCGCCGATCGGCGGCAACCTGCCGCTCAGCCTGTTGAATCCCAGCCTGGCGATCAACTTCAGCATCGCCATGGAAGGTATCTTCCCCTCCCGCAACTGAGTCGCAGGGCCAGGCGGCATTGCGCCTGGCCCGGCATGACCGGAGTCGTTGTGATGTTGAGACGCATAGAAAGTCAGCATTTCCAGGCGCTGCTCAAGCACACCACGCAGTTGCACCTGCCCGATGGCCAGGTGCTGGATGTTCGCGTGGAGAGCGTCTCGGAAAACCCGCGGGGCCGTATCCCAGAAAGCCCGCGCATGCCGTTCAGCGTCGCGCTGACCAGCCTGGCGCCGAGCGACTTCGTGCATGGCATCTGCGCGATCGAGCTGGCCGATCATGGGCGCCTGGAAGGGGTGTTCGTGTCGCGCGTGCCGGCCCTGGGGCGCAACCCCGAGCTGGCTTACCTGGATGTGGTGTTCAACTGAGGTCGGCCCCGGGCGCCCGGCTCAGGCCGGCGGGCCCGGGTACCAGACCAGGCGTTCGGCGGCCGGGCCTTGCTCTGCCACGCGAAAGCCCAGCGCCAGGTAGTGCTGGCGGGCCGCCGGGTTGCTGGTCCAGACCACTGCCGTCACCGGGCAGCGGATTCGCTGCGCCGCCTGCTGAATGCCCTGCAGCACCGTGCGGCCATGGCCCTTGCCACGGGCCGCCGGGATGAAGGCCAGGTACACCACGCGAATCTCGTTATGGCCGAAATCGGTGACCAGGGCGCCGATCGCCGTGCCTAGCTTCTCGATCACGTAGTGCAGGGCTTCTGGAAACTGTTCGGCCATGCCGCGCTGATTGACCTGGAACTGCTGCGCGACGATCTGCTCGATCACCTCCTCGTTGCCGTCGATCAATTGCAGATCGGGGCGGGCGGTGCGGTACAGGCCTTCGAGAAAGGCGGCGTCCACCGGGCGCGCGGGGCGCACGGTCAGGTCGTTTAGCGATGAAGACGGGTTGAGCATCTGTCACGTTCCTCGGCGGTGGGAAATCCTGGGTTATGTCGCTGCCCGGTCGCTCAGCCGGGCTGCCGTTGCAGCGCTGCACCGGCTTGCCGTATCTGGGTCTGGCGCAGTTGCTCGAGCTGTCGATAGGGCTGGTCGGCCCAGCTGGCCAGCTCATCGCGCAGCGCCACGCTGGCGCTCAGGCGTTTGGCCTGGCTGTCTGCGCTGAAGGGCAGGTGCGGCTGCTTGGCATGCTGGCGGGTCATCGACAGGGCGCTGCGCAGTTCGCTGTCGCTGAGGCCGAAAACCGGCTGCAGGCGGTTGCCGAGAGCGGCGGGCAGCTCGGTGTAGTTGACGGCCAGGCCACCCAGTGCCTGGCAGTGCTGCAGTCCTTGCGCCAGCAGGCGGCCCAGACGGCGGGCGATCACGCCCTCCCTGGACAGGCCGGCATCCTCCGGGCTGTCCAGGGGCGAGTGGCCGAGCAGGCCGGGAACCATGTGCATGCCGGGCTGGCGCAAGTGCGACACGGCGATCTCCAGCGGATCTCGATAGAGGAACAGCCAGGGCGTCGCCGGGAAGCAACGCTGCAGCAGGGGCAGCTCGAAGATGTTCCAGGCGTCCAGCTTGACCACCAGGCTGCGCTCCAGGCCGCTGCGGCGCTGGCCGAATGCCGAGAGCAGGGCGGCCAGCGCCGAGCGCTTGGCGGCTTCCGGCAGCGAGGCGGCGCGGGCCCTCAGCAGGCTGTCGAGCGGTGCCGGCTCGGAGAGCAGCACCTGGCTCGGCAGGCTCGCCAGCATCTGTGCCAGCAACGTCGAGCCGCAGCGCGAGGCATGGTAGATGAACGCGCGCGGGGCCAGGCCCGGGCTGCTGTGCTGCCAGTCGAGCAGGGCCTGCAGCGGCGTTGCCCGGCGAAAAGCCTGGTTGAAGGGCAGGTGCAAGGCCCGCTCCACGTCATCGCGATAGAAGGGTTGGTGCAGGCGTTGCTCGCCGAACCAGCACCAGTCGACGACCTGGTTCTGTGCCGCGATGCCGATCGGCAGCCAGCCGTCGAAGGCCTGCCCGGCGGCCATCAGACTTTCCATTGAGCGCTCCAGGCGTTTTTGCCCTGGCGCATGGCTGCGCGCACCTCTGCTTCGGCGAAATGCAGGCCGCGCTCGGCGCCTAGGCGCAGCGTGGCGGCGATGAAGGCGGGGATGTCCTGCAGGCTGCGCAGCTGCCGTTCGAGGTCGCGGTCCTCGGCGACTTGCTGGCGAAATTGCAGGAAGGCGCGTGTCGCTTCGCTAGGCTCCAGCGCCGGGGTGCCGGGCAGGCCAGCGGCGATGGCCTGCTGCAGCCAGGCGTTGCTGGCGCAATCGAGCACCAGATGGATGCGTTCCCGGGTGCCCGGGTTTTCCACCCGGTGCGGCCGCGACAGGTCGAGGAACCAGCATTCGCCGGGGCGCATGGGCACCCGCCGGCCATCGAGGAGAAACTCCACCTCGGCTGGGCTGAGCAGGGGCACGTGCAGGCGCAGCGGATTGCCCGGCTGGCCGAGGTCGTAGTCGCGGTGTTCGTGAATCCGCGAACCGGGCCCCAGGCGCAGCAGGCGGGCGCTGAGGATGGGGGTATGCAAGGTGGCGAACAGTTCGCTCCAGGCCGGCTCTGCGTGCCACCAGCCGCTGCTGCGCGGGGCGCCCTGGCCGGGGGCGAGAGGCAACCGGGCGTCCTCGGCGGCGATCAGGTCGATGCCGCTCCAGTCGCCGACGTAGTAGGCAGTGTTGAAATGCTCTTGCCAGGCGAGCGGGTCCAGGCGTTGCAGGGCCTCGAGCAGGGGCGGCAGGTCGATGCGCCAGGGCAGGCGCGAACAAACAGGCAAAGCACTGGGTTGCATGCAACGCTCCTTGCGATAGCCGCGCCACTGAGGCGCGGCTGCTCAACTCTGCACTCCGGACCGGCACCGCCAGCGCGCATTCAGAAACCGCTTTCCCGCACGCCGAGGGCGGCGACCCGGCGCCACATCGCGCCCAGTATGGATTCCGCCCGTCCTTGCACCAGGGCCACGCCGATTAGTGGCTGGGATGGCGGTGTCAGCGGTTCTTGCGGCAGCAGGCGGACGGCGTACTGCGCCTGCACTGGCTGGGCCCGACCCTCTTCGTCGCGGCGTACCGCGATCGGCCCGCCGTGGTCGGAGGCCAGTGCCTGCTGGTCGATGTAGGCCGCCCCGGTGGTGTCCACCTCCACCAGGGTCAGGGCCACAGACGCCAGCAGCGGGCTGCTGCTGGCGATGAAGCGTCCTGCGGCGCCCTGTTCGAGGCGCCAGAGGTCCTCTTCGGCCAGATAGCCGCGCAGGCGCACGTCCTGCTCGACCACCCGCAGCAGGGCCGTCTGCGGCGCCAGCCAGCGGCCTTGGCTGAGGTCTGCCGGCAGGTCGCGAACCACGCCGGCATGGGGCGCGCGCAGTTGCAGGAGTTCGCGCTGGGCGGCCAGGCCGCGATACTCGGCCACCGCTTCGGCCAGGTTCTGTTCGAGGATCGTGCTGTCGGCCGCCGTCTCGCTGCGCCCGGCCTGGCGGCGCAGTTGCAGCTGGAGGATCTCGATCTCCTGGCGCACGATCAGCTGGCGCGAGTCGAGGTCGGGTGATTCGAGTTCCAGCAGCAGGTCGCCGTTGGCCACCGTCTGCCCGTCGCGCACATGCAGCCGCTGCAGGCGCGCCGGTACCGGTGCGTGCAGCGCGCTGACCCGGCTGGCCTCGAGCAGCACCGGCAGCTCCACGCTGCTGCGCCAGGGCAGGCCGAGGATGGCCAGCAGCACCAGCAGCAGGGCGCCCAGCCCCAGCGCCTTGCCCGGGTGCGCCTGGTCGCGGCGCTGCCACCACTCCTGCAGCTCGCGCCACACCGGCAGGCCGATGAACCAGACCAGCTCGACCAGCATCAGGAAGATGCCGAGCAGCTTGAAGAACATGTGGTAGACCAGCAGGGCGATGCCGAAGAACAGTACGGCGCGCCACAGCCAGGCGCTGTAGCCCCAGCCCAGCAGGCGCCGCTGCATGCCCGGCGACCAGGGCTCGGGCGGCGCTGCGCCATAGCCGAACAGGGCCTCGCGCAGGCGCCAGCGGCACAGGGCGAAGGCGCGGGTCTGCAGGTTGTCCACGCCCCACAGGTCACTGAGCAGGAAGTAGCCGTCGAAGCGCATGAACGGGTTGAGGTTGATCAGCAGGGTGGTGATCCAGGTGGCGCTGGCCAGCATGAAGGCGGCGGTGCGTGCCGGGCCGTCGGGCAGCAGCGACCAGGCGAGCAGGGCGATGCAGGCCAGCAGCAGTTCGGCCAGGACCCCGCCGGCGCCGATCAGCAGGCGCGAGCGGCGGTCGTTGACGCGCCAGGCGTCGCTGACGTCGGTGTAGAACATCGGCAGCATGACCATGAACGCCAGGCCCATGCTCTGTACCCGGCAACCGGCGCGCTTGGCCATGTAGGCATGGCCGAACTCGTGGCAGAGCTTGGCGAAGGTCAGGGCGATGGCGAAGGACAGCGCGCCGCCCAGGCTGAACAGGTGCGGGAAGGTGGCAATGAAGCGTTCCCAGTCGCGCGCGGCGAGAAACACCCCGAGCGCCAGCAGCAGCGGCAGGCCGATGCGCAGCAGGGGCCGGCCATGGCGCTGCAGCCAGGGCCAGGTGCGGTCGAGAAAGGCATCCGGGCGCCACAGCGGGATGCGAAAGAACAGGTACTGGTGCAGCAGGCTGCGCCACAGGCCCTGGCGCTGCTGGGCGGCCTTGGGCGCATAGCTGGCGCGTTGCTCAGCGTCGGTGGCGGCGATCAGGTCGTGGCTGCGCAGAAAACGCAGCAGCTCTTCCAGTTCGCCGGCCCCCAGCGGCGTGCCCGGTTCGCGGTTGGCCGCCTGCAGCACGCGCTCGGCATCGCCCAGCGCCCAGTGGCGGAGCAGGCGCATGGCCGGCGCGCCGAGCTTGAAGTAGCGCCCGCGCAGCGGGTCGGCCAGGGTCCATTGGGGCGAGCCGTCGCGGGCGGCGGCAGCGGCGGACAGCTGCAGGTCGGCACGCAGGGCGGGCAGCTGCATCTACAGGCCCACCGTCTGGCGCAGGGCGGCGAGCGGGCGGCGCAGCAGGTAGAACACCAGCGGGCCGCGCGCGCCGAAGATCTTCGCGGTGCCGCGCAGGCCGATGCGCGGCGGCGTGGCGGCGAACTCGGCATCCAGGCGGTAGGCCAGTTGCGCGCTGGGGGTCAGCTGCGCCTCGTAGGCGATGCGTTGCAGGCGCGCCTGGTGGCGGTGCAGCGGGTCGCTGTCGAGGAACAGGGCGACTTCGGTGCCGGGCTGGAAGTCCAGGGCATCGCCGACCGCCAGCTCGATGCGCAGCTCGGCCTGCTGCGGATCGGCGATCTCCATCAGCCGTTCGCCGGTCTGCACCGGCTTGCCGGTCCAGCGCTGGGCGTCGGCGAACACCGCGATGCCGTCGCGTTCGGCGCGCACCTCGGTGCGCGCCAGCAGCTCGCGGGCGTAGTCGCGCTCGGCACGCTTCTGTTCCACGCGGGCGGCGAACAGGTCGATGCGCGCGCCCGATTCGGCATCGGCGAAGGCGCGCTGGGTATTGGCCTTGAGTTCGGCCTCGGCCACGTTCAGGCTGCGTTCGGCGACATCGGCCTGGGCCTTGATGCTGGTGGCGTCGAATTGTAGCAGCACATCGCCTTTGTGCACCGCCTGGTTGGGTTTGACGCGGAACTCGGCGATCACCCCGTCCAGCGGCGCGGCGACCACCTGGCCGCCGAGCGGCACCACTTCTGCTGGCGCCAGCACCGACTGGCGTACCGGCAGCAGCAACAGCAGCAGGATGGCGGCGGCCACGCCGAGAATCTTCTTCCGTGGCCAGCGCAGGCGCCACGGCTGGCGCGGCTGCAGGGCCAGCCAGGCATGGCTGTAGCAGTCGCCGAGCTGCTGCAGCAAGGCCTGTTCGGCCTCGCTCCAGGGCTGCTCGCGGGCGAGCCACAGGCCGCCGAAGGGTTGCTGCTGTTTATCCAGCAGCGGCAGCCAGAACACCGCCGCGGCCGACAGGCTCTGCCAGTCGGCGCGGGTCTGCGCGTTCAGCGACTCGGCGTGGACCACCTGGGCCTTGGCTGAGCGGCCCTGGGCCAGCAACTGCTCGGCCGCGTTTTCGACGAAGGCGACGAAGGGCGCGTTGGCTTCGATCACGCTGATGCCGGTCAGCGCCCGCACCTTGCCGGCGATCAGCAGGGCGGCGTGGCGGAAGCCGAACAGGCCCTGGGCGTCGTTGGCCAGGGCATAGGCCAGGCTGTCGAGGTCCTTGGCAGTGCGGGCCTGGCGCTCCAGGGCGAGGAACTGGGCGAACAGGCGTTCGGCCGGGCCGGGCACCTGGGCGGTCATGGCGCCTCCGCGAAACGCGCGCTGCCACTCATGCCGGCCAGCAGGCCACTGGCGTCGGCGGGCAGGCTGGCGATCAGCTGCAGGGTCTGGCTACCCTCGTCGATGCGCGCCCCCAGGCGCTTGATCTCGACCTGCAGCGGCTGGCCGGTTTCATCCGGGACGAATTCGAAGTGTTCGCCCGGCTGCAGCCGGCCCAGCCAGCTGGAAGGCACCAGCAGATGGACTTCGAGGGTGCGGTTGTCGACGATTTCCAGCAGCGGTGCACCGCTGGCCACGCTTTCATGGGGTTGCGCCTTGCGCTGCACCACCCGGCCGTTGAAGGGTGCGGTGATGCTGCAGCGCTTGACCTGCACCTGGTAGACCTGGGCTTCGGCCTGGGCCTGGGCCTGCTTGGCCTCGGCCAGGGCGACCTCGAAGCGGCCGACCGAGTTGAGCGCGGCCAGCTGCCGGTTGTGCCCGAGTTCCTCGCGGGCGGCGCGCACGGCGGCCTGGGCGGCGTTGAGCTGGGCCTGGTAGGCGCTGCAGTCGAAGCGCACCAGCACATCGCCCTTGTTGAAGTCCTGGCCGTCGGCGTAGGGCATCTCGACGATACGCCCGGCCAGCTCGCTGGAGAGCATGGCCTGGTCGCGCGCGCGCAATACGCCGCGGGCCTGGCGTTCGGGGGCGCTGGGGTTGCCGACGGGGCTGTCGAGCAGTGGGTCGCCTGGGGCCTCGCTGGCCTGGGCGCCCTGGGCGCAGAGCAGGCCGAGAACCACCCAGGCCCGGCTGACGGTTTTATGCATGCGTGCGCTCCCTGCAGGTTGCTTGTCGTTGCGCAGTGTACGGAAGAAGCGCAGGCGCGCAAACGACCTCAGCGCTTGGCTAGCGCCAGCCCCACGGCGAATACCAGCAGCAGCGAGCCGGTGACGCGATCCAGCCACTGCACCAGAGCGCCACGGCGCAGCAGGGCGGCCAGCGGCCGGGTGGCGAAAATCAGGCTGGCGGCCCAGAGCAGGCCAAGCAGGACGTGGATGCAGGCCAGGACAAAGCTGAAGCTGCCCACCGCGTAGCCGGCCGGCACGAACTGCGGCAGGAACGATACGTAGAACACCCCCACCTTGGGATTGAGAAGGTTGCCCAGCAGGCCCTTGATGAACCAGCCGAGCTGGCCGTGGTGTTCTGCCTCGGCAGCATTGGCCGGGCCGAATGCATGGCGCGGCTTGAGCAGCATCTGCAGGCCCAGCCATAGCAGGTAGATGGCGCCGGCCCACTTGAGCAGGTTGAAGGCCGGCTCCGAGGCGGCCAGCAGCGCGCCTAGGCCGAGGGCCACGGCGGCGCCCCAGAGCAGGCAGCCGGCGTTGATGCCGAGCGCGGCCATGGCCGCACGTTTCGGCCCTTCCAGCGCAGCGGTGCGCAGGATCAGCGCGGTGTCGACGCCAGGGGTGATGGTCAGCAGGCTGGCGGCCAGCAGGTAGGCGAGCAAGGCGCTGGCAAGGCTCATTGGTTACTCCTGGTCAGCGGCGGACCACTGCTGCAGTTGCTTGACCCGTGCACGGCTCTCGTTCAGCGGCTTGTCCAGGGCCTCCTGGTAATCCTCCAGCCAGCTGCGCGAGCCGGCGATCATGCCGGCCAGGTCGCGCATGCCGAGCTTCAGCGCGGCCAGGGTTTCCTGGTAGTTGCGTTCCTGGCCGATCAGGGTCTTGGCCACCTGCTGCACGGTGGCGCGGTCGGCGGTGCCGGGCGCAGCGCCGGCAGTGGGTGCCGGGCTGACAACCGGGGCGGGCAGGCCCCCCTTGAGCAAGTCGAACAGCTTCTGCTGGTTCTGCGCCTGCTGCTTGAGGGTGGCGACCTGCTGGTCCAGGCTGACCAGCTTTTTCTCCAGGGCCGCCACGCTGGCCTGGCTGGCGCCCTGTTCGGCGGCTTCTTCGCCGCCGAGCAGGCCGAGCAGCAGGAGCCCGAGCAGGGCCAGCAGCAAACCGCCGCCGAGGGCGTAGATGAGCAGGCGGTTGAGCTTGGCAGATTTCTCCAGCAGTTCGATGCGTTGCAGGTCGCTGAGTATCTCGTGGATACCGGCTTCACTGTCCTTGCTCATGGCGCTTCACCTTGTTCTGCTTGTTGTCGGGGTGTCTGCTTGCTGGCTGTCAGTGTGCCACTATTTCGGCGTCAGCTTTACCACGTATTTGTACACTAGCCGCGCCGTAGCCAGTTGGCGCTCAGAAGGACGCCAGAATCCGCCCCAGCAGCTCCATGGCCTGCTCGCTCTGGGCATCCCAGGGATGGCCGTGGTTGAGCCGCGCGCAATTGCGAAAACGCCGGGTGGCGGAGAAGATCGGCCCCGGCGCCAGGCTGATGCCCTGGGCCAGGGCCAGCTGGAACAGCTGCAGCGAATCGACCGGCTCGGGGAACTCGAACCAGAGGAAGTAGCCGCCGCTGGGGCGGGTGACCCGGGTGCCGGCCGGGAAATGCCGGGCGGCGGAGGCGAGCATGGCGTCCTGCTGGGTTTCCAGGGCGTGGCGCAGCTTGCGCAGGTGGCGGTCGTAGCCGCCGTGCTGCAGGTAGTCGGCGATCGCTGCCTGGGCCGGCACCGAGGGCGAGATGGTGGTCATCAGCTTGAGCCGGCTGATCTGCTCGGCATAGCGCCCGCCGGCCACCCAGCCGACCCGGTAGCCCGGCGCCAGGCTCTTGGAGAACGAGCCGCAGTGCATCACCAGGCCGTCCGTGTCGAAGCTCTTCACCGGCTTGGGCGGCTGCGCGCCGTAATACAGCTCGGCGTACACGTCGTCCTCGATCAGTGGCACCTGGTGCTGCAGAAGCAGTTGATACAGCGCCTGCTTCTTGGCGTCGCTCATGCTCGCGCCCAGCGGGTTCTGCAGGCTGCTCATGAACCAGCAGGCCTTGATCGGCAGGTTGGCCAGGCGTTCGGCCAGCACCTCCAGGTCGATGCCTTCGCGCGGGTTGACCGGGATTTCCACGGCCTTGAGCTTGAGCCGTTCCAGCACCTGCAGGGTGGCGTAGAAGGCCGGCGCCTCGATGGCCACCAGGTCGCCGGGGCTGGTCACCGTCTGCAGGCACAGGTTGAGCGCTTCCAGGGCGCCATTGGTGATCACCAGTTCGTCCAGCGCCAGGCGCACGCCGGCGACCATGTAGCGCAGGGCGATCTGCCGGCGCAGGTCGGGGTTGCCGCTGGTCATGTCGGCAATCACCGCATGGGCCGGCATGTCGCGCAGGGCGTGGGCCATGGAGCGGGCCAGGCGCGGCAGGGGGAACAGCTGCGGACTGGGGAAGGCCGAGCCGAAGGGCACGGTGTGCGGGTCTTTCAGCGAGCCGAGCACGGAGAACACCAGCTCGCTGACGTCGACCTCGGTGGTCTGCGCCGCCTGCGCGCTGGTTTCCGGTTCGGCCAGGGAGTGCCGGGCCAGTTCGCGGACGAAGTAGCCGGAGCGCGCGCGGGCCTGGATCAGCCCGCGGTCCTCCAGCAGGTAGTAGGCCTGGAACACGGTGGACGGGCTGACCCCGTAGGTGCGGCTGGCATGGCGCACCGAGGGCACCTTCTCGCCGGGGGCGAGCACGCCGGCGCGGATCAGCTCGGCTATCTGGTCGGCGAATTTCTCGTAGCGTTTCATGGTGTCCGTAGGGGCAGCCAGCGGGTGGCCACAGTCTACGGCGAGTTGCCGGCGCACGCTCGTCAGCGTCCGCTCGGGGCGATGAACATGCTCTGGGTCTGCGCGCGCTCGCCTTCATCGGCCAGGTTGCTGACGGCGAAGCTCACCGTCTGGGTGGTGCCGGCCGCCTGCCCGGCGAGCTGCACCAGGGTCACCGGCACGTCGAGGATTTCCCCCGGGGCCAGCAGCAGTTGCGCGGGCGCATCCAGGCGCAGGCCGGGGCTGTCGACCAGGGCCAGGCGGTAGCGCTGGGCCTGCTGGGTCTTGTTGATGACCTTGAGGCGGTAGGTGTTCTCGATCTGCCCGGCGGCGTTCTCGCGGTACATGCTGCGGTCCTTGGCGGCGTCGATGGACACCAGCGAGCGGGCCTGCAGGGCCCAGGCGAAGGCGCCGATCATCAGCGTCAGGGCCACGCCATAGCCGACCAGGCGCGGGCGCAGCCAGTGGGTCCGGCCGCCCTGCAGCTCGCGCTCGGAACGGTAGCCGACCAGGCCCTTGGCATAGCCCATCTTGTCCATGATCGAGTCGCAGGCGTCGATGCAGGCGGCGCAGCCGATGCAGTCGATCTGCAGGCCGTCGCGGATGTCGATGCCGGTCGGGCAGACCTGTACGCACATCTGGCAGTCGATGCAGTCGCCGAGGCCCTCGGCCTGGTAGTCGCTGCCCTTCTTGCGCGGGCCACGGCCTTCGCCGCGGCCGGCGTCGTAGGCGACCAGCAGGGTGTCCTGGTCGAACATGGCGCTCTGGAAGCGCGAGTAGGGGCACATGTGCACGCAGACCTTCTCGCGCAGCCAGCCGGCGTTGAGGTAGGTGGCGGCGGTGAAGAACAGCACCCAGAACAGTGTGGCGCCGTCCAGTTGCAGGCTGAACAGCTCCGCGCTCAGCTCGCGGATCGGCGTGAAGTAGCCGATAAAAGTCAGCGCGGTGAGCAGGCTGACCGCCAGCCAGATGGTGTGCTTGGCCGTGCGCCGTGCCAGTTTGCCCAGCGACCAGGGCGCGGCATCCAGCTTGACCCGCTGGTGGCGTTCGCCCTCGGTGACTTTCTCCGCCCACATGAACACCCAGGTCCACACGCTCTGCGGGCAGGTGTAGCCGCACCAGATGCGCCCGGCCACCACCGTGGCGGTGAACAGGCCGAAGGCGGCGATGATCAGCAGCGCCGAGAGCAGGATGAAGTCCTGCGGCCAGAAGGTCGCGCCGAAGATGTAGTAGCGGTGCTCGGCCAGGTTCCACAGCACGGCCTGGCGCCCGTCCCAGTCGAGCCAGGCGGTGCCGAAGAAGATCAGGAACAACAGGCCGGCACCGTACAGGCGCAGATTGCGGAAACGGCCGCTGAAACTGCGGGTATGGATCGGCCCGCCGGCCTGGGACGGCGTCAGCCGCACAGGCTGGCTGACGTCGATGGATTCCACGATCCGCGCGGGGATGCGCTCGCTCATGACAGATGCCTCATCAAGCTTTTCAAGATGCGGCAATGGTCGGCGCGTCGGCCCTTACATAACAGATTCAGGTTGATGAATAAAAAGCGGATCAGATGGCGCCGCCAGCCGTCTTGCCCTGGTTTCATGAGCAATGCATGACCTGCCCAGGGCTTTGGATCGGTGCGCCCCTGTGCCAGCTGCCGCAAGGGCGGGTGCCGGCTAACCCGGGCTGGTTCTTTCATCCATCAGGTAGGTGACCAGTTGGCGGGCGTGGGAGGAGAGGGCGTCCCAGGTCTGCAGGCAAATCCGCAATTCCCTGGTTGCCCAGGTGTCTTTCAGTGCCACCACCGTCACCGGCAGTTCCTGCGCGAGGCGGGTTGCCGCGGCTTCCGGCAGCATGGCCACGCCAGCCTTCTGGGCAACCAGCTGGGCGATGGCGTCGAAGCTTGGCGCCCGCACGCGCACCTTCAGCGGCATGGCATTGCGCAACGCCATGCTTTCGATGAAGCGCTGCATGGCGCGTTCGGCGGGGAGGCAGACGAAGGGGAAACTGAGGGCGTCGCGCAGATGGGTAGGCTGCGGGCCGGCCAGCGAGTGGTCCCGTGGCACCAGCAGCACCAGTTTGTCATCGCGAAAGGGCAGTGACAGCAGGCCGCCGGTGGGTAGGTTGCCGTCGTACACTCCGATGTCTATTTCGCCTTCCTGCACGGCGCGCAAAACGTCCTTGCTGTTCTGCTCGGTCAATTGCAGATCGACCTCGGGATAGTCGGCCAGGAAGGGGCCGAGTGCGGCAGGCAGAAAGGTGCTGTTGGCAACCGTGGAGGCGGCCAGGCGCAAGGTGATGCGCCTCTCGCCGTTCAGTTCATCCAGGGTGTCCTTGAGCTGCCGGGCTTCTTGCAGCACCCGTTGGCTGGCCTCCAGCACCAGGCGCCCAGCGGGGGTCAGGCTCATGCCATCGCTGTGGCGAGCGAACAGCGCCAGGCCGCAGCGCTCCTCGAACAGCCTCAGGCGATTGCTGGCCGCCGACAGCGCCACTGGAACCGTGGCGGCGGCTTTGCTCAGGCTGCCGGTGGTGGCGATCGCCGTGATCAAGCGCAGGTCAGCCAGATCGAAGTGCATGGGCTTTCTCTTTTGGCGAAGGCTGGCTTCTTAAAAATGAGATTCTAGCTGCTTTGCCTTCTCTTTAAAGTAAGGAATGTTGATGTCTTGCACGGGCCAATCCCATGAACGTTCTGCTTTCCCTGTATCGGCGCAGCCTGGGCAATGGCGTTCTTTTTGCCGTGCTCTGCGCCTCGGGTTTCAGCCTGAAGGCCATTTTCGTCAAGCTGTCGTATGCCGCCGCGCCAGTGGATGCGATCACGCTGCTGGCCATGCGCATGGGCCTGGCGCTGCCGCTGTTTCTCTGGCTCATCTGGCTGAGCCGGGGGCAACAACAGTCGCCACTCGCGCCGAGAGATGGGGTACGCATCCTGCTGCTGGGGTTGTTCGGCTATTACCTGTCCAGCCTGTTTGATTTCTATGGCCTGCAGTACATCAGTGCGGGCCTGGAGCGGCTGATCCTGTTTACCTACCCCACGCTGGTTCTGTTGCTGCAGATGGCCGTCACCCGGGAACGGCCAACCCCGCGCATGCTGGTGGCCATGGCGCTGTGCTTCGTCGGGCTGGGCATCGCCCTGGTGCATGATGTCAGGGTGGACAGCGCCAATGGCCAGATCCTGTTGGGTGCCGCCTGGGTGTTCGCCAGTGCGGTGACCTACGCGCTGTACTACATGGGCACCGGCGTGATGGTGCAGCGGGTCGGCTCGATGCGCCTGGCCGGGCTGGCCGGAGGCGCCTCGTCGGTGATGGTGCTGATCCACTACGGCATGACCACGGATTTGCAGCAGCTGGCCGCGCTGCCGGCTACGGTGTGGTTGTACGGCGCGCTGATGGCGCTGTTTTCCACCGTGCTGCCGATCTACTGGATGGCGCTGGCCATTCAGCGCATGGGTGCGACGCACACGGCGGCCTTCGGCAACCTGGGGCCGGTACTGACGATCTTCGCCTCGTGGCTGCTGCTCAACGAAGCCATCTCGGTTTACCAGTTGGCTGGCCTGGCGTTGGTGCTCTTCGGCGTGTCCAGGTTGTCCGCCGCCAAGGTCGAGGCACCCGAGGTCGCGCCGATCAAGGCTGCCTGCACGGGCCAACTGCCTGGTCAGCATCTGCTTGCGCCGATGCTGGGGCGATCGTCGAGGACAGGCTCCCAGCCCACCGATTGAGTGCTGTGGCTGCAGTACTCCACCTCGTCTGCTTCCCCCTTCTGCTTGGATGAGTAGAGACGATGTTTGAGCGTCTTTTTGTCTATGGAACGCTTGGGCCGGGTCGCCCGAATGAGGCTGTCCTGTCGAAAATTGGCGGCGCCTGGGCGCCGGCCTAGCTCAGGGGCAATCTGGTCCAGGCCGGCTGGGGCGCAGAGCGGAATCAGCGCCTCCTCGAACAACTTCAGGCCGGTCGGGTCGCTGGAAGGCTCGACGACCTCGGTCGCCACCGTCTCGCTGGGCTGGGACGTGTCCGGGTCGCGCCGGTAGAAATCGGTCAGATTCGCCGGCAGCCAGCGCACCGCCAGCGACACGTGCAGACGGATGCGCAGCCGCTGCCGGTCGAGATCCGCCAGTGGCCCGTTGCTTTTGGATGAGTCCAAAGCCCGTTGTGGTCGGCGGCTACTGCCAACAGTGGCTGCTCGGCGCGCGGCTAAATTTGGGCGCTTGAGCTGCTGCGAGCGTACTTCTTCTGCAGGATCATCGAGGCTTCGTTGTAGGCAGTCTGGAATGCGTCGCCGCCGACCCAGCTCACTGCCGTGTCTTCGTCTTCATCGTGGAAGATCCCGCGATAGGCGATCAGCAGGCCCATCATGAAGTCGATGGCCGCGTCTTCCGCTTCCTCGGCGACCACCAGCTCCAGCACCGGGTACTGCAGGAACACCAGGCACATCGCCAGCAGGCTGATGCCTTCGCCGACTTTCATCGCCTGGAACAAATCGTCGAAGTGCGCCGGGTCGAATCCATTCTCTTCGATGTCCTTGAAGTCGAAGGTGCTCAGGTCGATTTCGACATCATCGAATGGCTCGTTGACCAGCGGATTGGCCAGCAGCGGATGTACGACATTGGCCTTGGCTTTGCCCGCACGGTTCTGCTTGGCCTTGGCTTTGGCCCGCTGGGCACGTTTTTGCTGTTTATCCGGGGAGGCCATGGCGGCGAGTTCCTTGTACGGGGCAGCCATGTTCATGGCCTAGGGTCATCGGGCACAAATTGTATTCAGTCTTGCCTAGGTTCGTCGGCCAAGGGGGTATATTTTTCGTGCTCCAGTCCTTTGCTTTTGGCCAGAAGCTGCCGGTCGCGACAGGCAATTACCGGCCCAAAGAGGGCTGTCACCTGGTTTGCCGCACTGGATGGCATGTACTTCTGGACTGTTTTGCGTTGCATCCGGCAACCAATTGCCTGCTCGGGCTATTGGGGGAGGAAAGGCATGAGCCGCCTTATTTGTGCCGATTTCGATGAGTTCGAAGAAGCCCTGTATGGGGTTGAAGGACGCTATGTGCTGCGTTCACGGCAGCAGCGCGACTGGCGTTTGCGCGTGGTCGAGCTGGGCGGCGTGGCCCTGATGTTCGGCCGAGAGGGCGCCGGCACTGTCTACAGCGGCGTAGGCCTACCAGGCTTCTTCAATATCTTTCTGCCCCTGAGCCGGCATGAGTGCACCGTGTTGGGTGGCCGGCGCATGGATCGGCAGTTGATCGGCTGGATGGTGCCCGAGGCAATGTTCCATATCGACGCCAGCCAACCGGCAAGCTGGATGACGGTGGCCATGTCTTGCGAACTGGTGCTGCGTTGGGCACAGCAGCACGAGGACGAGTTCGACGCGTCGATCCTTTCGCGCAATCTGCTCTGTCTGGCCCAGCAGGACCTGGCCGCGCTGGTCTGGCTGGCGCTGCGCCTGTTGCGCATCGATCATTGCGCCCCGCAGGAGCTGCATGCCCCGGCGGCCGAGTGTGCGGCGCGCGACGAGCTGATGGACCGGGTGTTCCGCAGCCTGTTGCCGGTGATGCCGGCACAACCCGCTGCTGCTGGTCGGCAGAACCACCAGCTGATACTGCGCCGCGCTCTGGAACTGCTCGACGCCATGCCGGATACCCCGCTGCACCTGGCTGACCTGTGCCTGGCCTGCAACACCTCGGAGCGCACGCTGCGCAACCTGTTCGCCCGCTACCTGGGCATGAGTCCGCACCGCTATCTGATGCAGCATCGCCTGCACGCGATGCGCCGTGCCATTCTGCGCGCGGCGGCGGGCGAGACCATCACCGATATCTGCGCGCGCTTCGGCGTGTGGGACTTCGGCCGCTTCGCCGGTCTGTACCGGCGCTACTTCGGTGAACTGCCGTCGCAGTCGCTGCGCAGCCGGCGCTCGCTGCCGCCGCTTAGCCAGGGCTGACGCCGCGCAGCAGAGTGGCGTTGGGATACTCGCCGAACAGTGCGTGGTAGTCCGCCGCCATGCGCCCGCAATCGGTGTAGCCGAAGCGTCGGGCGATCTCCGTGACGCTGGCCTGATGCTGATCGGCGACTGCCAGGGCGGCACGTAGCAGGTGCATGCGGCGCAGGCGCAGATAACGTGCCGGCGGCATGCCCAGAGTCGCGACGAAGGCGCTGCGCAGGGTGCGTTCGCTGACCCCGATCGCGCGACACAGCTCGGCCAGGCGCGGCGTGCGCCCGCAGCCGAACGGCAACGCCTCCAGCACCTGCTTCAGCAGGCACTCGTAGGCGGCCTGGCGGGCGCGTTTGCGCGGCGTGATTGGCGGTGGCATGGCGGTGTCCTGGCCAAGGGCGGCGCTTACAAGCTGCGCCGAGACGGGCACCGCGGCTACGTAAAACAGGCAAGTCCTCGCCGCCGGGCATTTTTGCCGATTTTACGTAGCCGCCTGCTACCGCGTGCAGCGAGCATCGACACATCGCTCGCCATCCGCTGCCCTGGCATTCGGCGCCCTGACGAGCCCCCGAAAGCGCTCGACCCAGGTCGGCGCGAGTGGAGGCCATATGAGGCTGTCGACGTGTCGCAGGGACATCCTGAGCCCACTTCTGGCTGTGACTGCCGCTGGTGTGCGGGCCGAGGCGCAGGGCCCGCGACTGGTCGAGGTCGAGCCGTTCGTCGAGTTGCCCGCCGGTGTGCGCTACCCGGAAGGGCTCGCCGCCAATCCGGGCAATGGCGAAATCTACGTGTCCGACTCCTTCCAGGGCGCGCTGTATCGCACGGCCTGCAGTGTCCCGCCCGCAGCGTGGTGCAGGGCGAGTGGCTGCCGGTCCGCAACCTGGCCCTGCCGCTGACCCCGCCCAGGGCGATGAGCGGGTAAGCACCTGGAACCTGATGCGCGTGCGCTTGCCGCCGTCGCCGACCAGAGGAGAGTCTGCCAATGCCACAACACCCTGAACCACCACTGAACCACAGCCGCCGTCACCTGCTGCTCGGCTCCGCCGCGCTGGCCACGGCGCTGCTGTTACCTCTGGGCGGTTGCACGCGCGGCAGTAGCCCCACGGCAAGCCGTTCGCAACCCGAGAATGGAGAGCGCAAGACCATGGGCACTATCACCACTCGCGATGGCACCGAGATCTATTACAAGGACTGGGGCAGCGGTCCTGTTGTGGTGCTCAGCCACGGCTGGCCGCTCAACTCCGATAGTTGGGAGGCGCAGATGATGTTTCTCGCCAGCAACGGCTATCGGGTGATTGCCCACGATCGCCGCGGTCACGGTCGCTCCAGCCAGCCCTGGAGCGGCAACGAGATGAACACCTACGCCGACGATCTCGCCCAGTTGCTCGATCAGCTGGACGTACGCGGTGCCGCGCTGTTCGGCTTCTCCACCGGCGGCGGCGAGGTGGCGCGCTATATCGGCCGCCACGGCACCGCACGGGTGGCCAAGGCCGGGTTGATCGCGGCGGTGCCGCCGCTGATGGTGCAGACCGAGGCCAATCCCGGCGGGCTGCCGCTTGCCGTGTTCGACGGCATCCGCGCTGCCTCGCTGGCCGATCGCTCGCAGCTGTACCGCGACGTCGCCAGCGGCCCTTTTTTTGGCTACAACCGCCCCGGCGCCAAGGCCTCCCAGGGGGTGATCGACGCCTTCTGGATGCAGGGCATGATGGCCGGGCACAAGAACGCCTACGACTGCATCAAGGCCTTCTCCGAAACCGACTTCACCGAAGACCTGAAGAAATTCTCCATCCCCACGCTGATCCTGCACGGCGACGACGACCAGATCGTCCCGGTGGATGCCGCCGCGCGCGCCTCGGCCAGGCTGGTGCCGCACGCCAAACTGGTGATCTACCGCGGCGCCCCGCACGGCATCACCGATACCCACAAACAACAGCTGGGCGCCGACATGCTGGCCTTTCTGCGCAGCTGAGCGGCCGGTGGCAGCGTTGTTAACACTTATTGAGAGGACCGGCACATGAACAGCAAGACAGCTCTGATCGTGGTGGATATCCAGAACGACTACTTCCCCGGTGGCCTGTGGACCCTGAGCAAGGTCGAGGCCGCAGCGGCCAAGGCGGCTCAGGTGATCGCCGTGTTCCGTGAGCGCGGCGATCTTGTCGTGCATATCCGCCATGAGTTCACCAGCGCCGACGCGCCTTTCTTCCGCCCCGGCAGCGAAGGCGCGCAACTGCACCCCAGCGTGATCAACCAGCCTAACGAGCCGGTTGTGCTCAAGCACTACATCAACTCCTTCCGGGAAACCGAGCTCAAGGTCGTACTGGATCGGCACGGCATCGAGGCCGTGGTTGTGGTGGGCAACATGAGCCACATGTGCGTGGACGGCATGACCCGCGCTGCCGTGGATTTTGGCTACGCCACCACCGTGCTGCACGATGCCTGCGCTACCCTCGACCTGGAGTTTAACGGCGTGAAAGTGCCTGCCGAACAGGTGCACGCGGCCTTTATGGCGGCGCTCAGCTTCGGCTACGCGCCGGTGATATCCACGGCCGAGTATCTGCAGGCGCTTTAGGAAGCCTTATGCAACAGACCATGACTTCGGCCGCGATGTTGGAAGCAATGCTGCAGGGCGCCAAGGAAGGCGAGGTGGCCAGGGTGGTCTGGCTGACGAATCGGAATGGTCTTTGAACCGGAGCGAGCGATCATGAACCTATCCACTGCCGCCAGTACCGTTGCCAACCAGTTCGTCGAAGTCGACGGCCGGCGCCTGGCCTATCGCGTCATCGGCGCAGGTACGCCGCTGGTGCTGTGCCTGCGCTTTCGCGGCACCATGGACGACTGGGACCCGGCCTTCCTCGATGGGCTGGCCGCGCGGCATTTCCGCGTGCATGTCTTCGACTACAGCGGCCTCGGCTGGTCCACCGGGCAGCCGAGCTATGACCCGGCCGCACTGGCCAAGGACATCATCGATCTGATTGGCGCGCTGGGGCTCGGTCGCGTGGTGCTGGGCGGCTGGTCGATTGGCGGCGTGGCGGCGCAACTGGTGTGGTTGCAGGCGCCACAACTGCTCAGCCACCTGGTGCTGATCGCCACCACGCCGCCCGGCCCGCTGGTCAAGACCGGCGAGCCACTGTTCTATGAGCTGGCCGCCCGCGACAACGATTTCGAGGATTTCGTCAGCCTGTTCTTCGAGCCGAGTTCGGCCAGCAGCCGCGAGGCGGCGCAGCGTTCGGCCGAGCGCATCGCCCGGCGCAGCGAAGGGCGCTGCCCGCCGGTGCCCTTTGCCTGGGCCGCGCAATTTCTCGGCGACGGGCCGCGCAACCCGATGTTCCCGCTGCCGGTGGCGCTGGACGCTCTCAAGCAGACGCAAACGCCGGTGCTGCACCTGGGTGGCGATCACGACATCGTCTTCCCCGTGGAAAACTGGTACGCGCTCAATCGTGCCTTGCCCACCCTGCAATTACTGACCCTGCCCAGCACCGGGCACGGCCCGCAATCGCAGTATCCCGAGGCCAGCGCGGCGCATATCGCGGCATTTGTTGAGAGCAGTTAGGGCCTATTTCCAGCCATGGGGTGTCCGCTATCTGGCCGATAGTTGCCCAATCCGGATGCTCGCATTCCGCCACCCATGAGGCTGCCCGGCAGCCGCGACTCTTGCAGTGGGGGTATGTGTTGCCCTCGCAGAATGACTGTGTAGAATCCCGCGCCCGAAAAAGCAGGAGACAACACGTTGGTCATTCATTACTTCGCGTCCCAGGAAAATGCTGCATGCGGACGCACTGGATCGAGCCTGAACAGTACCCAGGATGTAGCCCAGGTTTCATGCAAGCTCTGCCTTCGCTCTGTGGAAAAACGGGTTAGCGAGCCGGTGCGCAAGACCCCAAGCCTTGCCGAACTGAGAGCCGCCGCAAAGGCAGAGAAAGCTGCAGTGGCCGCTGCGGCAGTGGCCAAGCCGTCCGCGGCTATGTCACCTCGTGCCGAATGGCAGCAACGTCTGCAGCAATTGCCAGGTCGCAACCGCCTGCCGCGCGGCCTAGCTCGGCAATCGTTCATCTAGCCGCTGCGGGCCGGATAGCGACGGTTTCGCCTTCGACCGTCGCCATGTCCGCTCAGGTTCCCGGTCTGTTGCGCTGCAAGGCTGAAGCAGCTGTTGCAAGGGGCTGCAACGGATGCTGGCCAGCACTGGCCAGAGCACCCCGAAACACCTGCTGTGCATGCACGGCGGCAAGTTCAATCTATGCGTTTCTGGTATCAGTGCTATCCGATTAGTTCTATTTATCAATCAATAGCCGGGGAGTAGCTTGCTTCTCTACGATTTCGTAGCGAGAGCAAGCCATGACCCCGCGCATCATCCGCCAGTGCATAGCCGCAGCCAAGGCGGGCACTCTTTGTCTGTCTCTGTGCACCTGTGTCGCCGTCAATGCTGCTGAGAGCAGCCCGCTGGTCATCAAGGCCCAGGGCAGCCTGATTGCCGGTGGAGGGGCGATCACCCAGCCGGGTGTCTTCGATCCCTATAACCCGACCAAGCCCGATGGCCAGAGCTACCACGGCGATCACGTGTATGCGTTCTACCAGGTTCCGCTCGACGCCCGGCCGTTGCCCATCGTCATGTGGCACGGCGCCGGGCAGTCCGCGAAATCCTGGGAGACGACGGCCGACGGTCGCGAGGGATTCCAGAACATCTTCCTGCGCCGCGGTTTCACCACCTATCTGATCGACCAGCCGCGCCGTGGCGATGCGGGGCGCAGCCTGGTTGAAACGACCATCAAGCCGGTGGCGGACGAGCAGATGTGGTTCAACCAGTTCCGCATCGGCCGGTGGCCGGAAACCTTCAAGGGAAGCCAGTTTCCACCTGGCCAGGAGGCGCAGGAGCAGTTCTTCCGCTCGATGACGCCCAACACCGGCCCCTACGACATGGAGGTCGTTTCCGATGGCGTATCGGCCCTGCTGGAAAAGACCGGTCCGGCCATCCTGTTCACCCATTCCCAGGCGGGCGGGCCCGGCTGGCTGACCGCGATCAAGAGCCGCCATGTGCGCGCCATCGTGGCCTTCGAGCCGGGCAGCAGCTTCGTGTTTCCGGAGGGCGAAGCGCCTGCTCCAATTCCCAGCGCGTTCGACACGGTCTCGGCGCAGGTCGTGCCGAAGGCGCAGTTCGAAGCGCTGACGCGCATTCCCATCGTCATCTTCTATGGCGACAACATTCCGACCCAGCCGGTGAGCCTCCCTGCCCAGGACAGTTGGCGTGCACGACTGGAAATGGCGCGCCTGTGGCGGGATGCGGTGAACCGGCATGGCGGTGACGTCAGGCTCATCCATCTGCCGGAGATCGGCATCAGGGGCAACAGCCACTTCCCATTCTCCGACCTCAACAACGTCGAGATCGCGGACCTGGTTGCGCAGTTCCTCGCGGAGAAGGATCTGGATTGACCACGCGCGGCCTTGCTTGCCGCGCTTTCAGAATTGGCAGGAGTATTTCTATGAAGCAGACGATAAAAGCCACCCTCATGGCGGCCATGATCGGGGTGGCGACAAGCGAGGCCGGTGCGGCGGATTACCAGCAGAATCCGTTCACCCTGGCCTACGAAGGCGCGATCACCGGGAACGAGCCGGGCCAGGTCAACATCCACCCGGTCACCTACAAGCTCAATGGCCTGGACATCGCCGCCAACGTCTACACCCCGGCCAACTATGACCCGGCGAAGCAATATGCCGCAGTCGTCGTGGCGCACCCCAACGGCGGGGTGAAGGAGCAGGTCGCCGGGCTCTACGCCCAGCACCTGGCCGAGCGGGGCTACATCACCATCGCGGCGGATGCGGCGTATCAGGGTGCCAGCGGTGGTCAGCCGCGCAACGTGGACAAGCCCGCCTACCGCACCGAGGACATCCACGGCATGGCGGACTTCATCGCCGGGTATGCCGGGGTCGACAGTGCGCGCCTGGGCTTGCTCGGCATCTGCGGTGGCGGCGGCTATTCGCTGAAGGCCGCGCAAACCGACAAGCGCTTCAAGTCCATCGCCACCCTGAGCATGTTCAATTCCGGTCGGGTGCGGCGCAACGGCTACGTGGACTCGCAGCTGTCCACCATTCAGGAACGCCTGCGGCAGGCTTCCGCGGCCCGCGCCCAGGAGGCGGCCGGTGGCGAAGTGCGCTATGCGGGTGATGCCAACCTGACTGACGAGCAGATCGCCAAGTTGCCGTTCGACCTGTATCGCCAGGGCTACCAGTACTACTGGAAGACGCACGCGCACCCCAACTCGACCTTCAAGTACACCATGAGCAGCTTGCTGGACCTGATGAGCTTCGATGCCACCAACCAGATCGAGCTGATCGACAGGCCGCTGCTGCTGATCGCCGGCAGCCAGGCCGACAGCCTGTACATGAGCGAGGAGGCGTTCGCCAAGGCCAGCGGCACCCAGGACAAGGAGCTGTTCAAGATCGAGGGCGCCACCCATATCGAAACCTACTGGGTGCCGAAGTATGTGGACGCCGCCATGGGCAAGTTGACCGCGTTCTTCGCCAGAACGCTGTGATCGGGAGGACTCGTCAGCATGAACAAGACCCTGCTGGGGATCGCGGCATGCGCCGCGCTTCCCTTCGCCAACGCGGCCGGCGAGAGCGATGCCGCCGTGGCCGCCCAACAGATCACCCGCGCCGGTTCCCAGGCTTCGGCCGCCGGGCCGGCCGACTACTTCACCGGCCGGGTGCGCGTCGATCCCTTGTTCCCGGCCAGCGGCGAGATCAATGCCTCCGGCGCCTATGTGACGTTCGAGCCGGGCGCGCGCTCGGCCTGGCACACCCACCCGGCCGGCCAGCGCCTGGTGGTGGTGTCCGGCGTGGGTTTGCTCCAGGAATGGGGCAAGCCCGTGCAGCAGATCCAGCCAGGCGATGTGATCGTCTGCCCGGCGGGCGTCAAGCACTGGCACGGGGCCGCCGCCAAGACCGCCATGACCCATCTGGCGGTGACCGGCGCGGTGGATGGCAAGAGCGTGGCATGGCTGGAGAAGGTCAGCGATGATCAATACAACGCCCGCTAGGGCTCGCAAGTCCGCCGTGCGGGTCGCGGCATTGATGCTGATGGGGCTGGCGATTACGCCGAGCCACGCCGGCCAGCCTCCCCAGGAGCCGCAAGCCATGTCTGCTGCACAACCCACCGCCGAGACACTGTCCGCCAGGCAACGGGCCATCCCGCTGATTGCGGCTGCCATGGCGGTGAGTGACATGCCCAGGCTCAATGCGGCCTTGAATCAGGGGCTGGATGCGGGGTTGAGCGTCAGCGAAGCGAAGGAGATCCTGGTGCAGCTCTACGCCTATACCGGTTTTCCGCGCAGCCTCAACGCGCTCGGTGAGCTGATGAGGGTGGTGGAAGCGCGCAAGCAGCGCGGTATTCAGGACGCTCCGGGGCGCGAGCCCAGCCGCGTCATTGCCACCGGCGATGAACTCCTGGCGGTGGGCAAGGCCAACCAGACCCGCATCGCCGGCGCCCCCGTACAGGGCCCGCTGTTCGAGTTCGCTCCGGTCATCAATGAGTACCTGCAGGCCCACCTGTTCGGCGCCATCTTCGAGCGCGACAACCTGGACTGGCAGAGCCGTGAGTTGGCCACGGTCGGGGCCCTGGCCGCCACGCCCGGGGTGGAGCCGCAGCTGCGCTCGCACATGGCCGCCAGCATGAGGGTAGGCCTGAGCGCCTCGCAGTTGCGTCAGTTGATCCAGGAACTGGCCGAGCAGGGTGCTAGCGATGCCGCCCAGCGCGCCCGCGAGGCGCTGGATGCTGCGCAGAAGGGGGGCGAATCAATCCGCGTAACGCAGGGCATCGCGAAATAGCGTGAAAGCGGGCGAGGTCTGGCGCCGGCTCGGGTAGTAGAGGTGGTACCCCGAGAACGGCTCGCACCAGTCCGCCAGCACCCGTATCAAGCGACCGTCCGCGACATGGGGCTGCACCTGGTCCTCGGGCATGTAGGCCAGCCCTAGCCCCTTGAGGGCGGCCTCCAGGCGCATGGCGATGTTGTTGAACACCAGTTGGCCTTCGACACGCACCTTCAGCTCCTGGCCCTTTTTCTCGAACTCCCAGGGGAAGATGCCGCCATAGGTCGGCAGGCGAATGTTGATGCAGTTGTGCTGCATCAGGTCGCGCGGAACCTTGGGCTTCGCATAGCGGGAGAAGTACGCCGGGGAACCGACCACCGCCATGCGCATGTCGGGGCCGATGCGCACCGCGATCATGTCCTTGGCGACTTGCTCGCCCAGCCGCACGCCGGCGTCGTAGCCTTCAGCCACGATATCGGTCAGGCCGTAGTCGACGATGATCTCGATGCTGAGATCCGGATTGTCGGGCAGCAGCTTCGCCAATACGGGCTGCAGGATGGTGATCGCGGCATGCTCGCCGGCCGTGATGCGCAGCTTGCCTGCCGGCTTGTCGCGAAACTCGCTGAGCAACCCCAGCTCGGTGTCGATTTCCTCGAACCGGGGGGCGACCACCCGCAGCAGATGCTCTCCCGCCTCTGTGGGGGAAACGCTGCGGGTGGTGCGTGCCAGCAACCTGACGCCCAGGCGCTCCTCCAGCTGACGCATGGCCCGGCTCAAGGCCGGCTGCGACATGCCGAGCTTGGCGGCGGCGCGGGTGAAGCTGCGCTCCTGGGCCACGATTGAAAAGATCGCGAGCTGGTCGTAGCTATTGGCGGCCATTTATGCGTCCTCGGTATGAACCCATTGCGATTGTGCCATCTAGTGTGGTCTGTCGCGCGGGTCTAGATTGCCTTTGCCAAGGGCCGCGCCGGCACGCCCGATGAGGTCGGCGCGGTGGCTGCTTTGTTGATGGGGGCAGAGGGCACCTTTATCACCGGCAGCGATTTCCTGATGGATGGTGGTGTCACCTCGGCCTACTGGTTCGGTGAACTGGCGCCCAAGTAGCTCCTGGCTGATGGTCAAACCCTTTCGACTCCTTGCTCACCAGCGTGGCTGGGTGCCTTTCTCTCGGAGGTCAGCCGGCCTGTCGATGCCAGAGGGGGAGGGGGCGGATTTATTGTCCTCGTGCCGAGCGCCATGTCTTGGCCGGGAGTCGCCAGTTGCGACAGACTGGAGTCGGCCATTAGCTGCCTGTTGGGGCCGACTGAAATCGACCCGGAGCTGACGGTCAGCAGCGTCAATATCGTGGTCTGTCACCGATTGTCCCCCTGAATGACGCCGTCCGCCACGCGCCACTGCACCCGCAGGGTGATATGGCTGGCATCAATTTCGGTCACCACTTGAACCACAGTCACGCGGGACTCCCAGCGGCGGATGGCCTCGACGGCCTCGCGCACCAGGTGCGGCACTACGCGGTTGTTCGGCCACTCCATGTAGTGGTCAATATCGCTGCCGAAGTCCAGCCGATGCGGATCGCTGCCGAGCGGTGTGGTGAGGATGATGCGGATGGCCTGGTCGATATCGCGCAGGCCCTCGACCACCTCACCGGGCATGCCGAGGGCCGGCTGCCAGTAGGCGGCGTTGATGCGGGTGTAGGGAATGGGCGTAGTCATGCGCCCATGGTGGCCGCTTGGACTACGCTGAGCTCTTAATCGGGTTTAAAGATCCCCGCTAGGAGGATGGTATGAATCGCATGTTCTTGATCGTTAACCTCATTTGGATGGTTAGTGCGGCGCATGGCCAGACCTTTTATGGCAACGAGTGCACCGAGGATTGCTCCGGGCACGAAGCCGGGTATGAGTGGGCAGAGGACAACGACATCGATGATGTTGATGACTGTTCCGGGAATTCGAACTCGTTTAACGAAGGTTGTGAGTCCTATGTTGAAGATAATAACGACGAGTATGAGGATGAGGATGAGGATGAATAGCTGCCCCCTAACCAATCGCTCAGGGTAGGCGCCATGAAGCCCCGATAGATCTCGAAGCGTTTTTTCACCAAACATTCTTCGGTCTCAATAGCCTGACGATGCTCGGGTATATTGAAGACTTCATCAAATTCTCGGAAATCAACATCGACAGGAACAAGCAAAAAGAACTCAGGCGCGCAGGACGCGAACGCGAACGCGAAGGCATGTTCGATGATCCGCGCGACGAGGCCCAGTACCGGAGTCAAGAGTTGGAGAACGTGGAGTACAGGTTCGAAGTGAGCCTGAAGCAAAGAGTTCGATACGCAGCCCTTGCCGCGCTCATCACAACAATAGAATGGAGGCTGCTCGCACTAAAAAAGCGCGCCTCGTTCGAGTTCCCGAAGCATCCGAACGGAACAAACGAGACAGTACACATTCTTGGCGTCTTCAATGAGAAAACTGCGCTCGGATTGGAGTCCAAGATTCAACTCACCGAAGGCTTGGTTAAAGTTCGAAACTGCATCGTTCACGCTCCGGGCCTGTTGGCGTCGTACCGCTTCGAGTCGCAGCCGCGCCCTGTCCTTGCGTCAATGGAGGGCATCAAGGCATCCAACATCAACTTTCTCGGCGAGAGTATCGCGATCGAGCGGGGTTTCCTTGAAGGTGTCATCGAGTACATCAAACAATGGCTGCCGGAGCTAGAAAAAGCTATTTCGCAGCAAGGTCTGAATCGCCCCTAACTAGGGGGCCAGCTGGAGGCAAATAGCTTGTACGGCCAAACCAACAAAGGAGCGACCCAATGCGTCCAGATTGCACTTACTGGCATCAAATCATACTGATCAGCTTGATTGCCTGCGCCTTGAGTGGATGTACCACATCAGTTGTCAGCTCGAACCCTAGGAATGTGGTGATCGAATCACAATCGATGAATGCGAAGGAGGCGCAGAGGCTCGCAGATGCGGAATGCTTGAAACATAAGCGCTTTGCCAGGATGACGATCAAGGCTGACTATTGGGATCGAAACTACACGTTCGAATGCGTTGAGTAGCAGCCTGGGTGCCACAAATCTTACCCTTCAAGGGGAATAGTGGTTCGAATTCTCCCCCGCATCCATCATCGTTCCAGTCGCATTGACGCTGCCATTCACCCGCAGATTGCCCTTCAGGGTGGTCTGCGGGGTGTCCAGCGTCACGTCCGGCGCTTTTACTGTCACCGGCTGCGCGGCCTCGATGTTGATAGCCCCCACACAGACCACCGCCAGCAACCCGGGGAACAAGGGGGCAAAGGGGGCAGGTCTGGGAGAACAATCGGAGACCACCATATTGATTCAGCCGAATGCCAGCCCTGGGCAGATTCTGCCTGTCGTGACTGACCGCTTCTGGCCGACTCCCGCCTGAAGCGACAGGCTCAAAGTGGCCGACCTCCTTCCGTCGCGTCAGGCGCCTTCCGGCCACAACCAGATATTATTAATTCCGACGACCACCAACTGATGCGTAGCTACCTTTGTCCGCAAGATGAAAAACAGATGGTAGAAATATTGCCATCCGGAGGCATCGTCAACTGACTTACAGCGTTGGCAGGGCGACGCATGAACCTCATGCGCCAATACCCTGGCGAACACCTGCAGGCTAGTCAGTGAGGCTCAGCGACATATACGGATACCGGAGATGTTGTTGCAGGTTTGACCATTAGATAAGGCCGTTATGCTGTCCGTAACCTGCATTGATCTCGTGCCATTAGAGAAGTATGACGTAGAGCCCATTGAGTACTCTCGCAGGCCATTATCGTAATAGGTGAAATCGCCGATTTTTCGTCCTGAAAAACCATTTCTGTTCGTAAGCATGCCATTGCCCAAATCGTAGAGTGTCGAGTTGTTAAGCGACCAGTTGGCTATGTCGAACTGACGTGCGTCCCAGACCGATAGTTTTTTTAGCTCTGGATAGCTTCCGTAATGTGGCCCCGTCCCAGTGGGAAGAGATCCGTAGTTAGTCGTCTTCATCGCGTTGGCGACGGTGGCGACCATGAGAACGGACCCCACTAGAGCTTGGGCCATTCGCTCCTTGCCGCCTTTGTAGTGAAAGTCGTACAGGACGGCTTGGTGCTCTGGAGAGCCCCATTCCGTTTTTAAGTGCTCGCGCAAGAAGTTAACGCGCCACTGAGCAAATGGCGTAATTGATGACGATTTGGACCCATCAGCAGCACGGCAGTCGATCTCGCCGTCAGAGCTGATCCGGGTGGCATCCGCGCATTTTTCTGTGTTGATGAGGTAGTGATACTTGCCGACAGTTATCGCTGTATCACGTGGATAGTTAACCTCTTCGACGACAGAAGAGACGGTGGAGCACCCTGCGGTGAGGGCAGTCAATCCAACGGTGGCTGCCTTCAGGAAACTTTGCGATGTGGCCTTCAAAGCGGATTCTCCATTTCAACGAACCACTCCAGTTCGGCAGCGCGCTCTGTGATGGCCTTCATGACGCATGATTGTCCATTGTTCCGCCGGTGAGGCGGTATATGTAGTGAGAGTGTCAGAGTATATGTGTACCCAGCTAGTGGAGATACTACCGCTTCAGCTAGATTATCTGTCACTCACCGGCCGCTCTTGGCCGTAAAACCCCGAGCAGCGACTGGCTGCTATTGGCCGATTCTGTTGAAAAAGTAGAGACCTCCCCATGCCGTTGGCAAAATTGCTCTATC
>NZ_WELK01000019.1 GCF_009799925.1 Pseudomonas sp. R-28-1W-6
CGCCGGAAGAGGTGCGCATTATAGGCCCGCAGATTTCGCCGTCAACGCCTTTCTGCCAATCATTTCCGAATTCAACCAAATGGCCAGATCAGGCCTGCATTATCCAGCCTTCAACCCCCATTGCCGCCTGGCGCAGCGCTTCGGATCGGGTGGGATGCGGATGGCAGATCAGCGCAATGTCTTCAGATGAGGCGGCGAACTCCATGGCGACGCAGTATTCGCCAATCATCTCACTAACACTGGGCCCAACCATGTGCACACCGAGAATCTCATCACTGTGCTCATCGGCCAGGACCTTAACGAAACCCTCGGTTTCATGATTAATCTTTGCCCGGCTATTGGCAGTAAAGGGGAACCTGCCGACCTTATAGGAGCGCCCCTCAGCCTTGAGCTGCTCTTCGGTCATGCCGACACAGGCTACTTCCGGGCGGGTATAGATGACATTGGGAATGACCCCGTAGTTGACCTCGGCCGCCTTGCCCGCGATCTGTTCGATGCAGGCAATCGCCTCATCCTCGGCTTTATGCGCGAGCATGAGCCCGGAGGTCACATCACCTATCACCCAGACGCCAGGAGCGCTGCTGCGATGACGCTGATTCTCGAGCATGCCGCGCTTGTCGGTCTGGATACCCACACTCTCCAAACCTAGCCCCTGGGTATAGGGGCGACGCCCAATAGCGACCAGCACATAATCCGCCTGCAGCAGCTGCGCCGCGCCTCCGCAGGCAGGCTCGATACTCAACTCAACACCCGCCTCCTTGACGACCGCAGCAGTCACCTTCGAGCCGAGCTTGAAACTCATCCCCTGTTTGGCCAGTGAGCGCTGTAGGGTCTTGCCAGCTTCTTCATCCAGCCCCGGGCAAATCCGATCAAGAAATTCAACGACAGTGACCTGGCTCCCTAGACGCCGCCACACCGAACCGAGCTCCAGGCCAATAACTCCGGCGCCGATGACCACCAGGTGTTTGGGCACCTCGGGAAGTGACAAGGCACCGGTCGAGTCCAGGATGCGCTGGTTATCGATAGCCATTCCTGGCAGCGGCCGTCGGTTCGGAGCCGGTGGCGATAACAATGTGTTTGGCCTGCAACTCGGCCTCACTACCGTCCGCCGCCGTGACCCGCACGCGCCCTGCACCATCGAGCCGTCCCCAGCCCTTGATCCAGTCGACCTTGTTCTTGCGAAAGAGGAACTCGACGCCCTTGGTCAGGGCCGCCACGCTCTCATCTTTCTGCTTCATCATTTGCGCCAGGTTGAGCTGTGGCTTGACCTCGATGCCCAGGCTGGCAAACTCGCCGCCCAGCGCTGACTCGTAGAGCTCGGAAGCGTGCAGCAATGCCTTCGATGGCATGCAGCCGACATTCAGGCAGGTACCGCCCAAGGTCTCTCGACCCTCGACACAGGCGACCTTCAATCCCAACTGGCCCGCCCTGATCGCGGCGTTGTAGCCTCCCGGCCCACCACCGATCACCACCACGTCATACACGCTCATGAGACGCTCCGACCGATTCAAGGCTGTTCATGCGCGACCTGCATGCCAGCCCGGCGTGGACGGCGCAGCGCATGGAAGACAAAGAAAGCAGATAGCGCAAACAGTACATGCAGAAGAACCATAGGCCAGGCCGTTCCATCCTGCATCGCACTCAACAACAGACCGCTGCAGGTCGCCCCCAGCATCTGGGCAAACCCCATCAGCCCAGCAGCCAAGCCTGCGCGATGGGCATTGGGCATCACCGCGCCAGCTACTGCGGCAGGCAGAACCATCCCCCCGCCAAACGTCACCAGCACTTGCGGCAGTGACAAACCAAGGACGGACAGTCCCAGCAACTTATATATAGCTAGCGTGGCGACAGCGCCGACCGCGACAAAACCAACCCCGATGGCTACCAGCCGCTCGGGCCCGACCTGCAGAATCATCCGGCGCGTCAGCAATGCCCCACCAATCAGCCCGGAAACGATAAAACCAAAGGTCAGGCCATATTCGGCGGACGACAACCCGAGCAGACCAATGTAGACATTCGAAGAGCCTGCGATCACGGCGAACATGGCACCGTAGGTAAATAGCAGAGCCAGCGCCAACACCCGGCAGGAGCGCCCCTTGAGCAAATCGAGATAGTTGCCCAGCAAACCACGCAACTGACCGGCCTGAGGGTCGAGCGCCTGATTGCTCTCCTTATAAATAGTCAGCACCGCCAGCAAAGCGCCCAGCCCCACCAGCAGCGCCGCAAGCACCGGCAACTGCCAGCCGCCCCGACTTGCCAGAAAACCACCCAACATAGGGGAAACCACAATGGCGCAGAGCATGCCGATCACCGTCAGCGCCAATGCCGGAGCAGCCTGCGCCTGCCAGACATCGCGCACGATCGCACGCGCCAGTACCAGCGCCGCGCAAGCCCCCAAACCTTGCAGCAAGCGCGCCGCGATAAAGGTCTCCATGCTGCTGGCCAACAGCATTCCTGTGGTGGCCAACAGATAGAGCGATAACCCACCCAGCAAAACCGGCCGGCGCCCGATCCGGTCGGATAACGGCCCCAGGATCAATTGGCCGACACCAAAGGCCCCCACAAAGACTGCGAGTGCCAGGACACCCGCCCCCGGACTGGCCAGCAGATCCCTTTCCAAGATCCCCAGGCTGGGAATGATCAACTGAGTCGATATCTCACCCAGAGCCGTCAAGACCACTAACAGGATCAGCAAAACTCGCGAAGGAAGCGGATGAGTCGGCATGGCGGCACTCCTGAGAAATAGCCCGCAACCGCCTTCTGCTGAAATCCGGTTGCCATTTTGAATTTCAACCATAATATAAAAATAGAATTACATCCATCATTCATCTGACAAACACCCGACGAGCCCCACCATGCCCGACTCATCTCGCACTGAAAAACTGAACCAATGGATAGCTGCAGGAGAGGCCGCCCGGGCCCGCCTGGCAGCTCCAGGCACCCTCAGCCTTTCTGAAGTCAGCGCCCTGCAGCCAGAGGAGTTCTTTGCGCAGATCGGCAGCGGTGAACTGCCCTGCCCGCCGTTTGGCCACCTGGTGGACTTCGTGCCACTGGAGTGGTCAAGCGGCTACTTCGTCTTCCAGGGCACTCCGGATACGCGCCACTATAATCCGCTGGGCAGTGTGCATGGCGGCTATGCGGCAACCCTGCTCGACTCCTGCATGGGTTGCGCCATCCACACCCTGCTCCAGCCAGGCCAGGGTTACACCACGACGGATTTGCGCGTCAGTTTTGTTCGCGCCCTGCGGGGCGACATCGGCCCCGTCCGCGCCGAGGGACGCATCGTGCACTTGGGGCGCTCGACAGGCCTGGCCGAAGGACGCATCTACGATGTCGATGATCGCCTGTACGCAGTCGGCTCCACGACCTGCCTGATACTCGGCATGCGCAAATAGCCGGCGCCTCGCCTAGCCAGTCTGAGCAAGCGGACTGGTTGGTGTGCCTAGGCTCGCGAACTCGATGGGAAGCAGATCGAATCGGTCACTTTGAATTTCACCATCATCTATTTATTGAGTTAGATTATAAATATAATCTTAACCATCCAGGGTTCACCCAGAACCACGGAGCAGCCCCTCCAGAGCCAAGGAGCATTGTCATGTCGTCCATCGTTATCGCAGGTTTTGCCCGCTCGCCTTTCCACTTCGCCAAGAAAGGCGGACTGATCAATATCCGTCCCGACGACCTGGCAGCTCAGGTTCTCCGTGGCCTGATCGGTAAACTCGACCTGGATCCCGCACACATTGAAGACGTGATCATGGGTTGTGCTTACCCCGAAGCCGAACAGGGCATGAACATCGCCCGCATCGCCAGCTTCCGTGCTGGCTTTCCAGAAACCCTGGGCGGCGCCACGGTCAACCGCTTCTGCGGCTCGTCGATGACTGCTGTGCACTTCGCCGCCGGCCAAATCATGCTGGGCGCCGGCGAGGCCTTTATCTGCGCCGGGGTCGAATCAATGACCCGCGTGCCCATGGGTGGTTTCAACATCTCACCCAACCCGACACTGATGGGCAGCTTCCCGCAGGTCTACATGGCCATGGGACACACGGCCGAAGAAGTGGCCAAGCGCTTTGCCGTCAGCCGGAGCGAGCAGGAAGCAATGGCCGTCGAATCCCACGCGAAGGCCGCCAACGCCCGTGCGCTGGGTCTGCTGGCCGACGAGATCGTTACCATCGACACAGCCGACGGACAGGTCAGCGAAGATGGCTGTATCCGTCCCGGAACCAACCTCGAAGCCCTGGCCGGCCTCAAGCCGGCCTTCGGCGGCAGTGTCACCGCCGCCACCTCATCGCCACTGACCGATGGCAGCGCTGCCGTTCTGGTCTGCACCGAAGCCTTCGCTCGCCAGCACAAGCTGGACATCCTGGCGCGGATCAAGGCTGTGGCTGTGGGCGGCTGCGCACCCGAGATCATGGGCATGGGCCCGGTAGCGGCGACGCGCAAGGTATTGCAGCGCGCCGGCCTGAGCATCGCCGACATCGACCTCGTGGAGATCAACGAGGCTTTCGCCAGCCAGTCGATTGCCTGCATACGCGAACTCGGCCTGGACATGGCCAAGGTCAATCTGGATGGCGGCGCCCTCGCCCTTGGTCATCCCCTGGGCGCCACCGGAGCACGGATCACCGGCAAGGCCGCCGCCCTGCTCAAGCGCACCGGCGGCCGCTATGCCATTGCCACCCAATGCATCGCCGGGGGCCAAGGCGTAGCCACCCTGCTCGAAGCCGTCAACAACTGAGTTTCACTCGGGGAAGCGCGCGCCGCGCCGCTTCCCCGACCGTCGAGCATGTCGGCTCACATCAGCCAGGCAGCAACAAAAAAGGTAAGATGACAGACAGCATCCTAAGAAGCTAAAGAGACAAGGCCCACCATGCGCTACTCACAGGAACACAAAGCCCAAACCCATCAGCGCATCATCGACGAAGCCGCCCGCCTGTTCCGGCGCGATGGCGTCGGCGCAACCGGTCTACAGCCCTTGATGAAGACCCTGGGGCTGACCCACGGCGGCTTCTACGCCCATTTCAAATCCAAGGATGAACTGGTTGAAACCGCCCTGCAGCATGCCGTGGAACAGCTGCGCAGCAACACCCAGGAGGACATGGCCAGCGATCAGCCGCTGAGTACCTTCATTGCGCGCTACCTCTCCAGCGCACACCGCGCCGATCCTGGCGCCGGCTGTCCGCTGCCGACCATCTGCGCCGAACTGGGGCAACGCGGCCAACCCAGCAGCACCACCGACCAACTCATCCTGGATCGCCTGGCCATGCTCGAGTCCAAGCTCGACGGCGAGGATGCCGCCGAGCAAAGTGTGCTGATGTTTTCTGCCATGGTGGGGGCCTTGCTGCTGTCACGCAGCGTCAGTGACCCACAGCTGTCCGATCGCCTGCTGAAAACCACCCGCAAGTTGCTTATCGAGCAGACCGAAGCCCAAGCAGAAGCCTGAAGCAGACACACATGGAAAAGCCCTTCCCGCTAACGGAAAGGGCTTTTCACTTTTCCCCAAGCTTATTTGTAGCGGGCCGCCGCACTGTTGCGCGACAGGTTAGGCCCGAGCTTGGCGCGCGCGCCGACAAATGCCTGCCAGTCAGAGGCATCCGGCAATGAAGGAATGGTCACCAGCTCGCCCTGATCGAAACCGGCCAGCGCAGCATCGACCATCTCGCCAACCTCCATGATCATCTCTGCCGGCAGAGCCGCTTCAGCGATACCCGAGCGCTCCCAGATCTCCGTGCGCGTCACACCCGGCAGCACCGCCTGAACCTGTACCCCCAGCTTGCCAACCTCACTGTGCAGCGTCTGAGTCAAGCTCAGCACATAGGCCTTTGACGCGCTGTAGATAGCGTTGAACATTTCCGGCGCCAGCGCCACCACCGAGGCGATATTGATGATGCCACCCCGCCCGGCCGCACTGAAACTACCCGCCGCGGCCGCAGCCAGGCGGGTCAGCGCCACCACGTTGAGCTGGATCAGATCATCGGCGCGGTCCAGATCGGCCTCGGCAAGGCTACCGTTCAGTGCCACCCCGGCATTGTTGACCAGCAGACTGATACGGGCGTCACTGCGCAGGCGGTGCTCTACTAAACGCATGTCATCCTTACGCGTGAGATCAGCCTTGAGCACTTCCACAGCCACGCCATATTCCTGAGCCAGACGCCCGGCCATGGCCTCAAGGCGCTGCAGATCACGCGCCACCAACAACAGGTCATAGCCCCGCCGCGCCAGGCGCTCGGCATAGGTGGCGCCGATCCCCGACGAAGCACCAGTAACCAGTGCCAGCCCCTTTGCGTGTTGCTTGTTCATAACCGTTCTCCTGCTCGCAACCTGATGGATATGCGGCCCGAACTGCAGCTCGCCGAGGGTTGATTTCAATCACAAACCAATTATATGTCAGTCGTAATTTATAAAAAAGAACCGCTGGTCGAGGAATCCACACACAGGGATTAAATCTATGGCTTTGCGCTGTAACGACGCGGGCATGTGTGTAATGAAGCCTAGCCCACAGCCGGGTAGATCGAGAGCCACCAGCGGGGAGTCGGCATTTATGAGAGAGAAAATTCAGAGAAGCAAAAGCTCTGTACTTGAGCCACAACACCTACAAAAGCGCTCAAGTCGAATCCAGAAAACAAAAAAGCCCAGTCATTTCTGACCAGGCTTTGATGTTGGGATTATTTGGTCGGGACGGAGTGATTCGAACACTCGACCCCTTGCACCCCATGCAAGTGCGCTACCGGGCTGCGCTACGCCCCGACTTTTACAGCTACTCCCGAATTTCGAGAGCGGATGGATCTTACATTAAGCTTTTGAATTCTGGAAGCTTTTTCTTCAGCAGGTTACTTACGCAGTACCTGCAGAACATCTTCCAGCTCGACGATCATCTGCCGAATCATCTGTTTGTACTGGGTCGTATCATCCTTGGCCTCATCACCCGACAGACGCTGACGCGCCCCACCGATGGTGAAACCCTGGTCATACAACAAGGCACGGATCTGCCGAATCATCAGCACATCCTGGCGCTGGTAATAACGGCGATTACCGCGACGCTTCACCGGATTGAGCTGAGGAAACTCCTGCTCCCAGTAACGCAGTACATGCGGCTTTACCGCACACAGATCACTTACCTCACCAATGGTGAAGTAGCGTTTGCCAGGGATGGGCGGCAGCTCGTCGTTATGACTTGGTTCCAGCATATGCCTCAACTCTGGCCTTCAGCTTCTGGCCTGGACGAAAGGTGACAACACGGCGAGCCGTGATTGGGATTTCTTCGCCTGTTTTCGGATTACGACCCGGGCGCTGGCGCTTGTCGCGCAGGTCAAAGTTGCCGAAACCGGACAGTTTGACCTGCTCGTTATCCTCCAGCGCGTGGCGGATCTCTTCAAAAAACAGTTCGACCAGTTCCTTGGCTTCCCGTTTATTCAGGCCAAGCTCTTCATACAGACGTTCCGCCATCTCAGCTTTCGTCAGAGCCCCCATACGCTACTTCCTTAACGTGGCGTTGAACCTTTCTTCCAGCGAGGTGAGGATATTTTGCGTTGTGGTATTCACCTCATCGTCATTAAGAGTGCGCGATGGATGCTGCCAGGTCAAGCCGACGGCCAGGCTTTTTCTATGCGGATCAATACCTTTACCGTGATACACGTCAAACAGCCTGAGATCTGTCAGCCACTCGCCTGCCGCCTCACGGATGCACGCCAGCACCGACTCGGCCGGTAGCTCACGATCGGCCAGCAAAGCTAGGTCACGGCGCACCTCGGGGAAGCGCGACAGTTCACTGAACTTCGGCATACGTCCCTGGGCAACTTCGGCCAGTACCAGCTCGAACAGATAGACCGGCTGATCGATGCCCAAGGTCTTGGCCAGCTCCGGATGTAACGCACCGATAAAGCCAACCAGGCGCCCGTCACGCTCGATGCGCGCGGTCTGCCCCGGATGCAGTGCAGCATGCTCGCCAGAAGCGAAGCTGAACTCCAGCGTCGAACCTGCCGAACCCAGCAGCGCCTCGACATCGGCCTTCAGGTCATAGAAGTCGACATCGTCTCGACCATGCGCCCAACCTTCCGGCAAGCGGCTGCCGGTAAGCACACCGGCCAGCATGGCCTCCTGTTTCAGCCCTTCGAGCTGACCGACGAAGCGCAGACCGCTTTCGAACAGGCGCACGCGCGATTGCTGACGATTGAGGTTGTGTTGCAGCGCCTTGACCAGCCCCGGCCACAGCGAAGAGCGCATCGCAGCCATATCGGCGGAGATCGGATTGGCCAATTGCAGCGGTTCGACACCCGGATTGAACAGGGCGAACAGCTTGGGATCGATGAAGCTGTAGGTGATCGCCTCCTGATAACCACGCGCCACCAGCAGACGACGTAGGGTTGCCAGCTCGGCGCGCGCTTCGCTCTTGGCCTGCGGCGCCAGGCGTGCTTGCGGGTAGCGCACCGGCAGACGGTTGTAGCCATACAGGCGACCCAGCTCTTCGATCAGGTCCACTTCCAGGCTGATATCGAAGCGATGGCTCGGCACTCCGACCTGCCAGACGCCTGCGCCTTGCGCAGACACGCTCAGCCCCAGGGCCGTGAGCAGACGCTCGACTTCTGCGGCGTCCATCTGCATGCCTAGCATCTGCTCGATGCGCTCGGCGCGCAGGGTGATTGGTGCGACCTGCGGCAGATCGGCCTGGCTCACAACCTCAATGACCGGGCCGGCTTCGCCGCCGACGATCTCCAGCAGCAACGCGGTGGCGCGCTCGATGGCCTGACGGGCCAGTTGCGAATCCACGCCACGCTCGAAACGGTGCGAGGAGTCGGTGTGCAGGCCATAGGAACGGGCCTTTCCTGCCAGGGCGATGGTGTCGAAGAACGCGCTTTCGAGGAACAGATCGCGGGTCTTGCTGCTCACACCACTGTGCTCGCCGCCCATTACGCCGGCGATAGCCAGGGCACGTTGGTGGTCGGCGATCACCAGGGTGTCGCCACGCAGGCTGACTTCCTGGCCATCCAGCAGGACCAGCTTCTCGCCCTCTTCCGCCAAGCGCACGCGGATGCCGCCATTGATCTCGGCAAGATCGAAGGCGTGCATGGGCTGGCCGAACTCGAGCATCACGTAGTTGGTGATATCCACTGCCGCATCGATGCTGCGGATATCGGAACGGCGCAGGCGCTCTACCATCCACAGCGGGGTTGGCTTGGACAGGTCGACATTGCGGATGACCCGCCCCAGGTAGCGCGGGCAAGCCTTGGGCGCCAGCACTTCGACCGAACGCACTTCGTCATGTACCGGAGCGACCGGGGCAATCGCCAGCGGAGAAACCTGAGCGGCGTAGATGGCACCGACTTCGCGGGCCAGGCCGGCCAGGGATAGGCAGTCGCCACGATTGGGGGTCAGGCCCAGCTCGATGCTGGCGTCGTCGAGACCGAGATAATCGCGGATATTGCCGCCCACCGGCGCATCGGCCGCCAGCTCCATCAGGCCGCTGTTGTCGTCGCTGATCTGCAGTTCGGAGGCCGAGCAGAGCATGCCGTTGGACTCGACGCCGCGCAGCTTGGCCTTCTTGATCTTGAAGTCGCCCGGCAGTTCGGCGCCGATCATGGCGAACGGAATCTTGATGCCCGGGCGCGCATTCGGCGCGCCGCAGACCACCTGGAAGCTCTCGCTGCCAGTGCTGACCTGGCACACCCGCAGCTTGTCGGCATCCGGATGCTGCTCGGTACTGAGGATCTCGCCGATCACGATGCCGCTGAACTCGCCGGCAGCCGGGGTAACGCTGTCTACTTCGAGGCCGACCATGGACAGGCGGGCCACCAGTTCGTCGCGCGAAACCGGCGGATTGACCCAGCTGCGCAGCCACTGTTCACTGAATTTCATACTGTCTGTTCTCCTGAACGCATTCGATACGGGTCATGTGGCCTAGCGGAATTGCGCCAGGAACCGCAGGTCGTTATCGAAGAACAGGCGCAAGTCATTGACGCCGTAACGCAGCATGGCCAGGCGCTCGACACCCATGCCGAAGGCGAAGCCCTGGTATTTTTCCGGATCGATGCCGGACATGCGCAGCACGTTCGGATGCACCATGCCGCAACCCATGACTTCCAGCCAGCCGGTCTGCTTGCACACGCGGCAACCGTTGCCGCTGCACATCACGCACTGCATGTCGACTTCGGCCGAAGGCTCGGTGAAGGGGAAAAAGGACGGACGGAAACGCACGCCCAGGGGCTTCTCGAAGAACACCCGGAGGAATTCCTCGATGGTGCCCTTGAGGTCGGCGAAGCTGATGCCCTCGTCGATCAGCAGGCCTTCGACCTGATGGAACATCGGCGAGTGGGTGATATCGGAGTCGCAGCGATAGACGCGGCCGGGGCAGACGATGCGGATCGGCGGCTGCTGCGACTCCATGGTACGTACCTGCACCGGCGAGGTGTGGGTGCGCAGCAGCATGTTCGCGTTGAAATAGAAGGTGTCATGCATCGCCCGCGCCGGATGGTGGCCGGGGATATTGAGCGCCTCGAAGTTGTGGTAGTCGTCTTCGACTTCCGGACCCTCGGCCACGTTGTAGCCGATATGGGTGAAGAACTGTTCGACACGCTCCAGCGTGCGGGTCACCGGGTGCAGACCACCGGAGGCCTGACCGCGGCCCGGCAGGGTCACGTCGATTTTTTCGGCGGCGAGCTTGGCGCTCAGCGCAGCCTGCTCGAGGGAGTCCTTGCGGGTATTCAGGGCTTCCTGCACGCGCTCCTTGGCGACGTTGATCAGGGCACCGACTTTCGGACGCTCTTCGGCCGGCAGATCGCCCAGGGTCTTCATCACCTGGGTCAGCTCGCCTTTCTTGCCGAGATAGTGGACCCGGAGCTGCTCCAGGGCGTTGACGTCTTCGGTGTGTTGCACGGCCTCAAGCGCTTGCGAGACCAATGCATCCAGGTTTTCCATGTACGGACTCCAGATACAAAATAGGGGAAGAGCTTGAAGGCTCTTCCCCTATTGGTGACGTTGGCACCGGGCGAGCCCGGTGATTGTCGGGGACTTAAGCCAGAACGGCCTTAGCTTTCTCGACAATCGCAGCAAACGCCGCTTTTTCGTTCACTGCCAGATCGGCCAGAACCTTGCGGTCGATCTCGATGGACGCTTTTTTCAGACCGGCGATGAAACGGCTGTAGGATAGACCGTTAACACGAGCACCAGCGTTGATACGAGCGATCCACAGAGCGCGGAACTGACGCTTCCGCTGACGGCGGTCACGGTAGGCGTATTGGCCTGCCTTGATCACAGCCTGCTTGGCAACACGGAACACGCGCGAACGAGCGCCGTAGTAGCCTTTAGCGAGTTTCAGGATTTTTTTGTGACGAGCACGAGCGATAACGCCACGCTTAACACGAGCCATGAGTAATTTCCTCTATCTTGACCGATTAACGAACGCGCAGCATGCGCGCCACTTTTGCAACGTCAGACGGATGCACCATGGTGCTACCGCGCAGGTGACGCTTACGCTTAGTGGACATCTTGGTCAGGATGTGACTCTTGAAAGCGTGCTTGTGCTTGAAGCCAGTAGCGGTTTTGAGAAAACGCTTGGCTGCACCACTTTTGGTTTTCATCTTTGGCATGTTCGGATACTCCGCATTCAGTTGATAAACATAACCGCAAGGCCTGCCGTGCCCTGGTGGTTACTTCTTCTTTTTGGGGGCGATGACCATGATCAGCTGGCGTCCTTCCATCTTTGGATGCTGCTCAACGGCGCCGTATTCAAGCAGGTCATTTTCAACCCGCTTCAACAGCTCCATGCCCAGCTCCTGGTGGGCCATCTCTCGACCGCGGAATCGAAGCGATACCTTGGCCTTATCCCCATCACTAAGGAAACGTACCAGGTTGCGTAGTTTTACCTGGTAATCCCCTTCTTCCGTCCCTGGACGAAACTTGATTTCTTTAACCTGAATCTGCTTCTGGTTTTTCTTCGCCGCGGCAATCTGCTTCTTCTTCTCGAAGATCGACTTGCCGTAGTCCATCACTCGGCAAACCGGCGGAACCGCGTCGGCAGAAATTTCGACCAGATCGAGCTTGGCCTCGTCAGCCACTCGCAACGCTTCATCAATCGAGACGATGCCAATCTGCTCGCCATCAGCACCAATTAACCGAACCTCGCGGGCCGAGATATTCTCGTTGATCGGTGCTTTAGGTGCAGCTCGTTTATCTTGTCTCATTTCACGCTTAATAATGATTACTCCGAATCTTGGCGACCACGCCGGGAAACCGCTTGCTTGAGCTGATCGGCGAACTGCTCGAGGGGCATGGAGCCCAAGTCGACGCCTTCGCGGGTACGCACAGCAACGGATCGTGTCTCAACCTCCCGGTCTCCAATAACCAGGAGATAGGGAACCTTGAGCAAAGTATGCTCGCGGATTTTAAAGCCGATCTTCTCGTTTCTCAAGTCGGACTTGGCACGAAATCCGCTTTGATTGAGCGTTTTTTCGACTTCGAGGGCAAAATCGGCCTGCTTGTCGGTGATATTCATCACCACGGCCTGGGTCGGCGCCAGCCAGACCGGGAAGGCACCGGCATAGTGCTCGATCAGCATGCCGATGAAGCGCTCGAAGGAACCGAGGATGGCGCGGTGCAGCATCACCGGGCGCTTACGGTTGTTATCTTCGGCGATATAGCTGGCATCCAGACGCTCTGGCAGGTTCGGATCGTACTGCAGGGTACCGCACTGCCAGTTACGGCCAAGGCAATCCTTCAGGGTGAATTCAATCTTCGGACCGTAGAAAGCCCCCTCGCCCGGCTGGTATTCCCACTCCAGACCCGACTCGTTCAGCGCATCGGCCAGGGCAGTTTCGGCGCGATCCCACAGCTCGTCGGATCCCACGCGTTTGACCGGGCGAGTCGACAGCTTCATGGAAATATCGGAGAAGCCGAAGTCGGTGTACACCTGCAGGGTCAGCTTGATGAAGTCGGCTGCCTCCTTCTTCACCTGATCTTCGGTGCAGAAGATGTGGGCGTCGTCCTGGGTAAAGCCACGCACACGCATGATGCCGTGCAGCGCACCGGACGGCTCGTTGCGGTGGCAAGCGCCGAACTCGGCCAGGCGCAGCGGCAGGTCGCGGTAGGACTTCAGGCCCTGATTGAAGATCTGCACATGGCACGGGCAGTTCATCGGCTTCACCGCATAGTCGCGGTTTTCCGAGTTGGTGGTGAACATGTTCTCGGCGTAGTTGGACCAGTGGCCCGAACGCTCCCAGAGAATGCGATCGACCACCTGCGGGGTGCGCACCTCGACGTAGCCGTGCTCGCGCTGCACCTGGCGCATGTACTGTTCCAGCACCTGATAGACGGTCCAGCCGCTCGGGTGCCAGAACACCATGCCCGGCGCCTCTTCCTGCAGGTGGAACAGGTCCAGCTGCTTGCCGATGCGGCGGTGGTCGCGCTTCTCGGCTTCCTCGATGCGCTGGATGTAGGCCGCCAGCTGCTTCTTGTCCGCCCAGGCGGTGCCGTAGATGCGCTGCAGCTGCTCGTTCTTCGAGTCGCCGCGCCAGTAGGCGCCGGAGATCTTGGTCAGCTTGAAGGATTTCAGGAAGCGCGTGTTCGGCACGTGCGGGCCACGGCACATGTCGACGTATTCTTCGTGGAAGTACAGGCCCATGGCCTGCTCGTCCGGCATGTCCTCGATCAGACGCAGCTTGTATTCCTCGCCACGGGCCTGGAACAGCTCGATGACTTCGGCGCGCGGGGTCATCTTCTTGATGACGTCGTAGTCCTTGTCGATCAGCTCGGCCATGCGCTTCTCGATCGCCGCCATGTCTTCCGGCGTGAAAGGCCGACCGATGGCGATGTCGTAATAGAAGCCTTCTTCGATGACCGGCCCGATCACCATCTTGGCGTCCGGGTACAGCTGCTTGACCGCATGGCCAACCAGGTGTGCGCAGGAGTGGCGGATGATTTCCAGCCCCTCTTCGTCTTTAGGCGTGATGATTTGCAGGGATACATCGCTGTCGATCACATCACAGGCATCGACCTGCTTGCCATTGACCTTGCCGGCCAGGGTGGCCTTGGCCAGGCCGGCACCAATGGACTGGGCGACCTCAAGCACGGACACGGGATGATCGAACGAACGCTGACTGCCGTCGGGAAGAGTAATGATGGGCATGGCGCCTCCTCTCCTAGTGGTGACCCCTACCAAAGGTCACGTGGGTTGGGATGAGCCAGGAAGCGATCCGGCGGTATACCTGCCTAACAGTGGCAGGAGCCTTGCGAGCAAACCAGAGCGGACCAGAGTCACTGGAAGTAAAAGGCGGATGCTTTCAGAAAGCCGGAGCCCTGACAAGCAACCAATAAAAAAGGGGCGTATCAACGACCCCTTTCTAATCTCGGCAGGCACAACTGGATTCGAATCAGCATGCCGGCATGCCAAGGTGAGCACTGCAAGCACTCACCCTATTGATAGGGGAAATAAAATTGAAATTCCCGTATCGGCATAGCCGCACTCTAGCATAAAAGAATCAATCACTTAGCGTTGTCTCTGCATATTGATCCTGCCCAGCCCACTGCACCGCCCCCCTCATCGAGCAGTCACCGGGCTGATACAGAGGTCTCTAGTCGAGCGACTCCACCCCCATCTCGTCCCACACCTCCTCGGCCAGGTGGAAGGTGGCGTTGGCCGCCGGAATGCCGCAGTAGATCGCGCTCTGCATCAGCACTTCCTTGATCTCGTCGCGGGTCACGCCGTTGTTCTTCGCCGCCTTGAAGTGCAGGCGCAGCTCGCCTTCGCGGTTCATGCCGATCAGCATGGCGATGGTGATCAGGCTGCGGGTGTGGCGCGGCAGGCCGGGGCGAGTCCAGATATCGCCCCAGGCATGCCGGGTGATCATTTCCTGGAACTCTTCATTGAACGGCGTCAGGTGCTGCAGGCTGCGGTCGACATGGGCGTCGCCGAGTACCGCGCGGCGCACCTGCATGCCGGCTTCGTAGCGTTGTTTCTCGTCCATCTTCGGCTCCAGGGTGCGGCAAGGCGCACCCGGTTGTTCAGGCGGTAAGGAAGTCCAGCACGCGGCGGGTGAACAACTCGCCGGCCTCGACGTTGGACAGGTGCGCGGCATGGAACTCGACCAGCTCGGCGCCACGGATATGTTCCTGCATGAAACGGCCATGTTCCGGGGTGGTCACCGCATCGGCCGTGCCGCAGACGATCAGGGTCGGCGCGACAATGCCGGCGACCTGCTCGCGGAAGTCGGCATCGCGCACCGCCGCGCAGTTGGCGGCGTAGCCCTGCGGCGAGGTGGCGGCCAGCATGCCGACCACCGGCTCGACCAGAGCGGGTTGAGCTTGGGCGAACTCGGGGGTGAACCAGCGCGCAATCGAGGCATCGCGCAGCGCCAGCATGGCGGCCTGGCCGTCGCGCAGCACGGTTTCGATGCGCGGGTTCCACACCTCCGGGCTGCCGATCTTCGCTGCGGTGTTGCACAGCACCAGGCGCTGAATGCGGGCCGGCGCGTTGATCGCCAGCCACTGGCCGATCAGCCCGCCCATGGACAGGCCACAGAAGGCGGCACGTTCGATATGCAGGGCGTCCAGCAGGGCCAGCACGTCGCGGCCGTTCTGCTCGATGCTATAGGGGCCCTCGGCCACCAGCGACTGGCCATGGCCACGGGTGTCATAGCGCAACACGCGGAAGTGCTCGGCGAAGGCCGGGATCTGCGCATCCCACATATGCAGGTCAGTGCCCAGGGAGTTGGACAGCACCAGCACCGGTGCATCCACGGGGCCATCGAGGCGGTAGTTGAGTTCGCCATCGGCGAGTTGTACGGCAGACATAACAGCTCCTAATTCGAAAGATTCCGGTGTTCGGCCACGGCGCGCTCGACCCAGCGCCGGGCCTGGCCCAGGTACAGGGCCGGATCGAGCAGGCGATCCAGTTCGGTGGCGGACAACTGCGCGCTGACCTCGGCATGGCTGCCTAACACCTGGCGCAAATGCACACCCTCGCGCACGGCCTGCTGGCAGCACTGTTCGAGCAGATGATGGGCGGCATCGCGGCCGATGCGCTGGGCCAGGGCGATGCTCACCGCCTCGGCCAGCACCAGGCCCTGGGTCAGATCGAGGTTGCTGCGCATGCGCGCGGCATCCACCTCCAGCCCCGGCACCAGCAGCAGCGCCTGCTGCAGCGCACCGGAAACCAGGCAGCACAGCTCCGGCAGGGTGTCCCACTCGGCGTGCCACAGGCCCAGGCTGCGCTCGTGCTCCTGGGGCATGGCGCTGAACATGGTCGCCACCAGACCGGGTGCACGGGTGGCGGCACCGATCAGCACGGCGGCGCCGACCGGGTTGCGCTTGTGCGGCATGGTCGAGGAACCGCCCTTGCCCGGCGCGGCCGCCTCGAACACTTCGCCGGCCTCGGTTTGCATCAGCAGGCTGAGGTCGCGGCCGAACTTGCCCAGGCTGCCGGCGATCAGGCCGAGCAGGCTGGCGAACTCCACCAGACGGTCGCGCTGGGTATGCCAGGGCTGCTCAGGCAGTTGCAGGTCGAGTTCACGTGCCAGGGCTTCGCTCACCGGCCAGGCCTGTTCGCCGAGGGCGGCCAGGCTGCCGGAGGCGCCACCAAACTGCAGCACCAGCAGGCGCGGCTTGAGCTCACTCAGACGCTGGCGATGACGGGTAATGGCGCCGAGCACGCCGGCCAGCTTCATGCCCAGGGTCACCGGGGTGGCATGTTGCAGCCAGGTGCGCCCGGCTAGCGGCGTGTCGGCGTGGCGCTCGGCCTGCTCGGCCAGGGCTGTGGCCAGTTGTGCCAGGTCCTGTTCGAGCAAAGCGATGGCAGCACGCAGCTGCAGGACTAGGCCGCTGTCCATGGCGTCCTGGCTGGTGGCGCCGAGGTGCACATAACGCTCGGCCTCGGCACTCTGCGCGGCGACCTGCTTGCCCAGTGCCTTGACCAGCGGAATGGCCGAGTTGCCGGCGGTAACGATGGCCTGGGCCAGCGCGGCGAAATCATAGCGCTCGGCCTGGCAGGCAGTGGCGATGGGCGCCACGGCCGCCTGCGGGATCAGCCCGCTGCTGGCCTCGGCGCGCGCCAGGGCGGCCTCGAAATCCAGCATGCCCTGCACCCGGCCGTGGTCGGAGAAGATCGCGCGCATGGCCGGCTGGGTGAAATAGGCGTCGAAGAGTTGGTTGCTCGGGCTGTTCAAGCCGCTGCTCCAGAATTCGGGATGGTGATTCGTTTTATAGCAGCTGGCCTTACGAGGCCAGCGATTGCACGCAACCTACAAGCATTTACAGGCGTAGCGAGCGCAGGTAGGTCGGGGGCGGCCAGCACGCAGCAACCGGCATGTACTTCTGTACATGAGGACTGCGAGCACTGCCCAACCCCGAGATGCCAAGCGCAATAGCCTGTCAGACGCGCTCGATGGCCAGCGCCAAGCCCTGCCCTACACCCACGCACATGGTCGCCAGACCGAGGCGGCCGCCGGATTTCTCCAGCTGATGCAACGCGGTCTGCACCAGGCGCGCGCCGCTGGCACCCAGCGGGTGGCCGAGGGCGATGGCGCCGCCATTCGGGTTGACCCTGTCGCTGTCGTCGGCCAGGCCGAGTTCGCGGGTCACGGCCAGGCCCTGGGCGGCGAAGGCTTCGTTGAGTTCGATGACGTCGAAGTCATGGATGCTGATCTTCAGCCGGTCGAGCAGCTTGCGCACCGCCGGCACCGGGCCGATGCCCATCACCCGCGGCGCCACGCCGGCGCTGGCCATGCCCAGCACCTTGGCACGGGCGGTCAGGCCGTATTTCTGCACCGCATCGCTGGAGGCCAGGATCAGCGCCACCGCGCCGTCGTTGACCCCCGAGGCATTGCCGGCGGTAACGGTTTTGCCCTCGCCATTGACCGGCTTGAGCTTGGCCAGCGCCTCGGCCGTGGTGTCCGGGCGCAGATGCTCGTCCGCCTCGATCAGCGTATCGCCCTTCTTGCCCTTGATCAGCACCGGGACGATTTCCTCGGCGAAGAAACCCTCGGCCTGGGCGCGCCCGGCACGCTGCTGGCTGCGCAGGGCGAAGGCGTCCTGGTCGGCGCGGCTGACCTGGTAATCGTCGGCCACGTTGTCGGCGGTCTGCGGCATGGCGTCCACGCCGTACTGCGCCTTCATCAGCGGGTTGATGAAACGCCAACCGATGGTGGTGTCCTCGATCTTCTGGTTGCGGCTCCAGGCACTGTCGGCCTTGCCCATCACATAGGGCGCACGCGACATTGACTCGACGCCGCCGGCCAGGGCCAGCTCCATCTCGCCACTGGCGATGGCGCGAAACGCGGTGCCCACTGCATCCATGCCCGAGGCACAGAGGCGGTTCAGGGTCACCCCCGGGATGCTCGAAGGCAGGCCGGCCAGCAGCAGGGCCATGCGCGCGACGTTGCGGTTGTCCTCGCCGGCCTGGTTGGCGCAGCCCATGAACACTTCGTCGATGGCCGCCGGATCGAGCTGCGGGTTGCGTTCGAGCAGGGCCTTGAGCGGGATGGCCGCCAGGTCGTCGGCGCGCACCGGCGCCAGACCGCCGCCGAAGCGGCCGATCGGCGTGCGGATGGCATCGCAGATGAAGACGTCGCGGCTCATTCCTCACCCCCGGCCTGGCCATGGGCCGCGGCGGTACGCGCTTCCAGGGCGCGCAGGGCCTCCAGCTCAAAGGCCTCGGGCGCCGCGGTCTCGGCCACCTGCGCGGCGAAACGGATCGGCCAGCCGGTGGCGGCGATGATCTGCTCGCGGCTCACGCCCGGATGGATCGAGGTGACCACGAATTCCTTGCTGCCGGCTTCCGGCTCCATGATGCACAGGTCGGTGATGATCGCCACCGGGCCGGCACCGGGCAGGCCCAGCTGCTGGCGGTGCTCGCCGCCTTCGCCATGGCCGACCGAGGTGATGAAGGCCAGCTTGTCGACGAAGGTACGGTGGCCCTGCTTGAGGATGATGAACACCTTCTTCGCCGAACCGGCGATCTCCGGCGCGCCGCCGGCACCCGGCAGGCGCACTTTCGGGTTGTGGTAGTCGCCGATCACCGTGGTGTTGATGTTGCCGAACTTGTCGACCTGGGCGGCGCCGAGGAAGCCGACGTCGATGCGCCCGCCCTGCAGCCAGTAGCGGAAGATCTCGCCGGTGGGCACCACGGTGTCGGCGGTCTCGGCCAGTTCGCCGTCGCCGATGGACAGCGGCAGCACGCTGGGCTTGGCGCCGATCGGGCCGGATTCGTAGATCAGGGTCACGTCCGGGGCGTGGGTCAGGCGCGCCAGGTTGGCCGCCTTGGACGGCAGGCCGATGCCGACGAAGGTCACATCGCTGTTGCCGAGGCGGCGCGAGGCGGCCACGGTCATCATTTCATTGGTGCTGTAGGCGCTCATCAGTTGGCCTCCGCGAGCTTGGCTTGGTAGGCGGCGAAATCGGCAGTGCCACGGATATAGGTGTCGATCCAGGCGGTGAAGCTGTCGCGGTCGCGGGCGATCGGGTCCCAGGCCTGGTAGAAGCGGTTGTCGCGCTCGTAGTAGCCGTGGGCGTAGGACGGATGCGCGCCGCCCGGCACCAGGCACACGGCGGTCAGCGCCCAGCCCGGCAGCACGCAGGCGTTCATCGGCGCATTGAGGTCGTCGACGATCTCCTCGACCGTGACGATGCAGCGCTTGGCGGCCAGGGCAGCTTCCTTCTGCACGCCGAGAATGCCCTGAATCAGCACATTGCCCTTGCGGTCGGCCTTCTGCGCGTGGATCACGGTGACGTCCGGGCGCACGCTGGGCACGGCGGCCAGCACTTCGCCGGTGAACGGGCAGGTAACGCTCTTGATCAGCGGATTGACCTTGGGCAGGTCGGAGCCGGCGTAGGCGCGCAGCACCGCGAACGGCAGGCCGGAGGCGCCGGCCACGTAGGAGTTGGCCAGGTCGGCATGGCTGTGTTCCTCGATCTCCAGGGCATGCGGCCAGCCCTTCTCCACCGCGTCGCGCAGGCGGTGCAGCGAGCCCACGCCGGGGTTGCCGCCCCAGGAGAAGATCAGCTTCTTGGCACAACCGGCGCCGATCAGCAGGTCATAGACCAGGTCCGGGGTCATGCGGATCAGGGTCAGATCCTTGCGCGCCTGGCGGATGATTTCATGGGCCGCGGCGGTCGGGATCAGGTGGGTGAAGCCTTCGAGGGCGATGCTGTCGCCGTCGTGGACGAAGCGCTGGATGGCTTCGCGCAGGGAGAGGATTTCAGCCATGGTGGTTCTCGTCTGGTTTTCCGTGGCGCAGGCACGCCGGGTAAACAGACGTTAGCGCCAGGCCGGCACCCAAACAATCCGATAATCGACTATAGGTGCGATTATCGAACACAGTCTTGACCCGCCCTCCCCACAGAAACGACAACGCCCCGCAACGACCGGGGCGCGGGTCAGCACAGCCTCAGTGAAACAGCCGCGTGCTCAGCTCCCGACTGGCCTCCAGCAGCACCGGCAGGTAGCGCGACTCCAGTTCCTGGCGCGACACCCGGCTGACATGGGTGCCGACGTTGAGGGCGGCCAGCACCTGGCCGGCGGAATCCTTCAGCGGCACGGCCACCGAGCGCAGGCCGACCTCCAGCTCCTGGTCGATGATCACCCAGCCCTGCTGGCGGATCTCCTCGATATTGGCGCGCAGGCCTTCGACCGTATGGATGGTGCGGCTGGTCTTCACCTGCAGGTCGGCGTGTTCGAGGTAATCGTCCAGGGCCTGGTCATTCAGGCCGGCGAGGAGGATGCGGCCCATGGAGGTGCAGTAGGCCGGCAGCCGGCTGCCGACGCTGAGGTCGACCGAAATCAGGCGCTGTGGCGTCGCCGAACGGGCGATATAGAGAATCTCGTCGCCCTCCAGGGTGGCCATGGAACAGGCCTCGTGCAGCTGCTCGCTGAGGCGGTCGAGGATCGGCTGGGCGGTGACCGCCAGCGGCGTCGACGACAGGTAGGCATGGCCGAGGGTGAGCACCTTGGGCAGCAGCGAGTAGGTGCGCCCGTCGGTGGTGGCGTAGCCCAGCTTCATCAGGGTGTGCAGGCAGCGGCGCACGGCCGCGCGGGGAATCTCGGTGCGGTGGCTGATCTGGGCGATGGTCAGGTGGCGCTTGCGCTCCTGGAAGGCATGGATCACCGCCAGGCCGCGGGCCAGCGAGGTCATGAAGTTGGGGTCGCCGGTCAGCGCCTCGATGCGCTTGGCCGGCGAGGCCACGATAGGCGGCGCCAGGGTCGCCAGCGGCAGGCGGGGTTCTTCACTCATTGTTATTGTCCTGTGCGTAGCTCCGAGGGGATGGTGTCGGAAGCTTTGCGCGATTATCGAACCGCAGTCCGATAATCGCAACCACCCGCCTCCACTGCACGGCAAAGGCGCCGCCGGGCGAACGCAAGCGATCAGCCGAGCGGGCCACCGAGCCACGCGATAAAGGCATTGATGGTCAGGAACGACAACAGGGTCGCGCCCAGCAACGCCGCCGCACAGCGCCCGGCCAGGCCGAAGCGCTGGCCGATGATCGGGTAGATGCTCATCATCGGCGAACAGGCGAACAGCACCCCGGCGATGCGCAGTGCCGGGTCCTGCACGGGAAACCAGCTGAACAACAGCAGCACCGCCAGCGGATGCAGGATCAGCTTGCCGATGCTGACCTGCAGCACATCGCCGAGCAGGCCGCCGGCCTTGAGCCCGACCAGGCTGCCGCCGATGACGAACAGCGCCACCGGTGCCGAGGCCTGCGCCAGCATGTCCACCACCTTCAGCGGGATCGCCGGCAGGCGCACGTCCAGCAGCGCCAGGAGCAGCCCCAGGCTGATGGAAAGGATCAGCGGGTTGCTCAGCAGGCGCTTGGCGGTGCCGAGCAACGCCGCCTTCAACCCGGCCCCCAGTTGCTCGCCGGCCTCGGCCAGCATCAGGCCGAGGGGGAACATCAGCAGGTTCTCCACCAGCATGCCCAGCGCCAGGCCCACGGCGGCCGTCTCGCCGACCACCAGGGCGACTACCGGGTAGCCGATGAAACCACTGTTGGACATCGACATGCCCAGCGCGGTGATGGCACTGCCGCTGATGCTGTCGCGGCGCAGCAGGCGGGCAAACAGAAAGCCGAGGACGAACATCGCCAGCGAGCCGAGGCCATAGGCCAGCAGGTAGTTGCGGTCGAACACCTCGTGCAGCGGTCGCTCGATCAGCGCCTTGATCACCAGGGCCGGCAAGGCCAGGGTGACGACGAAGCGGCCCATGCCGTTGATCTGCTCGCGACTGACCAGGCCACTGCGCGTGGCCAGGAAGCCGATACCGATCAGGATGAAGATGGGCGTGGTGATAGCGAGGATCTGCAGCATCTGGAGTCTCTTAAAAACTGCCGACTGTCGTCAGCGGCAGCGCCTGCAACTGCTGCAGGCGGCTATGGGTGCGGGAAAAATCACTGTGGGTAGCGGGCCGGCACAGCTCGTCGAGGCTGGCGGCGCAACCGAGCAGCAGCTGGATGCCGCTGTCGTAGGCGATGTCGATGAAATTGAGAAAGCGCTGCTGCACGTCGATGCCCTCGCCGGCCAGGCACGGCACGCCGCCGATGGCCAGCTGGCGGAACTCACCGCACAGCCACAGGTAGTCGGCACTGGAGCGCGGGCGGCGAAACAGCTCGGCGAAATCCAGCCAGGCCCGCGTGCCTTCGTGGCCGCGCAGGTGCAGCGGATGCCGGTTGAGCGCAATGGTCACATTGCGCCTGGCCGCAGCGCTCAGGCCCAGCTTGGCGCCCAGCCAGGCGCCCTGCTCCGGCAACGGCCAGTACAGGCTGCCCCAGCGTTGGCGCGAGCCCTGCCGGTAGTCGCAGCCACCATCCAGCTGCAGCACGTCGAAACGCTGCTCCAGCAGGGCAATGACCGGCTGGAAGCGCTCGCGGTACAGCGGGTTGGGGCACAGTCCGGCCGGCGGGTAGTTTGAGGTGCAGACCAGCCCCACGCCCTGCTCCACCAGCAGCTTGAGCAGGCGGCCGAGGAGCATGGCATCGCCGATGTCATGCACATGGAATTCGTCGAAGCACAGCAGCCGGGTCTTCCCGGCGATCTCGCCGGCGACCCTGGCCAGCGGATCGGCCTGGCCGGCGTAGGCGCCCAGGCGCTGCTGCAACTCCTGCAGGAAGGCATGGAAATGCACCCGGCGCTTTTGTGCCAGCGGCGCGGCGGCGAAGAACACATCCAGCACCAGGCTCTTGCCGCGCCCCACCCCGCCATGCAGGTAAACCCCGGCAGCACGGCGGCGCAACCAGCCGCCGCGTGCAGCGAGAAACGCCGCCAGCCATTGGCCGAGATGGTCAATGGCTGCCTGCTGCGCGCTGTCGGCCCGATAACCGCGGGCCGCCAGCACTGCATCGAAGTGGCGGCGGATCAGCTGATCCGCCGCCGGCCCGCTAGAAGTCAAAGAACACCGTCTCGCCTTCGCCCTGGATGCGCATGTCGAAGCGATACGCCGGCTTGCCATCCACCTCGCAGGGGTAGGCCAGCAGGGTCTCGCGGCGCTGCGGCTGCTCGATCAGGCTGAGCACCGGGTCCTGGGCATTGGCCTCGGCCTCGTCGGCGAAGTACAGGCGGGTCTGCAGGTGGATGTTGATGCCACGGGCAAACAGCGAGACGTTGATGTGCGGCGCCATCGGCACGCCGGCGGCGTTGTTGACCACGCCCGGCTTGATGGTGTGCAGCGTCCACTCGCCAGCATCGAAGGTGGTGGCGGTCCGGCCGAAACCGTTGAACGGCTTTTCCAGGTCGAAGGCGCTGTCGTAGCGGCCTGCATGGTCGGCCTGCCAGAACTCCAGGAAGGAGTCGCGCACCAGGTGGCCGTTGCCGTCGTAGACGTGGCCGATCAGGGTGATGTGCTCGCCCGGCGCGCCGGGCTTGGCCATCTGGTTCCAGATTTCCTGGGGACGGCTCGGGTTACCGGCGGCGGCCAGGGCCAGGCCGATGTGTACGTAGGGGCCGGCGGTTTGCGAAGGGGTTTCCGGCAGCAGTTGAACTGGCATGGGGCTGCTCCTTAACGGTTCTCGAAGTGGGTCTGACGCTGCCCGCGCAGCACGATGTCGAAGCGATAGGCCAGGCAATCCATGGGATTGGCCGCGCTCATGTCGAGCTTGGCGATCAGCGTCTGCACCGCTTGCGGATTGGCGATCGATTTGACGATCGGGCACATCGGGATCAGCGGGTCGCCCTCGAAATACAGCTGGGTGATCAGGCGGGTGGAAATCGACGGGCCACTGATGGAGAAGTGGATATGCGCCGGGCGCCAGTCATTCGGGCCGTTGCGCCAGGGGTATGGGCCGGGCTTGATGGTGCGGAAACTGTAGTTGCCCTGGCTATCGGTCAGCGCGCGGCCGACACCGCCGAAGTTGGGGTCGAGCGGCGCCAGGTAACGGTCGTTCTTGTGCCGGTAGCGGCCGCCGGCGTTGGCCTGCCACATTTCCACCAGGGTATGCGGGATCGGCTTGCCGTACTGGTCCATCACCCGCCCGGCGACGATGATGCGCTCGCCCACCGGCAGACCGCCGTGGTTGAAGTTGAGCAGCAGGTCGTTGTCGTGCTGGCCCATCTGCAGGTGCGAGAAATCCGGGCCGCTGGTTTCCGAGATCGACTGCGGGATGCTCACCAGCGCCTGGCGCGGCGAGCGGGCAATGGAGGTCTTGTAGTCGGGGGTCAGGGCCTTGGGGTGCCAGTTGCGGTCGCGAATGGCGAAGCGGCTGTGTTGCGCGTCGGACATGTCGATCTCCTCTTGTTGGAATGGGTGGAGCAGATGCAGAGCCCGTTCAAAGGATCGCGAGCTAGAGCCAGGCAAGGCGAAATCGGGCGAAGAAGCGCAGTTTACGAGCGGTAAATGAGCATTCTGAGCACGATTTCAACGCAGCATGGCCGACGCGCAGCAGCCTTTGAGCGGGCTCTCAGGCATGGCACCCAGTCTCAAGCAGAGTAGCTCGGCTGAAAATTGAAAAGATCGCCCTTATCCATAACCAAATGGTTATGTATTAAAGCTCTCGCGGTAATCGGCCGCCGCCTCGCGCAGGGCCTCGCAGCACCACTGCGCGGCCAGCGACAGCGCCGCGGTGGGGTTGCTGCAGATGCCCACCGAGCCGCCGGGTTCGCGCAGGCCGATATCCAGCTCCAGCAGCTCACCACGTGCCAGGTCCTGGCGCACGGCATCCTGCGGGGCGATCCACACCGCGTCGCTGGACTGCACGTAGCGCCGGCTGAGGGCCACCGAGAGGGTTTCCAGGCGCTGCTGCGGCAGGCTGATGCCGCACTGCACATAGAGGCTGTCGGCATAGCGGCGGATGGTGGTGCCGGCCAGCGGCAGCACCACCGGATAGTCCGCCAGGCGCGAACGGTCACGCAGATCGACCTGCAGCAAGGGATGGCCGGGGCGCACCACCAGGATCATCGATTCGCTGTACAGGTGCTCGAAGCTCAGCCCCTCGATCTGCGGGCTGTCGGTCATGCGCCCGACCACCAGGTCCAGCGCGCCGACGCGCAGCTGGTCGAGCAGGTGCGCGCTGGGCCCGGTGACCACACTGACCACCAGCGCCGCATGCTGCTGATGCAGACGCCGCACCACCTCGGGCAGCAGCGAGCTTTCCACCGTCGACAGCACGCCCAGGCGCACCACCCCGGCCTCGTGCTCGCCACTGCGCAGGCTGCGCACACCCTCGCGCAGGGCCTGCACGCTGGGCCCTGCGTAGCGCAGGAAGGCCAGCCCGGCCGCGGTCGGGGTGACGCCCTGCTTGCTGCGCTCGAACAGGCTGGCGGCGAGGATTTCCTCCAGCTCCTTGAGCGTCTTCGACACCGCCGGCTGGCTGATCGCCAGGGCCTCGGCGGCACGCGCCAGGCTGCCCTGGCGCGCCACTTCGAGAAAGCACAGCAGGTGGCGGAACTTGATGCGGTTGTCGATATTCACGGCAAGCCCGGCGCGGAGGAAGAAGCACAAGCCTAACGCCAAGAGCCCCGTACAGACAAAGCAATGGTTATGGATAAGGGTTGCCCAGCCGGGCACCAAGCATACCCAGGCGGCAGCAGCGGGCTGGCTGAGCGTCCGGCCAGGCCGGAAAGCACAAGTTGGGCGTTAATCGAACAACCTTTCAACCCACCCCCCATTGTTCGGCGACAGCCCGCCAAAGCCGATGCGGCAAGGCCCGGCACGCCAGCCGCGGCAACGAAGACCTTGCCATGAACGGATAGCGCCAGGCCCCGCAGCGGGATTGCGCTGCATGGCCGATTTACAAAACTAACCGTTTGGTACATTTTGCATTGCAACGGCGCCCGGCTGCCTGTGGCGCACGCACAACAACAAGCGGAGCTCATTGCAATGACTCACACCCTGCTGGTGCTCAACGGCCCCAACCTGAACATGCTCGGCACTCGCGAGCCGGCCACCTACGGCCATGAAACCCTCGCCGACATCGGCCAGCTGTGCCAGCGCACCGCCAGCCAGCACGAGCTGAAACTGGAGTTCCGCCAGACCAACCACGAAGGCGAACTGATCGACTGGATTCACCAGGCACGCGGGCGCTGCGCCGGCATCGTGATCAACCCCGGCGCCTGGACCCACACCTCGGTGGCGATCCGCGATGCGCTGGTGGCCAGCGAGCTGCCGGTCATCGAGGTGCACCTGTCCAACGTGCACAAGCGCGAGGAATTCCGTCACCACTCCTTTGTTTCCGGTATAGCGCTCGGCGTGCTGTGCGGCTTCGGCAGCAACGGCTATCGCCTGGCCATCGACCATTTCGCCCACCTGCTGAAAGCCTGACGCCATGACCCAGACCACCCAGAAATCCATTCTCGCCGGCCTGATCGGTGCCGGTATCCAGGCTTCGCGCACCCCTGCCCTGCACGAGCACGAAGGCGATGCCCAGGGCATCCGCTACCTGTACCGGCTGATCGACCTGGATGCCCTCAAGCTGGACACTAACGCCCTGCCCGAGCTGCTCAAGAGCGCGGAGCAGATGAGCTTCACCGGCCTCAACATCACCTTCCCCTGCAAGCAGGCGATCATCCCGCTGCTCGACGAGCTGTCGGACGAGGCGCGCGGCATCGGCGCGGTCAACACCGTGGTGCTCAAGGACGGCAAGCGGGTCGGTCACAACACCGACTGCCTGGGCTTTGCCGAAGGATTCAGACGCGGCCTGGGCGATGTCGCCCGGCGCCGCGTGGTGCAGATGGGCGCCGGAGGCGCGGGCGCGGCGGTGGCGCATGCCCTGCTCAGCGAAGGCGTCGAGCAACTGACTATTTTCGAAGTCGACCCGAGCCGCGCCCAGGGCCTGGTGGACAGCCTCAACGGCCACTTCGGCAACGGCCGCGCCCTGGTCGGCACGGACCTGGCCGGCGCGGTGGCCGCCGCCGACGGCCTGGTCAACACCACCCCGGTGGGCATGGCCAAGCTGCCCGGCATGCCGCTGCCGGCCGAGTACCTGCACGCCGGCCTGTGGGTGGCGGAAATCATCTACTTCCCGCTGGAAACCGAGCTGCTCAGGCACGCCCGCGCCCTCGGCTGCCGCACCCTGGATGGCGGCACCATGGCGGTGTTCCAGGCGGTCAAGGCGTTTGAACTATTCAGCGGCGCGGCCGCCGATGCCGAGCGCATGCAGGCGCATTTTCACAGCATGAATGGCTGATCACAGCGCGGATCTCCCGTAGGGTGCGCCATGCGCACCAGATAGCCCGCAGAGCGTCCCTGGTGCGCGCGGCGCACCCTACGGCAGCTTCGATAACCTGTCGCAACGAGGATGGAGTTGCGTGGCCCGCATAGATCGCGAACAGGCTGTCAGGCCTGCAGATAGCCCAGCACCGCCTCGCAGATCACCTGCTTGTGCCGCGCCTTGAGCGCCGCGTCATCGGCCAGGTCGACCTGGAAGATATGGCTGAAGGTATGGCGGTTGGACACCCGGTAGAAGCTGAACGAACTGATCAGCAGGTGCACGTCCACCGCCTGCAGGCCCTGGCGAAATACGCCGCTGGCCTCGCCGCGGCGCAGGGTTTCGTCGAGCAGTTGCAGCACGTTCTGGCTCATCGCGCGGATGGTGCTGGATTGCTTGACGTTCTCGCCGTAGTGGATGTTCTCGATGCAGACGATGCGCACGAAATCGACGTTGCGGTCGTGGTGATCGAAGGTGAACTCGACCAGCCGGCGGATCGCCTCACGCGGCTCCAGCTCGGCCAGGTGCAGGTGGCCTTCGGTGCGCCGGATATCGCCGTAGAGCTTCTCCAGCACCTCGACATAGAGCTGCTCCTTGCTGCCGAAGTAGTAGTAGATCATCCGCTTGGAGGTCTTGGTGCGCTCGGCGATGGCATCGACGCGGGCACCGGACAGGCCCTGGCCGACGAACTCGGCGAGGGCGGCGCGCAGGATGTCCTCGCGGGTCTTCTCCGGGTTGTTCTTGCGGCTCTTGCGCGGGGCCTCGAGCGCGGGCTCGAGCAATTCAGTGGTCATTGTCATGGGCTCACGGCCAAGTGCTGATGGCGCCGATTATCGCCGCGGCGCCCTGCCGAAGGAAGACGCCAGGGCCGCCGGCTAGCCGCCCGCCCGGCCGACCGGCGACGGCCCGGCACTCAGATCCGCACCTGCCGCGCCGCCCCGCTGCGGCTCTTGGCCATGGCCGCCAGGCGCACCGCGACGTTGGCCGCGCCATAGCCGACATAGCCGTTCTTGCGCTGGATGATCTCGAAGAAGAAGCGCTCGTCGAAGGCCTCGGTGTACACGTGGAACAGCTCGCCGCCCTGGGCATCGCGGTCGTACAGCACGTTGTAGTAGGCCAGCTCGCTGAGGAACTCGTCATTGAAGTCGAAGCGCGCGGCCAGGTCGTCGTAGTAGTTGAGCGGGATGTCCAGCAGCGGCACCCCGGCATCCTTGGCCCGGCGGACCTCGGCGAAGATGTCCGCGCAGGAGAAGGCGATATGGTGCACGCCCGAGCCGCGGTAGCTGGACAGCGCGTGGGAGATCGCCGTGTTGCGGTTTTCCGAGACATTCAGCGGCAGGCGCACGCTGCTGCAGCGGCTGCGGATGGCGCGGCTCTTGACCAGGCCGTAAGGGTCCGGCAGCACCACCTCGTCGTCCGCCTCGAAGTCCAGCAGGCTCTTGTAGAACAGCACCCAGCTGTCCAGGCTGTCGGCCGGCAGGGCCATGGCCATGTGGTCGATGCGCTGCAGACCACCGCCGGCAATGGCCTGGCTGTCGAGCGTGAAGTCGCTGTCATAGATGGTGCGGCCCGGTTCGGCGGGCTCCACCAGGTAGATCAGGCTGCCATCCGGCGCCCGCACGGCCGGAATCTCGCGCTCGTTGGGGCCGACCAGGCCACGGTAGGGCTGGCCCTTGAAGGCCCGCGCGCGCTCCAGCGCCGAGGCACCGTCCCTGACCCGCAGGGCGGTGGCGCACAGCGACGGGCCGTGGGCCTCGAAGAAGCTGTGGGCAAAGGAATAGGGTTCGGCATTCAGCACGATCTTGATATCACCCTGGCTGAGCAGGCTGACGGCCTTGGAACGGTGCTCGCCGCTGCGGACAAAGCCCAGGCGCTCCAGCCAGCCGGCCAGCCTGGCGCCCTGGGCCTCGTCCACGGCGAATTCGAGGAACTCCACGCCGTCGTAGCGACTGGCCGGTGGCGGGGCGAACAGCAGCTGCGGGTCGGCCGGCAGGACCGCTTCCCTCTCCAGCTGCTGGCGGGTCTTTTCTTCCAGGTACAGCAGCGAGCGCAGGCCGTCGGCGGCATTGGCCCGCGGCGGCGCGGCACGAAAGCCGTCGTTGAAGATCTCCAGCGACAACGGCCCTTTGTAACCACTCTTGAGGATCGGCGCGAGGAAACCGGCCAGGTCGAACTCGCCCTGCCCCGGGAAGCAGCGGAAGTGCCGGCTCCACTCCAGCACGTCCATGGCCAGGATCGGCGCGTCGGCCATCTGCACGAAGAAGATCTTGTCACCGGGGATCTCGGCAATCCCCCGAGGATCGCCCTTGAGCGACAGGGTGTGGAAGCTGTCCAGCAGCACGCCGAGGGCCGGATGGTCGGCCTGGCGCACGAGGTTCCACACCTGCTGCCAGGTGTTCACATGGCGGCCCCAGGCCAGGGCCTCGTAGCCGATGCGCAGGTTGCGCGCGCCGGCGCGTTCGGCCAGCAGGCGCAGGTCGTCGACCAGAATCTGTTCATCGCCGAGGGAGTCGGCCGCCACGTTGCTGCACACCAGCACCAGGTCGGTACCCAGTTCCTGCATCAGGTCGAACTTGCGCTCGGCGCGGTCGAGGTTCTTCTCCAGGCGGTCGCGGCGGCAGCCTTCGAAGTCGCGGAACGGCTGGAACAGGGTGATGGCTAGCCCCAAATCGGCGCACATCTGCCGCACATCGCGCGGGCTGCCGGCGTAGTAAAGCAAGTCGTTCTCGAAGATTTCCACGCCGTCGAAACCGGCGGCGGCAATGGCTTCGAGTTTTTCCGGCAGGGTACCGCTAAGGGAAACGGTGGCAATCGAACGCTGCATGCTTCAGCTCCTGTTTTGTGGGCGTGTACCGCCTGCGGCGGCACAGTCTTAGAACCTGTTTACGATCTCCTGGCCGTCGGCCATACGGCGTTAAAAACAGCCTCGGAATGCTCATTTACAGCTCGTAAACTCCGCTTCCTCGGCTGTTTTTGCCTTGTCTGGCTCTAGTCCAAAAGATCGTAAACAGGCTCTTAGCACTTTCAGTTCCTTGCCCAGGACAGGCTGGCAGGCAAACGAACCGGGTGCGGATCAGGCTGAAATGATTATTCGCGCGCCCGTTTCTTAGGGCAAACTAAAGTGTACGAACTGGTTAGTTTTATGTTCGATTATCGAACAAAAGGCCGACTATCGAATTGACGCTTTTTCGCTCAGTGCGCAACATCATCCCCATGTTGCAATCGCCGCAGGCCACATTGCCTTGCCAGCTTCTGACGGTGAAGTGCAGCAGAACCCCCAAGCCATGCCATAACAATTTCAAGAAAGGGTAACTGTCCATGCTCCCAATCAACGCTCACCCAGCCCACGGCCCTACCCGCCATCCCTCTTCTGCGTTGCCCAGACCGCCTGCCGCCGGCGCCTGAAGCGCCCGCCAGCTCGCAACCAGCAGGCCCTGCTCGCGCACCCTCAGCCAGTGGACAACCTCCACCCAGGTTGAAGGCAACAGCTTCCCCGAGCCGGACCAGAACGAGTCAAAGTCACGACTGCAGGCAATTGCTGCGCAGTCCCTGATCGGATGGCCACACTCATGATCCATACCCAAAGCTCCTCCGCCGCGGCCCAGGCCGCTTCCCAGGGCGGTATCGGCAGCAAGATCCGCGGCGCCTTCGCCGTCGGCAAGACCCGCTGGGGCATGCTCGCCCTGGTGTTCTTCGCCACCACCCTGAACTACATCGACCGTGCCGCACTGGGCATCATGCAGCCGATCCTGGCCAAGGAGATGAGCTGGACGGCGATGGACTACGCCAACATCAACTTCTGGTTCCAGGTCGGCTATGCCGTCGGTTTCCTGCTGCAGGGCCGCTTCATCGACAAGGTCGGCGTCAAGCGCGCCTTCTTCCTGGCCGTGCTGTGCTGGAGCCTGGCCACCGGCGCCCACGGCCTGGCCACTTCGGCGGTCGGCTTCATGCTCTGCCGCTTCATCCTCGGCCTGACCGAGGCCGCCAACTACCCGGCCTGCGTGAAGACCACGCGGACCTGGTTCCCGGCGGGCGAGCGGGCGATCGCCACCGGCATCTTCAACGCCGGCACCAACGTCGGCGCCATGCTGACCCCCGCGCTGTTGCCGTTGATCCTCACGGTCTGGGGCTGGCAGGCGGCCTTCATCGCCATGGGCCTGCTGGGCGGCGTCTGGCTGGTATTCTGGGCACTCAAGTACTACAACCCGGAAGAACACCCCAGCGTCAAACAGAGCGAGCTGGACTACATCAACCGGGAAGCCGAGCCGGAGGCGGTCAAGGTACCGCTCAGCACCATCCTGCGCATGCGCGGCACCTGGGCCTTCGCCGTGGCCTTCGCGATCACCGCGCCGGTGTTCTGGTTCTACCTGTACTGGCTGCCGCCGTTCCTCAACCAGCAGTACAACCTGGGCATCAGCGTGACCCAGATGGGCATCCCGCTGATGCTGATCTGGCTGACCGCCGACTTCGGCAGCATCGGTGGCGGCATCCTCTCGTCCTGGCTGATCGGCCGCGGCATGCGCGCCACCACCGCCCGCCTGCTGTCGATGCTGGCCTTCGCCTGCACCATAGTCGGCGTGGTGTTCGCCGCCAACGCCAGCAACCTGTGGGTCGCGGTGCTGGCGATTTCCCTGGCCGTCGGCGCGCACCAGGCCTGGACCGCCAACATCTGGAGCCTGGTCATGGACTACACGCCCAAGCACATGATGAGCACCGTGTTCGGCTTCGGCGGCATGTGTGCGGCGATTGGCGGCATGTTCATGACCCAGATCGTCGGCCACGTGCTGACCGCCACCAACAACAACTATGCCGTGCTGTTCACCCTGATCCCGACCATGTACTTCCTGGCCCTGACCTGGTTGTACTTCATGGCCCCGCGCAAGCTCAGCGCCTGATCCCCGGGAGGCCTGGCGACAGGCCTCCAGCGCCCCGCTCCCGACGCTCACCGACCTGCGGCACGCAGGCCGGCCGGGCTCTGCACGCCCGGAACAACAACAATATCGAGGCAAGATCGACCATGAACCACCTGCATAGCCGCACCCTGCTCGCCGCCCCGCTGACCCTGGCCATCTGCCTGGCCGCCCTGCCCGCAGCTGCCGCCGAAGGCGGTTTCAGCGAAGACGCCAAGGTCGGCCTGAACCTGCGCAACTTCTACATGAACCGGAACTTCGTCGGCGACTCGACGCAGAACTACGCCGAGGAATGGACCCAGAACTTCATCCTCGACGCCCGCTCCGGCTACACCCGCGGCACCGTCGGCTTCGGCCTCGACGTGCTCGGCCTGTACTCGCTCAAGCTCGATGGCGGCCGCGGCACCGCCGGCACCCAGTTGCTGCCGGTGCACGACAGCGGCCCGGCCGACGACTTCGGCCGCCTGGCCGTGGCCGGCAAGATGAAGCTGTCCCATACCGAGCTGAAAGTCGGCGAATGGATGCCGGTGCTGCCGATCCTGCGCTCCGACGACGGCCGTTCGCTGCCGCAGACCTTCCGCGGCGGCCAGCTCACCTCCCAGGAAATCACTGGCCTGACCCTCTACGGTGGCCAGTTCGACGGCAACAGCCCGCGTGACGACGGCAGCATGGAAGACCTGTGGATGAACGGCAAAGCCGCCTTCACCTCCGACGAGTTCAACTTCGCCGGCGGCGAATACGCCTTCAACGACAAGCGCACCCTGGTCGGCGTCTGGTATGCCGAACTGGCCGACATCTACCAGCAGCAGTTCTTCAACCTGGTGCACAGCCAGCCGCTGGGCGACTGGGTGCTGGGCGCCAACCTGGGTTACTTCAACGGCCAGGAAAACGGCAACCAGCTGGCCGGCGAGCTGGATAACCAGACGGTCTACGCCCTGCTCTCGGCCAAGACCGGCAACCACACCGTCTATGTCGGCCTGCAGAAGCTCAGCGGCGACGACGCCTGGATGCGCGTCAACGGCACCAGCGGCGGCACCCTGGCCAACGACAGCTACAACAGCAGCTACGACAACGCCGAGGAGCGCTCCTGGCAACTGCGCTACGACTACAACCTGGCGGGCTGGAACCTGCCCGGCATGACCTTCATGACGCGCTACATCAGCGGCGACAACGTGCACACCGCCAGCGTGACCGACGGCGAGGAATGGGGCCGCGAGTCCGAACTGGCCTACGTGGTGCAGGACGGCTCGCTGAAGAACCTGTCGCTCAAATGGCGCAACTCGACCCTGCGCCGCGACTGGCAAGGCAGCAAGAGCTTCGACGAGAACCGCCTGATCATCAGCTACCCCTTCTCCCTGCTCTGAGCCTGCCGCGGCGGCTAAGCGCCGCGTTTTTCCTCGGCTGTTCCAGCAGCCCCTCGGCCCGTCCTCGCGACGGGCTTTTTTTGTGCGAAAGCCGCCCACTCGCTCTGGCCGGAACAACATTCAATAACATATCGAGCGCTAGACCGGTCAGCGGCAGGCTCGGTCGTGAAACGGGCCACAGACCCAGGCCGACGCCACCTGAGCGCACGGAAAATCCCGGCGCCGGACAAATCGCAGGCAGAAAAAAAGCCCCGCCGAGGCGAGGCTTGTTTCAGCGGTTCAACCGGCTCAGAACTG
>NZ_WELK01000001.1 GCF_009799925.1 Pseudomonas sp. R-28-1W-6
GGGTGATGCGGCAGTCGCGGATCAGCTGCTCCTGGCCCCACTCGCGGATGAAGCCATGACCGCCGAAGATCTGCTGGCCGTGCACGGTGGTTTCCAGCGCCATGTCGGTGAGGAAGGCCTTGGCCACCGGGGTCAGCAGGGCGACCAGCTCTTCCGCGCGCTTGCGGGTGGCGGCGTCTTCGCTGAACTTGGCGGTGTCCAGCTGCATCGCCACGTAGCTGGAGAAGGCACGACCGCCTTCGTTCAGCGCCTTCATGGTCAGCAGCATGCGGCGCACGTCCGGGTGCACGATGATCGGGTCGGCGGCCTTGTCCTTGGCTACCGGGCCGGTCGGCGCACGGCTCTGGATGCGGTCGCGGGCGTATTCCACGGCGTTCTGGTAGCTGCGCTCGCCCAGGGACAGGCCCTGGATACCGACGCCCAGGCGCTCGTAGTTCATCATGGTGAACATGGCCGCCAGGCCCTTGTTCGGCGCGTCGACGATCCAGCCGGTGGCGCCGTCGAAGTTCATCACGCAGGTGGCCGAGGCCTTGATGCCCATCTTGTGCTCGATCGAGCCGCAGGACAGCGAGTTCTTCTCGCCCAGCGAACCGTCGGCATTGACCATGACTTTCGGCACCAGGAACAGCGAGATGCCTTTCGGGCCGGCCGGGGCGTCCGGCAGCTTGGCCAGTACCAGGTGGATGATGTTCTCGGTCAGGTCGTGCTCGCCGCCGGTGATGAAGATCTTGGTGCCGGAAATCTTGTAGCTGCCGTCGGCCTGGGGTTCGGCCTTGGTGCGGATGATGCCCAGGTCGGTGCCGGCGTGCGGCTCGGTCAGGCACATGGAGCCGGCCCATACACCGGAATACATGTTCGGCAGGTACTTTTCCTTCAGCTCTGCGCTGGCGTGGGCGTTGATCGACAGGCAGGCGCCAGCGGTCAGCATCGGGTACAGACCGAACGACAGGTTGGCCGAGTTGACCATTTCCTCGACCTGGGCCGAGATCACCTTGGGCATGCCCATGCCGCCGAATACCGGGTCACCACCGACGCCGACCCAGCCGCCCTCGGCGTAGGTCTGGTAGGCCTGGGGGAAACCGGCCGGGGTCTTCACCGCGCCGCCTTCCCAGGAGCAGCCTTCCTCGTCACCGCTGCGGTTGAGCGGGGCGATGGTACCGGCAGTGACCTTGCCGGCTTCTTCGAGAATGGCGCTGGCGGTGTCTTCGTCCACCACTTCGGCCAGGGCCGGCAACTGGGCCCACAGCTTGGAAACTTCGAACACTTCATTGAGCACGAAGCGCATGTCGCGCAGGGGGGCTTGGTAATCAGCCATGGAGCAATCCTCGGAGGGGCCAACGGGGCGGTCTGCGGACCGCTTTTAAGGGAAACCTCAAGTTTATCCGAACAACCAATAGGGGACAAAGAGTCATCACGTGACCATTAACAAAAATAAAGTCACGCAAAAATCTTCGTTCGAACCACCGCCCGCAAGCACTCAGGCCTCGACGGTGGCCTCCTTGACCGCTCCCCGCCGGCTCTGCCCATGCGCCATCACGCAGTTGCGCCCGGCGCGCTTGGCGCCGTACAGCGCCTTGTCGGCCTCGCGAATCACTTCATCGGCGCCGCGATGGCGGGCTTCACGCTCGGCCACGCCGATGCTGATGGTCACCGACACGCTGCTGGCCGAGGCCGCGCGCCGGCGTTGGCGCCCCTGCTTGTCGTCCTGCGGGCGACTGCGCTGGTCGCGCAGCTGCAGGTTGTAGCCCTGCACCGCCTGGCGTACCGCTTCGAGGTGCGGCCGGCAGTCTTCCAGGCTCTTGCCGGGAAACACCAGGGTGAACTCCTCGCCGCCGTAGCGGTAGGCCTTGCCGCCCCCGCCGATCTTGCGCAGCTGGCTGGCCACCAGGCGCAGCACCTGGTCGCCGACATCGTGGCCATGGGTGTCGTTGAAGGCCTTGAAGTGGTCGACATCGGCCATGGCCAGCACGTAGCTACGCCCCAGGCGCTCCAGCCGGTCATTCAGCGCGCGGCGTCCGGGCAGCCCGGTCAGTTCGTCGCGAAAGGCCATCTGGTAGGCCTCGTGCGCCACCGCGGCAACCAGCATGAGCATCACCAGGCTGCTGATCACCTGCAGCGCATGGGGCTGGCTGAAGGTCTTCGGCAACATCCACAGCAGGCCGAACAGGCCGCACAGGGCGGCGGCATGCAGCGGCCTGGGCTGGCGCAGGTACTGCACCAGCAACAGCACCACGGCCAGGGCGAACAGCGGGTAGGCCAGCTGCACCAGGCTCATCCACTGGCCATGCAGCAGCGGCCAATGGACTTCCGCCAGCCAGCCCTGCAGGGCCTGGGGAAAGCGCTGGGCCAGGGCCACGGCCACCCCGCCCACCGCCAGCAGCACGGCGGCGCGCGCCACCAGGTCCTGCAGCAGGTGGCTGCGCTCGCGCCAGGCGGCGAACAGGCCGTAGAGCAACGGCAGCAGCAGGCTGCACAGGTGGAACACCAGAGCGGCGTCCTCGCGCACCTGGCCATGCCGGCGGAAGTAGTCGGTCTGGGTGTCGAGCAGGAAATAGCACAGGTACACCACCACCAGCAGCGACAGCTCGCGCTGGCGGCTGTAGACCACGCAGAAGGCGCCGCCGAGCAGCAACAGCAAGGTCGGCAGGACATTGAACAGCGACAGGAAGAACTCGTTGAGCACCGCCAGGTGCGCCGTCAGCGCGCCGCCGAGCAACAGCAGCAGGGGCAGCAGGAAATGACTGAAACGAACGGCGGCCAGACGGAACACGGCAATCTCCAGTGCGCACGGCACTGCAACGGGATGCGCCATTCTGCCTGCGCGCGAGGATTCCGGCAGCAGCCCAGCGCGCATTTTGCGACACGCGCCGAGCCCGGGAGGCGGTTCGATTGCGGCCGTGGCGGTAAACCCAAGGCAAAAAAAAACCGCGACCCGAGGGCCGCGGTTTTTCTGACCTGAGGTCGGAAGGGCTTAGTAGCCCAGGTCGAAGTGGGCTTCGTCCATTTCCATCAGGTTGCCTGCGCCGGACAGCATGGCTTCGACGTGCGCGCGGGTACGCGGCAGGATACGCGCGAAGTAGAAGCGCGCGGTCTGCAGCTTGGCCTTGTAGAAGGCTTCGTCGGCGGTGCCGGCAGCGATCTTCTCGGCAGCCAGGCGGGCCATGTCGGCCCAGAAGTAGGCCAGGCAGGCGTAACCGGAGTACATCAGGTAGTCCACCGAGGCGGCACCGACTTCTTCGCGGTCCTTCATCGCGGCCATGCCCACTTTCATGGTCAGGTCGCCCCACTCCTTGTTCAGCTTGGCCAGCGGCTCGACCAGGCCCTTGATGGCCTCGTTGGCTTCGTTGGTCTGGCAGAACTTGTGCACGATCTTGGTGAAGCCTTTCAGCGCTTCGCCCTGGGTCATCAGCACTTTACGACCCAGCAGGTCGAGGGCCTGAACGCCGGTGGTGCCTTCGTACAGCATGGAGATACGGCTGTCGCGAACGTTCTGCTCCATGCCCCACTCGGCGATGAAGCCGTGGCCGCCATAGATCTGTACGCCATGGTTGGCCGCTTCGAAGCCGACTTCGGTCATGAACGCCTTGGCGATCGGAGTGAGGAAGGCCAGCATCGCGTCGGCGGCTTTCTTCTCTTCTTCGTTCTGGCTGTACTTGACGATGTCGACCTGCTTGGCGGTGAAGTACACCATGGCGCGGTTGCCTTCGGCGAAGGCCTTCATGGTCAGCAGCATGCGACGCACGTCCGGGTGGACGATGATCGGGTCAGCGGCCTTGTCCGGCGCTTTCGGGCCAGTCAGGGAGCGCATCTGCAGACGCTCGCGAGCGTACTTCAGGCCGCCCTGGAAGCCGATTTCGGCGTGGGCCAGACCTTGCAGAGCAGTACCCAGGCGGGCAGTGTTCATGAAGGTGAACATGCAGTTCAGGCCTTTGTTCGCCGGGCCGATCAGGTAACCGGTGGCGCCGTCGAAGTTCATCACGCAGGTGGCGTTGCCGTGGATGCCCATCTTGTGCTCGAGCGAGCCGCAGGAAACGGCGTTGCGCGAACCCACGGAGCCATCGGCGTTGACGTTGAACTTCGGCACGATGAACAGGGAGATGCCTTTGGTGCCTTGCGGCGCGTCGGGCAGGCGGGCCAGCACGATGTGGACGATGTTGTCCGACATGTCGTGTTCGCCGGCGGAGATGAAGATCTTGGTGCCAGACACCTTGTACGAGCCGTCAGCCTGCGGCTCGGCCTTGGTGCGCAGCATGCCCAGGTCGGTACCGCAGTGCGGCTCGGTCAGGCACATGGTGCCGGTCCACTCGCCGGATACCAGCTTGGTCAGGTAGGTGTGCTTCTGCTCGTCGGTGCCGTGCTCGGCCAGAGTGTTCATCGCACCGTGCGACAGGCCCGGGTACATGCCCCAGGACCAGTTGGACTCGCCAACCATTTCGCTGATGGCCAGACCCAGGGATTCCGGCAGGCCTTGGCCACCGTGATCAACGTCGTGGGCCAGGGAGGGCCAGCCGCCTTCGACGAACTGCTTGTAGGCTTCCTTGAAGCCGGTCGGGGTCTTCACGCCTTCCGGGGACCAGGTGCAACCTTCCAGGTCACCCACACGATTGAGGGGGGCGATTACCTGCTCGCAGAACTTGGCGCCTTCTTCCAGAATGGCGTCAACCATGTCCGGGGTGGCGTCTTGGCAGCCAGGCAGGCTCTGATAGTGCGCTTCGTAGCCGAGCAGTTCGTCGCGAACGAAGCGGATATCACGCAAGGGGGCCTTGTACTCAGGCATAGCGGTAAACCTCTACGGTGGATTCCTTAGTTTTTGGTGACCGGAGCAATCACGGTCGTCTGCGGGATTTCTCCCATAGCCCGGCAGCCATGAGCTGGCGCAGCAATCAAACAGGCGTTTGAAACATACGTTTACGCCCCACCCTTGTCAAGCACCCGCCAGCACCGTTCAGGCCAGCAGATCGACCGCCGCGACCGGCTCCTGCAACTGGGCCAGATTGCGGTATAGCTCAAGACTAGGCGTAGATGGCGGGGGCTGCTGCGTGGCCGGCGGTTGCTCGCCCTCGGCCGCTTCGGCTGCCTTGCGCTGCTCGGCGCTCAGGCGCCGCTCCTCGCGGGCGGCGAGCGCCTCCTCGCGGCGCATCTCGGCCAGTTCGACGCGCGCCTGGCTGGCTTGGGCCTGAGCCTGGGCCGCTACGCGGCGGTCCTGGGCGGACGGCTCGGCCGGGGCCAGCGCGGCACGCTGGACCACCTCCATCTTGCGCAGGGTGGCTTGCGGGTCGCCGGGGATCGGGCTGACGTCGATGCCCACCTCGCCACCGACCACGTAGGTCTTGCCGTCCGGGCCGCGCTTGTAGCTGTAGCTCGGCGCCCCGGCGTAGGCGCCGCCGACGGCGGCATGCGCCTGCTCATGGCTGCGCACCTCGCGGTCGCGGCTGGCCAGGCTGGCGATCTGCTGCTGTTCCTGGCGCAACTGCTCGGCCTGCGCAGCCGGGCGTTCGGTAGCGCGGCCTGGGGACTGGTCATCCGCTTCGCGCGGGGAAGCCTGGCCGCCTGCATCAGCGGCCTGGGCGGGAATGACGGGCGCCTGGTCGGCACGCATCAGGTCGGGGGAAGACGGTCCGGCGGGGTCGCCGGGCACAAGGGGTCTGGCCGGCAGGGCAGACGGCGAAGGCGCGACATGGAACGCGGCGCTGCCGATCTGCATACAAGCCCTCCTCACTCCCTACGCGGGGTGAGACTAGGTGCGCCGGCTCAGGCGCGGGTATCGATCAAGGTGCCGAGCACTTCATCGGCGGTTTCGACCACTCGGGCACCCGCCTGCGCCTCGAGCTTGCCCACGGTCAGGGCGATCAGGTTCTCGGCCAGCTCGGCCTGGGTGCTGCGCTCGCTGCCAGGCGTCGGTGCCGCCTGCTGGGCCTGGGGCAGCGTGGCGCCAGCGATGCCGGCAGCCGCCTGGTCGACCCGGCGCTGGCCCGCCTGGATGGCGCCGAGCCCGGAGCTGAAGGCGCTGGTGGAGATTTCCATACCGCAGTTCCCCTTGGGGACGGACACATGGCATCAAGTGAAGCAGAAAATGTTCATTCCCTGCACACAAAAAAGCCGCTGGCCGACCAACTGTTCATATCGGCAGGTCCAGCGGCGCCAGCTGCAGGTGGGCCGCCACCGCCGCCGCGCTCGCTCGCGGCAGGCGCGGCACCCGTCCCAGGCACGGCGCCGGCAGGCGTTCGGCGAGGGTCGCGAGGTTGTCTTCCAGGCGTGCGGTCTGCGGGTCGAGGATGTTCGCCACCCAGCCGGCCAGGACCAGGCCATCGCGAGCGATCGCCTCGGCCGTCAGCAGCGCATGACTGATGCAGCCCAGGCGCACGCCGACCACCAGGATCACCGGCAGGCCCAGGGCGACGGGCAGGTCGGACAGGCTGGCCTGCCCCGCCAGCGGCACCCGCCAGCCACCGGCGCCTTCGACCAGGGTGAAGTCGGCGCCCTGGTCGAGGATGTGCCGCACCGGCCCGAGCAGCGCGTCGACACTCAGCTCGATGCCCGCCTCGCGCGCCGCCAGGTGCGGGGCGATGGGCGGGGCGAAGGCCAGCGGATTGACCTCGGCATAGCTCAACGGCAGCGAGCACTCGGCGAGCAGGGCCAGGGCATCGCTGTTGCGCAGCCCCGCGGCCGTCGCCTCGCAGCCGGAAGCCACCGGCTTGGCCGCCGCCGTGCTGAGGCCCGCCAGCCGCGCCGCATGCAGCAGGCCGGCGGCGATGGTGGTCTTGCCGGCGTCGGTATCGGTACCGGTGACGAAGAACGCCCTGCCCATCTCAGGCCTCCTTTTGCAGCACGCCGTAGACCACCTGGTAGGTGGCCGGCAGGCCCTGCGCCTGGCGGAAGCTCTCGTAGGCCGCGACCAGCGCGCGAATCCGCGCCCGTCCGGTCAGGCCGCCGGGGCGCCCGGGGTTGAGGTTGTGCGCACCGAGCGCCTTGAGTTCGTCGGTCAGCTGGCGCAGATCGCCGAAATGCAGGCAGTGCGCCTGGCGCTCCAGGGTCAGCAGGCGCAGGCCGCTGGCCGCGCACCGCTGCTGGTACTCGGCGAAGCGGCGGAAATGGTTGACGTGGACGAAGCCGTCCACCGCCTGCCAGCTGTCGCGCAGCTCCTGCAGGGTACCGACGCACAGGCTGGTGAAGGCCAGCACGCCGCCGGGGCGCAGTGCTCGGTGGGCCTCGGCCAGCACCGCGGCGAAATCCGCGCACCACTGCACGGCCAGGCTGGAATAGATCAGGTCGACACAACCGTCGCGCAGCGGCAGGCGCTCGGCATCGCCGACGATGTAGCGCTGCGCGCCGCCGAGCGGCCGGGCATGGCGCAGCATGCCTTCGGCCAGGTCCACGGCCAGCCCTTCGGCCGCCGGGAAGCGCGCCGCCAGCACCCGGCTGAAATGCCCGGTGCCGCTGCCCAGGTCGAGCCAGCGCTGCGGCGCCAGCTGCACCGGCAGGCGCGCCAGCAGCTCGATGCCCACGGCGCGCTGCAGGGCGGCGACGCTGTCGTAACTCTCGGCCGCGCGGGAGAAGGAGGCGGCGACCCGGCGCTTGTCCGGCAGGCCGCTCTGTTCGTGCCAGTCAGTCATCGCCGGCCTCGCTGAGGAATGCCAGGATCGCCGCCGCCACTTCATGGGGGCGCTCCAGCACGAAGGCATGGCTGACATCCTCGATCAGGCCGACTTCGATATCCGGCTGCAGCGCCAGCAGATCACCGGCCACCTCGGCCGGCACCAGGGCATCGGCGCCGGCCAGCAGGTGCAGCTGCGGCCCGGCGAAACGCTGGAGGGCGCTGCGCCCGTCGAAATTGCCGAGCACCTCGAGGCCGGCCAGCAGCACCTCGGGCGCCAGCTGCGGCGCCGCAGCCTGCAGCTGGCGGGCCAGGTCGCGGGCGGTGGCGGCGCCCTGGCTGCAGAGCAGGCTGAAGCGCTTGCGGGTGGCGCGCGGGTCCTGCCGGCAGGCGTCGACGAAGGCGTTGAAGGTCGCCTCGGGCATGCCGTGCGGCCAGTCGGCGCCGGCGACGAAACAGGGGTTGCTGGCCAGGGTCAGCAGGCCGCGGCAACGCTCGCCGCGCAGCGCCGCCAGCTCGCTGGCGAGCATGCCGCCCAGCGACCAGCCGCCCAGCCAGGTGTACTCAGGCAGGCGCTCGTCCAGCTCCAGCAGCCAGTCGCGCGGCTCGCCACTACTCAGCTCGGGCAGCGGCTCGATGTCTACCTGCAGTTGCGGGGCCAGGCCGCGCAGGGCCTCGACCAGCACTTCCAGGGGCAGGCTGCCGAGGCCCCAGCCGGGCAGCAGGATCAGTTGTTCACGCATGGTCGTGTACCTGCGGCCAGCATTCGGCCAGGGCGTCGAGCAGTTGTTCCAGCTGCGCCTCGCTGTGCGCCGCGGACAGGGTCACCCGCAGGCGGGCGCTGCCGGCCGGCACGGTGGGCGGACGGATGGCGCCGACCAGCAGGCCGCGCGCCTTCAACAGTGCAGAAAGCTTGAGCGCACGCTCGCTGTCACCGATCAGGATCGGCTGGATCGGCGTCGGGCTGTCCATCAGGGTCAGGCCGATCTCGGCCGCGCCCTGGCGGAAGCGCGCAATCAACGTGTTCAGGTGTTCGCGGCGCCAGCCTTCCGTACGCAGCAGCTCCAGGCTCTTCAGGGTGGCGCAGGCCACCGCCGGCGGCTGGCTGGTGGTGTAGATGTAGGGCCGGGCGAACTGGATCAGCGTCTCGATCAGTTCCTCGCTGCCGGCGACGAAGGCCCCGGCCGTGCCGAAGGCCTTGCCCAGGGTGCCGACCAGCACCTGCACATCGTCCAGACCCAGGCCGAAGTGCTCGACTATGCCGCCGCCCGTGGCGCCCAGCGGGCCGAAGCCATGGGCATCGTCGACCATCACCCAGGCCTGCTTCTGCTTCGCCGCGGCGCACAGCGCCGGCAGGTCGGCCAGGTCGCCGTCCATGCTGAACACCCCGTCAGTGACCACCAGGGTGTTGCCCGTGGCCTTCTGCAGGCGGCTGGCCAGGCTGGCGGCGTCGTTGTGCAGGTAGCGGGAGAAGCGCGCCCCGGACAGCAGCCCGGCATCCAGCAGGGAGGCGTGGTTGATGCGGTCTTCCAGCACCGTGTCGCCCTGGCCGACCAGGGCGGTGACGGCAGCGAGATTGGCCATGTAGCCGGTGGAGAACAGCAGCGCGCGCGGGCGCCCGGTGAACTCGGCCAGGGCCTCTTCCAGCTGGTGGTGCGGGGTGCTGTGGCCGATCACCAGGTGCGAGGCGCCGCCGCCGACGCCCCACTGCTGCGCGCCCTGCTGCATCGCCCGGATCACCTCGGGATGGTTGGCCAGGCCCAGGTAGTCGTTGGAGCAGAAGGCCAGCAACGGGCGGCCGTCGACCACCACCTCGGGGCCTTGCGGGCTGTCCAACAGCGGGCGCTGGCGATAGAGGTGAGCGGCGCGACGCTCGGCGAGGCGGGTGGCGAGATCGAATGTCATGGGCACGGGTACCGGCAATCGGTGGATAACCGCAAGCGAGTTATCCACCCTACGGAGAGGTCAGGTTCTGCGTAGGGTGGATCGGGGCGCGCAGCTGGCGCTTTATCCATCCACCAAACGGAGCCTCAGGCCGAAGTGGCGTCGTAGAACAGCTTGGAATCGCGCTGCTCGACCAGGGCCTGCTCGATGGCCGCCTGGTGCACTTCGTCGGCGTGCTCCTCGCGCTCTTCCGGCTTGATGCCGAGGCGCTTGAACAGCTGCATGTCCTTGTCGGCCTGCGGGTTCTTGGTGGTCAGCAGCTTCTCGCCGTAGAAGATCGAGTTGGCGCCAGCCATGAAGGCCAGGGCCTGCATCTGCTCGTTCATCGCCTCGCGCCCGGCGGACAGGCGCACGTGGGATTTCGGCATCATGATCCGCGCCACGGCGAGCATGCGGATGAAGTCGAACGGATCGACGTCCTGCTCCTCGGCCAGCGGCGTGCCCTTGACCTTGACCAGCATGTTGATCGGCACGCTTTCCGGGTGCTCCGGCAGGTTGGCCAGCTGGATCAGCAGCCCGGCGCGATCGTCCAGCGACTCGCCCATGCCGAGGATGCCGCCGGAGCAGATCTTCATCCCCGCCTCGCGCACGTAAGCCAGGGTCTGCAGGCGCTCGCTGTAGGTGCGGGTGGTGATGATGTTGCCGTAGAACTCCGGCGAGGTATCCAGGTTGTGGTTGTAGTAGTCGAGGCCGGCCTCGGCCAGGGCGCGGGTCTGCTCCTGGTCGAGCTTGCCCAGGGTCATGCAGGTTTCCAGGCCGAGTTTCTTCACGCCCTCGACCATCTTCAGCACGTAGGGCATGTCCTTGGCCGACGGGTGCTTCCACGCCGCGCCCATGCAGAAGCGGGTGGAACCGATGGCCTTGGCCTCGGCAGCGGCCTCCAGCACCTTCTGCACTTCCATCAGCTTTTCCTTGTCCAGGCCGGTGTTGTAGTGGCCGGACTGCGGGCAGTACTTGCAGTCTTCCGGGCAGGCGCCGGTCTTGATCGACAGCAGGGTCGAGACCTGCACGCGGTTGGCGTCGAAATGCGCGCGGTGCACGGTCTGGGCCTGGAACAGCAGGTCGTTGAACGGCTGTTCGAACAGGGCCTTGACCTCGGCGAGGCTCCAGTCGTGGCGGGTGACGGAAGAAAGGCTGGCACTCATCGGGGGTATTCCTTATTCGTTGGCTGCTAGGCTGGTCGCAACACGGCTGTTCGGCATCGTCAGGGAAGGACCATGCGCTGTCAACCACACCAGGACAACCAGGTTTACATCTGGACAAAAAACAAACAAATCTGCCTGCTCTGCGACGAAACGGCCGACACCGAGCACAGCCTGTGCAGCGCCTGCGAGGGCGAGCTGCCCTGGCTCGGCGGGCATTGCCAGGTCTGCGCCCTGCCGCTGCCGGCCGCCGGGCTGGTCTGCGGCGAATGCCTGAAGCGGCCACCGGCTTTTGCGCGAGTGGAGGCGCCGTGGCGCTACGCCTTCCCGGTCGACAGCCTGATCACCCGCTTCAAGCATCGCGGCAACTGGCCAGTGGGACGCCTGCTGGCCGGCCTGCTGTCACATCATCTGCTGCATGCCTATGCCGAAGGCCAGCCGCGCCCCGACGCGCTGCTGGCCGTGCCCCTGAGCCGCCAGCGCCTGCGCCAGCGCGGCTTCAACCAGGCGGAGATGCTTGCCGACTGGCTGGGCGCCAGCCTCGCCCTGGCCACGCAGAAGCACTGGCTGCTGCGCCCACAGGACACCGCGCACCAGCAGGAACTGGATGCCGCCGCACGCAAGCGCAACCTGCGCCGCGCCTTCGCCCTCGACGAGCGGGCCGCGGTGCAGGGCCGGCACCTGGCGCTGGTCGACGACGTGCTGACCACCGGCGCCACCGCCGAGGCCATCGCCCGCCTGCTGCGCCAGGCCGGCGCGGCGCGGGTGGACATCTACTGCCTGGCGCGCACGCCCAAGCCCGGCGACCTGGCTGGCGGATAGCCGGCCGCCCCGGTTGTCCGCTACTCTCGGCCTCCTAGCTCTCCGGCCCGGATCAGCCACATGCGCCTGCCGCTCGTCTTCCCGCTCCTTGCCCTGCTCGCCGGCACCAGCCTGGCGGCTGCCGAACCCGTGCGCATCGCCGTGGCCGCCAACCTGTTGCCTGTGATGGAACGGATCGCCGCGCAGTACCAGCAACAGGGCGGCAACCCGGTGCAGGTGATCGGCGGCTCCAGCGGCGCCTTCTTCGAGCAGATCCGCCGTGGCGCGCCTTTCGACCTGTTCTATTCGGCCGATGCCGAGCGCCCGGAGCAGCTGGCCGCCGCGGGCACCGGCGCCGCCGTGCGCACCTATGCCTGCGGCCGCCTGGCGCTCTGGACGCCGCGGACCGCGCCCAGGCTGGACGCCCTGCCCGCCGGCAAGATCGCCCTCGCCCAACCGGCCACCGCGCCCTACGGCAAGGCCGCGCAGCAGGCCCTGCAGCGCAGCGGCCAGTGGCCGAGCCTGCAGGCGCGACTGGTCTACGGCCAGGACATCGGCCAGGCCTTCCAGTTCGTCGACAGCGGGCACGCCCCCGGCGGCTTCGTCGCCCTCAGCCAGCTGACCGCGGCCGGGATTCCGCCCACCCAGTACAGCCTGGTCGACGCCAGCCTCTACGAGCCGCTGGTACAGAAGCGGGTGCTGCTGGCCAGGGGCGAGCGCCAGGCGAACGCCGAGGCCTTCCTGGCGTTCTTCGACGCCCAGCGCGACACCCTGCAATCCGCGGGCTATGCCCTGCCCGGCGAGGCCGACTGTGCTACTGAGTGACAACGACTGGCAGGCCCTGGCGATCACCCTGCGCCTGGCCGCGGTGTCCACCGCCCTGCTGCTGCTGATCGGCGTGCCGCTGGCGGCCTGGCGCGTGCGCCGGCAGACGCGCCTGCGCCAGGTGCTGGACGCCGTGCTGGCCTTGCCGCTGGTGCTGCCGCCGACCGTGCTGGGCTTCTACCTACTGGTGCTGTTCGCCCCGCAGACCCAGCTCGGCGCCGGCTGGCAGTGGCTCACCGGGCACGGCCTGGCCTTCAGCTTCAGCGGCCTGGTGCTGGGCTCGGTGATCTACTCGCTGCCCTTCGTGGTGCAGCCGCTGACCGTGGCCTTCCGCGAGATCCCGGCGAGCCTGCTGGAGGCCGCCGCCAGCCTCGGCGCCAATCGCTGGGAGCGCCTGCGCTGGGTGGTCATGCCGTTGTTGCGGCGCGGCCTGCTGGTCGCCGCGACGCTCGGCTTCGCCCACACCCTCGGCGAATTCGGCGTGGTGATGATGCTCGGCGGCAGCATCCCCGGCGAGACCCAGGTGGTCTCCATCGCCCTGTTCCAGCACGTCGAAGCGCTGCGCTACGCCGAGGCCCACCGCCTGGCGGCCTGCCTGCTGGGCCTGTCGTTCCTCCTGCTGCTGCTGGTCTACGGCCTCGGCGACCCGCGCCGCAGCGCGGCGCTGCGCGTCTGAACCGTTCCCCGCCAACCCGGCCAATAGGGCTAGACTAGGCGCCCACCGAACGGAGCCGCCCATGTCCCATCCCTTTGCCACCCTCACCCCCGACCTGGTGCTGGATGCCGTGGAGAGCCTCGGTTACCTCAGCGACGCCCGCGTGCTGGCGCTGAACAGCTACGAGAACCGCGTCTACCAGGTCGGCATCGAGGACGACACGCCGCTGATCGCCAAGTTCTACCGGCCGGGACGCTGGAGCGATGCGGCGATCCGCGAGGAGCATGCCTTCAGCGCCGAGCTGGCCGACTGCGAAATCCCGGTGGTGGCGCCCCTGGTGCTGGGTGGCGAGACCCTGTTCGAGCACGCCGGCTTCCGCTTCGCCCTGTTCCCGCGGCGCGGCGGCCGCGCCCCGGAGCCGGGCAACCTGGACCAGCTGTATCGCCTCGGCCAGCTGCTCGGGCGCCTGCACGCGGTCGGCGCCAGCCGCCCGTTCGCCCACCGCGAGGCGCTCGGCGTGCAGAACTTCGGCCACGACTCGCTGGCCACCCTGCTCGACGGCAACTTCATCCCGCGCAGCCTGCTGCCGGCCTACGAGTCGGTGGCGCGCGACCTGCTGGGGCGCCTCGACCAGCTGTTCGCCGGCGTGCGCTACACGCCGATCCGCCTGCACGGCGACTGCCACCCGGGCAACCTGCTGTGCCGCGACGACAGCTTCCATATCGTCGACCTCGACGACTGCCGCATGGGCCCGGCGGTGCAGGACATCTGGATGATGCTCGCCGGCGAACGCCACGAGCGCCTCGGCCAGCTGGCCGAACTGGTCGACGGCTACAACGAGTTCCACGACTTCGCCAGCCGCGAGCTGCCGCTGATCGAAGGCCTGCGCGCCCTGCGCCTGATGCATCACAGCGCCTGGATCGCCCGGCGCTGGGACGACCCGGCCTTCCCCCGGGCCTTCCCCTGGTTCGCCAACGAACGCTATTGGGGCGACCAGATTCTGGTGCTGCGCGAACAGCTGGCAGCGCTGGATGAAGAGCCGCTGAAGCTGTTCTGAGCCGTGGATTGCGCCGTGCGCACCGATAACCGCGCGCAGGCCACTGCTGCGCACGGCAGGTACACGCCCCGAGCGTAAAGAAAGCCTGACGGCAATCGCCACGGCGACCAGCCGAACAAAGCTGAACGACCAGACAAGCTCGCCGCGCCCCACTAGAATCGCTGGCTTAGTTAGCTGCCTAACCAAGGATTCCACATGGCCACCGCCAACCCGCAGCGCGGGTACCTGCTGGGCATCATCGCCTACACCATCTGGGGCCTGTTCCCGCTGTACTTCAAGGCCCTGCAGAGCGTGCCGGCGCTGGAGATCATCGTCCACCGCGCGCTATGGTCGGCGCTGTTCGGTGCCGCCCTGCTGCTGGCGTGGAAACATCCGGGCTGGCTGCGCGAACTGCGCAGCAACCCCAAACGCCTGGGCGTGCTGGCGCTCAGCGGCCTGCTGATCGCCAGCAACTGGCTGGTCTACGTGTGGGCGGTGAACAACGGGCGCATGCTCGAAGCCAGCCTGGGCTACTACATCAACCCGCTGATCAACGTGCTGCTCGGCCTGCTGCTGCTCGGCGAACGCCTGCGCCGCCTGCAGTGGCTGGCCGTGGCCCTGGCCGCGCTGGGCGTGCTGCAGCAGCTGTGGCAGGTCGGCAGCCTGCCCTGGGTGTCGCTGGTGCTGGCGCTGACCTTCGGTTTCTACGGCCTGATCCGCAAGCAGGCGCCGGTGGCCGCCCTGCCCGGCCTGGTGGTGGAAACCTGGCTGCTGCTGCCGCTGGCCCTCGGCTGGCTGCTCTGGCACCCGCAGGCGATGAGCACCCAGGCGGCGTTCTGGACCGGCAGCGAGGCGCTGTGGCTGATCGCGGCCGGGCCGATCACCCTGGTGCCGCTGCTGTGCTTCAACGCCGCCGCGCGCCATCTGCCCTACACCACCCTGGGCTTCCTGCAGTACCTGGCGCCGACCCTGGTGATGCTGCAGGCGATCTTCCTGTTCGGCGAGCACTTCGACCCGAGCAAGCTGCTGGCCTTCATCTGCATCTGGGCCGGCCTGGCCCTGTACAGCCTGGATATCTGGCTGAGCCTGCGCCGCCGGCAGGCGGCCTGAGCTTCGCTGAAACCCTAGGGTGCGCCGCGCGCACCCAGTTCACTGGCATGGCCGGCGGTGCGCACGGCGCACCCTACGAGGCGTAGCCTGAAACCGGCCTGTGGACGAACATTGCGCCTGTACAGAAAACAACCAAACGCTCACACCCCGCGCCACGCCTGGCGCAGCGCCGATCATCCCCGCCTTATCCACAGAAGCATCCCCGGCCTTTGTGCACAAGCCGTTGAATCTGCTCGTTTTTCAGCCGATCCCCGGCAACCCTGACGCGACTAGGGCGGGCGCCGCGACTCCCCAGCTTATCCACAGCTCTTTCCCCACTGATCGGGGATATCCACCGCCCCGCCATCCGCCGCCCTGCTCGCCAGGGCCGCACGGACGCGCATCGGACCCAGCCATCACGCCCCCTGCACAGAAATCAACCAGCGCCCGCCAGGCCATGGCGGCCGTGGCCTGCCGACAGCTGCCCCGAGCTTATCCACAGAAGCATCCCCGGCATTTGTGCACAAGGCGCGGCGCCCTGGCGGTTTTCTGAACACAGCCGGCCAGGCCAGGCAGGCCGTGGCCTGGCGCATTAGCCTCCCAGCTTGTACACAGAATCATCCACGGCTTTCGGGGATATCCGCCGGCTGGCAGGCACCTGTCCCCCGCAGCCCCGCGCGCCAGCCGGCGCTTGCGCAGAAATCAGCCAATCGGCGCCAGGCCACGGCGCCCCTGGCCTGGCGCCAGGCATCCCGAGCTTATCCACAGAAGCATCCCCGCGCTTTGTGCACAATCGGTGAAAACTGCCGGTTTTTTAGCCATTCAACGAAAAGCCCCGGGGCACTAGCCAGTGCGCCGGGGCTCCCCAGTTTATCCACAGCACCATCCCCGTGATTCGGGGATATCAGGTCTCGGTGCGCAGGTTCAGCTCCACCATCAGGTCGTCGGCGAGGTTTTCCAGCTTGTCGCGCAGCAGGTCGAGGGACAGCGTCAGCGGCACCGCCAGCAGCGCTTCGGCGTGGAACAGCGGCTCGCTGCTCATCGGTGCCGGCTTGACCTCGGTGGTCAGGCTTTCCAGGTTGACCCCCTGCTCGGCGAGCAGGCGGGTGATGTCGCGGACGATGCCCGGTCGGTCGTTGCCGACCAGGTCGAGCAGGATCGGCTTCCAGGTGCAGGACGGCTCGATGCCGCTTTCCGCCAGCAGCACGCGAATGCCGAAGGCGCCGAGGCCCTGCAGACCCTCGACCAGTTCGTCATAGCCTTCCGCCGGCACGGCCACGCGCAGGATCCCGGCGAACTGCCCGGCCATGCGCGACATGCGGCTCTCCAGCCAGTTGCCGCCATGGGCGGCGATGCACTGGGCGATACGTTCGACCAGGCCCGGTTGGTCCGGGGCGATTACGGTGAGTACCAGATGATCCATGGCAAGCCTCTTCGTCATTGTCTGGGGTATAGCTCAAACACCCTGGCCAGGCAGGCCCAGCCAGTAGGTATAGAACAGCTCGTCGCGCACGTAACCGAGTTTCTCGTAGAGCGCCTGGCCGGCCAGGTTGGTTTTCGCCGTTTCCAGTTGCAGGCCGCAGGCTCCGCTCGCCTCGGCGTGGGCCCGGGCGGCCTGCATCAGCGCCTCGGCCACGCCCTGGCGGCGTGCCTGCGGGGCCACGTAGAGATCACTGAGCAGCCAGGCCGGGGCCATGCTCAGCGAGGCGAACAGCGGATAGAGCTGGACGAAGCCCCGCGCCACGCCCTGCTCGTCGCGGGCGATGAACAGCGTCGAGTCGCCCTGTTGCAGGCGCCCGCCGAGGAACTTGGCGATCTCGCCCGGTGCCCGCGGCACCTGGTAAAACTGCAGATAAGCGCCGAACAGACCGACCAGCTCATCCAGGTCATTGACTCCAGCACGCACGACAGTCATCGGCCTCTCCCTTCCTTGCTTGATGTCCGCAGTATAGCCCTGGGCCGCCGCCGCCCGGCAGGCGCTGACAGGCTGTGACTGATTTTTTCCCGCGAGTCATGTAGTATCCCGCGGCTCGTACTACATGGCCGTCCGGCCCGGATTTAGAGCTGTCTGGAATCAAGTGAGGCAAGCAATGACTGAGCGCGTTCAAGTCGGTGGCCTGCAGGTCGCCAAAGCCCTTTACGACTTCATCAACAATGAAGCCATCCCCGGTACCGGCATCGCTGCCGACAAGTTCTGGGCTGGCGCCGAAGCCGTGATCAACGATCTGGCCCCGAAAAACCGCGCCCTGCTGGCCAAACGTGACGAACTGCAGGCCCAGATCGACGCCTGGCACCAGGCGCGCAAAGGCCAGGCGCACGACGCCGCCGCCTACAAGGCCTTCCTCCAGGAAATCGGCTATCTGCTGCCGGAGCCGGCCGACTTCCAGGCCACCACGCAGAACGTCGACGAAGAAATCGCCCGCCTGGCCGGCCCGCAGCTGGTAGTCCCGGTGATGAACGCGCGTTTCGCCCTGAACGCCTCCAACGCCCGCTGGGGCTCGCTGTACGACGCGCTGTACGGCACCGACGTGATCAGCGAAGAAAACGGCGCCGAGAAAGGCAAGGGCTACAACAAGGTCCGTGGCGACAAGGTCATCGCCTTCGCCCGCGCGTTCCTCGACGAAGCCGCGCCGCTGGAAGGCGCGTCCCACGTCGACGCCACTGCTTATGTAGTGAAGAACGGCCAACTGGCCGTGAGCCTGAAGAACGGCAGCAGCACCGGCCTGAAGAACGCCGCCCAGTTCATCGCCTTCCAGGGCGACGCCGCCAAGCCGGTCGCCGTGCTGCTCAAGCACAACGGCCTGCACTTCGAAATCCAGATCGACGCCAACAGCCCGGTCGGCCAGACCGACGCCGCTGGCGTCAAAGACGTGCTGATGGAAGCCGCGCTGACCACCATCATGGACTGCGAAGACTCCGTCGCCGCCGTCGATGCCGACGACAAGGTCATCGTCTACCGCAACTGGCTGGGCCTGATGAAAGGCGACCTGGCCGAAGAAGTAGCCAAGGGCGGCCAGACCTTCACCCGCACCATGAACCCGGACCGCGTCTACACCAAGGCCGACGGTAGCGAGCTGACCCTGCACGGCCGCAGCCTGCTGTTCGTGCGCAACGTCGGCCACCTGATGACCAACCCGGCGATCCTCGATGCCCAGGGCAACGAGATTCCGGAAGGCATCCAGGACGCGCTGTTCACCAGCCTGATCGCCATCCACAACCTGAATGGCAACACCAGCCGCAAGAACACCCGCACCGGCTCCGTGTACATCGTCAAGCCGAAGATGCACGGCCCGGAAGAAGTCGCCTTCACCACCGAGATCTTCGGTCGCGTCGAAGACGTGCTGGGCCTGCCGCGCAACACCCTGAAAGTCGGCATCATGGACGAAGAGCGCCGCACCACCGTCAACCTGAAAGCCTGCATCAAGGCCGCCAGCGAGCGCGTGGTGTTCATCAACACCGGCTTCCTCGACCGTACCGGTGACGAAATCCACACCTCCATGGAAGCCGGCGCCGTGGTGCGCAAGGCCGCCATGAAATCCGAGAAGTGGATCAGCGCCTACGAGAACTGGAACGTCGACATCGGCCTGGCCACCGGCCTGCAGGGTCGCGCCCAGATCGGCAAAGGCATGTGGGCCATGCCCGACCTGATGGCCGGCATGCTCGAGCAGAAGATCGCCCACCCGCTGGCCGGCGCCAACACCGCCTGGGTACCGTCGCCGACCGCCGCCGCGCTGCACGCCCTGCACTACCACAAGGTCGACGTGTTCGCCCGTCAGGCCGAACTGGCCAAGCGCGAGCGCGCTTCGCTGGACGACATCCTGAGCATCCCGCTGGCACCGAACACCAACTGGACCCCGGAAGAAATCCAGAACGAACTGGACAACAACTCCCAGGGCATCCTCGGCTACGTGGTGCGCTGGATCGACCAGGGCGTCGGCTGCTCCAAGGTGCCGGACATCAACGACGTCGGCCTGATGGAAGACCGCGCCACCCTGCGCATCTCCAGCCAGCTGCTGGCCAACTGGCTGCGTCATGGCATCGTCAGCGAAGCGCAGATCGTCGAGAGCCTCAAGCGCATGGCGCCGGTGGTTGACCGGCAGAACGCCAACGACCCGCTGTACCGTCCGCTGGCGCCGAACTTCGACAGCAACATCGCCTTCCAGGCCGCCCTGGAACTGGTGGTCGAAGGCACCAAGCAGCCGAACGGCTACACCGAGCCGGTCCTGCACCGCCGCCGCCGCGAGTTCAAGGCCGCTAACGGTCTGTAATTCGCCGCTGCAGTGAAAAAGCCGCCCTCCGGGGCGGTTTTTTTATGCTTGCGGCCCGCTGACGTGCTGCGCCGCCGGGCTTCGCTGCGCCAAACGGGGCAAGAGCCTGGCCGGTACGGCGGCCAAAAAAGGCGGCCAGCCCAGGATGCACCCTGCACCGCCGCACTGCAGCACTAGTCCAGGCTCACCCCATGCTGGCGGTACAGCGCCTGCACCCAGCCCTCGCGGTACATCTGCTGCAAGGTTGCCTGCAGGTGCTGCAGCAGCGCCGGGTCGAGCTGCGGATGGCAGGCGATGTCTTCCATCAGGGTGAGAAACGGCAGCACCTCGCGGGGCGCCGGATTGGCCGCCAGCGCATGCACCACCGCCGCGCTGGTGGCCCACAGCCGCGCACGGCTGCGCTGCAGCATGCTCAGGTTGAGCGATTCCTTGTTCGAATAGAGCACGTCGAGCCCCACGCCCTGCAGGTAGTCGCCGGCGCCCGAGCCCTGGTGGCTGAGGATGCGCAGGCCCCGCGCCTGTTCCAGGCTGTCCAGCTGCAGCGGGTCATCGGCCTTGGCATACAGGCCCAGGCGCGAGATCAGCAGCGGGCCGATCCAGGCATAGTGGGGCTCGCGCTCCTGGCGGCGCTCGACCAGCAAGACGCAGCTGTTGGGCTCCTGCTGCACCTTGAGCAGGGCCCGCTGCAGCGGCAGGAAACTCAGGCGGTAGGAGCTGCCCGCGCGGCGAAACAGCTCGCGGGTCAGTTCCGGCACCAGCCCGGCGCCCTGGCCGTCGGCCGTCTGCTGCACCAGCGGCGGCCGCTCCCAGGCGAACAGCTGTACCTCGGCGGCCCGCACCGGCAGGCCGAGCAGGCACAGCACCAGCAGGCTAATCCCACGCACGCAATGCCTCCTGGTAGTTCAGGGTACGTCCCGGCGGGTGCTCGTCGGCCAGTTGCGGCCAGGGCGCGCCCGGCTGCAGCAGCCAGTGCTGGACACCCTGTTCGGCATTCAGCCGCGGTGCACAGGGATGCTGCTGGCGCCGGCCGACCGCCAGCAGATGGCGGTCGAAGGCCTCGGCCAGGTTGTGCAGGGCCTGCGCCGCGCTGAGCTGGCCGCTGACCGCCGGATGCAGCTGGCGCCACCACAGGCTGGCCATGCCGCTGTAGTCCGGCACATTGGCCCCGGTCGGCGTCCAGCGCCGCGCCGCCCGGCTGCGATAGAACTCGACCAGGCCGCCCAGGCGCGGCGCCTCGGCGAGCAGGGCCGGCGAGTCCAGGTCGGAACGGCGGATCGGCGTCAGCCCGACCAGGGTCTTGCGCAGCGACACGCTCTTGGCGGTGACGAACTGCGCGTACAGCCAGGCGGCCTGGCGCTGGCGCAGCGGGGTATGTTTCAGCAGGGTCCAGGCGCCGACATCCTGGTAGCCGGACTTCATGCCGTCCTGCCAGTAGGCGCCGCGCGGCGACGGCGCCACCCGCCATCTGGGCTTGCCCTGGGCATCCACCACCGGGCTGCCGGGCCTGGTGTAGTCGGTGGTGAACGCGGTGTACCAGAAGATCTGCTGCGCCACCTGACCCTGGGCGGCGAAATTGCCGGCCTGGTTGAAGCTCATCCGCTGCGCCTGCGGCGGCGCATAGCGCTTGAGCCAGTCGATGTACTGCTGCAGCGCGTAGACCGCCGCCGGGCTGTCCAGGGCGCCGCCGCGCCGGGTGCTGGCGCCGGCCGGGCGGCAGCCCTCGACACGGATGCCCCAGTCGTCCACCGGCAGACCGTTGGGCAGGCCGAGGTCGGCCACCCCGGCCATGCCCAGCCAGGCATCGGACAGGCGCCAGCCCAGCGAGGGGTCGAAGCCGCCGTAATCCATGTGGCCGTAGACGCGCTGGCCGTCGATCTCGCCCACCTGCTCGCTGAAGAAGGCGGCGATGTCGGCGTAGGCCGACCAGTTCTGCGGCACGTCCAGCTCGTAGCCGTAGCGCTCGCGGAAGGCCTGGCGCAACTCGGGGCGCTCGAACCAGTCCTGGCGGTACCAGTAGAGGTTGGCGAACTGCTGGTCCGGCAGTTGGTAGAGCTTGCCATCGGGGGCGGTGACGAAGGGCAGACCGATGAAGTCGGCGAGGTCGAGGGTCGGCGAGGTGACGCCGGCGCCCTCGCCGGCCATGAAATCGGATAGCGCCAGTACCTGGTCGTCGCGAAAGTGCTGGCCGAGCAGGTCGCTGTCGCTGACATAGGCGTCGTACAGCGGCAGGCCGCTCTGCTGTTGGGTGCGCAGCTTGTTGACCAGATCGTCCTCGCCGCTGACCTCGTGGATCACGCGGATGCCGGTGAGCCGGCCGAACAGCGGCGCCAGCACGCTGGCCTCGTACCAGTGGGTAGGGATCTGCTCGGCGATGACGCGCACCTGCACGCCGGCGAACGGCTGGCCGGCGGCGGCGAACCAGGCCAGCTCGGCGCGCTGCTCGGCGGCCGCCAAGGTGCTCGGCTGCAGCTCGGCCATGGCCTCCTGCACGGGGTCGGCGGCATGCGTGGCAGCACTCAGCCATAAGCCAAGCCACATCGCGACGCGCATTCGGCACTCCTTCTTCTTATGGCTTCCATACTAGTGCGTCGCACATCGCCCGTCCTGCGGGCCGCAGCCGAAACTGCAGCGAAAGGGCACTTTACCGCCATTTCCACGCAGGATAGCCCTTAACCGGCGACGGCCTCGCGCACCGCAGCCCGCTTGCTCGGCCGGCTGCGGTTACGAAAAAGCCGGCGGCTCCCCCCGCCGGCTTTACTCGTGAGCGCCACGGCCTCATCCCTCGGCGTGCAGCTCCGCCACCAGTACCGCCAGCAGCTCCGCCGCCGGCAGTTCGCGGGCCAGCGGCGCGCCCTGGCCGGCCCACTGGGCGGCGAAGTCGTGGCAGCCCTGGGCCGCGGCGACCGCCTGCAGTGCCTTGGTCGCATCGTAGGTGTAGGAGTAGCCGGGCAGCGCCGGCGCGCCCGGGCCGCCGACCTCGCTGAAGATGCGGTTGGGCAGGCCGCGCGCCGGGCGCCCGGACATGGCCGTGGTGATCTGCGTGCGGTAGGCCTTCTCGCCCTTCAGCGCCGCGCGGTAGGCGGCGTTGGCCGCGGATTCCGGGCACAGGACGAACGCCGTGCCCATCTGCACCGCCAGCGCTCCGAGGGCCAGGGCGGCCCTGATCCCGGCGCCGTCCATGATGCCGCCGGCGGCGATCACCGGCAGCGTGCCGCGCTGCACCAGCAGGCGCACCAGGGCCAGGGTGCCGATGCCCGGATCGCCCTGTTCCGGCAGGAACAGGCCGCGGTGGCCGCCGGCCTCGATGCCCTGCGCCACCAGCCCGTCGACCCCTGCCGCCTGCGCCAGCTCGGCCTCGGCCAGGCTGGTGACGCAGGCCAGCACGCGAATCCCGGCCTGTTGCAGGACTGCGATCCAGGCCGGCTCGGGCAGGCCGAAGTGAAAGCTGACCACCGCCGGGCGCTCCTCCAGCAGCATGGCCTGCATGGCCGGATCGGCGACGAAGCTCTGGTAGATGTCGCGCAGCGCGGTCGGCGGCGTGGCGTCGAACTCGGCGAAGAATGGCCGCAGATGCTCCAGCCAGCGGGCCTGCGCCGCCGGGCTGCTGGCCATCGGCCGGTGGCAGAACAGGTTGACGTTGAACGGCTTGGCGGTCAGCGCGCGCACCTCGCCGATCTGCGCGCGGGCCTGCTGCGCCGAGCTGGCCGCCACGCTGATCGAGCCCAGACCGCCGCCATTCGACACGGCGGCCGCCAGCTGCGGGGTGGATACGCCCAGCATCGGTGCCTGGATGATCGGCTGCTCGATACCGAGCCACTGCGTGACGGACTGTTGCATGCGCTTGCTCCCTGGCGGCGGAGGCCGCGGCGGGCCTCCAGGCTTGACCATCAAATCTCGAAAAGAGATGCTTGATAAAACATTATTCTTTTTTAGAGATTAATAGAAGTCCATGGATCTCTCGACGCTGAGCATTTTCCGCACCGTCGCCCTGGAGCAGAGCATCACCCGTGCCGCCCAGCGCCTGCAGCGCGTGCAGTCCAACGTGACCACGCGCATCCGCCAGCTGGAGGACGACCTCGGCGTGGCGCTGTTCCTTCGCGAAGGCAAGCGCATGACCCTGACCGAGCAGGGCCACGCGTTTCTCGCCTACGCCGAGCAGCTGCTGGCCCTGGCCGACGAAGCCCGCCAGGCCATGCACCCGCAGCAGCCGAGCGGCAGCCTGCGCCTGGGCAGCATGGAAAGCAGCGCGGCCAGCCGCCTGCCGGCCCCGCTGGCGCAGTTCCACCGCGAGCACCCGCAGGTCAGCCTGGAAGTCAGCACCGGACCCAGCCAGCCGCTGCTCGACGGGGTGCTGGCGCGGCGCCTGGATTGCGCGCTGATCGCCCAGCCGCGCACCTTCGCCGCCGGGCAGTGGCACGCCGAGGCGCTGCCTGCCGGGCTGGAGGCCGAGGCGGTGTTTGCCGAGGAACTGCTGCTGGTGCTGCCGGTCGACCAGCCGCCCGTGCGCGACCCGCAGGATGTGCGCCTGCGCACCCTGGCCGGCTTCACCCTGGGCTGCAGCTACCGGCAGATCGCCCAGAGCTGGCTGAACAGCACCGGGCCGGCCGTGCGCGTGCAGGAAGTCGGCTCCTACCACGCGATTCTCGCCTGCGTGGCCGCCGGCGCCTGCGTCGGCGTCCTGCCGCGCTCGCTGCTCGAACTGCTGCGCGAGCCGCCGGCGCTGCAGTGCGTGCCGCTGCTGAGCGTGGACACCCTGCTGGTCTGGCGCAGCGGCTACCGCAGTGCCGCCTTCGAGCGCTGGCGCAGCCTGCTGCACAGCGCCCGGGCATGAGCCGCGCCGCGCTGGCCGCCGCCCTGCTGCTGGCGGTCGGCATGGGCTTCGGCCGCTTCGCCTTCACCGGGCTCTACCCGCTGATGCTGGACGACGGCCTGCTCGACCTGCAGAGCGGCTCCCTGGCCGCCGCGGCCAACTACGCCGGCTACCTGCTCGGCGCCCTGCTGCTGACCCGCGCCCGCGACGAGCAGGCCGCCCGCCTGTGCCTGCTGGCCAGCGTCGGTACCCTGCTGGGCCTGGGCCTGATGGGCAGCCTGCAACAGCCGGCGGTGCTGCTCGGCGTGCGCTTCGGCGCCGGCCTGTGCAGCGCCCTGGCCCTGGTCGGCGCCTCGCTCTGGCTGCTGCACAGGCATGCCGAGCCGTGTGCCGCGCCGCTGCTGTTCGCCGGGGTCGGCCTGGGCATCCTGCTGTCCGCCGAGCTGCTGGCCGGCGGCCAGTACCTCGGCCTGCGCAGCCAGGCCCTGTGGTGGCTGCTGGCCGCCAGCGGCCTGCTGCTGTGCCTGCCGGTCTGGAGCCAGCTGCGCCGGCCACCGGCACGCTGCCGCGCCGCGCCCGGCCGGCTGAGCGGCGAGCACCCCGCCGAGCGACTGCCGCCGCGGCGCCTGGTGCTGGTCTACGGCCTGGCCGGCTTCGGCTACATCGTCACCGCCACCTACCTGCCGCTGTTGCTGCAGGGCAGCCTCGCCGGCATCGGCCCGCTGCAGGTGTGGGCGGCCTTCGGCCTCGGCGCGATGCCGTCGTGCTTCCTCTGGCACGCCCTGCACCAGCGCCTGGGCACGCGCCACAGCCTGGGCCTGAACCTGCTGCTGCAGGCGCTGGGCGTGGTCCTGCCGGCGCTCAGCCAGGCGCCCTGGGCCTGCCTGCTCAGCGCGCTACTGGTCGGCGGCACCTTCATGGGAACGGTGACCATCGCCATGCCGGCGGCTCGCGCCTGGACCGCGCAGGTGCGCTACAACATGCTGGCGAGCATGACCGCCGCCTACGGAGTCGGGCAGATCGCCGGGCCGCTGGTCGCCGCCGGCCTGTACCGGCTCGGCCTGGGCATGTCCCCGGCCCTGTTCGCCGCAGCGGCGGCCCTCGGCCTCGGCGCAGGCCTGTGCCTGCTCGCCGCGCAGGGCCAGGGCCAACAGCTGGAGGAGCCCGCCTGAGGCGGCGCGGCGGCCGCTCGACACCGTTCGGCGGCTCAGCCGCCCCTGCGACCTAGGTCCAATTGGCGCGGCGGGCACCCATGGCCGATGATGCTTGCATCACCGCCATCGGGACAGCCCGCATGCAGTCCAAGGAAAGCAGCGCCGCCGGCAAGACCGCCGTACTGCAGAACATCCACGGCACCATGGAGTTCCTGCGCAAGTACCCGCCGTTCAACCAGATGGACAGCGCCCAGCTGGCCTATCTGGTCGAGCACTGCCAGCTGCGCTTCTACGGCGCCGGCGAGAGCATCATCAAGCCCGCCGACGGCCCGGTGCAGCACTTCTACATCGTCAAGCAGGGCCTGGTGGTCGGCGAGCGCCCGCACTCGGCCAAACGCGGCAGCGAGACCACCTTCGAGATCGCCAGCGGCGAGTGCTTCCCGCTGGCCGCCCTGCTCGGCGAGCGCGCCACCCGCACCGAACACCTGGCCGGCGAGGACACCTTCTGCCTGCTGCTGGGCAAGGACGCCTTCGTCCGCCTGTTCAGCCAGTCCGCGCCGTTCCGCGACTTCGCCCTGCGCGGGGTGAGCAGCCTGCTCGACCAGGTCAACCAGCAGGTGCAGCTGCGCGCCGCGGAAAGCCTCGGCGCGCAGTACTCGCTGGACACCTCGCTGCGCGAACTGGCCATGCAGCAGCCGGTCGGCTGCAGGGCCGAAACACCGCTGCGCGAGGCGGTGCGGCGCATGCACGAGCAGCATGTCGGCAGCATCGTCATCACCGATGAAGGCAACCGCCCGCTGGGCATCTTCACCCTGCGCGACCTGCGCCGGGTGATCGCCGACGGCAGCTCGCTGGAGCAGCCGATCAGCGCGCTGATGACGCAGAAGCCCTTCCACCTGCCGCCCCAGGCCAGCGCCTTCGACGCCGCCCTGGCGATGACCGAGCGGCATATCGCCCACGTCTGCCTGGTCGAGCATGGCCAGCTGGTCGGCGTGGTCTCCGAGCGCGACCTGTTCTCCCTGCAGCGCGTCGACCTGGTGCACCTGGCGCGCACCATCCGCCATGCCGGCAAGGTCGAGACCCTGACTGCCCTGCGCAGCGACATCCGCCTGCTGGTCGAGCGCATGCTGGCCCACGGCGCCAGCTCGACACAGATCACCCAGCTGGTCACCCTGCTCAACGACCACACCGTGTGCCGGGTGATCGAGCTGTGCATCGAGGAGCTCGGCGACCCCGGTGTGCCATTCAGCTGGCTGTGCTTCGGCAGCGAGGGCCGCCGCGAGCAGACCCTGCACACCGACCAGGACAACGGCATCCTGTTCGACGCCGCCAGCAGCGCGGAGGCCGAGGCCATCCGCCAGCGCCTGCTGCCCCTGGCCCGGCGCATCAACCAGCAGCTGGCGCTATGCGGCTTCAGCCTGTGCCCGGGCAACATCATGGCCGGCAACCCCGAGCTGTGCCTGTCGCGCAGCGAGTGGGCGCGGCGCTTCAGCAGCTTCGTGCGTGAGGCCAGCCCGGAGAACCTGCTTGGCTCCAGCATCTACTTCGACCTGCGCGTGGTCTGGGGCGACGAGGACGGCGGCGAGCAACTGCGCGAGCAGCTGTTCGCAGAGATCCGCGATAACAGCCTGTTCCAGCGCATGCTGGCGGCCAACGCCCTGCAGCACCGCCCGCCGGTGGGGCGCTTCCGCGACTTCGTGGTGGCCCGCAGCGGCGCCGAGAAGGACACCCTCGACCTCAAGACCGAAGGCCTCACCCCCTTCGTCGATGGCGCGCGCCTGCTCGCCCTGGTTCACGGCGTGGCCGACTGCAACACCCAGCGGCGCTTCGCCGAACTGGTCGAGCACGGGGTGATCGACGCCCTCGACGGCGCCGCCTACGAGGAGGCCTACCACTTCATCCAGCAGACCCGCCTGCAGCTGCACCAGCAGCAGGCGCTGCAGGGCCTGCCGTTCTCCAACCGCCTCGACCCGGACAGCCTCAACCAGCTGGACCGGCGCATCCTGCGCGAGTCCTTCCGCCAGGCCCAGCGCCTGCAAGCCAGCCTGAGCCTGCGCTACCAGCTATGAACATCTTCAACTGGATCCGCCGCGACACCCCGCAACTGAGCGCAGCCCAGCAACAGCGCCTGGCCGCGCTGCCGGCGGCCGCGGCCCTGAGCGATGCGCCCCTGGCCAGGCAGCGCCTGGTGGTGCTCGACCTGGAAACCAGCGGCCTCAACCTGCAGCGCGACCAGCTGCTGGCGATCGGCGCGGTGGTGATCGAAGGCGGCGCCATCGACTTCAGCCAGCAGTTCGAATGCACCCTGCACCGCGCCGGGCACAAGGCCAGCGCCAGCACCCTGATCCACGGCATCGCGCCCAGCGCCATCGCCGCCGGCACCGACCCGGTCGAGGCGCTGCTGGCCTTCATGGAGTTCCTCGGCGACAGCCCGCTGCTGGCCTTCCACGCCGGCTTCGACCAGCACATGCTGGCCCGCGCCCTGCGCGAGAGCCTCGGCTACCGCCTGCGCCACGCCTTCCTCGATGTCGCCGAACTGGCACCGCTGCTGTGCCCGCAGCTGACCCTGCGCCGCGCCGGGCTGGACGACTGGCTGGCGCACTTCCACCTGCAAGCCGCCGAACGCCACAATGCCAGCGCCGATGCCCTGGCCACCGCCGAACTGGCGCTGATCCTGTTCAGCAAGGCGCGCCAGCAGCAGCTCGACAGCCTGCTGGCCCTCGACCAGCGCCTGCAGGGCTGGCGCCGCCGCCAGCGCATGCCGGCGATCTAGGCCGCAACACCCGCCTCTGGCCGGCCGCGCAGATTGCATTGCCCGGCACGAGCTGAGAGGCTCATGCGTACAGCCTGCCCAAGGAGCCGACCATGAGTACCATGACCCTGTTTCACTCGCCCACCTCGCCCTTCGTGCGCAAGGTCCTGGTGCTGCTGCACGAGACCGGCCAGACCGACCGCGTGGCCCTGCAGCCCGCCCAGCTCAGCCCGCTCAGCCCGGATGCCGGGGTGCTCGAAAGCAACCCGGCCGGCAAGATTCCCGCCCTGCGCCTGGCCGATGGCACGGTGCTGCACGACAGCCGGGTGATCCTCGACTACCTCGACCAGCAGCATGTCGGCGACCCGCTGATTCCGCCCGGCGGCCACGCCCGCTGGCGGCGCCTGACCCTGGCCTCGCTGGCCGATGCGGTGCTCGATGCCGCCGTGCTGATCCGCTACGAGACCTTCCTGCGCCCGGCGGACAAGCGCTGGGATGCCTGGATTGCCGCGCAGCAGGAGAAGATCGAGCGGGCCCTGGCCAGCTTCGAGCGGGAAGCCATCGCCGAACTGAGCAGCCACTTCGACATCGCCGCCCTCAGCCTGGCCTGCGCCCTTGGCTACCTCGACCTGCGCCAGCCCGAACTGGACTGGCGCCAGCGCTACCCGGGGCTGGCCGCCTGGTACGCCGACGTCAGCCAGCGGCCGTCGATGCGGGCGACCGAACCGGCGGCCTGAACGCCGGGGCGCGCCGCGGAAACAGGCCGGCGATGCGCCGCGCCAGCAGGTGCCCCTGGCGCGCCTCCTCGCGCAGGCCGAGATGCCCGCTCATCGCACGTACCACAGGCGGAAGAAGCCGGCCGCCAGCAGCAGGGCGACCTGGGCCAGGCCCGCACACAGTTGCAGGAAGGACTGCACATGGGCATTGGCGGCGGCGCCGGGGATACCGGTCAGCTCGCTCCAGAAGGCCTCCGGCAACAACGCCAGGGCCAGGCTGGCCATCGGCTTGCCGCTCAGGTCGAGGCCGTGGATCAGGTCGAACTGGCCGAAGAACATCAGGCCGATCAGGAGCACCCCGGCCACCACCAGGCCGAGGGCGAAACAGGCGGAAAACTGCATCAGTAAACGGATCATCGTGAACTCCTTGGAGCCTGGTACCGGTCTTGTTGTGGCATCGGCAGAGGGCGCCTCTGGTCATCGCCCAGGGCGCACCGGGCCGGGCGCGGAACTCTTGGTGCGCACGGCGCACCCTACGAGAGATCCGCGCCAGGTTCTTGGAGGGCGGCAGGCTTGCCAATGCCGTACCAGTCCAGCTTGCGGGTCAGCACCATCACGCTGGCGAGCAGCCCGAAGACCAGCAGCGAGCCCATCAGCAGGGCGTAGTCCTCGGCGCTGAGCAGGGCGTAGAGCATTGCGTACAGCGCCGCCAGGCCGGCGGTGAAACCGGCGCCGCGCAGCCAGCTGTGCAGCACGTGGCTGACGTAGAAGCCGATCAGCAGCACGCAGGCCGTGGCGGCCAGGGCGTAGGCCCGGGCGAAGTCCAGGTGCTCGGCCAGCGACAGCAGCAACAGGTAGAAGAACGCCAGCGACAGGCCGACCAGGCCGTACTGCACCGGGTGCACGGCCAGGCGCTTGAGCACCTCGAAGAGGAAGAAGCCGGCGAAGGTCAGGGCGATGAACAGCAGGGCGTACTTGATCGCCCGGTCGCTCTTCAGGTACTGGTCCACCGGGTCGACGAAGCTGACGCCGAAATGGCGCCCCTGGAAGGCCTGGCACTCGCCGCCGCCCACGCAGTCGGCGAGGGCCTCCTCCAGGTTGGTGGCGAAGAAGCTGGTCTGCCAGCTCGCGCTGAAACCGTCCTGGCGGATCTCGCGCTCGCTCGGCAGGTACTCGCCGACGAAGCTCGGGTGCGGCCAGTCGGCCTTGAGCTCGACCCGGCTGTCGCGCCCGACCGGGGTCACGTCGAGCTGGCCGGTGCCCTGCAGCAGCAGGTCGAAGGCATATTCCAGGCGCTGCGCCTTGGCCGGGTCGAGGGCCGGCAGCGGTGCATGCACGCCGGCGCCGAGCAGGCTGTCGGCGCTGCCCGGCTGGAAGGCCAGGGTCTGGCCGTTGAGCTGCAGCTTGAGGTCGTTCTTGATGCCGCGGATATCGCTGATGCCGACGGCGAGGAACGGCGCCTCGAAGCGGTAGTCGGCGAAGTCTTCGCTGATGCCGAACTGTGCCGGCAGCTCGAAATGGCCGCCGATGCGATTGTTGCTGTGGTACAGGCGCGCCTGGTAGATGCCGCGGGCCCGCAGTTCGGTGGTGACCTCGCCGCCCATGACGAAGCGCTCGGGCAGGAAGTACAGGCGCCCGCGCTCCTCGCTTTCCTCCAGGTAGCGCTGGCCGGTCTTGGCGTGGGTCTTCCACTGGCGCAGGGTCTTGCGGTACGGCTGCACCAGCAGCGGGCCGGTCAGTTGCTGGTTGTAGCTGGAGCTGCGGGCGATGTCCTGCAGCACCTCGTCGCGCAGGCCCTGCCGCTCCTCGATCATGCCGTCGATCATGACGATGGGGATCATCAGCAGGATGATCAGCAGGGCGATCAGCCCCAGCTTGATGGCAAGGCTTCGGTTCATGGTGGGACTCTCCGGGGGTGAATGTGGGGGAGAGTCTGGTGTGCGTCTGTGGCGCGCGAATGCGGCGAAAATGGAGAACGTGTGGAGTTTGTGTGGTGCGCTGGAGGCTGTCGGGACTTCTGTGGGAGCGGCTTCAGCCGCGATGCTCTTGGGGTGAAGGACATCGCGGCTGAAGCCGCTCCGACAACAGCAGACCCGGCTGACGGCCAGCCGGCAGCAGATCCGGCTTACTCGCCGCGGATGTACTGCTCCAGCTGCTGGATCAGGCTGGCCTGCTCGGCGATGGTCTGCTTGACCAGATCGCCGATCGACAGCAGGCCGATCAGCTCGCCCTCGGCCAGCACCGGCAGGTGGCGCAGATGGCGGTCGGTCATCAGCTGCATGCACTGCTGGGTGGTATGCCGCGGGCCGACGGTGATCACGTCGGCGGTCATGATCTCGCGCACCTTGGCGCTGAAGGCCGAACGCTCCAGCAGCGCCACCTTGCGCGCATAGTCGCGCTCGCTGACGATCCCGGCCAGGCGGCCGTTCTCCAGCACCACCAGGGCGCCGATGCCCTTTTCCGCCATCAGTTGCATGGCCTCGAGCACCGAGTCGTCGGGCGCGACGCTGTAGACGAGGGCATGCGGCTTGGATCTGAGGATTTCGGCAACGGATTTCATGCGGTTCGTGCTCCCTGGGCTTTAGCTAGATGTTGTAGCAGAGCCGGCGCCATTCAACGACCCCCATCGGCCACCAGGGGCTCGCCGAGTGATCCCGGCGACGCTTTGCCGCGGCTAGGCCGGCGGCAGCAGCAGGCTCACGACCACCCCGCCGTCGGCATTGCCGACGTGCAGTTCGCCGCCGTGCAGCTGGGCCACTTCCTGCACGAAGTTGAGCCCCAGGCCGGTGCTCTTGCGCCCGCTGGCCGGGCGCGGCAGCGAGTAGAAGCGCTCGGTCAGGCGTGCCAGCGCGTACTCGGGAATGGCCGGGCCCTGGTTGTACAGGCGCAGCGCCAGGTGGCCGTCCTGCATTTCGGCGCGAAACTGCAGCAGGCCGCCGGGCGGGGTGAAGTCGAGGGCGTTATCCAGCAGGTTGGCGATGGCCTGGCGCAGCAGGAACCGCTCGCCGCTGACCGCCAGCCCGGCGGCGATGCGGTTGTCCAGGCGCAGGCCGGCCGCCTCGATGCGCGCCGCCTGGCCGCGCAGCAGCTCCTCGACCAGCTCGCGCAGGGCCACGGGCACGCGCTCCTCCAGGCCCTGGCGCTGTTCGACCAGGGCCAGGTTGAGCAGGCGCTCGATCAGTTGCTGCAGGCGCGCGCCCTCGCTGGCGATATTGGCCACGAAACGCTGGCGCTGCTCGGCCGGCATCTCGCCCTCGAGCAGCTCGGCAGCGCCGCGGATGGCCGCCAGCGGGCTCTTCAGCTCGTGGGTCAGGGTATGCACGTACTGCTCGACATAGGCCTTGCCCTCCAGCTCGGTGCGCATCTTCTGCACCGCGCTGGCCAGCTGGGTCAGCTCGCCGCCGCGCAGCGCCGGCAGCTCGGCGCGCTGGCCCTGGCTGACCGCCTGGGCGTAGCGGGTGAGCTTGCGCAGCGAGCCGCTGAGCCACCAGGACAGCACCCCGCCGATCAGCAGGCCGAGGCCGATCAGGCCGGCGCCGAGCCAGCCGAGGCGGCGCTGCGAACGCTCGATATAGGGCTGCAGCGACTTGTTCGGCTTGGCCACCGAGACCACGCCGATGATCCGCTCGCCGTCGCGGATCGGCGCGGCCACGTACATCACCGAGCTGTCCTCGTCGGCCGGGTCCTCGCGGGTCGAGCGGGCACCGTACTGGCCGCGCAGGGTCAGGTAGACATCGTTCCAGCGCGAGTAGTCCTGGCCCAGGGCCGCGCCGCTGGAGTCGAGCAGGACAATGCCGCGGGCGTCGGTGACATAGATGCGGTGATTGACCGCGCTCTTCTCCACGCCCCAGATCTGCGCCTGCGGCTGGCGCTGGCCGTAGGCCTTGAGCAGCGCGGGCAGGCGGCTCTGCGCCAGGCTGCCGGCCTTGACCTCGTCACGCAGGATCTCGGCCAGCAGGTTGGCGGTGTCGACCAGGGTTTCCTCGGTGCTCTGGCGCACGCCGGGACGGATCTCGTCCATCACCGTGCTCAGCACGAACCAGCCGGCCAGGCCGACGAAGAGGAAATACACCAGGAAGATCCGTGCGCCGAGCGGCATCAGACCAGCCTCAGGCTGTAGCCCAGCCCGCGATGGGTCTGGATCGGCTCGGCATCGGCGGCCACCTGGCGCAGCTTGGCGCGCAGGCTCTTGATATGACTGTCGATGTTGCGCTCGTAGCCGGCATCCGCCGCCACGCCGACGCCATCGAGCAGTTGCTCGCGGGAGAACACCCGCTCCGGCTGGCCGAGCAGGGTCTGCAGCAGGCGGAACTCGTGGCGGGTCAGGCCGAGCAACTGGCCGTGGTAGTGGATCTGTACCCGTTCGGCATCCAATAGGAACGGACCGTTCGCAGCCGCGACCGGGACGGTCACGCGCGGTGCCATGCGCTTGAGGATGGCCTTGACCCGCGCCGCCACCTCGCGCGGGCTGAACGGCTTGACCACATAGTCGTCGGCGCCGATCTCCAGGCCGACCACCCGATCGATCTCGGCGTCGCGCGCGGTGAGGAAGATCACCGGCACCTCGGAGAAGCGCCGCAAGCGCTTGCAGGCCTCGAAGCCGCTGATGTCGGGCAGGCCGACATCGAGGATCAGCAGATCCGCCGGGCTGCGCTGCTGCAGCGCCAGGGCCGCCTCGGCCAGTTGCAGCCAGGTGGTCGCATAGCCCTCGGCCTGCAGGGCATAGATGAGGGTATCGGCGATCGCCGCTTCGTCTTCGACTATCAGGATATGCGACATGGCGTCCGTGCGGGCAAGGGCTGTAGGCGGCAACGGTGCCGCAGCGCCGCGCACAGGTCAATCCGCCACGCGCGTCAGTCGAAGTACGAGCCCTTGCGCGCCGGGATGCCCGACCAGAGTTCCTCGATGTGCTTGAAGCCCCAGTCCTCGGCCGACTCGCGCCCGACTATCTTGTCGCGGCCGGCCAGCTTGGCCAGGTCGAGCACTTCCTGGGCGATCGGCACCTTCGAGCGGGCGGAGAAGAACACCTTGACCCGCGGCGTCAGCAGCGACTTCTCGTGCTGTTCCATGACCACCCCGAGGCGGCCGCTTTCCAGGCGCACCAGGGCGCCGACCGGGTAGATGCCAACCGACTTGACGAAGGCCTGGAACAGCTTGTCGTCGAAGTGGCCCTTCCACTCGGCCATCTTGCGGATCGCCTCGGCCGGGTCCCAGCCCTGCTTGTACGGGCGGTCCGAGGTGATGGCGTCGTACACGTCGCAGATCGCGCCCATGCGCGCGAACAGGCTGATCTGCTCGCCGAGCAGGCGATGCGGGTAGCCGCTGCCGTCGTACTTCTCGTGGTGGTGCAGGCACACGTCGAGCACCAGCGCGCTGACCTGCGGGATGTCGCGCAGCATGCGCCCGCCGGCCTCGGGGTGGCCGCGCATGGTGGCGAACTCGGCGTCGGTGAGCTTGCCCGGCTTGTTGAGGATGGCATCGGCAATCGCCATCTTGCCGATGTCGTGCAGCAGCCCGGCCATGCCCGCCTCGCGCACCTGCTCCTCGGCCAGGCCAAGCTGGCGGGCCAGGGCGATCATCAGCGCGCACACCGCCACCGAGTGCATGTAGGTGTATTCGTCGCTGGTCTTCAGCCGCGCCAGGCTGATCAGCGCATCGGGGTGGCGCAGCACCGAGTCGGCGATTTCCTCGACCAGCCCACCGGCATTGGCCAGCGTCACCGCCTGGCCCATGCGCGCGTCGCGGAACATCTCGACCACCGCCGCCTTGGACTGCGCGCACAGGCGCAGGGCGCGCGACACTTCCTGCGCCAGGTCGACCCGCGCCGGGGCGGTCATGCTCTCCACGGCCAGCAGGCGCGCCTCGGTTTCCGCCGCGACCTCGGCCACCGTGCGGCTGGGCTGGCCGGGCGCCACGTCGACCCCGCGGCTGACGTCGATCCACACCTCGCCGATCTCGCTGGCGTGGATGCGCAGCAGGTCGCGGTCGTTGTCGAGCAGGAAGCGGCCCTTCCAGAACGGGTGATCCATCCATGAGCCGCAGAATTCGTGGATATACATGCCGAGGCACAACTCGGAGACCGCAATACGCTTAAGCACGCTGGACGCTGACCGCAGGAAAGTAAAAGTGGCGGCCGCCATCATAGGCGATGGCTCCGGGTTAAGGGCAGGTTGAGATCAGCCGGGGCATGCACACAGCCGGTAGACGGACGGTTATGATGGCGCCACTTCCCCTGGCGACCGGGACTTGCCATGCGTCGACTGCTTCGTGCCGGCAGCATCCTCCTGCTGCTCCTGCTCAACACCCTGATCCTGATCGGCCCGCTGCTGCTGATTGCCCTGCTCAAGCTGGCCGCGCCCAATCGGCGCCTGCGCAACCAGTGTTCGCGCGGGGTGATGTGGGTCGCCGAGACCTGGGCGGAAATCGACAAGCTGATCTTCGCCCTGCTCACCCCCACCGTCTGGGATATCCGCGGCGGCGAGGGGCTGAGTGCAGAACGTTCCTACCTGGTGGTGAGCAACCACCAGTCCTGGGTCGACATCCCGGCGCTGGTCCAGGCGTTCAACCGCAAGACGCCCTACTTCAAGTTCTTCCTCAAGCAGGAGCTGGTCTGGGTGCCGTTCCTCGGCCTGGCCTTCTGGGCGCTCGACTACCCCTTCATGAAGCGCTACTCCAAGGCCTACCTGGCCCGCAACCCGCACATGCAGGGCAAGGACCTGGCGATCACCAAGGCCGCCTGCGAACGCTTCAAGGACCTGCCGGTGACCGTGGTCAACTTCCTGGAAGGCACCCGCTGCACCCCGCTCAAGCAGGCCCAGCAGGGCTCGCCCTACCAGCACCTGCTCAAGCCCAAGGCCGGCGGCGTGGCCTTCACCCTGGCCGCGCTCGGCCCGCAGCTGGATGCCCTGCTCGACGTCACCCTGGTCTACCCTGGCAACCGCGCGCCCGGCTTCTGGGCGCTGATCAGCGGCCAGGTGGCGAAGATCATCGTCGACATCCAGACCCGCGAGCTGGACCCGGCGCTGTGGGCCGGCGACTACCAGGGCGACGCCGAATTCCGCCAGTCGGTGCAGGCCTGGGTCAGCCAGCTGTGGCAGGACAAGGACGCCCGCATCGGCCAGCTCAAGGCGCAGCTGCAGGCCCCGGGCGACGCACGGCAGGCTGCGGCGGATTTCCCGCGGGGCAGCGCCGGCGGCGCCTGATACACTGCGCGGCATTCCTATTTGCAGGTCCCCGCCGTGAACACCGCCTTCGCTTCCTTGCCCCTTTCCGCCGCCACCCTGGCCAACCTCGACGCCCTCGGCTATGCCGAGATGACGCCGATCCAGGCCCAGAGCCTGCCGGTCATCCTCAAGGGCCAGGACCTGATCGCCCAGGCCAAGACCGGCAGCGGCAAGACCGCGGCCTTCGGCATCGGCCTGCTGGCGCCGCTCAACCCGCGCTTCTTCGGCTGCCAGGCGCTGGTGCTGTGCCCGACCCGCGAGCTGGCCGACCAGGTGGCCAAGGAGCTGCGCCGCCTGGCCCGCGCCGCCGACAACATCAAGATCCTCACCCTCTGCGGCGGCGTGCCGTTCGGCCCGCAGATCGGCTCGCTGGAGCACGGCGCCCACGTCATCGTCGGCACCCCGGGGCGCATTCAGGAACACCTGAAGAAGGGCACCCTCAAGCTCGACGGCCTCAACACCCTGGTCCTCGACGAAGCCGACCGCATGCTCGACATGGGCTTCTACGACAGCATCGCCGAAATCATCAACCAGACCCCGGCCAAGCGGCAGACCCTGCTGTTCTCCGCCACCTACCCGGCCGGCATCAAGCAGCTCAGCGCGAGCTTCATGCGCGACCCGCAGCAGGTCAAGGTCGAGGCCCTGCACGACGATGCGCAGATCGAGCAGCGCTTCTACGAGATCGCCCCCGAGCAGCGCATGGACGCCGTGCTCAGGCTGCTGGGCAGCTACCGCCCGGAATCCTGCGTGGCCTTCTGCTTCACCAAGCAGCAGTGCCAGGAACTGGTCGAGCACCTGACGGCCAACGGCATTTCCGCCGCCGCGCTGAACGGCGATCTGGAGCAGCGCGACCGTGACCAGGTGCTGGCGATGTTCGCCAACCGCAGCCTGTCGGTGCTGGTGGCCACCGACGTGGCGGCGCGCGGCCTGGATATCGATGCCCTGGACATGGTGATCAACGTCGAACTGGCGCGTGATGCGGAAATCCACATCCACCGGGTCGGCCGTACCGGCCGCGCCGGCGCCAAGGGCCTGGCCATGAGCCTGGTGGCCCCGGCCGAAGGCCATCGCGCCCAGGCCATCGAGACCCTGCAGAAGAGCCCGCTGAACTGGCACCCGCTGGGCAGCCTCAAGGCCAAGAGCGGCGAGCCGCTGCAGCCGCCGATGGTCACCCTGTGCATCGGCGCCGGGCGCAAGGAGAAGCTGCGCCCCGGCGACATCCTCGGCGCCCTCACCGGCGAGGCCGGCCTGCCCGGCGCGAAGATCGGCAAGATCGCCCTGTTCGACTACCAGGCCTTCGTCGCCGTCGAGCGCGACGTCGCCAAGCAGGCGCTCAAGCGTCTCAACGAAGGCAAGATCAAGGGCCGCTCGCTGCGCGTGCGCGTGCTCTAGGAACCGGTCTAGGACAGCGCCGCGCGTGCCTCGATGGGCGGCACTGTGCCATCATCGAAGCCGATCGTCATGGAGGTCGTCGTGCGCAATATCCTGGTAGTCGAAGACAGCCCGCTGGTGCTGAAGATCCTCGAACACCTGTTCCGCCAGGAACCCCAGCTGCAGCCGCTGTTCTGCGCCTCCCTGGGCGAGGCCCAGGTGCTGCTGGAAACCTCGGCGAACCTGTTCTTCGCCGCCATCGTCGACCTCAACCTGCCGGATGCGCCGGATGGCGAGATCGTCGACCTGGTGCTGCACTACCACCTGCCCTGCATCGTGCTGTCCGGCTCGTACAACGAACAGCGCCGCGACGAGCTGCTGCTCAAGGGCGTGGTCGACTACGTGCTCAAGGAGAGCCAGCACTCCTACGAGTTCGCCTTCCGCCTGCTGCACCGCCTGGAGCGCAACAGCCAGGTGAAGATCCTGGTCGCCGAGGACTCCGAGGCCACCCGCCACTTCATCCGCCGCGTGCTCAGCCCGCACCAGTACCAGATCATCGATGCCGAGGACGGCAACGAGGCCCTGCGCATCCTCCACGAGCAGCCGGACATCGACCTGTTCCTGGTCGACCACAGCATGCCGGGCATCAGCGGCTTCGACCTGGTCAAGCTGCTGCGGCAGAAGATGAGGCGCCACGAGCTGATCATCCTCGGCCTGTCCGCCGACGCCAAGGGCTCGCTCAGCGCCAAGTTCATCAAGCACGGCGCCGACGACTTCCTGCGCAAGCCGTTCTGCCCGGAAGAACTCAACTGCCGGGTGATGTCGACCCTGGAACGGCGCGACATGCTGCACGCGCTGAAGCAGGCGGCGCTGTTCGACTCGCTGACCGGGCTGTACAACCGCCGCGCCTTCTACGAACAGGGCGAGCAGCTGTTCCAGCAGGCCCAGCGCGGCGGCCAGCCGCTCAGCGTGGCGATGCTCGACCTGGACTTCTTCAAGGCGATCAACGACGAGCACGGCCACGCCAGCGGCGACACCGCCCTGGTCGGCTTCGCCCGCTGCCTGCGCGAGGCCTTGCCCGACACCCTGCTCGGCCGCCTCGGCGGCGAGGAGTTTGCCCTGGTCAGCCACCTCGACGGCCCCGGCCTGGCGGCCGGCCTCGACCGGCTGCGCGACGCCTGCGCCCGGCTCAGGTACGCCCCGGGCGCGCCGCCGCTGTCGTTCAGCGCCGGGATCTACCACGGCGCCCCGGACGACCTGGAAAGCCTGCTGCACCAGGCCGACATCCGCCTGTACCAGGCCAAGCGCAGCGGCCGCGGGCGCAGCCTGCACAACTGAGTGACCGGGCCAGCCCGGCTCCCCCAGCCGGGCATCGCGCAGCCGAATCCGCGCCTGCGCCAGCGGCCGATCAGCGCACACAAGCGGCTGCTATTTTTGCCCGAGCGGTCGCTAGAATGGTGCCTCGCCGGCGCCAGCCACCGTCTTTCCCCTGTGACCCCATCCACTGTTCGATCACCCGGCGGGTAGCCGTTCGCCCATGCCTTCATCGCTGAATCTGACCCTGCGCAGCCTGTGGGCGCGCGAAAAGTTCACCTACGGGATCCGCGTGTTCATCGCCCTGGCCGGCTCCATGGCGCTGTGCTGGTACCTGGACCGCATCGCCTTCGTCATCCCGCTGTTCCTCGGCTGCATCGCCAGTGCCCTGGCCGAGAGCGACGACCACTGGCGCGGCCGCCTGCAGGCCCTGCTGGTGACCCTGCTGTGCTTCGCCGCCACCGCCACCGCCGTGCAGCTGCTGTTCCCCTACCCCTGGCTGTTCGGCGCCGGCCTGGCCCTGGCGGCCTTCGCCATGACCCTGCTCGGCGGCATCGGCGAACGCTATGCGGCGGTGGCCTCGGCCACCCTGATCCTGGCGATCTACACCGCCATCGGCCTGGAACACCGCGGCGGCGCCCTGGGCAGCTTCTGGCAGGAGCCGCTGCTGCTGATCGCCGGCGCCGCCTGGTACGGCGTGCTCGGGGTGATCTGGAGCGCGCTGTTCAGCCAGCAGCCGGTGCAGCAGGCGCTGGCGCGGGTGTTCATCGAGCTGGGCGCCTACCTGCGCCTGAAGGCCTCGCTGTTCGAGCCGCTGCGCCAACTCGACGTGGAGGGCCGGCGCCTGCAGCTGGCGCAGCAGAACGGCCGGGTGGTCAGCGCGCTGAACCAGGCCAAGGAGATCATCCTCAACCGCATGAGCCGCAAGCGCAGCGGGCAGAAGACCAACCGCTACCTCAAGCTGTACTTCATTGCCCAGGACATCCACGAGCGCGCCAGCTCCTCGCACTACCCGTACAACGCCCTAGCCGAGGCCTTCTTCCACAGCGACGTGATGTTCCGCTGCGGCCGCCTGATCAGCCAGCAGGGCAAGGCCTGCCAGGCCCTCGGCACGGCCATCCGCATGCGCCAGCCGTTCGACTACAACGACAACAGCCAGGCCATGGCCGACCTCGACACCTCGATGGCCTACCTGCGCGAGCAGAACAACCCGGCCTGGCGCCGCCTGCTGCGCTCGCTGAACGCCCTGGCCGGCAACCTGGCCACCCTGGAACGCAAGCTGGCCAGCGCGAGCAACCCGGATGCCCTGGCCGACGAGCAGGACAGCAGCCTGCTCGACCGCTCGCCGCAGAGCCTGAAGGACGCCTTCGAGCGCCTGCGCCTGCATTTCTCGCCGACCTCGCTGGTGTTCCGCCACGCCCTGCGCCTGTCCGTGGCCCTGGCCGCCGGCTACGGCCTGCTGCACTGGGTGCACCCGCAGCAGGGCTACTGGATCCTGCTGACCACCCTGTTCGTCTGCCGGCCCAGCTACGGCGCCACCCGCCTGCGCCTGGTGCAGCGGGTCGGCGGCACCCTGCTCGGCCTGGTCGCGGGCTGGGCGCTGATCAGCCTGTTCCCCGAGCCGCTGCTGCAGTCGCTGTTCGCCGTGGTCGCCGGGGTGGTGTTCTTCACCAACCGGGTCGACCGCTACACCCTGGCCACCAGCGCCATGACCCTGGTGGTGGTGCTGTGCTTCAACCAGGTCAGCGACGGCTATGCGCTGATCTGGCCGCGCCTGGTGGATACCCTGCTGGGCACGCTGATCGCAGGCCTGGCGGTGTTCTTCATCCTGCCGGACTGGCAGGGGCGCAAGCTCAACCAGGTGCTGGCCAACACCCTCAGCAGCAACGGCCGCTACCTGCTGCAGATCATGCAGCAGTACGAGTCCGGCAAGCGCGACGACCTGAGCTACCGCCTGGCCCGGCGCAACGCACACAACGCCGACGCGGCGCTGTCGACCACCCTGTCCAACATGCTCATGGAGCCCGGCCACTTCCGCAAGGACGCCGAGACCGGCTTCCGCTTCCTGGTCCTGTCGCACACCCTGCTCAGCTACCTGTCCGGCCTCGGCGCGCACCGCGAGACGCTCGCCGACGATGCCAGCGACGCCCTGCACGACCGCGCCGTGGCGCATATCAGCGCGACCCTCGAAGACATCGCCGGCTGCCTGCGCGACAACCGCCCGGTGGCGGTGTACAGCGAGACCGACCAGGCCCTGGCCGAGGAGCTGGAGCAGCTGCCCGAGGACATGGACGAAGGCCACCGCCTGGTGCAGGTGCAGCTCGGCCTGATCTGCCGCCAGCTCGCCCCGCTGCGCACCCTGCTCGCCCACCTGCAGCAACGGCAGCCGGAACCCGCGCCGACCAAGGCGGCCTGAGCCCTACGTCCCTGAGCCGTAGGATGGATGACGCTTCACCCATCCACCAAGACGCCGCACGGTGGACGAACAGAGCGTCGTCCCCCCTACGAAAGCCCTGTCCCGGTCACCCGACGACAGCGCGCAAGGGCAGCGGCACTTTCCGCTAGAATGCGCGCCTTCTGCGATCAACCGAGGTTCAACCCGTGTCCTTCTTCCCGGTCATCATCATTGGCGCCGGCGCCGCCGGCCTGATGTGCGCCGCCCAGGCGGGCGCGCGCGGGCGTCAGGTGCTGCTGCTCGACCACGCCAACAAGCCGGGCAAGAAGATCCTCATGTCCGGCGGCGGGCGCTGCAACTTCACCAATATGTACAGCGAGCCGGGCAACTTCCTCTCCGGCAACCCGCACTTCTGCAAGTCGGCCCTGGCGCGCTACAGCCAGTGGGACTTCGTCGAACTGGTGGTCAAGCACGACGTGCCCTACCACGAGAAGAAGCTCGGCCAGCTGTTCTGCGACCGCCAGGCCAGCGACATCCTCAATATGCTGCTGGTCGAATGTGACCAGGCCGGCGTCGACCTGCGCCTGGACACCAAAATCGAGCAGATCGATAAGCTGGAGGCCGGCTACCGCCTGCTCACCAGCGCCGGCAGCTTCGACTGCGAATCCCTGGTGATCGCCACCGGCGGCCTGTCCATCCCCACCCTCGGCGCCACGGGCTTCGGCTACCAGGTGGCGCGCCAGTTCGGCCACCAGCTGCTGCCGACCCGCGCCGGCCTGGTGCCCTTCACCATCACCGAGCCGCAGCTGAAAGAGCTGTGCAGCGAGCTGTCCGGCACCTCGGTGGAGGACTGCCTGGTCAGCTGCAATGGGCAGAGCTTCAAGGAGAACATCCTGTTTACCCATCGCGGCCTCAGCGGCCCGGCGATCCTGCAGATTTCCTCCTACTGGCAACCCGGCGACAGCGTGCAGATCAACCTGCTGCCGCATATCGACCTGCCCGAGTGGCTGGCCGAGCAGCAGCGCGAGCGGCCCAACAGCGAGCTGAAGACTGTGCTCGGCGAGCTATTCACCAAGAAGATGGCCAACCTGCTGGCCGAGCGCTGGTTCGTCTCCAAGCCGCTCAAGCAGTACACCCCGGCCGAGCTGAATGCGGTGGCCGCGCACCTGGCCGAGTGGACGCTGATCCCGGCCGGCACCGAGGGCTACCGCACCGCCGAAGTCACTCTCGGCGGGGTGGACACCCGCGAGGTGTCGTCGAAGACCATGGAGTCGCTGAAATCGCCGGGGCTGTACTTCATCGGCGAGGTGCTGGACGTCACCGGCCACCTCGGCGGCTTCAACTTCCAGTGGGCCTGGGCCTCGGCCCATGCGGCGGCGCAGTTCGTCTGAGCGAACGCAGCGGATCGCCCGGGGTGCGCCGCGGGCCTCTGGGGCGCACGGCGCACCCTGCGACAGCGCTGGAAGCCCTCCCAATCCGACAAAAGCCCTGAAAAATCCAGGGACAAGGCTGGGCAGCCCTATTGGCACTCTGCCAGTATTGGCGGATGGCGCCGCGCGGCGCAGAACACCGAGTCCTCCGATGCCTGGCGCCCGTCACTTTCCTCCGCTGCCCCTGCTGCTCCTGTTCACCCTGCTGCTGAGCCTGCTGGCCTCGCCCGCCCGGGCCACCCTGGTGCTGGGCGACGACAGCCCGCCCCAGGACCTGCACGGCCAGGTCGACTACCTCGCCGACCCCGAAGGCCGACTGCAACTGCCGGCCCTGCTCGCCAGCCCCGAGGCTTTTCGCAGCAGCGCGGCGCGCCGCGACCTGGGCTTCGGCTATGTCCACGGCGCCATCTGGCTGCGTCTGCAGGTCGAGTCCGCCGCCCGCCAGGCGCGCGACTGGCGCCTGGAAATCGCCTACCCTTCGCTGGACCGGGTCGACCTCTACGATGTCGGCGCAGACGGCGTGCGCCACAGCCAGGCCGGCGACATGCTGCCCTTCGCCCAGCGCAGCGTCGGCAACCGCAACCCAGTGTTCGACCTGCACCTGCAGCCCGGCGAGCGCCGCACCCTGTACCTGCGCGCCAGCTCCGAGGGCAGCATGACCCTCGGCGCCACCCTCTATTCGCGCACCGCCCACGAGCAGCACAGCCTCCAGGGCTATGTGGTGCAGGCGCTCTACGGCGGCACCCTGCTCGCCCTCGGCTGCTACAACCTGTTGCTGTTCCTCGCCCTGCGCGAGCGCCCGTTCTTCTACTACGTGCTGTTCGTCGGCGTGTTCGCCATCGGCATCCTCGGCCTCAACGGCTTCGGCGCGCAGTTCCTCTGGCCGCAGGCCGGCTGGTGGACCAACCGCGCCCTGCCGTTCGGCATCAGCGCCGCAGCCGCCATCGGCATCCTCTTCGCCCGCAGCTTCCTCGACACCCGCCAGTGGCTGCCGCGCGGCGACCGCTGGCTGCGCCTGGCCTTCCTCGTCGTCGCCTGCTGCGCCCTGGCCACCCTGCTGCTGCCGGTGCAGCTGGCCCTGCAGACCATGTCGATCTCCGGCATCGCCATGTGCCTGAGCCTGCTCGCCACCGCCTTCGTCTGCCTGAAGAACCGCGTGCCCGGCGCCGGCATCTTCGCCCTGGCCTGGGGCATGCTGCTCGGCGGCGCGGTCCTGCTGGCGCTGCGCAACTTCGCCCTGATCCCGTCGAACTTCTTCACCATCTACGCCATGCAGATCGGCTCGTCGCTGGAGATGATCCTGCTGTCCTTCGCCCTCGCCGCACGCTTCAACGAACTCAAGCGGCAGAAGGAACAGGCCCTGCAGCAGCACGAGAAGCAGCTGGAGCAGCGCGTGGCCGAACGCACCGAGGCCCTGGAAGACGCCAACCAGCGCCTGCGCGGCCTGGCCATGAAGGACCCGCTCACCGGCCTGGCCAACCGCACCGCCCTGCAGGCCCAGCTGGAGCTGGCCATCCGCCGCTCGCACCGGCGCCAGGAGCTGCTGGCGGTGATGCTGATCGACCTCGACGGCTTCAAGCCGATCAACGACCAGCACGGCCATGCCCTCGGCGACCAGGTGCTCGCCGAGATCGCCCGCCGCCTGCAGCGCTGCGCCCGCGAGACCGACCTGCCGGCGCGCCTGGGCGGCGACGAGTTCGTCCTGGTCTGCGAGACCGTCAGCTCGCCCGTGCATGCCGAGCAGGTGGCGCTGCGGATTCTCGAACAGATCGGCCAGCCCATCGCACTGGACGCGCTGACCGTGCAGGTCGGCGCCAGCATCGGCATCGCCCTCAGCCGCGGCGAGGACAGCGGCACCCTGCTGATCCGCCGTGCCGACGCCGCCATGTACGCGGCCAAGGCCGCCGGGCGCAACCGCGTGCAGCTGCACGAGATCAGCACGGCCTGAAACCTCGCCGGTCGCGCAGGCCGCTCGGTGTGAGCCGCCGGCTCAGAGCAGGGTCGCGGCGATCACCTGGATGTCCGCCTGGTGCTCGACCACCAGCGCCAGCTCGCCCTCGGCGCTGACCCCGTTCAGCGGCGGCAGCAGCTTGCGGTAGGCGGCCAGTTCCGCCAGCGGCGGCAGCCCGGCCAGCGAGTTCTGCTGCTTGATCGCGTGGAACAGGGCCAGGTTGATCAGGTCCACCAGCAGCAGCCCGTGCCCGGCACTGAAGCCCCAGTTGCCGGCCTGGCGGATCACCTCGATGTACTCCTCGTCCACCGCCCACTTCTTCAGCACTATCACCCCCAGCGACTTGCTGTACTCGCGGCACAGCTTGTAATACAGCTCGCTGGAGGGGATCGCCGCCTCGTCCTTGAACGCCGAGAGCACCGCCAGGGTGCCCACCTCGCTGAGCAGGCTGGCCAGCAGCGCATGCTCCGGCGCCACCTGGCCGAGCAGGCGGGCCAGCTGGGCGCAGGTGCCGGCCTTGAACGCCAGGCGCTGCCAGACCTCGACGAACAGGCGCTTGTGCGCCGGGCTTTGCAGGGTGAACAGGCTCTTGATGCTATGCAGCATGGTGATCCGGTCGACCTCGGCCAGGCCGAGCAGGACGATCACCTCCTGCAGGGTCCGGGGCGCCTGCGCATGCCGATACAGCGCGCAGCAGGCATGCTTCATCAGCAGCGCACTGAGCGCCGGATCGCGGCCGATCAGGCGCACCAGCGCCGCCAGGCCGACCCGCTCGTCACTCAGCGCCCGGCGGATATCCAGGGTCAGGGCCGGCAGGCTGGGCAATTGCTCCTCGCCCTGCATCAGCTGCGAGACCACCTGCCGGTAGATCGAATAATCGGATGCCTGGTTCAGCAATGCGCACCTCCATGTCCCCCGCTGCAGTGTAGGTGGCACTGGGCCACTGGCGAGGCCGGCAAAAACGATTTCCCCCGCTGGACAGGCCCCGGCCGAATCCGTAGCTTCGGCCCAGCCGCTCCGGGCCATGGCCGGGAGCCAGAATTTCCAGCGCATCAGCCGGGCCGAGTTCATGCGCCTGCACGGCTGCTGCGACTAGCCGAGGCACAGGCACCGACAGACCGCTGAGCAGGCCAGATAGCGCTTAACTGTCTCTGGCTTGCTGGGAGCAGGAATGGCGACGGCGTGCGGCCGCTGCCGCTGCCGCGCAAACGCCCGGCTAGCTAGTGCGGCATCTCCTGCCCCGGCAGCCAGCGCTGGTAGATCGCCGCGAAAGTGCCATCGGCCTTCATCTGGTCGAGGGCGCCCTGCCACTCGGCGATCAGCGCATCATCGGTGCTCGGGGAGAAGGCGATGTAGGCGTAGGTGCGCAGGAAGCTGTGCAGCAGCTCGACATCCGCCGGCTTGAGTCCGCCGAGGGCCAGCAGGCTTTCCAGGGTCACGTTGTCGGCCACCACCAGCGGCACGCGGCGGTGGCGCAGCATGGTCATCATCTGCTTCGGCCCCATCACCCCATACAGATTGGGCAGCCCCTTGGCCTGCAGCGTCTGGTAGCTGTACCACTGGCGGGGCGCGGCGATGATGCCGGCCTGGCGCGCCTCCTCCAGGCTGGCGATGTGCAGGCCGGAGCCTTTCAGCGCATAGATGCCGGTGACCCCGACGATGATCGGCCCGACCCACTTGAACAGGTGCTCGCGCTCGGCGGTGCGCATGGTCACGAACAGCCCGGCATTGGCCTCGACCTGCGCGGCATGGTAGCCCCGCGCCCAGGGCACGATGCTGATCCGCGCTTGCTGCCCGGTGCGCCGCAGGATCTCCTGCACCACCTCGACGCCCAGGCCGGCCGGCTGACCGTCGCGGCTGAAGTTCAGCGGCGGGTATTCCTCGGTGTACAGCTGCAGCGGAGCGGCCGCCGCGACACTGGTGAAGCACAGGGCCAGCCAGCACAGCAGCCGGCACCAAGGGGGATGGTCCATCGGGACAACCTCGCGACAGGTGATCGCAGTTTAGTCGAACTCTCCGGCGCAAGACCCCGCCCCTCGTGCCCTGTTAACCTGCACGCCCGTTCACTGCCCGCCACGACCATGGACAAGACCCTGCTGCAGCAACAGGTGTGCGCGCACCTGGAGGCCGACCTGGCCCTGGCCATCCGCGCCGCGCAGACCGCCCACGAGGCGGCCACCCACGAGGAGAACATCGCCGAGAACAAGTACGACACCCTCGGCCTGGAGGCCGCGTACCTGGCCGCCGGGCAGGCGCGGCGGGTCGAGGAGATCCGCCAGGCGCTTAAGGCCTGGCAGGCCCTGCCGATGCGCGACTACGACGAGGAGCAGGGCATCGGGCTCGGCGCCCTGGTGTCCCTGCGCAGCGCCGAGGGCCGCCAGCAGTGCCTGCTGCTCGGCCCGGACGGAGCCGGCCTGAAGCTGCCGGGAGCCGAAGGCGAGATCATGCTGATCACCCCGCGCGCGCCACTCGGCCAGCAACTGCTCGGCCTGGGCGTGGGCGACGAGGTCGGCAGCGGCGCGCAGCGCTGGACCATCCTCCGCGTGCTCTGAAGCCCGTAGCGCCGCTCAGGCCGCCAGCGGTGGCTGCTCGCCGAGCAGGTAGGCGTCGAAGCCCAGCTGGTTGAGCAGGTGCACCGCCAGCTCGCTGCGGATGCCGCCTTCCGGGGTCACCACGTAGCTGGTGTCGCGGTCCAGGCTATCGGCGTGGGTGCGCAGGTTGGCCACCGGCAGATTGAGGCTCTCCGGCTGGTGGCCGAGGCGGTATTCCAGCGCCAGGCGCACATCCAGCAGCAGGTACTTGCGGCTGCCCTGCTGGCTCAGCCGCGCCAGTTCGTTGCGGCTGATCTGCGGGATCAGGGTCGGCCGCACCAGTTCGACGAAATCCTCGCGGTGCAGGCGCGCCAGTTCGCCGGCTTCGAGCATGGTCACGCTGGCCGAACGCACCGCGCCACTGATCAGCGCCTCCTCGCCGAAGAACTCGCCTTCGCCCAGGGTCAGTGCCGGCTGCTCGCTGTAGGCCGAGGGCAGGCTGATGCTCGCCCGCCCGCGCTTGATCACGTAGAAGTGCTCGCCGGGCTCGCCGTAGCTCACCACCCGCTGGCCGGCCTCGACCTCGACGTAGTCGAAGCGCGCCAGCAGCGCATGCAGGTGCGACGGAGCCAGGCGACCGAACAGCGGCGTGCCGAGCAGGCGGGCCAGCCAGTCCTCGTCGGCCTGCTCCTCGACCATGCCGCCGAGGCTGCTGACCTGGTAGGCCGCCTCCTGGCTCCAGCCGAGCAGCCGTTCGAGCAACTGGTGCTCCACGGCGAACAGGCTGACATCGGTCAGCGCCTTGACCGTGGCCGGGTTGGGCTGGCTGCCGTTGAGCGGCATGTGCGCCTGCGGCGAGCCGCCCTCGAAGGTTTGCCGCGCCGGGCCGGCGTCCACCGCCACCTTGCCGCTCAGCAGGTAGTACTGCGCCAGCGAACGCTCGCCCTTGTGCAGCAGCAGGGTACCGGCCGGGCGCTGCAGGTATTGCAGGCTGGCATGCAGCTGCTGGCGGTAGTGCGGGGTGAGGAAATCCATCGGGCTGTAGCTGCCCAGTTGTTCGAAGCTGAGCGGGACGCTGCTCATGGTCTTGCCTCCGGGCAAAACGCGACCCTGCGTGACGGGATTTCCCTTGCAGCTGCATGTCTTCACCTTAGCCTGCGCCGGCCGCGGCGGCACGCGCGCTGGTCGGGCAGTTCCAGGCGCTCTTGTCGGCGAATAAAAAAGCCATCCGCTTCAACAAGTTGCACACAATCGCCGGGGATGGATCTGTGGATAACAGGGGGATTATCGGCTGCAGACCAGGGCGGTAGCGGCCTGCGCCGAACTGTTCAGTTTTTGTCCGGTGCGCTCGGCAGATCGCGCCAGGTCAGGTACACGCGCAGGTCGAACTCCAGCTGGTGGTAGCCGGGGAGCATGTACTCGCAGAGCTTGTAGAAGGCCTTGTTGTGCTCGTATTCCTTCAGGTGCGCCAGTTCGTGAACCACGATCATCTGCAGGAACTCCGGCGCCGTCTCCTTGAACAGCGCGGCCACGCGAATCTCCTTCTTCGCCTTGAGCTTGCCGCCCTGCACCCGCGACACCGCGGTATGCAGGCCGAGGGCGCGATGGGTCAGGTCGAGGCGATTGTCGTAGAGCACCTTGTCGATCGCCGGCGCACTGCGCAGGTGCTGCTGCTTGAGGTCGAGGACGTATCCGTACAGCGCCTTGTCGCTCTGGATCTGGTGGCGCTGCGGGTAGCGCTGGCTCAGGTAATCGCCCAGGCGCCCGGCGGCGATCATCTGCTGCACCTGATCCTGCAGTTGCTGGGGATAAGCCTTGAGGTACTTGAGCGGGGTCATGGGGCGCACTGCGGGGAAACCAGGCGCCAGTTTAACTCGCAACGCCGCCGCCATGAGCCCAGGACTACGCGCGAGACACAGGAAAACTGCGCAACTCGTTGCGCAACCTGCACGCCGGCAGTGAGCAAGCGCATAAATCCCGCGGGCAACGCTGGCCGCACGAGGCGCAGTGCGGCACTGTCTGCCCGATAAGGAGATTGGCCATGTCCGGCAAACCCGCCGCCCGCGTATCCGACACCGACGCCTGCCCCCTCCCCGGCCACGGGCCAAACCCGGTGGTGGTCGGTTCGCCCAATGTACTGATCAACAACCTGCCCGCGGCCAGGGTCGGCGATGCGACTGCCTGTGGCGACGCCATCACCGTCGGTATCCCGACCATCCTGATCAACGGCATGCCGATCGCCCACCTGGGCAGCGCCACCGCTCACGGTGGTGTGATCATTACTGGCTCCGGCAATGTGCTGGTTGGCAGCTCCGGCGGCGGGGCTCCGATAAGCCCGGTGGGGCCGCTGCAGATTGGCGGGGCGATAGCCGCCGTGGCGGCAACGGCAAGTGCACGGGTGGAAAGCCTGAGTGATGCCTTGAGCCTATTCGACGAACAATTCGTTATCCGGGATGCCGAAGGTGAACCCCTGACCGGCTTGCCATACAAGATCACCACGGAATCCGGACGGATATATCGCGGCATTACCGACGAGCAGGGACAAACTCTGCGTATTAACACCGAACGCCAGGAAAACCTGCGCATCGAAGCGGATTTCGACTAACCAAGGTCAAGGAAGAACCTATGAGCATCCCGTGCGACTGACTTGGCGTCGGCTGCAGCAACCAAGAAGCAAACTCTCAACAAGCTGTAATGGCGGACCTTACCCGTTATGTGAAAGCACCTACCAGCGGCTGGTTGCTTGCCCTGAATGAGCAGGAAGAAAAGGTTTCACTTTGTGCTTACACCAAAGTCAGGTTGCTCAGGCAAATGACTGGAAGAACTTATTTCAAGGTTCTCGACGGCCCACATTATGGCGTGACGGCAAGTCTGAAAAATGAAAACGCAAATGTATATCTTGGCCAGGATGCACCCACCAGAAATGACGCCATTGTCAGGGTAAAGTACAAGGAACTCATCAAAAACTGGTACTCGCCAATCAAAGACGAGTACAGCGACCCACAAATGGCCGAGGTAACCTTTGATGGCTTAACCGCTAAAGCCATGCTCAATTCTGAATGGGGAACAGGTTTCAGCCCAATCCCCATTGGCACCTATAAAATCCTTATTCCAGACAGCCCTCATCAAGCAGACTTCACAAATTACTACCGCGAGCATGAGCCGGGCCTGCGCAGTGACCAAGTCTGGTTTCCGATTGAATATGGCAACAACAGCAGATATATCCATCCCGGCCACTTATCTCACGGCTGCGTAACCATCCACGAGCTATCAAAGTGGAACGCCCTATATGACTACCTGATCAAACATCGAATGGCAGGACAACAGCATGTTGGCAAACTCATCGTATCGCCGTAAATATCTACGTATTGGAATAGCTATCACTGCTGTATTCCTCGCCAAGTCTGTGGATGCACCTGCGGCAGACAATCTATGCATCACCCCACCGGCGAGCGCCAGAGACCTCGCTATTTGTCGTCTGGAAAAGCTACGTCGCCTACAGGATGATCCCGAGCAACTACGCAAGGCTTCAGAGTCCGCCAAACGCCTGATCGAAAATGGCGAGGCAGCCATGCAGGCAGGAAACTATGGCGCAGCTGGGCGTAGTTTCTCCATGGCAACCGCTTGGTTACCGTCATACATCAGCATGCTGGGTGACGGTGATGCCTACTTCACCGCCATTTCGGCCAACCCTCCCGGCGCGCCCTCGAAACAGGCCAGCAACTGTTCCATCTATTTCCCTCAGAGTGCCAAGATGGAACTGCGCCAGACATACGATGCCGCCTTGGCAATGCATGATCTGGCGAACGATGAGACAGGAAAAATGCCTGCACCCGCACGACTAGCGACCCAGCAAAAATCTGCCTGCCTTCACCGGCTTGCCGAGAGAGATGGCCAGCACCCCAACAGCTGCACGCCTCATCAAGAGATACGGCATTGCCTGAATATCAAGTGAGTGGTCCTCTCCTGGCCATCCAGTAACGCAGGCCCTGTACAACGCTTGACCGACTTCCTCAAGGCCCCCAGCGATGCCAATGCCCTCCCCTAAGTGGCTGATGCTGGTCAGCCTGAGCCTGTTCAGTCTCAACAGCCAGGCCATGTCGCGCCTGTTCGATGGCGACGCCAAGGTCTGGATCGCCAATGATCGGCTGTGCTTTGGTGGAACCGAGTTCAAGTCAGCGGGGTTGTTCTTCAAGCGCACGCTCAAGGTCGATGCAGGCCAGATCGTGGTGCATGCCATCCAGGTGACCGGGGCCGGTCCCGGCTCGTACTGGGCAATTAGTGCGACAGACCCGGAGCACGCACTGCCGATCACCAGCAACACCTGCATTGCCTATGGCGAGCGCATTGCACACTTCAACCCAGGCCAGGCAGCCAAGTCCCTGACGGATGGCCTGTACAGCGTGATGCTGGGCGGATCCGATCTGAAGAGCGGCAATCGCGCCACGTTCTACCAAAACTTCTGCCTGCAACACAGCGACAGCGGGCGCAGGGTGACGGCGGCCCATTACGACAAGAGTGCCCGGCAATGGGTCTGCTCGCCGTGATACCTGGGCCCCGTCATTTCCCCGCAGGTTTGAGCAAGTCACCTGGCTGGCCGGCCAGATAGTCGCGATAGACCTGCAACAACTGCGCGGTGCTGTAACGACAGCTCGGTGCATGGCACTCGGCATTGAAGTCGAAGCGCCCGGCCATGGGCTCGGCCAGGCGGATGTAGATGGCCGGCCACTCGCCGCGTGGCGCATCGGCAGGGGTGAACAGCAGGCGTTGCTGGCGTTGCACCAGGGCGCCACCGGCGGCGGCATAGTCGAAGACGAACAGCAGGGTGCGCGAAGTCTTGGTGGTGCATTCGGCCTGGCTCAGGCACTGCTGCGGATCGGTCGCCGGTTGTGGGTTGGCTGGCACGGGAGCGACAGCCGTGGGCTGCTGCGCGCAGCCGAGCAGCACGCTGCAGGCCATGACTACGGTGGGCAATCTCATGGGTTTCCTCCAACTGGCTGGCGTAGGGTGCGCCGTGCGCACCGCGAGGCACCGTGCAATCTGCCGGTGCGCAAGGCTCACCCTACGGCATTTGCCCGGGCCGGATACGCAAGAGCCCCGCATGGCGGGGCTCTTGGCTACAACGCGGGCTCTTAGTTGACCTTGGCGGTCAGCTCACCCTTGGCATAGCGCTGGAACATGCCTTCCAGGGAGATCGGCTTGATCTTCGAGGCGTTGCCCGCGGTGCCGAAGGCTTCGTAGCGGGCGATGCAGATGTCGCGCATGGCGGTGACGGTGGCGCCGAAGAACTTGCGCGGGTCGAACTCGCTCGGGTTGGTGGCCATCAGGCGACGCATGGCACCGGTGGACGCCAGGCGCAGGTCGGTGTCGATGTTGACCTTGCGCACGCCGTACTTGATGCCTTCGACGATTTCCTCAACCGGCACGCCGTAGGTTTCTTTGATGTCGCCGCCGTACTGGTTGATGATCGCCAGCCACTCCTGCGGTACCGAGGAAGAGCCGTGCATCACCAGGTGGGTGTTGGGGATGCGCTTGTGGATTTCCTTGATGCGGTCGATGGCGAGGATGTCACCGGTCGGCGGCTTGGTGAACTTGTAGGCGCCGTGGCTGGTGCCGATGGCGATGGCCAGGGCATCGACCTGGGTGCGCTTGACGAAGTCGGCGGCTTCTTCCGGGTCGGTCAGCATCTGGCTGTGATCCAGCACGCCTTCGGCGCCAACGCCGTCTTCTTCGCCGGCCATGCCGGTTTCCAGGCTGCCCAGGCAACCCAGCTCACCTTCCACGGACACGCCGCAGGCGTGGGCGAACGCCACGGTCTGCTGGGTGACGCGCACGTTGTAGTCGTAGTCGGCCGGGGTCTTGCCGTCTTCTTTCAGCGAGCCGTCCATCATCACCGAGCTGAAGCCCAGCTGGATCGAGCGCTGGCAGACGTCCGGGCTGGTGCCGTGGTCCTGGTGCATGCACACCGGGATGTGCGGGAATTCTTCGATGGCGGCCAGGATCAGGTGGCGCAGGAACGGTGCGCCGGCGTATTTGCGGGCACCGGCGGAGGCCTGGACGATTACCGGAGAGTCGGTCTTGTCGGCCGCTTCCATGATCGCGCGCATCTGCTCGAGGTTGTTGACATTGAAGGCCGGCACGCCGTAGCCGAATTCGGCGGCGTGGTCGAGCATCTGGCGCATGCTGATGAGTGCCATGGTGTTCTTTCTCCCGGTGGGGTTAATCGTGCAAGCCTGCCGCAGGGGCAGGCGCTATTCAAGTATTCGGGGCCACTCAGGCCTTGGCGCGTTGTTCCAGCACTGCCACGGCCGGCAGCACCTTGCCCTCGACGAACTCGAGGAAGGCGCCACCACCGGTGGAGATATAGCTGATCTGCGTGCCGACGCCGTATTTGTCGATGGCGGCCAGGGTGTCGCCACCGCCGGCGATGGAGAACGCCGGGCTTTCGGCGATGGCCTGGGCCAGCACCTTGGTGCCGTTGCCGAACTGGTCGAATTCAAACACGCCGACCGGACCGTTCCACAGGATGGTCTGCGACGACTTCAGCAGCTCGGCGAACTGCGCAGCAGTTTGCGGGCCGATGTCGAGGATCATATCGTCGTCCGCGACTTCGCTAACCAGCTTGATGCTGGCTTCGGCATCTTCGGCGAAGGCCTTGGCCACCACCACGTCGACCGGCAGCGGCACGCTGACCTTGGCCGCGATGGCCTTGGCGGTGTCGATCAGGTCGGCCTCGTACAGCGACTTGCCGACCGGGAAACCGGCGGCGGCGAGGAAGGTGTTGGCGATGCCGCCGCCGACGATCAGCTGGTCGCAGATCTGGCTCAGGCTGTTGAGCACGTCGAGCTTGGTCGACACCTTGGAGCCGGCGACGATGGCCGCCATCGGCTTGGCCGGGTTGCCCAGGGCCTTGCCCAGAGCCTCCAGCTCGGCCGCCAGCAGCGGGCCGGCAGCGGCGACCTTGGCGAACTTGGCCACGCCGTGGGTCGAGCCCTCGGCACGGTGGGCAGTGCCGAAGGCGTCCATGACGAACACGTCGCACAGGGCGGCGTATTGCTGGGCCAGTTCGTCGGCGTTCTTCTTCTCGCCCTTGTTGAAGCGCACGTTCTCGAACAGCACGACCTGGCCCGGCTGTACGTCGACGCCGCCCAGGTAGTCGGCCACCAGCGGCACGTCACGGCCGAGGGCCTTGCTCAGGTAGGCCGCCACCGGCGCCAGGCTGTTCTCGGCGCTGAACTCGCCCTCGGTCGGACGCCCCAGGTGCGAGCAGACCATGACCGCCGCGCCCTTCTCCAGGGCCAGCTTGATGGTCGGCAGGGAAGCGAGGATGCGCGCGTCGCTCTTCACCACGCCATCCTTCACCGGGACGTTGAGGTCTTCGCGGATCAGCACGCGCTTACCGGCGAGGTCGAGGTCGGTCATCTTCAAAACGGTCATGGTCAGTCCTTCACAAGGGGCTGGTTAATGGCTGTCTGTTCGGTGGAACAGGTGGAAACGTCGAGGAAATGCTGGGCAACGTCGAGCATGCGATTGGCAAAGCCCCATTCGTTGTCGAACCAGGCCAGCAGGTTGACCAGCCGCGGGCCGGACACCCGGGTCTGGCTGCCGTCGACAATCGCCGAATGGGCGTCGTGGTTGAAATCGCAGCTGGCGTGGGGCAGCTCGGTGTAGGCCAGCAGGCCCTTGAGCGGGCCGCTGGTGGCGGCTTCACGCAGCACCCGGTTGATCTCTTCGGCACTGGTGTCGCGGGCGGTCTGCAGGGTGATGTCCAGGCAGGACACGTTGACCGTCGGCACGCGGATGGCCTTGGCCTGGATGCGCCCGGTCAGTTCCGGCAGCAGGCGTTCGATACCGCGGGCCAGGCCGGTGGATACCGGGATCACCGACTGGAAGGCCGAACGCGTGCGGCGCAGGTCTTCATGGTGGTAGGCGTCGATCACCGGCTGGTCGTTCATCGCCGAGTGGATGGTGGTGATCGACACGTACTCGATCCCCACTGTCTCGTCGAGCAGCTTGAGCAGCGGCACCCCACAATTGGTGGTGCAGGAGGCGTTCGACACCAGCTTCTCGGCACCGCTCAGGCAGGCCTGGTTGACACCGAACACCACGGTGGCGTCGATATCCGCCTCGCTGGCCATCGGCTGGGAGAACAGCACCCGCGGCGCACCGGCGGCCAGGAAGCGCTCGGCATCGGCGCGGCTGTGGTAGACGCCGGAGCATTCCAGCACCAGGTCGATGTCCAGCGCGCCCCAGTCGATGGCCTCTGGCGTGGCCTGGCGCAGCACCTTCACGCAGTTGCCGTTGATATGCAGGCAATCGCCGTCGACCTGCACCTCGCCGGGGAAGCGGCCGTGGGTGGAGTCGAAGCGGGTCAGGTATTCGATGCTGGCCTGGTCGGCCAGGTCGTTCAACGCGACTATCTCGAAACCGGCCGCGGCGCCACGCTCGTGCAAGGCGCGCAGCACGCAACGGCCGATGCGGCCGTAGCCGTTGAGGGCGACTTTATAGGGGCGTTTGGCCATGGGTTCTTCGTCGGTCCGGCAGGTGGAAAACCGCTTTGCGGGTTTTCCACCCTACGCAAGGGTGGAGTCACGTAGGGTGGATGGCCGCAGCCATCCACCATCCTGGATCAGGCGTCCAGCAGTTCGGCGGCGGTTTCCAGGATATTGTCGACGGTGAAGCCGAACTCCTCGAACAGCGCCGGGGCCGGGGCGGACTCACCGAAGGTGGTCATGCCGATGATGCGCCCTTCCAGGCCCACGTACTTGTACCAGTAGTCCGCGTGCGAGGCCTCGATGGCAATGCGCGCGCCGACCTGCAGCGGCAACACGGCCTGCTTGTAGGCGGCGTCCTGCTGGTCGAACACGGAGGTGGACGGCATGGACACCACGCGCACCTTGCGGCCCTGCTCGGTCAGCTTGGCGTAGGCCTGCACGGCCAGACCGACTTCCGAACCGGTGGCGATCAGGATCAGTTCCGGCTCGCCGACGCAGTCCTTGAGCACGTAGGCGCCGCGGGCCACGTCTGCCAGCTGCTGGGCATCGCGGCTCTGGTGCGGCAGGTTCTGCCGGCTGAAGATCAGCGCGGACGGGCCGTCGGCGCGCTCGATGGCGTACTTCCAGGCCACCGCGGATTCCACCGCGTCGGCCGGACGCCAGGTGTCGAGGTTCGGCGTGCCACGCAGGCTGGCCAGCTGCTCGATCGGCTGGTGGGTCGGACCGTCTTCACCGAGGCCGATGGAGTCGTGAGTGAACACGTACAGCACGCGCTGCTTCATCAGGGCGGACATGCGCACGGCGTTACGGGCGTATTCCATGAAGATCAGGAAGGTCGCGCCGTAGGGGATGAAACCACCGTGCAGGGCCACGCCGTTCATGATCGCGCTCATGCCGAACTCGCGCACGCCGTAGAACATGTAGTTGCCGGAAGCGTCTTCAGCGGACACGCCCTTGCAGCCCTTCCACAGGGTCAGGTTGGAGCCGGCCAGGTCGGCCGAGCCGCCGAGGAATTCCGGCAGCAGCGGGCCGAAGGCGTTCAGCGCGTTCTGGCTGGCCTTGCGGCTGGCGATGGTTTCGCCCTTCTCGGCGACATCCTTGATATAGGCGGCGGCCTTCTCGGCGAAGTCGGCCGGCAGCTCACCGGCAACCCGGCGCTTGAACTCGGCAGCCAGCTCCGGATGGGCGGCGGCGTAGGCGGCGAACTTGTCGTTCCACGCGGCTTCGCGGGCAGCGCCGGCTTCCTTCGCGTCCCACTCGGCGTAGATGTCCGCCGGGATCTCGAACGGGCCGTGAGTCCAGCCCAGCTGGGCGCGGGTGGCGGCGATCTCGTCATTGCCCAGCGGCGCGCCGTGGCACTCTTCCTTGCCGCCTTTGTTCGGCGAACCGAAGCCGATCACGGTCTTGCAGCAGATCAGGGTCGGACGGTCAGTGGACTTGCGCGCGGTCTCGATGGCGATCTTGATCTCTTCGGCATCGTGGCCGTCGACATTGCGGATCACCTGCCAGCCGTAGGCTTCGAAGCGCGCCGGGGTGTCGTCGGTGAACCAGCCGTGCACTTCGCCGTCGATGGAGATGCCGTTGTCGTCGTAGAAGGCGACCAGCTTGCCCAGGCCCAGGGTGCCGGCCAGCGAGCAGACTTCATGGCTGATGCCTTCCATCATGCAGCCGTCGCCGAGGAAGGCGTAGGTGAAGTGGTCGACGATGGCGTGGCCGTCACGGTTGAACTGCGCACCCAGCACTTTCTCGGCGAGGGCGAAACCGACGGCGTTGGCGATGCCCTGGCCGAGCGGGCCGGTGGTGGTCTCGACGCCCGGGGTGTAGCCGTATTCCGGGTGGCCCGGGGTGCGACTGTGCAGCTGGCGGAACTGCTTGAGGTCGTCTAGCCCTAAGTCGTAGCCGGTCAGGTGCAGCAGCGAGTAGATCAGCATCGAGCCGTGGCCGTTGGACAGCACGAAGCGGTCGCGGTCGGCCCAGTTCGGGTTCTGCGGGTTGTGCTGCAGGTAGTCGCGCCACAGCACTTCGGCGATGTCCGCCATGCCCATGGGGGCACCCGGGTGGCCGCTGTTGGCTTTCTGCACAGCATCCATGCTGAGGGCACGAATGGCATTGGCACGCTCACGACGGCTGGGCATCGCTGAATCTCCTGGACGGACTGTTGCTTAATGAAAGGGCGGAAAAAGGCGCGCATTTTCGCCCAGCCAGGCGCTGCGGGGCAATGAAAGATCGACGAAAGCTGCCGGCCGACCCGCCCACACCTCAATATCAAAAAGTTTTGATATTGATATTGCTGGATGAAAAGTGACCGACTAGACTGCCGCCCCTATGAATATGCGCGTGCCCCAGATCCGTTTCGAGCCAGCCGACGAGCTCGCCGCCCTGTGCAAGGCCGGCGGCGACCCGCTGCGCCTGAACGTGCTGCGCGCGCTGGCCAACGACTCGTTCGGCGTGCTGGAGCTGGCGCAGATCTTCGCCATCGGCCAGTCGGGCATGAGCCACCACCTCAAGGTGCTGGCCCAGGCCGGCCTGGTGGCCAGCCGCCGCGAGGGCAATGCGATCTTCTACCGCCGCGCCCTGCCGCACGGCGAGCTGCTCGGCGGCACCCTGCACGCCGCGCTACTGACGGAAGTCGACGAACTGCAACTGCCGGCCGAGGTGCAGGCGCGTATCGCCGCCGTGCACGCCCAGCGTGCGGCGGCCAGCCGCGACTTCTTCGCCAAGACCGCGGACAAGTTCCAGGCCCAGCAGGACCTGATCGCCGGCCTGCCGCAGTACCGCGACAGCGTGCTGGCCCTGCTCGATGCGCTGGGCTTCGCGCACCAAGCCACGGCCCTGGAAGTCGGCCCCGGCGACGGCGGCTTTCTGCCCGAGCTGGCACGGCGCTTTGCCAGGGTCACCGCGCTGGACAACAGCGCGGCGATGCTCGAGCTGGCGCGCCAGCGCTGCGCGCAAGAACAACTGGGCAATGTCGAGCTGCAGCTCGCCGATGCCCTGAACGACGAGATCGGCGCCGCCGACTGCGTGGTGGTGAACATGGTGCTGCACCATTTCGCCGCCCCGGCCGAGGCGCTCAAGCAGCTGGCACGCCTGGTCAAACCGGCCGGCAGCCTGCTGATCACCGAGTTGTGCAGCCATGACCAGAGTTGGGCCAGGACGGCCTGCGGCGATCTCTGGCTCGGCTTCGACCAGGAAGATCTGGCCCGCTGGGCCGATGCCGCGGGGCTCACGCCCGGCGAGAGCCTCTATGTGGGCCTCAAGAACGGCTTTCAGATTCAGGTACGGCACTTCGCCAAGCCGGATGCGAAGCAAACCCGCCAAACCAGGTATGAATAGGATTTTGAAATGAGCGAATACGCCCTGTTTACCTCCGAGTCCGTGTCCGAAGGCCATCCGGACAAGATCGCCGACCAGATTTCCGATGCCGTCCTCGACGCCATCATCGCCCAGGACAAACACGCCCGCGTGGCCGTGGAAACCCTGGTCAAGACCGGCGTGGCCATCGTCGCCGGCGAAGTCACCACCAGCGCCTGGGTCGACCTGGAACAGATCGTCCGCGACGTCATCTGCGACATCGGCTACACCAACTCCGACGTCGGCTTCGACGGCGCCACCTGCGGCGTGCTGAACATCATTGGCAAGCAGTCCCCGGACATCAACCAGGGCGTCGACCGCGCCAAGCCGGAAGACCAGGGTGCCGGCGACCAGGGCCTGATGTTCGGCTACGCCAGCAACGAAACCGACGTGCTGATGCCGGCGCCGATCCGCCTGTCCCACGCCCTGGTCGAGCGCCAGGCCGAAGCGCGCAAGTCCGGCCTGCTGCCGTGGCTGCGCCCGGACGCCAAGAGCCAGGTCACCTGCCAGTACGAGAACGGCAAGGTGGTCGGTATCGACGCCGTGGTGCTGTCCACCCAGCACAACCCGGAGGTCAGCCTGAGCGACCTGCGCGAGGCGGTGATGGAACTGATCATCAAGCACACCCTGCCGGCCGAGCTGCTGCACAAGGGCACCCAGTTCCACATCAACCCGACCGGCAACTTCGTGATCGGCGGCCCGGTGGGCGACTGCGGCCTGACCGGACGCAAGATCATCGTCGACTCCTACGGCGGCATGGCCCGTCACGGCGGCGGCGCGTTCTCCGGCAAGGACCCATCCAAGGTTGACCGCTCGGCCGCCTACGCCGGCCGCTACGTGGCCAAGAACATCGTCGCCGCCGGCCTGGCCGACCGCTGCGAGATCCAGGTTTCCTACGCCATCGGCGTGGCCCAGCCGACCTCGATCTCGATCAACACCTTCGGCACCCACAAGATCGCCGAAGACAAGATCATCCAGCTGGTGCGCGAAGTGTTCGACCTGCGTCCGTACGCCATCACCAAGATGCTCGACCTGCTGCACCCGATGTACCGTGCCACCGCGGCCTACGGCCACTTCGGCCGCACCCCGGAGGAAGTGACCGTGGCTGGCGACAGCTTCACCACCTTCACCTGGGAAAAGACCGACAAGGTTGCCGACCTGCGCGCCGCCGCCGGCCTGTAAGCCTTGCCGCCATGCAAAAAGCCCCGCCTAGTGCGGGGCTTTTTGTTGGCGCGGCGTGGGGCGATGCATTCGCGCAGGGCGCGCCGTGCGCACCAGAAAGAGGGGCGGGCTACCCGCGCGGCGCACCCTACGGGAGACCAGGCATCAGGCCGCATCGCGCGGCAAGAGCAGCCCCAGCGGCAGGCAGATGCGCGCCTCCAGGCCGCCACCGGAGCGGTTGCGCAGTTCGACGCTGCCGCCATGCAGGGCGGCGATGCGCTTGACGATGGCCAGGCCGAGGCCGCTGCCCTTGCCGCCACGGGCGCGGTCGCCGCGGATGAAGGGGTTGAACAATTCGCCACGCTCGGCCGGGTCGATGCCCGGGCCGCGGTCCAGCACGCTGAGCACCACGTAAGGCGCGCCGTGGTCGCCGGAGACATAGGCGGCCACTTCGACCCCGTGGCCGCCATAGCGCAGGGCGTTCTCCAGCAGGTTGACCAGCAGGCGCTTGATCGAGATGCGCCGCAGCGGGAACGGCGGCACCGGTTCCAGGCACAGGCGCACCCGCTCCTGCTGCTGGTTGTAGGGCGCCACCACCTCGCGGATCAGCTCGCCGAGGTCGGTCGCCTCCAGCTTCTCGTCGCGGCCGTCGCGGATGAAGGCGAGGAACTGGTCGAGAATGGCGTCCATGTCCTCGATGTCGCGGACCATGTCCTCGGTCAGCTCCGAGTCGCTGTCGAGCAGCTCCAGGGACAGGCGCAGGCGGGTCAGCGGGGTGCGCAGGTCATGGGAGACCCCGGCCAGCATCAGCTCGCGCTCGCGGGCGGCCTGCTCGACGCCCTCGGCCATCTGGTTGAAGGCACGGTAGACCTCGGTCATCTCGCTCGGCGTGTCGCTCACCGGCAGGCGCACGCTGCGCCCCTGGCCGAGCTGGCGGGCGGCGAACACCAGGCGCTTGAGCGGCGCGTTGAGCTGGCGCACGAAGATCCACGCCGCCGCCGTGGACAGCAGGCCGATGCCGAGGAACCAGCCCAGCACGCTCCAGATCTTCTGCCCGCGCAGCGGGTGCGGGTACAGCGGCACCTTGGTCCAGCCGTCGCCCAGGCTCGGCGCGCGCACCCACAGCGCCGGCGGGCTCTTGACCCGTACCCGCACCTCGGTGTCCGGGCCCAGCTCGGCCTGCATCTGCCGCAGGAAGATTTCCGAGTAGGGCCAGTGCTGCTCGGTCGGCGGCACCTGCTCGGCGGCCACCTGCTCCAGGGTCGCCGCCGCGGCGATATGCGCGCGCTCGGCTGGGGTCGCCGCCCAGTAGGCGCGCAGGGTCAGCGCCGCGCCGTGGCTGTACTGGCGGTCGACCAGCACGTCCTCGTTCATCATCAGGTAGACCAGGGTCAGCGCCTTGGAAAACAGCACGACCACCAGCACCAGCCAGAGGGTGCGGGCGAAGAAGCTTTGCGGGAACCACAGCGGGGTTTTCATGGGAGCTCGATGTAGGTTGGGTTGAGCGCAGCGAAGCCCAACATGACGAGGCCTGGTGATGGGCGAAAAGGCCGTCGTAGGGTGGATCGCGCCCGATCGATCCACCCAGCGGGTTTTTCGCGGATGAACAAGGCGTCATCCACCCTACGGGCTACTTGCTGCCATCCGGCACAAACACGTAGCCCACTCCCCACACCGTCTGGATATAGCGCGGCTTGGACGGGTCCGGCTCGATCAGCCGGCGCAGGCGGGAGATCTGCACGTCGATGGAGCGCTCCAGGGCGTCCCATTCGCGGCCGCGGGCCAGGTTCATCAGCTTGTCGCGGGTCAGCGGCTCGCGGGCATGCTGGACCAGGGCCTTGAGCACGGCGAACTCGCCGGTGGTGAGCATGTGCACCTCCTCGCCCTTCTTCAGCTCGCGGGTGGCCAGGGACAGCTCGTACTCGCCGAAGCTGACGCTGGCGTCCTCGCTGCCCGGTGCGCCCGGCACCACGGGCACCTGGCGGCGCAGCACGGCCTTGATCCGCGCCAGCAGCTCGCGCGGGTTGAACGGCTTGGCCAGGTAATCGTCGGCGCCCTGCTCCAGACCCTGGATGCGGCTGGCCTCGTCGCCCTTGGCGGTGAGCATGATGATCGGCAGCTGGTTGTTCGCCGCGCGCAGGCGGCCGCAGGCGGACAGGCCGTCCTCGCCGGGCAGCATGAGGTCGAGCACCAGCAGCTGGAACAGCTCGCGGGACAGCAGGCGGTCCATCTGCTCGACGTTTTCCACCGCGCGCACGCGGTAACCCTGCTCGCTGAGGAAGCGCTCCAGCAGGCGACGCAGGCCGGGATCGTCGTCGACGATCAGGATCTTTTCGCCTTCCGGCGCAGCAGCAGTGCTCATGGCAACTCCCCAGTAAACAGTGGCGGCATTATGGCGCAAGCGCGGCGCGCGCCGCTTCGACCATTGTTAGCAGATTTTTCCCGACCGGCTGCCCATGCCGGCAAAACTCGGTGGTTATAATGCGCCGCTTTGCGGTCGGCTCGGCCGGCTGCCGTTACCGCGCAGTTTTGTCAGGTAGGTGTATGGACAGCATTAACAAGCGTATCGCCGCAGAACTCGGCGTTCTCCCGCAACAGGTCGCCGCCGCCGTGGCGCTGCTCGACGAAGGCTCCACCGTGCCCTTCATCGCCCGCTACCGGAAAGAGGTCACCGGCAGCCTGGACGACACCCAGCTGCGCAACCTGGAAGAACGTCTGCGCTACCTGCGCGAACTGGACGAGCGCCGCACGGCGATCCTCGCCAGCATCGAGGAACAGGGCAAGCTGACCCCCGAACTGACCCGCGAGATCAACCTGGCCGACACCAAGACGCGCCTGGAAGACCTCTACCTGCCGTACAAGCAGAAGCGCCGCACCAAGGGCCAGATCGCCCTGGAAGCCGGCCTCGGCGAACTGGCCGACGGCCTGTTCGCCGACCCGACGCTGAACCCGGAAGAACAGGCCGCGCGCTTCATCGACGCCGAGAAGGGCTTCGCCGATGTGAAGGCCGTGCTGGAAGGCGCCAAGTACATCCTCATGGAACGCTTCGCCGAGGACGCCACCCTGCTCGAGCGCCTGCGCGGCTTCCTCAAGGACAACGCCACCCTCAGCGCCCGCGTGGTCGCCGGCAAGGAGGCCGAAGGCGCCAAGTTCAGCGACTACTTCGAGCACGACGAGCCGCTGAAGAGCATGCCGTCGCACCGCGCCCTGGCGATCTTCCGCGGGCGCAACGAGGGCATCCTCGGCGCCAGCCTCAAGGTCGGCGACGAAGCACCGGGCAGCATGCACCCGTGCGAGGCGATGATCGGCGAGCGCTTCGGCATCGACAACCGCGGCCGCGCCGCCGACAAGTGGCTGGGCGAGGTGGTGCGCTGGACCTGGAAGGTCAAGCTCTACACCCACCTGGAAACCGACCTGTTCGGCGAGCTGCGCGAGAAGTCCGAAGACGACGCCATCGGCGTGTTCGCCCGCAACCTGCACGACCTGCTGCTCGCCGCCCCGGCCGGCCCGCGCGCCACCCTGGGCCTGGACCCGGGCCTGCGCACCGGCTGCAAGGTCGCCGTGGTCGACGCCACCGGCAAGCTGCTGGATACCGCCACCGTCTACCCGCACGTGCCGCACAACCGCTGGGACGAGACCCTGGCGATCCTCGGCAAGCTGTGCGCCAAGCACAACGTCGACCTGATCGCCATCGGCAACGGCACCGCCAGCCGCGAGACCGACAAGCTGGCCATCGAGCTGATCAAGCTGCTGCCGACCCTGCAGATGACCAAGATCATGGTCAGCGAGGCCGGCGCCTCGGTGTATTCGGCCTCGGAGCTGGCGGCCAGGGAATTCCCCGAGCTCGACGTCTCCCTGCGCGGCGCCGTGAGCATCGCCCGCCGCCTGCAGGACCCGCTGGCCGAGCTGGTGAAGATCGACCCGAAGTCCATCGGCGTCGGCCAGTACCAGCACGACGTGTCCCAGCTCAAGCTGGCGCGCAGCCTGGACGCCGTGGTGGAAGACTGCGTGAACGCCGTCGGCGTGGACGTCAACACCGCCTCCGCCGCCCTGCTGGCGCGCATTTCCGGGCTCAACGCGACCCTGGCGCAGAATATCGTCGCCCACCGCGACGCCCACGGCGCGTTCAAGACCCGCGACGCCCTCAAGCAGGTGCCGCGTCTGGGCGAGAAGACCTACGTGCTGGCCGCCGGCTTCCTCCGCGTGATGAACGGCGACAACCCGCTGGACGCCTCCGCCGTGCACCCGGAAACCTACCCGCTGGTGCAGCGCATCGCCCAGGCCACCTCCCGCGATATCCGTTCGCTGATCGGCGACTCGGCCTTCCTGCGCCGCCTCGACCCGGCTAAATTCACCGACGAACAGTTCGGCCTGCCGACCGTCAGCGACATCCTCAAGGAACTCGACAAGCCCGGCCGCGACCCGCGCCCGGAATTCAAGACCGCCGAGTTCCAGGAAGGCGTCGAGACCCTCAAGGATCTCAAGCCGGGCATGGTGCTGGAAGGCGTGGTGACCAACGTCACCAACTTCGGCGCCTTCGTCGACATCGGCGTGCACCAGGACGGCCTGGTGCACATCAGCGCGCTGTCGGAGAAGTTCGTCAAGGACCCGTACGAGGTGGTCAAGGCCGGCGACATCGTCAAGGTCAAGGTCATGGAAGTGGACATCCCGCGCGCCCGCGTCGGCCTGTCCATGCGCATGAGCGACACCCCCGGCGAGAAGGTCGACGGCCCGCGTGGCGGGCGCCCCGGCAACGGCGGGCAGAGCCGCGGCGGCAACCCGCCGCGCAGCGAACGCCACTCCAGCCAGGACAAGCCGGCCCCGGCCAATGCCGGCATGGCCGCGCTGTTCGCCAACGCCAAGAACTTGAGGAAATAACCCATGAGCAGCCCCGTCGGCCAGGACAGCAACTTCAGCAAGTTGCTCGGCATGACCATCGACAAGGCCGAAAACGGCGAAGCGCAAGTCCGCATGAGCATGCAGGAGCACCTGCTCAACCTGCACGGGCGCATGCACGGCGGCGCGCTGTTCTCGCTGATCGACACCGCCCTCGGCCAGGCCAGCCACAGCCTGTTCGGCGGCGAAGCCGGCAGCATGACCCTGGAATGCAAGGTCAACTACATCCGCGCGGTCGAGCAGGGCGAGATCGTCTGCACCGCCCGCGTGCTGAATGCCGGGCGCAAGGTGCACGTGCTGGAAGCGCGGGTGCAGCAGGGCGACAAGCTGGTCGCCAGCGCCCAGGCCACCTTCATCTGCAAGTAAGCCGTCAGCCCCCGGTGGCCGCGTGCCCGCACGCGCCGCCGGCCCCACGCCGAACGACTGTGCCAACTGCCCGGCCATCCGCGCAGACAGTCGTCGCGCCTCCCCCCTTGTAGAGTGCGCAGTCCACCCCCATATTTGGGCGACTCACGCGTGAAGGAACCCCGAACTTGAGCGATCTCCTCTCCCGCCGCCTGGCCCTGCTTGGCGACGCCGCAGTCCTGCCCCTGCTGACCCAGTGTCTGCACGGCATCGAGCGCGAATGCCTGCGCGTCACGGCCAGCGGCGAACTGGCCCAGAGCGGCCACCCGCGCGCACTAGGTTCGGCCCTGACCCACCCGCAGATCACCACCGACTATTCCGAGGCCCTGCTGGAGTTCATCACCCCGGCCGAGCCCGACCCGGCGACCACCCTGGCCGACCTCGAACAGATCCACCGCTTCGCCTACAGCAAGCTGACCGACGAATACCTGTGGAGCCCGTCGATGCCCGGCCTGCTGCCGGACGAGGCACACATCCCGATCGCCCGCTACGGCAGCTCCAACATCGGCCGCCTCAAGTACGTCTACCGCCAGGGCCTGGCCCTGCGCTACGGCAAGACCATGCAGTGCATCGCCGGCATCCACTACAACTTCAGCCTGCCGGAACGGCTCTGGCCGCTGCTGCAGCAACTGGATGGCGACAGCGACGCACTGCGCGATTACCAGTCGGCGCGCTACATCGCCCTGATCCGCAACTTCCGCCGCTACAGCTGGCTGCTGATGTACCTGTTCGGCGCCTCGCCGGCGCTCGACCGCAGCTTCCTGCGCGAACGTCCGCACCAGCTGCAGCAGCTCGACGAGCAGACCCTCTACCTGCCCTACGCCACCAGCCTGCGCATGAGCGACCTGGGCTACCAGAGCAGCGCCCAGGCCGGCCTGACCCCCTGCTACAACGACCTCGCCAGCTACACCGAGAGCCTGCGCTCGGCGGTGGCCACGCCCTATCCGGCCTACGCCGAGCTGGGCACCAAGAACGCCGCCGGCGAGTGGCAGCAGCTCAACACCAACATCATCCAGATCGAGAACGAGTACTACTCGAGCATCCGCCCCAAGCGCGTGACCTACTCCGGCGAGCGGCCGATCCAGGCGCTGATCGCCCGCGGCGTGCAGTACGTGGAAGTGCGCTGCCTGGACATCAACCCCTACCTGCCGCTGGGCATCGACCTGGACGAGGCGCGCTTCCTCGACGCCTTCATCCTGTTCTGCGCCCTGCAGGACAGCCCGCTGCTGGAGGGCGGCGAATGCCGCAGCTGCACCGAGAACTTCCTCAAGACGGTCAAGGAAGGCCGCCGCCCCGGCCTGCACCTGCAGCGCCAGGGCCAGCCGGTGGAGCTCAAGGCCTGGGCCACGGAGCTGCTGCAGAGCTTCGCACCGATCAGCCGGCTGCTCGACCAGGCCCATGGCGGCGAGCATTACCAGCTGGCCCTGCAACGGCAACAGGCCAAGGTCGACGACTGCAGCCTGACGCCTTCGGCCCGGGTGCTGGCCGAGCTGCGCGAGCGCGGCGAGAGCTTCCGCGCCTTTGCCCTGCGCCACAGCCAGGAACATGCGCAGGCCTTGCGCGCCCAACCGCTGAGTGCGGCCCAGGTGGCGAGCTTCGAGGCCATGGCCGCCCAGTCGCTGGCCGAGCAGGCCGAACTGGAAGGCGCCGAGGCCGGCGATTTCGACACCTTTGTCGCCGCCTACCAGGCCAGCATTCTCGGCCTCAGCGTCTGAAATCAACGACCTGGGTGACGGGCTGGGCCGATTAGCGGCAGCCCGTCACAAATCCGCCATTTGCCGCGCAAACGGGTGATCCAGTTCCTTCCGCCCGGGGCGCCAGCCGACTAGCCTTGTGGGACATCCGCATTGGCCACGCCCGATGACGTCCCCCGAAGACCGCAACAACGCAGATCGCCACTGGAGCCTGGAAAGCCTGAACAAGGCTTATCAGCAAGGCTACATGGCCGGCCTCACCGGCCAGCCGCTGCACCAGCAACCCTACCCCGCCGAGGTCCTGGCCGCGGCCTGGGAAGCCGGCTGGGACGATGGCAACGAGCAGTTCGAACAGCACAAGCGCCGCAGCGCCTGATTCGCCCCCGCCACACAGCCAAAGGGCCGCCATTGCGGCCCTTTGGCATTGCGCCCGCCCCGGCCTACAGGGTCTTCTCGAAGATCTTCGAATTGCGCTGATAGTTGTACAGCGAGGCCCGCGCCGCCGGCAGGCGCTCGACGCTGCTGGGCTTGAAGCCGCGCTCCTGGAACCAGTGCGCGGTGCGCGTGGTGAGCACGAACAGGGTCTTCAGGCCCTGGGCGCGGGCGCGCTCCTCGATGCGCTCGAGCAGCTCGTCGCCGCGACCGCCATGGCGGTAGTCGGGATTCACCGCCAGACAGGCCAGCTCGCCGGCGTCCGCGTCGGCGATCTGGTATAGCGCGGCGCAGGCGATGATCAGGCCGTCGCGCTCGACGATGCTGAACTGCTCGATCTCGCGCTCCAGCACCTCGCGCGAGCGGCGCACCAGGATGCCCTGATCCTCCAGCGGGGTGATCAGGTCGATCAGCCCGCCGACGTCCTCGATGGTCGCCTCGCGCAGCGACTCGAACTGCTCCTGGTCGACCAGGGTGCCGCCGCCGTCGCGGGTGAACAGCTCGGTGAGCAGCGCCCCGTTGTCCATGTAGCTGACGATATGGCTGCGCTTGACCCCGCCGCGGCAGGCCTCGGCGGCAGCATCCAGCAGTTCGGCCTGGTAGCAGGCGCCGAGCCGCGCCAGGTGCTGCGGCACCTGCTGCGGGCGCAGCTCGCGGACCAGCTTGCCGCTCTCGTCGAGCAGGCCGCGCTCGGCGCTGAACAGCAGCAGCTTGTCGGCCTGCAGATCGATGGCGGCGCGGGTGGCAACGTCCTCGCAGGCCAGGTTGAAGATCTCCCCGGTGGGCGAATAACCGAGCGACGACAGCAGGACGATGCTGCGCTCGTCGAGCTGGCGGCCGATACCCTTGCGGTCGACCCGGCGCACTTCGCCGGTGTGGTGGTAGTCGACGCCATCGAGCACGCCGATCGGCCGCGCGGTGACGAAGTTGCCGCCGGTGACGCGCAGGCGCGAGCCCTGCATCGGTGAGGCAGCCATGTCCATCGACAGGCGCGCCTCGATGGCGATGCGCAGCTGGCCGACGGCGTCGATCACGCATTCCAGGGTCGGCCCGTCGGTGATGCGCAGGTCGCGGTGAAAGCGCGGGGTCAGCCCGCGGTCGGCCAGGCGCGCCTCGATCTGCGGGCGCGAGCCGTGCACCAGGACCAGGCGCACGCCGAGGCTGTGCAGCAGCACCAGGTCGTGGACGATATTGCCGAAATTCGGGTGGGCAACGCCCTCACCGGGCAGCATGACCACGAAGGTGCAGTCGCGGTGGGCATTGATATAGGGCGAAGCGTGGCGCAGCCAGTTGACGTAGTCGTGCATGAAGGAGCCTGTGAGCGGTGACGAAACGAGCGATGGTTAGCCTTCCCCGCGCGGGGGAAGAAAGAGTCGACTTAACGTCGTCGCAGCAGCATCAGGGCTCCCCTCTGGTTCAGGCAGGTTGCAGGCAGTAGTGCTGGATCAGGCCGCGCAACAGCTGCACCGTCGGCTGGATCCGTGACAGTTCGAGGAACTCGCCGGGCTGGTGGGCACAACTGATGTCGCCGGGGCCCAGCACGATGGTCTCGCAACCGAGCTGCTGAAGATAAGGCGCTTCGGTGCCGAATGCCACCGCCTCGGCCGCATGCCCGGTGAGGCGCTCGGCCAGGCGCACCAGCTCGCAGTCGGCGCTCTGCTCGAAGGGCGGCACATTGGCGAACAGCGGGGCGAAGTCGATCCTTACCTGATGCCGCTCGGCCAGCGGCTGCAGGCGCGTACGGATCGCCGCGCGCAGCTGCTCCGGGTCCATCCCCGGCAGCGGGCGCAGGTCGAACTCCAGCGAGCACTGGCCGCAGATGCGGTTGGGGTTGTCGCCGCCGTGGATGCAGCCGAGGTTGAGGGTCGGCTGCGGCACGCCGAACTGCGGGTTGCGGAATTCCCGCTGCCACTGGGCGCGCAGGGCACGCAGCTCGCCCATGGCGTCCTGCATGGCCTCCAGGGCGCTGTGGCCGAGGCTGGGGTCGGAGGAGTGGCCGCTCTGGCCGAGGATGTCGATGCGCTCCATCATCACCCCCTTGTGCAGGCGGATCGGCTTGAGGCCCGTCGGCTCGCCGATCACCGCGGCGCGCCCCAGCGGCTTGCCGGCGGCGGCCAGGGCGCGGGCACCGGACATCGAGCTTTCCTCGTCGCAGGTGGCCAGCACCAGCAGCGGCTGGCGAAACGGCTGGTCGAGCAGGCCGCGCACCGCCTCGATCACCAGCGGGAAGAAGCCCTTCATGTCGCACACGCCGAGGCCGATCCAGCGGTCACCCTGCTCGGTCAGCTGCAACGGATCGCTGTGCCATAACGCCGCATCGAAGGGCACCGTGTCGCTGTGCCCGGCCAGCACCAGGCCACCGGGGCCGCTGCCGTAGCTGGCCAGCAGGTTGGCCTTGCCGGGCGCCACCGCCTGGATCTCGCAGGTGAACCCGAGATCGCCGAGCCAGGCCGCCAGCAGCTCGATCACCGCGCGGTTGGACTGGTCCCAGCGCGGCTGGGTGCAGCTCACCGATGGCGCGGCAATCAGCGCCGCGAACTGGTCTTTGAGGCTTGGCAGGGGCATCGGCTATCTCCTTCAGCGTGGCTTCATCATATAGCAGTCTGCCCCGGCGGCTAGCCGGCCGGGTGTTGGTCGTCCGAATCCGCTGAGCAGACCAAGCGACCTTCTGGCATAATCCGCGCCCCAAATCTCGAACAGTCACAAAACTGCCATGTTTGATCTCTTCAGCGGACTCGATGCCTGGGTTGTCATCAGCCTGGCTCTTGCCTTGATCTTCGTGTTGTCCTTCGAATTCATCAACGGTTTCCATGACACCGCCAACGCGGTGGCCACGGTGATCTACACCAAGGCGATGCCGCCCCATGTCGCGGTGGTCTTCTCCGGGATCTTCAACTTCCTCGGGGTGCTGCTCGGCGGCGTCGGCGTGGCCTATGCCATCGTCCACCTGCTGCCGGTGGAGCTGCTGATCAACGTCAACACCGCCTATGGCCTGGTCATGGTGTTCTCCCTGCTGGGGGCCGCCATCGCCTGGAACCTCGGCACCTGGTATTTCGGCATTCCGGCATCCAGCTCGCACACCCTGATCGGCTCGATCCTCGGGGTCGGCCTGGCCAATGCCCTGATCGCCGACATCTCCCTGGCGGAGGGGGTCAACTGGCAGAAAGCCATCGACATCGGCCTGTCCCTGCTGCTCTCGCCGCTGGCCGGTTTCACCGTGGCCGCGCTGATCCTGCTGGTGCTCAAGCGCATGTGGGGCGGCTCGAAGATGCACGAGTCCCCCGAGACCCGCATGGAGGTCAAGGGCAAGAAGAAACCGCCGTTCTGGAACCGCGTGGTGCTGATCGCCTCGGCCATGGGCGTGAGCTTCGTGCATGGCTCCAACGACGGGCAGAAGGGTATCGGCCTGATCATGCTGGTGCTGATCGGTATCGTCCCGGCCAAGTTCGTCCTCGACCTCAACAGCACCACCTACCAGATCGAGCGCACCCGCGACGCGGCCGTGCACCTGAGCCAGTTCTACGAGCGCAACCATGACACGCTGAGCGAGTACCTGGCCCTGGGCAAGAACGGCCGCAGCGAGCTGCCGAAGAAATTCCGCTGCGACGTGCAGCTCACCGAGCCGACCATCAGCGCCCTGCTGACCGCCCTCGAGGGCGTCACCGACTACCGGCAGATGCCGATCGAGCAGCGCACCCAGGTCCGCCGCTACCTGCTGTGCCTGGACGACACGGCGAAGAAGGTGAGCAAGCTGAAAGAGCTGCCCAAGCGCGAGAAGGCCGACCTCGACAAGCTGCGCAAGGACCTCACCGCCACCACCGAATACGCCCCGCTGTGGGTGATCTTCGCCGTGGCCCTGGCCCTCGGCATCGGCACCATGGTCGGCTGGAAGCGCGTGGTACTCACCGTCGGCGAGAAGATCGGCCGCACCGGCATGACCTACGCCCAGGGCATGAGTGCGCAGATCACCGCCTCCATCGCCATCGGCCTGGCCAACATCTACAGCCTGCCGGTCTCCACCACCCACGTGCTGTCGTCTGGCGTGGCCGGCACCATGGTCGCCAACAAGAGCGGCCTGCAACTGGGCACCGTGCGCAACATCCTGCTGGCCTGGCTGTTCACCCTGCCGGCCACCATCGCCCTGTCCGCCGGTTTGTTCTGGCTGGGCGTGAAGCTGTTCGTCTAAGCTCGACGTCTGTCCGCTTGCACAAGGCCGCCTCAGGGCGGCCTTGTCGCTCCCGGCGCCATCATTTCGCGAGAGTCCATCATGCAGAAAGAAACCGAAATCAAGCTGCGCGCCAGTCGCGAAACCCTGGCCGCCCTGCGTGACCACCCGCTGCTGAAGAAGCGCAACAAGAGCGGCTGGGAGACCCGTGAACTGTTCAACCAGTATTTCGATACCCCCACCCGCGACCTGGCCGAGGCCAGGGTCGCCCTGCGCCTGCGCCGCGACGGCGAGCAGTTCATCCAGACCCTGAAGACCCGAGGGCAGAGCGTGGCCGGGCTGTCCGAGCGCAACGAGTGGGACTGGTACCTGAGCAAGGCCAAGCTGGACACCAAGAAACTCGACGACCAGTGCTGGCCGGCCAGCCTGGCCGAGCTGGACAAGAAGCAGCTGAAACCGATCTTCACCACCGACTTCGTCCGGCAGAAAGCCGAGATCGCCTGGGGCCGCGGCAAGGCCAAGGTGGTCATCGAGGCGGCGTTGGACCTGGGCAAGGTGATCGCCGGCGAAGGCGAAGAGGAAATCTGCGAGCTGGAGCTGGAGCTGCGCGAAGGCGATCCGGCCGCCCTGCTGGAGCTGGCCGCCGAGCTGGCCGCCGACCTGCCGCTGATGCCCTGCGATATCAGCAAGGCCGAGCGCGGCTACCGCCTGTTCGACTCGGCCAGCTACAGCCTGAGCCTGCCGGCGCCGGAGCTGAACGCCGAACAGAGCCTGGACGACGCCTTCTGCGCCCTGGCCTGGTACCTGCTGGGCAGCAGCCAGCGCCTGGCCGAGCAGTACCGCTTCAACGGCCACTGGAAGCTGCTGGCGCAATGGCTGGAGAAACTGGTGGAGCTGCGCGCGCTGCTCGGCAGCCTCGGCCAGGCCGCCCCGCGCGCCTCCAGCAGCGCCCTGCGCGAAGCCCTGGATGGCCTGCTCGATGACTGGCGCCCGCGCCTGCTGGCCGGCCAGAGCGACGACAGCCTGCGCAAGAACGCCCCGGCGCTGTTCGCCGCCGAACTGCAGGGCAACCGCTGGGGCCTGTTCTCGCTGAACCTGTCGCGCTGGCTGCTGGCGCGCAGCTGGACGGTCGAGCGCAACAACCGCGGCAATCGCCAGGGCGCCGCGGTGCTGGGCAACTGGCTGCCGCATCTGCTGGCCGAGGAAGGTGCGGCGCTGCAGCTCAAGCGCTACCAGCAGCAGCCGGAAGACCTCGCCGAGCAGCTGCCGCGCATCGAACGCATCCAGGCCTGGCTGCACCTGGCCCGGCAGATTCTCGAGGTGGCGGAAGTCGACCGCCTGTACGGCGAGCTGAGCAAACTGCACGAGCTGGCCCTGCAGCCACTGGCTGCCGAGGTGTTGGCCGCGCGGGTGGCGCAGGCTCATACTGTGGCCACGCTCAAACCCTGGAAGCTGCTGGTGCAATAAGCTGGCAAGCTGGCAGATCACCACAAAGGGAACCGCATGTCCGCTTTAGCCCCGTCGACCCAGGATCGCTGGCTGGACCTCAACGACATCCTGCGCGAGCTGATGGCCCAGGGCCGCGTGTCGCAGGAACAGGCCGAGCAGTGCCTGATGCTGCGCCGCGGGGCGGAAAACGCCAAGCTGCACCCCCTGGAGTTCCTCGCCGCCCAGCAGCTCGACGACCTGCAACGACCCGGCAAGAAGCACGACCTGGAAGGGCTGACCATCTGGCTGGCGCAGCTGGCCGGCCAGCCCTACATGCGCATCGACCCGCTGAAGATCAACGTCGCCGCGGTCACCCCGCTGATGTCCTATGCCTTCGCCCAGCGCCACAAGATCCTCGCCGTGGCGGTGGACAGCGAAGCGGTGACCATCGCCAGCGCCCAGCCCTTCGTGCATGGCTGGGAAGCCAACCTGGTGCATGTGCTGAAGCGGCCGATCAAGCGCGTGGTGGTCAACCCCGCCGACCTGCAGCGCTTCACCACCGAGTTCTACCGCCTGGCCCGCTCGGTCAGCGGCGCCACCGCGGTCGACCAGAAGATCAGCGGCATCGGCAACTTCGAACAGCTGCTCAGCCTCGGCGCCAGCGACCAGGAGCCGGACGCCAACGACGCGCATATCGTCAATATCGTCGACTGGCTGTTCCAGTACGCCTACCAGCAGCGCGCCAGCGACATCCATATCGAGCCGCGCCGCGAAGCCGGCACCGTGCGCTTTCGCATCGACGGCGTGCTGCACAACGTCTACCAGTTCCCGCCCCAGGTGACCATGGCCATCGTCAGCCGCCTGAAGAGCCTCGGGCGGATGAACGTGGCGGAGAAGCGCAAGCCCCAGGACGGCCGGATCAAGACCAAGACCCCGGACGGCGGCGAAGTGGAACTGCGCCTGTCGACCCTGCCCACCGCCTTCGGCGAGAAGATGGTGATGCGCATCTTCGACCCCGAGGTGCTGCTCAAGAGCCCGGACCAGCTGGGCTTCTCCCCGGACGACCTGCGTCGCTGGGAGAGCATGACCAGCCAGCCCAACGGCATCATCCTGGTCACCGGGCCCACCGGCTCGGGCAAGACCACCACGCTGTACACCACCCTCAAGCAGCTGGCCACCGAGGAGGTGAACGTCTGCACCATCGAGGACCCGATCGAGATGATCGAGGGCGCCTTCAACCAGATGCAGGTGCAGCACAACATCGACCTGACCTTCGCCAGCGGCGTGCGCGCGCTGATGCGCCAGGACCCGGACATCATCATGGTCGGCGAGATCCGCGACCTGGAGACCGCCGAGATGGCGATCCAGGCGGCGCTCACCGGCCACCTGGTGCTCTCCACCCTGCACACCAACGACGCCCCCAGCGCCATCAGCCGCCTGCTCGAACTGGGCGTGCCGCACTACCTGCTCAAGGCCACCATCCTCGGCGTCATGGCCCAGCGCCTGGTGCGCACCCTGTGCCCGCACTGCAAGGAGCCGGTGCAGCTCAGCGAAGCCGACTGGCAAAGCCTGACCACGCCATGGAGCGCACCGCTGCCTACCGGCGCGCACCGCGCGGTGGGCTGTGCGGAATGCCGCGAGACCGGCTATCGCGGCCGCGCCGGGGTGTACGAGATCATGCTGCTCAACGATGCGATCAAGCCGCTGATCAGCGCCGACACCGACCTTGTGGCCCTGCGCCGGCACGCCTTCAAGGACGGCATGCGCAGCCTGCGCCTGTCCGGCGCGCAGAAGGTCGCCGCCGGCCAGACCACCATCGAGGAAGTGCTGCGGGTCACCCCGCAGAGCGAACAGAAGTAGCGCGCCCTACGCTCAGCTTTCTGGCAGACCCTTGCGGGCCAGGATGCTGGCCACCCGTTGCGGCTTGCAGTCCAGGTAGGCGGAATTGCGCAGCCAGCGCCGATCGGAGTGCCAGGCAAAGAGGAATTGCCCGCCCTTGAGCTTGTCGACCACCATGCGCGCCACCTGCGGGCGCACCGCCGGGCAACCCAGGCTGCGGCCGATGCGCCCCTGGCTGCGGGCCAGGCGCGGGTCGACGTAGCTGGCACCGTGGATGACGATGGCCCGCTCGCGGGCCTGATCGTTCAGCCCCGGTTCCAGACCATCCATGCGCAGCGAGTAGCCGTGCTTGCCACGGTAACTCTCGGCCGTGCGGAACAGGCCGAGGCTGCTCTGGAAACTGCCCTCTCGGTTGGAAAAGCTCTGCGCGAAATTCTCTCCGGAGCGGCGGCCATGGGCCACATAGTCACTCAGCAGCAGGCGCTTGCGCTGCAGATCGAAGATCCACAGGCGGCGCGCCGTGGACGGCTGCGAATAGTCGATCACCGCCAGCCGGCTGGCCGCTGCGGCGCCGTGGTTGACCGCGCACTGCATGGCCGCCACGGCATGCCGCAGGGCCTGCTGGTCGAGGCCAGGCGCCACCTTGGCGAGGTCCTCGACCAGCTTGTCATTCGCCGTGGGAGCCGCCAGCAGCGGTGCACAAAGCAGCCAGAGCCCCGCCAGGCCCAGCCGGCCAATTCGTCCGAACATGCGCGCAATACCTCAAAAACTTCTGCGCCCGTCGAGCCCTGTAACATGGAGTCGAGGCCAATCCACTTATACTGATCGGCAGCCCCCGCCATTTGCGCCGGGGCACCCTGAACCATGGATTGGAGCAGTATGTTGTTCAAAAAGTGTGCATCTTACTCGAGCATGCTCATGCTCACCCTGCCACTGGTCGCCAACGCCATGGAAGCTCCCGACGCCCAGCTGGCCGACCTGCGCCCGCTGCTGGTCCAACCCGCCAGCCCCTGCACGGCCATACTGGCAAGCCTAGACGATGCCACGACGACTCTGCTGGGCAACTTCTATGCGCAACGCGACGGCCGACCGGCCTGGCGCACTGCGGCGCAGCGCCAGCAGCTGCAAGAACAGCTCGCCCAGCTGGCGGACGACGGCCTGAACCCCGCCGATTACCCGCTGCCGCCGGCCATGGATGCCTGCGGCGACCTGCAGGCCAGCAGCAGCTACCTGCGCGCCCTGCTCGACCTGCGCCGCGGCCGTCTGGACCAACAGCAGCTGGAACCGCTGTGGCGCGACCCGCAACAGCCGCGCCCGGATCCGCAGCTGGCGACCCTGTCCATCGCCCTGCTGCAACTGGATGAGCCGGCCGCCGCATTCGCCGCCGCCCGCCCCGCGCTGCCGCAGTACCAGCGCCTGCGTGCGGTCTATGCGAATGAACGCTTGCAGCCTGTGCCCAACTGGCCGGCGCTGCCGCCAGGCCCGTTGCTGCAGCCGGGCAAGCAGGATGCGCGGGTGCCGCTGCTACGCGCCCGCCTCAGCCTGCCGGCGCCCGAAGCCGCCCTGGGCGAACTCTACGACCCGCTCACCGTCAGCGCCCTGGCAAGCTTCCAGGCCCGCCACGGCCTGCAGGCCGACGGCATCCTCGGCCCGGCCAGCCTGAACGAGCTGAACCTCGACGCCCTGACCCGCCGCGCGCAGCTGCGCATCAACCTGGAGCGCCTGCGCTGGCTGGCCGACGACCTCGGCCAGGTCCGGGTGGCGATCAACGTCGCCGCCGCCGAACTGCTGGTGCTGCGCCAGGGCGAGGAACTCTGGCGCACCCGCACCCAGGTCGGTCGCATCGAGCGGCAGACCCCGCTGCTGGCCTCGCAGATCAACCGGCTGACCCTCAACCCGACCTGGACCGTGCCGCCGACCATCCTGCGTGAAGACAAGCTGCCGGCCATCCGTGCCGACCTCGGCTACCTGGCCGAGCACGAGATGAGCGTGTACGACCACGACGGCAATCCGCTCGACCCCGCCCAGATCGACTGGGACAACCCCGGCGCCATCCTCCTGCGCCAGGCCGCCGGGGCACGCAACCCGCTGGGGCAGATGGCCCTGCGCTTTCGCAACCCGTTCTCGGTCTACCTGCACGACACCCCCAGCCAGGCCCTGTTCGACAAGGCGCCACGCCTGTTCAGCTCCGGCTGTGTGCGGATCGAGGCGGTCGACAACCTGCTGGCCTGGCTGCTGCCGCAAGCGGAGCTGGCCAGCGTGAAAACCCGCATCGCCAGTGGCAAGACCCAGCAGTACCGCCTGCAGCAACCGGCGCCGCTGCTGATCGCCTACTGGACGGTGGAAGTGACCGCCGACGGGCAAGTACGCTACGCCCCCGACACTTACCAGCGTGACGCCCGGCTGATCCGGGCCCTGCTCGCCGCCGGCAGCTGAACGCGGCGCTGGCGCGCCGACTGTGCTTAGATGCGTTAAACCCATGTACATGACAGGAGAAAAATATGGAAATTGGTGGCGTACTGCTGCTCTTCGTCGGCCTCGCCGTGGCCGTGGTGTTCATGGGCTTCAAGGTCGTGCCGCAGGGCTTCGAGTGGACGGTGGAGCGCTTTGGGCGCTACACCAACACGCTCAAGCCGGGCCTCAACATCATCGTGCCGGTGATGGACCGCATCGGCCGCAAGCTCAACGTCATGGAAAGCGTGCTGGATATCCCGCCGCAGGAAGTGATCACCGCCGACAACGCCACCGTGCAGATCGACGCCATCTGCTTCTTCCAGATCATCAACTCGGCGCAGGCGGCCTATGAGGTCAACAACCTCGAACACGCCATCCGCAACCTGGTGATGACCAACATCCGTACCGTGCTCGGCTCCATGGAGCTGGACGCCATGCTCGGCCAGCGCGATGCGATCAACGAGCGCCTGCTCAAGACCGTGGACGAAGCCACCGCGCCCTGGGGCATCAAGATCACCCGCATCGAGATCAAGGACATCAGCCCGCCCGCCGACCTGATGGCGGCCATGTCCGGGCAGATGAAGGCCGAACGCATCAAGCGCGCGCAGATCCTCGAGGCCGAGGGCCTGCGCGCCGCCGCCATCCTCACCGCCGAAGGGCAGAAGCAGGGCGACATCCTCAAGGCCGAAGGCCAGCGCCAGGCCGCCTTCCTCGAGGCCGAGGCGCGCGAGCGCGCGGCCCAGGCCGAAGCCGAGGCCACCCGCATGGTGTCCGAGGCGATCGCCAGCGGCAACGTGCAGGCGGTCAACTACTTCGTCGCGCAGAAGTACATCGAGGCCCTGGGCAACCTGGCCTCGGCCTCCAACAGCAAGGTGATCCTCATGCCGCTGGAGGCCAGCCAGGTGATCGGCGCGGTCGGCGGCATCGGCGAGATCGTCAAGGCCACCTTCGGTGGAAACTCCTCGGGTGACCCGCGCGCATGATGGACTTCCTGCACCACCTGACCTTCTGGGACTGGCTGGCCTTCGGCACCCTGCTGCTGATCCTCGAGATCTTCGGGGCCGGCGGCTACCTGCTGTGGATCGGCATCGCCGCGGCCTGCGTCGGGGTACTCAGCTACCTGTTCCCGGAGCTGCCCTGGGCCTGGCAGTTCTTCCTGTTCGCCATACTCTCGGTGCTCACCGCGGTGTTCTGGTGGCAGCGCCAGCGCAGCGCCGGCAAGCCCTCCGCGCAGCCGGGCCTGAACCGGCGCGGCAGCGAACTGATCGGCCGCAGCTTCGTCCTGCACGAGGCCATAATCGGCGGCCGCGGCAAGATCAAGGCCGGCGACAGCCTGTGGCTGGTCAGCGGACCGGACCTGCCTGCCGGCACGCCGATCCGCGTGGTCGGCCAGGATGGCGTGCTGCTGCGCGTCGAGGCCGACTCGAGCAACTAGCAGGGAACCAGGATGGCCAGACTGCACATGGCGCTGCTGGCACTGCCCCTGCTCTGCAGCGGCTGCCAGCTGCTGGAGATGGACCGCCAGGTGAAGCAGGTCCAGCAGGAACTGCTGCTGGTCGCCGGCCAGCTGGATGCGGCCAGCCCGTCGACCGCCCTGGTCGCCCTGCTCGATGGGCAGGGCAAGGCGCTCAGCTACCGCATCGTCGCCCCGGGCAACGACTTCTACTTCACCGTGCCCCACGGGACCTACCAGTTGCTGGCCTTCGCCGATGACAACGGCAACTTCCGCCTGGATCCAGACGAAACCCGACACTGGCTGGCGCCGGCTCGCAGCGTGGCGCTCAGCCTGCAGCCCGATGACGCCACCCGCGCCACCCTGCTGCGCAGCAACCGCCTGCTACTGGGCGGCACGGCAGCGGCCGCCGACGCGCCGGACGTCGATCTGAGCCTGGACAAGCTGTACGAGAACCGGCCGCGTCTGCGCAGCAACTACCTGCAACAGGTCGCCCTCGACGACCCGCGTTTCGACCCGCAGCGGATCAGCCAGGGCGCCTGGGAGCCGCTCGACTATCTGCGTGAGGTCGGCTACGGCCTGTACCTGCTGGAGCCCTGGAGCGACGACAAGGAGCCGGTGTTCCTGGTGCACGGCATCAACGATTCGCCGCGCACCTGGCAGGCGTTGCTCGACGGCCTGGATCGGCAGCGCTTTCAAGCGGTGCTGTTCCACTACCCCGGCAGCCTGCCGCTGGGTAACAGCGCCTACCTGCTCAGCGAGGCCATTCAGGATGTGCAGCTGCGCCACGGCGTGCGCCGCTTCCATATCGTCGCCCACAGCATGGGCGGCCTGGTCGCCCGGCGCGCCGTGCAGCTGCTCGAGGCCAATGCCGGCAGCCAGAACCTGTGCCTGTTCCTCACCCTGGCCACGCCCTGGGACGGCCATCCGGCGGCGGCCACAGGCCTCAAGCAGGCGCCGGTCGTGGTGCCGACCTGGCGCGATCTGGCGCCGGGCAGCCCCTACCTGCAGGCGCTGTTCGCCGGCCCGCTGCCCGCGCATGTGCGCCAGTGGCTGCTGGTCAGCTACGGCGGCAACAGCCGCCTGCTGGCGCAGCCCAACGATGGCGTCGTGCCGCTGGCCAGCCAGCTGCGCGGCCCCGCCCAGGACGAGGCCGAGCACCTCTACCTGCTCGAAGAGAGCCACACCAGCATCCTCCACAGCGAGCGCAGCAAGGCGCTGCTCGCGCGGGCCATGGACAGCCTGCCCGCCAGCGGCTGCGCCCCCTGAAACGCCGACGGCGCCCTGCGGCGCCGTCGTGCGGACCACCCCGGCGGTCACGGCAAGGCGTAGACCTTGAACAGCTTCTGGGTGGTCTCATCGGGCGCGCCGAGATAGCGGGCGTAGACCTGCGCCAGTTCGTCGGAACGGTACAGCTCGCTGAGCGCGGTATCCACCAGCAGGCGGAAGTCCTCGTCGCCGCGCTCCAGCGCCATGGCCACCGGGGCATAGTCGAAGATGCGCTCCAGCACCCTCAAGCGCTCGCGGTACTGGCTCTTCAGCCGATAGTGCTGCAGCACCGTGCGCGCGGCAAAGAAGGCGTCGGCCTTGCCCTCGGCCACCAGGCGCACCCCGGCGTCGAAGTCATCGACCGTCACCAGGCTGGCAACCACGCCCAGCAGGCGCTGGCGCTGACGAATCCAGTCTTCGGTCACGCCGCCGGCGATGGTCACGTAGGTATGCCGGGCCAGGCCCTGGTTGAGCGTCGCGCGCCAGGTCGGCCCGCTGTGCGCCGCCTCGCCGTTGAGCACCTTGACCAGGCTCGCCGGCGCATCCTCGCGCACCATCACCGCCAGGCCGGCGGTGTAGACCGGCACCGAAAAGCTCACCGTCTTGCGTGCCACCAGCGACTCCGGGCTCGGCGAGCAGAGGATATCGACCCGGCCCGAGCTGACCGCGGCGAATTTATCCGCCTCGCCGAGCGGCTGGTAGCGCACCTGCAGATCGGGCAGCGCGAGGCTGGTCTTGAGCCTGTCGACGACCTTCAGGCACAGGTCGATGGCATAGCCGCTGATCTGGTCGCCCTCCTGGCTGCTGAACGGCGCGGCATCCGGCAGGAAGCCGAGGGTGATGCTGTTGCTGCTGCGCACCCGCTCCAGGGTGCTGGCAGCGGCCAGCAGCGGCAGCGCGGCCAGCACGCAGGCCAGCAAGCGGATGATCGACTTGAGTGGTGGTTGCTTCATGTCCTGTTCCCCGAATACTGGTGTCTGTTGCATGCCTAAGGCTTCCTGGGCGCGACCGGGCTGGCCAGCGGCAGCTCGACGAAGCGCTTGGTGATGAAGCCGTAGAGCAGGTAGCCGATGACCAGGACGATCGCCGCGCCGAACACCGCATCCTTGCCCGAGGCGTACAGGGCGTAGTAGCAATAGAACATCGCCACCAGCAGCACCACCACGTTGCGGGCAAAGATCGCCGTGCCGACCTGGGCCTTGTACATGATCACCAGCAGCCCGGAGAGCGCCGTGACATAGGGGATCAGGTTGGTCACCGCGGCCAGGTTGACCAACTTGCCGAACTGCTCGCTGGCGTTCGGCGAGATGGTCGACAGGGCCAGCAGGGTCTGCAGCACGGCGCAGGCGATCATGCCGATGATCGGCGCCTCCAGCTTGCTGACGCGGGCGAACAGCTTGGGGAACATGCCCTCCTCGGCGGTGACCTTGGCGGTCTGGCCGAGGGTGAACTGCCAGCCCAGCAACGAGCCGATGCAGGCCATCACCGCCAGGATCATGATGATGTTGCCGATCAGCGGGTTGAACATCTGCGCATAGACGTAGGCGAACGGCGCGCTGGAGCTGGCCAGCTCGGCGTTGGGGACGATGCCCTGGATCACCGTGGTCGACAGGATGTACACCACCGCCGCGCCGAGGGTGCCGAGCAGACAGGCCAGCGGCACGTTGCGCTTGGGGTTGTCCACCGCCGCGGAGTTCTGCGCCGCCGACTCCATGCCGAGGAAGGCCCACAGGGTCAGCGGAATGCTCTGGGCGATGGCATCGCTGGTGGCCAGGTTGTTCGGGTTCCAGGCGGCGGCGAACACGCCGCCATCGAACCAGAACCAGCCGATCACGCTGAGCCCCGCCACCGGGATGATCACCCCCCAGACGGTGATCGAACCGATCTTGCCGGTGATGCTCGGGCCGCCGAAGTTGGCGACCGTGGTCAGCCAGATTAGCCCGACCGTGCCGATGAACAGCGGAATGGCACCGCTGCCCAGCCAGGGGAAGAACGGCGTCAGGTAGCCCACCGCGGAGATGCCGATGGCCACGTTGCCGATGGCCAGCGACAGGAAGTAGAGGAACGAGCAGAGGAAGAACGCCGACTTGCCGTGCGCCTCCTCGCTGTACGCCGACATGCCGCCGGAGCGCGGGCAGTAGATGCCGCACTGGGCGAAGCAGTAGGCGATGGCCATGGAGCCGATGGCGGTGATGATCCATGACAGCAGCGACACCGCCCCCAGCTGCGCCATGCTCGACGGCAGCATGATGATGCCGGAGCCCATCATGTTCACCGCCACCAGGGTGGTGAGCCCCATCAGGCTCATTTTCTTGCTTGGTTCAGCCATCGAAGACTCCCTGATCGATTTGCCACACGCAGCGGGCTCCGGCACCTCGGGAGCCGGCAGCAGGCAACGCGCAGATGAATAAGCAGATATGCAGCGGCCCAACTCCGGCGATGCCGGTCGCCCCCGCCGCATCCGCCCTGCCCGCCACTCTGGAGCACTATGACTGCAGGAAGATTAACTGCCCTGCCCCAGATCAAGAGCGTAGCAAAGCCCTGAGCGAACTCCGGTTCTTCTCCGCCCTTGGCCCATCCGCAGCCGTGGCAGGCAATTCGCGGAGCGGCGGTTCGCCGCGGCCACGCCTGGGGGAAAACGCGAGCATGAAAAAGCCGCCCGCAGGCGGCTTTTCCTCAGGCCAGGCCAGACTTAGCCGCGGTAGTCGTCCATCGGCACGCAGGCGCAGAACAGGTTGCGGTCGCCGAACACGTTGTCGACGCGGTTCACCGCCGGCCAGTACTTGTGCGCGCGGGTGTGCGCGGACGGGGTCACCGCCTCCTCGATGCTGTACGGCCGCTCCCACACGCCGGTGACGTCGGCCAGAGTGTGCGGGGCGTTCTTCAGCGGGTTGTTCTCGGCCGGCCAGTCGCCGTTGGCCACCTTGGCGATCTCGGCGCGGATGCTGAGCATGGCGCCGATGAAGCGATCCAGCTCTTCCTTGGACTCGCTCTCGGTCGGCTCGATCATCAGCGTGCCCGGCACCGGGAAGCTCATGGTCGGCGCGTGGAAGCCGTAGTCCATCAGGCGCTTGGCCACGTCTTCCTCGCTGATCCCGGTTTCCGCCTTGAGCGGGCGCAGATCGAGGATGCACTCGTGGGCGACGCGGTCGTTGCGCCCGCTGTACAGCACCGGGAAGGCGCCGGTCAGCTGGCTGGCCAGGTAGTTGGCGTTAAGGATCGCCACTTCGGTGGCGTCGGCCAGTTGCGGGCCCATCATGGCGATGTACATCCAGCTGATCGGCAGGATGCTCGCGCTGCCCCAGGGCGCGGCGCTGACCGCGGTGTTCTGCGGGTTGGGCCCCTGCAGCTCGACCACCGGGTGGTTGGCGACGAACGGCGCCAGGTGCGCGCGCACGCCGATCGGGCCCATGCCCGGGCCTCCACCGCCGTGGGGGATGCAGAAGGTCTTGTGCAGGTTCATGTGCGACACGTCGGCGCCGATATCGGCCGGCCGCGCCAGGCCGACCTGGGCGTTGAGGTTGGCGCCGTCCATGTACACCTGGCCGCCGGCGGCATGCACCACGTCGCAGATGTCGCGGATGCCTTCCTCGTACACGCCGTGGGTCGAGGGGTAGGTGATCATCAGGCAAGACAGCTTGTCGCCTGCCTCGGCCACCTTGAGCTTGAGGTCGTCCATATCGACGTTGCCGGCGGCGTCGCAGTCCACCACCACCACGCGCATGCTCAGCATCTGCGCCGAGGCCGGGTTGGTGCCGTGGGCCGAGGCCGGGATCAGGCAGATGTCGCGGTGGCCATCGCCACGGCTCTGGTGGTACTTGCGGATCGCCAGCAGGCCGGCGTATTCGCCCTGGGCGCCGGAGTTGGGCTGGGTGCAGATGGCGTCGAAGCCGGTGATGGCGCGCAGCCACTCTTCCAGCTCGTCGATCATCAGCTTGTAGCCCTGGGCCTGCTCGGCCGGCACGAAGGGGTGCAGGCTGGCGAATTCCGGCCAGGTGATCGGGATCATCTCGCTGGTGGCGTTGAGCTTCATGGTGCAGGAGCCCAACGGGATCATCGACTGGTTGAGCGCCAGGTCCTTGTTCTCCAGGCGCTTGAGGTAGCGCAGCATGGCGGTTTCGCTGTGGTGCGTGTTGAACACCGGGTGGCTCAGGTAGGCCGAGGTGCGCAGCAGCTCGGCCGGGATGCCTTGCGGCAGCTCGCCGGCGTCCAGCGCCTCGACCGACAGGCCGTGGTCGGCGCCGAGGAAGATGGCGAACAGCTGCTCGACGGTCTGCGCGCTGCAGGTCTCGTCCAGGCTGACGCCCAGCTTGCCGCGGCCGAGGATGCGCAGGTTGATCCGCGCCGCCCTGGCCGACTCGAGGATGGCGGTCTGCATGCCGCCGACTTCCAGGGTCAGGGTGTCGAAGAAGTGCTGGTTGTCGCGCTGCACGCCCTTCTGCTGCAGGCCGGCGGCGAGGATGGCGGTCAGCCGGTGCACGCGCTGGGCGATCTGCTTGAGCCCCTGCGGGCCGTGGTAGACGGCGTAGCAGCTGGCGATGTTGGCCAGCAGCACCTGCGAGGTGCAGATGTTGGAGTTGGCCTTCTCGCGGCGGATATGCTGCTCGCGGGTCTGCAGGGCCATGCGCAGCGCGGTGTTGCCGCGGGCGTCCTTGGACACGCCGATGATCCGCCCGGGCATGGCGCGCTTGTAGGCGTCGCTGGTGGCGAAGAACGCCGCGTGCGGGCCGCCATAGCCCATCGGCACGCCGAAGCGCTGGGCCGAACCGAACACCACGTCGGCGCCCAGCTCGCCCGGCGGGGTCAGCAGCAGCAGCGACAGCAGGTCGGCGGAGACGCAGGCCAGGGCCTGCTGGGCATGCAGCTGGGCGATGATCGGGCGCAGGTCGCGGATCTCGCCGTGGGTGTCCGGGTACTGCAGCAGGGCGCCGAACACCTGGTGCTGGCTCAGCTCGTCGAGGCTGCCGACCCGCACTTCCAGGCCGAAGCCTTCGGCGCGGGTCTGCACCACGGAGATGGTCTGCGGGTGGCAGTTCTGGTCGACGAAGAACAGGTTGCTCTTCGACTTGGCCACGCGCTTGGCCAGGGCCATGGCTTCGCCGGCGGCGGTGGCCTCATCCAGCAGCGAGGCGCTGGCCAGGTCGAGGCCGGTGAGGTCGATGGTCAGCTGCTGAAAGTTCAGCAGCGCCTCCAGGCGACCCTGGGCGATTTCCGGCTGGTAGGGCGTATAGGCAGTGTACCAGCCCGGGTTCTCCAGCACGTTGCGCAGGATCACGGTCGGGGTCAGGGTGCCGTGGTAGCCCATGCCGATCAGGCTGGTCCACTGCTGGTTCTGCTGGGCATAACCCTTGAGCTTGGCCAGGGCGGCCTGCTCGTCCAGTGCCGCCGGCAGGGCCAGCGGGCCATTCAGGCGGATGGCCGGTGGCACCGTCTGCACGATCAGTTCGTCGCGGTCGGCCACGCCGAGGGCGGACAGCATGGCCTGCTGCTCGCCGGCATCGGGGCCGAGGTGACGACGGAGGAAGGCATCGGGCTGGTGCAACTGGGCGAGACGGGGCGTCTGGGACATGGCGTGGCTCTCGGGAAATGACAGAGCCTCGACGAATCGAGGCTCGACAACGAATTTGACCTGTGGCGGTGATCGTAGAAGCGGACCAGGATCTCGCGAGCTAGAGCCAGACTAGGCGGAAGTGGCCGAGGGAGCGGAATTTACGTGCTGTAAATGAGCACGACTCGTTTCACTCGCCCTTCGGGCCGCGCTAAAGCGCGTTAGCGGCAAGCCGCTTTCCGAAGCCTTCCAACGTCGTCTGGCCGACGCGCAGCAGATCGTGGCCGCTTCTCAGGCGTCGGCGTCGCAGGCGGCTTTATAGCCGGCAGCATCCAGCAGGCTGTCGAGGTCGGCGGCATTGCTCGGCTTCAGCTTGAAGAACCAGGCGGCGTAGGGTTCGCCGTTGACCTGCTCGGGGCTGTCGCTGAGGGCTTCGTTGACCGCGATGACTTCACCGGCGATTGGCGCATAGATGTCGGAAGCGGCTTTCACCGACTCCACCACCCCGGCTTCCTGACCGGCGGCCAGCTGCTTGCCGACTTCCGGCAGTTCGACGTAGACCACGTCGCCCAGGGCTTCCTGAGCGTGGTCGGAAATGCCCACGGTGACGGTGCCATCCGCTTCGAGGCGGGCCCACTCGTGGCTGGCGGCGTAACGCAGATCGGCGGGGATAGTGCTCATCAGGATGTCCTCAGGATCAGGTGGCGGGTAGCCCGCCCGGAAAAGTTAGCAGTTAGATGACGGCTTTGCCGTTACGCACGAAATTCGCTTTGACCACGCGCACCGGGTACCACTTGCCGCGGATCTCCACTTCGGCGCGCTCGCCGGTGGCTGCCGGCACGCGGGCCAGGGCGATGGACTTGCCGAGGGTCGGCGAGAAGCTGCCGCTGGTGATCTCGCCCTCGCCGACGCCCTCGATGCGCACCACCTGGTGGGCGCGCAGCACGCCGCGCTCCTCCAGCACCAGGCCGACCAGCTTGGCCTGGTCGCCGGCGGCGCGCTGGCTTTCCAGGGCGCTGCGGCCGACGAAGTTGCGCTCGACCGGCTCCCAGGCGATGGTCCAGGCCATGTTGGCGGCCAGCGGCGAGACGTCGTCGGTCATGTCCTGGCCGTACAGGTTCATGCCGGCTTCCAGGCGCAGGGTGTCGCGCGCGCCGAGGCCGATCGGGGCGATGCCGGCGCCGACCAGTTCGCTGAGGAAGGCGGCGGCCTGCTCGGCCGGCAGCATGATTTCCAGGCCGTCTTCACCGGTGTAGCCGGTGCGGGCGATGAACCAGTCGCCTTCCGGCAGGCCCTGGAACACCTTGAGTTCGTTGATCAGCGCGGCGCGCGCGGGGCTGACCAGCTCGGCGGTCTTGGCGCGGGCGTTGGGGCCCTGGACGGCGAGCATGGCCAGCTCGGCACGCTCGTTCAGGGTGACGTCGAAGCCGGCGGTGTGCGCCTGCATCCAGGCCAGGTCCTTGTCGCGGGTGGCGGCGTTGACCACCACGCGGTAGCCCCAGTCGGTGAGGTAGACGATCAGGTCGTCGACCACGCCGCCGCGCTCGTTGAGCATGCCGCTGTAGAGGGCCTTGCCCGGCGTCTTCAGGCGCGCCACGTCGTTGGCCAGCAGGTATTGCAGCCAGGCCTGGGCCTGGGGCCCGGTGACATCGACCACGGTCATGTGGGAAACGTCGAACACACCGCAGTCGCGACGCACCTGATGGTGCTCCTCGACCTGCGAGCCGTAGTGCAGCGGCATGTCCCAGCCACCGAAATCGACCATCTTGGCGCCGAGCGCCAGATGCTGTTCGTACAGAGGGGTACGCTGTCCCATGGGTAACTCCTTGCGCTAGACGCCCGCCCGCGCCGGCCGGGGCCTGCAGCGGATGCGGGGTTCATGGTCGGGCTGCGTCAGCAGGCGCGCATTGTAGCCCCGCAAAGGCGTCTGGTCATCTCGCAAAGTGACCGAGCAGTCACCACCCGACAAGCCGGAGACGGGCAAGGCCCAGCGGCCGCGGCTAGTGCCCCGGCTGGTGCGCCGAGCGGCGGATCAGGCCGATCACCGGCAGCAGGCCGACCAGCACCAGGCTCAGTGCCGGCAGTGCGGCGCGCGCCCACTCGCCCTCGCTGGTCATCTCGAACACCCGCACCGACAGGGTGTCCCAGCCGAAGGGGCGCATCAGCAGGGTGGCCGGCATCTCCTTGAGCACATCGACGAACACCAGCAGGCCGGCGCTCAACGCGCCGGGCACCAGCAGCGGCAGATAGACCCGCAAGAACAGGCGCGGCCCGCCCACGCCGAGGCTGCGCGAAGCCTCCGGCAGCGACGGGCGGATGCGCGCCAGGCTGTGCTCCAGCGGGCCATGGGCCACCGCCATGAAGCGCACCAGGTAGGCCAGCAGCAGCGCGCCCAGGCTACCCAGCAGCAGCGGCTTGCCGGCGCCACCCAGCCAGGCGGACAGGGGGATGACCAGCTGATTGTCCAGGTAACTGAATGCCAGCATGATCGCCACCGCCAGCACCGAGCCCGGCAGGGCATAGCCGAGGTTGGCCAGGCCCACCGCCGAGCGCATCAGCCGGGTCGGCGCCTGGCGCCGGGCGAAGGCCAGCAGCAGAGCCACCCCGACCGTGACCAGGGCCGCCAGCCCGCCCAGGTAGAGGGTGTGCAGGATCAGCCCGACATAGCGCTCGTCGAGGTCGAAACGCCCGCGCTGCCAGAACCAGACCAGCAACTGCAGCAGTGGCACGACGAAGGCACAGACGAACACCAGGCCGCACCAGGCGCTGGCCAGCGCCGCCTTCCAGCCGCGCAGGTGGTACAGCGGCTTGCCCCGCGGCCGCTCGCTGGCCGGGCGGCTGGCACCACGGGCGCGGCGCTCGCCATACAGCACCAGCATCACCGCCAGCAGCAGCAGGCTGGCCAGCTGGGTGGCGCTGGACAGGCTGTAGAAGCTGTACCAGGTCTTGTAGATGGCGGTGGTGAAGGTGTCGAAGTTGAACACCGAGACCGCGCCGAAGTCGGCCAGGGTCTCCATGATCGCCAGGGCCAGGCCGGCGCCGATGGCCGGGCGCGCCATCGGCAGGGCCACCCGCCAGAACGCCTGCCAGGGCGACTGGCCAAGCACCCGCGCCGCCTCCATCAGGCCCTTGCCCTGGGCCAGGAAAGCGCCGCGGGCGAGCAGGTAGACGTAGGGGTAGAACACCAGCACCAGGACGATGATCACCCCGCCGCTGGAGCGCACCCGCGGCAAGCGCAGGCCGCTGCCGAACCAGTCGCGGGCCAGGCTCTGCAACGGCCCGGCGAAATCCAGCAGGCCGACGAAGACGAAGGCCAGGACATAGGCGGGAATGGCGAACGGCAGCATCAGCGCCCAGTCCAGCCAGCGCCGCCCGGGGAACTCGCAGAGGCTGGTCAGCCAGGCCAGGCTGACGCCCAGCAGGACCACGCCAAAGCCGACGCCGACCACCAGCAGCAGGGTGTTGCCGAGCAGGCGCGGCAGCTGGGTGGCCCACAGGTGCGCCCAGATCTCGCCATCCACCTCATGCCAGGACAGCAGCAGGACCGACAGCGGCAGCAGCACCAGGCTGGCGATGGCGAAGGCGATGGGATACCAGCGGCGCTGGGCGGGATGGGCCACGCGAGTTCCTCGACGAGAAAAACAGAACGCCCCGGACTGGCCGGGGCGTCGAGTATAACGGGGTCAGCGCGCGATTGAGCGAGCTAGAGCCAGACAAGGCGGAAAGGGCCGAGGGCGCGGAGTTTACAGTCAGTAAATGAGCAGCCCGAGGCCGTTTCCAACGCAGTATGGCCGACGCGCAGCCAATCGCGATCAGTTCCAGCCGGCGCGGTCCATCAGCTTGGTCGCTTCGGCCTGGCGCTTGCCGGCCACTTCCATCGGCACGCTGTCGGCCTTGAAGCTGCCCCAGGCAGCCACTTCGGCGGACGGCTTGACCGTCGGGTTGGCCGGGTACTCCTGGTTGACGTCGGCGAACAGGCTCTGCGCTTCGGCGCTGGTCATCCACTCCAGCAGCTTTTGCGCCTCGGCGGCATGCGGCGCGTGCAGGGTCACGCCGGCACCGGACAGGTTGACGTGCACGCCACGGTCGGCCTGGTTCGGCCAGAACGGCTTCACTTTCAGCGACGGCTGCTGCTTGTGCAGGCGGCCGTAGTAGTAGGTGTTGGCCATGCCCACGTCGCACTGGCCGGCGTCGATGGCCTGCAGCAGAGCGGTGTCGTCGGCGAATACGTCGGTGGCCAGGTTGTTGATCCAGCCCTTGACGATCGCTTCGGCCTTGGCCGCGCCATGGGTCTCGATCAGGGTAGCGGTCAGCGACTGATTGTAGACCTTCTTGCTGGTGCGCAGGCACAGGCGGCCTTCCCAGTTGCTGTCGGCCAGGGCTTCGTAGGTCGACAGTTCTTCCGGCTTGACCCGCTCGGTGGAGTAGAAGATGGTCCGCGCGCGCAGCGACAGGCCGGTCCAGGCGCCGGTGCTGGAGCGGTACTGGGACGGGATGTTGGCCTCGATCACGGCCGACTTGAGCGGCTTGAGCACGCCCTCCTGCTCGGCCTGCCAGAGGTTGCCGGCGTCCACGGTGATCAGCAGGTCGGCCGGGGTGTTCGCCCCTTCGGCCTTGAGGCGGGCCAGCAGCGGCGCTTCCTTGTCGGTGATGAACTTCACCGGCACGCCGGTCTTGGCGGTGTAGGCGTCGAACACCGGCTTGATCAGCTCGTCGATGCGCGCGGAGTAGACCACCACCTCATCGGCGGCCTGGGCGCCGGCTGCCAGCGTGGAAAGAACCAGGGAAGCGAGTAGACTGGTACGAGCCTGCATGGGTGCTGCCTCATGTCGAGAAATAGGAGTCGAATAGTAGTGAATACTATTTAGCTTCTCAACTAGAGCCGCAGGTTGGCTGTTAACGGATATTACCGCGGGCCTGGCGGACGGCTCAGCTGCGCGCCAGCGGCGGCAGGTCGCCGGACAGGCCGAGGGCCTGGCGGACGAACAGGGCCTTGGCATCCGGCAGCTCGTCGACCCAGTTCAGGCCGCTGTTGCGCAGCCAGCGCAGCGGCAGCGGGTCGGCCTGGAACAAGCGCTCGAAGCCCTCCATCGCCGCCATCATCGCCAGGTTGTGCGGCATGCGCCGGCGCTCGTAGCGGCTGAGCACGCGCACGTCGTTGGGCTGCTCGCCGCGCTCAAGGGCATGCAGCAGCACGTCGGCGAGCACCGCGACATCGAGGAAGCCCAGGTTGACCCCCTGCCCGGCCAGCGGGTGGATGCTGTGGGCGGCGTCGCCGACCAGCGCCAGGCCGCTTTCCACGTAGCGCTTGGCATGCCGCTGGCGCAGCGGGATGCACAGGCGCGGATCGACCTGGGTGATTTCGCCCAGGCGCCACTCGAAGGCCTTGCCCAGTTCGTGGCGGAAGGCCGCATCGTCCAGCGCCATCAGCCGTTCGGCTTCGGCCGGCACGGTCGACCAGACGATCGAACACCAGTGCTGGTCGGCGCCACGGCGCAGCGGCAGGAAGGCCAGCGGGCCGTCGTCGGTGAAGCGCTGCCAGGCGGTGGCCTGGTGCGGGCGGGCGCAGCGCACGCTGGTGACGATGGCGTGGTGCAGGTAGTCCCACTCGCGGGTGGCGCAACCGGCCAGGCGGCGCACCGCCGAGTTGGCGCCGTCGGCGGCCACCAGCAGCGCCGAACGCAGCTCGCGGCCATCGGCCAGCTTGAGCAGCCAGCCGTCGCCGGAGCGGCGCAGCTGTTCGACGCGGGCGTTGCCGAGCAAGCCCAGATTGCTGTCGTGCAGGCGTTCGAGCAGGGCGTCCTGGATCACCCGGTTCTCGACGATGTGGCCGAGGGTCTCGGCATGCACGCTGGCCGCGGAAAAATGCACGCTGCCGGTGCCGGAGCCGTCCCACACCTGCATCTCGCCGTAGGGCGAGACGCGCCGCGCGGCGATCCCCGGCCACACGCCGAGGCGTTCGAGGATGCGCTGGCTGGCGGCGGACAGGGCACTGACCCGCGGCTCGAAGGCGGCGTCGGCGGCGAAGGGTTTGATGCTCAGCGGGCTGCCGTCGACGATCAGGATATCCAGGCCGCTGTGCTCCAGGGCCAGGGCCAGGGTGCTGCCGACCATGCCGGCGCCCACGATGATCAGATCCGCTTGCATCTTCCTTCCTTCTAGAAGCTGTTGCCGCAGTCGGCGAGCGATGGCCGGACAAGCTCGAAATGGCTGAGAACGCGCAGTCTACAGGCACTCAACGGGCATGCCGAAGGCATTTTTAGCGCCGCCGGCGCGGGCTCACGCCGCCTGCCGCGCACGGGGCTTGAGGCGCACATAGAGGGTCTTGTGCACGGTGGCCACCAGGTTGCCGGCACCGTCGCGGACCTCCACCTTGAGCTCGGGCAGGTACTTGTCACCCTGCGCGGTATGGCTGCGGATATCGCTGAGCAGGCTCTCGTCGATATGGAAGTCGGCATACACCGGGCCCTTGCCGGGTGCGACGAAGTCGATGTGCGCGGCCTTGTCCCAGACGATGTAATCGCGGCCGAGGTTCTCCATGATCATCAGCATGAAGAACGGGTCGGTCATGGAGTACAGCGAGCCGCCGAACTGGGTGCCGACATAGTTGCGGTTGTACCAGCCCAGGCCCATGCGGATGCGGATCGCGCGCAGATCCGGGGCCATCTTCAGCACGCGGATGCCGGCGCCCAGGTAGGGCGGGTAGAGGTTCATTGCCCAGCGCAGCAAACGCGCCTTGCGGGCCAGTCGGCGGTTACTCATGACGATCCTAGAGGGTGCGGGTACCCAGGCCCATGGCCTGGCGGGCGAACCAGTGCTTGGCCGGCGGCAGCAGGTCGAGGCCGAGCAGGCCGAGGGTGCGCCCGGCCACCAGCAGCGGTTCGTTGCGGCCGAACAGGCGGGTGACCTGGTCGGAGAAGCCGACGGTCAGCGCCTGGTCCTGCTGCTGGCGGCTGCGGTAGCGCTGCAGGGTGGCGAAGTCGCCGAGCGGCGCCGCGCTGGCCAGCAGGCAGTCGGCCAGGGCCAGGGTGTCGCGCAGCGACAGATTGTAGCCCTGCCCCGCCACCGGGTGCAGGCTGTGCGCGGCATTGCCGAGCACCACCAGGTGCGGGCGCACCTGCTCCTGGGCCTCGACCAGCGCCAGCGGGTAGACATGCCGGGCGCCGACCTGGCGCAGGGCGCCGAGGCGATAGCCGAAGGCCTGCTGCAGTTCGGCGAGGAAGGTACGCTCATCCAGCGCCTGCAGGCGCGCGGCATCATGGCCGGGACGAGTCCAGACCAGCGCGCAGCGGTTATCCGCCAGCGGCAGCATGGCCATCGGCCCGTCGTCGGTGAAGCGCTCGAAGGCCTGGCCCTGATGCGCCTCGCCCGGGCTGACGTTGGCGATCAGCGCGCTCTGCCCGTAGGGCGTGTGCCGGACCGCGATGCCCAGTTGCTCGCGCAACCCGGAACGGCCGCCATCGGCCAGCACGGCCAGGTCGCAGTCGAGGATAGCCTCGTCGTTGAGGGTCAGCCGGTAGCCGTCGTCCAGCGCCTGCAGGCGGGTGACTTCGGCCGGGCAGCGCCAGCTCACCACTTCCGGGTCGAGGGCCTGCCACAGGCAGTGGCCGAGCCAGGCGTTCTCCACCACATAGCCGAGGGCCGCCACGCCTTCGTCGGCGGCACTCAGGCGCGCGGCACCAAAGCGGCCGCGGTCGGAGACATGGATCTGGCTGATCGCCTCGGCGCGCGGGCTGATCGCCGACCACAGGCCGAGGCGCTCGTAGATCTGCCGGGTGCCGTAGGACAGCGCGGTGGAGCGCGCATCGTAGCTGGGCTGGTAGCTGTCGCCGGGGGCGAACGGCTCGACCAGCACGATCTGCCAGCCGCGCGCCTTGGCGCCGGCCTGCAGGGCCAGGGCCAGGCTGGCGCCGACCAGGCCGCCGCCGATAATCGCCAGCTGTACCCGCGCCATCAGACCACCTCTGCTAGCAGCGCCGGCGTCAGGCTGGCACCGAGCCGGACAATACCGCCACCGCTAATGGCCAACTGTACCCGCGCCATCAGGCCGCTCCCGCCGGCAACGCCAGCATCAGGCCGGTACCGAGCCGATCAATAGCACCGCCGCTAATCGCCAACCGCACACGACTCATGGGTTCAGGCCACCTGACTGCGTGCGGCGGCCATCAGCGCCTCGATCTCGGCGACCGACTTCGGCACGCCGCTGGTGAGGATCTCGCAACCGTACTTGGTCACCACCACGTCGTCCTCGATGCGCACGCCGATGCCGCGCCACTTCTTGGCCACGTTCGGGTTGTCCACGGCGATGTAGATGCCGGGCTCGACGGTCATCGCCATGCCCGGTTCGAGCACGCGCCACTCGCCGCCGACCTTGTATTCGCCGACATCGTGCACGTCCATGCCCAGCCAGTGGCCGGCGCGGTGCATGTAGAAGGGTTTGTAGGCTTCGCTGGCGATCAGCTCGTCGACCTCGCCTTCGAGCAGGCCCAGCTCGACCAGGCCGGCGGTGATCACCCGCACGGTGGCCTCGTGGGCCTCGTTCCAGTGCTTGCCCGGGGCGATGTGCTGGAACGCCTCCTCGTTGGCTTTCAGCACCAGCTCGTAGATGGCCTTCTGCTCGGCCGAGAATTTGCCGCTGACCGGGAAGGTACGGGTGATGTCGCTGGCATAGCAGTCGATCTCGCAGCCGGCGTCGATCAGCACCAGGTCGCCGTCTTTCAGCGGCGCATCGTTCTCGCGGTAATGCAGGATGCAGGCGTTCCTGCCGGCGGCGACGATCGAGCCGTAGGCCGGCATCTTCGCCCCGCCCTTGCGGAACTCGTAGTCCAGCTCGGCTTCCAGGTGGTATTCGGCGAGGCCGGCACGGCTGGCCTGCATGGCGCGGATATGGGCGCGCGCGCTGATCTCGGCGGCTTCCTTCATCACCTTCACTTCATTGGCCGACTTGTACAGGCGCATGTCGTGCAGCACATGGTCGAGGGCGACGAATTCGTTGGGCGGGGTGGCGCCCTGGCGGGCCTTGGAGCGAATCACATTGACCCACTCCATCAGCCGGTGGTCGAACTCCTGGTTGCGGCCGATGCCGTAGTAGACGCGCTCGCGACCTTCGATCAGGCCGGGCAGGATGTCGTCGATGTCGCCGATGGGGAAGGCATCGTCGGCGCCGTAGTTGCTGATCGCGCCGTCCTGGCCGGCACGCAGGCCGTCCCACAACTCACGCAGCGGATCGCGCTCGCGGCAGAACATCACGTATTCGCCATGGGCCCGCCCGGGGATCAGCACCAGCACCGCTTCCGGCTCGGGGAAGCCGCTGAGGTACTGGAAGTCGCTGTCCTGGCGGTAGACATGCTCGACATCGCGGTTGCGGATGTACACCGGCGCCGCCGGCAGGATGGCGATGCTGTTGGGTTCCATCTGCGCCATCAGCGCCTTGCGCCGCCGGGCGTATTCCGACTTGGGGATGCTGACCATGGCGATATCCGACCTTAATGCAGGGAAGGTTTGGCCGCGGCCACCGGCGCCGGCTTGGCGCATTCGGTGAACAGCAGCAACGGGGCGACGCGCAGGTACTCCGTCACTTCCATGTAATCGTTCTCGCCGTCCTCGGATTCTTCCAGGGCGCTCTGCACCTGGGAGATGGCGGACAGGTCCTGCAACACTTCCATGGCCTCGCCGCTCAGCGCGGTGTTGCCGAGGACCATGCCGAAGCCGTCGAGGAAGCCCTGGCACCACTGGCCCAGGGCCTGGGCCCGCTCGACCAGCGGCGCATCGTCGCCGGGCAGCAGCAGGACCACGGTGATGTCGCTGCCGGTCAGCTCACCCTTGACCATCTCCTGCAGGCCGATCAGCGCCTGGCGCACGTTGTCGGCCGGCTCGGCGCCGAGCAGCTCGACGGCATCGGCCAGCCAGGGCTCGACCTCGAAGCCGGCGCCGGCGCAGCTACGTCCGAGCAGCAGGCCGTGCAGCTCGGCGGGGGAAACGGGTTTGCCGCTGCTGGCGAGCAGGGCGGCGAAAGCGGAGTACGGCGAATTCGAAGAGGTCATGGGCAGCTAGGCGCTAGGCAGCGCAATGTCTAGAATGGAGGCTTCGTATCCTAGCACCGGCAGGCGCGGCAAGACCATCGAAGCCCGGCGCCGGCCGCGTGCGGCGAGCGTTCGATAATCGCGACCCGGTCGCCTCGCAGGCCCGACAATCCTTTATAGTTTCGCCACTCATCACCCAGGTAGGGAGCCCATGGAAGACGCCGAACTGCAAGCCCTGACGCGCAAGCTGGAGCTGTTGATCCAGCGCGTGGAGCAGCTCAAGGTGCAGAACCGTGCCCTCCTGGCCAGTGAGAAGGCCTGGCGCGAGGAACGCGCCCATCTGATCGAGAAGAACGAAATGGCCCGGCACAAGGTCGAATCGATGATTTCGCGCCTGAGAGCCCTGGAGCAGGACACATGAGTCAGTCGAACACCGTCACCGTGCACATCCTCGACAAGGAATACTGCATCGCCTGCCCGCCGGATGAGCGCGCCAACCTGGAAAGCGCCGCGCGCTACCTGGACGGCAAGATGCGCGAGATCCGCTCCGGCGGCAAAGTCATCGGCGCCGACCGCATCGCCGTGATGGCCGCGCTGAACATCACCCACGACCTGCTGCACAAGCAGCAGCGCCTGGATCAGGAAGCCAGCCACACCCGCGAACGCGTGCGCGATCTGCTCGAGCGCGTCGACGGTGCCCTGGCCGCCGATCCGGATGGCCTGGGACTCTGATTGCAGAGCCGCCGATTAGGGTATACTCGCGCCAGCTCCCTGGTGTGTTTGCCAGTCGGTGATGTCCCTGAGCCGATACGCACAACCACGGGGGTTGCAAGTGGGGCCGGTGTGCATGTCCGCCTGACGGAAAGCCTTAACGCCTCCTGCAATCTCCACCTTGAACTTTCGGGTTCAAGGGCTAACCCGACAGCGGCATAACCGGGGAGTCCCTTTTCCATGCTCGACGCCGGCACGCTTTCCCGCCCGGCCCTGCGCCGCCAACTCCGCCAGGCGCGCCGCGACCTCTCCGCACTGCAACAGCAACGCGCCGCCCTCGCCCTGTTCCGCCAGCTGGCCCAGCACCCGCTGTTCCGCCGTGCCCGGCATATCGCCCTGTACCTGGCCAACGACGGCGAGATCGACCCGCGTCCGCTGCTGCAGGCCGCCCAGCGCCGCGGCAAGGCCATCTACCTGCCGGTGCTCAGCGCCTGGCCACGCACCAGAATGAACTTCCAGCGCCTGCACCCGCACGATCGGCTGGCAGCCAATCGCTTCCGCATCGACGAACCCCGGAGCAACCGGGCCCGCCAGCGACCGGCCTGGGCCCTCGACCTGGTGCTGCTGCCGCTGGTCGGCTTCGACGAGAATGGCGGGCGCCTGGGCATGGGCGGCGGTTTCTACGACCGCGCACTGGCCTATCGCCATCTGCGCAAAAATTGGCACAAGCCGACGCTATTGGGGCTGGCCCACGAATGTCAGAAAGTCAGCAGGCTGGAGCTGGCCAGTTGGGATGTGCCGCTGAAGGCGGTGGTGACGGATGCCGGCTGGTACGGCTGAAGCGGAGGTGGGAACGATGGCGTCGCGATCCCTGCGACGCTCGTTTGCCTGCGTTTACTGCGGCGACTGGCTGGCCGCCTGATCGCCCTGACGCTCCCAGAGATTCTGGGTGTAACCCGTGGTAACCATGCCCAGACTGAACAGGATCACCAGTACCCACAATAGATCCGGCTTTTTACGCTTCATTGGTTGCCTCCCCCTTTACCAGGCACCCTGCATCGACTGACCGGTGGTGGTGTTGTTATTGGTCATGCAACGGCGTCACGTCCGAGCACCCTGCTCTCTGTGGAGCATTAGGAACCCGCATCCGACTGACGCCAAACGGCTGTCGCGAGCGGAAACGATGGTCACTCCGCCAACGAAGACCGGCAAACAGGAGCAAAGTTCATGCCTAACTGGCTGATGAAATCCGAACCCGAAGAGCTGTCGATCCACGACCTGCAGCGCCTCGGCCGCGCGCGCTGGGACGGCGTGCGCAATTACCAGGCACGCAACTTCCTGCGCAGCATGCAGGAGGGCGAGCTGTTCTTCTTCTACCACTCCAGCTGCCCCGAACCGGGCATCGCCGGGATTGCCCGGATCGTCGGCGCCACCTACCCCGACCCGACGGCTCTGGACCCGAACAGCCATTACTTCGACACCAAGGCCAGCCACGAGAAAAACCCGTGGAGCGCCATCGACGTGGAGTTCGTCGAGGCCTTCCCCCGCGTGCTGCCGCTGGCCCGCCTGAAGGCCGCGGCGGAGCTGGCCGGGCTGGCTCTGGTGCAACGCGGCAGCCGGCTCTCGGTGATGCCGGTGAGTGCCGCCGAGTGGGCCGCGGTCCTCGCCATGCGTTGAGTCTGCTGCGCCGCTGTGCTATCTGAGAGGGGTAGCCTCCGGAGCCGCCCATGCGCACACGTTCCGTCTGGCCGGCACGGCTGGCGCTGGCCTTCCTCTTCCTGGTGCTCTGCGGCGCCAGCCTGCTGCTCTGGCGCCAACTGGAGAGCGATCAGCAGGCACGCCTGGCGGAACGCCTCGACTACCAGGCGCGCACCCTCGCCCGCCAGCTGGAAAGCAACCTGCGCAACGAGGTGCAGAGCCTCGACCGCATCGCCCAGCGCTGGAACAAGCTCGGCCGCCTGCCCCGCGAGCAGTGGGAAGACGAGGTCAACCTGGCCCTGCAGGGCTTCCCCGCCTACCAGTCGATCCAGTGGATCGGTGCCGACCTGCAGATGCGCTGGCTGCTGCCGCTCAAGGGCAACGAGGCCGCCCGCGACTTCCGCCTGCTGGCCAGCCACCCCAACTACCCGATCGCCATGCAGGCCAGGAACAGCGGCGAACAGCGTTTCTCCAACAGTTTCGAACTGGTCCAGGGCGGCCGCGGCTTCGTCCTCTACACCCCGCTGTTCATCCGCGACGCCGCCGGCACGCGGACCTTCGACGGCTTCCTGCAGGGGGTGTTTCGCGTCGAGCCGCTGATGGACGAGCTGCTCTACAGCCTCGACAGCCACGAGTTCAGCGTCGAGCTGCTGGAGAACCGCACCCCGCTGTACCGCCACGACCAGCCGCACAGCCAGACCTCACTGACCCTGCTGGTGCCGCTGCGCCTGCTCAACAACCGCAATTTCAGCCTGCAGCTCAAGCCCAGCGACAGCCTACTGCACAGCCTCAGCCCGGCCTTGCCGCAGATCGTCCTGGGCGCCAGCCTGGCCATCAGCCTGCTGCTGGTCGCCGCCCTGGCCCTGGCCCTGGAGAACGCCCGGCGCGCCCAGGCCCTACAGGTCAGCAACCGCCTGCTGAATATCGAGGCGACGCGCCGCGAGGCGGTCGAGCAACGCCTGCGCGACAGCCGCGAGCGCCTGCAGCTGGTGCTCGACCTGACCGACTCCAGCCACGACAGCCTGTTCATCTTCGACACCCAGAGCCGCGAGCTGCTGCACATGAACCACGCCACCCATGCCAGCCTGGGCTATCGCGCCGAACAGTTCGCCCAGCTCCTGCGGGACGACCCGGAGCAGCTGCTGCCCGGCTTCCATGCCTGGCTGGAGCAGGTGCGCAGCGCCCAGCAGGACGAGCAGACGCGCATCTTCCAGCGCGAGATGCGCCGCCGCGACGGCAGCAGCCAGGCCGCCGAGATCAACACCCAGCTGGTGCAGCTGCACGAGCGCGAGTACCTGATCGCCGTGTCCCGCGACAACAGCGAGCGCCTCGCCCTGGAGGCGCGCCTGCAGCGCCTGTCGCAACTGGACGGCCTCACCGGCCTGTACAACCGGCGCTTCTTCGACCAGCAGCTGCACGCCGAGTGGCGGCGCCTGCGCCGTATCGGCGCGCCGCTGACCCTGCTGATGCTGGATATCGACTACTTCAAGGCCTACAACGATGCCCTCGGCCACCTGGCCGGCGACGATATCCTGCGCAAGGTCGGCGTGGTCCTGCAGGAATGCCTGCAGCGCGAAGGCGATGCGGCCTGCCGCTATGGCGGCGAGGAGTTCGCCATCATCCTCACCCACACCGGCCAGCAGGGCGGCGAGCATGTGGCGGCGCGGATCCACGAACTGATCGCCAACCTGGCCATTGCCCACCCCGCCAGCCCGCAGGGCCGCCTGACCCTGAGCATCGGCCTGGCCGAGGCCGAGCCGCTCAGCGACGAACACCCCGCCAGCCTGGTCGCCCACAGCGACCAGGCGCTGTACCGGGCCAAGCACGGCGGGCGCAATCGCACCTGCATCTGGAACAATAACGGCGTGCCGATCGCGCAGACGCAGAACCTCTAGAACGGGTGCCGGACCCCGCTTGACCTGCATCAACCGCTGCGCCGCACCGCGCAGTACAATGGCCGCCGCAACGCCCCGCCACCCCTGCCACAGAGAAAGGATGCCCATGGCCACGCGCAAAACCTGGACCGCTCGCCTCGCCCTGGCCGCCGCCCTTGTCGCCGGCGCCGGCCTGCTCTGGTATGAACTGCGCCCCGCCGGCCTGGGCGAAGGCTTCGCCAGCGGCAACGGGCGCATCGAGGCCACCGAGGTGGACGTGGCCGCCAAGCTCGGCGGGCGCATCGCCAGCATCGCGGTCGACGAGGGCGACTTCGTCCAGGCCCAGCAGGTCGTCGCGCGCATGGACACCCAGGTGCTCGAAGCCCAGCTGGCCCAGGCCCAGGCGCAGATGCGCCAGGCCGAGAACAGCCAACTGACCGCCAGCGCCCAGGTCAGCCTGCGCCAGAGCGAGAAGGTCACCGCCGAGGCCGTGGTGCGCCAGCGCCAGGCCGAACTCGCCGCCGCGCAGAAGCGCCACGCGCGCACCGCCGTGCTGGTCAAGCGCGACGCCATGGCCCAGCAGCAACTGGACGACGACCTGGCGCGCCTGCAAAGCGCCGAGGCGGCCCTGGCCGCGGCGCGTTCGCAGGTCAACTCGGCGGCCGCCGGCATCGTCGCCGCGCAGTCCCAGGTGATCGAGGCGCAATCGGCGGTGGAAGCAGCCAGGGCCAGCGTCGCCCGCCTGCAGGTGGACATCGACGACAGCCTGCTCAAGGCGCCGCGCGCCGGCCGCGTGCAGTACCGGGTGGCCCAGCCCGGCGAGGTGCTCGGCGCCGGCGGCAAGGTGCTCAACCTGGTCGACCTCGGCGACGTCTACATGACCTTCTTCCTGCCCGAGCGCCAGGCCGGCCTGGTCGCCCTCGGCAGCGAGGCGCGCCTGGTGATCGACGCGGTGCCGCAGTACGTGATTCCGGCCAGGGTCAGCTATGTGGCCAGCGTCGCCCAGTTCACCCCGAAGACCGTGGAAACCGCCAACGAGCGCGAGAAGCTGATGTTCCGCATCAAGGCGCGCATCGATCCCGCGCTGCTGCAGCGCCACCTGGCCCACGTCAAGACCGGCGTGCCTGGCATGGCCTACCTGCGCCTGGACCCGGCCGTCGAGTGGCCTGAACAGCTGGCGGTCAAGGTTCCGCAATGAGCGCCGCCCCGGCGCCGGTGGCCCGGCTGACCGAGGTCAGCCTGCGCTACGGCAAGACCTGCGCGCTGGATACGCTGAGCCTGGAGATCCCGGCGCAGTGCATGGTCGGCCTGATCGGCCCGGACGGCGTCGGCAAGTCCAGCCTGCTGGCGCTGCTGGCCGGCGCGCGCCAGATGCAGAGCGGGCAGATCGAGGTGCTCGGCGGCGACATGGCCAGCCGCGGCCATCGCCGGCGCACCTGCCCGCATATCGCCTACATGCCCCAGGGCCTGGGCAAGAACCTCTACCCGACCCTGTCGGTATTCGAGAACCTCGATTTCTTCGGCCGCCTGTTCGGCCAGGGCCCGGCCGAGCGCGAGCGGCGCATCGACGAACTGCTGCGCAGCACCGGCCTGACGCCCTTCCGCGAGCGTCCGGCAGGCAAGCTGTCCGGCGGCATGAAGCAGAAGCTGGGGCTGTGCTGCGCGCTGATCCACGACCCCGACCTGCTGATCCTCGACGAGCCGACCACCGGGGTCGACCCGCTGTCGCGCAACCAGTTCTGGGAGCTGATCGGCCGCATCCGCGCCCAGCGCCCGCAGATGAGCGTGCTGGTGGCCACCGCCTACATGGAGGAGGCCGAGCGCTTCGACCATCTGGTGGCCATGGATGGCGGGCGCATCCTCGCCACCGGCAGCCCCCAGCAACTGCGCGAACGCACCGCCTGCGCCAGCCTGGAGCAGGCCTTCATCGCCCTGCTGCCGGCAGACCGGCGCAAGGACCATCGCGCCCTGGTCATCCCGCCGCGGGCGCCGGGCCAGCAGGACATCGCCATCGAGGCGCGCGGCCTGAGCATGCGCTTCGGCGATTTCGTCGCGGTCGACCGGGTGGACTTTCGCATCGAGCGCGGCGAGATCTTCGGCTTCCTCGGCTCCAACGGCTGCGGCAAGAGCACCACCATGAAGATGCTCACCGGCCTGCTGCCGGCCAGCGAGGGCGAGGCGCTGCTGTTCGGCCAGCCGATCCAGGCCAAGGACATGGCCACGCGCAAGCGGGTCGGCTACATGTCGCAGTCGTTCTCCCTGTACGGCGAGCTGACGGTGCGGCAGAACCTGGTGCTGCACGCCCAGCTGTTCCACGTGCCGGCCGCGCAGATCGCAGCGCGGGTGGCCGAGATGGCCAGCCGCTTCGCGCTGGATGCTGTCATGGATCTGCTCCCCGAGCGCCTGCCGCTGGGCATTCGCCAGCGCCTGTCGCTGGCCGTGGCGGTGATCCACAAGCCGGAGATCCTGATCCTCGACGAACCCACCTCGGGCGTCGACCCGGTGGCCCGCGACGGCTTCTGGCAGCTGATGCTCGACCTGTCGCGCCAGGACGGGGTGACCATCTTCATCTCCACCCACTTCATGAACGAGGCGCAGCGCTGCGACCGCATCTCGCTGATGCACGCCGGCAAGGTGCTCGACAGCGACACGCCGCAGGGGCTGATGGCCAAGCGCGGCCTGCCGACCCTGGAAGCGACCTTCATCGCCTACCTCGAGGATGCCGTCGGCCAGGGCCAGCCCGGCCCGGCCGAGCCGACGCCGCCGGCCCCGGCCCTGCCGCCGCGCCCGGCGCAGCGCCAGCGCTTCAGCCTGCGCCGGCTGTTCAGCTATGCCCACCGCGAGACCCTGGAGCTGCGCCGCGACCCGATCCGCGGCGGCATGGCGCTGCTCGGCACCGTGCTGCTGCTGTTCATCATCGGCTACGGCATCAGCCTGGACGTGGAAGACCTGACCTTCGCCGTGCTCGACCGCGACCAGACCACCACCAGCCAGGAGTACCACCTGAACCTGGCCGGCTCGCGCTACTTCCTCGAACAGCCGCCACTGCACGACTACGCCGAACTGGAACGCCGCATGCGCAGCGGCGAGATCAGCCTGGCGGTGGAGATCCCGCCGCACTTCGGCCGCGACCTCAAGCGCGGCGACAGCCCGCAGATCGGCATGTGGATCGACGGCGCCATGCCGACCCGCGCGGAAACCATAAAGGGCTACGTGCAGGGCCTGCACCAGGACTACCTGCAGGCCCTGGCACGGCGCTCCGCGCAAACACAGGCCGCCAGCCTGGCCGAGCTGGAGGTGCGCTACCGCTACAACCCGGACGTGGAAAGTCGCCAGGCCATGGTGCCGGCCATGATCCCGCTGCTGCTGATGCTGATCCCGGCCATGCTCACCGCCCTCGGCGTGGTACGCGAGAAGGAGCTGGGCTCGATCATCAACCTCTACGTCACCCCGGTGACCCGCCTGGAATTCCTCCTCGGCAAGCAGCTGCCCTACATCGGCCTGGGCATGCTCAGCTTCACCCTGCTGGTACTCCTGGCGATCAGCGTGTTCGACGTGCCGCTCAAGGGCAGCCCGCTGACCCTGCTGCTCGGCGGCCTGCTCTACCTGGGCTGTTCCACGGCCCTCGGCCTGCTCATGTCGACCTTCACCAAGAGCCAGATCGCCGCGGTGTTCGGCACCGCCATCGCCACCCTGCTGCCGGCCATCCAGTTCTCCGGGCTGATCTACCCGGTGTCCTCGCTGGAAGGCATCGGCGCCTTCATCGGCCAGCTCTATCCGACCTCGCATTTTCTGGTGATCTCGCGCGGGGTGTTCTCCAAGGCGCTCGGCTTCGCCGACCTGTCCGCCTATTTCCTGCCGCTGCTGATCACCATTCCCGTGCTGCTGGGGCTGTGCGTGGCCTTCCTGAAGAAGCAGGAGGTCTGAGATGGAGCGCCTGGCGAACATCTTCCACCTCGGCCTCAAGGAACTGCGCAGCCTGCAGCGCGACATCGCCCTGGTGCTACTGATCGTCTGGGCCTTCAGCCTGGGCATCTACTCGGCGGCCACCAGCATGCCGGAAAGCCTGCACCACGCCTCCATCGCGGTGGTCGACGAAGACCGCTCGCAGCTTTCCGAACGGCTGATCCAGGCCTTCCAGCCGCCCTACTTCCGCACCCCGCAACGCATCGACCTGAGCCAGATGGACCGTGGCATGGATGCCGGGCGCTACACCTTCACCCTGAACATCCCGCCGGACTTCCAGCGCGACGTGCTGGCCGGCCGCAGCCCGGCGATCCAGCTGAACGTGGATGCCACCCAGGTCAGCCAGGCCTTCACCGGCGCCGGCTATATCCAGAACATCGGCAGCAACGAGGTGGCCGAATTCGTCCGCCGCTACCGCGCGGACCTGCCGCAACAGGCCGGGCTGGCCGTGCGGGTGGCATTCAACCCGAATCTGACGCGCACCTGGTTCGGCTCGGTGATGGAGGTGATCAACCAGATCACCATGCTGTCGATCATCCTCACCGGCGCCGCGCTGATCCGCGAGCGCGAGCACGGCACCATCGAACACCTGCTGGTGATGCCGGTGACGCCGCTGGAGATCATGCTGGCCAAGGTCTGGTCGATGGGCCTGGTGGTGCTGGTGGCGACGACCCTGTCGCTGCTGCTGGTGGTCGAGGGCTGGCTGCAGGTGCCGATCCAGGGCTCGCTGGCGCTGTTTCTCGGCGGCGCTGCGATGCACCTGTTCGCCACCACCTCGATGGGCATCTTCTTCGGCACGGTGGCGCGTTCGATGCCGCAGCTGGGCCTGCTGATCATCATCGTGCTGATCCCGCTGGAGATCCTCTCCGGCGGCACCACGCCGCGCGAGAGCATGCCCGAGCTGGTGCAGCGGATCATGCTGGTGGCGCCGACCACCCACTTCGTCGACCTGGCCCAGGCCATCCTCTACCGCGGCGCCGGGCTGTCGATCGTCTGGCCGCAGCTGCTGGCGATAGCCGGGATCGGCACGCTGTTCTTCCTCGGCGCCATGACCCGCTTTCGCAAGGCCCTGGCGCAGATGGCCTGAGCTGGCCGCAGGGTGCGTGGTGCGCACCGAGGCGTTGCGCGGGCGCTCTGGTGCGCGCGGCGCACCCTACGGGCACGGCGCCGTGAAGCGGAGCGTTACTGGATGATCAGGTTGTTGAACAGCAGGTCTTCGACGTAGGGCTTGCCTTCTTCCTGGTTGAGCACGTCCTGCACCTGCTTGAGCGCCTCCAGGCGCAGCTTCTCCTTGGCGTCCTGGCCGCTCATGCTGGCTTCGGTCTGCTGGGAGAACAGCATCACCAGCTGGTTGCGGATCAGCGGTTCGTGGTGCTCGACCTTCTCCTCGGCCTCGCTGCCGGTCACCCGCAGGGCGATATCGGCCTTGTAGAACTTCAGCTTGGGCCCCGGGCCGAAGTTGCCGACCAGCGCCGGCACCAGGCTGTAGTAGGCCACCTTGGGCGCCGCGTTCTCGCCTTCCGCCTCTTCGCCGCCGCTGTTGGCCAGGGCGGTAAGGGGCAGCGACAGGGCCAGCAGCAGAGCGATCCAGGTTTTCACGGCGGCAGTTCCTCACAAAAGTGTGGCGCTAGCATAGCCATTGCCGCCGCCACACCCAAGCCCGATGCTTATACAACGGCATCAGGCCGGGGCATGCTCGTTGACCGGCCAGGCGCGCCACCTACACTGCCAGACCATCAACCCTGGAGGATATCCGCTGATGAAAGCCGTTCTGTGCAAAGCCTTCGGCCCGGCCGAAACCCTGGTGCTGGAGGAAGTTGCCGGCCCCGCGATCAAGAAGAACGAGATCCTCCTCGAGGTGCATGCGGCCGGGGTCAACTTCCCCGACACCCTGATCATCGAAGGCAAGTACCAGTTCAAGCCGCCCTTCCCCTTCTCCCCGGGCGGCGAAGCGGCCGGCGTGGTGCTGGAAGTCGGCGAGAAGGTCGAACACCTCAAGGCCGGCGACCGGGTGATGGCGCTGACCGGCTGGGGCAGCTTCGCCGAGCAGGTGGCGGTGCCCGGCTACAACGTCATGCCGATTCCGCACGGCCTCGACTTCACGGCCGCCGCCGCTTTCGGCATGACCTATGGCACCTCGATGCATGCGCTCAAGCAGCGCGCCAATCTGCAGCCGGGTGAGACCCTGCTGGTGCTCGGCGCCTCCGGCGGGGTCGGCCTGGCCGCGGTGGAGATCGGCAAGGCCATGGGCGCCCGCGTCATCGCCGCCGCCAGTAGCGCGGAGAAGCTGGCCGTGGCCAAGGCCGCCGGCGCCGACGAGCTGATCAACTACAGCGAATCGAGCCTCAAGGAAGAAGTGAAGAAGCTCACCGGCGGCCAGGGCGCCGACGTGATCTACGACCCGGTCGGCGGCGACCTGTTCGACGAGGCCATCCGCAGCATCGCCTGGAACGGCCGCCTGCTGGTGGTCGGCTTCGCCAGCGGACGCATCCCCGAGCTGCCGGTCAACCTCTGCCTGCTCAAGGGCGCGGCGGTGGTCGGGGTGTTCTGGGGCTCGTTCGCCCAGCGCCAGCCGCAGGACAACGCGGCCAACTTCCAGCAGCTGTTTGCCTGGCATGCCGAGGGCAAGCTCAAGCCGCTGGTGTCGCAGACCTTCCCGCTGGAGCAGGCCGCCGAGGCGATCAATGCCCTGGGCCAGCGCAAGGCGGTGGGCAAGGTGGTGGTTAGCGTGCGCTAAGCCCGCTCCCACACTGGAAACGAAAAAGCCGCCCGCGGGCGGCTTTTGCATGGGCGGTGATCAGTCGCGCGGCGCGTAGGCGAACACGTCGGCGCGCATCTGGTGCGCGTCCATGCCGGCCGCGACCAGCGCATCCAGGGTGCCGTAGACCATCGCCGGCGAGCCGCTGGCGTAGACGAACAGCGGCTTGAGGTCGGCAAAGTCCGCGCACACCGCCTCGTGCAGCAGGCCGCAGCGCCCGGACCAGCAGTTGCCCGGCTCGCTGACCACCCGGTGCAGATGCAGGCCGGGCGTCTGTTGCCAGTCGGCCCAGTGCGGCAACTGGTAGAAATCCTCGGCGTGGCGCACGCCCCAGTACAGGTGCACCGGGTGCTGGAAGCCGGCGGCCCGGCAATGCTCGATCAGGCTGTGCATCTGGCCCATGCCGGTACCGGCGGCGATCAGCACCAGCGGCCCGGCCGGCAGCTCGGCCAGGTGGGTGTCGCCGAACGGCAGCTGGACGCGGGCAAAGCCCTGCTGGCGGAGGAAGTCGACCAGCGCCAGGGTGCCTTCGTCGCGCGCCAGGATATGCAGTTCCAGCTCGCGCCCGCCGTGCGGCGCCGAGGCCAGCGAGTAGGCGGCATATTCGCCATCCTGGCGCTGCAGCAGCAGGTATTGCCCGGCGTGGTAACGCGGCGGCTTGCCGGCCGGAGCACGCAGGCGCACGCGGTACACGTCGCCGCCGACCTCCTGGCATTCGATCAGCTGGCAGCTCAGCTCGCGCTGCGGCAGCTCGCTCGGCGCCAGCACGCCGTCCCAGTGCAGCACGCAGTCTTCCAGCGGCTCGGCCAGGCAGGTGAACAGCTCGCCCTGGCTGCGTTCCTCGCCGCCCTGGCGCACGCGTCCCTCGACCAGCAGGGCCGCGCAGACATGGCAGTTGCCGTTGCGGCAGCTCTGCGGGCAGGCATAGCCCAGGCGCCGCGCGGCATCGAGGATGCGCTCGCCGGCCTGGACCTCGAGCTGCGCGCCGGACGGTTGCAGGATGACTTTCATCAATCGATTCCGAGTTGGCTCCACAGCTCATCCACCCGCTGCTTGACCGCCTCGTCCTGGACGATGGCGCGACCCCATTCGCGCGTGGTCTCGCCCGGCCACTTGTGGGTGGCGTCCAGGCCCATCTTCGAGCCCAGGCCGGAGACCGGCGAGGCGAAGTCGAGGTAGTCGATCGGCGTGTTGTCGATCAGCACCGTGTCGCGCTTGGGGTCCATGCGCGTGGTGATGGCCCAGATCACGTCGTTCCAGTCGCGGGCGTTGACATCGTCGTCGGTGACGATGACGAATTTGGTGTACATGAACTGGCGCAGGAAGGACCACACGCCGAGCATCACCCGCTTGGCATGGCCGGGGTACTGCTTCTTGATGGTCACCACCGCCATGCGGTACGAGCAGCCTTCCGGCGGCAGGTAGAAGTCGGTGATCTCCGGGAACTGCTTCTGCAGGATCGGCACGAACACTTCGTTCAGCGCCACGCCGAGGATCGCCGGCTCGTCCGGCGGGCGGCCGGTGTAGGTGCTGTGGTAGATCGGCTCGCGACGGCGAGTGATGCGCTCGACGGTGAACACCGGGAAGCGGTCGACCTCGTTGTAGTAGCCGGTGTGGTCACCGTACGGACCTTCGTCGGCCATCTCGCCGGGATGGATCACCCCTTCGAGGACAATCTCGGCACTGGCCGGCACCTGCAGGTCGCTGCCGCGCGCCTTGACCAGTTCGGTCTTGTGGCCGCGCAGCAGGCCGGCGAAGGCGTATTCGGAGAGGCTGTCCGGCACCGGGGTGACGGCGCCGAGTATGGTCGCCGGGTCGGCACCCAGGGCCACGGCCACCGGATAGGGCTGGCCGGGAAACTTCTCGCACCAGTCGCGGTAGTCCAGGGCACCGCCGCGGTGGCTGAGCCAGCGCATGATGACCTTGTTGCGGCCGATCACCTGCTGGCGGTAGATGCCGAGGTTCTGCCGTTCCTTGTGCGGGCCCTTGGTGATAGTCAGGCCCCAGGTGATCAGCGGGCCGACATCGCCGGGCCAGCAGGTCTGCACCGGCAGCTGGGTCAGGTCGACGTCGTCGCCCTCCTCGATCACTTCCTGGCACGGCGCGTCCTTGAGCACCTTGGGCGCCATGCTCAGGACCTTCTTGAAGATCGGCAGCTTGCTCCAGGCGTCCTTCAGGCCTTTCGGCGGTTCCGGCTCCTTCAAAAACGCCAGCAGCTTGCCGATCTCGCGCAGCTCGCCGACTTCCTCGGCGCCCATCCCCAGGGCCACGCGCTTGGGCGTGCCGAACAGGTTGCCGAGCACCGGCATGGCGAAACCCCTGGGGTTCTCGAACAGCAGCGCCGGGCCGCCCTTGCGCAGGGTTCGGTCACAGATTTCGGTCATCTCCAGCACGGGAGAAACCGGGGTCTGGATGCGCTTGAGTTCGCCGCGCTGTTCCAGGCCGCGGATAAAGTCGCGCAGGTCGCGATACTGCATGCGTGAGCCTCGTGTGTGGGGCGTGCAGGTGGGGCGCAAAGTTTAGCGCCGAAGTCGGCTATTCAGAAGGGCGCACAAACGCAAAGGCCGGGTTTCCCCGGCCTTTGCGGCAACGCCTGAATTACTTCCGCTTCATCGACAGGAAGAATTCATCGTTGGTCTTGCTGTCTTTCAGCTTGTCGAGGAGGAACTCGATGGCAGCGATCTCGTCCATCGGGTGCAGCAGCTTGCGCAGGATCCACATGCGCGACAGCTCTTCCTCGCCGGTCAGCAACTCTTCGCGGCGGGTACCGGAGCGGTTGATGTTGATGGCCGGGAACACGCGCTTCTCGGCGATGCGACGGTCCAGTTGCAGTTCCAGGTTACCGGTGCCCTTGAACTCTTCGTAGATCACTTCGTCCATCTTCGAGCCGGTTTCCACCAGCGCGGTGGCGAGGATGGTCAGCGAACCGCCTTCCTCGATGTTGCGCGCGGCACCGAAGAAACGCTTGGGCTTCTCCAGGGCATGGGCGTCGACACCACCGGTCAGCACCTTGCCGGAACTCGGGATCACGGTGTTGTAGGCCCGCGCCAGGCGGGTGATGGAGTCGAGCAGGATGACCACGTCCTTCTTGTGCTCGACCAGGCGCTTGGCCTTCTCGATCACCATCTCGGCGACCTGCACGTGGCGGGTCGGCGGTTCGTCGAAGGTCGAGGCGACCACTTCGCCGCGCACGGTGCGCTGCATCTCGGTCACTTCTTCCGGGCGCTCGTCGATCAGCAGGACGATCAGGTGGCACTCGGGGTTGTTGCGGGTGATGTTGGCCGCGATGTTCTGCAGCATGATGGTCTTGCCCGCTTTCGGCGGGGCGACGATCAGGCCGCGCTGGCCCTTGCCGATCGGCGCGCACAGGTCGATCACCCGCGCGGTCAGGTCTTCCTTGGAGCCGTTGCCGGCTTCCATGGTCAGGCGCTTGGTCGGGAACAGCGGCGTGAGGTTCTCGAACAGGATCTTGTTCTTGGCGTTTTCCGGGCGGTCGAAGTTGATCGAGTCGACCTTGAGCAGGGCGAAGTAACGCTCGCCTTCTTTCGGCGGGCGGATCTTGCCGATGATGGTGTCACCGGTACGCAGGTTGAAGCGGCGGATCTGGCTGGGCGAAACGTAGATGTCGTCCGGGCCGGCCAGGTACGAGGAGTCCGCGGAGCGCAGGAAGCCGAAGCCGTCCTGGAGGATCTCCAGCACGCCGTCACCGGAGATCTCTTCGCCGCTTTTAGCGTGCTTTTTCAGCAGGGCGAAGATGATGTCCTGCTTGCGCGAACGGGCCATGTTCTCCAGGCCCATCTGTTCGGACATTTCCAGCAGTTCGGCAATCGGCTTTTGCTTGAGTTCGGTCAGATTCATAGGAATGACGTAGCTTTGAGGAAGGGGGGTGAAAGCACAGGGCTTTGGAAGCCGCGCCGCGAAGAAGGCGACGGGATCGCGCGATTTTATCGTGTAGGTATGCGTCGGCGACGGCTTGAAGGGCAACGGAGGAACCGTTGCCTGGCCGAATGTAACACCGGCCAGGCGGTGCGTCCAGCCCGCAGAAAGCAAAAAGCCCCGCATGATGCGGGGCCTTTGGCACAGCTGAGAGCGGCGGCAGGGCCGCGCGCAATCAGATGTTGGCGTCGAGGAAGGCCGCCAGTTGCGACTTCGACAGGGCACCGACCTTGGTCGCCTCGACGTTGCCGTTCTTGAACAGCATCAGGGTCGGGATGCCGCGTACGCCGTACTTCGGCGGGGTGTCCTGGTTTTCGTCGATGTTCAGCTTGCAGACCTTCAGCTTGCCCTGGTAGGTCTGGGCGATCTCGTCGAGCACCGGGGCGATCATCTTGCACGGGCCGCACCATTCGGCCCAGTAATCGACCAGGACCGGACCTTCGGCCTTGATCACGTCGTCTTCGAAACTGGCGTCGCTGACGTTGGTGATGAAATCGCTCATGGATAGTCTCCGTGGTCGGAAGCAGAAAAGTGGCGCCATGATAGCCCGCCTTGCCCTGCACCGAAAGTCGCAGGCCATTGTGCTTGCCTATCGCCTCCCCTGGAAAAGCTGATGAAAGAATACGGCAGGACGGCCGCGGGAGGTTAACATGCAGGGCATTGGACCGACCGCTCCAGTGCGGCCGGCTGCCTCTGTTCAGTTTCGAGACCTTGACCATGCCGCAAGCTGCCCCCAAGTCGTTTTCCCTGATTGCCGCCATCGACCTTGGCTCCAACAGCTTCCACATGGTGCTGGCCAAGGCCGAGCATGGCGAAGTGCGGATTCTCGAACGCCTGGGGGAAAAGGTGCAGCTGGCCGCCGGCATCGACGAACAGCGCCTGCTCAGCGAGGAAGCCATGCAGCGCGGCCTCGACTGCCTGAGCCGCTTCGGCCAGCTGATCCAGGGCCTGCCCCAGGGCGCGGTGCGCATCGTCGGCACCAACGCCCTGCGCGAGGCACGCAACCGCGCCGAGTTCATCCGCCGCGCCGAAGCCCTCCTCGGCCACCAGGTGGACGTCATCTCCGGCCGCGAGGAAGCGCGCCTGATCTACCTCGGCGTATCCCACAGCATGCCGGACAACCCCGGCAAGCGCCTGGTCGCCGACATCGGCGGCGGCAGTACCGAATTCATCGTCGGCCAGCGCTTCGAGCCGCTGCTGCGTGAGAGCCTGCAGATGGGCTGCGTCAGCTACACCCAGCGCTACTTCAGGGACGGCAAGATCACCGCTGCACGCTACGCCCAGGCCTATACCGCCGCGCGCCTGGAACTGATGACCATCGAGCAGGGCCTGCAGCGCCTCGGCTGGCAGGAAGCGGTGGGCGCCTCCGGCACCATCCGCGCCGTGGGCCTGGCGATCCAGGCCGGCGGCCTGGGCAGCGGCGAGATCAACCCCGAGGGCCTGGCCTGGCTCAAGCGCAAGGTGCTCAAGCTCGGCGACGTGGACAAGCTGGACCTCGACGGCATTAAGCCGGACCGCCGGCAGATCTTTCCCGCCGGCCTGGCCATCGCCGAGGCGATCTTCGACGCCCTCGACCTGCAGCGCATGGACCACTCCGAAGGCGCCCTGCGCGAAGGCGTGCTGTACGACCTGCTCGGCCGCCATCACCACGAGGACGTGCGCGAACGCACCCTCGGCGCGCTGATGGAGCGCTACCACGTCGACCTGCAGCAGGCCGCCCGGGTCGAGGCCAAGGCCATGTCGGCACTGGAGCAGGTCAGCGAGGCCTGGCAGCTGGACGACGACTGGCACCGCGACCTGCTGCAGTGGGCCGCGCGGGTGCACGAGATCGGCCTGGACATCGCCCACTACCACTACCACAAGCACGGCGCCTACCTGATCGAGCACTCCGACCTGCCCGGCTTCTCCCGTCAGGACCAGCTGATGCTGGCCCTGCTGGTGCGCGGCCACCGGCGCAACATCCCCAAGGAACGCTTCGCCGAGTTCGGCGAGGAAGGCATCAAGCTCCTGCGCCTGTGCGTGCTGCTGCGCTTCGCCATCCTCTTCCACCATATCCGCGGCACCCAGGAAATGCCCCGCCTGAAGCTGCAGGCCGGGCCGCAGAGCCTCGACCTGACCTTCCCCGAAGGCTGGCTGGACGCCAACCCGCTGACCCAGGCCGACTTCGCCCTGGAGGCCGAGTGGCTGACGCGGATCGGCTTCGTCCTGACCATGCGCTGAGCGCCGCCGCAACGAAAAAGCCCCGCAATGCGGGGCTTTTTTCTTGATGCCAGGCGGCCTTCCCAGGTGCGAAGGCGCCCGTAGCCGCGGGCTCAGCGCGCCGCGGGGCTGGTCAGCTTCTCCAGCAGGCTGGCCTGGGCACTGCGCAGGTTGGCGTTGCCGCTCGGGGTGATGCGCACGTAGCGCCCATCCGGTTGCAGTGCCCAGGCCTGGGTGTTGTCGGTCAGGTAGGCTTCCAGTTCCTTCTTCACCCGCACGATCAGCTTGCGCCCCTCCACCGGGAAACAGGTCTCCACGCGCTTGTCGAGATTGCGCTCCATCCAGTCGGCGCTGGACAGGTAGATCTTCTCCTCGCCGCCGTTGAGGAAGTAGAACACCCGGGTGTGTTCGAGGAAGCGGCCGATGATCGAGCGCACCTGGATGTTGTGCGACACCCCGGGAATGCCCGGACGCAGGCAGCACATGCCGCGCACCACCAGGTCGATCTTCACCCCGGTCTGGCTGGCCTTGTACAGCGCGCGGATGATCTTCGCGTCGGTCAGCGAGTTGAACTTGGCGATGATGTGCGCCGGCTTGCCCTCGCTGGCCTGCTGGGTCTCGAAGGCGATCAGGTCGAGCAGGGTCTTCTTCAGGGTGAACGGCGCGTGCAGCAGCTTCTTCATGCGCAGGGTCTTGCCCATGCCGATCAGCTGGCTGAACAGCTTGGCCACGTCCTCGCCGAGAGCCACGTCGGCGGTGAGCAGGCTGTAGTCGGTGTACAGGCGGGCGTTGCCGGCGTGGTAGTTGCCGGTGCCGAGGTGGGCGTAGCGGACGATCTCGCCGTTCTCGCGGCGCAGGATCAGCATCATCTTGGCGTGGGTCTTGAAGCCGACCACGCCGTAGATCACCACCGCGCCGGCGGCCTGCAGGCGGCTGGCCAGCTGCAGGTTGGATTCCTCGTCGAAGCGCGCGCGCAGCTCGATCACCGCGGTGACTTCCTTGCCGTTGCGCGCCGCTTCCACCAGCGCGTCGACGATCTCCGAGTTGGCCCCGGAACGGTACAGGGTCTGCTTGATGGCCAGCACGTTGGGGTCCTTCGCCGCCTGGCGCAGCAGGTCGACCACCGGGGTGAACGACTCGAAGGGGTGCAGCAGGAGGATGTCCTGCTTGCTCACCACGCTGAAGATGTTCTCGCTGTTCTGCAGCAGCTTGGGAATCACCGGGGTGAACGGCGCGTATTGCAGCTCCGGGTGGCTGGCCAGACCGGTGATGGCGAACAGGCGGGTCAGGTTGACCGGGCCGTTGACCCGGTACAGCTCGCTGTCGCTCAGGTTGAACTGCTTGAGCAGGTAGTCCGAGAGCTGCTGCGGGCAGGTGTCGGCCACTTCCAGGCGCACCGCGTCGCCGTAGCGACGGCTGAACAGCTCGCCGCGCAGGGCGCGGGCCAGGTCCTCGACGTCCTCGGTGTCCACCGACAGGTCGGCGTTGCGGGTCAGGCGGAACTGGTAGCAGCCCTTGACCTTCATGCCCTGGAACAGGTCGTCGGCGTGGGCGTGGATCATCGAGGAGAGGAACACGTAGTTGTCCCCCGCCCCGCCGACCTCTTCCGGCACCTTGATGATGCGTGGCAGCAGGCGCGGCGCCGGGATGATCGCCAGGCCCGAGTCGCGGCCGAAGGCATCGATGCCCTCCAGCTCGACGATGAAGTTCAGGCTCTTGTTCACCAGCAGCGGGAACGGGTGGGTCGGGTCGAGGCCGATCGGGGTGATGATCGGCGCGATCTCGTCGCGGAAATAGCGGCGCACCCAGGCCTTGAGCTTCACCGTCCAGTGCCGGCGGCGGATGAAGTTGACCTGGTGCTTGGCTAGCTCCGGCAGGAGGATGTCGTTGAGGATGGCGTACTGGCGGCCGACCTGCTCGTGCACCAGCTCGGAAATCCGCGCCAGCGCCTGATGCGGCTGCAGGCCGTCGGCGCCGGCCTGCTCGCGGGCGAAGTTGATCTGCTTCTTCAGCCCGGCCACGCGGATCTCGAAGAACTCGTCGAGGTTGCTGGAAAAGATCAGCAGGAACTTCAGCCGTTCGAGCAGCGGATAGGACTCGTCCAGCGCCTGTTCCAGCACGCGGATATTGAACTTCAGCTGGGACAGTTCGCGGTGAATGTACAGGCTGCTGTCGTCCAGCCCCGGCACCACCGGGGCCGGCGCGGCCACGGGGGCGGCCACCACCGCTTCGACGACTGGCGCTACTTCGGCCACGCTCACTTCCTCCAGGATCGGCGCAGCAATCGGCTGACCATCCACTACATCGTTCTCGCTGAGTCCCTCGGTATTCATCGCTTGTTCCCTGGGGGCGTCAGTGCCCCGCTTTGATCAGTTCTGCCGCCCGTTTGGCGAAGTAGGTCAGGATGCCATCGGCGCCGGCGCGTTTGAAGGCGGTGAGCGATTCGAGGATCACCGCCTCGCTGAGCCAGCCGTTCTGGATGGCCGCCATGTGCATCGCGTACTCGCCACTGACCTGATAGACAAAGGTCGGCACGCGGAATTCCTCTTTGACCCGCCAGAGGATGTCGAGATAGGGCATGCCCGGCTTGACCATGACCATGTCGGCGCCTTCGGCCAGGTCCGCCGCCACCTCGTGCAGCGCCTCGTTGCCGTTGGCCGGGTCCATCTGGTAGGTGTTCTTGCTGCCCTTGCCCAGGTTGGCGGCCGAGCCCACCGCATCGCGGAACGGGCCGTAGTAGGCGCTGGCGTACTTGGCCGAGTAGGCCATGATGCGCACGTTGCTGTGATCGGCCAGCTCCAGTGCCTCGCGGATCGCCTGCACGCGCCCATCCATCATGTCCGACGGCGCCACTACCTGGGCACCGGCCGCCGCATGGGACAGCGCCTGCTTGACCAGGGCATCGACGGTGACGTCGTTCTGCACATAGCCGTTGTCGTCGAGAATGCCGTCCTGGCCGTGCGTGGTAAAGGGGTCGAGGGCCACGTCGCTGATTACCCCCAGATCCGGGAAACGCGCACGCAGGGCACGGATGGCGCGCTGGGCGATGCCGTCCGGGTTCCAGGCTTCCTCGCCGAGCAGGGACTTCTTCTCCAGCGGCGTCACCGGGAACAGCGCCAGCGCCGGAATGCCCAGGGCCACCCACGCCTCCGCCTCCTTGAGCAACAGGTCGATGGACAGGCGCTCGACGCCCGGCATCGACGGAATCGCTTCGCGGCGGTTTTCCCCGTCGAGGACGAACACCGGCAGGATCAGGTCGTCGACCGTCAGCACATTCTCGCGCACCAGGCGGCGGGAGAAGTCATCGCGACGGTTGCGACGCAGGCGGGTGGCGGGGAACAGGCGATTGGCGGGGGTAAAGCTCACGGCAGACTCCGGGGCCCACGCGCGCGGGCTCAGTGTGACGGTTATAAGCTGCCATTATGACCAATTGATGACGCCTGCGGCATCGCCACGACAAACTAATCAGGCACGCAGCGGCGCGACCCATTGCCGCTGCAGCAGCCCCAGCGCCAGCAGGCTCAGGCCGCTGTAGCCCAGCAGCAGCGGCCAGGCCAGATCCGCCGCCGCGCCGAGCAGGCCCTGCTGCTCGGCCAGCCACAGCAGCGGCGGATTGAGCGCCAGGCGCAGCAGCTCCAGCCACAGCACGAACGCCCGGTTCTCCAGCCAGGCGCCGAGGGCATACAGGCCGTAGGCCATCCAGACGCAGGCAAGCAGCTGCGCCGGCGCCGGCCACTGCTCGCCGAGCGCCAGCAGGCCGCTGCCGAGCAACAGGCAGACGCCGAACTGCAACAAGGCGTAGACCTGCCGTGGCCGCCACAGCGGCACGCCGAACTTCTCGAAACGGTCCAGGTCCGGCTTGCTGCGCGGATCGCGCGCCGCGACATCGGCCGGACGCCAGCCGGTGCGCATGAACCAGATGCGCAGCTTGTCCCACCAGGACTCGGCGCGCACGGCGTCGCGCCACAGCAGCACATAGAACTGCAGGTTGGCCCACAGCGGGTTCCAGCTGGCCAGCGGGGTGGTCACGCCGAACACCACCGGCTCGTCGTCGCGCTCTTCCTGAAAGGTGCCGAACAGGCGGTCCCAGAGGATGAACACGCCGCCGTAGTTGCGATCCATGTACAGCGCGTTCTGCGCATGGTGCACGCGGTGGTTGGACGGACTGACGAAGAACCATTCGAACCAGCCGAGCTTGGGGATGTGCCGGGTATGCACCCAGAACTGGTACAGCAGGTTCATCGCCGCCACGCCGAGAAACACCAGCGGCGGCACCCCGGCGATGGCCAGCGGCAGGTAGAAGAGCCAGCCGAAGATAAAGCCGGTGCTGGTCTGGCGCAGGGCGGTGGAGAGGTTGTACTCCTCGCTCTGGTGGTGCACCGAATGGGCGGCCCAGAGGATGTTGCGCTCGTGGCCCAGGCGGTGCAGCCAGTAGTAGCAGAAGTCGTAGCCGACGAACGCCAGCAGCCACACGCGCCAATCCTCGGCAGCCAGCTCGAACAACCCCAGCTGCTGCCAGGTGAGGCTGTAGCTGAGCACGCCGACGCCCTTGGTCAGCAGGTTCAGCGAGGTCGACAGCACGCCCGCGCTGAGGCTGTTCAGCGCGTCGGCCAGGCGATAGGTGCGCACGCCGCGCCAGCGGTCGGCGAGCAGCTCCAGGCCGATCAGCAGGAAGAACACGGGCACGGCGTAGAGGATGTAATTCACGGTTCACCCATATCGTTACAGCGGTTCGCGGGCTAGCATTGCGGTATTGGTCGTCATGCTAAGCCAGCCGCGCAGTGCCACCGAGTACCGGGCATGCCAGGCCGGGCGGCATTTGGCGACACCCGCTGTATTCCCGATCAGGAGCAAGCCATGAGCAAGAAAGTAGCCGTCATCCTCTCCGGCTGCGGCGTCTATGACGGTGCGGAAATCCACGAAAGCGTGATCACCCTGCTGCGCCTCGACCAGCGCGGCGCCCAGGTGCAGTGCTTCGCGCCGAACGTTACGCAGATGCACGTGATCAACCACCTGACCGGCGAGGAAATGGCGGGCAGCCGCAATGTCCTGGTCGAGTCCGCGCGCATCGCCCGCGGCAATGTCGAGGATGTGCGCGAGCTGAAGGTCGAGCACTTCGACGCGCTGATCCTGCCGGGCGGCTTCGGCGTGGCCAAGAACCTCTCCGACTTCGCCGTGCAGGGCGCCGACTGCAGCGTGCAGGCCGACGTGCTGGCCGCCGCCCAGGCCTTCGCCAAGGCCGGCAAGCCGATCGGCCTGATCTGCATCGCCCCGGCCCTGGCAACCAAGATCTTCGGTGCCGGCGTCACCTGCACCCTGGGCAGCGCCGAAGACCCGGCCGCCGCGGCGCTGCAGGCCATGGGCGGCAGCCACCAGGAGTGCACGGTGGAAGACATAGTCGAGGACAGCGCGCACAAGCTGGTCAGCACCCCGGCCTACATGCTCGCCCAGTCGATCGCCGAGGCGGCCAGCGGGATCAACAAGCTGGTCGATCGGGTGCTGGAACTGGCCCACCCGCACTGAACAACCTGACGTAGGGTGCGCCATGCGCACCGGGGCAATGCGCCGGGCCTGCGGTGCGCCCGGCGCACCCTACGCAGGAAGACCTCCAGCACCATCAGCGGGGCAAAAGAGCCATTCCACGCCGCACCTCTGCCGCACCACTGGTCAAGCGGGCGCAACTGCGGCAGCGTGGGGGCCTCAGCCCTTTGCGCAGACCTAACCGCCCATGAGCCAGCCCGTCTTCGAACTGTCCAGCGAACAACGCGACGCTGTGCAGGCCTTCTTCCAGCGCATCCCGTTCAACCAGGTGCTGGGCATCCAGCTGGTCGAGCTGTCCCTCGACAAGGTGGTGATGGGGTTGCCGATGAAGCCCGAGCTGATCGGCAACTTCGTCCACGGCATCCTGCATGGCGGGGTGATTTCCTCGCTGCTCGACGTGGCCGGCGGCGCCATGGCGCTGATCGGCGCCTTCGACAAGCACCAGCACCTGTCCAGCAGCGAACGCATGGCGCGCCTGTCCAAGCTCGGCACCATCGACCTGCGTGTCGACTACCTGCGCCCCGGCCGCGGCCAGCTGTTCACCGCCACGGCGGTGCTGCTGCGCTCCGGCAACAAGGTGGCGGTGGTGCGCAGCGAGCTGCACAGCGACGACGGCACGCTGGTGGCGGTCGGCACCGGCACCTACCTGTGCGGCTGAGCGCCATCACGAGCCTGCCACACGGCGCACCCGCGGCATCACCCGACTACGCGCGCATCAACCGGGTGAGGATGCGGTCCAGCGCATTGGCGAAGGCCTGGCGGTCCTTCTCGCCGTAGGCGGCCTGGCCGCCGCCCATCTGGCCCTGCTCGCGCAGATCGGCGAACAGGTTACGGGTGGCCAGCTTGTCGCCCATGTTGCGCTCGTCGAACTCGCGGCCGCGCGGGTCGAGGGCGCTGACGCCCTTCTTCACCAGGCGATCGGCCAGCGGCACATCGCTGCAGATCACCAGCTCGCCGGGCACCGCATGCTCGACCAGGTGATCGTCCGCCGCATCCGGGCCGCTCGGCACCACGATCAGCCGCACGCAGGTGAAACCCGGCCGCGCCACCGGCTGGCCGGCCACCAGCACCACCTCGAAGCCGCGCTTGAGGGCGAACTTCACCACCTGATCCCGCGCCGGCCGGGGGCAGGCATCGGCATCGATCCAGACACGCATCGCGCATGCTCTCCAAGAATGACCCGGCCGGCATGGTAAGCCATCCGCCAGCCGGGTGGCGGCCTATCCGGCCGTCTGCGCGCGGCGACGCTCGCCCAACCAGCTGCGCCCGTACAGCACCACGATGCCGGCCAGCGCCAGGCCCTGGGCCGAGAGGCTCCAGGCATCGGCGTGGATGCCCAGCCAGTCGAACTCGAAGAACGCCACCGGCCACGTGCCGAGCACCCCGGCCTCCTGCAGCGCCGCCACGCCGTGGCCGGCGAACACCACCGACAGGGCGCAGAGCAGCACCGCGTTGGCACTGAAGAAGGTCGCCAGCGGCAGCTTGCGCGAGCCGCGCAGAATCACCCAGGCCAGGCCGAGCAACAGCACCAGCGCCGCGCCGGCACCGGCCAGGACCATGCCATGCCCGGCCGGGCCGGCCTGCAGCCAGAGGGTTTCGTAGAACAGGATGACTTCGAACAGCTCGCGGTAGACCGAGAAGAATGCCAGCACGGCGAAGCCGAAGCGCCCGCCGCCACCGACCAGGCTGCTCTTGATGTAGTCCTGCCAGGCCGCGGCATGCCGGCGGTCGTGCATCCACACGCCGAGCCACAGCACCATGACGCTGGCGAACAGCGCGGTGAGGCCTTCCAGCAGCTCGCGCTGGGCGCCGCTGACATCGATCAGGTAGGCCGCCAGGGCCCAGGTGGCGACGCCGGCCAGCAGCGCCAGGCCCCAGCCGATGTGCACGCTGCGCACCGCCTGCGGCTGCCCGGTGTTGCGCAGGAAGGCGAGGATCGCCGCCAGCACCAGGATCGCCTCCAGGCCCTCGCGCAGCAGGATCAGCAGGCTGGAGAAGAAGCTCAGCGAAGCATTCATCGCGCCGCCGGCGAGCAGTTCGGCGGCCTTGGCCAACTGCACCTTGGCCGCCTCCAGCGCCTGGGCCGCCTGGGCCACGCTGGCGCCATCCTGCAGCGCCTGGCGGTAGGCCATCAGGCTCTTCTCGGTGCTCTTGCGTTGCAGCGCATCGAGGTTGTCGAGGGCGCCTTCGACCAGCTCGAAGCCTTCCAGGTAGGCCGCCACGGACAGGTCGTAGGCCTGCTCGCGGTCACCACGGCGATAGGCCTGCAGGCTCTGCTCCAGGGTGCTGCGGGTATGCCCGATCAGCTCCTGCGGGCCGCGCTGCTGTTGCGGCGGCTGCGCGCGCTGGGCGCGGAAGGCGGCACTGTCGCCACCGCTGGCGGCGACCTCGCCCGGCGTCTGCCCGGCCAGCGCGGCCAGGCTGAAAGGCTTGCCGCCTGCCGCGCCGGGCTCGGCGGTGAAGCCGGCGATATAGCTGGCCAGGTCCCAGCGCTGGCGCTCGTCGAGCTGATCGGCGAAGGCCGGCATGTCGGTGCCCTCGATACCCAGACCGAGGGTATTGAACAGGTCGTACAGGCTCAGGCGGTCCAGCCGCGCACGGTCGCGCAGGTTGGCCGGCGGCGGCTCCAGGCCGATGCCGGCGGGGCCGTCGCCGGCGCCCTGGGCGCCGTGGCAGACCGCGCAATGCTGGGCGTACAGCGGCGCGCCGCGGGCCGGGTCGGGAGTGATCGCCGGCACCTGGTGCACCTGATACAGCTCGGCCAGCCGCGCAGCCAGGCGCCGCGCCTCGCTGGCAACCTGCTCGCCGCCCTGGCGCTGGCTCACCGCCTGGCGCAGCCCGGCGACGCCCTGTTCCAGCTCCGCACGCTCGGCCTTGGCCGGCAGGGCGACGATCAGCCCCTGCAGCACACCGAGAAATTCCAGTTGCTCGCGGTACTCGCCCTCATCGACGATCTCGCCGGCGGCCACCGTCGCCGGATAGTCGGCACCGATATAGCCGAGCAGGTGCAGGGCCTGAGCCGCCCCTTCGGTGGTTGCGGCCCCGGCAGCTAGGCTGAACAGGGACAGGACAGGCAGCAAGAGCATCAGCCAGAAACGGCTAGAGCGAGACATGGGCAGATCCATAAATGAGAATGCTTAAGATTAAATTGTTACCTTGCTAACAATTTTTCTCAAGCCCCACGCGATGAGGAGCACCCCACATGTCCTGGTGGCAGCAGCACTCCCAACCGATCGAAGTGCTGGTCTGCGGCGCCAGCCGCGGCATCGGCCTGGCCCTCTGCGCCGCCCTGCTGGCCAAGCCGCAGGTGGCGCGGGTCTGGGCCGTGGCGCGCCAGGCCGGGCAGTCCGCCGAACTGCAGCGCCTGGCCGGCCAGCACCCCGGGCGCCTGTGCTGGCGCGATCTGGATATCGCCGACGAAGCGGCGCTGCAGGCGTTCGCCGCCGAACTGCGCGACGTCATGCCGCACCTGCATCTGCTGCTCAATTGCGTGGGCGTGCTGCAGGAAGGCCCGGTGCACGCGGAGAAGAGCCTGGCCCAGGTCGACCTGGCCGGACTGCAGGCCAGCTTCCTGCGCAACGCCTTCGCCCCGGTGCTGCTGCTCAAGCACCTGCTGCCGCTGCTGCGCGGCCGCCACCCGTGCCAGGTGGCGATGCTCTCGGCGCGGGTCGGCTCGATTGCCGACAACCGCCTGGGCGGCTGGTACAGCTACCGCGCCAGCAAGGCCGCGCTGAACCAGTTGCTGCGCACCGCCAGCATCGAGCTGGCGCGCCTCAACCCGAATGCCTGCGTGCTCAGCCTGCATCCCGGCACCACCGATACCGAGCTGTCGCGCCCGTTCCAGGCCAATGTGCCGAACGAGCAGCTATTCAGCCCGGCATTCGTCGCCGCACGCCTGCTGGCCGTGCTGGCCAGCAAGACGCCCGCGGACAGCGGCAGCTTCCGGGCCTGGGACGACCAGCCGATCCCCTGGTGACTCAGGCCGCCGCGCGGCGCACGGTGGCCAGCAATGCGGCGGCGGCGATGAACAGGCCGCCGAAGGTGCGATTGAGCAGGCGCTGCTGGTGCGGCTCGCGCAGGGTGCGCAGCGCCCGGGCGGCCAGCCCGGTGTAGCCGGCCATCACCACCAGGTCGACCGCGACCATGGTCGCCGCCATCACCACATACTGGATCAGCAGCGACTGCTTGGGGTCGAGGAACTGCGGCAGGACGGCGAGGATGAAGATGATCGCCTTGGGGTTGCTGGCGTTGACCAGGAAGCCGCGCAGCACCAGGCTCAGCGGCCGACCGAGCGGCCGCTCGCCGGTGCCGGTGACGATCTCGCCGGGCAGTGCCACCCACTGCTTCCAGCCCAGGTAGACCAGGTAGGCCACGCCGAACCACTTGATCAGGCCGAAGGCCAGCTCCGAGGTGGCCAGCAACGCGCCGATACCGGCGGCGACCACGGCAATCTGCATCAGCAGCGCCAGCTGCAGGCCGATGGCGTTCCAGTAGCCGCGCCAGAACCCGTACTGCAGGCCGCTGGACATCGAGGCGATGGCCCCGGCGCCCGGCGACAGGCTGATCACCCAGCAGGCGACGAAGAAAGCGAGCCAGGTTTCCAGAGCCATGGCGGATACCTCAAAAGCAAAAAGGGGCAGGCCGTACAGCCTACCCCTCTGCTTTATGCCTGCCCAGCCCTGCGGATCAGTCCGGCAGGTCCTTGCGCAGGTGCACCGGCTCGACCTGCTTCTTCTGCTTGCTGCGCAGGCGGATGTTGACCGCCTCCACCGCCAGGGAGAAGGCCATGGCGAAGTAGACGTAGCCCTTCGGCACATGCACTTCGAAGGCTTCGCCGATCAGCACCACGCCGACCACGATGAGGAAGGACAGCGCCAGCATCTTCAGCGACGGGTGCTTGTCGATGAAGTCGCTGATGGTGCCGGCCGACAGCATCATCACCAGCACGGAGATGACGATGGCCGCGACCATCACCGGCACATTCTGCACCAGGCCGACGGCGGTGATCACCGAGTCCAGGCTGAAGACGATGTCGATGATCGCGATCTGCACGATGATGCCCATGAAGCCGTAGGTCTTGCCACCGCCCTGCTGCTGTTCCTCGGCGCCTTCCAGGCTGTGGAAGATTTCCATGGTGCTCTTGAACAGCAGGAACAGGCCGCCGAAGAACAGGATCAGGTCGCGCCCGGAGATGCCGTGGCCGGCGACGCTGAACAGGTCGTTGGTCAGGCGCATGACCCAGGTAATCGACAGCAGCAGCAGGATCCGCGTGCCCATGGCCAGGGCCAGGCCGAAGAAGCGCGCCTTCGGTTGCTGGGCGGCCGGCAGGCGGCTGACCAGGATCGAGATGAAGATGATGTTGTCGATGCCGAGGACGATCTCCAGGGCGGTCAGGGTGAGAAAGGCGACCCAGATTTCCGGGCTCATCAGCCATTCCATTGTTTTTGCCTCAGTGGTTTAGTGAATGTGTGTAGAACCTGTTTACGATTTCGCGAGCTAGAGTCAGGCAAGGCAAAAAGAGGCGAGGAAGCGCAGTTTACGAATAGTAAATGAGCATTACTCGTTTCACTCACTCTTCGGGCCGCGCTAACGCGCGTTAGCGGCAAGCCACTCTCCGAGCCTGTTTTTAACGCCACATGACCGACGCGCAGCAAATCGTCAACAGGTTCTCAGTCGGCCGCTTGGGCCAGCTGTTGTTCCAGGCTTTCCAGGTGCTCCAGGGCGGCCATCCAGTGTTCTTCCAGCTCGCCTTCGCGGCTTTTCAGACGCGCCTGTTCGGCCAGCAATTCGCGCAGCTCGTCCTTGCGTGCGGCCTCGTAAATGCCGCTGTCGCCCAGCCGCTGTTCGACTCCGGCCAGCTGCTCGTGCAGCTTGCCCAGTTCCTTCTCCAGCTTGTCCGCCTCGCGCTTGTGCGGTGCCAGCTGCTGACGCAGGGCGGCGGCGGCCTGGCGCTGGGCGCGCTTGTCGGTCTTGTCGCCGGCCGGCGTTGCGCTGGTTTGCGGCTGCTGGCGGGCACGGAAGTCGACCAGCCAGCGCGCGTAGTCTTCGAGGTCGCCATCGAAGGGCTGCACGCGGCCATCGGCGACCAGGAGGAATTCGTCGGTGGTGCTTTTCAGCAGGTGGCGATCGTGGGACACCACCAGCACCGCGCCGGCGAATTCCTGCAGGGCCATGGTCAGGGCCAGGCGCATTTCCAGATCGAGGTGGTTGGTCGGTTCGTCGAGCAGCAGCAGGTTGGGCTTGCCCCAGGCGATCAGCGCCAGGGCCAGGCGCGCCTTCTCGCCACCGGAGAAGTTCTGCACGGCTTCGTCGCAGCGCGGGCCGCGGAAGTCGAAGCCGCCGAGGAAGTCGCGCAGGGTCTGCTCGCGCTCGCCCGGGGCGATGCGCTGCAGGTGCAGCAGCGGGCTGGCCTTGGCATCCAGCGAATCGAGCTGATGCTGGGCGAAGTAGCCGATCGACAGGTTCTCGCCACGCGCCAGGCGCCCGGCCAGCGGCGTGAGCTCGCCGGACAGGGTCTTGATCAGGGTCGACTTGCCGGCGCCGTTGGGGCCGAGCAGGCCGATGCGCGCCCCCGGCACCAGTTGCAACTTAACCTGTTGCAGCACCACCTTGTCGCCATAGCCGAGCTGCGCGTCGGCCATGTCCAGCAACGGGCTGGAGATCTTGTCGGCCTCGCGGAAGACAAAGTCGAACGGCGAGTCGACATGCGCCGGCGCCAGTTCCTCCAGGCGCTCCAGGGCCTTGATCCGGCTCTGCGCCTGGCGCGCCTTGGTCGCCTGGGCCTTGAAGCGGGCGATGTACTTCTCCATGTGCTCGCGCTGCGCCTGCTGCTTCTCGTAGGCCTGCTGCTGCTGGGCCAGGCGTTCGGCGCGGGTGCGCTCGAAGGCCGAGTAGCCGCCGCGGTAGAGGGTCAGCTTCTGCTGTTCGAGGTGCGCCACATGGTCGACCACGGCATCGAGGAAGTCGCGGTCGTGGGAGATCAGCAGCAGGGTGCCGGGGTAGCTCTTCAGCCAGTCTTCCAGCCAGAGGATGGCGTCGAGGTCGAGGTGGTTGGTCGGTTCGTCGAGCAACAGCAGGTCGGACGGGCACATCAGCGCCTGGGCCAGGTTCAGGCGCATGCGCCAGCCACCGGAGAAGTCGCCGACGCGCTTGTCCATCTGCTCGTTGCTGAAGCCGAGACCGGCCAGCAGCTTGCGCGCGCGGGCATCGGCGGTGTAGCCGTCGGCGTTGTCCAGCTCGCTGTGCAGACGGGCGATGGCGCTGCCGTCGTGGGCCGCTTCGGCGGCGGCCAGGTCGCGCTGCACCTGGCGCAGATGGCTGTCACCATCCAGCACATAGTCCACCGCCAGGCGTTCGAGGTCGTCGACCTCCTGGCGCATGTGGGCGATGCGCCAGTCCGGCGGCAGGTTGCAGTCGCCCGCATCGGGGCCGAGCTCGCCGCGCAGCAGAGCGAACAGGCTGGATTTGCCGGCGCCGTTGGCGCCGATCAGGCCGGCTTTATGGCCGGCGTGCAGGGTCAGCTCGGCGCCTTCGAGCAGGCGTTGCGGACCACGCTGTAGAGTGAGGTTCTGGAGTCGGATCATAATGGCCGCGGAGTCTACCAGCTTCATTCCGCCATCGCCCGGAGAGCCGCATGCCGTCTGACCTGTGGAGTTTTGCCAGTTGTTGCTACGCGCGCCCCGGCGTCGAGGCGGCCTGCCTGCGCCTGCAGGCGGCGGGAGCGGACGTATGCCTGCTGCTGTGCGGGCTGTGGCTGGAGCAACACGGCGTGCCGTGCAACGACGAGCGCCTGGCAGCCCTCCGCGCACTGAGCGAACCCTGGCAGCGCCAAGTGGTGCAGCCATTGCGCGAACTACGGCAGAGCTGGCGCGCGACTGCGGCCACGGATGAGGTACAGCAACGCCTGCGGGCGCAGGTCAAGGCACTCGAACTGGAGGCCGAGCGCGAGCTGTTGGCCCGACTGGAAGCAGAGGTGAACGGCTGGCCGCACGCCGAACAGCCTGGTGCGGCGCAGTGGCTGGAAGCCTTGGCGGGGAGCGCAGCGGAGTGTCGCGACGCGCTGCAGGTGCTGCGCGCCGCGACGGCTCAGGCCTGACTCAGGCGCCGGTTGGCGGCGTGCTGCCGTTGCCGGCGGTCGGGGTAACCGGAGCGGCAGCTGGCGCCGCGGCCGGAGCGGCCGGAGCGGCGGGCTTGGCCGCAACGGGCTTGGCGGCCGGCTTCTTCGCAGCTGGTTTGGCGGCCGGCTTGGCGACAGCCGGTTTGGCTACCGGTTTGGCGGCAGGCTTGGCGGCGGTCGGCGCAGCCTTGGCCGCTGGTTTGGCCGCGGCCTTTACCGGCGCCTTGGCCGGAGCTTTGGCCGCTGCCGGTTTGGCAGCCGTCGCGGCAGGTTTGGTGGCAGGTTTTGCCGCGGGCTTGGCTACCGGCTTCGCGGCCACCGGCTTGGCCGCGACGGCTCTGGTTGCTGCGGGCTTGGCCGTGCTCTTCACCGCAGCCTTGACCGGGGCCTTGGCCGCAGCAGGCTTGGCGGCAGTCGCTGCGGGCTTGGCCGCCGACCTGGCCGCTGCCGGACGCGCTACCGCCGGCTTGGCCGCAGTTTTCACCGCAGCCTTGGCCACCGCGGGCTTGCTGGCGGCAGGCTTCTTCGCTGCCGGCTTGGCGGCGGCACCAGCCGCCGGTGCGGCCGTCGCGCGCAGGTGCAGCGCCTTGGCTGCGGCTTCCTTGACCTTGCCGATTCCCTGGGCCAGCTTCAGGCTTTCCTGGGCATCGCGCTTGAGGTGCAAGATGTAATTGCGGGTTTCGGTCTGCCGCGTCTTGAGGTTATCGAGTACCTCTTCCAGTTCGGCGATCAGCTTGCTGGCCTTGTTCTGGGCCTTGGCCTTGCCGGCCTTGGCGGCGTCCTGCAGCTTGCTGCGGGCTTCGTGGAGTTTTTCCTGGGCCTTGCCGCGCTGTTTTTCCAGCTTGGTCAGCAACTCTTCGGCTTCGACCAGCGCCTGCGAGCAGGCACTTTCGAGATGCTCCAGCAGGCTATGGGAAAGCTGCTGAAGAAGGTGCAGCGGGGTGGTAACGGGCTTCTTATTGTTGGTCGGCATGGCGTGCCTCCTAACGGACGTGGGTGCCCCCATACTAGACGGCAGATGCGCGGGTCGCTAGCCACTGATTGTCGCGCTGCGCGGCACTGGCATAATCGGCCGCACCTCCCTCCCGAGATCGCCCCGATGTCGCGCTGCTCCGTGCTTCTGCTCTGCCTGTTCCCGACGCTGTTGGCGGCAGCACCGCAAGCGGATGATCTGGCCTACAGCCTGGGTGCCCGCCTGGGCGAAAGATTGCGCAGCGAAGTGCCCGACCTGCCGCTGGCGGCGCTGCTCGACGGCCTGCGCCAGGCCTATCGTGGCGAGCCCCTGCGCCTGCCCGCGGAACGTATCGACAACCTGCTGGACCAGCACGAAGCCCAGTTGCAGCTGCACAGCACGGCCGCGCGCCATGAGCAGGCGCAAGCCGCGGAGCGACACTTTCTGGCGGCGGAAAAAACCAAGACCGGGGTGCGTGAACTGGAGGGCGGCGTGCTGGTGCAGGAGCTGCGTGCCGGGACGGGCGGCAGCCCGCACAGGAACGGCCGGGTGCAGGTGCACTACCGCGGCGAGCTGGCCGATGGCAGCCTGTTCGACCAGAGCGAAGGCGCCCAGTGGTTTCGCCTCGACAGCCTGATTCGCGGCTGGCAGACGGCTCTGCTGGCCATGCCGGTGGGCGCCAAATGGCGGGTGGTGATCCCCGCCGAGCAGGCCTATGGCCAGGCCGGCGCCGGCGATCTGATACCGCCGGATGCGCCGCTGGTCTTCGAGCTGGAACTGCTCGACGTCGCCGACTGAAGCCGAACGCCCCTCAGACCGGGGCGGCAGCCTGCTGCTGATGGGCGTTGTGCAGCACTTCGATCAGGCAGTCTTCCAGCTCGAAACGCTCGTGCAGCAACTGCCCCAGGCGTTTCAGCTCGGCGGTCAGCGACGCGGTATCGCGGCAGTCGCCATTGTCGCAGCGGTCATTGAACGCCAGCGCGACTTCGGTGATCGCCTCGATGCGCGGGTAGATCTGCTTGGCCAGGTCCAGGCCGCGCTGATCGCCGAAGGCCTTGGCCTCGCCGGTCAGCTGCTCATAGACCTCGAAGTGCCCGGCCGACACGTAGTCGACGAGGATTTCGCAGAAGCGCAGCAGATCCTGGGCGTTGGCCGCGGGAGCCTGGGGTTTATCACTGAGGGCGCCATAGGCATTAACCAACTCATGGCGTTCTTGCAGCCAGCGGTCGATCAGCTGGTGTACTCCACCCCATCGTTCCTGGGCGTTCTGGCAGCTCTCGAGCATGATGTTCTCACTTCCCTACTAGTGAATGCTGGTGTACTGCAGCCCCGAGCCGGTTATTTGGCATCTTGGGCAGCCTCGGGGAATGACTCGGCGCAGTGCCGGATTAATGACGAGGCGTGGAGCCAGAGTATGCCCGCCAGCCCCCGCCATCAAGTCACCTTGATCAGGAAGTTTCTTCGCACCGTCATTTTGCCGGCTTGTGGAAGCTCAGCGTGACCTCGCCCAGGTCGACGCCCCACTTGGACATGCGGGCACGATTGAGCATCACGCGCCCGTCCATGAGGAACATCCAGTCATCGAAATCGACCACGTACTGCTCACCATCGACCTTGAGCAGCAACTGATAGCGCCAGTGCAAGGCGTTGCCGGACACCTCGCCAACGGCCTCGCCGAGTACATCCGCGGCAGTGCCGCGCCAGCTGCCATCGGCCTGGCGACGCAGGGTCCAGACGCGCCGCTCGGTGCTGCCGTCGCTGTAGGTGAAGCGTTCGTCGAGGGTGCCGACATCGCCCTGCCAGGTCCCCGTGAGGGCGACATGGAAGCGCTTGACCACCGCCCCGGAACGGTTCTGAAACATGCCCCAGGCCTCCAGGTCACCGTTCAGGTAATCGGACAACTCCAGGGCGGGCTGCTGCGCGGCATAGTCGCGGATGTCCGGGCCACTGCAGCCGGCGATCGACAGGAGCAGAAGCAGGCCGAGAAAGAAGCGCATGAGCAAATCCCCGTAATCGTGCAAGAACGGGGACTATGCAAGGGAGAAGGAGCAGCGGCAAACGCGGAGCGTTACCGGCTATTGCCGATCAGCGGCGACGCAGCAGCTGGAACAGCCCGAACAGGATCATGCCGATGAAGGCCAGCAGGCTCCATTCCGGCACGCTCAGGCCGAACAGGGTCCAGGTCACTTCCGCGCAATCGGCGGTGCCATGGAACACCAGACGCACGATTTCCTGCAGCGGCAGGGCATCGAGCATGAACTCCAGGCTCGGCAGGCAGGCCTCCAGCTGGTCGGGCGGCACGCTCTGCAGCCAGATCTGGCGCCCGGCCGTAGCCGCACCGACCAGGGCGAACAGCAGCGCCAGCCCGGCGTACAGGCGCTGGCCCAGACGTGCCGGGCCATGGATCGCGGCGACCAGACAGACCAGGGCGAAGAGGATCACGCAGACCCGCTGGACGATGCACATCGGGCAAGGCTCGAGGCCGACCACATGTTCCAGATACAGCGCGCCGCCCATCAGGCCAAGGCAGCCGAGGAATGCGAGGAGAAACAGGTTACGCGGGGCGGCCAGGGCCATGGGGACTCCGAAGCAGGCGGGAAAGGCGGTTACGGCAGAGGAAAGCCGACCAGGCTTTCAAGGCAGCGCGCGGCACCTCGTCCGTGACCAGGTGCCGCACGTCCAGCCGCACCGCTCAGCCGTGGGCGGGCTGGGGCAGCTGCGGCAACGCCTGGGCGAGCAGGCCGAGGCTTTCCTGCAGCAGCCGGTTGCTCTGCTGCAGATCGCCCTGGTGCGCCAGCAGCCGCGCCAGCTCGGCACAGGTTTCCGCGCTGCGGGAGAACTCCAGGCTGATCTCGAAATACTCGCGCGCCTTGCCCCACAGATTGTTCTGCAGGCACAGACGGCCCAGGCTGAGCAGCAGCACCGGATCCTGCGGGTGCTGCTTGAGCAGCCCTTCGGCGGTCTGCAGCTGGCGCAGCGGATCGCGCCCGCGGAGCATGCCGTAGCGACGCACCAGGCGGCTGTCGTAGCCCTGCTTGAGCGCCTTGCGCAGCACCTCCTCGGCTTCTTCCTGGGCGCCCAGGGCATGCAGCTGAAGGGCATAGGCGAGAACCAGCTCAGGCTCGCCACGCTGCGCCGAAGACAGCTGTTGCCAGGCACTGCTCAGCGGCTGCAGGGCCGTCTCGCCCTGGTTCAACCCGGCCTCGCCGGCGGCCTGCAGGCGCCCGCACCAGACCCGGCGTTCCAGCTCGGCCAGCTGCTCGCTCGGCAGGACCTTGCCCTTGCGCAGTTCGGGCAGCAGGTCGAGCAGCGCCGACCAGTCCTCCCGCGCCAGCAACAGGCTCTGCAGCTGGCGCAGGACCTGACGGTGCTGCGGATGGCGCTGGCGCATCACCTGCAGGGTTTCCAGGGCGGCAGCCGCCTCGCCACGGGCCTGTTGCAGCTCGGCATGGGTCAGGGCGATCGCCAGTTCGGCCTGCGGCTGGCGCTGCAGGGCACGTTCGAGGAACGCGTCGCTCTGCTCGTGGTCGCCCAGCTGCTGCGCCGCGCGGGCCGCGCCGAGGTAATACATCAACGGCTGCGGCTCGCCCTCGGCGGCCCGCTGCAGGTGGCGCACCGCGCGCTCCCAGCGGCCTTCGGCGAGGTCCAGCAGGCCCTTGTCGGCCGCCAGCTGCTGACGCTTGCCGTGGTTGCGCCGCGACCAGGGATTGAGCAGGCCGCCGGAGACATTGAGCAGGCGCCACAGCCAGCGCAGTCCGCGCACCAGCAGCCAGGCCAGCAGCACCAGCAGGAGGAACACCCACAGGCTGGACTCGTAGCGGAAGTTCTTCCAGGCGATCAGCACGTAGCCGCTGTGCTCGACGATCGCCAGGCCTAGCAGGGTGGCGCCGGTCACCGCCAGGAGCAGCAGGAGAATGGCGCGGATCATTGCCCGGCCTCCTCGGCATCCACCGCTTCCGGCAGCAGCTCACGGGCCTCGCGCTGCTTGAGGTAGGCCTGCAGGGTGTTCAGCGCGCCATCCAGGCTGGGCAACTGGCTGACCACCGGCAGTTCGCTCAGCTCGCCGATGCGCTGCTGCATGGCCTTGACCGCCTGGTTGTCGCGGTCGAAATAGTTGCCTAGCACGTTTTCGGCGGAGGCCAGCGCCTGCTTGTAGACGTCCGCCTGGCCATTCAGTGCGCCCCACTGCGCCTGCTCCAGGGTCAGGGCCAGGGTCAGCCGCACCTGGGCCAGGCTCTGCCCGGCCAGCAGCGGACGCACGTCCTGGTCGGCCTGCAGGTCGAGGCGCACATAGCGCGACAGCTGCGCCCACAGGTCGGCCCAGCGGCTGCTGTCGCTGGCACTTGCCGCCGTCGGTACCTCGACCGGCAGGATGTATTCGGGGGCCAGCATCTGCAGCTGGTCGACCTGGCCGCGCAAGGCCGCTAGTTGCAGGAACAGGCCGCTGCGATCGACCTGCGGCAGGCTGCGCAGGGCTTCCAGCACCTTGATCAGTTCGCCGCGGGCGGCGAAGGCCTGCGGATCGTCCTGGGCCTGGAGGATGGTGTCGGCGCCCTGCACCAGCGCCGTGGCGCTGTTGACGTCCTGCAGCGCGGTGAGGCGCAGCATGGCCAGGCGCAGCAGGTGCTCGGCCTCGGCCAGGCGCCAGTCTTCGCGGCTCTTGCCGAGCAGGCCGGCGAGGTTGCGCGCCAGGCGCTGCTGGTCGCCCTGCAGGCTGACCAGCAGATCGCGCTGGGTCGCCAGCTGGTCTGCCGTGGGCAGGCCCTGCAGGCGCCTGGCCACGTCCGCCTGGCTCTGTTCCAGCTGCAGGCGGGTCGCCTCGCCGACCTGCTGCAGCTGGGTCAGCTGCTGCGCGGCCTGGTCCCGTTGCAGGTACAGCTGCCAGCTGCTCCAGCCGCCGGCGGCCAGGCCGGCGGCGCCGACCAGCAAGGCCAGTGCGGCCAGGCCGCGGCCCCTCGGTTTGGCAGCCACGGATGCCGGCTGACGGGAAACGTCCGGGGTGGGTTCGCTGATCTGCGGGGCTGTTTCGCTCACATGTCCATCCTTTGCATCAGAGGGTCGGCGCCGGGCTTGCGCGCAAGGCCGCCAGAACAGCCGCAGCACTGGCGCCGCGACAATCGATAGGGTGCAGGGCGCCGGCCGCGCGGGCCAGGGCGGCCACTCGCGGGCTGGGCACCAGCAAGGGTAGCCGAGCCAGCTCCGGCCAGGCAGCCCCGGCCAGTTGCTGCAGGTGTTCGAGGCTCTGCGCACTGCTGACCAGCAGGGCGTTCAACCGTTCCCCGCGCACCCGCTGCAGCAGGCTGCCGGCCGGGTAGGACGGCAGCACGCGGCGATACAGCTGCAGATAGTCGACGCGCGCGCCGCGGCCACGCAAGGTCTCGGCCAGCAGTTCGCGCCCGCCTTCGCCACGCAGGATCAGCACCCGCGGGTTCGGCACGGCCAGCGCCCGTTCGAGGTCGGCCAGGGCCAGCAGGGCCTCGCTGTCATCGCCCGTAGCCGGGTAAGTGGCACGCAGGCCGTGGGGCGCCAGGTAATCATCGAGGATCTGCGCGGTGGCCGCGCCGACGCTGAACCAGCGCGGGCCGGCCGGCGGCCTGGGCCAGTCACCCCGGAGCCGTTCCAGGCCCAGGCGGGCGGCCGGCTTGCTGACGACGATCACCGCGCAGTAGCCGTCCAGTTCGCGCAGCAGGGTGCGCTGCTCGGCGGTTTCTTCCAGGGCCTCGATCTCCAGCAGCGGCAGGCTGCTGCTGTACACGCCGGCGGCGCCCAGCGTTGCCGCCAGGGCCGCATTCTCGGCGGCCGGGCGGGTCAGCAGCAGGCGCCAGCCCGTCACTCGGCCGCGGCCTCGCCGTACACCGCCTTGAGGATCTCGGCGGCACCCTGCGCCAGCAGCTGCTCGGCCACCTGCACGCCGAGCAGCTCGGCCTGGGCCCGCGGCGCACGGGCCTCGGCACGCAGCAGCTGGCCGCCGTCGGGCTGGCCGACCAGGCCGCGCAGCCACAGCTGATCGCCTTCGAGCAGGGCGTAGCAGGCGATCGGCACCTGGCAACCGCCATTCAGGTGCTTGTTCAGCGCCCGCTCGGCAGTCACCCGGTCGGCGCTATCGACATGGTGCAGGGGCGCCAGCAGCGCCTGCACGTCGCTGTCGGCACTGCGGCACTCGATGCCCACGGCGCCCTGACCGCCGGCCGGCAGGCTGTCCTCGGCACTGATCGAGGAACGGATGCGCGCCGCGAAACCGAGGCGGATCAGCCCGGCGGCGGCGAGGATGATGGCGTCGTACTCGCCGGCATCCAGCTTGGCCAGGCGGGTGTTGACGTTGCCACGCAGGAACTGGATCTTCAGGTCCGGGCGGCGCGCCAGCAGCTGGGCCTGGCGGCGCAGGCTGGAGGTGCCGACCACGCTGCCGGGCGGCAGCGCGTCGAGGCTGGCGAAGCGGTTGGAGACGAAGGCATCGCGCGGGTCTTCCCGTTCGCAGATGCAGAACAGGCCGAGGCCGGCGGGGAAGTCCATCGGCACATCCTTCATCGAATGCACGGCGATGTCCGCCTCGTTCTCCAGCAGGGCGGTTTCCAGTTCCTTGACGAACAGGCCCTTGCCGCCGATTTTCGCCAGCGGTGCATCGAGCAGCTTGTCGCCGCGACTGACCATCGGCACCAGGCTGACCCTGAGGCCGGGATGCGCCTGTTCCAGGCGCGCCTTGACGTATTCGGCCTGCCACAGGGCCAGGGCACTCTTGCGGGTAGCAATGCGGATTTCGCGGGACATGATCACTTCCGGAAACTGAACTGCCGGGAATGATAACAGGCTGCGCCGGCTCTGGCCGGCGCCGGATTGCCGCGCCCGGGCAATCCGCTGCTAGAGGTTGTGCATCAGCTTGCGCACGCCGGCGACATGCCGGCGGCTGACGGTCAGGGCTTCGCCGCCCATGCCCTTGAGGAACAGCTGGAAATGCCCCAGCGGCGTGCGCTGCAGGCGCTCGATGCGCTCGCGCGAGACCAGGGCATTGCGGTGGATGCGCACGAAGCGCTCGCCGAACTCGTCTTCCAGCGCCTTCAGCGGCTCGTCCAGCAGCACTTCGCCACCCTCGTGGCGCAGGGTCACGTACTTGTGGTCGGCGATGAAGAAGATCACGTGCTCCAGCGGAATCAGCTCGATGCCCTTGCGCGTGCGCGCACTGATATGGCTGCGCGGGCCGGCGCCATTGGCGCCGGCCGGGCGGGTCAGCGCGGCGAGCTGCACCCGGTTGGGCCGCTCGGCCTTCTTCAGCGCGGCCGCCAGGGCCTCGGGGCGCACCGGCTTGACCAGGTAGCCGACGGCGCTGACGTCGAAGGCCTCCAGGGCGAATTCGTCGTGGGCGGTACAGAAGATCACCGCCGGCGGGGCCTCGCGCTCGCACAGCTTGGCGGCCACCTGCAGGCCATCGAGGCCGGGCATGCGGATGTCCAGCAGCACCACGTCGGGCTTCAGGCTGTCGATCAGGGCCAAGGCCTCTTCGCCATTGCTGGCCGCGGGTTCGAGGACACGATAACCCTCGAGTTCGCCAACCAGTCGGCTGAGGCGCTCGCGGGCAAGGGGTTCGTCATCGACAATCAGCACATTCATATTGCTCTGGCTTCCTGCGTGAGTCTCGCACAAGGATAGCGTAGACAGGTGAAGTGGCGCCCGTCACGGCGATCCACGCTAAGACTTGCGCGCGGCCCGAAAAGTGCCGCCAGACGCGCGTCTATATTCACCAACGCCTGCTGGGTGCCGCGCGACGGTTGTCGCTCGGCGCCCTCGTCATAGGGGTTGCTCACACAGAGCTGGAACACCCCGTCTTCATACTGCGCCTCTACCCGCACCAGGCCACCTTCGATGCGCGGCTGGATGCCATAGATCAGGGCATTTTCCAGCAGCGGCTGCAAGGTCAATTGCGGAATCGGCAAATCATCCGGTACTGCGTCCACCTGCCAATCCAACTGTAGCCGGTCGCCGAGCCGGTATTGCTCGATCGACAAATATCTTCGCGCCAGCTCCAGCTCCTCGCGCCAGGGCACCAGGGTGCCGGGCTTGGCCAGGCTGGCGCGGAACAGGTCGGAAAGGTCGAGCACCGCCTGCTCGGCCTTGAACGGATCGACCACCACCAGGCTGGCGATGCTGTTCAGGCTGTTGAACAGGAAGTGCGGGCGGATCCGCGCCTGCAGAGCCTCGATCCGTGCGCGCAGCTCGGCCTGCTGTTGCCTGCGCCACTGGCTCTGTAAGTAAAAGTAGCGCAACAACAGGGCCGACATGATCAGGCTGATCAAGGCATGGCGCAGATACAGGTTGACCTCGCCATTGCGCGGCAGCGGTCCGCCCAGCTCGAAGTAGTCCGCCACCGCGGTGCAGGCCAGGGCCAGGCCGACCACGATGGCGCAGCACAGGGTGCCGGCCACGGCCGCGCGCAGGCTGGCCAGCAGCGGGCGCAGGCGACACAGCAGGCCGGCCGAGAGCAGCACGATCCACTGCACGAACAGCGAGGTCATGGCCAGGCGCACCCAGTTGAAGCCCGGCTGCATGGGCTCGGACAGCACCAGCACCAGCACCAGCAGCTCGGCAAGCAGCACCATGCTCAGCAGTGCCTCGGGCAGGCACAGCTCCGGCAGGAAAAAATCGTCGTCCGCGGCCAGGGTACGGCCCTTGTTGAACCAGTTGATTTGCATCCCGGCAGTTTCCTTGTCCGCCCGCCAACCGGCAAGCCAGAGCGCTGCGGGCGAACGAAATTAGGGGTCCAAGTGGCTTGCCGAGTGCAAAACTGTGAGCCCGGCGACATTTTCCTAGAACCTGTTTACGATCTTTTGAGCTAGAGCCAGGCAAGGCGAGATTGGGCGAGGGCGCGGAGTTTACGAGCTGTAAATGAGCAACCCGAGCCCGATTTCAACGCAGCATGGCCGACGATCAAGAGATCGTAGACAGGTTCTCCGAGCAGGGTAGAGCCTCGGCTTTCCTAGCAAGGCTGTTATTATCGGCACACTTTACCGTTCCGCAGGCAACGCGCCTGCCTTTCCCGCGAGTTCCGCCATGAGCACCGAGAAAACCAACCAGTCCTGGGGCGGCCGCTTCAGCGAGCCGGTCGATGCCTTCGTCGCCCGTTTCACCGCCTCCGTCGAGTTCGACAAGCGTCTGTATCGCCACGACATCATGGGCTCGATCGCCCACGCCACCATGCTGGCCAAGGTCGGCGTGCTGACCCTGGAGGAGCGCGACGCCATCGAGGCCGGTCTCAAGCAGATCCAGGCGGAGATCGAAGCCGGCCAGTTCGACTGGCGCGTCGACCTGGAAGACGTGCACATGAACATCGAGGCGCGCCTGACCGACCGCATCGGCGTCACCGGCAAGAAGCTGCACACCGGGCGTAGCCGCAACGATCAGGTGGCCACCGACATCCGCCTGTGGCTGCGCGACGAGATCGACCTGATCCTGGCCGAAGTCACCCGCCTGCAGCAGGGCCTGCTCGGCCTGGCCGCGGCCGAAGCCGACACCATCATGCCCGGCTTCACCCACCTGCAGACCGCCCAGCCGGTGACCTTCGGCCATCACCTGCTGGCCTGGTTCGAGATGCTCAGCCGCGACTACGAGCGCCTGGTCGACTGCCGCAAGCGGGTCAACCGCATGCCGCTGGGCTCGGCCGCCCTGGCCGGCACCACCTACCCGATCGCCCGCGAGATCACCGCCGAGCTGCTGGGCTTCGACGCCGTGGGCGGCAACTCGCTGGACGGCGTGTCCGATCGCGACTTCGCCATCGAATTCTGCGCCGCCGCCTCGCTGGCGATGATGCACCTGTCGCGCTTCTCCGAAGAGCTGGTGCTGTGGACCTCCGCGCAGTTCCAGTTCATCGACCTGCCGGACCGCTTCTGCACCGGTTCCTCGATCATGCCGCAGAAGAAGAACCCGGACGTGCCGGAGCTGGTACGCGGCAAGACCGGCCGCGTGTTCGGCGCCCTGACTGGCCTGCTGACCCTGATGAAGGGCCAGCCGCTGGCGTACAACAAGGACAACCAGGAAGACAAGGAACCGCTGTTCGACGCCGCCGACACCCTGCGCGACTCGCTGCGCGCCTTCGCCGACATGGTCCCGGCGATCAAGCCCAAGCGCGAGATCATGCGCGAGGCGGCACGCCGCGGCTTCTCCACCGCCACCGACCTGGCCGACTACCTAGTGCGCAAGGGCCTGCCGTTCCGCGACTGCCACGAGATCGTCGGCCACGCGGTGAAATACGGCGTCGACAGCGGCAAGGACCTGGCCGAGATGAGCCTGGACGAGCTGCGCCAGTTCAGCGACAAGATCGAAGGCGACGTGTTCGCCGTGCTGACCCTGGAAGGCTCGGTCAACGCCCGCGACCATATCGGCGGCACCGCGCCGAACCAGGTGCGCGCCGCCGTGGCCCGCGGCCAGCAACTGCTGGCCGGCCGCTGAGCCCACGGCCTGCGGGGGCGCCGAACGGCGCAGCCGCAGGCCCCGAATGGAACGCCAGATGCCCCTGCATATCCGCCCCGCCACCAGCGACGACGCCGCACTGATCCTGCGCCTGATCACCGACCTGGCCATCTACGAGAAGGCCGAGCACGAAGTCAAAACCGACGTCGCCGGCATCCAGGCCAGCCTGTTCGGTGCCGGCAGCACTGCCCATGCGCTGATCTGCGAGCGCGATGGCCAGCCGATCGGCTACGCCGTGTACTTCTTCAACTACTCGACCTGGCTGGGCCAGCACGGCCTGTACCTGGAAGACCTGTACATCAGCCCCGAACAGCGTGGCGGCGGTGCCGGCAAGGCGCTGCTGCGGCACCTGGCGCAACTCGCCGTGAGCCGAGGCTGCGGCCGCTTCGAATGGGCGGTGCTGGACTGGAACCAGCCGGCCATCGACTTCTACCTATCGTTCGGCGCCAAGCCGCAGGACGAGTGGACCACCTACCGCCTGACCGGCCAGGCCCTGCGGGACTTCGCCGCCGGCTGAGCGGCCCAGAGGGAATCACCATGAGCGAGCACGACGAGCACGACGAAGAAGCCTTCGCCGAACAGACCCTGATCCAGGCCATCGAGAACCAGCTGGAGGCAGACAACCCGCCCGCGGCCAAGGCCACCCTGAACAAGCTGACCCTGGTCGGCTACGAGCGCGAGGAGATCCTCCAGCTCATGGCCCTGGTGCTGGCCCACGAGATCGACGCCATGCTGCGCGACGACCGCCCGTTCGATAGCGCCTGGTACGAACAGGCCCTGCGCGCCCTGCCGGAGCTGCCGGGCGAGGACTGAAACCGGCCTGGATGCCCAGCAGGTTTCGACCGGGGCATGCGCCAGATCAAGCGCAATCGCCTCTATCGGCAGATACTCACTCGGTGGCAGCATGAGCAGACGGCAGACTGAAACCTGCCCGCTACACTGCACATTGGCCCCCTCACAAGACCCCGGAGTCCTTATGGCCTACACCCCCGATTTGGTTGCCGAGCTGGAAATCCTCGCGCTGTACAACCTGGACAACGTGCAAGAAGGCATCAAGGTGCACAACACCGCCACCCCGAAAGCCCAGGCGGCGATCACCCGCCTGCACCAGAAAGGCCTGGTGACCCAGGCCGACGGCGGCTACCTGACCAGCCTCGGCCTGGATGCCGCGGAACATGCCCAGGCCCTGCTGACCATCCTCCACCCGCAAACCGCCTGACCCGCCTGCGTCGGCGGGTCGCCACGCGCACCCGCCGCCACCCGCCCCTACAGCCCCCCAGCCGACTGCCGATACAGCGAGCAAGGCCCCTGCCGCACGACCGCGCCGGCTGGTAGGCTTGCCTTCTCCACCGCTTCGAGCAGTACATGACGCGCACCCAGGAAATCCGCCCGGACATCAATGACGGCATCGACCGCAAGGTGCTGGCGCAGCTGCGTGCGCGCTTCCTGAAGATCAACGACGGGCGCCTGGCGCGGGCCATGCAGGCGCTGTCCACGCGCCAGCAGCTGGTACTCCGGCTGCTGCCGCTGCTGCTGCACGTGAACCACCCGCTGCTCCCCGGCTATGTGTCCGGCACCACCCCGGCCGGGCTGTGCGGCTTCGAGCCGAGCGACGAACTGCTCGCCGAGGCCACTCGCCTGACCCGCTCCTTCACCTACAAGCCGCGCCGCGGCAAGCCGGCGCTGCCGATCCACGGCCTGTTCCTGATGGGCAGCCTGGGCACCGTGGCCCAGGCCGAGCAGAGCGACATGGACCTGTGGCTGTGCCACGCGCCGGACCTGGACGCCCAGGCCCTGCACGAGCTGCGCAAGAAGTGCGACCTGCTGGAAGCCTGGGCCGCCACCCTGGGCGCCGAGGCGCACTTCTTCCTGGTCGACCCGGCACGCTTCACCGCCGGCGACCGCGAAGACGCCCAGCTGACCTCCGACGACTGCGGCACCACCCAGCACTACCTGCTGCTCGACGAGTTCTACCGCACGGCGATCTGGCTCGGCGGGCGCACACCGCTGTGGTGGCTGGTGCCGGTGTACGAGGAGGCCAACTACGCGGCCTACACCCACGCCCTGCTGAACAAGCGCTTCATCCGCGCCGACGAGGTGCTCGACCTCGGCCACCTGGCGCGCATCCCGCCGGGCGAGTTCATCGGCGCCGGCATGTGGCAGCTGTTCAAGGGCATCGAGTCGCCCTACAAGTCGGTGCTCAAGCTGCTGCTCACCGAGGTCTACGCCAGCGAGCACCCGCGGGTGGAATGCCTGAGCCTGCGCTTCAAGCAGGCGGTGTTCGCCAACCGTCTCGACCTCGACGAGCTGGATGCCTACATCATGGTCTACCGGCGCCTGGAGGAGTACCTCACCGGCCGCGGCGAGCTGGAACGCCTGGAGCTGATCCGCCGCTGCCTGTACCTCAAGGTCAACAAGAAGCTCAGCAGCCCGCCGCGCAACCGCGCCAAGAGCTGGCAGCGCCTGCTGTTCGAGCGCCTGACCGGCGAATGGCGCTGGAGCCAGCGCGAACTGGCGATGCTCGACAGCCGCAGCCAGTGGAAGGTGCGCCAGGTCAGCGCCGAACGCCGCGCGCTGGTCAACGAGCTGACCTACAGCTACCGCTTTCTCTCCCAGTTCGCCCGCAGCGAGCAGACCGGCAACCCGCTCAACAGCCGCGACCTCGGCGTGCTCGGCCGGCGCCTGTACGCCGCCTTCGAACGCAAGGCCGGCAAGATCGAGTTCATCAACCCGGGGATAGCCCCCGACCTGGCCGAAGACACCCTGACCCTGGTCCACAGCAGCGGCGCCGAGAGCGGCGGGGAAACCCAGTGGGCGCTGTACAACGGCAGCCTGACCGGCCAGGAATGGCCGGACTTCGCCCCGCTGAAACGCGCCCGCGAGCTGATCGAACTGCTCGCCTGGTGCCACCGCAACGGCGTGATCGACAGCAGCACGCGCCTGTCGCTGCACCCCGGCAGCAGCGACCTGAGCGAATTCGAGCTGTCCAACCTGCTCGCCAGCCTGCAACAGAGTCTGCCGCTACCGCTGCCGCCGGTGGCCGAAGCGGCCCTGCTGCGTGGCGCCGAGCCGGCCGAGGTGCTGCTGCTGATCAACGTCGGCCTCGACCCACTGAAGGCGCACAGCCAGCTCAACGTGCACATGACCAGCGGGCGCACCGACTCGCTGGGCTACTCGGGGGTGCGCGACAACCTGGTGCTGACCCTCGACCAGGTCAGCCTGAACAGCTGGAACGAGCTGCTGGTCAGCCGCTACGACGGCCCCAACGCCCTGCTCGACTGCCTGCGCGACTACCTCAACGCCCTGCCGGCCGACGGCCGCCGGCCGCGCCTGCGGGTCCGCTGCTTCTGTCGCAACCGCGCCAACGCCATTGCCCAGCGCGTCGAGGAGCTGTTCCAGGATGTCCTGGCCAGCCTCGCCAGCCATCGCCACAGCCGCTATCTGCTGCAGGTGCAGCAGCGTTACCACGTGCTCGAGCTGCAGCCGGGCCAGGTCAGCCACGCCGCCCTGAGCGACCTGCCGATGCTGGTCGAGCACCTCGGCGAGGAGCAGGCCGACTACAGCCCGCTGCAGGTCGACCGCTATGCCCTGGAAGGCGAGGACCTGGCGCTGATCCTGGCGCAGGGCCGGCCGGCGTGCATCCAGGTGTTCTACCGCCTGGACGGTGCGCAGGCCGAACTCAGCGTGCTCGACGAACACAATGCGCTGTGGCGCCAGCGCCTGCCGTACCGCGACGAGCAGAGCCTGCTCACCCCGCTGCAGCGCTTCCTGCAGTCGGTGCTGTACCGGCGCAACGCCCTGCTGCCACTGGACGACCCGCTGCCGCCGGACGCCCTGGACGTGCTCTATTACGAGGTGCTGCCGGCAGCGCCGCAGCGCGCCCGTCAGCTCGAGCGCCGGGCGCCGCCGCAGGCGCCGGTGAGCCACCCGTTCTACGACGTGCAGGCCATCGTCGAGCCGACCGAGCCGGCCCGCGTGCACGTCACCCTGTACTGCAACCACCGCGAGTTTTCCGAACTGGAATACGGCGCCGACCTGTTCGCCGCGGTGGCCCGGCATATCCTCGCCCAGCGCCGCGAGGCCGAGCGCTATCCCTGCTACATCACCGACCTGGACCTGTCGCGCATTCTCGGCGAAGGCCAGGCGCAGACCATCCACTACCTGCGCTATAAAGCCGAACTGGAAAGCGCGCTGAACCGCGCCCTGCAAAACGCCTGACACGGCAAGGATGCCCCGATGACTGTCACCACCACCCAATTCGGCGCGGCCGCCCTCGGCGGCGGCTACTGGCTGTGGCGCAAGCTGCGCGGCCGGCAACGCGACGAATTCATCGCCGCCTTCGAGTTTCCAGAGCGCCTGCGCAGCAGGCTGCTGGAGCGCTACCCGCACCTCACCCCGACGCAGACCGGCCAGGTGCTGCGCGGCCTGCGCGAATACTTCCAGCTGTGCCGCCTGGCCGAGCGGCGCATGGTCGCCATGCCCTCGCAGGCGGTGGATGTGGCCTGGCACGAGTTCATCCTCTACACCCGCCAGTACCGGGCGTTCTGCCGCAAGGGCCTGGGACGCTTCCTGCACCATGTGCCCAACGACGCCATGCCCAACGCCCGCGCCGCCAGCGACGGCATTCGCCGGGCCTGGCGCCTGGCCTGCCTGCGCGAAGGGCTGGCGCCGCAAGCCCCGGCCAAGCTGCCCATGCTGTTCGCCCTGGATGCCGAGCTGGGGATCGCCGATGGCTTTCACTACCGCCTGAACTGCGGCGCCACGCCCGGCAGCTACCAGGCTGGCGATGCCTACTGCGCCAGCCATATCGGCTGCGGCTCGGGTTGTGCCGGGGGCGGTGGCGGCGACTCCGCTTCCTCCTCCAGTGCGGAGGGCGGCGGCAGTGACGGTGGCGGCTGTGGCGGGGGTTGCGGCGGGGGCGGCGACTGAAACGCCGCGCCCGGCACTTCAGCTGCTCATCGGCGCCTGCGGGTGCTGCAGGGCATACAGGTAGCTGCCCGGCAGGCTGTGATTGGCCGCCACGCTGGCATAGCTGGCGGTAAAGCTCACCGCCAGTCCCAGGTGCTGGTACAGCCAGTCGCCGGTCACCGCCGGCGGCACTTCGGGCACCAGGTCGCTGTCGTTGACCACGCGGAAGGTCGCGATGCCCAGGTCATTGTAGCGGGCGGCGAAATCCGGCGCCGCCAGGCGCGGGCTGGCGAAGTTGTAGTGTTGCAGGGGCTGGTCGGGCCAGCGCTCGTGCAGGTCGAGCACCGCCATGCTGCTCAGGGCGCAACCCAGGCTGTGCCCGCAGACCCACAGCGGCCCCCGCGGCTGCAGGCTGTCGAGGGCCGCCAGGGCCAGGTCGCGCAGCGAGCCGTAGAGCTTGAGGAAACCGTCGTGCACCTTGCCGCGGCCGTCCTGCCAGGGCCAGTCGCGCTGGTCGGCATCCAGGTCATCCAGCCAGTCGTGCAGCGACTCGGTGCCGCGCAGCACCAGGTAGGTCTCGCCCTGGTCGTTGCTGGCGGCAAAGCCGAACGGCTCCGATTCGTTGATGAACGCCAGCTCGCTGAGGATGCTCCACACCGGCGCGGAGAAGTGCCAGCCCGGCATGCGCGGCGGACTCCAGTGGAAATCCTGCGGCCGATGCGGCTGGCCCTGGGCCTGCCACTGCTGGTACTGGGCATAGGCCTGCTCGACCAGGTTGGCGCAGAGCACGGCGCGCTCGAGGGAAAACGCGGTGGGAAAGTACAGGGGTAGGCTGGACATGCTGGGCCTCCTTGCCGGCGGGATGCTTTCAGACTCTAGTCCAGAGACCGGCTAATGGGCGGAGAGTTCGGCCGGCCCGGACGAACAATCGATACTACTGATATCTACTACGCAGATTCGGCATTATTCAATCGATTCGTTTTGAGTGAACCTGTCGCCATTCACCCCGGCGCAGGAATCCAGCCATGCCCCACTCCCTCGCACAGCACACCAGCAGCGGCCTCCTGGCCGGCCTGGGGCTCTGCGCCATAGGCGCCAGCGTCGTGCTGGCCCTGGGCCTGAACCTCGACCACGCCCTGCCCGCAAGCAACACCGCAGGCCTGCCGGAGCTGGCGCGCGGCCTGCTCGCCAGCATCCGCATCGGGGGCTAGGCGAACATGCACCTTTCGACCAGACGAACCCTCCTGCTGGCGGCCCTGCTGGCCCTCAGCAACGCGCCGGCGCTGGCCGGCAAAGGCGCGGTGGTCGGCGGCGGCGTGGCCCGCACCATCGAGTGCAACCAGAGCCTGGCGCGCCAGCTGCAGCTCGACGAACGCCTCAAGCGCCTGCCGGGCAACCCGCCGGACCGCGGCCGGCAGCACTTCGCCGCGCTCTTCGACCTGCGCAGCCTGAACTGCCCGTGCGCCTGACTCAGCGGCTGTATTCGCCCGCAGCCTCCGGCTGGTACTCGACGGCCAGCAGGGTCAGCTTGAGCGTCTTGCCGCTGGGTGCCGGCCAATCGATATGCTGGCCGACCGTCAGGCCGAGCAGCGCACAGCCGACCGGGGCGAGGATCGACACCGTGCCTTCGCCACCGGCGTCCTGCGGGTAGACCAGGGTCAGGTGGTAGTCCTTGCCGCTGCTCTCCTCGCGGCAATGCACCCGCGAGTTCATCGTCACCACGCCGGCCGGCACCTCCGCGTGACCGACGACCTGCGCTCGCGCCAGCTCTGTTTCCAGCGCCTGGGCCGTCGGGCCGAAGTCCTCCAGACTGTCGAGCAGGCGCTCCAGGCGCTGCAGGTCGAGACGGGTAATGGTGATGGCTGGGGTGCTGCTCATGGCGCTGGGCTATCTCCTGCTGGGGCCAGAAAAGCAAAACCCCGCCCGAAGGCAGGGTTTTGCGAAGTAGGCAACGACCGTAACACAGGCAGCTAAATAAGCAAGACCGTGCGGTCACCAGGCCAGCGGCGGGCGCAGGCGCTGCTGCGCGGCCTGGCAGATCTGCCGGCGGCGCTGGCCATCGGCCTTGCCCCACTCGAGGATCTCGGCCAGGCTGCGGCCGCAGCCCAGGCACTGGTCGTGGTCGTCCAGGCAGCACTGCCGGCGGCAGGGCGACTCGACCGAGGCCGCACCCTGCGAGTCCGGGCTGTGCGGATCAGAGCTCTTCGAACTCGAGCTGTTCACCAGCCTGCTCCAGGGTCACGCGGGCCAGCAACTCGCCCAGCGGTTCTTCGCTGGTATCGCAGATCCACAGGCCCTGCGCCTCGTCGTAGTCGAAGTGGAAACCGCCGGAGCGCGCCGCCACCCACAGCTGGCGGATCGCCTCCTGGCGGCTGAGGATCAGCTGGGTGCCGTTCTCGAAGCGCACGGTCAGCACCCCGGCGGAGTTTTCCAGATCGATGTCCATGTCGCTGTCGTCGAAAATATCTTCCACCGCCTCCTGGGCAGCATCGACCAGATCATGGAAACGGGCTTCGCTCAAACTCATTACAACGTCCTCAGGGCAGGGATGCGGGGTCGGCCAGGGTCAGCCGGTAGGCGCCGGGGCTTTGCCCGGTCCAGCGACGGAAGGCGCGGGCCAGGGAGCCGGCCTCGCTGAAACCGACGAGGAAGGCGATTTCCGCCAGTTCCAGCGCCGGGTCGCGCAGATAATGCAGCACCAGTTGCTCACGCGTCTCGTCGAGCAGCTGGCTAAAGGATAACCCGGCCTCGCGCAAACGCCGCTGCAAAGTGCGCGGACTGAGTTGCAGGGTCTGCGCCAGCAGTTCCAGGTCGGCACCCTGCTCCGGCAGCTGGCGGGCCAGTTCGTGGCGGGCGCGGTCGAGCACGCCGTGGCCCTGGCGCAGCTCGCCGAGCAGGCGGTCGGCATGCGCGTCGAGTAGCTGGCGCAGCTGCGCATCGGCCTGGCCCAGCGGCGCGGCGAGCAGGCGGCGGGGGAAGACCAGGGCATTGTCGGCCTGATCGAACAGCACCGGGCAGGCGAAGATGCGCTGGTACTCGCTCAGGTCGGCCGGCGCCGGAAACTGGAAGCGCACCTCGGTGGGCGGAATCTTCAGGCCGCTGATCCAGTGGCCGAAGGTCAGCCAGCCGGCCAGGGTCTCCTCGGCATGCAGGCGCTGGTGCTGGGTCAGCATGGGGTGCCAGCGGTGCGCCACCTGCGGCTCCAGGCCCTCGCGCGGCGGCTCGTCGTCCAGCTCGACGCGCCCCAGGTTGCCGACCAGGCTGGCATAGCGCGCCTGGCGGTGCAGAGCGTCGGACAGGGTCGCGCAACTCATGATCAGGTAGCCGAGCACGCCGTAATAGCCGGGGCGGATCGCCTCGCCCAAGTGCAGGCCGAGCTGCTCGTCGCCGGTCAGGCGCACGCCCTCGGCGAGCAGCTCCAGGTAGGCGCTGGCCGCCACCCGCTGGTCGCGCTGGCCGAGAATCGCCGGATTGAGCTGCACCCTGGCCAGCAACTCGCCGCTGTCGATGCCCTGGCGGGCGAGGTAATCCAGCAGGCCTTGCAGGTAGGCCACCGAGACAGAACTGGCAAGGGGGGCAGGGCTTTCCATCACGACTCCGTTTTTAGTCGCATGCTAGCCGCAAAAGCGGTTATACAGGCAAGCTGCGCGCGCCAGCGCAGGGGATCGCAGAGCCCGCCGGACGGGAATTCCGGCGCATAGGCAAGCTGCTGGGGGGTCGGTATACTCCAGCCCATTCATGATTTTGCAAAGGAATTCACCATGAAGCGCCTGCTGCTGCCCTTCATCGCGCTTGTCGTAGTTACCGCCGCCCTGACCGGTTGTGGCCAGAAAGGCCCGCTGTACCATCCGGACGACCAGAAAACCACGCAAGATCGCGACAAAGACGTCTTCCTCTAAGGGGGTTCCATGCAAGCCTTTACCAACCGCGACGGGCAACTGTTCGCGGAGGGCGTGGCCCTGTCCGCCATTGCCGAGCGCTTCGGCACGCCGACCTACGTCTACTCCCGCGCCCATATCGAGGCGCAGTACCGCGCCTATGCCGATGCCCTGGCGGGCATGCCGCATCTGGTCTGTTTCGCCGTCAAGGCCAACTCCAACCTCGGCGTGCTGAACGTCCTGGCGCGCCTCGGCGCCGGCTTCGACATCGTCTCCCGCGGTGAGCTGGAGCGCGTGCTGGCCGCCGGTGGCGATGCCGCCAAGATCGTCTTCTCCGGCGTCGGCAAGAGCCGCGACGACATGCGCCGCGCCCTGGAAGTCGGCGTGCACTGCTTCAACGTCGAGTCGGTGGACGAGCTGGAACGCCTGCAGGTGGTCGCCGCCGAGCTGGGCAAGACCGCGGCGATCTCGCTGCGGGTCAACCCGGACGTGGATGCCGGCACCCATCCGTACATCTCCACCGGCCTCAAGGAGAACAAGTTCGGCATCGACATCGAGCAGGCGCCGGCCGTCTATGCCCGCGCCGCCGCCCTGCCGAACCTCGACGTGGTCGGCGTCGACTGCCACATCGGTTCGCAGCTGACCAGCCTGCCGCCCTTCCTCGACGCCCTCGAGCGCCTGCTGGCGCTGGTCGACCAGCTGGCCGCGCAAGGCATCCGGATCAAGCACCTGGACCTCGGCGGCGGCCTCGGCGTGCAGTACCGCGACGAGCAGCCACCGCTGGCCGGCGACTATATCGCCGCCGTGCGCGAGCGCATCGCCGGCCGCGACCTGGCCCTGGTGTTCGAGCCGGGCCGCTCCCTGGTGGCCAACGCCGGCGTGCTGCTGACCCGCGTGGAATACCTCAAGCACACCGCGCACAAGGACTTCGCCATCGTCGATGCGGCAATGAACGACCTGATCCGCCCGGCGCTTTACCAGGCCTGGATGGACGTCACCGCGGTGCAGCCGCGCACCGGTGAGGCCCGCAACTACGACCTGGTCGGGCCGATCTGCGAGACCGGCGACTTCCTGGCCAAGAACCGCGAACTGGTGCTGGCCGAAGGCGACCTGCTGGCCGTGCGCTCGGCCGGTGCCTACGGCTTCGTCATGAGTTCCAATTACAACACCCGCGGCCGCGCCGCCGAGGTGCTGGTGGATGGCGAACAGGCCTTCGAAGTGCGTCGTCGCGAAACCCTGGCCGAACTCTATGCCGGCGAAAGCCTGCTGCCACAGTGAGGGCGCAGACATGCTTTTGCGCTTCACCAAGATGCACGGCCTCGGCAACGACTTCATGGTCCTCGACCTGATCAGCCAGCACGCGCATATCCAGCCCAAGCACGCCAAGGCCTGGGGCGACCGGCATACCGGCGTCGGCTTCGACCAGCTGCTGCTGGTCGAGGCGCCGAGCAACCCGGACGTCGACTTCCGCTACCGCATCTTCAATGCCGATGGCTCGGAAGTGGAGCAGTGCGGCAACGGCGCGCGCTGCTTCGCCCGCTTCGTCATCGACAAGCGCCTGACGGTGAAGAAGCAGATCCGCGTCGAGACCAAGGGTGGCATCATCGAGCTGAACCTGCGCCCGGACGGCCAGGTCACCGTCGACATGGGCCCGCCGCGTCTCGATCCCAAGGTCATCCCGTTCCAGGCCGAAGCCGAGGCGCTGAGCTACCCGGTCGAGGTGGACGGGCAGACCGTCGAGCTGGCTGCCGTGTCCATGGGCAACCCGCATGCGGTGCTGCGCGTCGCCGACCTCGACAACGCCCCGGTACACAGCCTCGGGCCGAAGCTGGAACATCACCCTCGCTTCCCGCAGCGGGTCAATGTCGGTTTCCTCCAGGTGGTCGACCGCCAGCATGCGCGCCTGCGCGTGTGGGAACGCGGCGCCGGCGAGACCCAGGCCTGCGGCACCGGCGCCTGCGCCGCGGCCGTGGCGGCGATCCGCCAGGGCTGGATGGATTCGCCGCTGCAGCTGGAGCTGCCCGGCGGCAAGCTGTGCATCGAGTGGGCAGGCCCCGGCCAGCCGGTTATGATGACCGGACCCGCCGTTCGCGTGTACGAAGGACAAGTCCGCCTATGAGTGACAGCCAGGATTCGCCCGTTCCGCTCGACTCGGATGCCGTCGCCGCCTACCTGCGCCTGCACCCGGAGTTCTTCGTCGACCACGACGAGCTGATCCCCGAGCTGCGCATTCCGCACCTGCCGGGCGAAGCGGTGTCGCTGGTGGAGCGCCAGGTCAAGCTGCTGCGCGAGCGCAACATCGAGATGCGCCATCGCCTGTCGCAACTGATGGACGTGGCCCGCGACAACGACCGCCTGTTCGACAAGACCCGCCGCCTGATCCTCGCCCTGCTCGATGCCGGCAGCCTGGAGGAAGTGGTCGGCGCGGTGGAAGACAGCCTGCGCCACGAGTTCCAGGTGCCCTTCGTCGGCCTGATCCTGTTCAGCGAGTTCCCCCTGGGCGTCGGCCGCACGGTGACCAGCGCCGAAGCGCACCAGGCCATCGGCAGCCTGCTGGCCGGCGGCAAGACCACCTGCGGCGTGCTGCGCCCCGGCGAGCTGGAGTTCCTGTTCGGCGCCGCCGAGCAGGGCCAGGTCGGCTCCGCCGCCGTGGTCCCGCTCAGCTACCAGGGCCTGCACGGCGTGCTGGCCATCGGCAGCCCGGACCCGCAGCACTACAAGAGCAGCCTCGGCACCCTGTTCCTCAGCTACGTCGCCGAAGTGCTGTCGCGCGTGCTGCCGCGCTTCGCCGCGCCGCTGCGCTCGGTCAGGTAAGCGCCACCAGGGCTGGCAAGCACGCAGGCTGGGCTGAACGCAGCGAACCCCATCATCCGCGTGCGCCTGCGGGAGTCGCCATGCACGAGCAACTGGACGCCTACCTCGAACACCTGCGCCGCGAGCGCCAGGTCTCGACGCACACCCTCGACGGCTACCGGCGCGATCTGCTGAAGGTGCTCGCCCTCTGCGAGAAGAACGCCCTCACCCACTGGAGCGAGCTCGACGGCCGCAGCCTGCGCAGCTTGGTTGCCCGCCTGCACGCCCAGGGCCTCGGCAGCCGCTCGCTGGCGCGCCTGCTGTCGGCGGTGCGCGGGCTCTACCAGTACCTCAACCGCGAAGGCCTGTGCCGGCACGACCCGGCCAGCGGCATCGCGCCGCCCAAGGGCGAGCGCCGCCTGCCGCGCACCCTGGATGCCGACCGCGCCCTGCAACTGCTGGAGGGCGCGCTGGAGGACGACTTCATCGCCCGCCGCGACCAGGCCATGCTCGAACTGTTCTACTCCTCCGGCCTGCGCCTGTCCGAGCTGGTCGGCCTGGATCTGCCCGCGCTCGACCTGGCCGCCGGCCTGGTGCGGGTACAGGGCAAGGGCAACAAGGTGCGCGAGCTGCCGGTCGGCAGCAAGGCCCGCGAGGCCCTGCACGCCTGGCTGGAACTGCGCCTGCTGAGCAACCCGGGCGATGGCGCGGTGTTCGTCAGCCAGCAGGGCCGCCGCCTCGGCGCCCGCGCGGTGCAGCTGCGCGTGCGCCAGGCCGGCGTGCGCGAGCTGGGCCAGCACCTGCACCCGCACATGCTGCGCCACAGCTTCGCCAGCCATATGCTGGAGTCATCCCAGGACCTGCGCGCGGTGCAGGAACTGCTCGGCCACGCCGATATCGCCACCACGCAGATCTACACCCACCTGGATTTCCAGCACCTGGCGACGGTCTACGACCAGGCCCACCCACGGGCCAGACGCAGCACGGAAAGCGCCCCGGCCCTGGGCACCGGGGCGGCGCCCAGCGAACGCAGTACGGGAGACGACGAATGAGCCTGCGCCTGATCACCTTCGACCTCGACGACACCCTGTGGGATGTCGCCCCGGTGATGCATGGCGCCGAGGCCAGCCTGCGCGACTGGCTGGCCGTGCAGGCGCCACGCCTGGGCCCGGTGCCGATCGAGCACCTGTGGGCGATCCGCAGCCGCCTGCTGGGTGGCGACCCGGACCTCCGCCATCGCCTCAGCGAGCTGCGCCGGCGCATCCTGCTGCACGCCCTGATCGACGCCGGCTACGCCCAGGCCGAGTCGCGCGAACTGGCCGAACGGGGATTCCAGGTCTTCCTCGAGGCCCGGCATCGGGTCGAGCTGTTTCCCGACGTGCACCAGACCCTGGAGCGCCTGGCCCTGCGCTACCCCCTGGCGGTGATCACCAACGGCAATGCCGACGTGCGCCGCCTGGGCCTGGCCGACTACTTCCAGTTCGCCCTGTGCGCGGAAGAGCTGGGCATCGGCAAGCCCGACCCGCTGCCCTTCCACACCGCCCTGCAACGCGCCGGGGTTGCTGCCTCGCAGGCCGTGCATATCGGCGACCATCCCGGCGACGACATCGCCGGGGCCCGCGCGGCGGGCATGCAGGCGATCTGGTTCAACCCGCAGGGCAAGCCCTGGACCGGCGAGCCGGAGCCGCCGGTGCAGATCTCCAGCCTGGCCGAGCTGCCGCTGCTGCTGGAACGCTGGTAGCGCGGATTCGAGGACAAGGGGCATTCGCAGCCGAAGCCGCTCCTGCGGCAGCCAGCCCGGCGCCGGCCGAACATGAAAAAGCCCGCCGAGTGGCGGGCTTTTTCATCACGGAACCGACCTCAGATGGGGCGGCTGCCGTACTTGCTGTCCGGCTTCTTGGGTGGGTCGGCAACCACGTTGGCTTCCACTTCCTGCACCTTGCCGCCGCGCGAGAGGAATTCCTCCATGGCCTTGGCCAGGGCATCACGCTCCTTCTGCTTGGCTTCGATGCTCGGCAGCTCCTCGACGTCGACCGCCGCCTTGACCTTCTTGCCAGGCTTGGCGCTGGGGACATCCGAGCCACTGTCTTCGTCGTCATCGGCAACGCCGTCGTCGGCGGCTTCCAGCTCCTCGCCTTCGTCCTCGTCGCCAGCTTCCAGTTCGTCTTGTTCCAGTTCTTCGTCGCTCATGTTCTACCTCATGACTTGCGCAAAGCAGGTTAGTTATAGCCCAGCCGCGTGCAATGCAAAACGCCGCCGGAAAAAATTCATGGCCAGGTGCCAGGCCGCCTCGCGGCGCCTCAGCCGATCTCGCCCTGGAGGGTCGCCAGCACGCGGCGTGGCCCTGCCCGATCCCGGTGTTCACCGAGGTAAATCCCTTGCCAGGTGCCCAGCGCCAGGCGCCCCGCCGTTATCGGCAGGCTCAGCTGGCAGCCCAGCAAACTGGACTTGAAGTGCGCCGGCAGGTCGTCCGATCCTTCGTCGTCGTGCTCGTAGTCGCTGGCGCCCTGCGGCACAAGACGATTGAAGAAGCGCTCGAAGTCACGTCGCACCGCGCCATCGGCATTTTCGTTGATGGTCAGCGAAGCCGAGGTGTGTTGCAGCCACAGATGCAAGATGCCGACCCGATAGCCGCGCAACTCCGGCAAGGCGGCGACGATTTCGTCGCTCACCAGGTGAAAACCGCGCGCCTTGGCGCGCAGCTCGATCAGCCGTTGTTGCCACATGCTCCGCACCTGCAGCATCCCGTTGGGGGCGCATTCTAGCGTGGCCACAGAAAAAGCAAAGGGCGCCGCGGCGCCCTTTGCTCGAGTCTTTGGTCGAACTATTTGCGGGTGAACTCCGGATAGGCCTCCATGCCGCATTCGACGATGTCGACCCCCTCGTATTCGTCCTCCTCGCTGACTCGCAGACCCATGCTCAGCTTGATCAGGCCCCAGACGATCAGACTGGCGACAAACACCCAGGCGAAGATGCAGGCCGCGCCCATCAACTGGGCGGTCAGGCTGGCCCCGCTGTTGGTCAGCGGCACCGCCAGCAGCCCCCACAGGCCGCCGGCGCCGTGCACCGAGATGGCACCTACCGGGTCATCGATGCGCAGCTTGTCCAGCAGCAGGATGCTGAACACCACCAGCACGCCGCCCACCGCACCGATCAGCGCGGCCTGTACCGCGGTCGGCGTGGCCGGCTCGGCGGTGATCGCCACCAGGCCGGCCAGGGCGCCGTTGAGGATCATGGTCAGGTCGGCCTTGCCGAACAGCACGCGGGCCACCACCAGCGCTGCCAGCAGGCCACCGGCGGCGGCCAGGTTGGTGTTGACGAACACCGACGCCACCGCGTTGGCATCGGCGATGGTGCTCAGCTTCAGCTGCGAGCCGCCGTTGAAGCCGAACCAGCCGAACCAAAGGATGAAGGTGCCAAGGGTCGCCAGCGGCAGGTTGGCACCGGGGATCGCGTTGATCTGCCCCTGGCTGCCGTACTTGCCCTTGCGCGCGCCGAGCAGGATCACTCCGGCCAGCGCGGCGGTGGCGCCGGCCAGGTGGACGATGCCAGAACCGGCGAAGTCCTTGAAACCGGCCTGCTTGAGGAAACCGCCGCCCCAGGTCCAGTAGCCTTCCACCGGATAGATGATCGAGCACATGACCAGGGCGAACGCCAGGAAGGCCCACAGCTTCATGCGCTCGGCCACCGCGCCGGAGACGATCGACATGGCCGTGGCGACGAACACCACCTGGAAGAAGAAGTCGGCACGCTTGGCGTAATAGGGCGCACCCTCGCCACCGGCGGCGACGGTCTCGAGCGCATGCTCGCTGCCGATCAGGAAACCGAAATTGGGAATCGCGCCGCCTGCGGCGCCGCCATACATCAGGTAGTAGCCCACCAGCAGGTACATCACGCAGGCCAGGGCATACAGCACGATGTTCTTGGTGAGGATTTCCGCGGTGTTCTTCGCGCGGACCAGGCCGGATTCGAGCATGGCGAAGCCTGCCGCCATCCACATCACCAGGGCCCCGCAAATCAGCAGGTAGAAAGTGTCGAGCGCATACTGCAGGGGAATCAGTGCCGTGCTTTCCATGAAGTACTCCGTTGTACCGTTGCACAGTGCGCCGCCGTTGGCGCAGACAGAAAAACGCCCGGCGGACCGGGCGTTTTGCACATCGTCAGGGCTTATAGGTTGTAGCCGCGCTCGTTGTGCTCGGAGAGGTCGAGACCGACGGTCTCGGCTTCTTCGCTGACCCGCAGGCCCATCACCAGGTCCAGCACTTTCAGGATCACGAAGGTGACCACGGCGGTGTAGATCACGGTGAAGGCAACACCCTTGAACTGGATGAACAGCTGCGCGCCGATGTCTTCCACGGTGCCGAAGCCGCCCAGGGCCGGCGCCGCGAACACGCCGGTCAGCAGGGCGCCGACGATGCCGCCGATGCCATGCACGCCGAAGGCGTCCAGGGAGTCGTCGTAGCCCAGCTTGCGCTTGAGGCTGGTGGCACAGAAGAAGCAGATCACGCCAGCGGACAGACCGATCACGATGGCACCCATCGGGCCGGCGGTGCCGGCAGCCGGGGTGATGGCAACCAGACCGGCAACCACACCGGAAGCGATGCCCAGGGCGCTCGGCTTACCGTGGGTGATCCACTCGGCGCCCATCCAGCCCAGGGCGGCGGCAGCGGTGGCGATCTGGGTGACCAGCATGGCCATGCCGGCGGTGCCGTTGGCGGCGATGGCGGAGCCGGCGTTGAAGCCGAACCAGCCGACCCACAGCATTGCCGCGCCGACCAGGGTGTAGCCCAGGTTGTGCGGAGCCATGGCGGTGGTCGGGAAGCCCTTGCGCTTGCCCAGCACCAGGCAGGCCACCAGGCCGGCGATACCGGCGTTGATGTGCACCACGGTGCCGCCGGCGAAGTCCAGCACGCCCCAGTCCCACATCAGGCCGCCGTTGCCGGACCAGACCATGTGCGCGATCGGTGCATAGACCAGGGTGAACCATACGGCCATGAAGATCAGCATCGCGGAGAACTTCATGCGCTCGGCGAAGGCACCGACGATCAGGGCCGGGGTGATGATGGCGAAGGTCATCTGGAAGAAGATGAACACGCTTTCCGGGAAGGCGCCGATCAGGCTGCTCGGGCTCAGGCCGCTGAGGAAGGCCTTGGACAGACCGCCGACGAAGGAGTTGAAGTTGACAACGCCCTGCTCCATGCCGGTGGTGTCGAACGCGATGCTGTAGCCGTAGACGACCCACAGGATGCTGATCAGACCGGTGATGGCGAAGCACTGCATCATCACCGAGAGGACGTTCTTCGAACGGACCATGCCGGCGTAGAACAGCGCCAGCCCCGGGATGGTCATGAGCAGCACCAGAATACTGGCGGTCATCATCCAGGCGGTGTCGCCGGAGTTGAGGACAACCTCGTCAGCCATGGCCAGACCTGGGCTTACGAGAGACAAAAGGGCTCCTAGCCCTGCGATCTTACGCAGAGTCATGTGTTTTTCTCCTGGGGCGTGTTGGGTTCGGAGGCTTAAACTGCGTCGGTGCCGGTTTCGCCGGTACGGATGCGGATGGCCTGTTCCAGATTGACGACGAAGATCTTGCCGTCACCGATCTTGCCGGTGTTGGCCGCCTTGGTGATCGCCTCGATGACCCGATCCAGCTGATCGTCGGCAATCGCCACGTCGATCTTCACCTTGGGCAGGAAATCCACCACGTATTCCGCGCCACGGTACAGCTCGGTGTGGCCCTTCTGCCGACCGAAGCCTTTGACTTCGGTGACGGTGATGCCCTGCACGCCGATCTCCGACAGCGACTCGCGCACGTCGTCCAGCTTGAACGGCTTGATGATGGCAGTGACTAGCTTCATTAAACTCTCTCCCGTATTTGGTGGACTTGCCCCAGGAAGAACAAACCCGGCTCAAGTCTAAGCGCAGTACCTGGCTTTTGAAACGAATCAGCCACTTCAGTCGCAACCCGGCCGATACCAACCAACCGCATGCAGTGAAGCATTTCCCCCGCTTCACTCTGCGCACCGGTACTGCATCGGTGCACGCGTCACCTGTCACTAAGCAGAAAGCTTGCCAGCTCTTATAAACGCCTGTTTTTCATGCAGTTACCCCGCAATTCGGGGTTTTCCGGCAATCTGACCAACGGGTCATTGCACAACAACGGTGCAGCGTGCGCCCCGCGCATGGTCAATAACCGTGCACTGCAGTGCGACAATAAGCGGCAACGGCCTGCGTGCTACACTGCCGGCCATCTGCAACCGGAACTTTCGCCATGCTGCCGCCCAAAGCCCTGCTCGACGCCCTGACCAGCCATGCTTCCCGCCTGTTCAACGGCGACAGCCCGTTGCCCCGCAGCGAGTTCGAAGCGCAGTTCAAGGTCCTGCTGCAGAGCGCGTTCAGCAAGCTGGACCTGGTCAGCCGCGACGAGTTCGACAGCCAGATGGTCGTCCTGGCGCGCACCCGCGCCCGCCTGGAAGCGCTGGAGGCCAAGGTGGCCGCGCTGGAGTCGCAGCAAACCCCGCCCGCCGACTGATCGCCGATCAGCGGCCGGCGACCTGATCAAGGAGCGATCATGTCCCTGGCCATCGTCCACAGCCGCGCCCAGGTCGGCGTCGAAGCGCCACCGGTTACCGTCGAGACCCACCTGGCCAACGGCCTGCCGAGCATGGCCCTGGTCGGCCTGCCGGAAACCGCGGTGAAGGAAAGCAAGGACCGCGTGCGCAGCGCCATCCTCAATTCCGGCTTCGACTTCCCGCCGCGGCGCATCACCCTCAACCTGGCACCGGCCGACCTGCCCAAGGATGGCGGGCGTTTCGACCTGGCCATCGCCCTCGGCGTGCTCGCCGCCAGCGCGCAGATTCCCGCCGCCAGCCTGGACCACCTGGAATGCCTCGGCGAACTGGCGCTGTCCGGCGCCGTGCGCCCGGTTCAGGGCGTGCTGCCCGCCGCCCTGGCCGCCCGCGCCGCCGGACGCACCTTGGTGGTGCCAAGCGCCAATGCCGAGGAAGCCAGCCTGGCCTCCGGCCTCAGCGTGCTGGCGGTCGACCACCTGCTGCAGCTCGCCGCCCACCTCAACGGTCACACCCCGCTGGCGCCCTACCAGGCCGACGGCCTGCTGCGTACCAGCCAGCCCTACCCGGATCTGGCCGAGGTGCAGGGCCAGATGGCCGCCAAGCGCGCCCTGCTGATCGCCGCCAGCGGCGGGCACAACCTGCTGTTCACCGGCCCGCCCGGCACCGGCAAGACCCTGCTGGCCAGCCGCCTGCCCGGCCTGCTGCCGCCGCTGGACGAGCAGGAAGCCCTGGAAGTCGCCGCCATCCACTCGGTGGCCAGCCAGACGCCACTGACCTGCTGGCCGCAACGACCGTTCCGCCAGCCCCATCACAGCGCCTCCGGTCCGGCCCTGGTCGGCGGCGGCAGTCGCCCGCAGCCAGGGGAGATCACCCTGGCCCATCAGGGCGTGTTGTTTCTGGACGAACTGCCGGAGTTCGACCGCAAGGTCCTGGAGGTACTGCGCGAACCCCTGGAAAGCGGACAGATCGTGATCGCCAGGGCCCGCGACCGGGTGCGCTTCCCCGCGCGCTTCCAGCTGGTGGCGGCGATGAACCCCTGCCCCTGCGGTTACCTGGGCGACCCGGCCGGACGCTGCCGCTGCACCCCGGAGCAGATCCAGCGCTACCGCGGCAAGCTGTCCGGGCCGCTGCTCGACCGCATCGACCTGCACCTGACCGTGGCCCGCGAAAGCACCGTGCTGCATGCCAGTGGCGAAGCCGGCCAGGACAGCGCCAGCGTCGCCGCCGAAGTCGCCCGCGCGCGCCAGCGGCAGATGCGCCGCCAGGGCTGCGCCAACGCCTTTCTCGACCTGCCGGGCCTGCGCCGGCATTGCCCACTGCAGACCGACGACCAGCGCTGGCTGGAAGGCGCCTGCGAGCGCCTCAACCTGTCGCTACGCGCCGCTCACCGCCTGCTCAAGGTGGCGCGCACCCTGGCCGATCTGCAGGAAGTCGAACAGATCAGCCGCGCGCACCTGGCCGAAGCCCTGCAATACCGACCGGCCGCAGGCTAGGAGTCCGCCTGCGGTGCCGCGCAGGGTGCGCCGTGTGCACCTGAGGCCTGTGCGTGGCTGGCGGTGCGCACGGCGCACCCTACAGAGCCGCTGCCCCGCCAGGCTCTACGCGGGCATGATCCACGCCACCGGCGGCAGCTGCATCGCCGCCACCTCGGCCAGCAGGAAGTCGCGCAGCCGGCGCAGGCGCTCCTCGCCGCGGCGCCCGCGCGGCCACACCAGGTAGTAGCTGCAACCGCTGGGCACCGCGCTGGGCCAGGGCAGGCCGAGGCGGCCCTGAGCGACGTCCTCGGCGATCATCACCAGGTCGCCGATCGACACGCCATAGCCGCGCGCCGCGGCGACCATGCCCAGCTCCAGGGTGTCGAACACCTGGCCGCCCTTGAGCGGCACCTGCTCGGCCAGGCCCATGGCCTGCAGCCACTGGCGCCAGTCGCGGCGATCCGGGGTCGGGTGCAACAGCTCGCTGGCCTGCAGCCGCGCCAGGTCCCAGGGTTGCTCGCCGAGGGCATCCACCGCGCACACCGGGATCAGCCATTCGGCGAACAGCTCGACCGCCTCCCACTCCGCCGGGAAGGCCGCACCACTGTTGAGCAGCACGGCGCAGTCGAACGGTTCCTGGTGGAAATCGACCTTGTCCACGTCCATCCAGGCGCTGGTCAGCTGTACCTCGATGTCGGCGTTGAGCAGGCGAAAACGCGACAGCCGCGCCAGCAGCCAGCGCATGGTCAGGGTCGAGGGAGCCTTCAGGCGCAGGGTGGCGTCGTCGGCGCGCAGGGCGGTGCAGGCCCGCTCCAGCGCGTCGAAGCCGTCACGCACACCGGGCAGCAGGGTGCGCCCGGTCTCGCTGAGCTGCAGGTGGCGGCCCTGGCGCTCGAACAGGCGGCAGGCGAAGTGCTCCTCCAGGGTACGGACATGCCGGCTCACCGCGCTCTGGGTAATGGCCAGCTCCTCGGCGGCGCGGGTGAAGGAGGCATGCCGCGCCGCCGCCTCGAAGGCGCGCAGGGCATAGAGCGGCGGCAGACGCCGGCTCATGGCTGCAATTCATGAGTTTTAATCATGTAAAGCATCTGCTTTTTCATTTTGTGCCACCGCCGCAGACTCTGGAGAATGGCGACATTCTCTGCCGCGCGGGACACCCCCGGCAAGCCATCCACCTGAGTCAGAATCATGCCTTCCGCCGTCCGCCTGGAACTCCTCGCCCTCGTCCGCCTGGCCGGCCCGCTGATCGCCGCGCAGCTGGCGCACGTGCTGATGGTATTCACCGACACCCTGATGATGGGCCGGCTCGGCCCGGCCGAACTGGCCGCCGGCGGCCTCGGCGCGGCCAGCTACTCGTTCGTCTCGATCTTCTGCGTCGGCGTGCTGGCCGCGGTCGGCAACCTGGTCGCGATTCGCCATGGCGCCGAGGACAACCCCGGCGTCACCCGCCTGACCCAAACCGGCCTGTGGCTGGCCTGGGGCCTGGCCCTGGCTGCCGGCCTGCTACTGTGGAACCTCGGCCCGCTATTGCAGCGTTTCGGCCAGGAGCCACACAACATCGCCGGCGCCCAACAGTTCCTCTCCACCCTGGTATTCGCCCTGCCCGGCTACCTCAGCTTCATGGCCCTGCGCGGCTTCACCGCGGCCATCGGTCGGCCGGGCCCGGTGATGGCCATCAGCATAGGCGGCGCGCTGGCCAACTTCGTCCTCAACTGGGCGCTGATCCACGGCTGGTTCGGCCTGCCGCCACTGGGCCTGGCCGGCATCGGCCTGGTCACCGCGCTGGTCAGCAGCGCCATGGCCCTGCTGCTGGCCTGGCACCTCACCGGGCATGCGGCCTACGCTGCCTACCCGCTGCGCCGCGGCCTGCTCAAGCCGTGCCTGGCCGAGTTCAAGGAGCTGCTGCGCCTGGGCCTGCCGATCGGCGGCACCTACGCGGTGGAGTCCGGCCTGTTCGCCTTCGCCGCCCTGAGCATGGGCGCCATCGGCAGCCAGGCGCTGGCCGCGCACCAGGTGGCGATCATGTCAGTGTACGTGGCCTTCATGGTGCCAGTGGGGATTTCCTACGCCACCACCTTCCGCATCGGCCAGCATTTCGGCGCCGGCCGCCTGCACGACGCCCGCCGTGCCGGGCGCCTGGGCGTAACCCTGGGCGCCGGCTGCATGCTCGGCTTCGCCCTGCTGTTCTGGCTGGCGCCGCAGTGGGTGGTGGGCCTGTTCCTCGACCTCGGCGACCCGGCCTTCGCCGAGATCGCCGCCCTGGCCGTCAGCCTGCTGGCCGTGGCGGCCTGGTTCGAGCTGTTCGACGGCATCCAGACCATCGCCATGGGCGCCATCCGCGGCCTCAAGGACGGCCACACCACCTTCTGGGTCGGCCTCGGTTGCTACTGGGCGATTGGCGTGCCGCTGGCCTGGGCGCTGGCCTTTCCCCTGGGCTGGGGCGCCCAGGGCGTGTGGTGGGGCCTGGCCGGTGGCCTGGCCTGCGCGGCGATTGGCCTGAGCCTGGGCTTCGAGTGGAAGATCGCGCGCCTGCTGCGCCCGCAACCGGCACAGGACGCTACCTGCCTGTCGTAGGTTGGGTTGAGGTGCGCAGCACCGCAGCCCAACAAGCCGAGCATCGGGCATGACGAGGGTGGTGGTTGGGCTTCGCTGCGCTCAACCGCAGCCTACCCGGGGCGCGCCGTCAGGAGGGTAAACCGGACAGCAGCGGCTGGCGTGCGCCGAACACCAGAAAGCGCGCCAGCTCGGCCAGCGGCAGGGCCTTGCTGATCAGGTAGCCCTGCACCTGATCGCAGCCGAACTGGCGCAGCAGGGCCAGCTGCTCGGCGTTCTCCACCCCTTCGGCGACCACCTCCAGATGGAGGTTGTGCGCCAGGTTGATCATCGCCCGCACCAGCTGGCGATTTTCCGCGCGCTCGCCCATGCCGGCGACGAAGCTCTTGTCGATCTTCAGCAAGGCGATCGGCAGGTTGTTCAGGTGCACGAAGGAGGAGAAGCCGGTGCCGAAGTCGTCCAGGGAGAAGCGCACGCCGAGCCGGCCGAGGGCCTGCATGGTCTGCTGCACCTGGTCGCTGCGGCGCATCACCGCGGTCTCGGTCAGCTCGAATTCGAGCCACCGGGCATCCACCCCGCGCTCCTCGATCAGCCGTTGCAGGGTGCCCAGCAGCTGGCTGTCCTGGAACTGGCGGAACGACAGGTTGATGGCCATGTGCAGCGCCGGCAGGCCGCGCCCGCGCAGCCACTGCATGTCGCGCAGGGCGCGGCTGATCACCCAGTAACCGAGGGGGATGATCAGCCCGCTCTCCTCGGCCAGCGGCACGAACTCGTCCGGGCCGAGCAGGCCGCGCTCGCCATGGCGCCAGCGCACCAGCGCCTCCAGGCCGAGGATGCGGCCGCTCTGCAGGCACAGCCGCGGCTGGTAATGCAGCTCCAGCTCGTCGCGGCGCAGGGCCCGGCGCAGCTCGCTTTCCAGGTCGGCCAGGCTGCGCGCGCCGCGGTTGATGCGCTCGTCGAAGACATGGAAGGTGCAGCCCTGGGCAGCCTTGGCCTGCTGCATGGCGATGTGCGCGTGCCACATCAGCGGATCGGCGCCGGCGTCCGCGCGGGCATGGGCGATCCCCAGGCTGCAGCCGATCAGCAGGCTCTCACCGTCGACCCAGTAGGGTTCGGCGAGGGCCTCGGTGATGCGTTCGGCAATCTTTTCCGCTCGCTGCGGATCGCGGCGGGTGTCGATGAGCAGGGCGAATTCGTCGCTGCCCAGGCGCGCCACCCGGTCGCAGGCGTCCAGCTGGCCCTTGAGGCGCGCCACCACCTGCAGGATCAGGCGGTCGCCGCCCTGATGGCCGAGGGCATCGTTGGCGTGGCGGAAGTTGTCCAGGTCGAGATGGCCGAGGGCCAGGCCGCGGCCACGGTATTCGGCCAGATGGGCGGCCAGCAGGGTGTGGAAGCCCAGGCGGTTGGCGATGCCGGTCAGCGGGTCCTGCTCGGCCAGGCGCTGCAGGGTGCCCTGCAACTGGCTGCGCTCGCGGGCGTAGCGCAGGCAGCGGCGCAGCATGTCGACGCTGAGCTGCTCGCGCACCAGCCAGTCGTAGACGTCTTCCGGGGCCTGCTCGGGCTCGGCGTCGAGCAGCAGCACGGTGGGCAGCGGGCAGCGTCCGGGCTCGGGCTGGCAGGCGGGGGTGGTCAGCAGCAGGCCGGCGTAGGGGTCGTCGAACAGGCTGCAGGCGGCTTCCCAGGTGGGCGCGGTGATCAGCGGATAAACGCCGTCCAACGCCTCCAGCCGGGTGCGCAGCAGTACGGCCCATTCCGGCTCTTCGGCCAGCAGGACCAGGCGCAATGGTTCGACAAGCGCGGACAAACGACCTCCCCAGGGTCAGAAGACAGACTTATCGCGTCTGCGTGCACCGTAATCGGCGTCTCTTGCCTGCCTGTCCCTGTGCAGATTCCTGCGCATCCTGAGGGAAAGGCATAGCAGGGGCAACCGGGGCCAATCGGAACAAACGTACTTGATCATTGAAAATAGCGACTTAGTGCACACTACTGAAGCTTTTTATCGAGAACCAACCCCCGCGCGGCGGGTCATCAGGCGGCGGCCCGCCGCCCGGCTCGGCCTGCTAGAATGCGCGCCTCGTTTTCCCCTCATTGATACCTTCGCATGTCCCGACTCAATCCCCGGCAGCAAGAAGCCGTGAACTACGTCGGCGGTCCCCTTCTGGTGCTCGCCGGCGCCGGCTCCGGCAAGACCAGCGTGATCACCCGCAAGATCGCCCACCTGGTACAGAAATGTGGCATCCAGGCCCGCCACATCGTCGCCATGACCTTCACCAACAAGGCCGCGCGCGAGATGAAGGAGCGCGTCGGCACCCTGCTCAAGGGCGCCGAGGCGCGCGGCCTGACCGTGTCGACCTTCCACAACCTGGGCATGAACATCATCCGCAAGGAATACGCGGCGCTGGGCTACAAGCCGGGTTTCTCGATCTTCGACGACGGCGACATCAAGGCCCTGCTGACCGACATCATGCAGAAGGAGTACGCCGGCGATGACGGCGCCGACGAGGTCAAGAACTACATCGACAGCTGGAAGAACGACCTGATCCTGCCCGAGGAGGCCCTGGCCAACGCGCGCAATCCCAAGGAGCAGACCGCCGCCATCGTCTACCTGCACTACCAGCGCACGCTCAAGGCGTACAACGCGGTGGACTTCAACGACCTGATCCTGCTGCCGGTGAAGCTGTTCCAGGAGCACAAGGACATCCTGGAGAAGTGGCAGAACCGCATCCGCTATCTGCTGGTCGACGAATACCAGGACACCAACTCCAGCCAGTACCTGCTGGTGAAGCTGCTGGTCGGCATGCGCAACCAGATCACCGTGGTCGGCGACGACGACCAGTCGATCTACGCCTGGCGCGGCGCGCGCCCGGAAAACCTGATGCTGCTGAAGGAGGACTACCCCTCGCTGAAGGTGGTGATGCTGGAGCAGAACTACCGCTCCACCAGCCGCATCCTCAAGTGTGCCAACACCCTCATCGCCAACAACCCGCACGCCTTCGAGAAGCAGCTGTGGAGCGAGATGGGCATGGGCGACGAGATCCGCGTGATCCGCACCCGCAACGAAGACGCCGAGTGCGAGCGGGTGGCCCTGGAAATCCTCACCGAGCACCTGCGCACTCAGCGCCCGTACAGCGACTTCGCCATCCTCTACCGCGGCAACTACCAGGCCAAGCTGATGGAGCTGAAGCTGCAGCACCACCAGATTCCCTATCGCCTCTCCGGCGGCACCAGCTTCTTCGCCCGCCAGGAGGTGAAGGACCTGATGAGCTACTTCCGCCTGCTGGTCAACCCGGACGACGACAACGCCTTCCTGCGGGTGATCAACGTGCCGCGCCGCGAGATCGGCTCCACGACCCTGGAAAAGCTCGGCAACTACGCCACCGAACGCAAGATCAGCATGTACGCCGCCAGCGACGAGATCGGTCTGGCCGAGCACCTGGACAGCCGCTACACCGAGCGCCTGGCGCGCTTCAAGCGCTACATGGACAAGGTGCGCCAGCAGTGCGCGCAGAACGACCCGATCGCCGCCATCCGCAGCATGGTGATGGACATCGACTACGAGAACTGGCTCAAGCAGAACGCCTCCAGCGACAAGGTCGCCGAGGCGCGCATGGGCAACGTCTGGTTCCTCGTCGATGCGCTGAAGAACACCCTGGACAAGGACGAAGACGGCGACATGACCGTCGAGGACGCCATCGGCAAGCTGGTCCTGCGCGACATGCTGGAGCGCCAGCAGGAAGAGGAAGAAGGTGCCGAGGGCGTGCAGATGATGACCATGCACGCCTCCAAGGGCCTGGAATTCCCCTCGGTGTACATCATCGGCTTCGAGGAGGAGATCCTCCCGCACCGCTCCAGCATCGAGTCCGACACCATCGAAGAAGAGCGGCGCCTGGCCTACGTCGGCATCACCCGCGCCAAGCGCAACCTGGCGCTGACCTTCGCCGCCAAGCGCAAGCAGTACGGTGAGGTCATCGACTGCACGCCGAGCCGCTTCCTCGACGAGTTGCCGGCCGAAGACCTGGTCTGGGAAGGCCAGGAAGACGCACCGGTGGAGGTCAAGGCGGCGCGCGGCAACGACGCCCTGGCCAACATGCGCGCGATGCTGAAAAAATGACCGGGAGTCATTTTTAACGTCGCGTAGCGACGGCCCGCAGAGTGGCCGCCAGGGATGGCAGGCCATACAAAATAACCGACCATTCGAGGACTGCTGCGTGGAAGCACTGAAACAGAAGATTCGCGAACAAGGCACGGTGCTGTCCGACCAGGTGCTCAAGGTCGATGCCTTCCTCAACCACCAGATCGACCCGCGGCTGATGCAGCAGATCGGCCACGAGTTCGCCCAGCGCTTCGCCGGCCAGGGTATCAGCAAGATCGTCACCATCGAGGCCTCCGGCATCGCCCCGGCGGTGATGGCCGGCCTGGAGCTGGGCGTGCCGGTGATCTTCGCCCGCAAGTACCAGTCGCTGACGCTCAGGGACCACCTCTACACCTCCACGGTATTCTCCTTCACCAAGCAGACCGAGAGCACCCTGGCCATCTCCGCCAAGCACCTGGGCGCCGACGACCACGTGCTGCTGATCGACGACTTCCTCGCCAACGGCCACGCCGCCCGCGCCCTGATCGACCTGATCGGCCAGGCCGGGGCGAGCATCGCCGGCATCGGCGTGGTCATCGAGAAGTCCTTCCAGCGCGGCCGCGCCGAGCTGGACGAGCAGGGTTACCGGGTCGAGTCGCTGGCGCGCATCGCCTCGCTGCAGGGCGGTGAAGTCCGCTTTCTCGACTGAGCAGGACTGCCCGTCGGCCCCCCCACCTCCTGCCCCAAGCGACAAATCGCAGACATAAAAAAACCGCCCGGTGGGCGGTTTTTTCGGCGATGTCGGGGCTGTTACAGGCCGGACATCTTCTTGATGGCGCTCTTCAGCTCGTCATCCGAGCAGGTGGCGCAGGTGCCTTTCGGCGGCATGGCGTTGATGCCGGCGATGGCCGACTTCAGCAGGCCGTCGACACCGCCCTTGGCGTCGGCACGGGTCTTCCACGCGGCGCCGTCGCCAACTTTCGGCGCACCCAGCACGCCGGCGGTGTGGCAGGCGCCGCAATGGGCAGCGATCACGTCGTCAGCGGACTTGGCGCCGCCACCGGTAGCCGCTGCGACAGCGCCTACGCCTTTGCACTCTTGGCCTTGCACGCAGACTTCACCCACCGGCTTGATGCGCTCGGCGATCTCGTCGTTGGTCGCAGCCTGAGCGCTCACAGCCCACAGGGCCAATACGGCAGCTTGTGCCACCAGCATCTTCTTGATCAGGTTCACGGTACACCCTCATTGTGGCTAGTCACGCTCGCGGCCACGGTTTCGCGAGCGGGCGCAGTATAACGGTTAGGCCTGCCGGCCGGAACAACCCAAGTTGTCGCAGGGATATTGGACTTTGGGCCCGGGCCGAAAGTCCACTTGCGCCAGCCGCACCTTAGAAGTTGGCCGGCGTGGTGGCGCTGATCAACCGCGCCGGCTGGTCGAACGGATTGCGGAAGCGGTGCGGTTTGCTGCTCTCGAAGTAGTAGCTGTCGCCTGGCTCGAGGACGAACACGTCGGCGCCCACGGTCAGTTCCAGACGCCCTTCCACCAGCATGCCGGCCTCTTCACCGTCATGGGTGAGCATCTCGTCGCCGGTATCGGCCGCCGGCGGATAGGTTTCGTCGAGGAAGGTAATGGCCCGGCTGGGATGCGCCTTGCCGATCAGCTTCATGGTCACGGCGCCGCTGGAAAGGTCGGTGAGTTCGTCGGCCCGGTAGACCACCTGGGTCTGGTTATCCTGCTCCATGTCGAGGGAGAAGAATTCCACCAGCGACATGGGAATGCCGCCGAGCACCTTTTTCAACGAGCTGATCGAGGGGCTCACGCTGTTTTTCTCGATCATCGAAATGGTGCTGTTGGTGACCCCCGCCCGCTTGGCGAGTTCACGCTGGGAAAGGCCTTTGAGTTTGCGAATGGATTGCAGTCGAACACCGACGTCCAATGCTGGAGTCCTCCTTGAGGAGCAGATACGGAAAGTTGGCCGTATCATGGCAACAGTGTTCAGTATTTACAACAGGGTGTTTGCAAATCCTTCTCGCGCCGGCAACTAGCCCCCGGAATAGAGCCTCGGCACCCGTTTCAGGTTGCAGAACAGCTGGTAGGGAATGCTGCCCGCGGCCTGGGCCACGTCGCTGGCCAGCACGTTGCGCCCCCACAGTTCGACCCGGCTGCCGAGCCCGGCCTGGGGCAAATCGGTGAGGTCGACGGTGAGCATGTCCATGGACACCCGGCCGATCAGGCGGGTCGGCTGGCCATCGACCAGCACCGGGGTGCCGGTCGGCGCATGCCGCGGATAACCGTCGGCATAGCCCATGGCGACCACGCCGACGCGGGTCGGCCGTTCGCTGATGAAGCGCGCGCCATAGCCCACCGGCTCGCCGGCCGGCAGTTCGCGCACGCTGATGATCTGCGACTCCAGGGTCATCACCGGCTGCAGGCGCGCGGCCAGTTCCTGCGGCTGCTCGAACGGGGTGGCGCCATACAGCATGATGCCGGGGCGCACCCAATCACTAGGGATAGAGGGCCAACCGAGGATGGCCGGCGAGTTGCGCAGGCTGACCTCGGCCTGCAGGCCGTTGCGCGCCTCGTGGAACAGCGCCAGCTGCTCGGCACTGCGCGGGCAGTCCAGCTCGTCGGCGCGGGCGAAGTGGCTCATCAGCACGACCTTCTTCACCTTGCCGCTGGCCAGCAGGCGCTGGTGCGCATCGCGGTACTCGGCCGGGTGCAGGCCGACGCGGTGCATGCCCGAGTCCAGCTTCAGCCAGACGGTCAGCGGCCGCCGCAGCGGCGTGCGCTCGATGGCCTCCAGCTGCCAGCTCGAATGCACCACGCACCACAGCTCATGCTGCTCGATCAGCGCCAGCTCGGCGGCTTCGAAGAAGCCCTCCAGCAGCAGGATCGGCTGGGTGATACCCGCTTCGCGCAGCTCCAGGGCTTCCTCGATGCAGGCCACGGCGAAACCGTCGACCTCGGCCGCCAGGGCCTGGGCGCAGGGCACGGCGCCATGGCCGTAGGCGTCGGCCTTGACCACCGCCAGGGCTTTCGCGCCGCTGACTTCGCGGGCCAGTTGGTAGTTGTGGCGCAGGGCATTGAGGTCGATCAGGGCACGGGCGGGACGCATGGTTCGAGCTTCTTCAGGATAAAAAAAGCCCGGCGGGGGGACGCCGGGCCAACGGGATGTTCAGGCTTGCGCGGCGACCACCATCATCTCGACCCGCACGCGCGGGTCGTACAGCTTGGCCTCGACGCAGGCACGGCCGGGCGCGGCACCGGCGGCGACCCAGGCGTCCCACTCCAGATTCAGGCCGGCATAGTCGGCCATGTCCTTGAGGTAGATGGTCACCGAGAGGATCTTCGCCTTGTCGCTGCCGGCCTCGGCCAGCAGGCGGTCGATGTTGGCCAGGGTCTGGCGGGTCTGCTCGCGGATGTCGCCGTCGTAGTCGTCAGCCAGCTGGCCCGCCAGGTACACGGTGCCGTTGTGGATGACGATTTCGCTGTAGCGCTTTTCAGTGTGCAGGCGCTGGATGGACATGCTTGGTGCTCTCCTTGGTCTTGCCGTAGCGGGAAATATCCAGGCCTTCGCTGCTGATCTGCGGGCGCTTCTGCGCCATCAGGTCGGCGAGGTAGCGACCGGAGCCGCAGGCCATGGTCCAGCCAAGGGTACCGTGTCCGGTGTTGAGAAACAGGTTGCGGTAGGCGGTGGCACCGACGATCGGGGTGCCGTCCGGGGTCGCCGGGCGCAGGCCGGTCCAGAACTCCGCCTGGCTCAGGTCGCCGCCCTGCGGGTAGAGGTCGGCGGTGATCATTTCCAGGGTCGCGCGGCGCTTCGGGTTGAGGTGCAGGTCGAAACCGGCGATCTCGGCCATGCCGCCGACGCGGATGCGCTGGTCGAAACGGGTGATGGCGACCTTGTAGGTCTCGTCGAGGATGGTCGACGCCGGGGCCATCGCCGGGTTGGTGATCGGCACGGTCAGCGAGTAACCCTTGAGCGGGTAGACCGGCGCGCGGATGCCCAGCGGCTTGAGCAGCTGCGGGCTGTAGCTGCCCAGCGCCAGCACGTAGCGGTCGGCGGTTTCCAGCTTGCCGTCGACCCACACGCCATTGATGCGGTCGCCGGCATGGTCCAGGCGCTCGATGTTGCAGCCGAAGCGGAACTCCACGCCCAGCGCCTTGGCCATCTCGGCCAGTTTGGCGGTGAACATCTGGCAGTCGCCGGTCTGGTCGTTGGGCAGGCGCAGGGCACCGGCCAGCTTGTGCTTGACCCCGGCCAGGGCCGGTTCGACGCGGGCGATGCCGTCGCGGTCGAGCAGTTCGTAGGGCACGCCGGAGGCTTCCAGCACGGCGATGTCCTTGGCCGCGTTGTCGACCTGGGCCTGGGTGCGGAACAGCTGGGTGGTGCCCAGCTGGCGACCTTCGTAGGCGATGCCGGTCTCGGCGCGCAGCTCGTCGAGGCAGTCGCGGCTGTACTCGGACAGGCGCACCATGCGCTCCTTGTTCACCGCGTAGCGCGCGGCGGTGCAGTTGCGCAGCATCTGCGCCATCCACAGGTACTGGTCGATGTCGGCGGTGGCCTTGATCGCCAGCGGCGCATGCTTCTGCAGCAGCCACTTGATGGCCTTCAGCGGCACGCCCGGGGCGGCCCAGGGCGAGGCATAGCCGGGGGAGACCTGGCCGGCGTTGGCGAAGCTGGTTTCCAGGGCCGGGCCGTTCTGGCGGTCGACCACCACCACCTCGAAACCGGCACGGGCCAGGTAGTAGGCACTGGCGGTACCGATCACACCGCTGCCAAGAACCAGAACACGCATGATTGTCTCCCTCGTCGCGAGCTTTCGCTGGCGTTTGTTTTACTGAGCACGATTAGGCGCAGTATAGGAAGACAGCAGCAGTGTTATTCACTGTTTAACATGGCTTATTTGGCGATAATTTCCGGCAAATAAGCCTTTTATGGAGAGCCATGCAGCAGGATAAAGGGCTCAAACAGTAAATAGACAGGTAAAACTCTTGCAGCGGAATATTTAACAGAAGCAGAGCAAACCTCGGCCCCCGCTATTTGCGCAGCCACTTGCCGTTGAGCTGGATGTACTGCCCGGACGGGGTCTTCTCCAGCGCCTTCTGCCCGGCCAGGGCCTCCACATCGCCGAGCTGCAGGCCGTTGTCCTTGGCCAGGCGCTGGTATTCGGCCTGGCGCGCCTGGTTGATCAGCCTGGCGATCTCGGCGGCCGAACCGCCGGGGCTGACCACGCCGAGGTAACCGTCGGGCTGCTCGCCCAGTTGGCCGCTGTTCTTGGCCGGGCCGAGGGCCGCCATCGCCTCGTTGAGGTTCATCGCCAGGGCCGGCAGGCTGAGGCTCAGGGCCAGCAGGCCGCAGGCCAGGGTGCGTTGTAGTTTCATGAAGGGCTCCTTGCGGGGGCTCAGAACAGGCCGCTGTCTTCGTTGATGATGGAGTCCAGGGCCTTGTCGACCTTGATGTAGATCTCGTGCTCGATCTTCACGTTGAGGTTGATGTTGATCGGCTCGTCGGGCATGGCCAGCTGCACCGTGGGGGTGCAGGCGCCAATCAGGCCGGCGAGCAGCGGGACGACCAGCAGGGCGCGCAGGCGCATGGTCAGTTCTCCTTCTGCGGATCAGTGCGTTGCCGCAGGCGTTGCTGCACGCGCTGGCGGATGGTTTCGCTCACCCGGTCGGTGAGCTGCAGGCTGGTCAGCAAGGCCGGAATGTCCTCTTCCAGATTGACGTTAAGGTTGATCGGCCGGCCCTTCTCCACTGCCGGGTTGCGCCCCTGCAGGCGCAGGGCCAGCTGCAACTTGCCGTCGGCAGCATAGCTGACCGCACTGTCGAGCAGGTCGAAGTGGAAGTCGTCGAGCGCCTCCACCACCAGCTGCATGCCGGGATTGCTGCGGCCCAGGGCACTGATCTTTTCCGAGCGGAACTGCAGGTAACCGGGCGCCTGGGCGGCCAGCCGGCCCTGCTCGATGCGCAGGCCGGCGGCATCCAGCAGCAGCGGCAACTCGCCGCGCAGACTGCCGCGCCCGGCCAGCCCTTCTGCAGGGTAGACCCGGAAAATCTCCTCCAGTTGCACGTCCTTGAACTGCACGTGCAGGCGCTGGCTGGGCTGGGCCAGGTCCAGCTGCCCGGCGGGCAGCCAGGCCTGGCCTTGGAGCAGCGCGGCCTGCGCCGTCTGCCAGGACAGCAGGCCCTGCAGCGGCTGGCCCAGACGGGCGACATAGCGCCCCTGCAGCTGCAACGGGCCGATCGGCAGGCCGGGATTGAGCTGCTGCAGGCTCAGCTGCGGCAGCTCCACTGTCAGCTGCTCGCCCTGCAGCCGCAGGTTCAGCTGGCCATCCAGGCCGCTTAGCTCGCTGCGGTCATAGACCCCGGCGAGGCCCTGGAACTGCAGGGCCAGATCCAGCAGCAGCGGCGCGCCGAGCGGCAACTGCAGGCTGGCCTGGCCGAGCAGGCGGCCGCTTCCCAGCTGCAACAGCGCCGGCCAGGCGCGCAGGGTCTGGCTCAGCGGATTGCCGGCGCGGAAAAACAGCTCGGCCAGTGTGGCGGACAGCTGCAGCGCGCCCTGGGCATCGCGCGCGGCGGCGACGTCCAGGTTGAGCCCCGCAGCATTGCTCAAGGCGCCCTGCAGGCGCTGCTGGCCGGCATCGGCCTGCAGCTGGCCGCTGAACTGCCAGGCCTGCGGCAGCAGCTCGGCCTGTTCCAGCCTGCTCACGCTCAGTTGCAGCCGGCCCTGCAGGCTCGGGTTGGCGCCCAGTTGCAGGGCCAATCCGGCCAGCCTGGCCTGCAGCTGCTGCACCTGAATCGAGTCGGCGAACTGCACGCGCCCGGCCTGCAGGCTGGACGAGGGCTGCAGGCCGATCTGCAGCTGCCGTTCGGCTAGCGTCCCGGCCAGCGTGAGATCGAGCGCCAGGCCTTCTGCACGCAGATCCTGGTACTGCAGCAGCGGGCTGTGCAGCTGCAGCGCGGCGCTGAAGGTACCGCTGCCGCCGCGCAGGCGCTGCCCATCCAGCAGGCTCGAACCGGGAGCCAGCGCCAGCTGCCAGCTGGCCTGCAGGCGCAGGGACGCTTGGGTATCGAGCAGGCGCTGGTCGGGGGTCTGCCATTGCTGCAGCCAGACGAACAGGCCGCGGCTATCGGCCAGTTGCACCAGCTCCAGCTCGCCTTGCCAGTGGCTGACGGCGGCCTCCTCGCGCAGTTCGCTGCGCAGTTTGAACAGGGGTTGGCGGTCGAGCTGGGCATCAGCCAGCACCTGCCACTGGCCATCGCGCTGCACCAAGTGCGCCTGCAGCTCGAGGCTGCGCGGCCCCGTCTGCAGCTGCAGGCGCAACTCGGCCGGCTGTTGCAGTTCGCCGGCATGCTGCAGTTGCAGGCTGCCGAGCAACGCGCAGCGCCCCGCCGCGCAGGGCAATTCCAGGCTCAGCTGGTCGACCGCCAGTTGCCGCGGCAGCCAGGCCAGGCTGTCGAGCAGCGCCTGCGGATCACTGTCTGCCTTGCCCTCGCCCTGCCCCGCCTGCCAGCTCAGTTGCAGCGCCTGGCTGCGCAGCGCGGGCAGATACAGGCGCTGCTGCGCCCGTTGCGGCCAGGCCAGTTGCAGTGCACTGGCGCTCAGGTGCAGGCGGCTGCCATCGGCGCCGTCGCGCACCAGCTGCAGGCTGTCCACCTGCAGCCCCGCGCCCGACAGCTGCAGGCCCTGCCAGTCCAGCTGGCTGATGCCCTGGGCCGCCAACAGCCAGCGCCAGGCCAGCCACAGCAACGCCGCCAGCAACAGCAGTGCCAGCAGCAGCCTGCCCAGCAGGCGGCTTCCCTTGTGGCGCGACGGCATGGCGCAAAACCTCGACGGCATCCATTGCCACTCAGGGTGGCGGGCGCCCCCGGCAAGATCAAGGCGTTTCGCCTGGCCAGTGTTTTCCGCTGGGTTCATCGCTATATTTGTCGACGAATACTGGAACCTTAGCGGCTTTCACAGAGATATCCCCCATGAGAACCCAACACCAGAGCCGGCGCGAGCTGGACAAGATCGACCGCAACATCCTGCGCATCCTGCAGGAGGACGGGCGCATCAGTTTCACCGAACTGGGCGAGCGGGTCGGCCTGTCGACCACGCCCTGCACCGAGCGTGTGCGTCGCCTGGAGCGCGAAGGGATCATCATGGGCTACCACGCGCGGCTCAACCCGCAGCAGCTCAAGGCCAGCCTGCTGGTGTTCGTCGAGATCAGCCTGGACTACAAGTCCGGCGACACCTTCGAGGAATTCCGCCGCGCCGTGCTCAAGCTGCCGCACGTGCTGGAGTGCCACCTGGTCAGCGGCGACTTCGACTACCTGGTGAAGGCGCGGATCAACGAGATGGCCAGCTACCGCAAGCTGCTCGGCGACATCCTGCTCAAGCTGCCGCATGTGCGCGAATCGAAGTCGTACATCGTCATGGAAGAGGTGAAGGAGAGCCTGAGCCTGCCGGTGCCGGAGTGACGCGACCTGCGACCTTCGCGTAGGGTGCGCCGCGCGCACCATGACTTCACGCGACGACCCTGGTGCGCACAGCGCACCCTACACCGGCCGCGGCAGCCTCCGCAGCTACACCAGGCGCTGGCGGGTGCTGGCGATCAGTTGATGGATCCGCCGCTCGACCTGCGCCTCGATCGGCGTTTCCGGCCCCTGGCCGCGCGGGCACGGCAGGTTCGGCGTGGTGCCGAACAGGCGGCAGATCAGCGGGCGCTGGTCGTACACCGTGCAGCCCTGCGGGCCGAGGTGCACGCAGTTGAACTCGGCCAGCGCCGCGTCGTGTTCGGCGTCGCTCTTCACCGGCAGGCGCGCCAGCTCCTCGGAGGAGGCGGTGACCGGGCCACAGCAGTCGTGGCAACCGGGCACGCAGGCGAAGCCGGGGATCTGCCGACGCAGGTGATCGATCTTGCGGTTGGTGCAACTCATGGACGGCGCTCGGCAAAGTAGCCGCTAATCTTACCCGCGCAACGCGCTCACGGCCCGCCCGGCGACGAACGTCCAGCGGGAAAAACTGTTTTTCCCGGCGCGCCCTTGGCTATGGGTAAAGTCCGCGCTTATCCTGCGTAAAATTTTAACAACACCTCAGTCAGGATTTCACACATGAACGCCCGCGTTCGCCAGCCGCTGCAACAACCCGTGCACAGTGACCAGCACGCCGCCTCCTACTACGCCGCCACTGCCAACCGGCAGCTGGCCTACCCGCCATTGGCGGGTGAGGAGCTGGCCGATGTGTGCATTGTCGGCGGCGGCTTCTCCGGGCTGAACACCGCCATCGAGCTGGCCCAGAAGGGCTTCTCGGTGGTGCTGCTGGAAGCCCACCTGATCGGCTGGGGCGCCAGCGGGCGCAACGGCGGCCAGCTGATCCGCGGCGTCGGTCACGGCGTCGAGCAGTTCGCCCCGGTGATCGGCCAGGAGGGCGTGCGCCGTCTGAAACTGATGGGCCTGGAAGCGGTGGAAATCGTCCGCCGCCGGGTCGAGCAGTTCAACATCGACTGCGACCTGACCTGGGGCTACTGCGACCTGGCCAACAAGCCGGCGCACCTGGACGGCTTCGCCGAGGACAAGGCCGAGCTGGAAAGCCTCGGCTACCGCCACGAACTGCGCCTGCTGCAAGCGGAGCAGATGCACCAGGTGGTCGGCTCCGACCGCTACGCCGGCGGCATGATCGACATGGGCTCCGGCCACCTGCACCCGCTCAACCTGGCCCTGGGCGAGGCCGCGGCCGCCGCCTCGCTCGGCGTCAGGCTGTTCGAACACTCGGCGGTCAGCCGCATCGACTACGGCCCGCAGGTAACGGTGCATACCGCCGGCGGCCGGGTGCGCGCCAAGACCCTGGTGCTGGCCTGCAACGCCTACCTCAACGGCCTGAATGGCAAGCTCGGCGGCAAGGTGCTGCCGGCCGGCAGCTATGTGATCGCCACCGAACCGCTGTCGCCGGCCCAGGCGCGCAACCTGATCCCGCAGAACATGGCGCTGTGCGACCAGCGGGTGACGGTGGATTACTTCCGCCTGTCCGCCGACCACCGCCTGCTGTTCGGCGGCGCCTGCCACTATTCGGGCCGCGACCCGGCGGATATCGCCGCCTACATGCGGCCGAAGATGCTGCAGGTGTTCCCGCACCTGACAGGCGTGAAGATCGACTACCAGTGGGGCGGCATGATCGGCATCGGCGCCAACCGCCTGCCGCAGATCGGCCGGCTCAAGGACCAGGCCAACGTGTTCTACGCCCAGGCCTATGCCGGCCACGGCGTGAATGCCACCCACCTGGCCGGCCAGCTGCTCGCCGAAGCCATTTCCGGCCAGCAGGGCGGCGGCTTCGAGCTGTTCAACCAGGTGCCGCACCTGACCTTCCCCGGCGGCAAGCACCTGCGCTCGCCGCTGCTGGCGCTGGGCATGGCCTGGCACCGACTGAAGGAAGCGGTCGGCCTGCTCTGAGAACCTGTTTACGATCTCCTGACTCGCGGCCATACGGCGTTAAAAACGGCCTCGGAATGCTCATTTACAGTTCGTAAACTGCGCTTCCTCGGCCGTTTTTGCCTTGTCTGGCTCTAATTCAGAAGATCGTAAACAGGTTCTGAGCCAACAGCCCGTGGGGCCATGCGCACCAAGGCCCACTGCGGAGCCACGGTGCGCACGGCGCACCCTACGGCGGCAGCCGGGACGACTGCGGCGCAACCGGCCCGCGGCTAGTCGCCGGCCAGTGCCTGCGGGGCGAGAAAGGCCGCGCGGCGCCAGGCCAGCCAGACGAACAGCGCGGCCCCGGCGGCCATCAGCAGCGGCAGCGCATGGCCGCTCAGCCACTGGCTGGCGGCGCCGGTGGACAGCGGTCCGAGCAGGCAGCCGACGCCCCAGAGCAGGGCGATGTGGGCATTGGCGCGGACCAGCGCATCATCGCGGTAGAACTGCCCGACCAGGATCAGCGACAGGGTGTACAGGCCGCCGGCCGAGGCGCCGAACAGCACCAGCAGCGGCCAGATCAGCGGCGTGTGCAGCAGTGGCGGAATCGCCAGGCTGGACAGCAGCAACACCACCCCGCAGATGCGGAACAGCAGGCCGCGCGGCACCCGGTCGGCGAGCAGGCCGATGGGCAGCTGCAGCAGGGCATCGCCGACCACCACCACGCTGGCCATCAGCAGGGCGCTGTCCTGGGCGAAGCCTTCGCGCAGCAGGTACACCGGCAGCAGGGTCAGCACCATGGCCTCGAAGGCGGCGAACAGCACCACCGCCCAGGCAATCGCCGGCAGCTGCCGGCAGAACCCGAGCAAGCCGCGCCCGGCGGCGCTGTGGGCGTCCACCCTGGGCGCGCCGCCGTGGCCGAACAGCACGCTGCAACCGGCCACCAGCAGCCCGGCGGACAGCCAGAAGCCCAGATCACCGTCGCTGCCGATCAGGGTCAGCAACAGCGGCCCGCACAGCTGGCTGAGGGCGAAGCCGGTGCCATACAGGGCCACCAGGCGCCCGCGCAGACGCTCCTCGACCAGCTGGTTGATCCAGCTCTCGCCGAGAACGAACACCACGGTCAGGGAAATGCCGATCAGCAGGCGTAGCAGCAGCCACAGCGGGTAGCTGGGCAACAGCGCCAGCAGGCCGACCGACACGGCGCTGGCCAGCAGGCACAGGCGCAGGGTGCGCGGCGTGCCCAGCCAGCCGGCCAGGCGCCCGGTCAGGCGCGCGCCGAGCAGCACGCCGATGGCCGGCATGCCCGCCATCACGCCGATGGCGAACGGCCCGTAGCCCCAGCTCTCCAGGCGCAGCGAGACCAGCGGCAGGGTCACGCCCAGGGCCAGGCCGACGATGATCACCGCCGAGCAGACGGCGAAATAGGTACCCCAACGCATAGCCATGTCCTTTCCATTGTCTGGCCGCAAAAAAGCAAACGGCCGGGTTTCCTAGGAAACCCGGCCGCAGGTGTGGCTCGCCAGAGCCGGCTCCTCTCAAGAAGAGCGGACCTTCATCAAAACGCTACCCGGTCTTACCTCGACCGGGTTCACCGCCCATCCAGAGCTTCGGGACTAAGGCCAGGCCAGGCGCCCCGCAGCTTTTAAGCGCAGCGTACTGCTGTACGTGAGCATTAAAAGCGAGGACGCAACGCCGTATGGCCGACGACCAGGAGATCGTCCAGCGTACTTACAGCTTGATCCAGGTGGCTTTCAGCTCGGTGTACTTGTCGAAGGCATGCAGCGACTTGTCACGGCCGTTGCCGGACTGCTTGTAGCCACCGAACGGCGCGGTCATGTCGCCGCCGTCGTACTGGTTGACCCACATGCTGCCGACGCGCAGCGCCTTGGCGGTCATGTGCGCCTTGGACAGGTTGCTGGTCCAGATCGCCGCGGCCAGACCGTAGATGCTGTCGTTGGCGATGGCGATGGCTTCTTCGGTGGTGTCGAACGGGATCACCGTCAGCACCGGGCCGAAGATCTCTTCCTTGGCGATGCGCATGTCATTGTGCGCGTCGTCGAAGATGGTCGGCTCGACGTACACCCCGCCGGTTTCGCTGAGGGTCTGGCGGCCGCCGCAGAGCAGCTTGGCCTGGTCGGCATGGCCGGCCTCGATGTACGACAGCACGCTGTTCAGGTGGCCCTGGTCGACCAGCGCGCCGACCTGGGTTTCCGGGTCCAGCGAGTGGCCGACCTTCCAGGCCTGCATGGCCTCGACCACCATGGGCATGAACTGGTCCTTGATCGAGCGCTGCACCAGCAGGCGCGAACCGGCGGTGCACATCTCGCCCTGGTTGAAGCAGATGGCCATGGCCGCAGCCTCGGCGGCATCCTTCAGGCTGGGCGCGTCCTCGAAGACGATGTTGGCGCTCTTGCCGCCCGCCTCCAGCCAGACGCGCTTCATGTTCGACTCGCCGGCGTAGATCATCAGCTGCTTGGCGATCTTGGTCGAGCCGGTGAACACCAGGGTGTCGACGTCCATGTGCAGGGCCAGGGCCTTGCCCACGGTATGCCCGTAGCCCGGCAGGACGTTGAGCACGCCGGCCGGGATGCCGGCCTCGAGGGCCAGCTGGGCCATGCGGATGGCGGTCAGCGGCGATTTTTCCGACGGCTTGACGATCACCGAGTTGCCGGTGGCCAGGGCCGGGCCGAGCTTCCAGGCGGTCATGATCATCGGGAAGTTCCACGGCACGATGGCGGCGACCACGCCGACCGGCTCGCGGGTGACCAGGCCCAGCTCGTCGTGCGGGGTGGCGGCCACTTCGTCGTAGATCTTGTCGATCGCCTCGCCGCTCCAGCGGATGGCGCGCGAGGCACCGGCCACGTCGACGCTCAGGGCGAAGCCGATCGGCTTGCCCATGTCGAGGGTTTCCAGCAGGGCCAGTTCTTCGGCGTGGGCATCCAGCAGGTCGGCGAAGCGCACCATGATCTTCTTGCGCTCGACCGGCTTGAGCCGCGACCACACGCCGGACTCGAAGGTGGCGCGGGCATCGGCCACGGCCCGTTCGGCATCCGGCGCATCGCAGCTGGCCACCAGGCAGAGCAGGCGCCCGTCCACCGGGCTCACGCATTCGAAGGTGGCGGCGGAAACGGCTTCGCAGAGTTCGCCGTGGATCAGGGCGCGGCCCTCGATCTTCAGGTTCTTGGCGCGCTGTTCCCAGTCGGCACGGGTCAGGGTAGTCATGCGGGAGTCCTCGGTGAAAGCGTGTCGCAAATCGACAACACGCACTGTCAATTATTCTGCCAGGCCGCTTGCCTGCCATCGTGCCCGTAACACTAAACCAGAGGCCGTGACCTTTTCAATATTTTTGACAGAAGGCCGCCAAACGCCTTGCAATGTTCGTTTTATCAAACATAGACTCCGGGACGTTTCCGCCCACCCAGACCTGGACAGGCCCATGCATATCGAGCAGATCGTCGACTTCGCCACCGCCGGCACCGCGCCCGAGCACTACCGCCCGGCACCCGAGAAAATCCTCAAGGGCGACCCCGAGCAGAGTGTACGCAACCATTACGGCAGCCCGTGCGGCCAGTTCCATGCAGGCATCTGGGAAGGCGCCGTCGGCCACTGGACGATCAACTACACCGAGCACGAGTACTGCGAGATCCTCCAGGGCGTCTCGGTGATCCGCGATGCGGCCGGCAATGCCAAGACCGTGCGCGCCGGCGACCGCTTCGTGATCCCGGCCGGCCTCAGCGGCACCTGGGAAGTGCTGGAGCCGTGCCGCAAGGTGTACGTGATGTTCGAGGCCAAGGCCTAACTGCACGCCGCCCCGGGGCGGCGCCCCCGCGTGACCCTGTTGCCCGCGTGACTGCGGGCTTTTTTATGCGCGCCGCGCCCTTCGCGGCCGAAGCCGCTGCCACGGGCGGGGCGTTGGCCGCTGGCAAAAAAACCGGGCCATGCGGCCCGCAAACATGCTTCCACCTTGAGGTTCGCTTACAGGGCGTGGGCCTGGTACAGCGCGGTCAGCGCCTCGCCACGCAGGTAGGCCAGTTCCACCGCGCGGCGGTCGCGCGGGCGGGCCAGCGGTACATTCAGTTCAAGCTGCAGGCGGCTAGGTGTACCACCGAGGATCAGCACCCGGTCGCTGAGGTAGAACGCCTCGTCCAGATCATGGGTGACCAGCAGCAGGGCGATGCCGTAATGCTCGGCGAGGGCGACCACCAGGTCCTGCAGTTTCATGCGGGTGAAGGCATCCACCGCGCTAAAGGGCTCATCGAGCAGCAGCACCTGTGGCCGGCCGAACAGGCCGCGGGCGATGGCCACGCGCTGGGCCATGCCGCCGGAGAGCTGCTTGGGCAGTTTCTCGGCATGCCCGGCCAGGCCGACATCCTGCAACAGCTGGCTGACCCACGCGGTGTCGGCGGCGCGGCCGGCGGCAAAGCCGATGTTCTCGGCCACCGTCAACCAGGGCAACAGGCGCGGCTCCTGGAACACCACGCCAATACCGCTGCCCCGGCCGAAGCCGAGCAGCGGGTTGAGCTCCAGGCTGCCGGAAAAGTCGCGATCGAGCCCGGCGGCGATGCGCAGCAAGGTGCTCTTGCCGCAACCACTGGGGCCGAGCAGGCTGACGATCTCGCCGGGGGCCAGGGCCAGGCTGACTTCATCGAGCACCTGCACGCCGGCGAAGGCCTTGCGGATGCCCTGCAGTTGCAGCAATGCGCTCATCTCAGGCCTCCCCACCGCTGTAGCTGTCGCGCCAATGCAGGGCGCGGCTTTCCAGGTTTTTCAGCAGGCCATCGCTGAGCTTGCCGAGCAGCGCGAGCAGGACGATGGCGGCGAGCACCAGGTCCGGCCGCGACGTTTCGCGACCGTCGCTGAGCAGGTAGCCGAGGCCCTGGGTGGCAGCGATCAGTTCGGCGGCGACGAGGAACATCCAGCTCAGGCTGAGAGCCCCACGCAGGCCGGTGAACAGGTTGGGCAATGCCGCCGGCAGGAGGATGCGCCGGGTCAGGGCGAAGGCCGACAAGCCATGCAGCCGGCCGACTTCCACCAGTTTGCGATCGACCCCGCGAATGCCGGCGAGCAGCGCCAGGTACACCGGGAAGAAGGCGCCGAGGGCGATCAGCACGATCTTCGGTGTCTCGTCGATGCCCAGCCAGAGCAGCAGCAACGGCACCCAGGCCAGGCTGGGAATCGCCCGCAAGGCCTGGAAGCTAGGTTCCAAGTAGGCCTCGGCGCGGCGGCTGAGGCCGACCCAGGCACCGATCAGCACAGCCAGGCCGGCACCGCAGGCAAAACCCGCGGCCACCCGCGCCAGGCTGACGCCGACATGCCCCCACAGCTCGCCGCTGGCCGCCAGCCAGTAGAGCGTTGCGCCGATCTGGCTGGGCGCCGGCAACTGGTGCGCCGGTACCCAACCCAGGCGCACCAGCGCCTCCAGCAGGCCGACCAGCAGCAGCGGCAGCACCAGGCCACGCCAGCCCGCCAGAGTGGGGCGACGCCAGCGCGGCAGGCGCACGGCACCGCGCAGGGCGAGCAGGCTGGACGCGGGCATGGCCGTTACTCCGCCTTGGCCACGGGCTGGCCGATGACACTGGCCGCCAGTTGCGGGCTGATCAGTTGCTCGACGGTAGCGGCCACGTCGGTACCCGGACGCACCAGTTGCTCCTCGACCAGGATCGGCGCGGCGGCTTTCAGCGCGGCAATGTGCTCGGCACCCGGCTGCGGGTTGCTGAAGTCGGTACGCGACAGCTGCAGCTTGGCCACTTCCAGCGGCAGCTTGGCTTCACGGGCGAGCAGCTCGGCGGTCTCCTGCGGATGGCTGACGGCCCAGTGGCGGGCCTTCTCGTAGGCGCCGATGACTTTCTCGATCAGCTTGGGCTGCTCCTTGAGGAAGCTGTCGCTGACGTTGAGCACGCCGTAGCTGTTGAAGTCGACATTGCGGTAGAGCAGGCGCGAACCGGCCTGTAGCTGACTGGCGGCCAGATGCGGATCGAGGCCGGACCAGGCGTCGACATCACCACGCTCCAGGGCCACGCGGCCATCCGGATGCTGCAGGTGGACGATTTCCACGTCGTCCTTGTCCAGCCCGGCCGTTTGCAGGCTGCGCAGGAGGAACAGGTAGGGGTCGGTGCCCTTGGTGGCGGCGATCTTCTTGCCCTTGAGGTCGGCCAGGCTCTTGATCGGCGAGTCCTTCGGCACCGCCAGGGCGGTCCATTCCGGACGGCTGGCGATGTACACGGTCTTCACCGGGCTGCCGTTGGCCCGGCTGAGCACGGCGGCCAGGCCGGCGGTGGAGGCGAAGTCGATGCTGCCGCCGTTGAGGTATTCGAGGGAGCGGTTGCTGCCCTGGCTGAACACCCACTTGACGCGGATGCCGTCGGCGGCGAGCTGTTTTTCGAGAATGCCCTGTTCCTTCAGCACCAGGCTGGTGGGGGCGTAGTAGGCGTAGTCCAGGCGGACTTCCTGGGGTGTTTCGGCCTGCACGCCGGCGGATGCCAGGGCGGCCAGCAGGGCGGTCAGGCCGTGACGCAATGTGAATTGTTTCATGGGGTTCTCCTTGGCTCTTGGGCAGATGCCTTCCGGCCCGATGGCGGGCTGGTCAGGAGGTGGCGCCGGCGGGGTTCGCCGGCGCCCTGGGTGAATCAGAGGATCGGCAGGCTGTAGCTGAGGATCAGGCGGTTCTCGTCCTGGTCAGCCGCCGCGTTGCCGCGCAGGCTGGCGTTGCGCCAGGACACGCCGAGGCCCTTGAGGGCGCCCTCCTGCAGGGTGTAGTCGAGACGGAAGTCGCGTTCCCATTCCTGCTTGTCGCCGTCGGCCGAGTCGATGTTGTCGCCGGACAGGTAGGTGACGGTGGCTTTCAGGCCCGGTACGCCGACCTTGCTGAAGTCATAGCCGTACTCGGCCAGCCAGGTGCGCTCGCCGGCACTGAGGAACTTGCCGATCTGGCGGTCGGTGATCAGGTAGGCGGTGGCGCCATCGCCCTGGTTCAGATAGGGGAAGTTGCTGTCGCCGGCGACTTCCTGATAGCCGGCGCTCAGCGCATGGCCACCGAGGGTGTAGGTGAACAGCGCACTCCAGGTGTTGTTGTCGACTTCACCTTTGTCGCTGTCGCCGCTCTCCCAGTAACCGCTGCTCTTGTAGCCATCAGCACGCCCGGCAGCGCTGCCGTTCTTGCCATCGGAGCTGCTGTTGAAATAGCGCAGGTCGGACTTCAGCGCGCCCGGGCCGATGGCCAGGTTGTGGGTCAGGCCGAGAAAGTGCTGCTGGTAGAACTCGTTCAGCTCGCCGTAGTAGTACTGCGCCAGCAGGTTCTTGCTGATCTTGTAGTCGCCACCGGCGTAGTAGAACTTGTTGCTGAACTGGCCAGTCTTGGCGTTGTTGGCGCCACCAATCGACAGGCCTTCGCTGCTGCTCGAACTGCGCCCCTTGGCATGCTCCAGTTGGCCGCCGATCAGGGTCAGGTTGTCGATTTCATTGGAGGTGATCTGCCCGCCCTCGAAGGTCTGCGGCAGCAGGCGGCCGTCGTTGAAGGTCACCACCGGCAGCTTCGGCTGCAGGGTGCCGATGCGGCCTTCGGTCTTCGACAGGCGGACCTTGCCGGTCAGGCCGAGGCTGCTGAAGTCATCCACCGCGCGACCATCGTTGTCGGTGGGGAACACGGTCCCGGAGTACTTGTCGCTGCTCGGGTTGTAGTGACGCCCCTTGCCGGAGTCCAGCTTGATGCCGAGCAGACCGATGGCATCGACGCCGACACCGACGGTGCCTTCGGTGAAGCCGGAGATGTAGTTGAACTGGAAACCCTGACCCCATTCTTCCTGGGTGTTGGCCGCTTCGTTGCGGGTGTCCTGGTTGATGTAGAAATTGCGCAGGCCGATGGTCGCCTTGCTGTCTTCGATGAAACCGGCGGCGCCGGCCTGCTGGGCGATGGCGCCGAGGGCGACGGCCAGGGCCAGGGATGACTTGTTCATGCTCGATGCTCCAGATGCGTTCTTGGTCTCGTATGGGCTGGGGCTCGAGCCGGCATTCTGCGTGCCGTGCTGCGTAAGGAAGGAGAGCCCCTTTGATCGGGCTCGGTGCGGTGGTCCGCTGTCGGCTTGGGGTGCAATCTAGGGGATTTTTTTAATCCCTAAAAAGAATTATTTTTCACTTTTATGTAACTAAAAAGAATATAAGAACAGTAGCAACAAACCCATAAGCTAATTCCTGAAAAGTATTTGTGAAGCGCTTTTTAGATCGACTAGCTTGTCTCAACCGGATCACCGGACTTCCTCTTCCCCCGAAGTTTCCTGTGCTCCGCCGCCTCGCAATGGCCGGAGTGCCCCTTGCAGAGGTCTGCCATGTCCCCTTATTTGTTTACCCGCCGCGCCCTGCTCGGCCTCGGCTTGAGCCTCGGTCTGCTCGCCGCCCTGCCGGTCCAGGCCGAAACCCAGCTGCGCATCGGCTACCAGAAATCCTCCACCCTGATCAGCCTGCTGAAGAGCCAGGGCACCCTGGAACAGGCCCTGGCCGGCCAGGACATCCGTATCAGCTGGCACGAGTTCGCCAGTGGCCAGCCGCTGCTGGAGGCACTGAATGTCGGCAATATCGATCTGTCCGCCGATGTCGCCGACACCGTGCCGGTGTTCGCCCAGGCCGCCGGCGCCCAGCTCACCTACTTCGCCCAGGAAGCGCCCTCGCCTGGCGCCCAGGCGATCATCGTGCGCAACGACTCACCGCTGCACAGCCTGAGCGAGCTGAAAGGCAAGCAGGTGGCAGTGACCAAAGCTGCCGGCAGCCACTACCTGCTGCTCGCCGCCCTGGCCAAGGCCGGGCTGCAGTTCAGCGATATCCAGCCGGCCTACCTGACCCCGGCCGATGGCCGCGCCGCCTTCGAGAACGGCAAGGTGGATGCCTGGGTGACCTGGGAACCCTTCCTCAGCAGCGCCCAGCGCCAGCTGCCGACCCGCACCCTGGCCGATGGTCAGCAGTTGGCCAGCTACCAGCGCTACTACCTGACCAGCAATGCCTTCGCCAAGGCCCATCCGCAGGTGCTGCAGGTGGTGTTCAACGAGCTGGTGAAGACCGGTGACTGGCTGCGTGCCAATCCAGCCGCGGCGGCCAAGGTGCTCGGCCCGCTGTGGGGCAACCTCGACCCAGCCATCGTCGAGCAGGCCAACCAACGGCGCAGCTACCAGGTGCGCGCGGTGCAGGCCGCCAACCTCGGCGAGCAGCAGAAGATCGCCGACGCCTTCTTCGCCGAAGGCCTGCTGCCCAAGGCGGTGGATGCCAGCCAGGTAGCGATCTGGCAACCGGAGGCGAAGCATGGCCAGTGAAGCCCGCCACCTGCACCCGCAGGCCGAGCCGCTGCTGGATGCGCGGCTGTTCCCCGTCGACTTCGGCACCCTGACCAGCAAGGTCGAGCGCCTGGCGCGCAAGCTCGCCGACAGTGCCATCGAACGCGACAAGCGCGGCGGCCATGCGCGCGCCGAGCGCGAGCTGATCCGCGACAGCGGCCTGCTCAGCCTGGCCATTCCGCAGCGCTACGACGGCCAGGGCAAGAGCTGGCCGGATATCTACCGCATCGTCCGTCATCTGGCGGCGGCGGACAGCTCGCTGGCCCACCTGTTCGCCTTCAATCACCTGCAGGTAGCCACCATCCTCCTGCACGGCAGCGCCGAGCAGCAGCGCCACTGGCTGAGCCGCAGCGTGCAGGAGCGCTGGTTCTGGGGCAACGCCAGCAACGGCCGCGACCTGGGCCTGCAGTTGCAGGCACGCGAGGAACACTTCGAGCTCAACGGCAGCAAGTCGTTCTGTTCCGGCGCCCTCGGCGCCGATGCTCTGCTGGTCAGCGCGCCGCGCGGCAAGAGCGCCACGGAACGGGTGTTCCTGACCCTGCCGGCGCAGCGCGAGGGCCTGGCGATCAACGACGACTGGGACGCCTTCGGCCAGCGCCAGACCGACAGCGGCACGGTGCAGTTCGAGAATGTCTTCGTCGACCGCGACGAGCTGCTGATCTCCGGCGGCCAGAGCCCGCGCAGCAGCCTGCGGGTCTGCGTGTCGCAGCTGATCCTCACCCAGCTCTACCTGGGCAACACCCAGGCCGCGCTGGATGGCGCGCTGCGCTACACCCGCGAGCAGGCCCGCGCCTGGCCCGGATCCGGAGTGGCCACGGCCAGCGAGGACCCATTGATCCAGAAGCGTTACGGCGAACTCTGGCTGCTCTACCGCGGCGCCCTGCTGCTCGCGGAACACGCCGCCGAGCGCCTGCAGCAGGCCTGGGAAAAACCGGCACTGGGTGCCGCCGAGCGTGGCGAGGTGGCACTGCTGATCGCCGAGGCACGGGTCGCGGCGGCCCGCGCGGCGCTGGAGATCACCAGCCAGGTGTTCGAGGCCATGGGCGCCCGCGCCACGGCCTCGCGCTACGGCTTCGACCGGTTCTGGCGCAACGTGCGGGTGCACAGCCTGCACGACCCGCTCGATCACAAGGTGCGCGATGTCGGCCACTGGCTGCTCAGCGGCGTGCCGCCGACGCCATCGCTGTATTCCTGAACACACGTTTGCACGGGGGCCGTCTCAGGCAGGGCGGCTCCCGTTTTTTTTGCGCGCGGCTTGAATGCCGGGCGCTGGCATAAGCTTCGATTGCTAGCTGATTAACGTGCCGGCCTGGGCTTCTGGTTTCGCCCTCCTGGGCGACTCACTTTTTTCAAACGCGGAAAAAGTAAGCAAAAACGCTTGCCCCTGCATACGGCCCCGGCTGCGCCGGGGTTCGTGACCAGCCTTCGGCTGTTACTGCGTTTCGCTCCATCGTCGCTCCAGGGGCCCGCCGCGAAGGGCCATCCTTGGCCCATCGCGGCTCTCGCGGCATCCATGCCGCTCAACCCCTTCCACAACGATTCCACTCACCCTCCTGAAGGGGCGTTTGGTGTTGTCTGAAAGTTCGCGTTAAGGAGTAGAGCAAAGAGCCTTCAAGCAACTCGGAGCCTGATCCCCGTCAGGAGGCCGAGTGGAGGTGCTGCGCAGGGGGACGAGCCGCAGGGATGCGGCGAGAGGCTTAAAGGGCCAGGGACGGCCCTTGTAAGCCGGCCCCCGGAGCAGCACCGGAGGGAGGGAAGTTTCGCGCAGCGAAACCCGAATGTCGGGGCGCACTTCTCTTTGGTTACTTTCTCTTGTGCGAGCAAGAGAAAGTGACTCGCCCGGGAGGGCGAAACCAAAAACCTAAGTCGGCTCAGGAATCAGCTAAACCACCAGAGCCGAGGCTCTCTAACGAAGCAACTTCAGAACGCCAGCCGCTGCCGCAGCTCCGCGCGCTCTTCCGCCGTCAGCAACCCCAGCTGCTGCTCGATCACCTGCAACGGCGCACTGGCCGGCAGGTTGAGGTGCTGCGGCAGGATCTCCGCGCCACTGCTGACCAGCAGGGCGAAGTGGATGACGTTCTCCAGCTCGCGGGTATTGCCGTGCCAGGGATGGCTCTCCAGGGCGGCCTGCACGGCCGTGCCGAGCAGCGGGATGGCCAGGCCCAGGCGCTGGGCGTAGATACCGAGAAAATACTCGGCCAGCGGCAGGATATCGCCCGGCCGCTCGCGCAGCGCCGGCAGCTCCAGGCGGCCTTCGTTGAGGTACAGATACAGGCGTTCGCTGAACTTGCCGGCGGCCACCGCCTGGGCCAGGTCGATGCTGGTGGCGACCACCAGGCGCACATCCACCGGGGTGGCGTGATGGGCGCCGACGCGCAGCACCTCGCGGGTTTCCAGCACGCTCAGCAGCTTGTCCTGCAAGGGCCGCGGCAGGTCGCCGATCTCGTCCAGATACAAGGTGCCGCCGGTCGCCGAACCGAACCAGCCGGCGCGGCTGCTGGCCGCGCCGGCATAGGCACCGGCGGCATAGCCGAACAGCTCGGCCTCGCCCCACTGCGGGCTGATCGCCCCGCAGTTGACTGCGACGAACAGACCGCCGCGCTCGCTTTCGCGGTGGATATGCCGCGCCAGCAGCTCCTTGCCGGTACCGGTCTCACCGACGATCAGCACCGGCAAGTCGAGGGTGGCCAGCAGGTTGGCCTGCTCGCGCAATTCACGGGAGCGCGGGTCGACGAACACCAGCGCCTTGGCGCGGATGCTCAGCGGGCTCTTCTCGGTCTCGGCAAAGGTCAGCAGGGCTTGCGGGGGGTAATGGGGGCGGCTCATGGATCGGTTTCTCTGTGCGCGATGAGCCACCGCACAGCAGCGGACTCAGGATGAATAACGGACGTAAACGGGCACGCCGCCGGGCATTCGCCTGGCGGGCGAACAACCGGGGCGCGGACTCACGCGCGCTTCCGGCTCTGCTGCTCGATCTGGCTCTGCAGGCGGTACAGGTAGGCAAAACCCTGCTCCCAACGCTGGTGGCCAGACTTCACGTTGATATGCCCGGCGCCGCTCAGCACCGCGGCCTGCGCGCCCCAGTCGCGGGCCAGTTGCAGGGCGCGGGCGGCGCTCGCCGCCGGGTCGTTGTCGGAGCCGACCAGCTGGCTGGGGAACGGCAGCAAGTCGCGGGGAATCGGCGCGAAGCCTTGCAGGGCCTCGGGGCAACCGGGCCGCTCGACGTCCGCCGGGGCCACCAACAGGGCGCCGCGCACCTGACGCAAGGATGCCAGCGGCGCCTGCGCCGCCCAGCGCGCCACGGTGACGCAGCCGAGGCTGTGGGCAATGAGGATCACCGGGGTGCGGGCGGCACCGACGGCGCACTCCAGGGCGGCCACCCAGCTGGCCGGATCGGGGTGGTCCCAGTCGGCCTGCTCGACCCGCGTGGCATTCGGCAGGCTGCGCAGCCAGTGGCTTTGCCAGTGGTTGTCCGGCGAACCCTGCCAGCCCGGCAGGATCAGGTAGCGGATGGATTGACTGCGCATCGCGGGCCTCCTTGAGCGGTGAATGGAGGCCAGTCTAGGAGGATGAAAAAGATAAGTTAAGGAATAAGAAATTATTTATTTATACTTATATTGATATAAGCAGTGAAGCGATCACACCTGCACGATGCAGTTCTTGCCGCCGTGCTTGGCCTGGTACATGGCCTCGTCGGCACGCACGTAGAGCGCCTCCAGGTTGTCGTCCGGGCCCAGGCTGGTGAGGCCCTGGCTGATGGTCACGCTGAAGTTGTGCCCGTCGGCGCTGAACGTCAGGCGCTGCACCTCGCGCTGCAGGCGCTCGGCTATCTGCCGCGCCTGCACGGTGGTGCAGCCGAGGAAGATGGCGGCGAACTCCTCGCCGCCAATGCGCCCGAACAGGTCGTCGCGGCGCAGCACGTAGGCCCCGCAGTGGGCGATGCGCTGCAGCACGCGGTCGCCGATCTGGTGGCCGTGGCTGTCGTTGATCTTCTTGAAGTCGTCGATATCGAACAGCAGGAAGGCCAGCGGGTGGCCGTTGCCACGGGCCTGCTCGAAGGCCAGTGCGGCGCTGTCGAAGAAGTGGCGGCGGTTGTGGATGCCGGTCAGCACGTCGGTGGTGGCCAGGCGATGCAGTTCGCCCTGCAGCTGCTTCTTCTCGGTGATGTCCTCGGCGATGCCGACGATCAGCGGCTGGCCCTCGGGCGTGCTGCGCGGGCTGACGAAGCATTTGTCGCTGAGCCAGCGGATCTGCCCGTCGCCGCGGATGATGCGGTATTCGCGCTGCTCCACCGCGCCGACCTCGAGTACCGAGGCCAGGCTCTGCGCGGCGAACTCCATGTCGTCCGGGTAGATGCTGTTGAGCCACTCGCCGTAGTCGTTCAGGAGCAGGGCCGCCGAGCGGCCGAACACGCCTTCATAGGCCGGGCTGACGTAGACCACCCGTTGCTGCTGCCAGTCGAAGGCCCACAGCACCACATTGACGCTGCCCAGCAGGCTGCTGACCAGGGACTCGCGCTCACGCAGGCGCTCGACCTCGCCCCGACTGTGCAGCAGGGCGAGGGTCAGGGTTTCCAGCTCACTGGGCGCACGCGCGTTGTCATCCATGGGTCATCTCCTGACTGCCAATTCACAAGACTATCCCGCGCACCTGGGGCTGGCGATGGGCAGGCGGCAGTGATGTGACCAGCGGCAGAAAAACCGCCGATTCAGTCAGGATCAGGGAACTTGCGGCCAGCTGACGGTTCCGCGCAGCCCCCGCCGGGGCGGTGGGCCGGTCATTCGTCTCTTAGGCATTAAAGGAATATATAAATCATTAAATATTCTTTTTAAGCATATTCAATCTCCCCCTACTATCCGCTCCACGCCCAGCGCCTATCCCCGGCCGGGCATCTTTCCCCAGGAGCAGAGTCATGAGCGCAACCCTCAGAAGCGTCGAAGGCCAGGACGAAGCCAGCATCCTGCGCGAGATCCAGGCAGCCCTGCAGGGCCTGCGGTTTGGTTCGGTGGAAATCACCGTGCACAACGCCCAGGTCGTGCAGATCGAGCGCAAGGAAAAAATCCGCCTGCAGGCCCCGGCCAGCAAACAACCCTAACGAACGGCCCGACTGGACAACCAGAGGGTGCGCCAAACCTGAAACGCAAAACGCCAACACCCAGAATTCTCAGGAGCACCACCATGTCCATTCGCCGTTTCGCCCTGGCCGCCCTGGCCTCCGCCCTGATCGCCGGCCCGGCCGCTGCCGCCACGGAAATCCTCAACGTGTCCTACGACCCGACCCGTGAGCTGTATCAGGAATTCAACGCCGCCTTCAACAAGCACTGGACCGCCCAGGGCAAGGAAGCGGTGACCATCCAGCAATCCCACGGCGGCTCGGGCAAGCAGGCTCGCGCGGTGATCGACGGTCTCAGGGCCGACGTGGTGACCCTGGCCCTGGCCGGCGACATCGACGAGCTGAACAAGCTCGGCAAGCTGATTCCGGAAAACTGGCAGAGCCGTCTGCCGCAATCAAGCACCCCCTACACCTCGACCATCGTGTTCCTGGTGCGCAAGGGCAACCCGCAAGGCATCAAGGACTGGGACGACCTGGTCAAGCCGGGCGTGGAAGTGATCACCCCCAACCCGAAAACCTCCGGCGGCGCACGCTGGAACTTCCTCGCCGCCTGGGCCTACGCCCAGCAGAAGTACGGCAGCGAGGCCAAGGCCCAGGCATTCGTCGAGAAGCTGTACAAGAACGTCCCGGTGCTGGACACCGGCGCCCGTGGCTCGACCATCACCTTCGTCAACAACCAGATCGGCGACGTGCTGCTGGCCTGGGAAAACGAGGCCTTCCTGGCCCTCAAGGAACAGGGTGGCGACCAGTTCGAAATCGTCGCGCCGAGCCTGTCCATCCTCGCCGAGCCGCCGGTGGCCGTGGTCGACAAGAACGTCGACAAGAAAGGCACCCGTGAAGTGGCGACAGCCTACCTCAACTACCTGTACAGCGAGGAAGGCCAGCGCATCGCCGCGAAGAACTTCTACCGCCCGCGTAACGAAGCGGTGGCCGCCGAGTACGCCAAGCAGTTCCCGCAGCTGAAACTGGTGACCATCGATCAGGACTTCAACGGCTGGAAAACCGCGCAGCCGAAGTTCTTCAACGACGGCGGCATCTTCGACCAGATCTACCAGGCGCAGTAAGCCGTAGTTCGTAGGGTGGATCCCGTTTCACCGATCCACCATCGACCTCCGCGAGGGCGCCGTTGGTGGAAGAAAAAACGACTTCCACCCTACAGCCTTCGTCGCAAAACCAGCTAAGGCCAAAATCATGTCACGCCGCATTTCCCCCGTCATACCCGGCTTCGGGCTGACGCTGGGCTACACCCTGGTGTACCTCAGCCTGTTGGTGCTGATTCCCCTGGGTGCTATGTTCGTCCACGCCGCCCAGCTCAGCTGGGGCGAATTCTGGGCCATCATTTCCGCACCGCGGGTGCTGGCCGCGCTGAAACTGAGCTTCACCACCGCCTTCGCCGCTGCCGTGATCAACGGCCTGATCGGCACCCTGCTGGCCTGGGCCCTGGTGCGCTACAGCTTCCCCGGGCGCAAGATCATCGACGCGATGATCGACCTGCCGTTCGCCCTGCCCACCGCCGTCGCCGGCATCGCCCTCACCGCGCTGTATGCCCCGGCCGGCCCGGTTGGGCAGCTCGCCACCTGGCTCGGTTTCAAGATCGCCTACACGCCGCTGGGCATCACCCTGGCCCTGACCTTCGTGACCCTGCCGTTCGTGGTGCGCACCCTGCAGCCGGTGCTGGCCGACATCCCCCGTGAGGTGGAAGAAGCGGCCGCCTGCCTGGGCGCCAAGCCACTGCAGGTGTTCCGCCACATCCTCGTACCGGCACTGCTGCCGGCCTGGCTGACCGGCTTCGCCCTGGCCTTCGCCCGCGGCGTCGGCGAGTACGGGTCCGTCATTTTTATAGCCGGCAATATGCCGATGAAGACCGAGATCCTGCCGCTGCTGATCATGGTCAAGCTCGACCAGTACGACTACACCGGCGCCACGGCCATCGGCGTGCTGATGCTGGTGGTCTCCTTCATCCTGCTGCTGCTGATCAACCTGCTGCAGCGCCGCATCGAAAAGCCCTGAGGAGCCGCCATGACCTCCCTTACCCTCGGCGCCGCCGCCAGTGCCAATGCCGCCCGTCGCGGCAGCCGCGCCGGCCGTATCGCCCTGATCCTCGGCGCCTGGCTGGCCTTCGTGCTGTTTCTCCTGCTGCCCTTGCTGGTGGTTTTGAGTGAAGCGCTCAAGCTCGGCCTGGGCACCTTCTTCAGCGCGCTGATCGAGCCGGATGCGCTGTCCGCGCTGAAGCTGACCCTGCTCGCCGTGGGCATCTCGGTGCCGCTCAACCTGGTGTTCGGCGTGGCCGCCGCCTGGTGCGTGAGCAAGTACGAGTTCCGCGGCAAGAGCATCCTGGTGACCCTGATCGACCTGCCGTTCTCGGTCTCGCCGGTGATCGCCGGCCTGATCTACGTGCTGCTGTTCGGCGCCCAGGGCTTCTTCGGCGAGTGGCTGCAGGAGCGTGATATCCAGATCATCTTCGCCCTGCCCGGCATCGTCCTGGCCACGGTGTTCGTCACCGTGCCCTTCGTCGCCCGCGAGCTGATCCCGCTGATGCAGGAACAGGGCACCCAGGAAGAGGAAGCCGCACGCCTGCTCGGTGCCAACGGCTGGCAGATGTTCTGGCACGTGACCCTGCCCAACATCAAATGGGGCCTGATCTACGGCGTGGTGCTGTGCGCCGCGCGGGCCATGGGCGAGTTCGGCGCAGTGTCGGTGGTGTCCGGGCATATCCGTGGCTACACCAACACCCTGCCGCTGCATGTCGAGATTCTCTACAACGAATACAACCACGTCGCCGCGTTCAGCGTGGCCAGCCTGCTGCTGGCCCTGGCCCTGATCATCCTGCTGCTCAAGCAGTGGAGCGAAGCGCGTCTGTCCCGTCTGAAATCTGCAGACGACGAGGAATAAGCCATGAGCATCGAAATCCGTAACGTCAGCAAGCACTTCGGCGCCTTCCGCGCGCTCAACGAGATCAACCTGGACATCCACAGCGGCGAGCTGGTGGCCCTGCTCGGCCCGTCCGGCTGCGGCAAGACCAGCCTGCTGCGGATCATCGCCGGCCTGGAAACCCCGGACAGCGGCAGTATCCAGTTCCACGGCGAAGACGTGTCGCGCCACGACGTGCGTGATCGCAACGTCGGTTTCGTGTTCCAGCACTACGCCCTGTTCCGCCACATGACCGTGTTCGACAACGTCGCCTTCGGCCTGCGCATGAAGCCCAAGGGCGAGAAGCCGAGCGAGCCCGAGATCGCCGAACGCGTGCACGAGCTACTCGGCATGGTCCAGCTCGACTGGCTGGCCGACCGCTACCCGGAACAGCTGTCCGGCGGCCAGCGCCAGCGCATCGCCCTGGCCCGCGCCCTGGCGGTGAAACCCAAGGTGCTGCTGCTCGACGAACCCTTCGGCGCCCTCGACGCCAAGGTGCGCAAGGAGCTGCGCCGCTGGCTCGCGCGCCTGCACGAGGAAGTGCATCTGACCAGCGTGTTCGTCACCCACGACCAGGAAGAAGCCATGGAAGTGGCCGACCGCATCGTGGTGATGAACAAAGGCGTGATCGAGCAGATCGGCACGCCGGGCGAGGTCTACGAGCAGCCGGCCAGCGACTTCGTCTACCACTTCCTCGGCGACTCCAACCGCCTGCACCTGGGCGACGACCAGCACCTGCTGTTCCGCCCGCACGAGATCTCGCTGTCACGCCTGGCGGTGGCCGAGCACCAGAGCGCGGAAGTGCGCGATATCCGCCCGCTCGGCGCGATCACCCGAGTGACCCTCAAGGTCGCGGGCCAGGACGAGCTGATCGAGGCCGAGGTGGTCAAGGATCATGACAGCCTGACCGGGCTGATCCGCGGTGAAACCCTCTACTTCAAGCCCAAGGTCTGGCAGGCACAGTCCAGCCGCTGAAGGCCGCCCCACCGGCGCGCGCCCTCTTCCCTGCTGCCCTAGACCGGTGGGGGCGGAGGGCGCCAGGCACGCCCTCATCCAGGCGAAAGCGGCAGGCTTCAACGCCCAGCGCCCGAACTTCGCCCCCCGGTAGCACAGGCAGAGCCGCAACGGCTCTGCGGCGTCATAATTGCGACGCAAATCACTCTTTTGGCTCATCCTTTGCTATGACAAGCACAGTAGGCTGTTGCCACTGCGCGACAGCTGCTGTTTTTGCCTACGTTCCCGCGGCTCACAAGAATAATAAGGAGTCCCACGGTATGAACCGTAACCCTTTGATCAATCAAATATTTACCCTTTGCATGGGGCTGTTGGCACTGCTTTCCGCAGAAGTCTTCGCCGCCCCGATGACCGCTGCCGAACAGGTCCAGGTGTTCGCCAGCCGCGCCACCGGCAGCCTGCTGCTGCTGCGCGGCGAGGGCTTTCAGGAAGGCCATCTGAGCCGCCTGGAAAAGGACATAGCCGATCTGGAGGGCGCCGCGCAGAACGCCATCAGCGCCAGCTCGGAAATCCCCGGTCTGACCACCAAACTTGTTACCCAGTTACGCCTCGGTGTTTCCTTTGGCCCCAAAGAAGACAACGTGCCATGGCGCTACCCGGAAGAACTGGCCCAGTCCCTGCGTGACCTGCTCACCGTGGCCCGCGCCGTACCCGACGCCAACCCGGAAGGCGAGCTGCCGGCCAAGGTCGAGTACCTCGCCGTGCAATACCTCAGCCGCTCCTACATCGGCACCTTCGAGATCGCCCGCGAACAGCCGGACAACTACGTCGGCCAGGACGAGCGCGTACTGGTGCCGGACATCGATCAAGAGATGCAGGTCCTGGACGGCAAGAGCAACCCGGCCGTGGCCAAGCTGAAGACCCGCTGGAACTTCCTGCGCGCCGCCCTGATCGACATGAACAGCCAGAGCAACGCCCTGGCCAGCGCGTCCGGCCGCGCCTTCGCGCCGACCACCGTGGACCGCCACGCACGCTCGCTGAGCAGCCAGTGGATGGCCATCAATTCGCTGGCCGGCATGCCGTAAGCCAGGCGCACCCCAGCGAACCGAAGCCGGGCCGAGTGCCCGGCTTTTTTCTGCGCGGCATAAACCGCCTGGACAGACGGACGCCGGGAATGAGCGCGACGCAGCAGTTGCGGCTGAAACCGCCGTGAGCGGCACCGAACGCCCCCGCAGGAGCGGCATCAGCCGCCAGGCATCGCCAATCCATGAAAAAGGGAGGCCTAAGCCTCCCTTTTTCATTGCGGCAGCGTCTTAGAACAGAACGCGGCTGCGGATGGTGCCGTTCACGTGCTGCAGCTTTTCCAGGGCCAGCTCGGAGTACTCGGCGTCGACGTCGATCACCACGTAGCCGACCTTGTCGTTGGTCTGCAGGAACTGCCCGGAGATGTTGATGCCGTTGTCGGCGAACACCTTGTTGATCTCGCTCATCACGCCCGGGATGTTCTGGTGGATGTGCAGCAGACGGTGCTTGCCCGCGTGCGCCGGCAGGGCCACTTCGGGGAAGTTGACCGAGGACACCGAGGTGCCGTTGTCGCTGTACTTGACCAGCTTCTCGGCCACTTCCAGGCCGATGTTGGCCTGGGCTTCGGCGGTGGAACCACCGATGTGCGGGGTCAGGATCACGCGATCCAGGCCGCGCAGCGGGCTCTCGAACTCTTCGTCGTTGGATTTGGGCTCGACCGGGAACACGTCGATGGCGGCGCCGATCAGGTGCTCGTCCTTGATCGCGGCGGCCAGGTGATCCAGCTCGACCACGGTGCCGCGAGCGGCGTTGATCAGGATGCCGCCCTTCTTCATGGCGCGGATTTCCTTCTCGCCGATCATCCACTGGGTGGATGGCAGTTCCGGCACGTGCAGGGAGACGATGTCGGCCAGGCCCAGCAGCTCGTGTAGGCTAGCCACCTGGGTGGCGTTGCCCAGCGGCAGCTTGGTCACGGTGTCGTAGAAGTACACCTGCATGCCCAGGGCTTCGGCCAGTACCGAGAGCTGGGTGCCGATCGAGCCGTAGCCGACGATGCCCAGCTTCTTGCCGCGGATTTCGAAGGAGTTGGCCGCCGACTTGATCCAGCCGCCGCGGTGGCAGGAAGCGTTCTTCTCGGGGATGCCGCGCAGCAGCAGGATGGCCTGGGCCAGCACCAGCTCGGCTACCGAACGGGTGTTGGAGAACGGCGCGTTGAATACGGCGATGCCGCGCTCGCGGGCCGCATTCAGGTCGACCTGGTTGGTGCCGATGCAGAAGCAGCCGACGGCGACCAGTTTCTTGGCGCAGTCGAAGACCTCGGCGGTCAGCTGGGTGCGCGAGCGGATGCCGATGAAATGGGCATCGGCGATCTTGGCCTTCAGCTCGTCGTCGGACAGCGCGCCTTTGAGGTACTCGATGTTGCTGTAGCCGGCGGCCTTCAGCGTGTCGACGGCATTCTGGTGCACGCCTTCCAGCAGAAGGAACTTGATCTTGCTCTTGTCGAGAGAGGTCTTGCTCATCGGAGTACCTGTTGTCCCACGAATAGTGTCAGGAGAAGCGTCAGCAGCGTTGCTGAGCGGGCCCCGCAGATCGGCGCGGGGCACGATTAACGGGGGGCGTATGCTAGCATACGAGCCCCGCGAAAGACCCACCCCTGGCCGATGAAGCGTGCTCAGGGTGACCATGAATCATTTGAGAGTTCCCCAGATGACCAATCCCGCCCTGATCGAAGCGCTGAAGACCCTGGTCGAGCCCGGCAAGGTGCTCACCGATGCCGACTCCCTCAACGCCTACGGCAAGGACTGGACCAAGCATTTCGCCCCGGCGCCCAGCGCCATCGTGTTCCCCAAGACCATCGAGCAGGTGCAGGCCATCGTCCGCTGGGCCAACGAGCACAAGGTCGCCCTGGTGCCGTCCGGCGGCCGTACCGGCTTGTCCGCCGGCGCCGTGGCGGCCAACGGGGAAGTCGTGGTGGCCTTCGACTACATGAACCAGATCCTCGAGTTCAACGAGTACGACCGCACCGTGGTGTGCCAGCCGGGCGTGGTGACCAAGCAGCTGCAACTGTTCGCCGAGGACAAGGGCCTGTACTACCCGGTGGACTTCGCCTCCAGCGGTTCCAGTCAGCTGGGCGGCAATATCGGCACCAATGCCGGCGGGATCAAGGTCATTCGCTACGGCATGACCCGCAACTGGGTGGCCGGCCTGAAGGTCGTCACCGGTACCGGCGAGCTGCTGGAGCTGAACAAGGACCTGATCAAGAATGCCACCGGCTACGACATGCGCCAGCTGTTCATCGGCGCCGAGGGCACCCTGGGCTTCGTGGTGGAAGCCACCATGCGCCTGGAACGCGCGCCGAAGAACCTCACCGCCATGGTCCTCGGCACCCCCGACTTCGACTCGATCATGCCGGTGCTGCACGCCTTCCAGAACAAGCTGGACCTGACCGCGTTCGAGTTCTTCTCGGACAAGGCCCTGGCCAAGATCCTGGCCCGCGGCGACGTGCCGCCGGCGTTCGACACCGACTGCCCGTTCTATGCCCTGTTGGAATTCGAGGCCAGCACCGAGGAGGTCGCCGAGCAGGCCCTGGCCACCTTCGAGCACTGCGTCGAGCAGGGCTGGGTGCTGGACGGGGTGATGAGCCAGAGCGAGCAGCAGCTGCAGAACCTGTGGAAACTGCGCGAGTACATCTCGGAAACCATCAGCCACTGGACGCCGTACAAGAACGACATCTCGGTCACCGTCGGCAAGGTCCCGGCCTTCCTCCACGACATCGACCGCATCGTCGGGGACAACTACCCGGACTTCGAAGTCATCTGGTTCGGCCACATCGGCGACGGCAACCTGCACCTGAACATCCTCAAGCCGGAGAACCTGTCCAAGGACGAGTTCTTCGCCAAGTGCGCCATCGTCAACCAGTGGGTGTTCGAGACCGTGCAGAAGTACAACGGCTCGATCAGCGCCGAACACGGCGTGGGCATGACCAAGCGCGATTACCTGCACTACAGCCGGAGCCCCGCCGAGATCGGCTACATGAAGGCGATCAAGGCGGTGTTCGATCCGAACGGGATCATGAACCCCGGCAAAATCTTCCCAGTTTAAAGCTGCTGCGCTCGACCAGGCGTTGTTGGCGCATCCGTGAAAAATGCTCATTGGCTACAGCCAACTCCGCTTTTTCCCGGCTCCGCCGCCTAGCCTGGTCTTCGCTCGCGACGCTTTAAACAGCGCTTCGTAATGGAGAAGCTGCAATGAGCTACCAGCACCAGTACACCGACGGCACGCCGATCCACTTCCCCATGGGCAAGGTGGTCTGCGTCGGGCGCAACTACGCCGAGCACGCCGCCGAGCTGAACAACCCGATCCCCAGCGAGCCGCTGCTGTTCATCAAGCCCGGCTCCTGCGTGGTGCCGCTGGCTGGCGGCTTCGCCATTCCGCAGGATCGCGGCGTGGTGCACTACGAGGCGGAAATTGCCGTGCTGATCGGCAAGCCACTGTCGAAGCAACCTTCCGCGGAGGAGGTGCGTGACGCCATTTCCGGCTTCGCCCCTGCGCTCGACCTGACCCTGCGCGACGTGCAGGCCAGGCTCAAGGAAAAGGGCCTGCCCTGGGAGCTGGCCAAGTCCTTCGATGGCGCCTACGCGCTGGCGCCCTTCGTCGCCGGTGACGCCTACGCCGATCTGGCCGATATCGGCATCCGCCTGTTGATCAACGGCGAGCTGCGCCAGGACGGCAACAGCAGCGCCATGCTCAACCCGATCATCGGCCTGATCCAGCACATTGCCGGGCACTTCAGCCTGCAGCCGGGCGACGTGATTTCCACCGGCACCCCGGCCGGCGTCGGCCCGCTGGCCAGTGGCGACCAGCTGCAGATCGCGCTGAGCAACCAGCAGGGTTTTACCAGCCAGGTGCTGTAGCAATGCGTTAAGGGAACCTTCATAGACGCCCCGCACTCTGACCCGCGCCGCCCAGTGAGAAGTCGCCGATGCCTGCATTCCTCAGCCCCATCCGCCAGCGCTGGCTGGCACTGGCCGGCCTGCTCGCCGCCGGGGTCGCCCTGTCCCTCTACCTGCACCTGGACGACCGCGCCCGCTACTGGCTGAAGGAGCAGAGCCTGTCGCTGCTCGAGCGCGACGCCAGCGTCTGGCTGCCCGGCTATACGGCAGAGATCCAGGCCAAGCCGCTGAGCGGCCTGGATGAGGACGAAGCCTCGGACCTGGCCTATAACCCGGTCACCGGCACCCTGTTCACCGTTACCGGCAAGAACCCCCTGCTGGTCGAACTGACCCGCAGCGGCGACATCTTGCGGCGCATCCCCCTGCTCGGCTTCAGCAACCCCGAGGGCGTGGCGATTCTCGAGGATGGTAGCGTGGCCATCGTCGACGAGCGCCGGCGCAGCCTGTCGGTGCTGGCGCTAGACCCGCAGACCAGTGAACTCAACGTGGTCAATTCCCGCGAGTTCGACCTGGGTTTCGCCGACTCGCGCAACAAGGGCTTCGAAGGCGTGGCCTGGGATGCCCGTCAGAACCGCCTGTTGCTCGGCAAGGAGCGCAACCCCACCGCCATGTACAGCCTGCCCGGCGACAGCCAGGAGGCACTGGCCGAAGCGCTCAAACCGCTACCCGACTACGGCCTGGGCATGCGCAACCTCTCGGCCCTGAGCGTCGACCCGCGCACCGGGCACATCCTCGTTCTTTCCGCGCAATCCAACCTGCTGCTGGAGCTGGACCAACAGGGCCAGCCGGTCAGCTTCATCAGCCTGCTCGGCGGCCTGAACGGCCTGGACAAACGCATCCCGCGCGCCGAAGGCGTGGCCATGGACGAAGAGGGCAACCTCTATATCGTCAGCGAGCCCAACCTGTTTTACAGGTTCCGCAAGGAAAACAACGACACCCCACGCGAGTGAAAGCGCCCGCCAGCGCCTCGACGCGCCTCAGCCCGCACGGGCGGTCAGGTGGCGGGCAATGGCGCTGCGCAGCGGCACTAGGCCCTGGGCCACGCGCAGGCCGACTCCGCGCAGCAGGCGGGCGGGCAGGCGTTCGTCGGTGTACAGGCCGACCAGCAGCTGGGTGGCCTGGTACAGCGGCCAGGTGGCCAGGCGATGCTGGCGCTCGTAACGGCCGAGCACGCCGGCCGCGGCGATGTCCCGCCCCCTGGCGTGAGCCGCCAGCACGGCGGCGGCCAGCCGCTCGACACTGCCCAGGCCGAAGTTGAAGCCGTGCGCGGTGACCGGGTGCATGCCCACCGCGGCATCGCCGATCAGTGCGCAACGCGGTCCCGCCAGGCGCTGGGCGTAGACCCCGACCAGCGGATAGGCATGCCGGCTACTGAGCAGCTGCATGGCACCGAGCCGGTGCTCGAAGCGCCGCTCCATCTCGCCGGCGAAGGCCACCTCGTCCAGCTGCTGCAGGCGCTCGATCTCCCGCGGCGGCAGGGTCAGCACCAGCGAGGAGACGTTGCCGTTGAGCGGCAGCAGGGCCAGGGTCTGGCCATAGCCGAACCATTCCCAGGCCACCTGCTGGTGCGGCTGCTCATGCTGCATGCGGCAGACCAGCATGGTCTTGCCGAAGTCCTTGAGCTGCGCGCCGATGCCGAGCAGGCGGCGGGTTTCCGAGAAGCGGCTGTCGGCGGCCACCAGCAGGCGGCTGCGCAGGCAACGGCCGTCGGCCAGCTCCAGGCTGACCTGCTGCGGCGCATGGCGGATCGCCCGTACCTGGCTGTCGCACAGCAGCTGCACATCGGCGCAGTCCTCCAGCGCGGCATAGGCCGCCCGGCGGATCGCCTGGTTGGCCACCAGGTGGCCGAGGCGCTCGGCGCCGGCCTGTTCGGCGCGAATCTGCAGGGCGAACAGCGAGGGGCCATTGAGCACCTGGGCATCGCGCAGGATCGCCACCTCGCCGGCCGGCAGGCGCTGCCACAGGCCGAGGCGCTCCAGCAGCGCCTGTGAAGCATGGGTCAGGGCGATCTCGCGGCCGTCGAAGGCAGGCTCGGCCAGGCTCTGCTCGCCCTGGCGCTCGACCAGCACGATGGATAGCCCCTGCCCCGACAGGGCACGGGCGAGGCACAGGCCGGCCGGGCCGGCACCGATGATGGCGACATCGCAGAACATGGAGCGTTCCCCCTGGGTAACTGACATTGCCGCGAGTCTAGGCGGGCCACGGCGGGCAAACCTTGCCCGAGGTCATGGCCGGGGCGCGGCAGCGCGCGACCCGGCGTCGCAGGCTGGCAACGGCGCCGACCGGCAGCCTGGAAGACTCCGGTAACGCTCTTTAAGCTTGAACTCAGCCGGACTGTGCTATTGATGCGGCCCCCGATCGACAAGGAGCCCTCCATGCCACGCCCGACTCCAGCCCGCCTCATCGTGGCCACCCTGCTACTGGCCGCCCTGCTGCTCGGCGCGGTGGCGGCCCAGCAGTTGCGCCTGTTCGAACGGGCCTGGTTCATGTTGCAGGAATGGCGGCATGCCGCCGAGTGGCGCGAACGCTCGATCTGGCTGCCCGACTATGTCGCCACCCTGCAGGCCCAGCCGATCGTCGGCCTGGACGACGATGTGTCGGCGCTGACCTACGACCCGGACCGGCGCAGCCTGTTCACCGTTACCAACCAGAAGCCGCAGCTGATCGAGCTGTCGCTGGACGGACGGATCCTGCGCCAGATCCCGCTGGTCGGCTTCGGCGACCCGGAAGCCATCGAATACATCAGCCACGGGATCTACGTGATCACCGACGAGCGCCTGCAGCGCCTGATCAAGGTGCGCCTGGACGACGACACCCGCTTCATCGACGCCACCGAATCGCAGCAGCTGTCCCTGGGCATTGACCGCAACGGCAACAAGGGCTTCGAGGGGCTGGCCTACGACAGCCAGGGGCAACGCCTGTTCGTCGCCAAGGAGCGCGACCCGGTGAGCATCTACGAAATCCACGGCTTTCCGCACACCAACCCGGACAAGCCCTTCGCCGTGCACGTGGCCGGCGACGCCAAGCGCGATGCCCGGCTGTTCGTGCGCGACCTGTCCAGCCTGCAGTACGACGAGGCCAGCGGCCATCTGCTGGCGCTGTCCGACGAGTCGCGCCTGGTGCTGGAGCTGGATGCCAACGGCAAGCCGATCAGCAGCCTATCGCTGCTCGGCGGCCGGCAGGGTTTGAAGAAAGGCGTGCCGCAGGCCGAAGGGGTGGCCATGGATGATGCCGGCACCCTGTACCTGGTCAGCGAGCCGAACCTGTTCTACGTGTTCAAGAAACAGCCCGGCGATTGAGCCGACCCAGGCTGCCTGGTGCTTGGCGACCGCTCAGCTGTCGTCCTGCAGCGATGCCTGCGCGGCGTTGTGCTTGACCGACTCGCTGCCGGCCACGGCGCCGGCTTCGCTGGCATACAGCTGGCTGCTGCCGACCACCTGGCCATTGCTGGCCTTGAGCACGAAGTGGAACTTGCCGGAAGCCGCCGCCTTGATCTCGAAGGCGCCGGCGCGCTGGACGTTGTTGCGCACCGACTCGATGCCGGCCAGGGCCGAGGCCTTGCTCTTGTACAGCTCGCTGCTGAGGATGATCTCGCCGTTGCCGGCCAGCAGGTTGAAATGCAGCTGACCGTCGGCGGCCTTCTTCAGATGAAACTTCGCGGCCATGTCGTGGCTCCTGTCGGGTGCGCTGCCAGGCAAGCTTAGTCGCTCGCCACCACCCCGCCAGCGCCACACAGACGCACCAGCCCCGGCCGTGAGCTGGGCGGCCGGGCTCAGGCGCGGCGCCGCTCAGTCACGCTTGAGGGTCTTCACCCCGTCCGCGGTACCGAGCAGCAGCAGATCGGCCGGGCGCGCGGCGAACAGGCCGTTGGTGACCACGCCGACGATGGCGTTGATGTCGCGCTCGAGGGCCACCGGGTCGACGATCTGCAGGTTGAACACATCGAGAATGATGTTGCCGTTGTCGGTCAGCACACCCTCGCGGTACACCGGGTCGCCACCCAGTTTGACCAACTGGCGCGCCACGTGGCTGCGGGCCATGGGGATGACTTCCACCGGCAGCGGGAAGGCGCCCAGCACCGGCACCAGCTTGCTGGCGTCGGCGATGCAGATGAAGGTCTTGGCCACCGCGGCGACGATCTTCTCGCGGGTCAGCGCGGCGCCGCCGCCCTTGATCAGGTGCAGGTGCTGGTCGCTCTCGTCGGCGCCGTCGATGTAGAACTCCAGCTCGCTGACGCTGTTCAGGTCGTACACCGGAATGCCGTGGCCCTTGAGTCGCGCGGCGGTGGCTTCGGAGCTGGCCACGGCGCCGTCGAAGGCCATCTTGTGCTGGGCCAGGGCGTCGATGAAGCAGTTGGCGGTGGAGCCGGTGCCGACGCCGATCACGCTCTTGCTGTCGAGGAAGGGAAGGATATGGTCGACGGCGGCCTGGGCCACGGCCTGCTTGAGCTGATCCTGGGTCATCACGGGGTCTGCGCCTGGGGAGTACGGGAAGGGGCGAATTATAGCCTCGCCACCCGGCCCTGCGGCTGCGTTTTATCGCCACGCCCTACTGTTATGGGGTTTTCAGCACCGACTGTCGGTGGCCGCCGGCCGAAGCGCTGGGGTAGACTCCAGACTCCGTGAAATGCCCGCCAGTGAAGCCGCGATGCTCGAACAGTACGTAAAGAAGATCCTCACCTCGCGCGTCTACGACGTCGCCGTGGAAACCCCGCTGCAGCCTGCCCGCCAGCTCTCCGAGCGGCTGGGCAACCAGATTCTGCTGAAACGCGAAGACCTGCAGCCGGTGTACTCGTTCAAGATTCGCGGCGCCTACAACAAGCTGGCGCAGCTGTCGCCCGAGGAACTGGCGCGCGGCGTGGTCACCGCCTCGGCCGGCAACCACGCCCAGGGCCTGGCCCTGGCGGCCAAGCACCTGGGGGTCAAGGCCACCATCGTCATGCCGCGCACCACCCCGGAACTCAAGGTCCAGGGCGTGCGCTCGCGCGGCGGCAAGGTGGTGCTGCACGGCGACGCCTTCCCCGAGGCCCTGGCCTATTCGCTGAAGCTGGTGGAAGAGAAGGGCTATTCCTATATCCACCCCTACGACGATCCGCTGGTGATCGCCGGCCAGGGCACCGTGGCCATGGAGATCCTGCGCCAGCAGCCGGGCCAGCTGGACGCCATCTTCGTGCCCTGCGGCGGCGGCGGCCTGATCGCCGGCATCGCCGCCTACGTCAAATACCTGCGCCCGGATATCCGCGTGATCGGCGTCGAGCCGGACGACTCCAACTGCCTGCAGGCAGCCATGGCGGCCGGCGAGCGCGTGGTGCTGCCGACCGTGGGGCTGTTCGCCGACGGCGTGGCCGTGGCGCAGATCGGCCAGTACACCTTCGATGTGTGCAAGCACTATGTCGACGAGGTGATCACCGTCAGCACCGACGAGATCTGCGCGGCGATCAAGGACATCTACGACGACACCCGCTCGATCACCGAGCCGGCCGGCGCGCTGAGCGTGGCCGGGATCAAGAAGTACGTGGAGCGCGAAGGCGTCAGCGGCCAGGTGCTGGTCGGCATCGACTCGGGTGCCAACGTCAACTTCGACCGCCTGCGCCACGTGGCCGAGCGCGCCGAGCTGGGCGAGAAGCGCGAGGCAATCATCGCCGTGACCATCCCCGAGCAGCCGGGCAGCTTCAAGACCTTCTGCGAGGCGATCGGCAAGCGCCAGATCACCGAGTTCAACTACCGCTACCACACCGACGGCGAGGCGCACATCTTCGTCGGCGTGCAGACCCACCCGGAGAACGACCCGCGCGCCGCCCTGGTGCAGGGCCTGCGTGACCAGGGCTTCCCGGTGCTGGACCTGACCGACAACGAACTGGCCAAGCTGCACATCCGCCACATGGTCGGCGGCCACGCGGCGGCGGTGCCGGACGAGTGCGTGTTCCGCTTCGAGTTCCCGGAACGCCCGGGGGCGCTGTTCAACTTCCTCAACAAGCTCGGCGGGCGCTGGAACATCAGCATGTTCCACTACCGCAACCACGGCGCCGCCGACGGCCGCGTACTGGCCGCGCTGCAGGTACCGCAGGAGCAGCGCTCGCTGATTCCGGCAGCGCTGGACGCCATCGGCTATCCCTACTGGGACGAAACCGACAACCCGGCCTACCAGCTGTTTCTCGGCTAAGCACCACCCAGGGAGAATGCATCGATGGAACCTTACCAGCTGCTGAAGATCGCCCACAGCCTGCCGGCCGCGCTGTTGCTGCTCGGCGTCCTGGCGCATGCCTTCATGCTGTGGAAAGCCAACAAGGGCGGCGATGCCGCCGTGCTCGCGCGCAAGCTGCGCGTCACCCGCCTGTACAGCCTGCCGGCCCTCGGCATGCTGGCCCTGAGCCTGCCGGTCAGCGGCTGGTGGCTGGTGCACGGCGCCGGCTGGCCGCTGGGCCAGCTGTGGCTGCTGCTCAGCGCCATCCTGTTCGCCCTGCTGGTGCTGGCCGGCCTGCTCCTGCATGGCCGCCTGGGTGCCTGGCAGGCCGCGCTCGGCGGCGCGGTGCCGCTGACACTGCTGCGTTTCGTCTGCGCCTACGGCGCACTGCTGCTGGTCCTACTGCTGGCGATCTTCGCCCTGATGGGGGCCAAGCCGGCCTGATGTCGCCCTTCCCGTTCGGGCGGCAGGGCGCCGGGCAATGAGCCTGTACCTGCTGCTCAAGACCCTGCACATCCTTAGCGCCACCCTGCTGTTCGGCACCGGCCTGGGCTCGGCCTACTACGCCCTGCGCGCCTGGCGCAGCGGCGAGCTGCAGGTGATCGCCACGACCTTCCGCCACCTGGTCACCGCCGACTGGCTGTTCATCGCCACCAGCGCGGTGTTCCAGCCGCTCAGCGGCCTGGCCCTGGCGAAGATCGCCGGCTGGCCGCTGAACCACCTGTGGCTGCTGTGGAGCGCCGGGCTGTTCGTGTTCGCCGGGCTGTGCTGGCTGCCGGTGCTGTGGCTGCAGATCCGCGTGCGCAACCTGGCCCGCCAGGCCCTGCGCGACGGCACGCCGCTGCCGGAGCGGGCCAACCGCTACATGCGCATCTGGTTCGTGCTGGGCTGGCCGGCGTTCCTGGCCTTTATCGCGATCTTCTGGCTGATGGTGGCCAAGCCGCTATAGCGCAGCGGCGCCACGGATAAGGCCCTCGGTGCGCATGGCGCACCCTACTAGACCGAGCTGACACTCAGCGCAGCGAAATCACCGGCCAGCCGCGCTCGCCGGCGATGCCGCGCAGCGTGTCGTCCGGGTCCACCGCCACCGGGTGGGCGACCTTCTCGAGCAGCGGCAGGTCGTTGCGCGAGTCGCTGTAGAAGTAGCTGTCATCCAGGTTCAGGCCGCTGTCCTGCAGCCACTGGCCGAGGCGCACCACCTTGCCCTCCTGGTAGCAGGGAATGCCGGCCAGCTGCCCGGTGTAGCGGCCATCCTGCATGCCGCACTCGGTGGCCAACAGGGTGTCGACGCCCAGGCGTGCGGCAATCGGCGCGGTGACGAAGCGGTTGGTGGCGGTGATGATCACCAGCTTGTCGCCGGCCTCGCGGTGCTGCGCCAGCAGCGCCTCACCCTTGGCCAGGATGATCGGCTCGATCACCTCGGCCATGAACTCCGCCTGCCACTGCGCCAGCTCCTGGGCGCCGGTGCGGCCGAGAATCGCCTGGCTGAAGTTCTGGTAGGCCACCACGTCGAGCCTGCCGGCGCAGTAGTCGGCATAGAAGGCATCGTTGCGCGCCTGGTACTCGGCGGCATCGACCCGGCCACGCTGACAGAGGAATTCGCCCCAGCTGTGGTCGCTGTCGCCGGCGAGCAGGGTGTTGTCGAGGTCGAAGAGGGCAAGGCGCACGTCGTTTCACCTGAATCTGGAGGGCCGAAAAGGCCGCCAGAATAGCCGCTTTTGCCTTCAGTGCCCATTCGCCGGGCCGCGCGTTTGCTGCGCCCGCGGCCTTTGTGGAACAATGCGGGCATATGCGTTTTCAAGGTGTTTTGTCGTGATCGATTCCGATGGTTTCCGCCCCAATGTCGGCATCATCCTGACCAATGATATTGGCCAGGTGCTCTGGGCGCGGCGGATCAACCAGGATGCCTGGCAATTTCCCCAGGGAGGCATCAATCCCCAGGAGTCGCCGGAGCAGGCCCTGTACCGCGAACTTAACGAAGAAGTCGGTCTCGAAGAGCAGGATGTGAAGATTCTCGCCTGCACCCGGGGCTGGTTGCGCTATCGTCTGCCGCAACGTCTGGTACGCACCCACAGCCAGCCGCTGTGCATCGGCCAGAAACAGAAGTGGTTTCTCCTGCGCCTGACCGGCGCCGAAGAGCGGGTACGCATGGACCTGACCGGCAAGCCGGAGTTCGACGGCTGGCGCTGGGTCAGCTACTGGTACCCGCTGGGCCAGGTCGTTACATTCAAGCGCGAGGTCTACCGTCGCGCCCTCAAGGAATTAGCCCCGCGCCTGCTGGCGCGCGACTGACGGAAACGAGCATGCTCAACACGCTGCGCAAGATCGTCCAGGAAGTAAACGCCGCCAAGGATCTCAAGGCAGCGCTGACGATCATCGTGCAGCGGGTCAAGGAGGCCATGGGCAGCCAAGTCTGCTCGGTCTACCTGCTCGACCCGGAGACCTCGCGTTTCGTGCTGATGGCCACCGAAGGCCTGAACAAGCGCTCCATCGGCAAGGTCAGCATGGCCTTGAACGAGGGCCTGGTCGGCCTGGTCGGCACCCGCGAGGAGCCGCTCAACCTCGAACACGCCTCCGAACACCCGCGCTACCGCTACTTCCCGGAAACCGGCGAGGAGCGCTACGCCTCCTTCCTCGGTGCGCCGATCATCCACCACCGCCGGGTGATGGGCGTACTGGTGGTGCAGCAGAAGGAACGCCGCCAGTTCGACGAAGGCGAGGAAGCCTTCCTGGTGACCATGAGCGCGCAACTGGCCGGGGTCATCGCCCATGCCGAGGCGACCGGCTCGATCCGCGGCCTCGGCAAGCAGGGCAAGGGCATCCAGGAAGCGCGCTTCGTCGGCGTGCCCGGTTCGCCCGGCGCCGCCATCGGCAGCGCCGTGGTGGTGCTGCCGCCGGCCGACCTGGACGTGGTGCCGGACAAACCGATCGACGATGTCGAGGCCGAGGTCGAACGCTTCAAGCTGGCCCTGGAAGCCGTCCGCGCGGACATGCGCGCGCTGTCCAGCAAACTGGCCAACCAGCTGCGCCCGGAAGAGCGCGCGCTGTTCGACGTCTACCTGATGATGCTCGACGACGCCTCCATGGGCCTCGAAGTGAAACGCGTGATCCGTACCACCGGCCAGTGGGCCCAGGGTGCCTTGCGCCAGGTGGTGCTGGATCACGTCAAGCGCTTCGAGCTGATGGACGACGCCTACCTGCGCGAACGCGCCTCGGATGTGCGCGACCTCGGCCGCCGCCTGCTCGCCTACCTGCAGGAAGAGCGCAAGCAGAACCTGGTCTACCCCGACCACACCATCCTGGTCAGCGAGGAAGTCACCCCGGCCATGCTCGGCGAGGTGCCGGAAGGCAAGCTGGTCGGCCTGGTCTCGGTGCAGGGCTCGGGCAACTCGCACGTGGCCATTCTCGCCCGCGCCATGGGCATCCCCACGGTCATGGGCGTGGTCGACCTGCCCTATTCCAAGGTCGACGGCATCCAGCTGATCGTCGACGGCTACCACGGCGAGGTGTTCACCAACCCCAGCGAGCTGCTGTGCAAGCAGTACGCCGAAGTGGTCGAGGAAGAACGCCAGCTGTCCCAGGGCCTCGACGCCCTGCGCGAGCTGCCCTGCGAAACCCTCGACGGCCAGCGCCTGCCGCTGTGGGTCAACACCGGCCTGCTGGCCGACGTGAAGCGTGCCCAGGAACGCGGCGCCGAAGGCGTCGGCCTGTACCGCACGGAAGTGCCGTTCATGAACGGCGAGCGCTTCCCCAGCGAGAAGGAACAGCTGGCCACCTACCGCGAGCAGCTGGCCGCCTTCCACCCGCTGCCGGTGACCATGCGCACCCTGGACATCGGCGGCGACAAGGCGCTGAGCTATTTCCCGATCAAGGAAAGCAACCCCTTCCTCGGCTGGCGCGGCATCCGCATCACCCTCGACCACCCGGAAATCTTCCTGGTCCAGGTGCGCGCCATGCTCAAGGCCAGCGAGGGCCTGAACAACCTGCGCATCCTGCTGCCCATGATTTCCGGCATCCAGGAACTGGAAGAGGCCCTGCACCTGATCCACCGCGCCTGGGGCGAAGTACGCGACGAAGGCGTCGACGTGCCGCTGCCGCCGGTGGGCGTGATGATCGAGATTCCCGCGGCGGTCTACCAGGTGCGCGACCTGGCACGCCAGGTCGACTTCCTCTCGGTCGGCTCGAATGACCTGACGCAATATCTATTGGCGGTCGACCGCAACAACCCGCGGGTCGCCGACCTCTACGACTTCCTCCACCCAGCCGTGCTGCACGCCCTGACCCTGGTCATCGCCGGCGCCCATGCCGAGGGCAAGCCGGTGAGCATCTGCGGCGAGATGGCCGGCGACCCGGCCGCGGCCGTATTGCTGCTGGCCATGGGCTTCGACAGCCTGTCGATGAACGCCACCAACCTGCCCAAGGTCAAGTGGCTGCTGCGCCAGATCAGCCTGAGCAAGGCCAAGGAGCTGCTCGAACAGCTGCTGCGCATGGACAACCCGCAGGTGATCCACAGCACCCTGCACCTGGCCCTGCGCAACCTCGGCCTGGGCCGGGTGATCAATCCGGCGGCGACCATCCAGAGCTGAAGCCCCGCTCCCGATCCAGAACCAGGCCCGGCCGAAATGGCCAGGGCAGCAGAGTGGCTGACCCTCACGCAGGGCATTGCCCCACCTGCAGATGCCTTCCAGACCGACTACCTGGCAGACGCTGAAAACAGAAAGGGCCACTTCCGTGGCCCTTTCTGTTTTTTGCTAGCAGCAGGATCAGGCGGGTTGCGCCGACCAGGTCTCGCTGGTGGTTTCTTCCATGGCCTGCTGGATCGCGCGCTTGCGCTTTTCCTCGGCGCGGCGGGCGAAGTACCAGGCGAAGAAGGTGAAGATCGACACGGTCAGCAGGATCAGGCTGGCCACCGCGTTGATCTCCGGCTTCACGCCCAGGCGCACGGCGGAAAACACTTCCATCGGCAGGGTGGTGGAGCCCGGACCGGAGACGAAGCTGGCCAGCACCAGGTCGTCCAGCGACAGGGCGAAGGACATCATGCCGCCGGCCGCCAGGGACGGCGCGATCATCGGGATGGTGATCAGGAAGAACACCTTCCACGGCTTGGCACCGAGGTCCATGGCCGCCTCTTCGATGGACAGATCCAGCTCACGCAGGCGCGCCGATACCACCACCGCCACGTAGGCGGCGCAGAAGGTGGTGTGGGCAATCCAGATGGTCAGGATGCCGCGCTCGGCTGGCCAGCCGGTCAGCTGGGCCATGGCCACGAACAGCAGCAGCAGCGACAGGCCGGTGATCACCTCGGGCATCACCAGCGGCGCGGTGACCAGGCCACCGAACAGGGTGCGGCCCTTGAAGCGGGTAACCCGGGTCAGCACGAAGGCCGCCACGGTACCCAGCGCCACGGCGGCGATCGCCGTGTAGCAGGCGATCTCCAGGGAGCGCATCACCGAGCCCATCAGCTGGCTGTTGTCGAGCAGGCCGACATACCACTTCAGCGACCAGCCGCCCCAGACGGTGACCAGCTTGGAGGCGTTGAAGGAGTAGATGACCATGATCAGCATGGGCAGGTAGATGAACGTCAGGCCGGCCCAGAGCATTACATTGGAGAAACTGAAACGTTTCATGCGCGGCCCTCCATCTCTTTAGCCTGGTTACGGTTGAACAGGATAATGGGCACGATCAGGATCGCCAGCATCACCACCGCCAGGGCGGAAGCCACCGGCCAGTCGCGGTTGTTGAAGAATTCCTGCCACAGCACCTTGCCGATCATCAGGGTCTCCGGACCGCCAAGCAGCTCGGGGATGACGAACTCGCCGACCACCGGGATGAACACCAGCATGCTGCCGGCGACGATGCCGTTCTTCGACAGCGGCACGGTGATCTTCCAGAAGCTATTGAAGTTGCTCGAACCGAGGTCCGCGGCGGCTTCCAACAGGCTGTGATCGTGCTTCACCAGGTTGGCGTAGAGCGGCAGGATCATGAACGGCAGGTACGAATAGACCACGCCGATGTACACCGCCAGGTTGGTGTTGAGGATCTGCAGCGGCTCGTCGATCAGCCCGATGGACTGCAGGAAGCCATTGAGCAGGCCGTTGTTACTGAGGATGCCCATCCAGGCGTAGACGCGGATCAGGATCGCGGTCCAGGTCGGCATCATGATCAGCAGCAGCAGGGTGGTCTGCATTTCCTTGCTTGCGCGGGCGATGGCATAGGCCATCGGGTAACCGATCAGCAGGCAGAGCAGGGTGCTGATGCTGGCCATCTTCAGCGAGCCTAGGTAGGCCGCCACGTACAGCTCATCCTCGGTGAGGAAGATGTAGTTGCCCAGGTTGAGCACCAGCGACAGCTGATTCTCGGCCCAGGTCCAGACCTCGGTGTAGGGCGGAATGGCCACGTCGGCTTCGGCGAAGCTGATCTTAAGGACGATGAAGAACGGCAGTAGGAAGAACATGAACAGCCAGAGGAACGGCACGCCGATCACAGCATGCCGCCCCCTCGGCAGGTAGCGCTTGAGTCGAGAGATTTTCATGCTTGCAGTACCACGCCGCTGTCGTCTTCCCAATACACCACCACCGCATCGTCCCAGGTCGGGCGCTTGCCGCGGCGCTCGGCGTTGGCGATGAAGCACTGCACGATCTGCCCGGAGGACAGCTTGACGTGGTACACCGAGTGGCCGCCGAGGTAGGCGATGTCATGCACGGTGCCGCCGCACCAGTTGTAGTTGGGGTGCTCGTGGTCGGCAGGCAACTGGGTGGCCATCAGCAGTTTTTCCGGACGCAGGGCGTAGCTGACCGACTTGGTCTCGGCCCGGGTGCTGACGCCGTGGCCGATGTAGATCGGCCTGTCCAGGTGCGGGCAGCTGATGATCGCGTGGTCCGCTTCGTCGGTGGTGATCACCCCGTCGAACAGGTTGACGTTGCCGATGAACTCGCAGACCAGGCGGCTGGCCGGGGTCTCGTAGATGTCCACCGGGCTGCCGATCTGGGCAATCCAGCCGAGGTGCATGATGGCGATGCGCTGGGCCATGGTCATGGCCTCTTCCTGGTCGTGGGTCACCATCACACAGGTCACGCCGACGCGCTCGATGATTTCCACCAGCTCCAGCTGCATCTGCGAACGCAGCTTCTTGTCCAGCGCACCCATCGGCTCGTCGAGCAGCAGCAGCTTGGGACGCTTGGCCAGGGAACGGGCCAGGGCCACGCGCTGGCGCTGGCCACCGGACAGCTGGTGCGGCTTGCGCCGGGCGTACTGGGTCATGTGCACCAGCTTGAGCATCTCGGCCACGCGCTCGTCGATCTCGGCCTTGGGCAGCTTGTCCTGCTGCAGGCCGAAGGCGATGTTCTGCGCCACGGTCATGTGCGGGAACAGGGCATAGGACTGGAACATCATGTTGATCGGCCGCTCGTAGGGCGGCATGTCGGTGATGTCCACGCCGTCCAGCAGGATGCGCCCGGAGGTGGGGCGCTCGAAGCCGGCGAGCATGCGCAGCAGGGTCGACTTGCCGGAGCCGGAGCCGCCGAGCAGGGCGAAGATCTCGCCCTTGTTGATGGTCAGCGAGACGTCTTCGACGGCGATGGTTTCGTCGAACTTCTTCGTCACGCGGTCAATTTTCACCAGCACCTCTTTGGGTTGCTGGTTGCCCTCTAGGGCTTTCTTGTAGGCGCTGGAGGCAACGGCCATTTTGCAAAACTCCCGGAACATTTAGGGCCCGGTCACCAGGACCGGGCAAAGACTCACTTACCCGACTTGACCTTGGTCCAGCTGCGGGTCATCAGGCGTTGTACTTTCGGTGGCAATTCTGCCGAGATGAACAAGTTGTCCAGTACCGCCTGGGGCGGGTAAACGGACTCATCGTTGCGCACGTCCTGGTCCATCAGAGCCCCGGCCTTGGGGTTCGGGTTGGCATAGCCAACATAGTCGCTGACCTGGGCGATCACCGCCGGGTCGAGCAGGTAGTTGATGAAGGCGTGGGCTTCCTTGACGTTCTTCGCGTCGGCCGGAATGGCCAGCATGTCGAACCACAGGTTGGCGCCTTCCTTGGGGATGCTGTAGGCGATCTGCACGCCCTTGCCGGCCTCGTCGGCGCGGTCGGCGGCCTGCAGGATGTCGCCGGAGAAGCCGACGGCCAGGCAGATGTCGCCATTGGCCAAGTCGCCGATGTACTTGGAGCTGTGGAAGTAGGTCACGTAGGGACGCACGGCCATCAGCGTCTGTTCGGCCTTCTTGTAGTCGTCCGGGTTGGTGCTGTTGGGCGGCAGGCCCAGGTAGTTGAGCGCCGCCGGGATCATTTCGTCGCCGGAATCGAGGAAGGCCACGCCACAGGCGCTGAGCTTCTGCATGTTGGCCGGGTCGAAGACGGTGGCCCAGGAGTCGATGCTGTCGACACCGAGCACGGCCTTGATCTTCTCGACGTTGTAGCCGATGCCGTTGGTGCCCCACAGGTAAGGCACGGCGTACTGGTTGCCCGGGTCGTTCACGTCGAGCTGCTTGAGCAGCGCCGGGTCAAGGTTCTGCCAGTTGGGCAGCAGGGCGCGGTCCAGCTTCTGGAAGGCACCGGCCTTGATCTGCTTGCCGAGGAAATGGTTGGACGGCACCACCACGTCGTAGCCGGAACGGCCCGCCAGCAGTTTGCCTTCCAGGGTCTCGTTGGAGTCGAACACGTCGTAGACCGGCTTGATGCCCTGGGCCTTTTCGAAATCAGCCAGGGTGCTCTCGCCGATGTAGTCGCTCCAGTTGTAGATATGCACGGTCGGTGCCGCCTGAGCGGCATGCGCCAGCCCCAGGCCGATCGCCGCTGTGATCAGGGTGTTGCGGAAGGAAATTCGCACACGTCAGTCCTCTTTATTGTTGCTATTCAGGCCGTTACACACGACCAGGGGCTTGATAACTCGTCCTGCCGATTCCGCAAATTCAGGCCAATCGCCCAGCCGTCCGCGCACGGAGCTGTGTGGGGGCTCGTGTGTAACGGTAGACGGAAATGGCACATGAACCTCCTGGCGGGTCCCCGGCGGGAACACCCGCCGGAGGGTGTCGCTGTGGTTACTTGCCGGACTTGATGGTGGTCCAGCTGCGGGTCATGCTGCGCTGCACCTTGGCCGGCAGATCCGGGAAGGCGTAGAGCTTGGCCATGGTTTCCGCGCTCGGGTAGATGCCCGGGTCGTTGCGGATCGCCTCGTCAACCAGCGGGGTTGCCGCCGCGTTGCCGTTGGGGAACTGCACGAAGTTGGTGATCTCGGCCATCACCTCCGGCTTCATCAGGAAGTTCATGAAGGCATAGGCGGCTTCCGGATTGGCGGCATCCTTCGGCATGGCGATCATGTCGAAGAAGGTACCGGCGCCTTCTTTCGGAATGTTGTAGGAAACGGCTACGCCGGCCTTGGCCTCTTCGGCACGGGACTTGGCCTGGTAGATGTCACCCGAGTAGCCGACTGCCACGCACAGGTTGCCGTTGGCCAGGTCGGAGATGTATTTGGAGCTGTGGAAGTAGGTCACGTGCGGACGGATCTTGAGGAACAGCGCCTCGGCTTCCTTGAGTTCCTTCGGGTCCTGGCTGACCGGGCTGTGGCCCAGGTAGTGCAGGGCGATCGGCAGGATCTCGGTCGGCGAGTCGAGGAAGGACACGCCGCAGCCTTTCAGCTTCTCGATGTTTTCCGGCTTGAACAGCAGGTCCCAGGAGTTGACCGGCGCGTCGGCGCCCAGCACGGCCTTGACCTTCTCGGCGTTGTAGCCGATGCCGATCGAGCCCCACATGTAGGGGAACGCATACTGGTTGCCCGGGTCGCTGACTTCCAGAGTTTTCATCAGGTTGGTGTCGAGGTTCTTCCAGTTCGGCAGCTTGGACTTGTCCAGCGGCTGGTAGACGCCGGCCTTGATCTGCTTGGCCAGGAAGTTGTTGGACGGCACCACGATGTCGTAACCCGACTTGCCGGCCAGCAGCTTGGCTTCCAGCGTCTCGTTGCTGTCGAACACGTCGTAGACGACCTTGATGCCGGTCTCCTTGGTGAACTTCTCGACGGTATCCGGGGCGATGTAGTCCGACCAGTTGTATACGTGCAGCACCTTGTCGTCGGCCTGAGCCACGCCGGCTACCGCGCCGGCCAGGGTCATGGCCAGCAGAGTTTTACCGAAGGTCTTGATCATGCGGGTTAGCTCCATTGTCGTTTGAAGTATCCGGGGCTGCGTCGCCTGAGCGACGCACCCTCCGGTGAGCCTGGCCAACGCACCATGCAGTCTGGCAAGGTCTGGCGTGTCTCTCAAGCTTTAGACCAATACTGCACGGGCGGTGAGATCGAGGCACTTGCGTGCTTTTTCAATCAGCTCGTCGATCTCGCTTTTGCTGATAACCAGTGGCGGCGCGATGATCATGGTGTCGCCCACGGCGCGCATGATCAGTCCGTTGTCGAAACAGTGGCCGCGGCAGATCATGCCCACGCCCAGCTCGCTCGGGAAACGCTCGCGGGTCTCTTTGTCCTTCGCCAGTTCGATGGCGCCGAGCATGCCCACACCGCGGACTTCGCCCACCAGCGGATGATCCGCCAGCTCACGAAGACGCTGCTGCAAATATGGTGCCGTTTCCGCCTTGACCCGCTCGATGATCTTTTCTTCACGCAGCAGGCGGATGTTGGCCAGGCCGACGGCGGCCGCCACCGGGTGCCCGGAATAGGTGAAGCCGTGGTTGAAGTCGCCACCGGCATTGATCACGTCGAACACCTTGTCGCTGACGATCAGGCCGCCCATCGGCACGTAGCCGGAGGTCAGGCCCTTGGCGATGGTCATCAGGTCCGGCTGGTTACCGTAGAAATCGCTGCCGAACCACTCGCCGGTACGACCGAAACCGCAGATCACTTCGTCGGCGACGAACAGGATGTCGTACTTGGCGAGAATCTCGCGGATGCGCGGCCAGTAGGTCTGCGGCGGGATGATCACGCCACCGGCGCCCTGGATCGGCTCGGCGATGAAGGCGGCGACATTCTCCTCGCCGACTTCGAGAATTTTCTTTTCCAGCTGATCGGCGGCCCAGATGCCGAACTCGTCCGGGCTCATCTCGCCACCCTCGCCGAACCAGTACGGCTGCGGGATGTGCACGATGCCCGGAATCGGCAGGTCGCCCTGCTCATGCATGTACTTCATGCCGCCCAGGCTGGCGCCGGCCACGGTGGAGCCGTGGTAGCCGTTGACGCGGCTGATGATCACCTTCTTGTTCGGCTGGCCCTTGCACGCCCAGTAGTGGCGAACCATGCGCAGCATGGTGTCGTTGCCTTCCGAACCGGAGCCGGTGAAGAACACGTGGTTCATGCCTTCCGGCGCGATCTCGGCGATGGCCTTAGCCAGCTCCAGCACCGGCGGGTGAGCGGTCATGAAGAAGGTGTTGTAGAACGGCAGCTCGCGCATCTGCGCCGCGGCCGCCTCGACCAGTTCCTCGCGGCCGTAGCCGACCGCCACGCACCACAGGCCGGCCATGCCGTCGAGCACCTTGTTGCCTTCGCTGTCCCACAGGTAGACGCCGTCGGCCTTGGTAATGATGCGCGGACCCTTCTCGTGCAGCTGCTGGTAATCGCTGAACGGCGCGAGGTGGTGCTCACGGCTCATGGCCTGCCACTCGCGGGTTTTCGGGTTGTTCGCTTGGTTAGTCATTATTCACCTCAGATAACGCAATCGGCGGGGTGCCGGACGGATTACCCGCCGGCACCCGCCCCATCAGACGGAGAGCAGCAGGAACTCGCGTTCCCAGGAACTGATCACCCGCTTAAAGTTTTCATGTTCGGCCCGCTTGACCGCGACATAGCCGCGGACAAACTTCTCGCCCAGGTATTTCTCGGCGTCCTTGCAGGCTTCCATGCGCTCCAGGGCGCTTTCGATGGTCACCGGCAGGGCCAGGTTGCGCCGCTCGTAACCGCGCCCCTTGACCGGCGCGCTGGGCTGGATGCCTTCGAGCATGCCGATGTAGCCACACAGCAAGGAGGCGGCCAGCACCAGGTAGGGGTTGGCGTCGGCACCGGCCAGACGGTTTTCCACGCGGCGGTTCTGCGGCCCGGCTTCCGGTACGCGTAGGCCCACGGTGCGGTTCTCCTCGCCCCACTCGACGTTCACCGGCGCCGAGGTGTCCGGCAGGAAACGGCGGAACGAGTTGACGTTCGGCGCGAACAGCGGCAGCAGCTCGGGGATGTACTTCTGCAGGCCGCCGATGTGGTGCATGAACAGCTCGCTCATGCTGCCGTCTTCGTTGGAAAACAGGTTGTTGCCGGTCTCCACGTCCACCACGCTCTGGTGAATGTGCATGGCGCTGCCCGGCTGGTCGGTGATCGGCTTGGCCATGAAGGTCGCCGCCACGTCATGCTTGAGCGCAGCCTCGCGCATGGTGCGCTTGAACACGGTGATCTGGTCGGCCAGGTGCAGGGCGTCGCCGTGGCGGAAGTTGATTTCCATCTGCGCCGGGCCGTCTTCGTGGATCAGCGTGTCGAGGTCCAGATCCTGCGCCTCGCACCAGTCGTAGACGTCCTCGAACAGCGGGTCGAATTCGTTGGCCGCGTCGATGGAGAACGACTGACGACCGACTTCCGGGCGACCGGAGCGACCCATCGGCGCCTCCAGCGGGAAGTCCGGGTCACTGTTGCGCTTGGTCAGGTAGAACTCCATCTCCGGCGCGACGATCGGCTTCCAGCCCTTGGCCGCGTAGAGTTTGAGGACGTTCTTGAGGATGTTGCGCGGCGACAGCTCGATCGGGTTGCCCTGCTTGTCGAAGGTGTCGTGGATCACCATCGCGGTCGGCTCGATGGCCCAGGGCACCAGGAACACGGCGTTCTCGTCGGGCCGACAGAACATGTCGATGTCGGCCTCGTCGAGCAGCTCGTAATAGATGTCGTCCTCGACGTAGTCGCCGGTCACGGTCTGCAGCAGCACACTCTCGGGGAGGCGCATGCCCTTCTCGTCGAGGAACTTGTTGGTCGGCGAAATCTTGCCCCGGGCAATGCCGGTGAGATCGCTGATCAGGCATTCAACTTCGGTGATTTTGCGTTCTTTCAGCCAGCTGGTGAGCTGGTCGAGCTTGCTAGTCATAAAGACCTCAGGGTTGTAGAGCGGCTTCTGCGGACCGGTACAGCCTGGCGAAACCTCCCAGTTTCGCCCGCCGGTTGCCTCACCTACTCAGCGTTGCCCCGCCCTCTTCCTGCAAGCCTCACCAAAGGCCTGGAAGATGGCGAGATAATTCGGGTTGGATCGCACCTGCCACTCCGGGTGGAATTGCACCCCGAGCGCGAAGCTTGGCGCACCTTCGACGGAGAAGGCTTCGATCAACCCGTCAGGCGCCAGTGCTTCTACGCGAAGGCCCGGCGCCAGACGCTGAACGCCCTGGCCATGAATGGAATTGACTTGGATCTCGTCCGGCAAGCCGAGGCCGGCGAGGAGACCACCCGGCTGCACCCGCAGCGGGTGGCGGGGAGCGTATTGCACCTCGACCGGCTGCTCGGCCGGCTCGCGGTGATCCATCATCCCGACAACCTCGTGCACCTTCTGATGCAGGGTGCCGCCGAAGGCCACGTTCATTTCCTGGAAGCCGCGACAGATGCCGAGCACCGGGATGCCGGCCGCCACCGCCTGACGCATCAGCGGCAAGGTGGTCTGGTCACGCTCGGGGTCGTGCGGCGTACCGGGCGCACTGGCCGGGCCACTATAATGATGGGGTTCGATATTCGACGGCGAGCCGGTAAACAGCAGACCATCTAGACTGGCTAGAAGGGTCGACTGATCGATCAGTTCGCCCAGCGACGGGATCACCAGCGGCAGGCCACCGGCACCGACCGCCACGGCACGGACATATTTGTCCCCGACGATGTGGTTGAGATGCAGGCCTACCTGCTTGGTGCAGGCGGTTACGCCGATCAACGGCAGGCGCGACATGGAACACCTGTTTTATTGCTGTTATTAGGTTGAGGCCGAGATTAGCCTTGTTCGATTTTTTACACAATAGCCCTGTAAAAAATTGAACACAGCCCACTGAGCGCTGCGCCAGACAAGGCGTAGAAGGGGCCTGCGATGCCCTGAAACGCCCCAAAACTGGCCATCAAGCCCCATTTCAGGGCAAAATTGGCGGCTATTGACAGCACAAGGTGTTTAAGATTGACTCACACTTGTGCAATTGCATGATTGAAATTTTTAACAATAAAGGTGTTGCATCATGTCGGTACCCCTGCGTGCCGTTCAGCTCAACGAAGCGAACGCGTTCCTTAAGGAACATCCTGAGGTCCTGTTCGTCGACCTTCTTATTGCAGACATGAACGGCGTGGTGCGCGGCAAGCGCATCGACCGTAACAGCCTGCATAAAGTGTACGAAAAGGGCATCAATCTGCCCGCATCCCTGTTTGCCCTCGACATCAACGGTTCCACGGTAGAGAGCACCGGCCTCGGCCTGGACATCGGCGATGCCGACCGCATCTGTTTCCCGATCCCCAATACCCTGTGCAACGAACCCTGGCAGAAGCGCCCCACCGCACAGCTGCTGATGACCATGCACGAACTGGACGGCCAACCCTTCTTCGCCGACCCGCGCGAAGTGCTGCGCCAGGTGGTGGCCAAGTTCGACGAGATGAACCTGACCATCTGCGCCGCCTTCGAGCTGGAGTTCTACCTGATCGATCAGGAGAACGTGAACGGCCGCCCGCAGCCGCCACGCTCGCCGCTGTCCGGCAAGCGCCCGATCTCCACCCAGGTGTACCTGATCGACGACCTCGACGAATACGTCGACTGCCTGCAGGACATGCTCGAAGCGGCCAAGGAACAGGGCATCCCGGCCGACGCCATCGTCAAGGAAAGCGCCCCGGCCCAGTTCGAGGTCAACCTGCATCACGTCGACGACGCGATCAAGGCCTGCGACTACGCCCTGCTGCTCAAGCGCCTGATCAAGAACATCGCCTACGACCATGAGATGGACACCACCTTCATGGCCAAGCCCTACCCGGGCCAGGCGGGCAACGGCCTGCACGTGCACATCTCGCTGCTCGACAAGGCCACCGGCAAGAACATCTTCACCGCCGATGACCCCCTGGAGAACGCCGCTCTGCGTCATGCGATCGGCGGTGTCCTGGAGACCATGCCCGCGTCGATGGCGTTCCTCTGCCCCAACGTCAACTCCTACCGCCGCTTCGGCGCCCAGTTCTACGTGCCCAACGCGCCGAGCTGGGGCATCGACAACCGCACCGTGGCCGTCCGCGTGCCCAACGGCAGCCCGGACTCGGTACGCATCGAACACCGCGTGGCTGGTGCCGACGCCAACCCGTACCTGATGATGGCCGCGATCCTCGCCGGCATTCACCACGGCCTGACCAACAAGCTGGAACCGGGCGAGCCGATCGAAGGCAATTCCTATGAACAGCTGGAACAGAGCCTGCCGAACAACCTGCGCGACGCCCTGCGCGAGCTGGACGATAGCGAAGTGCTGAACCAGTACATCAGCCCGGACTACATCGACATCTTCGTCGCGTGCAAGGAAGCCGAGCTCGAGGAGTTCGAGACCACCATCTCCGACCTCGAGTACAACTGGTACCTGCACACCGTATAAGCACCACCCCGACGCCGGCTCCCGAGCCGGCGTCGCCTTATCCGCTGCCCGCCTTTCCCGCCCCTCCGTCAGCCCCGCTGCACGGGTTGGCGAAGCTTTGCCGTTGCATTGCCTACATCACACCAAGGAGGTTGTCATGTTTCGCGTTCTTGCTCCGTTACTGCTGGCGTTGACCCCGGGACTGGCGGCCGCCGCCGAGAGCATCCGGGTCTACAACTGGAACGACTACATCGCCCCGCAGGTGCTGGCCGACTTCACCAAGGACACCGGCATCGAAGTCGAGTACCGCACCTTCAGCACCGATGACGAACTCGACCAGGCCCTGGCCAGCGATACCGCCATCGATGTCGCCGTACCCTCCCACGACGAGCTGCCGGCGCTGATCCGTGCCGGCAAGCTGCAGCCGCTGGACTTCAGCCGCCTGCCCAATCGCCAGCACCTGGACAAGCAGCTGCTCAACAAACTGGCCGCCGTCGACCCCAACAACCGCCACGCCGTGCCCTACCTGTGGGGCGCCGTCGGCCTGGCGATCAACACGCCGCTGGCCGAGGCCGCCTTCGGTGGCCCGCTGCCGCACAGCTGGAGCCTGCTGTTCGACCCCGCGCAGAGCCAGCGCCTGGCGGGCTGCGGCATCAGCGTGCTGGATGCCCCCGACGAGCTGCTCTACAGCCTGCTCAACTACCAGGGACGCAGCCTCAACAACAGCTCGCCGGGACGCATCCGCAAGGCCGGCGCGGTGCTCGACGGCCTGCGCCCGAACCTGCGCTACGTCGACAGCGAGCGCTACATCGCGGACCTCAACCAGGGCAAGCTGTGCGTCGCCCTGGCCTGGGTCGGCGACGCCCTGGCGGCCAGCGAGGCCGGCCAGGCGGTGCAGTTCGTGGTGCCGCAGGAAGGCTCCTCACTGTTCATCGACAACCTGGTGATCCCCACCAGCGCCCGCCGCGCCGACCTGGCGCACCGGTTCATCGACTACCTGATGCAACCCCGGGTGGCGGCGAAGATCACCGAGGAAACCCTCTACCCGAGCGCCAACGCCGACGCCCGCGAGTTCCTCGACCCGGCCCTGCGCGACCAGCCGGGGCTGTATCCGGACCGCGACACCAAGCGCCGCCTGTTCGCCCTGATGCCGCTGCCGGACAAGCTCAAGGCCAGTCGCGACGAGGTGTGGAGCCGTTTCCGCGACGGCACCGCCGCGCCGGCGCCGCTGTAGCCGGGCGCCCGACCGGGGCGCCGCCGCCCCGGTCGCACCAGCGACGGCTTGCCTCCCCTGCCGCTCTGGCGTCCAATAGCGCCTCCGATGGACAGGAGTCCGGCATGACCCGCACCGCCAGCCCCCGCAAACCCCGCGCCAGCAGCCAGGCACGCATCGCCCTGATCCTCGACGCCGCGCGCGCCCTGCTCAGCGAACAGGGTTTCACCAGCCTGTCGATCTACAGCGTGGCCGAACGCGCCGGCATTCCACCGTCCTCGGTCTACCACTTCTTCGCCAGCGTGCCGGCCCTGCTCGAAGCGCTGACCGCCGACATCCATGGCGCCTTCCGCGCCTGCCTGCTGCAACCGGTGGTGCATGCCGAGCTGCGCGACTGGCGCGACCTGTCGCGCATCGTCGAGGAGCGCATGCTGGCCATCTATGCCGGCGACAACGCGGCGCGCCAGCTGATCCTCGCCCAGCACGGCCTGGCCGAAGTGCTGCAGGCCGACCGCCAGCACGACCTGGAACTGGGCCGCCTGATGCAGGCCCTGTTCGAGCGGCATTTCCCCCTGCCGCAGCTGCCGGAGGATATCGACGTGTTCGCCCTGGCCATGGAGCTGGGCGACCGCGTCTATGCCCGCTCGGTGCAGCTGCACGGCGCGATCACCCCGCGCCTGGCCGAGGAAGGCATGCGCGTGTTCGATGCCTACCTCGGCCTCTACCTGCCGCCCGCCCTGCCCAAGCGCCGCCAGCCGCTCGGCTGAGGCGCCACCGCCCACCGCCCACAATCCGCCATCCGCCATCGAGCCCGGAGCAGCGCACTGGGCCCGGCTCTGCTCGGCCAAAAATCCGGATTTAATTCGATATAAATCGACATTTTTTACAAGAACAGGCTAAAAACAGCTTCCTAAGCCGATTTTTATCGGATATAAAATGAGCATCCGCTGCCCGGTGGCGATGCAACGCCACGGCACAGTCACGGGGCCCTGCTGGCTGCAGATGCCCCTCAAACGCTGCTACGAGGTGTTTCATGTCGCGTATCGTTACCGTCGCCGCCACCCAGATGGCCTGTTCCTGGGACAGCGCCGCGAATATCGCCAATGCCGAGAAACTGGTGCGCCAGGCTGCCGCCGAAGGCGCGCAGATCATCCTGATCCAGGAGCTGTTCGAGGCCCCGTACTTCTGCCAGAAGCCCAACCCGGATTACCTGCAGCTGGCCACCCCGACGGAAGAAAACCCGGCCATCCTGCACTTCCAGAAAGTCGCCAAAGAGCTGCAGGTGGTGCTGCCGATCAGCTTCTACGAGCGAGCCGGGCGCGCCCGCTTCAACAGCATCGCGATCATCGATGCCGACGGCAGCAACCTCGGCATTTATCGGAAAAGCCACATCCCGGATGGCCCCGGCTACCATGAGAAGTACTACTTCAACCCGGGCGACACCGGCTTCAAGGTATGGAACACCCGCTACGCCAAGATCGGCGTGGGCATCTGCTGGGACCAGTGGTTCCCGGAATGCGCGCGCAGCATGGCCCTGCTCGGCGCGGAGATCCTGTTCTACCCGACCGCCATCGGCAGCGAGCCGCATGACCCGACCATCAGCTCGCGCGACCACTGGCAGCGCGTGCAGCAAGGTCACGCTGGCGCCAACCTGATGCCGCTGGTAGCGTCCAACCGTATCGGTCGCGAAGACCAGGACGGTTACCACATCAACTTCTACGGTTCCTCCTTCATCGCCGACCAGTTCGGCAAGAAGGTCGAGGAACTGGGCGAGACCGAGGAAGGCATCCTGGTGCACCGCTTCGACCTGGACCAGCTGGAACACATCCGCAGCGCCTGGGGCAGCTTCCGCGACCGCCGGCCGAACCTGTACGGCCCGCTGAAGACCCTCGACGGCAGCCTAGAGTCCTAACATTCCCTGCAGGAGCCAGCCGACTGGCTCCTGCAACAGCCCATACATAGGTAGATCCGATGACCACTCTCTCCAGCACACCCCGCGCCGACGGCTTCCGCATGCCGGCCGAGTGGGAAACCCAGAGCCAGGCCTGGATGGTCTGGCCCGAGCGCCCGGACAACTGGCGCCTCGGCGGCAAGCCGGCGCAGGCGGCCTTCACCGCGGTGGCCAAGGCCATCGCCGAATTCGAGCCGCTGACCGTCTGCGTCTCCGCCGGCCAGTACGAGAACGCCCGCGCACGCCTCGACCACGGCAATATCCGCCTGGTGGAAATCAGCACCGACGACGCCTGGGTGCGCGACACCGGGCCGACCTTCGTGATCAACGACCAGGGCGGCGTGCGCGGCGTGGACTGGGGCTTCAACGCCTGGGGCGGCTTCGACGGCGGCCTCTACGCGCCCTGGCAGCGCGACGACCAGGTGGCCAGCAAGATCCTCGAGATCGAGCGCTGCGAGCGCTACCGCACCGAAGGCTTCGTGCTGGAAGGCGGCTCGATCCACGTCGACGGCGAAGGCACCCTGATCACCACCGAGGAATGCCTGCTCAACCGCAACCGCAACCCGCACCTGAGCCGCGAACAGATCGAGGCGGTGCTGGCGGAACACCTGGCCATCGACACGGTGATCTGGCTGCCGGACGGCCTGTACAACGACGAGACCGACGGCCACGTCGACAATTTCTGCTGCTACGTGCGCCCCGGCGAAGTGCTGCTGGCCTGGACCGATGACGTCAATGACCCCAATTACCCGCGCTGTCAGGCCGCCATGCGCGTGCTGGAAAACGCCCGGGACGCCAAGGGCCGCGCGTTCGTCGTGCACAAGATGCCGATTCCCGGCCCGCTGCATGCCACGGCAGAAGAGTGCGCCGGGGTCGACCTGGTCGCCGGCAGCCAGGAACGCAGCCCGGAGGTGCGTCTGGCCGGCTCCTACGTCAACTTCCTGATCGTCAACGGCGGCATCATCGCGCCGAGCTTCGACGACCCCAAGGACGAGGAAGCGCGCGCCATCCTGCAGCGCCTATTCCCCGAGCACCGGGTGGTGATGGTGCCGGGCCGCGAGATCCTCCTCGGCGGCGGCAATATCCACTGCATCACCCAGCAGCAGCCGGCCGGCTGACCCCGCGCCGTAACCGTGCCCGCCCAGCATCCAGCCTGGCGGGCACGGCCCGGCCTGTTGCAGCGCCTTGATCTAGGCTTGCTCACTCAAGCCCCGAGCAAGGATGCTCAGCATGCAGCGCTGGATCGCGTTATCCCTCTATTGCCTCACCTGCCCCATTCTTGCCGCCCCCTGCCCCGACTGGTCCGCCAGCCGGGCCGACGCCGAGCTGGCGAGCCTGCAGCACCAGCTCAAGGACTGGGACCTGGCCTACCACCGGCAGGGCCGCTCGCCGGTCAGCGACGAGCTGTATGACCAGGCCCGCGAACGCCTGCAGGACTGGCAACAGTGCTTCCCGCCGCGGGTGCCAGACCCGCGCGCCGACCTCGGCCCGCCCGGCCCACAACCCCATCCCATCGCCCACACCGGCCTGCACAAGCTGCGCGACGAACAGGCCGTGCAGCAGTGGCTGCACAGCCGCAGCGAGCTGTGGATCCAGCCCAAGGTGGATGGCGTGGCGGTGACCCTGCATTACCGCGACGGCCGCCTGCTGCGGGCGATCAGCCGCGGCGACGGGCAGCGCGGCCAGGACTGGACGGCCCAGGCCCGGCTAATCGCCGCCATCCCGCAGCAGCTGCCGCGCAGCGATGAACTGATCCTGCAGGGCGAGCTGTACTGGCGCCTGCCCGGCCATGTGCAGGCCCAGGCGGGCAGCGGCACGGCGCGCAGCCAGGTGGCCGGGGCGATGAGTCGCAGCCAGCTGGATGCCGCCACGGCCGCGCAGATCGGCCTGTTCGTCTGGGACTGGGCCAATGGCCCGAGCGGCATGACCGAGCGCCTGCAGGGCCTGCGCGCCCTCGGTTTCGCCGACAGCGCCGAGCTGACCCTGGCCATCGCCGACCTGGCCCAGGCCCGCCACTGGCGCCAGCACTGGTACCGCCACCCGCTGCCGTTCGCCAGCGACGGCGTGGTGCTGCGCCAGGGCTCACGCCCGCCCGCCAGCAGCTGGGCCGCCGAGCCGCCGCAGTGGGCGGCGGCCTGGAAGTACCCGCTCAGCCAGGCCCTGGCCGAGGTGCGCGCCGTGCACTTCCAGATCGGCCGCAGCGGGCGCATCACCCCGGTCGTACAATTGCAGCCGGTGCGCCTGGAGCAGCGCCGCATCCGGCGGGTCAGCCTGGGTTCGCTGCAACGCTGGCAGGCTCTGGATATCCGCCCCGGCGACCAGGTCGCGATCAGCCTGGCCGGCCTGACCATCCCGCGCCTGGACGGCGTGGTCTGGCGCGGCGCGGAACGCCCGGCGCTGGCCAGCCCCGACCCCGCCGCCTACCACGCCTTGAGCTGCTGGCAACCGAGCCCAGGCTGCGCGAGCCAGTTCAGCGCGCGCCTGGCCTGGCTCGGCGGCAAGCAGGGGCTGCAGCTGGCGGGAGTCGGGCCGGGCACCTGGGCCAAGCTGCAACAGGCGGGAAAGCTGCCCGACCTGCTCGCCTGGCTCGCTCTCGAAGAGGCCGAACTGGCGCGCACCCCGGGTTTCGCCGCCACCAGCGCGCGCACGCTGCAGCAGAGTTTCGCCGGCGCCCGCCGGCGCCCCTTCGCCCAGTGGCTCAGGGCCCTAGGCCTGCCAGCGAGCGGCGCGGCACCCCTGGGCAATGACTGGGACGCGCTGGCCGCGCGCGATGCGCAGGCCTGGGATGGCTTCGCCGGCATCGGCCGCGGGCGGGCCGAGCAGCTGGTGGCGTTCTTCCAGCATCCGGACGTGCAGGCCCTGCGCCAGCGCCTGCAAGCGGCCGGGGTGGCAGGTTTCTAGCGGGCGAACGCGTAGGGTGCGCACCGCAGATGTCAGTACGCGCGAAACGCCTTGTGGCAGGCCTCGCAGCTGTCTTCCACGCGCTGCACCAGCGGCGCCATGGCCGCTGCCGCCAGCGGCTTCTCGGTGCTGGCCGTGCGCAGGGTCGCGGTGGCTGCCTCCAGGTCGCGGGCCAGTTGCTGGAAGCGCGCCTGCTCCTGCCAGACCTCGGGCTTGGCGCTGCTGCGCTCGCTTTCGGCAATCTGCGGGAAATGCTGCCAGGGCTTGCGCGACAGCTCATCGAGCTGCTGCGCGCCCTGGGCAAAGCGCTGCTCGTTGAACGGCAGGCGCCCGCGCAGCATGCCGCCAAGGTCTTCGCTGGTTTTCAGCATCTGCTTGAACAGGGTCTGGCGCTGGCCCTGGGGGGAATTGGGGTCGACGCCGCCACAGGCGCTCAGCAGGGCACAGAGACACAGCAACAACAGGCTTTTGGCTTTCATGGGCAGCGCGGACGGACTGAAAAAGGGCCGCCAGTATCGCCACACACCGGCCTGCGGCCAAGTGGGGCGATTGCCGCAGGTCGCCTGCACGCCCGGAGCGGCGACGGAAAACCTTGGGCTTGCCCGCGCGCCTGGCTATAATCCCCCCGCTTCACGCGGCCGGCACAGCTCCGGTCGCTCCCGCCACCCGTCCGAGGGGCGCTGCAGCATGCGGTAAGTCTGTTTTGAATCCCGAAACCCAGCATTCCAGCAATGCAGCGTGGCGGATTCAAATCAGGCTTCCGCCTGTCAGGCTCGGATGGGGCGTTAACCATACGCATCAACGGCGCCCATTCGCAGACAACGAATGGAGAGCTTTTGCATGAGCGCCGCTTTTACCGATTTTAAAGTCGCCGACATTTCCCTGGCCGCCTGGGGCCGTCGCGAACTGATCATCGCCGAATCCGAAATGCCGGCCCTGATGGGCCTGCGCAGCAAGTACGCCGGCGAACAGCCGCTGAAAGGCGCGAAGATCATCGGCTGCATCCACATGACCATCCAGACCGCCGTGCTGATCGAGACCCTGATCGCCCTGGGCGCCGAAGTGCGCTGGTCGTCCTGCAACATCTTCTCCACCCAGGACCAGGCCGCTGCCGCCATCGCCGCCGCCGGCATCCCGGTGTTCGCCTGGAAGGGCGAGACCGAGGAAGAGTACGAGTGGTGCATCGAGCAGACCATCCTCAAGGACGGCCAGCCGTGGGACGCCAACATGATCCTCGACGACGGTGGCGACCTGACCCAGATCATCCACGAGCGCTACCCGGCCATGCTGGACAAGATCCATGGCATCACCGAGGAAACCACCACCGGCGTGCACCGTCTGCTCGACATGCTCAAGGCCGGCACCCTGAAAGTCCCGGCGATCAACGTCAACGACTCGGTGACCAAGAGCAAGAACGACAACAAGTACGGCTGCCGTCACAGCCTCAACGACGCCATCAAGCGCGGCGTCGACCACCTGCTGTCGGGCAAGCAGGCCCTGGTCATCGGCTACGGCGACGTGGGCAAGGGCTCCGCGCAGTCGCTGCGCCAGGAAGGCATGATCGTCAAGGTGTCCGAGATCGATCCGATCTGCGCCATGCAGGCCTGCATGGACGGCTTCGAAGTGGTTTCGCCGTACAAGAACGGCCTCAACGATGGCAGCGAAGCCAGCGTCGACCGCGACCTGCTGGGCAAGATCGACCTGATCGTCACCACCACCGGTAACGTCAACGTCTGCGACGCCAACATGCTCAAGGCCCTGAAGAAGCGCGCCGTGGTGTGCAACATCGGCCACTTCGACAACGAGATCGACACCGCCTTCATGCGCAAGACCTGGGCCTGGGAAGAGGTCAAGCCGCAGGTGCACAAGATCCACCGCACCGGCGCCGGCAGCTTCGACGAGCGCAACGACGACTACCTGATCCTGCTGGCCGAAGGCCGCCTGGTCAACCTGGGCAACGCCACCGGCCACCCGAGCCGGATCATGGACGGCTCCTTCGCCAACCAGGTGCTGGCGCAGATCTTCCTGTTCGGCCAGAAGTTCGCCGACCTGCCGGCCGCGCAGAAAACCGCGCGCCTGTGCGTGGAAGTGCTGCCGAAGAAACTCGACGAAGAAGTGGCCCTGGAAATGGTCAAGGGCTTCGGCGGCGTGGTCACCCAGCTGACCAAGCAGCAGGCCGAGTACATCGGCGTCACCCAGGAAGGCCCGTTCAAGCCGGACGCCTACCGCTACTAAGCAGCCATGCTGCGAGCCTCAGGCCGCCAGAGCCCCGCGCACTGGCGGCCTGCCGCTAAAGGGAACCTGCAATGAGTCAAGAACGCCGTTACAGCTTCGAGTTCTTCCCCACCAAGACCGAAGCCGGGCATGAAAAGCTGCTGAACGTCGCCCGTCAGCTGGCGACCTACAACCCCGATTTCTTCTCCTGCACCTACGGTGCCGGGGGCTCAACCCGCGACCGCACCCTCAACACCGTGCTGCAGCTGGACGGCGAAGTCGGCGTGCCGACCGCGCCGCACCTGTCCTGCGTCGGCGACAGCAAGGACGAGCTGCGCAGCCTGCTCAGCCAGTACAAGAACTCCGGCATCCGCCGCATCGTCGCCCTGCGCGGCGACCTGCCGTCGGGCATGGGCATGGCCAGCGGCGAGCTGCGCTACGCCAACGAGCTGGTGGAGTTCATCCGCGCGGAAACCGGCGATCACTTCCATATCGAAGTGGCCGCCTACCCGGAAGTGCATCCGCAGGCACGCAGCTTCGAGGACGACCTGGCCAACTTCGTGCGCAAGGCCAAGGCCGGCGCCAACAGCGCCATCACCCAGTACTTCTTCAGCGCCGACTGCTACTTCTACTTCGTCGAGCGCGTGCGCAAGCTGGGCGTGGACCTGCCGATCGTGCCGGGCATCATGCCGATCACCAACTACAGCAAGCTGGCACGCTTCTCCGACGCCTGCGGCGCGGAGATCCCGCGCTGGATCCGCAAGCAGCTGGAAGCCTACGGCGATGACCTGGAGAGCATCCAGGCCTTCGGCGAGCAGGTGGTAACCGAGATGTGCGAACGCCTGCTGCAGGGTGGCGCACCGGGCCTGCACTTCTACACCCTGAACCAGGCCGAGCCGAGCCTGGCGATCTGGAACAACCTCAAGCTGCCCCGCTGAAGGTTGCGCTGCACTGAACTAGCCGGGCATTGCCCGGCTTTTTCTTGCCCATTGAGCCAGGCGATCGATCTGCTGGTCACTTTTCAAGCAGGGCAAATCTGATTACCCTGGCTGAATGCCATTATTCCAGCGCCAGATAATCGCCACCATTCTGCTCGGCTGCCTCGCCCTCGCGGCCCGGGCCGAGCCGTTGCACGTGGTCACCGAAGCCTGGGCACCCTATGTCTACGAAGACAACGGCCAGCCGGCCGGCCTCGACTACGAGATCGCCGCCGAAGTGCTGCGCCGCCTGAACGTCGAGGTGCAGTGGCAGTTCCTGCCGTGGAAGCGCTGCCTGCTGGCTCTGGAGCAGGGCCAGGCCGATGCCATCCTCGATATCTTCCGCCTGGCCGAGCGCGAGCAGCAGATGCTGTTCGTCGAGGAGCCGCTGTCCGAGGTGCAGTTCGTGCTGTTCTTCGCCCGCAACCGGCCCTACCCCTACCGCAGGCTGGAAGACCTGCGCGACCTGGTGATCGGCACCTCGCCCGGCTACTGGTACAACGATGCCGAGTTCCGCCGCTCCAAGCTGTTCCACCGCGAGGAGGCGCCGAGCCACGAGGCCAACCTCGGCAAGCTGGTGCGCAACCGGGTCGACCTGGTGGTCAACGACCGCCGCGCCGGGCTGTTCCTCGCCGCCCGGCTCGGCCTCGGCCAGCAGCTCGGCTACAACACCGAGGAACTCGGCCGCGACCGCCTGTACCTGGCCCTGCGCCGCGACCCCAAGCTGCAGCCGCTGGCCGGCGCCTTCGCCAGGGAGCTGCGCAGCTTCAAGCTGGAGGCCGGCTACGCCCAGCTGCAAGCCCGCTACGCCGAACCGGCCAACGCCCCGCTGGCCACCGCACAGCGCCCGTGAATCGGCCGACGGGCAGGTAGCTGCGCAAGGGCCCGGCTCTGTTATACTCGGGGCTCCCGCCAGGCTTGCGCCCGGATGCTAGCCCCCGAGGCCAGCAGTACCGGTCGGGATTGCGCGCCCCAGTGCCGTGATTCAAGCCAGGCAATACACCCCCATAGGGCTTCGCCCTCACTAGACAGGATTTCACATGTCCTTTGCCTCCCTCGGTCTCTCCGAGGCTTTAGTCCGTGCGGTCGAAGCCGCCGGCTACACCCAACCCACTCCGGTGCAACAGCGGGCCATTCCCGCCGCGTTGCAAGGTCGCGACCTGATGGTGGCGGCTCAGACGGGTACGGGTAAAACCGGCGGGTTCGCCCTGCCGATCCTCGAGCGCCTGTTCCCCAACGGTCACCCGGACCGCGAACAGCGCCACGGCCCCAAACAACCGCGCGTGCTGGTGCTGACCCCCACCCGCGAACTGGCCGCCCAGGTGCACGACAGCTTCAAGCTGTATGCCCGCGATTTGCATTTCGTCAGCGCCTGCATCTTCGGCGGCGTTGGCATGAACCCGCAGGTACAGGCCCTGGCCAAGGGCGTCGACGTCCTGGTCGCCTGCCCCGGTCGCCTGCTCGACCTGGCCAACCAGAAGGCCATCGACCTGTCCCACGTGGAAATCCTGGTCCTCGACGAAGCCGACCGCATGCTCGACATGGGCTTCATTCATGACGTGAAGAAGGTCCTCGCCAAGCTCCCGGCACAGCGGCAGAACCTGCTGTTCTCGGCGACCTTCTCCAAGGACATCACCGACCTGGCCGGCAAGCTGCTGCACAACCCGGAACGCATCGAGGTCACCCCGCCGAACACCACGGTGGAGCGCATCGAGCAGCGCATCTTCCGCCTGCCGGCCAGCCACAAGCGCGCCCTGCTCGCCCACCTGATCACCCAGGGCGCGTGGGAACAGGTGCTGGTGTTCACCCGCACCAAGCACGGCGCCAACCGCCTGGCCGAGTACCTCGACAAGCACGGCCTGCCGGCCGTGGCGATCCACGGCAACAAGAGCCAGAACGCCCGCACCAAGGCCCTGGCCGACTTCAAGGCCAACCAGGTGCGCATCCTGGTCGCCACCGACATTGCCGCCCGCGGCCTGGACATCGACCAGCTGCCGCACGTGGTCAACTTCGAACTGCCCAACGTCGAGGAAGACTACGTGCACCGTATCGGCCGTACCGGCCGGGCCGGGCGTAGTGGCGAGGCGATCTCGCTGGTGGCGCCGGACGAGGAGAAGCTGCTCAAGGGCATCGAGCGGATGACCAAGCAGCGCATCCCCGACGGCGACACCCTGGGTTTCGACCCGGCCAGCGTCGAAGTGGAGAAACCGGAAGTGCGCGGCCCGCGCCCGGAGCGCCAGCCGCGCGCCGACCGTCCGCGCCACGAGGCGAAGAAGCCGGAAGGCGCCGCCGTGGAAAAGGAAAAACGCTCGAACAACCGCCGCGATCGCCTCAAGCCGCAAGGCCAGGCCGCCAGCGGCGAGCAGCAGCCACGCCAGGCGCGCGAGCCACGCGAGCCGCGCGCTCCGCGGGAGCAGCGCGAACCCCGCACCGCCCGCGAGCCGAAGGCACCGCTGACCCCGCCACCGGATCGTGACCCGGAAGAATTCCTCGACGACGAGTTCGACAACTTTGGCAACCGCGCGGACTACGTACCCGTGCCGGCCAAACCGCAAGGGCGCGCCAACCCGCGTCGCGGTGGCCAGCCGGGCCAAGCCGCGCAGGGTCGCGGCCAGGGCAAGCCGCAAGGTCAGGGCCAGGGCCAACGCCAGGGCGCTGGTGGCCAGGGCAGCGGCAAGCCGAAGTCCGGCCAGCGGCCGCAAGGCCAGGGTCAGGCTCGCAGCGGCGGCGGCCAGGGCCGTGGCAATGGCGGCGGGCGGCGCGACGAGGTCATGCGCGAACGCCAGGAACCGGCCGTGCAGGATGCGCGCACGACCAAGCAGCCGCTGATCATCCGCAAGGGTGAGCGCCTGCCGACGCCGGAACAGCTGGACAGCCTGTCTGCCAGCCGTCCGCGCGGCGAGAAGCCGGCACTGCTGACGCGCAAGGCCGAGCAGGAATAAAGAACCTGCCTAGGATCTCTTGATCGTCGGCCATGCTGCGTTGAAATTGGGCTCGGGCTGCTCATTTACAGCTCGTAAACTCCGCGCCCTCGCCCAATTTCGCCTTGCCTGGCTCTAGCTCAAAAGATCCTAAACAGGCTCTGAGGCGTTTCACCTGCCCATGAAAAAGCCGGCGCTAAGCCGGCTTTTTCGTTTCTGCAGAACGCTGTCGCGAGTTACTCGCGCACGCCTTCCACCGACAGGATCAGCTCGACTTCCTGGGAAGCCGGGCCGAGATCCTTCTGGATGTCGAAGTCCTTCAGCTTGAGCGTGGTGCTGCCCTCGAAGCCGGCACGGTAGCCGCCCCACGGGTCGCTGCCTTCGCCGAGGAACTTGGCCTTGATCACCACCGGCTTGGTCACGCCGTTGAGGGTCAGGTTGCCGGTGATGTCGGCCGTGCCGGCGCCGGTGGACTTGACCGAGGTGGAGGCGAAGGTCGCGGTGGGGTTCTTCTCGACGTTGAGGAAGTCGCCGCTGCGCAAGTGCTTGTCGCGCTCGGCGTGGTTGGAGTCGACGCTGGCGGTGTTGATGCTGACATTGACCTTGCTCGCTTCCGGCGCCTTGGCGTCGAAGCTGAAGCTGCCGTCGAAGTCCTTGAAGGTGCCGTACAGCCAGCTGTAGCCCAAGTGGCTGATCTTGAAGTTGATGAAGGCGTGCTGGCCCTGCTTGTCGATGGCGTAGTCGGCGGCCATGGCCTGGCCGGCGAACAGGGCGGCGCCCAGGGTGAGGGCGGCGAGGGATTGCTTGAACATTGTTCAGTCTCCTTGTGGGTTAGGTTACTTGCTGGCACGACCGAGCATGCGCATCAGCGTCGCATCGCGGTCGATGAAGTGGTGTTTGAGGGCCGCCAGGGCGTGCAGGCCGGCGAAAATCACCAAGGCCCAGGCGAGGTATTTGTGGATCAGCCCGGCCACGTCGGCCTGGTCGGGAATGCTGGTCAGGGTCGCCGGAATCTCGAACAGGCCGAACACGCCGATGCCGCGCCCATCGGCGGTGGAGATCAGGTAGCCGGAGATCATCAGGGCGAACAGGCCGAGGTACAGCGCGGCATGGCCGAGCCTGGAGGCGGCGCGGGTCAGCGCGCCATGGCTGGCCGGGGCCGGCGGTGGCGGGCTGACAAAGCGCCACAGCACGCGCAGCAGCATCAGGGCAAAGAGCACAAGACCGACGCTCTTGTGCAGGTCGGGCGCGGTGCGATACCAGCCGCTGTAGTAGTCCAGGTCGACCATCCACAGGCCCAGACCGAACAGGCCGAACACCGCCAGGGCGACGACCCAGTGCAGCAGCATGCTGACCAGGCCGTAACGGGAATTCGAGTTGCGCCACTGCATTGCGAGACTTCCATGAAAATCGATGGGGCTAGCCTAGCGGCAAACCCATCGATTTAAAGCGGAAAATTTCGCTTCGAAATATCGAGTAAACAGATAGTTTGCCGGATAGCGCGGGCCGCGCTGCATCCGTGCGCAGGGGCGCGGCGAACCCGGGCGGGTTCGCCGCCGGGGCTTACCAGCTGAACAGGCGGGCGAAGAAACCGGGCTTGGCGGCCTTCTCGTCCGGGCTGGCGGGCTTGGCCGCCGGGCTGCTCTTGGCCGCGGGCTGGGCGATCAGCACGGCCTTGCCCGCCTGCAGCTCCTGGGCCTGGCTGGCGGCACGCTGGCCGCTGCGCAGGGCGCCTTCGAGGGTGCCCGGGTACAGCGCATCGCTGTGTTCGCCAGCGAACAGCACGCGACCCAGCGGCTTCTCCCACAGGCGCCAGTACTGGCTGATCTCGCCCGGACCGTAGGCCAGGTAGGCGCCACCGACCAGGGAGTCCTTGCCGTAGCGGCGCAGCTCGTAGCCGGTGAACTGCTCGCGGGCGCCGGGGTAGCGCTGGTCGAAGCGGATCAGCACCTGGTCGACCATCTGCCGGTCGCCGAAGGCATTGAGCAGGCGGGCGTTGTCGCCGGACAGGTTGATCAGCAGGTTGGCCCCGCCCTTCAGCGCCGGCTCGACCCACAGCATGCCCAGACCCTTGTCGCTGAAGATCTCGCCGGACAGGCGCGCCTTGCCCCATACCGGCTTCTTGAACTTGAGCAGCATCTGGTCGCGCCAGCCGTAGTTGATGTCCTGCAGCGCCTTGCGTTGCAGGGCGTCGAGCGACGGCGTCAGGCTGATCTTGTTCAGCGCCGGCAGCGGCACGGCGAGCACCACGTAGTCGGCGCTGTAGCCGGTGGCACCGACCTTGACCGTGACCTTGTCCTGCTCCTGGACGATGGCCGAGACCCGCGCGTTGGTCTTCACCAGCTTGAGCTGCTTGGCCAGGGCCAGGGCCAGCACCTGGCTGCCACCGGGCAGGCGCGCGGCACGCAGCTCGCTGTCCGGCAGACCGCGGTAGACCCGCGCCTGCTGGGCCAGGTAGAGCAGAGACAGGCGCGACGGCTCGTCGTAGCGCGAGCGGATGCGCTGGTCGACCAGGGCGCGTGCGGTGGGCGGCAGGGCCAGCTTGTCCAGCCAGCGCGCGGTACTCATCGCGTCCAGGCTCTTCAGGGTGTGGTTCGCCAGCGGATTGAGCGGGTCCTCGATGGAGGCGGCCAGGTCATCCAGGCTCTGCTCGAAACGCGCCAGGCCCTCGCTGGTGCTCGGCGAGCTTTTGGCCAGGTCGGCGGCGGACTGGTAGTGGCCGTCGATCAGGTAGCCCGGGCTGCGCACATAGTCCGGCGCCGCCTGCGCCTTCAGCTTGAAGCGCTGCAGGTAGGCGTGTACCACCGGCTGCACCTTGGCCGAGCCGAGCCATTCGCTGTTGGCCAGCCCGGAGCGCCCGCCGACACTCGGCTTGGCCTCCAGCAGGGTGACCTGCCAGCCCTTGTCCTGCAGCTCAACGGCGGCGGTCAGGCCAGCCAGGCCGCCACCGACCACAATGGCCGTGGGTTGCTTGTCCTTGCCCAGCGCCAGGCTGCTGAAGACGGCTAAAACCATGAGCGCACAGGCGCGCAACCAGACTGCGGACATACGGGGAATCCCTGGGCAAAAACGACGGCGCGCAGGATACGCCAGGCCCCGGCGGCGGGCCAGACGTATCCGTCGGCGGGCGGGCAGACCCCATCGGCAATCTGCTAGGCTGGCGCCCCCGAATGAGGAGACCCGCGATGAGCCTGAATGCCGAGTGGATGCAACGCGACCTGGCCGTGCTCTGGCACCCCTGCACGCAGATGAAGGACCACGAGCGCCTGCCGCTGATCCCGATCCGCTCCGGCTCCGGCGTGTGGCTGGAAGACTTCGACGGCAAGCGCTACCTCGACGCGGTCAGCTCCTGGTGGGTCAACGTGTTCGGCCACGGCAACCCGCGGATCAACCAGCGCATCCGCGAGCAGCTGGATAGCCTCGAACACGTGATGCTCGCCGGCTTCAGCCATGCGCCTGTGATCGAGCTGTCCGAGCGCCTGGTGCAGATCACCCCGGCCGGGCTGAACAAGGTGTTCTACGCCGACAATGGCTCCTCCGGCATCGAAGTGGCGCTGAAGATGAGCCACCACTACTGGCTCAACAGCGGCCAGCCCGGCAAGAAACGCTTCATTACCCTGAGCAACAGCTACCACGGCGAGACGGTGGCGGCGATGTCGGTGGGCGACGTGGCGCTGTTCACCGACACCTACAAGGCGCTGCTGCTCGACACCATCAAGGTGCCGAGCCCGGACTGCTACCTGCGCCCCGCGGGCATGGGCTGGGAGGAACATTCGCGGACCATGTTCGCCGCCATGGAGCAGACCCTGGCCGAACATGCCCACGAAGTCGCCGCGGTGATAGTCGAGCCGCTGATCCAGGGCGCCGGCGGCATGCGCATGTACCACCCGATCTACCTCACCCTGCTGCGCGAGGCCTGCGACCGCCATGGCGTGCACCTGATCCACGACGAGATCGCCGTCGGCTTCGGCCGCACCGGGACGATGTTCGCCTGCGAGCAGGCCGGAATCACCCCGGACTTCCTGGTGCTGTCCAAGGCGCTGACCGGCGGCTACCTGCCGATGGCCGCGGTACTGACCACCGACGACGTCTACGCCGCCTTCTACGACGACTACGCCACCCTGCGCGCCTTCCTCCACTCGCACACCTACACCGGCAACCCGCTGGCCTGCGCCGCCGCCCTGGCGACCCTGGACATCTTCGCAAGCGACAACGTGATCGAGGCCAACAAGGCATTGAGCGCCCGCATGGCCAGCGCCACCGCGCACCTGGTCGACCACCCGCATGTGGCCGAAGTGCGCCAGACCGGCATGGCCCTAGCCATCGAGATGGTCCAGGACAAGGCGAGCAAGACCGCCTACCCCTGGCAGCAGCGCCGCGGCCTGCAGGTCTACCAGCATGCGCTGGAGCGCGGCGCCCTGCTGCGCCCGCTGGGCAGCGTGGTGTACTTCCTGCCGCCGTACGTGATCACCCCGGAGCAGATCGACTTCCTCGCCGAGGTGGCCAGCGAAGGCATCGATATCGCCACCCGCCAGTCGACCAGCGTCAGCGTGGCCAGCGATCTGTACCCCAACCATCGCGATCCGGGCTGATCGCTTGCCTGCCGTAAGGCGGGCGAACCCGCTTCGGACGCTCCTGCTGGCGTAGGGGGCGCCGTGCGCACCGACAAACCCAGCGGTGCGCACGGCGCACCCTACGGCTAGAATGCGCGCTCTACCCCAGGTTCTCGCCCCATGCGCCTATCCCGCTTCTTTATCGACGCCCCGCTCTCTCTCGGCCAGCACGAGCTGCCGGAAACCCAGGCCCACTACATCGGCCGCGTGCTGCGGCATGCGGTGGGCGACGCCGTGCAGCTGTTCGACGGCAGCGGCCAGGAGTACCTCGGCGAGCTGATCGAAGTGGGCAAGAAGGCCGTGCGGGTCGAGCTGCGCGAGCAGCTCAGCGGCCAGCCGGAGTCCGCGCTGCAGGTGCACCTGGGCCAGGGCCTGTCGCGCGGCGAACGCATGGACTGGGCAATCCAGAAGGCCACCGAGCTGGGCGCCGCCAAGATCACCCCGATCGTCTCGGAACGCTGCGAAGTGCGCCTGAAGGACGAGCGCGCCGACAAGCGCCTGGCCCACTGGCGCCAGGTGGCGATCAGCGCCTGCGAGCAGTGCGGGCGCTCGGTGCTGCCGCAGATTAACCCGCCCGTGCTGCTGGCCGACTGGCTGCAACAGACCGACGCCGAGCTCAAGCTGGTCCTGCACCCGGTCGCCGAGCCGCTGGCCAGCCATGCCAAGCCGACGACCCTGGCCTTCCTGATCGGCCCGGAGGGCGGCCTCAGCGACGGCGAAGTGGCGCAGGCCAAGGCCGCCGGCTTCCACGCCGCCCGCCTCGGCCCGCGGGTGCTGCGCACCGAGACCGCACCGGTGGTGGCGCTGAGCGTGGCGCAGCAGCTGTGGGGCGATTTCTAAGGGCCTTGCCTAGGTGAAAGCCCGCGAATTGTCCCTGGTGTGCGCGGTGCACCCTACGGCCGAGCGCGCAACCGCGGCTACCGCGCCCACAAAAAAACCCGCCGAAGCGGGCTTTTTCGATACCGGCACAGCACGGCTCAGATCAGCCCGGCATCCGCCAGCTTCTGCTCCAGGCCGATCAGGTCGGGGATCTTCACCACGGCTTCGCCCAGCTGCACGGCGTCCAGCTCCAGCGGAGCCAGGCGCTCGTTGGCCCGCGCCAGGTGGCCGTCGACCTTCAGCGAGCGCGGAATGCCCTGCACCAGCAGGGCGATGAACTTGACCTGGTCACGCCCGCCGAGGGCGTTGAGCACCGCCACGCGCACGCCCGGGCCGATCTGCGGCTGGCCGTCGGAGGCCGCCTCGAACGACAGCAACGGCAGTTGCAGGTCGCGCCAGGCCACCTGGCCGAGGAACCAGCCCGGCAGGCCCGGGGTGACGTGCGGCGCACGGTAGGGGATCAGCTCTGCCAGCGCCACGTTGGGCAGCAGCAGGGTGCGGTCGGCCAGGGGCACCAGCAGGGCGGTGAGGTTGTTGACGCTGTTGGCGGTGCTTACGGCTTGGCTCATGGATCGATCCTGTACGAAGGCGAAGCGGGCGTCAGGCGCACTGCTCGGCCAGATGGTTCACCAGCGCCGCGGCCAGCTCGCGCGGGTCGCCGCTGAGGGCGCTGTAGCCGCCTTCGCGCAGGCTGTCGGGCATGCTCGGGCAGGCACAGCTGTCGCCGCGCTGGGTCCAGATCTGCCCGCCCTGGCGTCGCACGTAGGCGGCGGCGGCACTGCCGTCGCTGCCCATGCCGCTGAAGGCGATCACGCCGCAGTTGCCGGTGAAGTGCTGGGCCAGGTTGAGCATCATCTGGTCGATGGAGGGGCTGTAGGGTTCCGGCCAGGCGCGGTCGCAGACCTGCATGGCGCCGCTATCGGTGAAGCCCAGCTCGTGGGATACCGGGGCCACCACCACTTCGCCGCAGCGAATCGGGTCGCCATGCCGCGCCGGATTAACGTGCCACTGGCTGTGCCGGCCGACGGCCTGCGGCAGCGCGGTCTCGAAGCTGGCGCCGATGTGCTGGGCGTAGACGAAGCCGATCGGCAGGCCGCCGGGCAAGGCGTCGAGGAAGGCCTTGACCGCCTCCGGGCCGCCCAGCGAAGCCGCCAGCAGCCACACCTGGCGCGCCGGCTCGCCGGCCACCAGCGGTGTACCGGCCAGGGCCGCCGGCAGCTCCAGGCGTCCGGGACGCTGCGCTTCGGCGAGCAGGGCTTCGAGGCTCGGGCCGATGGCCTGGGCCGGGTCGCCGACCAGGCGCTTGAGCTTGCCGAACAGGCTGCGCTCCCAGCGCGGGTAGTTTTCCGAGTGGCGCTCCGGGGCATGCCCCTCGCCGAACAGCACCGGCGCATTGGAGCGCTCGAGCAGGTTCTCGACCAGCGGCGAATCTTCCGACTGGGCCAGATCGACCAGCCACAGATCCGGCTCGCAGGCAGCCAGAGCTTCCTCGTCGAGGCGCGCCGGGTCGCTATTGAGTACCACCTGGTATCCATTGCCGGACAACGCCTGCTGCAGCACATGGCGCTGCAGCGAGGTATCGGCAATCACGGCAATCCTTGCAGCTGTACGGCTATCACTCATGGTGCTTGACCAACTTCTGGATGTTTTCGAGCAGATCGGATTCCTGGTACGGCTTGCCCAGGTACTCGTTGACGCCGATCGCCATCGCCCGCTCGCGGTGTTTCTCGCCGGTACGCGAGGTGATCATGATGATCGGCAGGTCTTTCAGGCGCTCGTCGTGGCGCACCAGGGTGGCCACTTCGAAACCGTCCATGCGCGGCATTTCGATGTCCAGCAGCATGATGTCCGGCTTGTGTTCCTGCAGCTGGGCGATGGCGTCGACCCCGTCCTTGGCGGTCAGCACGTTCATTCCGTTGCGCTCGAGCAGGCGGCTGGTGACCTTGCGCACGGTGACCGAGTCGTCGACCACCATGACCAGGGTCGGCCGGTCCGCTTCGATCTCCGCCACGGTCTGCGGCGTATGGCTGGCCAGGCGCGGCTGCTGCAGCTGGCTGAGCAGGTGCGCGTGGCGCACGCGGATGGTCGCCAGCAGGTCGAGAATCACCACCACGCGACCGTCACCGAGGATGGTCGCACCGGAGATGCCGTGCACCCCGGCAAACTGCACGCCAAGGCTCTTCACCACGATTTCGCGCGAACCGGCCAGGCTGTCCACCTGTACCGCCACGGCGTGTTCGCTGGAACGCACCAAGATCACCGGCAGCGGCAGGCTCTGGCCGATCAGTTTGGGCTGCTGGCCGTTGTTCAGCAGGTCGCCGAGGTACTTCAGTTCGTAGGCCTGGCCGGCGTACTCGAAGCGCGGCGCGTCCGGCGCGTAGTAGGCCTCCAGCTCGTACGGCGAGACCCGCACGATACCTTCGATGGTGTTCAGCGGGATGGCGTACAGGTCTTCGCCGGACAGCACCATCAGCGCGCGGTTGACCGACACGGTGAACGGCAGGCGGATGAGAAAGCGGGTGCCCTCGCCCACCGTCGACTCGATGCTCATCGAACCGCCGAGCTGCTTGACCTCGGAGTGGACCACGTCCATGCCGACGCCGCGCCCGGAAATCTGGGTGACCTTCTCGGCGGTGGAGAAACCGGCCTCGAGGATGAACTGCAGGATCTCGTGGTCGGACAGATCGGAATCGGCATCCATCAGCCCGCGTTCGATGGCCTTGCGGCGTACCGCATCGAGCTTGATGCCGCCGCCGTCGTCGGCCAGGGTCAGGAGGATGTCGCCACCCTCGCGGCCCAGGCTCAGGCGGATGTTGCCGACGTCCGATTTGCCGCTGGCGCGACGCTTGTCGGCCGGCTCGATGCCGTGGTCGACGGCGTTGCGCAGCATGTGTTCCAGCGGCGCGACGATGCGTTCCAGCACGGTACGGTCCATCTCGCCTTCGGCGTTGCCGACATGGAACTCGACCTGCTTGCCCAGCTCACTCGCCACCTGGCGCACGATGCGGCGCAGGCGCGGCACCAGGCGGTCGAACGGCACCATGCGGGTGCGCATCAGGCCTTCCTGCAGCTCGGTGTTGACCCGGGCCTGTTGCAGCAGCAGGGTCTCGGCATCGCGGTTACGCGCGGCCAGGGTTTCCTTGAGGTCGAGCAAGTCGGAGGCGGACTCGAACAGCGCCCGCGACAGCTGCTGCAGCTGCGAGTGGCGGTCCATCTCCAGCGGGTCGAAATCCTCGTAGCCGGCACGCTCGGCCTCGGCCTGGTAGCGGCTGAGGATCTGCGCCTGGGTTTCGATGTCGAGACGGCGCAGCTGGTCGCGCACCCGCTCGATGGTCGCTTCCATCTCGCCGAGGGTGAAGCCGACGTCGCTGACCTGCTGCTCGACCCGACCACGGAAGATCGAGGTCTCACCGGCCAGGTTGACCAGGCCTTCGAGCAGATCGGCCGGCACCTTGACCAGCTCCTGCGGGGCGCGGCGCGAGGCGGCTTCGGCAGCGGCCTCGGCGGCGCGCTGGACGAACGGCAGGACGCGGCGTTCCTGCTGGCTCTGCGGCTGGCTGCTGACGGCGACAATCGGCGTATTCAGGGTCACCGCCGCGGGCGCCGGCGCTTCCGCGGGCGCGGCCTGCGGCAGAGCGGCTTCGGCCAGCGTCTGCGCGTCGAGGCGCTGGCGCAGCTGGTCGAGCTCCTGCTGCAGGCCTTCGAAACCGGACTGCACATCGAGGAACAGGCTTTCCGGCCAGGGCGCGCCCTGCTGCTGGGCCTCGGTCAGGTGTTGCTCGAGGTCGTGGCTGAGGTCGCCCAGGCGCTTCTGCCCGGCCAGCCGTGCACCGCCCTTGAGGGTGTGCAGGATGCGCAGCATCTCGTCGATGGCGCCGCCGTCTTCGCGGCTGGCTTCCCAGCGGCCGATGGCGGCCTCCATGGCCTCCAGCAGGTCGTCGCCCTCTTCGAGGAAGATGTCGAGGATCTCGTCTTCGGCGGTGGAATCGTCTTCCACCACCGGCTGCAGGTGCACGCTGGAGGGGATGCTCAGCTGTTCCGCGGGGTTGGCGCGAAACTGCTTGATGGTGGCGATCAGCGCCTCGCCATCCGGCAAGGCGCGATGGTCGCGCACCGCCTCGAGCATTTCCGCCAGACGATCGTGACAGGCCTGCAGCAGGCCGATCAGGTCCTGGCCGGCACGCAGGCGGCCGTCGCCGACGCCTTCGTAGAGAAATTCCAGTTCGTGGGCCAGGTCGCCGATCTCGCGGATCTCGGCCATCCGCGCACCGCCCTTGAGGGTATGCAGATCGCGCTGCAGGGCCTCGACCTCGAGGGTGTTGTCGAGATCAGCCATCCAGCGCTGCAGGGCGGCGCCGGCGCTTTCGATGATGTCGAAACCTTCTTCGAGGAAGATTTCCACCAGCTCCGGGTCGCGATCGTCTTCAACCGGCGTCGCAGCGGCCACGGCAACCGGCTGCTCGAGCGCTGGCGCGGCGGGTTCGGCTGGTTCACTCGCCGCCCACTCGACGAACTGCGGCGCGGCCTGCACTGCCGGTTCGGCAGCGAGCGCCTCGTCGATGGCGTCGGAGGGCTCTGCGGACCAGTCGGCATCGGCCGGGGCGGACAGTTCCTGCTCCGCGGACGGATCGCCGGCGGTCGCCGCCAGCGGCTCGCTGCCCAGTTCGGGCAGGGCACCGTCCAGCGCCCAGTCGGCGCCACTGAGGTCGGGCAGGTCTTCCAGCTGCGGCGCTTCGATCACGAAGGGCTGCGGCTCGGCCGGCTCCACGGCGGCGGCAAAGCCCGTTTCGTCCAGGTTGGGAGCGCTGAACTCGACGTCTACCAGTTCGCCCAGGTCCATTTCCGCCGACTCGGCGAGCTCGGGCTCTAGCGGGCTGTCGACCAGCGTCAGCGCGGGCAGCTCTTCCTCGACCAGCAGCTCGGGCAAGGCTTCGGCTTCGGCTTCGGCTTCGGCTTCGGCTTCGGCTTCGAAATCAGCGTGCACGGCCACCGCGGCGGCCGACAGGCTCGGCGCACCACCATTCTGGCGGAAGCTGCGGATCGCCTCGATCAGCGCCGCCGGATCGTTCAGCGGCCGACGACCCTGCAGCTGCTCCAGCAGCACGGCCAGGCTGTCGTGGCTCTGTTGCAGCAGGCCGGCCAGGTACGGCGAATGGCTGAAGCGGCGATCGACCAGCCCTTCGTACAAGGATTCCAGCTCGTGGGCCAGATCGCCGATGGCGCGAATCTCGGCCATCCGCGCGCCACCCTTGAGGGTATGCAGATCACGTTGCAGCGACGACAGCGCCAGGCCGTTGTCGGGCTCGGCGAGCCAGCGGTCCAGCGCCTGACCGGCGCTGTCGAGGATATCCACGGCCTCTTCGAGGAAGATCTCGACCATTTCCTCGTCGAGGTTTTCCGGCATGCCGCTGAGCACCACGGCGGGCTGTTCGGCCTGCGCCTCGGGCTCAGCCGCAACCGCCGGGCCCGGCTCGCTCACGGCGGGGAAATCGACTTCATCCAGCTCGATGACTTCCAGCCCGGCCATCTGCGGTTCTAGCAGAGCCAGGGTGGCCGGGGCGATGGCCTCGGCCAGCAGGGTATGGAGGGCGGCAACCCGCTCCGGCTGGGCGCTGACCTGCAGGCCGGCGGCGACCTGATCCATCATGCCGATCAGGGCTTCGTGGGCCGCTTCGGCCTCGCTGAAGAAGCGCTCGCTGATCGGCAAGCGGCCCTCCAGGGCGGCCTGGTACAGGGCCAGCAGGGCCTGGCACAGTTCGTCGATCTGCGGCAGCTCGGCCATTTCGGCACCGCGGCCAAGGGTCGCCAGCTCCTCCAGCAGGGCGCTGAGCTCCTGCTGCTCGCTAGGGTGCTCGCGCCACTGGCGCAGCAGGTCCTCGGCATCCAGCAGGATGTCCATGCCCTCGGCGAGGAAGATCGAAATCAGTTGCGGGTCGCGGGTTTCGCCCGGCTCGTCCTGTCGTTCCTGATCGGCGCTGTCGAGGCGCTCGTGGTGCAGCTTGTGCACATCGGCGAGCAGCTCGGCGGCACCCGGGATCTGCGCCAGCGGATGGCTTTCCAGTTGCTCCAGGCCGGCACGGAACAGCTGTTCGGCGCGGTGCAGCAGCTCGGCCTCGGCCAGATCCATGGGAATCAGGTTGGCCTTGAATTCCTTGGCCAGTTTCTCCAGCGGCGTGGCGATTTCGGCGATCGGCAGGATGCCGGCCATGTATGCACTGCCCTTGAGGGTGTGCAGGGCGCGCTGCAGCGTATCGGTCACCGGCTGCGGCAATTCCTGGGCGCAATCGGCGAGAAAGCCGACCAGGGCATCCAGATGGGTTTCCGCTTCGTTGCGGAAGATTTCCAGCAGCTGTGGGTCGAGGGCTTCGTCCAGCTCGGCGGCCGGCGTCTCGCCAGCCGGGGCAGCGGACTCCGGCCCGGCCTCGGGCGCCTCGGCAACCTCGCCGGCCGGCAGCTCGCGCTCGGCGCGCGGTGTCGAACCAGGACCGCTCGGCGGCGGCTGCTGGCCACGGGCCAGGGCATGGGCGGTGGCGGCCAGCAGGTCGACGTCGTCACGCTGGCGCTGGGCCTTGGCGGCGAACTCTTCGACCAGGGCCGGCATCAGCGCGACCACATCCTTGACCACCTGCTGCACCGGCGCAGAGGCCTCGATGCTGCGGTCGAGCACGCGGTTGAGCAGGTTCTCGATCGACCAGCCCAGCTCGCCGATGACCAGGGCGCGAACCATGCGGCCGCTGCCCTTGAGGGTGTGGAAGGCCCGGCGGATCTCGGTCAGGGCGTCCTTGTCGGCGCTGTCGGCGCACCACTGCGGCAGATATTCGCCAATGGTTTCCAGTACTTCTCCGACTTCCTCGACGAAGACCTCCAGCAGTTCCTCGTCCACCGGCTCTTCATCGGCCGGCGGCGGCAGCAGGCTGGGCGGCACATCCTGGGCCGGCGGGTTGATCGCCTGCACCGGGGCGGCCATCACGTCGGCCATCGACAGCGGCTTGTCGATCAGCGGGGCGGGAACTTCGACGGCGAACGGCTCGTTCGACAGCTCGACTTCCGGCAGGTCCAGGTCGGCGATCTCGGTCGTATCCCAGTTCAGCAGCTCGTCACCGATCTCGTCGAGGTTCAATTCTTCCAGCTGCAGATCGAGATCGCCAGGCGCCGTCTCAGCGTCCAGCGCCGGCAGCTCGGCGAGCTCCAGGCTGGGCAATTCGTCGCTCGGCGCAGACTCGTCCAGCGCCAGCGGCGCCTCCAGGCTGAGGTCGAAGCCCTCGCCCAGGTCGGCGGTGGCGGCTTCACCCAGGCTCCAGTTGTCGTCGCTGACCAGCAGCTCGCTCTCGCTCGCCGGCTGTTCGAGCGCGGAAAACTCGCTGTTCAGCTCATCCAGGCTGAAGGACTCGGCCTCGCCCAGCGCCTCGAGGTCGAGCGCCGGCTCCTCGTCCTGCGCCAGCTGCAGTTCGATCTCCGCCTCGGGCTCGGCCTGGATCGGCAGATCCGGCTCGGCGGCGGACAGCACGTCGATCTCGTGCAGCGGGTCGGCGTGCGGCGCGAAGCTCTCGGCGGCCGGTTCGATGCGATCGAGGATCGACGGCTTTTCCTTGAGCGGATAGCCCAGGCTTTCCAGGCTTTCCTCGGCGACATCGAGAATCAGGTCGCCCTGGGTCGCGTGGTCTTCGGCCAGGCGTTCGAGGTAGTACTCGACGCTGGTGATGGCGTCGGCCAGGGTGTCGAGGTTCTGCCAGTTGGGCACGGCCTTGCGCGCCAGCAGCTGTTCCTGGATATAGCGGTTGCAGGCCTGCAGCAGGGCGGCGGCACGCGCCAGCGGAATCATCGCCAGGCCGCCACGGACCTGGGTCAGCAGCTCCGGCACACGGGCCAGGTGCTCGTGGTTCCACTGCGAGGCGATGAACTCGATGATCGCGTCCTTGGCCTGCTCCAGGCCATTGCGCGCTTCCTTGATCACCAGCTGGTGAATCTGCGCCACGTCGGTGGTGGGCAGGTGGCTCTGTTCGTTCTGCCGGTCATCGGCCGGGCCGACCATGCCGGCCAGCGTCGCCTCGACGTACAGCAGGGCGCCGGCGACATCCATCAGCACCGCATCGCTGGGTTCGCGCTGGCCGAGGGACAGGCTGTGCACCACGTCGATCTGATCGACTATCACCTTGCGCGGCTGGCCGAAGCCGAGCACCGCCAGGGTGTCGGCGATCTGCTTGAGCGGCGCGAGCAGGCCGTCCAGTTCGGCGACCTGCTTGCGGTCGCTGCGCACGAACAGGTCGAGGCTGTCCTTGACCCGCACCAGCTCCTCGCACAGGGCGGCGACCACCGAACGCATGGCATCGCGGTCCGGACCGGCCAGACGCGCGCGCTCCTCGTCGACCACTTCGCTGTCCGGCAGCGCGTCGTCGAGGCGGTACTGTTCTTTCAGGGCACTGATGCGTGGCGATTGCGCGGGGGCCTTGGCCAGGTAGAACAGCAGGTTCTTCGCCAGGTCATCCGGCGCGGCCTGGTTGATCCCATCGGCGCCCTGTTCGACCAGGCGCTTGAGCTCCTTGTCGACCTGGCGCAGCAGGGTGCGCACCGACGCGCCATTGGCCACGCTGCCGTTGGCCAGGCCTTCGACCATGCCCGAGGCGATCTGCCAGATCGGGCCGAGCGGCGCGTCCTTGCACAGGCTTTCCAGGCGGGCGAAGACACGCGCCATGTAGCCCAGATTGGTCGGCAGATCCTGATTGCGGATCACCCCGACCAGGGCCATCTGCAACATCTGCCGCAGCTTGCGCAGCAGCACCGGCAGTTCGGCGGTGCGCAGCTTGTCGAGCGACTCGTGGGACAGCGCCGGCTGGCTGCCGGAGAGGTCGGGGGAGAACAGGCTGGTTTCCGACAGCAGCTTCTCGCCACGGGCCGCACGCAGGTCGTTGAGCAGCGGCAACACCACCATCGGCAGATCACGGCGTGCGCTCTGGATCCGTTCCAGGTACACCGGCAGCTGCAGGATGGCCTGCATCAGCACTTCCAGGGCCTCGCCCTGGTTGCTCACGCGACCTTCCATCAGGGCCTGGGCGAGTTGTTCCATTTCCTCGGCGAGCAGGGCCGCGCCGTAGAACTCGACCATCTGCAGGGTGCCATGCACCTGGTGCACATAGGTCAGGCAGAAACGCATGCGCGTCGGGTCCTGCGGGTTCTCGACGAACGCCTCCAGGGCCTGGCGGGCCTGCTTCAGGGTTTCCGCGATCTCGCCTTTGACCCACTCCAGGGCGACATAGTCGTGCCGATCACCCATACCGACTCCACTCATATTCTTGTCTTAGCCCTTGCGGGTAAACGCCAGCACACGCTCGTCGGCGACCGGGACCAGGTCCGGGTGCTGCCAACCGACCACTTCCCCCACTCCGACGACCAGCAAGCCCCCCGGCGCCAGGCGTTCGGCCAGGCGGTTGAGGATCTCGCGGCGCCGCCAGCGGCGGAAATAGATCAGCATGTTCTGACAGAAGATAACGTCCATGCCGGTCAGGGGCGCCTTGCCCAGTTCCAGCACATTCAATCTGGCGAAACAGATACGTGCCGCCAGATCCGGCACTACCTTGAAGCGTCCATCGGCCTGGGTAGCGAAATAGCGCTCGCCCAGGTCCGCGTCCAACTGTTCCAGCCTGCGCGCGCCGTACGCCGCCTCGCGGGCCTTGCTCAGCGCATTCAGGCTGATATCCGTGCCCGTGACGCCGAACTGCTGGGAGCTGCCGCTCTCACGCAGGACCTCGGCGGCACAGATGGCCATCGAGTAGGGTTCTTCACCACTCGAACAGCCCACGCTCCACAGCGCCCAGGGTTGTTGCTGCTGATCGGTCGCCAGACGCCCGCGCAAATAGCTGTCGAGCACATCGAAGGACGGCCGATGGCGAAAGAAGCGGGTTTCCTGCACGGTCAGACGATCCAGCAGGGTCGACCACTCCACCGCACCACGCGGGCCATCAGTGACCTGACGGTAGTAGGTGGCGTAGTCGGCGACGTCCAGTTCGCGCATGCGCGCAGTCAGGTTGGTCTGCAGGAAGGCCCGGCGCTGCTCGCTGATCACCACGCCGGTGCGCTCTTCCAGCAGCGCCTGCCAGTCGCGGAACTCCGTCTGTGACATATCGGCCAGGGGTTTCAAGGCCCAGACGCCGCTTGGCTGCATGCCGTGCCCCTCGCTCATGGCCGCGTTCCCCGGGCAGCGACCCGTTCAGGCCGCTGCACCTCCCATGATCAGACCTGGCCGTCCGGCAGGGTGAAGCCGGATACCGACTTGCGCATCTCACTGGCCATCTTGGCCAGGTTACCGATGCTCTTGGCGGTGGCGGTGGTACCGGCGGAGGTCTGCGAGGTGATCTCCTGGATCACGTTCATGGTGTTGGAAATGTGACCGGCCGAAGAGGCCTGCTGACGGGCGGCGTTGGAGATGTTCTGGATCAGCGCCGCGAGGGTCTTGGATACCTTCTCGATCTCTTCCAGGGCCACCCCGGCGTCCTGCGCCAGGCGGGCACCGCGCACCACTTCGGAAGTGGTCTGCTCCATGGAGATAACCGCTTCATTGGTGTCGGTCTGAATGGTCTTAACCAGCGCTTCGATCTGCTTGGTCGCCGCCGAGGAACGTTCCGCGAGGCGCTGTACTTCGTCCGCTACCACGGCGAAGCCGCGGCCCGCGTCACCGGCCATGGAGGCCTGGATCGCGGCGTTCAGGGCGAGGATGTTGGTCTGGTCGGCGATGTCGTTGATCAGGCTAACGATGTCACCGATCTCCTGGGACGATTCACCGAGGCGCTTGATTCGCTTCGAGGTGTCCTGGATCTGCTCACGGATGTTATCCATGCCGGTGATGGTGTTGTGTACGACTTCGTTACCCTTGTTGGCGATGGCTACGGAACGTTCCGCTACCGCGGAGGATTCCGAGGCGTTCGCCGATACCTGGTCAATCGACACGGCCATTTCGTTGATCGCCGCGGAAGCACCGGCGATTTCCTGGGCCTGATGCTCGGAGGCCTCGGCCAGGTGCATCGCGGTAGCCTGGGTTTCCTGGGCGGCGGCGGCCACCTGCACGGCAGTCAGGTTGATCGTCGCGACCAGGTCGCGCAGCTGGTCGATGGAGTAGTTGATGGAGTCGGCGATGGCACCGGTGAAGTCTTCGGTTACCGTCGCGGCCACGGTCAGGTCACCGTCGGCGAGGTCGGCGATTTCGTCGAGCAGACGCAGAATCGCCGACTGGTTGCGTTCGTTCTTCTCGGCGGTGGAGGCCAGGCGGCGGTTGGTTTCGCGCACCATCACCAGGCCGATGAGGATGATCGAGGCCAGGGCGATCAGGCCCAGCACATAACCGGCCAGGGTGTTGAAGTAGCGGCCGCCGGCCAGGCTCTCGAAGCCGCCGGTCAGTACCGAGGCCTTGTCCAGCAGGGTCTGCGATTCGTTGAAGATGGTGCTGGCGGATTCACGCACCTGGAACAGTTCCGGCGAGGTTTCCAGGATCTCGTCCACCGAACCGGAAACGAACTGGAACAGCTCGGAGATCTCGGCCAGACGCTCGAGAGCGTCCGGATCGGTGACCTGGGAGATTTCCATGGCGGCGTTGCCTTCGGTCATCGCCTTGAGCACGCGACCGAACAGGCTGGCGTCGCGGCCGAACATGTCGGCGGCCTGTACCGAGTCATCGTCACCGGCCAGTACCTTGTTCACCGAGCCGAGGATACGTTCGGCCAGCAGCGACTGGCGCTGGGCAACGGACACCTGGGCCGCCGGCGCACCGCTCTGCAGCAGGATGTCGACCACCTCTTCGTACTCGACCTGCAGCTGCGGAATGGTTTCCGCCAGGGTCGCGGCTACCTGGTGCAGCGAGAGTACGGTCTGTTCGCTGGCGAGAATGGCGTCGGCGTTCTTGCGCAGGCTGTCCCAGTCCTTCTGTACCGCCTCCATTTCCGCCTGCATCGAGGCCGGCGCCGGCGGCAGGCCGGTGGCTTCGCTGCCTGCGGTGAGAAAGCCCCAGCGTTCTTCGAAGCCGTTGCGCGCTTCCTTCAGCAGCGGGAAGGCTTGCGCCTTGCCGGTCGCCGCTTCGGTGGCGTTCTTCGCAATCCGCTGGGACAGAACACGCAGCTCACCGGCGTGGCTGATGTATTCCTTGTCGTAGTTCGACTGGGTGTTGAGGTAGGCGAAGTTGGCGAACAACAACACGATGGAAATGATCAGGACGATGAACAGTCCGGCGATCAGCGTGTTACTGCGCACACCTGCCAAAAGATTGCCTGCGTTGAATTTTTTCATTATCTGGCCCCCGCCTGGACCGACCGCACTACGGTTCCCATGTAACGCCAAAGGCCGGCAAATGCCGACCCAACCGAAAAACTTTAGATCGCCACGTCGAGAAAGCCCTGGTGCTGAGCCAGCGCATGCGGGCTGAACACCAGCCAGGGCTGCTCGCGCTGGAAGACGCCGTGGATAAAAGGTTCTATGGAAGCTTCGAGTGGTGGCAACTGCTCGGAAAAGGTATCCACCGGGAAGTGCTGCATGCCGAACACTTCGTCGACCGTCAGCCCGGCAAACACTTCCTGGTGATCCACCACCAGCACGCGCCGCTGCTTGCGCAACGGCGACAGGTCGGAACCAAAGAAGCCGCACAGATCCATGACCGGCAGCAGCCGGCCACGCACGTTGGCGACCCCCTTGACCCAGCTTTTCACGCCCGGCAGCAAGGTGTGCCGCGGCTCATGCAGGACTTCGCCGATCTCCCCCATGGGCGCCACGAAATAGCGGTCGCCCATGCGAAAGCCGATGCCACTCCAGGTCTGCACGGCCTGCTGCTGGGACGGCAGGCCGGCGGCCAGCAGCCGACAACGCTGGTCGATCTGTACGAGGAGCTGAAAGGGGGATTGCGCGTCCGACATGCCAGCCTTGGCCTTTTCTTGTTATTGGGCTCTACGCTCTTGCCCGGCCTTAGCCGGCCAGCACCGCATTCAGGGTTTTCATCAGGGTGTCTTCGTCGACCGGCTTGGTCAGGTAGTCACGCGCGCCCTGGCGCTTGCCCCAGACCTTGTCGGTCTCCTGATCCTTGGTGGTGACGATGATCACCGGGATGTGACTGGTGTCGGCATCCTTGGTCAGCTGGCGGGTGGCCTGGAAGCCATTGAGACCCGGCATGACGATGTCCATCAGCACGGCATCGGGCTTTTCCTGGCGAGCCAGGGCGACACCGTCGGCGCCATTCTCCGCCTTGAGCACCTGATGGCCGTGCTTTTCCAGCATGGCGGTCAGTTTGTACATCTCGGTTGGCGAATCATCAACAATCAAAATACGAGCCATGGAGTTCCCCATACGGAATAGGCTTCACCGGCCTGCGGCCGGAAATCAGGAGGCTTGTTCCACCGGAACGAAGTCGGGGACATGCGTCTTGATGGCACCGAGCAGCTCTTCCTTGCTGAAGGGCTTGGTCAGGTACTGGTCGGAGCCAACGATACGCCCCTTGGCCTTGTCGAACAGGCCGTCCTTGGAGGACAGCATGATCACCGGGGTGGATTTGAAAGCACTGTTGTTCTTGATCAGGGCGCAGGTCTGATAGCCATCGAGCCGCGGCATCATGATGTCGACGAAGATGATACTCGGGTGAGTATCGGCGATCTTGGCCAGTGCATCGAAACCATCAACAGCCGTGATGACTTCGCATCCGACTTTTTTCAGCAGAGTTTCAGCGGTGCGACGAATCGTTTTCGAATCGTCGATCACCATGACCTTCAAACCCTCGGAATGCTGTTCCATGTTTGCCCTACCATCGCCTCGGTGAGTCATTATTCTTGCGTTATCAGTGTGCCTGAGGCCCTGCCACCGACGGGCTGCGTCCCAATCGTCGGGCCTTTTTAGCACACTCTCCAGATGCAATCTATAAGCCCCGGATTCGCGGGGTTTTCCTTGACCGGCAAGGCCGCCGGCGCCACCCTTGCGCATCACAGTATGGCCACCCAGGCCTTTTTAGCCGGATTACGCTGCCGAGGTTTACCCCGATGAGCATTCGCCTGGGGATCGTCATGGATCCCATTGCCCAGATCAGTTTCAAGAAGGACAGCTCGCTGGCCATGCTCCTGGCCGCCCAGGCCCGTGGCTGGTCGCTGTTCTATATGGAACAGCAGGACCTGTACCAGAACGCCGGCCAGGCTCGCGCCCGCATGCGCCCCCTGCGCGTATTCGACAACCCGCTGCAGTGGTTCGAGCTGGACGCCGAGCAGGACAGCCCGCTGAGCGAACTGGACGTGATCCTGATGCGCAAGGATCCGCCATTCGACAACGAGTTCGTCTACTCCACCTACCTGCTGGAACAGGCCGAGCGCGCCGGCGTGCTGGTGGTCAACCGCCCGCAGAGCCTGCGCGACTGCAACGAAAAACTCTTCGCCACCCTGTTCCCCCACTGCATGCCGCCGACCCTGGTCAGCCGCAGGCCAGACATTCTGCGCGAGTTTGCCGAACAGCAGCGTGACATCATTCTCAAACCCCTGGATGGCATGGGCGGCTCCTCGATCTTCCGCCACCGCGCCGGCGACCCCAACCTGTCGGTGATCCTGGAAACCCTCACCGCCCACGGCAGCCAGCAGTGCATGGCCCAGGGCTACCTGCCGGGAATCAAGGACGGCGACAAGCGCATCCTGATGATCGACGGCGAGCCGGTGCCCTACTGCCTGGCGCGCATCCCGGCCCAGGGCGAGACCCGCGGCAACCTGGCCGCCGGCGGCACCGGCGAAGCCCGCCCGCTGACCGAGCGCGACCGCTGGATCGCCGCCGAAGTCGGCCCGGTACTGCGCGAGAAGGGCCTGCTGTTCGTCGGCCTGGACGTGATCGGCGAACACCTCACCGAGATCAACGTGACCAGCCCGACCTGCATCCGCGAGATCGACAAGGCCTTCGACACGCGCATCGGCGAACGCCTGATGGATGCGATTGCCGACAAGCTCGCAGCGCGCAGTGCTTCATAGACTTTTGCCCCCTCACTGGGCAGACTGCGCGGCATCCTGATGCCTGTCGAAGCCCGATGAACGCAGCCACTCTTCCGCCCGAACTGCCCAGCACTGGCGTCCGCCCGGCGGACCGGCTGGGCTTCACCCTGCTGATTGCGACCATCGTGCACCTGGCGCTGATCCTCGGCGTCAGCTTTACCCTGGCCAAGCCCGGCACCCTGAGCAAGAGCCTGGAAATCACCCTGTCCACCTTCAAGAGCGAAGCAAAGCCCAAGGAGGCGGACTACCTGGCCCAGGACAACCAGCAGGGCAGCGGCACCCTGGAGCACAAGGCGGCGCCGAAGACCACCGAGCAGGCGATCTTCCAGGACACCCAGGTCAAGCGCGTCACTCCGCCCAGCGCGCCGCCGCAGGCGCAACGCCAGGAAGCCGCGCCCAAGGCCGCCATCGCCACCCGCAGCCCGCAGCAGCAGAAGACCCCGAGCAAGACCGAGCGCACCCAGCCCGAGCCGGACGCCCGCGCCGCGCCGGTGTTCGACAGCTCGCAGCTGTCCGCCGAAATCGCCAGCCTGGAAGCCGAGCTGGCCCAGGAAGTCCAGCAGTATGCCAAGCGCCCGAAGATTCACCGCCTGAATGCCGCCTCAACAGCGCGCGACAAGGGCGCCTGGTATAAGGACGAATGGCGCAAGAAGGTCGAACGGGTCGGCAACCTCAACTACCCGGACGAGGCCCGCCGCCAGCGCATCTATGGCAACCTGCGCCTGCTGGTGTCGATCAACCGCGACGGCACCCTGTATGAAGTGCAGGTCCTCGAGTCGTCCGACCAGCCCCTGCTGGACCAGGCCGCCCTGCGCATCGTGCGCCTGGCCGCGCCCTTCGCCCCGTTCACCGGCGACATGGCCGAGTTCGATCGCCTGGAAATCATCCGCACCTGGCGCTTCGAGCGCGGCGACCGCCTGTCCAGCAACTGAGTCGCGGCCGCGCGACGGCGCGCCACACTTGAAGCCGGCGCCGCGAAGCTTGAAACTAGGCCGATGAAGAACTCCGCGCCCAGCTACCTCAAGCACCACTTCCTGATCGCCATGCCGCACATGGCCGATCCGAACTTCGCGCAGACCGTCACCTACCTGGTCGAGCACAACGAGCAGGGCGCCATGGGCCTGGTAATCAACCGCCCCAACGGCCTCAGCCTGGCCGACGTGCTCGAGCAGCTGCGCCCGGACGAAGAGCCGCCCGCCCGCTGCCAGAGCCTGCCGATCTTTGCCGGCGGCCCGGTGCAGACCGACCGCGGCTTCGTCCTGCACCCGAGCGGGACCAGCTTCCAGGCCACCCTGGAACTGGGCGAGCTGGCCCTATCGACCTCCCAGGACGTGCTGTTTGCCATCGCCGAGGGCACCGGCCCGCGCCAGCACCTGATCACCCTCGGCTATGCCGGCTGGGAAGCCGGTCAGCTGGAAGCCGAACTGGTCGACAACGCCTGGCTGACCTGCCCCGCCGCCACCGACATCCTCTTCGACCTGCCCTCCGAGCAGCGCCTGGAAGCGGCCGCCGCCCGCCTGGGGGTCAACTTGAGCCTGCTCAGCGCCCAGGCCGGCCACGCATGAGCGCCGACAAACCGCTGCGCCTGCTGCTCGGCTTCGACTACGGCAGCAAACAGATCGGCGTCGCCGTCGGCCAGGTAATCACCGGCCAGGCCCGCGAGCTGTGCGTGCTGAAGGCGCAGAATGGCGTCCCCGACTGGCAGAAGGTCGAAGCCCTGATCAAGGAATGGCAGCCGGATGCGATAGTCGTCGGCCTGCCGCTGAACATGGATGGCAGCCCCAGCGAGATGAGCGAGCGCGCGGAGAAGTTCGCCCGCCGCCTCAATGGCCGCTTCAACCTGCCGGTACACACCCACGACGAGCGCCTGACCACCTACGAAGCCAAGGGCGAACGCATGGCCCAGGGCCAGCGCGGCGGCAGCTACCGGGACAACCCAGTCGACGCCCTGGCCGCGGCCCTGCTGCTGGAAGGCTGGCTGGCCGAACAGCCGTGAAGCGTCGGCACCTGCCACCGTCGACCGCTACTGCATGGCATCCGCACCGACTACGCTGGAGCGGATCGCCCACCGCCTGTTAATTGCCCGAGGATCGCCCATGGCCCTGCCCAACCCCGCCGAACTGCTGCCCCGCATGGCCGCCGAGCTGCAACAGCTGCTGGCCAGCCGCGGCATCACCCAGCCGCACTTCATCGGCATCCGCACCGGCGGCGTGTGGGTGGCCGAAGCGCTGCTCGCGGAGCTGGGCCTGGACCAGCCGCTCGGCACCCTCGACGTGTCCTTCTACCGCGATGACTTCACCCGCAGCGGCCTGCACCCCCAGGTGCGCCCATCCGAGCTGCCGTTCGATATCGAAGACCAGCATCTGGTGCTGATCGACGACGTCCTGATGAGCGGACGCACCGTGCGCGCCGCCCTCAACGAACTGTTCGACTACGGCCGCCCGGCCAGCGTGACCCTGGTCTGCCTGCTCGACCTGAATGCCCGCGAGCTGCCGGTGCATGCCGACGTGCTCGGCGCGACCCTCGCCCTGGCGGCCAACGAACGGGTAAAATTGCTCGGCCCCGCGCCGCTCGCCCTCGAGCTGCAAACCCTCTCTGATTCCTAAGGCCTGCCCCATGCCTATCGACGCCAAGCGCTCGCTGCAGCTCAACGACCAGGGCCAGCTGCGCCACTTCCTCTCGCTCGACGGCCTGCCCCGCGAGCTGCTGACGGAAATCCTCGACACCGCCGACTCCTTCCTCGAAGTCGGCGCCCGCGCGGTGAAGAAGGTCCCGCTGCTGCGCGGCAAGACTGTGTGCAACGTGTTCTTCGAGAACTCCACGCGCACCCGAACCACCTTCGAGCTGGCCGCCCAGCGCCTGTCGGCCGACGTGATCAGCCTCAACGTGTCGACCAGCTCGACCAGCAAGGGCGAGACCCTGTTCGACACCCTGCGCAACCTGGAAGCCATGGCCGCCGACATCTTCGTCGTGCGCCATGCCGACTCCGGCGCCGCGCACTTCATCGCCGAGCACGTGTGCCCGAACCTGGCGATCATCAACGGTGGCGACGGCCGCCACGCGCACCCGACCCAGGGCATGCTCGACATGCTGACCATCCGCCGGCACAAGGGCGGCTTCGAGAACCTCTCGGTGGCCATAGTCGGCGACATCCTGCATTCGCGGGTGGCCCGTTCGAACATGCTCGCCCTGCAGACCCTGGGCTGCCCGGACATCCGCGTGATCGGGCCGAAGACCCTGCTGCCGATCGGCATCGAGCAGTACGGGGTGAAGGTCTACAGCGACCTGGCCAGCGGCCTCAAGGATGTCGACGTGGTGATCATGCTGCGCCTGCAGCGCGAGCGCATGCAGGGCGGCCTGCTACCCAGCGAAGGCGAGTTCTACCGCCTCTACGGCCTCACCGAGCAGCGTCTCAAGCTGGCCAAGCCGGATGCCCTGGTGATGCACCCAGGGCCGATCAACCGCGGCGTGGAAATCGAGTCGGCGGTGGCCGACGGCCCGCAGTCGGTGATCCTCAACCAGGTCACCTACGGCATCGCCATCCGCATGGCCGTGCTGTCCATGGCCATGAGCGGCCAGGCCGCCCAGCGTCAACTGAATGCCGAGGAGCAGAACTGATGCGCACCCGTATCTTCGGCGCCCGGGTCATCGACCCGGCCAGCGGCCTCGACCAGGCCAGCGAACTCTACCTCGACGGCGGCAAGATCGTCGCCCTCGACCAGGCCCCTGCCGGCTTCGTCGCCGACAAGACCATCGATGCCAGCGGCCTGGTCGCCAGCCCCGGCCTGGTCGACCTTTCCGTGGCCCTGCGCGAGCCCGGCTACAGCCGCAAGGGCAACATCGCCAGCGAGACCCTGGCCGCGGCCGCCGGCGGCGTCACCAGCCTGTGCTGCCCGCCGCTGACCAAACCGGTGCTGGACACCTCGGCGGTGGCCGAGCTGATCCTCGACCGCGCCCAGGAAGCCGGGCACGCCAAGGTGTTCCCCATCGGCGCACTGAGCAAGAATCTCGCCGGCGAGCAGCTGGCCGAGCTGGTGGCGTTGCGCGACGCCGGCTGCGTGGCCTTCGCCAATGGCCTGGCACCGATGGCCAACAACCGCACCCTGCGCCGGGCCCTGGAATACGCGGCGACCTTCGACCTGACCGTGGTGTTCCACGCCCAGGACTTTGAGCTGGCCGAAGGCGGCCTGGCCCACGAAGGGCCGACCGCCAGCTTCCTCGGCCTGGCCGGCATTCCGGAAACCGCCGAGACCGTGGCCCTGGCCCGCGACCTGCTGCTGGTCGAGCAGAGCGGCGTGCGCGCCCACTTCAGCCAGCTGACCAGCGCGCGCGGCGCCGAAATGATTGCCGCCGCCCAGGCCCGCGGCCTGCCGGTGACCGCCGACGTGGCGATGTACCAGCTGATCCTCACCGACGAGGCGCTGCAGGGTTTCTCCAGCCTGTACCATGTGCAGCCGCCGCTGCGCACCGCCTTCGATCGCGACGGCCTGCGCCAGGCGTTGAAGGCCGGGGTGATCGGCGCCATCGCCAGCCACCACCAGCCCCACGAGGCCGACGCCAAGCTGGCCCCGTTCGGTGCCACCGAACCCGGCATCAGCAGCGTCGAGCTGCTGCTGCCGCTGGCCCTGACCCTGGTGGAAGACGGCCTGCTCGACCTGCCGACCCTGCTCGCCCGCCTCACCGCCGGTCCGGCCAAGGCCCTGCGCCTGCCCGCCGGACGCCTGGCCGTGGGCGCCCCGGCCGACCTGCTGCTGTTCGAAGCCAACGGCCAGACCCTGGCCGGCGAGACCTGGTACTCGAAGGGCGGCAACAGCCCGTTCATCGGCCACTGCCTGCCGGGCAAGGTGCGCTACACCCTGGTGGACGGCCGCATCAGCTTCCAGGGCTGAACCGCCCGACCATGAAAAAGCCCGCCAAATGGCGGGCTTTTTCATGGCGGCAGCCGTCAGCCGCGCTGGGCGTTGCGCAGCGAAACCTGGTCGTTCAGGGTCCAGAAGTCGTAGAGCACGCCCAGGCCGAACAGGCCCAGGGTCAGCAGATAGAGGATGCCGCTGATCCACTTGCCCTGGTACATGCGGTGCACGCCGAAGGCGCCGAGGAAGGTGAGCAGGATCCAGGCCAGGTTGTAGTCGATGTCGCCAGCGTGGAAACGCAGGTCCGCATCGCGGTCCATGCTGGGGATCAGGAACAGGTCGATGATCCAGCCGATGAAGAACAGGCCGAGGGTGAAGAACCAGATGGTCCCGGTCACCGGCTTGCCGTAGTAGAAACGGTGCGCGCCGAGAAAGCCGAAGATCCACAGTAGATAGCCAATGACCTTGCTGTGCGTGTCCTGTCGTTGCATGTCTGCCTCCTGCGCAATGTGCAGCTGTCTGACGCCACACTCTACCCAAGGTTTCCCTGCCAAGAGAAATCCATTGCGTTACAACTTCTGCCTTGCCGGATCATGGGCAATCGAAATACTGTATATCCAAACAGTTAATGGATTGTGCCATGCAGTTGATCGACAAGCTCACCGTACTCGCCGATGCCGCCAAGTACGACGTCTCCTGCGCCAGCAGCGGCGCGCCGAAGCGCAGCTCGAAGGGCAAGAGCGGACTCGGCGCCACCAATGGCATGGGCATCTGCCACAGCTTCACCCCGGACGGGCGTTGCGTCGCGCTGCTGAAGATCCTGCTGACCAACTTCTGCCTGTACGACTGCCAATACTGCGTCAACCGCCGTTCCAGTGATGTACCACGGGCGCGCTTCACCCCCGAGGAGGTGGTGACCCTGACCCTGGACTTCTACCGGCGCAACTGCATCAGCGGGCTGTTTCTCAGCTCGGGCATCATTCGCTCGGCCGACTACACCATGGAGCAGCTGATCCGCGTCGCCAAGCTGCTGCGTGAAGAACACCAGTTCCGCGGCTACATCCACCTGAAGACCATTCCCGATGCCGATCCCCTGCTGATCGCCGAGGCCGGCCGCTATGCCGACCGCCTCAGCGTCAACATCGAACTGCCCACCGAAACCAGCCTGATCCGCCTGGCGCCGGAAAAGCAGGTGGGCACCATCAAGCAGGCCATGCACTCGATCCACCAGGGCGAGAACGAGGCCCGCGCGGAAAAACGCGCACCGCGCTTCGCCCCCGCCGGCCAGAGTACACAGATGATCGTCGGCGCCGACGCCACCGACGACAGCACCATCCTGCACACCGCCCAGTCGCTGTATGGCGCCTACCGCCTGCGCCGGGTCTATTACTCGGCATTCAGTCCGATCCCGCACAGCCCCAAGACCGTGCCCTTCGAGGCCCCACCGCTGCTGCGCGAACATCGCCTGTACCAGGCCGACTTCCTCCTGCGTGGCTATGGTTTCCAGGCCGGCGAGCTGCTCAGCGGCCCCGGCAATCTGGCCCTGGATATCGACCCCAAGCTGGCCTGGGCCCTGGCCAATCGCGAGCACTTTCCGGTCGACCTCAACCGCGCCGAGCCCAGCCTGATCGCCCGCGTCCCCGGGATCGGCGTACTCAGCGCCAAGCGCCTGGTGGCACTGCGCCGGCACAAGCGCATCCGCTTCGAAGACGTCAGCCGCCTGCGCTGCGCCCTGGAAAAAGCCAAGCCCTTCATCGTCACCCAGGACTATCGGCCCCAGCAGGCCGGCAGCGAGTCTCGAGTGCTGCGCCGGCAGCTGAGTGAAACACCGGCGCAGATGGTCCTCTGGTGATGGTCAGCGCCCGCTTCGATGGCAGTTTTGCCGGCTGGCGCCAGGCCGCACGCGAGCTGTTGCAGCAGGGCGTGACTGCCGACCAGATCAACTGGTACAGCAACGATGGCGATAGCGACCTGTTCGCGGCCGGCACTCCCTGCGCAACGCCGCACCAGGCGACAACCGCCATCCGGGTACCACGCCAGCTTCTCAGCCTGCTCGAAAGCGCCGCACGCTATCGCTGCGCAGAACGCTGGAGCCTGCTCTACCGGGTGCTCTGGCGGGTCAGCCAGGGCGACCGCAGCGCCATGCTGGCGGGGGATGCCGACGGCAGTGAGCTGCACAAACGGCTCAAGGCCGTACGCCGCGAAGCCCATCACCTGCATGCCTTTCTGCGCTTTCAGCCCTGCTGCGTCGAGAACGGGCCGGACTTCGTCGCCTGGCACGAGCCGGCCCATGACATTCTGCACAGCGCCAGCGGCCATTTTGCCGAACGCATGGGCCAGCACAGCTGGCTGATCGCTACGCCGCAAGACGGGGTGTACTGGGATGGCCAGCGCTTGCACCACCGGCAGCACTGCCCGCCGGAATGGCGGCAGCTGGCGCAGGCACCTGGGGATGAAGGCCAGCAGCTATGGCTGGCCTACTACGGCAGCACCTTCAACCCGGCGCGGCTGAATCGCAGCGTGCTGGAAAACAACCTGCCGGTGCGCTTCTGGAAAAACCTGCCGGAAGGATCGTTGATTCCGCAACTGATGAGCCAGGCCCGTGCCGGTGCGCAGCGCGACGGCCAGGCCCAGGCTGTCGCCCAGCAATCCGGAAAAACCATTCGCTACCGAACCGGCAGCGATGAGGTTTAGCGGAAACGCCGGCCCGGCTCTTCCTCGCTGACTTCCAGGCTGAGCCCCTGATTGGAGCTGGTCAGGTGTTCGCCGTCGGTTTCCGAACCGAGCTTGATCATCAGGCGCAGGTCGTTCGCCGAGTCGGCGTAGAGCAGCGCGTCTTCGTAGGTGATCTCGCCCTGGGTGTAGAGGTTGTACAGGGCCTGGTCGAAGGTCTGCATGCCCAGCTCTGTGGAGCGTTTCATCAGGTTCTTGAGCTCGTGCACCTCGCCCTTGCGGATCAGGTCGGCGGCCAGCGGGGTGTTGATCAGCACCTCGATCACCGCGCGGCGGCCCTTGCCATCCGGGGTCGGCACCAGCTGCTGGGCGACGATGGCCTTGAGGTTCAGCGACAGGTCCATCCACACCTGGTTCTGCCGGTCCGGCGGGAAGAAGTTGATGATCCGGTCCAGCGCCTGGTTGGCGTTGTTGGCGTGCAGGGTGGCCAGGCACAGGTGGCCGGTCTCGGCGAAGGCCACGGCATGGTCCATGGTCTCGCGGGTACGGATCTCGCCGATCAGGATCACGTCCGGCGCCTGGCGCAGGGTGTTCTTCAGCGCCACCTCGAAGGACTCGGTGTCGATGCCCACTTCGCGCTGGGTGACGATGCAGCTCTGGTGCTGGTGGATATATTCGATCGGGTCTTCGATGGAGATGATGTGGCCGCTGCTGTTCTTGTTGCGGTAACCGATCATCGCCGCCAGCGAGGTGGACTTGCCGGTACCGGTGGCGCCGACGAACAGCACCAGGCCGCGCTTGGTCAGCGCCAGCTTCTTGAGGATTTCCGGCAGCTTGAGGTCGTCGATGGTCGGGATGTTGGTCTCGATGCGACGCAGCACCATGCCCGCCAGGTTGCGCTGGTAGAAGGCGCTGACGCGGAAACGACCGATGCCGCGGGCGCTGATGGCGAAGTTGCACTCGTGGTTCTCGGCAAAGTCGCGGCGCTGCTGCTCGTTCATCACCGAATGCACGGTTTCCCGGGTCTGTTCCGGCGACATGGGGTTCTTGGTCACCGGCATGATCTTGCCGTTGACCTTCATCGACGGTGGCACCCCGGCGGTAATGAACAGGTCAGAACCACCCTTTTCCACCATCAAGCGCAGCAGCTTTTCGAATTCCATCGTTCCCGCCCATGTTGCCAGTGCTGGGCCGCAACCGGGGCGGCCCGCTTATTATTAGAAGTTTTCCGGGGTCTTGGCCTTCTCGCGGGCCGCCTCGCGACTGACCAGGCCCTTGGCCACCAGGCCTTTCAGGCAGGAGTCGAGGGTCTGCATGCCCAGCGAGCCGCCGGTCTGGATCGCCGAGTACATCTGCGCCACCTTGTCCTCGCGGATCAGGTTACGGATCGCCGGGGTGCCGATCATGATCTCGTGGGCCGCCACCCGGCCACCGCCGATCTTCTTCAGCAGGGTCTGCGAGATCACCGACTGCAGCGATTCGGAGAGCATGGAGCGGACCATGGACTTCTCCTCGGCGGGGAACACGTCGACCACCCGGTCGATGGTCTTGGCCGCCGAGGTGGTGTGCAGGGTGCCGAACACCAGGTGACCGGTTTCCGCCGCGGTCAGCGCCAGGCGGATGGTTTCCAGGTCGCGCATCTCGCCGACCAGGATGATGTCCGGGTCTTCACGCAGGGCCGAACGCAGGGCCTCGGAGAAGCCGTGGGTGTCGCGGTGCACTTCGCGCTGGTTGACCAGGCACTTCTTCGACTCGTGAACGAATTCGATCGGGTCTTCGATGGTCAGGATATGGTGGTACTTGGTGCTGTTCAGGTAGTCGAGCATCGCCGCCAGGGTGGTCGACTTGCCCGAGCCGGTCGGCCCGGTGACCAGTACCAGACCGCGCGGCACGTCGGTGATCTTCTTGAACACCTCGCCCATGCCGAGGTCTTCCATGGTCAGCACTTTCGACGGAATGGTCCGGAATACCGCACCGGCGCCGCGGTTCTGGTTGAACGCGTTGACCCGGAAGCGCGCCACGCCCGGCACTTCGAAGGAGAAGTCGGTCTCGAGGAATTCCTCGTAATCCTTGCGCTGCTTGTCGTTCATGATGTCGTAGATCAGCGCGTGGACCTGTTTGTGGTCCATCGCCGGCAGGTTGATCCGCCGTACGTCGCCGTCCACCCGAATCATCGGCGGCAGGCCCGCCGAGAGGTGCAGGTCCGACGCGCCTTGCTTGGCGCTGAAGGCCAACAGCTCGGTAATATCCATGGGACTCCCCAATCACATGCAAGCAGGTAGAATGCCGCAAACCCCTGACGGGCGGGCTATAGAGCGCGAGTAATGTCCACGATAGCAGAGAATATTGCAAAGGTTCGCGAGCGTATCCGTGAGGCGGCGCAAGCCTCGCAGCGAGATTCGGCGACTATCGGCCTGCTCGCGGTGAGCAAGACCAAACCCGCCGCCGCGATCCGCGAAGCCCATGCGGCCGGGGTTCGCGACTTCGGCGAAAACTACCTGCAGGAAGCCCTGGGCAAGCAGCTGGAACTGGCCGACCTGGACTTGATCTGGCACTTCATCGGCCCCATTCAATCGAACAAGACCAAGCCGATCGCCGAGCATTTCGCCTGGGTGCACTCGGTGGACCGCCTGAAGATCGCCGAGCGCCTGGCCGCCCAGCGCCCGGCCGGCTTGCCACCGCTGAATATCTGCCTGCAGGTGAATGTCAGCGGCGAGGCCAGCAAATCCGGCTGTACCCCGGAGCAACTGCCGGCCCTGGCACAGGCGGTTACACAACTGCCGCAGCTGCGCCTGCGCGGATTGATGACAATCCCCGAACCGACCGACGATGCGGTCGAGCAGCATGCCGCCTTCGCCCGCCTGCGCGAGCTGCGCGACCGCCTGGACCCGGGCCTCGACAGCCTGTCCATGGGCATGAGCCACGACCTGGAGGCGGCGATCGCCGAAGGCGCGACCTGGGTACGCATCGGCACCGCCCTGTTTGGCGCCCGCGACTACGGCCAGCCCTGAGCGGGCCAACCACCCCGAATTGAAGAACGAAGGAAACCCGACATGAGCCACCCACGTATCGCCTTCATCGGTGCCGGCAACATGGCCACCAGCCTGATCGGCGGCCTGCTCGCCCAGGGCATCCCGGCCAGCCACATCCGCGCCAGCGACCTGGGCGCCGAACAGCGGGCCAAGGTCGCCGGCGAATACGGCATCGAGCTGTTCGCCAGCAACGCCGAGGCCATCGCCGGCGCCGAGGTGGTGGTCCTGGCGACCAAGCCGCAGGTGCTCAAGGACGTCTGCCTGGCCCTGGCCCCGAGCCTGGTCGACGGCCAGCTGATCGTCTCCATCGCCGCCGGCATCGGTTGCGCCAGCCTGGCCAACTGGCTGGGCGAGCGCCCGATCGTGCGCTGCATGCCGAACACCCCGGCCCTGCTGCGCCAGGGCGTCAGCGGCCTGTTCGCCAACGCCGAGGTCTCCACCGCCCAGCGCCAGCAGGCCGAACAGCTGCTGTCCGCCGTCGGCCTGGCCCTGTGGCTGGACCAGGAGCAGCAGATCGATGCGGTCACCGCCGTGTCCGGCAGCGGCCCGGCCTATTTCTTCCTGCTGATCGAGGCGATGACCGCCGCCGGCGAGCAACTCGGCCTGCCGCGCGGGATCGCTGAGCAGCTGACCGTGCACACTGCCCTCGGCGCCGCGCGCATGGCCAGCGAGAGCGAGGTCGACGCCGCCGAACTGCGCCGCCGGGTGACCTCGCCCAACGGCACCACCGAAGCGGCGATCAAGGCCTTCCAGGCCGGCGGCTTCGAGGCGCTGGTGCAGAAGGCCCTGGACGCCGCCGCCAAGCGCTCGGCCGAACTCGCCGCCCAACTGGGCCAATAAACAGCTGGATCAACAAGGAGCCCGCATGTCCGGATTCACGGAAGCCCTCATCTATATCATCCAGACCCTCGGCAGCCTGTACCTGCTGATCGTACTGCTGCGCTTCATCCTGCAACTGGTGCGCGCCGACTTCTACAACCCGCTCAGCCAGTTCACCCTGAAGGCCACCCAGCCCCTGCTCAAGCCGCTGCGCCGGATCATTCCCGGCCTGGGCGGCCTGGACCTGGCCTCGCTGGTGCTGGCGATCCTGGTGCAACTGCTGCTGATGGTGGTGATCATCCTCATCGCCGGCGCCAATCCGCTCGCGGTCGGCCTGCAGCTACTGGTGTGGGCGGTGATCGCGGTGACCTCGCTGTTCCTCAAGATCTTCTTCTTCGCCATGATCATCAGCGTGATCCTCTCCTGGGTCGCCCCCGGCAGCTACAACCCCGGGGCGCAGCTGGTCAACCAGATCTGCGAGCCGCTGCTGGCGCCGTTCCGCCGCCTGATCCCGAACCTCGGCGGCCTGGATATCTCGCCGATCTTCGCCTTTATCGCGCTGAACCTGCTGGATCGCTTCGTCATCGGCAACCTCGCGGCCATGAGTGGCATGCCCGCCATCCTCAGCCCGTTCATCTGAGATGGCCTGGTTCCGCTGGGATGGCGACGACCTGATTCTCGACTGCCACCTGCAGCCCAAGGCCAGCAAGGACGAGTTCACCGGCCTGCACGGTGAGCGGCTGAAGATCCGCCTCACCGCGCCACCGGTGGAAGGCAAGGCCAATGCCCATCTGCTGGCCTTTCTTGGCAAGGCCTTCGGCGTGGCCAAGAGCCAGGTCAGCCTGGAAAGCGGCGAGCTGAACCGGCAGAAACGCGTGCGCATCCATGCGCCGCAACGCCTGCCGGAGCTGCCCGGGCTGACCGCTCGGTCGTCTTGAGCGACCACAGGGGACGGCGTGTGCGCCGGGGCGATTGACGCCGGCGCCATCCCCCGCATAATGCGGGCATCTGCGGCAAAGCCTCGGCTATCGTGGCGCCGCCGCAGGCCAGTCTGCCGTCGCCCTCGCCACCCACGACCAGCGCAGGATGCGTTACCCGAGAGGAGAAGCCCGGATGAGCATGGAACGTCTCAGTCAGCAGGTAGACGCCTACGTCGCCTGGAAGCGCGAGTTGATGCGCGAGATCACCCGTTACCGCAGCTGGCTGGCGCACAACCGGCTCGGCTCGGAAGCGCTCGACACCCGCCTGGAACGGGCCCTGCGCCTGCTGCGTACCGACCACATCACCCTGGCCTTCGTCGGCGAGTTCTCCCGTGGCAAGACCGAGCTGATCAACAGCCTGTTCTTCTCCGAGTACGGCCAGCGCATGCTGCCGTCCCAGGCCGGGCGCACCACCATGTGCCCGACCGAGCTGTTCTTCGACCCGCGCTCCGAGCGTTCCTACATCCGCCTGCTGCCGATCGAGACGCGCACCGCCTCGGCCAGCGTGGCGCAGTTCAAGCGCATTCCGCGGCACTGGGTGAACATCCCGCTGGACACCAGCGACCCGGACAACATGGTGCAGGCCTTCAGCCAGGTGGCGAAGACCAAGCCGATGCCGGTGGAACAGGCGATCCAGCTCGGCTTCCACCCGGACATGCTGGAAAGCGCCGGCAAGCCCGGCCAGGTGCTGGTACCGGCTTGGCGCCACGCCATCGTCAACTTCGACCACCCGCTGCTGCGCCAAGGCCTGCGCATCCTCGACACGCCCGGCCTGAACGCCCTCGGCAGCGAACCGGAACTGACCCTGTCGATGCTGCCCAGCGCCCAGGCGATCATCTTCCTGCTGGCCGCCGACACCGGCGTCACCGCCAGCGACATGGCGATCTGGCAGCAGCATATCCGCCAGCTCGACGAAGACACCCAGTCCAGCCTGTTCGCCGTGCTGAACAAGATCGACGTGCTGTGGGACGACCTCGCCGGCGAGCAGTTCGTGCACAACGCCATCAGCCAGATCCGCCACGCCACCGCGCGCCAGCTGGGCATCAGTGCCGACAGCGTGCTGCCGCTGTCGGCCAAGCAGGCGATGCTGGCCAAGGTACGCAAGGACGAGGCGCTGCTCGCGCGCAGCCAGCTCGGCGACCTGGAAAGCCTGCTCTGCGAACGCATCGTCGCGCAGAAGGAGCGCCTGCTCGAAGACCGCGTGGTCAACCAGGTGCTGGCCCTGCTCAACAACAGCCAGCACGTGCTCAACCTGCGCCTGGCCAAGGTGCGCGAGCAGCAGGAGCTGCTCTCCAGCCACCAGCAGGACAACGGCCAGATGCTCTTCGAGCTGACCGCCAAGACCAAGGAAGACCACAGCCAGCACCACAAGCGCCTGCTCGGTCTGAAGACCAACCAGCGCCTGCTCAAGCGCCAGGGCGACCTGTTGCGCGCCGCCGTCCTCCCGGACCGCCTGGAAGGTCACCTGGCGCGGGTCCGCGAGGGCCTGAGCGGCAGCTGGACCACCTTCGGCATCAACCAGGCGATCCTGCAGTTCTTCCACAACGTCGAACACGACCTCGGCAACCTGGCCCAGGAAGCCGAGATGGCCAACAAGATGGTCGCCGCCATCTACCGCCGGCACAACGAGGAAAACCCGCTGCACGGCGTCGACGCGCCGCAGTTCAACAGCCGCCGCTACCTGCGCGAGCTGCAGCAGCTGCAGGCCAAGGCCGACCAGTTCCGCCTGCACCTGAAGACCCTGCTCACCGAGCAGAAGATCCTGACCCGGCGCTTCTTCGCCACCCTGGTGCAGGAAGTCATCGGCCTGCACCAGCGCCTGCGCCACGAGGCCGAGCAGTGGGCCAGCGACGCGCTGATGCCGCTGATGCAGCACACCCTGGAACACAAGCAGCTGCTGGAAACCCACATGCTGCGGCTCAAGGCCCTGGCTCAGGACACCCAGCAGGCGCGCCAGCGCGGCCAGCAACTGGCGCGCTACATCGGCGAGCTGGAAACCCAGCTGGGCCAGGCCAGCGACATGCTCCGCGCACTGCGCCGCCCGGCGCCGATCCAGCGCCAGGGCAAGGTCGTCACCCTGCCCGGCGCAGCCCGCCAGCAAGGCGCCGGCGACCCGGCGTAGAGCCTTTCCATTCAAGGCCTTAGCGGCCCCCGCGGCGCTTGCCGCTGGGGGCCCCGGTCTTTAGACTGCTGCACTCCCTTGATCGAGAGCAGGGTCGATGCCGACAGCCTTTCCCGAAGATTCCGTCGGTCTGGTCACACCGCAGACTGTGCACTTTGCCGAGCCACTGCCCCTGGTGTGCGGGCGCACGCTGGCCGACTACCAGCTGATCTACGAGACCTACGGCACGCTGAATGCCGCGGCGAGCAACGCCGTGCTGATCTGCCACGCCCTGTCCGGCCATCACCACGCCGCCGGCTACCACCGCGCGGACGAGCGCAAGCCGGGCTGGTGGGACAGCTGCATCGGCCCCGGCAAGCCGATCGACACCAACAAGTTCTTCGTCGTCAGCCTCAACAACCTCGGCGGCTGCAACGGCTCCACCGGCCCCGGCAGCCTCAACCCGGCCACCGGCAAGGTCTACGGCGCCGACTTCCCGGTGATGACCGTGGAAGACTGGGTGCACAGCCAGGCACGCCTGGCCGACCGGCTCGGCATCGGCCGCTGGGCCGCGGTGATCGGCGGCAGCCTGGGCGGCATGCAGGCGCTGCAGTGGAGCATCAGCTACCCCGAGCGCGTGCGCCACTGCCTGGCGATTGCCTCGGCACCCAAGCTGTCGGCGCAGAACATCGCCTTCAACGAAGTGGCGCGCCAGGCCATCCTCACCGACCCGGACTTCCACGGCGGGCACTTCCAGGAACAGGGGGTGATCCCCAAGCGCGGCCTGATGCTGGCGCGCATGGTCGGCCACATCACCTACCTGTCGGACGACGCCATGGGCGAGAAATTCGGCCGCGAGCTGAAGACCGACAAGCTCAACTACGACTTCCACAGCGTCGAGTTCCAGGTCGAGAGCTACCTGCGCTACCAGGGCGAGGAGTTCTCCGGGCGTTTCGACGCCAACACCTACCTGCTGATGACCAAGGCGCTGGACTACTTCGACCCGGCCGCCGCCCAGGGCGGCAACCTGGCCAAGACCCTGGCGGTGGCCCAGGCCGACTTCTGCGTGATGTCCTTCACCACCGACTGGCGCTTCTCGCCGGCGCGCTCGCGGGAAATCGTCGACGCCCTGCTGGCGGCCAACAAGAACGTCAGCTACCTGGAAATCGACGCGCCGCAGGGCCACGACGCCTTTCTCATCCCGATCCCGCGCTACCTGCAGGCCTTCGGCGGTTACATGAAACGGATCGAGGTATAAGCCATGCGCGCAGATCTGGACATCATCCAGGAATGGATCCCCGCCGGCAGCCGCGTGCTCGACCTCGGCTGCGGCGACGGCGAACTGCTGGCCTGGCTGCACGCCAACAAGCAGGTCAGCGGCTACGGCCTGGAGATCGACGGCGACAAGATCGCCACCTGCATCGAGCGCGGGGTCAACGTGATCGAACAGGATCTCGACCAGGGCCTCGGCAACTTCGCCAGCAACAGCTTCGACGTGGTGGTCATGACCCAGTCGCTGCAGGCCCTGCGCTACCCGGACAAGGTCCTGGCGGAAATGCTGCGGGTCGGCAAGACCTGCATCATCACCTTCCCCAACTTCGGCCACTGGCACTGCCGCTGGTACCTGGCGCGCAACGGGCGCATGCCGGTATCGGAATTCCTGCCCTACACCTGGTACAACACGCCGAACATCCACTTCTGCACCTTCGCCGACTTCGAGCGCCTGTGCCTGCAGCTGGGCGCCCGGGTCGAGGAGCGCCTGGCGGTGGACCACGAGCATCGGCACAGCCTGGGCAGCAAGCTTTGGCCTAATCTGATGGGAGAGATCGGCATCTATCGCGTCAGCGGGCCCGGCCTGGCCGATCACCGCGTAGCCCTCTAACCCCCTGACGCCCAGGAGAACCACCATGCCTCGCCTCGCTTCCCTGCTGCTGTGCCTGCTCGTCGCCCTGCCCGCCTTCGCCGAACGCAAACAGAGCTTCGGCGACCTGGATGTGCATTACAGCGTGTTCAACTCCAGCTTCCTGCAGCCGGATATCGCCGCCGCGGCGGGCCTCAACCGCAGCAAGACCACCGGCGTGATCAACGTCGCCGCGCTCAAGGCCGGCAAGGGCGTGCCGGCCCAGGTCAGTGGCCAGGTGAAGAACCTGCTCGGCCAGACCAGCGCGCTGAGCTTCAAGCAGGTGCTGGAAAGCGGCGCGGTGTACTACCTGGCCGAGTTCCCGCTGCGCGAGCGCGAGATGCTCAACTTCACCCTCAACCTGCAGGTCGGCGATGCCGCGCCGCAGAGTTTCAGTTTTGACCAGGAAGTGTTTCCGGACGAATGATGCAGCTCACCGAACTCGTGCTGGCCAGCCACAACGCCGGCAAACTCAAGGAACTCCAGGCCATGCTCGGCGACGCCGTGCGCGTGCGCGCGATCGGCGAGTTCTCCAGCGTGGAGCCGGAGGAAACCGGCCTGTCCTTCGTCGAGAACGCCATCCTCAAGGCCCGCCATGCCGCCCGGGTGTCCGGCCTGCCGGCGCTGGCCGACGACTCGGGGCTGGCGGTGGACTGCCTCGGCGGCGCACCCGGCATCTACTCGGCGCGCTATGCCGACGGCCTGGGTGACGCGGCCAACAACGCCAAGCTGCTGGAGGCGCTCAAGGACGTCCCGGATGCCGAGCGCGGCGCCCAGTTCGTCTGCGCCCTGGCCCTGGTGCGGCACGCCGACGACCCGCTGCCGATCCTCTGCGAGGGCCTCTGGCACGGCAGCATCCTGCACGCACCGTGCGGCGAGCATGGCTTCGGCTACGACCCGCTGTTCTGGGTCGCCGAACGCGGCTGCTCCAGCGCCGAGCTGACCTCGATCGAGAAGAACCAGCTCAGCCACCGCGCCCGCGCCATGGTCCTGCTCAAGCAGCGCCTGGGGCTGGCATGAGCACGCTCAGCGGCGGGAGCTTCCAGCTGCCGCCACTGGCGCTGTACATCCATATCCCGTGGTGCGTGCGCAAATGCCCGTACTGCGACTTCAACTCCCACGCCGCCGGCCCCACGCTGCCGGAAGAGGACTATGTCGACGCCCTGCTGGCCGACCTGGACGCCGACCTCGGCCATGTCCACGGTCGCGAGTTGAGCTCGATCTTCTTCGGTGGCGGCACCCCCAGCCTGTTCTCGGCCCGCGCCCTGGGCCGCCTGCTGGAGGGCGTAGAGCGGCGCGTGCGCTTCGCCAGCGCCATCGAGATCACCCTGGAAGCCAACCCCGGCACCTTCGAGCAGGCCAAGTTCCGCGACTACCGCCGCCTCGGCATCAACCGCCTGTCGATCGGCGTGCAGAGTTTCCAGCAGGCCAAGCTCAAGGCCCTCGGCCGCATCCACGACGGCGACGAGGCGATCCGTGCCGCCGACATGGCGCGCGCCGCCGGCTTCGACAACTTCAACCTCGACCTGATGCACGGCCTGCCCGAGCAGAGCATCGAGGACGCCCTGTTCGACCTGCGCACCGCCATCGCCCAGGGGCCGACGCACCTGTCCTGGTACCAGCTGACCATGGAGCCAAACACGGTGTTCTGGAGCCAGCCGCCGGCGCTGCCGGAAGACGACCTGCTGTGGGACATCCAGGAGGCCGGCCAGGCCCTGCTGACCGAGCAGGGCTACGCCCAGTACGAGGTCTCCGCCTATGCCCAGGCCGGCCAGGCGGCGCGGCACAACCTCAACTACTGGACCTTCGGCGATTTCCTCGGCATCGGCGCCGGCGCCCACGCCAAGCTGAGCAGCCCGTCCGGGCAGATCGCGCGCAGCTGGAAGACCCGCCTGCCCAAGGACTACCTCGACCCGGCCAAGGCCTTCCAGGCCGGCGAGCGCCTGCTGACGGCCGACGAACTGCCGTTCGAGTTCCTGATGAACGCGCTGCGTCTCACCGAAGGCGTGCCGGCCAGCCTGTTCAGCGCGCGCACCAGCCTGCCCCTGGCGCAGCTGGACGGCGCCCGGCGCGAGGCCGAGGCACGCAAGCTGCTGCTGGCCGACCCCGAACGCCTGGTGGCGACCCGCGAAGGCCAGCTGTTCCTCAACGACCTGCTGCAGCACTTCCTGCCGTAGGTTGGGTTGAGCGTAGCGAAGCCCAACGACGAGCAACCAGGCCGCGACTCTGCTTAGCGCTTCGCTGGTTGGGCTTCGGCGCTACGCACCCCAACCCAACCTACCGCAGCCCGAGCGACAGACGGTAAACTGCCCACCCCCGCCAGCCCACCGCCCAGAATAAGGACAACCGATGGATCTGCTGCTCGACCTGATCACCACCCTGTCGCGCTGGTGCCGCGGCAACCTGTTCGACATTTCCCTGGCCATCATGGCCACCCTGTTCGTGCTGTTCGGACCGGGCATCAATGCCTGGGTGCAACGCTCCATCAGTGGCTTCAACTTCTTCCTGCGCACGCTGATCTTCGTCCTGGTCTGCGCGGTCGGCTACGGCCTGGCCATCGTCTTCCTCACCCCCTGGCTGGCCCAGGGCCTGGGCTACTTCAACAACTTCACCCTGGCGCCGGTGCTGTTGCTGGTGTTCTTCCTGATCGGCGTGCTGGCCGATCGCAGCTGACCCCGCCCACCGGGCAGCAGCCTCATTCGCCCGTGGCCTTGCGCAAAAGCCGCTGATCGCCTTTTCTCTGTAACCAGGCGGATGCCCGCTGGCCATCCGCCCATGGCCCTGTATGCGCCGACACCGGCTGCGCACAGACGCTCGACTGGAGCAACACCCGGCAGTCCTCCCCACCGGCCCACCCCGGAGGCACCATGAAGCGCATCGCCCCGCTGCTGCTGATCCTCGCCAGCCTGCTCAGCCCAGGCGTTCTGGCGGAAAACCTCGCCCGCGAAGGGCACAACAGCCTGCTGCCGCCACCCGCTTAGCCGGCGATGCGGCGCAAGGCCGTGCCGGCAGGGCGCGGCTGCAGCCCCGTGCGCGGTGGCGAAAAACGAACCGGACAATCCATGCGCAGCACTATCGCCAATCCATCTAACGGACCTGCCGCGGGCGAGGTAGATTGAAATTAATAGGGCCACACAGGAGGTAGGGCATGCAAGTATCCGGGTACAGCGGCAACCTGCCCCTCTCGACCCAGATCATCAACAAAGCCGGCCAGGCCACCGCATCACCCGAGGTTCCGCTCACTGCGGAACAGGTGAATCGCACGGTCGACCGCGCTGCTGATCGAGTCGCCGAGCAGCAGGACAGTCAGACACTGGGCCAGTCCAACCGGCGCAGCGCCGCCACCCAGTTGTACAGTGCCACCAGCCAGCAACGGCAAATCGATACCTATCTGGCGGTCGCCAGCGAAGGCGAGATCGACAGCCAGCCGGGCGCGGTGGGAACAGCACTGCAATTGCGTGACGACGCCCGTCGCAACCAGCTGGCACAGGACATCGCGAGCAACACCCGCCGCGTCGAGCGGCCCGAGGCAAAACCGGTTGCACCGGAAGCGTACAGAGACACCCGTGCCTGATCTGCACCGACAGCAGCGCACAAAAAAGCCGCCCGAGGGCGGCTTTTTCATGGGCGGGCAACTTACAGTTGCGGGCCGGCGTTGCGGATGGCCTCGGACACGTCGAACTTCTTGAAGTTCTCGATGAACAGCTTGGCCAGGCCTTTGGCGGCCTCGTCGTAGGCGTTCTGGTCAGCCCAGGTGTTGCGCGGGTTGAGCAGGTTGGTCTCGACGCCCGGTACGGCCTTCGGCACGTCCAGGTTGATCAGCGGCAGGTGCTCGGTTTCGGCACCGATCAGCGCGCCGCTCTGGATGGCCGCGATCACGCCACGGGTGGTCGGAATGTTGAAACGCTTGCCGACGCCGTAGCCACCGCCGGTCCAGCCGGTGTTGACCAGGTAGACCTTGGAGCCGAAGCCATTGATGCGCTTGATCAGCAGCTCGGCGTACTCGCCAGCCGGGCGCGGGAAGAACGGCGCACCGAAGCAGGTGGAAAAGGTCGACTTGATGCCGCTGCCGCTACCCATTTCGGTGGAACCGACCAGCGCGGTGTAACCGGACAGGAAGTGGTAGGCCGCCTGCTCGTTGTTCAGGATCGACACCGGCGGCAGCACGCCAGTCAGGTCGCAGGTCAGGAAGATCACCGCGTTCGGCTCGCCGCCCAGGTTCTTCTCGCTGCGCTTCTCGACGTGCTCCAGCGGGTAGGCGGCACGGCTGTTCTGGGTCAGGCTGTCATCGCTGTAGTCGGGAACGCGGTTCTCGTCGAGCACCACGTTTTCCAGCACGGCGCCGAACTGGATGGCTTTCCAGATCACCGGTTCGTTCTTCTCGGACAGGTCGATGCACTTGGCGTAGCAACCGCCCTCGATGTTGAACACCACACCTTCGCCCCAGCCGTGCTCGTCGTCGCCGATCAGGTAGCGGCTTTCGTCGGCGGACAGGGTGGTCTTGCCGGTGCCGGACAGACCGAAGAACAGGGTCACGTCACCTTCTTCGCCGATGTTGGCAGCGCAGTGCATTGGCAGCACGTCTTTTTCCGGCAGCAGGAAGTTCTGCACGGAGAACATGGCTTTCTTCATCTCACCGGCGTAGCGCATACCAGCGATCAGGACTTTCTTGGCGGCGAAGTTGATGATCACGCAGCCATCGGAGTTGGTGCCATCACGCTCCGGCACGCACTCGAAGTTGGAAACGTTGAGCACCTTCCACTCGTCCTTGCCGGCCGGGTTGTAGCTCTGCGGCTCGATGAACAGCTGGCGACCGAACAGGTTCTGCCAGGCGGTGGCGGTGGTCATCTTGACCGGCAGGTAGTGCTCGGCAGCGGAGCCGACATGCACATGGGAAACGAAGAAGTCCTGGCCGCGGTTGAATTCCTCGACGCGATCCCACAGGGCATCGAACTTGTCGGCCGGGAACGGACGGTTGATGTTGCCCCAGGCGATTTTCGCCTCGCTGCTCGGCTCCTGCACGATGTAGCGGTCAGCCGGGGAACGGCCGGTGCGATGACCGGTACGCACAACCAGCGCGCCATTGGCGGCCAGCTCGCCTTCGCCACGGCGAATGGCCTCTTCGACCAGTTGGGCAACGCTGATATCGGTGTAAACGGCGGTGTTGGCTTGCGTCATGAGGGTCCCCGTCGGCGGCTGGCCGAGTCTTCCAAACGTTGTGTAGTAAGCCGTCGGCTTCGCTACAGCGATAAAAAAGTCGCGGGAGTATGCCAGAAAAGCCGGCTTTTTGGCAGCCTCTTGTCTACCTAACTAACCGATAGACGCACGCTATAGCATCAGTGACGGGTCGCCGATGGCGCCTGGGTATCGCCGCTGACGAACAACTGCGCCACATCGGCCGCGTCGAAGGCATAGCGCTGGTTGCAGAACTGGCAGTCGATCACCACCCGTCCGGCATGCTCGCTGAGCAGCAGTTCGGCATCTTCCTGGCCCAGGCTGATCAGCGCCCGCGCCGAACGCTCGCGCGAGCAGCTGCAACGGAACTGCAGCGGCAGCGGGTCGAACAGGCGCAGGGCTTCCTGGTGATACAGGCGGTGCAGCACGGTGTGGTTGTCCAGGCCGAGCAGCTCTTCGGCGCTCAGGGTATTGGCCAGGGTCAGCAGGTGTTCCCAGCTGGCGGCCCGCTCCTCGGGGTCCGGCAGGCGGTCGGCCGGCAGTTGCTGCAGCAGCAGACCACGGGCGCGGCGGCCGTCGGCATGCAGCCAGAAGCGGGTGGGCAGCTGCTCGGAGCTGGCGAAGTATTCGGACAGGCAGTCGGCCAGGCTGTCGCCTTCCAGGCCGACGATGCCCTGGTAGCGCTGGCCCTGCTTGTGGTCGATGGTCAGCGCCAGGCTGCCTTCGGGCATCAGCTCGTGCAGGCCGGCATCGGCCTTGATCTGCGCGGCGTCGTAGCGGGCGATGCCGCGCACTTCGCGCTGGCTGGAGATTTCGATCATCAGCAGCGGCACCGGCCCGTTGGAGCGCGCCTGCAGGATCAGCAGGCCATCGAACTTCAAGGTACCGACCAGCAGCGCCGCGGCAGCGAGCATTTCGCCGAGCAGCTGGGCCACCGGCTGCGGGTAGGGATGCTTGGCCAGCACATGCTGGTAGCTCTCGCCGAGGCTGGCCAGTTCGCCGCGCACATCGGAGTCGTCGAACAGGAAACGTTGAGTGAAATCGGTCATGCCCGGACTCTGCTTGGTTTCAGGGTTGGCGATTTTAGGCGCAAAGCCCGGCGCGACCAAGGCCCGGCTGTCCAGCGCCCGCCCTTCAGTCCTGCCCGCCGCGGAACTGCTGGAGCTGGCGGCGCTGTTTCTTGCTCGGCCGGCCGTCGGTCTGCAGGCCCAGGGCGCCGGCCTTGCGCAGCTCGGCGGCGGCCTCACGGTGCTCCCGGCTGGCGGCGGTCTCCTCGTACAGCAGCTGCGCCTCCGGCGCCCCGCGGCGCACCATCGACAGCGCGAGCACGCGCACCGTGCGCTCCTCGAAGCCGGTGCGGATGACGTACTCGTCGCCGATCCTCGGCTCCTTGCCCGGTTTGCAGCGCTCGCCGCGGCAATGCACCTTGCCGCCCTCGATGGCCTCCTTGGCCAGGGCGCGGGTCTTGTAGAAGCGCGCGGCCCACAGCCATTTGTCCAGGCGTATCTTGTCTGGGTCTTTATCGCTCATCGTGCCCTCGTGAAGAGTTCGCTCATGACGCTGAATCTTGCCTGATGCAGTTGTCACATGGGCCTACTAGAATGCCCGCAACTTCCGGAGAAAGCCTGCATTGAAGACTTTCGACCATCTCGCCGTGATCGGCCTGCGTGAATGGATCAACCTGCCCGAGCTGGGCATGGTCGGCCTGCGCGGCAAAATCGACACCGGTGCCAGCACCTCGACCCTGCACGCCAGCGATATCCAGGCGTTCGAGCGCAACGGCGCGCCCTGGGTGCGCTTCACCGCTCACCTCGGTACCCAGGTGCAGCGCCGTCATCGCTGCGAGGCGCCGCTGGTGACGGTGAAGACCATCAAGAGCTCCAACGGCCAGGCCCAGACCCGCTACGTGATCCGCACCCAGCTGGCGCTGGGCGATCGCCTGTGGCCGGTGGAGTTCACCCTGGCCTGCCGCAAGACCATGCGCTACCGCGTGCTGCTCGGCTCCAAGGCGCTGGTCGACGGCCAACTGGTGGTCAACCCGGCGCTGACCTACGTGCAAGACAAACCCCAGCTTTCCCTGCCTTCCGGTGCTCAATGAAGATTGCCATCCTGTCGCGCAACCCGCGCCTGTATTCGACCCGTCGCCTGGTGGAAGCCGGCACCGAACGCGGCCATGAAGTGGTGGTGATCGACACCCTGCGCGCCTACATGAACATCGCCAGCCACAAGCCGCAGATCCACTACCGCGGGCGTCCGCTGGAGAACTTCGACGCGGTGATCCCGCGCATCGGCGCCTCGGTGACCTTCTACGGCTGCGCGGTGCTGCGCCAGTTCGAGATGATGGGCGTTTTCCCGCTCAACGAATCGGTGGCCATCAGCCGCTCGCGCGACAAGCTGCGCTCGCTGCAGCTGCTCTCGCGGCGCGGCGTCGGCCTGCCGGTGACCGGCTTCGCCCACTCGCCGGACGACATCCCCGACCTGATCCAGATGGTCAACGGCGCGCCGCTGGTGATCAAGGTGCTGGAAGGCACCCAGGGCATCGGCGTGGTGCTGTGCGAGACGGAAAAGGCCGCCGAGTCGGTGATCGAAGCCTTCATGGGCCTCAAGCAGAACATCATGGTCCAGGAATACATCAAGGAAGCCGGCGGCGCCGACATCCGTTGCTTCGTGGTCGGCGACAAGGTGATCGCGGCGATGAAGCGCCAGGCCAAGCCCGGCGAGTTCCGCTCCAACCTGCACCGCGGCGGCTCGGCCAGCCTGATCAAGATCACTCCTGAGGAGCGCATGACCGCCATCCGCGCGGCCAAGGTCATGGGCCTGTCGGTGGCCGGGGTCGACATCCTGCGCTCCCACCACGGCCCCCTGGTGATGGAGGTGAACTCCTCGCCGGGCCTGGAAGGCATCGAGACCACCACCGGCAAGGACGTGGCCGGGATGATCATCCAGTACATCGAGAAGAACGGCGGCCCGCACCTGACCCGCACCAAGGGCAAGGGCTGACGGCGCGGCTCTGCCGCAGGCCGCACCCCGCGCGGCAAGCCCGCCGAGCTGCAGCGCCTAGACCGCCGCCGAGGCCGGACCGCGTCCGGCCTGATATGCCCGCATCCACTGCAGAAACTCCGCCTCGGCCATCGGCCGGGCAAAGTAGTAGCCCTGCCCCAGGGCGCAGCCGCGGCTGCGCAGCCAGTCCAGCTGCGCCTCGTCCTCGATGCCTTCGGCCACGCACGCCAGGCCCAGGTTGCGGGCGATCAGCAGGATGGTCTCGACCAGCATCTGCCCGCTGGCATCGCTCTGCAGGTCGTGGATGAAGCTGCGATCGATCTTCAGCCGATCCAGCGGCAGGCGCTTGAGGTAGGTCAGCGACGAATAGCCGGTGCCGAAGTCGTCGATGGCGAAGCGGATGCCCAGCTGCTTGAGCGCCTGCATGGCGGCGATGCAGCGTTCGACATCCTCCAGCAGCACGCCCTCGGTAATCTCCAGCTCCAGCGCACTGGCCGGCAGGCCGTGGCGCAGCAGGCAGGCGTTGATCCGCTCGGCGCAGTCCGGCTGGCGCAACTCGCGCGGGCTGAGGTTGAGCGCCAGCACCAGCTGCGGCCAGCGCGCCTGCCAGCTCGCCAGGCGGACGCAGGCCTGCTCCAGCACCCAGCAGCCGAGTTCCTGGATCAGCCCGGTTTCCTCGGCCAGGGGAATGAACTGGGTCGGCGGAATATCGCCGCGCTCCGGGTGCTGCCAGCGCAGCAGCACCTCGGCACCGGCGACCGCGCCGCTGTCCAGCTCCAGCTGCGGCTGGAACACCAGGTACAGCTGGTCGCGGCTCATCGCCTGGCGCAGCTCGCTCTGCAGCAGCAGGCGCTGGTCGATCACCGCCTGCATCTCCGGGGCGAAGAAGTGCAGGGCATTGCGCCCGCCCTGCTTGGCCTGGTACATGGCGGTGTCCGACTGTTTCAGCGCATCGGCGGCACCCTGCCCCGGCAGCGGATGCAGGGTGATGCCGATGCTGGCACTGACCGCCAGCTCGTGGCCGTGGATCAGGTAGCTGCCCTGCAGGCTGGCCAGCAGCTTCTCGCCCACCTCGGCGGCGTACTCGGCGGCCTGCGCCGGGTTGCTGGCGAGGTTTTCCAGGAGCACCACGAACTCGTCGCCGCCCAGGCGGGCCAGGGTGTCCTCGGCGCGCAGGCAGCCGCTCAGGCGGTCGCTGACCGCCTTGAGCAGGGCATCGCCGCTGGGATGGCCGAGGCTGTCGTTGACCGTCTTGAAGTGGTCGAGGTCGATGAACAGCAAGGCGCCGAAGCGCTCCTCGCGCTGTTCGCGGGCCATGGCCTGCTGCAGGCGGTCCTGCAGCAGGCGGCGGTTGGGCAGGCCGGTCAGCTCGTCGCTGTAGGCCAGGCGTTCGATCTCGCGCTGGTAGCGTTGGCGTTCGGAGATATCGGTGATGCTGCCGCGGATCAGCAGCGGCTGGCCGGGCATGCGCACCAGGCGCACTTCGCAGGGCAGCAGATGGCCGACGCTGTCGCGGTGCAGCCACTCGAACACCGGGGTGCCGCCATTGATCGCGGCGTCCAGGTACTCCCGCGCCAGCGGCGCGGATTCCTCGCCGTTGGCCTGGCGGGGCGGGCTCAGCTCGCTCGGGCTCTTGCCCAGCAGCTCGGCGTGGCCGAGCTTGAACAGGCGCAGGGCATTCTCGTTGGCCTCGATGATGCCGCCCCTGGGGCTGAACAGCACGATGGCCTCCGGGGCATGCTCCACCAGGGTGCGGTAGCGCGCCTGCGCCTCGTGCCGCTCGGTGATGTCCTCGATCAGGGCCAGGCAGGCTTCCAGCTTGCCGCCCGGCCCGCGCACCGCGCGCAGGCTCAGGCGGCTGTAGAGCACCGAGCCGTCGCGGCGCAGGAAGCGCTTCTCCAGCTCGTAGTCGTCGCGCTCGCCACGGTTGATGGCGTCGAACAGCGCCGCCTCGGGGGGCACGTCCTCGGCATGGGTGATCCGCCGCCAGCTGCTGTTGCGCAGCTCCTCGCGGCTGCGCCCGAGGATCTGGCACAGCTTGTAGTTGACCTCCAGCCACTGGCCCTGCGGATTGATCATGGCCATGCCGATCAGCGGCGCCTCGAAGAACAGGCGCAGCCATTCGTCGCGCTCGCGCAGCTGCTGTTCGGCCCGCTTGCGCGCGCTGATGTCCTGGATCGCGCCGTACAGGCGCACCATGCGCGGGCCGTCCATTTCCGGAACGCCCTTCAGGCGCACCCAACGCGCGGTGCCGCGGACACCGGACAGGCGCACTTCCATGTCGAACGCCTGGCCGCTGCGCATGATCTGCGCCAGGGTCTGCTCGATCAGCCGGCGGCTCTCGCGGTCGTAGCGGCTGAGGGCCACCTGCAGGGAGGGCGCGCCGTCGGCCGGGTCCATCTCGTTCATGCGGAAGCAGCCGTCGGTCCAGTACATGCGCTGGTCGGCCATCTCCAGCACCCAGCCGCCGATGTCGGCGATCGCCTCGGTCTGCGACAGCAGATGGGTCTGGCGCAGCAGTTCCTCGCGGCCCCTGGCCAGCTCTTCGCCGAGGCGCTCGCGCTCGCTGACGTCATGGTTGAGGGCGACGAAATGACTGACCTTGCCGCGCTCGTCGAGCAGCGGCGCGATGATCACCTCGTTCCAGAACTCCTCGCCATTCTTGCGGTAGTTGCGCAGCACCTCCTGGTGCGGCAGGCCGCGGCTGAGCGCCTGGCGCGCGCGCAGCAGGGCGCCATGGTCCTCCTTGCCGGCCAGCAGCAGGCGACTGGCGCTGCCGAGGATCTCCTCGCGGCGGTAGCCGCTGATCCGTTCCAGCGCCGGGTTGCAATAGATGAAGGGGTTGCCGGGGCGGCGCGCATCGGAAATCGACACGCCGAGCGGGCAGGCCTGCAACGCCAGGTTGGCCAGGGCCAGCTCCTTCTGCAGCGCAGCGCTGCTCTGCAGGGTGTGGCGCAGGTCGCTGAGGGCGCGCCCGACCAGCAGGGCGGCGACCACCAGCAGCAGCACGCTGAAGTGCATCTCCAGGCGCTGCGGGCTCTGCCAGTCGCCGCCCAGGCCCAGGCTGCCGACCAGCGGCAGGGCGAGCACCGACAGCGCGGTCAGGACTGCGCCGCAGAGCGCGCCGCTGAAGCCCCAGAGCAGCGCCAGCACCAGCATCATCACGCCGATCAGCGGCAGGACCAGCAGCGGCGGCAGGCTGAACAGCAGCAGCGGCAGGGTCAGCAACAGGCCGAGCAGCGCCCACCAGGGCGGCGCCGTCAGCGGGCTCGGCGCACTGGCCTGCGGCCCCGGGCGGGCCCAGCCATGCCGACGCAGCCAGGGCGTCAGCAGGGTCAGCAGGGGCAGGGCCACGCCGAAGCTGGCCAGGCTGTCGGCCAGCCACAGGGTCAGGGTGGCCGGCCACCACTGCCCGCCCGCCAGCACCCCGGTCAACAACAGATTGCCCTGCACGCCGAGCGCCACCAGGGCGACCGGCAGCAGCACGCCGAGCAGGATGAAACGCATCAGGCTGGGCACGCTGGCCATCGCGGCATCGAAATCGGGCCGGCGCAACAGCAGCCAGGCGAGGCCGACGCCCAGGGTTTCCGACAGCGCATACAGCGGCGCCCAGTGCCAGTCCAGGCCCCACAGGGGAATGCTGAGCACGGCATTCAGGTACAGCGCCGGCAACACCCGCGGCCCCCACCACAGCACGAAGGTCAGGCCCAGGGCGAACGGCAGGTACCAGAGCGCCGCACCACTGGCGAACTGGCTCGACAAGGACAACCAGGTTCCCAGGTGGAACAACGGTAGCGGCAACCACCAAGTCCACCCAGGCAGTCGATCCGAATCCACAGCCATGCTGACCTCGCGCCGATTCACTCAAGCAGCATAGATCAGCGCTACGCGCCCGGACCCAGGAGTTGACGGGCCCGGCAGCCGCCGATCGGAACAGCCTGGCAGCGCGCTGGAGCCCGGCGGCGCGCCGCCTGGGCATGGACGCCGGAACGAAAAAGCCCGCCAAAAGGCGGGCTGTTCGCTGCTGCCGGAGTCAGACCGTGGCCGGGCGCAGCGAGTAGGTCTTCAGCTGTTCGGCGAACTCGCGCAGCGACTGGATGCCGCTGGCCTCGGCCTCGTTCACCCACTGCTTGATCGCCTCGAGCATGTCGTGGCCGTTGCTGCTGGTCCGGACCCAGATCTGCTGCAGGGCCAGACGCTTCTCGTAGATCACCTTGAGTGCCTGGCTCTGCTCCAGCATGCGCTGGATGCGCGCCTGGTGACCCTCGTCGAGCAGGCTGGTCTCGCGCGACAGCAGGCGCTTGGCGCGGCGGAACTGGTGGCGTACCGACTCGTCGGCCTTGGCCAGCTCCTGCTTGACCAGCGGCGCGATGACCAGCTTGCGGTACTGCGCCATGATCTGGAAGCGGTTGTTGAGGATGGCCATGGCGGTGTCCATGTCCAGGCTGCGCTTGCCTTCGACGCGGTGGGCGATCGGCGCCACGCGCTGCACCTTGGCCAGGCGCAGGGCGCTGAACAGCTGGATCCAGGCCCAGCCCATGTCGAACTCCCACTTCTTCACCGACAGCTTGGCGCTGTTTGGGTAGGTATGGTGGTTGTTGTGCAGCTCCTCGCCGCCGATCAGGATGCCCCAGGGCAGCAGGTTGGTGGCGGCGTCGCGGCACTCGAAGTTGCGGTAGCCGACGGCATGGCCGAGGCCGTTGATCACCCCCGCCGCCCACACCGGAATCCACATCATCTGGATCGCCCAGACGGTCATGCCGAGCACGCCGAACAGGGCCAGGTCGATGATCGCCATCAGCACGATGCCGCCGGTCGGGAAACGCGAGTAGACATTCCGCTCGACCCAGTCTTCCGGGCAGTTCTTGCCGTAGATGCGCAGGGTCTCCGGGTTCTTCGCTTCCGCCTGGTAGAGCTCGGCACCGGTGCGCAGCACGGTACCCAGGCCCTTGATCACCGGGCTGTGCGGGTCATCCACGGTTTCGCACTTGGCGTGGTGCTTGCGGTGGATGGCGGTCCACTCGCGGGTGTTCTGGCCAGTGCTGAGCCACAGCCAGAAACGGAAGAAGTGCTTGAGCGCCGGATGCAGCTCCAGCGCGCGGTGCGCCGAGTAGCGGTGCAGATAAACTGTGACGCTGACGATGGTGACATGCGTCATCACCAGGGTGACCGCGACCAGCTGCCATACCGACAGGTCGAGAAAGCCGTTGTACCACATGAAGGGTGTTGCCTCGCAGGGAAGAGAGAGACGGCCCGCACGGCGAGCCTGGCCGCATTATCTCCTAGCGCCCGCAGAAAACCAGTGCGCCTTTAGACGGGAATACTCTGAATGACAACTCCCCTATAATGCGCACCAGTGCACACTTCCCCACCCCAGACCGAATTCCCCCCTTGATGAAATTCCGGCGCAGCCCGCTGCAACTGACCCTGTTCTATTTGCTGGCGGCCCTGCTCTGGCTGTTGTGCAGTGACGCCCTGCTGCTGTGGCTGGGGCTGGACCGCGACCACCTGGCGCGCTACCAGCTGCTCAAGGGGCTGGCCTTCATCCTCTTCACCGGCCTGCTGCTGTACGCCGCCCTGTGCCAGTACCAGCGCGAGCAACTGCTGATCCGCAACCATATCAAGCGCAGCGAGGAGCGCCTGACCCTGGCCCTGGACTCCGCCCAGGAAGGCCTGTGGGACTGGGACATGACCAGCGAGAAGGTGTTCTACTCGCGGCGTTACTGCAGCCTGCTCGGCTACACCCCCGAGCAATTCGGCGACAGCCGCGCGGCCTGGGAAGAACGCCTGCACCCGGATGACCGCGAGCAGGCCCTGCAGCGCCTGCAAACCCTGCTCGACGAGCGCACGCCCTACTACGAAGGCACCTATCGCCTGCGCCACCAAAACGGCGACTACCGCTGGCTGCTGGCCCGCGGCCAGCTGCTGCTCGACGAGGCGGGGCAGCCGCAGCGCTTCATCGGCACCAGCACGGACATCACCCAGCGCCGCGCCGACGAGGACAGCCTGCGCCAGGCCGCCGCCGTGTTCGACAGCACCCAGGAAGGCGTGCTGGTCACCGACCGCAACCAGCACATCGTCCACGTCAACCCGGCGTTCAGCCGCATCACCGGCTATGCCGCCGAGGAAGTGCTCGGGCAAACCCCGGTGCTGTTCAAGTCCGGGCGCCATGACCGCGCCTTCTACCAGAGCCTGTGGCATGCCCTGGGGCAACGCGGCTCATGGAGCGGCGAGATCTGGAACCGGCGCAAGAACGGCGAAGTCTTCCCCATGTGGCAGTGCCTGCGCAGCATCCACGACGAGAACGGCAACCTCAGCCACTACGTCGCGGTGTTCTCCGACATCAGCGCGCTCAAGCGCTCGCAGCACGAGCTGGACTACCTGGCCCACCACGACCCGCTGACCACCCTGCCCAACCGCCTGCTGTTCAGCGAGCGCATCGAGCAGGCCGTGCAGCGTGCCCAGCGCGGCGCCCTGCTGCTGATCGACCTCGACCATTTCAAGATCATCAACGAGAGCCTCGGCCACAACACCGGTGACCAGCTGCTCAAGCTGATCGGCGAGCGCCTGGCCGGAGGCCTCGGCAAGCAGCTGACCCTGGCGCGCCTGGGCGGCGACGAGTTCGGCCTGCTCAGCACCGACTGCGCCCAGGCCGAGCAGGCCTCGGCACTGGCCCAGCGCCTGCTCGACTGCCTGGCCGAGCCGTTCACCATCCAGGACGAGACCCTGTTCATCGGCGCCAGCATCGGCATCAGCCTGTACCCGGACGACGGCGACTCGGTCGAACAGCTGCTGCGCAACGCCGACTCGGCGCTGTTCCGCGCCAAGAGCAGCGGCCGGCAGACCTTCAGCTTCTACAGCCAGGACATGACCCTCCTCGCGCGCCAGCGGGTCAAGCTGGAAGCCGAGCTGCGCCAGGCCCTGGAACAGGGCCAGCTGCGCGTGTACTACCAGCCGATCCACCACCTGAGCGGCGACCGGCGCATGCTCGGCGTCGAGGCCCTGGTGCGCTGGCAGCATCCGGAGCGCGGCCTGGTGCCGCCGGGCGAGTTCATTCCGATGGCCGAGGACAGCGGCCTGATCGGCGCGATCGACGCCTGGGTGCTGGAGCAGGCCTGCGCCCAGATGTGCCGCTGGCAGGCCCGCGGCATCGAGCTGGAATTCGTCGCGGTGAATGTCTCCAGCCGCCTGTTCAGCCGCGGCGAGCTGGACCAGCAGGTGGCGCGGGTACTGGCACAAACCGGCCTCGACCCGGCGCACCTGGAGCTGGAAGTGACGGAAAGCGCGGTGATGGACGACCCGGATCGCGCCCTGGAACTGCTGCAGCACCTGCGCAGCCTGGGCGTGCGCCTGGCGATCGACGACTTCGGCACCGGCTACTCCTCGCTGGCCCGCCTCAAGCGTCTGCCGGTGGACAAGCTGAAGCTCGACCAGAGCTTCGTCCGCGGCCTGCCCTACGACCCGGAAGATGCCGCCATCGCCCGCGCCGTGGTGACCCTCGGCCGCAGCCTGGGCCTGCGCGTGCTCGCCGAAGGCATCGAGCAGGAGCAGCAGGCGCGCTTCCTCCTCGACCTCGGCTGCGACTTCGGCCAGGGCTACTGGTTCGGTCACCCGCAACCGGCCGAACAGCTGCTGCCGACGACGACCGCCTAGAACTCCGGGGTGCGCCGCGCGCCGGGCTTCGTCGTGACGGCGCCGCTCAGCCCAGCCAGCCCAGCGCCTTGGCCCGCGCCACCGCCTGGGTGCGGCGCTCGACGCCGAGCTTGACGTTGATCCGCCGCGCGTGGGTCTTCACCGTGTGCAGGGAGATGTACAGCTGCTCGGCGATCTGCTGGTTCGAGCAGCCCAGGGCGATCAGCTGCAGCACCGCCTCCTCGCGCTTGCTCAGCAGCGACTCGCTGGGCGTCACCCCCGCCACCCCCGCCGACGCCGGTTGCAAGCGGGCCTGCCACTGGGCTTCGGCCAGCACCGGCAGCGCCTGCTCCAGCCAGGCCGGCTGGCGCCGGTACAGCGCCAGCAGGGGCCGCAGCTGCTGCTGGCGTTCGGCTTCGGCCAGGGCCAGCTGCAACTCGGCAGCGGCGGCGGCCGGCTCGTCGGCCTGACGCAACGCCTCGGCCAGGCTGAAGCGGCATTCGCAGGCCAGGCCGCGGTGACCCAGGCGCAGGCTGTCGTCCAGCAGGCTGCGCAAGGCCGCGCTGGCCGCCTGCGCCTGGCCCTGGGCCAGTTCGGCCAGGGCCAGGGCATGCCGGCTGCGCAGCTGCAGGTCGTAGAAACCGGAAGGCGCCAGCAGGTCGTGGCCCTGCAGGCGCTGCTGCACCTGGAGGAAGCTGCCGCACGCCTGCTCCACGTCGCCCTGGCGCAGGCTGAGCAGCCCCGCGGCCATCTGCAGCACGCTGCGGTAGCGCACTTCCGGCACGCGCTGCCACTGCATCTGCCGCTCGGCCTTGCGCAGCAGCAGCTGGGCCTGGGCAAAGTCGCCGCGCTCGGCGGCCAGCTGGGCCAGGCCCTGGTAGCCGAACAGCACATAGGCATCGCTGCAGCTCTCGGCCTCGCGCAGGCCGGCGACAAACGCCGCCTCCGCCGCCTGGTCGGCCCCCTGGCTCGCCAGCAGGCTGCCGCGCAACAGCAGCAGGCGGGCCAGCACCGGGCCCTGCAGGCCGGCCTGCTGCAGGTGCTGCAAGGACTGCTCGACCAGCTCGGCGGCGCGCCCGCTTTCGCCGAGCATGCCCAGCAGGTGGATGCGGTCGACGCTGAGCAGCGCCTCGAACAGCACGCTGCCCTGCTCGCGCGCCAGCTTGAGGCCTTCCTGGCTGTAGTGCTGGGCCGCGCTCAGGTCGTTCTCGGCCATCGCCTGCTGGGACAGTGCCTGGTAGCACAGCACGTGCTGCGACCAGGCCGCCGGCGCCAGCACCGCCAGCGCCTCCAGGCAGTGCTGGCGCGCGCTGCGCAGGCCGCGCTGGCGCTGCAGCACGCCCTGGATCGCCTGGTACTGGGCCAGCCACTGCTGCTGGCGACGCGCATCGGGTTGCGGCAGGAAGCGCGCGAGATGTTCCAGGCAGGCAGCGGCCTCGTCGAGCCGGGCGCAGATGATCAGCGCCCAGGCCTGCTGGCTGACCAGCCGCGGCGTGCTGGAGAACAGGCTGGCCGGCAGCTCGTCGCGCCAGTGCAGGTACTGCGCCACGCTGTAGCCGATCAGCAGCTGCTCCTGGCCATAGCGTTGCAGGAAGTTGGCCGCCACCTCCGGCTGCTCGGCCCACAGCGCATGTTCCACCGCCGCCCGCACATCGCCGCGCGCGGCGAACCACTGGCAGGCGCGCACATGCGCCTGCAGCGGCACCGGGCTGTGCCGGCGCAGCATGGCGGCCAGCGGGCGCCACAGGCGGAACCATTCGCCGCAGCTGTCCAGGCCATGCAGGAACAGCTGGCGGCGGCGCAGCTCGGCGAGCAGGCCGAGCGCGTCCTCGCCCTCCAGCAGGTGCGCGCACAGCTCGGCGGAAAACCGCGGGATGTGCGCCAGCACCAGCAGCGCGCGCTTGAGCGCCGCGGGCAGGCCGTTGAGCACCTCGCGCTCGATGTATTCCTGCAGCAGCGCGGTGCCGGCGGCCAGGCGCTCCGGCAGGTTCTGCGCGGTGCCCTGGATCAGCAGCAGGCAGACCCCGGCCAGCCAGCCCTCGCTGCTGTGCAGCAGTTGCTGGCTGAGCTCGGCCGGCAGGCTCAGCTGACGCTGGTGCAGCAGGCCGTGCAGCTCCTCCTCGCGCAGCGCCAGGGCGTGCCCGTCGAGCTCCAGCAGGTCGCCCTGCAGCAACAGCCGCGGCAGGTTCCAGGCCGGCCGGCGGCGGCCGTTGATCCACCAGCGCAGGGTGTGCGGGGCGCGCTCCAGCAGGCGGTCGAGGCAGGCATCCAGCTCGGCGCAGGGCTGGCGCGGGTAGTCGTCGAGGACGATCCACAGCGGCTGCTCGACGCGGCCGAGCAGGTGCCCCAGCTCCGCGTCCGGCGCGCCGGCGGCGGGCGTCAGCTGCAGGGCCGCGGCCAGGCGCGCGAGCAGCTCGGCGGGGCTCAGTGCATGGCCGAGCAAGTCGAGCCAGACCAGGCGCGTGCCGGGCGGCAGCTGGCGCACGCATTCGTTGAACAGCACGCTCTTGCCGAAACCGGCCGGGGCGCACAGCAGGGTCAGCCGGCAGTCGCTGGCGAGCAGCGCCTGGGCCAGGCGCGGGCGCGCCACATGGGCGGCCGGCAGGCGCGGCAGCGCCGCCTCGGGCAACACGCTGCGCGGCGCGGGATGGAGCATACGAACCTTGTTCGGCATGGCGGCCTCGGCTCTTCTTGTTGTTGTCGGTCGGGCACTGGACGCCCGATCTTAACCAAGATCGGCGGCGCGCCGGCGCCCGGCGATAAAAAAGGCGACCACTGGGTCGCCTCAAGGGAGCAACCGGCCTGCCTCAGCGCACGCCGGCGTTGCGCAGGGCGGCCGGGGTGAAGTCGATGGCGGAGGCGGAGGTGCCGTACTCGACGGCGCGCTTCTCCTCGTTGCTCATGCCGATGGCCAGGTAGCGCCCGACTATCACGTCATACAGGGCCTCGAAGGCATACACCGGCGCCTGCACCTCGTAGTGCTGCATGAGCATGGCCTGGCCCACGCGCCACAGCTGGCCGCGGCCGTCGTAGTGCTCGGACACGGCGATCTGCCAGGTGTCTTCGTCGATGAAGAAGCGGCGCTTGCCGTAGATGTTGCGCTCGCCGGCCTTCAGCGTGGCCTCCACCTCCCACACCCGGTGCAGCTCGTAGCGCGCCAGGGCCTGGTTGGTGTGCCCGGCCTGGAGGATGTCGGCGTACTTCACCTCGGGGGTGGCGATCCGGTAGTTGTTGTAGGGGATGTACAGCTCGCGCTTGCCGACCAGCTTCCAGTCGTAGCGGTTGGGGGCGCCGTTGTACATGTCGAAGTTGTCCGAGGTGCGCAGGCCGTCGGCGGCGGTACCCGGGCCGTCGTAGGCCACCTGCGGCGCGCGGCGCACGCGGCGCTGGCCGGCGTTGTAGACCCAGGCCATGCGCGGTTCCTTGATCTGGTCCAGCGAGTCGTGCACCAGCAGCACGTTGCCGGCCAGGCGCGACGGCGCGGTGACGCGCTGCTTGAAGAACAGCAGGGCGTTGGCCGCCTTGGCCGGGTCGAGGTCGGGCATGCTGGTGGGCATCGCCACTTCGTCCTCGAAGTGCACCAGGGTGAAGTCGCCGTTGGTCTGCGGGGTGGCCTGGACGATGCTGCGGCGCAGGTTGCCGCCGCGATAGCGGGTGATGTGGTTCCACACCACCTCCAGGCCGTTCTGCGGAATCGGGAAGGCGTAGTAGCGGCTGTCGGCAAAGTTCTTCAGGCCGTTGCCGCCCTCCACCAGCTCGGTGCTCACGGCGCTGCGCTTGGCCGCCTCGTTGATCGCGGCCGGGACCGCGGCCGTGCGGTGGCTGGGGTAGACCGGCATGCTGTAGTCCGGGTAGCGCTGGAACATCGCCAGCTGGCCTTCGCTGAGCCTGGCCCGGTATTGCTCCAGGTTCTGCGCGGTGATGGTGAACAGCGGCTGTTCGCCGGCGAAGGGGTCGGCGAGGAAGCCGCGGGCGTCGACCGCCGCCGCGCCCTTGGCCAGGCCGCCGGTCCACTCCGGGATGCTGCCGTCGGCGTTGCCGGCGCGTTCGCCGCCCAGCGGGGTGAGGCTGCTGCCGAGCTTGGCCGCTTCCTGCGGCGACACGGCGGCCAGCACGCTGCCGGCGAGCAGGGACAGGGCCAGGGTGGAGATCAGGTGCAGGGTTGTTTTCATGGTGTGCGGATCCCGTCTTAGAAGTTCACGCCGAAGCTGAGGGCGAGGAAGTCGCGGTCGCTGGCGACGTTGTAATCGCCGCCGAAGAAGTCGGTGTACGACAGGCTGGCGCTGTAGGTGTTGCGGTACTCGGCATCGAGGCCGACGCTGACCGCCTTGGACCCTTCGTTGAACACCGGGCCGTAGCCGTCGACGTCATGCGCCCAGGACAGGTTGGGCTTGAGGTTGATGCCGGCGAACACGTTGCTGTAGTCCCAGATCGCCCGGGCGCGGTAGCCCCAGGAGTTGCTGGTGTAGTAGCCGTGGGTGTCGCCGTCGAAGCCGTACACGCCGTACAGCGAGTCGCGGCCGAAGTGCAGGCCGTCGGCCTCCAGGCGGGGCAGCCCGCCGATATGGGTCATCCCGGCCTCGCCCACCAGGGTCAGGCGGTCGGCGCCCATCACTTGGTCGAAGAAGTGGGTGAAGCTGGTCTGCGCCTGGCTCACTTCCTTGCGCAGGTAGCCCGTGTTCTCCGCCCCCGGCGCGCTGGCGATCGGCGAGGCGGCGCCGCCGGCGATGGGGTTGAGCAGGGCGCGGGTCAGGTCGGTGGTATTGAGCTGCAGCGGCATGTTCGGCCGGTAGCTCAGCTCGCCGGACCAGGCCGTGCCGTTGCTCAGGGTGGTGGAGAAGCTCAGGCCGTACAGGCGGATGTCTTCCGGGTACTCGAGGAAGTACTTGCCGTTGCCGAGCATGATGCTCTGCGCCAGACCCGAGCGGTACGGCGCCGGGGTCGCGCCGAGGATGCCCGGCAGGGCGGCCAGGGTGTCCAGGCCGGCGGTCTGGGTGCCGACCAGCGGCGAGCGGCTGTGGTAGTTCATGAAGTAGGCGCCGTACTCGGTCTCGTCGCCCAGCCAGCGCAGGGCCATGCCCCACTGCCCGCCGTCGCGCGCATCGCGGTCGCCGGAGCGCGGCACCACCACGCCCTCCGGGCCGACCTCGAAGCCCTGGCCGAAGGCTGCGGCAATCGGCTCAAGCGGCGCGATGGCGGCGCTGCCGACGTGGTAGCCGCTGTCGCAGCCATCGGCCGCCACATCGGCGCTGGCGAAGAAGGTGCCGCAGTTGTCGGCCACCGTCTGGTCCCACTCCAGCTGGTAGAAGCCCTCGACGCTGAGCTGGTCGGTGAGGCTCTGCGACAGGTAGAACATGTTCACCGGGATCAGCCCTTCCTTGATCTCCGCGCCGGGGCGGCGGAAGGCGGCGGCGTCGATCGGGTTGATCGAGTTGATGCTGTTGCCGATGAAGGTGCTCTCGCCCCAGCTGACCACCTGCTTGCCCAGGCGGAAGGTGCCGGGCAGCTCGGCCACGCTGTAGTTGTGATAGAAGAACGCATCGAGCAGCTGCGCCCCGGACGACTGCGCGCCCTCCTTGCGGTTGTGGTCGTCGATGTCCTTGAACAGGCGCTGCTCGTCCTTGAGCTCGAAGTCGTACCAGTACTTGCCGCGCACGAACACGCCGCTGTCGCCGTACTTCAGTTCGAGGTCGTGGATGCCCTTGAAGATCTTCGAGAAGGTCTCGCCCTTCTTGAAGTTCAGGCGGCCATCGTCGCCGGTCTGCGACTGGCCCTGACCACCGTTGTTCGGCCCGATCAGGTCCGGGTCGGCACCGCGCATCGACCAGCTGGCGCCGACCGACAGGGCCGAGTCGAGCTGGCCCTCGATCTCGCCGATATTGAAAGTGACGGCATGCGCCGGGGCAGCGAGGCCCAGGGCGATGGCGACGGCCAGAGTGCGTGGCTGGAAGATTCCGGGCCTTTTTGTTGTTGTCATGCGGCTCTCCGTTGTGGGTTGGAACTGCCTGCACGCTACTGACGGGATGACAGCCGGATAAGCGCTCCAAGGTGCGATTCGCGCTGTCGCCCGAAAGGATGAATGGCGCCGGCTGGCGGGCCCGCCGGGGATCAACACGGCAATGAATAGCGCGCCATCAGGCATGCGCGAGCGGGTATGAGTGGACATCCGCCAGGCGTCCAGCCGCGCGACACAAACTGGGGCGCCAGGGCCATACCCGAGCGCACGCGGTTCGGGCCTGCAGGCTTTTGTGGGAGCGAATTCATTCGCGATCAGGGCCTGCGCCGAGCTGCCTGTTTATCGCGGATAAATCCGCTCCCACTAAAGCTCGCTCACGGGTGCACTACGGAGGGCATAACCAAGCAAAAGCCCCGCACCAGACGGGGCTTCGACAACGGACAAGGTGCCGGAGATCAGGCGGTCTTCAGCTGCGCCCGGGCGCTCTCGGCCGGCGGCGTCGGCGCCCACTGCTGCAGGCGCAACAGGCTGTCGCGGTAGGGCTTGAGGCTCATCCCCAGCAGCACGACAGAGCTGAGCACCGCCAGGCTGCTGACCAGCAGCAGCGAATAGCGCAGCGCCTGGTCGTCGGCAAAGACGTAATCGGTGACCAGCGCCACCGCCGTCGGCCCCACGCCCAGGCCGATCAGGGTGATGACAAACAGGTAGATGGCCGAGGCCTGGCCGCGCATCGAATTGGGCATGATTTCCTGGATCGCCGCCGGCGCCACGCCGAACGGCATGCTCAGGCAGAACACCGTCGGCACCAGCAGCAGCGAGGCCCACAGGGCATTGCCCATCAGCGGGAACAGCGCCACCAGCGGCAGCGCGCCCAGCGCGGCAATCAGGCCGACGCGCATATTGGCGTCGCTGTGCCCGCGCTTGACCAGCCAGTCGGCCAGGCGCCCGCCGAGGACGATGCCCAGGCAGCCGCACACGGCGACGATGCTGCCGTAGACCACGCCGACCTGGCTGGCGTCCCAGCCGTAGGTGCGGATGTAGAAGGTCGGAATCCACGCCGCACTGCCGTAGCCGGCGAAGGCCAGGCCGGCGAAGCCGAAGTTGTGGCACAGCACGGTGCGCCGGTTGCTGCGGATATAGCGGCCGACCTCGGCCAGCGGCACCGCCACCCCGGCGCCGACGCCGCGCCGCGCCGGCTCGCACACGGCGAGCATGAGCAGGGTAAACAGCAGGCCGGCGACGCCGAGCAGGAGGAAGATCAGCTGCCAGGGGCGCACCTCGCCCAGCACCGGCAGCAGCACGTTGCCCTGGGCCGAGGCGAACTTGATCACCAGGCCGCCGAGCAGGAAGGCGATCCCCGAGCCGAGGTAGACACCCATCGAGTACACGCTGATCGCGGTGGCGCGGCGCTGCGGCGGGAAGCTGTCGGCGATCAGCGAATAGGCCGCCGGCGACAGCGCCGCCTCGCCGACGCCGACGCCGACCCGGCAGATGAGGAACTGCCAGTACAGCTTGGCCATGCCGCAGGCGGCGGTGGCCGCGCTCCAGAACAGCACGCCGAGGGCGATCAGGCCGCGGCGGTTGCGGGTATCGGCCAGGCGCCCGAGCGGGATGCCGCACACCGTGTAGAACAGGGCGAAGGACAGGCCCATCAGCAGGCTCATCTGCGTATCGCTGATCACCAGGTCGCGGCGGATCGGCTCGACCAGCAGGTTGAGGATCTGCCGGTCGATGAACGACAGCACGTAGGCCAGCATCAGGATGACCACGGTGGTCCAGGCGGACAGGCTGGAGGGATAGCCATTATTGTTGTTGGGCATTGGCAGCTTCCTCGACACCGCAGGCACGGCGCACGACGGGTTGGGGGAAGGCCAGAGTAGGTCGGCGGCGGCGCCGCTGAATATCGCCCTAAGGTGTTATCAACGAACTGAATTGGCGTGATGGCCTTGCGCGAATGGCCCCGCCCGCACCGCCGCCGGGCGCGGCAAACACCTTACAAATTCACTGAAAAAGCTCTACTGTGTCGCCTTCCTGAAGGACCAGGTAGACAACATGTCGAGTTTTATCTCTGCGCAAACGCCCCTGGCGGAAGCCTCCGTACATGCCTGCCGCGAGGCCGCCAGCCAGGCCCGCGGCGGCGGGCGCCCGGCCAAGCTGGCCGAGCGAGTGGCCGCCGCCATGCAGCAGGACATCGCCAGCCTGGGCTGGCCGGTCGGCCTGGTGCTGGGCTCCGAGGCGCAGCTGATGGAGCGCTACCGGATCAGCCGCGCCACCCTGCGCGAGGCGATCCGCCAGCTCGAACGCCACGGCGTGGCCAGCATGCGCCGTGGCGCCGGTGGCGGCCTGGTGGTGCGCCAGCCGGCCAGCGACTCGGCGGCGCTGGCCCTGGCCACTTACCTGGAACTCACCGATGTCAGCTTTGCCGAGCTGTTCGAGGCGCGCGAGCTGGTCGAATGCCTGGTGGTCGAGACCGCCGCCCGGCAACTCGCCGACAGCGATATCGCCCAGGCCCGCGAGCTGATCGAGCTGCTGCTGCATACCCCGCCCAGCCCGTTCAACGAGGAGCTGCGCCTGCACGGGCGCATCCGCGAGTTTCTCTGCGCGGTCGCCGGCAACCCAGCCATCAGCCTGATCTACATCACCCTGTGCTACGTCACCATCAACGGCCACACCCCGCGTGACGCGCAGGCCCGCGCCAGCCTGGAGCAGACCTTCCGCAACGGCCGCGAACTCAAGCGCCACCTGCTCGAGGCTATAGTCGCCGGCGATGCCCAGAAGGCCCAAGAACGGGTGCGCGAATCGCTGCGGCAGATCCGCCAGCTGATCGAGGAACTGCGCGGCAGCCTGCGCCAGGGCCCGACTTCGCGCATGAGCAGCCTAGAATCGGCGCCGGACTTCGCCATTCGCCAGGTCTACGACAAGAGTGCCCACCGCCTGGCAGTGGTCATCGCCCGCGCCATCGCCAACTCCGGCCTGCGCGCTGGCGCCCACCTGGGCGCCGAGCCGGAGCTGCAGGCCATCCACGGGGTCAGCCGCGCCGTGCTGCGCGAGGCGCTGCGCACCCTGGAGCTGCACGCCATCCTGCGCAGTCGCCGCGGCCAGGGCGGCGGCCTGATCGTCGAGACACCGGACCCGAGCTACACCATCCGGCTGGCGATCGACTACCTGCGCCACAGCCAACTGCCACGGTATTACTTCTACCAGGTGTGGAAACCGCTGCAGCTGGCCGCCGCCAGCCTGGCCGCGCAGCACCTCGAGCCGGGCGGACGGGTCCGCCTGCAGCAGGTGCTGTTGCGGGCGCAGGGAGCCGGCCCGGCCGAGTGCCTGGCCGGCACCCGCCAGCTCGACCTGGCCATTGCCGAGTTGAGCGGCAACCGCGCCCTGGCGCTGTTCTCCCATGTGCTCGGCGCACTGGCCGAGAGCTACCCCAGCGGCCCGCCGCCCGATAGCGTGGCGGACAAGTTGCGCGACTGCCAGGCACAGCTGGTGCAGGCCATCCTGGCGCGCGACCCCAGCCTGGCGCGGCGCGGCATGCTGCGCTACTTCCAGCTGATCGAAGGGTGGTTTGGCGAAACGCCGCTGGATGGCTGGGCCGAATGAAGCCGCTCCAAGGGCGCCATGCGCGCCATGGGTTCTCGCAGGCTTCCCTGTTGCGCACGGCACACCCTGCGGAGCGCCGCCACCCCAGAGCGCTCAGTTCAGGCGCATCCAGTACGGCGCGCCCTGGTAGGTGAAGACGATGCCGTCGCTGGTGATCTGCTGCAGCTGCAGCTCGTCGGTCAGGCGGTCGCCCTCGCGCAGGCTGCGGCCCTTGGCGCGGATGAAGCGGGCACGGCTGTCCGCGGAGTAGACATGGGCGTTGATGCCCAGCTCGCGCACCTGCCGCTGGATGCCGGAAGGCAGGTCCTTCCAGTGGCTGACGCCGTTGAGCTGGGCGCTCTGGCCCTGCCCCGCGTCCTCGGCGCCGCGCTGCGGGATCGGCGGCGGTGGCGCCTGGCGCTCGCGCGTCAGCGCGGCCTGCGGCGGGGTCACCCGTCCGGCGGGCAGCGGCAGCTCCAGCACCACCGGCGCCGCGGGGCGGGCCGGGGGCGGCTGGTCGTCGAGCTGGATGCGCGTGCCGGCCATGCTCTGCAACTGCGACAGACCAGGGGCCTGCGGATCGGCCGGGGCAGGCGCCGCAGCGGGCACGGCAGCGACCGGGGCGGGCGGCGGCGGGCTCGGGGCGACTACGGCGGGCGCTGGCGGGGCGCTGGGCGGTTCGGGCTGGCGGTTCATCATCACCCAGCCGACCGCCAGCACCGGCAGCAGGCCGGCCAGCATTGCCCAGCCGCGGCCGATGCCGATGCCGCGGCGCCGCGCCGGGCGGTAAGGGCTGCTCGGCTCCTGAGCCGTGTCGATATGGGGGATCTCGCCCAGGTTACGCTGGCTTTCCGACTGTTTCAGCGCATTGAGGATGTAGGACATAGCCTCACTCCCAGTCCGCTTCGGCGGCGGTCAGCAGGGGAATACCGGTTTCGGTCAGGGCGCTGAGGCGGATCAGGGTCTGCGGGCCCAGCACCGCATCGGTGGCCAACTGGTATTGGTGCTGGAAGGCCAGCACCTGCATCTGCAGGGATTCGTCGTAGCGCTGGCGCTGGCCACGCGGCGGCTCGAGGCCCTGCAGCTTGGCCAGACGGGCTGCCAACCACTGCACCACCGGGCTGCTGGTCTCCGGGCGCAGGGGTTCCTGGTAGCCCGGCGGCAGGCGCCAGAGCAGCAACGCACCGGCGTCCAGCCAGTTGCGCAGGTCCTCCAGCTCGACTTCGCGCGGCTCGCCGGCGACGTCCAGGGTGGCGCGCCCGGTCTGCTGGTCGAGGCCGACCAGGGTGGCGTGGAAGCGCTGCCCGCTGGCATTGCGCAGGCGGATCACCGCCGGCAGGTTGAAGCCGAGCAGTTCCTCGAGCTGGCCGGGCGTCTGCAGGCAATCCAGCCCGTGCTGGCGGGCGAAGCGGCAGATCACCGGGGCCTGCTGCGGGTCATAGTCGAGTCCCCAGAGGTCGAACAGGCGCTGGTAGGCCAGCACCTCGGTGGCCGTCAGGTCGGTACCCGCCGGCCATTGCCACTGCGCCGGGCTCGACGGCAGCAGCGCGGGCTGCAGCCGACCGTCGGCCGGCAGCTCGATGGCCTCCGGCTCGGCCGCCGGGGCCAGGACCGGTTCCGCCACGGGCACCGGCAGCGGTGTGGCCGGCGGCGCCTGCACCTGCTCGACCGGCGCGGGGCGCATCCAGGCCAGCAGCTCGCGCCCGCCGGGAATCAGGAAACCGCCCAGCAGCAACAGCAGCACCGTCAGCGGCAGCAGCGCCCAGCGCCAGGACGACGCGGGCGCGGCGAGCTGGCCGCGCACTTCGCGCGCCGCCCGGTTGAGCAGCCACCAGTTGACCCGTGGCCGGCGCTCGACATAGGCACCGAGCAGGGCGCGGTCGCAGATCACATTGATCATTCGCGGCACCCCGCCGGTCAGGCGGTACAGGCGGTGCAGCGCCGCCCGGCTGAACAGCGGCGCATCGCGCCCGCCCACGGCCAGGCGATGGCCGACATAGGCCGGCAGCTCCTCGCGGGACAGGGCGTGCAGGTGGTAGCGCGCGGTGATGCGCTGGTCGAGCTGGCGCAGCTCGGGGCGGGCCAGGGTGGCGAGCAGTTCCGGCTGGCCGATCAGGATGATCTGCAACAGCTTCTGGCTGCTGGTTTCCAGGTTGGTCAGCAGGCGGATCTGCTCCAGCACGTCGAGGCCGAGGTTCTGTGCCTCGTCGATGATCAGCACGGTATTGATCCCGCGCCCGTGGGCCTCCAGCAGGTGCTGGTTGATCGCGTCGATATAGCCCTTGATCCGGTGGCTGCTGTGCGGGCGGGGGATCTTCAGCTCGTCGCAGATAGCTTCGAGCAGCTCGGTGATGCTGTACTTGGGATTGAGGATCACCGCGACTTCGGTGTTTTCCGGCAGCTGTTCGAGCAGGCAGCGGCACACCGTGGTCTTGCCGGTGCCGACATCGCCGGTCAGCAGAACGAAACCGCCGTTGCAGTTGATGCCGTAGAGCAGGCTGGCCAGTGCCTCGCGGTGCTGCTCGCTCAGGTACAGGTAGCGCGGGTTGGGCGCGATGGTGAACGGCAGTTCGGAGAAGCCGAAATAGTTGCTGTACATGGACGTCTGACCTCGCAGTCTACCTGTGACTATAGAAGTCGACGGGGCACTTTCCAGTCCGGTGCGGGCAGACGTCCTTTCGTCGGCGGAACAGCCAAAACGCCGCCCCGATCTACACTGTGTAAAGAGGATCGCCTGTTTGAAGTAGCAGATACACGCTACTGTATCAAAGGCTTAACACATGTCCGCGATAGTCTCCGACGTGCCCGGCGCTCCCCGCCGCGCGCTGCTTCTCGATCTCTCCAGCGAAGAGACCCCGCCGCCTCTGCAGCACCTGCAGGACTGGGTATTCGACCGGGTCACCACCCTGGACAGCGCCCAGGGCCTGCTGAAGTTCCATCAATACCGGGTCGGCATCGTCATGCTGCCGGCACTCGCCGAGGAGCAGTACGAGCAGCTCGAAGCCCTGCTCGACCACGACGAGCACCTGTCCTGGGTCGCCCTGACCCGGTCCGGGCTGCTGGAACAGCAGAATTTCCGACGACTGATCTACGAGCACTTCTACGACTACTTTTCCCTGCCGCTGCAGGGCAACAGCCTGGATCACCTGCGCCACGCCCTCGGTCATCTGGACGGCATGTCGCGCCTGCGCGCCCTGGAGCAGGAAGCCCTGGTGCCGCTGGCCGAGTTCCAGATGGTCGGCGGCAGCCGACATTTTCTCGCCATCTTCGACCAGATCCGCCGGGTCGCCGGGGTCGAGGCGCCGGTGATGATCCGCGGCGAGACCGGGGTGGGCAAGGAGATGATCGCCCGCGCCATCCACCAGCGTTCGCCACAAGCCGAGGGGCCGTTCGTCGCGGTGAACTGCGGCGCCCTGCCGGAGACGCTGATCAATGCCGAGCTGTTCGGCTACGAGAAAGGCGCCTTCACCGGGGCCTACAAGCGCAAGATCGGCCGAATTGAGGCGGCGCAGAACGGCACCATCTTCCTCGACGAGATCGGCGACCTGCCGCCGCAGATGCAGGTCTACCTGCTGCGCTTTCTCGAACAGAAGACCATCGAGCGCCTGGGCGGCAACCAGAGCATCCAGGTCAATGCGCGGGTCATCGCCGCCACCCACGTCAACCTGGAACAGGCGGTGGCCGACGGCACCTTTCGCGAGGACCTCTACTACCGCCTCAACGTGCTGAGCATCTATGTGCCGCGCCTGGCCGAGCGCGGCAACGACATCGAGCTGCTGGCGCGCTACTTCCTGCACAAGTTCGCCAAGGAGTACGGCACCAGCTCGCGCGGCCTGACCCGCCAGGCCATCGGCGCCCTGCTCAGCCACAGCTGGCCGGGCAACGTGCGCGAGCTGATCAACCGCATCCGCCGTGCCCTGGTGATGAGCGAGAACCGCATGATCAGCGCGGCCGACCTCGGCCTCGAGGAATGCGAGAGCCTGGACATGGTCATGCCGCTGGAGCAGGCCCGTGCCCACGCCGAGGAACTGGCCGTGCGCAGCTGCCTGAGCCACTCGATGAACAACGTGTCGCAGGCTTCAAAACTGCTCGGCGTATCCCGTGTAACCCTCTATCGGATGATGGACAAATACGGCATCCGTTAAGCGCAGCTGTAACGGCCGAGCAACAGTTGACCGCCCCGGCGCCCCGCCTTTAACGCGGCGCCCCGCCTGGGGCGGGCCTTTCAGGGCTTTGGCGTGCTATCTGCATGCTTTCTCCAGTCAGTGCGGAGGTAAGCAGCATGCCTGAACGCGGTCGCCGAGCCACCGATCTGCAGACGCCGGAAAGAAGAGGCAGCGGCGCCGCGGAAGTGGTCGGCGCATGCCCGGAAAGCGGCATGCTGGCCTTCCCCCTGTTCAGCGAGCCGCCCTTCGTCAACTGGTACCACTACCGCAAGCAGCGCATCCAGCATCGCCAGCATCCCTCCAGTTCGCCGCCGATCCTGCTGTGGGACGAAGCGGAAGATCCCTGAGCGTCCGCTCACGCCTCGTAGGGTGTGCCGTGCGCACTGCAAACCACGAGCAGGTCGCCGGTGCGCACGGCGCACCCTACGCAAGAGTCACCCAGCCCTGAAATCACTGGGTCCGCCCCTTCGTTGGCGGAAGCAGGAACATAGCGTGACCCGCTTCTGAGCCGCGCCCTCCTGCACCGCCCCTTCCGCCATCTCGACCAGCCCGCGCCACGCGCCGGTAGCGCCGTGCGCGCCATCCTCCCCGGCGCAAGGCTGGCATCCGGCCATGATTTTAAAGCGCCATTAGTGGCCGAAAGCCAGTGTGACAGCGGTCGCGTTTGCGCAAATGGTTCGATGAACGGTAGCCAACAGCCGATGGTTGGCTCACCTTGCCCGCACGCCTCTAGCACGCCCCTTTCGCCAGCCAGGCCAAAAAGTTCCAGATCATTTTTTAACCAAACCTCTACAGCCTTATGCCTCGTTTGTATAAAAAACGAACAAATCGCGTGCTAGATTCCGCTCCCGTAACAGCTGTACAGAAAATGAACAGAACATCCCTGGCATCTGTTACAGGAAATACCCCGCTGCATTGCGCAGTGAACAGTGAGGTTTGCCGATCCACGCACTGGCATTACGTGTCGTCGCCGATCGAGGGGCTTTAATCGGGCAGCCGCGGCTGCCCATGTTGTACCGCTACAGAAAGCTCCTCTCCCGACAAAGGCATAACCAGGGCAACCTGGCGACGCAAAGTCACGGGCCCTCCAAGGGTCGCCGGACTGCCGAAGGAGACATCCCTCATGGACAGCCGTGAAGAGGAACTTTTCTGAACCTGATTCAGGAGAGCCCCATGCGCTTGTCCAAGCCTTACGCCACATCCTTGCTTTGTATGCTGGCGCTCAATGCCGGTCTGACCTTCGCCGCCCAACCGGCCAGCGCGCCCGGTGCCGTCCAGACCGACATGCGCAGCCTGCCGGCTGCCCGCGAGGCCGCCAGCAGCCAAACAACGGAACTGCTCGGCTTGCACAAGCGCCTGCAGAAAGCCGCGACCAGCGAGCGGGCACAACTGCGCGAGCAACTGCTCGGCAAGGCCGAACAGCGCCGGCAACTGCTGCTCGAACTGGCGCAGAGCCATCCCGAGGAAGTGCTGCGTGTCGCCATCCCGGAGGACAAGCAGAAGGGCATGCCCGCCGAGGTGGTAGCCAAGCTGGAACAGCGTCTGGAGCTGGAAGGCGAGCTGCAGGTGGTGTACGAGGACTATGAGGACGCGCCAGCCAAGCTGCGCCACTTCCTCAAGACCCCCTTCGGCGAGCGCTTCGAGTTACGCCTGGCCAACGCCCAGCGCGAATGGCGCAGCGGCCTGAACGTGCGCGCCCAGGGCGTGCTGCTGGAACATGCCGACGGTGCCAGCGAGGCTATCCAGGGCGACCTGGTGGTCAACGACGACGACAACGGCCTGCTCCTGCTCGCCGATGGCACGACCACCAGCACCAGCACCGGCGAGCTGGCCTACGACCTGCCCAACACCCTGGGCGCCCAGCGCACCCTGGCCATCCTGGTCAACTTCCAGGACAAGCCGAGCGACAAACCCTGGACCGCCACCCAGGCCAGCAGTCTGGTGTTCGGAGACGTCAGCAATTTCTTCAAGGAAAACTCCAGCCAGCAGACCTGGCTGACTGGCAGCGTCGCCGGCTGGTACACCATCCCGATCAGCAGCACTGTTTGCGACGGCTTCGCCATCCAGGATGCTGCCAAGGCAGCAGCCCAGGCCGGCGGTTACAACCTCAGCAACTACGACCGCTTCCTGTTCATCTTCCCGCAGAACAGCGCCTGCGGTTACAGCGGCATGGGCCAGGTAGGCGCCTTCCCCTCCAGCGCCTGGATCCACAACAGCCTGACCCTGCGCACCGTCGCCCATGAGATGGGCCACAACCTCGGCCTGTACCACGCCCATGCCCGCGACTGCGGCAACACCACCCTGGGCAGCACGTGCACCAACCAAGACTATGGCGACACCGTCGACACCATGGGCTACTCCGGCACCGTCGGTCACTTCAACGGCTTCAACAAGGAGCGCCTGGGCTGGCTGGCCAGCGGCAACATCACCACTGTAGCCAGCAGCGGCAGCTTCTATATCAAGCCGAACAGCGTCGCCAGCAGCGCGGCCAAGGTGCTGAAGATTCCGAATGGCATCGACTCCAGCGGTGCAGCCAGCTACTACTACGTCGAGTACCGCCAGCCGGTCGGCTTCGACGCGAAAATCACCGAACGCGGCGTGATCGACAGCGCCAATATGTTCAACGGCGTCACCGTGCGCCAGGCCAGCCCGAGCAACGGCAATAGCGGCTACCTGCTGGACATGACTGCCGGCAGCGACTTCGTCGACATGAAGGACGCCGCCCTGATCGGCGGGCGCAACTTCACCGACAGCGGTATCAGCATCACCACCCAGTCGACCGACTCCAGCCAGGCGCTGGTCACCGTCGACCTCGGCGCAGCCTCCGGTGGTGGCCAAACCTGCACCCGCAGTGCGCCAGTCGTCAGCGTCAGCCCGGGGCAAAGTACCTGGCTGGCGGCCGGCAGCGGCTATACCTTCACCGTCAGCGTGACCAACAAGGACAGCAGCGGTTGCGCCAGCAGCAGCTTCAGCCTTGCCGCCAGCAAACCCAGCGGCTGGAGCGCCAGTCTGGGCAACGCCAGCCTGAGCCTGGCACCGGGCGCCAGCAGCAGCACCACGCTGCAGGTCACCTCGCCGAGCAGTGCGGTCGATGGCTTCTACAGCGTCGGCGCCAGCGCCACGGCCAACGGCCTGACCGCCAGCGGCAGTGCCAGCTTCGTGGTCGACAACCCGACCAGCGTGACCAACCAGGCGCCCAAGGCACTCAGTGACAGCGCGCTGCTCACCAGCCTGACCGCGGTGAACATCGCCGTGCTGGCCAACGACAGCGATCCGGACGGCGACGCCCTGAGCATCGTTACCTTCACCCAAGGCAGCAAGGGCAAAGTCAGCCTGAACAGCAACGGAACCCTGAAGTACAGCCCGGCCAAGTCGCTGAAGAGCACCGACCAGTTCAGCTACACCATCAGCGACGGCAAGGTCAGCGCCAGCACGACGGTGAACATCAGCCTGAAGCGCTAGCAGAAAGCCCAAGCCGAGATTAAAAGGCGCGGAGCCCAGGCTCCGCGCCTTTTTTATTCCGGTCGGATCCGCTCCCGTAGGATTTATCCCCCATGAGAACCGCCAGCCTGCGCGCCTGCCACAGCTATCGCCCCTCCCACAAGAGCAGCACAGGGTTCATTGCGCAAAGAGCAAGGCAGCACACAAAAAAACGCAGGGCCACGCCCTGCGTTTTTCGTTTTGCGATAGCCGGGTCATCCCTGACGCCGGCGGGTTACCCCTTAGAACGAGCTATCGTTCGGCAGATCGCAACCCAGGTTGTTGTAGCCATCCAGCGTCGAAGCCAGAGCCAGGATGGTGCCACGATCCTTGGTGGCCAGAGCCGCATTGACCTGCGAGATCACCTCAGCGGTCGACAGCGGGAAGTCCACATCATCATGGCCGGCGTTGAGCAGCGAGGCCACTGCGGCGCGCAGGAGAATCTGCGCAGCACCGACCAGGTTGGTGCCGCCCGGATAGCCCAGAGCCTCCAGCAGGGTATCGTCACCCAGTTGGTTGCTCAGCACGCCACTCGGCAGGCTGAACACCGAACCAACCAGCTGATCCGGGCTGTAGCCCGTCCAGCTACCGGTGCTGTTCTTCCAGAAGCCGGGGGTGCAACCCTCGAACTCCGGCGGCGGCGGCGGCACATCGCAGGTAGCGCTGGCGGTGGCGCTGTAGGAGCCACTCACGATCGCATCACTGCCGCTGGCCAGCACGGTGTTGGTGAAGGTACCGGTGCCCGGGCTGTAGCTGCCGTTGTAGTTGGCGGAAGCCCCCGGAGCCAGATCACCGATGGGGAAGGTCACGTCATCCGAGGTATCCCCCGGAGTGCCGTTATCATCCACCACCGACACGCCGAGCAGCGCCACGTTGCCGGAGTTGCTCACGGTACCGTTGAACAGGATCGGCTGATCGTGGGCCGTGGCGTCGGTGCACTGCTTGGTCACTGCGATCGCCGGATTCACATCCGCTGCGCAGCTGGCCGTCTCGGTATCCGACACCGCCTGAGCGGTCAACACATCCTGACCGTTTGCCGTGACCACATCGGTGGAGCTGATGCTGCCGGTGCTGAAGCTGCCGTTGAAGGGCAACGAAGCCCCAACTTGCAGGGTGGCACCGCTGATCAGCGTGACGTCGTCACCCGGGTTGGCCGGAGTGCCGTTGTCATCCACCACACTGACGTTCTCCAGATCCACGTTGCCGGTATTGGTCACCGTGCCGTTGAACAGCACATCGATGGCCGTACCGCCGCTGTTGACACTGGCCGCGCACTGCTTGGTCACCAGGATGGCCGGATTCACATCCGCTGCGCAGGTGGCCGTCTCGGTGTCCGACACGACATCGCCGGTCAGGGCATCGGAAGCCGTTGCCGAGACCACATCGGTCGAGCTGGAGCCGCTGCCACCGAAGCTGCCACTGAAGGGTAGCGAAGCCCCGACCGCCAGCGTGACGTTGTCGATCAGCGTCACATCGTCGCCGGTGTTGCCCGGAGTGCCGTTGTCGTCGACCACGGTGACGTTGTTGAGGATCACGTTGCCGTTGTTGGTCACCGTGCCGTTGAAGCTCACGTCAATACCGTCACCGGTATCGTTGACTTCGGCCGTGCACTGCTTGGTCAACACAATGGACGGATTGGTATCCGCCAGGCAGGTTGCTTCGGCAGTATCGGACACTTCAACATCAGTCAGCACATCGGTACCGCTGGCAACCACATGGTCGGTGGAGGTATTGCTACCCGTGACCCCGAAGCCGCCGCTGTACGGTGCCGAAGCACCAGCATCGAGATTGCCGATGCTGACAGTCACGTCATCCGTGGTGTCTGCCGGAGTGCCGTTATCATCCACCACGCTGACATCCTTCAGCGCGACGTTGCCGGTGTTGGTCACTGTGCCATTGAACAGCACATCGACACCCGAACCGTCACCGCTGAGCGTCGCAGTGCAGACCTTGTCGACCTCAATGGCCGGAGTGACCGTCGCCTCGCAGGTGGCATCGGCGGTCGCGCTGACCGAGGTGCCGTTGCGATGACCTTCGGCGGTCACCGTATCGGTGGCCGGAATAGCCGTGGTCTCGTAACTGCCACTGTACGGCTGGGTTTCACCCGGTTGCAGGGTGGCCGGACCAAAGACCTGGATATCGTCAGCGGTGTCGCCCGGGGTGCCGTTGTCATCGGTCACGGTGACATTGTTCAGCGCCAGGCCGCCATCGTTGGTCACCTCGCCACTGAAGTTGACCACGACGCTGTTGCCGCCATCCTGATCGTTCACCTCAGCTTCGCAGTTTTTGGTCACGGCGATGCTGCACAGGTCGAAGTCGCCCAGCACGAAGTCCTTCAGCTGTGCGGTTTCCGAACGCGAGGAACGGGTCTCGGCGAGGAAGCTACTGAAGCAGGGCGCATCGCCGCCGAGCAGCTTGGACACGTTGATGCCACCCTCGTAGAAGCTCTCGAAGGGAATCCCCGCGAAGCCGTTCTTCGGCGCATAAGGCCAGGCCGGTTCACCACCCAGGTTGTTGTGGTTGGTAATGGCGCAAGCGAGCTTGTCACCAGGGCCACCGCACTGGGAGTTAGTGGTGAAGACATGCTCCAGATTTTCCGCGACGTCGCCGCCACTAGCCACCCACTTGTAGACCTTGATCTCCGGTACGGCGTTGGCACCCTGGGGATACTCCACCAGAACCAACAGGTCGCCCACCATGTGCTCGCCGATAAACTGCTTGTTCGGCCCCAGGCCGATCTGATCCTGGAAGAACCAGAAGCCGGCGAAGGCGTCGCCGTTGTTGGCCAGGCGGTCGAGGCCGAAGTAGATGATCAGGTCGCCCGGATCATTCTCCGTGTCGCCTTGGCCAGCCGGCACCGTATAGGCGGCCGCATAGGCGTTGGTGATGTCGTCCTTGTCCGGCACGTTGCCATCGGTATAACGCCACTCGGTGACATCGTTGATGTCCTTGGAACCACCCTGGGTAAAGATGGTCAGCGGTGCCGGGTCGTCGATGATGACGTTGCCGGTGTCCGGATCCTTCGTTGTGGCTGCCGGTGTGCCCAACTGGTTGCCTGCGTACAGGCTGCCCCAGTCATCGCCACCGCCCGGCTGCACATCCACCGTATTGCCATCCAGTTCAAACAGTCCTGGTGCGGCGCCATCCACGGCATAAATCGCCGTGGTCGTGACGCCCGCCACCAATGCCGCAGCCAGCAAACAGCGCGGCAGCGTTCGCAGAAAAAAGTTGTGCGTGCGCATAACCCTGCTCCTTCGCCCTGCCAGCCTGCCCTGGCCACAGGAACGGTAGAGCCCTGACGCCGCCGATGCGGACATCCTCGACCCGCCCGGAACCAAGATTCCAGGTGACGACAAGGCGCTCTTACCTTGGCTCCCCGCAACGACTGCACTCCGGGCCAGAGCCACACCGGAAACCCTCAGGCTTCCTCGGGAGACATTGATTCAATAACCGCGCCACAATCATATCTATATGTTTTTAAAGGGTTTAATGGCAGGCACCCAGCCTGATGGTCAGCCACGTGCGGCGCAAATCTGATTTCTTGTACAGGCCCTGAAACAGCCCGCTGCGAGTTGCGCCGTGAAGTGCAGGAAAAACCCTCGAAGGGCCCATGCCCAGGCCTCCCAAGGGAAACGGCGCCGATTGTTCAGAGGGCGTAACAGCGGTGTTCATGCAACGCCATCCGTCGGCTGCTGCCCCGTTCGGGAGCGTTTCGCCAGCCTGCCATGAACTGATGAAAGCGCTCTAATACGGGCCTTGCAGCCAGACGGACAGGTCCCCTTCTGTGGCTCGGCCGGGTAACGGCCAGCCTTATGCCACTTCTGTATAAAAAATGAACAGTTGTCGTGTTAAATTTCACCCACGGTACAGCTGTTCAAAAAACGAACGATCAAACAGCGGTGCCGTAACAGGAAATATCCGCCCACTGCATCGCGCAGTAGACATTGAGGTTACAGATCACCGCCCGTCGGGCAGTGCATCGGGGGCTTTAACCGGGCAGCTGCGGCTGCCCCTGTTGTATCGCTACAGAAAGCTCCTCTCCCGACAAAGGCATAACCAGGGCAACCTGGCGACGCAAAGTCACGGGCCCTCCAAGGGTCGCCGGACTGCCGAAGGAGACATCCCTCATGGACAGCCGTGAAGAGGAACTTTTCTGAACCTGTTTCAGGAGAGCCCCCATGCGCCCGTCCCGGCCCCGTTTCGCCCTTGCCTTGGCCATGCTGCTCGGCAGCCTGGCCGCCACCCCCGCTGCTATCGCCGCCAGCGAACAGGCCAGCGACCGCCAGCAGGCCGCTGCCCTGACCGAGCAATTGCTCAAGCTGCAACAACGCCTCGACCAAGCCGGCAGCGCCGAACGCCCAAGACTGCTGCTGCAGCTCGAACAACAGGCCGCACAGCGCCAGCAACGGCTCACCGAACTGGCCGAACGCGACCCGGCCGCCGCCCTGCGCGCCAGCCTGCCCGAGGCCCAGCAGAACCAGCTGGATCGACAACTGCTGGACAAGCTGGAACGCCCGCTGCAGGTGGAGGGCACCCTGGAGGTGAGCTACGAGGACTTTCCCGACGGCAGCCAGCGCCTGCGCCACTTCCTCGAAACGCCGTTCGGCGAGCGCTTCGAACTGAGCTTCGCCCAAGACGCGCCGCGCCATGGCAACGGCAAAAAAGTGCGCCTCGACGGCGTGCTGTTCGGCCAGGCCCAGGCCGGGCGCGACGGCCTGCTGGCGCTGGAAGATGGCGACAGCAGCCTGGTCTGGTTGGACGCCGGCGGCACCAACACCACGCTGGACGGCAGCCTGGTTCCGGCGGTCGAGTACAGCCTGGGCGAGCAGAAAACCCTGATGATCCTGGTCAACTTCAGCGACAAGCCGGAGCAGCCGTGGACGCCGACCGCAGCCAAGGGCATGTTCGACACCCTGGATGCCTATATCCGCGAGAACTCCGCCGGGCGCACCTGGCTCAGTGGCCGGGTGGCAGGCTGGTTCACCATCGCCCAGAGCAGCACGGTCTGTGACACTTATAACCTACGCAACCTGGCCCGCTATGCCGCCAGCCAGAGCGGTATCGACTTGAGTGCCTACAATCGCTTTATCTATGCCTTCCCGAAGAATGCCTGCAGCTTTTCCGGCTCTGCCTCGGTTGGTGGCATGACGACCGAGGCCTTTATCAACGATCGCTTCGTTCTCAACACCATCGCCCATGAATTCGGCCACAACCTGGGCCTGGATCATGCCCACGCGCTGGAATGTGGCACCACGGCGCAAGGCGATAGCTGCAGCAGCTATACCTACGGCGACACCCTGGACGTGATGGGTGACCAGCTCGGCGAGGGTCACTACAACCCCTTCAACAAACAGCGCCTGGGCTGGCTGAAGGCCAGCGAGGTGCTGGAGATCAGCAACTCCGGGCGCTTCGACCTGCTGCCCTATACCGACCTGGCCAGCAACGGGGTGCGGGTATTGAAAGTGCCCAAGGTCAATGACCCGGGCAACTGGTATTACGTCGACTTCCACCAGCCAATCGGCTTCGACGCCCAACTGCTCGATGGCAGCAAGGTCAATGTGGCCAACATCACCAACGGCGTGACCATCCGCCAGGCGGGAACCCGCTCCTACAGCCAATTGCTCGACATGACCCCGAGCAGTGCGGTCTCTTCCTATGACCGTCTGGACCCTGCGCTGGAACAAGGCAACAGCTTCAGCGATGCGGCAGCCGGAGTGACCCTGACCACCAGCTGGGTCGACGGGCAGAAGGCCCAGGTCGACGTGCAACTCAGTGGCAGCGCCACTTGCGTGCAGAACGCTCCCAGCGTGCAGGTCGGCGCGCCGGTGACCCAGTGGGGCGGCGCCGGGCAGACCCTGAACTACCAGGTGCAGCTGACCAACAACGACAGCGGCTCATGCAGTGGCCGCAGCTTCAACCTGCAGGCCAGCCAGCCGAGCGGCTGGAACAGCCAGTTCGCCAGTACCAGCCTCAGCCTGGCGCCCGGACAGACCAGCAGCACCAACCTGGCGGTGACCTCGGCCAACAGCGCGGCGCCCGCCTACTACGACCTCGGCGTCAGCACCAGCCAGGCACCGACCAGCAGCGCCAGCCTGACCTATGTGGTCGAGGCGAGTGCCGGCAACAGTGCGCCCGTGGCGGTGAACGACGCAGTCAGCCTGAGCAGCATCGCCCCGATCACCATCAGCGTACTGGCCAACGACAGCGATGCCGACGGCAATGCCCTGAGCATCGTCACCTTCACCCAGGGCGCCAAGGGTTCGGTAAAGCTGAACAGCAACGGCAGCCTGACCTACACCCCGACCAAGGCCTTCAAGACCGGCGACCAGTTCGGTTACAGCATCAGCGATGGCCAGAGCACCGCTAGCGCCACGGTCACCATCAGCCTGCAGACGTCCGGTGGTACCAGTGGCGGCAGTACGGGTGGTGGCAAGGGCAATCGCTAGGCCAATCCACCTCAGCGCAAAAGAAAAGGCGATGGGGATCTCTCCCCATCGCCTTTTACGTTACGGCTCGACCGAGCCTTTCAGACTAGCGTACGCCCTCAGTCCGGAGTCGGGCACAGCGGGCAATCGGCATCATCCGAAGCCGTCGGATCGCCGCTGCTGAATGCCCCCACTGCTTCCACGCTGGCGGTATCACTGAATTGCAGCGGGGTGAGATCGGTCAGGTCAATGGCCGAGGTCGGATAGTAGTAGCCATCGACGGTGAACGAAGCCGCCGGGGTCTGCCCCCCCTCCAGGGTGGTCGGATAGGACTCGAAGACCACCGCCGGGTCATCGCTCAGCACGATGCCGGTCAGGTCTTCCTCGCCCAGGTTGGTCACGGTCGCCGTGACTTTCACCTTGACCACCAACTGACCATCCTCGTTGGGCTCCAGGATAACGTCATCGCAGTCCTTCGCTACCCCAATGCCATAGGTGAAGCTGCCATCGCAATCGGCACCATCGGTGTTTGACGCATCGTCAAACGCCGTCCCCTGGCTGTTGAGCACTTCGCCAGCGGCCGTTACCGTATCGCTATGGCTCAGCGCCACGGTGCTCACACCGTCGACAGGGCCAGTGACAATGGCACTCAGGTCGGCATAGGGCACAGAGACGGTCTTGGTGAAGCTGCCGGTTTCACCGACTCCCAGCTCGGTCACCGCCACGCCGCCGACCTCCAGCACGAGGGCGCCGAAGTCGCTGTCGCTCACATCCATATTGCTCAGCAGCACATCCCCGGTATTTTCCACGGTGCCGGTGATGGTGACCTCGACGGTATTGCCGTTGATGAAGGCGATGGAGCAGTCCTTATCCACCACCAGACTTGGATCGGTCTGGTAACTGCACTCGGCACCATCGCTGTCGCTGACTATGGCCTCTTGCGGGTTGGGCTCCTCACCCGAAGCAGGAACATCCGCCACATCGCCGAAGGCCAGAGCCATCACGGTATCGGTCAGCGGATTCGGCACTAGGCCCGTCAAGCTATAGCTACCCTCGAAGCGCACGGTCACACCACCGAGCAACGGGAAGTAGGCACTGCCATCGGCCTGCAGAACCAGATCGTCGACATTCGGGTCATCGTCAGCCGTGTTTAACGGCGTGCCGTTCTGGCACCCCTCAACACCAACGTCGATACATACACGGTCGATACTCGAGCCGTTCTGATCGTCCTTGAGGTAGGCGATATACGAGGATCCGCCGCTATTTTCCAGGGAGCCGAAGAAGGTCACGTCGACGTCTTCGCCGTTATCATTCAATTCGGCGGCACAACTCTTCTCGACATCGATCCCGCACACCGGGAACGCGCCAAACACGAAGTCCTTCAGCTGGGCGGTCTGCGAAGTGGACGAACGGGTCTCGGCCAGGAAGCTGGCGAAGCACGGGGTGGAGCCCAACAGCGCAGTCACGTTGATGCCACCTTCGAAGATGCTCTCCTGGGGCAGAGTAGTGGCAAGACCACTCTTCGGCGTGTAGTCCCACTCTGGGGAGTTCGCTAGGTCGGCCGAGTTGGTAATGGCACAGGCCAACTTGTCGCCTGCTCCGTCACACTTGGCTGCAGCATCCGCGAACACCAGATCCAGAGGGCTGGACAGGGTCTTCGGCGGTTTGGTCTGCTCGCTCGAATCGAAGTTTTTGTCAGCGTCCGCATCGTTCGGGTCCCATTGGTAGATCTTGATTTGCGGCTCCGCGTTGGCACCCTGCGGGTAGTTGACGATGACAAACATGTCGCCCGGGAGAAACTTGAGCTCGATCGGATCGCCTTGAACCCAATCAGGATTGAGACGCATCGCCACATGGTTGCCGGTGAAGTCACCGGTTCCCTGCGCACTTGGCTCGGTCTGCCCCACCTCGCCCTGGAAGAACCAGAAGCCGGCGAAGGCATCACCGTCGTTGGCGAAGCGGTCCAGGCCGAAATAGACGATCAGGTCGCCTTCCTTATGCGGGCCGGTGTCGGCAGGCATGTTATAGGCTGCCGCATAGGCGTTGGTGATCTCGTTCTTGTCGGGAGTCGAGCCGGTAGTGTATTTCCACTGGTCGACGTCAGAGACGTCCTTCGACCCGCCTTGGGTAAAGACCCTGTCCCCCACATCCGCAGTCGCTATATCAGGCACGATACCGGTGAAGGCGAACGGGCTGCCCCCATCGTTGTCGCCAAAGTTGTAAAGCACTTCCCAGTCGTCACCGGCGGCTGCCTCCCCTTCGGGATTGCCCTCCAGTTCAAACAAGCCGGGTGGGTTGCCGTCGACCGCATTGACCGTGGTCGAGCTGGCGATGCCAGCCGCCAAGATCGCGCCGAGCAGACAGCTCGGCAGCTTCTTCATCAAGTGTTTCGTGTTCATCTGTCTGCTCCTTCACCACCGCTCGAGTGTCGACGAGACAGCGGTGTTCAGACGCCCAGCCATGGCGCATGGAATAACGCCGGCGCCGGGGCTTACCCTTGAGCCGACTGGGACGCTGTGTTTTTGTGCAGGGTGCTAGCGGATCCCGATTGCGGTTGTTCTCGCTTGCGATGCCATCGAAATCCCTCTCCGGAGGACGACCGACTCTCCTCGTCGCTTAGGTAATCAATTGCCATGCCAAATTTATAACTCTATGTTTTATAGATGTTTTTTTGAAAAATAGAGCACAGCCCTGCGCTGCTGGTACGCAGGAGGGGTGATTGCAGAGGGGGATTGTTAAGGCGGACTGACAGCAGGCGCTCGGCACTGACGCCGAACCCTATTAATTTCAGGGGCTTGGCTACTTGCTCGGACAATTGCAGCTGTACAGCCGGTGAGACAAGCAGCGATGACAGCTGATAACCAGCACCTGTGAAATTGTTAAGGCAGACTGACAGCAAGCACCGGGCACAGCTGCCGTACCCTACCGATTTCAGGGGATTGGCTGCCTACTCTGACAATTGCGGCTGTACCGCCGACCAGCCAGGTGTCGCTGGCGCCTGGTGGCCAACGCCGAAGGGATCAGGCTTTGCGCCTGTCGCATACGAGCGAGCCGGCGCTTGCCAAAATGACGGGGGGCCCGCTGAGGATGCCATCCAGTGGTTCCGCAACATAGCCCTAAGAAGCCACGGAAGCCACGATCTCTCGTAGGGTGCGCCGCGCGCACCACAAGCCATGCACAGACCTCTGGTGCGCACGGCGCACCCTACGCGGAGCCGCCCAAGCCTGGAATCCGCGCGTAGGGTGGAAAACTGCGAAGCATTTTCCACCGCTGAGCCGAAGCAGGAGCCTTACCCATGATGCGTAAACAGGCTCTTATTCGAACTGACGCCCCTGGCCCTGCCAGGCATCCTGCGGCAAGGTCACGCCCTTCAGCTTGTTGCGGTACTCCTGGGTGACATCTTCGGCCTCATCCGTATTGGTGACTGCGGTCGGTGTAATCAGCACCACCAGTTCGGTGCGCTGGATCTGCTTGCCCTGGCTGCCGAAGGCCCAGCCCAGAAAGGGAATGTTGCGCAGGTAGGGCAGGCCCTCGCTGGTGCGGCTGTTGTTCTCCTGGATCAACCCGCCAAGCACCAGGGTCTCGCCACTCTGCACCGCCACGTTGGTATTGATCCGGCGCTGGGTGATGGTTGGCGAGTCGATGCCGGAGGTGGTGGTGGGTTTTACATCGTTGACTTCCTGGGTGATCTCCATGGAGATCATGCCACCCGCGTTGATCCGCGGCTTCACCTCCAGCAGAACCCCGGTGTCCTGGTACTGGATGGTGCTGGTGACCAGCGCGGAAACACCGGTATCGGGGTCGGTGACTGCCCCGCCGGTATCGGTGGTTTCCGAGGTGCGGATCGGCACCCGGTCACCGACGCGAATGGTCGCGGCGCGGTTGTCCAGCACCATCAGGGTCGGCGAGGAAATCACATTGATCTTCGAGTCGCGGGCCAGCAGGTCGAGCAACAACCGGGCGCCGGCCGCATCGAACACGGTCAGCGAACCGGTGGGGGTCAGATCGGCCGGTGTGGTCAGAGGAAAGCGACCGAGGGTGCCACGTACGTTCTTGCCGTCGATCTCGCTCTTGAAGAACCACTGCAGGCCATAGCGCAGTTCGTCCTCCAGGGCGACCTCGACGATGGTGGCTTCAACCAGCACCTGCAGCGACAGCACGTCGAGCCGCTCGATCGCCTGCAGCACCCGCTCGTAATCGCTGGGCGTGGCCATCACCAGCAGGGTGTTGGTCTCGTCATCGGCGATGATGCTGACTTCGCCCACGTCCAGGCTGGCGCCCTGGCCATCCGGGCCAATCAGCACGGGCTCACGGCCGACCTCGACTTCGCTCTCACCATCTGCCGCCGGCGGTGGTGGCTCGTCTACGGGGTTAATCTGCCCACCGTCCTGCGGCTCATCCTCGGTCGTACTGCGCCCCTCGAACAACTGAGTGAGGATATCCGCGATGGTTTCCGCCTTGCCGTGCTGCACATGATAGACATGCATGCTCACGCCCTGGCCGCCCTCGGCACGATCCAGGCGTTCGACCCAGGCACGGGCATCATCCAGATACTTGGCCTGGGGGGTGATCACCAACAGTCCGTTGAGCCGCTCGATCGGCAGGAAGCGCACCATGCCGGCCAGCGGCCCGCCGGCCGAATCGCCAAAGATGGCCTCCAGCTCCTTGAGCACCACTTGCGCCTCCACCGCCTGCAGGCGGAACAGGCCGACCGACATGCCGCGCAACTGATCGACATCGAACACCCGCACGGTCTCGCGGATGTTGTTCAGCTCATCCTGAGTGCCGGCGACCAGCAACAGGTTGCGCGTCTCGTCGACCCGCATCAGGCCCTTGACCGGCTTGAGCGGCTCGAGAATCTTCTGCAATTCGGCGGCGGAGATGTAGAGCAGGGGAATGACCAGCAACTGGTAACCGCGCAGCTCCGCCGGGCTGAGCCGCGGCACCAGAGCACCCGATGAAGCGGCGTCGATGGGCACCACTTCGTAGAAGTTCTGCGACTTGACCAGCACCGCGCCATTGACCTGCAACAGCGCTTCCAGGGTCGGCAACAGCGCCTCGCGGGTGAGCGGCCGGCTGGTCTGCAGGCTGACCGTGCCGCTGACGTTCGGATCCAGCATGTAGTTCAAGCCGAGGATCTCGCCGAGGATGATCTTGACCACCTCGGCGATCTCCATCTGCTGGAAGTTCAGGGTGATTTCGCCCTCCTTGGCCACGGGCTGCTGGGGCACGCTGCCGAGAGCGACCATGCTGCCGGAGCCGCGGTAAATTTCGGCGCGGGGCGCCGGCAGGGGGGTGGCGGGCACCGGGGTCGCCTCGCGGTGCAGCGGTGCGCCCTCCGGGCGCGGCTGGCGCACGCTGCTGGGCGGCGCCGGCTCGGCCTGCTCGGTCTTGCGCCCCCAGGGGTTGTCGAACGTGGCCCGATCACCTCCCGGAATAGCCGCGCAGGCCGCCAGCAGCAGATAGCCGCCGAGCTGGGCAGGGCGAGCCAGGATCCTGAGCATCTTCATCTGCGTGTTCTCCTCTACCCCTGTTGGGCCGGCGCGGCAGGTGCCGGCGTGTCCGCAGGGGGGGTTGTCTTGTCCGCCGGCGCCGCAGGTGCTGCGGGCTTGCTCTTCTTATCCTGTTTGTCCTTCTTGTTCTGTTTGTTCTGCTTGTCCTCCGGCGACCCGGCGACGATGGGCTCACGCAGCGGCATGCGCACCTCGCTGGTTCCATTGCTGAGCAGCACATGGTCGCTGCCGATGAAATCCAGTCGCCATTCGTCAACCAGCACCATGCCCTGCTCCAGCAGCAAGCGCAGTTCGCCCTGGCGTTCGCTGAAACTGGCCAGCTGCCGGCCTTGCTGCATGGCGATACCAGTCAGGCGCCAGGTCTCGCGCAGTTGCTGCGCATCGAGGTTGACCTGCGGCGCATCCTTGAGCACCGGCGGCCGCCGCGTGTTGCTGAACAGCGGACGCTCGATCATCTCCCGGTACGCCTCCAGGGGTTGCGGCTCATCCGGCACGCTTGCGGGTACCGGCGCGGACTCGGGAATGGGCTCGGGCGTCGGTTCGCTGACTTGCTCTGCGGGTACCGGAGCGGGTGCCGGCTCATCCCCGGCAGCCACCAGCGCCGCAACCACCGCCGGCAACAGCAATAGCACGATCAGCACCAGCACGATCAGCCGCCAGTGCGTGCGCAGCAGGTGCAGCAGCCCGTTCATTGCACCTCCCCGCGGGCGATGAAGCCCCTCAGGTCGAAGGTAATATCCAGCGACGGTACGGCCTTGAGATCCGCCGCCTGGCGGATGCGTTGCATGTCGACCCGCGGGTTGCTGAGTACCACGATGTTTTCCACCAGCAGCAACGGTTCGTGATGCGCCAGCTCATGCAGCAGGCGCACCAGTTGCTCGGTTTCGCCGCGCAGGTGCACCTTGATACCCACAGCCGGCAAAGGCGACCCGGTATCCTCCAGACTGAGAATCTGGGTACTGATCACCTGGGCGCCGATCTGCTCGATCAGCTGACCGATTTGCTGTTGCAGCTCGGCGCTGGCCAGCGCCGGACGTGTCTCGGCGATGACCAGCCGGGCCACCGGGTCGCTGCTCTTGAGTTCCGCCAGGCGTGCCTCCTGGGCGGGCAGCTCGGCGACCAGGCGCTGATAGACCTCCAGCCGTTGCTGCAGGTCGGCGATAATCTCCTCATCGGACTGGAAACGGCTGAGTAAGGGGCCGATCACCAGCCACAGCAGCAGGCTGACCGCGCTCAGCAGGATCAGTACGGCGAGCAACTGGCGCAGGCGCAGCGGGATCATGGCGCCTCCTGCACAGGGCGGCGCTCGGCCAGCAGGCTGAAACGATCTTTCTGGGTACGTGGGTTGCTGGTGATCGGTGAGGCATAGCTGACGTTCTGCAGGGTCTTGGATTGCTCGAGCAGGCCGATCAAGGCCGACGCCTCGGCCGACTCACCCTCCAGGCGCACCCGCTCGCCGCTCAGTTCGAAGCGGCTGAGCCAGGTGGTGTCCGGCAGCAGGGTCGTCAGCTCCTTGAGCATGCCCAGCACCTCGCCGGCATGAGCCTGCTGCTCGCTCAAGTAACGCCGCCCGGCTTCCAGCTGCTCCAGTTCGGCGCGCACTGCGGAGGCTCGCTCGGCCGCCGCCTTGGGCGCATCCAGCTCGGCAGCCAGGCGTTCGGCGCGCTGCTGTTGTTGCAACAGTGGGAACACCACCAGCGCGAGCAGTACCAGGCCTGCTGCGATCTGCAGTCGGCGGTTGCCGCGCAACCTGCTACCACGGCTGCGCTGCCGGCCACCCGGCAGCAGGTTGATCGACTGGCCGCTGCCACGCTCCGCGCCCTCGTCCAGGGTGACCAGCGCAGGGTGCACGCCGAGGCTGTCGAAGCGGTGAAGCAGCTCATCCAGGTATTCGCGCAGCACCACCAGCAGTTCCACCTGCAGGCGCTGATGGCGGCGGTCGCGCTCGAGAATGCGAAAGCCGAAGTACACCTGCTCGCCGGTAAACGGCGTGTGTCGGTCCATCTCGAAGCGCAGCACGTTGCCCATCCCCGACTCGGTGGCGGCCGGCAGGCTGAGCACCTTGCACAAGACCTGTTGTGGCGGGAGCAGCAGGATCACCTTGGCCGCCGAGCCCAGGCGCTCGAGAAGCACCTCAAGCAGCTCCGGCGGCAGTTCGCCCTCGCTGCTCAAGGCGCCGCTGACCAGCGTTTCGCGCTGGTCGAGGCTGCCAAAATCGAGACTGCACTGGCCCTCGCGCAGGACGATAAACAATAGATTGCCGCGCCGCCGCAGACGATCGCGCCAGTGCTCTGGAACAAGGCCGAGCAACTCCTGGCTCCACCACTGCCAGAAGCGTTGCGCCAAGGCGATCAGGGAATCCGTCGCCACTTGCAAACGGTTGTTCATTGATTGTCCCTTCGCTCAAGGACACTTCAGCAGCAACAAGACCTCAGGGCTGGAGACCGTTCTGTAACACCTGTATGCCCTGTGTACTGCCAATGCCACGTCGACGTATCACCAATTGTTGCCGAACCTTTACCCCCGTCCCCACCGATGTATCCGTAACGATAGAGTAGTTGACACCCGGGGCATTGGGAGACAGCAGTAGCGGATCCACGCCGGTCAACAGCGGCGGCCGCTCGCCAGCGGCGTAGTTGCGCCGGCGCTCTTCGATATAGCTGTCGATGCTTTCCGGACGTATCCCCGGCAGCGCCAGCAAAACCTCGCGTGGCGCCACCATGGGGTTGACCTCGGCCTTGTTCGAATACAGGGTCAACGCCGGCAATACCTGCTGGTAAAGCCCCTCGTTCATGCCCAGCACCTGACGCAGTTCCTGCAGGCGCTCGAACGGCTGGTTGGCTGGTCCCAACAGGCCCGCCACACGGTATTGCTCCTCTTCGGCCCCGGTCGGGTGCAGCAGGTCATCCTCATCGCGCCAGTCAAGAATGACTTCGGCCTGGGCCAGCGCCGCCTTCTCGTCCAGCCCCACCGATTCGAACAGCCCCGCCAGCAACTCTACGCCGGCCTCGTTCAGGTCGATCTTGCCCTGCTCGTCGAACAGGGCCACCTCGACCCGGATGCCATCCAGCTCCAGGCTGCGCGTACTGCCATCGGCCAGCCAGCCGGCGGTATCGGTCTGCATCAGACTCCACATCCCCCAGTTGACCCCGGCCTCGGTGACATGCCGAGCGCTTGCGGCCAGGCGCGCGTTACCCGCCAGCTGCAGTTCGGTACGGCTGCCAGCCGACAGATTGAGGACGATCAGCGACAGCAGCACCAGCAGCCAGAGCACGCCGACCAGCGCCACTCCGCTGCCGCGCCGGCGGACCTCAACGGCTCCTGAAGATGGCATAGGCCATGTCCCTCGGTGCCACCAGCAGTTCGGCCACCCCGGCCTTGCGCTGCCGCGGCGGAGTCAGGCGCAACAGCACCGGCAGGCCGGATTGCTGCTGCCATTGGCTCTGCCACTCCAGCTCACCATCGTCGCGGCGCCCCAGGTAGGCGAAGTTCCACGCCCTGGGTAGCCCCTCGGTCAGTACCTTGCGCCCCCCCTCACTGGCCAGGGTATCGGCCAAGAGGGTCCAGTTGAGTTCTTCCATCTCGACAAAGGGCATGTAACGCAGCTCCAGTTGCCAGGCCAGGCCTTTGGCCGTGACCTGCTTGTCCTGCAGCAGATGCACCCAGTACAGCTGCTCGTCGTTGTCCAGTGCCGGCAGATAGGCGACAAAGATGACCTGCTCCTCGTCGCCGAAGAAGGCCACCTGCTGCATGCCCTCGTCGTCGTTCACCGAGAGCTCCTGCGGACTTTCCAGCAGGCGGCGTAGCAGGGACTGGGTCAGGTAGCTGCGCTCCATTTCCTGCTGGCGCAATTCGGTGCTGCTCCAGCTGCGCAGGGCGACATGCAGGCCACCGTAGGCCAGCATCGCCAACAGGCCGGCGAGCATCATCGCCACCAGCAGCTCGATCAGGGTGAACCCCCACGGCCGGCACGTCATGGCGTTTCCCGCAGCAGACGGATGGTACTCAGGCTGACCCGATCGGCCGGACGCGAGCCCCAGCTGACCGAGACGCGGATCAACAGGGGCGTGACGCTGTAGCGCATGCCGGGCTCCTGATTTTCGAATTGGTAGGGCTCGACCTCGCTTTCCCAGTCGTAGCGACTGTCCAGGCGCCCCTCATCCTTGCCCTCGCTGCTGCCATCGAGGTGGATCAGCACGTCCGCCAGCTTGGACTCGGCCAGTTGCAGGGCGACCTGGTGATGGTCGGCAGCATCCAGGGCGTTCAACGACTGCGAGACGATGCGCATCAGCACGCTCATGCTCAGGCTGAGGATGAGGAAAGCCACCAGCACCTCGAGCAGGGTGAAGCCGCGCGAACTAGCCATCGGCCTCATGTTCGTCCTCCGCTGGCTGCTCCTGTTCCTTTTTCTTTTCCTGCTCCTCGTCGAGCAGCGGCGGCGTCTCCAGCAACAGACCGCGCTGTACTCGCCCGCTCAGCCAGTCGACACTCACCACCTCGCTGCGCCCATCGTCCAGCGCCAGGCTGAGGCTGCCGCCGGAAGAATCGCCTCGCGGGTAGAAGAGAATCTGCGTCGACCCCATTGCCACGTCAGTGGCACCGGGCCCGGCCTCCAGCGCCAGGCTGAACTGCTCGGGGACCATATAGGGTTGTTCACGGTAGCTCAGGCGCAGACCGCCGCTCTCGGCATCCTGGCTGATCGCCACCGGGGCTCCGCTGAGGATCGCCTGGCTGCGCGCGTGGCGCAGCAGCGCCGCCAGTTTGCGGCTCTCGGCCTCCAGGGTGAGGCCCGGCAGGAGGCGCTGGAAGGCCGGACCGACCAGGCTGACGGCCAGGCTGGCGATCACCAGTACCACCAGCAGCTCCATCAGGGTGAAGCCTCGCGATCCCCTACTCCCAACTGCGCACATCCCGGTCTTCTCCCTCGCCTCCCTCGCGGTTGTCGGCTCCCAGGCTCCACAGGTCGAAATCGCCGTTCTGCCCCGGCGCGCGGTACTGGAAGTCGTTGCCCCAGGGATCCTTGCGGATCACGTTTTTCTTCAGGTACGGCCCGTTCCAGCCATCGACGTTGCGCGGCTTGGTGATCAACGCCTCGAGCCCCTGCTCGCTGCTTGGGTAGCGACCCAGCTCCAGGCGGTAGAGGTCCAGGGCCGAACTCAGCTCCTGGATCTGCAGCGCCGCCGCCTTGGTCTTCGATCCGCTCAGCTGCTTGAACACCTGCGGGCCCACCAGGCTGGCCATCAGGCCGAGGATCACCAGCACCACGAGGATTTCCAGCAGGGTAAAGCCCGCAGAATGCCGGTCTGTAGCGACGATGAATGAGAATGTACGGCTGCGTCGACTGTGCATGAGTTTCTCCCGGATCAAATCGGTATTTCGGTAATGCTCATGATGGCCACCAACACCGAAAGGATGATGCCGGCGATCAGCAGGCCGAGACCGACAATCAATGCCGGCTCCAGCACCGCCAATAGCCGCTGGATGGAGACCTCGACCTCGCGGTCGTAGGTGTCCGCGACTTTCAGCAGCATCTCGTCGAGATGCCCGGTTTCCTCGCCCACCTGGATCATTTGCAACGCCAGCACCGGAAACACCCCGGCCGCCAGCAGCGGCGCCGCCAGTTGGCGCCCCTGTTTCAGGCTCTCGGTGGCAATGCCGACCTGCTCCACCATCAACTGGTTGCTCAGGGTCTGGCGGGCGATGCTCAGCGCCTGCAGCAGTGCCACCCCGCCCGTCAACAGGGTGCCCATGCTGCGGGCGAAGCGTGCGGTTTCGATGCGCTGGCGCAGCGCGCCGAACAACGGCAGGCGCAGCATCAGGCGATCCCACTGCAGACGGTAAGCCGGCTGCTTGAGCAGCCGCCGCCACAGCCAGACCGCAGCGATCACGGCCAGCACCATCCAGCCCGCGGCGCTGCGCAACAGTTCGGCCACGCCGATGACGATCTGGGTCGACAACGGCAGCGCCGCGCCCATGTCGTCGAACAGCTGGCGGAACTGCGGAATCACATAGGTGAGGATCACCAACAGCGAACTCACCGACACCAGCAGCAGAATCACCGGGTAGATCAGTGCCGACACCAGGCGGTCGCGCAGCGACTTGCTGCGCTCCAGGTAATAGGCCAGGTTGGCCAGGCCTGCGGCCAGGTCGCCGCCCACTTCCGACGCCTGCACCATGCTGATATAGAAGCCGGAAAACAGCTCCGGGCGTTCGCCAAGAATGCGCGACAGGCTGACCCCGCGGCGCACCCCTTCCTGAATCGGCGTGATCAGTTGTTGCGCCAGCGGATCGACACTGACCCGCAGCATGATTTCCAGCGAGCGATCCAGCGGCACGCCTGATTGCAGCAGCGAGGCCAGGTGCTGGGTGAACAGGATCACCAGCTTCTTGCTCCGCGAATGCCGCAGCAGGTCGTTGAAGTCGAAATGCAGCCAGCTCTGCCAGCCAGGCTTGGTGCCGATTTCGAGCGCAATCAAGCCACGCGCACGCAACTGCTCAAGCACCGCCTGCTCGTCGGCGACCTCCAGCTGGCCCTGCTGGATCTCGCCGTTGTCGGCTACCGCGCGGTAGTAGAAGAGTGGCACGTTCAATCCTCCTGCGTGACGCGCAGCACTTCTTCGATGTTGGTGGTACCGTCCAGCGCTTTCAGGCAACCGTCCTCGTACATGCTCAACATGCCTTCCTCACGCGCCACCTGACGCAGCGCACCGGCGTCGGCATGCTTGAGGATCAGGCTGCGGATGGCATCGCTCATGGTCAGCACTTCGATGATGGCGATGCGGCCGTGGTAGCCGGTGCCATTGCAGGCACTGCAGCCCTTGGCCCGGTAGAGCGTGACCGGGCGCCCGCCGGCCAGACGATCCAGATGCAACTCGCGGAGCATTTCCGGCAACGGCTGGTAGGGCTCGCGGCACTCGGTGCAGAGCATGCGCACCAGACGCTGGGCCAGCACGGCATTCAGGGTCGACGTCAGCAGGTAGTCCTCCACGCCCATCTCCAGCAGGCGGGTGATGCTGCTCGGCGCGTCGTTGGTGTGCAGGGTGGACAGCACCAGGTGGCCGGTCAGCGCCGACTGGATGCAGATGCGCGCGGTTTCCAGATCGCGCATCTCGCCGACCATGATCACGTCCGGGTCCTGGCGCACGATGGAACGCAGGGCGCTGGCGAAGGTCAGGCCGATGCTCGGCTTGACCTGGATCTGGTTGACCCCCTCGAGCTGGTACTCGACCGGGTCTTCCACGGTGATCAGCTTGCTCTCGCTGGTATTCAGGCTGTTCAGCGCGGTGTACAGGGTGGTGGTCTTGCCGCTGCCGGTGGGCCCGGTGACCAGCAGCACGCCATGGGGAATCTTCAGCACGCTGTGCAGGCGCGCCAGCGGCTGTGCGCTGAAGCCCAGGGCGGTGAAGTCGAGTACCACGTTCTCGCGGTTGAGCAGGCGCAACACCACGCTTTCGCCGTGCATGGTCGGCACCGTGGACACGCGGATGTCGAGGTCGCTGCCCTGCACGCGCATCTCGATGCGGCCGTCCTGGGGCAGACGCCGCTCGGCGATGTTCAGCCGCGCCATCAGCTTGACCCGCGAGATCACCGCCGGTGACAGCTGCACCGGCGGCGCCTCGGTTTCATGCAGTACGCCGTCGATGCGGTAGCGCACCTTGAGGCGGCTCTCGAACGGCTCGATGTGGATGTCCGAGGCGCGCAGCTCCACCGCGCGCTGGATGATCAGGTTGACCAGGCGGATCACCGGCGCCTCGCTGGCGCGGTCGCGCAGCTGCTCGACGTCGGCCACCTCGTCCTGCTCGTTGCTCTCGACCCGCGCCAGGATGCCGCCCATCTGGCTCTGGCCCTGGCCGTGCATGCGTTCGATGGCGGCGTCGATCTCCGAGCCGAGGGCCACCCGCGGGCTGATCCGGCAGCCGCTGGCCAGGCGCAGGGCGGCCAGAACGAAGGCATCCTGTGGGTCGGCCATGGCCACCCGCAGCTCGCCGTCGACCAGTTCCAGCGGCAGCGCGCGGCATTCCTTGAGGAAGCGGAAGGACAGGCGCTCGGCCAGCAGCGGCTCGCCGGGGAAGTCTTCGCCGGCGATCAGCGGCAGGTCGAGCAGTTGCGCCAGCTGGGTGGCGATGTCGCGCTCGGAGACCAGGCCCAGGCGGTTGAGCAGGTTGACCAGCGAACCGGCCTCGGGCTGCGCCGCCTGCATGCGCAGCACGCGCTTGTGGTCGGCCTCCGACAGGCAGCCGGACTTGACCAGCGCCAACCCCAGATCCACCGGCTCGGGATCGGGCTCAATGCGTTCCGCGGCAACCATGGTGCCAATCCTGTCAGCATGCCCTAAAGCGCACGGGATCCCTGTGACAGGTACATGTCGCATCCATCCGCTTCGATTCCAGACCTTGCCACCCGGCGTTGCGCGCGAAGATCTGGCGAGGCGCACGCAACGTCACGGCCACAGCCAGCGGCTGGGCAAGCTGCGAACGGGTACACGCGGCGGGGGATGCTCCTGACGGCCTGAACAGGGCTCACCGGCGGGCCGGATTCGCAACTTGTTTCACTATAGACGCTGGTCTGCGGGGCGTTGTTTCAGCGCTGATACAAACGGATCGACGGCAGCTCCGCGACAACCGCTCAGGCCTGGCCGACGCCCGCCCCCAGCTTGCGCCAGAGCAGGCGCACCATCGCCTTGCGCGACAGTTCGCAGCGGTACAGGCGGATCTCCAGCGGCACCTGCCAGTGCTCGCCGCCGCAGATGACCAGCTCGCCGCGGGCCAGTTCGGCGGTCACCGACAGGCGCGGCACCCAGGCCACGCCCAGGCCCTGCATGGCCATGCTCTTCAGGCTGTCGGCCATCGCCGTTTCGTACACCGTGCTGGAACGCAGGGCGCGCTGGCGCAGCAGCAGGTTGACCGAGCGACCGAGGAAGGCCCCGGCACTGTAGGCCAGCAACGGCACGCTGTGCCCGCTGTCGAGGTCGAACAGCGGTGCGCCGTGTTCGTCCACCGCGCACACCGGCAGCATCGAGGTGGCGCCCAGGTGCAGCGAGGGGAAGATCTCCGGCGCCAGTTGCAGTACCGCGTCCGGGTCGTAGTAGGCGAGGATCAGGTCGCAGGCGCCTTCGCGCAGGGCATGCACCGCCTCGCCGACGTTGCTCGCCACCAGCCGGGTATTCAGCGGCAGGCCTTCGCGGCGCAGGCGGGCGATCCACTCGGGGAAGAAGCCCAGGGTCAGCGAGTGCGCCGCGGCGATCTGCAGCACCTCGCCCTGCTGGCCCTCGAGGTTGTGCAGGTGGCGCACCACCTCGCCGAGTTGCTCGACCATGCTGCGCGCGGTGACCAGGAACAGCTGGCCGGACTCGGTCAGTTCCACCGGGGTGCGCGAGCGGTTGACCAGGGTCAGGCCCAGTACCGCCTCCAGGCTACGGATGCGCCGGCTGAAGGCCGGCTGGGTGACGAAGCGTTTTTCCGCCGCCTGGGAAAAGCTGCGGGTGGCGGCCAGGGCGACGAAGTCCTCCAGCCATTTGGTTTCCAGATTCATCGCATTTCCCTTGTGCTTGCCGGCGGGCGGCCTGCGTAGGGTGGATGACGCTCTGCTCATCCACCGTGTTCACCCCAGGTGGATGGATAAAGCGTCATCCACCCTACGCTTGGTTCGGCATATGAGTCCCGTGATGGGCGCGCCAAGCGTTTGAAATTATGCACGCGCGACATTCATGGTGAGTCACTGCGACATTATGCCGTTTGTGCATACCATAGCGGTTAACAGCATTAGCCGACAAACGGACTCAGGCCTAGTCTATTGGGCATCGCGGCACTCGCCGTATCTACCAGAGATAAATCTCATCATGTCCGCTGCTGCATCCACCCGCGTCGAAAAAGACCTGCTCGGTAAACTGGAAGTTCCGGCCGATGCCTATTACGGCATCCAGACCCTGCGCGCCGTGCAGAATTTTCGTCTCTCCGGTGTACCGCTGTCGCACTACCCGAAACTGGTGATCGCCCTGGCCATGGTCAAGCAGGCCGCCGCCGACGCCAACCGCGAGCTGGGCCACCTGTCCGCCGCCAAGCACACCGCGATCAGCACCGCCTGTGCGCGCATCATCCAGGGCGAGTTCCACGAGCAGTTCGTGGTCGACATGATCCAGGGCGGCGCCGGCACCTCGACCAACATGAACGCCAACGAGGTGATCGCCAACATCGCCCTGGAAGCCATGGGCCACGAGAAGGGCGAGTACCAGTACCTGCACCCGAACAACGACGTGAACATGGCGCAGTCGACCAACGACGCCTACCCCACCGCCATCCGCGTCGGCCTGCTGCTCGGCCACGACTTCCTGCTCACCGCCCTGGACAAGCTGATCCAGTCCTTCGCTGCCAAGGGCCTGGAGTTCGGCCATATTCTCAAGATGGGCCGCACCCAGCTGCAGGACGCCGTGCCGATGACCCTCGGCCAGGAGTTCCGCGCCTTCGCCGTGACCCTCGGCGAAGACCTGCAACACCTGAAGATGCTCGCCCCGGCCCTGCTCACCGAAGTCAACCTGGGCGGCACCGCGATCGGCACCGGGATCAACGCCGACCCGGCCTACCAGCACCTGGCCGTCGAGCGCCTGGCGATCATCAGCGGCCACCCGGTCAAGCCGGCTGCCGACCTGATCGAAGCCACCTCGGACATGGGCGCCTTCGTGCTGTTCTCCGGCATGCTCAAGCGCACCGCGGTCAAGCTGTCGAAGATCTGCAACGACCTGCGCCTGCTCTCCAGCGGCCCGCGCACCGGGATCAACGAGATCAACCTGCCGGCGCGCCAGCCGGGCAGCTCGATCATGCCGGGCAAAGTCAATCCGGTGATTCCGGAAGCGGTCAACCAGGTGGCCTTCGAAGTGATCGGCAACGACCTGGCCCTGACCATCGCCGCCGAAGGTGGCCAGCTGCAGCTGAACGTGATGGAGCCGCTGATCGCCTACAAGATCCTCGACTCGATCCGCCTGCTGACCCGCTCCATGGACATGCTGCGCGAGCTGTGCATCGACGGCATCACCGCCAACGAAGCCCATTGCCGCCAGCTGATGGAGAACTCCATCGGCCTGGTCACCGCGCTGAATCCCTACATTGGCTACGAAAACGCCACCCGCATCGCCAAGGTCGCCCTGGAAAGCGGGCGCGGGGTGCTGGAGCTGGTGCGCGAGGAGAAGCTGCTGGACGATGCCACCCTGGCCGACATCCTCCGTCCGGAAAACATGATCGCCCCGCGCCTGGTGCCGCTCAAAGCCTGAACCGGCAGCGCGCTGTAGCGCGCACTGAACATCGACCGAGAGGCGCCCCCGCCTCTTTACCCTCAGGGATGGCTCCGGCCATCCCTTTTTTTGTCCGGGGGAAAGCTGCGGGGTCCTGATGACGTAGCCCGGATGCAATCCGGGGAAAACAGGCGGATCCTGATTGCGGATTACATCCGGGCTACGCGCGGCGCGGCGTAGGGTGCGCCGTGCGCACCTGGCCAGCCCGCACAGCGTCTCGGTGCATGCGCCCCCCCCTACTCGATCTCGAACAGGCCGTTCTTCAGCGGTTCCACCGTCAGACGCTGGCGGATGTCGGCATCGATGCGCGGGTCGTCCGGGCGGTACAGCATGATCTGCCGGTAGGCGTTGACCCGGTTGATCTCCGGTCCCAGAAATTCCCAGACCACCCGGGTGCAGGCCGGGTTGCGCCCGTCGCCGCTGGAAACCCCGGTCTTCAGGCCGTTGAGGCGGGTGATGCGGCTCTTGTAGCTGGGGATGAGGATGGTCTGGCTCATCTCGTTGACGGTCAGCGACTCGTAGTCCATCAGGAACAGCCGGTCCTGCAGGGCGAAGGCCGCGCCCAGGTAGCGGCAGCGCACCCAGTCCTCGGCCTCGCCGGCCCGCGTGCGCTCCTGGCGTTCCTGGCGCTCGAACAGGAAGGCGCCGCGTTCCTCGCGCAGGTGCACCAGCGACAGCAGGATGAAGCCCGGCACCGACATGCAGTTGGAGTATTCGAAGTAGTAGCCGCAGTAGCGCCGCAGGTCACCGCTGCTGTCGCGCAGCGGTTGCAGCAGCTCCAGCAGCGGGTCGCCTGCGCTGGCCTTGCCCGGCGCGGCGCCACGGGCGCCGATCAGGCGGGCGAACTGCTCGGCCGGCTGACCCAGCTCGTATTCCTCGACGCCGAAGAAGTCGCAGATGCGCTTGAGGTTGTAGGGCGTCGGGCGGCTCTGGCCATTGAGGTACTTGTTGAACTGGGCGCGATTGATCGCCAGCTTGCGGCAAACCTCGGCGATCGAGCGGTAGTGACTGCACAGCAGCTTGAGGTTGTCGCCGAGATGCTCAGCCATGGCGCCCCTCCTGATGATGAGATTGCTGATGAAGCGAGTGATGCGATTCTAGCATCAACTCGCGTCAATTCGCCGCGATCCGCGAAATTGCCTCGCCGCCCCCATTGGCCAACCATGCCGGGGCCGCACGGTGGCGCGGCCTCGCCCATCCAGAACAACAAGAGAGACAACCTCATCATGCTCGATCTTCTTAACGACCTGCTCTGGAGCAAGGTCCTCATCGTCGCCCTGGTCGGTCTCGGCCTGTACTTCTCGATTCGCTCGCGTTTCGTCCAATTCCGTTACTTCGGCGACATGTTCAGCATCTTCGCCGAAGCCTTCCAGCGCCAGCCGGGCCAGCTCAGCTCGTTCCAGGCGCTGATGCTCTCCGTGGCCGGCCGCGTCGGCGCCGGCAACATCGCCGGTGTGGCGGTGGCGATCATGCTCGGCGGCCCGGGCGCCGTGTTCTGGATGTGGCTGGTTGCCCTGCTCGGCATGGCCACCAGCTATTTCGAATGCTCCCTGGCGCAGCTGTACAAGCGCCGCGAGGCCGACGGCACCTACCGTGGCGGCCCGGCCTTCTACATCCTGCATGGCCTGGGTCAGCGCTGGCTGGCGGTGATCTTCTCGATCCTGCTGCTGGTGACCTTCGGCTTCGGCTTCAACGCCGTGCAGTCCTACACCGTGGCCACCTCGCTGCACGACACCTTCGGCGTGCCCACCTGGGCCAGCGGCCTGGCCCTGGTCGGGGTGATCGCTCTGATCATCTTCGGCGGCATCAAGCGCATCGCCAGCATGGCTGACGTGCTGGTGCCGATCATGGCCTTCTCCTACATCGGCATGGCGCTGGTGGTGATCGGCATGAACGTCAGCGAAGTGCCGGCGGTGCTGAGCCTGATCGTCAAGAGCGCCTTCGGCCTGGAGCCGGCCTTCGCCGGTGGTATCGGCGCGGCCATCCTGATGGGGGTGAAGCGCGGCCTGTTCTCCAACGAAGCGGGCCTGGGCAGTGCACCGAACGTCGCCGCCGTGGCCGAGGTCAAGCACCCGGCCGCCCAGGGTATCGTGCAGTCGCTCAGCGTGTTCATCGACACCATCCTGGTGTGCACCAGCACCGCGCTGATCATCCTGCTCTCGGGCGTGTACCAGCCGGGCAGCGAGATGGCCGGTGTCGTGCTGACCCAGACCGCGCTGGCCGCCGAAGTCGGCGAGTGGGGCCGCATCTTCGTCAGCACCGCCCTGCTGCTCTTCGTCTTCACCACCCTGGTGTACAACTACTACCTGGGTGAGAACGCCCTGGGCTTCTTCAGCAGCAAGCGCGCCCTGTTGCAGGTCTATCGCGTGCTGGTGATCGCCCTGGTGCTGTGGGGCTCGATGCAGGACCTGTCCACCGTGTTCGGCTTCGCCGACGTGACCATGGGCCTGCTGGCACTGGTCAACCTGGCGGCGCTGTTCCTGCTGTTCAAGACTGGCCTGCGCCTGATGCGCGACTACGACAGCCAGCGCAAGGCTGGCGTGCAGTCGCCGGTGTTCGATGCGAAGGCCTATGCCGACCTCGACCTGGACCCAGCCGCCTGGCCGAGCAAGGCCCGGGGTGAAGGCGAAGCCGCTGGCGACCGCGCCGAGATCGGCCACAACGTCTACCAGCGCTGAGTCAGCGCACTCAGGGAAGAGGGGGCTTAGGCCCCCTTTTTCTTGCCCAATCGCCGCCGTTTCGCCGTTACACTCGGGCGAAACCTCGTGCAAGGAGCCGCCGATGTCTCTGCAAATCCGCCCCGTTACCGCCGCCGATCACGCCGCCTGGCTGCCGCTGTGGCAGGGTTACCAGCGCTTCTACCAGGCCGAGATCCCGGCCGCAGTCAGTGCCGTGACCTGGCAGCGCTTTCTCGACCCCAGCGAGCCGATGCATGCCGCGCTGGCCTGGCAGGACGGCGTGGCCATCGGCCTGGTGCACTGGATCTTCCACCGCTCCTGCTGGACGGTCGGCGACTACTGCTACCTGCAGGACCTGTTCGTCGCCGACGGCGTGCGCGGCGGCGGCATCGGCCGCGCGCTGATCGAGCAGGTGTACGCCGCGGCCCAGGCCGCCGGCGCCAGTCGGGTGCACTGGCTGACCCAGGAAGACAACGCCCAGGCGCGCCAACTCTACGACCGGATCGCCAGCCGCTCCGGCTTTATCCAATACCGTCAGTTGTTTGGTTGACCCCATGAATCCGACCCAGAAGCTGCTGGTGCTGTATACCGGCGGCACCATCGGCATGCAGATGAGCGCCGCCGGGCTGGCCCCGGCCTCCGGCTTCGAGGCCCGCCTGCGCGCCGAACAGAACGCCCACCCCGAACGTCCCGTGCCGGCCTGGCAGTTCGCCGAGCTGCTGCCGCCGCTGGACAGCGCCAACATGACCCGGGCCAACTGGCTGGCCATGCGCGACGCCATCGTCACCGCCGTCGACAGCCAGGGCTGCGATGCCGTGCTGCTGCTGCACGGCACCGACACCCTGGCCTATAGCGCGGCGGCCCTGAGCTTCCTGCTGCTCGGCCTCGACGTGCCCGTGGTGCTGACCGGCTCCATGCAACCGGCCGGCGTGCCCGGCAGCGATGCCTGGCCGAACCTGTTCGGCGCCCTGGCCCTGCTCGCCGAAGGCGTGGCGCCCGGCGTGCACCTGTATTTCGACGGCCAGCTGCTGCACGGCGCCCGCGCCAGCAAGCTGAAGAGCGAGGCCTTCGATGCCTTCCAGGACACCCGCCGGCCGCGCCACGGCGAGCGCCTCGACGCATTGCCGAGCGCCCTGCACTACCGCCAGCTGCGCCGTGAAGTGGCGCTGGCCGTGCAGCCGCTGTTCCCCGGCCTGAGCGCCACGCAACTGCGTGCGGTGCTGGCCAGCGGCGCCGAGGCGCTGCTGCTGGAATGCTATGGCAGCGGCACCGGGCCATCGGACAACCCGCAGATTCTCGCCGCCCTGCGCGAGGCCCATGAACGCGGCGTGGTGCTGGCGGCGATCAGCCAGTGCGCCCAGGGCCATGTCGAGTTCGGCGTGTATGCCGCCGGCAGCGCCCTGGCGCAGACCGGCCTGGTCAGCGGCGGCGGCATGAGCCGCGAGGCGGCGCTGGGCAAGCTGTTCAGCCTGCTCGGCGCGGGCCTGCCGCAGGCCGAGGTGGAACGCCTGTTCGCCCTCGACCTGTGTGGCGAGCTGGCCGAGTAGGCCGCCCGGCGGGCAGGCATTCCCGTGGGAGCGGCTTTAGTCGCGATGCTCTTCAGGTTAACGGCATCGCGGCTAAAGCCGCTCCCACAAAAGCCAGCTGCTATGCATTCAGCGGTGAGAACACCGACCAGCCGATCCGTTCGCTGAGCAGCTCCAGCGCCGCCATGCCGGCCAGGGAGTTGCCGGCGGCGTTCAGTTCCGGCGACCACACGCACAGGGTGAAGCGCCCCGGCACCACCGCGACGATGCCGCCGCCGACCCCGCTCTTGCCCGGCAGTCCGACCCGGTAGGCGAAGTTGCCGGCCTCGTCGTACAGCCCGCTGGTGGCCATGATGGCATTGACCTGCTGGGTCTGCCGCGGCGTCAGCAGCTGTTCGCCGCTGTGCGGGCACAGCCCCTGGTTGGCCAGGAAGCCAAAGGCGCGGGCCAGGTCGACGCAGCTCATGGCCAGCGCGCAGTGGTGGAAGTAGCTGCGCAGCACCGTCTCGACATCGTTGTGGAAGTTGCCGAAGGCCTGCATCAGGTAGGCCGCGGCGGCGTTGCGCGCGCGGTGCTGGTACTCCGAGTCGGCGACCTTGCCATCGGAGTTCAGCTGCGGGTTGCCCGCCAGGCGCCGGACGAAGTCGCGCATGGACAGCGCCGGGGCGGCGAAGCGCGACTGGTTGATGTCGCAGATCACCAGGGCGCCGGCGTTGATGAACGGGTTGCGCGGCCGGCCTCGCTCGAACTCCAGCTGCACCAGGGAATTGAACGGCTGGCCGGACGGCTCGTGGCCGAGGCGCAGCCAGATGTCCTCGCCGCAGTGCTGGATCGCCTGCACCAGGCTGAACACCTTGGAGATGCTCTGGATGGAGAACGGCGTATCGGCCGCGCCGGCGCGGTACAGGCTGCCATCGACGCCGTACACGGCGATGCCCAGCTGGTTGGCCGGCACCTCGGCCAGGGCCGGAATGTAGTCGGCGACCTTGCCCCGGCCCAGCAGCGGGCGGACCTGATCCAGAATCTCGTTCAACACCGCTTGCATGGCCTGCCTCCGCCTATCCACGAGGCCAAATAGACGCCCGGCGCACGCCGGCCATCACAGTTGGCGGAGACCACCCGCCGCCTGCCGGGGCATGCTTCTTGCGTCGAAATTGGCCTCATCCACTGGCGGTGTCGCCATGCTGCATTCCCATCTCACCACCCTGCACAGCGTCGCCCTGATCCTGCAGATCCTCGGCGACCACCCCGGCGTCAGCGCCGAAGACCTGCTGGCCGGCAGCGGCATTCGCCTGGCCGACCTGCAGCACCCGGATATCCGCATCAGCACCGCCCAGGAAATGCGCGTGTGCGCCAATGCCCAGGCGCACTGCCAGGAGCTCGGCCTGCTCATGGGCCGGCGCATGCACGTTTCCTCCTACGGCTCGCTCGGTTACACCCTGCTGGCCAGCGCTACCCTGGGTGACGCCCTGCGGCTGGCCCTGGAGTACCCGGCGCTGCTCGGCACCTACTTCGAGCTGAGCCTGGTGGACGACGGCGACAGCGTCTGGATGCAGGCCGACGGCTACCGCGACCAGGCCGACCTGCAAACCTTCAACGTGGAATTCTGCCTGGCCTCGCTCAAGCTGATCTGCGACGACCTGCTCGGCCAGCCGCTGCCCCTGATCGGTGCGCAGTTCCGCCATGCCGCCCCCGCCTACCAGGCGCAGTACGCCGACAGCTTCGCCTGCCCGCTGCAGTTCGATGCCGCGCGCAACGCCTTCGGCTTCTCCCGCACCTGGCTGGAGCGGCGCCTGCCCCTGGCCAACCCGGTGACCGCGCGCGACATGCGCGAACAGTGCCGCCAGCTCAACGCCACCTTCGTCAGCCGGCAGGCCCTGGTCATGCGCTGCCGCCAGCTGCTCGCCGCCCAGCTGCAGGCGCCGCCTGGGCTGGAGGGCCTGGCGGCGCAGCTGCACTGCTCGCCGCGCAGCCTGCGCCGGCACCTGCACGATGCCGGCAGCAGCTACCAGAACCTGCTCGACGAGTTGCGCTACGCCCGCGCCCGCCAGCTGCTGGAGCAGCAGGAACTGCCCATCCACCAGATCGCCGAGGCCATGGGCTACAGCGAAACCGCCAGTTTCCGCCACGCCTTCCAGCGCTGGAGCGGGGTGCCGCCGAGTCGCTTCCGCGCCTGAACACCTGGAGGACAACGCCTGCGTAGGGTGCGCCGCGCGCACCATGAAGCCTATGCGGCCCTGTCGGTGCGCACAGCGCACCCTACGCCAGCGTGAACAGCCTGGAACCCAGCGGGGCACAACAAATTGGCCACATCTATCCCCTTGTGGCCGCTCCGGTCGTTTTCTCCCGGCCACGGCACTGCCAACAATGGCGCCAGATGCATTGCCAGGAGAACAACAAGATGCTGACCCTCTACAGTGACGACCACCGCCTGCACCACGGCCGCTGCGAGCTGATCGACGGCGAGCTGAAGCCCTGCTTCGAGATGCCCTCGCGCGCCGACCATGTGCTGCAACGGGTCAAGGAGCGCAACCTGGGCGAAGTGCGCGGCCCCAGCGACTTCGGCATGGCGCCGATCGAGCGCATCCACGGCGCCGACTACCTGACCTTCCTCGAAGGCGCCTGGGCGCGCTGGGCCGCCGAGGGCAACCCCAACGGCGACCTGCTGCCCTTCACCTGGCCGGCGCGCACCCTGCGCCACAAGCTGCCGGACAGCCTGCACGGCCAGCTCGGCTACTACAGCTTCGACGGCGGCGCGCCGATCACCGCCGGCACCTGGCAGGCCGTGTACAGCTCGGCCCAGGTCGCCCTGACCGCCCAGCAGCAGATCAGCCAGGGCGCCCACAGCGCCTTCGCCCTGTGCCGGCCGCCGGGCCACCACGCCGCGGCCGACCTGATGGGCGGCTACTGCTACCTGAACAACGCCGCCATCGCCGCCCAGGCCTGCCTCGACCAGGGCGCCCTGCGGGTGGCCATCCTGGATGTCGACTACCACCACGGCAACGGCACCCAGTCGATCTTCTATGCGCGCAACGACGTGCTGGTGACCTCGATCCACGGCGACCCGAGCTTCGAGTTCCCGTTCTTCCTCGGCTATGCCGACGAGGTTGGCGAAGGCGCCGGGCGCGGCTTCAACCTCAACCTGCCGCTGCCCGCCGGCAGCGCCTGGGACGTCTGGGGTGCGGCGCTGGAGCAAGCCTGCCGGCGCATTGCCGCCTACGCCCCGGACGTGGTGCTGGTATCGCTCGGCGTCGACACCTTCAAGGACGACCCGATCTCCCAGTTCAAGCTCGACAGCCCGGACTACCTGCGCATGGGCCAGCGCATCGCCGCCCTCGGCAAACCGACCCTGTTCGTCATGGAGGGTGGTTACGCGGTGGCGGAAATCGGCATCAACGCCGTCAACGTACTCGAAGGTTTCCAGGGCGCCTGAAGCGCCCCGCATGAGGAGCACACGATGAACAAACTCCACCAGCTGATCGCTACCACCCTGTGCGGCGCCACCCTGCTGGCCGGCGCGACCCAGGCCCAGGCCGCGGACCAGCAGCGCGAGCTGCGCGTATACAACTGGGCCGACTACATGCTGCCGGCGGTGCCCAAGGACTTCCAGAAGAACAGCGGCATCCAGCTGACCTGGGACGTGTTCGACACCAACGAATCGCTGGAGGCCAAGCTGCTCACCGGCAACTCCGGCTACGACCTGGTGGTGCCGACCAACACCTTCCTCGACACCCAGATCAAGGCCGGCGTGTTCCAGAAACTGGACAAGAGCAAGCTGCCCAACTGGCAGCACCTCGACCCGGGCCTGCTCGAGCTGATGACCGCCAACGACCCCGGCAACCAGTACGCCGTGCCCTACATGTACGGCACCGTGCTGATCGGCTTCAACCCGGCCAAGGTCAAGGCCGTGCTCGGCGAGGATGCGCCGGTGGACAGCTGGGACCTGATCTTCAAGGAAGAGAACATCAGCAAGCTCAAGCAGTGCGGCGTGGCCATGCTCGACTCGCCCGGCGACATCCTGCCGATCGCCCTGCACTACCTGGGCCTGGACCCGAACAGCGCCAAGCCCGAGGACTACACCAAGGCCGGCGAGCTGATGCTGAAGATCCGCCCCTACGTCGCCTACTTCCACTCGGCCAAGTACATGACCGATATCGCCAACGGCGACATCTGCGTGGCCATCGGCTACTCGGGCAGCTTCTACCAGTTCGCCAACCGCGCCAAGGAAGCCGGCAACGGCGTGGTGGTCGACTGGCGCCTGCCCAAAGAGGGCGCGCCGCTGTGGTACGACTCCTTTGCCATTCCGAAAAGCGCGAAGAACGTCGCCGAAGCCCACGAGTTCCTCAACAACCTGCTCGAACCGAAAGTGGTGGCGCCGATCTCCGACTTCCTCGGCTACCCCAACCCGAACCGGGACGCCATGCCGCTGGTCGGCACCGAGATCCGCGACAACCCCAACCTGACCCCGACCGCCGAGGCGCAGAAGACCCTCTACGTGCTGCAACCGCTGCCGCAGAAGATCGAGCGCGTGCGCACCCGCACCTGGAGCAAGATCAAGACCGGCAGCTGAGCCCCGGCCGACCCGGCGCCGACCGCCTGGCCGGTGCAGGGGCGGCGGTATGGACAAGGCGGCAGGCAGCTGCTTAGTTTCAGGAACCGCCCGTCTCGTCCGCACCGGAGGTTGCCATGCCCGCGCCCAGCCCCTTCTACCGGGAAGCCGGCGCCGGCCCGGCGGTGGTCTGCCTGCACGCCAATGCCAGCAGCGCCGCGCAGTGGCGCCCACTGCAGGAGAGCCTGGCGGAGCGCTTCCACGTGCTCGCCGCCGACTCCTACGGCGCCGGCAAGAGCCCGCCCTGGCCGGGTGAGCGGCAGATGACCCTGAGCGACGAGGTCGCCCTGCTGGAGCCGGTGTTCCAGCGCGCCGGCGACGCCTTCGCCCTGGTCGGCCACTCCTATGGCGCCGCCCTCGCCCTGCGCACCGCCCTCAGCCGGCCGCAGCGAGTACGCGCCCTGGTGCTGTACGAGCCGACCCTGTTCAACCTGCTGGATGCCGAACGCCCGGCGCCAAACGCGGCCGACGGCATCCGCGCCACCGTGGCCCGGGCCGTCGCCAGCCTGGCCGCCGGTGATCCGGACGCCGCCGCCGAATGCTTCATCGACTACTGGATGGGCCCGGGCACCTGGGCGGCCACCGCCGCCAGCCGGCGCGGGCCGATCCTCGCCTCGATCGTCAATGTGCGCGGCTGGGCCGACGCCCTGTTTGGCGAACCGACCAGCCTGGATGCCTGGCGGCAGTTGCAGGTGCCGGTGCTCTACCTGGTCGGCGGGCAGTCGCCGGCCTCGGCCCGCGAGGTCGCCCGCCTGCTCGCCGGCGCGCTGCCCCAGGCGCAACGGGTGGAGTTCGCCGAGCTCGGGCACATGGGCCCGATCACCCACCCAGAGCGGGTCAACCCGCTGATCGCCGACTTCCTCCAGCGCCACTGCGGCGCCTGACGCGCGCTCAGGCGCCGCCGATGCACGGCCCCAGCAGCGGCCAGCCGCGACGGCCGCAAAGAGCATGATCCGGTCAATAACAGATCACCGATTATTCGGCCCTTAAAACAACTGTACCGCCACGAATCTGCCGCCAGGCGCATCCGCAGTAGTGGAAAGTCTCGCCATGGTGTCTGCAACCTGACTTTTCACGGATGACCAGTACAGTTGCCGACAAAAAAGCAGAACAGTTACCAAGCTGGCTAACAAATAGCCCCGCAATTGACCGCAGCTGTGCCTACAAAATCGACCGTTTAGTCAGGAAAATACTTCTACAGACGAACACACTCTCACCCCGCCACAAGCGGAAGGAAGCACCACCATGGAACGTACCCTCAGTTCCGACTCGCTCTTTCAAGACAGCTCCAGCAACGCCCGCGGCAGCCTGCCGCTGCAGGTCATCGCCACCCTGTTGCTGTGGAAACGCCGCATCATCAGCCGCCACCAGCTGGCCCGCCTGGACGAACGCCTGCTGGCCGACGCCGGCATCAGCCTGTACGAACGCCAGCTCGAGGTCAGCAAGCCGTTCTGGCGCTGAGTTCGCTCGATAGGAACAAGGGGAGCACTGGCTCCCCTTTTTCTTGCTCATGTGAGCCGCACCGCAACGGCTTACTAGAACTTATCCGGACGCAGCACCTGCACTTCGGATAGATAGCAAACCATTGCAAAGTTGGCGTAATAGCTACGCTGCAGGTGCTCGGCGATGCGCTCGGCCAGCTCGCGCGCACAGATCACCTCCAGGCGGATGTTGCCTTCGGTGTCCCAGCCGGCACTGCGCACGCCGCGGCCGCCTCGGCCACGGGCGTCGGAGACGGTCCAACCGGGTGCACCGAGCGTTTCCAGGTCCGCCAGCAGTTTCTTTTCCAGCGCCGCCTCGCCGATAACGGTGAGCAAGGTGCGAGTGTGTGCGTTCATCTCAGAGCCCCCAGGCGATCAGCTGTTCGGCCAGTGCCAGATAGAGCGGTATGCCGACCAGGATGTTGAACGGGAAGGTAATGCCCAGCGAAGCCGTCAGCGACAGCGAGGGGTTGGCCTCGGGCAGCGCCAGGCGCAGAGCGGCCGGCACGGCGATGTAGGACGCCGAGGCCGCCAGGGTGGCAAGCATCGCCGTGCCGCCCAGGCTCAGGTCCATGCCCCGCGCCAGCAGCGCGCCAATCAGCGCACCGAGCAGCGGCATGAGCAGGGCGAAGGTCGCCAGGCGCAGGCCGAACTGCTTCAGCGCACCCAGCTGGCCGGAAGCGATCAGCCCCATCTCCAGCAGGAAGAACGCCAGCACCGGCTTGAACATGCTGGTGTACAAGGGCTCCAGCGGCTTGATCGCCTCCTTGCCGGCGATGGCACCGATCAGCAGGCCGCCGAGCAGCAGCATGATGCTCTTGCCGAGGAAGATCTCGCGGCCCAGTTCGCGCCACTGGGTATTGCGACTGATGCCCTTGGCCAGGACGATGCCGACCAGAATCGCCGGAATCTCCAGGATCGCCACGAACAGCGGCATATAGCTCTCGAAGTGGATCTCGCGCGACACCAGGTAAGCCACCACCACGGCGAAGGTACCCGCGCTCACCGAACCATAATGCGCGGCCACCGCCGCGGCATTGACCCGGTCGAAGCGCAGCCCGCGCAACAGGGCGAAGGCCAGCAACGGCAAACCGACACCCAGCGCCAACACCTGGGCCACCTGCCCCAGCAACTGCAGGCTGGCCTGCTCGGCCAGCTCCACGCCACCGTGCAGGCCGATGGCCAGGAGCAGGATGATCGACAGCGTCTCGTACAACGCCGCCGGCAACTTGAGCTCACTCTTCAACAGTCCCGCGACCAGACCGAAGACGAAGAACAGCACTACCGGATCCACTCCACACCCCCTTCTTGCAGACAAAAAAAGGGGCACTTACGTGCCCCTGGGACTCAACCTTCGATCTCCACCAGTACTTCACCGGGGGTCACCCGGTCGCCCTTGGCCACGTGGATGGCCTTGACGGTACCCGCGATCGGCGCCTGCACCTCGGTTTCCATCTTCATCGCCTCGGTGATCAGCACGGCCTGACCGGCTTTCACCTGGTCGCCCTCCTTGACCAGCACCTCGACGATATTGCCCGGCATGGTGGTGCTGACATCGCCCGGGGCGCTGGCGCTCTTGCGCTTGCTGCCGCCGCCGCCGACGAACTGGTTGAGCGGCTCGAACACCACCTCCTCCGGCATGCCGTCGATGGACAGGTAGAAGTGGCGCTTGCCGTCGCCCTTCACGCCGACGCCGGTGATGTCCACCCGGTAACTCTCGCCGTGCACGTCGATGACAAACTCGGTCGGCACACCTTCGCCACCGACCGGGGCCACGCCGCCGGCCTCGGGAATCGGCAGCAGCACTTCCGGGGTCAGGGTGCCGGCGGCGCGTTCTTCGAGGAACTTGCGCCCGATGTCGGGGAACATCGCGTAGGTCAGCACGTCTTCCTCGGACTTGGCCAGGGCGCCGATTTCCTCGCGCAGCTTGGCCAGCTCCGGCTTGATCAGGTCGGCCGGGCGCACGTCGATCACGTCCTCGCTGCCGATGGCCTGGAAGCGCAGGTGTTCGTTGATCTTGCCCGGCGCCTTGCCGTAGCGGCCCTGCAGGTACAGCTTCACTTCGTTGGTGATGGTCTTGTAGCGCTCGCCGGCCAGCACGTTGAACACCGCCTGGGTGCCGACGATCTGCGAGGTCGGGGTGACCAGCGGCGGGAAACCGAGGTCTTCGCGCACCCGTGGGATCTCGGCGAACACTTCGTTGATGCGGTGCAGCGCGCCCTGCTCCTTCAGCTGGTTGGCCAGGTTGGACATCATCCCGCCCGGCACCTGGTTGACCTGCACGCGGGTGTCCACGGCGGTGAACTCGCTCTCGAACTGGTGGTACTTCTTGCGCACGGCGTAGAAGTACAGGCCGATTTCCTGCAGCAGGGCCAGGTCCAGGCCGGTGTCGTACTCGCTGCCCTTGAGCGCGGCGACCATCGACTCGGTGCCCGGGTGGCTGGTGCCCCAGGCGAAGCTGGAGATGGCGGTGTCGATATGGTCGGCGCCGGCCTCGATCGCCTTGAGCTGGCACATGGCGCCCAGGCCGGCGGTATCGTGGCTGTGCACGAACACCGGCAGGTCGATCTCGGCCTTCAGCGCCTTGACCAGTTCGGCCGCGGCGTAGGGAGTCAGCAGCCCGGCCATGTCCTTGATCGCGATGGAGTCGATGCCCATGGCCTGCATGGCCTTGGCCTGCTCGACGTAGGCAGCCACGGTGTGCACCGGGCTGGTGGTGTAGCTCAGGGTGCCCTGGGCATGCTTGCCGGCGGCCTTCACCGCCTCGATGGCCACGCGCAGGTTACGCACGTCGTTCATCGCGTCGAAGATGCGGAACACGTCGATGCCGTTGACCGCCGCCTTGGCCACGAAGGCGCGCACCACGTCGTCGCTGTAGTGGCGGTAGCCGAGCAGGTTCTGCCCGCGCAGGAGCATCTGCAGGCGGGTGTTGGGCAGCGCGGCCTTGAGCTTGCGCAGGCGCTCCCAGGGGTCTTCCTTGAGGAAGCGCACGCAGGCGTCGAAGGTCGCGCCGCCCCAGACTTCCAGGGACCAGTAGCCGACCTGGTCGAGCTTGTCGCAGATCGGCAGCATGTCTTCGGTGCGCATCCGCGTGGCGATGATCGACTGGTGGGCGTCGCGCAGGATGGTGTCGGTAACGGTGATCTTTTTAGTCATGGCTCAATTCCTCACAGGCCGGCGTGGGCGGCGATGGCGGCAGCGATGGCCAGGGCCAGCTCGTCCGGTTTGCGCTTGATCGAATAGTTGGTCAGTTCCGGGTGGGCTTCGACGAAGCTGGTGTTGAACTGGCCGCTGCGAAACTCCGGGTTGCGCAGAATTTCCTGATAGTAGGCGGCGGTGGTCTTCACCCCCTGCAGGCGCATGTCGTCCAGGGCGCGCAGGCCGCGGTCCATCGCCTCTTCCCAGGTCAGTGCCCAGACGATCAGCTTCAGGCACATGGAATCGTAGTAGGGCGGAATGGTGTAGCCGGTGTAGATCGCCGTGTCGGTGCGCACACCGGGGCCGCCGGGGGCGTAGTAGCGGGTGATCTTGCCGAAGCTGGGCAGGAAATTGTTCTTCGGGTCCTCGGCGTTGATGCGGAACTGCAGGGCGAAGCCGCGGTACTGGATGTCTTCCTGCTTGACCGACAGTTCCAGGCCGGAGGCGATGCGGATCTGCTCGCGGACGATGTCGATGCCGGTGATTTCCTCGGTGATGGTGTGTTCCACCTGCACCCGGGTGTTCATCTCCATGAAGTACACCTCGCCCTCGGCGAGCAGGAACTCCACGGTGCCGGCGTTCTCGTAGCCCACCGCCTTGGCCGCGCGCACGGCCAGGTCGCCGATATAGGCGCGCTGCTCGGGGGTCAGCTGCGGGCTGGGGGCGATCTCGATGAGCTTCTGGTTACGGCGCTGGATCGAGCAGTCGCGCTCGTACAGGTGCACGGTGTTGCCGAAGCTGTCGGCGAGGATCTGTGCCTCGATGTGCTTGGGGTTGACGATGCACTTCTCGAGGAACACCTCGGCGCGGCCGAAGGCCTTGGTCGCCTCGGAGATCACCCGCGGGTAGGCCTGCTCCAGCTCGTCGCGGCTGTTGCAGCGGCGGATGCCGCGGCCGCCGCCGCCGTTGGTGGCCTTGAGCATCACCGGGTAGCCGATGCGGTCGCCTTCGCGCAGGGCCTCGGCAAGGTCGGCGACGTTGCCCTCGGTGCCCGGGGTGCAGGGCACGCCGGCGGCGATCATGCTGCGCCGCGCCTCGGTCTTGTCGCCCATGCGGCGAATGACCTCTGCGCTGGGGCCGATAAATTTGATCCCGCGCTCGGCGCAGATCTCGGCCAGCTCGGCATTCTCCGAGAGGAAGCCATAGCCGGGGTGCAGGGCGTCGCAGCCGGTTTCCACGGCCAGGTTCACCAGCTTGCGCGGGTTGAGGTAGCCGGCCAGCGGGTCGTCGCCGATGCTGTGGGCCTCGTCGGCGCGCTTGACGTGCAACGCCATGCGATCCGCCTCGGAGTAGACGGCCACCGAGCGGATGCCCATCTCGGCGCAAGCGCGCACGATACGGACGGCAATCTCGCCGCGGTTGGCGATGAGGATCTTCTTGATCACGAGCCTGGTTCCTCGATCACGTGAACAAACGGCCGCAGCAGGGCGGTCGACGGGTGACCGCAGGGCGTGTAGCGGTCTTGCATTTACCCTACGCCGCCGCGGTGATTAACCAAAATCAATATTTGTTGGGTTAGTCATTAGCAAAGACTTATAGTTGAGCACATCAACCCTTTCGGCGAGTCTTCATAATGCGTAAGTCATTGATGCGCATGACCTTTCGTCAGCTGCAGATTTTTCGCGCGGTGTGCGAAAGCCGCTCCTACAGCCGCGCCGCGGAAGAAATGGCCCTCACCCAGCCGGCCGTGAGCCTGCAGATTCGCCAGCTGGAAGAGCTGATCGACCAGCCGCTGTTCGACTACGTGGCCAAGAAGCTCTACCTGACCCCCGCCGCCGAGGCGCTGCTGAAGGCCAGCGAGGACATCTTCGGCCGCCTGGAGAGCCTCGACATGCAGCTCTCCGACCTGCAGGGCTCGCTGCAGGGCCAGCTCAGCCTGGCGGTGGAGTCCAGCGCCAAGTACCTGGTGCCGCACCTGTTCGCCGCCTTCCGCGCCCAGCACCCGGAAGTCAGCCTGCAACTGGTGGTGGTCAACCATGCCCTGGCGGTCAGGCGCCTGTCGGCGAGCCGCGACGACCTGCTGATCATGTCCCAGGTGCCCAGCGAGCTGGCGCTGGATTTCTTCCCGTTCTTCAACAATCCGATCGTCGCCGTGGCGCCGCCGACGCACCCGCTGTGCTCGCTGGAACGCCTGCGCCTGAGCGATCTTTGCGGCTTCCCGCTGCTGGTGCGCGAAGTCGGTTCGGGCACGCGCAAGGCCTGCGAGGAATACTGCCACCAGAAGCGCGCGCACTTCGCCCAGGTCATCGAGATCGGCTCCAGCGAATCCCAGGTCGAAGCGGTGATCGCCGGCCTCGGCCTGGCCCTGCTGCCGCGCCACGCGGTGCGCCTGGAGCTGGCCGCCGGGCTGCTGCGCGAGCTGCCGGTGGAGGAGCTGCCACTGCTGCGCAGCTGGTGCGTGGTGCACGGCCGCGGCAAGCGCCTGTCGCCGGTGGCCCAGGCCTTCCTCGACTTCATCCGCGCCGAGCGGCTGCAGATCAACCAACTGGCCGAACGCTTCAACCAGCCCGGCCCGGCGCCCGCCGGCCAGCGCAACGAAGACGAGCGGTAGCCGCCGCGCTAACCGAAGCCAAGAGAACTTCGTATATTATATTCGCAAGACCTCAGCCATCAGGTATCGCCCCGTGCCTCTACCCACCTTCAGTGCGCCCAATCTGGGTCTCGCACCATCGGCTTCGGAAACCATCGCCAAGCACCTGCGCGAGGCGATCATCTCGGGGCACTTCGCCGAGGACGAGCCGATTCGCCAGGATGACATCGCGCGGCTGTTCAACGTCAGCAAGATCCCCGTGCGCGAGGCGCTCAAGCGCCTGGAAGCCGAAGGTCTGGTGCTGTTCCAACGCAACAAGGGCGCGGTGGTCACGCGCATCTCGGAACCCGAGCTGGCGCAGATGTTCGAGGTGCGCGTGCTGCTCGAGGTGCAGGCCATCCGCCTGGCCGTGCCGAACATGACCGAGGCCACCTTCACCCAGGCGGAAAGCATCTGCCAGGCGTTCCTCGGCGAGCTGGACGTTGGCCGCTGGGCCGAACTGAACTGGCAACTGCATACCTGCCTGTACGAGCCGGCCCAGCGGCCGTTCCTGGTCAGCCTGATCCGCTCCATCCACGACAAGCTGGAGCGTTACCTGCGCATGCAGATGAGCCTGTCGGAAGGCAAGGAGCGCGCCGACCACGAGCACCGCGACATCATCGCGGCGTGCCGCGCCGGGGATGCCGACCTCGCCGCGCAACTGATCGAGGCGCACATCAACGGCGTCTGCCAGACCCTCTACGCCCAGCTGCCCGGGTACAAGCAGACCACCTGAACCGGGCGTTCGCGGCGGCACCCGCCACTGTGCCGATTTCGTCAGAGGGCCGGCCGAAATCCATCAAGCCGGGCGGGGCCGCGCAGGGTCACCCTTGCAGGCACCTTCCCTGCCCGTGGGGCCTGCCCAATGCAACGTATCCGCGTCCTCGACTCGCACACCGGCGGTGAACCGACCCGCCTGGTCCTCGACGGCTTCCCCGATCTGGGCCATGGCAGCATGGCCGAGCGCCGCCAGCTGCTGGCCGAGCGCTTCGACCAGTGGCGCACCGCCAGCGTGCTGGAACCACGCGGCAGCGATGTGCTGGTCGGCGCCCTGCTGTGCGAACCGGTCGCGCCGAGCGCCTGTGCCGGAGTGATCTTCTTCAACAACAGCGGCTACCTCGGCATGTGCGGCCACGGCACCATCGGCCTGGTGGCGTCCCTGGCCCACCTCGGGCGCATCGGCCCGGGCGTGCACCGGATCGAGACGCCGGTCGGCACGGTCGAGGCGACCCTGCACGAGGACCGTTCGGTCAGCGTGCGCAACGTCCCCGCCTATCGCCTGCACAAGGACCTGAGCCTGGAGGTGCCGGGCTATGGCCCGGTCCGCGGCGATGTCGCCTGGGGCGGCAACTGGTTCTTCCTGATCGCCGAACACGGCCTGCGGGTTGCCGGCGACAACCTCGACGCGCTCATGGCCTATAGCTGCGCGGTGCAGCAGGCCCTGGAACAACAGGGCATCCGCGGCGACGACGGCGGCCTGATCGACCATGTCGAGCTGTTCGCCAGCGATGAGCAGGCCGACAGCCGCAGCTACGTGCTGTGCCCGGGCAAGGCCTACGACCGCTCCCCCTGCGGCACCGGCACCAGCGCCAAGCTTGCCTGCCTGGCGGCCGACGGCAAGCTGCAGCCGGGGCAAGTCTGGCGCCAGGCCAGTGTGATCGGCAGCCAGTTCGAAGCCAGCTTCCAGTGGGCGGCCGATCCCGCGCAGATCATCCCGACCATTCGCGGCCGCGCCTACCTCAGCGCCGAAGCCGACCTGCTGATCGAGGAAGAGGATCCGTTCGCCTGGGGCATTCGCCTGTGAGCGATCCGCGCAGCGCCGACATCATCGTCATCGGTGCCGGCATCGTCGGTGCCGCCTGCGCCCATGAGCTGGCCCGCCGCGGCCTGCGCGTGCTGGTGCTGGACGCCGGCCTGCGCGCCGCCACGGCCGCCGGCATGGGCCACCTGATCGTGCTGGACGACAACCCGGCGGAACTGGCGCTCAGCCAGTACTCGGTGCAGCGCTGGCGCGACTGGGCCCGCGCGATGCCCGAGGACTGCGCCTACCGGCAGAACGGCACCCTGTGGCTGGCCGCCAATGCCGAGGAAATGGCCGTGGCCGAAGCCAAGTTCGGCGTCCTGCGCGAGCACGGCCTGGCCTGCGAGCTGCTCGGCGCCCGGGCCCTGGCCGACTGCGAACCCGAGCTGCGCGCCGGCCTGCATGGCGGCCTCAAGGTCACCGGCGACGGCATCCTGTATGCCCCCAACGCCGCCCGCTGGCTGCTGCAACAGGCCAATATCAGCCTGCGCCCGGCCCAGGTGGTGGAAGTCGCGGGCAACCGCGTGCGCCTGGCCGACGGCCAGTGGCTGGCTGCCGACGCCGTCATCCTGGCCAACGGCGTGCACGCCACCGGCCTGTGCCCGGAGCTGCCGATCGAGCCGAAGAAGGGCCACCTGCTGATCACCGACCGCTACCCCGGCCTGATCAGCCATACCCTGGTCGAGCTGGGCTACGTTACCAGCGCGCACAACAGCAGCGGCCCCTCGACCGCCGCCAATATCCAGCCGCGCCCGACCGGCCAGCTGTTCATCGGCGCCTCGCGGCAGTTCGGTACCAGCGACCCCGAGGTCGAGCCCTGGATGCTGGCCAAGATGCTGCAGCGCGCCGTCGACTACATGCCGGGCCTGGCCCGGCTCAACGGCATCCGCAGCTGGACTGGCTTCCGCGCGGCCAGCCCGGACGGCCTGCCCCTGCTCGGCGAACACCCGCACCAGCCCGGCCTGTGGCTGGCCGTCGGCCACGAAGGGCTCGGCGTCACCACCGCCCCCGGCAGCGCCGACCTGCTGGTCGCGCAGCTGTTCGGCGAACAGCCGCCGCTGCCCGTCGCCCCCTATCTGCCCCAGCGCTTTCTCGGAGACGCGCATGCCTGAACTCAGTCTCGACGGCCGCCCGCTGCGCGTGGCCGAAGGCACCACGGTAGCCGCCGCCCTGGCGCTCGGCGCCGACGGCTGCAGCCGCACCTCGGTCAGCGGCCAGCGCCGCGCGCCCTTCTGCGGCATGGGCATCTGCCAGGAATGCCGGGTGAGCATCGACGGCCAGCGCCGCCTGGCCTGCCAGACGCTGTGCCGCGACGGCATGCAGGTGGAGACGCACTGATGCATGTCGACCTGCTGATCATCGGCGCCGGACCCGCCGGCATGGCCGCGGCCCTGGCCGCCGCCCCCAGCGGCGCGCGCATCGCCGTACTCGACGACAACCCGGCCGCCGGCGGGCAAATCTGGCGCGACAGCCCGCAGGCGCAGCTGCCGCCGCTGGCCCGCCAGTACCGTCAGCGCCTGGCTGCCCAGGCCAATATCGAGCTGCTGCCGGGCTGCCGCGTGGTCGCCCTGGCCGGCCCCCAGGCGCTGCTGGTCGAAGACCCGGAGCAGGGCCGGGTCATCCACTACCAGAAACTGATCCTGTGCACCGGCGCCCGCGAGCTGCTGCTGCCCTTCCCCGGCTGGACCCTGCCCGGCGTCACCGGCGCCGGCGGCCTGCAGGCGCTGATCAAGGGCGGCCTGCCGGTGGCGGGGGAACGCATCGTCATCGCCGGCAGCGGCCCGCTGCTGCTGGCCAGCGCCGCCACCGCCAGGCACAACGGCGCCCGGGTGCTGCACATCGCCGAGCAAGCCAGCTGGTCCGCCGTGGCCGGCTTTGCCGCGCAACTGCCGCGCTGGCCGCACAAGTTGCTGCAGTCGTTCGGCCTGTTCCACCCCGGCTACCGGGCGGGCAGCCACGTGGTCGAGGCGCTCGGCGACGAGCGCCTGGAGGCGGTGCGCCTGAGCATCGGCGGGCGACTCCGGGAAGTCGCCTGCGAGCGCCTGGCCTGCGGCTTCGGCCTGGTTCCCAACCTGCAGCTGGGCCAGGCCCTGGGCTGCCGCATCGACGAGGGCGCCATCGCCGTCGACGCCTGGCAGTCCACCAGCCTGGCCGGGGTCTACGCCGCCGGCGAGAGCACCGGCTTCGGCGGCAGCGAGAAGGCCCTGGCCGAAGGCGCCATCGCCGGCCACGCGGCGGTAGGCGAACACCAGGCGGCGCAGCGCCTGTGGTCGCAGCGGGCGCGCTGGCACGGCTTCGCCCGCGCACTGCACGGCGCCTTCGCCCTCGGCGATGAGGTGAAACAGCTGGCCCGGCCGGACACCCTGGTCTGTCGCTGCGAGGATGTCAGCTACGCAAGCCTCAGCCAGCAGCAGGACTGGGGCCGCGCCAAGCTGAGCAGCCGCTGCGGCATGGGCGCCTGCCAGGGCCGGGTGTGCGGTGCGGCCACCCAGGTGCTGTTCGGCTGGCCGGCACCGGCGCCGCGCCCGCCCTTCAGCCCGGCGCGCATCGACACCCTGCTGCAGCTGCAGCAGCCCGACTGAAGCGCCGCCCGGCCCGCGCCGCGGGCCGGGCGTCTACCAATCCGGCGGACGGCACCTTATCCTCGGGGCACCTCTGGAGCCCTCTCGCGCATGTCCACGCCCGCCGCCCCATCGCCCCTCGCCGCCCTGCTGCCGCCCGCACCCGCCGACCTGCAAGGCCTGATCGCCAGCCTGCTGCCGGTGGCGCCGCTGTTCGACGCTCTGCCCGGGGTGGTGTTCTTCATCAAGGACGAGGCGGCGCGCTACGTCATGCTCAACCAGACCCTGGTGCAGCGCCTGGGCTACCGGAACAAGGCCGAGCTGCTCGGGCGGCGCGCCGAGGAAGTGTTCCCGGACCGTTTCGGCACCCTGTATACGGCCCAGGATCACCAGGTCCTGGCCTCCGGCACCCAGCTCGAGGACCAGCTGGAGCTGCACCTCTACCCCGGCCGCCAGGCCGGCTGGTGCCTGACCCACAAGCTGGCGCTGCGCGATGCCCAGGGCCGCATCATCGGCATGGCCGGGGTGTCCTGCGACCTGCCCAGCGCCCACTCCAACCACCCGGCCTACCGCAAGGTGGCGGCGGTCGATGCGCATATCCGCCAGCATTACGCCCAGCCCATCAGCCTCGGCGAGCTGACCGCGATCGCCGGCCTGTCGGTGGCCCAGCTGGAGCGGCACTGCAAGCGCATCTTCCAGCTCAGCCCGCGGCAGATGATCCACAAGGCCCGCCTGGGCGCGGCCACCCAGCTGCTGGGCCAGGACCTGCCGATCACCGAAATCGCCCTGCGCTGCGGCTACACCGACCACAGCGCCTTCAGCCGCCAGTTCAAGGCCCACACCGGCCTGTCACCCAGCCAGTACCGCGACTCGCTCGGCACGCACGCACAGCCCACTGCTCCATAACGAGACACGCCGCTCCTTTATGTAACACGGGGGCGTAACCGTACGGCACATTTCGTGACCATACGGTCTCAATCGCGCACTCCCGCCGCCATGAAAAACCCGCCAGACCCCGGTTTCAGGCCGCTGCAGCCCGACTATGCTCCATTGGGGAAGCTGGCATGCCCCCTGCATATTAAATATCGTATACGAAATCTTCGGAATTCGATCCGATCCAGCACCTGCCCAACCGAACGACAGAAGAGAGATATCCATGAAATCCAAGCTTCTTTCCGTAGCAGTCTGCACCCTTCTCGGCTCCACCCTGATGAGCAACGCCCACGCCGACAAACTCGATGACATCATCGGCTCCGGCAAGCTGCGCTGCGCCGTGACCCTGGACTTCCCGCCCATGGGCCTGCGCGATGAAAACAACGAGCCCGCCGGCTTCGACGTGGACTACTGCCACGACCTGGCCAAGGTCCTCGGGGTCGAAGCCGAGGTGGTCGAGACGCCCTTCCCCGACCGCATCCCGGCGCTGATCTCCGGGCGCGCCGACATCATCGTCGCCTCCACCTCCGACACCCTGGAGCGCGCCAAGACCGTCGGCATGACCGTCCCCTACTTCGCCTTCCAGATGGTCGTGCTGACCCGCGAGGACGCCGGCATCAACAGCTACGCCGACCTCAAGGGCAAGAATCTCGGCAACACCAGCGGCACCTATGAGGCCATCGCCCTGGAGAAAGACGTGAAGGCCTGGGGCGAAGGCAGCTTCCGCGCCTACCAGTCGCAGAACGACACCATCCTGGCCGTGGCCCAGGGCCACATCGAGGCCACCGTGGTGACCAACACCGTAGCCGCCGCCACCCTCAAGTCGGGCAAGTACAAGGGCCTGAAGGTCGCCGGCGATGCGCCCTACGTCGTCGACTACGTGTCCCTGGCCGCCAAGCGCAGCGAGTACGGCCTGCTCAACTACCTCAACCTGTTCGTCAACCAGCAGGTGCGCAGCGGCCGCTACCAGGAACTGTGGCTGAAGTGGGTGGGCAAGGACATCGCCCCGGCCAACCTGACCGTCCCCGGCGTGTACTACTGATCACGCCCCCGCCCAACCCTGGAGACATCTGCATGTCTGAAGTCCAGATCAGCGGCCGCAGCCTGGTGCACGGCAGGGGCCAGGGCCCCTGGCTCTGCGCCGATGTGGGCCTGAGCTTCTGGGGCGGGATCGACCCGCTCAGCGGCGAGGTGATCGATCGTCACCACCCGCTGAGCGGTCAATCGGTGGCCGGGCGCGTCCTGGCCATCCCCAGCGGACGCGGCTCCTGCACCGGCAGCAGCGTCATGCTGGAACTGATCCTCAATGGTCATGCCCCGGCAGCCCTGGTGCTGGCCGAGGCCGACGAGATCCTCAGCCTCGGCGTACTGGTCGCCGAGCTCATTTTCCAGCGTTCGCTGCCGGTGCTGTGCATCGGCCACGAGCGCTTCGCCGAACTGCCGCGCAGCGGCTTCGCCCGCCTCGACGGCGAGCACCTGCAGCTGTTCGCCCAGGCGCCGCAGACGGCCTGGCAGGCCGACGGCGCACGCGCCGTGGCGCCGGCCGCCAGGGTCAGACTCAGCGCCGTCGACCAGGCCCTGCTGGCCGGCGAACACGGCAAGGCCGCCCAGGTCGCCATGCAGCTGCTGCTGCGCATGGCCGAACTGCAGGGCGCCGACGCACTGATGGACATCAGCCAGGCGCACATCGACGGCTGCATCTACACCGGCGAGGCCTGCCTGCGCTTTGCCCGCCAGCTGCTCGACTGGGGCGCCCGCGTGCGGGTGCCGACCACCCTCAATGCCATCTCGGTCGACCAGCGCCGCTGGCGCGCCCTGGGCATCGACCCGGCCTTCGGCGAGCCGGCCAGTGCCCTGGGCGATACCTACATGGCCATGGGCGCGGCGCTCAGCTACACCTGCGCGCCCTACCTGCTGGACAGCGCCCCGCAGCGCGGCGAGCAGATCGCCTGGGCCGAATCCAATGCAGTGGTCTACGCCAACAGCGTGCTCGGCGCGCGGACCCTGAAATACCCGGACTTCCTCGATATCTGCATCGCCCTGACCGGCCGCGCGCCGCATATCGGCAGCCACCTCGACGCCGGCCGCCTGGCCACCCTGCGCATCGATGTGCCGGCCCTGGACGGCGCCGACGATGCCTTCTGGCCGCTGCTCGGCTACCACGTCGGCCTGCTCTGCAGCAGCTCCATCCCGGTGATCTGCGGCCTGGAGCAGAGCGGCGCCGGCAGCGACGAGCTGAAGGCCTTCGGCGCCGCCTTCGCCACGACCTCGGCGGCACCGATGTTCCATATCGCCGGCATCACCCCGGAAGCGGCCGATGCCGCCAGCGCCCTGGGTGGCAAGGCGCCGCTGCGCCACCTGCGGGTCAGCCAGGCCGACCTGCTGGGCAGCTGGCACGAGCTGAACAACGCCAGCGAGCCCGCGGTGGAGCTGGTCGCCCTGGGCAACCCGCACTTTTCCTTCAGCGAATGCGCGCGCCTGGCCGAGCTCTGCCGCGGCCGCCACAAGCACGCGCAGACCGCCGTGGTGCTGACCTGTGGCCGCAGCATCTATGCTCAGGCCGAAGCCGCCGGGCATGTCGCCAGCCTCGAGGCCTTCGGCGTGCAGCTGGTCACCGACACCTGCTGGTGCATGCTCGACGAGCCCGTCGTGCCACGCCAGGCCCGGCGCCTGATGACCAACTCGGGCAAGTACGCCCACTACGCCCCCGGCCTGGTCGGCCGTCAGGTGCACTTCGGCAGCCTTGCCGCGTGCGTCGACGCCGCCTGCACGGGCAGCAACCCCCTCCACGTTCCGGCCTGGCTCGGTCGCCACTGACTCAAGGGAGCCACAGCACGATGTTCGACTACACCTTTCACTGGCACACGGCGCTCAAGGCGCTACCGGACATGCTCAACGGCGCCTGGGTGACCCTGGAGACCGCCGCCCTGTCGATGATCTTCGGCGTCCTCATCGCCCTGCTGCTGACGGTCATGCGGCAGATGAAAAACCCGCTGCTGCGCCACTTCGCCAACACCTGGGTATCGATCGCGCGCAACACGCCGTCGCTGTTCCAGATCTACATCCTCTACTTCGGCCTCGGCACCTTCGGCCTGCATGTCAGTTCCTGGATCGCCCTGCTGGCGGGCATCACCTTCAACAATGCCGGCTACCTGGCGGAGAACTTCCGCGGCGGCCTCAAGGCGGTACCCGACACGCAGATGCGTGCCGCGCGCTCGCTGGGCATGAGCGCGTTTCAGGCCTACCGCATGATCATCGTGCCGCAGCTGCTGCGCATCGTCTTCCACCCCCTGTCCAACCAGATGGTCTGGGCGGTGCTGATGACCTCGCTGGGGGTGATCGTCGGCCTCAACAACGACCTCACCGGCGTGACCCAGGACTACAACGTGAAGACCTTCCGCACCTTCGAGTACTTCGCCATGGCGGCGGTGCTCTATTACCTCATCGCCAAGACCATCGTGCTGGCTGCACGCCTGATGGCCTGGCGCCTGTTCCGCTACTAAGGGAGGCCAGACATGTTGACCACCAGCCTCACCTCCAACGACCTGCTGTTCATGCTCAACGGTGCCTGGGTAACGCTGCAGCTGACCGCTGCCGCCATGCTCATCGGCACCCTGGCCGGCGTCGTCTTCGGCCTGGTGCGCGCCTCCGCGCCGCGCCTCAGCCTGCCGCTGGCCTGGCTGCTGGACGTGTTCCGCAGCGTGCCGCTGCTGATCCAGTTCGTCCTGTTCAACTCGATGAAGAGCATCGCCGGGCTCGACATCAGCGCCTTCACCGTCGGCTGCGTGGTGCTGGGCGTCTACTGCGCCGCCTTCTGCACCGAGATCGTGCGCAGCGGCATCCTGGCGGTGTCGCCCAACGTACGCCGCGCCGCCCGCTCGCTGGGCATGAACTACTGGCAGGACCTGCGCTACATCGTGCTGCCGCTCGCCACCCGCGTGGCCTTCCCCGGCTGGCTGAACCTGGTGCTGTCGGTGATGAAGGATACGGCGCTGGTCATGTGGATCGGCATCATCGAGCTGCTGCGTGCCTCGCAGACCGTGGTTACGCGCATTCAGGAGCCGCTGCTGGTGCTGTGCATCGCCGGCCTCATCTATTACGTCATGAGCCTGGTCGTGGCCCGCCTCGGCAGCCGGCTGGAAAAAAGGTGGCAGGAAAATGATTGAGATCGACAACGTCCATAAATCCTTCGGCAAGCTCGAAGTCATCAAGGGTGTCAGCCTGACCGTGAACAAGGGCGAGGTGGTGTCGATCATCGGCGGCTCCGGTTCCGGCAAGTCGACCCTGCTGATGTGCATCAACGGCCTGGAACCGATCCAGAAGGGCAGCATCCGCGTCGACGGCACCGAGGTGCACGCGCCGGGTACCGACCTGAACAAGCTGCGGCAGAAGATCGGCATCGTGTTCCAGCAGTGGAACGCCTTCCCCCACCTGACCGTGCTGGAGAACGTCATGCTGGCGCCGCGCAAGGTGCTCGGCAAAAGCAAGGAAGAGGCCGAGGCCCTGGCGGTCAAGCAGCTCACCCACGTCGGCCTGGGCGACAAGCTCAAGGTGTTCCCCAGCAAGCTCTCCGGCGGCCAGCAGCAGCGCATGGCGATCGCCCGCGCCCTGGCCATGAGCCCGGACTACATGCTGTTCGACGAGGCCACCAGCGCCCTCGACCCGCAGCTGGTGGGCGAGGTGCTGGACACCATGCGCCTGCTCGCCGAGGAAGGCATGACCATGATCCTGGTGACCCACGAGATCCGCTTCGCCCGTGACGTGTCCGACCGCGTGGCGTTCTTCCGCAACGGCCTGGTGCACGAAATTGGCTCGCCCGACCAGGTCATCGGCAACCCGCAGAAGCCGGAGACCGCGGACTTCCTCAAGTCGGTGCTCTGATAGCCCCTCGCCCTTCGCCAGAGGGGCGGGAAAAACCAAACAGGAGAGCGTGATGCGTTCGAGCAAGGTCATCCATGTGGTCAGCTGCCACGCCGAAGGCGAGGTCGGCGACGTCATCGTCGGCGGCGTCGCCCCGCCGCCGGGCGCCACCGTCTGGGAGCAGTCGCGCTGGATCGCCCGCGACCAGGTGCTGCGCAACTTCGTGCTGAACGAGCCGCGCGGCGGCGTGTTCCGCCACGTCAACCTGCTGGTGCCGGCCAAGGACCCGCGGGCGCAGATGGCCTGGATCATCATGGAACCGGCAGACACCCCGCCGATGTCCGGCTCCAACTCGCTGTGCGTGTCCACCGTGCTGCTCGACAGCGGCATCCTGCCGATGACCGAGCCGCAGACCCGCCTGGTGCTGGAGGCCCCCGGCGGGCTGATCGAGGCCGTGGCCGAGTGCCGGGACGGCAAGGTGCAGCGGGTCGAGGTGAAGAACGTGCCGTCCTTCGCCGACCGCCTGGACGCCATGATCGAGGTCGAGGGCCTCGGCAGCCTCAAGGTCGACACCGCCTACGGCGGCGACAGTTTCGTCATAGCCGATGCCCACAGCCTGGGCTTCGCCCTGAGCGCCGACGAGGCCGCCGACCTGGCCGCCACGGGCCTGAAGATCACCCGTGCGGCCAACGAGCAGCTGGGCTTCGTCCACCCGCTCAACCGCGACTGGGATCACATCTCCTTCTGCCAGATCGCCGCCCCGCTGGAACGCGTCGACGGCGTGCTGAGCGCCGCCAACGCGGTGGTGATCCGCCCCGGCAAGATCGACCGCTCGCCCTGCGGCACCGGCTGTTCGGCACGCATGGCGGTGATGCAGGCGCGCGGCCAGCTGCAGGTGGGCGAACGCTTCGTCGGGCGCTCGATCATCGGCTCCGAGTTCCACTGCCGCATCGACAGCCTGACCGAGGTTGCCGGGCGCCCGGCCATCGTCCCCTGCCTGTCCGGCCGGGCCTGGATCACCGGCACCCACCAGCACCTGCTCGACCCCGACGATCCCTGGCCGCAGGGCTACCGCCTCTCGGATACCTGGCCGGTCGAGCCGAAGCCGTAACAGCTGTTTTCACGATTTGCCAACCGCCGCCTCGCCGGCGCGATCAACCGGGCCTAGGCCCAACCCATGGAAACAAGGGGTTATAACGACCCTTTATTTTCGTATACGAAATACTTTGACTCTGCCCAGGAGGCAACAGCATGAACAGCAACATCTTCACCGGCACCATTCCCGCCCTGATGACCCCCTGCACCGCCGAGCGCAAGCCGGACTTCGACGCCCTGGTGCGCAAGGGCCGCGAGCTGATCCAGGCCGGCATGAGTGCCGTGGTCTACTGCGGCTCCATGGGCGACTGGCCGTTGCTCAGCGAGGCCGAACGCCAGGAAGGGGTGGCGCGCCTGGTCGCCGCCGGCGTCCCGACCATCGTCGGCACCGGCGCGGTGAATAGCCGCGAAGCCGTGTCCCACGCCGCCCACGCCGCCAAGGTCGGCGCCCATGGCCTGATGGTCATCCCGCGCGTGTTGTCCCGTGGCGCTTCGCCAGCCGCCCAGGAAGCGCACTTCGCCGCCATTCTCGAAGCGGCGCCGAAGCTGCCGGCGGTGATCTACAACAGCCCGTACTACGGCTTTGCCACCCGCGCCGAGCTGTTCTTCAAGCTGCGTCGCCAGTACCCCAACCTGATCGGTTTCAAGGAATTCGGCGGCGCCGCCGACATGCGCTACGCCGCCGAGCACATCACCTCGCAGGATGACCAGGTGATTCTCATGGCCGGCGTCGATACCCAGGTGATGCATGGCTTCGTCAATTGCGGTGCGACCGGCGCCATCACCGGCATCGGCAACGCCCTGCCGCGCGAAGTGCTGCAACTGGTCGAACTGAGCAAGCAGGCCGCCAAGGGCGACGCCGTCGCCCGCCGCCGCGCCCTGGAGCTGTCCGAGGCCCTCAACGTGCTGTCGTCCTTCGACGAAGGCTGCGACCTGGTCCTCTACTACAAGTACCTGATGGTGCTCAACGGCGACCAGGAATACAGCCTGCACTTCAACGCAACCGATGTGCTCAGCGACGCCCAACGCAACTACGCCGAGACCCAGTACAAGCTGTTCCGCCAGTGGTATGCCAACTGGTCGGCCGAACAGGACCTCGCCTGATCGCCGCACTTCGGCCGGATGCTCCAGCGCATCCGGCCGATCCGGCATGCCATAGCCAGGTTTATCGGCAGCTTGCCGAGTTCACCCGAACAGGCAGGGCCTTTCCCTACCTGCTCACAGGCCCCCACAGGAGCTGACAATGCCCGCCACCACCGGCCACAACTTCATCGCCGGCGGCCGCAGCGCCGCCGGCGACATCATCCTGCAGAGCCTCGACGCCACGACCGGCGAGGCCCTGCCCTACAGCTTCCACCAGGCCACCGAGGCCGAGGTGGACGCCGCCGCCCGCGCCGCCGCAGCGGCCTACCCGGCCTACCGCAGCCTGAGCGCGGTGCGCCGTGCCGAATTCCTCGAAGCCATCGCCACCGAGATCGATGCCCTGGGTGACGACTTCGTCGCCATCGTCTGCCGCGAAACCGCCCTGCCGGCTGCCCGCATCCAGGGTGAGCGCGGCCGCACCAGCGGGCAGATGCGCCTGTTCGCCCAGGTGCTGCGCCGCGGCGATTTCCATGGCGCGCGCATCGACCGCGCGCAGCCCGACCGCAGCCCGCTGCCGCGCCCGGACCTGCGCCAGTGCCAACTGGGCGTCGGCCCGGTAGCGGTGTTCGGCGCCAGCAACTTCCCCCTGGCGTTTTCCACGGCCGGCGGCGATACCGCCGCCGCGCTCGCCGCCGGCTGCCCGGTGGTGTTCAAGGCGCACAGCGGGCACATGGCCACCGCCGAACGGGTGGCGCAGGCCATCGTCAGGGCGGCGCAACAGACCGGCATGCCGGCCGGGGTGTTCAACATGGTCTACGGCGGCGGGGTCGGCGAATGGCTGGTCAAACACCCGGCGATCCAGGCCGTGGGGTTCACCGGCTCGCTCAAGGGCGGCCGCGCGCTGTGCGACATGGCCGCCGCGCGCCCGCAGCCGATCCCGGTGTTCGCCGAGATGAGCAGCATCAACCCGGTGCTGGTGCTGCCGGCGGCCCTGGCCGCGCGCGGCGAGCAGATCGCCCGCGAGCTGGCCGACTCGGTGGTGCAGGGCTGCGGCCAGTTCTGCACCAACCCGGGCCTGGTCATCGGCATCGCCTCGCCCGCGTTCAGCCTGTTCAGCGCCAACCTGATCGCCGAGATCGGTCGGCGCCCGGCGCAGACCATGCTCAACAGCGGCACCCTGCACAGCTACGCCAAGGGCGTGGCCGCGCTGCACGCCCACCCCGGCGTGCGCCACCTGGCCGGGCAGCCACAGGAAGGGCGCCAGGCCCTGCCGCAGCTGTTCCAGGCCGATGTACGGCTGCTGCTGGAGCACGACGAACTGCTCCAGGAAGAGGTATTCGGCCCGACCACGGTGCTGGTTGAAGTGGCCGACCAGGCCGAGCTATTGAAAGCCCTGGGCGCCCTGGGCGGTCAGCTGACCGCCAGCCTGATCGCCGAGGCCGCCGACCTGGAGCAGGCCGCCCCCCTGGTGGCGCTGCTCGAACACAAGGCCGGGCGCCTGCTGCTCAACGGCTACCCCACCGGGGTGGAGGTGTGCGACGCCATGGTCCACGGCGGCCCCTATCCGGCCACGTCGGATGCCCGCGGCACCTCGGTCGGCAGCCTCGCCATCGAACGCTTCCTGCGTCCGCTGTGCTACCAGAACTACCCGGACGCCCTGCTCCCGGACGCCCTGAAAAACGCCAACCCGCTGGGCATTGCCCGCCTGGTGGACGGTAAAAGCACGCGGGAGCCGCTGCTCTGATTCGTGTCGGCACGGATCGGTAGCTTCCGCACCCTTTGCCCCGGCCTTGCGCCGGGGTTTTTTATGCTGGTTGCCCGCCCGGTGTGGCAGGGGGCATGGGGGGGGGGGGGTTGGCGCTGAACGAAGCGAAGCCCAACGGCCCGGGTCCGGATCGTTGGGCTTCGTCGCGGTGCGCCTCAAACCAACCTGGCGGCGCCGCGGCTAAGCCAGCAACGCCAGCAGGTCCGCATGCAGCGCCTGCGGGATCTCCACCCCCTCAACCAGGCTGCGCGCCCGCGCCTCGTAGCGCCGCTGCGACGGCAGGCGCGCGCCCTGCCCCTGGATCGCCTCGAACAGCGCCTCGGCACGCAGCAGGTGCTGGCCGGCATCGCCGCCGAGGAAGCGCTGCGGATCGAAGGCGATGATCAGTTCGCCATGGAACGGCAGGCCCTTGCTGCCGGCATCGTAGGCCAGCGATTCGGCACTGGTCAGGTCGCCGATCAGCGGGCCGGCGATCAGCTCGACCATGGCCGACAAGGCCGAGCCCTTGTGCCCGCCGAAGGTCAGCATGGCACCGTGCTCCAGCACTTCGTTGGCATCGGTGCAGGGCCGCCCCTCGGCATCCACCCCCCAGCCCTCGGGCAGGGCCTGGCCGGCACGGCGATGCAGCTCGATGTCGCCGCGGGCGATGGCGCTGGTGGCGAAATCGAAGATAAACGGCTGGCCACCGGGACGCGGCCAGCCAAAGGCGATCGGGTTGGTGCCGAACAGCGGACGCTTGCCCCCGGCCGGCGCCACGTAGGCCTGGGTCGGGTTGCAGGCCAGGCCCACCAGGCCCTGCTCGGCCAGGCTTTCCAGCTCGACCCACAAGGCGGAGAAATGCACGCAGCGGTTGATCGCCAGGGCGGCGATGCCATTGGCCCGGGCCTTCTCGCACAGCACCGGCAGGCCGGCCAGGAAGGCCAATTGCGAGAAGCCGCCGTTGGCCTCGACGCGCACCACGGCGGGCGCCTGGTCGATGACCTGCGGCTCGGCATCGGCGACCACCTTGCCGGCCTTGAGCGTGGCCACGATACCCAGCAGGCGGTACAGGCCGTGGGAGGCGCAACCGTCACGCTGGCCGGCAACCACCGTGGCGCTGATGGCCTCGACAAACCCTTCGCTGAAGCCATGTTTACGCAGGATGGCCTGCGCCAGTTCGCGCGCTTGCGCCAATGTCAGTCGGATCATGCTCGGCTCCCGTGATATCCACCGACTACAGTGGCCTGCGGGAGCCCTCCAGGCTTGATCGCTTTGCCATGTGCCCATGCCGAATTCGGCACAACCCGAACCCGGCCGCGCAGCGCTCAGTGAAAATGGCGGGCGACCTGCGGCGTCATCAGGCCGCCCATGGCGCCCAGCTCGGGAAAGTCGCTGACTTCCCGGTTCAGCCGGCGCTGCTCGGAATAATCCTCGATGGCCCGGCGAAAGCGCATGCGGCGCAGGTCTTCCTGCTGGCGGCGGGTGCGGCTGGCGGACTGTTGCTGGTCAGCGTGATGACGGGACATGGCACGACTCCAGTGCGGATGCGGGGAGCATCAGCATGCAGCGCAGCCATGACGGTTTGCCGACAAGGCGGTGAAGATCGGGTGACGCCCGCCCCCAGGAGCCTGCCGGCTTGGGCTGGGCGCCCCGCTCAATCCTCGGCGGCGCGCACCGACTTGGGCGACAGACGCAGGCTGCGCAGGCTGCGCTTGACGCTCTTCAGGTGGTTGACCAGGTCCGGGCCGCGAGCCATGGCCACGCCCATGGCCAGCACGTCGATCACCACCAGGTGGGCGATGCGCGAGGTCAGCGGGGTGTAGATCTCGGTGTCTTCCTGCACGTCGATGGCCAGGTTGACCGTGGCCAGGTCGGCCAGCGGGGTCTGGCTGGGGCACAGGGTGATCAGCGTGGCGCCGGACTCGCGCACCAGGTTGGCGGTGATCAGCAGGTCCTTGGAGCGCCCGGACTGGGAGATGCAGATGGCCACGTCGGTGGGCTTCAGGGTCACCGCGCTCATCGCCTGCATGTGCGGGTCCGAGTAGGCGGCGGCCGTCAGCAGCAGGCGGAAGAACTTGTGCTGGGCATCGGCGGCCACCGCACCGGAGGCGCCGAAGCCGTAGAACTCGATGCGCTGGGCATGGGCGATGGCGTTGATGGCCTTCTGCAGGGCCTGGGTATCCAGGCGCTCGCGCACCTCCATCAGGGTGTGCAGGGTGGTGTCGAAGATCTTCAGGCTGAAGTCGGTGACCGAATCGTCTTCCTGGATCGCGAACTGGCCGAAGCTGGCCCCCGCCGCCAGGCTCTGCGCCAGGCGCAGCTTGAGGTCCTGGAAGCCGGTGCAGCCGATGGCGCGGCAGAAGCGCACGATGGTCGGCTCGCTGATGCCGACCTCGTGGGCCAGGTCGGCCATGGAGCTGTGCATCACCGCCGAAGGGTCCTGCAGGACGTAGTCGGCAACCTTGAGTTCGGACTTGCGAAGCAGATGGCGGGACTGGGCGATGTGTTGCAACAGATTCACGGGCGGGACTCGGGTTATGATCAGGCTGTAGTGATCTTGTAGTTATACTACATGAGCGACTGCCCCGCACAGGCAAACCCGGAGTCATCCTGTTGAACACCCCCTGCGACATGCTGGTTTTTGGCGGTACTGGCGACCTGGCCCTGCACAAGCTGCTGCCCGCCCTCTACCACCTGCACCGCGACGGCCGCCTGGCCGCCGACATGCGCATCCTCGCGGTGGCCCGCAACGTGCTGAGCCGCGGCGACTACCAGGCCCTGGCCGAGCGCCGCTGCCGCGCCCAGGTGGCGCGCAGCGACTTCGACAACGCCACCTGGGCCAGCTTCGCCGAACGCCTCGACTACCTGGCCATGGATGCCTCGCAGAGCGCCGAATTCGGCCGCCTGGGCAAGTTCCTCGGCGCCGGTACCTGCCAGCGCGGGCGCATCTACTACCTGGCCACCGCCCCCGACCTGTTCGAGTCGATCGCCGAGAACCTGGCCATCGCCCGCCTGGCCGGCGAGCACACGCGCATCGTCCTGGAAAAGCCCATCGGCCACTCGCTGGAATCGGCCCGCGAGATCAACGCGGCGATCGGCGCGGCGTTCAGCGAGGCCCAGGTGTTCCGCATCGACCACTACCTGGGCAAGGAAACGGTGCAGAACCTGATGGCCCTGCGCTTCGCCAACGCCCTGTTCGAGCCGATCTGGCGCGCCGGGCACATCGACCACGTGCAGATCAGCGTCAACGAGACCCTCGGCGTGGAGAACCGCGGCGCCTACTACGACCATGCCGGCGCCATGCGCGACATGCTGCAGAACCACCTGCTGCAGCTGCTCTGCCTGGTGGCCATGGAGGCGCCGGTGCGCTTCGACGCCGAGGCGGTGCGCAACGAGAAGGTGAAGATCCTCGAGGCGCTGAAACCGATCAGCGGCCTGGACGTGCAGGACAAGACCGTGCGCGGCCAGTACGCCGCCGGGAAGATCGGCGGGCAGGAAGTGCCGGCCTACTATTTCGAGAAACAGGTCGACAACGACAGCGATACCGAGACCTTCGTCGCCATCCAGGCCGAGATCGACAACTGGCGCTGGGCCGGCGTGCCGTTCTACCTGCGCACCGGCAAGCGCATGGCCCGCAAATGCTCGGAGATCGTCATCCAGTTCAAGCCGGTGCCGCACCGTCTGTTCGAAGCCAGCCAGGCCAACCGCCTGGTGATCCGCCTGCAGCCGGAGGAGCGCATCAGCCTGCAGCTGATGGGCAAGAGCCCGGGCAAGGGCATGCGCCTGACGCCCATGGAGCTGGACCTCAACCTGGCCCGGGTATTCCCGCAGAAACGCCGCTGGGACGCCTACGAGCGCCTGCTGCTGGACGTGATCGAGGGCGACTCGACGCTGTTCATGCGCCGGGACGAAGTGGAAGCCGCCTGGGCCTGGGTCGACCCGATCCTCGAAGGCTGGCTGGAGTACTACCAGAGCCCGCGCCCCTACCCGGCCGGCAGCGACGGCCCGGAACAGGCGCAGAGCCTGCTGGAACTGCAGGGCCGCTCCTGGCAGGACTGACTGCGCCAGTTGTTGCGCAGCCCGACCACCACCAGCGCCCACCGAACACCCCGCAGCCCCTGCCCGCCACGGCCCCTGCCCGCCTGCGCAGGTTTCTGCGCAGCCCTGCGCAAGGCCTTGCGCAGCTTTCTGTGCGCCAATTGGCAGGCGTGTTTTCCCTCCGCCATAGAGAAAACGCAACCATCTGTTTTTGAATGACTTTTTATTACTGGCACAGCTCTTGAACTGAACCTGGCTCCCGGACCAGACAAGGTCCATGACCCAGGCAAGGAGAGCACTCATGCCAACACCCGCGTATATGACCCTCGAAGGCACCAAACAAGGTCTGATCACCGCTGGCACCTTCACCGAGGATTCGGTCGGCAACATTTTCCAGGAAGGTCATGAAGACCAGGTGCTGGTACAGGCCTTCAACCACCAGGTGATCATCCCGCGTGACCCACAGTCCGGCCAACCGACCGGCCAGCGCGTGCACAAGCCGCTGATGATCACCAAGGTGTTCGACAAGTCCTCGCCGCTGATCTTCAACTCGCTGACCTCCGGCGAGCGCCTGAACAAGTGCCGCATCGAGTGGTACCGCACCTCCGCCACCGGCACCCAGGAGCACTACTACACCATCGAACTGGAAGACGCGGTGATCGTCGACGTGCAGTCGCGCATGCCCAACTGCCAGGACCCAGGCATGGCCCACTTCACCCACCTGGAAGACGTCTACTTCACCTACCGCAAGATCGTCTGGACCCACGAAGTCTCCGGCACTTCCGGCTCCGACGACTGGCGTTCGCCGATCTCCGCCTAAGGCAGTGCCCCGCTCGGGTGAAGCCCGAGTCCCCTCTCCCATTTATGGGAGAGGGCTGGGGAGAGGGGCATTTTGCCCCCCGCGTCACGGCACGCCCGTGGCGCATCCCGGACAATGCACAGGCCTGCAGGAACGCAGACCGCACTACCCGCATCGGCCAGGTCTCCTGGCCGATGCCATTTCGGCAGAAGGAACAACGGATGTTCGCCCCAGCCAACCAGACCCATTTCAGCCTGAGCATCGAAGGCGTCGCGCACGACCTGCAGGTGCTCGAATTCAAGGGCTTCGAGGCCCTCAGCCAGCCCTTCGTCTTCACCCTGGAACTGGTCAGCGAACAGCCCGACCTCGACCTCGAAGGCCTGCTGCATCAGCGCGCCTTTCTCGCCCTGTCCAGCCAGGGCAATGGCATCCACGCCTACATCCACCAGGCGGGCCGTGGCGAATCCGGCAAGCGCCTGACCCGCTACCAGCTGGTCCTGCGCCCGCAGCTGGCCTACCTGGCGCACCGCACGAACCAGCGCATCTTCCAGCAGCTCAGCGTGGCCGAGATCATCGCCAGCATTCTGCAGGAGCATGGCATCGTGCAGGGCGCCTACCAGTTCCAGCTCGGCGCCAGCTACCCCAAGCGCGACTACTGCGTGCAGTACGACGAGAGCGACCTGCACTTCGTCCAGCGCCTGTGCGAAGAGGAAGGCATCCACTACCACTTCCAGCACAGCCCAGACGGCCATGTACTGGTCTTCGCCGACGACCAGACCGCCTTCCCGCGCCTGGCCCCGGTGGCCTACCAGCAGGACTCCGGCCTGGTCGCCGACGTGCCGGTGATCAAGCGCTTCGGCCTGCGCCTGGCCACCCGCACCAGCCGCGTCACCCGCCGCGACTACGACTTCGAGAAGCCACGCCTGCAATTGGAGGCCGCGCATAAAGGCGAGGCCAAGCCGGACCTGGAAGACTACGACTACCCCGGCCGCTTCACCGACCGCAGCCGCGGCAAACACCTGTCCCAACGCGCCCTGGAACGCCACCGCAGCGACTACCAGCTGGCCGAAGGCAGCAGCGACCAGCCCCGGCTGCTCAGCGGCCACTTCCTCGAACTGACCGCCCATCCGCGCGCCGACTGGAACCAGCTGTGGCTGCTCAATGAAATCCACCACGAAGGCAAGCAGCCGCAGGTGCTGGAGGAATCCGTCACCGACTTTCTCGGCGAAGCCCGAGCCGCCCTCAGCCCGGCTGCCGACAGCTTCCAGCAGGGCTACCGCAACCGCTTCAGCGCCACCCCCTGGGACATCCCCTACCGCCCGCCGCTGAACCACCCCAAGCCACGCATCCTCGGCAGCCAGAGCGCCGTGGTCACCGGCCCCAAGGGCGAGGAAATCCACTGCGACCAGTACGGCCGGGTCAAGGTGCAGTTCCACTGGGACCGCGAGGGCCAGGCCGACGACAAGACCAGCTGCTGGCTGCGCGTCTCCAGCAGCTGGGCCGGCGACCGCTACGGCGGCATCGCCATCCCGCGGGTCGGCATGGAAGTGCTGGTCACCTTCCTCGAAGGCGACCCCGACCAGCCCCTGCTCACCGGCTGCCTGTACCACGCCGAGCACGTGGTGCCCTACGACCTGCCGGCACACAAGACCCGCACGGTGTTCAAGACCCTCAGCTCGCCCGGTGGCGGCGGCTACAACGAACTGCGCATCGAAGACCGCAAGGGCCAGGAACAGATCTACCTGCACGCGCAGAAGGACTGGGACGAAAACGTCGAAAACGACCAGAAGATCCGCATCGGCCACGAGCGCCACGACACGGTCGAAGCCAACAGCTACACCGAGCTGAAAGCCGAGGAACACCGCACCACCCACGCCGACCGCAAGGTGGAAATCCGCGCCAACGACCACCTCACCGTGGCCAACAACCAGCACGTGAAGATCGGCACCGGCCAGTTCGTCGAAGCCGGCACCGAAATCCACCTCAACGCTGGCCTGAAGATCGTCCTCGAAGCCGGCAGCGAACTGACCCTCAAGGCCGGCGGCAGCTTCGTCAAGCTGGATGCCGGCGGCATCACCCTCAGCGGCGCGACGGTGAAGATCAACTCCGGGGGTTCCCCGGGGGCGGGCAGCGGCAACACCAGCATGCTGCCGATGATTCCGCTGCCAGCGGCAGCCGACAAGGCCGGCCAGCTTCTCAAGCAGGCGCTCTCGCAACCCGCCCCGGACGTCATCCACAAACTGAGCCTGCTGATCAGCCCGCTGCCGGGACACCGGGGCTACAAGGACGAGCCCTATACCCTGTATGCCGATGGGCGACAGATCCAGGAAGGACTGACCGGCAAGGACGGCCTGCTGGTCTTCGACCACCTTCCCGGTACTCGCCAGTACTCGGTCGAACTGGTCAACGGCCATCGCTTTGACGTCGATGTCAGTGAAGAGCCGGAAGAGACCGCCGTACCGCTGGCAGAAAACCTGGCCCGCCGCGGCTACCGCGACTATCAGGCCCAAGTCGAACAACTGCAGCCGCTGCAATCGGCAGAAGACTATCGCCTCGCCTCCTGGAACCCCACGGGCGAAACCAAGGCGTGAGTGCACGCAAGGAAGCAACATGACCACGGACTACAGCTCTCAGGCCCTGAAGCTCAATATCAAGCAGTACAAAGACGGCAACACGACCATGGACTGGTTCGCGCGCAAGGCACTCTACCCGCCACGCGCCGGCATCGAGATCACGCCATTGATCAATGGCGAGGCCGCCTTCGGCGCGGTGCATGACGCCATCCAGTGCGCCCAGAAGAGTGTCGAGATCATTTGCTGGGGCTTCGACCCGGCCATGCGCTTCAGACCTGAAGGTGATCGCATCGGCGAACTGTTGGATCTGCGCGGACGCTTTGGCGTCAAAAGCCGGGTGCTGATCTGGAAGAACCCGCTGGCCAACATCATGGAAAACACCGTAATCGGTGATGGCCTGATGGGCTCGGGAGGTACTGCCGCCGGCTCTGGGGTTACAGCCGGAAGGCCGGCCAAGCAACCGGAGGAAATAACCCGACTGCAGATGCAGCGCCAGCACAACCAGGCCACCATCGAACGCCTCCAGGCAACGCTGGAGAGCTCTCGGCAACGCCGCCTACGGGGTGAGCTGCCCAGCTACGACTCCGCCATGGAGCGCGATACCCAGGGGCGCATTGCGCAGCTGGAAGGAGAAAACCGGGCCATCGACAAACGCATCGAAGAAGTTACCGATGCCACCACCGGCTATGGCGGCATGTCCGGCTCAGGCGGCCCCAAACTCGACCCGCAGGACCAGGAATTCACCCGCAACTGGTTCCGCCGCGTGCACAAAGGCTGGATGCAGAACGTCGAATTCCGCACCCGCGACTTCAGCTTCGTCAAAGGCCTGATGCCGATCTTCGGCGGCGACACCTTTCGCCTGGAGTCGGACCGCTTCAGCATCCTCACCCGCCTGCTGTCGGGTGAAGCCCCCGATCTCAACTACAAGCAGATCCTGGCCCTGACCTTCTTCGCCAGCCACCACCAGAAGATGGTGCTGGTGGACTACGAAGACCCGGCCACCGCTGTCGGTTTCGTCATGGGCCACAACATGCACCGCAACTACTGGGATACCAGTGCCCACCTGTTCGACGACCGTGCAGCTCGACGCACTCCCGGCTTCGGCCCCTGGCAGGACATTTCCACAAAAGTTCGCGGGCCGTTGCTGCATGATCTGAACGACAACTTCAGCAGTGCCTGGGACAGGGAAACCTTCTGGATCAAACGCTGGTTCACCGACGGCCTCAAGGAGCAGCGCAAGGCCATCCTCCCAGATGTGTTCACACCGCATGGTTCAAACATTGCGCAGGTCATCCGCACCCAGCCGCAAGAGAATGACGAGACTTCGATTCTCGAGGCCTATCACAAGGCCATCGGCAACGCGCGCAACTACATCTACATGGAAAACCAGTACTTCCGCTATCCAGAGTTCGCCCAGCAGTTGCGCACGCTGGCAGCCGCCTACAAGGAGCGCGGACGCAAGGATGACCTCTACCTGTTCGTGACCACCAACAACCCCAACGGCGGTTTCTACTCCAGCTCCACCTACAGCATGATGCAGGAACTCGGTCAGGAGCAGCTGATGCCCCAGGCCCAGCGCGACCTGGCCGAAAAACTGATACGCAAACGCCGGCGCCTGGCCGCCATCAAAGCCGACACCAGCGGCCGCTCCGATGAACAGGCGCGTATTCCTCAATTGGAGCGCGAGATCGCCGAGCTGGAAGCCCAGGGCATCACTCCCGAAGTGGAGGAGCGTCTGGGCGGATTGAAAGAAACCGACATCCCCGAACTGGCCAAACCGAAAGAGGGCGAAGACGAGGATGCCAAACCCTATGAGCTCGAGGAGCTTCCGGGTCTGAAAGTCGTCATCGGTACTCTTACCGCCTGCTCACCGGAGCCGGGAAGCCGATTGCCGCAAGGCCAGCAGGTACGCTTTCGCGATATCTATATCCACTCCAAGCTACTGGTGGTGGACGACGTATTCAGCCTGGTCAGCTCCGCCAATATCAATGCCCGCAGCATGCATACCGACTCGGAACTTGGCGTGTGCTCGCCTGATCCCAAGCTGGCCAGGCATTTTCGCGAAGAGCTTTGGAGGCTGCATGCGAAGAAAACGCCCGATGACCCTTCCGGTCACTGTGACGCCGCCACGAACTTCTCGATATGGACCGAAGTAATGAATGAGAACTGGAGAAATAAAAACCGACGCATACCTCTTATGGCTCATTTAACCCGCTTCTGGGATGTGGAGACGCCCTATGCGACTGCGGCTGACTAGAACGCTAACGACTTTTTTCTTCATCCTTGTTGCCATACATGGAGTACCGGCCATGGCCTATCCCACATTTACCTGTGCCTACGAAAAGGACCATAACCCCCCACTGGATGCCGAAGCCGACACCTGGTTTCAGGAAGCCAGGAGCCTTGAAAAAGAGCTGCGCGACTGGCCTCGCGTCGTCGAGCTCTATGAAAAGGCCATTGCCAAGGATCACTGGAAGGCCATGCACAACCTGGCTCGTCTATACCGCACCGGCTGGCCGGGCCGACCCGGGGTGAAGAAGGACACTCAAAAAATGCTCGACCTCTATGAGCGGATGGTTGAACTCAAAGTACCGCTCGGCTACTACAACTGGGCCGTCGCAGCCGAACGCGGTAAAGGCATGCTGCGCGACGAACGCATGGCCAGTTCCTATATGTTCCAGGCAGCGCAGCTGGGCAGTCCGCAGGCTCAGGTCGCACTAGGTAATTACTTCGCCTTTTCTCTGCCGCGGGAGAAACAGGACGATCCGATGGCTGAGCAGTATTTCCAATGTGCGGGCGCCCAAGACAATACGGCGGCACTCCTGGAGGCAGCTGCTTTCTACAACACGGCGAAAGCAAATTATCCACGCGCATTGTTCTACTACCAACGCGCTGCCTCTCTGGGAAGCCCCGAAGGATTCATGCGCCTAAACTGGGTGTTCGATCCAGAGTCTGAACCGGGCTTCACATTGGGCTACAAACCCGACAAGCAGCTCGCCGAGCTCTACAAGGCGCACATGTATCAAGTACGCGATAACCCGGAGCTGCGCTTCCCCAAGCTGGCCAAGGAGCACCCTCTGCCTCCTCATCCTGAGCAAGGTCTTGATGCCGAACATCCGGATCGCCGCTTCGCGCTTTGACCCGTTTCTGGGATGTTGGGACGCCCTATGCAACTGCCGCCGATTAAGGCCCTGATACGAGGCCTTTCCTTTCTTTTACTGTCTCTGGGTGGAGTGCCTGCCATGGCTTATCCGGCATTCACCTGTACCCACGAGAAAGACCATAACCCGCCGCTGGATGCAGAAGCCGATGCCTGGTTTCAGGAAGCCAGAAGCCTCGAAAAAGAGCTGCACGACTGGCCCCGCGTCGTCGAGCTCTATGACAAAGCCAGCGCCAAGAATCACTGGAAGGCCATGCACAACCTGGCGCGCCTCTACCGTACCGGCTGGCCAGGCCGCCCCGGGGTGGAGAAAGACACCCAGAAAATGCTCGACCTCTACGAACGCATGGTCGAACTCAAAGTGCCGCTGGGCTACTACAACTGGGCCGTCGCTGCCGAACGCGGTAAAGGCATGCTGCGCGACGAACGCATGGCCAGTTCCTATATGTTCCAGGCAGCGCAGTTGGGCAGTCCGCAGGCCCAAGCGGCACTTGGCAACTACTTCGCTTTTTCATTGCCTCGTGAAAAACAGGATTATCAGGTGGCTGAGACGTATTTCCGCTGTGCGGGAGCTCAAAACAACCCAGAAGCGTTGATCGAGACCGCCGCCTTCTACAAGATCGCTAGAGATAACAAACCACGCGCTTTGTTCTACTACCAGCGTGCAGCGTCATTCGGTGACACCTCCGCGATCAGCACATTGAGCAGCGCGTTCAACCCAGACAGTTCTCCGGGCTTCACCCTTGGCTACAAAGCCAACAATGAACTGCACGAGTTCTACGAAAGGCTCTATGCACAAGTACGCGACAACCCGGATCTGCGCTTCCCCGATCTGGCCAAGGAGCACCCTCTGCCTCCTCACCCTGAACAGGGCCTCGATGCCGAGCACCCGGATCGCCGCTTCGCACTTTGATCCCCCTCAAACCCTCCAAGGAATGGAACCCATGAAAAGCCCCCTTCTCATCGCAACACTGGTGGCATTGGCCCTCTCAGCCCTGTGCTTCCTGCTGGGCGGTGCCGGCGTAGCGGGCGCCGTTACCGGCGGCGGGCAGGTCGGTGGTGCTGTCGGCGGGCTGTTCTTCCTCGCCAAGGTGCTGCTGGGTTTGGCCCTGGTGCTCGGGGCGCTCTGGCTGGTGCGCTCGCCGTCACGCTGAAAACTGCCCTGGATCAAGATCCAGCCCAGCGGCGTCGGGCATCATCTGCGCCCCGTTTTCGACGCAAGCGCCGCCATGATCCCGCTCCACGCCCCCGAACTGCTCTGCCCCGCCGGCACCCTCAAGGCCATGCGCTATGCCTTCGCCTATGGCGCCGATGCGGTGTATGCCGGCCAGCCGCGCTACAGCCTGCGCGTGCGCAACAACGAGTTCGACCACGCCAACCTGGCCATCGGCATCAACGAGGCCCACGCCCAGGGCAAGCAGTTCTACGTGGTGGTCAATATCGCGCCGCACAACGCCAAGCTGAAGACCTTCCTCAAGGATCTCGAGCCGGTGGTGGCGATGGGGCCGGATGCGCTGATCATGTCCGATCCGGGGCTGATCATGCTGGCGCGCGAACATTTCCCGCAGATGCCGATCCACCTGTCGGTGCAGGCCAACGCGGTGAACTGGGCCAGTGTGGAGTTCTGGCGCCGCCAGGGGCTCTCGCGGGTGATCCTGTCGCGCGAGCTGTCGCTGGAGGAGATCGGCGAGATCCGCCAGCAGGTGCCCGGCATGGAGCTGGAAGTGTTCGTCCACGGCGCCCTGTGCATGGCCTATTCCGGGCGCTGCCTGCTGTCCGGCTACATCAACAGGCGCGACCCCAACCAGGGCAGTTGCACCAATGCCTGCCGCTGGCAGTACCAGGCCCACGAGGGCGAGCAGAACGAGCTGGGCGAGATCGTGCGCAGCTGCGGCGCCCAGGCGGCGCCGACCCTCGGTGCCGGGCCGAGTACCGAACAAGTGTTCCTGCTGGAAGACAGCAGCCGACCCGGCGAGCTGATGGAGGCCTTCGAGGACGAGCACGGCACCTACATCATGAACTCCAAGGACCTGCGCGCCGTGCAGCACGTCGAGCGCCTGGTGCAGCTGGGCGTGCATTCGCTGAAGATCGAGGGCCGCACCAAGAGCCACTACTACGTGGCGCGCACCGCCCAGGTGTATCGCCAGGCGATCGACGACGCCGTGGCCGGGCGGCCATTCGACCGCAGCCTGATGGACGACCTGGAGTCGCTGGCCAATCGCGGCTACACCGAGGGCTTCCTGCGCCGCCACGTGCATGACGAGTACCAGAACTACCAGCGCGGCAACTCGTTCTCCGAGCGCCAGCAGTTCGTCGGCGAGCTGACCGGCGAGCGCCGCGGCACGCTGGCCGAGGTCAAGGTGAAGAACCGCTTCGCCGTCGGCGACCGCCTGGAGCTGATGACCCCTCGGGGCAACTTCGGCTTCACCCTGGAGAGCCTGGAGAAAGCCAATGGCGAGGCGGTGGGCGTGGCGCCCGGCGACGGCCACATCCTCTACCTGCCGCTGCCGGCGCAGATCGACCCGCGCTATGCCCTGCTGATGCGCCATCTCGACTGAGCCGGGGCGGTTCGCGGCTGAAGCCGCTCCCGCGCGGACGGCATGGCTGGCCAAAGGTCTGAGGGGACAAGCGCCGGCGCAGCCCCTATAATCCGCGCCCCGCAGGAGAGTGGGGGCCCCGGGCCCTCCGCCGAAGGCGCAAACTCCCATAATCGCTCAGGCTCAGAACTGCGGATTCCATACCAGCCGACTGGAGAGCGGTTGCCCAGGCAACCCACCGAAGGGGCAAGCGGCCCGGCGCCGCACAAACTCTCAGGTACACAGGACAGGGGGAGAGGCGCCTGACGCAGGAATTCTGTGTGCTGACCTATGCCTATCTGATTGCCATTACCGCCGAAGCCATGTCCGGAGCGCTCGCCGCCGGGCGCCGCAACATGGACCTGTTCGGCGTCAGCCTGATCGCCTTCATCACCGCCCTGGGCGGCGGCACCGTGCGCGACATGCTGCTCGGCAACTTCCCGGTGAGCTGGACGCAACACCCCGCCTACATCTACCTGACCGTATGCGCCGGCCTGTCGACCATGCTGGTCGCGCGCTTCATGCATCACCTGCACCGGCTGTTCCTGCTGCTCGACGCCATGGGCCTGATCGCCTTCACGGTGATCGGCTGCAACGTCGCCCTGCGCCTGGGTTATTCGCTGCCGGTGGTGGTGATGGCCGGGATCATCACCGGCATCTTCGGCGGCATCCTGCGCGACATCCTGTGCAACCGCACGCCGATGGTGCTGCGCAAGGAGCTGTACGCCAGCGTCTCGCTGCTGGTCGCCCTGCTCTACCTGGGCCTGCGCCACCTCGGCGTGGCCGAGGACCTCAACCTGCTGGCATCCTTCGTCTTCGGCCTCAGCGTGCGCCTGGCGGCGATCCGCTGGTCCTGGTCGCTGCCGGTGTTCTCCTACAGCGAGGAGCGCTGGGACAACTGACCCGGTTCAGCAGATCGCCGCATGGGCGCGCAGCAGCTCGGCGAACTGCTCGGCCGGCAGCGGCGGGCTGATCAGGAAGCCCTGGATCTCGTCGCAGCGCTGGGCCTTGAGGAAATCCATCTGCGCCTGGGTTTCCACGCCCTCGGCGACCACCTTGAGCTCCAGGCCGTGGGCCATGGCGATGATCGCCCGGGTGATCGCCGCATCCTCGCCACCGATCGACAGGTCACGGACGAAGGTCTGGTCGATCTTCACGTAGTCCACCGGGAAGCGCTTGAGGTAGCTGAGCGAGGAATAGCCGGTGCCGAAGTCGTCGATCGCCAGCTTGACGCCGAAATCACGCAGCTGCTGGAAGGTGGTGATGACGTTCTCGACGTTGTCCAGCAGGTGGCTCTCGGTCAGCTCCAGCTCCAGCAGGCGCGGCGGCAGGCCGGTCTCGTCCAGCACCTGATGCACCAGGCCGACCAGGTTGCCCTGGCGCAGCTGATGCACCGACAGGTTGACCGACACGCGCAGGTCAGCCAGCCCCTGGCGCTGCCACTCACGGGCCTGCAGGCAGGCCTGGCGCAGGACGAACTCGCCGATCGGCGCGATCAACCCGGTCTCCTCGGCCAGCGGAATGAAGTCGCTCGGCGGCACCAGGCCCAGCTCCGGGTGGCGCCAGCGCACCAGCGCCTCGGCGGCATTCAGGCTGTCGTCGGCCAGGCACAGCTTGGGCTGGTAGAACACCTCCAGCTGGCCGTCGCTGATCGCCTTGCGCAGCTGGTTCTCCAGTTGCAGGCGCTCCAGGGTGCAGGCCTGCAGGTTGTCGGTGTAGAACTGGAAGGTGTTGCCGCCCAGGTGCTTGGCATGCTGCACGGCCATGTTGGCCTGGCTGATCAGCGCGGAGATTTCCCGCGCGTTGTCCGGCAGCAGGCTGATGCCGATGGAGGCGCTGAGCACCAGCTCGTGGCCGCCGACATCCATCGGCGTGCGCAACTTGCTGAGCAGGCGGCTGGCGGTGCGCGCCAGGGTCGACAGGCTGCCGAAATCGTCGAGCAGGATGGCGAATTCGTCGCCGGACAGCCGCGCGATGGTGTTGGCCTCCGACGCGGCCTGGGTCAGGCGCCGCGCCATCTGCCGCAGCAGCTGGTCGGCCACCTCATGGCCGAGGCTGTCGTTGAGCAGCTTGAAGCGGTCCAGGTCGATATGCAGCATGGCCAGGCTGCGCCCGCTCTGCCGCGCGCACTCGCCGGCCTCGTGCAGGCGCTCGCGAAACAGCGTGCGGTTGGCCAGGCCGGTCAGCTCGTCGTAATGCGACAGGTAGCGCAGGCGCTCCTCGGTCTGCCGGCGCGCCGACAGGTCGGAGAAGAAGCCGACGATATGGCTGACCTGGCCGCGCGCGTCGCGCACCACGTTGAGCTGCAGCCACTGCGGGTACAACTCGCCATTCTTGCGCGTCTCGATCAGCTCGCCGCGCCAGCAGCCGTGCAGCTCCAGCTCCTGGCGGATCAGCTGGTACTGGCGGCGCGCGTCGCGGCTGCTGATCAGGGTCGCCACGCTGCGCCCGAGCACCTCGTCCTTGCGGTAGCCGGTGACCTGGCTGAACGCCTGGTTGACCGACAGCAGCAGGTAGTCGGCATCGAGGATGACGATGCCCTCGCTGGTCGCCTCGAACACCGTGGCGGCCAGGCGCTGCTGCTCGTCGCGCTGGCGGCGCCCGGTTATGTCGCGGCGGGTGCCGAGCATGCGCAGCACCTGGCCCTGCGCGTCGCGCTCCACCGCCCGGCCGCGGTCCTCGACCCAGCGCCAGCGGCCGTCGGCGTGGCGCACGCGGTATTCCACGCAGTAACCGTCGGTGCGGCCCTTGAGGTGCTCGACCAGGGCGCGGCGCAGCAGCGGCAGGTCGTCCGGATGCAGGCGCGGCTTGAGGTGGCTGAGCACGCCCTTCACCTGCTCCTGGCTGATGCCGAAGATGCTTTCCAGGTGGCTGTGGTGCACCTGGTCGGTCTGCAGGTCCCAGTCCCACAGGCCCAGCTCGCTGGCCTCCAGGGCCAGGGCCAGGCGCGCCTCGCTCTTGCCCAGGGCATGGCTGGCATCGTCCAGCTCCAGGGTGCGCTGGGCCACGCGGATTTCCAGCTCGCCATGGGCCTGGCGCAGCTCGCGCTCGGCGCGGCGGCGCTGCTCCACTTCGCGGGCCAGCTCCTGGTTGAGCCCCTCGGCGCTTTCCCGCGCCTGTTCCAGGCCGCTGATCAGGGCCTGGTTCTGGAAGCGCTGCAGCAGGCTGCGCTGGACCAGGCGATTGACCTGCCAGGCCACCACGCACAGGCTCAGCAACAACAGCAGGCCCAGCGCGCCCCAGGCCTGCAGCCTCGGTTGCGCACTCAGCAGGGTGTAGGCGATGAACGGCAGCAGGCACGGCAGGGCGAAGACCAGGAAGGCCGATCGGCTGACGGCATAGGCGACGCTGGCGAACAGGATGGCCGCGGCGATCAGGCCGTAGACCAGCGCCTGCAGCAGGAAGCGGTCGCCCGGCACCAGCACCACCGCGGCAAACGCCAGGGTCAGGCCGGACAGCCCGGCACCGAGCAGGAACATCTGCCGCCACTGCGGGCTGGCCTGGCGCGCAGGCGCGGCGTTATTGAAGGAGGCCATCTGGATCAGGCGCAACACCGCCAGCAGCACCACCCAGACCAGCCAGCCGGCCAGCAGCAGGCTCTGCTCGCCGCCCCACAGCAGGCCGGCACAGACCAGCGCGTTGAGCAGCATGAACAGGGTGGGCACCTGGGAGCCCTGATAGAGCAGGCGCGTCTGTTCGGCCGCTATTTCACTGGCGAACTGCTGGCGAATGGCGCGCGCATCATCGAACGACAGGGATGCCGTCGATCCTGTTACGGGGGTGGTCATAGGCGATTTTCTTGTAATGGTTTGCCCGACTTTTCCCGAGCATACCCGAGCTAGAGCGTCTGCCAAAGCCTTTTGCGGGCTTGGCAGAAGCGCGCACCGACAAATGGCGCACAGCTGTTCACTGACTGATCGGTTCAATTCGGTCACGGTTTGCCGCCCCCTGCCCCGGCCCGTAGAATGCCGCGATGCACAATGATCCCGCCCGTCTCGACCCAGAACTTCTCCTCGCTTCCCTCAACGATGCGCAGTGCCAGGCCGTGGCCGCCCCGCTCGGCCGCCAGCTGGTGCTGGCCGGCGCCGGCTCCGGCAAGACCCGCGTGCTGGTGCACCGCATCGCCTGGCTGATCCAGATCGTGGGCGCCTCTCCCTACAGCATCCTGTCGGTGACCTTCACCAACAAGGCCGCGGCCGAGATGCGCCAGCGCATCGAGCAGATGCTCGGCCTCAACCCCAACGGCATGTGGGTCGGCACCTTCCACGGCCTGGCCCACCGCATCCTGCGCGCCCACTGGCAGGAAGCCGGGCTGGCAGAAAACTTCCAGATCCTCGACTCCGACGACCAGCAGCGCCTGGTCAAGCGGGTGATCCGCGAGCTGGGCCTGGATGAGCAGCGCTGGCCGGCCAAGCAGGCGCAGTGGTTCATCAACGGCCAGAAGGACGAAGGCCTGCGGCCGAAGAACATCCAGGCCGGCGGCGATCTGTTCCTCGCCACCATGCTGAAGATCTACGAGGCCTACGAAGCGGCCTGCGCGCGCACCGGGGTGATCGACTTCGCCGAGCTGCTGCTGCGCGCCCTCGACCTGTGGCGCGACAACCCGGGCCTGCTGGCGCACTACCAGCAGCGCTTCAAGCACATCCTGGTCGACGAGTTCCAGGACACCAACGCCGTGCAGTACGCCTGGCTGCGCTTCCTCGCCAAGGGCGGCGAGAGCCTGATGGTGGTGGGCGACGACGACCAGTCGATCTACGGCTGGCGCGGCGCCAAGATCGAGAACATCCAGCAGTACAGCAGCGACTTCCCCGACGCGCAGATGATCCGCCTGGAGCAGAACTACCGCTCCACCGCCGGCATCCTCAAGGCCGCCAACGCGCTGATCGCCAACAACAACGGCCGGCTGGGCAAGGAACTGTGGACCGACGGCGACGACGGCGAGCCGCTGTGCCTGTACGCCGCCTTCAACGAGCACGACGAAGCGCGCTACGTGGTCGAGAGCATCGAGCGGGCATTGAAGACCGGCCTCAGCCGCAGCGAAATCGCCATCCTGTACCGCTCCAACGCCCAGTCGCGGGTGCTGGAAGAGGCCCTGCTGCGGGAAAAAATCCCGTATCGCATCTATGGCGGCCAGCGCTTCTTCGAGCGCGCCGAGATCAAGAACGCGGTGGCCTACCTGCGCCTGCTCGACGGCCGGCACAACGATGCCGCCCTGGAGCGGGTGATCAACGTGCCGACCCGCGGCGTCGGCGAGAAGACCATCGAGGCGATCCGCGAACACGCGCGCCACAGCGAGCTGTCGATGTGGGCGGCGATGCAGCAGCTGATCGCCAACAAGGCCCTGCCCGGCCGCGCCGCCGGCGCCCTGGCCGCCTTCGTCGAGCTGATCGAAAACCTCGCCGCCAAGACCCTGGACATGCCGCTGCACCTGATGGCGCAGACGGTCATCGAGCAGAGCGGGCTGATCGCCTGGCACCAGGCCGAGAAAGGCGAGAAGGCCCAGGCGCGGGTGGAAAACCTCGAGGAACTGGTCAGCGCCGCGCGCAACTTCGAGAATAACGAGGAAGAGGAAATGAGTCCGCTGGCGGCCTTCCTCACCCACGCCTCCCTGGAAGCCGGCGACACCCAGGCCGACGAGCACGAAGAAAGCATCCAGCTGATGACCCTGCACAGCGCCAAGGGCCTGGAATTCCCCATGGTGTTCCTGGTCGGCATGGAAGAAGGCCTGTTCCCGCACAAGATGAGCCTGGAAGAACCCGGCCGCCTGGAGGAGGAACGCCGCCTGGCCTATGTCGGCGTGACCCGCGCCATGCAGCACCTGGTGCTGACCTACGCCGAGACCCGCCGCCTGTACGGCAGCGAGACCTACAACAAGGTGTCGCGCTTCGTCCGCGAGATTCCACCGGCGCTGATCCAGGAAGTGCGCCTGTCCAACAGCGTCAGCCGCCCTTACGGCAGCGGCAGTTCGAGTAGCGGCAGCACCAGCAGCATGAGCATGTTCGCCAACGCCGAAGTCCCGGATACCGGCTTTCGCCTCGGCCAGCACGTGCGCCACGCGCTGTTCGGCGACGGGGTGATCCTCAACTTCGAGGGCAGCGGCGCCCAGGCGCGGGTGCAGGTCAACTTCGAGGCCGAGGGCAGCAAGTGGCTGATGCTCGGCTACGCCAAGCTGGAGGCGCTGTAACAGCTCTGCCGTAGGGTGCGCCCTGCGCACCGCGAACCCCGCGCATCTCCCAGGTGCGCACGGCGCACCCTACAGAAGCACCGTTCCGCCGGTCAGCTTCCTGCGCCCGTTCCAGCGGCCTCGCCATACTGGTGAGCGGAGGTGCATCCCATGCCCCGCTCGAACCCGTCCGCCGCACAGATTCTCGACTGCGCCCTGCACCTGGCCGACCGCTGCGGCTGGGAGCGCCTGCACCTGCATGAGGTCGCCGCCGAGCTGGACAGCGACCTGGCCGCCATCGCCCGCCACTACCGACAGAAGGACGAGCTGGTCGAAGCCTGGTTCGACCGCGCCGACCAGGCCCTGCTGGCCCGCGCCAAAGCTGCCGACCTGCCCGGCCTGAGCGCGGAGAAGCGCCTGGAGGAACTGCTGGTGGCCTGGCTGGCCAGCCTCGCCACGCACCGTGGGGTGACCGGGCAGATGCTGCTGTACAAGCTGGAACCGGGGCACATCCACCTGCAGCTCGGCGGCCTGCTGCGCATCAGCCGTACCGTGCAGTGGTGGCGCGAGGCCGCACTGCGGGAGAACCTGCATCTCTCGCGCATCGCCGAGGAGAGCCTGCTGACCGCCGCCTACCTGCGCACCTTCGTGCACTGGCTGCGCCACTCCGCGGAGGGCGAGGCCGAATTGCGCGCCCTGCTGCGCCGCCAGTTGCGCCGTGGCCCGCTGCGCTGGCTGCTCAGGTAACCCCCCGGCTTTTGTGGGAGCGGCTTTAGCCGCGATGCTCTGCAGGAAAAAGGCATCGCGGCTAAAGCCGCTCCCACATGCGAGTCACCCCGTGCTTTGGCTCCGCCCGCTCAGGGCAGGCGCTCCATACAGCCGGCCAACCGCCGCTCGCTTTCCCGCGGCGACGCGGCCAACCCGTCGCGCACCCCGGCGAAATCGGCGGCGCTCTTGTTCTGGCTGAGCTTGAAGCTGCCCTCGATGCGGCTGATCGGCAGGGCGAAGCCGACGATGGCGCGCAGCATGCTGTCGATATACTCGCTCGGCGCATCGCTCACCGCCCACGGCCGTGCGCGGCGCTGTTCGTGCTTGTCGCTCAGCGCGCTGACCAGCGCCAGCAGGCGCTCGCGCTGGTCGAACACCTCGGCGCGGCCATGGGCGTGCACCGCCTGGTAGTTCCAGGTCGGCACCACCTTGCCGTGCTCGGCCTTGGCCGGGTAGAAGCTCGGGCTGACATAGGCCTCGGCACCCTGGAACACCACCAGCACCTCGGCGCCGTCGGCCAGGGCCCGCCACTGCGGGTTGGCCCGGGCGAAGTGGCCGTACAGGGTGCCGAACTCGCCCTCGCCCGGCGCCAGCAGCAGCGGCAGATGACTGGCCTGCAGGCCATGCTCACCCTGGCTGACCAGGGTGGCCACGCCACTGTGCTCGATCAAGCCGTGCAGTTCGGCCAGCTCGCTGACGGCAAACGCCTTGGGGATATACATGCAGACACCTCGCTAGAAACGCGCAAGGCACAGATGTACCGCAAGCCCGCCAGGGCGAACAGACACAGTTGTACATAAATCCGGAAACACACTGGGCTGGCCTTTGCCCGCCGGACTGGGCAGGATGGCGCGCGTACCACCACATTACCGGGATACCCTCATGCAGCGCTTTCTCAGCATCGCCCTGGCTCTGTGCCTGGGCCTGACTCTCAGCCTCGACGCCAGCGCCAAGCGCATGGGCGGCGGCAAGACCTTCGGCTCCGCGCCGACCCACCAGACCCGCCAGGCCGATGCGCCAACCGCCGCACCGACCACTGCCACCGGCACTGCCGCCACCGCCGGGCGTACCGCGCCGGCCGCCAGCGGCGCTTCGCGCTGGCTCGGCCCACTGGCCGGCATCGCCGCCGGCGGCCTGCTCGCCTCGATGTTCATGGGCGACGGCTTCGAAGGCATCCAGTTGCTCGACATCCTCCTGCTCGGCCTGGTCGCCTTCGTCATCTTCCGCCTGATCGCCTCGCGCCGTCAGGCCCAGGGCCAGCCGGCCATGCCCGGCGGCATGCAGCGGCAGATGCCGCAGCAAGCGATCTTCGGTGCTGGCGGCGCCGCCGCCCGTCCGGTGATCAAGGCCCCGGCCTGGTTCGACGAGCAGCGCTTCATCGCCGCCGGCCGCGAGCACTTCCTCGCCCTGCAGCAGCACTGGGACGCCGCCGAAATGGACAAGATCGGCGAGTTCGTCACCCCGCAGATGCTCAGCTTCCTCAAGGAAGAACGCGCCAGCCTGGGCGAGGGCTTCCAGTCCACCTACATCGACGACCTCGATGCGCAGCTCGACGGCATCGACGAGCTGGCCGACAAGACCGTCGCCACCCTGACCTTCCGCGGCGTGGCCAAGACCTCGCGCTTCGACCAGGGCGAAGCCTTCAGCGAAAGCTGGCGCATGGAGCGGGTCAACGGCGAGAACCAGCCCTGGCTGGTGGCCGGCATCCGCCAGAACGGCTGATCCACAAGCACTACCAGAAACCCGGGCGCGTCCCGGGTTTTTTATGCCCGCGCCCAGCCCAGCGCATTCCACCTTGAACTTGCCCCCGCTTGCGCTAGATTCTGCCCACCACCCCACGAGGACATCGTCATGATCGGATACTCAATGATCGGCACCGCCGACCTGGACAAAGCCAAGGCCTTCTACGGCGAGCTGCTCGCCGAACTGGGCGCCAAGCTGGTGATGGATGTCGGCCGCGCGGCGTTCTACGGCAAGGCCCCGGGCCAGCCGATGCTCGGCGTGTGCCGGCCCTACGACAAGCAGCCGGCCAGCGTCGGCAATGGCAGCATGATCGCCCTGGCCGCCGGCTCGCGGGACAACGTCGACAAGCTGTATGCCAAGGCCATCAGCCTCGGCGCCAGCGACGAGGGCGCCCCCGGCGAGCGCATGCCGGGCTTCTACGCCGGCTACTTCCGCGACCTGGACGGCCACAAGCTGGCCTTCGTCCACATGGGCTGAAGCCTGCGCGCATGCACACCCTGTACCTGGATACCGAGTTCACCAGCCTGAGCGCCGACTACCGGCTGATCAGCCTGGCCCTGGTCGACCCCACCGGCGCCGAGTTCTACGTGGAGCTCAGCGACGGCTGGGACGCCGCCGACTGCTCCGAATTCGTCCAGGACATCGTCCTGCCGCAGCTCGACCCGGCCCGCCACGGCCACAGCCGCAGCCAGGCCCGCGCCGCCCTGCAGCAATTCCTGCAGGGCTACAGCGCCGTGGAAATCGTCAGCGACGCCCTGGCCTGGGACTGGCCGCTGCTGCTCGAACTGCTCGGCCGCCCCGGCCTGCCCGCCCATGTCAGCTGCCGGGAAGACACCACGCTACTCAGCGATCTCGACGAGGCGGCGATCCCCCACCACGCCCTGCTCGATGCCCGTCTGATGAGCCGCGCGGCCAAACCCTAGGGGTTGGCCCAGCGCCACGCGCGACGGCAAACGTTAACGGCCGCACAAGCCATCGACTCGCCACACAAGCGTCACGCCTCCGTCTTCTTCCCTCGCTAGCGTCAGAGCTCCGTCGCCATCCTCCCAGAAGGAACCGAACCGTGAGCCTCGATCCCCACAACGCCGTGCTGTTTGGCAGCGGCGATGAACTCCCCAGCAACCATTCCCACAACCCGCACATGAGCGAGCTGATCGACCAGCGCCGGCGCCAGCTGCTGGCCGGCGGCGCGGCCCTCGGCGCGCTGGGTTTCCTCGGCGTCAGCCTGCCCCAGGCGGTGCAAGCCGCCGAGCAGAGCGCAGCCGCGCGGCCGCCGTTCGGCAAGCGCAACCGCCTGCCGTTCGACGCCGTGGTGGTCAGCCGCAGCGACGCCATCACGGTGCCCGCCGGTTACCGCGCCACCGCCTTCGTGCCCTGGGGCACGCCGATCTGCGGGCGCTACCCGGCCTTCCTCGAAGACGCCAGCAACAGCGCCCAGGACCAGGCCGAGCAGGTCGGCATGCACCACGACGGCATGCACTTCTTCCCCCTCGACGCGCAGCGCAGCCTGATCGGCGGGCGCCAGTCCAACCACGGCCTGCTGGTGTTCAACAACGAATACATCGACGCCCCGCTGCTGCACCCCAACGGCCCGACCACGGTGGACGGCAAGCGCAGCTCGGCCGAGGAAGTGCGCAAGGAAATCAACGCCCACGGCGTGACCATCATCGAGATCCGCCGCGACGTGCGCGGCGACTGGCAGGTGGTGCCCGGCCGCTACAACCGCCGCGTCACCGCCGCCACGCCGATGCAGATGGCCGGCCCGGCGCGCGGCCACGCCCTGCTCAGGACCCTGCACAGTCCGGACGGCAGCGCCAGCCGCGGCACCCAGAACAACTGCGCCAACGGCTACACGCCCTGGGGCACCTACCTGACCTGCGAGGAAAACTGGGCCGGCTACTTCGCCAGCCGCGACGCCGACCTGCCGCGCGAACTGAAGCGCTACGGCCTGCGCAGCAGCAGCCGCTTCGGCTGGGAAACCCTGCCCGGCGACGAGTTCCAGCGCTTCGACGCCACCCGCAAGGCCGCCACGGCGGAAGGCGACTACCGCAACGAACCCAACCACTTCGGCTGGATCGTCGAGATCGACCCCTTCGACCCCGACTCCACCCCGGTCAAGCACAGCGCCCTCGGCCGCTTCGCCCACGAAGGCCTGATCTTCGCCCCGGTGCAGGCCGGCAAGCCGCTGGTGTGCTACTCCGGCGACGACTCGCAGAACGAATACATCTACAAGTACGTCAGCCGTGCCAAGTACCGGCCGCTGCTGCGCCAGCCGGTCCGCCTGCTGGACGAGGGCACCCTCTACGTGGCCCGCTTCAACGCCGACGGCAGCGGCGACTGGCTGGCCCTGGATATCAATGACGCCGCCTTCCAGGCCGCCTGCAGCGCCGCCGGGGTCAGCTTCGCCGACCAAGGCGAGGTGCTGATCAACACCCGTCTGGCCGCCGACATCGCCGGCGCCACCAAGATGGACCGCCCGGAATGGGGTGCGGTCAACCCGGACAACGGCGAGGTGTACTTCACCCTGACCAACAACAGCTCGCGCACCGTGGCGGATGCCGCCAACCCGCGCGCGGCCAACCCCTACGGGCACATCATCCGCTGGCGCGAAGACCGTCGCGACCATGCCGGCCAGCGCTTCGCCTGGGACCTGTTCCTGCTCGCCGGGCCGCAGGCCGACAGCCGCGGCCCCAGCGGCGCGGCGCTGGACGAGAGCAACATCCTGGCCAGCCCGGACGGCCTGTGGTTCGACCCGGACGGCCGCCTGTGGATCCAGACCGACATGAGCGGCAGCCAGCTGGCCAGCGGCCCGTTCGGCCACAACCAGATGCTGGTGGCGGACCCGCGCAGCGGCGAGATCAAGCGCTTCCTCACCGGCCCGATCGGCGCCGAAGTCACCGGCATCAGCGCCACGCCGGACTTCCGCACCCTGTTCGTGAATATCCAGCACCCAGGCGAAGGCTCCAGCGCCGGCAACCTGCTCAGCACCTGGCCGGACGGCCCCGGCCGGCGCCCACGCTCGGCCACCGTGGTGATCACCCGCGAGGACGGCAAGCGCCTGCTCTAAGCACCGGGGGCACATGCTTTGCCCGCCCCTCACGGCCCTGGCGTAGGGTGCGCCCTGCGCACCAGAGAGCCGTGCGGGGCCGCTGGTGCGCGCGGCGCACCCTACGGGAGAGCCCCCGCGCAGGCTGCGCCTTGGCGCTCAGTGCGGGCGCCCGACCCGGCGCAGCCGCCGCCGCGCCAGCGAACGGCGGAACCAGAAGCATGGCTGCATCCGCGGCGGCAGCGACTGCCCGCCGCGGCCCTTGCGGCTCAGTGACACAGCTCGCAGACCTCGGCATGCGGCACCAGCTTGAGGAACTGCTCCATCTCCAGGTGCACCAGGTTCTCGTGGTCGCCGGCCTCCAGGTAGATGTCCTGCTGCCGGGTCAGCAGCGGGTCGATCAGCATCTGCATGCCATAGGGCTCTCCCAGCGCCGGCACCGCACCCACCTCGCAGTCGCTGAACAGGCCGGCGACGGTCGCCTCGTTGCTCAGTTGCCAGTCCGTCTTGCCCTGGCGCACCCGGCCCAGATTCAGATGACGGCTGGCCGGCACCACCGCCATCAGGAACCGCCCGTGGCGATCGTCGAGGATCACCGACTTGGCCACCCGCTCGGCCGGCACATAGGCCACCCGCGCCGACTCCAGGCTGGTGGCCGAATGCGGATGGGCCACCAGTTCGAATTTGCAGCGCGCACTGGCCAGGCTGCGCTGTACGGTTGTCGCCATGCTCATGTCGCACCTCCCGGTCCCGACCCTTGCCGGGGCACTCAGGTAAACACTCCACCTGCTGTATAAATTTTAGCCAATATGCGGGGGCTTTTTCCTCCCGCCACGCACTACTGTATAAAGCGCATCCCATTGCACGAGGACCGTCCCCATGGAAGAAGTCATCGAACAGCTGCGCGAACTCAACGAGCCGGTGCCGGTACCCCTGGAGCTGCCGGAAGAGGAAACCCTGGTGGAAATCCAGGAGCAGATCCTCATCCACCTGCCCTTCGAGCTGCGCGAGTTCCTGCTCAAGGTCAGCGACGTGGTCTACGGCCGCCTGGAGCCGGTCACCGCCGCCGACCCGCACTCGCACACCTACCTGCCGGAAGTCGCCTCGGTGGCCTGGGACCTCGGCCTGCCGCGCGACCTGGTGCCGCTGTGCCAGGACGGCCGCGACTACTACGCGGTGGACGTGGAAGGCACTGTCTGGCTGTGGGACGGCGACGAAGGCGAACTGACCGACGAGAGCTGGGACTCGGTATGGCACTGGGTTCGCGACGTCTGGCTGGAAAGCTGAAACCTCAGGACGGCTGAGTTGTACTTCACCCGCCCCGACGCAGAGCCGTGTAGGGTGCGCCGCGCGCACCACAAACCACGCACAGGCCTCTGGTGCGCACGGCGCACCCTACGCAGCCATTCGCGGCAGGATCAGGGCAGGTAGATGCGGAACTCGCCGCCGCCCAGCGGGCCGCCGTTGCTGATGGCGATATGCCCGCACACGCCGTTGCGTTCGTGCAGGGCAGCGATGCGTCCGGCGAAGTACAGGCCCAGACCGGTGCTGCCGGTGCTGTGGTTGAGGCTCAGCACGTAGTCGGACTGTTCGGCGAGCATGGCCGGCGGGTAGCCCTGGCCGTCGTCGCAGATCGACAGCACCAGCATCCCCGGCTCCTGCCAGGCGCGCACCAGCAGGGCGCTGCGCGCATAGCGGATGGAGTTGGTGATGATGTTGGCCACCACCGAGCCGAGCAGCTCCTGGTCGAAGAAGCCCAGCAGGTCGAACTCCGCGACCTCGCAACGGGCCTGGATATGGCGGCTCTGCAGCACCTCGTGGTGGCGCGCCAGCTGCGCCTCGATGAAGTCCTCCAGCTCATGGTAGGCCGGGCGCAGCGGCAGCTGGTTGACCCCCAGTTTGTACAGGCCGAGCAACTGCACCAGCATGCCGTTGAGGCGGGCGAATTCGTACTCGATCACCCCTTGCGCGCTGCTGTGGGCCAGCTCCGCCGGCAGCTGTGCCTGCAACTGGCCGTGGGCCTGGACGAGCATGGCCAGGGAGTTCTTCATGTCGTGCACGGTGGAGGCGATCACCGTGGAAAAATCCAGGCCTTGCTGGGCGTCGCTCATTTTTCGAAGGCCCGCCGGCGCAGTTGCTGGTAGCGCTCGTAGCGCGGGTCACCGGGCGGAATCATGCTCACCGCATCCAGGCAGCGGCGGCACTCGTCGAGCAGGGCCGCCTCGGGCTTCTCGCCGGCCAGGCGCAGCAGCGACTGGGCGACGTTGAGGGCGATGCTGATGTTCTTCGGCTGCAGCGCCAGGCCGCGGCGAAACAGTTCCAGGGCATCGCCGAAGCGGCTCAGCTGATAGGCACGCACGCCCTGGCGGTTGAAGTCCACGGCTTCCTGGCTACCAGCGAGGATCTGCGGGTCGTCGGTCTGCCTGGCGACCTTCTGCATCACCGCCGGGTCGTCACCGTAGATTTCCACGCAGCTCTTCAGCAGGCCGTCGCTGGCCGCCGCCTGGCCCAGCTCGCGCAACTGGCCGGCGACCTGCAAGGCCGCATCGGCGGAGAAGAACTGCGGCAGCTCGGCCATGCGCGCCACGGCCTCCTCGGCCAGTTTGGCGGCGCGCGCCGGATCGCCGGACCTGGCCAGGCTGCTGGCCTGCATCAGGCTGGCGCGCACCTGCAGGGCCGGGTCCTCACCGTAGTATTTGTCCAGCTCGCCCATGGCCTGGCCGATCTCGGCCTGCACGCGCTTGTCCAGGCCCGCATCGCCGGCCTCGGCCAGCAGCGCCTGGGCCAGGCCCAGGTAGCTTTCCGGACTCTTGAAGCGCGAGTTACGGCCCTGCTCCATGGCCTGCCGATAGGCCTTGGTGGCGCTGCCGAAGTCCTGGTTGTCCTGCGCCAGCTGGCCCAGCTGCATCTGCCGGCGGATGGCCAGCGGCGACAGCTTCACCGCCTCCTCGAGCACCGCCTGGGCGCGCTGGCTCTCGCCCTGGGCCGCCAGCACCGCGGCCAGGCCGTCGTACAGCCCCGGCTGCATCGGGCAGGCCGGCAGCGCCCGCTCGTAGACTTCGCGGGCGCGGCCCAGCTCGCCGCGCGCCTGCAGCAGGCGGCCGAGGGCCAGGTAGGCCCAGGGCATGGCACGGTCGGCCAGCACGGTGTTGAGCAGCTTCTCCAGCTCGGCGTTGCGCCCCAGCTCGCGCAGGGCGCCGGCCTGGTAGCGCTGGCACAGCGGCACGAAGCGCCGGTCCTGGCGGCTGAGGGCGTCGCAGGCGGCCAGCACGGCGGCCGGCTCGCCCTTGTCCAGCGCCTGCAGGATCGGCTTGAGCGCGGCCTTGCGCTCCACCAGCTTGTCCAGGCGCTGAACCAGGCTGGCGCGGTTGAACGGCTTGGTCAGGTAGGCGTCCGGCTCGTGCTCCAGGGCGCTGAGGACCATGGCCTGGCTGCTCTCGGCGGTGACCATGACGAAGATGCACTGATGGCTGATCAGCTTGCCGACCAGCAGCTCCTCGAGCACCTGCTGGCCATTCTTGCCGGCGCCCAGGTTGTAGTCGTGCAGGATGATGTCGTAGCGCTTCTGCCGGCACAGGGCCAGGGCCTCTTCGCCGCGGTCGGCGGTGTCCACGTCGCGGGCGCCGAGGTCGCGCAGCATGGCCTTGACCGAACTGCGGAAATCGGAAAAGTCGTCGACGATCAGAAAGCGCGTGGTGCTGTAATCCGCCATCGGCTGGATCCTTGTACGGCCGCAAAAGTCACTGCAGTGTAAGGCATGAACCGCCCCTCAACGCGCCGTCCCCTCGCCCTGCTCCAGCTCCAGCAGGTTGAGGAGGAAGCGCGCGAAGTAGATCAGGTCCTGTTCCATGGCCTGGCGCGCGGCCTTGGCGTCGCCGGCCTCGATGGCGGCGAAGGCCTCCTCGTGGAAGTCGTTGAGGCGCAGCGACAGGTCGGCGCCGGTGAACAGGCGGTTGAAGAACGGGCCGATCTGCAGCCACAGCGACTCGATCGAGCGCAGCAGCACCGGATTGCCGCAGGCGCCGTACAGGCACAGGTGGAACTGGCTGTTGGCATCCAGGTAGGCCTGCACCTGGCGCTGCTCGATGGCCTGGTCCATGCGCGCCACGCAGTCGCGCAGCTCGGCCAGGTCGGCCGGGGTCAGGCGCGGCGCAGCCAGCTCCACGGCCAGGCCTTCCAGGCCCAGGCGCACCTGGAAGATGTCCTGGTAGCGCTGGCGGGTCATCGGCGGCACCCGCACCGAGCGCTGGGGCTCGCCTTCCAGCGCGCCCTCGGCGACCAGGCGCTGCAGGGCGGCGCGCACCGGCATCGGGCTGGTGCCCCACTCGGCGGCCAGGTCGCGGATCTTCAGCCGCTCGCCGGGCTGGAAGCGCCCGGCCAGCAGGCCTTCACGAATGCGATGGTAGAGCTGGTCCTGCAGATTGTCGGCCATGGTCCGTCACCCACGGGCCGGTGGCGCGGGCAGTTGGGCGAGGGTCAGCGAGCAGTTGCGCATGGTGATGTCCTTGTTGGGTTTGGGCGTAGGGTGCGCCGTGCACACCGTGACTCGATTCGGGCTGGCTGGTGCGCGCGGCGCACCCTACGGGGCCTTGTTCTCGATCAGGCAGTTGCCGCCATCGACGACTAGCACTTCGCCGGTGATATAGCTGGCCTCGCGCGATGCCAGGAAGGCCACCGCCGCCGCCACTTCCTCCGGGCGCCCGGCGCGGCCGATCGGGGTATAGGTGCCGGCATGCCGCTCCTCCTCGGTGCTTGAGCCGGTGGCGATCCAGCCCGGCGCCACGCTGTTGACCGTGATGCCCTGCTTGCCGACCTCCAGAGCCAGGCTCATGTTCATCCCCAGCATTGCCGCCTTGGCCGCGCTGTAGGCCGACTCGCCGGGGTTGCTGCCGCGGGTGCCGGTGGTCGAGCTGATGTGCACGATGCGCCCGTAGCCACGGGCCTTCATCCCCGGCAACACGCTGCGGGTGAGCAGGAAGGCGCTGGTCAGGTTGCGTGCGATGGACAGGTTCCAGGTCGCCAGCTCCATGTCCGCCACGTCGGCGAACGGCTCCGGGCTGCCGACCATGGCCATCCCGGCATTGTTCACCAGAATGTCGATATGGCCGAACTGACCATGGGCCCACTCGGCCAGCGCCTTGACCTGCGCTTCGTCGGTGAGGTCGGCGGCCATGGCGCGAGCGTCTATACCTTCAGCCTGCAGCTCGGCGGCGCGCTGCTGGATGCGCGCGCTGCTGGCGGTGAGCAGCACCCGCACGCCCTGCTGGCCCAGACGGCGGGCGATGGCCATGCCGATGCCGCTGTCGCTGCCGGCCCCGCTGACCAGGGCCACTTGCTGTGTATTGTCCATTTCCAGCTCCACCTGTGATCACAAATTTTGCCAAATCTAGCGCAATACCGCTTATAAGACACCTATTGACTTATTTGTGATCACAAACAACCATGTGCAGAAATTCGAACGAGGTGTTCAACATGACTGCCAGTGGCATCAGCCCAGCCGCCGTAGCAACTTTCGCCAGCCGCGAGCGCCAGCGCTTCATCGAGCGCAACCCCAAGTCCGTGGCCCTGGCCGAACGCGCGCGCCACTCCCTGTACGGCGGCGTGCCGATGCACTGGATGGCCGACTGGTCGACCCCGGTGCCGCTGTTCGTCGAGCGGGCCAAGGGCGCGCGCTTCTATGACGTCGACGGCCACGAGTACATCGACTTCTGCCTGGGCGACACCGGCACCATGTTCGGCCACTCGCCGGACCCGATCGCCAAGGCCATCGCCGAGCAGGGCAACAACGGCCTGACCACCATGCTGCCGGGCGAGGACGCGGTGGTCTGCGGCGAGCTGCTGGCCGCGCGCTTCGGCCTGCCGTTCTGGCAGGTCACCGCCACCGCCACCGACTCCAACCGCTACGTGCTGCGCTGGGCCCGCGCCATCACCCAGCGCAAGACCCTGCTGGTGTTCGACGGCTGCTACCACGGCACCGTGGATGACGTGATGGTGCGCTGCATCGACGGCGAGACCGTGCCGCGCTCCGGCCTGGTCGGCCAGGCCTACGACCTGACCCAGTACAGCCGCTCGATCCCGTTCAACGATGTCGCCGCCCTGGAAGCCGCGCTGGCTAAAGGCGATGTCTGCGCCCTGCTGTGCGAGCCGGCGATGACCAATATCGGCATGGTCCTGCCCGAGCCGGGCTTCATGCAGCAGTGCCGCGAGCTGACCCGTAAATACGGCGCGCTGCTGATCATCGACGAGACCCACACCATCTCCACCGACATGGGTGGCTGCACCAAGCTGTGGAACCTCGACCCGGACTTCTTCGTGGTCGGCAAGCCGATCGCCGGCGGCGTGCCGTGCGGCATCTTCGGCTGCAGTGCGGCGATGGCCGAGGCCATGACCGCCGCGCGCAAACGCGCCAGCGAGGGCAGCCACGGCCACGGTCACAGTGGCATGGGCACCACATTGTCGGCCAACGCCCTGGCCATGCACTGCATGCGCGCCAACTTGGAACAGGTGATGACCCAGGCGGCCTATGACCACATGCTGCCGCTGGCCAAGCGCCTGGCCGATGGTTTCCGCAGCCTGATTGGCAAGCACGACCTGAAGTGGTCGGTGACCGAGCTGGGTGCGCGCAGCGAGTTCCAGTTCTGCCCGGTCTCGCCCAAGACCGGCGCCGAGGCCGAGGCGGCGTTCCACGACGAACTGCAGATGGCCCTGCACCTGTACCTGATCAACCGCGGCATCCTGATCACCCCGTTCCACAACATGACCCTGTGCTGCCCGAGCACCACGGCGCAGGATGTGGACAAACTGATCGGCATGCTGGATACGGCCCTGACCGAGCTGCTGGCCATCCCCGGCGCCCGCGAGTAAGGCCCGCTATTTCGTAGGGTGGATCGGAGCGCGTAGCTGACGCTCTGTTCATCCACCAACAGGCCACACCGGCAACCGACCCACCCCTGGTGGATGGATAAAACGCCATCCACCCTACGCCCCGGTGCACAACGTGCACCCCAGGTGAGAGACGACCATGCAATTCGCCAATCCCCAGGAAGCCCGCGACTTCCTCGCCCAGCATCCCGAAGTACGCAGCATCGAGCTGATGCTGATCGACGCCAACGGCATCCCGCGCGGCAAGCTGCTGCACCGCGACGAGCTGCTGGCCATCTATGAGAACGGCCGGCCGCTGCCCAGCTCGATCCTGGCGCTGACCATCCAGGGCGAGGACGTGGAAGAAAGCGGCCTGGTCTGGGAAGTCGCCGACGCCGACTGCTGGACCTACCCGCTGCCCGGCAGCCTGACCCTGCAACCCTGGCGCGCGGTGCCCACCGGCCAGCTGCAGGTGAGCATGCACCCGACCCAGGGCCTGCCGGCTGCCCCGGCCGATCCCCGCCACGTACTGGTACGCGCCATCGACCGGCTCAAGGCCGACGGCTACCACCCGGTGATGGCGGTGGAGCTGGAGTTCTACCTACTGGACAAGACCCGCGACGCCAACGGCCGCCCGCAACCGGCGCTGCAGGCCAACGGCGTGCGCCCGCAGGCACCTCAGGTGTATGGCGTGTACGAGCTGGAGCAGCTGCAGCCGTTCCTCGACGACCTCTACGCCGCCTGCGAAGTGCAGGGCCTGCCGGTGCGCACGGCGATCTCCGAATACGCCCCGGGCCAGGTCGAGCTGACCCTGGAGCACCGCTTCGACGCGCTACAGGCGATCGACGAAGGCGTGCGCTACAAGCGCCTGGTCAAGGGCGTGGCCAACAAGCACGGGCTGCAGGCCTGTTTCATGGCCAAGCCGTTCGGCGACCTGGCCGGCAGCGGCCTGCATATGCACGTGAGTTTGGCGGATAAAGACGGCAACAACCTGATGGCCAGCGAAGACCCGCATGGCACGCCGCTGCTCAAGCACGCCATCGGCGGGATGATGGCCACGCTGAACGATGCCCTGGCGATCTTCTGCCCCAACGCCAACTCGTTCCGCCGCTTCCAGGCCAACAGCTATGCGCCGCTGGCCAAGAGCTGGGGGGTGAACAACCGCACCGTATCGTTCCGCGTGCCGGGCGGCCCGGCCAACAGCCGGCATGTCGAGCACCGCATCTGCGGCGCCGACGCCAACCCCTACCTGGCGGCGGCGGCGATCCTCTCCGGTATCCACCACGGCATCCAGCAGCAGATCGACCCGGGCGAGGCCATCGTCGGCAACGGCTACGAGCAGGCCCGCGAGACCCTGCCCACCGACTGGCTGACCGCCCTGCGCGCCCTGGAAAACTCCAGCTGGGCCAAGGAGGCGCTGGGCGAGGAGTTCCTCAAGGTGTTCCTGGCGATCAAATGGAACGAGTTCCGCCAGTTCATGGGCGAAGTCGGCGAGCAGGACTGGCGCTGGTACCTGACCCACGCCTGACCCCTAGGGTGCGCCGCGCGCACCGGGCTGCCTACGCGGGGCTTGTGGTGTGCGCGGCGCCCTCTACGCCAAGCACGATTCTTTTTGCATACGGAGCCTCGCCATGCCGCAACCCGTCGTACTGATCACCGGCGCCGCCGGTGGCCTCGGCCGCGCCCTGGCGCAGCGTTTCCACCAGGGCAACTGGCGGGTGGTGGTCACCGACCAGAACGCCGCCGGCCTGGCCCAGCTCGGCCACGAGATGCCCCTGGCCGGTTCGATTGCGGCCGACCTGCGCAGCGCCGCCGCCTGCCGCGATGTGATCGAACGCACCCTCGGTCGCGTCGGCCGCCTGGACGCCCTGGTGAATGCCGCCGGGGTGTGGCGCGAAGGGCCGGTGGAGGCATTCAGCGAAGAGGATTTCGACCTGCTCATGGCGGTCAACCTCAAGGCCCCCTTCTTCCTCTGTTCGGCGGCCATTCCCCATCTCAAGGAAAGCCGCGGCGCCATCGTCAATATCTCCAGCGATGCCGGGCGCCAGGGCAACCAGAATGCCGCGGCCTACTGCGCCAGCAAGGGCGGCCTGACCCTGCTGGGCAAGACCCTGGCGCTGGACCTGGCGCCCTTCGGCGTGCGCTGCAACACGGTGTCGCCGGGCGATATCGACACGCCGATGCTGGCCTTCCAGGCCGAGCACTACGGCAACGGCGACCCGCTGGGCTACTACCGCAGCCTGCTGGCCAAGTACCCCCAGGGCGACAAGGCCCGCTTCGTCCAGCCCAGCGAGGTGGCCGAGCTGGTGTACTTCCTCTGCCAGCCCGCGGCGGCCGCCATCACCGGCGCCGACCTGGCCATCGACCTGGGTCTGTCGGCCGGCAAGTAAACGCCAGTCATGGCAGCCGCTTGTGTCGGAGCGGATCTATCCGCGATCGGGTCCGGCGCTGCGGTGGCTTCATCGCGGATAAATCCGCTCCCACGCCAAAGCACTCGAGCAGGGTTCGAGCTGCGCCGCACTGGCGGTCTTGCCGTAGCACCCAGCGCCGCCGATGCCGGCAGCACAGGCCTCCAGCGCGCCCATCTCGGCACCTGTCCCTAGCAGCGCCAGCGCACACTCCGGCGCCAGTTCGCGCGGGGCCCAGGCCTGCGCCGTCGTGGTGCGCCGGGCCCCCAAAGGCAGCACAAGCAACGAGCCATATCGCAAGGTGGTTAAACCTCCTGGCGGCTGGCAAGCACGCGGCTTAGCGCGCCGCGGACGGATCGGGGATACTGGGCGGCTTCCGCGGCCGCAAACTTGCATGGCCCGGCGCGCTGGCACCGCGAAGATCACCCGCAGCACCTATAACAATAAGCAGACCCGCAGGACTGCACAGGCCAGCACTTCCTTACTTGCCTATGAGAAACGCATGGAACTTGGAACCAACAAACTGTCGATGACCGTCCTGATGACCCCGGACATGGCCAACTTTTCCGGCAAGGTGCATGGCGGCACCCTGCTCAAGTACCTCGATCAGGTCGCCTACGCCTGCGCCAGCCGCTATGCCGGCAGCTACGTGGTGACCCTGTCGGTGGACCAGGTGATCTTCCGCGAGCCGATCAACGTCGGCGAGCTGGTGACCTTCCTCGCCTCGGTCAACTACACCGGGCGCACCTCGATGGAGATCGGCATCAAGGTGATCACCGAGAACATCCGCGAGCGCTCGGTGCGCCACACCAACAGCTGCTTCTTCACCATGATCGCGGTGGACGACAACGGCCAGTCCCAGCCCGTGCCGGCCCTGCAGCCGACCACGGCCGACGAGCAGCGGCGCTTCTCCCAGGCGCAGCAGCGCCGGGCCATCCGCGAGGAGCTGGAGCAGCGCTACCTGGCCCTCAACGCCTGAGTCGCACTGGAGCGGCCCGGCGCGCCTGCGGCAACCGCCGCGGGCGCGCATCCCTCAGAGCTGCACGCAGCGGCCGAAGTCCTTCTGCGGCAACGGCCCCTCGAAACACAGGCGCCCCTGCTTGTCGAGAAACGGCCGTTGCGCCGCCTCGTAGGGGTTGCCGGCATCCGCCAGGGTGGCCAGCTGCTCGGCGCCGACCAGGCCCGGCGCGAGCTGGACGCTCAGGTTCGCCAGCTTGATCTTGCTGTCCAGGTCCATCACCCGCCCGACGAAGTCGACGAAATCCGGATTGGCGATGCTCAGCAGGATATTGCCGATGCGGTTGCGCAAGCCGGTATAGGGCACCTGCGGCCCGCTGCCCAGCTTGAGCAGCTGGGCGAAGCCCGCCGGGGTCACCTCGGAGCCCTGGCCGATCGCCTGATACAGGCCGAGGCTGGCGTTGATGGTCATCTGCGGCTTGTACTCGAACAGCAGCGACGCCTCTTCGAGCAGCGCCGGAATATCCTCCTCGCGCAGGTTCTCCAGCATCACCTTGCCCAGCAGGAACTCGCGCTGCATGGCGGCCAGCAGCGAGCGCTCGGCCTGGCTCAGTGGCGCAACCGGCGCCGGCCGCGGCAACCAGCCCTGGCGATACAGGCGCACCTGCCACTCCAGGTTGCGGTTGAGCATGGACACCAGGCCCATCTTCAGCACCAGCTGATCGGCCCGGGCCAACTGCCGGCGCAGCCCGGCCTGGTCTTCCGCGAGCAGCGCCAGGGCCGCCGGGCCATTGCCGGACAACGCCTGCTGCAGCGCCTGCAGGCTCAGCAGCTGCTGGCCGCGCATGAGGTACGGCAGCAGCGGCATGGGTTCGGCCATCCCCGGCGCACTCAGGGTGTGGTAGTCGCTCAGGCGCAGGAAGTGGCGATAGCGCCCGAGCAGCGCCGCATGCTCGGCCAGCAGCGCCGGCAGCTCCTGCTGGCGTTGCAGCAGGCTGGCGAAGCAGGCGCCGGCTTCGATGGAGCAGAACGCCGCCCCGCTCGGCAGCGCCAGCCGGGCCTGGGGCGCCGGCGTGAAGCCCTGCGCCGGGCCATGCTCCGCCAGCCAGCTTTGATAGGCGCGCAGGCGGCTCTCGCCCAGCGCGGCCGGCGAGTGCCGCGGCGGCGCATCCAGCCCGGCGAGGAACAGGTAGGCGGCGCTCTGCGCCGGCCTGGCCTGGACCTGCTGCACCCAGGCCTGCACCTCGGCGCTGGGCGGCTCGTCGCGCAGCCAGAAGAACGCGCCGCTGGCGATGGCCAGCGCCAACAGGATTAGGCACAGCAGCTTGATCACGCGCATCCGGGCACCCGCCAATGGTCTCGTCGGCCGACGCTAACCAAGAAGCCGGGCCGTCGCAAGGGCGGGGGCTGAGTTCTGCGGGCCGGTCGGTTAAGCTGCCGGGGTTGCCCGTGGAGTTGTCATGCTGAGCCTGGCCGATCTGACCCTGCTGCTGTTGTGCGCCGCCGTCGCCGCCTGGTTCTGGCGTGGCCACGGCATTCGCGAGCGCGCCCTGGAACTGGTCAAGCGCCACTGCGCCAAGCTGGATATCGAACTGCTCGATGGCAACGTCGCCCTGCGCCGCCTGGCGCTGCAGCGCGACGCCCGCGGTAACCGGCGCCTGGCCCGGCTCTACGATTTCGAGTTCACCGTCACCGGCGAACAGCGCCTGAGCGGCAGCATCAGCATGTTCGGCCAGCAGCTCGGCCGCATCGAGCTGGACGCCTACCCGATCAGCACCCCCCAGGAGGAACCGGTGGCCACCCAGCACGAGGCCAAGGTGATCCAGCTGCAGGACTGGAAGCGCCGCCACGACCGGATGGACCACTGACGGGCCATCACGCCTGCCGGAGCCGCCGGCTGATCAGCCGCCACTGCTCGATGCAGGCATAGGTCATCGGCCGGCGCAGCAGCCGGCATTTGCCGCGGTGCCAGCGCCCGCGCTGCTGGTTGCGCCGACACTCCTCACCCAGCCACTGCGGGTCGAAAGCGTCCCACACCCCGGCCACGCTCCAGGCATTGAGCCAGACCACCGGCGCCACCTCGTAGTAGAAGATCCGCTCCAGCTCGGCAACCGCCAGGCCGCTGTCACGCAGGGTGCGCACGATGGCGTCGAGCGTGGCGGCATCGGTGTCGCTATCCAGCCACAGCTCGGCCAGCGCCAGCCAGACCGCCTCGCGTGCGGCGCTCATCTCAGCCGCGCTGCAGGAGGAAGTCGCTGACCCGTTCGGCACTCGGCGCCGGCTGCTCCTGCATGAAGCAGTGCCCGCCCTCGACCTGCCGCTCGATCACTGCCGGATTGCTCGCCGCCAGGCGCCGCGCCGATTTGCCGACGAAGGGGTAGGTCTTGCCGCCGTGTAGCAGCAGGGTCGGCGTCTGCACCTTGGCCAGCGCCGGCCACAGGCGCTTGGGGAAGGAACTGAAGATATCCACCTCGCGGCTGGGCCGGCATTTCAGCTCGACGCCGCCCTCTGCCACGTCCTTCAGCGCGTGGTCGACATAGGCCTGCAGGGCTGCGTCGGTCCAGCCGCGGAAGATGCCGCGGCCCTGCAGCAGGGCGAAGGCCGTGGCGCGATCCGGCCAGTGCCTGCGGCGCGCCGCCGACTTCTTCGCCATGGTGTTGCGCCGGTGCAGGCCGAGCAGTTCGGAGAGGCTCATGACCCCGATCATCGGCGGGCTGAACAGCACCGGATCGAGCAGCACCGCGCGCTGGAACAGCTGCGGGTGGTGCGCCAGGATCAGACTGGTGAGGACCCCGCCGAAGCTGTGGCCGAGGGCGAAGCGCGGCACCGCGCCGAAGATCCCGCGGCCGGCCTCGAAGGCCTCCACGGCCAGCTCGGCGCTGCGGTTCCAGCCGTGGAAGCGGCCGCCGTGCTCGGTTTCGCCATGGCCCTGGACATCGCACAGCCACAGGTCGAACTGCTCGGCCAGCAACGCCAGCATGGGCTCGTAGGTACGCCCGCAGAAACCGTTGCCGTGGAGGAAATGCAGCAAGGGCTTGCCGGAGGGCGGCGTGTGCCAGCCGGTCAGGGTGAAGCCGGCGGAACTCGGGTGGGACCAGGGGAGCAGTTGCATGGGGAACGCCGCAGAGTAGGTCTGCGGCTAGTGTACCCAGCAGGCTTGAGCGCGTCAGGCGGGCAAAGCCGCCGAATGCTCGGCGATAAACCCATCCAATAACCGGTTCAGCGCCTCGGGCTGGTCCAGCGGCGTGGCATGCCCGGAGTCGGCGATCACCTCCAGGCGGGCGTTGCGCAGCAGGGCGACGTAGGCCTGCTTGTAGGCCAGCGGCGTGTAGTCGCGGTCGCCACTCACCACCAGCAGGGGCGTGTCCACCGCCTGCACCGCCGGCAGGCTCGACCAGCCGGGGATCGCGCGCATGGCGTGCAGGTAGGAGGTCTGCTCGTTGCCGGCGATGCGCCGGCTCACCAGCTCGCGCAGGGCCTGCTGCTCGGGCTTGGGGAACAGCTTGGCGGCCAGCAGGCGCGCCAGCCCCGCCAGGCCGAACAGGCGCACCAGGCCCAGGCGCAGCCAGATCTGGCAGCGGGTGCGCCAGGAGTCGACGATGAAGCTCGGCGCGCTGTTGATCACCACCGCCGCGCGCACCAGCTGCGGCTGGTCGGCGAGCAGCTGGAAGGTCAGCATGCCGCCCATGGAGATGCCGACCAGGATGCACGGTCGGATGCCCATGGCCTCGATGAAGGCCGCCACATCCCCGGCCAGTTCGGCCATGCGCACCGGCGCGCGCAGCGGCTCGCTCTGGCCGTGGCCGCGCACGTCCATCGCGTAGACCCGGCAATAGCGCGCCAGGTGCTCGATCTGCGGTTGCCAGTCGAGCAGGGACGAACCCAGGCCGTGCAGCAACAGAACCGGCGTGCCCCGGCCCTGGCAGATGTAGGCAAAGCGCCCGCCGGGCAAGTTTATATAGTCCATAGAGGCTTCCATTGATTAATCGAAGACAATAAAAGTGCATTACCCGGGAAACTCCGGATAAATAGAAAGTTGCTCTTCGCGATAATTAATTAAACTTTTCTAGTGCTTTGTGGCTATTTGCCTTGCTCCGGTAAAGGCCCTAGAATCGGGCGGCGCCGGTTCGAGAATTGATCATGTACAGCATTGCCAGTCCCACCCAGGCCCGCAGCAAGAAAGCCCTGGAACGCTTCCTCAATGTCGCCGCCGAACTGCTGGCGAACAATCAGTTCGAGGAAACCGGCATCTCGCAGATCGCCCAGCTGGCCGAATCCTCGGTCGGCACCTTCTACCGCCTGCTCGGCGACAAGGACATGCTGCTGTACGCCGTGCATGACCGCTTCGTCGAGCAGAGCCGGCTGGCCATCGACAGCCTGGTGGCCGAGCTGGGCAGCCAGGATCGGCCCCTGGAGGCGCAGATCGAAGGCCTGATCCAGGGCATGATCCGCCTGTTCGATGGCAGCGAAGGCCTGCTGCGCGCCCTGATCCGGCGCAGCTCGGCCGACCTGCAGTTCCGCCAGCGCTTCCACCAGCTCAACGCCTACATCGGCCAGACCTTCTGCCGCATCGTCCTGGCCCGCCCGGGCGACCTCGGCCACCCACATCCCGAACAGGCCGCCGACCTGGCCGCGCACATGCTGCTGGCCGGCATGAACTACTTCACCATGGTCGGCAGTCTCGGCGTGACCCCCCGGGAAGTTGTTCCCGGGGAACTTTCGCGACTGATCTGCAATTACCTGGAAGTTGCCCGGCATTAACGGCGACTGTCGCGGCGTAGTTGTGCCGGGGTGAAGTCCGAGGGCTTCAGAGCAATATCGAACTGATCCGCCGGTTCTTCATTGGACAATATGCCGATGACATAACGCCCGCCGATCAGGTCATATACCGCATCGCCCTTGGTCCAGATCAGCGGCTGGTCATACATGTTGATGGTGTAGGACTCGCCCAGGCGCCAGAGGTTGTCGCGGTTGTCGTAGTGGTCGACCAGCAGGATCTGGTAGCTGTCCTCGTCGAAATAGATGTCGCGCTGCTTGTACTGGTGGCGCTCGCCGGCCTTGAGGGTGGCGCGCACATGCCAGACGCGGTGCAGCTCGTAGCGCAGCAGATCGGGGTTGACGTGGCCGGCCTTGACGATGTCGCGGTACTTGTTGGTCTTGGCGGCGAAACGGTAGTTGTTGTAGGGCACGTACATCTCCTTTTTGCCCAGCAGCTGCCAGTCGTAGCGATCCGGGGCGCCGGAGAACATGTCGAAGTTGTCGGTGGTGCGCATGCCCTCGGAAGCGGTGCCGGGCGAGTCGTAGGCGACGTTCGGGGTGCGCCGCACGCGGCGCTGGCCGGCGGCGTAGAGCCAGGCCAGGCGCGGTTCCTTGACCTGGTCGACGGTCTCGTGGACCAGCAGCTCGGTACCCGCCAGGCGCGCTGGCGCCAGCACCGACTGGCGGAAGTAGAACAGCACGTTGCCGTTTTCCTTGCTGGCGTCGCCGGCATCCTGGTTGAACAGGAACAGGTCCTCGATCTGGGTCATGAAGTAGTCGCCGCTGGCATGCGGCACCGCCTGGGCGTAGTAGCGCTTGACGCTGTCGCCGCGGTAGCGCACCAGATGGTTCCACAGCACTTCCAGGGCCGACTGCGGAATCGGGAAGGGTGTGGCCACCTTGAAGTCGGCGATGCCGTTGCCCTGCTCGATCAGCTTGGCGCTGCCGGCATTGGCCTTGATCGCCGCATACACCTTGTCCGGGTAGGAGGCCGAGCGGCGGGTCGGGTAGACCTGCAGCTTCCAGCTGTCCGGGTAGCGCGCCAGCATCGCCAGCTGCCCTGGGCTGAGCTGCGTACGGTACTGCGCGGCGTTGGCGTGGCTGATGCTGAACAGCGGCTGGTCGGCGGCGAAGGGGTCCTTGTAGCCGGCCACCGGGTCGTAGGCGTCGCTGCGCCGGGCCAGGCCGCCGTCCCAGGCCGGGATGGTGCCGGCGGCATTGCCGGCCTTCTCGGCACCCAGCGGCGTGAGGTCGCGACCCAGGCGCGCGGCCTGTTCGGCGCTGACTTGCGCCTGCACCAGGGGAGCGGCCAGGAGCAGGGCGGCCAGCAAACCGCTGTGGAGAAATCCTATCTTGTACATGTCGGTTCGTCCCTTGGTCAGAAGCTGTATTTGACGTTGAGGCTGAGGAAATCGCGGTCGCTGCGCTTGTTCGACAGACCGCCGCCGCTGTAGTCGACGTACTTGGCGCCGACGGTGAAGGACTCCTGGTAGATCGCGTCGAGGCCCAGCGAGTAGCTCTGCGCCTCTTCGTCCAGGCCGTTGGTCAGCTGCGGCGCCACACCGTTGATGCTGTACTGGTAGCTGACGTTGGGTACCAGGTTCACCAGGTTGAACACGTTGGGGTAGTTCAGCTGCAGGCTGACCTGGGCACCGTAGGCGCTGCTGGTGGCTTCGTAGTAGTCGACATCCGACTCCAGGCCCTGCACACGGCTGGCCACCAGTTCGGAGAACAGGGTCGCCGAGTCGGAGCCGAGCATGCCGTTGAAGTTGTAAATACCGACCAGCGAGGCCTGGACCATGTCCTTCTCGCGGTAGCCGTCCAGCTGGCTGCCGACCGGCAGGCCGGCCAGGCTGCCGAGCAGGGCATCCGGCAGGTACTCGTTGAGGCCGAGGGCGATCGGCGTATCCGGGCGGTAGCTCAGTTCGCCGGCCAGCGATAGGCCGTTGAAGATGCTGTCGCCACCGATCGAGGTGTTGAAGCTGATGCCGTACAGGTCGCGCTTCTCCAGGTACTCGGCGTAGTAGCGCGAGCTGCTGGCATCGGGCAGCGCGCCGACCACCGGGATGGCCACCGGCTGGCCGACGGTCAGGCCGAGCATCGGCACCTGCATGTTGTAGCGCAGGTAGTAGAAGCCCAGCTCGGTCTCGTTCAGCTCCGGCACGAACCAGCGCAGGGCGACGCCGTACTGCGGCGAGTCATCGCCGTCGATGTCCTGGCCGCGCGGGATGAAGGTGCTGGGCAGGTAGCCGCGCAGCAGGTTGTTGACGAAGCCCGGCGGCAGGCTGTCGGCGTAGGCCTGGGCCGCCGCCGGGTTGTCGAAGGCCAGGGGCTCGCCGGCCAGGTCGGTCGCGGCTTCCTGCAGGGGCGAGGCCGACAGGTAGTCGCAGCCTTCGCCGAGCACATCGAGGGTCGAGTAGTAGGTGCCGCAGGGGTCGATCTTCGAGGCTTCCCAGGCCCAGCCCGGCTGCCAGTAGCCTTCCACGGTGAGGTTGTCGCGCAGCTCGTAGGAGCCGTAGACCATGAAGGTCGGCATGTAGGCCTCCTTCACTTCCGAGCCGGGCGCGCGCAGGGCGTTGATGTCCACCGGGTTGGTGGCGCCAATGCCGTTCTGGTAGAACAGGCCCTCGCCCCAGTTGATCACCTGGCGGCCGAGCCGCGCGTTCAGGGCGCGCTCGTTGGGCGTCCAGCTGCCATAGACGAAGGCGTCCAGCAGGTCGGCGCTGGAACCGGCCTCATCCAGGCCGTCGTTGCTGATTTCGCGGTGGCGACGCGAGTCGTCTTCCAGCTCGAAATCGTAGAAGGCCCGGCCGCGAACGAAGATGCCGTACTGGTCCTGATAGCGCAGATCCAGCTCGGACACCGCCTTGACCACCTCGGAAAACAGCTCGCCCTTGCGGAAGTTGAGGTTGCCGTCGTCCGAGTTGATCAGCCCGGCATTGCTGCCTCTGCCGCCATTGGCGCGGGCGATCAGTTTGCCGTCCTGCCCCTCCATGCGGTAACTGACGCCATAGGAGAGGGTGGTATCCAGTGAGGTGGTCCAGTCCCCCGAGCGCACCTGAAACGCCTGCGCCACCCCCACGGGCAGGCTGCCGAGCAGGGCCAGACCGGCAAGCGCCAAACCTTTTCCTTGGTAAGTCACGATGACCTCCAGCTGTTGTTTTTATCGGAATCGGAACATCGGTTCCGAATAAATCTAGTCGCATGCCTTCCTGCTGGCAAGCCCGAGCCGTTATTTTTTTGCCGCCGGCCCTGTCACTTAGCCGCGCCGGCCATCGCATGGCGTAAATATGGCGCCGTTATGCCGAGAGTTTTCCCCTGAGCCGGCCTTTACTGCCCTGTGTCAGCCACAGAAAGCAGGAGCCGTAGCATGCCGACTGTTTCCCTCCCCCGCGCCATCCTCGCCGCCAGCCTGACCCTGGGCAGCACCGCCGCCTGGGCCGAATCGCGCTGCAGCGAAAGCACCAGCAGCCAGCCGGCCACCCTCAGCTGCAGCTACAAGACCCTGGCGATCGATTCCGGCAGCGCCGGCAAGCGCAAGGTGGTCTACCAGGTCCCGCTCGGCAAGGCTCCGGCGGGGGGCTGGCCGGTGGCGCTGCTGTACCACGGCGCCCTGGTCACGGTGTACAACTTCAGCTACCACAGCGACATGCCCTTCGGCGGCTATTACCAGGGCAAGCTGATCCAGGGCCTGCTGGACGGCGGCTACGCGGTCGTCGCGCCCAACGCCCTGACCGCCAAGGAGGCCTGGCAGACCAATGCCCCCGAGTACGCCAACGATTACCAGCAGAGCAACGACTACCTGTTCCTCAACAACCTGTTCGGCGCCATTGCCAGCGGCAAGTTCGGCCCGCTGAACCGCAAGCGCCAGTACGCCACCGGCATCTCCAGCGGCGGCTACAACACCAGCCGCATGGCGGTATCCTTCCCCGGCAGGTTCAAGGCCCTGGCCATCCAGTCGGCGTCCTATGCCACCTGCGTCGGTGGCGACTGCGCGGTGCCGGCCCTGCCGGCGGATCACCCGCCCACCCTGTTCATCCACGGCCAGCTCGACTGGATCGTGCCCTGGACCAGCATGCAGCCGTACCACGAGCGCCTGCTCTACCAGGGGCTGGAAACCAGCCTGCACAGCGAACCCGACGGTGGCCATGCCTGGTTCGCCAGCAGCCCCGGCCTGGTGCTGGACTGGTTCAACCGGCACCCCTGAACCGTTCGTCGCCCGCCCTCCTGCGACAGGCGCCTGCATTGCCCGAGCCAGCGCTCTAGCGCGCCACTGCGTCCATGAAACCCGGCAGGCGCCTGGCCAAGCCCCCGGCAGGCGTGGCCTGGAGCGACTTGACGGAATCGGAATTCCGGTTTCTATTGAAAAGGCAGTCCACAACAACAACGGAGAACCACTGCCATGCCCACTGCCCGTTTTCGCCGCCTGACCCCACTGCTCGCCCTGTTCTTGGCCGCCCTGCTGCACGACACCGCCGCGGCCGATTCACGCTGCAGCGAACACAAACAGAGCCTGCTGCTGCCGGCCAAGGTCAGCTGCAGTTACCAGTCCACCTGGATCGACTCGGGCCTGGTCGGCCAGCGCCAGGTGATCTACCAGACGCCCCTCGGCACCCCGCCGGCCGGCGGCTGGCCCACGGTGCTGATCTACCAGGGCTCGTTCTTCCCGCTGGACAACTTCACCTACTACAGCAACCAGCCGTTCGGCGGTTTCTACGAAGGCAAGCTGGTGCAGACCCTGCTGGACAACGGCTACGCGGTGGTCGCACCCAGCGCCCCGGCCGATCTGTTCTGGCAAACCAACATCCCCGGCCTGGCCCAGGCCTACGAGACGAGCACCGACTACGACTTCCTTAGCAACGTGTTCGCCGCCATCGCCAGCGGCCATTTCGGCCCGCTGAACAGCCAGCGCCAGTACGCCACCGGGATCTCCAGCGGCGGCTACAACACCAGCCGCATGGCGGTGTCCTTCCCCGGCCGGTTCAAGGCCCTGGCGATCCAGTCCGGTTCCTATGCCACCTGCAGCGGCCCGCTGTGCGTGGTGCCCGACCAGCTGCCGGCCGACCATCCGCCGACCTACTTCCTGCATGGCTTCGCCGACCTCACCGTGCCGTGGTGGAGCATGGACCTGTACTACGACCGCCTGCTCTACCAGGGCATCGAAACCGCGCGTTACACCGAGTCCCTCGGCGGCCACGAATGGTTCGCCGCCTCGCCCGGCAAGATCCTCGCCTGGTTCAACGGCCACCCCTGACGGCCGGCGCGGCGCCGCCTAGTCCCCGAGCAGGCAGGCCTGCAGGCCGCGCTGCAGCTCGGCCGCGTCCTGCGCCTCGGGGAAGATCAGCTCCAGCCGCGAATCCTTGCGCCACTCGCTGCTCTGCCAGTGCGGCGCCTGGCCGCCCAGGGCATTGGCCGACAGCCAGCCGGCGTTGGTCTGCAGCACCAGCTTGGCCCGGCGCCAGGCCAGACCGGCCAACCACTGCTGGACCCGCAGCAGTTCGAAGCGCTGGCTGGGATGCCAGCGCCAGCCGATGCTCCAGCCCTCGGCCTGCTGCCGGGTCTGGCAGATCGGCGTGCGCGCATCGGTCCACACCGCCAACGGCGGCGGAGCGCCCTGGGGCAGATCCGCCGCCGCGCCCGCTTGCCCGGCACGGCTTGCCTGCCCCGGCAGGTCGGCAAAGGCCAGGCGTCCCTGGCTGGTCCACAGCAGCGGCAGGGGCGGCAGGCGCGCCGCCAGCTGGGCGCGGGTGGCCTCGTCCAGCCGCTCGGCCTTGTTCAGCAGCAGCAGGCCCATGGCGCCCAGGGCATCCGCCTGCACCGCCGGCAGCGCCTCGCCGGCGGCCAGGGCGGCGGCATCCAGCACCATCACCGCCGGCTGTACGGCCAGCACGCCCTGCCAGGGCGCCTCGCCCAGTTGCTGCAGCAGCTGCAGCGGATGGCCCAGCCCGGACGGCTCGATCAGCAGCCGGTCGGGCTGCGCCTTGCGCAATAACCGCCCGAGGCCGACCTGGAACGGCGCGCCGTTGACGCAGCATACGCAGCCACCGGCCACCTCGGCCAGGCTGATGCCGTCGGCGTCGGTGGCCAGCAGCGCGGCATCCAGGCCGATCTGGCCGAACTCGTTGATCAGCACCGCCCAGCGCTCGTGCGCCGGCTTGCCCGCCAGCAGGTGGCGGATCAGGCTGGTTTTGCCGGCGCCCAGTGGGCCGGCGATCACATGACAGGGGATATTCGTCAGCATGGCCCTATGGTGCGGTTTTGCCGGCTGGCGGAAAAGGCTAAAGTCGGCACTTTGCTTTTCAAGGATAAGCGGGATGCGTTCGATTGCCGTCGTACTGTTGCTCGGGCTGGCCGGCCAGGCCTGGGGCGAGGCCTGCGTGGTGCACAGCCAGGGCAGCCAGGTGGAGGTGAAAGTCTGCCAGCAGAACCGCAGCATCCCGGCCAACCTGTTCCGCAACGGCTTCTGCGCCCCGCAACTGCAGGGGCAGAAGGTCGAGGTCAGCTTCGTCGAACAGTGCCCCGCCGGGGCGTTCGGCGAATGCCGCAATGCCCGGGTCAGCGGCACGCCCTACCAGCAGGACATCCACTACTACGGCGTCGCGAGCGACGCGCGCTACCTCAAGCCGGCCTGCGAACAGCAGAGCAAGGGCGTGTGGATGGCCCGCTAGGCCGGCATCAGGCCGCCTCCTCCAGCCACGGCCCGAACGGATCGGCCAGCTGCACCCAGCCAGCCGGGCCGGCAGCCATTTCCCCGTCGTCCAGCAGGCAGGCGTCCAGCTCGCGGCTCAGACGCGCGAAATCGATGTGCTGGCCGATGAACACCAGCTCCTGACGGCAGTCGCCGACGTCCTCGTGCCAGTGCTTGCGTACCGCCTGTAGGCCGTCCTCATCCTGTGGCCACTGCGCCTGTGGCACGAAGCGCCACCAGCGCCCGGCATGGCCATGGCGCATCAGGCCGCCAGCCTGGGACCAGCTGCCGGCCTCCTGCGGCTTGCTGGCCAGCCAGAAATAGCCCTTGGAGCGCAGCAGGCGACCGTTGCTCCACTCGCCGCGGAGGAAGTCGAAGAAGCGCTGCGGATGGAACGGCCGGCGCGCCCGGTAGGCGCATGAGGCGATGCCGTACTCCTGGCTTTCCGGCACGTGCTCGCCACGCGTTTCCCTGAGCCAGCCGGGTGCGGCGGCGGCGCGCGCGAAGTCGAAACGGCCGGTATTGAGGATGCGCGGCAGATCGACCGCGCCCATGCTCATCGGCACGATCTCGGCGTGGGTGTTCAGGCCGCGCAGGATCGCCGCGAGTTCTTCGCACTCGACCGAGCCGATCAGGTCGATCTTGCTGATCAGAATCACATCGGCGAACTCCACCTGCTCGATCAGCAGGTCGGTGATCACGCGCTCGTCCTCCTCGCCGAGGCTTTCCCCCTGGCTGGCCAGGCTCTCGGCCGCGTGGAAGTCGCGCAGGAAGTTCACCCCGTCGACCACCGTGACCAGGGTGTCCAGCCGCGCCAGATCGGCCAGGCTCTGCCCCTGCTCGTCGCGGAAGGTGAAGGTCTCGGCCACCGGCAGCGGCTCGGCGATGCCGGTGGACTCGATCAGCAGGTAGTCGAAGCGACCGTCACGGGCCAGGCGGCTGACTTCCTCGAGCAGGTCTTCGCGCAGGGTGCAGCAGATGCAGCCATTGCTCATTTCCACCAGCTTCTCTTCGCCACGCCTGAGGCTGACATCGCGCTGCACCTCGCTGCCGTCGATGTTGATCTCGCTCATGTCGTTGACGATCACCGCCACCCGCAGGCCGGCGCGGTTCTTCAGCACGTGGTTGAGCAGGGTGCTCTTGCCGGCGCCGAGAAAGCCGGACAGCACGGTAACGGGGAGACGCTTATCCATCGGGTTTACCTCATCGATCACGGAGCCTTTCCTGGCGCTCACTGGACTCGCCGCACGGGGGCGCAGAGCGGGCCAGCCGGGCACTTTCATCCGGCACGGCCGCGGCTGATCCAGGCCAGGTTTTTGGATTTACTTGTTATAACATAACATTAAATGCCAACCACAACCGACGGATCGCCGATGAACACCCTCACCCTGCCGGATGTCGCCCTGCACAACGGCGCCTTGCAACAGACGCTGGACTGGGTCGGCATGCAGCGGATCGCCCTGCCCCTGCGCCTGGCCGGCCAGCCGCTGGCGGGGCGGGCCAGCGCCGCCGTGAGCCTGGACGACCCCGGCGCGCGCGGCATCCATATGTCGCGCCTGTACCTGGCGCTGGAGCCACTGGAAGGCTGCGAGCTGGATAGCACGGTCCTGCGCCGGGTGCTCGAGCGCTTCCTCGCCAGCCATCAGGGCCTGGCGCGGCAGGCGTACCTGGACCTGAGTGGCGAGCTGTTGCTCAAACGCCCGGCCCTGGTCAGCCCGCTGGCCGGCTGGAAGGGCTACCCCGTCGCGCTGCGCAGCCGCCTGGACGCGCAGGGAGGGTTTCACGTGGAACTGCAGCTGGAGATCGGCTATTCCTCGACCTGCCCGTGCTCGGCGGCCCTCGCCCGGCAACTCATCCAGCGGCAATTCAGCGAATATTTTGCAGGCAAAAGCATCGATCATGCAGGCATCGTCGAATGGCTGGGCGACACCCGGGGCATTCTCGCCACCCCGCACAGCCAACGCAGCAGCGCCACCCTGCAGGTGCGTTTGTCCACCCATGCACGCGAGCTGCCGGTGCTGGCGCTGATCGAGCACGCCGAACAGGCGCTGGGCACCGTCCTGCAAACCGCAGTCAAGCGCGCCGACGAACAGGCCTTCGCCCTGGCCAATGGGCAGAACCTGATGTTCTGCGAAGACGCCGCCCGCCGTCTACATGCCGTATTGCGCGCACACCCCGGCATCACGGCCTTCCACTTGCAGGTGGTGCATGCGGAAAGCCTGCACGCCCATGACGCCGTGGCGTGCAGCAGCTGGCAGTGGTGACGGCGCTGACGGCGCGCGGCGGGCCTGCTACCGTGCAGCACCCCCGACACGCCACTGGAGCCCCACCATGAACAGCCTGGCCCTGCTGATCCTCGCCCTGATGCTGCTGGCCGTGCTCGGCTGGGCGCTCTGGAGCTGGCGCAGTGCGGCGCAGCTGCAGCAGCTGACCCAGCGCGCGCAGCAGCAGGGCGAGCTGATCGAGGCGATGAACGAAGTGCTGGACAACCCCAAGCTCAGCGAAGACGAGCAACTGGCACACAGCCTGCGCCTGGTGGAGAAGCTGAAAGCCACCAGGCGCTGAGTGCGCCCGGCGTCCCGCATGCCGCCTTACCAGCCGCCTCCGCCACCCCCACCGCCACCGCCGCCCGAGGAGCCGCCACCGGACGAGCCGCCGGAAGAGCTGCCGGACGATGACGGGCTGGGCGGTGGCGTCGAGGCGCTGGAAGTGGCGCTACTCAGCCCGCCGACCAGGGCCCCGGTCAGCGCGCTGGGGGTGGCGAAGCTGCTGCGGCTGCGATACCAGTCCGGGCGGTACTCACGCAGCTGCGGGTCGATCAGCCCGGCATCCAGGGCCGCGGTGAAGCGCGCGGTCCAGGCCGCCTCGACCTGCAGGGCCATGGCGTAGGGCAGGTGCTGCTCATACAGGGCGATGCTCATCGCCGGCGCCGTGCCGGCACGTGCCAAGGTCTCGCTTTCGGCCAGGCGCAGGTAGTCGCGATAGCCCTCGAGCGCGTCCAGCAGGCGGCGCCCTTCCGCGGATGGTGCCTCCAGCCAGCCGCGGAACAGGATCACCTGCAGCCAGAACAGCGCCAGCATCCCCATCACCAGCGGCGCCACGTTGCTCAACAGCACGCCCAGGCCGATCAGCCCGGGGATGATGAACACCGCCCCGGCAATGGTCAGGCCGACGCCGCCATGATCCTGGCCACCTGCGCGCCAGGACTTGATACCGAAGATCAGCAGGAAGGTGCCGGCCAGGCCGAAACCGAGGGTGAAGACCAGGCCGAAAATGACCAGGCCGACCTGCTCCTCGCCATCGACGCTGGCGAACACGCTGACCAGGCTGCCGAGCAGCGCCCAGACCAGACCCAGCCACCAGTGGCCACGGTTGAGACTGAACCACTGCTTGCCGCGCTCGCTCAGCGCCGCGCCGTGGGCCTCCAGCGCCGCGGCCAGGCGCGGCACGTAGCTGCTGCCCACGCGCAGCGCCTTGGACACCTTGCCGTTGGGGAACAGCGCCTCGAGCAGGGCCCGCTCGTGGCTCTGCAGGTCATCGCGCGGCGCCTCCACGGGGCTGAGGACGAAGGCCTCGCCGCGCGGGCTGTCGGCCAGGCTCAGCTGCTTGCGGATCGCCAGGTCGGTGAAACTCACGCTCAGCGCCTCGGCGGGGCTGTAGCCGTTGCGCAAGCCGCGCTTCCACAGGTAGCCGACCGCGGCCGGGGCCAGGCCCGCGGGGGCGGAAAACAGCGGGATGATCACGCCCTTGCGCGGGTCGCGGCCGAGGTCGTGCCAGCTCCACAGGTAGAAGGCGAACAGGCCGAGCAGCATCAGCAGGCCGACGCACAGGCCGGGGTTGTCCTCGATCAGCCGGCCGATCTGCTGCAGGCGCGTGGGACGCGCCACCAGGCCGGCCTGCCAGTCCACGGCGATGGTGAAGCCTTCGCCGGGCTGCAGGATGCGCGTGGTCAGCAACATCAGCTGCTGGCCCTCGCGGCTGGCCACGCGGTAATCCGTGCCGTTGTCACCGACAACGCCGGTATAGCCGGCGACATTGCCGATGCGCGCCCCCGCAGGCAACTGCACCAGGGCGCTGGCGACCTTGATCGGGAAGCTCCAGTCATTGCCGGTGACGTTCCAGTACAGCTCGTCCTCGCCGTCGCGCTGCAGCAGCTGGGCATCGATCAGGTAATGCAGCTGGTAGGTGTAGCGCCCGGGCTCCAGCTCATGCTCGGCCGAGCCCAGGTAATAGCGGATGCCGGCCCCCAGCGCCTCGCTGTGGAACGGCTCGGCCTCGCCGTCGCGGGTGACCTCCAGCATCTGCACCGGGGTACGCCGCTCGAGGCCGTTGCCCAGGCTGTAGCGGGTCGGGATATCGCGGTAGATGCCGCGGCGGATCTGCTCGCCCTCGGCCTGCACGGTGATGCGTTCCAGCACCTGCAGCATGCCGTCGGCGCGCACCTTGAGGCTGACCGCGTAGCTCTCGATGACTTCCTCTGCCCAGCCCGCCGCGGGCAGCAGGCAGCACAGCAACAACAGGGACTTGAGCCATCCTGGCATCTCACAACTCCAGCTTCGGGGACTGCCCCTCGCGGGCATCGTCCAGGGTGAAATAGGCGGCACAGGTGAAACCGCAGCTACGCGCCACCAGGTTGCTCGGCACCGACTCGACCAGCACATTGAGTTCGCGCACCGCCCCGTTGTAGTAACGGCGGGCCATCTGGATCTGCTCTTCGAGTTCACTGAGGCTGCGCTGCAGTTCGAGGAAGCCGCTGTCGGCCTTCAGCTCGGGGTAGTTCTCGACCAGCGCGAAGACCCGCTGCAGCGCCGTCGACAGCTGGCTCTCGGCCAGGCCGCGGGCCGCTGCGGCATCGCCTTCATGGGCCTGCGCGGCGCCGCGCTGGAGCACCAGCGCCTCGAGCGTGTCGCGCTCGTGCGCCATGTACGCCTTGAGGCAGCTGACCAGGCTGGGGATCAGGCTGGAGCGACGCTTGAGCTGCACGTCGATGCCGCTCCAGGCCTCGGCCACCCGCGCCCGGTTGAACACCAGGCGGTTGTAGCAATAGATGATCGCAACCAGCAGCAGCCCCAGCGCGGCCACTGCGCCCCATGACCCGATTCCTTGCATGCCCCTGCTCCTGCGCCGGCCGACCGCTCCAAAGTGCTGCAGTCTACCTGCCGCGACGGCTATGCGCCGTCGACTACAACACAGGCCTTCGGCAGCCGGCGAAGCCAACGCGGTTCAGCGGTAGAGATCGGCGCGGCTCCAGGGCAACTCGTGGCTGCCGTCGGCGTGCGGGCGGCTCGCCAGCACCTGGTGCAGGTTGACCCAGCCCCGGCGGAAACCGTGGGCGCAGCCGGCCAGGTACAGGCGCCAGATGCGCAGGGCCTTCTCCGGCACCAGGGCGGCCGCCTGCGGCAGGTGCGCCTCCAGGTTGTCGCTCCACAGCTGGAGGGTACGCGCGTAGTGCAGGCGCAGGCTTTCCACGTCGACCACCTCCAGCCCGGCCTCGCTGAGGTCGGCGCTCAGGCGCGCCAGGTGCGGCAACTCGCCGTAAGGGAACACGTAGCGCCCGATGAAATCGCCGGCACCGCGGCCGACCTGACGGCCATCGACATGCCGCGCGGTAATCCCGTGGTTCAGCACCAGGCCGCCGGGGCGCACCGTGCCGAACAGCTGACGGCAGTACAACGGCAGGTTGGCATGGCCGACATGCTCGAACATGCCGACGCTGACCACCTTGTCGAAGCGGCCGTCCTGCGCCAGGTCGCGGTAGTCGAGCAGCTCCAGCTGCACCTGCTGGTGCAGGCCGGCCTCCGCCACCCGCCGCTGCGCCAGCTGCAGTTGCTCGCGGCTGAGGGTGATGCCGTGCACCTCGACGCCGTACTCGCGGGCGGCGAACATGGCCAGGCCGCCCCAGCCGCAGCCGACATCCAGCAGGCGCTCGCCCGGCTGCAGGCGCAGCTTGCGGCACAGGTGCTGCAGCTTGGCGGTCTGCGCCGTTTCCAGGTCTTCCGTGCCGGTGGGGAAATAGGCGCAGGAATAGATCATCCGGCTGTCCAGCCAGAGGGCGTAGAAGTCGTTGGACAGGTCGTAGTGGTAGCTGATGGCCGCAGCATCGACGGCCTTGTCATGGGCGAGGAAATCCACCGCACCGGGATTATCGTCGCCAAGCAGGGCCTCACTGAGCCGGTCCGTCAGCTGCACCACCTGCATGATCGGCCCATCGAGCTCCAGCCGCCCCTCGACAAAGGCGCTGCCCAGCGCATCCAGGCTCGGCCGCTTGAGCTCGAGCAGCAGGCTCGGATCCTTGACGGTCAGGGTCACCTGCGGCATGGCGCCAAGATCCAGCTGCTCGCCGTTCCACAAGCGCAGGCGCAGCGGCAACTGTAGATCTCGCAGCTGGGTGGCTAATCCGGCAAGCATGCTCGGTCTCCTCGTGCTTCGGCCCTACAAACGATAGACCAGTACGCTGGCCCTTTGCCGCCTTGGCCGGCGTGCCGTCAGGGGCTTCACCGACCAACGGTCGGTCCGCGCGCGCCCGCGTCATGCGCCCGGATGCCGACACGGGCAATACGCCAATGGGAAAAAGTTGTCCGCGATCACACTAAGTTGCCCGCCTGCGCCGCTAACTGTGATGCACGCCCGATTAACCGGTAAGTATTTACTTACAGCGTCGTCGGCATATTTCCAATCGCTATTAATACTTCAAGACAACTTGTCCGACACGTCAGCATTTACCCGACCAGCACTTCTGCCGACAGTTTCCTGCAATCATCTTGGTTGCAATGCAGGTCACACTTTCCGCGCTTGCCCACCCCCACCCTCAGGTCTAGGATGCCCACCCCATAGGGATTGTGCGCAACTTGTTGCACACGAATATGCGCAAGAAGTTGCGCACCAGGGCCGCCAACCGGCATTTATCAAGTGTGTTTGATGAGTGCCAGAAAGTTGCCCTGGCTAATTTAAAGGTCACGGAATGACTGCCTCCAGCTCGCTCGCCGAAGATTATTTGAACCTGGCCAACTGCCCAATTAAAGAAGGGGACTTCGCCGGTGCGGATATTCGTTATTCGAGCGAGTACGAAGTGCTGGAAAGCGAGCTGGAAAAGGCCGCGGCCATGCACCAGACCGATGCCATCGACTGGCAGAAAGTCCGCGAGCAGAGCGAGGCGCTGCTGCGTGAGCAGTCCAAGGATCTGCGCGTCGCCAGCTGGCTGACCTGGAGCCTGTACCAACGCGAGAACCTCAGTGGCCTGCAGGCCGGCCTGGGCCTACTGCACCAGCTCTGCAGCCAGCACTGGGACGAACTGCACCCGCGCAAGGAACGCACCCGCGCCGCCGCCTTCGCCTGGCTGACCCCACGCCTGGAAAAGGCCCTCGGCGAAGACATCCCGGTGGCCACGCAACTGCCGCTGTTCCGCACCCTCGCCGAGCTGCTGCGCAAGCTGGAAGGCTGCCTCTCCGCGCACCTGGGCGAAGACGCCCCGCTGCTGCTGCCGCTGTGCCGGCGTATCGACGAACAGATCAACCGCGCCACTCAGGGCCAGGCCGAGCCCGGCGTGGTCGGCGCCGCCCTGGCCCAGGTCAAGCAGGCCGCCAGCCAGGTATTCAGCGCCAGCACGCCGATCGACAACGAGCGCGACGCGCACAAATCCCTGCGTGCCCTGCAGGACGGCGCCCGGCCATTGTGCGGCTGGTGGCTGAAGCAGAAGGCCAGCGACATTCGCGCCCTGCGCCTGGCCCGCACCCTGCTGTGGCTGCCGATCGACAGCCTGCCGGAGCGCAATGCCGAGCAGGTCACCGCCCTGCGCGGCCTGCCGGCAGACAAGCTGGCCAGCTACCGCGAACGCTTCGCCGCCGGCCAGTACGCCGACCTGCTGCTGGAGCTGGAAACCAGCATCGCCCGCGCGCCGTTCTGGCTCGACGGCCAGCGCCTGGCCTGGGAGTGCCTGCAGGAGCTGGGCGCCGAGCCGGCCATGGCCGAGGTGGAAATCCAGCTGGCGCTGTTCCTGCAGCGCGTGCCCGCCCTGGAAGAGCTGTGCTTCCACGATGGCCTGCCGTTCGCCGACGCCGAAACCCGCGCCTGGATCGGCGCCCAGGTGCTGCCGCATCTGCAGACGGCCAGTACCGAACCCGCCCCCACCTTGACTAGCGACGGTGGCAGCCTGCCGGCCTGGGAAGTCGCCCTGCAGGCGGTGCTGCCGCAGCTGCGCAAGGACGGCCTGAAAGCCGCCGTGCAACAACTCAAGCAGGGCATGGCCCACGCCCAGGGCGGCCGCGCCCGCTTCTTCTGGCAGCTCGCCCTGGCGCGCCTGTGCAGCGCGGCGAAGAAACACGAACTGGCCAAGACCCAACTCGAATCCCTCGACCAGACGCTGCAGGCCTCCGGCCTCGGCGAATGGGAACCCGATCTCGCCCTGGAAGTGCTGCGCCTGCTGCACAGCTGCTACGAGCTGCTGCCGCAGAGCCAGGTGATCCGCGAACGCAAGGAAGAGATCCACCGCAGGCTGTGCCACCTCGACCTCGAAGTGGTGCTGGATTGAGGCCGCAAGGCCCGTACATACCGAAAACGTAAAGGAGAACAGCCATGGCCAAAGAAGGCTCGGTAGCCCCCAAGGAACGCATCAACGTCACCTTCAAGCCCGCCACCGGCGGCGCCCAGGAAGAGATCGAACTGCCGCTCAAGCTGATGGTCCTGGGTGATTTCACCCAGCGCGCCGACGAGCGCAAGATCGAAGACCGCAAGCCGATCAGCATCGACAAGAACAACTTCGACGAAGTGCTCGGCAAGCAGGAACTCAACCTGACCTTCAGCGTGGCCAACCGCCTGCAGGATGAGCAGGGCGCCGACGAGTTGCCCGTGCAGCTGCGCATCAACTCGATGAAAGACTTCAACCCCGCCGCCGTGGTCGACCAGGTTCCCGAGCTGAAGAAGCTGATGGAACTGCGTGACGCCCTGGTCGCCCTGAAAGGCCCGCTGGGCAACGCCCCGGCCTTCCGCAAGGCGATCGAAAGCGTGCTCGCCGACGACGACTCGCGTGACCGCGTGCTGAGCGAGCTGGGCCTGACCCAGCAAGACGCCTGAACCCTCGACAAGGAAGCCCGAGCATGAGCACCAGTGCAGTAGTGGAAACCACCCGGAATGTCGCCGAAGCCGGCATTCTCGACCGCATCATCGCGGAAACCCGGCTGACCCCGGACGACGAGGCCTATGACATCGCCAAGCGTGGCGTGTCCGCCTTCATCGAAGAGCTGCTGAAGCCGCACAACCAGAACGAGCCGGTGAAGAAGGCCATGGTCGACCGCATGATCGCGGAGATCGACGCCAAACTCAGCCGGCAGATGGACGAGATCCTCCACCACGCCGACTTCCAGGCACTGGAATCCTCCTGGCGTGGCCTCAAGCTGCTGGTCGATCGCACCAATTTCCACGAAAACACCAAGCTGGAAATCCTCAACGCCTCCAAGCAGGACCTGCTGGACGACTTCGAGGACAGCCCGGAAATCACCCAGTCCGGCCTGTACAAGCACATCTACACCGCCGAGTACGGCCAGTTCGGCGGCCAGCCGGTCGGCGCCATCGTCGCCAACTACTTCTTCGACCCCAGCTCGCCGGACATCAAGTGCATGCAGCACGTCGCCTCGGTAGCCTGCATGGCCCACGCACCGTTTATCGCCGCCGCCGGCCCGAAATTCTTCGGCCTGGAGAGCTTCACCGGCCTGCCCAACCTGAAGGACCTCAAGGATCACTTCGAGGGCCCGCAGTTCGCCAAGTGGCAGAGCTTCCGCGAGCGCGAAGACGCGCGCTACGTCGGCCTGACCCTGCCGCGCTTCCTGCTGCGCAACCCCTACGATCCGGAAGAGAACCCGGTGAAGAGCTTCGTCTACAAGGAGAGCGTGTCCGCCAGCCACGAGCACTACCTGTGGGGCAACACCGCCTACACCTTCGCCTCCAAGCTGACCGACAGCTTCGCCAAGTTCCGCTGGTGCCCGAACATCATCGGCCCGCAGAGCGGCGGCGCGGTGGAAGACCTGCCGCTGCACCACTTCGAGAGCATGGGCGAGATCGAGACCAAGATCCCCACCGAAGTGCTGGTCTCCGACCGTCGCGAATATGAACTCGCGGAAGAAGGTTTTATCGCCCTGACCATGCGCAAGGGCAGCGACAACGCCGCGTTCTTCTCCGCCAACTCGACGCAGAAGCCGAAGTTCTTCGGCATCAGCGAGGAAGGCAAGACCGCCGAGCTGAACTACAAACTCGGCACCCAGCTGCCCTACCTGTTCATCGTCAACCGCCTGGCGCACTACCTGAAAGTGCTGCAGCGCGAGCAGATCGGCGCCTGGAAAGAGCGCACCGACCTCGAGCTGGAACTGAACAAGTGGATCCGCCAGTTCGTTGCCGACCAGGAGAACCCCAGCTCGGAAGTCCGTAGCCGCCGCCCGCTGCGCGCCGCGCAAGTGATCGTCAGCGACGTCGATGGTGAGCCGGGCTGGTACCGCGTCAGCCTCAACGTGCGTCCGCACTTCAAGTACATGGGTGCCGATTTCACCCTGTCCTTGGTCGGCAAGCTGGACAAGGAGTAACAGCCAGTGAGTTACGGCAGCCTGTTCGAGCGCCTGGGTGGCGATGCCGGCAAACGCGCCGGCTGGAGCCATGAGGTGTCCGCCATGGCCTCGGTGGCTGCCCACCTGGCGAAGATGCTAAGCACCCGGGCGGGCAGCGTGCAAACGCTGCCCGACTACGGGTTGCCCGATCTCAACGATATGCGCCTGTCGCTGCACGATGCCCTGCAGCAGGCGCGTATCGCCATCGAACGCTTCATCGAAGCGTACGAACCGCGTTTGACCCAGGTGCGCGTGGTGTCACTGCCCCGCGACCACGATCCGCTGAGCCTGGCCTTCGCCATCGAAGGCCAGCTGGAGATCGACGGCATCAAGCGCCCCGTGAGTTTTGCCGCGCAGCTGGATGGCAGCGGGCAAGTGAAGGTCAGGTAAGGGCCTGTTCAAAGGAGAGCATGGATGTCCGGTAAACCCGCCGCCCGCCTGGGCGACCCCACTGCCTGCCCGGTTCCGGGCCACGGCACCAATCCCATCGCCGCCGGCTCGCCCAACGTGCTGTTCGACGGCCTGCCCGCCGCGCGCCAGGGCGATGCCTCGGCCTGCGGCGGCGCCCTGTCCGGCAATGTGATCCCCACCGTGCTGATCAATGGCAAACCGGCGACCACCATCGGCACCCTGGGTAGCCACGGCAATGTGGTGGTGGCGGGGTCGGGGACGGTGTTGATCGGCACGACGCACTCGCCTGCTCCATTTATCGAACCTCTTGGTTTGCCCGGCTTCTTCGATGAGTTCTTTGTCATCCAGGACGATAACGGGGGCCCCATCGCCAACTACGGCTACCGCATCGTGACTGCCGCTGGCGAAGTACATGAGGGCATCACGGACAGTGAGGGCAGAACCACAGTCATCAATACTGGCAAACAGTCTCAGGGCTTGACCCTTTCACTGCTGCAACCAAAGGGTGTCGCTCATGCCTGATGCCGCCCTGAAACATGCCAACTCCACCCCTTCCAGCCAGCGTACCGGACAAGTCGTCAACCTGAAGCTGGTCAAGCTTGCGTGTTACGAGCTGAACATTCGCTCGTTCCACCCAGCCAAGACTTTCGGCTGGAGCGGCTTCAATTACGAAGGAGATGCTCGCGGGTTCTCTCTGGGGGCCAGTGGCAAATCAGGCAGTGCTGGAGCGCAAGTCACCTCACGCGTCTGGCATCGCTTTGCCATCGATACCAACGCAGGTGAAGTGCTGAATGTGGAAACCGAGTCGAATGACTCGGGGAAACAGGGTGAAGCCCACACCCGCTACGACGGGGAGCTACAACCAAAAGGTGGTAGCTGGCCTCTGGTGAAAAAAGAAAGCGGCCCGGTGACGACCCTCTTTGTTGATGGCGGTTATGCCGGTGAGAACCATGCTTTCCCACTTTCGGCGACGGCAAAAAAAGCCACGGGAATGACCTTTGTTCCTAGCCTCGATGTCAGCTACAAGATTGTCATTACCGTGGATCGTGTTGCCAAGCATGTCGATATTGTCAGTTATATCAGCGGTGATGGTTTCCCTAATTGCGAAGCCTTTATTGTCGACAGCAAAGGTACTGCCGTCTTCCTTGGCATTCATGTGCGCAAGGGGGCCGCATCCTTTTCACTGTGGGGAGACAAGAAATACCCCATGATTTCCTCCGCTATTCGCCTAGGCATAGATGAAGATGGGAACTTCAATGGCCTGATAGCCAATGAGCTGAAGCGCAGGAAACAAAACAAGGAAAATTTAGAGTTTCATCCTCTTGCCGAGTGGAACAATTTTTTCACCCATCTTGACCCCAGTACAGAGCGCTGGATGTGGATGTGGGAAGAGCCCATGCCTGAACAGTCGAATGGTAATGCACGCAAATGAACCGTCTACGTTTCTTCCACGCAGCAATATGGACTCCCTTCGCTTTGCTTTCCTTCGCGCTGCTGGGCGGGTGGATCATAGAAGATCGGCAAGACATGCCTTTCGAACAACTATTCCTAATTTATGGCCTTAGCTTTGGCACATTGGCTTATCCGCTTTTTGCACTCTGGGCCTGCCGCAAAATAACCAATAAAAGTGAACAGGAAATTATCCGGCTAATCTGGCTGGCCCCACTTATTTTCATTCCATTCTATGGCATCCCCTGGATTATTTACGGGTTGGTCAATCTCGTCATGGGTAACACCTCCGGAGTTGGCATGTTGTTTCTCTGGATCAGCTTCGCGCCTTACATTTTGGTTGTCGGATATTCCACTTCAACAATAACGTTTTTCATTAATAAGTTTATTAACTCGCAAACAACCAAGCTATAGAACTGCTTTTCCGCAAGGATGCGACACTGAGATGTCTTTCAACCACCACTACCAGAGCGAACTCACTGCCCTGCGCCAGCTGGGCAAGCGCTTTGCCGAGCGCAGTCCGGCGCTAGCGCCGTTTCTCGGTCAGGCCGGGCGCGACCCGGATGTCGAGCGCCTGCTGGAGGGTTTCGCCTTCCTCAGCGGGCGCCTGCGGCAGAAGCTCGACGACGAGCTGCCGGAGCTGACCCATTCGCTGATGCACCTGCTGTGGCCCAACTACATGCGCCCGCTGCCGGCCTTCAGCATGTTGCAGTTCGACCCGCTCAAGCGCCCCGGCCCTGCCATCGCCGTGCCGCGGCATACGCCGGTGGAAGCCAAGGCCATCGAGGGCGTGACCTGTCGCTTTCGCACCGCCTTCGCCTGCGAGGTGCTGCCGCTGGCGCTGAATGGCCTGGACTACTCGGTGAAGGGCGACGGTGCGCTGCTCAGCCTGCGCCTGGGCATGAGCGCCGACGGCCATCTCGGCGAAGTCGAACTGAGCAAACTGCGCCTGCACCTGGCCGGCGAGCGCTATATCAGCCAGCTGCTCTACCTCGGCCTGCTGCGTCACCTCGGCGGCATCCAGCTGGTGCTGCTGGATGGCGACGGCAAGCCGCTCAAGGATGCCTACGACCAGCCGCTGCCCGGCTTCGCCCTGGGTGCCGACAAGGTCGAGGCGGTCGGTTTCGCCGAAGACGAAGCGCTGGTGCCCTACCCGCTGAACACCTTCCGCGGCTACCGCCACCTGCAGGAATACTTCGCCTTCCAGGACAAGTTCCTGTTCGTCGAACTCAAGGGCCTCGAGCTGCTCAAGCGTCAGCCGGCCGAGCTGCTGGAGCGGGCGCGCGGCCTGGAGCTGCGCTTTGATATCCAGAAGACCGGCCTGCAGCGCATCCGCCCGACCCTGGACAACGTGCGCCTGTACTGCACGCCGGTGGTCAACCTGTTCGCCCACGACGCCATCCCGATCCGCCTGGACGGCAAGCAGGATCAGTACCTGCTGCTGCCGGCCGAATTCGAGACGCGCCACTGCGCGGTGTTCTCGGTGGACCGGGTGACCGGCTGGAAGCCCGGCGGCATGGGCTACGAGGAATACGTGCCGTTCGAATCCTTCGAGCACGACGCCAGCTTCGACGTGCCCAAGGCCCGCCCGCACTACAGCGTGCGCCAGCAGCCGTCGCTGCTCGGCGACGGCCTGGAGACCTGGCTCAGCTTCGGCATGCGCAACCTCGACCAGCACGAGACGCTGTCCATCGAGCTGACCTGCACCAACCAGAACCTGCCGCGCCAGCTGGGCCTGGGCGATATCTGCCTGCCCAGCGAAGACACCCCGGAGTTCCTCACCTTCCGCAACATCAGCGCGGTGACGCCCAGCTACGCACCGCCGCTGCACCGCGACTACCTGTGGAAGCTGATCAGCAACATGTCGCTGAACTACCTGTCGCTGGCCAACGTCGAGGCGCTCAAGGTGATCCTCGAGACCTACGACCTGCCGCGCTACTACGACCAGCACGCGGAAAAGGTCAGCAAGCGCCTGCTCGGCGGCCTGCAGTCGATCAGCCACCAGCACGTCGACCGCCTGCACCGGGGCCTGCCGGTGCGCGGTGTGCGTACTGAACTGAAGATGAACCCGGACGGTTACCTGGGCGAAGGGGACCTGTTCCTGTTCGCCTCGGTGCTCAATGAATTCTTCGCCCTCTATGCCAGCCTCAACTCGTACCACGAGCTGCGCGTACACAGCACACAAGGAGAGGTGTACCGATGGACGCCGCGCATGGGGCAGCAGCCCCTGCTCTGAACCGGCTCAGCCGGGGCATCCGCGAGTACAGCCTGTTCCAGGGTGTGCTGCTGGTGCTGGACCGCTTGCGCACTGCCCATCCCGAACTGGATGAGGAGCAGCTGTACGAGCGCCTGGAATTCCAGGCCAACCCGAGCCTGGGCTTCCCCGGCAGCGATATCGATCGCGTGCAGTTCTTCGAGGAACACGGCGAGCTGCGCGCGCAGCTGCGCATCAACCTGGTCAGCCTGTTCGGCGCCGGTTCGCCGCTGCCAGCCTTCTATGGCGAACAGGCGCTGGGCGACAACCCGGACGGCAACCCGACCCGCGAATTCCTCGACCTGTTCAACAACCGCCTGCAGCGCCTGCTCCTGCCGATCTGGCAGAAGTACCGCTACTACGCGCGCTTCCAGCGCGGCGCCAGCGATCAGTTCTCCAACCAGCTGTTCGCCCTGATCGGCCTCGGCGGCGAGCAGATCCGCGCCGCCGAGGAACTCAACTGGAAGCGCCTGCTGCCCTACCTCGGCCTGCTCAGCCTGCGCGCCCACTCGGCGGCACTGGTCGAGTCGGTGCTGCGTTACTACTTCAAGCACACCGACCTGCGCATCGAGCAGTGCGTCGAGCGCCAGGTACAGATCATCGCCGAGCAGCGCAACCGCCTCGGCCTGGCCAACAGCCAGCTGGGCGAAAGCCTGGTGCTCGGCGAGCGGGTACGCGACCGCGGCGGCAAGTTCCGCATCCATATCCGCCAGCTCAGCTGGGCGCGCTTCCACGAATTCCTGCCGATCGGCACGGGCTACCAGCCGCTCTGCGCGCTGGTGCGCTTCACCCTGCGCGACCCGCTCGACTACGACATCCGCCTGGCCCTGCGCCACGAGGAAATCCGCGAGCTGCGCATCGGCGCCGACAACCCCTGCCACCTCGGCTGGACCAGCTGGCTGGGCCACGAACAGGCCGATGGTGTGGTCACCATCGGCAGCATGACTCACTAAGGACAGAGAGAATGATCAACGTCGACCTACAACAGTTGGTCCAGGCACTGGACGCCGACACCCGCCGCGACCTCGAAGGCGCCGCCGAGCGCTGCCTGCAGCGCGGTGGCAACAAGATCCTGGTGGAAGACCTGCTGCTCGGCCTGCTCGAACGCCCGCAAGGCTTACTGGCCCGTGCCCTGCAGGATGCCGAAGTGGATGCCGGCGCCCTCGCCAGCGCCCTGCAACCGCGCGGCGAATACAGCGCCTCGCGCAACCCGGTGTTCGCCGCCGAACTGGTGCAGTGGCTGCAGGACGCCCTGCTGGTAGCCAACCTGGAGCTCGGCCAGAGCCAGGTGGAGCAGGCCGCGCTGATCCTCGCCCTGCTGCGCAACCCCATGCGCTATGCCGGCAGCCACTACCAGCCATTGCTGGCCAAGGTCAGTGCCGAGCGCCTGCGCGATTTCGCCCTGAGCCAGCAGCCGCAGGCCACTGCCGGCAAAGCCGCGGCGCCGGGTGAATCCAACCTGCAACGCTTCACCCACAACTTCACCCAGCAGGCCCGCGAGGGCAAGCTCGACCCGGTGCTCTGCCGCGACGGGGCGATCCGCCAGATGATCGACATCCTCGCCCGTCGGCGGAAGAACAACCCGATCGTGGTCGGCGAGGCCGGCGTCGGCAAGACCGCCATCGTCGAGGGCCTGGCCCTGCGCATCGCCAGCGGCGAAGTGCCGGAAGTGCTCAAGGGCGTCGAGCTGCTGTGCCTGGACATGGGCCTGCTGCAGGCCGGCGCCAGCGTCAAAGGCGAGTTCGAGCGGCGCCTGCAGGGGGTGATCGACGAAGTGAAGGGCGCGGCCAAGCCGATCATCCTGTTCATCGACGAGGCGCATACCTTGATCGGCGCCGGCGGCCAGGCCGGTGGCTCGGACGCCGCCAACCTGCTCAAGCCAGCACTGGCGCGTGGCGAGCTGCGCACCATCGCCGCCACCACCTGGAGCGAATACAAGAAGTACTTCGAGAAGGACCCGGCCCTGGCCCGGCGTTTCCAGCCGGTACAGCTGCACGAGCCGACGGTTCAGGAAGCCGTGACCATCCTGCGTGGCCTGGCCCCGGTGTACGAGAAGAGCCACGGCATCTACCTGCGCGACGACGCCGTGGTGGCCGCCGCCGAACTGTCGGCGCGCTACCTGGCCGGGCGCCAGCTGCCGGACAAGGCCGTCGACGTGCTCGATACCGCCTGCGCGCGGGTACGCATCAGTCTGGCCGCCGCCCCGGAAGCGCTGGAGCGCCTGCGCGGCGAAATCGCCGAAGGCCAGCGCCAGCGCGAAGCGCTGCGCCGCGACCTGGATGCCGGCCTGCAGGTCGACGGCGAAGCCCTGCAGCAGCTGGAAAACCGCCTGCTCGATGCGGCCGGCGAACTGCAGCAATTAAGTGCGCGTTGGGACGAGCAGCGCCAGCTCGCCGAACGCCTGCTGCAACTGCGCCAGCAGTGCGCCGCGGCGCGCCTCGATCAACCTGCCGAAGCGACCGAAGCCAACGTCGAACCCCTGCCGAATCTGGCCGAACTGGAAGTCGAGCTGCGCAAGGTGCAGGTCGAACTGGCCACGGCCCAGGCCGCCGAGCGCCTGGTCAGCCATGAAGTCTGCCCGCGCCTGGTGGCCGAGGTGATCAGCCACTGGACCGGCGTGCCGCTGAGCCAGCTGGCCCGCGAACACAACGCCAAGGTGGCCGGCTTCGCCCATGACCTGCGCCAGCGCGTGCGCGGCCAGGAGCAGGCGGTAGCGGCGCTGGACCGCGCCATGCGCGCCAGCGCCGCCGGGCTGAACAAGGACGATGCGCCGGTCGGCGTGTTCCTCCTGGTCGGCCCCAGCGGCATCGGCAAAACCGAGACCGCCCTGGCCCTGGCCGACCTGCTGTACGGCGGCGAGCGCTTCCTCACCACCATCAACATGGCCGAGTTCCAGGAGAAGCACACGGTGTCGCGGCTGATAGGCGCGCCGCCCGGCTACGTCGGCTACGGCGAGGGCGGCATGCTCACCGAGGCGGTGCGGCAGAAGCCCTACTCGGTGATCCTCCTCGACGAGGTGGAGAAGGCCGACCCGGAGGTGATGAACGTTTTCTACCAGATCTTCGACAAGGGCGTGGCCAACGACGGCGAAGGGCGCGAGATCAACTTCCGCAACTGCCTGATCCTGATGACCAGCAACCTGGCCAGCGAGCAGATCGCCCAGCTCTGCAGCGACCAGCAGCGCCCGGCCGCCGAGCAACTGGAGCAGGCCATCCGCCCGGCACTGAGCCGTCACTTCAAGCCGGCGCTGCTGGCGCGCATGCGCGTGGTGCCCTACTACCCGGTGGCCGGCAGCGTGCTCGAGGAACTGGTCGCGCTCAAGCTGGCCCGCCTCGGCGAGCGCCTGGCGCGCCGCCAACTCGGTTTCAGCCACCACCCGGCGCTGCTCGAACACCTGGCCCGGCGCTGCCAGCACAGCGACAGCGGCGCGCGGCTGATCGACCAGTTGCTGGAGCAACAGCTGTTGCCGCAGATCGCCGACCGCCTGCTGGATGCCATGGCCGCCGGCGAAAGCCTGCAGCAGGTGCACGCCACCCTCGACGGTGAAGGAGCGCTGGTCTGTGAATTCGCCTGAACGCCTGCCGCCGCAGCTGCCTGAGCCACCCCAGTTGCTGCAGCGCATCGCCCAGCCGCTGCCCTATGCCGAGGCCCTGCTCGAGCAGTTCGGCCAGCTGTCGCGCCTGGCCAAGGCCGACGAGCTGCCGGCCGGCCTGGTGCAGGCCGCCGCGCAACTCGCCGGTTGCGAACTGAGCCAGCTGTACCTGCTCGACAGCACCCACACCCGCCTGACCCTGGCCGGCGAATGGCTGGATGGCCAGGCGCACCCCGAGCACAGCGCCAGCCTGCCCAGCGACTACGACGGCGAGCAGCTGCTGCAGTACTGCCTGTGCCAGAACCGCCACCTGAGCCTGGCCAACCTCGACCACAACCTGCACGAGACCAGCTTCCTGCCGGCCCGCGACCAAGCCTGGCGCAGCCTGCTGTGCCTGCCGCTGCAGGACGAGCAGGGCCGCGTCGGCGGCCTGTTGCTGCTAGCCAGCCACAGTGCCCGCGAGCTGGAAGGTTTCGCCGGCTCGCTGGCCAGCCTCGGCACCTTCGCCCTGACCCAGCACCAGCTGCTGCAACGCCTGCGCGCGCCGGTCACCCCCATCAGCACGGCACCGACCAGCCTGCCAAGCAGCGGCTACGGCCTGATCGGCAGCAGCGCGGCGATGCGCGCGGTCTACCAGCTGCTCGGCAAGGTGCTGCACAACCCGGTCAGCGTGCTGCTCACCGGCGAGACCGGCACCGGCAAGGAACTGGTCGCCCGCGCCATCCACGACTGTGGTTTCCGCCGCAGCCAGGCGTTCATCGTGCAGAACTGCGCCTCGCTGCCGGAGAACCTGCTGGAGAGCGAGCTGTTCGGCTACCGCAAGGGCGCCTTCACCGGCGCCGAGCGCGACCGCAAGGGCCTGTTCGACGCAGCCGATGGCGGCACCCTGTTTCTCGACGAGATCGGCGACATGCCGCTGGCCCTGCAGGCCAAGCTGCTGCGCGTGCTGCAGGAAGGCGAAGTGCGCCCGCTGGGCAGCACGGACACGCACAAGGTCGATGTGCGCATCGTCGCCGCCACCCACCGCGACCTGCGCGCGCTGGTCGAGGACGGACGCTTTCGCGAAGACCTGTTCTATCGCCTGTCGCACTTCCCCATCGCCCTGCCGCCGCTGCGCGAGCGCGACGAAGACATCCTCCAGCTGGCCCGCCACTTCGCCGCCAAGGCCAGCGCCTTCCTGCAGCGCGACCCGTGCCGCTGGGCCGAAACCACCCTCACCCACCTGGCCGGCTACGCCTTCCCCGGCAATGTGCGCGAGCTCAAGGGCTTGGTCGAACGCGCCGTGCTGCTCTGTGAAGGCGGCGAACTGCTGCCCGAGCACTTCAGCCTGCGCCAGGACGCCAGCCAGGCCGGCGACGGCTGCATGAACCTGCGCGAACGTCTGGAGCGGGTCGAACGCAACCTGCTGCTCGACTGCCTGCGCAAGAACCGCGGCAACCAGAGCCAGGCCGCCCGTGAACTGGGCCTGCCGCGACGCACCCTGCTGTACCGCATGGACCGGCTGAAGATCAGCCCGGCCGATGTCTGAGCCGCTGCCCATGCCTACCCATTTCCCCCTCACCGCCTGTGGAGAACCCGAGATGTCCCACCGCCTGCTGACCACCACCCTGCTCGCCGCCCTGCTCTGCCTGAGCGGCTGTGCCGGCAACTACAAATCCAGCGATGACGACTACCGCCCGCTGGGCGACCCGCACGCCGAGCAGCGCGACAACCGATAAGCCGAGGAGCACCGCACCATGGAACTGGTATTCGACGTCGTCAGCGCCCAGCAATTTGCACCGGGCATGCTGACCAGCAAGAGCTTCAAGAAGGCCGGTGGGGTAATTGGCCGCAGCGAGGAGTGCGACTGGTCGATCCCCGACAGCAAACGCATCATCTCCAGCCGGCATGCCCAGGTCAGCTACAGCGATGGTCACTTCTACCTGACCGACACCAGCAGCAACGGCATCCAGCTCAAGGACAGCGGCGCCAGCCTGCGCCGTGGCGAGCCGCTGCGCATCGGCCACGGTGACGTGTTCTGCCTGGGCGAGGTGGAAATCCGCGCCCGCGTGCTGCAGGACCCGGCGCAGTTCGAGGAGCAGATCGGCCAGCGCCAGGCGGCCGGCAGCATCATCCCGGATGACGCCTTCCTCGACCTCGACCCGATCGCCGCCCTCGAACAGCGCCCGCGCGGCTACAGCAGCCTGGATGAATTCGCCGGCCTGGTGCAGGAGCCGGAGGAACAGTTCGAGCGCAGCCAGTACGCGCGCATCGACATGGAAAGCCTGCTGCTGCCGGAGCTGGTGGAAGCGGCGGTGGAAACACCGGTAGCGGCCGAGCCGATTGCCGTGCGCGTCAGCGAGCCGAGCGCGCAGCCGCGCCCGAGGGTTGCCAGCGAGCCACAGAGTGCGGCGTTCTGGCAGCGTTTCGGCGAGGCCCTCGGCGTGCCACTCGACGACCTCGACGCGGCCGGCCGCGAAGCCCTGGCGCTGAATGCTGCCCGCCTGCTCAAGCAGAGCATCGGCGGCCTGCAGCAGAGCCTGCGCACCCGGGGTGAGCTGAAGAACGAACTGCGCCTGGCCCTGACCACCGTGCAGAGCGCCGGCAACAACCCGCTCAAGCACAGCGCCGATGCCGGCGAGGCGCTGCAGGCCCTGTTGCGCAGCCACAAGCCCAGCCAGCTGAGCGCCGAACAGGCCGTCGGCCGCGCCTACCGCGACCTGCAGGCGCACCAGGTGGCGCTGTTCGCCGCCAGCCGCGCGGCGGTCAAGGGCCTGTTCGACCAGTTCGCCCCTGAGCAGCTGTGCCTGCGCTTCGAGCAGGAGCGCAAGCCGCTGCTGGCCACCGCCGGCAGCCGCTGGCGCGCCTACCAGCGCCAGTACCGCCTGCTCGAGCAGGACGACGACTGGAGCCAGCGCCTGTTCGCCCGCGACTTCGCCAAAACCTACGAAGAGCAGGTGCGCCTGATCGCCACGCTCAACACCGACTTCCAAGAATGAAAGCAAGGATGAATGCCATGCGCCGTCTTATCAGCCTCAGCCTGTTGTCTCTGTTCGTCGCCCTGGGCGGCTGCGCCAGCCTGTCGCCCTTCTCGGACAAGACCAAGCTCGACCTGACCCTGGCCGCCAGCGAGGACCTCAACCCGGACCTGGCCGGCCGCCCCTCGCCGATCGTGGTGCGCCTGCTGGAGCTGAAGAACCCCTCGTCGTTCAACAACGCCGACTTCTTCTCCCTCTACCAGCGCCCCAAGGAATCGCTGATGCCCGACCTGGTCAGCTTCGAGGAGCTGGAAGTGCGTCCCGGCGAGACCCGCGAACTGAAACTCGCGGTGCAGCCGGGCAGCCGCTACGTCGGCGTGGTGGCCGCCTACCGCGACCTGCCGGAAGCCAGCTGGCGCTTCGTCGTGGCCCTGCAGGAAGGCGAGATCAACCAGGCCGGCGTGCGCCTGGACCAGCGCGGCCTGCAGGCGCTGAGCGACGCCCAGGAAGAGGACTGAGCACATGGAAATGCTCAAGGTAGTCTGGCAAGAAGGGATGCTCCTGCGCCCGCAGCACTTCCAGCAAAGCGACCGTTACTACGAACACCAGCTCAAGGCCCGTACCCGCCTGCTGGAGGTCTATCCCTGGGGCTTCTTCAGCCTGGAGATCGACCGCCAGTTCCTCGGCATGGGCAAGCTGGTGCTGAGCCAGGCCGGCGGCGTGCTGCCGGACGGCAGCCTGTTCGAGATCGACGCCGCGCGCGAGCCGCTGGCCATCGACGTGCCGCCGAACACCTCGGCCACCCCGGTGTACCTGGCCCTGCCGCTGGTCACCGGCAACCACATCGAGAGCCGCCGCGCCGAGCAGCAGGACGTGCTCGCGCGCTACCGCGCCCAGGAGCTGGAAGTCACCGACTCGAATGCCGGCGACAGCGCCGCCAGCCAGGTCAGCTGCGGCCGTCCGGACTTCCGCCTGCTGCTCGGTGAGCAGCAGACCGACCAGGCCTTCGTCAAACTCAAGGTCGCGGAAATCCTCGACACCAGCCCGGACGGGGTGGTCGTGCTCGACCCGGACTTCAGCCCGACCTTCCTCCATGTGCAGGCGTCGAACACCCTGCTGGCCTACCTCAAGGAAGTCATCAGCATGCTCGGCCACCGCGGCGACATCCTCGCCGAGCGGGTGCGCGCGGCCGGCAAGCTGGGCAATACCGAAGTCGGCGACTTCCTCATGCTGCAGCTGGTCAACCGCTACGAGCCGCAGCTGCGCCACTACCTGTCGCTGGAGCAGCTGCACCCGGAGCGCATCTACCGCGAGCTGGTCGGCCTGCTCGGCGAGCTGGCCACCTTCGCCAGCGACCACAAGCGCCCGCGCCTGGACAGCCGCTACCTGCACAACGACCAGGGCGGCAGCTTCCGCAAGCTGATGGACGCGCTGCGCCAGGTGCTGTCGATGGTGCTGGAACAGCACGCCATCGAACTGCCGCTGCAGCAACGCCAGTACGGCATCCAGGTCTCGCCGCTGCAGGACCACAAGCTGCTGACCAGCGCCGAGTTCATCCTCGCCGCCAGCGCCCAGTGCGACTCCGAGGAGCTGCGCAAGCGCCTGCCGGCGCACCTGAAGATCGGCGCGGTGGAGCGCATCCGCCAGCTGGTCAACCTGCACCTGCCGGGGATCAGGGTGAAGCCGCTGCCGGTGGCGCCGCGGCAGATCCCCTTCCACTCGGACAAGACCTACTTCGCCCTGGAGCTCGGCTCGGAAGAGCTGGCGCAGCTGGAAAGCTCGGGCGGGTTTGCCTTCCACGTGTCCGGGGACTTCTCCGGGCTTGAGCTGAAATTCTGGGCGATCAGGAGCTGAACATGATCAAGGAAGCACAGGACAAGACCGTCGTCCTCAACCGCCAGACTGCCGGCGCGGCGCGCAGCCCGCTGACCGACTTCGCCGCGCCGCCCATGGAGCAGCTCGAGGAACGCATGGTCTATGCCGCGCGCATGCGCCCGGCGGAAGTCTTCAACATCAGCTTCAACCCGCTGGTGGCCGCCAGCGCGCTGCTGCTCTCGGAAGTGGTGCGGCTGAAGAACAGCGCCAGCGCGGAGAACTTCCAGGCGCTCAACGAGCGCCTCAGCGTGGCGATCAAGCTGTTCGAGCACCGCGCCCTGCAGGAAGGCGCCGAGGGCGGCCAGGTGATGGCCGCCCGTTACGTGCTGTGCACGGTGGTCGACGAGGCGGTGGTGACCACGCCCTGGGGCAACGAGAGCGCCTGGTCGCAGATGAGCCTGCTGTCGAGCTTTCACAACGAAACCTTCGGCGGCGAGAAGTTCTTCCAGCTGCTCGAGCACCTGTCGCGCAACCCGGTCAAGCACCTGGCCATGCTCGAGCTGATGTACATCTGCCTGTCGCTCGGCTTCGAGGGCAAGTACCGCGTGCTACCGCGCGGCATGCTCGAACTGGAGGCGATCCGCGACAGCCTGTACCGGCAGATCCGCCAGCTGCGCGGGGACATTCCGCGCGAGCTGTCGCCGCACTGGCAGGGCCTCAAGGACGGCCGCCGGCGCCTGGTGCGCATCGTTCCGGGCTGGCTGGTGGCGGTGGCCACGGTCGCCGGCCTGGCTCTGCTCTACGCCGCTTTCAGCTGGGTGCTGCACGAGCAGCGCAGCACGGTACTGCAGCCCTATCAGGCGGTCGAGGTCGTTCCGGCCGCCGCACAATCCACTCAGGGATAAGTTGAGATGAAGGATTTTCTCAAGAAAACCGCCACCTTCCTGCGCCAGACCTGGGTCTGGAGCCTGTGCCTGGTGCTGTTCCTGGCCCTGCTGGTGTGGTTCGTCGGGCCGCTGCTGGCGGTGGCCGATCACAAGTTCTGGGCACCAGCCTCCAGCCGTCTGCTCAGCATCAGTCTGCTGTTCCTCGCCTGGGGCCTGTTCATCGTATTCATCAGCTGGCGCGCCAATCAGCGCAAGAAGGCCGAGGCGGATGATGTCGACGCCCAGGAGCGCCTGCGCCGCGACGGCCTTATCAGCGAGGAGCAAGTCGAACTGCGCGGCCGTTTCAAGCAGGCCCTGCGCACCCTGAAGAGTTCCAGCCTGTACCGCGGGCGCAGCGACAAATGGCGCAACGAGCTGCCCTGGTACCTGCTGATCGGCCCGCAGGGCAGCGGCAAGACCAGCCTGCTGGACTTCTCCGGCCTGGACTTCCCGCTCAGCAAGGGCGACGCCCAGCGCCTGACCAAGGACGTCGGCGGCACCCGCTACTGCAACTGGCACTTCGCCGACCACGCCGTGCTGCTGGATACCGCCGGGCGCTACCTCAACCAGCCCGACGTGGCGGTCGACAGCCGCGCCTGGCATACCCTGCTCAACCTGCTGCGCAAACGCCGCGCGCGACCGCTCAACGGCGTGCTGGTCAGCATCCCGGTGGACAGCCTGCTGTACCACAACGAACTGGAACTGGAGAACCTGGCCCGTCAGGTGCGCCAGCGCCTGCACGAGATTCACGCCGAACTGCGCGTGGAAGTGCCGGTGTATCTGGTGCTGAGCAAGGCCGACAAGATCCTCGGTTTCGACGAGTTCTTCGACCAGCTGAGCCGCGAGGAAAGCGACCAGGTGCTCGGCGCCAGCCTGCGCAAGGAGCAGAACGCCACCGACGCCGGGGTGATCCGCCAGGAGTTCGAGGAACTGCTGCGCCGCCTCAACAGCCAGGTGATCCTGCGCATGCACCAGGAGCGCGACACCCAGCGCCGCGGCCGTATCCTCGACTTCCCGCACCAGCTCGGCCAGCTCGGCGAGCGCCTGTGCCTGTTCGTCGAACTGGCCTTCAGCGGCAACCGCTATCAGCGCTCCAGCCACCTGCGCGGCTTCTACCTGACCAGCGCGCCGCAGCTCAGCGATGCGCTCGACCCGAGTACCACCAGTATTGGCCGCAACCTCGGCCTGGCCGGCAGCACCCTGCCGACCTACCGCAGCGGCCGCGCGCGCTTTATCAACCAATTACTGAGTAGAGTGATCTTCCCCGAGGCCGACCTGGCCGGGCTGGACGACAAAGAGGTACGCCGCATCGACTGGCGCCAGCGCGCCCTCTATGCCGGTGCCGCCGCCTGCCTGGTGCTGTTCGGCCTGCTCTGGGGCAACAGCTACTCGGCCAACCACGGCCGTCTGGAACAGCTGCGCGAACTGGCCCAGCAACTGGGCCGCGCCGGCGAGAGCCTCAACCCCAAGGACGAGGCCGAGCAGGTATTGCCGCTGCTCGACAGCAGCTATGCGGCGACCCAGGTGTTCCCCGCGCCGAATGACGCCGCCCTGCTCGAACGCGGTGGCCTGTACCAGGGCGCGAAGGTCGAGCCGAGCGTGCATCAGGCCTATCGCCGCCAACTGGAAAGCGAGCTGCTGCCGCGCGTCGCCCGTCAGCTGGAAGGACAGATCCGCGCCAACCGCGACGACCGCGAGCTGCTGCTCGGCAGCCTGCGCGCCTACCTGATGCTCAACCTGGAACAGCGCCGCGAAGCCGAGTACCTGCAGGACTGGCTGGCCACCGACTGGTCGCTGCGCTATGCCGGCGCCGAGCCGACGCAGCAGGGCCTCAATGGCCACTTCCAGCGCCTGCTGGCCGAACCATTCGCCGCCTACCCGCTGAACGATGCGCTGGTGGCCGAGGCGCGGCAGATCCTGCGTAACGAGTCGCTGGCCAACGTGGTCTACCGCATGCTCCGCGACCAGGCCCGCAGCCTGCCGGAATACCGCTTGAGCCAGCAGCTGGGCAGCCAGGCCACGTTGTTCCTCGGCAGCGACTACAGCATTCCCGGGCTGTACACGCAGAAGGGCTACCAGCAGTACTTCGTCGCCCAGGGCCTCGGCCTGGTGCGCGACATCCTGCGCGATAACTGGGTGCTCGGCGAAGGCAACCAGCTCAGCGACAACGACCTCAGCCGCCTGCTGGTGGAACTGGAGCAGCTGTACTTCCGCGACTACGCCAACTACTGGGGCGAGGCCATCGCCCAGCTCAGCCTGGAGCCGATCGGCAACACGGCCCAGGGCATCCTCCAGCTGTCCGCGCTGACTGCGGCCAACTCGCCGCTGCTGCAGGTGCTGGTGGAAGTGCGCGAGAACACCCGCTTCGACCTGCCGGCAGCCGCCGACCAGGTCGACCAGCTGGCCGCCCAGGCCAAGCTGGGCAAGAAGGCCAAACTGGCCGCCGCCGCGGCCGAACAGGGCATCGGCGCCATCGCCAAGAGCCTGCCGGACACCGCCCGCCGCGCCCTGCAACGGCGCTTCGAGCCGCTGCACCGGCTGCTCGACGACCACAGCGGCGCCGGCCCGGAACTGGCCGCCACCCTGCAGGCGCTGGATGCCCTGCAACTGCAGTTCAGCGGTCTGGCCCACGCCAGTGCGCCGGAACAGGCGGCCTTCGAGATGGCCAAGGCACGCATGGCCGGCCGCCCGGATGCGATCAACCAGGTGCGCAGCAGCGCCGCACGCCTGCCGCAACCGGTGGGCAACTGGCTGAGCCTGATCGCCGACGACAGCTGGCAGCTGGTGCTGAACGACGCCTATGGCTATCTGAACAAGCGCTACCGCAGCGAGCTGTACGCCTTCTACAAGGAGTCGCTGCTCAAGCGCTATCCGTTCAGCGCCAAGAGCGACAGCGACGTGGCGATCGCCGACTTCCGCGAGTTCTTCAAGGCCGACGGCGTGGCCGACGGCTTCGTCGATCGCTACCTCAAGGCCTTCGTCAGCGACAGCGAAGGCAAGTACCAGCTGCGCCGCCTGGACGGCCAGGGCCTGCCGCTGTCACCGGCTTTTCTCGCACAGATCAACCAGACCCAGGTGATCCGCCGCAGCTTCTTCGCCGAAAACCCGAGCGAGCCGCTGGTGCTGTTCAAGCTGGAACCCTTCGCCCTCGACTACAGCCTCAACCGCGCCGACTTCCAGTACGGCGGCAAGCAGATGGAATACCGCCACGGGCCGATCATCGCCACCGCGTTCCGCTGGCCGGCCGAGGGCGACAGCGAGCGCAGCAGCCTGGTGCTGGAAGAACAGGGCGGGCGCCGTGTCGGCATCGAGAAGAGCAGCGGGCCCTGGGCGCTGTTCCGCCTGCTCGACCTGATGCAGGTCGAGCAGCACAGCGGCCGCGACGTGCTGATCCTCAAGGCCAACCTGCAGGGCCTGCAGGCCAAGTACCTGCTGCACAGCCAGCGCTCGCCGAATCCGTTCGACGCCAGCCTGCTGCGCGACTTCAAGCTGCCGGCGACCCTTTGATGGAAGTCGCCAACCTGCTCTGGCACAGCGCCGCGCGCACCGACACCGGCAAGGTGCGCGCGCGCAACGAGGATGCCTTTCTCGACCAGCCGCAGCGTGGCCTGTGGGTGGTCGCCGATGGCATGGGCGGCCACCAGAACGGCGACCTGGCCAGCCGCCTGATCGTCGAGAGCCTGGGCGAGCTGGACCCCTCCGGCAGCTTCGAGCAACGCCTGGAACGCCTGCGTGATTGCCTGCACCGGCTCAATCGGCACCTCAGCCTGGGCCTCACGGTGACCAGCGACAACCCCGACATGCTGGTCGGCAGCACCGTGGTCGCCCTGCTCGCCGCCGGCAGCCGGATGGCCTGCGTGTGGGCCGGCGACAGCCGCTGCTACCTGCTGCGCGGGCGCCAGCTGTACCAGTTGAGCCGCGACCATTCGCTGCTGCAGCAACTGGTCGACGAGCGCGGCATGAGCGTCGAGGAAGCCGCACGCCAGCCGGCAGCGCATGCCCTGACCCGCGCCATCGGCGCAGCCGAGGAACTGCAACTGGACATCCTCGAACTGGAAAGCCTGCCCGGCGACGTGTTCCTGCTGTGCAGCGACGGCCTGTATCAGGACCTCGACCACGACCAGCTCGGCGCCGCGCTGATCCGCCCCAGCGCCAGCCTGGCCCTGCAACGCCTGTTCGAACTGGCGCTGGACGGCCCGGCCCGCGACAACCTCAGCGCCGTGGTGATCAACCGATGAGCAGCGCGATGAACAGCCAGGCCGCGGCCACCGCCGCCAGCGCCGACCTGACTCTGATGGCCGGCAGCACGGCCAAGACGCCGCGACCACTGCCCAAGGACCTGCCGCCGGTGCTCTGCGGCCGCTACCGCATCGAACGCCTGCTCGGCGTCGGCGGCATGGGCGCGGTGTACCGCGCCCGCGACCTGCTGCGCGAACAGTTCGGCGACCCGCAACCCTATGTGGCGCTGAAGACCCTCAGCGAGGACTTCGCCGAATACCCGGACGCCAGCGCCCTGCTCTACAGCGAGTTCGCCCTCAGCGCGCGCCTGAGCCAGCGCAACCTGGTGCGCCTGTACAGCTTCGAGATCGACCCGCCCAGCCAGCGCGCCTTCATCACCATGGAGCTGCTCAAGGGCTGCACCCTCGACAGCCTGCTGCAGCAATACCCCAGCGGCCTGCCTTGGGCCGAGGCGCAGACGATCAGCCTGAGCCTGCTCGAAGCCCTGCACTACGCCCATGGCCAGGGCGTGCTGCACGGCGACCTCAAGCCGAGCAACCTGATGCTCGGCGACAGCGAGCTGCGCCTGTTCGACTTCGGCCTCGGCCAGGCCATGGACGGCTTCCTCACCGGCCTGCCGCGCCTCTCGCGCAGCCGCTTCGCCGCCTGGACGCCGCGCTATGCCGCCCCGGAACTGCTCGACGGCGCACCCCTGAGCGCCGCCGCCGACGTCTATGCGGTGGCCTGCGTGATCTACGAACTGTGCAGCGGCCAGCATCCTTTCCGCCGGCAAAGTGCTAAACAGGCCAAGGCAATGGAACTGCCGCTGCATGCCCCCGCCGATATGCCCCGTGCCCTGTGGCCGGCCCTGCGCGCCGCGCTGGAATTTGACCCGGCCCGGCGCAGCAGTCTGCCCCGATTGCTGCGCGCCTTCCGCGAACAGCAGCGCCCGGCCTCCCGGCTGCCGCGCTGGCTGCGCCGCCGGCAAGCCACCTGATCAAGGACGACCCAATGTTCAACCCCGCCAACCAGACCCACTTCAGCCTGACCCTCGACGGCCAGCGCCACGACCTGCAGGTGCTCGAATTCCACGGCCGCGAAGCGCTCAACCAGCCCTACCGCTTCGAGGTGGATCTGGTCAGCGAGCGCCCCGACCTCGACCTGCAGAGCCTGCTCGGCCAGCCCGCGTTCCTCGCCTTCAGCCCGCACGGCCACGGCATCCATGGCCTGGTGCACGACGCCGCCCAGGGCGAGTCAGGCAAGCGCCTGACCCGCTACCGCCTGGTGCTGCAGCCCAAGCTGGCCTGGCTGGCGCAACGTACTAACCAGCGCATCTACCAGCAGCTGACGGTGCCGCAGATCATCGCGCAGGTATTGGAGGAGCACGGCATCCTCGCCGGCGCCTACCGCTTCCAGCTTGGCCCGACGGTGTATCCGCCGCGTGAGTACTGCGTGCAGTACGACGAGAGCGACCTGCGCTTCATCCAGCGCCTGTGCGAGGAAGAAGGCCTGCACTACCACTTCGAGCACAGTGGCCAAGGCCATGTGCTGGTCTTCGGCGACGACCAGACCAGCTTCCCGCGCCTGGGACAGCCCACCGCCTACGTGCAGGACAGCGGTATGGTCGCCGACGAGCCGGTGATCAAGCGCTTCGCCCTGCGCCTGGCCACCCGCAGCAACCGCGTGACCCGCCGCGACTACGACTTCGAACAGCCGCGCCTGCTGCTGGAAGCCGCCGCCAAGAGCGGATTCCAGCCCGACCTGGAAGACTACGACTACCCCGGCCGCTACACCGACCGCAGCCGCGGCAAGCACCTGGCCCAGCGCGCCCTGGAACGCCACCGCGCCGACTACCAGCTGGCCGAAGGCCGCAGCGACCAGCCCAGGCTGCTCAGCGGCCACCTGCTGGAAATCTCCAACCACCCGCGCCGCGAATGGAACGACCTGTGGCTGCTGCACGAGGTGATCCACCAAGGCAAACAACCGCAGGTGCTGGAAGAGTCGATCAGCAACTTCCCCGGCGGGCAGCGGGAACAGGGTGACTCCGACTTCCACCAGGGCTACCGCAACCACTTCAGCGCCAGCCCCTGGAACATCCTCTACCGCCCGCCCCTGCAACACCCGAAACCGCGCGTACTGGGCAGCCAGACTGCGGTGGTCACCGGGCCCAAGGGCGAGGAGATCCACTGCGATCCATACGGCCGGATCAAGGTGCAGTTCCACTGGGACCGCGAGGGCCAGGGCGACGAAACCAGCAGTTGCTGGCTGCGCGTGGCCAGCAGCTGGGCCGGCGACCGCTACGGCGGCATCGCCATCCCGCGCATCGGCATGGAAGTGCTGGTCACCTTCCTCGAGGGCGACCCCGACCAGCCGCTGGTCACCGGCTGCCTGTACCACAAGGAACACGTCGTCCCCTACGACCTGCCGGCGAACAAGACCCGCAGCGTGTTCAAGACCCTCAGCTCACCCGGCGGTGGCGGCTACAACGAGCTGCGCATCGAGGACCGCAAGGGCCAAGAACAGATCTACATCCACGCCCAGAAGGACTGGGACGAGAACATCGAGCACGACCAGAAGATCCGTATCGGCCACGAACGCCACGACACCGTCGAGGCCAACAGCTACACCGAGCTGAAAGCCGAGGAACATCACACCACCCACCTGGATCGCAAGGTGGAGGTGCGCGCCGACGACCACCTGACCGTGGCGCAGAACCAGCACATCAAACTCGGCACCGCCCAACTGACCCAGGCCGGCCGCGAGATCCACCTCAAGGCCGGGCAGAAGATGGTCATCGAAGCCGGTCTGGAAATCACCCTCAAGGCCGGCGGCAGTTTCATCAAACTCGACCCGGGCGGCATCACCCTGGTCGGCCCCATGGTCAAGATCAATGCCGGCGGTTCACCGGTCAATGGCTCGGGCATCGCGATCAAACTACCACGCCAGCCGGGGATGGCGGATGCGGACAAGGCAGGCAAAACCATGGGAAATGCGTTGACCAACGCGCCGCTGAAGCATCCCGAGCCACCTCAGTTCTTCTTGTTCTCCGAATGATGGGATCACTCATGAACAAACCACTCCGCCCCCTGAATCCGGACATCAGACAGCTGCTGCTGGGGCTCTGTCTAGGCGGAACCCTGCTGCAGGCTCAGGCGGCAAGCTGTCCGGCCGACACCTTCGAAGAGTTCGTTCAGGCGTACTCCAGCCAGCCGGAAACACGCCAGGCGCACACGCAGCTGCCGCTGAAGCTGCGCACGGCAGTCCTGCAACAGTCCGAGGTGCGCATAGAGGAGAGCATCAGCAAAGCACCTTGGACGATGCTGGACAAAGCCCTAACCCTAGAGTCGGCCACCCTGCAGGCCAAGCGTCCCGACACCGCAGTAATCAGTGACCCCGACGGCAAGGTGTTGCGGATTCTTGGTTTCAGCCAACAGCCCTGCTGGACTCTCATCCGCCTGGAAGACTGGTCGCTGGGCACGATGGACGACAAGGCGGACAAGACGCCTGGAGCCTCGGCCTACCAGCGCGGGGAACGTTACAAGGAGTTGGCCATGCAGGAACGCTCCAATTCTCAGGTCCAACTCTACGAAGCCGCGCTGGCCAGCTACCTGGCAGGCACGCGGGAAGGTTCGGCCAAAGCCGCCTATCTCGCCGCCGGAATCAGCCTCTCGGGACAGGCACCAAAACTTTCCACGCCGCACATGCAGAACCTGCTGGAAACCGCGGCCAAGACCATACCTGAAGCAGGAATCACGCTTGCCTACTTCTATTGCGATGAGGGCGAGTCCGGCAGCGACCTTCCCTGCGCCAAACCCGACAAGGCGTTGCAGGCGCTGAAGGATATTGCCCGCCTGGATCTCAAAATCGCGCTCGTAGAACTGGGCAACGCCTACGCCACCGGCGAGATCGTGGCGCAAGATTCTTCGCATGCCCTCGCCTGCTACCTGGAGGCGCAGACCCTGGGTGCGACCGGCCTGGACAGTGCCATCGCAAACCTGAAGGCCAAGGGCGGTGCCGCCCAACGCTCTGACCACTGTTTTTAATGCAGGATGCCCATCATGAGTACCGGACTACTCGAACAACGCGTCAACTATCCCAACACCCAGTATGAATATGGTTATGGCGGCGGTGGTGGCTCAGACGCCGATGGTAACAACCTAAAGGAAATCGACTGCTCGCACCTGCTCCACCTCATGCTCAAGGATGCCAGCTATATCATCCCTTATCGCACGACATCTCAACTTAGAACGGACACTACGCATTACGACACGGTTGCACTGGCGGATGTACAGCCCGGAGATATCGCGCTATGGACCGGTAGCACCCTGAACCATACGGGAGTGATCGAGACAATCGGTGTAAATCGAGATCGCGGAGAGTTCTTCGGATCACAGAACAACACTGGGCCGAAATCCGCCAGGTTCGGTGTAGGCGCCCCCTTTTGGCCGATGCCGACCCTGTACCTGCGACCCAAACCCGAGTTCCGCACTGGTGACCAGACCACTCCCTCAGCTCCTGCGCCAGCACCGGCGGCTGAATCACCTAAGGCACAAGTCAAACCGACGCTCAACTTCGAATATCCGATCCGTAACGCCAGTGGTCAGCAATACAGCGAAGCGGAAGAACTATTCGCCCTTCTGGAAAAAGAGTCATCCGGGCGCTACCTGCTGGGAAATCATGGTTTCTGGCATGGCGGTATACATTTCAGCGAAGCCAGCGCCCCCCAGTGTGTCCGACAGCACCCTGTGCGTTGCATCGCCGATGGCGAGGTCGTGGCCTATCGCCTAAACAATGACTATCTGGAATCTACGTATACAGGCAGTGCGCAGTGCACCAACCTACGTTATTCCAGCTCGTTCTGCCTGATCCGACACGAGTACTACTCTCCACCGAACCCGGCGAAAGACGCCAACAAAGACAAACAAAACAGCCTGGTTTTCTACAGCCTCTACATGCACCTGCTGCCCTATTCGCGCTATGCGCCGGAAGAGGAGAAAGGACCGCAACGGGTCAAAGTCATCAACGGCGGCTGGCCAGCGCGCAACCTGCCAATGGGCGAACCCGGCAGTGAGGTGCTGGGTGAAATTTCCAATGGCACCGAATTCGTGATTCTCGAAGAGCGTGACGGTACCGATAACAGCTATCGATTCTCTCGAGGCCGTATAGCGAAGGGAAAGGTCGGGGAGAAAAAGGAAGGTGACGAAGTTTGGTTCGCGTCCCAGCAGAACGGTCAGCCGATCCAGAATAATGCCGGCAAGCAGCGCTTACAGAATGTTCCGGCTATCGAACGGATACGCCCGGGCTATTGGCAGGGCAAAGTTCGTGCGACTGTCAGTACCTTGAACGGAATCAAGGTACGCAGCGCTCCTTCCGGCGAAAAGGGCGGCCCACAGCTGGCACCGAATCAGGTCCTGTGCCCGGGTAGCGTTGTCGAGTTCGATAGCGACAAGGTGCGTTGGCTTCAGCTGGAGGATGACAAGAACTACCCGATGGCCGAGTGCATTTTCGTTCCAGGCCAGGGTGGACTGAAGGGTGGGGGTACTCTGCCAGCGACTTTCTGGCTATGCGTGGATGACACGGGCAAAGGCAAGATGGTCAATCACGACAGCATTATTCCCAGCAGCTTCGACTCCGTAGTCACTCTAAAGACAGCCATCAAGGCCGGAGATCCGATCGGCTACATGGGCCTATACGAAACACCAACTGCTACGGGTGGCCGTGCCGGCAAGCACCAAGTGCATATCGAGGTGTTCAGCGGGGATGCACAGTTGCAGGCCTTCCTCGAAAACCAAGCCAAACTGGAACAAGGCCGCAAACATCTGCGCCTACCCGCCGGTACCGAACTGTTCGACCGCTCGATCCTGGACGCCAACTCGAGCCCTTTTTCCGCCAACAGCTACCAGCTAAAGCGCGAACATGTCGTGCCGGTAGACAAGAGCCCGAGCATCAAGGACAGCAAAGGCCAGGAGTGGTACCAGGTCACCGTGTTGGAAAACCGGCAAAGCATCGCTGGCCTGGTGAAAAAGCCAACCGACTCCTCCTCGGATCTGGAAATCATCTATCAGTACGATCTCAAGAAACATGGCTTTCGCATCGTCGAAGAACAAAACGAGAACGCTGACGGTTTCCTCGATAAGGACAACATGCCAGCGTTCTTCAAGGAGCTGTACAACGAGATCGACAGCCTCGGCGATGCGAACGGAGAGGTAAGCCCACAGGAGCTGAAGACTGCCCTGCATGACCCTGACCTGCGCGAGCGCTGGTCGAAATTGATCGCGTTACACCCCACCGAATGGCAGGCCAAGTCCAGTGATACAAAATGGCAGCGTCTAAATGCCCTGCTCAAGGACAACCAGGAACTGCTCAAGCACGAACAGAGGCGTATCGACGACCTGGTCTTCTGGGACGAGGTAAAAACGGCCGAGCTAAAAACAGCAATTCACCACTTACATCCCATTGCCTTCATCCACCAATTGAAGAAGTACACTCCCGTCAGTGGCGTCGACTACACCGTTGAAGATGGCAAGTCTGCACTGCGGATCATCTACGACAAGTACGGTAAGGACATGGCGGTAATCATCGAACGCATGTACCGCGATGAAACGCGCCACTTCCAGTCAATGCAGTACCGCCGCTGCGGTACCGGAGGCATGGAAGCCTTCGGCGAACCACCTTACTACGGCTGGGACGCCAGCTTCTTCGAAGCCAACCAAGACTTCACCCCGATTGGTATATGGGAGGCCTTCGAAAATCAGGGGATGAGCGGACAGGGCGGCAATCAGCAGGTGACTGATCACAAGAAGCGTTTCGTCGTACTGCCGTCGGTACTTGCCGGAATGGAATACAAAGCGAACTACATCAACAAGCACGGTGGCAACTGGGCGCGCTGGCACTCAACCGACACCAACGTACAGACCGTCTACCGAACACACATTGAGGCGATTCGCGCCCGATTCGTCAACGAGTTCGAAGGAAACTAACGTGATCACACGCTACACCCTCGTTCCACTCACCCTGTTCACCTTACTGTTCGGGGCGGCACAGGCTGACGTCAGCACACTCAAGAATGACCGCAGCCAGTGCTACGGCTATCTAACCGAACTGGTGCGCAGCAGCAATTTCCCCTTCACCTACGTGACAAAGGATAAGGCGAATCTACTAATCGACGACGATCAGGGCGAGACGGTCTCTGCCCAGGTAGTGTTCGATACAGACGGTTCCGGCACGATGGGCTGGGTGCAGTACGACATCCAGACCCATCAGTTGCTCAACACATCCGCAGAGCTGGAAACACCGGAACCGCTGAATTTCGACAAGAAGTACGCAGGTCAGTACGAGCGCTGCATCCGCGAGAACTGACCTGCTTCTGTCGTTTTGCCCTTATTCCACTGTTACCGACTTCGCCAAATTACGCGGCTGATCCACATCCGTGCCCTTGAACACCGCCACGTAATACGACAGCAGCTGCAGCGGCAGGGTGTAGAGGATCGGCGCCAGGGCGTCGTGGATGTGCGGCATGTTGACCACGTGGGTGCCTTCGCCGTTGCTCAGGCCGGCTTGCTGGTCGGCAAAGACGATCAGTTGGCCGCCGCGGGCCGCGACTTCCTGCAGGTTGGATTTGAGCTTTTCCAGCAGCTCGTTGTTCGGCGCCACGGTGACCACCGGCATGTCGCTGTCGACCAGGGCCAGCGGGCCGTGTTTGAGTTCGCCGGCCGGGTAGGCTTCGGCGTGAATGTAGGAGATTTCCTTGAGCTTGAGCGCGCCCTCCATGGCCACCGGGTACTGCGCTCCGCGGCCGAGGAACAGGGTGTGGTGCTTCTCGGCGAACAGTTCGGCGATCTTCTCCACGGTCTTGTCCATGGCCAGGGCTTCGCCCAGGCGGGTCGGCAGGCGCCGTAGTTCTTCCACCAGTTCGGCTGCCACGCCGGCTTCGAGGGTGCCGCGTACCTGGCCGAGGGCCAGGGTCAGCAGCATCAGGCCGACCAGCTGGGTGGTGAAGGCCTTGGTCGAGGCCACGCCGATTTCCGGGCCGGCCTGGGTCAGCAGGGTCAGATCGGACTCGCGCACCAGGGAGCTGATGCCGACGTTGCAGATGGCCAGGCTGGCCAGGTAGCCGCCGTTGTCCACAGAGCGCTCCTTGGCGTTGCGCAGGGCTGCCAGGGTGTCGGCGGTTTCGCCGGACTGGGAGATGCTGACGAACAGGGTGTCCGGCTGCACCACCACCTTGCGGTAGCGGAACTCGCTGGCCACTTCGACCTGGCAGGGGATGCCGGCCAGGCCTTCGAGCCAGTAACGGGCAACCATGCCGGCGTGGTAGCTGGTCCCGCAGGCGACGATCTGTACGTTGCGCACCTTGGCGAACAGCTCGGCGGCCTGCGGGCCGAAGGCCTGGACCAGTACATGGTCAGTGCCCAGGCGGCCTTCCAGGGTGCGTTGCACGACCTTGGGCTGCTCGTGGATTTCCTTGAGCATGAAATGGCGGTATTCGCCCTTGTCGGCGGCCTCGGCGCCTTCGTGGTATTGCACCTGCTCGCGCTGTACCGAGCGGCCGCTGGCGTCCCAAATCTGCACGCTGTCGCGGCGGATCTCGGCGATGTCGCCTTCTTCCAGGTACATGAAACGGTCAGTCACTTGCCTCAAGGCCAGCTGGTCGGAGGCGAGGAAGTTCTCGCCCAGGCCGAGGCCGATCACCAGCGGGCTGCCGCTGCGGGTGGCGAGGATGCGATCGGGCTGCTGGGCGCTGATCACCGCCAGGCCGTAAGCGCCGTGCAGCTCGGGAATCGCGGCCTTGAGCGCGGCGGTCAGGTCGCCGTGTTCGGCGAGCTTGTGCTGCAGCAGGTGGACGATGGTTTCGGTATCGGTATCCGAGCTGAAGACGTAACCCAGGCCTTGCAGGCGGGCGCGCAGTTCTTCGTGGTTCTCGATGATGCCGTTGTGCACCACAGCCAGATCATTGCCAGAGAAGTGCGGGTGGGCGTTGCGCTCGCTGGGCGCGCCATGGGTGGCCCAGCGGGTGTGGGCGATGCCCAGATGGCCGTTGAGCGGCTCGCCGGCCAGGGCCTGGCCCAATTCGGCGACCTTGCCGACCCGGCGGCAACGCTGCAACTGGCCGCTCTGGGTGAAGACCGCCACGCCGGCGCTGTCGTAACCGCGGTACTCCAGGCGCTTGAGGCCTTCGACCAGGATCGGGGTAATATTGCGTTCGGCGACGGCGCCAACGATGCCACACATGGCTGTTCTCCTAGGGTTGCACGGCGGCGAGGATCAGGGTGATGCCGCGCGCCTTTATCTGTTCGGCAGCCTGGGCATCCAGGCGGTCGTCGGTGATCAGGGTATGGACGCTGCTCCAGGGCAGCTCCAGGTTGGGAATCTTGCGGCCGATCTTGTCGCTCTCGACCATGACGATGACTTCGCGCGCCACCTCGGCCATGACCCTTGAGAGGCCCAGCAGCTCGTTGAAGGTGGTGGTGCCACGCTGCAGGTCGATGCCGTCGGCGCCGATGAACAGCTGGTCGAAATCATAGGAGCGCAGCACCTGTTCGGCGACCTGGCCCTGGAAGGACTCCGAGTGCGGATCCCAGGTGCCACCGGTCATCAGCAGCACCGGCTCGTGCTCGATGTCGCGCAGGGCGTTGGCCACGTTCAGCGAGTTGGTCATCACCACCAGGCCGGGTTTGTAGCCGAGCTGGGGGATCATCGCCGCCGTGGTGGTGCCGCTGTCGATGATGATCCGCGCATGTTCGCGAATGCGTTCGACGCCGGCACGGGCAATGGCCTGCTTGTGGCTGGATACCGGCTGCGCCGGCTCGCCGATCAGCTCCTGCGGCATGGATACCGCGCCGCCGTAGCAGCGCAGCAGCAGGCCGTTTTTCTCCAGGGCGGCGAGGTCCTTGCGGATGGTCACTTCGGAGGTGGCGAAGGCGCTGGCCAGCTGGTCGACACTGACCTCGCCCTGCTCGTTGAGCAGGGCGAGGATGGTGTGGCGGCGCTGTGGCGTATTGCGCTTGGAGATCATTAAGTTTCGATTCGAAAGATAAGTGTGCGAATCAAAACCTAACGAAAGCTCAGGGTCAAGCCTGAAACGGACAAAAGGCGGCCTGGGCCGCCTTTTTCTAATCAGAGCTGGTGATGCCCATTGGGCTTCTTCGCTTCGCGAATCAACCTACGCGGGCCGACCCAACCTACTTCTTGGTCGGACGCTTCCAGCCTTCGATATTGCGCTGCTTGGCCCGGCCCACGGCCAGGGTCTTGGCCGGTACGTCCTGGGTCACGGTCGAGCCGGCACCGGTGGTGGCGCCATCGCCCAGGGTCAGCGGTGCCACCAGGGAGCTGTTGGAGCCGATAAATACGTCCTCGCCCAGCACGGTGCGGAACTTGTTGGCGCCATCGTAGTTGCAGGTGATGGTGCCGGCGCCGATGTTGGTGCGCGCGCCGATCTCGGCATCGCCCAGGTAGCTCAGGTGGCCGGCCTTGGCGCCCGCTCCCAGCACCGCATTCTTCAGCTCGACGAAGTTGCCGACATGGGCCTTGGCGCCCAGCCTGGCCCCCGGGCGCAGGCGGGCGAACGGGCCGCAGTCGGCGCCCTCGCCCAGCTCGGCACCTTCCAGGTGGCTGTTGGCCTTGACGATGGCGCCGCGACGCAGGGTGCTGTTGTTGATCACGCAGTTGGGGCCGATCTGTACGCCGTCCTCGATCACCACCCGGCCTTCGAGGATCACGTTCACATCGATCAGCACGTCGCGGCCGACCGTCACTTCGCCACGCAGGTCGAAGCGGTCCGGGTCGAGCAGGGTCACGCCCTGGGCCATCAGGCGCCGGGCGGCGCGCTGCTGGTAATGGCGCTCCAGCTGGGACAGCTGCAGGCGGTCATTGGCGCCCTGCACTTCCATGGCATCCTGCGGCTGCTCGGTGGCCACCACCAGGCCGTCGGCCACCGCCATGGCGATCACGTCGGTGAGGTAGTACTCGCCCTGGGCGTTGTGGTTGGACAGGCGGCCCAGCCAGTCGGCCAGGCGCTTGCCGGGTACGGCGAGGATGCCGGTGTTACCTTCCTTGATCGCCCGCTGCTCGGCGCTGGCGTCCTTCTGCTCGACGATGGCCTGCACCACGCCGGCGGCGTTGCGCAGGATACGGCCGTAGCCGGTCGGGTCGTCCAGCCGCACGGTCAGCAGCGCCAGTTGCTCGGGGCCGACCTGCTGCAGCAGACGCTGCAGGGTTTCCGCTTCGATCAGCGGCACATCGCCGTAGAGGATCAGCACCCGCTCGGCATCGATGAACGGCAGGGCCTGGGCCACGGCATGGCCGGTACCCAGCTGCTCGGCCTGCAAGACGAAATTCAGGTCGGGGGCCGCCAGTCGCTCCTGCACCACCTCGGCGCCATGGCCGATCACCACATGGATGCGCTGCGGCTGCAACTGCCGGGCGCAATCGATGACATGGCCGAGCATGGACTTGCCGGCCACCGGGTGCAGTACCTTCGGCAACGCCGAACGCATGCGGGTGCCCTGGCCGGCGGCGAGGATGACGATTTCAAGCGACATGGGGTGCGATCCTGAACTGATGCGGTCAGTCGACGGCGCTGCGTGAGCGGGACTGGCCGCGAATAAACGGCGGAAAAGAAAAAGGGTAGCCAAGGCTACCCTTTATCCCAACGCTGTTGAAGCCGGTGGCCTTAGCCGCCGAACTTCTTGCGCAGTTGTTGCACGGTACGCAGCTGGGCTGCGACCTCGGCCAGATGGGCCGATGCGGAACCGTAGTCGAACTCCGCGCCATGCTGGTGCAGGGCCTTTTCGGCGGCCTTGAGGGCCTCCTGGGCTGCTGCTTCGTCGATGTCGCTAGCACGAGTGACGGTGTCGGCCAGGACCTTCACCATGTTCGGCTGCACTTCGAGGAAACCACCGGAGATGTAGTACACCTCCTGCTCACCGCCCTGTTTTACCAGACGGATCGGACCCGGCTTGAGGTCGGTGATCAGCGGGGCGTGGCCCGGAGCGATACCGAGATCGCCCAGGTTGCCGTGCGCGATAACCATCTCGACCAGACCGGAAAAGATCTCCGCTTCGGCACTGACGATATCGCAATGGACAGTAATGGCCATACGCTTGCCTCAGGTGAGCGCCCGTTGCCGGGCGCACGGATTACAGTTTCTTGGCTTTCTCGATGGCTTCTTCGATGCTGCCAACCATGTAGAACGCCTGCTCCGGCAGGTGATCGTAGTCACCTTTCAGAATACCGCTGAAACCAGCGATGGTGTCCTTCAGGGAAACGTACTTGCCTGGCGAACCGGTGAAGACTTCGGCCACGAAGAACGGCTGGGACAGGAAGCGCTGGATCTTACGAGCGCGGGATACCAGCTGCTTGTCGGCTTCGGACAGTTCGTCCATGCCGAGGATCGCGATGATGTCCTTCAGTTCCTTGTAACGCTGCAGCACGTACTGCACGCCACGCGCGGTCTCGTAGTGCTCCACACCAACCACCAGCGGATCGAGCTGACGGGAAGTGGAGTCCAGCGGGTCCACGGCCGGGTAGATACCCAGGGAGGCGATGTCACGGGACAGTACGACGGTGGCGTCCAGGTGGGCGAAGGTGGTCGCCGGGGACGGGTCAGTCAGGTCGTCCGCAGGTACGTATACGGCTTGTACCGAGGTGATCGAACCGTTCTTGGTGGAGGTGATGCGCTCTTGCAGAACGCCCATTTCCTCGGCCAGGGTCGGCTGGTAACCCACCGCGGAAGGCATACGGCCCAGCAGTGCGGATACTTCGGTACCGGCCAGGGTGTAACGGTAGATGTTGTCGACGAACAACAGTACGTCACGACCTTCGTCACGGAACTTCTCGGCCATGGTCAGGCCGGTCAGGGCTACGCGCAGACGGTTGCCTGGCGGCTCGTTCATCTGACCGTAAACCAGGGCTACCTTGTCGAGAACGTTGGAGTCCTTCATCTCGTGGTAGAAGTCGTTACCCTCACGAGTACGCTCACCCACACCGGCGAACACGGAGTAACCGCTGTGTTCCATGGCGATGTTACGGATCAGTTCCATCATGTTCACGGTCTTGCCGACACCGGCACCACCGAACAGACCGACCTTACCACCCTTGGCGAACGGGCAAACCAGGTCGATAACCTTGATCCCGGTTTCCAGCAGCTCGTTGCCGCCGGCCTGGTCCGCGTAGGACGGCGCAGCGCGGTGGATTTCCCACTGCTCTTCTTCGCCGATCGGGCCAGCTTCGTCGATCGGGTTGCCCAGCACGTCCATGATCCGGCCCAGGGTCGCTTTACCGACCGGTACGGAGATGGCCTTGTTGGTACGGGAGACGTCCAGGCCGCGTTTCAGGCCTTCGGTCGAACCCATGGCAATGGAACGAACCACGCCGTCGCCCAGCTGCTGCTGAACTTCCAGAGTGGTTTCGGCGCCGACAACTTTCAGCGCCTCGTAGACTGCCGGCACCTGATCACGCGGGAATTCCACGTCGATGACGGCGCCGATGATTTGAACGATACGTCCGCTACTCATCTTTGGTTCCTCTGAATATTTGAACCGTTCTTTAAACCGCGGCAGCGCCGCCGACGATTTCCGAAATTTCCTGGGTGATCGCTGCCTGACGCGCCTTGTTGTAAATCAGCTGCAGGTCTTTGATCAGTTCGCCAGCGTTGTCGGTGGCGTTCTTCATCGCGATCATCCGCGCCGCTTGTTCAGCCGCGTTGTTCTCGACCACCGCCTGGTATACCTGCGACTCCACGTAGCGCACCATCAGGCCGTCGAGCAGCTGTTTGGCGTCGGGTTCGTAGAGGTAGTCCCAGTGGTGCTTGAGCTCAGCATCCGGAGTCGCCACCAGGGGAACCAGTTGCTCCACTGTCGGCTTTTGCGTCATGGTATTGATGAACTTGTTCGAGACCACGGACAGACGATCGATGCGACCTTCGAGGTAGGCATCGAGCATGACCTTGACGCTGCCGATCAGATCGTTGATCGACGGTTCCTCGCCCAGGTGGCTGATCGCAGCAACAACATTGCCACCAAAGTTGCGGAAGAACGCCGCACCCTTGCTGCCAATCACGCAGAGATCAACCTCTACGCCTTGCTCGCGATTGCTCGCCATGTCCTTGACCAGAGCCTTGAACAGGTTGGTATTCAGACCACCACACAGACCACGGTCCGAACTCACCACCACATAACCGACGCGCTTGACTTCGCGCTCGATCATGAACGGATGACGGTATTCCGGGTTGGCGTTGGCCAGATGACCAATCACCTGGCGGATACGCTCCGCGTAGGGACGGCTCGACGCCATGCGCATTTGTGCCCTGCGCATTTTGCTGACCGCCACCTTTTCCATGGCGCTGGTGATCTTCTGCGTGCTTTTGATGCTCGCAATCTTGCTGCGAATCTCTTTTGCGCCTGCCATGTAACACCTATCAGGTTAGCAAGCGGGGATCTTGCGATCCCCACTGCGGCTTACCAGGTTTGAGTGGCCTTGAACTTCTCGATACCGGCTTTCAGCTGGCCATCGATGTCGTCATTGAAGTCGCCCTTCTCGTTGATCTTCGCCATCAGTGCGGCGTTCTCACGGTTGAAGTAGGCGATCAGGGCCTGCTCGAAGCTGATGATCTTGGCGACTTCGATGTCAGCCAGGAAGCCACGCTCGGCGGCGTACAGCGACAGAGCCATCTCGGCGATGGACATCGGCGCGTATTGCTTCTGCTTCATCAGCTCGGTTACACGCTGACCATGGTCAAGCTGCTTGCGAGTGGCTTCGTCCAGGTCAGAAGCGAACTGGGCGAAGGCCGCCAGTTCACGGTACTGAGCCAGAGCGGTACGGATACCACCGGAGAGCTTCTTGATGATCTTGGTCTGAGCCGCACCACCCACACGGGATACCGAGATACCGGCGTTGACCGCCGGACGCAGACCCGAGTTGAACATGGCCGATTCCAGGAAGATCTGACCGTCGGTGATCGAGATCACGTTGGTCGGAACGAACGCGGAAACGTCGCCAGCCTGGGTTTCGATGATCGGCAGAGCGGTCAGGGAACCGGTCTTGCCAGTCACGGCGCCATTGGTGAACTTCTCGACGTACTCTTCGGAAACGCGGGAAGCGCGCTCCAGCAGACGGCTGTGGAGATAGAACACGTCGCCCGGGTAGGCTTCGCGGCCTGGCGGACGGCGCAGCAGCAGGGAGATCTGGCGGTAGGCCACGGCCTGCTTGGACAGGTCGTCGTACACGATCAGGGCGTCTTCACCGCGGTCGCGGAAGTATTCGCCCATGGTGCAACCGGCGTACGGTGCGATGAACTGCAGGGCAGCCGATTCGGAAGCGGACGCAGCCACCACGATGGTGTTGGCCAGGGCGCCGTTCTCTTCCAGCTTGCGCACGATGTTGGCGATGGTCGATTGCTTCTGACCGATAGCCACGTAGACGCAACGGATGCCGCTGTCTTTCTGGTTGATGATGGCGTCGATGGCCAGAGCGGTTTTACCGATCTGACGGTCACCGATGATCAGCTCGCGCTGGCCACGGCCAACCGGGATCATGGCATCGACCGACTTGTAACCGGTCTGCACCGGCTGGTCGACCGACTTACGCCAGATCACGCCCGGCGCAACCTTTTCAACCGCGTCGCTGGCGACGTTGTTCAGCGGGCCTTTGCCGTCGATCGGGTTACCCAGTGCGTCGACTACGCGACCCAGCAGTTCCGGACCAACCGGAACTTCCAGGATGCGGCCGGTGCACTTGGCGCTCATGCCTTCGGCCAGCGACTGGTAGGCACCCAGAACCACGGCGCCGACGGAGTCGCGCTCAAGGTTCATGGCCATGCCGTAGACGCCGCCCGGGAACTCGATCATTTCGCCGTACATGACGTCGGCGAGACCGTAGATCCGCACGATACCGTCAGACACGCTGACGATGGTGCCTTCGTTACGAGCCTGGGAAGAGACGTCGAGTTTCTCGATACGTCCCTTGATGATTTCACTAATTTCGGAAGGATTGAGTTGCTGCATTGCTCTGCTGCCCCTTCAAACTCAAGATTTCAACGCTTCGGCCAGTTTCGCGATTTTGCCGCGAACCGAGCCATCGATAACCAGGTCGCCCGCGCGGATCACGACGCCACCGATGAGGGTGGAGTCTTCCGTCGCGTGCAGACGCACTTCCCGGCTGAGCCGTGCGCTGAGAACCTTGGCGAGTTTGTCTTGCTGTTCTGTGCTCAATGCAAAGGCACTGGTCACTTCCACGTCCACCGACTTTTCCTGCTCGGCCTTGTACAGCTCGAACAGTGCGGCGATTTCCGGCAACAGGTCGAGACGACCGTGTTCGGAGACGATGGAAATGAAGTTGCGTGCCTGGGCATCGAACTTGTCACCACACACTTCATTAAAAGTGGTGGCCTTTTCTGTACTCGTCAGACGCGGGGCCTTGAGCACGCGTTGCAGGGTGTCGTCTTGCGACACCACTGCAGCCAGGCCGAGCATGGCTGACCAGGAGGCCAGTTGCTGGTGGGCCTGGGCGTGCTCGAAAGCAGCCTTGGCGTAAGGTCGGGCCAGCGTGGTCAGTTCTGCCATGATCGCCCTCGCTTAGATTTCGGCTGCCAGTTTGTTAACCAGCTCCGCATGCGCGTTTTGATCGATGGTGGCTCCCAGGATCTTCTCGGCACCGCCGACAGCCAGGGCACCCAGTTGGGCACGCAGGGCGTCTTTGACGCTGTTCAGTTCCTGTTCGATCTCGGCCTGAGCCTGAGCCTTCACACGGTCAGCTTCGACACGGGCCTGATCACGGGCTTCGTCGACGATCTGAGTACCGCGTTTCTTGGCCTGCTCGATGATTTCAGCAGCCTGGGTTTTGGCTTCGCGCAGTTGCTGGGCCACTTTCTCGTGGGCCAGCTCCAGATCACGAGCCGCACGGTTGGCGGCGTCCAGACCATCGGCGATCTTCTTCTGGCGTTCGCGCAAAGCCGTAATGACCGGAGGCCATACGAACTTCATGCAGAACAGCACGAAAATGAAGAACGCAACGGCCTGTCCAATCAGGGTTGCATTAATGTTCACGCCAACACCTCGCTCGTTCGTTGTTCGTCAAACCAATCACTCGGGAACGAGTGATTAGCCGGCGATTTGACCAACGAAGGGGTTCGCGAAGGTGAAGAACAGAGCGATACCCACGCCGATCATGGTCACGGCGTCCAGCAGACCGGCGACGATGAACATTTTGACCTGCAGCATCGGAACCATTTCCGGCTGACGCGCAGCGCCTTCCAGGAATTTGCCGCCCAGCAGGCCGAAGCCAATGGCAGTACCCAGGGCGCCCAGGCCGATCAGCAGGGCAACAGCAATCGCGGTGAGACCAACTACAGTTTCCATCTTTCCTCCCGACTTTTTATGTCGTATTGGTTAGGGGTTTTCAAAGTGAAGCGGTAAAGCGTTTTTCGTTACCCAAAGAGGCAAGCGCCTCTTAGTGGTTGTCTTCGTGTGCCATCGACAGGTAGACGATGGTCAGCATCATGAAGATGAAGGCCTGCAGGGTGATGATCAGGATGTGGAACACCGCCCACGCCCAGTTCAGCGCAACACCCAGGGTGCTGAGCAGGAACATGCCACTGCCGAACATCACGGCAATCAGGATGAAGATCAGTTCGCCGGCATACATGTTGCCGAACAGACGCAGAGCCAGGGAAATCGGCTTGGCGATCAGGGTGACGAACTCGAGCAGGAAGTTCACCGGGATCAGCAGGATCTGTACGGCGATGTTCTTGCTACCGAAAGGATGCAGGGTCAGTTCGCCGAGGAAGCCGCCGATGCCCTTGACCTTGATGCTGTAGAACACGATCAGGGCGAACACCGACAGGGCCATGCCCAGGGTGGCGTTCGGGTCGGTGGTCGGGACCACGCGGAAGAACAGGTGATCGTTACCGGTGATGGTCGCGGCCAGCATCGGCAGGAAGTCGACCGGCACCAGGTCCATCAGGTTCATCAGGAAGATCCAGACGAAGATGGTCAGGGCCAGCGGCGCGATCAGCGGATTGCGGCCGTGGAAGGTGTCCTTGACGCTGCCGTCGACGAACTCGATCAGCACTTCGACGAAGTTCTGCAGGCCGCCCGGTTGGCCGCTGGTGGCGCGCTTGGCGGCCATGCGGAACAGCAGGACGAAGATCAAGCCGAGGAACACGGACCAACCCAGGGTATCCACGTGGAATGCCCAAAAGCCCATTTCCTTTGCTTCTTGTGCGGTGTGGGCCAAGCCCCAATCACCATTCGGCAGTTTCCCGAAAGTCAGGTTCTGCAGGTGGTGCTGGATGTAGCCCGAAGCGGTTTGCTCTGCCATGTTTGCCTCAAACGCTCTAAGGTCTCGAAAGTCTTGTTCTCATCAGCAAGGGTGCGAACCAGTTGACTACCTGAGTCAGCAGGAAGACACCGAACAGCGCCAGTGCTTCCAGAGGTTTCACTCCTGCAAACGCCAGCGTGAACAACGCTGCCGTCAGAATCAGCTTGCCCGCTTCGCCGGCATAGAAAGACCGGACGATGCTCTGGGCGGCCCGCGCCCCGCTGAAGCGGAACGCCTTGTGGGCGAAATACAGGTTGGGCAGCCAGGCGATCAGCCCCCCACAGAGTCCCGAATAACCGCTTACCGGGCCACGCCAGCCATACAGGGTAGCAGCAGCCAGCAGCAACACGGCCAATTGGGCCAGCAGCACCGGGAAAACCGGCAAACGATGGAAGGGCAGGCGGTTTGGCGTGCGGGCATCCATCACTACTGTTCCTCTGGCGTCGGCCGCCTTAAATCAAGCACTTGGCATATTTTGTGCCGACAAAATGCGCGCAGAGTATAGGGGCGCTTCCCACCCCGTTCAACTGGCCGGTAGTGAATTCCGACCATGCGCTACAGCGGCAACAATGAGCAATTGTGTCAGCGGATATGCGCCAGCACACCCTGCAACTCGTCCAGCGAGCTGTAGCGGATGACCAGCTGGCCCTTGCCCTTCTGACCATGCTTGATCTGCACCGGAGCCCCTAGCTTCTCGGCCAGGCGCTGTTCCAGGCGGTTGATGTCCGGGTCGGACTTGACCACCGCGGCGGGCTTTTCCTTGGTGTTCAGCCACTGGCGGACCAGGGCCTCGGTCTGGCGTACGGTGAGGCCGCGTGCGACAACGTGTCGCGCACCCTCGACCTGCTGTTCCAGGGGCAAACCGAGCAGGGCACGGGCATGACCCATTTCCAGGTCGCCATGGGACAGCAGGGTCTTGATCTCTTCCGGCAGGGCGATCAGGCGCAGCAGGTTGGTGATGGTCGCACGCGACTTGCCCACCGCATCGGCGACCTGCTGCTGGGTCAGCTCGAATTCCTGCTGCAGGCGCTGCAGGGCCACGGCTTCCTCAATCGGGTTGAGGTCTTCGCGCTGGATGTTCTCGATCAGCGCCATGGCGATGGCGGCCTCATCCGGCACTTCGCGGACCATGGCCGGGATCTTCTCCAGCCCGGCCTGCTGGCTGGCACGCCAACGCCGCTCGCCGGCGATGATCTCGAAACGTCCGCCGCCGATGGGGCGCACCACGATCGGCTGCATCACGCCCTGGACCTTGATCGAATTGGCCAGTTCCTCGAGCGCGCCCGGGTCCATGTCGCGGCGCGGCTGGTACTTGCCGCGCTGGATCAGGTCCAGCGGCAGGTGCTGCAGCTCGCGGCTATCGGCTTGTACCGCCTGTTCTTCCAGGGCGGCGGCAGAGGTGCCGCCGAGCAGGGCGTCGAGCCCGCGGCCGAGTCCACGTTTCTTGATGGCCATGGGATTCCTTATGCAGTAGCGGTTTTGGCGTTGCTGCGCTGGCGGCGCACCAGTTCGCCAGCCAGCGCCAGGTAGGCGATGGCGCCACGGGATTGCTTGTCGTAGACCAGCGCCGGCATGCCGAAGCTGGGCGCCTCGGCCAGGCGCACATTGCGTGGGATGACCACGTCGTAAAGCTTGTCGCCGAAGTGTTGCTTGAGCTGCGCGCTGACATCGTTGGTCAGGCTGATGCGCGGATCGTACATGGTGCGCAGCAGGCCTTCGATCTTCAGGCTGGGGTTGAGCAGCTCGGCGATGCGCTGGATGCTGTTGACCAGGTCGCTCAGGCCTTCCAGGGCGTAGTACTCGCACTGCATGGGGATGATCACCCCGTCGGCGGCGACCAGGGCGTTGACCGTGAGCATGGACAGCGCCGGCGGGCAATCGATGAGTATGTAATCGTAGTTCTCGCGGATCGGCGCCAGCGCATAGCGCAGGCGGCTTTCCTTCATCTTCATTTCCAGCAGGCCGACTTCGGCGGCGGTGAGGTCGCGGTTGGCCGGCAGCAGCTGGTAGCCGCCATGCTCGGAGAACTGCATGGCCTCGCCGACCGTGCTCTCGCCGATCAGCACGTCGTAGATCGAGTGTTCCAGGGTCTGCTTGTCGACGCCACTGCCCATGGTGGCGTTGCCCTGCGGGTCGAGGTCGATCAGCAGCACGCGGCGCTTGGTAGCGACCAGGGATGCCGCCAGATTGATGCAGGTGGTGGTCTTGCCGACCCCGCCTTTCTGGTTGGCGATCGCGAATACTTTAGCCATGCTGCCGTTCCCCCTAGACCAAGCGACGCAGTATCAACAGATGGCGCTGGCCTTGGCAACCGGGAACCTTGAGCACGTGCGTGCTTTGCAGGCGAAAGTCCGCCGGCAGGGCCTGCAGCTCGTCGTCCGGGTGCACGCCTTTCATCGCCAGCCAGTGGGTATCGCCGTTGCCGAGGTGGCGGGTCCAGTCGGAAAAGTCCTGCAGCGAGCTGAACGCCCGCGAGCAGATGCCGCTGAACGGCTGCTCGGGACGGAACTCTTCGACCCGGCTGTGGATAACTTCCAGGTTGGCCAGCTTCAGCTCCAGCTTCACCTGGGTGAGGAAGCGGGTCTTCTTGCCGTTGGAATCAAGCAGGGTGAAGCGCCGCTCGGGGAACAGGATGGCCAGGGGAATCCCCGGCATGCCACCGCCGCTGCCGACGTCCAGCCAGTTATCGCCATGCTCGGCGACGAAGGGCACCACGCTGAGGCTGTCGAGCAGATGGCGCGAGACCATCTCGTCCGGGTTGCGCACGGCGGTCAGGTTGTAGGCCTTGTTCCACTTGATCAGCAGCGCCAGGTAGGCCAGCAGCTGTTCCTGCTGCTGGGCGGACAGTTCGACGCCAAGCATCTGCGCGCCTTGCGCGAGTTCTTCGGCATGGCGTTGGGTGACGGCAGACATCAGGCGCTTTGCTCCAGCTGACGGCCAGCGCCGCGTTTCTTCAAATGGATCAGCAGCAGGGAAATCGCCGCCGGGGTCACGCCGGGGATGCGCGAAGCCTGGCCGAGGGTCTGCGGACGGGCATTGCCCAGCTTGCCCTGGATCTCCTTGGACAGCCCGGAGATCCCGGCGTAGTCGATGTCGGCCGGCAGCTGGGTGTCTTCGCTGGCGCGCAGGCGTTCGATCTCTTCCTGTTGACGCTCGATGTAACCGGCGTACTTGGTCTTGATCTCAATCTGCTCGGCGACCTGCGGGTCGCTGGCACCGGCGCCGGTCAGCTCGATCAGGCTGGCGTAGTCGATTTCCGGGCGGCTGAGCAGGTTGAGCAGGTTGTATTCGTGGGCCAGCGGGGTGCCGAAGCGTTCGACTATGGCATCGCCCTGCGCAGTGCCGGGGCGCACCCAGGTGCTCTTCAGGCGCTGCTCTTCCTCAACGATGCCTTCGCGCTTGGCTTCGAACGCGGCCCAGCGCGCGTCGTCGACCAGGCCCAGCTCGCGGCCCTTCTCGGTCAGGCGCAGGTCGGCGTTGTCCTCGCGCAGGATCAGCCGGTATTCGGCGCGCGAAGTGAACATGCGGTACGGCTCCTGGGTGCCCAGGGTGATCAGGTCGTCGACCAGTACGCCGATGTAGGCCTCGTCGCGGCGCGGGCACCAGGCTTCCTTGCCCTGCGCGCGCAGCGCGGCGTTGGCGCCGGCCAGCAGGCCCTGGGCGCCGGCTTCTTCGTAGCCGGTGGTGCCGTTGATCTGTCCGGCGAAGAACAGGCCGCCGATGACCTTGGTCTCCAGGCTGTATTTCAGGTCGCGCGGGTCGAAGTAGTCGTACTCGATGGCGTAGCCGGGCCGCACGATGTGGGCGTTCTCCATGCCGCGGATGGAACGCACGATCTCGAGCTGCACATCGAACGGCAGCGAGGTGGAGATGCCGTTGGGGTACAGCTCATGGGTGGTCAGGCCTTCCGGCTCGATGAATACCTGGTGGCTGTCCTTGTCGGCGAAGCGGTGGATCTTGTCTTCGATCGACGGGCAGTAGCGCGGGCCGATGCCCTCGATCACGCCGGAATACATCGGCGAGCGATCCAGATTGCTGGCGATGATCTCGTGGGTGCGCGCGTTGGTGTGGGTCATCCAGCAGCTGATCTGCTGCGGATGCATGTCCTTGTTGCCCATGAAGGACATCACCGGGATCGGCGTATCGCCCGGTTGCTCGGTCATCAGCGAGAAATCCACCGAACGGCCGTCGATGCGCGGCGGCGTGCCGGTCTTCAGCCGGCCGACGCGCAGCGGCAGCTCGCGCAGGCGCTGGGCCAGGGCGATCGAGGGCGGATCGCCGGCACGGCCGCCGGAATAGTTCTGCAGGCCGATGTGGATAAGTCCGCCGAGGAAGGTGCCGGTGGTCAGTACCACCGAATCGGCGAAGAAACGCAGGCCCATCTGGGTGACCACGCCTTTGACCTGGTCCTGCTCGACGATCAGGTCATCGGCAGCCTGCTGGAATATCCACAGGTTGGCCTGGTTTTCCAGAATCTCGCGGATCGCCGCCTTGTACAGCACGCGGTCGGCCTGGGCGCGGGTGGCACGTACGGCTGGGCCCTTGCGGCTGTTGAGCACACGGAACTGGATGCCGCCCTTGTCGGTGGCAATCGCCATGGCGCCGCCGAGGGCGTCGATTTCCTTGACCAGGTGGCTCTTGCCGATACCGCCGATGGCCGGGTTGCAGCTCATCTGGCCGAGGGTTTCCACGTTGTGGGTCAGCAGCAGGGTCTTCACGCCCATGCGTGCAGCTGCCAGCGCAGCCTCGGTACCGGCATGACCGCCGCCGATCACGATCACGTCAAAACGGGAAGGGAAGTCCACCACGCACCTCGTGCCTGTTGAAAAGGGGGAAAAGAGAAGGGGCGCAAGTATAGGGACTTAGCCGGAGTGAATGAAGCCTTCTGCACAAAAAATAGCCAGTCGGTAAGGCTTCAGGTTTATAGAGAATAAAAGAATGAATTTTTATAAAGCCTTATTTTTATGTTTATGTATGGTGAAGGCCATTTCTGTGGATAAAGCGCTACAGCCCATTGCTGGCAAGCTGTACAGCGGATGATAACCCTGTGCTGATCCTGGCACTTTCCACTGGGCAAGCTGCCCACTAGCTGTGGATGGAATGGCCAGTTATACACAGCGGGTTTTATCTTCAGCTTTCAAACCCAGTTATGGACTGGGCTTAGGCCGGGTTTTCCACAGGGCTTAGGTTCGCCTTTGCGGCTCATTGGATAACTGCCGGGCAGTGGCGATCCGCCTTGGGCCAGGCAGGCGGATGCGGCGTAAGCGGGTTTATTTGCCGATGCAGAAGCTGGAGAAGATGCGCCCGAGCAGGTCGTCGGAGCTGAAGGCACCGGTGATCTCGCCTAGGGCTTGCTGGGCCTGACGCAGATCCTCGGCCAGCAGCTCGCCGGCCCCGGCCAGGGTCAGCTGGGCACGGCCGTGCTCGAGGTGGCCGGAGGCCTGGCGCAGGGCTTCCAGGTGGCGGCGGCGGGCGCTGAAGCTGTTCTCGGTGGTCTGCTGGTAGCCCATGCAGGCCTTGAGGTGTTCACGCAGCAGATCCAGACCGTCGTTGGACTTGGCCGACAGGCTGAGGGTGACATGGCCATCCGCGCAGGTATCCAGCGCCACGGCCTCGCCCGACAGGTCGGCCTTGTTGCGGATCAGGGTGACCCGTGCCGGATCGGGGCGCTGGTCGAGGAATTCCGGCCACAGGGCGAAGGGATCGGCGGCTTCCGGCGCAGTCGAGTCGACCACTAGCAGCACCCGGTCGGCCTCGCCGATGGCCTTCAGCGCCCGCTCCACGCCGATCTTCTCGACCTGGTCGTCGGTGTCGCGCAGGCCGGCGGTATCCACCACGTGCAGCGGCATGCCATCGATGTGGATATGTTCGCGCAGCACGTCGCGGGTGGTCCCGGCGATCTCGGTGACGATGGCCGCCTCGCGTCCGGCCAGGGCGTTGAGCAGGCTGGACTTGCCGGCGTTGGGCCGGCCGGCGATGACCACGGTCATGCCGTCGCGCAGCAGGGCGCCTTGCCCGGCTTCGCGCAGCACTGTGGATAAGTTGTCGCGCACGCCATCCAGCAGGCCGAGCACATGGCCGTCGGCGAGGAAGTCGATCTCTTCCTCGGGAAAATCGATCGCCGCCTCCACGTAGATGCGCAGCTCGATCAGCTTCTCGGTCAGGCCGTGCACCCGGCGGGAGAACTCGCCCTGCAGGGAGCGCAGGGCATTGCGTGCGGCCTGGGCCGAGCTGGCTTCGATCAGGTCGGCGATGGCCTCGGCCTGGGCTAGGTCGAGCTTGTCGTTGAGGAAGGCGCGCTCGCTGAACTCGCCGGGCCGTGCCTGGCGGGCGCCGAGCTGCAGGCAGCGCTGCAGGAGCATGTCGAGCACTACCGGGCCGCCGTGGCCCTGCAGTTCCAGCACGTCTTCGCCGGTGAAGGAGTGCGGGCCGGGGAAGAACAGCTGCAGGCCCTGGTCGATCACCTCGCCTTGGTGGTCGTGCCAGGGCCCGTAGTGGGCATGCCTTGGCTTGGCTTCGAGGCCGCTCAGGGTGATGCCGATGGCCCGCGCCCGTGGCCCGGAGACCCGCACGATGCCGACTCCGCCACGACCCTGGGCAGTGGCGACGGCGACGATGGTTTCACGGGCGGCGTTCATGATTGGCTCTCTCGGCAGTAAATGACAGATAGCAAAACGCCCCACGAGGGGGCGTTCAGTGCAGCGGCGAGAACGGTCAGGCTTTCGCCGTAGCCGCCTCGATCTTGCGGGTAATGTACCACTGCTGGGCGATGGACAGGACGTTGTTGACCACCCAGTACAGCACCAGACCCGCCGGGAACCAGAGGAAGAAGAAGGTGAAGATGATCGGCATCAGCTTCATCACCTTGGCCTGCATGGGGTCCGGCGGCGTCGGGTTGAGCTGCTGCTGGATGAACATGGTGGCGCCCATGATGATCGGCAGGAGGAAGAACGGATCCTTGATCGACAGGTCGGTGATCCACAGCAGCCACGGGGCCTGGCGCATTTCCACGCTTTCCAGGAGGGTCCAGTAGAGGGCCAGGAATACCGGCATCTGCACCAGGATCGGCAGGCAGCCACCGAGCGGGTTGATCTTCTCCTTCTTGTACAGCTCCATCATCGCCTGGGACATCTTCTGGCGATCGTCGCCAAACTGTTCCTTCAGCGCGGCCAGCTTCGGCGATACCGCACGCATGCGCGCCATCGACTTGTAGCTGGCGGCGGACAGCGGGAAGAACGCCAGTTTGATGATGATGGTCAGGACGATGATCGACCAGCCCCAGTTACCCAGGATGCTGTGGATATGTTCCAGCAGCCAGAAGATCGGCTGGGCGAGGAACCACAGGATGCCGTAGTCGACGGTCAGCTCCAGGCCCGGGGACAGCTCGCCCAGGTGCTTCTGGATCTTCGGGCCGGCGTACAGGGTGGCGCTGGTTTCGGCCTGGGCACCGGCGGCGACGCTGAGGGTCGGCCCGGTGAAGCCGATGATGTAGTTGCCCTGGCTGTCCTTGCGGGTCTGCACCACGTTGCTGGAGTCCTTGGCCGGAATCCAGGCGGTGACGAAGTAGTGCTGCAGCCAGGCGACCCAGCCACCCTGCACGGTTTCCTTGTCGGCCTGCTTGTCGATGTCGCTCATCGACACTTTCTTGTACGGCTCCTCGCTGGTCCACATGGCGGCGCCCAGGTAGGTCGCGGTGCCGGTGGCAGTGGTCGAGGACGGATCACCGCTGCTGTCGCGCTTGAGCTGGGCAAACATGTTGCCGCTCCAGGCCTGGGCCGACTGGTTGTCGATCCGGTAGGCCACGCTCAGCTCGTACTGGCCGCGCTTGAAGCTGAAACGCTTGATGTAGTTGACTCCGGCTTCGCTGTAGTTCAGCTCGACCACCAGTTCGTCCTGGCCCTCGGCCAGTTGGTACTGCTGCTGGGCGCTGCTCCACAGGGCGCGGCCACTGCTCTTGTCCGGCGCGTTGCTGCCGATCAGGCCGCTCTGTGCCAGGTACAGGCGCTCGCCACCGTTGTCGAACAGCTGGAACGGAATCTCCGGATGATCCTGACGACGCGGGTAGGCCGGCAGGGTCAGCTGCACGATGTCACCACCGCGCGGGTCGATGGCCAGGTCGAGAACGTCGGTCTTCACCCGGATCAGCTGATCGCTGGTGGCCGCCACCGGGCTTTCCGGTTGCTGCTGCTCGGCATTGGCCGACGGAATGTCGTCGTGGTTGCTGGCGGCGGCCGGCGTATCCGGCAGAGCAGGCGTGCTGCCGTTGCTGGCGACGGCGGCACTCTGGGTCGGCAGAGCAGCCTGGCCGTAGTCCTGGTTCCACTGCAGAACCATCAGATAGGACACGACTGCCAGGGCGACGAGCAGGATCGAGCGTTGGATATCCATGGATTACTCGGTCATCGAAGGGGAAGAAGGGGGCGGAACCGGGTCGTAACCACCGGGGTTCCAGGGATGACAGCGACTCAGGCGGCGAATGCCGAGCCAGCTACCCCGCAGGACGCCATGCAGTTCGATGGCTTCCTGGGTGTAGCAGGAACAGCTGGGATGGAAGCGGCAGTGACTGGCCATCAAAGGGCTGATGGCGTAGCGGTAAAACTGGATCGGAAGGATAGCCAGTTTACGCATGGGGACTGTCGCTCACCCCTGGTCCGAGTTCGGGTTCAGGGCTAGGTCGCTGGCGGGCCAGGCGTTTCCAGAGCTTGCTGAACTGCTGATGCAGCTCCACGTTGTCCAGATCGCCAAGGCCCTTGCGTGCCACCACGACAATGTCCAGACCGCCCAATAATTCCTGGTGGTGCCGGAACGAATCCCGGATCAGGCGTTTCAGGCGGTTACGCTCGACGGAAAGCTTGACGCTTTTCTTGCCGATCACCAAACCCAGGCGGGGATGGTTCAGATCGTTGCTGCGAGCGAGGAGCAGGACGTTTTTGCCAGGAGCCTTGCCGCTGGGTGAGTCGAAGACTGTCTTGAATTGCCGAGGAGTAAGCAGACGCTTTTCCCGGCTGAAGTCCTGACTCACCACCCGTTCCGGTTTATCAGACGGTCAGGCGCTTGCGGCCCTTGGCGCGACGACGCGACAGGACGGCACGACCGTTCTTGGTGGCCATGCGTGCGCGGAAACCGTGGGTACGAGCGCGCTTGATAGTGCTGGGTTGGAAAGTGCGTTTCATGGTGCTTACCTGGGTGGTCCACTACGGGCCGGAATGGCCCCCGTTTAAAGAGACCGGCGATTCTAGTGAAAGCGCGGCCCCAGGTCAATTTCCATCCAGGCTTCTGAGCATAAAGAAGATAAAAGGAAAGAAATTCTTAAAAGACTTGTAGTGCTTATAAAGCTTTAAGCAACCGCTTTTCTGTGGACAACTCGTTGCAGGCCATGGTCTACGGGGCTTACCGCCGGGCAAAAGGCTGTCGGTAACCGGTGCTGTGCCTGTGCCGGGGATGGGGATTGCCTGTGCAGCGAATGGCCAGTTACCCACAGCGAGGTTATCCAGAGGTTTTAGCCCCGTCTTATCCACCAGGCTTATGGGTGCTTTATCCACAACCTTTAGCGGTACATTGCGTTACCCCTGGAAACAGCAATAAATCCTTGATTTTGCTGGCTTGAAAGGCGTTTTACATGTGGATAACTCGTGTCTCGGCGGCTACAATGCGGACTGTTTTTTGCCTCGCCGATCGTAGCGACCTAGGGGATTTCCGTGTCCGTTGAACTTTGGCAGCAGTGTGTTGAGCTGCTTCGCGACGAATTGCCTGCCCAGCAATTCAACACCTGGATCCGCCCACTGCAGGTGGAAGCCGAAGGTGATGAACTGCGCGTCTACGCCCCCAACCGTTTCGTGCTCGACTGGGTCAACGAAAAATACCTGGTGCGCCTGCTGGAGCTGCTGGCCGAACGGGCCAACGGCCTGGCGCCTGCCCTGTCGATGCTGATCGGTAGCAAGCGCAGTGCGGCGGCGCGTGTTGCCCCCCAGGCCGCCCCGGCTCCCTCTATTAGTAGCCAGGTGCCCGTTGCGACTCCCGTGCCGGATGCCCCGGTCAGTGAGCCGGTCTCGCCTCAACCGGTCGCCGCGCCGCGCCCGACCGAGCGCTCGGTTCAGGTCGAGGGTGCGTTGAAGCACACCAGCTACCTCAACCGCACTTTCACCTTCGAGAACTTCGTCGAGGGCAAGTCCAACCAGATGGCCCGCGCGGCGGCCTGGCAGGTGGCGGACAACCTCAAGCACGGTTACAACCCGCTGTTCCTGTATGGCGGCGTCGGCCTGGGCAAGACCCACCTGATGCACGCCGTGGGTAATCACCTGCTGAAGAAGAATCCGAATGCCAAGGTGGTCTACCTGCATTCCGAGCGCTTCGTCGCCGACATGGTCAAGGCGTTGCAGCTCAACGCGATCAACGAGTTCAAGCGCTTCTACCGTTCGGTCGACGCGCTGCTGATCGACGATATCCAGTTCTTCGCCAAGAAGGAGCGCTCCCAGGAGGAGTTCTTCCACACCTTCAACGCCCTGCTTGAAGGTGGCCAGCAGGTCATCCTCACCAGCGACCGTTATCCGAAGGAAATCGAAGGCCTGGAAGAACGTCTGAAGTCGCGCTTCGGCTGGGGCCTGACCGTGGCGGTGGAGCCGCCGGAACTGGAAACCCGTGTGGCCATCCTGATGAAGAAGGCCGAGCAGACCAAGGTCGACCTGCCGCATGACGCGGCCTTCTTCATCGCCCAGCGCATCCGCTCCAACGTGCGTGAGCTGGAAGGCGCGCTGAAACGGGTGATCGCCCACTCGCACTTCACCAACCAGCCGATCACCATCGAGCTGATCCGCGAGTCGCTGAAGGATCTGCTGGCCCTGCAGGACAAGCTGGTCAGCGTCGACAATATCCAGCGCACCGTGGCCGAGTACTACAAGATCAAGATTTCCGATCTGCTGTCCAAGCGCCGCTCGCGTTCGGTCGCCCGCCCGCGCCAGGTGGCCATGGCCTTGTCGAAAGAATTGACCAACCACAGCCTGCCGGAAATCGGCGATGCATTTGGCGGAAGAGACCACACCACAGTTCTGCACGCCTGTCGTAAGATTGCCGAACTGCGGGAATCCGACGCGGATATCCGCGAGGACTACAAGAACCTGCTGCGCACCCTGACTACCTGACACGCAGCCTCATTAGGCAAGGGACTAGACCATGCATTTCACCATTCAACGCGAAGCCCTGTTGAAACCCCTGCAACTGGTCGCCGGCGTCGTCGAACGCCGCCAGACCTTGCCGGTACTCTCCAATGTGCTGCTGGTGGTCGAAGGCCAACAGCTGTCGTTGACCGGTACCGACCTGGAAGTCGAACTGGTTGGCCGCGTGACCCTGGAAGACAGCGCCGAGCCGGGTGAGATCACCGTACCGGCACGCAAGCTGATGGACATCTGCAAGAGCCTGCCGAACGACGCGCTGATCGATATCCGCGTCGACGAGCAGAAGCTGGTGGTCAAGGCCGGGCGCAGCCGTTTCACCCTGTCGACCCTGCCGGCCAACGACTTCCCCACCGTGGAAGAAGGCCCGGGTTCGCTGACCTTCTCGCTGATCCAGAGCAAGCTGCGCCGTCTGATCGAGCGCACCAGTTTCGCCATGGCCCAGCAGGACGTGCGCTACTACCTCAACGGGATGCTGATCGAAGTGCAGACCGGTGTGCTGCGCGCCGTCGCCACCGATGGTCACCGTCTGGCCATGTGCGCCATGGAAGCGGCCATCGAGAACACCGAGAAGCACCAGGTCATCGTGCCGCGCAAAGGCATCCTCGAACTGGCCCGCCTGCTCACCGAGCAGGATGGCGAAGTCGCCATCGTCCTCGGCCAGCACCATATCCGCGCCACCACCGGCGAGTTCACCTTCACCTCGAAACTGGTCGACGGCAAGTTCCCGGATTACGAGCGTGTGCTGCCGCGCGGTGGCGACAAGCTGGTGGTCGGTGATCGTCAGGCCCTGCGTGAAGCCTTCAGCCGTACCTCGATTCTGTCCAACGAGAAGTACCGCGGCATCCGTCTGCAGCTGGCCAGCGGTCAGCTGAAGATCCAGGCGAACAACCCGGAGCAGGAAGAAGCGGAAGAAGAAGTGGCAGTCGACTACAACGGCGGCTCGCTGGAGATCGGTTTCAACGTCAGCTACCTGCTCGACGTACTGGGCGTGATGACCACCGAGCAGGTGCGTCTGATCCTCTCCGATGCCAACAGCAGTGCCCTGGTGCAGGAAGCCGGTAACGACGACTCGTCCTACGTTGTCATGCCGATGCGCCTGTAACGCCTGAATGTCCCTCTCCCGTGTCACCGTCACCGCGGTGCGAAATCTGCACCCGGTGACGCTCTCCCCCTCCCCCCGCATCAACATCCTTCATGGCGCCAACGGCAGCGGCAAGACCAGCCTGCTGGAAGCCATCCATCTGCTCGGCCTTGCCCGCTCCTTTCGCAGCAACAAGCTGCTGCCGATGATTCAGTACGAGCAACCGGCCTGTACCGTATTCGGTCAGGTTGAGCTGGCTGATGATCGTTCCAGCAATCTGGGTATTTCCCGCGATCGCCAGGGTGAACTGCAGATCCGCATCGATGGACAGAATGCACGCAGCACGGCACAGCTTGCCGAAGTGCTGCCGCTGCAGGTGATCAACCCGGACAGTTTCCGCCTGCTCGAAGGGGCGCCGAAGATTCGTCGGCAGTTCCTCGACTGGGGAGTGTTCCACGTGGAACCACGCTTTTTGCCGGCCTGGCAGCGCCTGCAGAAGGCCCTGCGCCAGCGAAACTCGTGGCTGCGGCATGGTACACTGGACGGCGCTGCACAGGCCGCGTGGGACCGTGAGCTGTGCCTAGCCAGCGATGAACTGGATGGTTATCGGCGGGCCTATATCCAGGCCCTCAAGCCGGTGTTTGAGCAGGTGCTGAGTGAGCTGGTGGAGCTCGAAGGGTTGACCCTGAGCTACTACCGCGGCTGGGACAAGGACAAGGCGCTGACCGATGTACTGGCTGCCACCCTGCCCCGTGATCAGCAACTCGGCCATACCCAGGCCGGACCGCAGCGCGCCGATTTACGCCTGCGCCTCGGCGCACACAATGCCGCGGAGATTCTGTCCCGCGGTCAGCAGAAGCTGGTGGTCTGCGCACTGCGCATCGCCCAGGGGCATCTGCTGAACCAGGCCAAACATGGCCAATGCATTTATCTGGTGGACGACTTGCCGTCGGAGCTGGATGAGCAACATCGACGGGCCTTGTGCCGACTGCTGGATGATTTGCAGTGTCAGGTGTTCATCACCTGTGTCGATCACGAATTATTGAATGATGGCTGGCGCACGGATACGCCGGTCGCCATGTTCCACGTGGAACATGGCTGTATCACCCAGACACGACCACCGGGAGTGAAGGCATGAGCGAAAACCAAACGTACGACTCCAACAGTATCAAGGTCCTCAAGGGCCTGGATGCCGTACGCAAGCGACCAGGCATGTACATCGGCGACACCGATGACGGCAGTGGTCTGCACCACATGGTCTTCGAGGTGGTCGACAACTCGATCGACGAAGCTCTGGCCGGTCACTGCAGCGACATCAGCATCACCATCCACCCGGATGAGTCGATCACCGTACGCGACAACGGTCGCGGCATCCCGGTGGACATGCACAAGGAAGAAGGCGTCTCCGCCGCCGAGGTCATCATGACCGTGCTGCATGCCGGCGGTAAGTTCGATGACAACAGCTACAAGGTATCCGGCGGCCTGCACGGCGTGGGTGTCTCGGTAGTCAACGCGCTGTCCAAGGAACTGGTGCTGACCATTCGCCGCAGCGGCAAGGTCTGGGAACAGACCTACGTGCATGGCGTCCCGCAGGCACCGCTGGCCGCGGTTGGCGATGCCGATGGCACCGGCACGCAGATCCACTTCAAGCCGTCGGAAGACACCTTCCACAACATCCACTTCAGCTGGGACATCCTGGCCAAGCGCCTGCGTGAACTGTCCTTCCTCAACTCCGGGGTCGGCATCGTCCTCAAGGACGAGCGCAGCGGCAAGGAAGAGCTGTTCAAGTACGAAGGCGGCCTCAAGGCCTTCGTCGAATACCTGAACACCAACAAGACCGTGGTCAACCAGGTGTTCCACTTCAACATCCAGCGCGAGGAAGACGGCGTGGGTGTGGAAGTCGCCCTGCAGTGGAACGACAGCTTCAACGAGAACCTGCTGTGCTTCACCAACAACATTCCGCAGCGTGACGGCGGCACCCACCTGGCCGGCTTCCGCTCCGCCCTCACCCGCCACCTGAACAACTACATCGAAGCCGAAGGCCTGGCCAAGAAGCACAAGGTCGCGACCACCGGTGACGATGCCCGCGAAGGCCTGACCGCGATCATCTCGGTCAAGGTGCCGGACCCGAAGTTCAGCTCGCAGACCAAGGACAAGCTGGTTTCCTCCGAGGTGAAAACCGCGGTGGAACAGGAGATGGGCAAGCACTTCGCCGACTTCCTGCTGGAGAACCCCAACGAAGCCAAGGCCGTGGTCGGCAAGATGATCGACGCCGCCCGCGCCCGCGAAGCGGCGCGCAAGGCGCGCGAGATGACCCGTCGCAAAGGCGCGCTGGATATCGCCGGCCTGCCCGGCAAGCTGGCCGACTGCCAGGAAAAAGACCCAGCGCTGTCCGAACTCTACATCGTGGAAGGGGACTCCGCGGGTGGTTCTGCCAAGCAGGGCCGTAACCGCAAGACCCAGGCGATCCTGCCGCTCAAGGGCAAGATCCTCAACGTCGAGCGCGCCCGTTTCGACCGCATGATTTCCTCCCAGGAAGTCGGCACCCTGATCACCGCTCTCGGCTGCGGTATCGGGCGCGACGAGTACAACATCGACAAGCTGCGCTACCACAACATCATCATCATGACCGACGCCGACGTCGACGGTTCGCACATCCGCACCCTGCTGCTGACCTTCTTCTTCCGTCAGCTGCCGGAGCTGGTCGAGCGTGGCTACATCTATATCGCCCAGCCGCCGCTGTACAAGGTGAAGAAGGGCAAGCAGGAGCAGTACATCAAGGACGACGAGGCCATGGACGAATACATGACCCAGTCGGCCCTCGACGATGCCAGCCTGCACGTCAACGAGAACGCCCCGGGCCTTTCCGGCGCCGCGCTGGAGAAGCTGGTCAACGAATACCGCGCGGTGATGAAGACCCTCGGCCGCCTGTCCCGCGTCTACCCGCAGGACATCACCGAGCACTTCGTCTACCTGCCGCGCGTATCGGTCGAGCAGCTGGCCGACCATGCCGCCATGCAGACCTGGCTGGAGGCCTTCCAGGCGCGCCTGAAGGGCGTCGAGAAGTCAGGGCAGACCTACACCGCCAGCTTGCGTGAAGACCGTGAGCGTCACCTGTGGCTGCCAGAAGTGGAAGTCATGGCCCACGGCCTGTCGAGCTACATCACCTTCAACCGTGATTTCTTCGCCAGCAACGACTATCGCACCGTGACCACCCTCGGCGAGCAGCTCAACAGCCTGCTGGAAGACGGTGCCTACGTGCAGCGCGGCGAGCGCAAGAAGCCGGTCAGCACCTTCAAGGAAGCGCTGACCTGGCTGATGGCCGAAAGCACCAAGCGTCACAGCATCCAGCGCTATAAGGGGCTGGGCGAGATGAACCCGGAACAGCTGTGGGAAACCACCATGGACCCGAGCGTGCGCCGCATGCTCAAGGTGACCATCGAGGACGCCATCGCCGCCGACCAGATCTTCAACACCCTGATGGGCGATGCCGTGGAGCCGCGCCGCGACTTCATCGAAAGCAACGCCCTGGCGGTGTCCAACCTGGACTTCTGACCGGCCCCTAAGCGGGAACAGAAATGCCCCGGCAGACTGCGCTCTGCCGGGGCATTTTTTTTTGCGCCTCAGCCTACCCTGCCCGTTCAGGCCTGCGCTTGCAGGCGCTCTGGCGGTACCGACAGGCTCAGGCAGTTGCGTCCTCCGGCCTTGGCGGCGTAGAGCGCCTTGTCCGAGCGGGCGATGAGCTGATCGGTACTGTCGTCCGGGCCGGGTACGCCGCACCAGAGGCCGGCGCTGAAGCTCAGGGGGATGGTGGTTCCAGCGTAGTGCGCCGGGGTCTGTGCCAGGGCTTCGCGCAGGGCATCGACGGCGACCATGGCACCTTCGGCGCTGGTCGCCGGCAGCAACAGGAGAAACTCCTCGCCCCCGTAGCGGCCGATGCAGTCGGACTGGCGCAGGCGCTGTTGCAGGTTGCGCACGCAGTGGCAGAGCACCTCGTCGCCGGCCAGGTGGCCGTGCTGGTCGTTGATCTGCTTGAAGTGATCGATGTCGATCATGGCGATGGCCAGCGTGCTGCCGCAACGGCGGGCGCGCTCCAGCTCCTCGGTGAGCTGTTCGAGGATGGCGCGGCGGTTGAGGATACCGGTGAGCACATCCTGGCGGGCCATCTGCCGCAGGCGCGATTCGCTGCGTTCATTCGACAACAGCACCAGGCCCAGGGAGTACATCATCACGGTGACCGTGCCGATGCTGACGGAAATGGTCTGCTTCAGGTTGCTGACGTCGTACTGCATTTCCGTGGCGCCTCCCGCCAGGATGGCGATGATCCGCAGGGTCAGGCCGATCAGGCTGATGCCGCCGCCAATCATCAGCAACATGTAGGAGCGGCCGGTCGAGCGGGCATGTCGGTAGGCCCAGTAGACGAGCAGCAGGCATTGCCCGGTGAGCACGCCCGAGGCGGCCAGCATGCGCGGCTCGCGGGTGTCGATCAGCGTGGCCATCAGCAGCGCCATGAGCGCAGGCAGGCTGGCGATCAGCGGCCAGGGCACACGCAGTTCACGGATGCGGAAGATGCCGGCGGTGTACAGCGCCAGGGCCACGGACAGCAACAGATTGGCCAAGCCATAGGTGAGCCACAGTGCGGCCTGCCCGTAGAGGGTGTAGCAGACATAGGCCAGGGCATGGGCGAGCAGGCCGCAGCCGGTGGTGAACAGGCCATCGCGTTTGTTCAGCTGCCCGACCAGGATCAGGCAGAACGCCATGATCGTGGCGACCAGGGCTACCGAGGCGAACAGGGTCGGGGTGTGGGCGATCATGCTGGTCAAGCGGCTGTACTGGCATTAACCGAGGATGCTGCCAGTCTAGTGGCCACACTAAGATTGTGGGGATAATTTGCAGGCCGCTGAGTAAAACCAAGGTCGTCTTGCGCCGCTGCCCGGGTATTTGCCGTAAAGGCGGACAGAAAAAACCCGGCAGGCGCCGGGTTTTTTCTCAGCTGTGATTCACGCCCACCAGTAGCGCACCACATGGAAGAAGATCGGCGCAGCGAAGCACACCGAGTCGAGGCGGTCGAGCATGCCGCCGTGGCCTTCGATCATATGGCCCCAGTCCTTGACGCCGCGGTCGCGCTTGATCGCCGACATCACCAGGCCGCCGGCAAAGCCCAGCAGGTTGACCAGCAGGGCCAGCGCGGCGGCCTGCCAGAAGCCGAACGGGGTGATCCAGCACAGCAGCGCGCCCACCAGGGTGGCCAGGGCCACGCCACCGACGAAGCCTTCGACGGTCTTCGACGGCGACAGCAGCGGGGCGATCTTGTGCTGGCCGAACAGTTTGCCGCAGACGTACTGCAGCACGTCGGACAGCTGCACGACTATCACCAGCCAGGCGATCAGCAGCAGGTTGCGCCCCTCGTAGCCGGGGATATCCAGGGTCAGCAGGGCCGGCACCGCGGAGATGCAGTACACCGCGATCATCAGCCCCCACTGCACCTTTGACGCACGTTCGAGGAAGCGCGTGGTATCGCCGCCGAGGGAGGCGAGGATCGGCAGGAGGAGGAACAGGTAGACCGGGATGAAGATGCTGAACATGCCATACCAGTCGATGCCGATCAGCAGGTACTGCACCGGCAAGGCGAAGTAGAAGGCGGCGACCAGGGCCGGGTAGTCGCTGCGCCGGGTCGGCGTGAGGGTCATGAACTCGCGCAGGGCGTAGAACGACACGCCGTAGAACAGCACGATTACCCCGGTCTTGCCGAATAGGAAGGCGATGCCGATCACCAGCACCATCACCCACCAGGCATTGATGCGCGCATTGAGGTTGTCGATCACCGCATTGGGCGCATCACCGGAGCGGCGCTTGAGGATGAAGCCGACCAGCGAGGCCAGCAGCAGTACGGCACCGATGCCGACGAACAACAGCAGGGTATTGCGATCCATCTCAGGCCTCCTCGGGCGCGAGTGCCAGCAGGGCGTTACGCGCACGTTCGAGGAACGCCGCCTTGTCTTCGTCGGCCAGGCGCTCCAGGGGCGCGCCAAAGCTCAGGGTGCACAGCAGCGGCAGCGGCAGCGCGCGGCCCTTGGGCATGACCCGGTTGAGGTTGGCGATCCACACCGGAACCAGCTCGACCTGCGGACGGGCCATGGCCAGGTGGAACAGGCCGCTCTTGAACGGCAGCAGGGGCTCGTCGCCGAGGTTGCGCGTGCCTTCGGGGAAGAGGATCAGCGAGTCGCCATTGTCCAGGGCATCGAGCATGGGTTGCAGCGGGTTGCTCTCGGGGCTGCTGCGCTCGCGGTCGATCAGCACGCCGTTGAACACTTCGTTGATCACGTAGCGGCGCAGGCTGTCGCGCTGCCAGTAATCGGCGCCGGCCACCGGGCGGGTGCTGCGGCGCAGCTCGTCGGGCAGCGAGGCCCACAGCAGGACGAAGTCGCCGTGGCTGCTGTGGTTGGCGTAGTACAGGCGCTGTACCGGTTGCGCGGTGCAACCCAGCCACAGCGCGCGGGCGCCGGTGAGCAGGCGCGCCGCCGAGGTGATGGCAAAGGCAATCAATGAAGCAAGCATGGACAACTCCTATCCAGCGAAGGAAAACCAGGGCATGGCCAGAATGGCGGCCAGGGCCAGTAGTACTTGGGCACCCAGCCACAGCACCTGCCGGCGCAACAGGTGCAGGGCGCCGCGGCTGCGCGCGTCCCAGTCGCGCCCGCCGGCCGTGGCCGGTTGCAGGCCGAGCCCGGCCAGGGCCTGATTGAGCTGCTGGGTGCGGGCCGCCAGCTGTTCCGGCTGCCGGGCCAGGCGGGTGAACAGTTCGCCATCCAGGGCGACCCGCACGGCCCAGTACTTCTGCGCCAGGCCGAGCATCACCAGCAGGCCGCAGAGCAGTGCGCTGGCGGGGTTGGGTTTGCCGCCGAGCAAGGGGGCGAGGCCGACGGCCAGGGCCAGCAGGGTCAGTCCACCGGACAGCCGGTCGAGCTGGCGCCCGCGGCGCAGCAGGCTGGCGACCAGCTGCAGTTGCATCTCAGAGGCCATGGGCGACCTCCAGCACGGGCTTTTCGGCCGTTCGTGGCAGGCGTTGCATGTCGCGCAGGGCCTGTTGCTGGGCGTGGCCGAGGACGATCCGGGGCCTGGCCTGGCGGATTCGCTGCAGCGCCGCCGGGACATCCTGGCAGTGGCCATGGTGCAGCAGCCAGGCCGCCACGGCGGTGGCGCTGCGCGAGTAACCGAGGGCGCAGCAGACCAGCAGTGGCCCGTGCCGACGCAGGTCCTCGACGGCTTCGGCCGCCTGCAGGCAGGCCTCGGGCGTGAGGGCGCAGAGGTCGAGCCAGGGCAGCGCGCGGTAGGCCTTGCCCTGGGGCTCGAGCGGCAGCTCGGCGCACAGGTCGAGCAGCGCGGCGAACGGCTGGACCTGCCCTGCCCCAGGCAAGCGTCCGAGCCAGATGCCCTCGACTATCTGATCCGCCTGCGGCTGGCGCCGGGTCCACAGCCGCGAGTTGAGCCAGGCTGCGGCCAGGTAGGGGGCGAACAACCACTGCGCCGCATGGCTCAGGCGCCCATTGGCCTGCTTCTGGAAGCCCTTGGCGCCGAAGCAGGCGTAGTTCAGCGCCACCAGCAGCAGCGCCAGGGCCGGCCACAGCAGCCACAGCCAGGCGCCGCCCAGGTTGAGCGCCAGGGTCATGCACAGCGCCGCGGCGAAGCCGTAGCCCAGGGCCAGCTGCCAGCGCCGGGCTTCGCGGGCCAGGCTGGCCTGCTGCAGCGGACTGCGCCCGGCCAGCGGCCACAGCCACACGCACAGCCAGCCGGCCAGGGCGCCGGTGGGCACATCGATGAAGTGGTGCTGCCAGGTGGTCAGCACCGACAGGCCGATCAGCGCCATCCAGCCGTGCAGCAGGCCACGCAGCAGCACGCCACGGGTATGCCGGGCGAACATCGTCCAGATGATCACCAGCAGGGCGATATGCAGCGAAGGCGCCTGGTTGAAGGGTTTGTCGAAGCCCATCAGCACGTCGAACATCCAGCCGAACACCCCGCTCAGTTCCGGCCGTTCGACGGTGAAACGCAGCGGCCAGAGCAGGAAGCCGGCGACGCAGAGGATCTGTGCACTGAGCAGGCGCAGGGCGTGCCGGTCCATTTCCCGGCGGCTGGCCGGGAGCAGGAAGGACAGGCCGTAGAGCAGGTCGATCGACCAGTAGGGCACGATGCTCCAGGGCCACAGCGGTATCGCGCTTTCCCAGGCGAACACCAGGCTGCCGACATCCTCGCGCCGCACGGTCAGCCAGTTGGCGAAGCCGTAGCTGGCGAAGAACAGCGGGCCGAGCAGCAGCAGCCAGAGCCCCCCGCGTTTCCACAGCCCGGTTTCGCGGGGCGGGTGGGCGTCCATCAGGACACCCGCTGGGCCAGGGATACGCTGAAGATGCCCCACTGGTCGATGCGCTGGGTCAGCTTGCGGAAACCGGCGGCCTCCACCAGTTGGTCCATCTCCGCCTGGCTGCGCCGGCGCATGACCCAGGGCTGGCCGTCGCGGTGGCTGGTCAGGGCGCGGGCGATCAGCTCCAGCTGCGGGTGCCAGGGCTGGCCGGTGTAGACCAGATAGCCGCCCTCCTCGACCGCCGCCGCCAGGCCGGCCAGCGAGTCGCCGACCATCTGGTTGCTGCCGAACAGTTCGTACAGGCCGGAGACCACCGCCAGCGTCGGCTTGGGATCGAGGGCGGCCAGGTCTGCCTTGTCGAAGGCATCGCCTTTGACGAAGCGGGCGATGGCGCCCAGGCCTTTCTGCTCGATCAGCGCGGCGCCGTCGCGCACGTTGATCTCGCTGTAGTCGCGCAGCAGGATCGCGTCCGGCTTGTGCTCCAGGCCTTCGAGGGATTCGAGGATGTAGCGGCCGTGGCCGGCGGCGATATCGACGATGCGCACCGCCCTGCCCGCCTCGCGCAGTTTGCCCATGGCCAGGCGCAGCAGTTCCTCGGCATGCACCTTGCGCTGGCGGATGCCGCGCCAGCCGATGGAGTCGAGGTAGTTCGCATCGATCAGCCGACCCAGGGCGCTGTTGCCGCTCGGGGTATTGCGGTAGACATAGTCCAGGGTGCTGCCGGAGTCGAAGCCGGTTTCGAAGCCCAGCCTGACCCCGTCGGACAGCCCGCTGCCGAGCTTGAGTCCGGCGCGGGTGGCACGCCAGTACAGGTCGCCGAGGGAATTGCGCGGCAGCGGCGCGGCCAGCTCCTCGGCTTCCGCGCAGGTGGCGCCAAGGCGGTCGGCATCCAGCAGCGTGGGGCGGTTCAGCGGTTCCTCGAAACTGCGCAGGATGAAGCGCCGCGCCCGTACCAGGGCATGGGCGCGGTCGCGCTCGCCGAGGGTATCGTGGAAGAAACCGGGGAGGATGTGCTTTTCCTTGCGCAGGCTGCCCAGGCGCTCGAAGAACTGTTCCTGCGGCTGGCGATGCACCACGAAGTCGGCCCCGGAAATCAGCAGCTGGGTGGGAATCTGGATCGCCTGGGCATCGGCGACCACGCGGTCGGCGGCTTCATACAGGCCCAGCAGCATGTTCACCGAGATCGGTCGGCTGATCAGCGGGTCGCTGTCGAACGAGGCGATGCGTGCCGGGTCATGGCTGAGGAACCTGGCCTTGACGTAGCTGTTGACGAAGAAGTTGCCGCGCCAGGCGCGCATCAGCTTCAGCCCCGGGCGGGCGAACGGCACGTAGAGCTTGACCTTGAACGCCGGCGAGGCGAGCACCAGGCAGCGGATCTTCGGCGCGTAGTCGTGGGCCCAGGTCGACACCAGCACGGCGCCGACGCTCTGCGCCAGCACGGCCAGGTCCGTTTCCGCGATGCCATGGCGGCTGCCGATATGCTCGATAAAGCTCTGCACGTCGCGCACGCTGGTGGCGAAGCTCGGGCTGTCGCCGCGGGCGCCGGGGGACAGGCCGTGGCCGCGGGCATCCCAGGCGAAGAAGTCGAACTCGGGCAGATCCAGTTCGTCGACCAGGTGGGCCATGCGCCCGCCATGCTCGTGGCCGCGGTGGAACATCACCACGGCCTGGCGTGGGCCTGCAGTCGGTGTGGTGGCGGGCCAGTGGCGATAGAGCAGCTCGACGCCATCGTGGGTGGTGAAGATGTGGTTCTGAGCTTCACGCATCGAAATATCCTTATTCCGATCAGGAGGGTTGTGTCGCCTCGGCCAGACCTTGGCGCACGCGGTTGAACAGGGTGTACAGCAGCAGGGCCAGGATCACCGCGAGCAGCCCGTTTATCCAAGACGCCGCCAGCAGCCCGCACGCCACACCGGCACCCAGCACGCCGAAGCAGAAGGCGCGGTCGCTCTTGCCCATGGGCCCGTCGTAGCGCCGCGAGGCACCGACCATCGGCCCGAGCACGCCGGCGTATTCGCTGATCAGCGCAAACAGCACCACCAGCACCACCAGCAGCGGCGAGACGCCGGGCAGCAGGGCGAACGGCAGGTACAGGGCGCTGTCGGCGATCACGTCGCACAATTCGTTGAGGTAGGCGCCGAGCCTGGACTGCTGGCCGAACTCGCGGGCGAGCATGCCGTCCACGGCATTCAGCGCCATGCGCAGGAGCATCCACAGCGGGATCAGGGCGAACAGCCAGACATGGCCGGGCAGCAGGGCGAGGAGGCCGCCGAGCAGCAGCGAGACGATGCCGGCGGCCAGGGTCACCTGGTTGGCGGTGACGCCACGGTCGAACAGGCGTTGCACGCCGGGCCGCAGCAGATTCTGGAAACGCGGTTTGAGCTGATAGATCGACAGCATGAACGAAATTCCTTTTTCAGCGGGGCCGGCGGCCAGCTCCTAGCTTAGCCCGGTTGCCCTGGGTTCCAGCGTGCGCAATTCATGGATTTGCCCGCCCGGCGCGGCAGGGAAAAACTTATGCCCCGCCGCAGGTTAGCCATAAATTGCAGTTAAACCTTGTATTTCAATGACTTGTATCTATTGAGCGGATTTCGTGCACAGCTTATCCACAATTGCCCTCAAACGACTTCGGAGGCCTCTGCCGGCTCGTCCTGCAGCGGCACGGCGGAGATTCGCTGCTGGGTCTGCTTGACCCAGGCGAAGGCCCGCTCGTTGAGTTCGGCGATGGCGCGCGGGCCACTGCCCTCGGCGTGCATGACCGGGCCGATGACCACCTTGATGGTGCCCGGGTACTTGGCCCAGCCCTGCTTGGGCCAGAACTCGCCGGCATTGTGGGCGACCGGCAGTACCGGCAGGCCGGCATTCACCGCCAGCGCCGCACCGCCGCGGGAGAACTTGCCGATATGCCCCGGCGGAATCCGCGTGCCTTCCGGGAACACCAGCACCCAGGCGCCCTGCTCCAGGCGCTCGTGGCCCTGCTTGGCCAGTTGCTTGAGCGCCGCCTTGGGGTTGCTGCGGTCGATGGCGATGGGCCTGAGCAGGGCCATCGCCCAGCCGAAGAACGGCACGTGCAGCAGCTCGCGCTTGACCACCTGCGACAGCGGCTCGAAGAAGGCGGAGAGGAAGAAGGTCTCCCAGGTGCTCTGGTGCTTGGCGAGGATCACGCAGGGCCGCTGCGGGATGTTCTCCACGCCTTCGACCTCATAGCGCAGGCCGACCACGGTTTTCGCCAGCCAGGTGGCGCAGCGGCACCAGGTCTGGATCACCAGGCGATAGCGGGCGCGGAACGGCAGCAGCGGCGCGATGAACACGCACAGGGTGCACCAGACGAACGCGCTGGCGGACAGCAGCAGGTAGAAGAGGAAGGTTCTGAGGGCCTGCACTGTCGACATTGAGCTTTGACCTTAGAGAAGAAGCCGATCGGCGATGGCCGCCAGATCATCGAATACCAGGGTCCCCGCAGGCAATGGCTTGCCGAGGGTCCGTTCACCTTTGCCGGTCTTCACCAGAACCGGTTGGCAGTGGACGGCCAGCGCGGCCTCGAGGTCACCGCGACTGTCGCCGATGAACCAGACGCCGTCCAGTGGCACGGCGTAGTGTGCGGCGATCTGCTGCAGCATGCCCGGTTTCGGCTTGCGGCAGGCACAGCCATCGTCCGGGCCGTGCGGGCAGTGCACGATCAGGCCGACTGCGCCGCCCTGCTCCGCCACCAGCTCACGCAGGCGCGCGTGCATGGCCTCGAGGGTGGCCAGGTCGTAGTAACCGCGAGCCAGGCCGGACTGGTTGGTGGCCACCGCCACGGTCCAGCCGGCCTTGCTCAGGCGGGCGATGGCCTCGACCGCGCCGGGCAGTGGAATCCACTCCTCCAGCGACTTGATGTAGGCGTCGGAGTCGTAATTGATCACGCCGTCGCGGTCGAGGATCAGCAGCTTCATCGATCAGCCCAGCAGCGAGATGTCGGCGACGCCGAGGAACAGCCCGCGCAGCTTGGCCAGCAGGGCGTAGCGGTTGGCCCGTACGGCGGCATCCTCGGCGTTGACCAGCACCGCCTCGAAGAACGCATCCACCGGCTCGCGCAGGCTGGCCAGTTGCTCCAGCGCCTCGCGGTAGCGGCGCGCGACTGCCAGCGGTGCCACGGCCTGTTCGGCGGCGGCCACGGCGGCGGCCAGGGTCTGCTCGGCACCGGCTTCGAGCAGGGCGTTGTCGACGCTGGCCGGGATCTGCCCGTCGAACTTGCCCAGCAGGTTGGACACGCGCTTGTTGGCCGCGGCCAGGGCCTCGGCTTCGCTGCGCGCGCGGAAGGCCTGCACGGCCTGCACGCGCTGGTCGAAGTCCAGCGGCGCGGTCGGGTTGAGGGCGCGCACGGCCTGGTACACGGCGACGTCGACGCCTTCGTCTTCATAGCGCGCACGCAGGCGATCGAAGATGAAGTCCTGTACCTGAGCGGCCAGGCCGGCGGTCTTGACCTTGTCGCCATACTGATCGATGGCGAAGGCGATGGCTGCGCCCAGGTCCAGGTCCAGCTGCTTCTCGATCAGGATGCGCAGCACGCCCAGCGCGGCACGACGCAGGGCGTAGGGGTCCTTGGAGCCGGTGGGCAGCATGCCGATGCCGAAGATGCCGACCAGGGTGTCGAGCTTGTCGGCCACCGCCACGGCCGCGCCGGTGAGGGTCTGCGGCAGCTCGGCGCCGGCGCCGCGCGGCATGTACTGCTCATTCAGCGCCTGGGCCACGTCGTCGGCCTCGCCGTCGTGCTTGGCGTAGTAGTAGCCGGCGATGCCCTGCATTTCCGGGAACTCGCCGACCATCTCGCTGGCCAGGTCGCACTTGGAGAGGATGCCGGCACGGGCCGCACGGGTGGCGTCGCCGCCGATGCGCTCGGCGATGAAACCGGCCAGGGCGGAAACCCGCTCGGCCTTGTTGAACACGCTGCCGAGCTGGGCCTGGAACACCACGTTGGCCAGGCGCTCGTTGCGCTTCTCCAGTGGCTGGCGCTTGTCCTGCTTGAAGAAGAACTCGGCGTCGGTGAGGCGCGGGCGCACCACCTTCTCGTTGCCGGAAACGATCTGCGCCGGGTCTTTCGACTCGATGTTGGCCACGGTGATGAAGCGCGGCAGCAGCTTGCCGTTGGCGTCCAGCAGGCAGAAGTACTTCTGGTTGTCCTGCATGGTGGTGATCAGCGCTTCCTGCGGCACCTCGAGGAAACGTTCCTCGAACGAGCAGACCAGCGGCACCGGCCATTCGACCAGGGCGGCCACTTCATCCAGCAGCGCCGGCGGGACGATGGCGGTGCCGTTCTCGGCCTTGGCCAGTTCTGCCACGCGCGCGGCGATCTGCTCGCGGCGCTTGGCGAAGTCGGCGACCACGAAGGCGCCGCGCAGGTCGTGGGAGTAGCTGGCCGGGCTCTCGATCGCCACTTCGAAGTTGGCGTGGAAGCGGTGGCCGCGGGACATGCGCCCGGCCTTCTGGGCGAGGATTTCGCAATCGACCACGTGCTGGCCGAACAGCATCACCAGCCACTGGCTGGGGCGGACGAATTCGGTCTTGCCGGCGCCCCAGCGCATGCGCTTGGGGATCGGCAGGTCGTTCAGCGCTGCGGCGACTATGTCCGGCAGCAGGCTGACGGTCTTCTGCCCGGCGATCGACTGGCTGAACTTCAGCTTCGGCCCGCTCTGGTCGATCTGGCTCAGCTCGACGCCACACTTCTTGGCGAAGCCCAGGGCGGCCTGGGTCGGGTTGCCGTCCTTGTCGAAGGCGGCCTGCACCGGCGGGCCGTCGAGGTTGACGGTGCGGTCCGGCTGCTGGCTGGCCAGCGCTTCGACCTGCACGGCCAGGCGGCGCGGCGCGGCATAGTAGCGGGCCTTGACGTAGCCCAGGCCGGCGGCCTTGAGGCCCTTCTCGACACCGGCGAGGAAGGCTTCGCCGAGGCTCTTCAGGGCTTTCGGCGGCAGCTCTTCGGTGCCCAGTTCAACCAGGAAATCATGGGCGCTCATTCTGCAATCTCCAGCTTCGCCAGTACTTCGTCACGCAGTTCGGGGGTGGCCATCGGGAAGCCGAGCTTGGCGCGGGCCAGCAGGTAGCTCTGGGCGATATTCCGCGCCAGGGTGCGCACGCGCAGGATGTATTGCTGGCGCGCGGTCACCGAGATGGCGCGGCGGGCATCCAGCAGGTTGAAGCTGTGCGAGGCCTTGATCACCATTTCGTAGGCCGGCAGCGGCAGCTGCAGCTCCATCAGGCGGTTGGCCTCGGACTCGTAGAAGTCGAACAGGTCGAACAGCTTGTCGACGTTGGCGTGTTCGAAGTTGAAGGTGGACTGCTCCACTTCGTTCTGGTGGAACACGTCGCCGTAGGTGACCTTGCCGAACGGGCCGTCGGAGTAGACCAGGTCGTACACCGAGTCGACGCCCTGCAGGTACATGGCCAGGCGCTCCAGGCCGTAGGTGATCTCGCCGGTGACCGGGTAGCACTCGACGCCGCCGACCTGCTGGAAGTAGGTGAACTGGGTGACTTCCATGCCGTTCAGCCAGACTTCCCAGCCCAGGCCCCAGGCGCCGAGGGTCGGCGATTCCCAGTTGTCCTCGACGAAGCGGATGTCGTGGACCAGGGTATCGACGCCGATACGGCGCAGCGATTCCAGGTACAGGTCCTGGATGTTCGCCGGGTTCGGCTTGAGCACCACCTGGAACTGGTAGTAGTGCTGCAGGCGGTTGGGGTTCTCGCCGTAGCGGCCATCGGCGGGACGCCGGGACGGCTGCACGTAGGCGGCGTTCCAGGTCTCCGGGCCGATGGCGCGCAGGAAGGTGGCGGTGTGGAAGGTGCCGGCACCCATTTCCATGTCGTAGGGCTGCAGGATCACACACCCCTGCTCGGCCCAGTAACTCTGCAGGGCAAGGATCAGACCTTGGAAGGTGCTCACGTCGGGCGTAGTCTGGCTCACGAATTTCACCGGTATCGAGGCTTGGGCATAAAGCCGGGCAGTATACCCGATCAATTCTGCGGAAAGCGCAAGGAAGGCCCCATGCCACGCTGCTTCTGGTGTAACGACGACCCGCTGTACATCGCCTATCACGACCTGGAATGGGGCGTGCCACTGTACGACGCCGAGCGCCTGTTCGAGCTGTTGTTACTGGAGGGCTTCCAGGCCGGCCTGGCGTGGATCACCGTGCTGAAAAAACGCGCGCGCTACCGCGAAGTGCTGTGGGGTTTCGATGTGCAGCGCCTGGCGCAGATGAGCGACGAGGAGATCGACGAGCTGATGCAGGACCCGGGCATCATCCGCAATCGCCTCAAGCTCAAGGCCGCGCGACAGAATGCGCGGGCCTGGCTGGAGCTGGAGGATCCGGTGGCGCTGCTCTGGTCTTTCGTCGGTGGAGTGCCGAAGATCAACCACTTCGCCGGCCGTGGCGAAGTGCCGGCGGTGACCAGCGAGGCCGAGGCGATGAGCAAGGCGCTGAAGCAGCGCGGCTTCACCTTCGTCGGCCCGACCATCTGTTATGCCTACATGCAGGCGGCGGGGATGGTCATGGACCACACCATCGACTGTGACCGCTACCGCGCATTGCGTGGCTGAACCCGGCGGTCACACTGGTTACAATGCCCGCCCCTTTCCGTTCGGGAGTTGCTCGTGGAAAAGTTCAAAGGCGCCCTGGTCGTCGGTTTCCTGCGCTTGTTCGCCCTGCTGCCCTGGCGCGCCGTGCAGGCCGTGGGCAACACCATCGGCTGGCTGCTGTGGAAGCTGCCGAACGGCTCGCGCGAGGTGGTGCGCATCAACCTGGCCAAGTGCTTCCCGGAGCTGGATGCCCAGGCCCGCGAGGCACTGGTCGGGCAAAGCCTCAAGGACATCAGCAAGACCCTGACCGAGAGCGCCTGTGCCTGGATCTGGCCGGCGCAAAAGTCCCTCGCGCTGGTGCGCGAAGTCGAGGGCCTGGAGGTGCTGCAGCAGGCCCTGGCCAGTGGCAAGGGCGTGGTCGGCATCACCAGCCACCTGGGCAACTGGGAAGTGCTCAACCACTTCTACTGTGCGCAGTGCAAGCCGATCATCTTCTACCGTCCGCCGAAGCTGAAGGCGGTGGACGAGCTGCTGCGCAAGCAGCGGGTGCAGATGGGCAACCGGGTGGCGCCGTCGACCAAGGAAGGCATCCTCAGCGTGATCAAGGAAGTCCGTCGTGGCGGTGCCGTGGGCATTCCGGCGGACCCCGAGCCGAGCCGCAGCAGCGGGGTGTTCGTGCCGTTCTGCGGCACCCAGGCGCTGACCAGCAAGTTCGTCCCGGGCATGCTGGCCGGCGGCAAGGCGGTCGGCGTATTCCTGCATGCGCTGCGCCTGGACGATGGTTCCGGATACAAGGTGATTCTCGAAGCGGCCCCCGCCGGCATGTACAGCGAGAATGTGGATGAAGGCGTAGCGGCCATGAGCGCGGTGATCGAGCGCTACGTACGGCGCTACCCCAGCCAGTACATGTGGAGCATGAAGCGCTTCAAGAAGCGCCCGGACGGCGAGCAGAAATGGTATTGATGCCGGTGCCGTTAGCCAGTACCGTCAGCACAACTTTCCACGGCAAGGCTACAGGGTAGGCATGGACAACAAGCGCGAGCACAACCGCACCCCGCTCAAGGTCCAGCTGCGCATCGACCATCCGGTGCACGGCCAGATGATGGTGACCACGCGCGACATTTCCGAGAGTGGCGTGTTCGTGGTGATCGACGATGCCCAGCGCCTGCTGCAGATCGGCGAGAAGGTCAGTGGCCAGGTGCAAGGCCTGCCCATGGAGGCGCCGGTGGTGCAGATGGAAGTGGTGCGCTTCGAACCCAGTGGGGTGGCGCTGATCTTCCAGCGCGATTAAGGGCTACGCGTAGGGTGCGCCGTGCGCACCGGGAGCCCGCAGCTGCCAATGGTGCGCACACCGCACCCTAAGGGGTTCCACCTTCCTGACCGGCCGCCTTCTCCAGACGCCGCAGAAACACCTGCATTTCCTTTTCCGTCTGCTTGTCGCCGCGCCTGCGCGCCACTTCCAGGCCGTTGTGCCAGGCCAGGCGCGCCTCCTCGAGCATGCCCTGGCGCAGGCAGGCCTGGCCCAGCAGTTTCCACGCCGCCGAATAGTTGGGGTCGAAGCCCAGGCACTTCTGCAGGTGCTCGGCGGCCAGCGCCGGCTCGCCGGCGTCGAGGTAGCCCTTGCCCAGGCCGAAACGCAGCAGGGCGTTGTCGACCCCCTTGGCCAGCAGCTTTTCCAGGGAACTTGGCGTGGTCATGGCATGGGCTCAGAAGAAGGTCAGACCTACCTGGAACAGGCGTTCCACATCGCGAATGTACTTCTTGTCGACCAGGAACAGGATCACATGGTCACCCGACTCGATCAGGGTGTCGTCGTGGGCGATCAGCACTTCCTCGTCGCGGATGATCGCGCCGATGGTGGTGCCCGGCGGCAGGGCGATCTCCTCGATCATCCGCCCGACCACCTTGCTCGACTTGGCGTCGCCGTGGGCGATGGCCTCGATGGCTTCCGCCGCACCGCGGCGCAGGGAGTGCACGCTCTCGATATCGCCGCGGCGCACATGGGTCAGCAGGGTGCCGATGGTGGCCAGCTGCGGGCTGATGGCGATGTCGATATCGCCGCCCTGGACCAGGTCGACATAGGCCGGGTTGTTGATGATGGTCATCACCTTGCGCGCGCCGAGGCGCTTGGCCAGCAGGGACGACATGATGTTGGCCTCGTCGTCGTTGGTCAGGGCCAGGAAGATGTCGGCGTCGTTGATGTTCTCTTCCACCAGCAGGTCGCGGTCGGAGGCGCTGCCCTGGAGGACGATGGTGCTTTCCAGGTTCTCCGAGAGGTAACGGCAGCGGGCCGGGTTCATCTCGATGATCTTCACCTGATAGCGGCTCTCGATGGCCTCGGCCAGGCGCTCGCCGATATGTCCGCCGCCGGCGATCACCACCTTCTTGTAGCTGTCTTCCAGGCGGCGCATCTCGCTCATCACCGCACGGATATGCGCCTTGGCGGCGATGAAGAACACCTCGTCGTCGGCTTCGATCACAGTGTCGCCCTGCGGCATGATCGGCCGGTTGCGGCGGAAGATCGCCGCCACCCGGGTGTCGACGTTGGGCATGTGCTGGCGCAGCTGCTTGAGCTGCTGGCCGACCAGCGGGCCGCCGTAGTAGGCCTTGACCGCCACCAGCTGGGCCTTGCCCTCGGCGAAGTCGATCACCTGCAGCGCACCGGGGTATTCGATCAGGCGCTTGATGTAGTTGGTCACCACCTGCTCGGGGCTGATCAGCACGTCGACCGGGATCGCCTCGTTGTCGAACAGGCCGGCGCGGGTCAGGTAGGCCGCCTCGCGCACCCGGGCGATCTTGGTCGGGGTGTGGAACAGGGTGTAGGCGACCTGGCAGGCGACCATGTTGGTCTCGTCGCTGTTGGTCACCGCCACCAGCATGTCGGCGTCGTCGGCGCCGGCCTGGCGCAGCACGGTGGGAAAGGAGCCGCGGCCGACCACGGTGCGGATATCCAGGCGGTCGCCGAGGTCGCGCAGGCGGTCGGCGTCGGTGTCGACCACGGTGATGTCGTTGGCTTCCCCGGACAGGTGTTCGGCCAATGTACCGCCGACCTGGCCGGCGCCGAGAATGATGATCTTCACTGATCGCTCCGTTAGCCGCGTGCTGAGGCGGCGATTTTTATCAGCTTGGCATAGTAGAAGCCGTCGTGGCCGTCGACTTGAGGCAGCAGTTGGCGCCCATGGGCCGTCTTGAGACCGAAGTCACCGCCGATATCCAGTTCGCGTGCACCTGGGGTACGGGCGAGGAAGGCGGCGATGTTGTCGCTGTTCTCCTGCGGCAGCACCGAGCAGGTGGCGTAGAGCAGCACGCCACCCACTTCCAGGGTCGGCCACAGGGCGTCCAGCAGTTCGCCTTGCAGTTGGGCCAGGGCGCCGATGTCGTCGGCCTGGCGGGTCAGCTTGATGTCCGGGTGGCGGCGGATCACTCCGGTGGCCGAGCAGGGCGCGTCCAGCAGGATGCGCTGGAACGGCTGGCCGTCCCACCAGGCGGCGGTGTCGCGGCCGTCGGCGGCGATCAGGGTGGCCTGCAGCTGCAGGCGTTCGAGATTTTCGCGCACGCGCAGCAGGCGACTTGGCTCCAGGTCGAGGGCGAGCACTTCGGCGAGGCCCGGTTCGACCTCGAGCAGGTGGCAGGTCTTGCCGCCTGGTGCGGCGCAGGCATCCAGCACGCGCTGACCGGGGGCCAGGTCGAGCAGCTGGGCGGCCAGCTGGGCGGCTTCGTCCTGCACGCTGACGCGGCCGTCGGCGAAGCCCGGCAGGCTCTTCACATCGCAGGGCGCGAGCAGGCGGATGCCGTCGCGGCTGAAGCTGCAGGGTTCGGCCGCGAAGCCGGCGCCGCGCAGTTCGGCCAGGTAGGCGTCACGGCTGCCGTGGCGGCGGTTGACCCGCAGCAGCAGCGGTGGGTGTTCGTTGTTGGCGGCGCAGATGGCTTGCCAGTGCTCGGGCCAGTCGGCCTTCAGGCGCTTCTGCAGCCAGCGCGGGTGGGCGGTGTGCAGCACCGGGTCCTTGTCCAGGCTGGCGCAGAGCGCCTCGCCGTCGCGCTGGGCGTTGCGCAGCACGGCGTTGAGCAGGCCCTTGAGCGAGGACTTCTTCAGCTTGTCGACGCAGGCCACCGTCTCGCCGATCGCCGCGTGGGCCGGGATGCGGGTGTAGAACAGCTGGTACAGGCCGATCAGCAGCAGCGCCTCGACGTCGCGGTCGGCGGCCTTGAACGGCTTCTGCAGCAGCTTGTCCAGCAGCAGGGCCAGGCGCGGTTGCCAGCGCGCGGCGCCGAAGGCCAGGTCCTGGGCCAGGCCGCGGTCGCGCGCCTCGACCTTGTCCAGCAGCGGCGGCAGGCTGCTGCCCAGCGAGGCCTTGCCATTGAGCACGGCGGCCAGGGCGCGGGCGGCGGCCAGGCGCGGATTCATTGTCCGAGCACCAGGCCGGGGGCGAACTGCTCGCGGCGGCTGTTGTACAGGTCGCTGAAGGCCAGCGGCTTGCCACCGGGCAGCTGCAGGCGGGTCAGGCGCAGGGCGCCCTCGCCGCAGGCCACGGTCAGGCCGTCCCTGCTGGCGGCGAGGATCTGTCCGGGCTGGCCCGCGCCTTCGCCCAGCGTGGCGGCCAGCACTTTCAGCGGCTCGCCATGCAGCGTGCTGTGGCAGATCGGCCAGGGGTTGAAGGCGCGTACCAGGCGCTCCAGCTCGTCGGCCGGGCGGCTCCAGTCCAAGCGTGCCTCGTCCTTGTTCAGTTTGTGCGCGTAGGTGGCCTGGGTATCGTCCTGCACTTCGCCGCGCAGCGGGCCTGCGGCCAGCTTGCCCAGCGCCTCGACCACCGCCGCCGAACCCAGCCGGGCCAGGCGGTCGTGCAGGCTGCCGCCGGTATCGTCGGCGGTGATGGGAGTGCTGACCTTGAGCAGCATCGGCCCGGTATCCAGGCCGGCCTCCATCTGCATCACGGTAACGCCGCTGCTGGCGTCGCCGGCCTGTACCGCGCGCTGGATCGGCGCCGCGCCGCGCCAGCGCGGCAACAGGGAGGCGTGGCTGTTGATGCAGCCCAGGCGCGGGGTGTCCAGCACCACCTGCGGCAGGATCAGGCCGTAGGCCACCACCACCATCAGGTCCGGCTGGAGCGCGGCCAGTTCGGCCTGGGCCGCCGGGTCGCGCAGGGTCTGCGGCTGGTACACGGCGATGCCGTGCTGCAGGGCCAGCTGCTTGACCGGGCTGGGCGCGAGCTTCTGCCCGCGCCCAGCCGGGCGGTCCGGCTGGGTGTAGACGGCGACGATCTGGTGGCCAGCACCCTGGCGGCCGGCGTCGAGCAGGGTCTGCAGGTGCTGGGCGGCGAATTCCGGGGTGCCGGCAAAAACGATACGCATGGATCACTCACTGCTGGAAAAGAAAAAGGCTTGCCGGAGCAAGCCTTTGGAAATCGGGGTCAAGCTTGCTGGCGGTGCTGTTTTTCCAGCTTCTTCTTGATCCGGTCGCGCTTGAGGCTGGACAGGTAGTCGACGAACAGCTTGCCGTTGAGGTGGTCGCACTCGTGCTGGATGCACACCGCCAGCAGGCCCTCGGCGACCAGCTCGTAGGGCTGGCCGGTACGGTCCAGCGCCTTGATCCTGACCTTCTGCGGGCGGTCGACATTCTCGTAGAAGCCCGGCACCGACAGGCAGCCTTCCTGGTACTGGTCCATCTGTTCGGTGAGGGATTCGAACTCGGGGTTGATGAACACCCGTGGCTCGCTCTTGTCCTCGGACAGGTCCATCACCACCAGGCGCTTGTGTACGTTGACCTGGGTCGCGGCCAGGCCGATACCGGGCGCGGCGTACATGGTCTCGAACATGTCGTCGATCAGCTGTTGCAGCGCGTCATCGAACTGGGTGACCGGCTTGGCAATGGTGCGCAGGCGCGAGTCGGGAAATTCGAGGATGTTGAGAATCGCCATAGATGTTTGTGATGCACTTGTGGAATAAAGTCAAAAAGCGCTGCTAAGATGATGAACAGCTTTGAAAAACGGCTTTGAAGCCACGTATTCTGCGGCTTACAGGCGCCAGCCACATAATAAAGGGATTCACCGCATGAGGAAATCACTACTCGCCCTGCTGCTTCTCGCCGTTGGCGGTCTAGCCCAGGCAGAAGTGCAGCTCAAGGAAGGTCATCCAGACCGCTATACCGTCACCAAGGGTGACACGCTCTGGGATATTTCGGGCAAGTTCCTCAGCCAGCCCTGGAAGTGGCCGGAACTCTGGCACGCCAACCCGCAGATCGAGAACCCGCACCTGATCTACCCGGGCGATACCCTGAGCCTCATCTACATCGATGGCCAGCCGCGCCTGACCCTCAATCGCGGTGCCTCGCGCGGCACCATCAAGCTGTCGCCGCAGGTGCGCAGCACGCCGATTGCCGAGGCGATTCCCGCCATTCCGCTGGAGGCGATCAACAGCTTCCTGTTGACCAATCGCATCGTCGACACTCCGGAAGAGTTCACCCAGCGGCCTTACATTGTGGCCGGCAACGCCGAGCGTGTGGTCAGCGGCGCTGGCGATCGCATCTATGCCCGCGGAACCTTCGACCAGGCCGACCCGGTGTATGGCATCTTCCGCCAAGGCAAGGCCTATACCGATCCTGAGACCAAGGAGTTCCTCGGCATCAATGCCGACGATATCGCCAGCGGTGAGGTGGTGGCTCAGGAAGGCGATATTGCCACTGTCAGCCTGAGTCGCACGACCCAGGAAGTGCGCCTGGGCGACCGTCTGTTCCCCACCGAGGAACGTGCGGTCAACTCGACCTTCATGCCCAGCGAACCGGCGACCGAGGTCGATGGCGTGATCCTCGATGTGCCGCGCGGCGTGGCCCGCATCGGCCAGTTCGATGTGGTGACCCTGAACAAGGGCAAGATCGACGGCCTCAGCGAAGGCAACGTCCTGGCGATCTACAAGACCGGTGAAACCGTGCGCGATCGCATTACCGGCGAGTCGGTGAAGATCCCGGACGAGCGTTCCGGCCTGCTGATGGTGTTCCGCACCTACGAGAAGCTCAGCTACGGGCTGGTGCTGTATGCCACCCGCGACCTGGCGGTGATGGACAAGGTGAAGAACCCGTAATACCCGGAACCCCCGCCACTGCGGGGGTTCTGCTTTCTGTCTGCGCTTCGTCAATCGATCAAGGATGATCGCCGTGACTACCACCTCGCCTGCCGAACTCGAGGCGCGCCTGCGCCTGCACTGCCTGCCCGAACTGGGCCCCCGGCGTTTTCGTCGTCTGCTCGATGCCTTCGGTTCGGCATCCGCCGCCCTCAGCGCGCCGGCTTCGGCCTGGCGCTCACTGGGCTTGCCGCCAGCCTGCGCGGAACTGCGGCGTGCCGCGAAAACCCGTGAACGGGCGGCGCAGGCGCTGGCCTGGTTGGGGCAAACCAACCAGCATCTGCTGATGTGGGATCAGCCGGCCTACCCGGCCCTGCTCGCCGAACTGCACGATGCCCCGCCGTTGCTGTTCGTCGCCGGTGATCCGGGCATTCTCGAACTGCCGCAACTGGCGGTGGTCGGCAGCCGCCGTGCCTCGCGCCCGGGGCTGGATACCGCCCAGTCCTTTGCCCGCAGTCTGGCCGGCGGCGGCTTCGTGATCACCAGCGGCCTGGCCCTGGGCATCGATGGCGCGGCCCATCAGGGGGCGCTGGATGCTCCCGGCAAGACGGTGGCGGTGCTCGGCACCGGCCTGCTGCGGCCATATCCGCAACGCCATGTCGGCCTGGCCGCACGTATCGTCGAGGGCGGTGGCGCGCTGGTCTCCGAGCTGCCGCTGGACTGCCCGCCGCAGGCCAGCAACTTCCCCCGGCGCAATCGCATCATCAGCGGCCTGGCTCTGGGCGTGCTGGTGGTCGAGGCCAGCCCGTCCAGCGGCTCGCTGATCACCGCCAAGCTGGCCGCCGAACAGGGCCGCGAAGTCTACGCGATTCCCGGCTCGATCCATCATCCCTGTGCGCGTGGCTGCCACCAGTTGATCCGCGACGGCGCGACGCTGGTTGAGAGCGTCGAGCATATCCTCGAGGCCCTGCGTGGCTGGCAGAATGCGCCGCCCGCGCTCAGCAGTCAGCCGGCCGACGAGCATCCGCTGCTGCTGCACCTGCGCGCGGCGCCGCAGAGCAGCGAAAGCCTGGCGCAGGCCTGCGGCTTGGCGCTGGGCGAAACTCTGGCGCTGCTGACCGAGCTGGAGCTGGAGGGCCGCGTGGTGTGCGAGTCGGGTCGCTGGCTACACCGCGCCGGCTGAGGCCGGTACACTCGCGCCAGTGATTCTGGTCGGGGGTAGGCATGCACAGCAGTTGGCAGGTAAAGCGCATCGCGCAGATCGTTCGTCAGGGCGGGGTGATCGCCTACCCGACCGAGGCCGTCTGGGGCCTGGGTTGCGACCCGTGGAACGGGGAAGCGGTGGAACGCCTGCTGGCGCTCAAGGATCGTCCGCTGCACAAGGGTCTGATCCTGGTGGCAGACAACATTCGCCAGTTCGATTTCCTCCTCGAAGATCTGCCCGAGCGCTGGGTCGACCGCCTGGCCAGCACCTGGCCGGGGCCGAACACCTGGCTGGTGCCGCACCAGGACCGCCTGCCCGCGTGGATCACCGGACAGCACAACAGCGTGGCCCTGCGCGTTAGCGACCATCCGCTGGTGCGCGACCTCTGCGCCCTCACCGGCCCGCTGGTGTCGACCTCGGCCAATCCGGCCGGCCGCCCCTCCGCCCGTTCGCGCCTGCGCGTCGAGCAGTACTTCCACGACCAGCTCGACGGCGTGCTCGGCGGCGCCCTCGGCGGGCGGCGCAATCCCAGCCTGATCCGCGACCTGCAGACCGGTGATGTGATACGACCGTCGTAGGTTGGGTTGAGGAGCAACGCGACGAAGCCCAACGGACGATCACTGGCTCAGCCGCAGAGTCGCCAGCTGGATCGCCCGTTGGGCTTCGCTGCGCTCAACCCAACCTACGGCAACAGGATGGTCGAGCCGGTGGTCTGCCGGCTGCTCAGTGCCTCGTGGGCCTTGGCCGCATCGGCCAGGGCGAAGCGCTGGCCGATGTCCACTCGCAGCTGGTCGCCGGCGGCCAGGGCGAACAGCTCGTCTGCCATCGCCTGCAGGCGTTCGGCCGGGCTGGCGTAGTGGCCCAGGGTCGGCCGGGTGACGTACAGCGAGCCCTTCTGCGCCAGGATGCCCAGGTTCACTCCGCTGACCGCCCCCGAGGCGTTGCCGAAACTGACCAGCAGCCCGCGCGGCGCCACGCAGTCCAGCGACATCTCCCAGGTGTCCTTGCCCACCGAGTCGTAGACCACCGGGCACTTCGCCCCGCCGGTCAGCTCCAGTACCCGCGCCGGCACGTTCTCGCGGCTGTAGTCGATGGTCGCCCAGGCGCCGTGGGCCTTGGCCAGCGCCGCTTTTTCCGCTGACGACACGGTGCCGATCAGCTGCACGCCGAGCGCCCGCGCCCACTGGCAGGCGAGCAGGCCGACGCCGCCGGCCGCGGCGTGCCAGAGAATGGTCTGCCCGGGTTGCACGGCGTAGGTCTGGCGCAGCAGGTACTGCACGGTGAGGCCCTTGAGCATCAGCGCCGCGGCCTGCTCGAAGCCGATCGAGTCCGGCAGCCTGACCAGGTGGCTGGCCGGCAGCACGTGCAGCTCGCCGTAGGCACCCAGCGGCCCGGTGGCATAGGCGACGCGGTCGCCGACCTTGAGGTGCCGCACCTCGCTGCCCAGCGCCTCGACCTCGCCGGCGCCTTCGTTGCCGAGGCCGGACGGCAACGCCGGCGGCGCATACAGGCCGCTGCGGTAATAGGTGTCGATGAAGTTCAGGCCGATTGCCCGGTTGCGCACCCGCACTTCCTGCGGGCCCGGCTCGGCCGCCTTGTAGTCGAGGTACTCGAGCACCTCGGGGCCGCCGTGGCGGGAGAACTGGATGCGTTTGGCCATGTCCGCGATTCCTTGACGAAAGAGCCTCCATGCAAGCGCTCCGGCTGACCGCCGTCAAGCCTGCGGGGCGGACGACGATGGTATGCTTGCGCCCTTTCCAGCTCGTCCGGATGACTGCCGTGAGTGACCGTACCCAGGCCGTGAAGGCCTACCTGCTCGACCTGCAAGACCGCATCTGCGCCGCCCTCGAAGCCGAGGATGGCGGCACCCGCTTCTTCGAGGACAGCTGGCAGCGCCCGGCCGGTGGCGGCGGCCGCACCCGGGTGATCGAGAACGGCGCGCTGATCGAGAAGGGCGGGGTCAACTTCTCCCACGTGTTCGGCGACAGCCTGCCGCCGTCGGCCAGCGCCCACCGCCCGGAACTGGCCGGGCGCGGCTTCGAGGCCATGGGCGTGTCCCTGGTGATCCACCCGGAGAACCCGCACGTGCCGACCTCCCACGCCAACGTGCGCTTCTTCAGCGCCGAGAAGGAAGGCGAAGAGCCGGTCTGGTGGTTCGGCGGCGGCTTCGACCTGACCCCCTACTACGCCCATGAGGAAGACTGCGTGCACTGGCACCAGGTGGCCCGCGCCGCCTGTGCGCCGTTCGGTGCCGAGGTCTACCCGAAGTACAAGGAATGGTGCGACCGCTACTTCCACCTCAAGCACCGCGGCGAGCCGCGCGGCATCGGCGGGCTGTTCTTCGACGACCTCAACCAGTGGGACTTCGACACCAGCTTCGCCTTCCTGCGCGCCATCGGCGATGCCTACATCGACGCCTACCTGCCCATCGTCCGGCAGCGCAAGGCCACCCCGTTCAGCGAGGCGCAGCGCGAGTTCCAGGCCTACCGCCGGGGCCGCTACGTCGAGTTCAACCTGGTGTTCGACCGCGGCACCCTGTTCGGCCTGCAATCGGGCGGGCGCACCGAGTCGATCCTCATGTCCCTGCCGCCGCACGTGCGCTGGGGCTATGACTGGAAGCCCGAGCCGGGCAGCATCGAGGCGCGGCTGACCGAATACTTCCTGCAGGATCGCGACTGGCTCGGCGAGGCCGGCCTGTGACCGATCGTTACGGCGTGTTCGGCAACCCCATCGGCCACAGCAAGTCGCCGCTGATCCATCGCCTGTTCGCCGCGCAGACCGGCCAGGCGCTCAGCTACGAGGCCCTGCTGACGCCGCTGGACGACTTCGCGGGGTTCGCCCGCGCCTTCTTCGCCACCGGCCAGGGCGGCAACGTCACCGTGCCGTTCAAGGAGGAGGCCTATCGCCTGGCCGACGAGCTGACAGAGCGTGCGCGCCGTGCCGGCGCGGTGAACACCCTGAAGAAGCTGGCCGACGGCCGCCTGCTCGGCGACAACACCGATGGCGCCGGCCTGGTGCGCGACCTCACGGTCAACGCCGGGCTCGACCTGCGCGGCAAGCGCATCCTCCTGCTCGGCGCCGGCGGCGCCGTGCGCGGCGTGCTGGAGCCGATCCTGGCGCACGAGCCGCAGGCGCTGGTGATCGCCAACCGCACGGTGGCCAAGGCCGAGCAGCTGGCCCACGAATTCGCCGACCTCGGCCCGGTGGCCGCCAGCGGTTTCGACTGGCTCAGCGAGCCGGTCGACCTGATCATCAACGGCACCTCGGCCTCGCTGGCCGGCGAGCTGCCGCCGATCGAGCCGAGCCTGATCAAGCCGGGCCACACGGTCTGCTACGACATGATGTACGGCAAGCAGCCCACCGCGTTCAACCGCTGGGCCTTTGATCATGGCGCCGCGCGCTGCATCGACGGCCTGGGCATGCTGGTGGAGCAGGCCGCCGAGGCCTTCCTGCTGTGGCGCGGCGTGCGTCCGGACAGCGCGCCGGTGCTGGCGGAACTGCGCAGGCAACTCGCCTGAAAAACCGCCCGCCCTAGGGCATGCGCGAGGTCAGAGTGATCTCCGCGCCGGCTACCATGAAGGTGCCGTAGCCACGGTGATGCAGGGTCTGCGGCTGGCTCACGCTGGGGTCGTGCCAGGCCTTGAGCACTTCCACCACGAAGAAGTTGTAGGTGTTCACTAGGCGCGTATCGACCACCCGGCATTCCAGGTTGGCGAAGCACTCGGCGATCAGCGGCGCCTGGACCAGGCTGGCCGGCTCGGCGTGCAGGCCGAAGGCGGCGAACTTGTCGAGGTTGCGCCCGGAGCTGTTGCCGCAGGCCACCACCTGCTCGGCCAGGTCGCGCTGGGGGATGTTCAGCGTGCAGGCACGGCGGTTCTTCAGCGCGGCGAAGGAGAAGTCGTTGCCGCTGACCACGCAGCCGATCAGCGGCGGCTCGAACTCCATCATGCAGTGCCAGGACATCGGCATGACATTGGGTACGCCACGGCGCTGGGTGCCGAGCAGCAGCACCGGGCCCGGCTCGATCAGGCGGTAGACCTCGGCTAACGGCAGCGGGCTTTTCATGGCGGGCCTCGGCGGTGACGGATAGCGTTCCCCCACTCTAGTCCGCGCCACGCCGCCTGCCAGCCGGGAAAAAGCGCTGCCGGCCTGTCATCGGCCTGACTTATACTGACAAGGCCTGCACGGACGCCCTGGCTTTCCATTCCTAATCCAGGGGACCGTCTCCGTGAATATCCGTCATTCGCTCGTTGGCCTGCTGCTCGCCGGCCTCGCCATGGTTGCCTCGTCCGTCAGCGCGGTCGAACGCAGCGGCGCGACCCAGGAGCTCGCCTCCGGCAGCGCCCTGCTGGTCGACCTCAAGACCAACCAGATCCTCTATTCGAGCAACCCCGACCTGCAGGTGCCGATCGCCTCGGTCACCAAGCTGATGACCGCCATGGTCACCCTGGATGCCCAGCTGCCCATGGAGCAGACCCTGCCCATCGTGATCAAGGACGTGCACGAGATGCGCGGGGTCTATTCGCGGGTGCGCATCGGCAGCGAGCTGAGCCGCCGCGACATGCTCCGGCTGACCCTGATGTCCTCGGAAAACCGCGCCGCCTCCAGCCTGGCCCACCACTACCCGGGCGGCGTGCCGGCCTTCGTCGCGGCGATGAACGCCAAGGCCCGGGCCCTGGGCATGACGCGTACCCGCTACAGCGAGCCGACCGGGCTGTCGGAAGGCAACGTGTCCACCGCCAACGACCTGGTCAAGCTGGTCAAGGCCAGCGCCCAGTACCCGCTGATCGGCCAGTTCAGCAGCACCCGCGAGCACACCCAGGCCTTCCGCAAGCCGGCCTATACCCTGGGTTTTCGCAACACCAACGGCCTGGTGCACAAGCCCAACTGGAGCATCCAGCTGACCAAGACCGGCTTCACCAACGCCGCCGGCCACTGCCTGGTGATGCGCACGCAGATGGCCGGCAAGTCGGTGGCCTTCGTGGTGCTGGATGCCTTCGGCAAGTACACCCACATGGCCGATGCCAATCGCCTGAAGAAGTGGCTGGAAACCGGCCAGGTGACCAAGGTGGCGCCGGCGGCGCTGGCCTACAAGAAGCAGAGGCAGATCGAGCGGGCGCGCACCATGCAGGCGGCGCAGTAACTCCCTACATGCAAAAATCCCGGCAATCGCCGGGATTTTTTGTTCTAGGGGCCGAGTTAGCGCGTAGGTTGGGTTGAGAAGCGTAGCGACGAAGCCCAACGCAAGGATTCCGCCGCCACCATTGGGCTTCGCTGCGCTCAACGCCATACAGTCACGCGATGCCTCAGAGGAACCAGCGGTACTCCCGCGCACTGACCTCATGCATGAAGTCCAGGTGGTCCTGGCGCTTGTTCTCGCAGTAGACGAAGACGAACTCGCTGCCCAGCTTGTCCTTGACCACCTGGTGCGAGGCCATCGCCGCCACGGCGGTGAGCATGTCCTTGGGAAAGTCGATGCCGCTGCGGCGGTCCTCATTGAGCGACGGGATCGGCTCGCGGGCCTGGTCCAGGCCGTATTCCATGCCGCTGAGGATGGCCGCCAGGACCAGGTAGGGGTTGGCGTCGGCGCCGGCCAGACGGTGCTCGATGCGCAGGTTCTTGCCGTCCGACTCGGGGATGCGGATGCATGCATCGCGGTCCTCGAAGCCCCAGCTGGCCTTGCTCGCCGAGTTGACCATGGCGCCGTAGCGGCGGAAGGCGTTGTGGTTGGCGGCGAAGATCGGCATGCAGTGCGGCAGCAGCTCCAGGCAGCCGGCCACGGCGTGGCGCAGCGGGCGCTGCTGGTCGCTGTCGAGCAGGTTGCGGCCATCGCGGTCGTACAGGCTGACATGCACGTGCATGCCGCTGCCCGGTGCCTGCAGGTAGGGCTTGCTCATGAAGCTGGCGCGGTAGCCATGCTGCATGGCCACGCCGCGGGTGCTGCGGCAGAACAGCGCGGCCTGGTCGGCGGCGTGCAGGCCGTCGTCGCAGTGGGCGAAGTTGATCTCGAACTGGCCGGGGCCGAGTTCGGCGGTGATCACGTTGGCGTCGACGCCCTGTTCCCGCGCCGCTTCCACGGTTTCATGGAGCACGTCGGAGAAGCGCGTCAGGCGCTCGATGTGCATGTTCGGCTGGTCGTCGGCATCGCCGGTCAGCGGGTCGCGGGGGAACTGCGGCAGGCCGTTCTCCAACTTGCGGTCGAACAGGTAGAACTCCAGCTCGAACGCCACCACCGGGCGAATGCCCCGTGCCTCCAGGCGCTTGAGCACGCGGGCCAGCACTTCGCGCGGCTCGAACTCGATCGGGGCCTCGGTGCCGTCGGAGCTGATCAGCATCTGCCCCATTGGCTGCTTTTCCCAGCGCACCGGCTTGAGGGTGCCGGGGATCAGCCGGCGCGGGGCATCCGGGTCGCCGTCGTTGAAGCAGTAGTCGCCAATCGGGTGCAGGCCGCCCTGGGCGCCGAGCAGCACGCAGTTCTGCGGCACTTTCAGCGGGCCGCCGGCGGCGACCTTCTCCAGCATGTCCATGGGGTAGCGCTTGCCATAGAAGTGCCCGGGAATGTCCAGGCAGATCAGTTCGACATAGCGCACCTCGGGGTTGGCCGCGCGGAAGGCACGTACTTCGCTGAGCAGATCGGGGAATTTCGTTGTTGTTGTCATGGGGGTATCTGCGCGGGTCAGGTGAAGACCCAAAGCACTCTTGTGGGGAAATCGGTGAGGTTGGCGTAGCGGAACTGGGCATGCGGCGGCAGCTGGAAGCTATCGTTGGGGCCGAGGGTGACCGGTTCGGCAGCGTCGCCGTACCAGAGGGTCAGCTCGCCCTCGAGGACGAAACCGCCCTGCTCGGAGCTGTCGTCCAGGTGGCCTTCGCCGCTGGTGGCGCCGGGTTCGAGGTGGCTTTCGAGCATGGAAAAGCCGCCGGACATGGTCGGCGAGGCCAGCACGTCGGTGATGCCGCCGGCGTAGTAGAGGGTGCGGCGCTCGTCCGGCCGGGTCACCCAGCGCACCTCGCGCGGCTTGCTCAGGCTGTAAAAATAGGTGGTCGGCACGCCCAGCGCTTCGCTGATGGCGGTGAGGTCGGCCACGGTCGGGCGCGACAGGCCACGCTCGACCTGGGACAGAAAGCCCACCGAGCGGCCGATGCGTTCGGCCAGTTCGTTGAGGGTGACGTTCTTGTGCTTGCGCAGGTCGCGCACCAGGATCGCCAGCCCTTCTATTTCATCCTGCATGTCCATCGGGTGTTCCTGTGTAGTCGTTGGGCCTTGTCGGGTGGCCATCCACCCTGCCCGGCATCAGATCACATCGCGCAGGCGGTACCAGGCCTTGCCCACCGCCTCGATCGGCGCGGCCAGCAGGTCGCCGCCGGGGAAGCGCGGGTTGTCGAGGGCCTGGTACAGGCCGAGCAGCTGTTCGTCGCCGAGGATCGCATCGCTCACCGCGCGGGCCGCGGCCAGGGTCGGCAGGATGCCGTGGCCGGAGAAGCCCTGCAGCCAGTACTTCTGGCCCTGGCGGCCGACGTCCGGGGTGCGGTGCATGGTGCAGTCGATGTGGCCGCCCCAGCCGTAGTCGATCTGCACCCCGCGCAGCTGCGGGAACACCCGCTCCAGGTAGGGCCGGGTGGCCGCCGCCACGTCCTTGGGGATGCCGCCCAGGTAGGTGCAGCCGCCGCCGAACAGCAGGCGGTTGTCCGGGGTGACGCGGAAGTAGTCGGGGACGAACTGGTTGTCGATGGCGCAGGTGCCACGCGGGAACAGCGAGTGCGCCAGTTCCGGGTCCAGCGGTGCGGTGGCCACCTGGTAGGAGCCGACCGGCAGCAGGCGTTTGGACAGCGTGCGGTCGAGGCGGTCGATGTAGGCGTTGCAGGCCAGCACCAGCACGTCACCGCGCACCTCGCCCTGGGCGGTGCGGGCCACGTAGCCCGAGCCGGTCTCGCGGTAGTCGAGCACCTGGCTCTGTTCGTAGATGCGCCCGCCGGCCGCCTCGATGGCGGCGGCCAGGCCCTGGGCCAGTTTCAGCGGGTTGAGGTGGGCGCCCCCGGCGTCATGCAGGGCAGCCAGGTAGCGCGGGCTGGCGATCCACTCCGGCAACTCTTCCTTGGGGATGAAGCTCAGTTGCTCATAGCCCCATTTCTCCACGGCCTCTTCGAGGTTTTCCCGCAGCAGGCGCACGCGGCGCGGCAGCACGGCGGTGTAGATCGCGCCGCTGCGGTAGTCGATGTCGAAGCCGTGGCGCAGGGGCAGCTCGCGCATCTCGTTGGCGGCCCAGGTCATGCTGTCCCACAGCTGGCGGGCGCGCTCGGTGCCCAGGGCCTTTTCCAGCGGCGGCATGTCGCAGGACCAGCCCGGCAGCGCCTGGCCGCCGTTGCGCCCGGAAGCGGCCCAGGCCAGGCGGCTGGCCTCCAGCAGCACTACTTTTTTACCGGCCAGGGCCAGGCGTAATGCGGTGTGCAGGCCGCTGAAGCCACCACCGATGACTAGCACCTGGCACTCTTCGCTGCCGGCCTGGTGCGGGCGCAGCGGGATGCTGCCGTAGGTGGCGGCGTAATAGGTACCGATATGCTGAGCGGACTGTTTGAACATACGCGCCTCGTGAAATTATCTGTTTTGTATTTCATGAAAAAATACACCAGATAATTCACAAGGCCAAGCCCGGCCGATGGCTGGTACTGGCTGACGATCCACCGAGGCCGGTTTCGTCGCGTCGCGGGTGCCCGCGCGGTCGTGGTGCACGGGCTGGCGCGGGCGGTTATTCTGCCGCTATCCCCAGCGAGAGGCCCGGCCATGCAGATTCGTAGCGACTTCGACAGCGGCAATATCCAGGTGCTGGACGCCAGCAACCCGCAGCAGGTGCGTCTGGCGATCCGCAAGGACTTCGCCAGCGAGCACTTCCAGTGGTTCCACTTCCTCGCCGAGGGCCTGCTGCCCGGCCAGCGCCACGGCTTCAGCCTGGTCAACGCGCCGCAGTCCAGCTACAAGAACGCCTGGAGCGGCTACCAGGCGGTGGCCAGCTACGACGGGGTGGACTGGTTCCGCGTGCCGACCCGCTATGACGAGGGTGGCCTGCACTTCGAGCTGCTCGCCGAGCAGGCCCAGGCCTATTTCGCCTACTTCGAACCCTACCGCCGCGCGCGCCACGCCCAGCTGCTGGTGCGCGCCCTGGCCCTGGCCAACGTCGAGCTGCTGGCCTGCGGCAGCAGCCTGCAGGGCCGCGAGCTGCCGCTGCTGCGGGTGCGCGGCACGGCCGCCGCGCCGCGCAGGATCTGGCTGATCGCCCAGCAGCATCCGGGCGAACACATGGCCGAGTGGTTCATGGAGGGGCTGATCGAGCGGCTGGAGCAGGCCGATGAGGAACTGCGCGGGCTGCTGGCCCAGGCCGACCTGTACCTGGTGCCGCACATGAACCCGGACGGCGCCTTCCTCGGCAACCTGCGCACCAATGCCGCCGGCCAGGATCTCAACCGCGCCTGGCAGGCACCCAGCGCCGCGCTCAGCCCGGAAGTGCTGTTCGTCCAGCAGCAGATGGCCGCCCACGGCGTCGACTGCTTCCTGGATATCCACGGCGACGAGGAAATCCCCTACGTGTTCACCGCCGGCTGCGAAGGCAACCCCGGCTTCACGGCGCGCCTGGACGCGCTGGAGCAGGAGTTCCGCCAGCGCCTGATGGCCTGCGGCGAGTTTCAGGTGGAGCACGGCTACCCGCGTGACGAGCCGGGCCACGCCAACCTGGCACTGGCCTGCAACTGGGTCGGGCAGGCCTACGACTGCCTGGCCTTTACGGTGGAGATGCCGTTCAAGGACCACGACCTCAGCCCCGATCCGCGCACCGGCTGGAACGGTGCGCGCAGCAAGGGCTTGGCGCGCGCCGTGTTCAGCGTGCTGGCGGCGATGGTGAGCAAGTTGCGCTGAAGGCTTGGCCGAATCGCACTGCAATCAGTCGTCTCCGACGCCTGCAATGCGCCGCGTCCGATGCTGCAATCGGGACGACTCCCGCAACGAGCGTCCCGCCATGTCCGAGACCCGCACCCGCATCGCCGATATCCTCAGCCGTGACGAGATCAGGGCGCTCACCGAGCGCTCCGACTGGCGCGGCGGCTGGGCCGTGGCCTCGACCTGGGGCGTGCTGGCGCTGACCTTCGCCGCCCTGGCCTGGGCCCAGGCACATCTGCCGCTGTGGGCCTTCGCCCTGGCCCTGCCGCTTGGTCTCGCCGTCATCGCCGGGCGCCAGCTGTGCCTGGCCATACTGCAGCACGACGCGGCCCACGGCACTCTGTTCAAGAGCAAGTGGGGCAACGACGTGCTGGCCGACTGGCTGTGCGCGCGGCCGGTGTGGAACGAGTTGCACAAGTACCGGCCCTACCACCTGGTGCACCACGCCAAGACTTCCAGCGCGCAGGATCCGGACCTGTCGCTGGTGGCCGGCTTCCCGGCCACCCGCGTCTCGCTGGCGCGCAAACTGGCCCGCGACCTGTTCGGCGTCACCGGGCTGAAGTTCGTCCTCGGCCGGGTGCTGATGGATGCCGGCGTGCTCAAGTGGACGGTGGCCAACGACGTGCAGCGCCTGCCCCAGGAGGGGCGGCGCTGGTGGGACTATCCGCTGTGCTTCCTGGGCAACGCCGCCGGCATGCTGCTGACCAACGGCCTGTTGCTGGCCGCGCTCTGGGCCTGCGGCGAGGCCTGGCTGTATGGTATCTGGGCGCTGGCCTATGTCACGCCCTTCCCGCTGTTCATCCGCATCCGTTCCATGGCCGAGCACGCCTGCCTGGAACCCAGTCGCGACACCCTGCGCAACACCCGCACCACCCGCGCCGGCTGGCTGGCTCGTGCCTTCGTCGCGCCGATCCGGGTCAACTACCACATCGAGCACCACCTGATGGCCTCGGTGCCCTACTTCCGCCTGCCGCAGCTGCACACGCTGCTGCGCCAGCGCGGCCTGGTGGCCGAACCACCGAGCTACTGGCAGGTGCTGGCGCTGGTCAGCGGGCGCTAGATATCGACCCCCGGCTTCCAGCCCTTCTGGTTGCCGGAGCGGCGATCCTGACCACTGCGCCGGTCGGCCTCGAAGCGCACGGTCTGGCGCCGCTCGCCGTTCTTGCGGCGTTCGCCCTGGTGGTTGTCGCGGGTGTCGATGGGGAAGCTGGCCTTCTGCCTGGGCGCATTCGGCGGCGGGGAGGACTCTTCCAGGGGCTCCAGGCTGAGTTCGAGAGGGGGGAGCTCGTCGTTCATGCTACGCCTCCAGCCTCCGCCGCTCGCCCGGGGAGGGCGAACGGCTGGCGGAGGCCATCACCGCTCAGGCTAGACAGGCGCCATCGGGGCCGCCATGTCGTTCGTCCGGATGGGCGGGCCGGCTGTAGCCTGCCCTCGCCTGCTGGCGGTGCTGAGACTCAGAAGCGGTAGTTGGCGCTCAGCTCCAGGGTGCGCGGCGCGCCGGGGGTGATCAGGTCAACCGAGCCGTGGGCGGAGGCGTAGTAGTCCTTGTTGGTCAGGTTGCTCAGGCGCAGCGCGGCGTCCCAGCTCGGCTCGTTGTACAGCAGGGCGGCGTCGAAGGTGGTGTAGCCGGGCATCACCGTCACGTTGTCCAGCGCGGTGTAGCGTTCGTCGACGTAGTTGGCACCCATGCCCAGGCGCCAGCGCGGGGCCAGCTGGCGCACCAGCCAGAGGTTGGCGCTGTTGCGCGGGGTCAGGCTCGGCGTCTGGCCTTCGTTGGCCACACCGTTGGTCTTGCTGTTGGATTTGGTGATCTCGGCGTCGAGGTAGGCGTAGCCGCCGTAGACCTGCCACTTGTCGGTCAGCTCGCCGCTGAAGGTGGCCTCGAAGCCATCGGTGCGCTGCTCCCCGGCGAGGACCAGCAGGGCCGGGTTGGCCGGGTCAGTGGTCTTCATGTTGGTGCGCTCGAGGCGAAACACCGCCGCGGTGAGCGACAGGCGGCCGTCGAACAGCTCCCACTTGCTGCCCAGCTCGTAGTTGGTGGTCTCCTCCGGCTCCAGGCCGGCATTGGCCGCGCTGACGGCGAACACTTCGCCCGAGGGCTGGTAGCCGCGGCTGACCGAGACGTAGTAGGACTGCACCTGGTCGGGCTGGTAGACCAGGCCGGCGCGTGGGCTCCAGGTCTTGTCGGTGCGGTCGAGATCGACGTTGGCCGCGCGCTCGTCGTCGTACTCCTGGCCGAAGATGTCGTAGCGCACGCCCAGCAGGGCCTTCCACTGTGCATTCAGCTCGATCAGGTCCTGCACGTAGAAGCCGGCAGTTTCCTGGAAGTTGGTGCCCTTGGTGGACAGGGTGCTGGCGTGCTCCGGCACGACGACCAGGGCGTCGCGATACACCGGCACCTGGGCCACATTGTTCTGGCTGAATACCCGCTGGTGCTTGTCCTGATGGCCCAGCTCGACGCCATACAGCAGGCTGTGCTGCAGGCCGGCCAGCCGGACCTGCTGCTTCAGCTCGGTCTGGTTGAAGATGCCGTATTCGTCGCGGGCGACGTTGCCGCGGTTCAGCTTGACCAGCAGCTCGCCGTTCGGCGCGGTGACGAAGCGTTTCGCGCCGGAGTCGGCCAGGGTGTTGTTGCGGTCCAGGTCGTAGCGGTAGTAACGGGTGTTGTTGCTCAGGCTGAGATCGTCGTCGATCTGGTAGTCGACACCGGCCGTGAGGGTGAATACCTCGCTGCGTGCATAGTCCTGATCCGGGTCGCCGGAACCGAAGCGCTTGTCGCGGTCGACATCCACCGGGCGGCCGTCACGGGCGGGGATGCCGAAGTCGATCAGGCGCTGGTCATACAGGTAGGTGGCGCCGAGGTTCAGCTCCAGGTCGTCGGACAGGCGGAAGTAGGCCGACGGCGCGATGGCCTTGCGGTCGGTGTAGCCGTCGTCGCGGAAGGTGTCGCTGTCCTCCAGCGCGCCAGTGATGCGCAAGGCCTTGTCGCCCTGCTGCTGGTCGGCCCAGCCGGCATCGAACTGGGTGCGGCGCTGGCCTTCGCTGTCGAAGCTGACGCCGACTTCCTGTTGCGGGGCGAAATTCGGCTTCTTGCTGACGTTGTTGATCAGCCCGCCGGAGGAGCCGCGACCGTAGAGCACGGCGGCCGGACCCTTGATCACCTCGACCCGCTCGATGTTGGACAGGTCGCGGAAGTACAGGGCGTCGTCGCGGAAGCCGTCGACGAAGATGTCGCCGATGGCGCTGAAGCCGCGGATGGTGACCTGGTCGCGCTGGCCGTCGCCGTTGGACAGGCCGATGCCGGGCACGTTCTTCAGCACGTCCTCCATGGATTGGGCGCCCTGATCCTTGATCACGCTCGCGGGTATAACGTTCACCGTCTGCGGGATGTCGCGCAGCGGGGCATCGATCTTCAGCGCCCCCTTGCTCTCGGTGGCCTGGTAGCTCTGTTGGGCATAGTCGCCTTGGATGGTGGTGGCCGGCAGGGTCGCGGCTGACAGGGCGGGAGCAACGAGTAGGCCGACCAGTGGCAGGGTCGAGGGGATGCGTGAGAAAGTCACCAGAAAGCTCCATTTGCAAATTATTTGTAAATGGTAACAATTCTTATAATTATTGCGAAGAGCTATATCACGGCGAATTTTCTGCCGGTCAGGTTCAGAGTGAAGGGCAGAAAAAAGCCGCTGCCTGCGCGAGCAGGACAGCGGCTTCGGGGCGCGGGATGGCTTAGCGGCGCGCGGCGCGCACGCCCTCGGCCAGCTGGCGGCACAGGCCGAGCACGCCGTCCACGGCCTGCTGGTCGTCCTTGGCGTTGGCGATCTGGTCGATCAGCGCCGAGCCGACCACCACGCCGTCGGCCAGGCGGGCGATGGTCGCCGCGTGTTCCGGGGTGCGGATGCCGAAGCCGATGCACAGCGGCAGGTCGGTGTGGCGGCGCAGGCGGGCCACGGCTTCCTGCACGTGCTCGACGGTGGCCGAACCGGCGCCGGTGACGCCGGCCACCGAGACGTAATAGACGAAGCCCGAGCTGCCGTTGAGTACGGTGGGCAGGCGCTTGTCGTCAGTCGTAGGAGTCGTGAGGCGGATAAAGTCCAGGCCGCCGGCCTGGGCCGGATCGCACAGGTCGGCGTTATGTTCCGGCGGCAGGTCGACCACGATCAGGCCGTCGACACCGGACTCCTTGGCCTCGGCGATGAAGGCAGCGACGCCGTAGTGGTGGATCGGGTTGAAGTAGCCCATCAGCACCAGCGGGGTGCTGCTGTCGCCTTCGCGGAATTCGCGAACCATCTGCAGGGTCTTGGCCAGGTTCTGCTTGGCGGCCAGGGCGCGGATGTTGGCCAGCTGGATCGCCGGGCCGTCGGCCATCGGGTCGGTGAACGGCATGCCCAGCTCGATCACGTCGGCGCCGGCCGCCGGCAGGCCCTTGAGGATCGCCAGGGAGGTGCCGTAGTTGGGGTCGCCGGCGGTGACGAAGGTCACCAGGGCGGCGCGGTTCTGCTGTTTCAGCTCGGCAAAGCGCGTCTGCAGGCGGCTCATGCGTGCTTCTCCTGCTCTTGTTCTACTTGGGGGCTCATATGGTGCATCACGGTCTGCATGTCCTTGTCGCCGCGGCCGGACAGGTTGACCACCATCAGGTGATCCTTGGGCAGGCCCGGCGCGCGCTTGAACACTTCGGCCAGGGCGTGGGCGCTTTCCAGGGCCGGGATGATGCCTTCCAGGCGGCAGCACTTGTGGAAGGCCTCCAAAGCCTCGTGGTCGGTCACCGAGGTGTATTCGACGCGGCCGATATCATGCAACCAGGCGTGTTCCGGGCCGATGCCGGGGTAGTCGAGGCCGGCGGAAATCGAGTGGGCGTCGATGATCTGGCCGTCATCGTCCTGCAGCAGGAAGGTGCGGTTGCCGTGCAGCACGCCCGGGATGCCGCCGTTCAGGCTGGCCGCATGCTTGCCGGTGTCGATGCCGTGGCCGGCCGCTTCGACGCCGACGATCTTCACGCTGCTGTCATCGAGGAAGGGGTGGAACAGGCCCATGGCGTTGGAGCCGCCGCCGATGCAGGCGACCAGGCTGTCGGGCAGGCGGCCCTCCTTCTCCTGCATCTGCTCGCGGGTTTCCTTGCCGATCACCGCCTGGAAGTCGCGCACCATCGCCGGGTACGGGTGCGGGCCGGCCACGGTGCCGATCAGGTAGAAGGTGTTGTGCACGTTGGTCACCCAGTCGCGCAGCGCCTCGTTCATCGCGTCCTTGAGGGTGCCGGTGCCGGCGACCACCGGGATCACCGTGGCGCCCAGCAGCTTCATGCGGAACACGTTGGCCTGCTGCCGGTCGATGTCGGTGGTGCCCATGAAGATCACGCATTCCATGCCGAAGCGCGCGGCCACGGTGGCAGTGGCCACGCCGTGCATGCCGGCGCCGGTCTCGGCGATGATGCGCTGCTTGCCCATGCGCTTGGCCAGCAGGATCTGGCCGATGCAGTTGTTGATCTTGTGCGCGCCGGTGTGGTTCAGCTCTTCGCGCTTGAGGTAGATCTTGGCGCCGCCGCAGTACTCGGTCAGGCGCTCGGCGAAGTACAGCGGGCTGGGCCGGCCGACGTAATCGCGCTGGAAGTAGGCCAGTTCCTCGAGGAAGGCCGGGTCCTGCTTGGCCTTCTCGTACTCGGCGGCCAGGTCGTGGATCAGCGGCATCAGGGTTTCGGCGACGTACTGACCGCCGAAGTGGCCGAACAGGCCGGTGGCGTCAGGGCCGGTGCGCAGTGAAGTCATGGGGCTCTCCCAGGGAGGATGTGCGATGGCGCCATTCTACCCCTGGCCGCTGCCCTGAAAAGCGATTAGATTTCCGTGACACGTCAGGAAAACTCACAGATAGCATGAGCCGAGAACTGCCCCCGCTGAATGCCCTGCGCGCCTTCGAGGCCGCCGCCCGCCTGCAGAGCGTCAGCCAGGCCGCGGAAGAACTGAGCGTGACCCACGGCGCGGTGAGCCGGCAGATCCGGCTGCTGGAGGAACAGCTCGGGGTGGCCCTGTTCAGCAAGGACGGGCGCGGCGTAAAACTCACCGATGCCGGCAGCCGCCTGCGCGACGCGGCGTCTGATGCCTTCGAGCGCCTGCGCAGCACCTGCACCGAGCTGAAACAGCAGCAGGTCGATGCGCCCTTCGTCCTCGCCTGCCCCGGCAGCCTGCTGGCGCGCTGGTTCATTCCGCGCCTGGATCGGCTCAACCGCGAGCTGCCGGAGTTGCGCCTGCAGCTGTCGGCCAGCGAAGGCGAGCTGGACCCGCGCCGTCCCGGGGTGGACGCCACCCTGTGCTTCGCCGAGCCGCCCTGGCCGGCGGATATGCAGGTCCATGAATTGACCGTGGAACGCATCGGCCCGGTGCTCAGCCCGCGCTACCAGGGCCACGACCGTCTGATCGCCGCGCCCGCCGCGGCGCTGCTCGGCGAGCCCTTGCTGCATACCGTGTCGCGTCCGCAGGCCTGGCCGCAGTGGGCCCGCGCGCAGCGGCTGGATGCCCGGCGGCTGCAGCTGGGCCAGGGTTTCGAGCACCTCTACTACCTGCTGGAAGCGGCGGCGGCCGGCCTCGGCGTGGCCATCGCGCCGCAGCAGCTGGTCGCCGACGACCTGGCCGGCGGCCGCCTGCTGGCGCCCTGGGGCTTCGTCGAGACCCCGGCCCGCCTGGCCCTGTGGGTGCCGGCGCGGGCTCGCGATGCGCGCGCCGAGCGCCTGGCCGAGTGGCTGCGGCAGGAGCTGGCCGGCTGATTCTCGACTAGCCTCAGACAGGAACAGTCCTGCCTGAGGAGAAGCAGCATGTCCGATCACCACACCTACAAGAAGATCGAAGTCGTCGGTTCGTCGAAGCTCAGCATCGAGGACGCGATCAGCAACGCCCTGGCCGAATGCGCCAAGTCCGTGCGCAACATGGACTGGTTCGAGGTCACCGAAACCCGTGGGCATATCGAGAACGGCAAGGTCGGCCACTATCAGGTGACCCTGAAGGTCGGCTTCCGCATCGGCAATAGCTGAGGCGTTGGCAGAAATTCACTGGCCGTTGCGCTAGGCTGCCTGAGGTCTGGCAGCGTGGTGCCGGGGTTCGCCCAACGGCGTCCGCCCCTGCCGCCTGGGGTGGATTGCCCCGTCATGGCTCGTATGAGCCCTTTGCCTAACGAAGGAGCGTTAACCATGAAGCAACTGATCCTGGGCCTGGCCCTGTTTTCCCTGGCCGGCTCGGCCCTGGCGGCGGCCAAGCCGTGCGAGGAGCTCAAGGCGGAGATCGACGCCAAGCTCAAGGCCAAGGGCGTCGCCGCCTACAGCCTGGAGGTGGTGGACAAGGGCAGCGCCGGCGACAAGACGGTGGTCGGCACCTGCGAAGGTGGCAGCAAGGAAATCGTCTACCAGCGCGGCTGAGCGCAGCCCTCACCGGCACAGGCCGGAGTTCCCGCAAGGGGCTCCGGCCTTTTCGTTGTTGCCTTTCGCCGCGCCGCCCCCATAAAGCAGGGATGACCTCAGGAGGCTGTATGAGCAGGCTATCCACCACCCCGTTTTCCATCCTCGACCTGGCGCCGATGCGCGACGACGAGACCGGCCCGGCGCCGGCCCTGCAACGCTCCCTGGCCCTGGCGCAGCACGCCGAGCGCCTGGGCTTCTCGCGCTACTGGGTGGCCGAGCACCACAACATGGAAGGCATCGCCAGCTCGGCCACGGCCGTGCTGCTCGGCTACCTGGCCGCCGGCACCACCACCCTGCGCCTGGGCTCCGGCGGCATCATGCTGCCCAACCATGCGCCGCTGGTGGTGGCTGAGCAGTTCGGCACCCTCGCCGCGCTCTATCCGGGGCGCATCGAGCTGGGCCTGGGCCGCGCGCCGGGGGCCGACCAGCAGACCGCCCGCGCCCTGCGCCGCGACCGCCTGGGCAGCGCCGACGACTTCCCCGAGGATGTCGAGGAACTGCAGGCCCTGCTCGGCCCGCGCCAGCCGGGGCAGCAGGTGATCGCCATGCCCGGCATGGATAGCAACGTGCCGCTCTGGCTGCTCGGCTCCAGCCTGTTCAGCGCCCAGCTGGCGGCGCAGAAGGGCCTGCCCTATGCCTTCGCCGCGCACTTCGCGCCGCGCTACCTGCACCAGGCGCTGCGCATCTACCGCGACAATTTCCAGCCCTCGGCCGTGCTCGACAAGCCCTACGCCATGGTCGGCGTGCCACTGATCGCCGCACCCAGCGACGAGGAGGCCGAGTTCCTCGCCACCACCGCCTTCCAGCGCGTGCTGGCGCTGCTGCGCGGGCAGAGCTTGGTGCTGCGCCCGCCGGTGGAGAGCATGGCCGGGCGCTGGCAGCCGCACGAGCAGCAGGCGGTGGGCGATTTCCTCGGCCTGGCGGTGATCGGTGGGCCGCAGAAGGTGCGCGCGCGCCTGGAGATTCTGCTGGAGCAGACCGGCGCCGACGAGCTGATCTTCACCGGCGACCTGTACCAGCACGAGCACCGCCTGCGCAGCTTCGAGATTGTGGCCGGGTTGCGTTAGCTAACGCGCGGCAGGCGCCGCTCTTGTGGGAGCGGCTTCAGCCGCGAAAACCCGACGCCGCAAGAGCATCGCGGTTAAAGCCGCTCCCACCAAATCGCGTGTGGCGGCAGGCAGGCTGCCGAGTAGCCCGGATTACCTACGGGCCAGGCCATCAACCAAAGGTGTTGCAGCGCAGCACCTTGGCACGCGCCAGCACCCGGCGCTGGCTGTCGTACAGCCAGCCCTGGGCCTTCATCAGCAGCGGCCGGGCCTCGATGCGGTACTGCTGGCCGGCGGCGAAGCCGTCGTACTGCAGGCGCAGGTGGCAGGTCATCTGCAGCGGTTCGCTGTTGAAGTCGCTGCCACCGCCGCCGCCGGCCACTTCGAACTGGAAGCGCACATCCAGGGTGTGGGCCCCGGGGCTGACCTGGAAGTAGCGACCGTCGGGGGTCTGCTGATCGTCCAGCTTGTGCGCCATCAGGGTATAGCCGGCGCTGGCGTACAGCGTGACCCAGGCCTGCTGCGGGTCGGGGCTGGGCAACGGGCTGGCGCAGGCGCCGAGCGTGAGCAGGGCGAGGAGAAAGAGTGGGCGCATGGTGGATGACTCCTGGCGACAGGCTTTCAGCATAACGCCGATCAAACCTCGCCGCAGCGACCTTCGCGGGCCCGCGCCAGGTGCTGGCCACGGGTGTCGTAGAGCTTGGCCCAGGGGCGGAAACCATGGCTGCCGGTGCGCAGCAGGTAGCGCTGGCCGGCGGCGAATTCGGCGTAGTCCAGGGTCAGCAGGCAGGTGCGCGGGCGGCCCTGGCTGTTGGGGCCGATATTGCCCGGCGCAACCCGGAACTGCAGGCGTACCTGCAAGGCGTGGCGCCCGGGGCTGACCTGGAAGTAGCGGTCGTCCTCCAGGGCCTTGCCGTCCACCTGCAGGGCCTGCAGCCGCTGGTCTTCGCCGCCGTGCAGCTCGATCCAGGCCTGGCCGGGGTCGTGGCGCGGCAGCCAGAGGGCACAGCCGGCAAGGACGATGGGCAGGCAGCAGAGCAACAGGCGGCGCATGGCGGTTTTCCTCATGGGTGGCGTATGGCAGGGGCAATGCAATAGGCTCATGGGCATGTTACCGATCCCATCGTTCGTCATACTCGACCGCGCCCGCCGCCGCGTGGTTCCCCTGCTGCTCGGCCTGCTGCTGAGCGGTTGTGCCAACCTGGATTATTTGAGCCACCTGGCCGTGGGGCAGGCGCGGTTGCTGCAGGCGCGTGAGCCGGTCAGCGCGATTCTCGCCGACCCGGGCGCCGACCCGCAGCTGCAGCGGCGTCTGGCCCTGGCCCAGCAGGCCCGGACCTTTGCCAGCGCCGAACTGGGCCTGCCGGACAACCGCAGCTATCGCCTGTATGCCGATCTGCAGCGGCCCTACGTGGTGTGGAATGTGTTCGCCACCGCCGAGCTGTCCCTGGCGCCGCAGACCCACTGCTTCCCCATCGCCGGCTGCGTGGCCTACCGCGGCTACTACCAGCAGGGCCGCGCCCGTGGCGCCGCCGCGCTGCTGCGCCAGGAGGGGCTGGATACCCATGTCGCCGGGATCGAGGCCTATTCCACCCTGGGCTGGTTCGATGACCCGATCCTCAACAGCATGCTGCGCTGGGACGACGAGCGTCTGGCCGCGGTGATCTTCCACGAGCTGGCGCACCAGCAGCTGTATGTGCAGGACGACACCGCGTTCAACGAGTCCTTCGCCAGCTTCGTCGAGCAGCAAGGCCTGCACCAGTGGCGGGTCAGCCGTGGCCTGCCGGCGCAGGACGACGCCGGCGAACGGCAGAATCAGCAGTTCATCGCGCTGATCCTGGCCAGCCGCGCGCGCCTCGAACGGCTGTACGCCAGCCCGCGCAGCGACGCGGAAAAGCGCCAGGGCAAGGCTGCCGAGTTCGCCCGCCTGCGCGGCGAGTACCGCCGGCTGCGCGATGACCAATGGCACGGCGACCGGCGTTTCGATGCCTGGATCAACGCGCCGCTGAACAATGCCAAGCTGCTGCCCTTCGGTCTGTATGACCAGTGGGTGCCGGCGTTTGCCACCTTGTTTCGCCAGGCCGGCGGCGACTGGGCCGTCTTCTATGCGCAAGCCACGCTACTCGGCGAGTTGCTGGCCAAGCAGCGCCATGCCCGGTTGAACAGGCTGGCGGCGGGCAACTAGCGCACGAAGCAGCCGGGTACCTGGCCATCAAACGGCTTGCGGCCGGTACACCCAGCGCAGGCTCAGGCGCGTCAGCGGCCAGAGCAGGGCCAGCAGGCCCAGACCGGGCAGCGCCAGCAGCGCTTCGCTGAACAGCTCGTTGCCGTTCAGGGTATACAGCGCGATGGCCACGGCAACCAGCACGAAGGCCAGCAGCCAGAGCAACAGGCACAGCAGGCTGGCCAGGATCAGCCGACCCGGGTTGCACTGCCTCAGTTGCAGCGGCAGGCCGCTCCAGGCCGCGGCGAAAACCAGTGCGCCGTACGGCAGGCCGACCAGCAGGAGCAGGCCGTAGACCCAGGTGTTGTCGTAGAAGAATACCTGTTCCGGCAGCAGGCTCAGCAGCTTCAGATAGAACACCGCAAAACACAGGGCAAAGGCCAGTGCCGGTTCCCCGCGCGCGATCGCCTGGGCCTTGCCTGGCTCGGCGTTGCGGCGCAGCAGGTGCAGGCACAGCCACAGCGGTAGCAGGGTGTCGAGGGCGAACAGCAGCAGGTTGATCGGCTCGCTGACCAGCAACTGCGCCAGCGTCGGTGATTCGAACCATTCATAGGCCCAGGCCAGCAGGTGCGCCAGCAACTGCCCGCCGAACAGCCCAGCAGCCAGAGACAGCGCCAGCGCCATGCCGAAGTACAGCGCCAGCAGCTGCCGCGGGCGCTTGAAACCGGCGATGGCGTGCCGTTCCAGATAGCTGCGGGTCAGCAGCAGGGCGGCCACTGCGCTGAGCAGCGTGGCCTCGACGAACGAGGCGAGGATCTGCGGCAGGTACTCCAGATAACTCGCGAAAATCTGCTCATCCTGCAGCAGCCAGACGTTGAGCAGATTGATGACCAGGCCGAGCAGGCCGATCAGTGCGGCCAGGCCCATGAAGGCGTAAGGCAGGCTGGGCGCCTTGGCCGCCGGCTGGGCCTGGGCCGTTGCGGCTGGGGTGTCGAAAGGGTTGGCGTGCATGGGGGAAAGTCCTTTTCTATTGTCTGAGTCGCGGCGCGATAACCAATCAGGTCGGGGCTATTCGGCCTGGTCGTAGCCCTCGGCGATATGCAGGTCCTTGAGCTTCACGTAGTTGGCCGCGCTGTAGCTGAAGAAGGCGCGCTCCTTGTCGCTCAGCGCCCGCGCCTGCTGCACCGGGCTGCCGACGTAGAGGTAGCCGCTCTGCAGCACCTTGCCCGGCGGCACCAGGCTGCCGGCGCCGATGATCACCTCGTCCTGCACCACCGCGCCGTCCATCACGATGCTGCCCATGCCGACCAGGATGCGGTTGCCCAGGGTGCAGCCGTGCAGGGTGACCTTGTGGCCGATGGTCACTTCGTCGCCGATGATCAGCGGGTAGCCGTCCGGGTTGAACGGCCCGGCGTGGGTGATGTGCAGCACGCTGCCGTCCTGCACGCTGGTGCGGTTGCCAATCCTGATTCGGTGCATATCGCCGCGGATCAGGGCGAAGGGCCACACCGAGCTGTCTTCGCCCAGTTCGACATCGCCGATGACCACGGACGAGCGGTCGACGAACACCCGTGCGCCGAGCTGCGGGTTCACGCCCTGGTATGTACGAATCGCCACGATAGAAAGCTCCCAAGCTGCGGTTTGCCCCGATTGTAATTAACATGCAGGGCATTCCGGTTGTGAATTGCCGCCCGCGGCCCCATAACCTGTTCCTGAATATGCGCATCAAAGGTGCCTTGCCGTGTCCGCCAGCAATCCCCTCCTGCAAGATTTCGACCTGCCGCCCTACTCCGCGATCAAGCCCGAGCATGTCGAGCCGGCCATCGACAGCATCCTCGCCGACAGCCGCGCGGCGCTGGTTTCCATCCTCGAAAGCCAGCGCGCCGCGCCGAGCTGGGACGGCCTGGTGCTGGCCCTGGACGAGCTGAACGCGCGCCTGGGTCGGGCCTGGAGCCCGGTCAGCCATCTCAATGCGGTGTGCAACAACGCCGAGCTGCGCGCGGCCTACGAGGCCTGCCTGCCCAAGCTGTCCGAGTACTGGACCGAGATGGGCCAGAACAAGCCGCTGTTCCAGGCCTATGAGGCGCTGGCTGGCAGCCCGGCCGCCGCCGGCTTCGACGTGGCGCAAAAGACCATCCTCGAACACGCCCTGCGCGACTTCCGCCTGTCCGGTATCGACCTGCCGGCCGCCGAGCAGAAGCGCTACGGCGAGATCCAGATGAAGCTGTCCGAGCTGACCAGCACATTCTCCAACCAGCTGCTCGACGCCACCCAGGCCTGGACCAAGCACGTCACCGATGAAGCCGCCCTGGCCGGCCTCACCGACTCGGCCAAGGCGCAGATGGCCCAGGCCGCCGCCGCCAAGGGCCTGGACGGCTGGCTGATCAGCCTGGAGTTCCCCAGCTACTTCGCGGTGATGACCTACGCCGACGACCGCGCCCTGCGCGAAGAGGTCTACGCCGCCTACTGCACCCGCGCCTCCGACCAGGGGCCGAATGCCGGCCAGTTCGACAACGGCCCGCTGATGGCCGAGATTCTCGACCTGCGCCAGGAACTGGCCCGCCTGCTCGGCTTCGCCCATTACAGCGAACTGTCGCTGGCCAGCAAGATGGCCGAAAATACCGACCAGGTTCTGCATTTTCTCCGTGACCTGGCCGTGCGCAGCAAGCCCTTCGCCGTCCAGGACCTGCAGGAACTGAAAGCCTTCGCCGCCGAGCAGGGCTGCGCCGATCTGCAGAGCTGGGACGTCGGTTACTACAGCGAGAAGCTGCGCGAGCAGCGCTACAGCATTTCCCAGGAGCAGGTGCGCGCCTGGTTCCCCATCGACAAGGTGCTGAGCGGCCTGTTCGCCATAGTCCAGAAGCTCTACGGCATCCAGATCAAGGAACTGTCCGGCTTCGACAGCTGGCACCCGGATGTGCGCCTGTTCGAGATTGAGGAGAACGGCCAGCACGTCGGGCGCTTCTTCTTCGACCTCTACGCCCGCGCCAACAAGCGTGGCGGCGCCTGGATGGACGGCGCCCGCGACAAGCGGCGTGCCGCCGATGGCCAGCTGATCAGCCCGGTGGCCAACCTGGTGTGCAACTTCACCCCGGCCTCCCTCGGCAAGCCGGCGCTGCTGACCCACGACGAAGTCACCACCCTGTTCCACGAGTTCGGCCACGGCCTGCACCACCTGCTGACCCGCGTCGAGCACGCCGGCGCGTCCGGCATCAACGGCGTGGCCTGGGACGCGGTGGAGCTGCCCAGCCAGTTCATGGAGAACTGGTGCTGGGAGCCCGAGGGCCTGGCGCTGATCTCCGGCCACTACGAGACCGGCGAGCCGCTGCCGCAAGACCTGCTGGACAAGATGCTGGCGGCGAAGAACTTCCAGTCCGGGCTGATGATGGTGCGCCAGCTGGAGTTCAGCCTGTTCGACTTCGAACTGCACGCCAGCCATGGCGACGGCCGCAGCGTGCTGGAGGTGCTCGAAGGCATCCGCGCCGAGGTCTCGGTGCTGCGCCCGCCGGCCTACAACCGCTTCGCCAACAGCTTCGCGCACATCTTCGCCGGCGGTTACGCGGCCGGTTACTACAGCTACAAGTGGGCCGAGGTGCTGAGCGCCGACGCCTTCTCCCGGTTCGAGGAAGAGGGCGTGCTCAACCCCGCCACCGGCCGCGCCTTCCGCGAGGCGATCCTGGCCCGCGGCGGCTCTCAGGAGCCGATGCTGCTGTTCGTCGACTTCCGTGGCCGCGAGCCGAGCATCGATGCCTTGCTGCGCCACTCCGGTCTGAGCGGGGAGGCGGCATGAGCACCCTGAAGAAGCGGTTTATCGCCGGCGCCGTGTGCCCGGCCTGCAGCGCCATGGACACCATCCAGATGTGGGACGTGGACGGCACGCCGAACCGCGAGTGCGTGGCCTGCGGCTTCGGCGACACCCTGGACGCCCAGGGCAACTCGATCCCCCGCGAGCTGCCGACCCGGGTCAACAAGAGCGCGGCCAAGCCGGCCAACCCCAAGGTGCAGGCGGTGCAGTTCTTCCCCAACCCGAAGCTGAAGAAGCCCAGCGAGTAACTTTCCCGCGGCCATGAAGGGGTGGCCGCGATGTAGGGTCGGCCGGCTCTTGCGTAGGGTGCGCTGTGCGCACCAGAGGCCTGTGCGGGGTTGGTGGTGCGCGCGGCGCACCCTACGGGAGCTCGTCAACAGGCTCTAAGAAACCCGCAAAGTAACTTCCGGACGGTACTGCCGCCCTCGACAGATAGCTGTATATTCATACAGTTATCTGTCGAGGGCCTTGCCATGTCTACCCCCCTGCCACCGCGCGGTCGCGGCACCGCCAGCAACCCGCACAACCGCTTCGCGGCGCAGCGCATCATCGCCACGGACGACGGCTGGTTCCAGGAAGTGCCGCCCAGTCGCGCCACCGAGGTGCGGGTGGAAATGGCCAAGAGCATCATCAGCCGCAACCAGTCGCCGGACCTGCCGTTCGACCGTTCGCTCAATGCCTACCGCGGCTGCGAACACGGTTGCATCTACTGCTATGCGCGGCCCAGCCATGCCTACTGGGACCTGTCGCCGGGCATCGACTTCGAGACCAAGCTGATCGCCAAGCGCAACGCGCCGGCCCTGCTCGAACAGCAGCTGAGCAAGCCCGGCTACGTCTGCGCGCCGATCGCCCTGGGCAGCAACACCGACCCCTATCAGCCGATCGAGCGCGAGCACCAGCTGACCCGCCGTTGCCTGGAAGTGCTGCTGCGCTATGGCCACCCACTGACCATCGTCACCAAGGGCGCGCTGATCCTGCGCGACCTCGACCTGCTGAGCCAACTGGCCGAGCGCCGCCTGGTCGCGGTGTATATCAGCCTGACCACCCTGGATGACGCGCTCAAGCGCATTCTCGAACCGCGTGCCGCCGCCCCCTCCGCGCGTTTGCGGACGATCCGCGTGCTGCGCGAAAACAGGATTCCGGTGGGCGTGCTGTGCTCGCCGATGATCCCGATGATCAACGACATGGAGCTGGAGAGCCTGCTGGAAGCGGCCAAGCAGGCCGGCGCGCAGAGTGCCAACTACATGCTGCTGCGCCTGCCGCGGGAGGTGGCACCGCTGTTCGAGGAATGGTTGCAGGCCCATCACCCGCAACGCGCCGAGCATGTGCTGAGCCTGATCCGCCAGAGCCGCGGCGGCGAGCTGTACGACAGCCGCTTCGGTCAGCGCTTCCGCGGCCAGGGGGTGTTCGCCGAGCTGCTGGCCCAGCGTTTCCAGCTGGCGCTCAAGCGCCTGGGGCTGAATCGGCGCGAGGGTTTCGGCCTCGACTGCAGCCAGTTCGCCCCGCCCGGCGGGCAGTTGTCTCTACTGTAATTTGTGACTATTCGCGGCTGGCGGCTGTCCGCATGCCAGGTCGATAATTCGCCCAGCGCAACGGTTCAGCATGAGGTAGACGCAATGCCCTACAAGCACAACGCCATTCCCCTGCAGGCGCGCACCGCGCCGGAAAGCGCCGACGAGGCGCTGAGCGCCATAGTCGGCGGCTTCAAGCGCTTCCGCAGCGAGGTCTTCCCGCAGCAGGAAGAGCTGTTCAAGGCCCTGGCCAGCGCGCAGAACCCGCGCGCTATGTTCATCACCTGCGCCGACTCGCGCATCGTCCCCGAACTGATCACCCAGAGCGCGCCGGGCGACCTGTTCGTCACCCGCAACGTCGGCAACGTGGTGCCGCCCTACGGGCAGATGATGGGCGGCGTTTCCACCGCCATCGAGTACGCGGTGCTGGCCCTGGGCGTGCAGCACATCATCGTCTGCGGCCATTCCGACTGCGGTGCGATGAAGGCGGTGCTGGCCCCCGAGACCCTGGAGCAGATGCCCACGGTCAAGGCCTGGCTGCGCCACAGCGAGGTGGCGCTCAGGGTGGTCGAGGAGAACTGCACCTGCAACGGCCACGACACCCTGGGCATCCTCACCGAGGAGAACGTGATCGCCCAGCTCAACCACCTGTGCACCCACCCCTCGGTCGCGGCCAGGCTGGCCAGCGGCCAACTGTTCATCCACGGCTGGGTGTACGACATCGAGAGCAGCGCGATCCGTGCCTATGATGCCAAGAGCGGGGGCTTCCTGCCGCTGGATGGCGAGGTGGTGCCGATGGCCACGCCCAAGGCGCGCTACCCGGCGCAGTGAAACGACAAGGCCCGCGCATGCGGGCCTTGTTGCATCTGGCGCGTGATCAGGCCGGCAGGCCCAGCTCCACGCCCAGCTGGCGCGACAGGCACGGCCAGCTCTGCCAGGCCGCCAGGGTCTGCGGGCTGCTCAGGCGGGCGCGGTAGTCCTGCACCGAACTCTGCTGGAACACGCGGTCATCCAGCAGCCCGTCCATGGCGTGCCGCACCGCTTCGTCCAGCTGGTTGGCGAAGGGCTCGCCGATCAGCTGGTGGGCGATCAGGTTGGCCACCGTGGTATCCAGCGGGATCAGCGGCTGGCCGAGGTGGGTGATGTAGCGGTCGTTGACCTCCTCGACCAGGCGGTGGGCCAGGTAGGATTCGTCGAGCAGGGCATCCAGGCCCTGATGGCCCTCCATGACGCTTGGCGGGCTGAGGAAGAACTGCTCGGCCAGCTTCAGCACCGGCTTGATCTGCTCCTCGATGCCGGCTTCGCGGGCCACGCTGTTGGCTGCGTCGAGCACGTCCGGTACCTGCTCGATATAGGCGGCGACGAAGCGTTCGAGCACGCCGCGGGCGTCACTGGCCGGCAGCTGGATGCTCGGATGCAGCTTGGCCAGCTGGCCTTGCAGCTGTCGCGCCAGGGCGCCGCTGTCGGCCTCATGGGCGAGGGCCTGTTGGATCTGTTCGCGCAGTGCGAGGGTATTCATGACGGCTCCTGTGATGAGGACATGATTCAAACGAGAATTCACCTTAGCTCGCCAGGGGCGCTGACTAAGATCGGATTGTCATAATTATTAAATATTTATTCTACTCTGCTATATCAAGCGCCCCGCTCTAGGCCGCAGCCCTCGCCATTGCTGCCACTGCGGCCAAGGATAAATTTCCCGCGGCATTTTTCTGGCTGCGTTGTTATGTCGCAGCGGCTGTCTATACTCGAAATCGCAAGGCGTTACCTGATGGAACCGGACGGGCTGCGGCACGGAGAGGTTTCGACAGTTTCAGCCAGCCGTATTGGCAGTCGATCCCTTTGCCGCGGGCTTTGCCGGCGGGATAACAAGAAAAATTAAGGGGAACCCGCAATGATGCGACATCCACGAGTCTGGATGGGCCTCCTGCTGTGGTTGGCATTTGGCTCGGCGCAGGCCGAGTGGGCAGTCAACATGCTGCCCGGCGCCACCGAGGTCAGCCGTTCAGTCTTCGACCTGCACATGATCATCTTCTGGATCTGCGTCGTGATCGGCGTGGTGGTCTTCGGTGCCATGTTCTGGTCGATGATCATCCACCGCCGCTCCACCGGCCAGGTCGCTGCCCACTTCCACGAAAGCACCACGGTGGAAATCCTCTGGACCGTGGTGCCGTTCGCGATCCTGGTGGTCATGGCGGTGCCGGCGACCAAGACCCTGATCGACATCTACGACACCTCCGAGTCGGAGCTGGATATCCAGATCACCGGCTACCAGTGGAAGTGGCACTACAAGTACCTGGGCCAGGACGTCGAGTTCTTCAGCAACCTGGCCACGCCGAGCGCGCAGATCCACAACCAGGCGGAAAAAGGCGAGCACTACCTGCTCGAGGTGGACCAGCCGCTGGTGGTGCCGGTCGGCACCAAGGTGCGCTTCCTGATCACCGCTGCCGACGTGATTCACTCCTGGTGGGTGCCGGCCCTGGCGGTGAAGAAGGACGCCATCCCCGGCTTCGTCAACGAGTCCTGGACGCGCATCGACAACCCCGGCATCTACCGTGGCCAGTGCACCGAGCTGTGCGGCAAGGATCACGGCTTCATGCCGGTGGTGGTGGAAGCCAAGAGCAAGGAAGACTTCGCCATCTGGCTGGCCGAGCGCAAGGCCGAGGCGGCCAAGGTCAAGGAGCTGACCAGCAAGGAATGGACCCGCGACGAGCTCTACGCCCGTGGCGAGAAGGCCTACCAGACCACCTGCGCCGCCTGTCACCAGCCGACCGGCGAGGGCCTGCCGCCGATGTTCCCGGCGCTCAAGGGCTCGAAGATCGCCACCGGCCCGGCCGCCGGCCATATCGGCATCGTGGTCAACGGCAAGCCGGGCACCTCCATGGCCGCCTTCGGCAAGCAACTCTCGGAAGTCGACATCGCCGCGATCATCACCTACGAACGCAATGCCTGGGGCAATGCGGTGGGCGACATGGTCACGCCGAAAGACATCCTCGCGTTCAAACAGGCTCAGGAGTAAGGACATGAGTGCAGTGATCGACCACGGTCATACTGACCACCACCATGGCCCGGCCAAGGGCCTGATGCGCTGGGTACTGACCACCAACCACAAAGACATCGGCACCATGTACCTGTGGTTCAGTTTCATCATGTTCCTGCTCGGCGGCAGCATGGCCATGGTGATCCGCGCCGAGCTGTTCCAGCCGGGCCTGCAGATCGTGCAGCCGGAGTTCTTCAACCAGATGACCACCATGCACGGCCTGATCATGGTGTTCGGTGCGGTGATGCCGGCCTTCGTCGGCCTGGCCAACTGGATGATCCCGCTGATGGTCGGCGCGCCGGACATGGCCCTGCCGCGGATGAACAACTTCAGCTTCTGGCTGCTGCCGGCGGCCTTCGGCATGCTGGTCAGCACCCTGTTCAGCGAAGGTGGCGGGCCCAACTTCGGCTGGACCTTCTACGCGCCGCTGTCGACAACCTACGCGCCGGAGTCGGTGACCTTCTTCATCTTCGCCGTGCACCTGATGGGCATCAGCTCGATCATGGGCGCGATCAACGTGATCGCCACCATCCTCAACCTGCGTGCCCCCGGCATGACCCTGATGAAGATGCCGCTGTTCGTCTGGACCTGGCTGATCACCGCCTTCCTGCTGATCGCGGTGATGCCGGTGCTGGCCGGCGTGGTGACCATGATGCTGATGGACATCCACTTCGGCACCAGCTTCTTCAGCGCGGCCGGCGGCGGCGACCCGGTGCTGTTCCAGCACGTGTTCTGGTTCTTCGGCCACCCCGAGGTGTACATCATGATCCTGCCGGCCTTCGGCGCGGTCAGTTCGATCATCCCGGCCTTCGCGCGCAAGCCGCTGTTCGGCTACACCTCGATGGTCTATGCCACCGCCTCGATCGCCTTCCTGTCGTTCATCGTCTGGGCGCACCACATGTTCACCGTGGGCATCCCGCTGACCGGCGAACTGTTCTTCATGTACGCCACCATGCTGATCGCCGTGCCCACCGGGGTGAAGGTGTTCAACTGGGCCAGCACCATGTGGCAGGGCTCGATGACCTTCGAGACGCCGATGCTGTTCTCCGTGGCCTTCGTCATCCTGTTCACCATCGGCGGCTTCTCCGGGCTGATGCTGGCCATCGCCCCGGCGGACTTCCAGTACCACGACACCTACTTCGTGGTGGCGCACTTCCACTACGTGCTGGTGCCCGGCGCGATCTTCGGCATCTTCGCCTCGGCCTACTACTGGCTGCCGAAGTGGACCGGGCACATGTACGACGAGACCCTCGGCAAGCTGCACTTCTGGATGAGCTTCATCGGCATGAACCTGGCGTTCTTCCCCATGCACTTCGTCGGCCTGGCCGGCATGCCGCGGCGCATCCCCGACTACAACCTGCAGTTCGCCGACTTCAACATGATCTCGTCGATCGGCGCGTTCACCTTCGGGGCAACGCAATTCTTGTTCCTGTTCATCGTCATCAAGTGCATCCGTGGCGGCAAACCGGCCCCGGCCAAGCCCTGGGACGGCGCCGAGGGGCTGGAGTGGACGGTGCCGTCGCCGGCGCCCTACCACACCTTCACCACCCCGCCGGACGTGAAGTAGGAGCGCCGCCGTGAGCGAAGCCCTGGCTACCCGTCGCCTGATCGTCCGCCTGCTGGCGGTGGTGGTCGGCATGTTCGCCTTCGGCTTCGCCCTGGTGCCGATCTACGACGTGATGTGCCAGGCCTTCGGCATCAACGGCAAGACCGCCGGGGCCTACCAGGGCGGACAGGTGGTGGACGAGCAGCGCCAGGTGCGCGTGCAGTTTCTCGCCACCAATGCCGCCGACATGGTCTGGGAATTCCGCGCCAAGGCGGATGACCTGGTGGTGCATCCGGGGGCCAGCAACGAGATGCTGTTCGTCGCCTACAACCCCACCGACAAGCCGATGACCGCCCAGGCCGTGCCCAGCGTGGCGCCGTCCAAGGCGGCGGCGTTCTTCCACAAGACCGAGTGCTTCTGCTTCACCCAGCAGGTGCTGCAGCCTGGCGAGCGCATCGAGATGCCGGTGCGCTTCATCGTCGACCGCGACCTGCCCGCCGATGTGAAGCACCTGACGCTGGCCTACACCCTGTTCGATATCACTGCGGCGCAGGTTTCTGTGGCGCAGACGACTCCATAAGGAGAACAACAATGTCGAGTCACCAGCACTACTACGTTCCCGCCCAGAGCAAGTGGCCGATCATCGCCACCCTCGGCATGCTGCTGACCGTCTACGGTCTCGGCACCTGGTTCAACGACCTCAAGGCCGAGCGGGCCGACTCCAATGGCCCGCTGATCTTCTTCGTCGGCGGCCTGTTCCTCGCCTACATGCTGTTCGGCTGGTTCGGCGCGGTGATCAAGGAGAGCCGCGGCGGCCTGTACAGCCCGCAGATGGATCGCTCGTTCCGCTGGGGCATGAGCTGGTTCATCTTCTCCGAGGTGATGTTCTTCGCCGCCTTCTTCGGCGCGCTGTTCTATGTGCGCAACTTCGCCGGGCCCTGGCTCGGCGGCGAGGGCGCCAAGGGCGTGGCCAACATGCTCTGGCCGGCATTCGAGTTTGCCTGGCCGGCGCTGAACAACCCGGATGCCAAGCTGTTCCCGCCGCCCAAGGAGGTGATCGATCCCTGGCACCTGCCGCTGATCAACACCATCCTGCTGGTCAGCTCCAGCTTCACCGTGACCTTCGCCCACCACGCGCTGAAGAAGAACAAGCGCGGCCCGCTCAAGGCCTGGCTGGCGCTGACCATCCTGCTCGGCCTGAGCTTCCTGGCGCTGCAGATCGAGGAATACATCGAGGCCTATACCGAGCTGGGCCTGACTCTGGGCTCGGGCATCTACGGCGCGACCTTCTTCATGCTCACCGGCTTCCACGGCGCCCACGTGACCCTGGGGGCGATCATCCTCACGGTGATGCTGGTGCGCATCCTCAGGGGCCATTTCGATGGCGACCACCACTTCGGTTTCGAGGCGGCCAGCTGGTACTGGCACTTCGTCGACGTGGTCTGGCTGGGCTTGTTCGTCTTCGTCTACGTGCTTTGAGGTGCGTGCCGGGCAGCCGACTTGGCTGCCTTACCAGGGGGCGTGGCTGGCCAGTTGGCCGCTGTAGAACCCCCAGGCGATCAGCGCCACGGTCAGTGCAGTGAGAATCACCCGCAGGCTCAGCGAATTGACCACTCGCATGCCACGGCCCTCGTCCTTGACCAGGAAGAACAGGCCGCTGAACAGGCTGACCAGGGTGGCCAGCAGCAAGAGGACGATCGCGGCTTTGAGCATGCGGGACTCCGGGGGATGGGCAATGGGATGTACTTGCAGTATAGCCAGCCGCGTTGCGGGTTTCGGGAGGCACCGATGAGCGCCTTTCGTCCCGGCATTCTGCCCAGCGTGGTGGTGGCGCTGCTGTTGCCGCTGCTGGTGGCCCTGGGTTTCTGGCAACTCGAGCGGGCCGAGCAGAAGCGTGCCCTGCTGGCCAGCCATGCGGCGCGTCAGCAGGCGGCGCCGATCAGCCTGGCCGAGCTGGAGCAACAGCGCGACCCGGCGCACACCCGCTTCCGCCTGCAGGGCCAGTTCGATGCCGGCCACAGCCTGCTGCTGGACAACCGCCAGCGCCACGGCCAGGTCGGCGTCGAGCTGCTGCAACCCTTCTATGACCAGGCCAGCGGCCTGTGGCTGCTGGTCAACCGCGGCTGGCTGCCCTGGCCGGATCGGCGCACCCCGCCGCAGTTCAGTACCCCGGAGCAGCCCCTGGAACTGGTGGCGCAGGTCTACCTGTCGCCGGGCGCCGGCTTCCAGCTGCAGGCCGACCCGGCGGGCAAGGACTGGCCGCGGCTGATCACCCTGGTCGAGCCGGAGCGCCTGTGGCAGCAGCTCGGCCGCGGCGGTCTGGCCTACGAAGTCCGTCTCGAACCCGGCCCTGCCGCCTACCTGGTCGAGTGGCCGGTGGTGGCCATGAGCCCGGACAAGCACACCGGCTATGCCGTGCAGTGGTTCGCCCTGGCGGCGGCGCTGTGTGGCCTTTATCTCTATCTCGGATGGCGCAATGCGCGGGAGCAGCACGATGAGCACAACCCTGAATCCCCTCGGCAGCATTCCTGAGGTGGCCGTACCGCGTGCGCGCGGACGCCTGCAGCTGATCCTGCTGCTGCTGGTGGCGATCGGCCCGATGATCCTCGCCACGGCCATGTACCAGTGGCGCTTCTGGGTGCCGGATGCGCGCAACTACCACGGCGAGCTGATCGGCGACGGCCAGAGCCTGGCCGATCTCGGCGTCACCGGGGCCAGCCAGGCACGTTGGCAGATCCTGGTCACCGCGCCGCAGGGCTGCGCCGAGGATTGCCGCCAGTTGGTCTACACCGCCCGACAGATCCAGATCGGCCTCAATCGCGATGCCAGCCGCGCCAGCCACGGCCTGGCCAGCGGCAGCCCGCTGCCGGCCGACTACGATGCCCAGCTGCAGCGCGAATACCCGCAGCTGGGCCGCTATGGCCTCGACCTGCCGGCCTACGCGAAGACCAGCAAGGGTGCCAGCGGCGCCCAGCTGTGGCTGGTCGACCCGCACGGCAACCTGGTGCTGCGCTACGACGCCACGACCAAGGGCAAGGCCATCCTCAATGACCTGCGGCTGTTGCTGAAGCTGTCGCAGATCGGCTGAGAACCAGCCCATGATCTGCTGCGCGTCGGCCATGCCGCGTTGGACGCGGGCTCTAGCTCGCGAGATCATGGACAGGTTCTGACTGCTCTTCAGCCCAATAAAAACAAGAAGAGGCTTGCGCATGACTGAACGCACAACCCGCCCCGGCTACCGCCTGGCCCTGTTCGCCACCCTGCTGGCGGTGCTGGTGGTCCTGCTCGGCGCCTACACCCGGCTGACCCACGCCGGCCTCGGCTGCCCGGACTGGCCGGGCTGCTACGGCTTTATCGGCGTGCCGCAGAGCGAGGCGCAACTGGCCCATGCCGAGGCGCGCTTCCCCGAGGCGCCGGTGGAAGCACAAAAAGGCTGGAACGAGATGGTCCATCGCTACTTCGCCGGCAGCCTCGGCCTGGTGATTCTCGGCCTGGCGCTGCAGGCCCTGCGCCGCCGCGGCGAGCCGGGCCAGCCGCTCAAACTGCCCCTGCTGCTGCTCGGCGTGGTGATCGCCCAGGCCGCCTTCGGCATGTGGACGGTGACCCTCAAGCTGTGGCCGCAGGTGGTCACCGCGCACCTGCTGGGCGGCTTCACCACCCTGGCGCTGCTGTTCCTGCTGAGCCTGCGCCTGTCCGGTGCACTGCCGGCGCTGCCGAGCATTTCCCGGCGCCTGCGCCTGCTGGCGGGCGTGGCCCTGGCCCTGGTCATCGGGCAGATCGCCCTGGGCGGCTGGGTCAGCTCCAACTACGCGGCGGTGGCCTGCATCGACCTGCCCACCTGCCATGGCCAATGGCTGCCGGAGATGGACTTCGCCAACGGCTTCCACCTGACCCAGCACATCGGCCCCAACTACCTCGGCGGCCAGCTCGACAGCGATGCGCGCACCGCCATTCACATGAGCCACCGCATCGGCGCCCTGCTGGTCAGCCTGGTTCTGCTGGTTCTGGCCTGGCGCCTGCGCGCTGCCGGCCAGGGCCGCCTGGCCGCTTTGCTGCTGCTGGCCCTGACCGCGCAGATCAGCCTGGGCATCAGCAACGTGCTGCTGCACCTGCCGCTGGCCGTCGCGGTCGCGCACAACGCCGGTGGTGCGGCCCTGCTGCTGGTGCTGGTGCTGATCAACTACCGCCTGCGTGGCGTTGCCATAGCCACAAGCCCCGCTAGCCAATCCTCCGTCATCCCGGCTGACGCCGGTCTGGCCCAGGTCAGTCAGTAATCATAAGGAGAGACCCCCATGGCTACTCTGTTGCAAACCCGCCGGGAGCACGCCAGCTGGCGCGACTACCTGGAACTGACCAAGCCGCGTGTGGTGCTGCTGATGCTGATCACCTCCTTGGTCGGCATGTTCCTCGCCACCCGCGCCGGGGTCGCCTGGCCGGTGCTGGTGTTCGGCAACCTCGGCATCGGTCTGTGTGCCGGCGCGGCGGCGGCGGTTAACCATGTGGTCGACCGGCGGATCGACTCGATCATGGCGCGCACGCACAAGCGTCCGGTCACCGCCGGGCGCCTGTCGCCGGTGGCGGCGCTGGGCTTTGCCCTGTTGCTGGCGGTGGCGGGCATGGCCCTGCTGCTGACCTTCACCAACGAGCTGGCCGCCTGGCTGACCCTGGCCTCGTTGCTCGGCTATGCGGTGCTCTACACCGGCTTTCTCAAGCGCGCCACGCCGCAGAACATCGTCATCGGCGGCCTGGCCGGCGCCGCGCCGCCGCTGCTCGGCTGGGTCGCGGTCACCGGGCATATCAGCGCCGAGCCGCTGCTGCTGGTGCTGATCATCTTCGCCTGGACACCGCCGCACTTCTGGGCCCTGGCCATCCACCGCAAGGAGGAGTACGCCAAGGCCGACATCCCCATGCTGCCGGTGACCCATGGCGAGCACTACACCAAGGTGCACATCCTGCTGTACACCGCGGTGATGATCGCCGTGACCCTGCTGCCCTATGCCATCCACATGAGCGGGCTGCTCTATCTCGCCTGCGCGGTGGTGCTCGGCGGGCGCTTTATGCACTGGGCGCTGGTGCTGTACCGTGACAGCCGACCGCACGCGGCGATCAACACCTTCAAGTACAGTATCTGGTACCTGTTCCTGCTGTTTATCGCCCTCCTCGCCGACCACTACCTGTTGCTGAACCTATGAGCCGAACGCAGAAAACCGTCTTTGTCCTCTTCGCCGCCGTCGCCCTGGTGCTCGGCCTCACCGTCAACAAGGTGCTCAACAGCAAGGGCGACGGCACCGACAAGGTGGCCCTGCTCGATGCCGGCATCGTCCTGCTGCCGCAGAGCCGCAGCCTGCCGGGCCTGTCGCTGACCAACCAGGATGGCCAGGCGCAGGCCGTGGACCAGCTCAAGGGCCAGTGGAGCCTGCTGTTCTTCGGCTACACCTTCTGCCCGGATATCTGCCCGGCCACCCTGGCGCAGCTGCGCCAGCTCAAGGGCATGCTGCCGGCCGAGGCCCAGGCCAGGCTGCGCGTGGTGCTGGTGACGGTCGACCCGCAGCGCGACAATCCCGAACAGCTGAAGAAATACCTGGGCTTCTTCGACCCGGCCTTCATGGGCCTGACCGGTGCCCAGGACGATCTGCAGAAGCTCGCCAGCGCGGTGAGCATCCCCTATATCCCGGCCGATACCAGCCAGGAAAACTACACCGTCGACCACAGCGGTAACCTAGTGATCCTCGGCCCGGACGGCACCCAGCGTGGCTTCATCCGCGCGCCGCTGAACAACGACAAGCTGGCGGCGCAATTGCCGGGACTGCTGCAGAGCGAAAAGTGATCGTCCGGCATCCGGACAGAAAAAAGCCGCGCAGTGCGCGGCTTTTTCTTGGGCGGGTTAAGCCGGCGATCAGAACGCCGGGACTACCGCGCCTTTATATTTGTCGTTGATGAAGGCTTTGACTTCGGCGCTGTGCAGCGCCTTGGCCAGCTTCTGCAGGGCCGCGTCGTTCTTGCTGGCTTCACGCACCACCAGGATGTTGACGTAAGGCGAGTCGCTGCCTTCGATCACCAGGGCATCCTTGGTCGGGTTGAGGCCGGCTTCCAGGGCGTAGTTGGTGTTGATCAGCGCCAGGTCGACCTGAGCCAGTACACGCGGCAGGGTGGCCGCTTCCAGCTCACGCACCTTGATCGCTTTGGGGTTCTCGGCGATGTCCTTGACGGTGGCGGTGATTCCGGCGCCGTCTTTCAGCTTGATCACGCCAGCTTTTTGCAGCAGCAGCAGGGCACGGCCGCCGTTGGTGGCGTCGTTGGGAATCACCACCTGGGCGCCCTGCGGCAGCTCGGCGAGGGTCTTGATCTTGCTCGAGTAGGCGCCGAAGGGTTCGACGTGCACGCCGGCGATGCTCACCAGCTTGGTGCCGCGCGAGGCGTTGAATTCATCCAGGTACGGCTGGTGCTGGAAAAAGTTGGCGTCCAGGCGCTCTTCGGCCACTTGCACGTTCGGCTGCACGTAGTCGGTGAAGACTTTCACCTGTAGGTCGACGCCGTCCTTGGCCAGGGCCGGTTTGACGAACTCGAGGATCTCCGCGTGCGGCACGGCGGTGGCGGCGACGCGCAGGGTGTCGGCGGCCTGGGCGGCAGCACTGGTCAGGGCGGCCGCGGCGGCCAGGGCAGTCAGCAGTTTTTTCATGGTGCAGCTCCTTGTGGGATTGGGTGCGGGGTCCCGTGGGTAACGGGTCGCCCGCTGTGCTATGGGGTAAGGCGAATTCAGTCGGTTATTTGCGCGAGCTTTTTATTTCCTAGAAAAATGCACCACCAGCTTGTCGCCGGCGGTCTGCAGCACCTGCACCAGCACCAGCAGGAGGATCACGGTCACCGCCATCACGTCCGGCTGGTAGCGCTGGTAGCCGTAGCGCACGGCCAGGTCGCCGAGGCCGCCGCCGCCGATCAGGCCGCTCATGGCGGTGTAGGAGACCAGGGTGATGGCGGTCACGGTGGCAGCGGCGATCAGCCCCGGCAGCGCTTCCGGCAGCAGGGCACGGAAGATGATCTGCAGGGTGGTCGCGCCCATGGCCTGGGTCGCCTCGATGATGCCGCGGTCGACTTCGCGCAGGGCGGTTTCCACCAAACGGGCGAAGAACGGCGTGGCCCCGACCACCAGCGGCGGGATGGCCCCGGCCACGCCCAGCGAGGTGCCGGTGATCAGCACGGTGAGCGGAATCATCAGGATCAGCAGGATCACGAACGGCACCGAGCGCAGCACGTTGACCAGCAGCGACAACACGGCGTACAGCGCGCGTTGCTCGAACATCTGCCGCGGCCCGGTGAGGAACAGCAGCACGCCCAGCGGCAGGCCGAGCAGCACGGTGAACAACAGCGAACCACCGAGCATGTTGAGGGTGTCGAGGCTGGCGTAGCCGATCTCCTGCCAGTCGACATTGGGCAGCCAGCTGGCCAGCAGGGACTCGATCATCGCAGCACCTCCAGGTGCACGTCGGCGGCCTGGAAGCGCGCCAGCGCGGCGTCGATGTCGCCGCCGGTGAGGGCCAGGGTCAGCTGGCCGTAGGGGCTGTCCTTGATGCGGTCGATGCGCCCGGCGAGGATGCTGTAGTCCACCCCGGTCTCGCGGGCCACGGTGCCCAGCAGCGGCGCATAGGTGGCCTCGCCCTGGAAGGTCAGCCGGAGGATGCGGCCCTGCACGTGGGCGAAGTCGTCGCGCTGCTCGTCCTCGTCGACGTGCTCGTCTTCCTGGACGAAGCGCTTGGTGGTGGCGTGCTGCGGATGCAGGAACACCTGGGCCACCGGGCCCTGTTCGACGATCTGCCCGCCGTCCATCACCGCCACCTGGTCGCACACCCGGCGGATCACGTCCATCTCGTGGGTGATCAGCACGATGGTCAGGCCCAGCTCGCGGTTGATCTCGGCCAGCAGTTGCAGGACGGAGGCGGTGGTCTGCGGGTCGAGGGCGCTGGTGGCCTCGTCGCACAGCAGGATCTTCGGCCGGGTGGCCAGGGCGCGGGCGATGCCGACGCGCTGCTTCTGCCCGCCGGACAGCTGCGCCGGGTACTTGCTGGCGTGGTCGGCCAGGCCGACGCGGGCCAGCAGTTCGGCGACGCGCTGGGCGATCGCGTCGCGGCTCAGCTCGCCGGCCAGTTGCAGGGGCATGGCGACGTTGGCGGCGACGGTCTTCGACGACAGCAGGTTGAAGTGCTGGAAGATCATCCCGACCTGCTGGCGGAAGCGGCGCAGGCCGTTGGCATCGAGCGCGGTGACGTCCTCGCCGGCGACCGTGATGCGCCCGCCACTGGGCTCTTCCAGGCGGTTGATCAGGCGCAGCAGGGTGCTCTTGCCGGCCCCGGAATGGCCGATCAGGCCGAACACCTGGCCGGCTTCGATGCGCAGGTCGGTAGGCTGCAAGGCGGGCACGGCGCGCCCGGCGACCTGGTAGGTCTTGTTGACGTGGTGGAACTCGATCACGGAGCGAACCTTGTGGGTACGTGGGAGTGACTGCCGCCATCCGATGGGCGCGGCGACTCCTTCTAGCCTAGGCGGTTAGCCGAAAGCCGCGCATTTTAGCCGGTTTGTTTATGCGCTCTTAGTCTTTATTGGCCTGAATTTCTTTCGAAGGGGCATAAGCTAGCAGGGCGGGTGAAACCTGCCCTGCTAGGGTTCGGAGCTCGCGAGCTAGAGCGAGACAAGGCGCAACGACCAGCGGGAGTAACAGCCGCAGGCTGGCCCGAAGGGGGAGCGCCAGCGAATCAAATGGCCGAGGGCGCGGAGTTTACGAGCTGTAAATGAGCAGCCCGAGGCCATTTCCAACGCAGTATCGCCGACGCGCAGCAGCTCCGAGAGGTCAGCTGTTGCTCTGCGGGCTCAGCACCAGGCGCGGCTCCTGGTCCGGCTTGAGCACCGGCGAGAATTGCGGGGTGAAGCTGGGGTCGAGCTTCTTGATGCGCGCCGAGAGCAGGGCGGCGACGAAGGGATAGTCCTTGGCCTCGCGCACTTCCAGGCGCACCGCGCAGTCGAAGGCGACCACATCGGCGGCGACCGCGTCGAGCAGGGTGCGCAGGCTGTCGCGGTCGTTGGCGTCGAGCATCGGCATGGCCACGCTGCTGCTGCTGGCGCTGGGGTCGATCAGGCGGGCGCGGCCGCTGCTCTGCGGCTTGCTGACCACCTGCGGCGCGGCGGCAACCACCGCCGGTGCGGTGCTGGCGGCCTCACGGACGGCGCGCTGTGCGGCGGCGGCGGCCTGTTCCTCGGCCAGTTGCTGCTGGCGGGCGCGCTCGGCTTCCTTCTTGGCGATGATCGCCTCGGCCTCGCGCAGGCGCCGCTCCACTTCTTCGCGGCGCTCGTCCGGGGCGGCGGGCGCTGCGCTCTTGGTGGCGGCGACGGGCGCTGCGGGCTGGCTGGCTGCCGGCGGCTGGGCGGCTGCCTGACGTTCGACGGCCTGCGGCCGGGCCGCTGCCTGGGCGGCCTGTTGTGGCGCGGCCTTGCGCGGCTGGGCGGCCTGCGGCGTGTCGCCGGCTGCTGCCGCGGCCAGGCTGGCCTGGTAGTCCTGCTTCAGGCCGGGGGCCTTGGCCATGTAGGGTTCGGCCTTGGCCAGGGCGGCCGCGGCGGCCTGCGGATTGTGCGCCGCCAGCTGCTGCTTGCCCTGGTTCAGGTAGGCGCCGGCCAGCTCGCGCTGGTACTGCTCGATGCGCACGTCGTTCCGGGCGGTTTGCTGTTGCAGGGCGGCCAGTCCCTGCTCGGCGGCCTGCAGTTCGCCGCGGCTGATCTGCGTGGAGACGGCGTTGAAGGCCTTGACCTGTTCGTCGATGGTCCAGTACTCGGCACGGGCTTCGCTGAGCAGCAGGCCCAGGGCAAGGGCCATGAAATAGCGCGGCGCGGTAGCGTTCATTTTGTGACCTGTCGGTTCTTGTTCGTTTTTGTTTGTGCAAAAAACGGCCAATACTAACGGGCCCGACGGGGGAGTACAAAGCTCAGCAGGAAAAGTGCGGCGGCGGCCACAACTATGGACGGCCCGGCGGGCGTGTCCTGGTACCAGGAAAGGCTCAGGCCCGCGCCTACCGCGAGCATGCCCAGCACGCTGGCGCCGATCGCCATCTGCTCCGGGGTGCGCGCATGGCGCTGGGCGGCGGCGGCCGGAATGATCAGCAGCGAGGTGATCAGCAGCACCCCGACTATCTTCATCGCCACCGCGATCACCACCGCGATCAGCAGCATCAGCGCCAGGCGCAGGGCCGCCACCGGCAGGCCTTCGACCCGCGCCAGCTCCTCGTGCACGGTGATCGCCAGCAGCTGGCGCCACAGCGGCAGCAGCAGGGCCAGGACCAGGACGGCGCCGCCGACTATCCAGGCCAGGTCGCCGGGGCCGACGGCCAGCAGGTCGCCGAACAGGTAGGCCATCAGGTCGATGCGCACCTCGTCCATGAAGCTCAGCACCACCAGGCCCAGCGACAGGGTGGTTGGCGCGAGGATGCCCAGCAGGGTGTCCGAGGCCAGCGGCTGGCGCTGCTGCAGGGTCACCAGCAACACGGCCAGCAGCAGGCAGCCGGCGGTCACCGCCAGGGTCGGGCTGACATCCAGCAGCAGGCCGAGGGCCACGCCGAGCAGGGCGGCATGGGACAGGGTGTCACCGAAGTAGGCCATGCGCCGCCAGACCACGAAGGAGCCCAGGGGGCCGGCGACCAGGGCCAGGGCCAGGCCGGCGAGCAATGCGTTAAGCAGGAAATCGGGCATCAGTGTTTACATCCCGGGCCGTGGACATGGGCCGGGCCGTGGATGGTCAGGCCGGGCTGGCTGACCACCGCGCCGTGCAGGTCGTGGCTGTGGTCGTGGTTGTGGTGGTAGATGGCCAGGCTCCTGGCGTCCTGGCCGAACATCTCGACGAACACCGGGTCGTTGCTGACCTGTTCCGGGTGGCCGGAGCAGCACACGTGGCGATTCAGGCAGACCACCTGGTCGGTGGTGCTCATCACCAGGTGCAGGTCGTGGGAGACCATCAGCACGCCGCAGCCGTGGCGGTCGCGCAGGCGGGTGATCAGGCGGTACAGCTCGGCCTGGCCGGCCACGTCGACGCCCTGCACCGGCTCGTCGAGAACCAGCAGCTCGGGCTCGCGCAGCAGGGCGCGGGCCAGCAGCACGCGCTGCAGTTCGCCGCCGGAAATGCCCTGCAGCGGGCTGTCGATCACCTGCTCGGCGCCGACCTCGGCCAGCGCCGCCTGCGCCGCGGCGCGGTCGACCCCCGGCACCAGGCGCAGGAAGCGCAGTACCGAGAGCGGCAAAGTCGGGTCGACGTGCAGCTTCTGCGGCATGTAGCCGATGCGCAGGCGTGCCTTGCGCTGCACCCGGCCGCTGTCCGGCTTGAGCAGGCCGAGCACGGCGCGCACCAGGGTGGTCTTGCCGGCGCCGTTGGGGCCGATCAGGGTGACGATCTCGCCGGCGCGTACGGTCAGCTGCACATCCTGCAGCACGGCCTGCCCGGCGAAGCCGACGCCGACGCCGTCGAGCTGGATCAATACCTCGCTCATGTCGCCTCCCGGCAGCTGGCGCACAGGCCGACGATTTCCACGGTCTGGCTTTCCACCACGAAGCCCACCTCTCTGGCACCGGCGACAATCGCCTGGCTGATGCTCGGCAGCTCCAGCTCGATGGCGGTGTGGCAGCTCCGGCAGATCAGGAATTGGCCCTGGTGCGCATGTTCCGGGCGCACGCAGCCGATAAAGGCGTTGAGCGAGGCGATGCGATGCACCAGGCCGTTCTCCTGAAGGAAATCCAGCGCCCGATAGACGGTCGGCGGGGCGGCGCGGCGGCCGTCCTCCTCGCTCAGCACGCCGAGGATGTCGTAGGCGCCCAGCGGCTTGTGGCTCTGCCAGACCAGCTCCAGCACGCGCTTGCGCAGGGCGGTCAGGCGCGTGCCCTGCTTGCTGCACAGCGCATCGGCCTCGGCCAGGGCGCTGCTGACGCAGTGCGAATGGTCGTGTGGCAGGCAGGCCAGCGGGGTCTTGGCGGTGTGGGGTTTGAGCATGGGCGGCGACGTCCAGGGTAAGAGACGTTATTCTATAACTCTTTGTCCGCCGAGTGTCGCTGTCGTGTCGCGTCTGTTTGCCATTGTCCTGTTGTGCCTGTTTTCCCTATCCGCCCGTGCCGAGGTGCAGCTGCTGACCAGCATCAAGCCGTTGCAGCTGATCGCCGCCGCCGTGCAGGAGGGCGTCGGCACGCCCGCCGTGCTGCTGCCGCCGGGCGCCTCGCCGCACAGCTTCGCCCTGCGCCCCTCGGATGTGCGCCGGGTGCACAGCGTCACCCTGCTGTACTGGATCGGCCCGGACATGGAGAGCTTCCTGCCGCGCGTGCTGCAGGGCCGCAGCCTGCCGAGCGTGGTCGTGCAGGACTTGCCGGGCTTGCAGCTGCGTCACTTTGCCAAGGTGGAAAGCGGCGAGGACGAGCCTGCCGATGAGCACGGGCATGACGAGCACGCGGCGGCGACCGATGAGCACGACCACGACCACCGCCCCGGCACCCTGGACGCCCATCTCTGGCTGCTGCCGCACAACGCCCGGGTGATAGCGGCGAAGATGGCCGCCGACCTGGCCCAGGCCGACCCGGCCAATGCCGCGCGCTACCAGGCCAACCTGGCCGCCTTCGGTGCGCGCCTGGATGCCCTGGATGCGCGGCTCAAGACGCGCCTGGCCAAGCTGGCCGGCAAGCCCTACTTCGTCTTCCACGAGGCCTACGACTACTTCGAAGCCGCCTATGGCCTGCAGCATGCCGGTGTGTTCAGCGTGGCGGCCGAGGTGCAGCCGGGGGCGCGGCACGTGGCGGCCATGCGTGAGCGCCTGCAGGCGGCCGGGCCGAGCTGCGTGTTCAGCGAGCCGCCGCTGCGCCCGCGCCTGGCGCAAACCCTGAGCGCCGGTCTGCCGGTCAAACTGGCGGAAATGGATGCCCTGGGCGGCAGCCTGGCGGTATCGGCGCAGGGCTACGAGCAGTTGCTGGACAATCTCGGCCAGCAGCTGGCCGCTTGCCTGGAAGGCCTCTGACGCAGGGCCTTACAGGGCGAAGGGCAGGGTCAGGCTGACCTGCTGGCGCTGCGCCAGGCGGCGCTGGAACTCGCCGGGGTCCTTGACCAGCACGTCGCGGCCCTGGAAGCGCCGCGCGGCGATCAGCCGCGACAGCCAGAAGCGCAGGCAGGCGATGCGCAGCATGGCCGGCCACAACTCGGCCTCGGCGCGGTTGAACGGCCGTAGCGCGGCGTAGGCGCCGAGCAGGGCACGGGCGCGCGGCAGGTCGAGGCTGTCGTCGGCCTGCGAGCACCAGTCGTTCACGGTGATCGCCAGGTCGTAGAGCATCGGCCCCGAGCAGGCGTTGTAGAAGTCGATCACCCCGGCCAGCTGGTTGCCGTCGAACAGCGCGTTGTCGCGGAACAGGTCGGCGTGCAGGTTGGCCCGCGGCAGGGCGAGGATGCGCTCCTTCAGCTCGGCGACCTCGTGCAGGCTGTCGCGCAGCAGCGGCAGCTGTTCGTCGTGCAGCTCCAGGGCCAGCATCGGGCCTTCCTCGAGCATCCAGTCGAGGCCGCGGTCGCTGCGCCGTTCGAGAATATTGTCGCGAGTGGCCAGGTGCAGGTGCGCCAGCCAGCCGCCGATCTCGGCGCAGTGGTGGGCGTTGGGCTGGGCGACATGCTTGCCGGCCAGGCGTGGCTGCAGCAGGGCGGGTTTTTCCGCCAGCTCGCGCAGGGTTTCGCCGCTTTGCGTGGGGATCGCGTAGGGCACCGGCAGGCCGGCCTGGTGCAGGCGTTCGAGCAGGGCGATGAAAAACGGCAGGTCGGCGCGCGGGCCGCGCTCGATCAGGGTCAGCACATATTCGCCGCCGTCCAGGCTGACGAAGAAGTTGCTGTTCTCGGTGCCGGCACTGATGCCCTGGAAGTCCTTCAGCCGTCCCAGCCCGTAGGGGGCGAGGAAGGCTTCCAGTTCGTGGCGTTCCAGCGGGGTGAAGACCGACATGGCATTAGCCTCCGAGGGGTGTGGCGGCGGGCCGGGGCCCGCCGCCGGCAGTTACCACTTAAAGATTTCCCAGGCCGGGATCAGCATGTCCGGCTGGTCGGAGCGGATGAAGTTGCCCTCGCTGCCGTCGGCGCGCACCAGGAAGTAGGGCTTGCCGATTTTCGGGGTGACCTTGATGGCGTAGAGGAAGCCATTCTGCCGGTATTCGGTGATGGTCTTGTCGCCATCCTGGCGGATGGTCACGTCCGGGTCGGCGCCCGGTGCATCCTCGGCGGCGATGGCATACAGCGGGCTGATGGCCAGCAGGCCGGTGAGCAACAGGCGGTTGAGTACGCGCATGGTAACCTTGTCCCTTTCTCTGGTTGGTGGGTTCATTCTAGCGCCCGCCCCTGGCAAAAGGTTGATCCTGCGCATGTCTAACACCCCTCTGGTTCTGGTCGACGGTTCCTCCTACCTGTACCGCGCCTTCCACGCCCTGCCGCCGCTGGCCACTTCCAAGGGCCTGCAGACCGGTGCGGTGAAGGGCGTGCTGAACATGCTCAAGAGCCTGCGCAAGCAGTACCCGGACAGCCCCTTCGCGGTGGTCTTCGACGCCAAGGGCGGGACCTTCCGCGATGCCATGTTCGAGCACTACAAGGCCAACCGCCCGCCGATGCCGGAGGAGCTGCGCGGCCAGGTCGAGCCGCTGCATGCCAGCGTGCGCGCCCTCGGCTACCCGCTGCTGTGCGTCGAAGGCGTCGAAGCCGACGACGTGATCGGCACCCTGGCCCGCCAGTGCGCGGCCGAGGGCCGCGACGTGGTGATCTCCACCGGCGACAAGGACATGGCCCAGCTGGTCTGCCCGCACGTGACCCTGGTCAACACCATGACCGGCAGCGTGTATGACATCGAGGGGGTCAGGGCCAAGTTCGGCGTCGGCCCGGAGCTGATCATCGACTACCTGGCGCTGATGGGCGACAAGGTCGACAACATCCCCGGCGTGCCGGGGGTCGGCGAGAAGACCGCGCTGGGCCTGCTGGTCGGCGTCGGCGGCGGCCTCGACGTGCTCTACGCCAACCTCGACAAGGTCCCGGCGCTGCCGATCCGCGGCGCCAAGACCCTGCCGGCCAAGCTGCTCGAGCACAAGGACATGGCCTACCTGTCCTACCAGCTGGCGACCATTAAGATCGACCTCGAACTGAATATCGCCATCGACGACCTGCATCCGGGCGAGCCGGACCGCGAGGCGCTGGTGGCGCTGTACAGCGAGCTGGAGTTCCGCGGCTGGCTGGACGAGCTGCAGCGCGGCCAGGCGCAGGGCAAGCCGCCGGTCAAGGCGGCGGCCAAGCCGGTCGCGGCCACGGGCGGCCTGTTCGACGAGCCGGCCGTTGCGGAAGGCGAGCCGGCAGAAGCGCCGGCCGCCAGCGATGCGCGCTATGAAACCGTGCTGGAACAGGCGCAGTTCGAGGCCTGGCTGAAGAAGCTGGAGCAGGCCGAGCTGATCGCCTTCGATACCGAAACCACCAGCCTCGACCCGCAGCAGGCCCAGGTGGTCGGCGTGTCCTTCGCCGTCAGCGCCCACGAAGCGGCCTATGTGCCGCTGGCGCACAGCTACATGGGCGTGCCGGCGCAACTGGACCGCGACGCGGTGCTGCGCGCGCTCAAGCCGATCCTCGAAGACCCGGCCAAGGCCAAGGTCGGCCAGCACGCCAAGTACGACATCAACGTGCTGGCCAACGCCTCGACGCCGATCAGCGTGCAGGGCGTGGCCTTCGACACCATGCTCGAATCCTACGTGCTGGACTCCACCGCCACCCGCCACGACATGGACAGCCTGGCGCTGAAGTACCTCGATCACAGCACCATCCGTTTCGAGGACATCGCCGGCAAGGGTGCCAAGCAGCTGACCTTCGACCAGATCGCCCTGGAGCAGGCCGGCCCCTATGCCGCGGAAGACGCCGACGTGACCCTGCGCCTGCACCAGACGCTGTGGGCCAGGCTGCAGCAGACCCCGGCGCTGGCCAGGGTGCTGCAGGAGATCGAGATGCCGCTGGTGCCGGTGCTGGCGCGCATCGAGCGCCAGGGCGCGCTGGTCGACGCCAAGCTGCTCGGCCAGCACAGCGTCGAGCTGGGCGAGCGCCTGGTCGAACTGGAGCGCCAGGCCTTCGCCATCGCCGGCGAGGAGTTCAACCTGGGTTCGCCCAAGCAGCTCGGCGCGATCCTCTACGAGAAACTGGGCCTGCCGATCATCAGCAAGACCGCCACCGGCCAGGCCTCCACCGCCGAGGCGGTGCTGGCCGAGCTGGCCGAGCAGGACTACGAGCTGCCCAAGGTGCTGATGCAATACCGCAGCCTGAGCAAGCTGAAGAGCACCTACACCGACCGCCTGCCGGAGCAGATCAACCCGCGCACCGGGCGCATCCACACCAGCTACCACCAGGCGGTCACCGCCACCGGCCGGCTGTCCTCGTCCGACCCGAACCTGCAGAACATCCCGATCCGCACCGCCGAGGGCCGGCGCATCCGCCAGGCCTTCGTCGCGCCCCAGGGCTACAAGCTGGTGGCGGCCGACTACTCGCAGATCGAGCTGCGCATCATGGCCCACCTGGCCCAGGACGAGGGGCTGCTGGATGCCTTCCGTCACGGCCGCGACGTGCACAAGGCGACCGCCGCCGAGGTGTTCGGCGTGCCGCTGGACGAGGTGACCACTGACCAGCGCCGCAGCGCCAAGGCGATCAACTTCGGCCTGATCTACGGCATGAGCGCCTTCGGCCTGGCCAAGCAGATCGGCTGCGACCGCAAGCAGGCGCAGGCCTATATCGACGTGTATTTCCACCGCTATCCCGGCGTGCTGGCCTACATGGAGCGCACCCGCGAGCAGGCGTCGCAGCAGGGCTATGTCGAGACCCTGTTCGGCCGCCGCCTGTACCTGCCGGACATCCAGGCGAAGAACCCGGCGCTGCGCAAGGGCGCCGAGCGCACCGCGATCAACGCGCCGATGCAGGGCACCGCGGCGGACATCATGAAGCGCGCGATGATTGCCGTGGACGCCTGGCTGCCGCAGTCCGGCCTGGATGCCAAGGTGATCCTGCAGGTCCACGACGAACTGGTGCTGGAGGTGCGCGAGGATCAGGTCGAGGCGCTCAAGGCCGGCCTGCTGCCGCTGATGAGCGGCGCCGCGGCGCTGGACGTGCCGCTGCTGGTCGAGGCCGGGGTGGGCGACAACTGGGACGAGGCGCACTGATTGCGTGGCCCCGGGCTGCGGCATGGGGTCGCAGCTTGGCGGCTAGTTAGCTCTTTTCGGTCTTTTAAATTACTGCTTATCGCAATGCGATTTAAAAAATGGCTGAACTATCCGCTGGCGGCACCGGTCAGAGTTTACGAATGGCATGTAGCCCTTCGATGCTCCTATGTGTGTTCTAGTGTTGGCAGATCTCTGAACCCCGCCCTAGCGGTTCAGAATTGAACCCCGGTCTTCTCCTCCCCATACGAAGTCCGGGGTTTTTTTTGCTCACGATTTGCTGCGCGTCGGCCAGGCGGCGTTGAAATTGGGCTCGGGCTGCTCATTTACAGCACGTAAACTCCGCGCCCTCGCCCAATTTCGCCTTGCCTGATCCTAGCTCGCGAAATCGGGATCCGAGCCTTCCTCTGCTTCGAGAAGCCCCATCCAGCCAGCCAGCACGGCCTGCGCTTCCTCGACGCCCTGGCGCTTGGGCGCCGAGAACAGCTGGATGCTGGCGTCCGTGCCCCAGCCCTTGCGGATATCCTGGCGAACCTTGAGCAGGGCGTTCTTGGCGGCGCCGAAGGTCAGCTTGTCGGCCTTGGTCAGCAGGATATGCAGGCGCATGCCACTGGCCTGGGACCAGTCGAGCATCATGCGGTCGAACTCGGTCAGCGGATGGCGGATATCCATCATCAGGATCAGCCCGACCAGGCTCTCGCGGCTGCTCAGGTAGGCTTCCAGGTGGCGTTGCCAGTGCTGTTTAAGCGGAATTGGCACCTTGGCATAGCCATAACCGGGCAGGTCGACCAGGCGGCGCTCTTCGTCCAGGGTGAAGAAGTTGAGCAGCTGGGTGCGCCCCGGGGTCTTCGAGGTGCGTGCCAGGTTGGCGTGGGTCAGGGTATTCAGCGCGCTCGACTTGCCGGCGTTGGAGCGCCCGGCGAAGGCCACTTCGAAGCCCTCGTCCGGCGGGCACTGGTCGACCTTGGCCGCACTGATCATGAAGGCAGCCTGTTGGCACAGACCGATGATGGGATTCTTGGGTTGCATGGGGATTTTCCGGTTGAGCCGGGCGCCAGCGTGGGGCGCGGCATGGTGTCGCTTCCGTTTCAGCGACGCCAGTATATAATGCCGCAGATTTTGTGTGCGCTTTGTCCCGTCCGTTGTTCCGGGAACGACATAATTAGCTGCGCGATAGAACGCAGAGCGTTCCTAACCCTGATGAGGTTGGCCCATGAAAAAAGTATTGATCGTTGCCGCCGCGCTTTGCGCCCTGTCCGTTAACGTGCAGGCCGCACAGGATGCCGAGGCGGTGTATGCCAAGGCCTGCATGGCTTGTCACAATGGCCAATTGCCGATGGCGCCCAAGCGTGGCGACAAGGCTGCCTGGGAGCCACGCGTGGCCAAGGGCATGGACGCGCTGGTGCAGAGCGTGACCAATGGTTTGAACGCCATGCCGCCGCGTGGCTTGTGCATGGATTGCACTGCAGAGGATTACCAGGCCGTCATTAAGTTGATGAGCGAGTAGTCCCGCAGAAATTTCTTTTACCTCTAGCCGTTATTGGATTAGCTGATGAACAAAGTACTCGTGAGTCTGCTGTTGAGCCTGGGCATTTCCTCTGCTGCGTATGCTGCAGGCGATGCCGCGATCGTCGGCGACGCCGAAGCCGGTAAGGCGAAGACCGCTGTGTGTGGCGCCTGCCACGCTGCGGACGGCAACAGCGCCGCCCCGAACTTCCCGAAACTGGCTGGCCAGGGCGAGCGCTACCTGCTCAAGCAGCTGAATGACATCAAGGGCGGCAAGCGTCAGGTGCTGGAAATGACCGGCCTGCTGACCAACCTCAGCGACCAGGATCTGGCCGACATCGCCGCCTACTTCGCCAGCCAGAGCATGAGCGTCGGCGCTGCCGATCCGGCCCTGGTGGCGCGTGGCGAGGAACTGTTCCGCGGCGGCAAGCTGGATCAGGGCATGCCGGCCTGCACCGGTTGCCACTCGCCGAACGGCGCGGGCAACGACCTGGCGGGCTTCCCGCAACTGGGTGGCCAGCACGCCGCCTATGTGGCCAAGCAGCTCACCGACTTCCGCGAAGGCAACCGCACCAATGACGGCGACACGCTGATCATGCGCGCTATTGCGGCCAAGCTGAGCAACAAGGATATCGCCGCGGTATCCAGCTACATCCAGGGCCTGCACTAAGTCCTGCGCGAGCGTCTGAAAAAGGGTGGCCACGGCCACCCTTTTTTGTGGGCGGCGCCGCTACAATGCAGGAACCCGCACCCGGGCCGCCGGTCGAACCCAGGCCCGCCCCGAGCGGCATCCATTTGCCAAGGAGTCATGCATGCGTAACCTGATTTTCAGTGCCGCCCTCGCCAGCCTCAGCCTGTTCAGCATCGGTGCCCAGGCCGAGTCGATTGAGGCCGGGCCGTTCACCGCCGGCAAGCAGTATGTCGAGCTGGCGACGCCGGTACCGGTATCGCAGCCGGACAAGATCGAAGTGGTCGAGCTGTTCTGGTACGGCTGCCCGCATTGCTACCAGCTCGAACCGACCCTCAATGCCTGGGCGGAAAAGCTGCCGGCCGACGTCAACTTCGTGCGCATCCCGGCCCTGTTCGGGCGCACCTGGGATATCCACGGCCAGCTGTTCATCACCCTCGACCTGATGAAGGTCGAGCAGAAGGTGCACAAGGCGGTGTTCGATGCCATCCACAAGGAAGGCAAGAAGCTGACCGATCCGCAAGAGATGGCCGAGTTCCTCGCCGGCCAGGGCGTCGATGCCGAGGCCTTCCTCAGCACCTACAACTCCTTCGCCGTGAAAGGCCAGATGACCAAGGCCCGCCAGCTGGCCAAGGCCTACCAGATCAGCGGCGTACCGGTGCTGATCGTGGGCGGCAAGTACCGTTTCGACGTGCGCAGCGCCGGCGGCGAAGAGCAGCTGCTGCAGGTGGCCGACTTCCTCATCGACAAAGAGCGCGCCGCACGCTGAGTATCCCGCCATGCTGCGCCGCTGGAATTCCGGGCGTTCGATCGGCCTGCACCCGCCGCAGGTCAACGGCCGTTGTCCGGATTCCAGCGGCCTGCCCTGCGACGGCCTGCTGCGCCTGCTCAGCTTCAATATCCAGGTCGGCATCAGCACCGAGCGCTATCGCCACTACCTGACCCGCGGTTGGCAGCACCTGCTGCCGCACCGCGGACGGGCCGGCAACCTGCAGAAGATCGGCGCGCTGCTCGGCGACTACGACCTGGTGGCCCTGCAGGAGGCCGATGGTGGCAGCCTGCGCTCCGGCTTCGTCAACCAGGTCCAGCACCTCGCCGAACTCGGCGCCTTCCCCTACTGGTACCAGCAGCTCAACCGCAACCTCGGGCGCTTCGCCCAGCACAGCAACGGCGTGCTCAGCCGCTTGCGCCCGTGCCGCCTGGAAGACCATCCGCTGCCCGGCCCGCCGGGGCGCGGGGCGATCCTGCTGGCGTTTGGCGAAGGCGCGGACGCCCTGGCGGTGGTGGTCATGCACCTGGCGCTGGGTGCGGGCACCCGCACCCGCCAGCTGGCCTACATCCGCGAGCTGATCGGCGGCTATCGCCACCAGGTGCTGATGGGCGACATGAACACCCATGCCCTCGATCTGCTGCAGCACTCGCCGCTGCGCGACCTCGGCCTGCTCGCGCCGCAGGTCGAGGCGACCTTTCCCAGCTGGCGGCCGCAACGCTGCCTCGACCATATCCTGCTCAGCCCGGGCCTGGCCCTGGAACGGGTGGCGGTGCTCAGTCAGCCGATTTCCGACCATCTGCCGGTCGCCGTCGATATCCGCCTGCCGGCCGCGCTGTGCGGCGCGATGGCTCCCCAGCTGAAACCGCTCGCCACTGGATCGCTGCCATGACCGATGATGCCCAGCGCTGGAAAGCCAAGTACCTCGAGAATCTGGAACAGCAGGAAAAGCTGGAGCAGCGCTGGGAGGCCCGCCTCGACCTGCTGCGCCGCGGCCTGGTGCGCAGCTCCCTGGCCGCCGAGGGTGCGGACAAGGCCGTCGACCAGTGCATGCGCGAGCTGCGCGAGATCATCCGCGGCGAGCAGATGGATGCCGGCCTGGCCGCACTGATCCCGCGCCTGGAAAAGGCCGTGCTCGAGTCCGAGCAGCGTCGTCAGCAACGCAGCGCGCAGAATGTCGCCGGGATCACCGGCCTGACCGAGCAGCTGCTGGCCCTGGAGCTGCCGCGCGAGGTGCGCAAGGCGCTCAAGCAGTTCGCCAGGCGCATCGACGAACGGGCCAGCCAGTCCCGCGAGCTGCCGGCCCTGCTGGCCGAGCTGAGCAGCCTGCAGCACAAGGTGCTGGAGGTGCTGGGCAGCGACCAGGTCGCCCGCCCCGGCCTGCTGCAGCGCCTGTTCGGCGGCCGCGACGAGGCCGCTGCCGGCCAGGCCCCGACAGAAGCACCGAGCGCGACACCGCCGGCGGCCACCGCCGAGCCGCTGCCGGTGGCTGGCGAGCAGGCGCAGGTCGCCCCACCGAGCCCGCCCCCCGCCCCCGTTACGCCAGCTCCCGCGCCAGAGGTAGTGGCTGCTCAGCCCGCCGCGGCAGCGCTGCCCCAGGTCGATGCCATTGAAGGGCCGGCGCCGTTCAAGCCGACCGCCACCCTCGATAGCCTGCCGCTGGATGCGCGCTTCTTCACCGGCAGCGACGACCCGGCCTATGCCTTGCCGGAGTCGGCCGAGCCGGGCTACAGCGCGGTGGCGGTGCACGTGGCGCAAAGCCTGCTGGGCCTGCTCGACGAACTGGAGCTGCCGGCGCGCCACCAGCCCCAGGGCGAGGCCCTGCGCGAGCGCCTGCAGGGCGGCCTGAACTGGTACGAGCTGGTGCCGCTGCTGGACGACCTGGCGGTGCTGGTGCTGGCGGTGACCGACAGCGGCCAGCGTGAGTTTGCCGGCTACCTGAAGCAGCTCAACGAGCGCCTGGCGGCCTTTCTCGGCACCCTCAGCGAGGCCCACGAGGGCTACAGCGAGTCGATCGAAAGCGCGCGCAGCTTCAACCGCGAGCTGCGCGAACAGGTCGGCGGGCTGCAGGCCAGCGTGCAGGGGGCGGCCGACCTGGACGACCTCAAGCACGTCCTGGAGACGCGCCTCGACGGCCTGCTGAGCACCGTCGCCGAGCACCAGCGCCAGCGCGAGGGCCGCGAGGCCGATGTGGCCGAACGCCTGCAGGCCTTGGTACAGCGGGTCGCGGAGATGGAACAGGAGGCGCAGGTGTTCCGCGATCACCTCGAGGAACAGCGGCAGAAGGCCCTGATCGACCCGCTCACCGGCCTGCCCAACCGCGCCGGCTGGAGCGAACGGCTGGAGCTGGAGGTGGCACGCTGGCAGCGCTACGGCGGCGAGCTGCTGCTGGCGGTGCTGGATGTCGACCACTTCAAGCGGATCAACGATGGCTACGGCCACCTGGCCGGCGACAAGGTGCTGAAGATCATCGCCAGCGAGCTGGGCAAGCGCCTGCGCAAGACCGACTTCATCGCCCGCTTCGGCGGCGAGGAGTTTGTCCTGCTGGTCCCCACCACCCCGCTGGCGGGCGGCCAGCAGCTGATGGAAACCCTGCGCCTGGCCATCGAGGCCTGTCCCTTCCACTTCCGTGGCGAGCGGGTGACCATCACCCTGTCGGGCGGCATCACCGCCTTTGCCGCCGGCGAGTCGGCCGAGCAGGTGTTCGACCGCGCCGATCAGGCGCTGTACCGGGCCAAGGGCGAAGGGCGCAACCGCATCCTGGTGGTCTAAGCCGTCGCCGGCCAGAGCAGGCGCCGCGGGGCGTCGCCTGGCTGGCCGCGAATGCCGCGCCAGCCACAGCCGTGCAGGCGGGCGCCGGCTAAACTAGGCATTTGCGCAAGAGAGTGGAACATGGACATTTTCGGCATCGCCGTCCTGGTGTTTCTGGTCACCGACCCGTTCGGCAACATCGCCATTTTCCTCGCCGCCCTGAAGACCGTGGCTCCCGAGCGGCGCCTGCGCGTGGCGCTGCGCGAGCTGTTGTTCGCCCTGGCCCTGCTGATGCTGTTCCTCACCTTCGGCGACAAGATCCTCAGCGGTCTCGGGCTGTCGCGCGAGGCCACGGCGATTGCCGGCGGCATCATCCTGTTCGTCATCGCCATGCGCCTGATCTTCCCCCGGCCCGAGGGCGTGCTCGGCGACCTGCCGGATGGCGAGCCGCTGCTGGTGCCGCTGGCCACGCCGGCGGTGGCCGGGCCTTCGGCGCTGGCGGTGCTGATGACCCTGCGCAATACCCACGAAGGCGCGCTGTGGGAACTGTACCTGGCGGTCGGCCTGGCCTGGCTGGGCACCGCGCTGATCCTCCTGCAGGCCTCCTGGCTGCAGCGCTTCCTCGGTGCGCGCGGCCTGACGGCGGTGGAACGGCTGACCGGCATGCTGCTGATCATGCTCAGCGTCGACATGCTCCTGGACAACCTGCAGAGCGTGTTACATATCGCCCCCTGAGAACCTGTTCACGATCTCCTGTCCGTCGGCCATACCGCGTTAAAACCAGGCTCGGAATGCTCATTTACAACTCGTAAACTCCGCTTCCTCGCCTGTTTTTGCCTTGTCTGGCTCTAGTCCAAAAGATCGTGAACAGGTTCTGAGCCGTCCCGCAGCGGCCGGGCGGCGGGTTAAACTGCGCGCCCGCCCCCAGCCGTGCCGACCCCGATGCGCCTCGTCTTCCTCGCCTTCTCCGCCCTGTTCCTGGCCGCCTGCAGCAGCGGCCCGTCGATCAACGACAGTTTCAGCGCACGCAGCCAGAGCAGCCGGGTGCAGTACATCGTGCTGCACTACACCTCGACCGACCTGGCCCATTCCCTGGCCTTGCTGACCGAGGGCGAGGTGAGCAGCCATTACCTGATCGACGCCAACCCGCCGACCATCTATCGCCTGGTCGATGAGGACCGCCGCGCCTGGCATGCCGGCGACAGTGCCTGGCAGGGACGCACCTGGCTGAATGCCAGCACCCTGGGCATCGAGCTGGTCAACCAGGGCTATGCCGAGGGGCCCAACGGGCTGGCCTGGCAGCCCTACAGCGAGGCGCAGATCGGCGCGCTGATCGAGCTGCTCAAGGACCTGGTGCGGCGTCACCAGTTGCCGATCGACAGCATCATCGGTCACAGCGACATCGCCCCGCAGCGCAAGGTCGACCCGGGCCCGCTGTTTCCCTGGCGGCGTCTGGCCGAGGCCGGGCTGATCCGCTGGCCGGATGCCGCCGCCGTGGCCCGCGAGCAGGCGCGCTTCGCCACGGCCCTGCCGGATCCGGCCTGGTTCCAGGGGCAGCTGCAGCAGCTGGGTTTCGTCACGCCGCAGAGCGGCGTGTTGGACGATGCCACGCGCAACGTGCTGGCGGCCTTGCAGATGAAATACCGCCCGGCCCGCTACGACGGCGAGCCGGACGCGGAAACCGCCGCCATCCTGCAGGTGCTCAACCAGCCTGGCGGCTGAGACCCGGCCGGGTCCGCCTCAGGGGCGGAAGTTGCGGGCGTCGAGGGCCCAGACATCCAGCGCCGGCTTGAGGTCGTCGAGGCTCAGCTGGGTATTCTGGTTTTCCAGGGCCAGGCCGTGGCCCTTGCGTACCACCCGGGCCACCGGCTTGCTGGTGCGGGCGTCCAGCACCTCGATCTCGACATAGATCTCGGTCGTGCGGTCGCGGGTACCGGCGGCGGTGCTGGCGGCGGCGGCGACCAGGGCGATGGGGATGACCTCGTAGACCTTCAGGCCTTCGGCCGACACGTCCACCGCGGTGATCGCGCTGCGCATCACCAGGCTGTCGTGGTTGGCCTGCTCGACCACCACCAGGCGCCCCTGCATTTCGCGCTTCAGGGCCTGTTGCAGGTAGCTGGCGATCTCGTTCAGGGCGTCCTGGCCGACCTGCTCGCTCGGGGTCGGGGCCGGGTAGAACTGCGGTTTTTCCACCAGGATCGAGCTGTAGTTTGCCAGCTTGAAGTCCGGCGAGACCCAGCGCATCACCGGCGCGCCGCTGGCCGAGGTGGTCGCCTGCAGCTGCGAATAGTCGCCGAGGAAGCCCGAGTATTGCTCGGGCTGGGTGGTCTGGCTGGCGCAGCCGGCCAGCAGCAGGCTGCCGCCGAGGCTGAGAGCGAGCATCAAGTGTTTCATCCCTGTACTCCTGAGGTTGAGCGCGTCATCCGACGCTAGTGGCGAGCGAAACAGTGGCACATTCGGCCGGCAGTTTTCATGTGCTTTTTCGTCGCGCCGATCCGCGCCGGCCGCACGTCGGGCCTGATGGATGGCCGCCGCTGGCCGGCCCCGCTATCATCCGCGCCATCGACTGGGGGTGACCGATGCTCAATGGCCTGTGGCTGGGATTCTTCGTGGTGGCGGCGCTCGCCGCGCTGGTGCGCTGGCTAGGCGGCGATGTGGCGGTGTGGGCGGCCATGGTCGAGAGCCTGTTCGCCATGGCCAAGGTCTCGGTCGAGCTGATGGTGGTGCTGTTTGGCACCCTGACCCTGTGGCTGGGCTTTCTGCGCATCGCCGAGCAGGCCGGCCTGGTCGACCTGCTCGGGCGCGCCCTCGGCCCGCTGTTCGCCCGCCTGATGCCGGAGGTGCCGCGCGGCCATCCGGCGCTCGGCCTGATCACCCTCAACTTCGCCGCCAACGGCCTGGGCCTGGACAACGCCGCCACGCCGATCGGGCTCAAGGCGATGAAGGCCCTGCAGGAGCTCAACCCCAGCGCCACGGTGGCGAGCAACGCGCAGATCCTGTTTCTGGTGCTCAACGCCTCGTCGCTGACCCTGCTGCCGGTATCAATCTTCATGTACCGCGTGCAGCAGGGCGCTGCCGACCCGACCCTGGTATTCCTGCCGATCCTCCTGGCCACCAGCGCCTCGACCCTGGCCGGCCTGCTGGCGGTGGCGCTGATGCAGCGCCTGCGCCTGTGGGACCCGGTGGTGCTGGCCTACCTGATTCCAGGGGCCTTGTTATTGGGCGGCTTCATGGCCCTGCTCGGCGGGCTGACCGCCACGGCCCTGGCGGCGCTGTCGTCGCTGCTCGGCAACCTGGTGCTGTTCGGCCTGATCCTGCTGTTCCTGCTGGTCGGCTGGCTGCGCCGGGTGCCGGTCTATGAAACCTTCGTCGACGGCGCCAAGGAAGGCTTCGAGGTGGCCAAGAACCTGCTGCCCTACCTAGTCGCCATGCTCTGCGCGATCGGCGTGCTGCGTGCCTCCGGCGCCCTGGATTTCGGCCTGGACGGCATCCGTAGCCTGATCGAATGGGCCGGCTGGGATACCCGCTTCGTCGATGCCCTGCCCACCGCCCTGGTCAAGCCGTTCTCCGGCAGCGCGGCGCGCGCCATGCTCATCGAGACCATGCAGACCCATGGTGTCGACAGCTTCCCGGCCCTGGTGGCGGCGACCATCCAGGGCAGCACCGAGACCACCTTCTACGTGCTGGCCGTGTACTTCGGCGCGGTCGGCATCCAGCGCGCCCGTCACGCGGTGGGCTGCGCCCTGGTCGCCGACCTGGCCGGGGTGCTGGCGGCCATCGGCGTGTGCTACTGGTTCTTCGGCTAAGCGCCTGCTGCCCCCTGCTGCGCTTTTGTAGGGTGCGCCGTGCGTACCGGCCGGCACCGGGCGGGTCCAGGTGCGCACCCTACTCGCGTGAGCAGACGCCAAGCCGCTTGTACGGGATCTATTTCAGCCCCAGGCGGCTGGCCAGGCGGTGCAGGTTGGCGCGGTCCAGGCCCAGCTCGCGGGCGGCGGCGGCCCAGTTGCCCTGCTGGCGCTGCAGGGCGGCCTGGATCAGCTGGCGCTGGTAGGCCTCGACGGCCTGGCGCAGGTCGATGGCGGTGCTGCTGGCGGGCGGCGGATTGGGGCTGCTGGCCGGCGCCGCCGCGGCTGCCGGCAGCAGATCGAGGTCGGCCACTTCCAGGCTGAGGATGCGCGGGCGCTGCGGCTGGCGGGCCAGGGCCTTGAGCGCGGCGCGGCCGATCAGGTGTTCCAGTTCGCGCACGTTGCCCGGCCAGGTGTGGGCCAGCAGCGCGGCCTGGGCCTCGGCGCTCAGGCGCAGGCCGCGCAGGTTGAGGCGCGCACGGTTCTGCTCGAGGAAGCAGCCGGCCAGCAGCAACACGTCGCGGCCGCGCTCGCGCAGCGGCGGCACCAGCAGGGGGTAGACGCTCAGGCGGTGGTAGAGGTCGGCGCGAAAGCGCCCGGCGCGCACCTCCTCGGCCAGGTCGCGGTTGCTCGCGGCGAGGATGCGCACGTCCACCCGGTGCTCGCGGTCCGAGCCCAGGCGCTGCAGCTGGCCGCTCTGCAGCACCCGCAGCAGCTTGGCCTGCACCGCCAGCGGCAGCTCGCCGACCTCGTCGAGGAACAGGGTGCCGCCGTCGGCCAGCTCGAACTTGCCGCTGCGTTCGCTGAGCGCGCCGGAGAAGGCGCCGCGCACATGGCCGAACAACTCGCTTTCCACCAGGGCTTCCGGCAGCGCCGCGCAGTTGAGGCTGATCAGCGGCTGGGCGGCGCGCAGCGAGCGGGCGTGCAGGGTCTGCGCCACCAGTTCCTTGCCGACCCCGGTGGCGCCGCCGATCAGCACGGTCAGGTCGCTGCCGGCCACCGTGTCGATTTCCTGGAGCAGGCGCTTGAACGCGGCGCTCTGGCCGATCAGTTCGGCATGCGCCACCTGCCCGGCCAGCGCGCGGTAGCGTTCGGCCAGCTGGTGTTCGGCGGCGGCCTGGCGGCTCAGGTTGAGCAGCCGGCCGCTGGCGCGCACGCTGGCGGCGGCCAGGCGGGCGAAGGTTTCCAGGTTGTCCAGGTCGCTCTGGGCGAAGCGCGCCGGGTCGAGGCTGTCGAGGGTCAGCAGGCCCCAGGGCTGTTCGTCGATGAACAGCGGACAGCCCAGGCAGTCGTGTACTTCCAGTTGCCCGGCGTGGCGCTCGACCAGGCCGTCGTAGGGGTCGGGCAGGCCGCTGTCGGCGGCGAAGCGGGTCGGCCCCGGATGGGCCAGCAGTGCCTGGAAGCGCGGGTGCTCGCTGACCAGGAAGCGCCGGCCGAGGGTGTCGGTGCTGAGGCCGTCCACCGCCAGCGGGATCAGCTGCTCGCCCTCCAGGCGCAGCAGCGCGCTGGCGTCGCAGGGGATCAGCGTGCGCAGGGCGCTGAGCAGGCGGCGGTAGCGTTCGCCCTCGCTCAGCTCGCGGCTGAGGTCGTCGACCAGCGGCAGCAGGGCCTGCAGCAGTGGCGTAGTCATGATGACTCCATGCGGTCTGAATGACAGCTAAGCAGATGCTGTCTAAAGCACAACATAGCGCATAACTCACTGATTTATATAGGGCAAATAGCTGGCACGCTTCGTGGATTGTTCTCGGCAGAATTCAAACCTGCGTGCAATCAAGGAGTTACCCATGCTGTCCGGCGAACAAATCGCGATCATCAAGGCCACCGTGCCGCTGCTGGAAAGCGGCGGCGAAGCCCTGACCAGCCACTTCTACCGCCTGATGCTCGGCGAGTACCCCGAGGTGCGCCCGCTGTTCAACCAGGCCCACCAGGCCAGCGGCGACCAGCCGCGCGCCCTGGCCAACGGCGTGCTGATGTACGCCCGGCATATCGACCGCCTGCAGGAACTCGGCCCGCTGGTCGGGCAGATCGTCAACAAGCATGTCTCGCTGCAGATCCTGCCCGAGCACTACCCGATCGTCGGCAGCTGCCTGTTGCGGGCGATCCGCGAGGTGCTCGGCGCCGAAGTCGCCAGCGATGCGGTGATCGACGCCTGGGCCGCCGCCTACGGCCAGCTGGCCGAGCTGCTGATCGGCGCCGAGGAGGAAGTCTATGCCGCCACCGAACGCGCCCCCGGCGGCTGGCGCGGCGGCCGGCTGTTCCGCGTGGTACGCAAGGTGGCGGAAAGCGAGGAAATCACTTCGTTCCACCTGCAGCCGAGCGATGGCGGCGCCGTGGTGGACTTCGTCCCCGGCCAGTACATCGGCCTGCGCCTGCAGCTGGACGGCGAGGAAGTGCGCCGCAACTATTCGCTGTCGGCCGCGCCGAACGGCCGCGAGTACCGCATCAGCGTCAAGCGCGAGGTCGGCGGGCGGGTCTCCAACCACCTGCATGACCAGGTCCGGGAAGGCAGCGAGCTGGAGCTGTTCGCCCCGGCCGGCGAGTTCAGCCTGACGCCGTCGCGCAAGCCGCTGCTGCTGATCAGTGCCGGGGTCGGCATCACCCCGCTGCTGGCCATGCTGGAAGACGCGGTGCACAGCGGCCGGCCGATCCGCTTCATCCACTGCGCGCGGCATGCCGGGGTGCAGGCCTTCGCCGCGCGGGTCGACGAGCTGGCTGCGCAGCATCCGCAGCTGCAGCGCTTCTACTGCTTCGAGGAGCGCCGCGCCGGCGATGGCGGCGATGCCACCGGCCGCCTCGGCCGCGAGCAGCTGCAGGCCTGGCTGCCGGCCGAGCGCGATGTGGATGCCTATTTCCTCGGGCCCAAGCCGTTCATGGCCCAGATCAAACGCCAGCTGCGCGAGCTGGGCGTGCCGCCACAGCAGACCCGCTACGAGTTCTTCGGTCCGGCGGCGGCGCTGGAGGGCTGAGGCTGGCTCCCGGCCGCCGGTAAGTTCCGGCGGCCGGGCGTTGCTGACAGTGCGTAGGACGGGTGCAACCCGTGGCGGGGCCGCCGCCGGTTGCACCCGCCTGCCTATTGGCTCGGCGCCGAGCTATTCCCGGACCTCGAAACGCAGCACGCCGATCTGCTGGCCGGTCTCGGTGACCACCTGCACCTGCCAGTTGCCGACCACCGTGCTGGGGAAGTTGCGCTTGTGCGTCCAGGCCCGGTAGCCGCCCTGGCGCCCGCCGTTGATCTCCAGGGCGATGCGGTCGACCTCCACGCCTTCATGCCGCCAGACATGGTAGATGCGCTCGTTCAGCCCGCGCGGCGCGCTGATCGCGGTGTAGGCGTAGAGGCCGTCGCTGCGCAGCTGCTGCGCACTGACCTGCTGCAGGCTGCGGCCGGGGGTGCGCTGGTGCAGCTCGGCACTCACCGCCACGTCGGTCAGCCACAGGGTCGCCGGGGGAATCCACGGCCGTGCCAGCCAGGCGCCGGCCCCCAGCGTCGCGATCAGGCCGCTCATCGCCAGCCAGCGCCGCCAGTTGTGCAGGCGCAGTTCGCCGGCCAGGCTGGGCACGGCCAGCAGCAGGGCGGTGGCCAGGGCCAGGCGGTAGCTCTGCGCGGTGGTCTGCTGCAGCAGCAGCGGCAGCGCGGTGAGCAGCACGGCGAACAGGGTCAGGGTGTGGTAGCTCAGGTACAGCCAGCGCCGCGCCGCCAGCCACTTGTAGTACAGCGGGTCGGTGATGGCCAGCAGGGCGGCGGCGCCGAGCAGGCTGGTGAACACCAGCTGGCCGCTGTTCCAGGCGGTGGTGATGAAGAAGAACGGCAAGACGAAGAACAGGCTTTCCTGGTGGATCAGCTGGGTCAGGTAGCGCAGCAGCCTGGGCGGGATTTCCAGCCCCAGCCAGCGCGCCGCACTGCGCGTGAGCAGGCCTTCGAGCAGCAGCCAGGCCCAGCTCAGCAGCATCAGCACGGCGATCACCCGGCCCACGCCTTCCTGGCGGTCGACCAGGATGAAGCTGGCCACGCCGGAGCAGAAGCCGAAGGCGGCGATCAGCCCGGGGTAGCGTTGCAGCAGGGCGAGCAGGCGAAGGACGTGCGGTTTCCAGTGAGGCATCGGTGTCGGCGGCGAGGTGTTGCGGGGCGCGCATCATCGCACGGGCCCCGGCGGCGAGGACATACTTTGCAAAAGCCTGCTGGTTGAGTGCGGCGCCCCCCCTTGCCTATCCTGCGCACGTGACACCGGGCCCCTCTGACGGCTGATCGCCGCCATGTCGGAGTCACAGCTGGTACAACTTCGACTGCAAGGAGGGGCTCATGCACGCCTTACAACCGTTTCTCTTCGCCGACCTGCTCGGCACCGCCGTGTGGCTCTGGCTGCTGTTCCTGGGCGTGGTGATCGCCCTGCTGGCCTTCGACCTGGGCGTACTGCATCGCCACGACCGCGAGATCGGCGTCAAGGAAAGCCTGGCGCTGTCCGCCGGCTACATCAGCGCCGGCCTGCTGTTCGGCCTGTGGGTGTATTTCCAGAAAGGCGGCGACGCCGGCATGGACTACCTGACCGGCTTCCTCATCGAGAAATCGTTGTCGATGGACAACGTGTTCCTCATGGCGATGATCTTCAGCTTCCTGGCCATCCCCCGCCAGTACCAGCACAAGGTGCTGTTCTGGGGCATCCTCGGCGTGATCGTGCTGCGCGCCATCATGATCGGCCTGGGTGCCGCGCTGATTCACCAGTTCAGCTGGATCCTCTACGTGTTCGGCGTGTTCCTGGTGCTCACCGGAATCAAGATGCTGTTCGCCAAGGTCGACGCCGAGCCGGACCTGGCGGACAACCCCCTGGTCAAGTTCCTGCGCCGCCACCTGCGGGTCACCGAGCGCCTGCACGGGCAGCGCTTCTTCGTGCGCCAGGCGGATGCCGGCGGCAAGCGCGTGCTGTGGGTGACCCCGCTGTTCCTCGCCCTGATCCTGATCGAGTGCGCCGACCTGGTGTTCGCCGTGGACAGCGTGCCGGCGATCTTCGCCATCACCCAGGACCCCTTCATCGTCTACACCTCGAACATCTTCGCCATCCTCGGCCTGCGGGCCCTGTACTTCGCCCTGGCCGCTCTGATCCACCGCTTCGCCTACCTGAAGTACGCCCTGGCCCTGGTGCTGGTGTTCATCGGCAGCAAGATCTTCCTGGTCGGCATCATCGGCAAGATTCCGCCGGTCATCTCCCTCGGCGTGACCCTCGGCCTGCTGATCGGCGGGGTGCTGCTGTCGCTGTGGAAGACCCGCAACCTGCCGCCCGTTACGCAGTCCGAGAACTGATCCATTGCCGCCGTCGCCCGCAGCGGCGACGGCTCCATCTCACCAGAGGACATGAGCATGCACATGCTGTTGAAAACCACCCTCGGCGCCTGCGCCCTGCTGGCCCTGAGCGCCTGCGAGCGCGCCGAGCAGGCGGCCCAGGGGCTGGTCGAGAAGGCCGAACAGGCGGTGGTCGAGCAGGCCCGCGAGAGCCTCGGCGAAACCCTCGATCAGATCAACCAGACGGTCGACCAGGCCCAGGCGTCCGCTGACCAGTTGCTCGATCGCCCGGCCCCGCCGGCTGCCGCCGAAAAGCCCGCAGAGCCGGCGGCAGTGCCTGCGCCAGCGGTGACCCAGGAGCTCTGAGCCGGCCGCGCCGGGCGCGCCTCAGCCCGGCTGTTGCCGGCTCCAGGCCTGCTCCACCAGCAGCTGCAGGCGTTCGGCCAGGCCGGCCACGTGCTCGGCGCTGCTGCGGCTCTGGTCGCTGGCCACCACGGTGCTCTCGTTGGCCTGGCGGATGCCGCACAGGTTGCGCTGGATATCGTCGCCGACCGCGCTCTGCTGCTCCACGGCGGCGGCGATCTGGATGCTCATGTCGCTGATCTGGCCGACCCGCTGATTGATCCCGCCGAGGGCCTGGGCCGCCTGCAGGGCCTGTTCGACGCTGGCGCTGGCTTGCTGCTGGCTGCGCTGCATGGCCGCCACCGCCTGCCCGGTGCCCTGCTGCAGGGTGCCGATGATGGCGTTGATCTCGGCGGTGGACTGCTGGGTGCGCGAGGCCAGCCCGCGCACTTCGTCGGCGACCACGGCGAAGCCGCGCCCGGCCTCGCCGGCCCGCGCCGCCTCGATGGCGGCGTTCAGCGCCAGCAGGTTGGTCTGCTCGGCGATGCCCTGGATCACCTCCAGCACCTGGTTGATCTTCTGCCCGTGCAGCTCCAGCTGGTGGATCACCTGGCTGCTCTGCTGCACTTCGCCGGCCAGCGCGGCGATCAGCTGGCGGGTCTGCTCGACCAGCTGCAGGCCATTGGCGGTTTCCAGGTCGGCCTCGCTGGCCGCGCTGGCGCTGAGCTGGGCGTGGCGCGCCACCTCCTGCACGCTGGCCGCCATCTGGGCGATGGCGCTGGCCACCTGGGCGGTCTCGCCCTGCTGCTGCAGGCTGGCCTGGCTGCTGCTGTCCACCGCGGCGGCCAGCTCGCTGGCTTCCTGGCTGAGCTGGCGCGCCGAGTCGGCGATGCGCCCGACCACCGACCCGGATTCGGCCTGCAGGCTGCGCAGGGCGAAGGCCAGCTGGCCGAACTCGTCGTTGCGCGCGGTGTACACCCACTGGCTCAGCGGGTTGTCGGCGATGCGTCGGGCCTGCTCGGTCAGTGCCCGCAGCGGGCGCAGGCCGAGCTGCAGCAGGCCGCCGAGCAGCCCGGCCAGGGCCAGGCCACCGGCCAGGGCGGGCAGCATGGGCAGCGCGCCGCCCAGGCCGAGGGCCGTGGCCAGCGCCAGCACCGGCGCGCCCGCCAGCAGGCCGAGGCGTGCGGCCAGGCCCAGGCGCGGTGGGCGCAGCTGGCGCGGCGTGCGCCCGGCCCTCAGCTCGGCGTAGAGCTGCTCGGCGCGGGCCACCAGGGCCGGTTCGGCGCGGGTGCGCACCGACTGGTATTCGACCACCTGGCCGTTGCGCACCACTGGCGTGGCGTAGGCGCTGACCCAGTAGTGGTCGCCGTTCTTGCAGCGGTTCTTCACCAGGCCCATCCAGGCCTGGCCAGCCTTGAGGGTCTGCCAGAGGTGAGCGAAGGCCGCCGGCGGCATGTCCGGGTGGCGCACGATGTTGTGGTTGTGGCCGAGCAGTTCGGCCTCGTTGTAGCCGCTGATGGCGATGAAGTCCGGGTTGACGTAGCTGACCGCGCCCTTGAGATCGGTAGTGGACAGGATGTTGGCGTGGGCGGGCACGTCCACCGCACGCTGGCTGACCGGCAGGTTGATTTTCATTGTTGTAGTTCCGCAGGTACGGGGTGGGGAGTGGCCAGCGGCGCGTGGCCGCACAGCCCTTCGAAACGCTCTGCGCCGCTGAGCAGGCGCTGCAGCTCGGCGGCCGGGCGCGGCCGGCTGAACCAGTAGCCCTGGGCCAGCCGGCAGCCCTGCTCATGCAGGAAGTCCAGGTGCTCGGCGCGTTCCACGCCCTCGGCCACCACTTCCAGGCCGAGGCTGTGGCCGAGGCCGATGATCGCCCGGCTGATCGCCGCCAGTTCGCCATCCTGCGGCGCGCCGCCGATGAAGCTCTTGTCGATCTTGAGGATGTGCAGGGGGAAGCGCTTGAGGTAGCCGAGCGAGGAGTAGCCGGTGCCGAAGTCGTCCAGGGCCAGGCGCACGCCGAGGCCGGCCAGCTCGCGCAGGGCGATCAGGGTGGCGGTGCAGTCCTGCATCAGCTGGCTCTCGGTGATCTCGAGGATCAGGCTGGCCGGCGGCAGGCCGCTGGCCAGGAGGATGTCGGTGACCCGGGCGACGAAGTCGTCCTGCTGCAGCTGGCGGCTGGACAGGTTCACCGAACAGCGCAACTGCGCCTGCCCGGCCAGCTGCCAGGCACGCACCTGGCGGCAGGCCTGGGCCAGCACCCAGTCGCCGACCCGGAGGATCTCGCCGGACTCCTCCAGCGAGGGGATGAACGCCTGCGGCGGCACCAGGCTGTCGCCCTGGCGCCAGCGCAGCAGGGCCTCGACGCCGATCAGCTGGATCTCGCCCTGCTCAATGTGGCAGATCGGCTGGTAGTGCAGGACGAATTCGTCGCGGTCGAGGGCCTGGCCCAGCGCGCTCTCCAGCTCCAGCTGATAGCGCGCGCTGGTCTGCAGATCGGCGCTGTAGCGGGCGAACTGCGCCTTGCCGGCCTGCTTGGCGCGGTACAGGGCGAGGTCGGCGGCCTGCAGGGCATCCTGCGAGGCGTCGCTGGCCTGCAGCGCGGCGATGCCGATGCTGGCGCTGACCACCAGGGTCTGCTCGGCCAGGTGCAGCGGCAGGTGCAGGCTGTCGAGCATGCGCTGGGCGACCTGTTCGGCGTCGTTGGCGCTGGCCATGTCGGTGAGCAGCACGACGAACTCGTCGCCGCCGAAGCGGCACAGGTGGTCGCCGGGGCGCAGGCACTGGGCCAGGCGCCGGCCGACTTCGACCAGCACCTGGTCGCCGCACTGGTGGCCGAGGCTGTCGTTGATCAGCTTGAAGCGGTCGAGGTCGATGAACAGCAGGGCGGCCTGGCGCGCGCCGACCTTGCCCAGCTGCTGCAGGGCCTGGGCCAGCAGTTCGTCGAGGCGCAGGCGGTTGGCCAGGCCGGTCAGCGGGTCGTGGCGGGCGGCGTGGCGCAGCTGCTGCTCGACCGCCTTGCGCGCACTCACATCGCTCTGCGAGCCGGCGATCCGGCGTTGCCCGCCGGCGTCGGTCTCCGCCACGCCGCGCGCCAGCACCCACAGGTAGTCGCCGGCGCTGCGGCGCATGCGGTATTCGTGGTGAAGCAGGGCGCTGGCGCCGCGCAGGTGGGCGTCGATGGCCTGGCGCAGGCCGGGCAGGTCGTCCGGGTGGACCCGCGAGAACCAGCTGGCGCTGCCTTCGCCGAGGCTGTCGCGGCTCAGTCCGAGCATGCCGGCCCAGCGCTCGGAGACGTACAGCCGGTCGTGTTCCAGGTGCCAGTCCCAGATGCCGTCGTTGGCCCCGCGCAGGGCGCGGGCGAAGCGCGCCTCGCTGTCTTCCAGGGCCTTGCGCTGGGCCGCGCTGTAGGTGTCGATGGCCAGGGTCATGTCGAAGAACACCACCTTGAGCAGGCTGGCCAGCAGCGTGCGCTGTTCGGCGTCGGGGCACAGCTCGGCGAGCATCGAGTCGAGGTACAGGCGGTAGCCGCCCAGGTACCACTTCAGCTCGACCCCGGCGACCTGGTGGATCAGGCCGATGCGCAGGCGGCTGGCCACGTAGTCGCCGTCGTAGGGGCCGCGCCACAGGCGCTGGTAGTAATCCAGCTGGCTGTGCTTGAGGCGGGCCAGGGTGGCCTCGTCGCTGATCAGGCTGGCCGGCCCGGGAAACTCGCCGAGGTGCCGGTACAGGCGCTCGACGAACGTCTGCTGGGCGTGGTCCACGGCCGCCGCGGCGCCGTTCAGGAGCTGCGCATCCATGCCCTGCCAGTCGAGCAGGCGGCAGCGCTCGTCGACTTCCGCCTGGTCGAGGCCGATGCGGCGCATCAGTTCCTCGAGTGTTGCCACTGCGCCCATATGTCCTCCCTGTTGTTGTTTTTCGCGGGCATAAAAAAAGCGCCGGACGGCGCGTTCTCGGGGAACGGGGCGTCTCGGCGCTTCGTCTTGCAGGCCCATGCGTCCTGCCCGGCAAAGCCGGTCTCCGCCTGTGGGCGGAACCTACTGCGGTCTTTTCTACCCTATTCCGGCGGCGCTGACAATTCGCCGAGCAATTGCTCCAGGCGCTGGCGCAGGTCGGCCAGGTCGCGGGACTTGAAGGCATGCCGGGAACGCTCGAGCACTTCGATGGCGTCGGCCAGGCTGGCATGCAGGGTGGCGTGGGCCGGCAGCGGCTGATCCTGTAGCCAGCCGCACAGGGGCGCCTGGCTACAGTCTTCCGGGCGGGCCAGCACGGTGCAGTCCAGGCCTTCGCCGTGCAGCAGGCGGCGCAGGCGGCAGGCCAGCTGCTGGTCGCTGTTGGCGACCAGTATGGTGGGGGGCGTTCGCGGCATGACTACGGGACAGGCGCTGGATTTCGGACGGGCACTCTAGGTGGCCCTTGGCCAGCTGGTTTTGACCTGGATCAACGCCGCGCGCGCCGTGGCGAAGCTTCAGCTGTCGCGCAGCAGGTGCAGGTTGCCGCCCTCGCCGGCGCCGCCGTGGCCGAGCTTGATGCGCAGGGTCAGGTCGGTGCGCGAGTCGGCGTGGCGGATGGCTTCCTCCATCGAGATGCGCCCGCTCTCGAACAGCTCGTAGAGGTGCTGGTCGAAGGTCTGCAGGCCCTGCTCGCGGCCGCGGCCGATGGCCTCGCGCAGGTCGTCGAGCAGGCCGCGCTGGATCAGGTCGCGGATATGCGCGGTGCCGAGCAGCAGCTCCACCGCCGCCACCCGGCGCTGGTCGAGAGCCGGCACCAGGCGCTGGCCGACGATGGCCAGCAGGTTCTGCGCCACGTCGGCGAGTATCTGCGCGCGAGCCTCCTCGGGGAAGAAACGCACGATGCGCTCCAGCGCGTGGCTGGTGCTGGTGGCATGCAGGGTGGCCAGGCACAGGTGGCCGGTTTCCGCGTAGTGCAGGGCGTGCTGCATGGTGTCGAGGTCGCGGATCTCGCCGAGCATGATCACGTCCGGCGCCTCGCGCAGCACGTTGCGCAGGGCCGCGGCGAAGCTGTGGGTGTCCAGGCCGACTTCGCGCTGGTCGATCACCGAGCGCTGGTGCTGGTGGAGGAACTCGATCGGGTCTTCGATGCAGATGATGTGCCCGGACTTGTTGCGGTTGCGCAGGTCGAGCATGGCCGCCAGGGTGGTCGACTTGCCCGAGCCGGCGGCGCCGATCACCAGGATCAGGCCGCGGTCGAGCAGCGCCAGCTTGCCCAGCTGGGGCGGCAGGCCGAGGGCCTCCAGGCTGGGGATCTGGCTCTTGATCAGGCGCACCACCATCGCGACCTCGCCGCGCTGGTAGTAGATGTTGATGCGAAAACGCCCGGAGCTGGCCACGCTGACCGCCAGGTTCATCTCCAGGTCGCGCTCGAATTCGGCGACCTGGCGCTCGTTCATCAGCTGGTAGGCCATCTGCCGCACCTCGCCCGGCTTCAGCGCGGCGACCGGCAGCGGCACGGTATGGCCTTCGAGCTTGATCTGCGGCGGCGTGCCGACGCTGAAGAACATGTCCGAGCCGCCCTTTTCATAGAGCGTCTGCAGCAGCGGGTAGACATCCGGCTGTGTGGCTGGCGTGAGCGTGTCGGTCATGGTGGCCCCTGGGCTGAGCGAGAAAGCTGCCTTCAGTACAGTGCATCCGCCGGCATTCGACCAGAGGGCCGAGTGTCGCGCCCAGCGCCTGTTCACGATCTCCCGTAGGGTGCGCCGTGCGCACCAGAGGCCGGTGCGTGGTGTTGTGGTGCGCACAGCGCACCCTACGCGAGGCTCTGAGCCCTGCCGGCCTGCGCACCTTGCTGGTAACCTAACGGCCCCGACAGGATGCCCGGCCGCCCATGCTCAACCTCTTCCACGCCCCCGACCTGGAAACCCTCGGTGCCCTGGCCACACGGCTGCTCGCCCAGCCGCTGCAAGACCCCTTCGCCCCGGCGCGGGTGGTGGTGCCGAGCCAGGGCATCGGCCGCTGGCTGACCCTGCAGCTGGCGCGCGAACAGGGCATTGCCATGCAGCTGGAGGTGCAGCTGCCCTCGGCCTTCGTCTGGGAGCTGTCGCGGCTGGTGCTCGGCCAGCTGCCCGAGCAGTCCGCCTTCACCCCGCTGACCCTGAGCTGGCGCCTGTATGACTGGCTGTGCGAGCCGGCCAACCTCGACCGCGCGCCGCGCCTGGCGCGCTACCTGGAGGGCGGCGACGAACGCCGCCGGTTGTCCCTGGCCAGCCGTATCGCCGACGTGTTCGACCAGTACCTGCTGTATCGCGACGACTGGCTGGCCGCCTGGGAACGCGGCGAACTGTGTGACCTCGGTGCCGACGAAGCCTGGCAGGCCCTGCTCTGGCGCGAGCTGACCGCCGATGGCCACCCGCACCGTGCGCGCTTGCTCGACGAGCTGCTGCAGCGCCTGTACGACCCCACGGCCATTGCCGGCCTGCCCGAGCGCCTGCTGGTGTTCGGCATCAGCAGCTTGCCGCCTCATCACCTGCGCGTGCTCGAAGGCCTGGCGCGGCATACCGAGGTGGTGATCTTCGCCCTCAACCCGTGCCGCGAGGCCTGGGGCGAGATCCGCGACATCCGTGAGCTGGCCAGGCAGCCGGAGCTGAGCCCGGACGAGTGGTATCTCGACGTCGGCCACCCGCTGCTGGCCAGCCTCGGCAAGCAGGGCCGCGACTTCTTCGACAGCCTGTTCAGCCTGGCCTCGGCTGAGGGCGGGCAGGAAACCGGGCTGTATTCGGAAGACGCCGACCTGCACGACGACAGCCTGCTGCACGCCCTGCAGCACGATATCCTGCGGCTCAGAACGCGTAGTGCGGACGAGCGCATCGAGCTGCGCGCGGACGACCGTTCGCTGGAGCTGCATATCGCCCACTCGCCGCTGCGCGAAGTGGAAATCCTGCATGATCAGCTGCTCGCCCGCTTTGCCGCCGAACCCAGCTTGACCCCGGATCAGGTGGTGGTGCTGACCCCGGATATCGAGCGCTACGCGCCCTACATCGAAGCCGTCTTTGCCCCGCGCGAAGGCGCCCCGCGCATCCCCTTCAGCCTGGCCGACCGCAGCCTGCGCGCCGAGCTGCCGCTGCTGGAAGCCTTTATCGACCTGCTCGCCCTGCCCGAAAGCCGCTTCGCCGCCGAGGAAATCCTCGCCTGGCTGGAGCAGCCGGCCATCGCCCGCCGCGCCGGCATCGAGCCCGAAGACCTGCCGCTGCTGCGCGACTGGCTGCGCGATGCCGGTGTGCGCTGGGGCCGCGACGCCGGCCACCATGCCGACCTCGGCCTGCCGGCAGACAACGCCTTCACCTGGGCCCAGGGCCTCGACCGCCTGCTGCTGGGCTTCGCGGCGCCACCGCAACTGGCCGGCGAGGGCATTCCCCTGCTCGGTGACAACCTGCCGCTGGATGCCCTGGAAGGCGCGCGCGGCCAGTTGCTCGGCCGCCTGTGCGCCTTCGTCGGCAGGCTCGCCGGCCTCGCCGAGAGCCTGCAGCGTGCGCGCCCGCTGGCCGACTGGGCGCTGGACCTGCAGGCGCTGATCGACAGCCTGTTCGACGAGCGCGAAGCCGGCGACACCCTGCTCCTGCTCAGCCAGGCCTGTGCCGCCCTCGCCCGCCAGGCCGCTGATGCCGGCATCGCCCGGCCGCTGGAGCTGGTCCTGGTACGCCAGCAACTGGGTACGGCGCTGGAAGCCGGCGGCGGCGCCTCGGGCTTCCTCACCGGCGCGGTGACCTTCTGCACCATGGTGCCGATGCGCAGCCTGCCGTTCCGCCTGGTCTGCCTGCTCGGCCTGGACGACGGCGCCCTGCCACGGCGTACCCCAGCGGCCGGCTTCGACCTGATCAGCCACAAGCCGCGCCGCGGCGATCGCGCGCGACGCCTGGACGACCGCTACCTGCTGCTGGAAACCCTGCTCTCGGCACGCGACGGCCTGTACTTGAGCTACGTCGGCCGCGACCCGCGCGACAACGCGGTGCTGCCGCCCTCGGTGCTGGTCAGCGAACTGCTCGAAGCCGTCGACATCACCGCCATCGCCTCTTGTGGGAGCGGCTTCAGCCGCGATGCAGACCCCACCGACGCATCGCGGCTGAAGCCGCTCCCACAGGAGCAGAAAGCCAGCGCGGCGATCACCGTGGCCCATCCGCTGCAACCCTTCGCCCCCGGCAACTTCCAGCAATCGGGCCAGCAGTTGGGCTTCTCCAGTTCCTGGTTCCGCGCCGCCCAGCGCCTGGCCGAGGCGCCGCTGCTGACCCCGCCGCCGTTCATCAGCCAGCTGCCGGAGCCCGGCGAGGACTGGCTGTGTATCGAGCCGGCGCAGCTGCTGCTGTGCTTCCGCAATCCGGCGCGCTTCCTCCTCGAGCAGCGCCTGGGCCTGCGCCTGGCCGATGCCGAGGAAGCCATTGCCAGCGACGAGCCCTTCGCCCTCGAAGGCCCGGCCCGCCGTGGCCTGCGCCACCTGGCCCTGCAGGCGGTGGAGCGCGACTGGAGCGAGCAGCAGGAACGGCGCATCGCCCGCGCCGCCGGCTGGCTGCCCACCGGCGAGCTGGGCCACGCCCTGTGGGGCAAGCTGCGCGGCCCGGTGCGCGCCTTTGCGCCACGGCTGTTCGAGGCGCGCCCGGCGGAAGCGCCACAACCGCTGCTGGTGGATATCAGCTTGGCCGGCGTGCGCCTGCATGGTTGGCTGGATGGGGTGACCAGCGCCGGCCTGTTCGACTGGCGGCTGAATGCGCCGAGCGCCTGGGACCTGCCCGGCTTCTGGCTGCGCCACCTGCTGCTCAACGTCGCCGCCAGCGAAGGCATCGCCCGCGACAGCCTGCTGGTCTCGCCGGCCGGCGACTGGCAGCTCGGCGCCCTGGCCAACCCGCGCGAGCTGCTGGAACCCTGGCTGGCCGCCTACCGTGAGGCGCTCAGCGCGCCGCTGCCGTTCCTGCCGCGCAGCAGCTACGAATTCGCCAAGGCGCTGGTCACCCCCAGTGCGCGCAGCAAGAAGGAACCCATCGACGCCGCCCGTGGCGCCGCGCAAAGCGCCTGGCTCGGCGCCGACTTCAGCCCGATCCCCGGCGAGGCCCTCGACCCCTGGAACGCCCTAGCCTTTCGCGAGCGCGAACCGCTCGGCGAGCGCTTCGAGCAACTGGCCGAACAACTGCTCGGCCCGGCTTTGCTGGCCCTGGCCGCCGACGAGGACGACGCATGAGCCTCGACCTGCAGACCTCCTCCTTCACCGGCCGCTCGCTGATCGAGGCCAGCGCCGGTACCGGCAAGACCTGGACCCTGACCGCGCTGTACGCGCGCCTGTTGCTGGAGCAGCAACTCAGCGTCAGCCAGATCCTCGTGGTCACCTACACCACCGCCGCCACCGCCGAGCTGCGCGAGCGCATCCGCGCGCGTCTGGCCGAGCTGCTGGCGGTCTATGAAGGCACGCCGAGTGACGACCCCTTCCTCCTCGAGCTGCACAGCCGCCATCCCGGCGAGGAGGCGCGCCGCCGTCTGCTGCTGGCCGTGCACGGCTTCGACGAGGCGGCGATCTTCACCATCCACGGCTTCTGCCAGCGCGCCCTGCAGGACGCCGCGTTCGAGGCCGGTGGCGACTTCGACAGCGAGCTGACCCAGGACGACCGTGAGGTGCTCGACGTCCTGCTCGCCGACGCCTGGCGCCATGTGCTGGCGGCGGCCGACCCGGCCTGGGCGCGCTTCCTGGCCAAGCAGAAGATCACCCCGGCCAGCCTGCGCCAGATCCTGCGCAGCCACCTGGGCAAGCCCTACCTGCGCATCGAGCCGCGCGAGGCGTTGAGCGGCGACGAGCTGAACGCCGCCAGCCGCGCCTGGGAGCGCGCCGAGCAGCTGTGGCGCGAACAGGGCGCGGCCTTGGTCGCGCAGCTGCGCGAGCATGGCGGGCTGAGCCAGAGCACTCACAAGGCCGGCAAGTTCGCCCTGTGGGCCGCCGGCCTGGACGCCTACTTCGCCGACCCAGCGGCGCTGTTCGAGCAGCCCGATGGCCTGGCCAAGTTCGGCGCGGCGGCGCTGCACAAGGCCACCAAGAAGGGTTTCGACGCGCCGCAGGGCGCCCTGGCCGAGGCCTTCGATCTATTGAGCGAAGCGCTTGGTGCTGCCGTGCCGGCCGGCCGCCAGCGCCTGATCGCCCTGCAGGTCGAACTGCTCGATCAGCTCAACGCCGAGCTGCCGGCGCGCAAGGCGGCGCAGCGCCTGTTGGCCTTCGACGATTTGCTCAATCGGCTCAACGAGGCGCTGCACGGCCCGGCCGGTGCCGACCTGGCCGCGACCCTGCGCACACAGTACCCGCTGGCGCTGATCGACGAATTCCAGGACACCGATCCGGTGCAGTACCAGATCTTCGATCGCATCTACCGCGAAGGTGGGGATCTCTGCTTCGTCGGCGACCCCAAGCAGGCGATCTATGCGTTTCGTGGCGCCGACCTGGCCACCTACCTCAGCGCCCGCGATGCCGCCGCGCGGCGCTACGATCTGCCGTTCAACTACCGCTCCACGCCACAGCTGATCGACGCGCTGAACCGCCTGTTCGACCGCCCGCAGCCGTTCGCCGAACAGGGCCTGGACTACCCGCCGGTCAGCGCCGGGAAGAAGTCGCGGGCTGATCTGGTGCTGCCGGATGACCAGGCCGGCGCGCCGCTGGCCCTGGTCTGGCTGGGCGACGAGGGGCTGAACAAGGGCCGCGCCGGCGAGATCGCCGCCCTCGACACGGCCCAGCGCATCGCCGGGCTGCTGGCCGCCAGTGGCGAGGGCCGCGCCTATTTCGACGATAAAGGCGCGCGCACCCCGCTCCGCGGTGGCGATATCGCCGTGCTGGTCGCCAGCCACCGCGAGGCGGCGAGCATCGCCGAGCAGCTGGCGGCCCGCGGTGTGCCCAGCGTGCGCCGCGGCCGCGACAGCGTGTGGCACAGCGAGGAAGCCGCCGAGCTGGCCGCGGTGCTGGCCGCCTACGCCGAGCCGGGGCGCGAGGGCGTGCTGCGCTACGCCCTGGCCAGCCGCCTGCTCGGTCGCGACGCCGCGCAACTGGCGCGTTGCCAGGACGACGAGCGCGCCTGGGACAAGGAGCGCGCCGACGCCGAGCAGTACCACCAGCTGTGGCAGCAGCACGGTTTCATGCGCGTGTTCAGGACCTGGCTGGACCAGGAGCAGGTGGCCGAACGCCTGCTGGCAGGCATCGACGGCGAGCGCCGGTTGACCAACCTGCTGCACCTGGCCGAGCTGCTGCAGACCGAGAGCCTGCAGCGCCCCGGCCTGGAGGCCCTGCTCGCCTGGTTCAACGGCCAGCGCGGCAGCGAGGGCGCCGGCGAGGATGCCCTGCTGCGCCTGGAAAGCGATGCCGAGCGGGTGCAGATCGTCACCATCCACACTTCCAAGGGCCTGGAATACCCGCTGGTGTTCTGCCCCTTCCTGTGGGACGGCCGCCTGCTCGGCCAGCATACCGACAGCGCCCGTTGTCATGACGAACAGGGCCAGCCGCTGCTCGACCTCGGCAGCGCACGCCTCGACGAGCGCCTGCAGACAGCCCGGCGCGAGGTGTTCGCCGAGAAGCTGCGCCTGACCTACGTGGCCCTGACCCGTGCCGAGCACCGCCTGTGGCTGCACTGGGGCCCGGTGGCCGTGCCCAAGCCGAAGAAGGACGGCGGCCTGCCCGACGAAGGCCTGCACAGCAGCGCCCTGGCCTGGCTGCTGCACGGCCGCGAGCTGGGCGGTGAGGATGCCCTCGCCGAGCTGGCGGGCCATCTCAACGACAAGCCCGGCGTGGCCCTGGCTGCCGAGCTGGACCACCTGGCCGCAGGCAGCGCCGGGATGATCGCCCGCGTGCCGCTGCTCAATCGTGAGGCCAATGCCGCCGGCGAACAGCGTGCCGTCGCGCCGGCCCAGTTGCAGCAGTTCCAGCGCAGCCTGCACAGCGCTTGGCGCATCGGCAGCTTTTCGGGATTGGCCGCCGGCATGCATATGGAAGCGCCGGACCGCGACGGCCTGGTGATGCCCGATGCCAGCGAGCCGGGCAGCGGCTTCTTCGCTTTCCCCCGTGGCGCCCGCGCCGGCACCTGCTTGCACGCCATTCTCGAAGACTGGGCGCGCGGCAAGGCCCCGCTGGCCGAACTGGTCGAGCCGGCGCTGAGCGCCCACGGCATCAACGCCGAACTGTGGACGGCCATCGCCAGCGCCCACCTGCAGCGGGTGCTGGACAGCGACCTGGACGGCAGCGGCCTGACCCTGGCCAGCCTGCAGGCGGCGCGGCGTCTGCCCGAACTGGGCTTCACCTTCCCGGTGGCCGACCTGGACGTGCAGCGCCTGCGCGCGATCCTGGTCGACCCGGCCATGGGCCTGGCCGAGCCGCTGCGCCAGGCCGCCGAGCGCCTGGAGTTCGACGGCCTCAAGGGCTTCCTCAAGGGCTTCATCGACCTGACCTTCGAGCATGCCGGGCGCTGGTACATCCTCGACTACAAGTCCAACTGGCTCGGCCCGGACGCCAGCCACTATGGCGGCGAACGCCTGCTGCAGGCCCTGGCCGGCGAGCACTACTACCTGCAGTACCTGATCTACCTGGTGGCGCTGCGGCGTTTCCTCCGTCAGCGCCTGGCCGACTTCAGCAATGATCAGCTCGGCGGCGCCTACTACCTGTTCCTGCGCGGCATGCCCCAGGCCGGCGTGTACTTTGCCCGGCCCGGCGATGCGCTGCTGGATGCGCTAGATGCTCTGTTCGCCGGAGAAGGCCAATGAGCCGCTGCCCTGCCGTAGGGTGCGCCGCGCGCACCACCGACCCCGTACAGGCCATTGGTGCGCACGGCGCACCCTACGGGGGATGCCGATGAGCCTCGCCGATCTGCCCCTCGGCCCGCTGGAGCGGGCGCTGGTCGACAGCCTGCGCCGTCTCGATGTCAGCGCTCCGGACGCTGTGCTGGCCGCCGCCGCGCTGTGCTGCGAGGCGTTGGGCAAGGGCGATGTGTGCCTGCCGCTGGCACGCCTGGCCGGGCAGCGACCGTGGCCGGAGTTCGCCTTCGTCCTGCCGCCGCTCATCGAATGGCGCGCGCAGCTGGAAGCCTCAACCCTGGTCGGCGCGCCCGGTCAGTTCGCACCGCTGATCCTCGACGGCTCGCGCCTGTACCTGGCCCGCTACCAGGCCTACGAAAGCCAGCTGGCCAGCCAGCTGCTGGCTCGCGCCGGCGATCTGCCAGAGGTCGACGAAACGGTGCTGACGGAAAGCCTGGCGCGCCTGTTCGCTTTCAATCGGCAACAACCCGACTGGCAGCGCCTGGCCGCCGCCCAGGCCGTGCGTCGGCGCCTGGCGGTGATCTCCGGCGGCCCTGGCACCGGCAAGACCACCACCGTGGTACGCCTGCTCGCCGCCCTGCTTGAGCAGCCTGGTGGCGAGCGCCTGGCCATCGGCCTGGCCGCGCCGACGGGCAAGGCGGCGGCACGCATGGCCGAGGCGATCCGCAATGCCAAGGCCGCTCTGCCGGTCAGCGAGGCGATCAAGGCCGCCCTACCGGAAGAGGCGCGCACCCTGCACCGCCTGCTCGGCAGCCGCGGCGATACGCCCAGGGTGCGTCACGACGCGGCGCGGCCGCTGGCGCTGGACGTGCTGGTGGTCGACGAAGCCTCGATGGTCGACCTGGCGCTGATGGCCAAGCTGGTCGATGCCCTGCCGCCCCATGCGCGGCTGATCCTGCTCGGCGACAAGGACCAGCTGGCCGCCGTGGAAGCCGGTGCGGTGTTCGCCGAACTGTGCGAGGGCCGTGGCTTCGACGCCCAGGCGGTGGCCGAGCTGCAGCGCATCACCGGGCAAAGCGTGCCGGTCGACCCGCCGCGCTCGCGGCTGGGCGACGCCGTGGTGCTGCTGACTCACAGTCACCGCTTCGCCGGCGACAGCGGCATCGGCGAGCTGGCGCGGCGGATCAATGGCGGCGATGCCGCCGGCACGCTGAGCCTGCTCCGGGAGCCGCGCGCCGACTTGCACTGGCAGGCGCAACCGACCCCGGCCACCCTGCTCGAACGCCTCGACCAGGGCTATCGCCCCTACCTGCAGGCCGCCCGTGCGGGTGATCCGGTTCAGGCCTTCGCCGCCTTCAACGCCTTCCGCGGCCTCACCGCCCAGCGCGAAGGGCCCTGGGGCGTCAGCGGCCTCAACGAGGCGCTGGAGGCACGGATCAAGCGCCGTTACAGCCTGGCCGAACGCGAGCGCTGGTACCCCGGCCGCGCGGTGATGGTGCGGCAGAACGACTATGCCCTGGGTCTGTTCAACGGCGATATCGGCCTGTGCCTGCATGGCGAGCACGGCCTGCGCGTCTATTTCGAAGGCGAGGACGGCTACCGCGCCTTCGCCCCGGCGCGCCTGCCCAGCCACGACAGTGCCTTCGCCATGACCGTGCACAAGAGCCAGGGCTCGGAGTTCAGCGAAGTGCTGCTGGCTCTGCCCGAACTGCCCAGCCCGCTGCTAACCCGCGCGCTGTTCTACACCGGCATCACCCGCGCCAAGCACAAGGTGGAAATCTGGGGCCTGCCGGCGCGTCTGAGCGAGGCGGTGAACACCAAGGCCGAGCGCGCGGCGGGGTTGGCCGAGCGGCTGGGGATGCCGGCTATGGCTGCAGCTCCGGCTCCCATACCCACCGGCACCCTAGGGCAAATGGACCTGTTCTGAGAGACCAATGAAATACGTGTTTCTGACGATGTGGTGGCTGTTCCTCCTGTTGGTTGGCCCGTTCACCCTGCTGGCGGTCTGGCGCAGCCCGCTGGATTGGCGCACCTACCTGTTCCTCGGTGTGGTGGCGCATATCCTGCTCTGCACCTGGCACCTGATCCGCGAGAACTACCGCTCCCGTTCCTTGTTGGGTGGGAACAACAGTGGATTTTGGTTGTGCCTGCTGCTGTTACCGCTGAATCTGATGCCTTTGCTTACCGCTTATGAAACCTGGGCGCGCGGCTTCTATGTCGCTGGCGAGGGCAGCGGCCGTTCGCGCTGGATCGGCGCCTTGCTGGAGCTGCTGCAGGATAGTGTCGGACACTGGGGGCCGATCCTGCTGATGCTGGGTGTGGGTATCGGTGGCAGCCTGTTGCTGCTGCGGCTGTTGCCGCGACTGCGCAACTGAACGCGCACCCTCACTTCGCAAAAACGCGCTGTGAGGTTGCATCCGTCCCATCGCTCGCGAAGAATGCCCCAAGCCCTGCCGGCCGTGGCGCCGGTGCACGATGGATTGCACGCAGATCGCAAGGAGTTGTTCATGTTCAGCCGCCTCGCCAATGTCTTCAAAGGCATCCTCTCCCTGTTCATCAAGGACCTGGAGCGCAAGAACCCGGAAGCCCTGCTGGAGCTGGAGCAGGAGAACCTGCGCAAGCAGATCGCCAACTTCAACCAGGGCCTGGCTGCCCACGCCGGCCTGGCCGAGCGCCTGATGAGCCAGGTGCGCAAGCAGGAGGCCGAGGAGCGCGAGCTGCACGCGCGCACCACCGCGCACCTGCGTGCCGGCAACAAATCCGCCGCCGCACAGAACGCCCTGCGCCTGCAGACCCTGGCCCGCGAGCTGGAAGAGAACCGCCGCCAGCTGGCCCAGGCCGAAGAGACCTACCAGAACCTGACCAAGGCCCGCGAAGTGGCGGTGAACGCCGCGCGCAGCAAGATCGAGGCGCTCAAGGGCGCGATCAACGACATGCGTATGAAGACCGCCATGGCCGAGATGAACGAGATGGCCGCCGGCATGGTCAGCACCATAGGTGGCTCCGGCGACACCCTCAACCGCCTGCACGAGATGGTCGAGGAAGAACGCACCAAGGCCGCCGGCCGCGCGCGCATGGCCCGCGACTCGATGGACATGAGCGAAGTGAACCTCAAGGAAGCCGAGATGGATGCCCTCGCCGACCAGGCCCTGGCCGAGTTCGCGGCCAAGGAAGGCATCGCCCTGCCTGGCGCCGAAGCCAGCGCGGCGCCCGAGGCCAATCGCAGTATGGGCGGCAATCCGCAGTCGGAAAACCAATAAGCCATGGCTCGGGCACAGGAAGTACCCAACTGGCTCGACGAACTGCGCCTGGCCTATGAAAGCGGCGCCCATGGCCAGTTCGTGCTGTACGGCAACGTCGCCGACCGCTTCCCCCTGGACGGCCGTCTGGTCAGCCTGACCCGCTACCTGGACGCCAGGCTGCTCGCCGCCTTCGATATCGTCTTCCTCTACGACCCGGGCAACGGCCTGAGCCTGCTGCGCGGCGGCGAGCGCTTCGCCGAATGGCCGGCCGCGGCGCAGATCCAGCCCTGGCCGCACGACCCGCGCGAGGCGGTGCAGCTGATCAGCCGCTACCTGCGTTATCGCGCCAACCTGCGCGCGCTGGGGCGTGGCGACAGCGAGCACGTGGCGGTGATCCTGCGTGGCGCCGAGCTGGTGTTGCCGGCCAGCCAGCAGGGCGACTTCGCCACCGCCAGCCTGGCCAGTCTGGTGCGCGACTGGGCCGCCGAGCCGCCGTTCTGCGACATGGCCTTCGCCAGCCTGCTGTTGGCCGACAACCTCAACGACCTGCACCCGCTGGTGGCGGGCAACCCGCGCATCGACCGGGTGCAGGTGCCGCTGCCGGATGCCGCCAGCCTTGAGCAGTGCCTGGCGCAGCTGCGGGTCGAGCATCCCAAGGCTTTTCCCGACGAAGATTCCGGTGCGGTGCAGGCCCTGGCCGGGGTCAGCCTCAGCGCCCTGGCCAGCCTGGTCAAGCGTCGCGCCCATCAGGGCAAGGTGCTCGGCGCCCAGGACTGGGCCGAAGCCAAGAAGGAACTGGTCGAGGCCGACAGCGCCGGCCTGGTCGAATTCATCGAGTCCGCGCGCACCCTCGACGACTACCACGCCCAGGACGCGCTGAAGACCTGGCTGCGCCAGGACATGGCGCTGTGGCAGGCCAGCGATTTGCGCGCGCTGCCCAAGGGCTACATCTTTTGCGGCCCGGTCGGTACCGGCAAGACCTACCTGGTCGAGTGCCTGGCCGGCGAGGCCGGGGTGCCGGTGGTCAAGCTGAAGAACTTTCGCGACCGCTGGGTCGGCTCCAGTGAAGGCAACCTGGAGAAGATCTTTCGCCTGATCCGCGGCCTCGGCCGCTGCATCGTGTTCATCGACGAAGCCGACCAGAGCCTCGGCAAGCGCGACGGCGGCAGCGGCGACAGCGGCCTGTCCGGGCGCCTCTACTCGATGATCGCCCAGGAGATGGGCGACGCCGACAACCGTGGCAAGGTGGTGTGGATTCTCGCCTCCTCGCGCCCGGACCTGATCGAGGTCGACCTCAAGCGCCCCGGCCGGGTCGACGTGAAGATCCCGCTGTTGCCGAGCACCACGGTCGAAGAAAGCGCGGCGCTGCTCAAGGCCCTGCTCAAGCGCTTCGACCTCCAGCTGGAGCTGGCCGAGCTGGTCAAGCTCGACCTGCCGCTGCTGCTCACCCCCGGCGCCGCCGAGGCGCTGGCGGTGAAGGTCTACCGCCAGGTGCGCACCAGTAAGCTGTCGGCCCTGGCGGCGCTCACGCAGTGCCTGCAGGGTTACCAGCCGCCAGTCGCCGAGCAGGTGCTGCGCCAGCAGATGATCCTGGCCATCCGCGAGGCCACCGACGTGGCCTTCGTCCCCGAGTCCTTGCGCCACCTTGCCCAGGAGGCCGTCAGTCCATGAGTGTCGGGCGTTATCTGTGGTCCGCCTTCAATGCCCGCCCGCTGGGCATGCCGCTGCCGCCGAACTGGCTGGCGCTGGCTGCCGTCGGCCTGCTCGGCGCCTTCATCAGCCCCGGTTTCTGGGTGCTCGGCGCCGGCCTGGAGCTGGCCTACCTGGGCCTGCTGGCGAGCAACCAGCGCTTTCGCAACGCGGTGGATGCCGGCGAGGTGCGTCTCGATCCGGCCGAGCTGCGCTATGAGAGCACCCTGGCCCAGCTCGGCGACAGCCAGCGTCAGCGTCAGCAGCGCATCGAGGGCCGCGCCCGCGAGGTGCTGCAGCTGCTCTCCCGTTCGCCGCTGATGGCTTCCCACGCCGACAGCCTGGAACAGCTGGTGTGGCTCAACCTGCGCCTGCTGGTGGCCGGCCAGGCGCTCAGCGTGGTGGTGGACACCGCCGCCCAGGACAGCGCCGAACTGCAACACCAGGAACAGCAGATCGACCAGCGCCTGGCCGCCGGCGACCTGGGCGACGAGCTGCGGCGCAGCCTGGAACAGCAGAAGCAGGTGATCGATGCGCGCCAGGCCGCCCACGCCGAGGGCCTGCGGCGCAAGGAACATGTGGACGCCGAGCTGGCGCGCATCGACCAGCAGATCGCCCTGATCCGCGAGCAGACCCTGCTGGCCACCGACGAAGAGCAGATCGGCACGGCGCTGAACGCCCTGACCTCCTCGTTCAACGAGGCCAGCCGCTGGCTCAACGACCAGCGCGACCTGCTCGGCGTGCTCGAACTCAACGAACAACAGAGCCTGCCGCGCTATGTGCTGCAGGAAGGCGGCAAGCCGCTCGCCAGGGAAGCCGTCAAACACTGAATAGACAAGTAGCCCGGAGGTAATCCGGGGTATTGCGGGTACAGCCTCCTGGATTGCATCCAGGCTAAGGTTTGGCGCCGCCGGGAAGATTTGCACACTGAATGGCGGGCCTTGAGCTCGCAACTGACAGGGAGACGCGTCATGTATTTAACCTCATTCCGCCAGCGCCAACGCGGCAATGCCGCCGGCAAGCTGCTGACCATCGTGCTGGTGCTCGGCCTGCTCGGCCTGGGCGGCTGGCTGGTCAGCCAGGACATGCTCAAGCAGGGCGGCGACAGCCCGGTGGCCAGCCTGCCGAGCAGCCTCGGTGGCGGCGCGGCGGTGCCCGAGCCGGCCGAGCCGGTCAGCGGCACGCCGGTGCTGCAGTCGGCCGCGCCCTATGAGATGAAGAACAACATCATCGACATCGACATGAGCGAGTACGCCGGCTATGGCGGCCTGATCGTCGCCAACGGTGGCCTGGCGCCCAACCCGGAGTCGATCTTCGCCAAGCAGTACGGCTTCCAGGTACGCCTGAACAAGGGCGAGAGCGAGGAATGGTCGGCGCTGAACAACGGCCAGATGGCCGCCGTGGCCACCACTGCCGATGTGCTGGCCGTGCTCGGCCGCCAGTTCGAGGTCACGGTGCCGGCGCAGATCGCCTTCTCCCGCGGCGCCGACCAGGTGGTGGTGGACAGCGATATCGCCAGCATCAACCAGCTCAAGGGCAAGGTGCTCGGCGCCAGCCAGTTCAACGAGAGCGAGTTCTTCATTCGCTACCTGGCCTCCGAGGCCGGTGTGCCGGTCAAGGTGCTGCGCGACCTGGAAAGCCGCCCGGCACCCAACGAACTGGGCCTGGTGTTCTACGAGGATGCCTTCATCGCTTGCGATGCCTACGCCGCCGAGCTGAGCGGCAATGGCCGGCTGAACGGCTGCGTCGGCTGGTCGCCGCGTACCGACGAAGTAGTCGCCGAGTCTGCGGGTGCGGCGAAGATGCTGGTGTCCAACCGCAACCTGCTGGTGGTCGCCGACATCCTGGTGGTCAACAAGGGCTTTGCCACGGCCCATCCAGACAAGGTCAAAGGCCTGGTCCACGGCCTGCTGGAAGGCAACCGCCTGCTGCGTGACGACCCGCAGACCCATGCTGGCGTGGTCGCTCAGGCGTTCGGCTGGACCCAGCAGGAAACCCTCGACGAACTGGCCAAGGTGCACCTGAGCAACCTGCCGGAAAACCTCGCCTTCTTCGACGGCAGCATCGACTCGGCCGGCTCCTTCCAGGGCATCTTCCAGTCCTCGGTGCTGGCCTACGGCGCGCTGATCAAGAACCCGGCCGACCCGGCGCGTTTTGCCAATGTGCAGCACCTCAAGGCGCTGGATGCCGGTGGCCAGTTCAAGGGCCAGAGCATCTCCATCGCGCCGATCCGCACCAGCGGCAAGGTGGCCCTGGAAGGCGACGCGCTGCTGAGCAAGGACATCCGCTTCTTCTTCGAAGCCAACTCGGCCGCCCTGGACAAGCAGGCCAAGGCCAACCAGGACTACCTGGACACCATCAAGAAGTTCCTCCAGGTCAGCCCCGGCTCCATCGTCCTGCTGCGCGGCCACGTGGACAACGCAATGGTCACCGACTTCGAGCGCCAGGGCGGCCCGGCGTTGGTCAAGAGCATGGCACTGAAGGCCATGGAGCTGTCGCGCCAGCGCACCCTGTCGGTCAAGGAAGCCCTGCTGGCCCGCCACCCCGGCATCGCCGACGACCGCATCGAACTGGTCGGCCGCGGCTGGGAAGAACCGCTCGGCCAGGACAGCGAGCAGAACCGCCGCGTCGAGGTGCAGTGGTTCACCCTGGAGTGATCTGCCGCCTCTGCCGCGCTTGTGCGCGGCGCAGGCTGAAACGAAAACACCGGCGCCAGGCCGGTGTTTTTTATCGCTCGTGCGCGGTGCCCGTTCTTAGAACCAGGGCTTGGCCGCGTTGACGTAGGTCTGCTCGAACTCTTCATCGGACTTGGTCAGGTAGATGATGAATTCGACGAAGGCGATCACGCCAATCACCATCGACGGGATCCCCAGCAGGATGAAGCCGAAGATGAACACCAGTAGCATGATCACGCCTTGCTTGTTGTAGCCAAGGAAGAACTTGTGCGCGCCGAAGGCGCCGAGGAAGAAGGCGAGGATGGCGGCGGGGATCTTCTTCGACGAACCGGCGGCGGCCTGCTCCTGGTAGATGGCTTCGGCTACGCCGTTATTCACCGAGAAATCCACAGCCGCACCGCTTTTCGGCAGCACGGAGCCTTTCCACTGGGCCATGTCGAAGTTGTAGCGGTTGCCGTCGTCGGCGCTGATGATGCCGGTGCGGCTGTCGCTGTTGAAGTCGAGGATCTTGCCTTTCATGGTGCATTCCTTGTGCTGGGGTGGGGATTTCGACGCGGGTTATTTCAGGTCGACATTCAGGCTGGGCGAGCCAAAGGCCACCAGGCTGGCGTTGGAGCCTTCGAAGTAGCCTTGCCAGAAGTCTTGCAGCAGCTCCATGGTCTTGCCGGAGCGGTACGCCTGCTTGACGTCCTTGGTTACCAGGCCGGCGCCGGCGACATACACCCGGGCACCTTGCAGGTCGGCAAACAGCTGTTTCTCACCAACTCGCTTCAATTCGGCCTGCGCTTGCAGGTCGCGGATGCGGTTGTTGGCGTAGAAACTGCCGAAGTCGCTGTTCTCGAGCATGTCCGAGAGCAGCAGAATCACGCGCTGGTCGGCCTGCTGGCCGGCCAGGTCGCTGCCGATGTCGCGCAGCGAGTGGAATATCTCGCTGCGCGGGATATCTTCCGAGGCCTCGCGCAGGGTACTGACGAAGGCCTGGCCGAACTTCTTGCGAAAGAACGCCTGTTGCTCGGCCACGCACTTGTCGAAGCTGCGCAGTGACTGCATGCCCACGCTGTCACGCACCTTGCCGGCGAGCGGTTGATTCAGCTCGCCGGCGAAGCGCAACTGCATGAACTGCTCGGGCAGGAAGGCGGAGAAGCTGTACAGGCGCACCTTGTCGCCGGGGGCGACGAAGCGGTTGATCTGGCCCCAGGCGGCTTTCTGGATGCTCTCCGGCATGGGCACGGTCTGGTCGACGATCACCGTCAGCTCACGGCCTGAGCCGGGCTGGCGGAATTCGTCGACCTTGGCATAGCCGTAGCAATCGGGGATGTCGTTGCGCTCGCCCGCCTGCGCCAGGGCAGGCAGGCAGAGCAGCAGGGCAATCAGCGGCTTGAGCTTCATTCAGACCCCTTCGAAGTCTTTCAGCAGTTGCTGCTCGGTGCGCAGGGCCAGTACGGCGCTCAGGTCGTAGCCCTTGGCCTGGCAGATGGTACGCAGCTGCTCGTCGTTGTAGGCGGTCAGGTCCTTGTTGCGCAGGGCCTCCAGGGCGGAGGCGGGCGCTGCGGCGCTCTCGGCCTGGGGCTGTGCCGCCGTTGGCGCGGGTTGGCTGTGCTGCTCCTCGACCGGGACGGCTACCCGAGGTGCGGCCGGCGCTGTACTGGCGGCCACGTTGCTGGCCGCGGCGCTGACGGGTTCCACCGACTTGTGGGTGACGTTCTCTTCCTGCATGCGGCGCACGTAGGCGTTGAAGTCACGACCCTGGGCGCCGTTGATGGCGATCTGCACGTCGCTGTTGGTGGTGGGGCGGCGCGACAGCTTCATCTGCAGCATGCGCAGCTTGTGGTCGGCGTGGGCGCTGATCTTGATGCGCTGGGTTTCCATCCAGCGTTCCAGCTCGGCGGCGTTATTGAATTTGTGGGTGTATTCCCAGGCCTTTTTCGACTCGACCCCGGCGAAACCGAAGATCGATGCCAGCCAGACGCTGACTGCCTGGATCGCCACATAGATCACCGAGAGCACCACGAAGGTGATCAGCGAGGCGCTGCGGATCGCATCCATCTTGTCGGTCAGGGTGCTGTCGCCGGCTTGCTGGTTCACCGCCGCCGACTCGTCGGGCAGCTCGAACGGGCTCTCGTCGCTTTCGTAGCTCTGCTCGGCGAACACGCTCGGGTTGCCGACCATTTCGGTCTCGATGCTCTTCAGCTGGTAGGCGCGGATGCCGAAGGCGGCGCAGGCCATGATCAGCACGACCAGGGCGCAGCCGATGATCCAGCCGTGCTTGGGGGTCACGGTGTGGTTGGTGTTGAGGCGGGCGAGAATGCGGTTGTAGTCCTTGGCCGCCGCGTCCTTGTCGGTTTCCTTGATGCGGACGCCCGGCTGCTGCTTGAGCGGCGCATTACCGCGCTCGGGGTCACTCTCCCACCAGTGGCGGGCCTTGTTCACCAGCGAGTTGTGGTGGATGGCGCGGCCGGCGGCTTCGGCGAAACCGGCGGAAATGATCGACAGCAGGAAGGCCGCCATCCAGCCCAGATAGGTCTGGTCATTGGACGACAGGTTCTGGTTGATGAACGGCACCAGCACATAGGCGAAACCCACGGCCTCGAACAGGATCAGCAGGAAGATCAGTACCAGCACCCATAGCGGCCGCTCGCGACGATCACCTTCGCCGATGGCGTCCAGGTAGGCTTCGCACTTGTTGTAGTAGTCGGCATTCTTCTCGCCGACCTCCTGGTAGTAGTCGTAGTAGCTGTTGCACAGCGAGGTCTCGCTGAGCAGCCACTTCTTGTTGTCGGCGCTGGTGCTGCTGCCGGCCAGGCGGGCAACGCTGCCGATCAGCGGCACGCCGTGCCAGACACGCATGACGAAGTAGCCGACCTTGTCCCAGTAGACCTTGATCAGGATGGCTGCCAGCAGGGTTGAAATCACCGCACCGGTGATCAGCTTGTTGGCCCAGGCCAGGGCCATCAGCGCATTGAAGCTGAATTCTTCCATTTTGCTTTCCTTGTTTTAGGTGCGAACCGGTACGAAGCTGGCGGTGTAGGCTTCGCCGTTGCGTTTCGGGTAGACCAGCACACCATCGGTGGCTTGTGCGCTGCCCTTGCTGAACACCACGTCCATGCAGGACAAGGGTGCTTGGGGATCCTTGAGGAACACGCGGTAGAGCACGCGGTCTTCGCCTTCGTAGGTGTTGGCAATGGCATCGGCCTTGACCAGCGACTTGCGGTTGCCCTGGGCATAGTCCTGTACGACCTGGATGAACGGCTGACGGTCGACGGTGGCGGCGTCGCGCAGGATCGAGACCGGCGAGATGGTCACCAGGTGGCCATTGACCGTCTGCGCCCACACGCGGTTGTTGTAGCCGGGCAGGTAGTCGGTAGTCTGGCGTGTTTCCAGCGTCTGGCCGCTGGCCAGGTTGAACACCTCGCCGCTCTGCCGTGGCTTGTCGTTGTCGCAGCTGCTCATGGGGATGTCGGCAGCGTAGGCCGAGGAAATTACCGCGAAACCGCCGCTCTTCGGCACGATGGCCTGGCCCAGGGTCCAGTTGCTGGATGCGCTTGGCTGGCCGCCGAAGTCGACGACTTTGCCGGTATGCGGGCTGGCCGGTTTGCTGCTCGGCTGGACCTGTGCGGTGCTGGTCGGCGCCGGCTGTTTGCTGGTTGCCGAAGGCTGGGGCTGCGGGGTCTTGCCCGGTTTGACCGGCGTGGCTTGCGCTTCGGTCGCGGTGCCGTGGGCCAGGTATTTGGGGTTGTTCTGCTCTGCGTTGACGCGCTGCACCAGGGTCGCCCGGTCATTGACCTCGACGATCTCGACCCGGCGGTTCTTGCCACGTTGCAGCGGATCGCTATTGTCCGCCACGGGGCGCGAAGCTCCGGCACCTTGAAAGTACATGCGTTCGGCGGCGATGCCCTGTTCGACCAGGATGCTGGCCACCGCGCGGGCGCGGCGCTCGGAGAGCTTCTGGTTGGTTTGGGCGCTGCCTGTGGCGTCGGTGTGGCCGACCACCAGAATGGCGGTGTCGGCCTGCCCGGCGAAGGCGCTGGCCAGCTTGCGTACCTGACGTTGACCGTCGACGCTGAGCTCGGCGCTGCCCACCGCGAACATGCCCTGGTCTTCCACCTGGGCAACGATGCCGGCTTCTTCCGGAGCGGCGCTGGGAGTACTGCCGGCAGTCTGCAGGGTTTCCACCTGCAGCTTGAGGTTTTCCTCCTGGGCCAGTTTCTGCAGGCGCTCGACGCGACTCTTGTACACCAGCGCCAGGCCACAGCCGGCAGCCGCCCCAACGGCGGCACCACCGACGATGGCGCCGCTATCGCCCTTGGTCAGCGCACCGATAGCCGCGCCCGTGGCGGCACCCAACAGGCCACCGGCGATGCAGTTGACCGTGCCACTGTTGTTGGCGGCGAAGTTGTCGACGGTGGCGCAGCTGCTGGTACCCAGGCTAATGGCAAGGGCCAGGGCGCTGGTGCGGAATAGGCGAGAACTGCTGGGGGTCAAAAGGCTTGCTCCTGATGCTGACGGCAGAGCTTCAGGGCAACCGCGAAGAGCGGGGTATCGATGAGGTTCATCCCTGAAGCCGGCACAGCCATACGTGGCTTATTGCGGTGTCGGGGGATTTCATCACAGCCATAGTGGCACTTCAATGGCGCCAATAAAAAAACGTCAAATTTTCGGGAAATCAACCGCTTAGCCAGGCGAGCGGCTGGGTTGTTCGAAAATGTGGGGAGCAGCCAGCAAGACCGTGCCCGCCTGGCAGGACGAGTGCCTGGACTTTTGGCGGTGCGGAGTGATCCGCAGCGCTCGCGACCGAAGCCGCTCCTACGGCAAGGCTGCGGCTGGGATATGGCAAAAAAACGGGGCCCATCGGGCCCCGTCGGGTTCGCGCGCAGAGGGCTTATTCGCCCGGAATGTCCTTGCGCAGCTTGACCGGCTCTTCCTTGCGCCCGCGGGCGGTGCGCATGCGGATGTTGATCGCTTCGACCGCCAGGGAGAAGGCCATGGCGAAGTAGACGTAGCCCTTCGGCACGTGGATCTCGAAGGCTTCGGCGATCAGCACGGTGCCGACCACGATGAGGAACGACAGCGCCAGCATCTTCAGCGACGGGTGCTTGTCGATGAAGTCGCTGATGGTGCCGGCGGCGACCATCATCACCAGCACGGCGACGACGATGGCGGCGACCATCACCGGCACGTTGGAGACCATGCCCACGGCGGTGATCACCGAGTCCAGGCTGAACACGATGTCGATGATGGCGATCTGGATGATGGTGCCGACGAAGCCGCCCATCATGCTCTTCGGCTCGCCGGCGGTTTCGTCCTCGCCTTCCAGGCCCTGGTAGATCTCCGAGCTGCTCTTCCACAGGAGGAACAGGCCGCCGAAGAACAGGATCAGGTCACGCCCGGAGATGCCCTGGCCCATGACGCTGAACAGGTCGGCGGTCAGGCGCATGACCCAGGTGATGGACAGCAGCAGCAGGATGCGCGTGACCATGGCCAGGGCCAGGCCGAAGAAGCGGGTCTTGGCTTGCATATGCGGCGGCATGCGGCCGACCAGGATGGCGATCATGATGATGTTGTCGATGCCCAGGACGATTTCCAGGACCGTCAGGGTGAAGAAGGCAACCCAGATTTCCGGGTTGGTCAGCCATTCCATATCTATTCCTTGCTATTCAACGAGTCGGGCGGCGCCGTGCGCCGGCTAAGCGCGGCGATTCTAGCCGGCTTTGCGGGAAATTTCCGGTGCTCCCGGCATTCATCCGCCGAACAGCGGGAACACGCCCAGCAGCAACGCGGCCAGGAGGATGGCCAGGCAGATCAGCACCGCCCATTTCAGGGTGAAGCGCTGGTGGTCGCCGAACTCGACCTTGGCCAGGCCGACCAGCAGGTAGGTGGACGGCACCAGCGGACTGAGCAGGTGCACCGGCTGGCCGACGATCGAGGCGCGGGCCATTTCCACCGGGCTGATGCCGTAGTGGCTGGCGGCCTCGGCCAGCACCGGCAGCACGCCGTAGTAGAAGGCGTCGTTGGACATGAAGAAGGTGAAGGGCATGCTCACCAGGGCGGTGATCACCGCCATGTAGGGGCCCATCGACGGCGGGATCACATCCAGCAGGCTCTTCGACATGGCCTCGACCATGCCGGTACCGCTGAGGATGCCGGTGAAGATGCCGGCGGCGAAGATCAGCCCGACCACCGCCAGGACGTTGCCGGCGTGGGCGGCGACGCGTTCCTTCTGCTGCTGCAGGCAGGGGTAGTTGATGATCATGGCCAGGCTGAAGGCGATCATGAACAGCACCGGCAGCGGCAGCAGGCCGGCGATCAGGGTGGCCATCAGGGTCGCGGTCAGCGCGCCGTTGATCCACAGCAGCTTGGGCCGGCGCGCTTCCGGATACTGCGACACGCTGATCTCGGCGTGCTGCTCGGCATCGTCCGGCAGGTGCAGCACGCCGAGGCGCGCGCGCTCGCGCTTGCCGTAGACCCAGGCGACGCCGAACAGGGCGAGGCAGCCGACCAGCATGGCCGGGATCATCGGCACGAAGATCGCCGAGGGGTCGACGTGCAGGGCGCTGGCGGCGCGGGCGGTGGGGCCGCCCCAGGGGGTCATGTTCATGATCCCGCCGGCGAGGATGATCAGCCCGGCCATGATCAGCGGGCTCATGCCCAGGCGGCTGTACAGCGGCAGCATGGCGGCCACGCAGATCATGTAGGTGGTGGCGCCGTCGCCGTCGAGAGAGACGATCAGGGCCAGGGCGGCGGTGCCCATGGACACCTTGAGCGGGTCGCCCTTGACCAGCTGGAGGATCTTGCGCACGGCCGGGTCGAACAGGCCGGAGTCGATCATCAGGGCGAAGTAGAGAATGGCGAACATCAGCATCACCCCGGTCGGGGCGAGCTTGCCGATGCCGTCGAGCATCATCGGGCCGATGCCGCTGGCGAAGCCGCCGAGCAGGGCGAAGGCGATGGGGATGATGATCAGGGCGATCAGGGCGGACAGGCGCTTGCTCATGATCAGGTACATGAAGGTCATGACCATGGCGAAGCCGAGAACAGTCAGCATGGGAGTATCTCCGGTCGTGGGCTGGGCGAGGGGCGCTGGGATCAGCGCGCGGCGTGCGGCGAGCGGAGGGCCGGCGTGGAGCGGCCGGGATGGCGGCAGGAACGAGGCATGGCAATCACCCATCTTGTTGTTGTCGGGGTTGGCCGGCTGCTGCGTGTAGACGCGCAGCCGGACGAACCGGTCTTTGCCGGTAGTGGGGCGATGCTAAGGGGCGAAGCTTTCAGTCAGCTTTCGCCGGGCAACGGCGGCGAAACGGCGGGGATATTCCGACTGGCGGTATGGGACGGGCGCGCTAGGGTTGGATGTGCCACAGCTGCTTCGACGGGAGAGGCCCATGAGCGAACCACACACCGGCGGCTGCCACTGCGGCCAGCTGCGCTACGCCTTCAATGCGCCGCTGCAGGATATTGCCCACTGCCATTGCTCGATCTGCCGGCGTACCAGCGGCGGCATCGTCACCACCTGGCTGACGGTGCCGCAGGCACGCTTTCGCTGGATCCAGGGCGCACCGAGCGCCTACCTGTCCGCGCCCGGCTGCGTGCGCTATTTCTGTGGCCGCTGCGGCTGCCAGCTGACCCTGCACACCCAGCTCAGCCCGGACAGCCTGGACATCACCGTGGCCAGCCTGGATCACCCGGAGCGGGCGCCGGCCGAGCGGCATATCTGGGTCAAGAGCCGGCTGCCCTGGCTGCGGCTGGATCCGCAGCTGCCGGAGGAGGACGAGGAAATTATGTAGGTTGGGTTGAGGCGCGCAGCGCCGCCGTTCAGGGCAGCAGCAGCCCGCCGCCGGCCTTGTGCAGGCCGCGCAGGTGCGAGCCGAGCTGCTTGAGGTTGGCCTCGCCGGCTTCCAGTTCGACCAGGCGCTGCGGTTCGAGCAGGCGCCGCACTTCGCGGTCGAGGTCGTCGCTGAGCTGGCGCAGGGTCTGCTGGCGCGTCGTGCTCTCCTGCTCCAGGCGCTGCCATTCGTTGCGTTGCGGCAGGCCGTAGCCGGCGTCGAGCAGTTCCGCCGGGCGGCTGAGGAAGCCGCTGTTGGCGAGGATCTGGCGCAGGGTGTTGTCGGCCGCGCCAAAGCCGGGCTGGTGCTGCTCACGGGCATGCAGGTAACGCTGCTTGAGATCTTCCTGGGCCAGCAGCAGCTGGCGGCGCAGGGCGGCCTGCTCGAGCAGCAGCAGAGCCGCGCTGGTGCGCAGGTCGGCGCGGGCGAACCAGCTGCGGCGTTGCTCGGCCGGCAGCTGCAGCCAATCCTCGACCTGCTCCTGTGGCACCGGCAGCTGGGCGCGCAACACGGCGAACATGGCCTGGTAGCGTTCGCGGAACGAGTCGAAGCGGTAGCCCAGGCGCAGCGCCTCGCGCGGGTCGGCCAGCACGCTCATGTCGGCCAGGCCGCGGCCGTCGAGGATCTCCAGCAGGCCGTTGGGCATGATGCTGTCGAGGGCCTGCAGCTCGTCGCGGCCGCTGCCGCTGCGCAGCAGCTTGAGGGTTTCCACCGCGCAGTTGTTGGACAGGAACCAGTAGTCGCCGTCGTAGCTCCAGTGCAGTTCGGCGGCGCGCTCGACCAGTTGCTCCAGCTCCGGGCGTGAAAGCCTGAGCGGCACCGAGGCCAGGCCGCGCAGCTCGACCTTGGTGTATTCCTCGATCACCTGGGCCAGCGGCAGGACGAACAGGCGCGAGGGGTAGGCGCCGGTCAGGCCGTCCCAGCTGGACAGCTGCACGTCGCCGACGAAGGCGCGGTAGGACAGCACCAGGTGTTCCTGCAGGTCCAGGCGGCAATCCGGGCCGCGCGGTCGCCCCGGCGCGCAGATGACCAGGCGCAGCATGCTGTGCCCCCAGCGGCTGGCCCACTGCTGGTTGGGTTCGGCCAGCAGGTAGTCCACCTGGTAGATCCGCTCGGGATCGAGCTGGCCGAGCGGCTGGCGGGCGAAGTCGCGGCCGGCGTTGAGGTAGGCATAGCCGGCGGCGCAGGGCTGCGGCTGGCTCGGTGCCCAGGCGAAATGCGCGGCGAAGTAGCGTTGCAGGGCCGGGCGGCGGCAGGCGTAGCTCGGGTCGAGGAGGAAGTATTCGAGGTTGACCGCGACGAACTCGCGCGGGTTGCTCAGCTCGTACAGGTCGGGGCTGCGGCCGTTCTGGCCGTTGTCCTGCTCGCGCTCGCCGCGCTTGCCGACCGCCTGCTGCCAGCCGGCAAGATCGAGCAGCCGTGGGTCGTCGCTGAGGGTGAAGCGTCGGGCGTCCTGGCCGCGGCACTCATCTGCCAGGCCGACCGCGCCGCTGCTGGCGACGCTGGCCTGGCAGCGTTGCAGCAGGCGCCTGTCGGCCGCTGGCCAGAGGCGCGCGCGGTCATACAGATGGGTCAGCTCATGGACGATGGTGGCAAGCACTTCGCGGCGCAGGCTGCCGTGCGGCCGCCCGCTCGGCGCGCTGGCCTGCTGCGGGTCGAGCAGGCGCGGCAGCAGGCTGGCGTTGAGGGTCAGCGCGTCGAGGCGGGTGATGCGCCCGTAGGCGTTGGCCGGCAGATCGTCCTCCCAGCGCACCCACATCTGACGGTCCAGGCGCTGGATGAAGCTGGGCGGCAGGGCGTCCAGGGCCTCGTCGATCAGCTGCTGGCTGAGCTGGCGCTCGGCGCTGCTGAGCCCGGCACTGTCCAGGCTCAGGCGTAACTCGGCCTGGGCTGCCGTGGCAGTTGCCAGCAGCAGGGCCAGCAGCCAGCGCACGGCGGTTGTCCTCACAGGGCGAGGATGGCTGCGGCCAGCTCCTGGTCGGAGACGCTGCGGGCTTCCGGCAGGCGTTCGCGCAGGGTGGCGAACGCCGCTTCCAACTGGGCGCCACGGATCTCGCCGGCGCTGGCGACGAAGCTGGCGGCATCGTCACGGGCGGCCAGCACCACCTTCATATCGCGGGCCGAGGTGGTGGTGTCGGAAGTGAAGTCGATGCTGCGGGCAAAGGCGTTGGTGGTGATGTTGAACACCCGGACAACCGATTGAGCTTGGGCGCTGGCGGTGCCCAGGAAGAGGGTGGCGGCGAGAAGGGTCGGCAGTAGATGGCGCATGGCGGCTCCAGGCAGGCAATGGATAGTCATATTGGACCGGAATAGCCGTATTCAATTCAACTCTGCCGTGAGGGTCGCGGTGCATGGCCGCTATTAATGGAGCGCCGTGCACAGTCGCGAAAGTCGACTTGTCGGTCATGCTTTTCGGGGCGTGCTTGCTATTGCAAGCCGCAACAATAACTGCTGCTATGCACGACTACACGACGAGCAGGCTTCGCCCGGAAGGCCACGATTGTGTCGAATAACAAGAATCCGAGTGCAATATCGGCGCACGATGCCAACAACAAGCGATACAGATGATTATTCTCGTTTGCTCCAAGATCAGCCAAGCCAGCATCCACGCTTCCCTGGGCAAGCCCGAGTACAGCTATTACTTTCTGTTGAAGGAGTTCTTGCCCGCACTTGAGCGAGTGGCTCAAGTCGTGGTGCTGGACTCGGTGGCGGATGTCGACAGGCTGTACCACCAGTACACCGAGGCAGGTGAGGTGGTGGTGTTCCTGAGTGTCAGCCCTCCCCATCAGACGCCGGTCGGCCTGGACTGCCCGACGCTCTGCCTGTTTGCCTGGGAATTCGACTCTTTACCCGACCAGCCCTGGGACGGTGAGCCGCGAAATGACTGGCGATATGTCTTCCGCCACATTGCCGGGGCCATTTGCACCAGCCGGGAGACGCAGCAGTTGGTGGAACGGGCGGCTCCCGGCTTTCCGGTTGCCGCCATCCCTGCGCCGGTATGGAATCACTATGCTCATTTGACTGAAGCCGATGGTCATTTACCGCTGCTCGATGCGCGCTATTTTTCCTTCACCGGATATTTGATCGACAGTGCCATCCTGGGGCTTTCGGCCGACGGCCTGGTCCCGGAAACCGAGCACCTGGCGCCGGAAAATACTCCGCAGAACTATCCCGAGCGTGCGGACCATGGTCTGCCCCGAAGGGCGCCGAATTTCTGGGCTTTGAGCAAGAAACGCTATCAGGAGTGGCGCAATGAACTGGCCTTGCCGCGTGCGCCGCGAGGCTCCACTGAACCGCTGTCGCAGCCTGATGCGGGTGTGGTCGCTCCCGTGCAGCCAGCTGTACCGGCAGGCGTACTGTTCACGGAAACCCCGCTCAATTTGCAGGTAACCGGAGTCGTCTACACCACGCTGTTGAACCCGGCGGATAGCCGCAAGAACTGGACAGAGATCCTCGCGGCTTTCTGCTGGGCCTTCAAGGACGATGCCGAGGCCACCATGGTGGTCAAGATGACCCATTACGATCTGGAGTATTACCGGATCGTCTTGATCACCCTGCTGTCGCGCCTGTCGCCATTCAAATGCCGGGTGCTGGTTGTGCATGGTTTTCTCGAGGAGGGGCAGTATCAGGAGCTGATCAAGGCTACCAGCTACTACGTGAACGCCTCTTCCGGGGAAGGGCTGTGCCTGCCGCTGATGGAGTTCCTTTCCGCGGGGTGCCCGGCTCTGGCACCAACGCACACTGCCATGGCCGACTATATCCAGGACTCCCTGGCTTTCACGGTCGACTGCTCGCGGGAGCCTTTCTGCTGGCCGCACGACCCCTCGGGAATCTACGTGACGCATCGGCACCGGCTGAACTGGGCTTCGCTGGTGGCGGCATTCAGGGAGAGCTTTCGGGTTGCGCGAGAGGAGCCGGAACGCTATCGGGCGATGTCGAAGAGTGCCTATGCGCAGTTGCAGGGGTTCGCATCGCAGGATCAGGTCGCTCGGCAACTGTCCGGTTTCATCCAGGCTCTGGACTCCACTCGCGTTCCGGATGAGCAGCAAGGCAAAGCATGAAAATTCTTGTGTACTCGGCGGTAAACGCTGAAACGATTGGCTCCAGCCTCGGCCTGCCGGACTACAGCTATTACTTCGTCCTGAGAGACTTCCTGCCGGTGCTGCAGGGATTTGCCGAAGTGGTTGTAGTGCGCGATCTGGCCGAAGTCCCGCGATTGCACGAGGCCTGCGCCTCGGCCGGTGATGATTGCGTTCTCCTCTCGTTCACCCCACCGCATAAGACCCCCACGGATTTGCCGTGCCAGGTAATTCCAGTGTTCGCCTGGGAGTTTTACAGCATCCCCAATGAAAGCTGGCAAGGCGATGAGCGGCAGAACTGGGCTGCGATGCTGGCCCGGTTAGGGATGGCGATTACCCACTCTGAGCTTATCGTGCGTTGTGTAAGGGCTGAACTGGGTGAGGATTACCCGATTGTTTCCATGCCTTCACCGGTTTGGGACAAGTTTGCGGCGTTCCGTCGTGACAGGCGCGAGATCCCCGATAAGGTCTTGATCAAGGTTGCAGAAGGGGTGGTTGCGGATACCAGCGACAAGGCGCTCAGCCCCTATATCTCGGGGCAGGAGGCGATTGCCTGCGTGGTGCAGGCTATTCGTGAGCATGAGAGCGCCATGCGCCGGCAGCAGGCGCCCCAGGTTGCAGTGCCGGCATACCGAACCGATTCAGCGGTAGCAGTCAGTTGGCGCCACCTGCGCCAAGGGCTGAAACAGGCATCCCGGGCCTTGTGGCATGCACTGCGCCGCCCCCATTCGGTTGCCATCGAGGGTTTGGAGCTGCGTGCTTCAGAAAAGGCAAAGCTGGAACCTGGCAATCCTGTGGAGCCGCCGCATCCTGGAATCCAAGGGTTAGTGCCGAAAATGCCGACCTGGACCCCGGGTGAATGCGTTCTGGAATTGTCCGGCGTGGTGTTTACCGCGTTGTTCAATCCCTACGATGGCCGCAAGAACTGGGCGGACATGTTGACCGCGTTCTGCTCGGCGTTCCGCGACACCGAAGACGCCACCTTGGTGTTCAAGCTGGGTCATCGCGAGTACGAGTCTGCCATGCACGACATGCTGATTTGGCTGGCGCGGATGCCAAAGTTCAAATGCCGGGTCGTCTTGCTTCAGGGCTACCTGGAAGGCAAGGAGTTCGACAGCCTCATCCAGGCCAGCACCTTCGCCGTTAATGCCTCGCATGGTGAAGGGCAATGCCTGCCACTGATGGAATTTCTTTCGTGTGGCAAGCCGGCCGTGGCGCCGCGTCATTCGGCCATGCTCGATTACATGGATGAGGATGTCGGCTTCGTCGTGTCGAGCTGGGAAGACGGTACGGCCTGGTCGCATGATCCGCGCTTGGCGTACCGCACATTGCGCCATCAGATCGATTGGGATTCTTTGCGCAGTGCTTATATCGCCGCATACAACTGCTACCGACAGGCTCCGGGTGAATACCGTCGGCTGTCAGACAATGCCATCGAGCGAATGCGCGTCCACTGCTCGCGAGAGGTGACCAGGCAGCGGCTGGAAGCAGTGTTCGACTCACTGCAGAAGAAGGAGAAGGCTTAATGCAGGACTGGATTCGTATGCCCTCGCTGGAGGCCTGGCTGGAGCGAGCCAAGGACGACAACTTTGTCGATGCGCGTAATTGCGGGTTGGTCGATGCGGTGCAGAGTGGCTGGTATCAGAGTGATAGCAACGAGCTGTTCGTCGATTTTCCAATATCGGCACAGGACATCGTCGTCGATGTCGGTTGCGGTGGGGGGGGGGCCACGTTGTTTTGTGCCAATCGGGGAGCCCATGTGGTCTTCACCGATGTTATGGCCGAGAAAATTGATGCGCTAGTCGCCCGCGTCGCAAGCACTCCTGCTCGTGCCTGTCAGGGAATAGTATCGGATAGCTGTCCGCTACCACTGGAAAACAATTTCGCCACCCGCATCATGGCTATGGAAATGCTGGAGCATGTCGAAGACCCTGCCGAGGTTCTCCGCGAACTGGTCCGCATTGGTCAGCCAGGGGCTTTGTACCTATTGTCTGTGCCAGATGCAGCGGCGGAGCGCCTGCAGCAGGGATTTGCTCCGCCGGAATACTACCAGCGCCCCAATCACATCCATATCTTCGAGCGTGAAGATTTTTCCCGGCTGGTACAGGACGCGGGCCTGGAGATTGTGAATACGGCGACCTACGGATTTTTCTGGACCCTGTGGATGTGCATGTACTGGGTGTGCAAGGAAGCGGTGGCCGACAGCCCGGAGAAATTCTCGCATGACGCGGCTCAGCCGCCGTATTTCCCCTTGTTAGATGACTGGGCGTCGGTCTGGTACCGGCTGATCAGCTTGCCGCAGGCCGCGCCTATGCGTAAGGCATTGGATGAGGCGCTGCCCAAGAGTCAGATCATTATCGCGCGAAAGCCGGGGTGACCCGCATGCGCGGGAGAATCACCGATCTTGAAATGATGTGTGCGGTCGGCCTGTTGTTTGTTCTGTTGCAGCATCTGGTCCTGCTCTTTCCCTGGCCTTACCCAGCATTGAATGGCTTGCTGCAGTACGTGGGCGGGAGCTTCGGTGTTGACATGTTCTTTGCGTTGTCCGGCTTCTTGATCGCACGTGATTTGTTGCCGCGCCTAAGAGAGGCCGAAAATTCGAGCGGGACTTCAAAGATCTTGTTGAACTTCTGGCGGAAGCGAATATGGAGACTTTGGCCAACTGCTTGGTTGTGGTTGGCAATCATCCTACTGGCTGTTCTGTTCTGGAATACAAGCGGTGTTTTCGGTTCTTGGGATGCCAACGTAGCGGCGACCAGCGCTAGCTTATTCAAATACATGAATTTTCGCTTTGCTGAGTACTATGGCGTCGGGGAAGTTGGTGCCAGCTTTGTTTATTGGAGTCTTTCGCTGGAAGAACAATTTTATTTTGTCTTCCCTCTACTGGCTATTCTGTTGCGTCGCCATTTGACATGGTTGCTGATTATTCTGATTGTATTGCAAGTATTTCAACCAAAAACGACCGCCTTGGCCATGGCTTTTCGTACTGAGGCACTGGCTTTTGGTGTTTTGATCGCAATTGCCAGTGAAAAAGCTTGGTGGCAACGTGGCGCCTCGGTATTGCAGCGCTTGGGGTCTGTCGGAGGCATGCTGCTTGGCCTGTCTTGCGTGATGATCATGGCGGCAGTCTCCGGGTTACGCCAGCCAACGTTCTACCTCATGAGCTTTATTGCACCGTTGTTGGCTCTGCTGGTTGCAGTGGCTTCATACAACATGGATGTGCTGACGGTACGCGGCCCCCTGAAAACTCCATTACTCTGGTTGGCCAGTCGTTCATATGGTATTTACATCATCCATATTCCAGTCTTCCTGTTCGTAAAAGAACTCTTCTACCGGCTGGAGTATTTCCCAATTTTTTCTCTTCAGGTGGTGCTGGCTTATATGTCGTTGGCACTTCCGCTGGTATTGGCTCTAGCGGACGCCAACTTTCGCATCATCGAACGACCATTATTACATTATGGCACGGCCTTGATATCGCGCCGCAGGTCCATTAGGGCCGCAGTGGAACCCGCGGCTTAGGCTAGCCAAGCTGTCGTTGGCCATAGGGAGTGGGTGTTTTGAACAAGTTGAAATTGGGTGCTGAATGCTGAGCAAACTGAAGAATATTTTTTCTCGCAATGCAGTGTCGCACGACAGCGCTGGATCTGATCCAGCAGCACTCGATACTGCGCCAGAGGCTGAGATGCACTCCACGCTGACGGATACTTACCTGAGCGGCTGGTTTCGGCATGAGACTGGCGAGCTGTTCGAAGGGTTCATGATCAATCCGGAGGATTCGATTCTCGACATAGGCTGTGGCGATGGTCCCTTCGCTCACTTTTGTGCGGAGCGCGGCGCAGAGGTGATCTTTGCCGATATTGACGCAGCCAAGGTGGCGGCTGTCAGCGAGATGCTAAAAAACTCGAAGGCCCGCGCGATGTTGCCTCTGGTCACTGATGCCAAGCCAATACCGCTTGCAGATAATCGCGTCAGCAAAGTCATTGCGATGGAGGTGCTTGAGCATGTCGAGGACCCGCGAGACTTCATGCGTGAATTGGTGCGTGTAGCCAAACCTGGATGTCTGTTCTTGCTGACAGTCCCCGATCCGGTCGGTGAAAACGTACAGCGTGCGCTGGCTCCGCCGAGCTACTTTGAGCCACCAAATCATATCCGAGTGTTCGAGCGAGCTGACTTCGAGCGCCTTGTCGTGGACGCGGGGCTGGTGATCGAACGCCGGACCAGCTACGGGTTCTATTGGTCCCTCTGGTGGTTCTTCTTTTGGGCTTGTAAGCAGGATCTAAGCCCCCCTTGGCATCCTCTTCTGCAGAGTTGGACCAAAACTTGGAATTTGCTGTTGTCTACGCCGGATGGTCCGCGCATAAAGCGGGCTCTGGATGACGCCATGCCCAAGAGTCAGGCTATTATTGCGCGGAAACCTTTTAATGAGTGAGCTCCGCCGGGTCCTGTCGTTGTCTCCGGATGCACTGTTTACGACTGCCAGCATGTTGTTGTTCGCGGGTGTCGTATTGTTTGTCCGACTGGCGCTGGGTATGGAGTTCCCGATCCCTTGGAATGATGAGACGGCCTTCATCTCGCAGGCTTTCGAATTCAGCCGTACGGGCAGCTTCTATGTTTACGGGCTCAACAGTGAGCGGGTTGTGATGTGGATGCCGCCGGGCTTCATGTTGCTGCTGGCGGCGGTCTACAAGTTGTTTGGCTACAGCTTCGAAATATCGCGCTGGGTCTCCTGTTTGCTCTACCTGGGTGGAGGAGTGGTTGCGCTACTAGTGCTACGGCATAGCCTGCAGGGGTGGCGTCGCCATCTGGGCCTGCTGCTCATGCTGATGGCATTCCTATCCCCCTATTCGCTGGCGATTTCCAATATTGCCCGCATGGAGTCGCTGTATAGCCTGCTCTTCATGTTTTCCTTGTTCGCCGCGCTGAAGGGCCGTTATGCCTTGGGCTTGGCGTTAGTGCTGCTCAGTGCGACCGTACACTTCAACGCTGTGTATTTTCTGCTGCCGTACGGGGTATTGGTGGGCTGGAAAATTTTGCGTCGGGAAAGCCTGGTGATCGGCCCCTGGGAATTGCTGGCGCTAGTTATCGCGTTATTAGGTGTGCTGGGTTACGGCTTGTATGTGGTCAAGAATATCCATGGTTTTTGGCAGGACATGCAATTCCAGTTTGCCTACAAGTTAGGATCGGCCGTCATGGGCGGGCGTCCTGGCTGGACGCTGCTGCTGATGTTGCTGGGCATACCCTTGCTTCAGCTGTCGCTACACCGTCGTTTCGCCACCGAGTGCCTGCTGTCACTCTATGGTGTGGCTTTTATTGCCATGGCTCTGAATGGCCATAACATGTGGTACTACTTTGCTTTCAATCTCGGTTTCTGGTTGCTAGTGCTAGGAGCTCTAGCAAGTAGTGCGGCAATGGTGACACCACTGCCCAAGTGGGGCGGGTTGCTGGTGGCCGGATTGTTGTTGCTGCAGTTGAGCCACTATGTCAATCGCAACACTGCCGAGTTCGATCCGCTCAAGCCGAGCCGAAGCATATTGGCGCGTGACTTCTTGCCGGCTAGCGAAATCGACAAGGTTCGGGTATTCATCGCCACTCTGCCAGCCAATACCAGCGTTTCGTTCGGTTACTCGGGTGTTGAGCCCTACTTCTTCGCCGACTTTGCCGAAGTCGGTGCCCGGTGGAGCGGGTCGGCGCATAGTGTGATCCAGGTTTTCCCGGCTAGGACCGTGGATTATCGGGTGCTATGTGACAGTGAAATGTTTCCAGCCTACTTGGCGATCTATGATTGGGATGGTTTTCCGCGCAAGAGCCAGGATAGTGGCTGCGCCATTACTCGGCTGAGCGAAGGTGGCAAGCGTGCACAGTGAGAGCAAAAATCTAGAAATCGAACAGCTGCGGGCAGTTGCTATCTGTTTGGTGCTGATTTCCCATGTTATCTTGCTTTCTCCCTTTATTGCCGAAAAGGTTACGCCTCTGTTTCAGTACGCCAGTTTTGGCGTTGGGGTAGACCTGTTTTTCTGTATCTCTGGATATGTAGTTGCTAAAAGCTACTGCAGCTATTTTGACCATCACCGTAGCAGTGGCTTGTTCTGGCCGGCGGCTCGTGCGTTCTGGCTGCGGCGTGGTTATCGCTTGTTGCCTTCGGCATGGCTGTGGGTGGTGCTCGGCATACTTTGTGCTCAGTATTTCAATCGCTCCGGAGCATTCTTGGATGTTGAGCAGAATCTGAAGAGTGCCTTGGCTATTGTCAGCTTTACGGCGAATATTGCACATATGTATGGCTGGTTGGCACCCAATAATGTGTATTGGAGCTTGTCGTTAGAGGAGCAGTTTTATTTTTTGTTGCCACTATTTCTATTGCTGATTACCGGAAGACGTGCGCGCATTGTTGCTTTGCTTCTAGTTATCGCTCTTCAGTTTCCTCTCTCTCGTGACCCGTTTGGAGGGATAGTTGCGCAATATCTTGCTTCGTTTCGTATTGATGGTTTTGCGTGGGGTGTACTCGTTTTCATGTTTTCTCGTAGTACATACTACGAAAGTCTTCGGCCTCACTGGTTAAGGTATAAGCCTCTGGCCTTCATTGCTGTACTCTTGCTTCTCTGTATGCTGGTAGTAGTTCCCGCGCGCTTGTTTGCCTTACCTGTCCATATGGGACTGCTCGCGATGATTGCCGCTCTGATCGTTTGGGTCGCGTCTTATGGTCAGGGGTATCTCTTCGGTTATCAGAGCTTAACGGGGGTTATGAGGTGGATAGGTGAGCGCTCCTATGGAATTTATCTAATTCATCTGCCGGCATTTCGTCTCAGCCATGAACTTACAATGCGCTATCTAGGTGCTGAGGGCTTGACCTATTCTTCGGCTGTAGTGCCTTTCCTGTTGCTGTCTTCAAGCATTTTTATTTTACTGCTAGCGGATCTCAATTATCGCTATGTCGAAGAGCCAATGCGCCGACGTGGCGCCGCACGAGCTAGGGTTATGCTGCTCGCAGCGCAGGAGCGACAGTTAACATCATGCTGTCACACGGATGAGCGCTCACGCTTGGCATGGGTAAAAAAACAATGCTCGGAAACGGATCCATCCAAAAGCGCAGAAAGAGCGTAGGTACTGATCCATAGGTTCTAAGCTTCAGGAGTCGGTGTGATTAAGCGTGACGTTAGACAGGACAGTTATTTCCCGGCTCTGGATGGCTTGCGCGGTGTAATGGCCATGGGCGTGATCGTTGCACATGTCAATCTGCCGTGGTTCCCTGGCGCGCCAATTATGATGGATATCTTTTTTGTTATCTCTGGTTTTCTGATTACGTCCATTTTGCTGCGAGGTATAGAAAAGACGGGGTCAGTGGCGCTGTTGAACTTTTGGAAGCGGCGCCTACTGCGCCTGTATCCAGCGCTGTTGGTTGTGGTGCTGTCGAGCTTGTTTGTTGCATGGTGGTGTGTTGATGACTTCACGCCGGTTGCCAAGGATGCGGCTGCATCGATCTTTTATTATTCGAACTGGACAAAAATATACGATTACGTATACCCGAGCATGTTTGGACATACGTGGTCGCTCTCGGTCGAGGAGCAGTTCTATCTGTTGTGGCCGGTAATGTTTTCGTTGGCTTTGGCAGCGCGTCTACGGTCGGTTCATATACTGGTGCTGCTGGCTCTACTTGCAGCGGCGGCGATGCTCTGGCGATACTATTTGATCGGCCAAGAGGTCCCGTGGTCGCGCTTGTACTATGCCCTTGAGACCCGAATGGATGCATTTGTGGTGGGTGGCATTCTGGCGCTAGGTTTTGGAGCGCTGCGTGAGCGTGCAGTCCGTTGGGAGTGGCATACTTTCCTGTCTCTATGTGCGCTAGCTCTCTTGCTCTTGGTGGTGTTGGGGCGTCCGCGCGAAATTGCCTATTTCTTCTGGCAGCAATCGCTGGCGTTGTTGCTTTCGGCGGCGGTTATTCTGCTTTTGACATCACCCCGCGATGGCTGCCTCAAGCGCTTCTTTTGCTCGCGTTGGTGCGTATTCCTTGGCGAACGTTGTTACAGTCTGTACCTGTGGCATTGGCCAATTATTTGGCTGCTATTGGTCGAGACGGAAGCAACCAAGATAACCATACTGTTGATCGCTATTCCGTTGACCCTGCTGTTGTCATCCCTTACCTACGCTTTTGTGGAAGTGCCGTTCCTATCGAAAATGTCTCGCGTGCGCCGCATCGAGGGTGATCCGGCGCTGCCCTCTTCGTAGGAATTCAGTGAATGTAGTTTGAGAAAAACGTCAGCATTTCAATGCTATCTCAAGGACAGTTTGCGAAAAGCCATCGCCAGTATCCGAGGGTCTTCACTTGCTGGTTTGTGTGCATTAGGTAAGTAGAAGGTAAATGTATTCAGGCCCGTCTGTAGCAATGCAGGGGGGAAGTTGAATCGTACATCCCGCTCCCCTCCCACCATGCGACCTTGGTAGACCTGTTGACCATTTAGCTGAATGGTCAGTTCTTGGTTTCCCAAGAAACCTGCTTGCAAATTGCCCTCGCCGACTAGTGCTTGCTTGTCAAGCATCAGGCTTAAACTGGCGTTCTGCCCCTCGCTCCAGCGAAAACCGGGTTCTAAGCCGTAAAAGCTATCGAAAGCGGCATGGGGTGAGTTATAGGGAATATCGAGAAGTCCACTGAAGGGCGGTAGTTGATGGCGGTTAAATTCAACAAGGCGCTCCTCGTGACGACTTTTACTGTGGAGAAATTGAGGGTAGCGCCAGTCGAATAGATATTCGGGATATTGATCAATGTTGGGTTCGACGTTCCATTGCATGGTGTAAGGGTTGAACAGGGCCTGATATGTATTGATGTAGATGGCGAATAGGCCGCTGGTAAGCACTGCCGCATATGCGTAGTGGCTGTTTTGGCGCAGGGTGCCCAAGCTACTGAATAGTCCGAGGAAGAGCCCAGGCAGGGCGTCGACCATCAAGCGCGAACCGAATGACCATCCCGCCCACCAGTGGGGGAATTGGCTAACAGATACTAGGTGTACTACTGGCCAGATAAGACTGATCAGGCCGAGTTTCATCAATGCTCTATTGCTTCTTGCCTGTAGCAGAATCAGGAGCATGGAGACGAAAAGAAACGGGGAAAAAATTAGCAGTCCGCGGGCTGGGCTAAATAGGTTGCCATATAGCGCCGTTTCAAAGTCCCCACCCTCCAAGCGCTTCGGTAGGTAGTAATCCGGCATGATCTGTGAATACTCATGCAGGCTCCAGCCCATGAAACCGAGAAGCAGCAACCCCAAAGTGCATGCGGCAAGTACTGCGGACTTCTTATCCTGGATGAAGTAGTAAAGCAGCAAGAAGGGCGCTAGCAGGGCCAACGTCGGTCTGCAGAGATAAGCCAGAAACAAATTGAGCCCGATTAATAGGGCTATCAGTAAAGTCTCTGGCTGACGGCCGCGAATCACCAGAAAAATGGCTGTGCTGGAGAAGATGAAGGCAAAGTCATGTGACCAGAGCGCGGTCCCTACAGTGCTTGCCAGTGAACTCCCGAACCAGCAAAGCCCGGCCAATAGCAGGCTCTCAGTCTGGCGCAGATAGAGTCTGGCAATTTTGTAGAGAATGAAAGTGATTAGCAGGGCGGCCAGCGTTGCCAGCGCCATCTGGATGAGTGGCTCATCCTTGGTCATGTCGAAGCCCAATACATTGGCTGCGGCTACAAATGGTGTGCTGACTAAAGCAGTCCCTAGAGGGAAATAGTTATAGAAATGTCCGTTCTTTCGGTGAATGACGTACCCGTAACTATCGAGAAGCGTCTCACCATAAGCATCGAGCTTCACGCTGCCGTGCTGCACTATGGCCTGGCTAACCAGCAGCGTACCGCGGGGGTCGCTGCCGGTATTATGCGTAGATTGTCCTGCAATCACAGCCACAATCAGGAAGGCAAGGAACCAGCCAAGCCAGCGATGTTTGGCTAGTGTGGACACTCTGCTACCTACATCAGTTCTAAGAAAGTGCGTGGACATGCTGGTTTTTGTTTTTGTTGAGGACATTCGGGCAGTTTCCAGGGTTAAAGCGAAAGCCGCTTGAAGAGCCTTTCCGGAACGCTCTTGATGATCGTCATGATAAAAAGCCAGAACCCGGGCGTGTAGAGCACATCCTTTTTCTTCTCAATGGCTTTCTCGATGTCCAGAGCAACCTTTTCCGGTGAGACCCACAACGGGCCTTTGGGGAAGCTGGCGGTCATGGGGGTATCGACGAAACCGGGTTTGATGGTCAGTACCTGCACGCCGCTCTTGTGCAGGCGATTGCGCAGCCCTTGCAGGAATATCCCCAACGCGCCCTTGGCTGTGCCGTAGATGTAGTTGGACTGTCGCCCGCGGTCTCCGGCCACCGAGCCGATCACCGCGATACTGCCATGACGTTGCTGCTCGAAGTGATTGGCCAGGTGGGTGAGCAGCGAGATCACGCTGATTGCATTGGTGTTGAGCTCGGCAAGCGTCTTCTGGGCGTCCGCCTCGCAGGCTTTCTGGTCACCAAGGGTGCCGTGCGCGATCAGGACGGTGTCCAGCCCGCCCATTTCAGTCACCACTTTCTTGAGTAGTTCGGCGTGGCTGGCAAAGTCATTGGCATCGAATTCGCCCTGAAAGACTTCGCCGGCCCCCCGTACCTTCAGGTCCGCGGCAAGCATTTGCCGGCGCTCCCGGTCGCGGGCCAGCAAATAGAGGGTGTGGCCCTGGGCCGCGAAGCGCTGGGCAACGGCCTCGGCAATCGCCGAAGTGGCGCCGATGATGAGTATTTTCTGCATGGGGTTAGTCCAGGCCGAGTCTGCGGGATTGCAGGGATGCAAATTTATGCAGCGCACCATAGCGCGCGCGAACTTCCTGAAACCGTGTCCAGTTCGGGTAGCTGTGTTTGAACGTGGCCTCGCTCATGCGGGCGTCCTTGCAGAGATAGAGGCGCCCGTCATAGGCCAGCACCATGGCATCCAGCTCGCTGAGGAGTTCCAGCAGGCCGGCTTCGTATTTGAAGTCCAGAGCCAAGGTGTAGCCTTCGACAGGGAACGACAGCAGGTTGTCGTTGGCGGCGCCGAATGCCTTGAGCACGGCGAGGAAGGAGCCGCGTCGGGACGCCGCAATACGCTGCAGGATCGCGCGCAAGCCCTCCAACCCCACTGCCTTGGGGATGACGAACTGATACTGCAGAAAGCCCCGCTTGCCGTAGAGGCGGTTCCACTGCCCGATGCCGTCCAGGGGATAGAAGAAGCTCTCGTAGGCGACTCGTTGCTGCGACTCGACCTGGCGAATGCGCTGGTAATAGAGCTCGTTGAATGCCTGCACGGAATAACGGTTCAGTAGAACCGACGGCATGTCGAGCGGGACGCTCAGGGTTGGTTTAGGGGCGAGTGACAGCTCGCCATCATGGGCGTGTTCACCAAGCATCAGCAGCGAGCGGCCCAGTGCCTTGCCGCTGGCCAAGCAGTCGATCCAGGCGACGGAGTAGGTGGCGGCGCTGTGCGTGTCGAACAGCGCTACCACCTCTTCCAGATTGGCGGCTTTGTGTGTGGTTTGCGCGATGTACGCGCTTTCAATCCGCCTGAGGCGCAGCTGGGCGCCGACAATCAGGCCGGTCAGGCCCATGCCGCCACAGGTGGCGTTGAACAGTTCAGGGTGTTCGCTGCGCGAGCAGCAGATCAGCGAGCCATCGGCCAACAGCAGCTCGATGCTGTCGACACATTCGCTGAAGCAGCCGTGCAGATGATGATTCTTGCCATGCACATCGCCGGCAATGGCGCCGCCGATGCTGACGAACTTGGTTCCCGGAGTGACCGGTATGAACCAGCCGCGTGGAACAAACACATCGAGCAGTTCACTTAGGGTAATGCCTGCATCGCAATCGAGCTGCCCGCTGTTTTCATCGAAGCTGCGTAAGTGCCTGAGCTGTCTGGTGCCGACGATCTGCTCGGCGAGGGCACTGTCGCCATAGCTGCGGCCCATGCCGCGCGGAATCAGGCTGGCAAGCCCGGCCAGGCTGTCCCTGGCGGCACTGAGTGTTGCCGGTTGCGCCAGGCTGGCGTCGATGGTCGGATAGCGGCCCCAGCCATTGATGCGCATCAGGCGACTCCTGGCGTGCGAAAGACGAAGCGCTTGTCCAGCTCGTACTTGGTCAGGTAGCCAATGGCCAGGCCGATGATGCCGCCGAGGTAGCGCAGCTCGGCAGACTGGAAGATGAAGTGGAAGGCAAGCTCGGTGCTCCAGAAGATCACCGTGGTGAACACGCCCATGAGGCTGTAGAGCAGGAAAATTCGGCCATTATGGGCGGCGTTCACAGCTTTAAAGCGAAAAATGTAGCGCTTATCGAGAACATATTTAACAATCAGCCCGGCTCCGGTACCGACCATCATGGACAGGGCGATACTGGCGGATCCAGAGTAGAGCCAAACTGATAGCGCCTGTGCAAAAATGTTGATTGCTGTCGCAATCGCGGCTAGTAGCGCGTAGATAGCTGCAACTTTCATAACAATTCCAATAAGCCATCCGAGGCCAAAGGCATGCATGCTACCGCAGTGCCGCGCTCCCCTCTAGCTCTCGCCGGAGGGCTGTTGACCCTGATACGTCCCCGTCAGTGGGTGAAGAACGTATTCGTTATCGCTCCCCTGATTTTTGCCGGAGAGTTTCTCAATATCGCCTCGATTGAGAAGGTACTGCTGGCCACACTGATTTTCTGTATCGCCTCCTCGGCCACCTATATCGTCAACGATCTGCACGATATCGAGCGTGATCGACGCCATCCGCTCAAGTCGAAAAAGCGTCCACTGGCATCCGGCCAGGTCGCTGTGTCATCGGCCGCGGTATTGCTTCTGGTGCTCTATGGGCTGCTGGGCGTCGCCTGGGTGCTGTTGCCCACTGTGGTTTACGTGGTGCTGGGCTACATGTTGCTCAATCTGGCCTATACCTTCGTGCTCAAGCACCAGCCGGTCATCGATATCTTCACCATCGCCATGGGCTTTGTCCTGCGGGTCTATGCCGGGGCTACTGCCCTTGACGTGCCGGTATCATCCTGGATGTTCGTCACGACCCTGTGCCTGGCGCTCTACCTGGCTGCGGTAAAGCGGCGCCAGGAGCTTGCCTGCAACGGTTCGGAAAGCCGCGAGGTGCTGCAGCATTACACGCCGGAGTTGATTGATCGGTATGCCGAAATGGCGGCCACCGGCGCTCTGCTGTTCTACAGCCTGTTTGTCATGACCGCGCGCCCGGAAATGGTCATGACCATTCCATTGGTGCTGTATGGCTTGTATCGCTACTGGTTCATCGTCGAGGCGAAGGAGGCCGGTGAGTCGCCTACCGATGCCCTGTTGAGCGACTGGCAGCTGCTGATCACCGTGGTTGTCTGGGGTGGCGTAAGCGCTTATGCCATTTGGCCGAGCAGCCCCGTATGAAGATGGAAATTGCTTACCTGGTTACACCTTTATTTGCATGGCTATGCGCGGGGTGCATCAAGTTCGCGGTCAACACCCTGCGTGCCAGGCGTTTGGCATTTGATCTGATCGGTTATGGTGGGATGCCCAGCAACCACAGTGCGATCGTAGCCAGCATGGTTGCACTGATCGCGCTGCGCGAGGGGATTGCCGAGCCGGCCTTCGGTGTGGCCGTTACCCTGGCTTTTATCGTGTTGCTGGATGCCAACAGCTTGCGTCGCCAGGTCGGGCTGCATGCCCAGGCGATCAATGAAGTTCGCTCTGTCGGCCAGCCACTGCGCGAGCGCATGGGGCACAGCCGCCTGGAAATCCTGGCGGGGCTGATCGTGGGGGCTGTGACCGCCTGGCTGGTTGATTTGACGGAGCTGTGGCTAAACGACTCGATGGGTACGCTCTCTTGAAGACCCTATTGGTTACCGGACTCAGTGGTTTTGTCGGCGGGCATTTGCAGCAAGCGCTAGCGTCTAGCGAAACCTGGCAATTGCTGGCGGCGAAACCGCACAACTTGCTTGATCCTGCCTCCCTGGATGCCTGGCTACAGGTGGGGGTACCGGATGCGGTGATCCACCTGGCCGGGCAGACCTTCGTCCCGGCGGCCTTCAAGGACCCTGCGCATACGCTGCAGGTCAACCTGCTAGGCACGCTGAACTTGCTGCAGGCCCTCAAGCGTGCCGAGTTCAACGGCACCTTTCTGTTTGTCAGCTCTGGTGATGTGTATGGGCAGGTCGCCGAGGCGGACTTGCCGATCACCGAGGGCTTGGCGCCGAAGCCGCGCAACCCATACGCGGTGAGCAAGGTTGCCGCGGAGTTATTGTGCAAGCAGTGGGGGTATGCCGAAGGCTGGCGCATGCTGATTGCCCGCCCGTTCAACCACATTGGCCCCGGGCAGGCGGCAAGTTTCGTGGTGCCCAGCATGGCGCAGCAGATCGTTGGCGCCGGCGTCGGCGCGGGGGCGCAACGACTAACCCTGGAGGTTGGCGATATTGACGTCACCCGGGATTTTCTTGATGTACGCGATGTGATTTCTGCTTACTTCGCCCTGTTGGAACATGGGCGAAGTGGTGAAATCTACAACCTGTGCTCGGGAGTGGAACGCACGGTTCGCGAGTTGATCTTACAGATGGCCAGGCTGGCGGGAGTGAGCGTTGATCTCGTTCAAGATCCGTCACGCTTGCGTCCAGCGGATCAGCGCCGGGTCGTCGGCAGTGCTGAAAAACTACAACAAGACACCGGCTGGAAGCCCAGCATTTCAATCACGGAGACCCTGCAGAGCGTGCTCTCTGACTGGGAAGCAAGAGAACTATAAAAATGTCCAAAGTTGCTTTGATTACCGGCCTGACCGGCCAAGATGGTGCTTATCTGGCCAAACTGCTGCTGGAAAAGGATTACGAGGTGCACGGCCTGGTGGCGCGGCGCAGCTCGGATACCCGCTGGCGTCTGCGCGAGCTGGGGATCGAGAACCAGATCCGCTACATCGAGGGTGATCTGGCCGATGCCTGCTCCATCCAGCGCGCGGTGATCAAGGCCAAGCCGCAGGAAGTCTACAACCTCGGCGCGCAGAGCTTTGTCGGCAGCTCCTGGGATCAGCCGGTTACCACCGGCATCGTCGATGGCCTGGGCGTGACCCACCTGCTGGAGGCCATTCGCCAGTTCAGCCCGGAAACCCGCTTCTACCAGGCCTCGACCAGCGAGATGTTCGGTCTGATCCAGGCAGAGCGGCAGGACGAGAATACCCCGTTCTATCCGCGCAGCCCCTATGGGGTGGCCAAGCTGTATGGCCACTGGATCACCGTCAACTACCGCGAGAGCTTTGGCCTGCATGCCTCCAGCGGCATCCTGTTCAACCACGAGTCGCCACTGCGCGGCATCGAGTTCGTCACCCGCAAGGTCACCGACGCGGTGGCGCGGATCAAGCTCGGCAAGCAGCGCGAGCTGCGCCTGGGCAACATCGACGCCAAGCGCGACTGGGGTTTTGCCGGCGACTATGTCGAGGCCATGTGGCTGATGCTGCAGCAGGAGCAGGCCGACGACTACGTGGTGGCCACCGGGGTCACCACCACGGTGCGCGACATGTGCCGGCTGGCCTTCGCCCACGTGGGGCTTAACTATGAAGAGCATGTAGTCATCGACCCGCAGTTCTTCCGCCCGGCCGAGGTCGAAGTGCTGTTGGGCAACCCGGCCAAGGCCGAGCGCAAGTTGGGCTGGCAGCCGAAAACCAGCCTCTCTACCCTGATCGAGATGATGGTTGAGGCGGATCTGCGCCGCGTCGGCAAGGAGTAAGGCGCATGATCGTTCCCGTCATTCTTTCCGGTGGCGCCGGTACCCGCCTGTGGCCGGTATCGCGAGAGGATCATCCCAAGCCCTTCATGCGCCTGCCGGATGGCCAGTCGCTGCTGTTGAAGACTTACCTGCGCGCCGCCGGGCTGCTTGGCGCGGGTGGCGAGATCGTCACGGTGACCAACCGCGAGCACTACTTCGAGAGCAGGGATCACTTTGCCGAGGCCAAGCTGGCGGGGTGCCGCGCGCGTTTTCTGCTGGAGCCGCAGGGGCGCAACACGGCGCCAGCGCTGGCGGTTGCCGCCCTGGCTTTGGCGGCCGAACATGGTGACGATGCGGTGCTGGTGGTGATGGCCGCAGATCATCTGATTCATGACCTGGCGGGCTTCAAGGCGGCTACCGAGCATGCGGTACGGCTGGCCGAGCAGGGTTATCTGGTGACCTACGGCGTGCGCCCGACTGCTCCGGAAACCGGTTTCGGCTATATCGAGGCGGGTGCTGCGCTGGATGAGCTGGGTGGTTGCCAGGTGCAGCGCTTTGTCGAGAAGCCGGACAGCGTGACGGCCCAGGAGTACCTCGACAGCGGTCGCTTCCTGTGGAATTCGGGCATGTTCTGTTTCACTGCCGGTAGCCTGATCCGCGAGTTGCAGGCCCATGCGCCCGAGCTGCTCGAGCAGGCGCGCGTGTGCATCGAGCACAGCCCTCTGCAGACCAATGCCGGTGGGCTGATGCAGGAACTGCAGGCGGCCAGCTTTGCGGCATTGCCGGACATCTCCATCGACTATGCGGTGATGGAGCGCTCCGCGCGGGTGGCGGTGGTACCGGCGCAATTCGACTGGAGCGATATCGGCTCATGGAAGGCCCTGCGTGAGCTGGTGGCGGCGGATGCCGACTGCAACCGCGCGCAAGGCGATGCCCTGTTCATCGATAGCCGCAATACCTACGTACAGAGCCAGGGCCGCCTGGTCGCCACGGTCGGAGTCGACGACCTGATCGTGGTCGAGACGCCCGATGCGATTCTGGTCGCGCATGCCGACCGCGCGCAGCAAGTAGGCCAGGTGGCTAAACGGCTGAAACTGGAGAACCACCAGGCCTATCGCCTGCATCGCACGGTCGCGCGGCCTTGGGGCACCTACACGGTGCTCGAAGAAGGCCCGCGCTTCAAGATCAAACGCATCGTGGTGAAGCCAGGCGCGGCCCTGTCGCTGCAGATGCATCACCATCGCAGCGAGCACTGGATCGTCGTGCAGGGCATGGCCAAGGTGGTCAACGGCGGCGAACCGCGCCTGATCAACAGCAACGAGTCGACCTTTATCCCTGCGGGGCACAAGCATCGCCTGGAAAACCCCGGGGTGATCGATCTGGTGATGATCGAGGTGCAGAGCGGCGAGTACCTGGGCGAGGATGACATCGTTCGCTTCGAAGACCAGTACGGCAGGGTGCTCTGATGGCGCTGGGTATGGCTCGCGCGGTATGGAGTTACCGCGGTTTCGTGCTGGGCAGCGTCCAGCGCGAGTTTCAGACGCGCTACCGCAACTCCTTGTTCGGCGCGGCATGGACGATACTCAATCCACTGTCGATGATCATCGTCTACACGGTGATTTTCTCCCAGCTGATGCAGGCCCGCCTGCCCGGCGTGGATAACGGCCTGGCCTACGGCATCTACCTGTGCGCCGGGATCCTGGCCTGGGGGTTCTTCGCCGAGGTCATCGGGCGCAGCCAGTCGGTGTTTCTGGAACACGCCAATCTGATCAAGAAGCTCAGTTTCCCGCGCATCTGCCTGCCCTTGATCGTGGTGCTGAACGCCAGCCTGAACTTCGCCATCATCTTTGCGCTGTTTCTCGGCTTCTTGTTGGTGACGCAGAACTTTCCGGGCTGGGCGGTGCTGGGGGTGATTCCGGTGCTGTTGATCCAGATCGCCTTTTCCATCGGGCTGGGCATCCTTCTCGGGGTGCTCAACGTGTTCTTCCGCGATGTCGGGCAGTTTGTCGGCATCTTCCTGCAGTTCTGGTTCTGGCTCACGCCGATCGTCTATCCGGCGTCGATCCTGCCCGAGGGTATCCGTCCGCTGATCGAAGCCAATCCCATGGTGCCGCTGATCTCCGCCTACCAGGGCATCTTCGTCTATGGCCAGTGGCCGCTGTGGTCGACGCTCTGGCCGTCCGCGCTGCTGGCTGGCGTGCTCTGTCTGTTGGCCATGCGCCTGTTCCGCAAGCGCTCCGGTGAAATGGTGGATGAACTCTGATGGGTAGCATTCAAGTTGCTCAACTGGGCAAGGCTTACAAGCAATACCCCACCCGCTGGGCGCGTCTGGCGGAATGGCTGATCCCCTTCTCCAGGCCGCGTCACCAGCTGAAGTGGGTGCTGCAGGATGTCTCGTTCAACGTCAATCCCGGTGAGGCCCTGGGCATCATCGGGATCAACGGCGCGGGCAAGAGCACGCTGCTGAAGATGATCACCGGCACGACCCAGCCGAGTAGCGGGCAGATCCATATCCAGGGGCGAGTGGCGGCACTGCTCGAGCTGGGCATGGGTTTCCACCCGGACTTCAGCGGCCGGCAGAACGTATTCATGGCCGGCCAGCTGCTGGGCTTGAGCATGGAGGAGCTGCAGGCGCTGATGCCCGAGATCGAGGCCTTCGCCGAGATTGGCCCGTACATGGATCAGCCGGTTCGCACCTATTCCAGCGGCATGCAGATGCGCCTGGCGTTCAGCGTGGCCACCGCACGGCGCCCGGATGTGCTGATCGTCGATGAGGCGCTGTCGGTGGGTGATGCCTATTTTCAGCACAAGAGCTTCGATCGCATCCGCGAGTTCCGCAAGTCCGGCACCACGCTGCTGATTGTGTCGCATGACCGTCAGGCCATCCAGAACCTCTGCGATCGCGCGATCCTGCTGGCCCATGGTCGGCTGGCGCTGGAGGGGGCCCCGGAAGAGGTTATGGACTTCTACAGTGCCATGCTGGCCGAGAAAGAGCAGCAGACGGTCCGTCAGGAGCGCCTGGACAACGGCAAGATCCGCACCATTTCCGGAACCGGTGAGGCCGGCTTCAGCGATATCGCCTTGCTCAATGCCCAGGGGCAGCGAGTCGAAGTGCTGGAGGTCGGCAGTCGCGCCACGCTGGAGGTAACGGTCGAGGTGCGCGCGCCGATCACTCGGCTGGTGCTCGGCTTCATGATCAAGGATCGCATGGGGCAGGCGATCTATGGCATCAATACCCATCGCCTGCACCGCGAGCTGGAGAACCTCTCGGCAGGCGAGCGCATCGTCTATCGCTTCGCCTTTCCGGCGAATCTGGGCAAGGGCAATTACTCGGTTGCCTTGTCCTTGTCGCGCTTCGACTCGCACCTGGACACCAACTACGAGTGGCGCGATTTCGCCCTGGTGTTCCATGTGATCAACATCAACAAGCCCGATTTCGTCGGTTGCGCCTCGCTGGATGCCGATATCAGCATCCAGCGCCTGCCACAGCCGGCCTGAGTCCCTATTTTTGCGAGAACCCCATGCGTTTTCTCATTGAATGCACCTACGTTTACGAGCACCCCCAGGACAACTCGGGCATCCAGCGAGTGGTGCGCAACATCGTCAATAATCTGGAAGCGCTGGATGGCGATACGCAGTGTGTGCCGGTCATCCTGAAGAATGACAAGGTCTACGGGGTGACGCAGCTCAGCCCGGCCCGTGGTGGCCGCTGGTTGAGCCGCTGCCAGGCCTGGCTGTCGCTGACCCATGATCGCCTGGGCCGGCTGCGCCACCGGATCTGGCTGGCTTACGCGCAGCGCGAGCGCAAATGGCCGTTCCACCATTCGCCCACACTGCGCTTCCTTTTGCGCTTGCCCTGCAAGGCCCTCAGCTTCTGCCTGGCAGTGCCGCAAAAAATGCTGGCACAAGTGTCCTTGAACTATGTGGACAAGACCCGTGCGGTAGAAATGACCTGCCAGCCCGGCGATGTGCTGGTGCTGCTGGACTCCTCCTGGCACGCCGATTTCTTTCCGGTGGCCGAGCGCCTGCAGCGGGAGGGCGTGGGTATCGTTTCGGTCATCTACGATCTGATCCCGCTGACCCACCCGCAGTTTTGCGATGAAGGCCTGGTGCGTGTCTTCGAGCAGTGGTTCGACTGGATCGCCCGCACGGCCGATGGTTTCATCGCCATCTCGCAGACCATTAGCGATCAGGTGCGTAGCGAGGTGCAATGGCGCCTGGGACGTGAAATGGCCGAGCAGCGCTGGTTCGATCATTTCCACCTGGGCAGCGAGCTGGATCGGGCTCATCCGGGGGCGGTGGTGCGTCAGGAAGTACGACGGATGTGCAAGGCGCGTCCGGTTTACCTGATGGTCAGCACCATCGAACCACGCAAGAATCATGTATATCTGCTCAACGTTTTCGAGCGGCTGTGGGACGAGGGCAGTGACGTGGCGCTGTGCTTTGTCGGCAAGATCGGCTGGAAGACCGAAAAACTGATCGAGCGGATCAGGCAGCACCCCCAGCTGAACAAACGCCTGTTCATGTTCAACGACCTCAGCGATCGCGAGCTCGAATACTGCTACAGCCATTCGCGCGCCCTGGTCTTCCCATCCTATGTCGAAGGTTTCGGTCTGCCGCTGGTCGAGGCCATGCAGCGTGGCCTGCCGGCCATGGCCAGCGACATCCCGGTGTTCCGCGAGATTGGTGGAGACTCCATGGCCTATTTCGGCCTGTCCGAGCCCGAGTCGCTGTGTCGCCTGGTGCGGCGCTTCGAAGAGAGCGGAAAATTTCCCGCGCCGACCTGCCTGAGCCAGTGGTCCTGGTTGTCATGGAAGGACTCGGCCGCGCAGTTGATCGGGCGGGTGCGCAGCCATACCGGTGCGCCCCGAGCCATCGAGCGGGCAGCGGGTTCCGATGTCCATATCGGTCGCCTTTAACGCCTCGATCCTGCGCGCACCGCGTACCGGCATCGGCCAGTACCTGGTCGAGCTGGTGCGTGCGCTGGCCACGGACCCCGAGTTTGAGCCGTGGCTGTTCAACGGCTGGAACTGGCAGGCGCAACTGCCGGCCGCGGCGTTGCCCGGCTATTCGCGCTTGAGCGCGCTGGTGAAGCGCGGTGTGCCGAATGCCTATGCCCTGCGCCGGCTGGTCGAGCAGCGGCGTTTCAGTCGCAAGGCGGCGTGCGCCGATCTCTACCACGAGCCCAGCCTGTGGCCGTTCGAGTTCGACGGGCCGATGGTCATGACCCTGCACGACCTGACCCATGTGCGCTTCCCGCAGACGCAGCCGGCCGACCGCCTGGCCGCGATCGAGCGGCATGCGGCGCGCGGGGTCGAGCGAGCGCAGCGCATCCTGGTCGATTCGCAGTTCATTGCCGACGAGGTGTGTGCTCATTACGGCGTGCCGGCAGAACGGATCGTCGTCGCCCCCCTGGGCTGCGCGGCGCGCTTCCACCCGCGCGCGCCGGAGCAGCTGGCGGCGCGCCTGGCGGCGCTGGGCTTGCAGGCGGGCCGCTACCTGCTGTGTGTCGGTACCCTGGAGCCGCGCAAGAACCTGCAGCTGGCCCTGCGCGCCTACGAGCGCTTGCCGGCGGCGCTGCGCGAGCGCTATCCGCTGGTCCTGGCGGGAATGCCCGGTTGGCGCGCGGAGCAGCTGGCGGAGCCCCTGCAGCGCGCTCTGGCCAGCCAGCAGGTGCGCCTGCTCGGTTACCAGGATGACAACGCTCTGGCCGAGCTGTTCGCCGGGGCCCGTCTGTTGCTGTTTCCTTCGCTGTATGAGGGCTTTGGTCTGCCGGTGCTGGAGGCCATGGCCAGCGGCACGCCGGTGATCCTGAGCCGGGGCTCGGCATTGTCGGAGGTGGCGGGAGAGGCCGGCCTGTACATCGACCCGCAGAACGAGGTGGTGTGCGCTGCGGCCATCCAGCTGCTGGTCGAGGATCAGGCCCGCTGGCTGGCACTGCGCGAGGCCGGGCTGACGCAGGCACAGGCCTATTCCTGGCAGCGCTGCGCGCAGATCACCGCTGGCGTATACCGTGAGGCGGTGAAGGCCTGATGCGTGTCCTGCATTTCTTCAAGACCTACCTGCCGGAGACCGTTGGTGGCATCGAGCAGGTCATCTACCAGCTGTGCCAGAGCACCGGGGCCCACGGCGTGGAGAACGAGGTGCTGACCCTGAGCGCCGATCCTCGGCCGGAGCAGCTGACGGTGGGCAACCACCGGGTGCACCGGGCCAAGCTCGATCTGCAACTGGCGTCCACCGGCTTCTCCTACAGTGCGCTGGGGCGCCTGAAGGCCTTGGCCGCGCAGGCCGACATCGTGCATTACCACTTCCCCTGGCCCTTCATGGACCTGCTGCATCTGGTGGCCGGGATCGACAAGCCCTATGTGGTGTCTTACCACTCGGACATCGTTCGGCAGAAGCATCTGTTGCGCCTGTATCGGCCGCTGATGCACCGTTTTCTCGACAAGGCCGGGCGGATCATCGCCGCCTCGCCCAATTACCTGGAAAGCAGCGAAGTGCTGCAGCACTACCGGGACAAGGTCGAGGTCATTCCCTATGGCCTGGATAAGGCGGCTTTCCCCGTGCCGGGGGCGCAGCGCCTGCAGTATTGGGCCGAGCGTTGCGGGCCGCGGTTCTTTCTCTTCGTCGGGGTGATGCGCTACTACAAGGGGCTGCATGTGCTCCTCGAGGCGGCACGAGGAGCGGATTACCCCATCGTGATAGTCGGTTCCGGGCCGCTGGAGCAGGAGCTGCTCGCCCAGGCCAAGGCGCTCGGGCTGAACCACTTGCACTTTGTCGGGCGCGTCGATGAGGAGGACAAGGCGGCGTTGCTGCAGCTATGCACCGCCTTCGTGTTTCCTTCGCACCTGCGCTCGGAAGCCTTCGGCATCTCCCTGCTGGAGGCGGCGATGTTCGGCAAACCGATGGTTTCCTGCGAGATCGGTACCGGCACCTCGTTCATCAATCAGTCCGGCGAGACCGGCTGGACGGTGCCCCCGGCCGATGCGCCGGCATTGCGCGCGGCGCTGGATGCACTGTGGAACAACCCGCAACAGGCCGCCGAGATGGGGTGGCGGGCCGAGCAACGCTATTGGCAGCTATTCACCGCCGAGCGCATGGGCGCGCAGATGACCCGGGTCTATCGCCAGCTGCTCGCGCGCTGAGCCATCCGAGGATGTTCGCGCCGGCCAGCCCGGCGCTTGAGGCCGGGGCTGGCCGTTTGCATCACAGGACGAGAATGGCCTGGGCCAGTTGCAGGTCATCGGCCCGCAGCTGCGGCACCTGCTGGCGGATGTGCTGCAGGGCGGCCTCCAGGCGCGCGCCGCGGATATCGCCCTGGCTGGCGACGAAACTGGCGGCGTCGTCGCGGGCGGCCAGCACGATCTTGTCGTCGCTGAAGGACGAGGAAATGTCGGAAGTGGCCTCGGAGGTCGCATCTAGCGCGCCCACTGTGGCATCGGTGGTGACTACGAAACTGGTGGCCGAGGCGTTGGCGGCCAAGGTCAGCAGGGCGGCGGCGGCAAGCTGATGCAGACGGGACATGGTGAAGCTCCTGGCTAACGGGAAGATGGCGCGATTGCGCGTCCGGACAGTCTAGCGCGGGGCGTCGGGGGCGGCCAGGCTGGCTCAGCGCCAGAACGGCTTGGCCAGCTCCGCGTGGCGCTCGGCCGCGCAGATGCCGGCGTCGGCCAGCAGGCGTTCATCCAGTTGTGCCAGCTGGCGGCGGGTGCGGGCGCGCTGGCGCCAGAGCAGCAGGGCGGCGAGCAGGCGCAGCGGCCAGGCGGTCGGAGTGGGGCGGCTGGCAAGTGCGGTGGGCTGGGTGCGGGGCAGTGTGCGTTCCATGGCGATGCGTCCTTCCCGCGAGAGCGGGGGTTATGGCAGTCCATGGTGGGGGTTGGCAGGTGGCCGTTGTAGTCACAGCCGGATGGAATTGTGCTGCAGCAGTTCGTCGGCATGGGCAACTGTATCGGTCGTGCATGGCGCCGGCTGTGCTGTGCGCAGAAACAAAAAACCCGGCACATGGCCGGGTTTTTCATGGCTGGAGCAGGGCGTCTTAATCGACCGCCTTGACCATGTCTTCGATGACTTTCTTGGCGTCGCCGAAGACCATCATGGTCTTGTCCAAGTAGAACAGTTCGTTGTCCAGGCCGGCGTAGCCGCTGGCCATCGAGCGCTTGTTGACGATCACGGTCTTGGCCTTGTAGGCCTCGAGGATCGGCATACCGGCGATCGGCGACTTCGGATCGTTCTTAGCGGCCGGGTTGACCACGTCGTTGGCGCCCAGCACCAGCACCACGTCGGCCTGGCCGAACTCGGAGTTGATGTCTTCCATCTCGAACACCTGCTCGTAAGGCACTTCGGCCTCGGCCAGCAGGACGTTCATGTGGCCAGGCATACGACCGGCAACCGGGTGGATCGCGTACTTCACGGTGACGCCGCGGTGGGTCAGCTTCTCGGCCAGCTCCATCAGCGCGTGCTGGGCACGGGCCACCGCCAGGCCGTAGCCCGGAACGATGATCACGGTGTCGGCGTTGGTCAGCAGGAAGGCGGCGTCGTCGGAGGAACCCGACTTCACCGGACGCGCTTCCTGGGCACCGGCAGGACCAGCAGCTTCGGCCGCGCCACCGAAACCGCCGAGGATCACGTTGAAGAACGAACGGTTCATCGCCTTGCACATGATGTACGAGAGGATGGCACCGGACGAACCCACCAGCGAACCGGCGACGATCAGCATCGAATTGTTCAGCGAGAAACCGATACCGGCAGCCGCCCAGCCCGAGTAGGAGTTCAGCATCGACACCACGACCGGCATGTCGGCGCCGCCGATCGGGATGATGATCAGCACGCCGATGATGAAGGCCAGGGCCAGCATCACCGCAAACGCCTGCAGGTTGCCGGTGAACATGTACACCAGGCCCAGACCGAGGATGGTCAGACCGATCACCAGGTTGACCAGGTGCTGGCCCTTGAACTGCACCGGCGCGCCCTGGAACAGACGGAACTTGTACTTGCCCGACAGCTTGCCGAAGGCGATCACCGAACCGGAGAAGGTGATGGCACCGATGGCCGCGCCGAGGAACAGTTCCAGGCGGTTACCGGCCGGAATCGCATCGCCCAGGTGAGCGACGATACCCAGCGATTGCGGCTCGACCACGGCGGCGATGGCGATGAACACGGCGGCCAGACCGATCATGCTGTGCATGAAGGCGACCAGCTCCGGCATCTTGGTCATTTCCACGCGCTTGGCCATGATCGAGCCGGCGGTACCGCCGACCAGCAGGCCGACCAGCACGAAGCCCAGGCCCTTGGCGGCGCCGCCTTCGGTCATCTGCGAACCCAGCTTGAACACCAGGAACACGGTGGTGACCACGGCGATGGCCATGCCGATCATGCCGAACAGGTTGCCCTGGCGCGACGAGGTCGGGTGCGACAGGCCCTTGAGGGCCTGGATGAAGCAGATCGAGGCGACCAGATAAAGAAGAGTGATCAGATTCATGCTCATGGTCAGTGCTTCTCCACCGGCGCTTTCGGCGCCTTCTTCTTGAACATTTCCAGCATGCGCCGGGTGACCAGGAAGCCACCGAACACGTTGACCGCGGCCAGGGCCACTGCCAGGGTGCCCATGGACTTGCCCAGCACGGTTTCGGTCAGGGCGGCGGCCAGCATGGCGCCGACGATGACGATGGCCGAGATGGCGTTGGTCACGGCCATCAGCGGGGTGTGCAGGGCCGGGGTGACGTTCCACACCACGTGGTAGCCCACGTAGATGGCCAGCACGAAGATGATCAGGTTGTAGATGCTGGGGGAAATCAGTTCCATGTCTCTACTCCTTAGCCGTTGCTGCGAACGACGTTGCCATCGCGGCACATCAGGCACGCGGCGACGATGTCGTCTTCCAGGTTGAGGTGGAACTTGCCTTCGCCGTCGATGACCAGCTTGAGGAAGTCCAGCAGGTTGCGCGCATACAGGGCCGAGGCGTCCGCCGGCACCAGGGCCGCCAGGTTGCTGTAGCCGACGATGGTCACGCCATGCTTGACCACCACCTGGTCGGCGACCGTCAGCGGGCAGTTGCCGCCCTGGGCAGCGGCCAGGTCGATGACCACCGAGCCCGGCTTCATCTCTTCCACGGTCGCTTCGTGCAGCAGGGTCGGCGCCTTGCGGCCCGGGATCAGCGCGGTGGTGATGACGATGTCGGCCTGCTTGGCGCGCTCGTGCACGGCACCGGCCTGACGCTGCATCCACGAGGCCGGCATCGGCCGGGCATAGCCGCCCACGCCCTGGGCGCACTCGCGCTCTTCGTCGGTCTCGAACGGTACGTCGACGAACTTGGCGCCGAGCGACTCGATCTGTTCCTTCACCGCCGGACGCACGTCCGAGGCCTCGATCACCGCACCCAGACGCTTGGCGGTGGCGATGGCCTGCAGACCGGCCACACCGGCACCGAGGATCAGCACGCGAGCGGCCTTCACGGTACCGGCCGCGGTCATCAGCATCGGCATGAAGCGCGGGTAGTGGTTGGCCGCCAGCATCACGGCCTTGTAACCGGCGATGTTGGCCTGCGAGCTCAGCACGTCCAGGCTCTGCGCGCGGGAGGTACGCGGCGCGGCCTCCAGGGCGAAGGCGGTGATGCCACGGGCGGCCATGCGCGCGATGGTCTCGTTGCAGAACGGGTTGAGCATGCCAACCAGCACCGCACCGGATTTCATCAGCGCCAGTTCGGCGTCGCTCGGGGCCAGGACCTTGAGGATCAGGTCGGCACCGAACACGCTGGCGGCGTCGCCTATATTGGCACCGACCACTTCATAGACGTGGTCGGGCAGGCTGGCATTCACGCCAGCACCGCTCTGTACAGTCACCTGATGGCCTTGGCCGATCAGCTTCTTGATGGTTTCGGGAGTAGCGGCTACCCGCGTCTCGCCGGCATGGGTCTCGAGAGGAACACCGATGTGCACTTCAATTCTCCTGCGTGATCGTTTTGATGAACCGGCGCACTGCGGGTGGCACGCGGGTGAGGGCGGATCAGCACAAAACCCGCTCGAATGGGGCGGGGCGCGGCATTTTGCAGGTGAACGGCGAGGCCTTCAAGAATTTATGGAGTTTTGAAAATCTATAACTACAAGTTATGGGTGGTGTCGTTCACTTTTATACCAGCTGGAAGCCGCGCTATTCCTGGCCTGGACCGCTGTCTGCGGCGCTTGTGAGGCGTTCCTGGCATTCGAAACGTGAATAACCGCTCGTCGCTTTGGTTGTTGCGTGAAATGTTTTGCACGGACTGTGCAAAATCCCGTTCAGCCCAGCAGCCACGGGCCTTTCAGCGCTTTGTGAAAAAGTGACCTGTAGTGCCGTGACAGTCTTGCTACATGAGCGTGTCCTTAGTGCTACAAGGCTTCCGCGGAATTTTCCGGCTGGTAGGCGCGGGCCGCCTGCAACAACCAGTCGCTGAAGGCACGCAGGGCCGCCGATTCCACCTTGCGTTCGGGGATGATCAGGTAATAGCCGCGGTCGCTGCTGTGCAGGGCCTGGGGGTGGGCGGGCAGCAGGCGGCCCTCGGCCAGCTCGCGCTGGATCAGGAACGGCGGGATCAGTGCCACGCCCATGCCGTGCATGGCCGCCTGGGCGAGCATGGAGAACAGTTCGTAGCGCGGCCCGCTCATGTCACGCGGCACGTTCAGGCCCTGGGCATTGAACCACTGGCGCCAGGCATAGGGGCGGGTGGTCTGCTGCAGCAGCGGCAGGCCGGCCAGCTCCTCGGCGCTGAACTGCGCGCGGCCGCCCAGCAGCTCCGCGCTGCACACCGGCAGCGGGTGCTCGGGCATCAGGTAGTGCGCCTCGGTACCGGACCAGTCGGCATCGCCGAAGTAGATGGCGGCGTCGAAGCTGGTGTCGGCGAACAGGAACGGCCGGGTGCGGTTGGTCAGGTGCACGGTGACTTCCGGGTGCAGGCGCTGGAAGTCCTTGAGGCGCGGCACCAGCCACTGGGTGGCGAAGGTCGGCACCACCGCCAGTTCGATGCTCATGGCGCCCTGCTGGCCCATGGCGGCCAGGGTGTCGCGCTCCACCGCATCCAGCTGCGCGGCGACCTTGCGGCTGTAGGCCAGGCCCGCCTCGGTCAGCTTCACCCCGCGGCGCGAGCGGCGGAACAGCTCGATGCCGAGGAACTCCTCGAGCCCGGCGATCTGTCGGCACACGGCGCCCTGGGTCAGCGCCAGTTCGTCGGCGGCCTTGGTGAAGCTCTGGTGGCGGGCGGCCGACTCGAAGGCGACCAGGGCGGCGGTGCTGGGGATCTTGCGGCGCATCTATGCCATACCCTCACTATAGAATGGTGGAAGCTCGTCTTTGAGGCTATCTCGAAGTGATCATATTGCACAACGGCGTGCAAAATCCTCGTTTGCCCGGTGCCGGTTCCGGGCCTAGTCTTTGTCCATCGACTGGCCGCGCCCTCCACGGGTGGCGGCCCTCTACTGTCACCGCTTCGAGGATTCGCACCATGGCCAGCAAGGCAACCTTCAACTGGATCGACCCGCTGCTGCTCGACCAGCAACTGACTGAAGAAGAGCGCATGGTACGTGACAGCGCCCAGCAGTTCGCCGCCGACAAGCTGAAGCCGCGCGTGCAGCTGGCCTTCCGCAACGAGCAGACCGACCCGAAGATCTTCCGCGAGATGGGCGAAACCGGCCTGCTCGGCGCCACCATCCCGGAAGCCTACGGCGGCAGCGGCCTCAACTACGTGTGCTACGGCCTGATCGCCCGCGAAGTGGAGCGCATCGATTCCGGCTACCGTTCGATGATGAGCGTGCAATCGTCCCTGGTGATGGTGCCGATCAACGAGTTCGGCAACGAGGCGACCAAGCAGAAGTACCTGCCCAAGCTGGCGACCGGCGAATACATCGGCTGCTTCGGCCTGACCGAGCCGGACCACGGTTCCGACCCGGGCTCGATGATCACCCGTGCCAAGAAGGTCGACGGCGGCTACCGCCTGACCGGCGCCAAGATGTGGATCACCAACAGCCCGATCGCCGACGTGTTCGTGGTCTGGGCCAAGGATGACGCCGGCGAGATCCGCGGCTTCGTCCTGGAAAAAGGCTGGCAGGGCCTCAGCGCTCCGGCGATCCACGGCAAGGTCGGCCTGCGCGCCTCGATCACCGGCGAGATCGTCATGGACAACGTGTTCTGCCCGGAAGAAAACGCCTTCCCCGACGTGCGCGGCCTGAAAGGCCCGTTCACCTGCCTCAACTCTGCCCGCTACGGCATCAGCTGGGGTGCCCTGGGCGCCGCCGAAGACTGCTGGCACACCGCCCGCCAGTACACCCTGGACCGCAAGCAGTTCGGCCGCCCGCTGGCGCAGACCCAGCTGATCCAGAAGAAGCTGGCCGACATGCAGACCGAAATCACCCTGGCCCTGCAAGGCTGCCTGCGCCTGGGGCGGATGAAGGACGAAGGCACCGCCGCGGTGGAAATCACCTCGATCATGAAGCGCAACAGCTGCGGCAAGTCCCTGGAAATTGCCCGCATGGCCCGCGACATGCTCGGCGGCAACGGTATCAGCGACGAGTACGGGGTGGCCCGCCACCTGGTCAACCTGGAGGTGGTCAACACCTACGAAGGCACCCATGACGTGCACGCACTGATCCTTGGTCGCGCGCAGACTGGCCTGCAAGCCTTCTACTGATTGCTTGGCCGGCAACGGGCGGGTGGCCTGGCCACCCGCCCGTTGTAGTTTCTGCCCTGCGGGGCGGGTTTAACACGCTGCATGCGGATTTCGACTGGGGGAGGCTGCGGTGTTCAAGGCTCTCAATCACGCGCCGAGCGGCAGAGCTCCGAAACCGGCGCCCTGCCATATCTTTCCGAGTGCCGACGGCGCGTTCTTCCTCGCGGTGAGCAACGACTACCAGTTCACCGAGCTGAGCGCGCTGGCCGGCCAGCTGCAGTGGACGGCCGACCCGCGCTTCGCCAGCCAGCGTGCCCGTTATCGGCACAAGGACGAATTGACCGCCCTGCTGCGCCGCCACACGGTGGAGCACCGCACCGACGAGTGGGTCGCCGCCCTGAGTTGGGTCGGCGTGCCCTGTGTCGCACTCGCCCCGCGCGAGGCGGACGGTTGCGGCTGAGCACCGGCTCGGCGACTGAACACCCCATAGGGCAGCATTCGGGCTGCGAGCAGATTTCGAGGTTTTCCATGTATCCAGAGTTTTCCACCGCCGGCGAGGCCCTGGCCTGGCTGGAGGCCAACGATATCCGCCGGGTCGAGCTGGTCTTCGCCGACCTGACCAGCGTGGCGCGCGGCAAGATCCTCAGTCGCGCCAGCTTTGCCGAGACCCTGGGGGCGAAGATGCCCTCGCTGTTTCTCGGCCTGACCGTGACCGGCGGCGAGCCGCCGGAAGTGTTCAAGCGCATCTTCCCGCCGATGTTCCCGGACATGGCCATGCGCCCGGACTGGCGCACGCTGGTGCGTGACCCGCTGGCCGGTGTGCCGACCGCCACGCTGATCTGCGATATCGAGGCGAGCTTTACCGCCGCCGACGGCCATTGCCAGTACGAGGTCGCCGAGCTGTCGCCGCGCCAGCTGCTCAAGCGCACCCTGGCCCGCCTCAAGGCCGCCGGTTACACCGCCAAGGTGGCGCCGGAGCTGGAGTTCTTCCTGGTCCACCCGCAGCGCACGGCCGAAGGCGGCCTGCAGGTGGCCCACGGCATGTCGGCCCAGGTGCCGCACATCGAAAGCTCCCACGACCTGGCCTCGGCGGAAACCGCCGGCACCTTCGCGCCGTTCTTCGACGAGCTGTGGGCGGCCTGCGAGGCCCAGAACATCCCGATTACCGGCTACGGTCACGAGTCGGCGCTGGGCCAGTACGAAGTCAACTTCGCCCCCGGCGAGCCGCTGGCCCAGGCCGATGCGGTGTTCCGCTTCAAGCGCCTGGCCCGCGAGATCGCCCGGCGCCACGGCTGCTTCGCCACCTTCATGGCCAAGCCCTACCTGACCGAGCCGGGCACCGGTCTGCACTGGCACATCAGCCTGGCCGACTCGGCGGGCAACAACCCCTTTACCGCCGCCGACGGCTCGCCGCATCCGCGCCTCAAGCACTTCATCGGCGGTTGGCAGGCCTCGGCGCGCGCCTCGATGGCGATTCTCGCGCCCTATGCCCACTCCTATGTGCGCCTGCACCGTCCGGATGCCTCGCCGGCCAGCGTCGAATGGGGCTATGACAACCGCACGGCGGCCTTCCGCGTGCCGCATTCGGACCCGGCCAACCGCCGCGTCGAACACCGCCTGCCGGGTGGCGATGCCAACCCCTACCTGAGCCTGGCGCTGATGCTCGGTGCCGGCCTGGCCGGGATGCAGCAGCAGATCGAGCCGGGCCCGGAAGTCAGCGACCGCCCGGCGGTGTCCGAGCGCGGCGCGTTGCCGGCCGACCTCAGCGAGGCGCTGGTGGAATTGCAGCGCTGCCCGATCATGACCGAGGTGTTCGGGGCGCCCTTTATCGAGTTGTACAACATGATCAAGCAGCATGAATTGAACGAGCAGTCCGCCGACGCGGACTTCGCCATCAAACACCTGCTGGCCAGAAGCTAATGTGCCGGCGGCCCCAACGGCCGCCACACTGCCACGCAACCGGAGGCGCCATGAGCCCGACCCACAAGAACCCGCAAACCCTGAAATGGCAGGCCATGAGCCGTGACCATCACCTGGCCCCGTTCAGCGACTATCAGCAGCTGATCGACGTCGGCCCGCGCATCATCACCAAGGGTGAAGGCGTGTACGTGTGGGACAGCGAAGGCAACAAGATCCTCGACGGCATGGCCGGCCTGTGGTGCGCCGCCGTCGGTTACGGCCGGCATGAACTCGCCGAGGCGGCCGCGGCGCAGATGAGGGAGCTGCCGTTCTACAACACCTTCTTCATGACCGCCCACCCGCCGGTGCTGGAGCTGGCCAAGGTGATCGCCGAGATCGCCCCGCCAGGCATGAACCACGTGTTCTTCACCGGCTCCGGCTCGGAAGGCAACGACACCATGCTGCGCATGGTTCGCCACTACTGGGCGTGCAAGGGCCAGCCGAACAAGAAGGTGATCATCAGCCGCGTCAACGGCTACCACGGCTCCACCGTGGCCGGCGCCAGCCTGGGCGGCATGAAGTACATGCATGAGCAGGGCGACCTGCCGATTCCGGGCATCGTGCACATCCCGCAGCCGTACTGGTTCGGCGAGGGTGGCGAGATGAGCCCGGACGAGTTCGGCATCTGGGCCGCCGAGCAGCTGGAAGCGAAGATCCTCGAAGTCGGTGTGGAGAATGTCGCCGCCTTCATCGCCGAGCCGATCCAGGGCGCCGGCGGGGTGATCGTGCCGCCGGAAACCTACTGGCCGAAGATCCGCGAGATCCTCGCCAAGTACGACATTTTGTTCGTCGCCGACGAAGTGATCTGCGGTTTCGGCCGCACCGGCGAGTGGTTCGGCAGCGACTACTACGGCAACCAGCCGGACCTGATGACCATCGCCAAGGGCCTGACCTCCGGCTACATCCCCATGGGTGGCCTGATCGTCAGCGACAAGGTGTTCGACGTGATCAAGGGCGCGGGCGACTTCAACCACGGCTTCACCTACTCCGGGCACCCGGTGGCCGCCGCCGTGGCGCTGGAGAACATCCGCATCCTGCGCGAGGAGAAGATCCTCGAAACGGTTCGCGCCGAAACCGCGCCGTACCTGCAGAAGCGCCTGCGCGAGCTGCTCGATCACCCGCTGGTCGGCGAGGTGCGTGGCGTCGGCATGCTCGGCGCCATCGAACTGGTCAAGGACAAGGCCACCCGCACCCGTTACGAAGGCAAGGGCGTGGGCATGATCTGCCGCGGCCACTGCTTCAACAACGGCCTGATCATGCGCGCCGTCGGTGACACCATGATCATCGCGCCGCCGCTGGTGATCAGCAAAGCCGAGATCGACGAACTGGTGACCAAGGCGCGCCTGTGCCTGGACCTGACCCTGCAGGACCTGCAGGGCTAAGCGCCGCTTCACGATCGTTTCCGGGCGCGCCCAGCGAGGGATCGGCAGTTACCGATTCCTCGCTGGGCGGCTCTTGCGTAGGGTGCGCCATGCGCACCGGAGGCCTGTGCGCGGTTGCCGGTGCGCATGGCGCACCCTACGCGCGATCATGCAAACACTTTCCCGTTGTTTCCCCCGAGCCAGGAGCCCCGTGATGGCATTGCGCATCTGCATCCTCGAAACCGATCACATTCGCCCCGAGCTGGTCGAGCAGTACCACGGCTATGGCCGCATGTTTAAGCAGCTGTTCGCCCAGCAGCCGGTTGCCGCCGAGTTCGAGGTATTCAATGTGATCCAGGGGCAGTACCCGGATGACACGCAGCGCTACGACGCCTACCTGATCACCGGCAGCAAGTACGACTCCTTCGGTTCCGAGCCGTGGATCCAGACCCTGCGCGAGTATGTGCTGGCGCGCTATGCCGCCGGTGACAAGCTGCTCGGCATCTGCTTCGGCCATCAGCTGCTGGCCTTGCTGCTGGGCGGCAAGACCGAGCGGGCGAGCCAGGGTTGGGGCGTCGGGGTGCAGCACTATGCGGTGCTCGCGCAGGAGCCCTGGATGCAGCCGCGCACCGAGCAGTTGTCGATGCTGATCATCCACCAGGACCAGGTCACCCAGGCCCCGGCCAATGCCACCATCCTGGCCAGCAACCCGTTCTGCCCGATCGCTGCCTACCGCATCGGCGACCAGGTGCTGTGCTGGCAGGGGCATCCGGAACTGGTGGCCGACTATTCCCGTTCGATCCTCGAGATCCGCCGCGAGCACTGGGGCGAGCAGGTCTACCGGCAGGCCCTCGACAGCCTGGAGCAGGCGCACCAGGGGGCGATCGTGGCCGAGTGGATGATGCGTTTCGTGGCTCAGGGGCAGGCCCCCGCTCGTTAGCGGCAGGGTCTGGCGTAACGCAACGGCTAGGTCCTCGTTACGCGGTGGATACGCGCATACCATCCGTGAGGCAAGCCGTGCTTCGTAGGGTGCGCCGTGCGCACCTGATGGCTCCGAGGACACCATGCTGAGCTGATTGCCGAGCGGGCTGATGGTTTGGGTTTCGCCCACCCGGGCGACTCACTTTGACTCGCTGTGCTCGCCCTGCGGGCCAGCCTGCGGCTGTTACTCCGCTTCGCTACGTTTTGGCCTCCTGACGGGGACTCGGGCTCCGAGCTGCTTGATGACTCGTTCTTGCCGCTACGCGGATTTGGTTTCCACCCATGCAAACCATGGGGCTGCTATTGGTACATCGCCAACGCAAAAGCCCGCCGAAGCGGGCTTTTGCGTTGATCTAGGCAGGCCAGACGCCGCGCCGGGAGGCCGATGCTCAGCTACGCAACCAGTGGCTGGTGTCGTCGAGGGCGTAGGCGAAGCGCTGGATCAGCTGGTCGATCTCCGCCTCGCTGCTGATCAGCGGCGGGCAGAAGGCTATCGCGTCGCCCATGGCGCGGGTGATCATGCCGTGCTCCTGGGCCCGTCCGGCGAGGTAGCGGCCGAGCGTGCCGGGGCTGCCATGCGGCGCCTTGGTCTGGCGGTTGCCGACCAGCTCCACCGCGGCAATCAGCCCGCAACCGCGCACCTCGCCCACCAGCGGGTGATCGGCAAACTCGCGCAGGCCGGCGTGCAGGCGTTGGCCCATGGCGGCGGCGTGTGGCACCAGCTGTTCTTCCTCGATGATCTTGAGGTTTTCCAGGGCCACGGCGGTGGCCACCGGATGGGCACTGCCGGTAAAGCCGTGGCCGAGGGTGCCCAGGCTGTTGCTCTGCTCGGCGATGCCCTGGTACAGCTCGTCGTTGATCAGGATGGCGGCAATCGGCTGGTAGGACGAGGACAGTTGCTTGGACAGCACCATCACGTCCGGCTGGATGGCGAAGGTCTGGCTGCCGAACATCTGCCCGGTGCGGCCGAAACCGCAGATCACCTCGTCGGCGATGACCAGGATGTCGTGGCGGCGGCACACCGCCTGAATCTTCTGCCAGTAAGTGCGCGGCGGCACGATCACCCCGCCGGCGCCCATCAGCGGCTCGCCGATGAAGGCGGCGATGGTCTCGGCCCCTTCGCTGAGGATGCGCTGTTCCAGTTCGGCGGCCAGGCGATCGGCGAACTGCTCTTCGCTCTCGCCGGGCAGGGCGTGGCGGTAGTGGTGCGGGCAGCCGACGTGGAGGAAGCCCGGCAGCGGCACATCGAAGCCGCGCTGGTTGGCCGCCAGGCCGGTGAGGCTGGCGCTGGCCACGGTGATGCCGTGGTAGCCGTTCTGGCGGCTGATGAACTTCTTCTTCAGCGGCTTGCCGCGCGCATTGTTGTAGTACCAGACCAGCTTGACCACGCTGTCGTTGGCTTCCGAACCGGAGTTGGTGAAGAACACCTTGCTCATCGGCACCGGCGCCATTTCGATCAGCTTCTCGGCCAGCTCGATGCTCGGCCGGTGCGCCTTGTGGCCGAACACATGGTAGAAGGGCAGGCTGCGCAGTTGCTGCTCGGCCGCGGTGATCAGGCGCTGGTTGCTGAAGCCCAGCGCGGCGCTCCACAGGCCGGACATGGCCTCCAGGTACTGCTTGCCCTGTTCGTCGTAGACGTAAACACCTTCACCGCGCGCGATCACCAGCGGGCCGACCTGCTCATGCAGGCGCGCGTTGGTGTAGGGGTGCAGATGGTACTGGCGGTCTTTGTCGGCCAGCGTGCGGGTATGGCTCATGGTCACCTCAGGCGGCGTCACAGCGGACGACTTTGGTTTTGGTGAAGATCGGCAGGCCCTGCATCTGGCTGCCGACCTGCTCGACGATATGGGCACCGATCGGCAGTGCCGAGGTGGCGGCCGGTGACGGCGCATTGCACACGTGCAGGCTGCGGCGGCTGTGGCGGAACAGGAAGTCGTCGATCAGCCGGCCGTCGTCCGATACGGCCTGGGCGCGCACTCCGGCCGGGTAGGGCTTGAGGTCGCCGAGGCGGATGCTCGGGCAGTACTTGCGCACCTGCTGCAGGTAGCCGCGCTTGAACAGCGAGTTCTTCAGCTCGCCCAGGCCCGGGCGCAGGTTGGCCTTGAGCACCTTGAGCAGGCCGGGGTTGGTCAGCATCTGCCAGCTGTCGGCCAGGGAGATGTCGCGCTTGCGATAGCCTTCGCGCTTGAGCGCCAGCACCGCATTCGGCCCAACGGTGACGCTGCCGTCGATCATTCGCGTCAGGTGCACGCCGAGGAACGGCATGCTCGGGTCGGGGATCGGGTAGATCAGGTGGTTGACGATCCGGTTGCGCTCGGCCGGCAGCTGGAAGTATTCGCCGCGGAACGGGCAGATGCTGAAGCCGGGGTCGAGTCCGAGCATGCGCACCACGCGGTCGGCGTGCAGGCCGGCGCAGGTGACCAGGAAACGGCAGGCGAACTCGCCGGCGCTGGTCTGCACCCGTACCTCCTGCAGGTGTTCCTGCAGGGCGGTGACGCTGGCGCCATAGCGGATCTCGCCGCCCGCCTCGACGAACTCGCGGGCCATGGCCGCGGTGACTTCGGTGTAATCGACGATGCCGCTGGAGGGCACCAGGATGGCGCCGAAGCCCTGGATGTTCGGCTCGCGCTCGCGCAGCTGGCCGGCATTCAGCCATTCGCGCTGGATGCCGTTGGCCGCCGTGCGCTCCCACAGCGCCTGCATGCGCTGCATCTCCAGCTCGTTGGTGGCCACCAGCAGCTTGCCGGGTACCTGGTAGGCGATGCCGTGCTGCTCGCAGAAGGCCTTGGTCGCCACGTTGCCGGCCAGGCAGAACCTGGCCTTGAGGCTGCCCGGGGTGTAGTACACGCCGGCGTGGATCACCCCGCTGTTGTGGCCGGTCTGGTGCCGGGCCGGCGCGGATTCCTTCTCCAGCAGCAGCATGCGGCTGTCGGGGTAGGTGCGCTGTAGCTGCATGGCGGTGGACATGCCGAGAATGCCGCCGCCGATGATGATGAAGTCGTGCATCAGGAGTGCCTGCGATTGCTGCGAGTCGTGGGCTGAAGGGTGCTTGTGCGGCGACGTGCCGCGATCGGCCGGGGCTTCACTGGCGTGGCTCGCGCAGCACCTTGGCGTGGGTGAAGTAGCCGCGCTGGCGCATCAGTTCGCGGCGCAGGCCCGGGTGGGCGGTGAAGCGGTCGCGGCCATGCAGCCAGAAGTGGTTGTTGATCAGCAGGAAGCTGCCCACCGGCACCGGGATCGACAGCTTGTGCGGGCTGCTTTCCAGCGACTGGCTGAGGTCGGTCAGCCAGTTGCCTTCCTCGAAGTTCTTCGGCTGCACGAACTGGTCGATGTAGCTGATGATCGGCCGGCCCTCGGCATCGTTGTCGAACACCGGGTGGAACACGTCCTTGTCCACCCGCTTGCTCGGCGGCGCGGTCCAGCGCAGTTCGCGGCGGGCCAGCGGGTGGTGGTTGAAGCGGTTCAGCTCCTCCCAGTCATCCAGGTGCAGCAGCAGCGAGTTGCCGCCCTGCATGTTCTGCTCGTCGATCTTCATCATCAGCACGTAGTCGGTGTCCTGCTCGACGAAGGTGCCATCGGTGTGCAGTTCCAGCACCCGGTGCGGCTGGCGCAGGTAGCTGTCGGAGGCATCGACGTTCTGCACCACGAAGCGGGCGTAGTACTGGCCGCTCATGGCGTCGAAGTTGGAACGGCCGAACAGGTGCGCCACGGCGGTGGCCAGCTTGACCATGTCCTCGGCCTGCTCGACCCGATCGAGACCCTGGGCGCTGACCAGCAGGCCGCCGCTGGCACGGTCCATCAGGGTATTGATCAGCAGCGGTTGCAGGCTGCCGGCGCACAGTTCATCGAGAATCTTGGCCAGGCGAAAGCGCAGGAACGACTTGTATTCCAGGGCCTGGACCGGCCATTCGGCGACGGCGGCGAGGAAGGCCTGCACGGTTTCCTGGCTGAACTCCAGCTGCAGCAGGCGTGGCGATTGCGCGCTGGGTTGCAGGGTGAAACCGCTGATTTTCTGCGGGGCGGGAACGACCAGGCTCTTCAGGGCAACGACGGTACTCATGGCGATACTCCGGGGCGGGCAAGGGGGGTAATGCGATCTGTTTGTGTCGACGTAAATTGAAAATATCGACATTTTTATAAAGTGTCAAAAATAAACCACGACCCGTGCAAGCTATCACCCGGCTAAATCCGCCCCGGCGATTCGGTATGATGGGCGCCAACCCGTGCAAGGATGGTGTGATGCAAGCCCCCGGCTCCCGAGAGAATCTGGCGATTCGCGGTTACGAACTGCTCAAGCGCGACATCATTCGCGGCGTCTTCGCGCCTGGCGAAAAACTGCTGATGAGTGCGCTGAAGGCGCGTTACGACCTGGGGGTCGGCCCCTTGCGCGAGGCCTTGTCGCAACTGGTGGTGGAGCGCCTGGTGGTGGCCATCAGCCAACGCGGCTTTCGCGTGGCGTCGATGTCGCTGGCCGAGCTGGCGGATATCTACGATGCCCGTGCGCACCTGGAGGGGCTGATCGTCGGCCTGGCGATTGCCCGCGGCGACGATGCCTGGGAGGCGCAGGTCCTCGCCCAGGCCCACAGCCTGGCCAAGGTGGTGGCGGTCAAGGATGGCGAAGAGATGCTCAGCCTCTGGGACGCCCGCCATCAGGCGTTCCATGCCGCGATTGCCGCGGGCTGTGGTTCGCCGCATCTGTTGCAGGTGCGCGCCGCGCTGTTCGATCAGGCCGAGCGTTATCGCCACCTGTGGTTGCAGCAGACGGTATTTTCCGCCGCCGCCCTGCAGGCCAAGCGCGAGGAGCATGCGGCGCTGGTCGAGGCGATCCTGCAGCGCGACAGCGAGCGCGCCTGCACGCTGATCCGCGAGCACCTGCTGGGCCCGGTGAGCATCATCGGCGAGCTGCTGCAGGCTCGCCAGGCGTCTGCTGAATAGGCCTGTTGCGCACAGCTGAGCGGCATCGGGCCGGTAATGCGGGCATTCGCCACGTCCTGGAGTGAGGATTCTGCACAATTGCGTGCGAAATCCTCGTTTGTCGGGGCATCCCCACGCACCTAGGATGAATCCACGCGTGCTCCTGCACGCAACAAGGTCCTGCAGTACGCCTGCAAGCCTTGGCCTTCCTTGGAGCAGATGACATGTCCGGCGCCCTTTCGCATATCCGTGTTCTCGACCTGTCCCGCGTGCTCGCCGGGCCCTGGGCCGGGCAGACGCTGGCCGACCTCGGCGCCGAGGTGATCAAGGTCGAGCGCCCGGGCACAGGCGACGACACCCGTCACTGGGGCCCGCCCTACATCAAGGACGCCGCCGGCAACGACAGCCGCGAGGCGGCCTACTTCCAGTGCGCCAACCGCAACAAGCAGTCGCTGACCCTCGACTTCACCCAGGCCGAGGGCCAGCGCCTGGTGCGCGAGCTGGCGGCGCAGTGCGACGTGGTCCTGGAAAACTTCAAGGTCGGCGGCCTGGCGGCCTACGGTCTCGACTACGAGTCGCTGAAAGCGCTCAACCCGCGGCTGATCTACTGCTCGATCACCGGCTTCGGCCAGGACGGCCCCTACGCCAAGCGCGCCGGCTACGACTTCATGATCCAGGGCCTCGGCGGGCTGATGAGCCTGACCGGCAAGCCCGATGACGAGGACGGCGCCGGGCCGATGAAGGTCGGCGTCGCCCTCACCGACATCCTCACCGGGCTGTACGCCACGGTCGGCGTGCTGGCCGCGCTGAACGCCCGCGAGCAGACCGGCCTGGGCCAGTACATCGACGTTGCCCTGCTGGACGTGCAGGTGGCCTGCCTGGCCAACCAGGCGATGAACTACCTGGCCACCGGCCAGTCGCCCAAGCGCCTGGGCAACGCCCACCCGAACATCGTTCCCTACCAGGACTTCCCCACCGCCGACGGCGATTTCATCCTCGCCGTGGGCAACGACGGGCAGTTCCGCAAGTTTTGCGAGGTCGCCGGCCTTCCGGCTTTGGCCGACGACTCGCGCTTTTCTACCAACAAGGCGCGGGTGGCCAACCGCGCCGAGCTGATCCCCCTGCTGCGCCAGGCCACGGTGTTCAAGAGCACCGCCGAGTGGGTCTGCCTGCTCGAAGCGGCCGGCGTGCCCTGCGGGCCGATCAACGACCTGGCCCAGGTGTTCGCCGACCCCCAGGTGCAGGCCCGCGGCCTGCGCGTGGAGCTGCCCAACAGCCTGGGCAGCGTCACCCCGCAGGTGGCCAGCCCGCTGCGCCTGTCGCAGACCCCGGTGGACTACCGCCTGGCGCCGCCGCTGCTGGGTGAGCACAGCGAGGCCATCCTGCAGCGCCTGCTCGGCCTGGACGCCGCGCAGGTCGCCGAACTGCGCGCGGCCGGGGTGGTCTGAGCGCCGCCGTCAGATGCCCGCTTGGCGGGGGCGTCGCGCTCGCCGCTAGATCCGCGGATGGGGCCATGGTGCGCGCGGCGCACCAGAGGCTACCGGGCGCTTGCCGGTGCGCGCAGCGCACCCTACGGGTGAGTCGCCGGCGTTCGGTGTTCGGTACGTGGCCATGGCCGCGAGCCGGGCCGGTCCTGGACCAGGTGGCGTCCTTGCCCCTCTCAAGGCATCAGCCCAGACCGTACTTCTTGACCTTGTCGAACAGCGTGGTCTTGGCCATGCCCAGGGCCTGGGCGGCCTGGCTGAGGTTGCCGGCGTGGCGTTCCAGGGTGGCGCCGAGCAGGTTGCGCTCGAAGGCTTCCACCGCCTCGGCGAAACTCGGCTCGTGGCCGTCCGGCGCGGCGCCGCTGCCCTTGAACACCGGCAGGCCGAGGGCGAAGCGCTCGGCGACGTTGCGCAGCTCGCGCACGTTGCCCGGCCAGTCGTGGGCCAGCAGGGCGGCGCTGGTGGCGCGGTCGAGCAGCGGCGGGGCGCGGTCGAAGCGCAGGGCGGCGAGCTGCAGGAAGTGCTCGAACAGCAGCAGGATGTCTTCGCGCCGATCGCGCAGCGGCGGCAATTCCAGGGTCACCACGTTGAGCCGGTAGTACAGGTCGCTGCGGAACTCGCCGCGCTTGCCCAGTTCATTCAGGTCGGCCTTGGTCGCCGCGATCACCCGGCAGTCCACGGCGATCGGCTGGTTCGAGCCGAGGCGTTCCAGGCTGTGTTCCTGCAGCACGCGCAGCAGCTTGATCTGCAGGGCCAGCGGCATGCTCTCGATCTCGTCGAGGAACAGGCTGCCGCCGTCGGCGTGCTCGATCTTGCCGATCCGCCGCTTGCTGGCACCGGTGAAGGCGTGCGCCTCGTGGCCGAAGATCTCGCTCTCGAACAGGCTCTCCGGCAGGCCGCCGCAGTTGAGGGCGACGAAGGGCTTGGCCTGGCGCCGGCTGAAGTCGTGCAGGCAGCGCGCCACCAGCTCCTTGCCGGTGCCGGTCTCGCCTTCGATGATCACGTTGGCGCCGGTGTCGGCGACGTTGGCGATCAGCTCGCGCAGCTGCTGGATGGCCGGCGAGCGGCCGATCAGGCGCTGCTCCAGGGCCTGGCGCCCGGCCAACTGGCGGCGCAGGGCGCTGACCTCGCGGGCCAGGCCGCGCTGTTCGAGGGCGCGGCGGGCGACCTCGACCAGGCGCTCGGGGGAGAAGGGTTTCTCGATGAAGTCGTAGGCGCCGCCCTGCATGGCGCCGACCGCCATGCCGATGTCGCCGTGGCCGGTGATCAGCACCACCGGCAGGCTCGGGTCGCGGCGCTTGAGTTCGCCGAGCAGGGTCAGGCCGTCCATGCCCGGCAGGCGGATGTCGCTGACCACTATGCCGGCGAAGTCCGCGCCGACCCGCGCCAGCGCCTCCTCGGCGCTGCCCACGCCGAGGCTGGCGATGTCTTCCAGCTGCAGCGCCTGCTGGCAGCCGAGCAGCACGTGCGGGTCGTCTTCGACTATCAGGACGCTCAGCGCTTCAGGCATCGCGGGGTTTCTCCAGCGGCAGATTGAGGATAAAGGCCGTACCTCCTTCCTCCGGGTGGCGCACGGCCAGGCTACCGCCGGCGGCCGCGGCCAGGCTGGCGGACAGGGTCAGGCCGAGGCCGAGGCCCTTCTCGCCGGGCTTGGTGGTGAAGAACGGCTCGAACAGGTGGGCGCGCACGTCCGGGGCGATGCCGGCGCCGCTGTCGCGTACCTCCAGATGGTAGCTGTCGCCGGCCGCGCTGCCGCTCAGCCACAGCTCGCGGCGCGGCTGTTCGCGCAGGGCGTCGAGGGCGTTGCTGATCAGGTTGACCAGGATCTGCTCGAGGCGGGTCTGGTCGATGGCCAGGCGCGCCTCGGCGAACTGCCGGTGCAGGGTCGGCCGCTCCTGTTCGAGGCGGCTGTGCAGGAGGAACAGCGCGGCCTCCACCGCCTGCTCCAGGCTGGCCTCACCGCGGTCGCCGCCGCGCCGGGCGAAGGCGCGCAGGCTGGCGGTGATGCGGCCCATGCGGTCGACCAGCTCGCCGATCGCCTGCAGGTTGCTGCCGGCGGTGTCCAGGGCGCCGCGTTCGAGGAAGCGCGCGGCATTGGCCGAGAGGGTGCGCAGGGCGGCCAGCGGCTGGTTCAGTTCGTGGGCGATGCTGGTCGACATCTGCCCGATCACCGCCAGCTTGCCGGCCTGCACCAGGCCGTCCTGGGCCTGGCGGAGGGTGGCCTCGGTCTGCTGGCGCTCGCGCACTTCGTCCTGCAGGCGGGTGTTGCTGGCCTGCAGGTCGGCGGTGCGTTCGGCGATCTTGCGCTCCAGCTCGCTGTTGGCCCGCTCCAGCGCCTCGCGCGCGGCCAGGCGGGTGGCGATCACCTTGCGCCGCTGGTTCAGGGCCAGGGCCAGGAGCAGCAGCAGGGCGCAGGCCACGGCGGCGAGCATGGCGTGGCTGCTGGCGGCGCGGCGCTGCTCGGCCAGCGGGGTGAGCAGGGTCAGGTGCCAGGGGCTGTCGGCCAGCGGCCGGCTCTGGCGCAGGTAGTCGTGCGGCTGGCCGTCGGCGCCGGCCAGGCGCACTTCCTCGAGGCCGCCGCCCAGTTCGCGGCGGGCCAGCGGCTGCAGTTCCTCGAGCGCCGCCCAGTGGTATTGCAGGCTGCGCGCCAGGCGTTCGCGGTCGGCGGCGTCCAGCGGGCGCACGGCCTTGAGCCGGCGGCGCGGATCGCTGGCGAGAATGATGATGCCGTTCTCGTCGCTGACATAGGCCTCCACCCGGGCGTCGGCCCAGCGCTTCTCCAGGGCGTCCAGGCGCACCTTGACCACCGCCACGCCGATCACCCGGCCGTGGCTGCGCAGGCCGTGGGCCAGGTAGTAGCCGGGCTCGCCGGTGGTGCTGCCGATTCCGTAGAAGCGTCCCGGGCGGCCGCGCACGGCATCCTGGAAATAGGCGCGGAAGGACAGGTCCTCGCCCAGATAGCTGTCCGCCTGGTTCCAGTTGCTGGTCGCCACCACCCGGCCTTCGCGGTCCAGCACATAGGTGGCCAGGCTGCCGCTGCGGCGGTTGAGGCCTTCAAGGTGATCGTTGAGGCGTTGCCGGTCCTGCGCGTCGGGGGTCAGCAGCAGGCGGCTGACGCTGCTTTCCAGCTCCAGCAGGCTGGGCAGGTAGGTGTACTGGTTGATCTCGCTTTCCACCGCGCGGGCGTTGAGCTCCAGCTGGCGCTCGCCATTGTCGGCCAGGGCGCGGATGCCGCTGGCTTCGCTGAGGCGATAGCCGGCGTAGCCGCAGGCGCCGATCAGCAGGAGCGCCAGCAGGGTCAGCAGCAGTTGGCGGAACAGGCGTGGTTTGACCATGAGGGCGGGCGGCAGGGCGCGGACGCTGGGGGAGAGACATTGCATCACAGTCGTCCGGGGCTGGGTAGGCTGGGTTGAGCGCAGCGCTCCCCGGCGAACCTGAAGTCTGGGTTGCACGCCCCCGCTGCCGCAGGTGGGAGAGGGGCGGCTTCTCAGCAGCGGGGTTTACGCTCTTTTCGGGCCACGCAATGCCAGCCAGTAGGCCATGTTGCAGCCTGGTTTGGGCGCCTTCACCTAGGGTGCGCTGTGCGCACCGGGGACAAGCTGCGGGCTTGCTGGTGCGCATGGCGCACCCTACGGAAGGTCCGAGGCAGGTTCTCAGTGCTGTAGGATCTTGGCGAGGAACTGCTGGGCCCGCTCGGAACGGGCGTTGATGTCGCCGAAGAACTCGTCCTTGGCGCAGTCTTCGACGATCTGCCCGCGGTCCATGAAGATCACCCGGTCGGCGACCTTGCGCGCGAAGCCCATCTCGTGGGTCACGCACATCATGGTCATGCCCTCGTTGGCCAGCTGCACCATGACGTCGAGCACCTCGTTGACCATCTCCGGGTCGAGGGCCGAGGTCGGTTCGTCGAACAGCATCACCACCGGGTCCATGGCCAGGGCGCGGGCGATGGCCACCCGTTGCTGCTGGCCGCCGGACAGCTGGCCCGGGTGCTTGTGTGCATGGGCGGCGAGGCCGACCCGTTCGAGCAGCTTGAGGCCCTTCTCGCTGGCTTCGGCCTTGCTGCGGCCGAGTACCTTGACCTGGGCGATGGTCAGGTTCTCGGCGATGGTCAGGTGGGGAAACAGCTCGAAGTGCTGGAACACCATGCCGACCCGCGAACGCAGCTTGGGCAGGTTGGTCTTGCTGTCGGCGATGGAGGTGCCGTCGACCACGATGTCGCCCTTCTGGAAGGCTTCCAGGGCGTTGACGCACTTGATCAGGGTCGACTTGCCCGAGCCGGACGGCCCGCACACCACCACCACTTCGCCCTTCTGCACCTCGGTGCTGCAGCCCTGCAGCACCTGGAAGTCGCCATACCACTTGTTGACGTTCTGGATGGAAATCATACGGCTAACCTCTTTTGCAGGAACTTGACCGCCTGCGAGGCGGCGAAGCTGAGGGTGAAGTACACCAGGCCGGCGAAGATCAGGAATTCATGGGCCTGGCCGAGGATGTCGCCGCGCGAGCGGGCGGCGTTGAGGAAGTCCATCAGGCCCACGGTGTAGACCAGCGAGGTGTCCTGGAACAGGATGATGCTTTGCTGCAGCAGCAGCGGGGTCATCTTGCGGAAGGCCTGCGGCAGGATGATCAGGCGCATGCTCTGCGCGTAGCTCATGCCCAGCGCGCTGGCGGCGCCCATCTGGCCCTTGGGGATGGCCTGGATGCCGGCGCGGACGATCTCGCAGAAGTACGCCGCCTCGAACATCACGAAGGCCACCAGGCACGAGGTGAAGGCGCCCACCGGGGTGTCCTCGCCGGTGATCCAGCGCAGCAGGAACGGCACCATGAAGTAGAACCAGGTGATCACCAGCAGCAGCGGGATGGAGCGGAAGTAGCTGACGTAGGTGGCCGCGGCCTTGGCCAGCCACTTGTTGTGCGACAGCCGCGCCATGGCCAGCAGGGTGCCGAGCAGCACGCCGCCGAGCACGCCGAGCAGCATCAGCTGCAGGGTCATGGCCATGCCCTGCCAGAGGCCCGGCAGAGCCGGGAGGATCGCGCTGAAGTCCATTATTTGCCTCCCATGGCGATCAGCCCCGGCACCGCCACGCGCCGTTCGAGCAGGCGCATCAGCAGCATCAGGCTCATGTTCAGGGTGAAGTAGATCAGTGTGGCCAGGGTAAAGGCCTCGAACAGGTTGGCGCTGAACTCGGCGGTCTGCTTGGTCTGCGCCAGCAGCTCCATCAGGCCGATCAAGGAGGCCACCGAGGAGTTCTTGAAGATGTTGAGGAACTCGCTGGTCAGCGGCGGAATGATGATGCGGTAGGCCTGCGGCAGCAGCACGTTGCGGTAGATCTGCGCCAGGCTGAAGCCCAGGGCGTAGCCGGCGGCCAGCTGGCCCTTGGGCAGCGCCTGGATGCCGGTGCGCACCTGCTCGCAGACCCGCGCCGCAGTGAACAGGCCGAGGCACACCACCACGCTGAGGTAGGCCGAGGTGGCCGGGTTGAGGTCCTGCTTGAACCACAGCTCCAGCGGCTCGGGCAGCAGGTCCGGGACCAGGAAGTACCAGAGAAACAGCTGCACCAGCAGCGGCACGTTACGGAACAATTCCACGTAGCAGGTGGCCAGGCCGCTCAGCCAGCGGTTCGGCACGGTGCGCAGCACGCCGAGCAGCGAGCCCAGCAGCAGGGCGATCAGCCAGCCGGCCAGGGCGATGGCGAGGGTCCAGCCCAGGCCGGTGACGAACCAGTCCAGGTAGATCTCGCTGCCGATGCCGGTGGACTTGAAGAACACGCTCCAGTCCCAGTTGTAATTCATGTGGGTTTCCCCTCGGATGAAGCCAATGCAAGGCCCAGGCGGACCGGTGGCCGGGCACTCGCGTGCCCCCGTCGCGGGTAGCGACGGTGCCCCTGTCCTCTCTGGCGAAGGCGGGGGCGGTCGCCCCCTGGTTCCCGCCACCGCGCCCCTTGTGGAGGCGCGGTGTCACCGCGTCAGAGCTGCTCGGCAGCCTTGTCGGTGGGGTTGGCAACCAGCTTCTTCAGCTCGTCGCTCATCGGGAAATTGAGATTCAGGCCCTTGGGCGGGACCGGGTTGAGGAACCACTTGTCATAGATGGCGGTGACTTCGCCGGACTTGAAGGTGGCGCTGATGGCGTCGTCGACCACTTTCTTGAACGCCGGGTCGCCCTTGCGCACCATGCAGCCGTAGATCTCGTAGGACTGCGGGGTGCCGACCACGTGCCAGTCGGCCGGCTGCTTGGCCTTGGCCATTTCGCCGGCGAGCAGGGCGTCGTCCATCATGAAGGCCACGGCGCGGCTGGATTCGAGCATCAGGAACGACTCGCCGTGGTCCTTGGCCGAGATGATGTTCATGCCCATCTGCTTCTCGGCGTTCATCGCCTTGAGCAGGCGCTCGGAGGTGGTGCCGGCGGTGGTCACCACGTTCTTGCCCTTGAGGTCGGCGAAGTCGGCGACGCCGGAGGTCTTCTTGGTCAGCAGGCGGGTGCCGACCTCGAAGATGCCGACCGAGAAGTCGACCTGCTGCTGGCGCTCGACGTTGTTGGTGGTGGAGCCGCACTCCAGGTCGACGGTGCCGTTCTGCACCAGCGGGATGCGGGTCTGCGAGGTCACCAGGTTGTAGCGCACCTTCAGCTCGGGCAGGCCCAGCTGCTGCTTGAGCGCCTCGACCACTTTCAGCTGCAGGTCGTGGGAGTAGCCTTCCGGCTGCTGCGGGTCCGTGCCGAAGTAGGAGAAGGGGATGGACGAGTCGCGGTGGCCGAGGACGATGGTGCCGCTGTCCTTGATCTTCTTCAGGGTGCCGGTCAGTTCCTCGGCCAGGGCCGGGGCGCTGCACAGGGAGGCGGCCAGGGCGATGCCGACGGCGCGGGAGAGATTGCTCTTGAACATGCTGATCCTCACTCTTGTTGTTATGCGGGTGGCCGTCGGGGTGCGGCGCGGTGCCCGTGGGTGGTGGAAGGCGCGTGGCGTTCCTGCAGTGAGGTAGAGCAGGTTGTGTGCCAGGCTTTCGGCACGAATCGTTTTCTGTCTAAGTTATTGAAAATAAAAGATTAAATAATATTTTTTGGTGGGCCGCGGCCGCCGCCGCGTTCGCCCTGGCGAACCGGGTGCCATGCCGCGTTCGGTTAACCGAACGTTTTGCGCGGGGCGAGGCTGGCGGGCGGTGGGCAGCTCGCCGGGTGTGCCACGCGCACCACGACCAGCCGTGCACTCTGCGGTGCGCACGGCGCACCCTACGGCAGTTTGCCTTTGCCTTAACGGGAAATCCCACGAACGCCCAGGCAACTCCGAGCGCCCCATCAGGAGGCCGAGTGGAGTCATTGCGCAGGGGGTTGAGCGGCATGGATGCCGCGAGAGCCTCGATGGGCCAGGGATGGTCCTTCGCGGCGGGCCCCCGGAGCGATGACGGAGGGAGGGAAGTCGAGCGCAGCGAGACCCGGATGCAAGGGGCATAGCGTTTTTGCTTACTTTTCCGCGCCTGGAAAAAGTGAGCCGCCCGGGAGGGCGGAACAAGAAGTCCCATCGAAACTCGGCAATCGGCTGGAGTACGCCGCTTCGGGTCTTCTGCAAACTGTAGGAGGGGCCTTGGCCGCGACACTCTCTGGCTCGGAGTGTTGACGCTGGGACTCAGCGCTTTCCTCGGCTGGCACTACAGATTGCGCCTCTCACGGCGCGTCACTTTTTCTTGCTTGCCCAAGAAAAAGTAACCAAAAAGAAGGGCACCCCGACATCCGGCCCTGCGCTTCGCGCCGGGTTCCTTCCCTCCATCGCCGTTCCAGGGGCCCGCCGCGAAGGGCCATCCCTGGCCCATCGCGGCTCTCGCGGCATCCATGCCGCTCAACCCCTTACACGGCGATTCCGCTCAGCCTTCTGACGGGGACTTGGTTCCGAGTTGCTTGAAGTTTGAAATAGAAGGGACACGATTAGCTCTTCAAGCTCTTAGGCGGTGTGTCTGACTGCAATGCCGAAAGCATCACCTCGCTCCCGCTGACAAACGGTCAGCCCAGGGGCGCGACTCCCGTAGCTTTCCGGTATACTGCGCCGCCTCCAGGCCCCATGCGGCCTGGCCCGCACATAACAAGCCACGCCCGATGCGTGGCTTGTTGGTTTTTGTCGCGCCGACAGGCGCCCGAGTCAGAGGCAAAACGATGAGCGCACTGGTTGGCGTGATCATGGGCTCCAAGTCCGATTGGAGCACCCTCAGTCACACCGCAGACATGCTGGAAAAGCTGGGCATTCCCTATGAGGTGAAGGTGGTTTCCGCCCACCGCACCCCGGACCTGCTCTTCCAGTACGCCGAACAGGCCGACAGCCGTGGCATCCAGGTGATCATCGCCGGTGCCGGTGGCGCGGCGCACCTGCCGGGCATGTGTGCGGCCAAGACCCACCTGCCGGTGCTTGGCGTGCCGGTGCAGTCGGCCGTGCTGTCGGGCGTCGACTCGCTGCTGTCGATCGTGCAGATGCCGGCCGGCATCCCGGTCGCCACCCTGGCCATCGGCAAGGCCGGGGCGATCAACGCCGCGCTGCTGGCGGCGAGCATCCTCGGTCACCAGCACCCGCAGTTCCATGCGGCGCTGCAGCAGTTCCGCACCGAGCAGACCGAAGCGGTGCTGGAAAACCCGGACCCGCGTTCCTGATAGGGGCTCAGAAGCTATGAAGATCGGTGTGATTGGTGGCGGCCAGCTGGGCCGCATGCTGGCCCTGGCGGGTACTCCGCTGGGGATGAGTTTCGCCTTCCTCGACCCGGCGCCGGACGCCTGTGCCCAGGCCCTGGGCGAGCACCTGCGCGGCGACTACAACGACCACGAGCACCTGCGCCGCCTGGCCGACGACGTCGACCTGGTGACCTTCGAGTTCGAGAGCGTGCCGGCCGAGACCGTGGCCTTCCTCTCCCAGTTCGTGCCGGTCTACCCGAGTGCCGAGGCGCTGCGCATCGCCCGCGACCGCTGGTTCGAGAAGTCGCTGTTCAAGGACCTCGGCATTCCCACCCCGGATTTCGCCGATATCCAGTCGCAGGCCGACCTGGACGCCGCCGTGGCCGCCATCGGCCTGCCGGCCGTGCTGAAGACCCGCACCCTGGGCTACGACGGCAAGGGCCAGAAGGTCCTGCGCCAGGCGCAGGACGTGGTCGGCGCCTTCGCCGAGCTGGGCAGCGTGCCGTGCATCCTCGAAGGCTTCGTGCCGTTCACCGGCGAAGTGTCGCTGGTGGCCGTGCGCGGCCGCGACGGCGAGACGCGCTTCTACCCGCTGGTGCACAACCGCCACGACAGCGGCGTGCTGGCCCTGTCCATCGCCAGCACCGATCACCCGCTGCAGGCGCTGGCCGAGGACTATGTCGGTCGTGTGCTCAAGCAGCTGGATTACGTCGGCGTGCTGGCCTTCGAGTTCTTCGAGGTCGACGGCGGCCTGAAGGCCAACGAAATCGCCCCGCGCGTGCACAACTCCGGGCACTGGACCATCGAAGGCGCCGAGTGCAGCCAGTTCGAGAACCACCTGCGCGCCGTAACCGGCCTGCCGCTGGGTTCCACGGCCAAGGTCGGCGAGAGCGCCATGCTCAACTTCCTCGGCAGCGTGCCGGCGGTGGAGAAGGTCGCGGCGATTGCCGACTGCCACCTGCACCACTACGGCAAGGCCTTCAAGGCCGGGCGCAAGGTCGGCCACGCCACCCTGCGCTGTGCCGACATGGCCACGCTGAAGGCGCGCATCGCCGCAGTCGAAGCGCTGATCGAACCCGCCTGAGGCCCGTGAGGCTGCGCCCCGGCGCAGCCTTGTCGTTCACGCCCCACTGAGAAGCCCCATGCGCCGAATCCTGCTTGCCCTGTTGCTGCTGCCGCTGCTGGCCCTGGCCGAACCGCGGGAAACCGACTGGCTGGAGCTGATGCCGCGCGAGGACCAGAAGGCCCTCGAAGCCATGCCGGAAATCAGCCACGAAACCCCGGAAGGCGCCGGTACCTTCGGCCAGCAGGGCGGCCTCAAGCAACAGGCCAAGGACCTGCCGGCGGTGATGTACTCGAGCAAGACCGTGGCTCACCTCAACGGCAAACTGGTGCGCCTGGGCGGCTACCCGGTACCCCTGGAAAGCGACGCCGAGGGCCGCAGCACCCTGTTCTTCCTGGTGCCGTACCCAGGCGCCTGCATCCACGTGCCGCCGCCGCCGCCGAACCAGATCATCCTGGTGCGCCCGGCCAAGGCCATCCTCCTCGAAGACATCTACGCGCCGTTGTGGGTCAGCGGCACGCTGAAGATCGAGGCGGTCAGCAACGACCTGGCCGATGCCGCCTACACCATCAGCGGCGGCGAAGTGCGCCTGGTCGAGGAAGAAGACCTGTAACCCCGCGTCCCCATCCCGGTACATCGTTGGCACATCTGCGCCGCCAGCACCTAGTCTGAAGGGACTGGAGCCTGGGAGATGGGCATGCGCAAACTGTTATTCGGCATCCCGCCGCTGGCCGTGCTGGGCCTGCTGCTGTGGTGGTGGAGCCGCCCCGAGCCGTTGCCGGTGCGCCTGGTGGCGGTCGAGCGCGGCACGGTGGAAACCCTGGTGGCCAATACCCGCGCCGGCACCCTCAAGGCCTGCCGGCGTTCGCGCCTGTCGTTCAACCTGGGCGGCCAGGTCACCGAGTTGCGGGTCGACGAGGGCCAGCGCGTGCAGGCCGGCGAGGTGCTGCTGCGCCTGCGCCAGGATGACCGCCAGGCCCGCGTCAGCGAGGCCGAGGCGCGCCTGGCCGGGCAGCGCAGCGCCCGCGAGCAGCGCTGCCAGCAGGCCAACCTGGAGCGCCGCGACCTCGAGCGCCTGCGCCACCTGGCCGAGCGCAAGCTGGCCGCCGCCGACCGCCTGGACCAGGCCCAGACCCGCGCCAACCTGTCGGCCCTGGTGTGCACGGCCAGCACCGCGCTGATCGCCGAGGCCGAAGCCCAGCTGGAGCTGCAGCGCTCGCTGCTCGACCAGGCCACCCTGCGCGCGCCCTTCGCCGGCATCGTCGCGCAGATCAACGGCGAGCTGGGCGAGTATGTCACCCCGTCGCCGCCGGGCATCCCCACGCCGCCGGCGGTGGACCTGATCGATGACAGCTGCCTGTACGTCGAGGCGCCGATCGACGAGGTGGACGCCGCCCGCGTGCGCCTGGGCATGCCGGTGCGGATCAGCCTGGACGCCTTCCGCGGCCGCCACTTCGTCGGCCAGGTCAGCCGCATCGCGCCCTTCGTCCGCGACCTGGAGAAGCAGGCGCGCACCGTGGACGTGGAGGTGCGTTTCGCCGAGGTGCCGCCCGCGGTGACCCTGCTCACCGGCTACAGCGCCGATGTGGAAATCCTCCTGGAGGAGAAGCGCGAGGTCCTGCGCGTGCCCACCGAAACCCTGCTCGACGGCCAGCGCCTGTACCGCTACGACGCCGCGGCCGGGCGCCTGCGCGAGACGCGCATCCGCACCGGGCTGGGCAACTGGCGCTGGACCGAGGTGCTGGACGGCATCGAGGCGGGCGCGCGGATTCTCGCCAGCCTGGACCAGGAGGGCCTGGTCGACGGCCTGGCGGTGCAGCCCGAGGAGGCCGCGGAGACGCCGCCATGATCGAGCTGCGCGGGGTCAGCCGCTGCTTCCAGCTCGGCGACCAGCGGGTGATGGGCCTCGACGCGGTGGACCTGCAGGTGGCGGCCGGCGAGTACCTGGCGGTGACCGGGGCGTCCGGCTCGGGCAAGTCGACCCTGCTCAACATCCTCGGCCTGCTGGATGCCCCGGACGCCGGCGAGTACTGGCTGCGCGGCGAGGCCACGGCGGCCCTCGACGAGGTGCGCCGCGCCGAGCTGCGCAGCCGCTGGATCGGCTTCGTGTTCCAGTCCTACCACCTGATCCCGCGCCTGAGCGCGCGGGACAACATCGAGCTGCCGATGCTCCTGGCCGGCATCGAGCCGGGCGAGCGTCATCGCCGCAGCGCCAGGCTGATCGAGCGTCTGGGCCTCGGCGACCGCCAGGCCCACCGCCCCGGCGAGCTGTCCGGTGGCCAGCGCCAGCGCGTCGCCATCGCCCGCGCCATGTCCATGCAGCCGGCTCTGCTGCTGGCCGACGAGCCCACCGGTAACCTCGACAGCCACACCGGCGGCGAAGTGGTGGCGCTGCTCGAGGAGCTCAACGGCGAGGGCCTGACCCTGCTGGTGGTGACCCACGACCCGCAGCTGTCGCGGCGCGCCCGGCGCCAGTTGCTGATGCGCGACGGGCGCATCGTCGAAGACCGCCACCAGGAGCCGAGCTGATGCGCCCCGCCGATGCCCTCGGCCTGTGCCTCGGCAGCCTGCGCGGGCACCGTTCGCGCAGCCTGATGCTGCTCTTGGCGGTGGCCATCGGGGTCAGCGCGGTGAGCCTGCTCACCGGCCTCGGCGAAGGCGCGCGCAGCTATGTCCTCGGCGAGTTCGCCGTGCTCGGGCGCAACACCCTGATCATCCTCCCCGGGCGCAAGGAAACCAGCGGCGGCATGCCGCCGATCACCGGCCTGGCGCCGCGCGACCTGACCCTGCAGGACGCCCAGGCCATCGCCCGCCTGCCCGCGGTGCTGCGAGTGGCGCCGCTGCAGGCCGGGCAGGTCGAGGTCAGCGTCGGCAACCGCAACCGCGAGGCCTTCACCCTCGGCACCAGCCAGCAGTTCTTCGCCATCCGCCAGCTCCGGGTCGGCCAGGGCCAGCCGCTGCCGGCGCTGGACTTCGGCGAGGCGCGGGCGGTCTGCGTGATCGGCGCCAAACTGCGCCACGAGCTGTTCGGCAGCCGCCCGGCGCTGGGCGAGTGGCTGCGTGCCGGCGACCGGCGTTTCCGCGTGGTCGGCATCCTTGCCGAGCGCGGCGAGTCGCTGGGCATGGATTTCGGCGAGATGCTGATCATCCCGGTGGCCAGCGCCCAGGTGCTGTTCAACCGAGAGGGGCTGTTCCGCGTGTTCGCCGAGCTGCGCGGGCCCGGCCTGCTGGCCAGCGGCAAGCGGCAGATCATCGCGACCATCCGCGAGCGCCACGAGGGCGAGGACGACATCACCCTGATCGGCCAGGACGCCATGCTTGCCGCCTTCGCCGACATCCTCCGCGCGCTGACCCTGGCCCTGGCCGGGATTGCCGCCATCAGCCTGCTGGTGGCCGGCATCCTGATCATGAACGTGACCTGGATCGCGGTGAACCAGCGCACCGCCGAGATCGGCCTGCTCAAGGCCATCGGCGCCAGCGCGGCGCAGGTGCGCCTGCTGTTTCTCGGCGAGGCGGGGCTGCTGGCCGGCGCTGGCGCCCTGGCCGGGCTGCTGCTGGGCGAGGCGCTGCTATGGCTGGGGCGCTGGATCTGGGACTTTCCCTTGCACGCGCCCTGGTGGGCGCGCCTCAGTGCGGCGCTGCTGGCGCTGGCCACGGCGCTGCTGTTCGCCTGGCTGCCGGCCAGCCGCGCGGCGGCGCTGCACCCGGTGGACGCCTTGCGTCCGCAGGCGGCGCGCTGATGGCCGCGCGCCGCGGGTACCGGCCATGATGCGCCTGCGCGATGGCTTCGCCCTGACCGCCTCGGCGCTGACCAGCCGGCCGCTGCGCAGCCTGCTGACCCTGCTCGGGGTGGCCATCGGCATCGCCGCGGTGGCGCTGCTCACCGCCATCGGCGAGGGCCTGCGCGGCTACGTGCTGGACAACTTCTCGCAGTTCGGCACGCGGATCATCGCCATCCACCCGGGCAAGACCCAGACCGGCGGCCTGGGCGGCATCCTCAGCAGCGTGCGCCCGCTCAACCTGGGCGACGCCGCGGCCCTGGGCCAGCTGGCGCATGTCGAGGCGGTGGTGCCGATCATCCAGGGCAGCGGCGACATCCAGTACCAGCAGCGCTCGCGGCGCAGCGACATCATCGGCGGCGGCCACCAGCTGGCCGAGGCCTGGCGCTTCCAGCTGGCCCTCGGCCAGTTCCTGCCGCCGGCGCGCGACGGCCGTTCGCCGCCCTACGCGGTGCTCGGCCATACCCTGCACCGCGAGCTGTTCGGCGCGGCCAACCCGCTGGGCGAACTGGTGCGCATCGGCGGCACGCGCTTCCGGGTGATCGGGGTGATGGCGAAGAAGGGCCAGCTGCTCGGCTTCGACCTCGACGACATCGCCTACATCCCGGTGGACTGGGCGCAGAGCCTGTTCAACCGCGAGGGGCTGATGGAGATCGACGTGGTGTTCAATGCCGGCACCGGCTCGGCGCCGCTGGCCGAGCGCATCCGTGCGCTGCTGGTCGAGCGGCACGGCATGGAGGACTTCAACATCACCACCCAGGACGACATGCTCGCCAGCCTGGGGCGCATCCTCTCGGTGCTGACCCTGGCGGTCGGCGCCCTCGGCGGGGTTTCCCTGCTGGTGGGGGCGGTGGGCATCCTCACCATCATGACCACCACGGTCAGCGAGCGCACCGCGGAGATCGGCCTGCTGCGCGCCATCGGCGCCAGCCCGCGGCAGGTGCTGGGGCTGTTTCTCGCCGAGGCCACCCTGCTGTCGCTGGCCGGCGGCCTGCTCGGCCTGCTGTTGCTGGCGCTGCTGCTCGGCGTGCTGCACCTGGCAGCACCGGGCCTGCCGCTGGCCCTGCGCCCGGCGTTCCTGCTGCTGGCGTTGCTGCTGGCCGGGCTGATCGGCGTGCTCGCCGGCATCGCCCCGGCGCGGGCGGCGGCGCGTCTGCACCCGGTGGAGGCGCTGCGCGGTGAATAGGCGGGCGTCTTGCCGGTGCGCGGCGCACCCTGCGTAGGGGGCGCCGTGCGCACCAGGGCCTGAGGCGGGCTTGCCCTCAGAGCGCCTCGCTGCTGAGCGTCAGGCGCAGACTGTGGGACTCGCCGGGGGCCAGGGTGACGATGTCGTCGCCGACATTCGCCGTTTCGATGCACAGCATGCGCTGCCAGGCGTCCTCGGCGAATTGCGACAGGCGCCGGGCCTTGTCGATCCAGGGGTTCCAGACGATGGCCGAGCGCGAGCCCCAGGCATCCAGGTGGATGCGCCGTTGCCAGCCGGGATCGACGATGCTCAGGCGCGTCGGGGTGTCCAGGTAGATGCGGTCGGTTTCCCCGGTAAAGCCGAGGGGGCCGTGTTGCCGGTGCTGCTGCCAGTTATCCAGGGTCTCGATATAGCGGCAGCCGTCCAGGCCCTGCACGCTGACCTGGCGGATGTCGCTGACGGCGAAATAGCTGTGCAGGGCCTGGCTCAGCGCCAGCGGCTGGTCACCCAGGTTGCGGCTGCCCAGCTTCAGGTGCAGCTGCTGGTCGAGGCGGATGCTCAGGTGCAGTTCGGCCGCATGCGGCCAGTCGGGCAGGGGATGCTGGCGGCTGTCGAAGACGAAGTTCAGGCTGACTGCGCCGTCGGCCTGTTCGATGCCCTGCAGTTGCCAGTCCAGGCCGCGCACCGCGCCATGGGCCGGGCTGATCGTGCCGCCGGCGTACTGCGCCTGTACCGCCGGCGGATTGCGCCGCAGGTCGCCGAACCAGGGCCAGCACACCGGTACGCCGCCGCGCACCGACTGGCCGCGGTGGTAGGCGGCCTGCTCGCTGAGCCAGATCAGCGGCGCCTGCGCGCCGTGCTGGAAATGCAGGATCTGCGCGCCCTGCTGGGCCACCAGCAGTTCGGCGTCGCCGACATGCACGCGCCAGCAGGTCAGTTCATCCAGCTCGACGCGTTCGACAGAGGGGAGGGCGTTCATCTCGGTATCCACACGCTAAAAATAGAGGTGTACCGCAGACTTCGGCGAAAGGCCAGTGCCGGGGAGCGGCGCGTGTCGCCGCCGGTGGCTGGTGGGCGAGGGCCGCCCTAGAGCCCCGGGCGCGCCCCGCAGGGAACGTCTGGTCCGTAGGGTGCGCCGTGCGCACCGGCAAGCCCGTGCTGTGGGCGCACCCTACGGGGGAGGCCCGTTCCAACGCCGTTTGGCAGCCGCACCGCAGATCGCGGACAGGCCTTCAGATCTCGATCTGGGTGCCCAATTCGATCACCCGGTTGGTCGGCAGCTGGAAGTAGCGCAGGTTGCTGTTGGCATTCCTCAGCAGGAAGGCGAACAGCGATTCGCGCCAGGCCGCCATGCCGATGCGCTTGCTCGGGATGATGGTTTCGCGGCTGAGGAAGTAGGTAGTGCTCAGCGGCGTGAAGTCGAGGTAGTCATAGGGGTTCTTCTCCAGCGCCGCCGGCACGTTGGGGTCGTCCATATAGCCGAAATGCAGGATCACCCGGAAGAAGCCCTCGTCGAAGCGGTCGACCTCGAAACGCCTGGTCAGCGGCACGTGCGGGTGGTCGGCGATGACCACCGTGAGCATCACGACCTGCTGGTGCAGCACCTGGTTGTGCAGCAGGTTGTGCAGCAGGGCATGCGGCACCGCATTCGGGCGGGCGCTGAGGAAGATCGCCGTGCCGCGCACCCGGTGTGGCGGCTGCAGGGCGATGCTGGAGATGAACATCGGCAGCGGCAGGGCGGTTTCGTCGAGGCGCTCGACCAGCAGTTCGCGGCCGCGCTTCCAGGTGGTCATCAGCAGGAACAGGGCGATCCCGGCGATCACCGGGAAGGCGCCGCCCTCGGCGATCTTGGGGATGTTGGCGGCGAAGAACAGCACGTCGACCACGAAGAAGCACAGCAGCAGGGGAATCGCCAGCCAGCGCGGGCTCTTCCACAGCAGCAGGGCGACGGCGGCGATTAGCAGGGTGTCGACCAGCATGGTCGCGGTCACCGCCACGCCGTAGGCGGAGGCCAGGGCGCCCGAGCTCTCGAAGCCGATCACCAGGAGGATCACCCCGACCATCAGCGCCCAGTTGACCACGCCGATGTAGATCTGCCCCTCGGCATCGCTGGAGGTGTGCTGGATGTGCATGCGCGGCACGAAGCCGAGCTGGATGGCCTGGCGGGTCAGGGAGAAGGCGCCGGAGATCACCGCCTGCGAGGCGATGATGGTGGCCAGGGTGGCCAGGCCGATCAGCGGGATCAGCGCCCAGGCGGGGGCCAGCAGGTAGAAGGGGTTGCGCGCGGCCTGCGGGTTGTCCAGCAGCAGGGCGCCCTGGCCGAAGTAGTTGAGCACCAGGCCGGGCAGCACCAGGGCGAACCAGGCGCGGGTGATCGGCTTGCGGCCGAAGTGGCCCATGTCGGCATACAGCGCCTCGGCGCCGGTCAGCGCCAGGACCACGGCGGCGAGGATGGTGATGCCGATGCCCGGGTGGCTGAGGAAGAAGTTCAGCGCCCACCAGGGGTTGAGCGCGTGCAGCACCTCGGGGTGACGGACGATGCCGTAGATGCCGAGTACGCCGAGGGTGGCGAACCACAGACCCATGACCGGGCCGAACAGCACGCCGATGCGCGCGGTGCCGTGTTTCTGGATCAGGAACAGGCCGATCAGCAGGATCACGGTGATCGGCACCACCCAGTGGCCGATGCCCGGCAGGGCGACATCCAGGCCTTCCACGGCGGACAGTACCGAGATCGCCGGGGTGATCATGCTGTCGCCGTAGAACAGCGCGGTGCCGGCCAGGCCGGCCAGCACCAGCAGCCGCGACAGTCGCGGGTAGGCCTGGGTGGCGCGGCGGGCGAGGGCGGTCAGGGCCATCACGCCGCCTTCGCCCTCGTTGTCGGCGCGCAGGATCACCAGCACGTATTTCAGCGTCACCACCCACATCAGCGACCAGAAGATCAGTGAGAGGATGCCGTAGACCCCGGCCGGATCGACGCTGACCCCGTAGTGGCCGGCGAACACTTCCTTGAGGGTGTACAGCGGGCTGGTGCCGATATCGCCATAGACCACGCCGAGCGCGGCGACGGTCAGGCCGAGGTGGCCGCTGCTGCCGTGGCTGTGGGCGCCGCTGCTGATGCTGGATTGACTCATGCTCAGGCCTTGCTGGTTGCAGGTGGCGCATGCTGCGCCAGTCGCTGAGTCTAGGCAAGGCTGCGGGCCACTGCGCCACGGGGCGGGCACGGGACATTTCGTTGCGCTGTGCGGCGCCGGTTCGGGAGGCAGGTGTAGGGTGCGCCGTGCGCACCAGATGACCCGGCACGGGCTTGCCGGTGCGCACGGCGCACCCTACAAAGCCGATCAGCCGCGGCGCGGCGGTACCGGGCGGGTGCGGCCGCTGCCGTCGATGGCGACGAACACGAACACCGCCTCGGTGACCTTGCGCCATTCGCTGGACAGCGGATCGTCGCTCCACACCTCGACCAGCATCTGGATCGAGCTGCGGCCGATTTCCAGGGCCTGGGTATAGAAGGACAGCTGCGCACCGACGGCCACCGGGACCAGGAAGGCCATGCGGTCGATGGCCACGGTGGCCACCCGGCCGCCGGCGACCTTGCTGGCCATGGCGGTGCCGGCCAGGTCCATCTGCGACACCAGCCAGCCGCCGAAAATATCGCCGAAGCCGTTGGTTTCGCGCGGCAGCGCGGTCAGCTGCAGGGCCAGATCGCCTTGCGGTATCGGATCTTCCTGTTCGAGCTCGATCATGGTGGGCCCCGTGCCGGTATTCTTATGTTTGGAGTGGTGTGGGAGGTTCTGCAAAGGCTTGGCCGGCGGCCAGGCCTTTGCGCAAGCGCCCGTGGCCCAGCGGGCCAGGTGCGCAGTATATCGGGCGGCGCGTCAGACGACGACCGCCCGGTTCTGCATTTGTCGCCCGATTGTGTGGTGCGGACGGCTGTTTTGCGGTTCTGCAGCACCGGCGCGGCTCTGCGGCGGCGGCAGGTTCTAAGAGCGCTGCAATTTGCTATCGTGCCCCGGCTGCCGCTGGCAGCCGTCCCTCGACCTCTTAGAAGAAGCTGCCGACCATGCCTTCCGTGCCCTCCAGCGCTGCGCCCGCGGCGCGCCCGTTGACCCGTGGCGATTACAAGACGCTGTCGCTGTCCGCCCTGGGCGGCGCCCTGGAATTCTACGACTTCATCATTTTCGTGTTCTTCGCCGCGGTGGTCGGCAAGCTGTTCTTCCCCGCCGACATGCCCGAGTGGCTGCGCCAGCTGCAGACCTTCGGCATCTTCGCCGCCGGCTACCTGGCGCGGCCGCTGGGCGGGATCATCCTGGCCCACTTCGGCGACCTGCTCGGGCGCAAGCGCATGTTCACCCTGAGCATCTTCCTGATGGCCGTGCCGACCCTGCTCATGGGCCTGCTGCCGACCTACGCGCAGATCGGCATCTGGGCCCCGCTGGCGCTGCTGGCGCTGCGCGTGGTGCAGGGCGCGGCGATCGGCGGCGAGGTGCCGGGGGCCTGGGTGTTCGTCGCCGAGCACGTGCCGGCGCGGCATGTCGGTTTCGCCTGCAGCACCCTGACCGCCGGGCTGACGGTGGGCATCCTGCTCGGCTCGCTGACCGCCAGCCTGATCAACCGGGTGTTCAGCCCCGAGGAGCTGGCGGCCTACGCCTGGCGCATCCCGTTCCTGGTCGGCGGGGTGTTCGGCCTGATTTCCGTGTACCTGCGGCGCTGGCTGCACGAGACCCCGGTGTTCGCCGAGATGCAGCTGCGCCAGGCGCTGGCCGCCGAGCTGCCGCTGAAGGCGGTGGTGCGCGAGCACAAGCCGGCGGTGCTGCTGTGCATGCTGCTGACCTGGGTGCTGTCGGCCGGCATAGTCGTGGTGATCCTGATGACCCCGAGCCTGCTGCAGACCCTGTACGGCTTCAAGCCGGCCGATGCGCTGCAGGCCAACAGCCTGGCCATCGTCTGCCTGAGCCTGGGCTGCGTGCTGGCCGGCTGGGCGGCAGACCGCTTCGGCGCCAGCCGGGTGTTCGTGAGCGGCGGCCTGTTGTTGCTGCTCAGCTCCTGGGTCTTCTACAGCAGCCTGGCCAGCCAGCCGCAGCTGCTGCTGCCGCTGTACGCCCTGGCCGGCCTGAGCGTGGGCAGCATCGGCGCGATTCCGCTGGTTATGGTCCGCGCCTTCCCGGCCGTGGTGCGCTTCTCCGGGTTGTCGTTCTCCTACAACCTGGCCTACGCCATCTGCGGCGGGCTGACGCCGATCCTGGTCAGCCTGCTATTGAAGTGGAGCCCGCTGGGCCCGGCCTACTATGTCGGCGCCCTGTGCCTGCTGTTCATGCTGATCGGCGGCTGGCTGTGGCAGCGCCGCGAGGCGGCTGAGGTGCTGGCGTAGGTTGGGTTGAACGCAGCGAAGCCCAACGGCGGAGCCCGGTTCAGCGCCTAGGCGGGCTTGTCGGCAAGCTGTTGGGCTTCGGCGCTACGCCCCTCAACCCAACCGACGGATCACAAGGCCTGCGAGCGGGCCGTTCCAGTTTTTTCTGCGCTTTAATCTAATTGTCACAATCCGTTCATAGAGTGGTCATGCGGCCTGCAGATACTTGGCCCCGTTCAATCCAACCCTATCCTGCTTGGAGCAAGGCATGAAACTGAAGCGTTTGATGGCGGCCCTGACTTTCGTCGCCGCTGGCGTAAGCGCCGCTACCGCGGTGGCCGCTATCGACCCGGCTCTGCCGACCTACGAAAAGACTTCCGGTGTATCGGGCAACCTGTCCAGCGTCGGTTCCGACACCCTGGCCAACCTGATGACCCTGTGGGCCGAGGAATACAAGAAGCTCTACCCGAACGTGAACATCCAGATCCAGGCTGCCGGCTCCTCCACCGCGCCGCCCGCGCTGACCGAAGGCACCTCCAACCTCGGCCCGATGAGCCGTGAGATGAAGGACAACGAACTGCAGGCCTTCGAAGAGAAGTTCGGCTACAAGCCGACCGCCATCCCGGTTGCCGTGGATGCCCTGGCCGTGTTCGTGCACAAGGACAACCCGATCAAGTCGCTGGACATGACCCAGGTCGACGGCATCTTCTCCGCCAACCGCCTGTGCGGTGGTGGCAACGTCAAGAACTGGGGCGACCTGGGCCTGAGCGGCGAGTGGGCCGACAAGCCGATCCAGCTGTTCGGCCGCAACTCGGTATCCGGTACCTACGGCTACTTCAAGGAAACCGCCCTGTGCAAAGGCGACTTCCGTGGCAACGTCAACGAGCAGCCGGGTTCGGCTTCCGTGGTGCAGTCGATCTCCAGCACCGTGAACGCCATCGGTTACTCGGGCGTCGGCTACAAGACCGCCAGCGTGCGTGCCCTGCCGCTGTCGAAGAAGGGCGGCGAAGCCTTCGAAGCCAACGAAGCCAACGCCCTGGCCGGCAAGTACCCGCTGTCGCGCTTCCTGTTCGTCTACGTCAACAAGGCGCCGAACAAGCCGCTGAGCCCGCTGGAAGCCGAGTTCGTCAAGCTGGTGCTGTCCAAGCAGGGTCAGGAAGTGGTGCTCAAGGACGGCTACATCCCGCTGCCGGCCAAGGTGGTCGAGAAAGCCAAGAAGGACCTGGGTCTGTAACCGGCCCCGCCAGTGCCCGGGCCACAAGCCCGGTGCACCAGCCGACACGCCCGCTACTCTTTAGAGTCGCGGGCGTCGTCATGTCATCACGCTGTAATCTTTCTGTCACACAAGGTGGCTAGATTTAAGCGCCTGCTCAAATCAGGGGCGCGCGTGCGCAACCGCCCAGAGACTCTCGCATGAACGACTTGGCCAACGACTCCATGACCGCATCCTCGGACAACAGCCAACGGCTGGACTTCAACACCCCGGTTCTGCTGCGCAAGCGTCGCATGCGCGCACTCAAGGACCGGATGGCGCGCTGGTACGTGACCATCGGTGGCCTGGCCGTGCTGGCCTGCATCACCCTGATCTTCTTCTATCTGGCCCATGTGGTGCTGCCCATGTTCGCCGGCGCCGAGCTGGAGTCGCACAAGGCCCAGCAACCGGCCTGGCTGGCCAGCCAGGGCGAGGCCCTGCTGCTGGCCGTGGAAGAGCAGAACAAGGTCGCCATGCGCCTCAGTCGCGCCGGCCAGGTGCAGTTCTTCAGCCTCAAGGACAGTGCCCTGCTGAACGACTACCAGCTGCCGCTGCCGGCCGGCGTCGGCATCAGCTCGGTCAGCCAGGACCAGCCCGGCAGCCGCCGCGTGGTGCTCGGCCTGTCCAATGGCCAGGTGCTGGTGTTCCAGCATGACTACCGGGTCAGCTACCCGGACAACGTCAAGACCATCACCGCCAAGGTCAACTACCCCTTCGGCGCGGCGCCGCTGGTGCTGGATGCCCAGGGCCGTGCCCTGGAGCACGTGGCCGTCAGCCAGAACGACGACACCCTGCTGCTCAGCGCCTCCACTGGTGCCGAGCTGCACCTGCTGTCGATCACCCGCAGCGAGAACATGTTCACCGGCGAGTCGAGCCTGGAGGAGCAGCGCATCGCCCTGCCGCAGATCGCCGAGCCGATCAAGGCGCTGATCATCGACCCGCGGCAGATGTGGCTGTACGTGATCAACGGCAAGGCCACCGCGGATGTCTTCGACCTGCGCAACAACAGCCTCAACGGCCGCTACAAGCTGCTCGAGGGCCCGGCCGAGGTGAGCACGGTGACCCAGCTGCTCGGTGGCATCTCGCTGATGGTCGGCGACAGCCAGGGCACCATCGCCCAGTGGTTCATGGTCCGCGACCATGACGACAAGTCGACCCTGACGCGTATCCGCGACTTCCAGCTGAACGGCCAGGCGATCACCCAGATCCTCCCGGAAGAGCGCCGCAAGGGCTTCCTCGCCCTGGATGCCGGCGGCACCCTGGGCATCTTCCACAGCACCGCGCACCGCACCCTGCTCACCGAGCAGGTCGCCGACGGCGCCGCCATCGCCGCCCTGTCGCCGCGTGCCAACCGCGTGCTGATCGAGGCCCAGGGCCAGGTGCAGCGCTTCGTGGTCGACAACCCGCACCCGGAGATTTCCTGGAGCGCGCTGTGGAGCAAGGTCTGGTACGAGAGCTACGACGAACCCAAGTACGTCTGGCAGTCGACCGCGGCCAACTCCGACTTCGAACCGAAGATGAGCCTCGCCCCGCTGACCTTCGGCACCCTCAAGGCGGCCTTCTACGCCATGCTGCTGGCCGCCCCGCTGGCGATCTGCGCGGCGATCTACACCGCCTACTTCATGGCGCCGGCCATGCGCCGCAAGGTCAAACCGGTGATCGAGCTGATGGAAGCGCTGCCGACGGTGATCCTCGGCTTCTTCGCCGGCCTGTTCCTCGCGCCCTATGTGGAAGGCCACCTGCCGGGCATCTTCAGCCTGCTGCTGCTGATGCCGCTCGGCATCCTGCTGGCCGCCTACGCCTGGAGTCGCCTGCCGGAGAAGATCCGTCTGGTCATCCCGGACGGCTGGGAGGCAGCGCTGCTAATCCCGGTGATCCTGCTGATCGGCGCCGGCTCCCTGGGCATGAGCGGCCACCTGGAGAACTGGTTCTTCGGCGGTGACATGCGCCTGTGGATCAGCAATGACCTGGGCATCGCCTTCGACCAGCGCAACGCTCTGGTGGTCGGCCTGGCCATGGGCTTCGCGGTGATCCCGAACATCTACTCGATCGCCGAAGACGCCGTGTTCAGCGTACCCAAGAGCCTGACCTTCGGTTCCCTGGCGCTCGGCGCCACGCCCTGGCAGACCCTGACCCGGGTGGTGATCCTCACCGCCAGCCCGGGCATCTTCTCGGCACTGATGATCGGCATGGGCCGTGCGGTGGGCGAGACCATGATCGTGCTGATGGCCACCGGCAACACGCCGATCATGGACATGAACATCTTCGAAGGCCTGCGCACCCTGGCCGCCAACGTGGCGGTGGAGATGCCGGAGTCGGAAGTCGGCAGTACCCACTACCGCGTGCTGTTCCTCTCCGCGCTGGTGCTGCTGACCTTCACCTTCGTGATGAACACCCTGGCGGAAGTGATCCGTACCCGCCTGCGCAAGAAATACGCATCGCTCTGAGAACTGGGAAGGTAGATGTCCGTGAAAAGCAAAGAGCAAAACCTCAAGTCCTGGTTCAAGAGCGGCGCGCCCTGGGTGTGGATGACCGCCGGTGGCGTGTCCATCGCGGTGATCATGACCATCGGCCTGCTGGCGGTGATCGCCACCCGCGGCCTCGGCCACTTCTGGCCGGCCGACGTGATCGAGTCGCGCTACCAGGTGCCGGGCGAGGAATCACGCATCATCGCCGGTGAACTGGTGCAGGCCGAGGAAGTGCCGCGTGCGCGCCTGGCCGCGGCCGGCCTGCCGGTGGACGTGAAGGGCGGCGAGTTCATGACCCGCGAGCTGTTCAAGGTCGGCAACCGCGAGCTGTTCGGCGCCGACTTCAGCTGGGTGGTCGCCGAGTGGATGAGCGAATCGCGCACCCCGGAAAACCTGCTGGTGATGGAGCGCCGCGAGTGGGGCAACTTCTACGGCTACCTGGTCAACGTCAAACAGAGCGGTCAGCTGGTCGCCGAGGGTGACGCCGCCTGGGACGAGCTGCAACAGCGCATCGCCCGTATCGACGCGCTGCACGCGCAGATCGCCAAGCTGGAGAAGAAGGACATCGGCCGCATCAACGCCGGCCTCGAGCGCCTGCGCCTGCAGACCCGCGGCCTGGAGCTGAAGGGCCAGCTGGACGCCGCCGCCCAGGCCGACCTGGACGCTCAGCGCGCCGAGTGGGACGCCCAGTACAAGGTCCTCGAAGCCCAGCTGACCGAGCTGCACAGCGCCTTCAACCGTGACAGCGTGACGGTCAAGACGGTCGATGGCCGGGTCGAGGAAATCAGCCTGGGCAAGGTGGTACGCGCCTTCCAGCCGAACGCCATGGGCACCTTCGACAAGCTCGGCTTCTACTTCGCCAAGCTGTGGGAGTTCGTCAGCGACGAGCCGCGCGAGGCCAACACCGAGGGCGGCATCTTCCCGGCCATCTTCGGCACCGTGATGATGACCCTGATCATGGCGGTGATCGTCACCCCGTTCGGCGTGCTGGCGGCCATCTACCTGCGCGAGTACGCCAAGCAGGGCCTGATGACCCGCATCATCCGCATCGCGGTGAACAACCTGGCGGGTGTCCCGGCAATCGTCTACGGCGTGTTCGGCCTGGGCTTCTTCGTCTACGTGCTGGGCGGCTCGATCGACCGGCTGTTCTTCGCCGAGGCGGCGCCGGCGCCGACCTTCGGCACCCCGGGCCTGCTGTGGGCCTCGCTGACCCTGGCGATCCTCGCCGTGCCGGTGGTGATCGTCGCCACCGAGGAAGGCCTGGCGCGCATCCCGCGGGCCCTGCGCGAAGGCTCCCTGGCCCTCGGCGCGACCAAGGCCGAGACCCTGTGGAAAGTGGTGCTGCCCATGGCCAGCCCGGCCATGATGACCGGCATGATCCTCGCCGTGGCCCGCGCCGCCGGCGAAGTGGCGCCGCTGATGCTGGTCGGCGTGGTCAAGCTGGCCCCGGCGCTGCCGCTGGACGGCAACTACCCGTACCTGCACCTGGATCAGAAGATCATGCACCTGGGCTTCCACATCTACGACGTCGGCTTCCAGAGCCCCAACGTCGAGGCTGCCCGCCCGCTGGTGTACGCCACCGCGCTGCTGCTGGTGCTGGTGATCGCCCTGCTCAACCTGAGCGCGGTGTTCATCCGCAACCACCTGCGCGAGAAGTACAAGGCGCTGGATCATTAATGCATTGCGCCGCCGCAGCCAGGCTGCGGCGGCAACCACGAATTGTTAGCGTAGGGAGCATCCCATGCAGCACGAAGTACACACCCACGGCATCAACATGGCGGCCCTCGGTCGCGAGAAGCAGGGCCTCGACCTGACACAGGAAAGCGTGGCCCTGGAAGTGCCCGGCCTCAACCTGTTCTACGGCGACAAGCAGGCGCTGTTCGACGTCAGCCTGAACATCCCGAAACAGCGGGTGACCGCCTTCATCGGCCCGTCCGGCTGCGGCAAGTCGACCCTGCTGCGCACCTTCAATCGGATGAACGACCTGGTCGACGGCTGCCGCGTGGACGGCCAGATCCTCCTCGACGGCCAGGACATCTACAAGAAGGGCGTCGACGTCGCCGAGCTGCGCCGCCGCGTCGGCATGGTGTTCCAGAAGCCCAACCCGTTCCCCAAGAGCATCTACGAGAACGTGGTGTACGGCCTGCGCATCCAGGGCGTGAACCAGAAGCGCGTGCTCGACGAGACCGTGGAATGGGCGCTGAAGAGCGCGGCGCTGTGGGACGAAGTGAAGGACCGCCTGCACGACTCGGCCCTCGGCCTGTCCGGCGGCCAGCAGCAGCGCCTGGTGATCGCCCGCACCGTGGCGGTACAGCCGGAAGTGCTGCTGCTCGACGAACCCTGCTCGGCGCTGGACCCGATCTCCACCCTCAAGGTCGAAGAACTGATCTACGAGCTGAAGAGCAAGTACACCATCGTCATCGTCACCCACAACATGCAGCAGGCCGCGCGGGTTTCCGACTACACGGCGTTCATGTACATGGGCAAGTTGATCGAGTTCGGCGACACCGACACCCTGTTCACCAACCCGGCGAAGAAGCAGACCGAAGACTACATCACCGGTCGCTACGGCTAGGTCGCCGGCTATGGCAAATCGCGCTGCGCTTGGTTGGCGGCGCTTGCCGTACTAATTGTACTGCCTGCGCGCCGCCGCCTCGCTCAGCACGATTTTCCAAAGGCCGGCACGTTCCGATAAGAACTTTACTCAGCTTCGCAAGGGTCCGAGCATGATCAACAAAGACAACCTCACCCAGCACATCTCCCAGCAGTTCAACGCCGAGCTGGAGGAGGTGCGCAGCCACCTGCTGGCCATGGGCGGCCTGGTCGAGAAACAGGTCAACGATGCGGTCACCGCGCTGATCGACGCCGACTCGGGTCTGGCCCAGCAGGTGCGCGAGATCGACGACCAGATCAACCAGATGGAGCGCAACATCGACGAGGAATGCCTGCGCATCCTCGCCCGCCGCCAGCCGGCCGCCTCCGACCTGCGCCTGATCATCAGCATCTCCAAGTCGGTGATCGACCTGGAGCGCATCGGCGACGAGTCGTCGAAGATCGCCAAGCGCGCCATCCTGCTGTGCGAGGAAGGCGAGGCGCCGCGCGGCTATGTCGAAGTTCGCCATATCGGCGACCAGGTGCGCAAGATGGTGCAGGAGGCACTGGACGCCTTCGCCCGCTTCGACGCCGACCTGGCCCTGTCGGTGGCGCAGTACGACAAGACCATCGACCGCGAGTACAAGACCGCCCTGCGCGAGCTGGTCACCTACATGATGGAAGACCCGCGTTCGATCACCCGCGTGCTCAACGTGATCTGGGTCCTGCGTTCGCTGGAGCGCATCGGCGACCACGCGCGCAACATCGCCGAACTGGTGATCTACCTGGTGCGCGGCACCGATGTGCGGCACATGGGCCTGGCGCGCATGCAGGAAGAAGTGCAGGGCACCGGCAAGGCCGAGTGAGTCTGGCCAGCGCGCGCAGCGGCGGGCTCGGCCGTGCGCGCGACAGTTTCCGGCGTTGCCATGGTTGGCCTTGAGCCATCATCCGCGGCTATGCTGTGAGGATTGTCGCAGGAGTGGCCGATGAGCAAAGTCAGTGTGCTGGTGGTGGACGACGCAACCTTTATCCGCGATCTGGTGAAGAAGGGGTTGCGCGACCATTTCCCCGGCATCCAGATCGAGGAAGCGATCAACGGGCGCAAGGCCCAGCAGATGTTGAGCCGGCAGGCGGTCGACCTGATCCTCTGCGACTGGGAGATGCCCGAGCTGTCTGGCCTGGAGCTGCTCAGCTGGTGCCGCGAGCAGGACAACCTGAAGGTCGTGCCCTTCATCATGGTCACCAGCCGCGGCGACAAGGACAACGTGGTCCAGGCCATCCAGGCCGGGGTCTCCGACTTCATCGGCAAGCCGTTTTCCAACGAGCAGCTGGTGACCAAGGTGAAGAAGGCCCTGCACCGCGCCGGCAAGCTGCAGGCGCTGATGTCCAGCGCGCCGCCGAAGATGCTCAGCAGCGGCGCCTTCGCCAATGATTCCCTGGCCGCGCTGACCGGCGGCAATGCCGATGTGATCAAGCCGGCGGCCAAGGCCGCGACTCCCGCCCCCGGCTTCGCCAAGGCCGCCGCGCCCGCCGCCAAGGCGGCTGCCAGCGCCGCACCGAGCGGCCGTGGCCAGGGCCAGCTGCGCCTGCCCGGCGGCAACATGGCCTGCGTGATCAAGGCCCTGAGCATCAAGGAGGCGCTGCTGGTGGTCAAACGCGGCGAACCGCTGCCGCAGGTGCTGGAAAGCGCGGTGCTCGACCTGGAGCAGGGCGAGGCCGCCGAGACCGCCCGCCTGAACGGCTACCTGCACGCGGTGGCGGCGCTGGAGCCTACGCCGGCCAGCGAGTGGCTGCAGATCACCTTCAAGTTCGTCGACCGCGACCCGCAGAAGCTCGACTACCTGTCGCGCCTGATCGCCCGCGGCAGCGCGCAGAAGCATTTCGTCCCCGGCGCGTAGCTTGGGTTGAGGCGCGCAGCGCCGAAGCCCAACATGGGCGCAGCCCTGCCAGTGCGCGTTGGGCTTCGCTGCGCTCAACCTCACCTACAGCGCTGTTCCTGCATGCAAAAAGCCGCTTCCACCGGTGAGGTGAAAACGGCTTTGGGGGCGGGGGAGCCGACTCAGCCGGCCAGCATGCGTCCGCACTCTTCCAGGTTGATGTGCCACTGCAGCGCCTCGCGCAGCAGGTGCGGGGTGTGCCCGCCCTTGGCGCAGGCGCGCTCGAAGTAGTCGTTCAGCGGCCCGCGGAAGTCCGGGTGCACGCAGTTGTCGATGATCACCCGCGCCCGCTCGCGTGGCGCCAGGCCGCGCAGGTCGGCCAGGCCGACCTCGGTGACCAGGATGTCGACGTCATGCTCGCTGTGGTCGACGTGGCTGACCATCGGCACCACGCTGGAAATCGCCCCGCCCTTGGCGATCGACTTGCTGACGAAGATCGCCAGGTGCGCATTGCGGGCGAAGTCGCCGCTGCCGCCGATGCCGTTCATCATCTTGGTGCCGCCGACGTGGGTCGAGTTGACGTTGCCGTACAGGTCGAACTCCAGTGCCGTGTTGATGCCGATGATGCCCAGGCGGCGCACCACCTCCGGGTGGTTGGAGATTTCCTGCGGACGCAGCACCAGCTTGTCCTTGTACTTTTCCAGGTTGCCGAACACCCGCGCGTTGCAGCGCTCGGACAGGGTGATCGAGCAGCCCGAGGCGAAGTTCATCTTGCCGGCGTCGATCAGGTCGAAGGTCGAGTCCTGCAGCACTTCGGAGTACATGGTCAGGTTGTCGAACGGCGAATCGATCAGGCCGCACATCACCGCGTTGGCGATGCTGCCGATGCCGGCCTGCAGCGGGCCGAGGTTGCTCGGCATGCGCCCGGCGGCCACTTCCTTCTCGAAGAAGGCGATCAGGTGGTCAGCGATGGCCTGGGTGTCGGCGTCCGGCGCGGTCACCGTGGAATAGGAGTCGGCCTGCTCGGTGATGACGATGGCGACGATCTTCGCCGGGTCGATGGGGATGGCGCTGCTGCCGATGCGGTCGTCCACGCGGGTCAGCGGGATCGGCGTTCGGGTCGGCCGGTAGGTGGGGATGTAGATGTCGTGCAGGCCTTCCAGGTTCGGGTTGTGCGCCAGGTTGATCTCGACGATCACGCGCTCGGCGAAGATGGCGAAGCTGGCCGAGTTGCCCACCGAGGTGGTCGGCACGATATGGCCCTGTTCGGTGATGGCCACCGCCTCGATCACCGCGATGTCCGGCTTCTTCAGCTGGTGGTTGCGGATCTGCTCGACGGTATCCGACAGGTGCTGGTCGACGAACATCACCTCGCCGGCATTGATCGCCCTGCGCAGGGTCGGGTCGACCTGGAACGGCATGCGCCGGGCCAGCACGCCGGCTTCGGTGAGCTGCTTGTCGAGGTCGTTGCCCAGGCTGGCGCCGGTCATCAGGCTGATCTGCAGCGGCTGGCGCTTGGCCCGCTCGGCCAGGGCGCGCGGCACCGCCTTGGCTTCGCCGGCGCGGGTGAAACCGCTCATGCCGACGGTCATGCCGTCCTCGATCAGATTGGCGGCGTCGGCCGCGCTCATCACCTTGGCCAACAGCGCGGGCAGGCGCACACGATCGCGATACATGGGGGAACCTCGGGGCAGCGAAAACGAGGCCGGCAGTCTAGGCGCTGGGCGGGCCTCCGCCACTCATACCTAAGTCGAATGGATCGCTCTGTTCCGGGCTTTGCAGACGAGCGGTCGAATTCCGCCCTGGGGGCAATGCCGACTGTCGCACAGCCGCGCCCGCCGGCTCTCGCGCGGCCTGGGCGGCGCTGCTAGTCTTACTAACCCCCGGATAACCAAAAACCACTCGATCCGTGAAGTCATGCTAAGGCCTGTATTGCTCTTCTGCGCTCTGCTGCTGGCCGCCGGCCAGGCCAGTGCGCTGACCATCTACAAATACGTCGACGCCAACGGCGTGGTGACCTATAGCGACAAGGCCGTGCCTGGCGCCCAGGTGTTCGTGTTCCGCGACCGCATGATCGAGCGCCTGGACAACCTGGTGAGGCTGGAAACCAAGAAGCATGACGCCGGCGAGACCCTGCTGATCCGCAACGACCTGTATGCCCCGGTGGAAATCGAGCTGAGCCTGAACCGCGTGGTCAACGCCTCCGGCGCCCCGGAGCAGCCGATCCGCTGGGTGCTGCCGCCGCGCAGCAAGATCCGCCTGGCCACCCTGGCCCCCGTCGATGCCAGCCAGCCGATGAGCTACAAGCCGCGCCTGCGCTACGCCATGGGCGACCCGCGGCTGCAGCCGCAGCTCTACCGCTATCCGCTGCCCTGGCGCGGCGGGCCGTTCAAGCTGACCCAGGGCGCCAACGGCCGCTACAGCCATTTCACCCCCAAGGGGCGCTATGCCCTGGATATCGCCATGCCGCAAGGCACGCCGATCGTCGCCGCGCGCGGCGGCATGGTGGTGAAGACCGAGAATCACCAAAGCGGCCGGGGCACCAACCCCTCCGGCAACTTCGTGCGCATCCTGCACGACGACGGCACCATGGGCGTCTACCTGCACCTGCTGCGCGGCTCGGTGAGCGTGCACGAGGGGCAGCGGGTGGAGACCGGCACGCGCCTGGCCAGCTCCGGCAACACCGGCAACAGCACCGGCCCGCACCTGCACTTCGTAGTACAGCGCAACGTCGGCCTGGCGCTGGAGTCGATCCCCTTCAACTTCGCCCAGCCGGTCGACAGCCTGCCCAACTTCGCCGTCGGCGGCGAGTAGGGCTGTTCTTCTGCCCCGTTTACGTCGCTGGTTAATTGCGGCAATGCCGTAGGGTGCGCCATGCGCACCAGAGGTTTCGGCGGAGCCAAGGTGCGCACGGCGCACCCTACGCCGCTCAGTCCAGCTTGAGCACCTTGGCCAGCACGATCTTCGGCCCCTTCATCTTCTTGACGATGATGCGCAGGCCCTCGGTCTCCAGCACTTCCTCCTCTTCCGGCACGCGGTTGAGGCTTTCGTAGACCAGCCCGGCCAGGGTCTCGGCCTCGATGTGGTCGAGGTCGATGCCGAGCAGGCGCTCGATCTTGAACAGCGGGGTGTCGCCACGTACCAGCAGCTTGCCCGGCTGGTAGGCGAGGATGCCGCGCTCGGCCTTGTGGTGCTCGTCCTGGATATCGCCGACCAGGGCTTCCAGCACGTCTTCCATGGTCAGGAAGCCGACCACCTTGCCATCGGCCTCCTCGACCAGGGCGAAGTGCGCGCCGCCCTGGCGGAACTGCTCCAGCAGGCTGGACAGCGGCATGTGCTTGGTCACCCGCTCCAGCGGATGGAGCAGCTCGGTCAGCTTGAACTTGGACGGCAGCATTTCCAGCAGCGACAGCTGCAGCAGCAGGTCCTTGATGTGCAGCAGGCCGATGAAGTGGCCGGCTTGCTCGTCGTAGACCGGGAAGCGGCTGTACTTGTGGCGGCGGAACAGGCTGAAGACATCCTCCAGCTTGGCGTCGCTGTTGAGGAACACCAGGTCCTCGCGCGAGTTGGCCCAGTCGACCACCTCCAGCTCGCCCATCTCCACGGCCGAGGCCAGCACGCGCATGTCCTGGTCGCTGGGGTCGCTGGCGCGGCTGGAGTGGAGGATCAGCTTGAGCTCGTCGCGGCTGTAGTGGTGCTCGTGGTGCGGGCCCGGCTCGCCCTGGCCGGCGAAGCGCAGGATGGCGTTGGCGCTGGCGTTGAGCAGGAAGATCGCCGGGTACATGGCCCAGTAGAACAGGTACAGCGGTACCGCGGTCCACAGCGACAGCAGCTCGGGCTTGCGGATTGCCCAGGACTTCGGCGCCAGCTCGCCGACCACGATGTGCAGGTAGGAGATGATGAAGAAGGCGACGAAGAAGGCGATGGCATGCACCAGCTTCGGCGAGTCGATGCCGGCGTACTCCAGCAGCGGGCCGAGCAGGTGGGCGAAGGCCGGCTCGCCGACCCAGCCGAGGCCGAGGGAGGCCAGGGTGATGCCCAGCTGGCAGGCCGACAGGTAGGCGTCGAGCTGGTTGTGCACGGTGCGCAGGATGTGCCCGCGCCAGCCGTTCTGCTCGGCCAGGGCTTCGACCTTGGTCGAGCGCAGCTTGACCATGGCGAACTCGGCGGCGACGAAGAAGCCGTTGAGCAGAACGAGGAACAGGGCGAACAGCACGAGGCCGAAATCGGCGAAATAGGTGGCGGCGGTGTAACTAGGAGAAGGGTCCATGGGGTCTGTGGTTGGCGAATGACCGCTAAAGGGTGGCGGCTGCTGCCGGCGAATGCAAGCCGCAAACGCCGGCGCCCTGGTTTCCGGTTGTGCTGGCCGGGGCCGGATCAGCCACGGCGGATCACCTGTTGCGCGGGGAAGTGGCAGGTGAAGGTGCTGCCCTTGCCCAGGCTGCTGCTGATGTCCAGGCGGGCCCGGTGGCGCAGCAGCACATGCTTGACGATGGCCAGGCCGATGCCGGTGCCGCCGGTGTTGCTGGCGCGGCTGGAGTCGACCCGGTAGAAGCGCTCGGTGAGGCGCGGCAGGTGCTTGGGTTCGATGCCGATGCCGCTGTCGGTCACGCTGAAGTAGGCGCCGTTGTCGTCGCCCCACCAGCGGATGCGGATCTCGCCTTCGTCCGGGGTGTATTTCACCGCGTTGAACACCAGGTTGGAGAAGGCGCTGCGCAGTTCGGCCTCGCTGCCCTTGAGCTTGACGTGAGCGTCGGCCTCCAGGCTGATGCGGTGGTGGCGGGCGCCGGACAGCGCCTGGGCATCGTTCTTGATGGAGAGCAGCAGCAGGTCGACGGCCACCGGATGATTGTCCGAGGGATAGTCGGTGGCCTCCAGCTTGGCCAACAGCAGCAGGTCGTTCAGCAGGTTCTGCATGCGCGCGCCTTGTTGCTGCATCTGCTGCAGGGCCCGCAGCCAGCGCGGATTGACGTCCTCGACGTTGTCTAGCAGGGTCTCCAGGTAGCCGGCGATCACCGTCAGCGGCGTGCGCAGCTCGTGGGAGACGTTGGCGACGAAGTCCTTGCGCATCTGTTCCAGCTGATACAGGCGGGTGACGTCGCGCACCAGCATCAGGTGTTCCTGGTTGCCGTATTGGGTGATCTGCAGTTGCAGGCGCAGGTGGTCGTTGACCGGCGAGGGCAGGTCGAGGGCATCCTGATAGTTGCCCTGCTCGAAGTATTCCTTGAAGCGCGGGTGACGCACCAGGTTGGTGATCGACTGGCCGCTGTCCTGCGGGGTCTTCAGGCCGAGCAGGGTTTCCGCGGCGCGGTTCCACCACTCCAGGTTGCCGTCGCTGTCGAGCATGATCACCCCGTCGCGCAGGGCGGCGGTGGATTCCTGCACGCGGTCGATCACCGCCTGCAGGCGCCCGCGCACGCGCTGGTCGCGGCGTTGCAGGTGGTAGATGTTGTCGAACACCTCGCCCCACAGGCCGTAGCCTTCCGGTGGCGCATCGTCGGGCTGGCGCTCGCGGAGCCACTGGTGCAGGCGCAGCAGCTGCTTGAGGTGCCAGGCCAGGTAGAGACCCAGGCCCACGGCCAGGCACCAGGCGTATTGCCCACTGACCAGGCCCAGCAGGCCGCAGCCCGCCAGCAATAACAACAGGCGGCGCACCACGGCGCCGCGCCAGTTCTGATTCACCTAGCGCGTCCTTTCAGTAACCGCAGCCGAACGCTATGGCGGCTCAATTCTTGGTGGAAAAACGATACCCGGTACCGCGTACCGTCTGGACCAGGTTCTCGTAGACCTCGCCGAGCGCCTTGCGCAGGCGACGGATATGCACGTCGACGGTGCGCTCCTCGACGTATACGTTGCCACCCCAGACCTGGTCGAGCAACTGGCCGCGGGTGTAGGCGCGTTCCTGGTGGGTCATGAAGAACTGCAGCAGGCGGTATTCGGTGGGCCCCATCTCGGCCGGCTTGCCGTCGATGGTGACACGGTGGCTGATCGGGTCGAGCAGCAGGCCGCCGACCTCGATCGGCGCCTCGCCGTCGCTCGGTGCGGCGCGGCGCAGCACGGCCTTGAGGCGGGCGACCAGTTCGCGCGGCGAGAACGGCTTGGTGATGTAGTCGTCGGCGCCGACTTCCAGGCCCTGGATCTTGTTGTCCTCTTCGCCCTTGGCGGTGAGCATGATGATCGGGATGTCGTCGGTCAGCTCGTCGCGCTTGAGCCGGCGGGCCAGTTCGATGCCGCTGGTCCCAGGCAGCATCCAGTCGAGCAGGATCAGGTCCGGCTTGCGGTCGACGATCAGCGCGTGGGCCTGCTGGGTGTTTTCCGCTTCCATGCAATCGTAGCCGGCCATTTCCAGGGCCACTGCGATCATTTCGCGGATCGGTGCTTCGTCATCAACGATCAGGATGTTCTTGCCAACCATGGACCGAGCCTCGGGTCGTCTGTCTTGCGCCGCATTAGATAACGGAATTATTGCAGCGATGTGACAGTGTGGCTGCATCCCGCGCCGGCGGCACCCGCTCTAGCGCAAGGCATAGTCGACGGCGATGCCGATCAGTACCGCCAGGCCGGCCCAGTGGTTGTGCAGGAAGGCGGCGAAGCAGGCCTGAGGTTCGCGCTGGCGGGTTTGCCAGAACTCCCAGGCGAAGCAGGCGGCGGCGCCGAACAGGCCGAGCAGGAACCACAGCCCTAAGCTGAAGCGTGCGCCGGCCATGGCCAGGCACAGCAGGCTCAGGCCCTGCAGGCAGAGGATGATCAGCCGGTCGGCCTCGCCGAACAGGATGGCGGTGGATTTCACCCCGATCTTCAGGTCGTCCTCGCGGTCGGTCATCGCGTAGTAGGTGTCGTAGGCCACGGTCCACAGCAGGTTGGCCAGGTACAGCAGCCAGGCGGCGGTCGGCAGGCTGCCGCTCTCGGCGCTGAAGGCCATGGGGATGCCCCAGGAATAGGCCGCGCCGAGCACCACCTGCGGGTAGAAGGTGTAGCGCTTCATGAAGGGGTAGCAGGCGGCCAGGGCCAGGGCGCCGAAGGACAGCCAGACCGTGAAGGCGTTGGTCAGCAGCACCAGGCCGAAGCTCAGGGCCACCAGCACGGCGAACAGGCTCAGCGCCTCGCGGGAGCTGATCCTGCCGCTGGCCAGCGGGCGGTTGCGGGTGCGGCTGACATGGCCGTCGAAGTCGCGGTCGGCGAAGTCGTTGATCACGCAGCCGGCCGAGCGCATGAGGATCACGCCGAGGCTGAAGATGAGCAGGTTGCCCAGGCTCGGCACGCCCTTGGCCGCCACCCAGAGGGCGCCCAGGGTCGGCCACAGCAGCAGGTAGATGCCGATCGGCCGGTCCAGGCGCATCAGCTGGATGAAGTCCCAGGCCCGCGGGTGCAGGCGATTCAGCGATTGCAGCAGGGTGGTGTACATCGGCGACTCTCCGGGCCAGGTGCGCCGATTATACGGTGCCGAGCGGCCCAGGAAATCGGCGGCTGCGCCGCCTGGGTCACGCTTGAGTGATCGGGGTGGGGGTTACCGCGCGGCCTGGGTCCAGAACGCCGGCAGGAACACTTCCGCCACCAGCACGCCGAGGCCGTCGCGGCAGAAGTTCGAGCGCCGCGCCCACAGGCGTTCCTCGCGCACCTCGCCGGGCAGCCAGGCGGCCGGGTAGCGGCAGGCCTGCAGCTCGCCGCGCTGGAAGGCACGGTCGCTGAACAGCAGTTCGCCCAGCGAGCGGCTGCCGAGCTTGCCCAGTTCGAAACCGGAGCCTTCCAGCGCACTGCGCGCCGCCACGCTGCGGGCGAATACCCAGGGCTGCTCGGCGCCGCGCAGGTACACCTCGCGCACCCAGCCGAGGCTGCCGGCCGGGACCTGCAGGCTGTGGCATTCATCGGCGCGCAGCACCTGCCAGCCTTGCACCAGCGGCAGTACACTGAACTGGCCGGCGCTGAGGGCGTCCAGGCGCCGGGTCAGCGAGCCCTCATCGAACAGCCAGTCGCGCTGCAGGGCGGTGGGTGCAGGGTGCAGCTGGGCACAAGTGAACCAGCGTGGCGGATGGGCGAGGGCGGCGGATGGCACGGCGGACAGGCTTTGGCGGCGACAGACGGCGGCGAGCTTAGCATGCCGGGCCGCCAGGTAGACCGTCGTCGGGTACTTGCATGCAGGCGCGCATGTCAGTACAAAGCCTGCTGATTTTTTGACCAGGCAGCGCCCGCCAGAGGCGCCTGGTCCGGCCGATGACGAGGTGGATGTGATGAAGAAGTGGCAATGTGTGGTCTGCGGCCTGATCTATGACGAGAGCCAGGGCTGGCCGGATGACGACATCGCTCCCGGTACGCGCTGGGAAGACGTTCCGGCCGACTGGCTGTGCCCGGACTGCGGCGTGGGCAAGGGCGACTTCGAGATGATCGAGATCGGCTGATCGGCGCGCCTGCTGCACCCCGAACGGCGGCCCCTGGGCCGCCGTTTGCGTATGCGCGAGGTGCCCGCCGCCGACCGTTGGTCTGGCGAGCTGGTACGGGCGTGCCGGGTGCCGCCGGGAAAACCAAGCTTATGGCGTAAATGGCATGCGTTCTGTCGTAAATACCTTGCTATTGGTGGCCTAAAACGCCGGGCACTACTGGCGCAGTGCCGGATGGCGTGCCATTCTCCCCCCGGTCTGCCGCAGCGCAGAGCTGTTGCGGCGCCTTAGGCGCTGTTCCGGACGGACAGCACGGACACAAAAACAACAAACCGTCAAAGAGGCATCTATGCGTAAACCCGAACTCGCCGCGGCCATTGCCGAAAAGGCTGACCTGACCAAAGACCAGGCCAATCGTGTACTCAACGCCGTTCTCGAAGAAATCACCGGCGCGCTGAACCGCAAGGACAGCGTGACCCTGGTTGGTTTCGGCACCTTCCTGCAGCGCCATCGTGGCGCGCGCACCGGGAAAAACCCGCAAACCGGCCAGCCGGTGAAGATCAAGGCCAGCAACACCGTGGCTTTCAAGCCGGGTAAATCGCTGAAGGACGCCGTCAACTAAGAACCCGTCTCGGATTTCTTGATCGTCGGCCATGCTGCGTTGAAATTGGGCTCGGACTGCTCATTTACACCTCGTAAACTCCGCGTCCTCGCCCAATTTCGCCTTGCCTGGCTCTAGCTCAAAAGATCCTAAACAGGTTCTAGGGCCTCCGGGTCCGGGGTCGCCAGGCTCCGGACCGCTTTCCCGCCGTTTTTCCTGCGCCGTGCCAGGCGGGATGTAGTCCTTCCCGCAACCCGCTACAATGCGCCGCCGATTTCCCCGACTTCGAGGCTGTGCGCCATGAAATTCCGCTTTCTCCTCTGGATGCTGGGCCGCCTGATGGCCAAGGCCAGCCGTACCAATCCTGATTTCCAGCAACAGCTGGCGGGCAAGGACATGGTGTTCCAGCTGCATACCCTGGATGGCAAGGTCTCGCGCCAGTACATCATCAAGGACCAGCGCATCACCAGCCGTGCCGGCAAGGCCGGCGAGCCCGCCTTCGCCATCGGCTTCAAGGATGCGCTGTACGGCTTCGCCACCCTGAATGCGAAGAACAAGCAGCTGGCCTTCATGCAGGGCATCCAGAACAAGGACATCCAGATCCAGGGCAACCCGGCGCTGGTGATCTGGTTCCAGGGCCTGTTCAAGTACATCATGCCGAAGAAAAACAAGACCGCCGTCAAGAAAGCGGCCTGAGGCCCGGCCCAGACGCTGGCCTGTGCCGTGGGCATTGGCTAGGCTGGGCGCCTTTTCCGCAAGTCGTGGCCACCATGCGTCTGCTGACCTCCCTCTCCTTCCTCCTGCTCCTGGCGAGCCCGCTGCAGGCTGCGCCGGTCGAACCCACGCTCAAGCGCGCGCTCGAACTGGCCGGCGTGCAGCTGCTCTGCGAGCAGACGCCGGCGCTGCTGCAGCGCGGCCTGCCCGCCGCCCAGCAGAAGCAGCTGGCCAAGGCCTTCAGCGCCGAGGCGCTGTGCACCGACCTGGCCAAGCGCTTGGCCGGGACGTTGCCCCAGGCGCAACTGGAGGAGGCGCTGCAGCTGCTCGACAGCCCGCTGGCCAGGCAGTTCAGCGAGGCCGAGCGCACCCTGGGGGCTGATGGCGGCCTGGCCGCCTACCGTGCCCAGCTCGGCGAACGCCCGCCGCGGGCCGAGCGCCTGCAGCTGGTGCAGCGCCTGGACAAGGCGGCGCACACCACCGAGCTGGCCACCCTGCTGCGCTACGAGGTGGGCAAGACCCAGGCGCTGCTGACCTTGCGCAGCCGTGGCGAGAACCTCTCGGAGCAGGCCCTGGGCGAACAGACGGCGGCCCAGGTCGCCCCGCTGCGCGCCTCCAGCGCCAGTGGCGTGGAGGCCTTCATGCTCTACGCCTACCGCCAGTCGCCCAGCGCCCAGCTGGCCGAATACGCCGCGCTGTATGAGCAGGCCGCGGTGCGTGCCCTGCTCGACGCCAGCGCCCGCGAGCTGCCCAAGGTGTTCGCCGCGCGGCGCGCGCTGTTGAAATAGCCGGCGCAGACAGACAAAAGGGGCCGCGAGGCCCCTTGTTCGTTATTCAACCCCGCGAATCCCGGAGTGGCGTCGCCGCTCAGTGCGGGTGATGGAACTGCGCCGCCAGTTCGCGCAGCGCCACTTCCGCCTGCAGCACCTTGTTCAGCGCGTCCTCGGCCTTGTCGCGGCTCAGCCCTAAGCGCTCGAACAGCTCATCCGGGATCTCGCCCTGCGGGCCGCTGCCGATGCCGCGGTTGCGCAGCAGGCTGACGGCCAGGCAGACCAGGTTCGGGTAGGCGCTGTGCGGGCCGTCGTAGCCTGGGTCGTGCTGGAAGCGCAGGGCGCTGGCCAGCTCCTCGGGCATGTCCCAGAAACGCATCAGCCAGGCACCGATCTGCTCGCGGCTGATGCCCAGCAGGTGCTGCTCGATGTAGCTCGGCGGCAGGTGCGGGTTGACCTCCAGATGGCGGCAGATCAGCGAGAAGTGCGGCGGGAAGACATGGGCCAGGACCAGGTAGCCGAAGTTGTGCAGCAGCCCGGCGAGGTAGGTCAGGCCGGCTTCCGGGCGCTGCGCGCGCGGCATGGCGCGGGTCAGGCCTTCGATCACCGCGGCGCTGTAGATCGCCTGCTGCCAGTAGGGGGTGGCGTGCTGCGGCTGGTCCTTGGGCAGGGCCAGGGTCTTGCCCAGGGCCAGGCCTAGGGCCAGGTTGATCACCAGGTCGAAGCCCAGCACGCGGACGATGGCGTCTTCCACCGAGCGGATCTTGCCCGGTGCGGCGTAGTAGGGCGAGGCCGCCCAGCTGACCACCTGGGCGGCCAGCGCCGGGTCGGTCTCGACCACGCCGGTGATGTCGTCCACCGTGGCATCCGGGTCGACGCGCAGCTTGATGATCTTCTGCGCGGTCTCCGGCAGCGGCGGGATCTCGATGGTCTCTTCCAGGCGCTGCTGGATGCGCCGGGCGGTGAAGGCCTGCACCGCCTGGGTGATTTCCGCGCGGTCGTCGTCCGGGCGGTCGAGGTTGGGCTTGATCGCCAGCACCGGCTCGCCGAAGCGCGCGGCGCTGGCCTTGCTCAGCAGCACGCTCTTGTAGGCGTCGCTGGCGATTTCCAGCAGCACGCCGGGTTCGCCGGATTCCACCAGCAGGCTGTCGGCGCGCAACAGGCGCTCGTCGTACAGGCATGGCGAGCTGGTCAGCGGCGGCAGGCCCGGCAGGGCGCCGAGGCTGTGCTTGGCCAGCATGCGTTCCAGGCGCTCCGGCTTGACCGCCGCCAGCTTGCGCCCGGTTAGTTCGGCCAGGCGGTTGAGGTCGAGCAGCTGGTCCTGGGGGAACAGCACCAGCAGGGCGCCGACCGCGTCGTCGAGCAGCACCGCCTGCACCCGGCGCGCGGCCGGCAGGCCGGCATGTTCAAGGCGTACCGTGCAGGCCACGCCGAGTTTGTCCAGCAGCTGGAGGATCACCGCCGGCGGACGCGGCGCAGAGTCGGGGGCGAGGGCAACTTCGGTCATGGGCAACATCCGGCTGGGGAACTACTGGCAGGGAGTATAACCAGCCACCCGCGAGCGCGTGGCTGCCGCCGGACAGGTGACCAGCGGTGCGCTGTCGATTGGCTCACACTTGGCCATACTGCTGGCCATGCCGCAGCCAGCGCTCGAGCAGCGGGCTGACGTGCTGCGGCCAGTGCTGCAGCAGGCTCTGCGCGGCGTCGCGCACGGCCGGCAGCAGGTCGGCGTCGCGCATCAGGTCGGCCACCTTGAACTGCAGCAGGCCGGTCTGGCGGGTGCCGAGCATCTCGCCGGGGCCGCGCAGTTCCAGGTCCTTCTCGGCGATGACGAAGCCGTCGCAGGTCTCGCGCATGATGCCCAGGCGGGCACGGCCCAGCTGCGACAGCGGCGCGTGGTAGAGCAGCACGCAGTGGCTGGCCGCGCTGCCGCGGCCGACCCGGCCGCGCAGCTGGTGCAGCTGGGCCAGGCCCAGGCGCTCGGGGTTCTCGATGATCATCAGGCTGGCGTTGGGCACGTCGACGCCGACTTCGATCACCGTGGTGGCGACCAGCAATTGCAGCTCGCCGCGCTTGAACTCATCCATCACCGCGGCCTTCTCGGCTGGCTTCATGCGCCCGTGGATCAGGCCCACGCGCAGCTCGCCGAGCGCACTGGACAGCTCCTCGAAGCTGGTCTCGGCGGCCTGGCAGGTGAGTTCCTCGGATTCCTCGATCAGCGTGCATACCCAGTAGGCCTGGCGCCCTTCACGGCAGGCGCTGCGCACCCGCTCGACCACCTCGAGGCGGCGGCTGTCGGCGATCACCAGGGTGTTTACCGGGGTGCGCCCGGGCGGCAGCTCGTCGAGGATCGAGGTGTCCAGGTCGGCGTAGGCGCTCATCGCCAGGGTCCGCGGGATCGGCGTGGCGGTCATGATCAGCTGGTGCGGGCACAGGCGGCCGTCGATGCCCTTCTGCCGCAGCGCCAGGCGCTGCTGCACGCCGAAGCGGTGCTGCTCGTCGATGACCACTAGCGCGAGTTTTTGAAAGCGCACCTCGTCCTGGAACAGCGCGTGGGTGCCGACCACCATCGGCGCACCCGCGGCGATCTGCTCCAGGGCGGCGGCGCGGGCCTTGCCCTTGAGCTTACCGGCCAGCCAGGCGACCTCGATGCCCAGCGGCGCCAGCCAGCGCGAGAAGTTGAGGAAGTGCTGCTCGGCGAGGATCTCGGTGGGCGCCATCAGCGCCACCTGGTAGCCGGCTTCCAGGGCCTGCAGGGCGGCCAGGGCGGCGACCACGGTCTTGCCGGCGCCGACGTCGCCCTGCACCAGGCGCAGCATCGGTTCGTCCTGGCTCAGGTCGTAGGCGATCTCCGCGCCGACCCGCTGCTGCGCGCCGGTGGGGGCGAAGCCGAGGTTCTGCAGGAACAGCTGCGGCAGGCGCCTGGCCAGCGGCAGGCGCGGTGCCTGCTGGGCACGCACCTGCTCGCGCAGGCGCTGCAGCGACAGCTGGTGGGTCAGCAGTTCCTCGAAGGCCAGGCGGTGCTGGGCCCAGTGGCGGCCCTCGGCCAGTTCTTCCAGGTCGGCATCCGGCGGCGGCCGGTGCAGGTAGCGGATCGCCTGGTCCAGCGGGCCGAGGCGGTAGTCGCGGGCCAGCTCGGCCGGCAGCCAGTCCGGCAGGCTGTGCGGGCCGAGGCGGGCCAGGGCCAGCTGGCTGAGGCTGCGCAGGCGCTGCTGGGTGAGGCCTTCGGTGGTCGGGTAGATCGGCGTCAGGGTCTGCTCCACCGGCGCCACTTCGTCGGCGCCGAGGGCGCGGTATTCCGGGTGGTAGATCTCCAGGCCGGAGGCGCCGGGGCGCGCCTCGCCGTAGCAGCGCACATGGGTGCCGCGCTTGAGACCGTCCTTCTGCGCCTGGCTGAAGTGGTAGAAGCGCAGGCTGAGGGTGCCGCTGCCGTCCTGCAGGCGCACCAGCAGGCTGCGCCGCTTGCCCATGACGATATCGGCGCCGGCCACCACGCCTTCGATCACCGCGTCCTGGCCGGGGCGCAGGGCGCCGATCGGCACCACGCGGGTGCGGTCCTGGTAGCGCAGGGGCAGGTGGAACAGCACGTCCTGCAGGGATTCCAGGCCGACCCTGGCGAGTTTTTCCGCCAGCGCCGCGCCCACTCCCTTGAGCGCGGTGACCGGTACCTGGGCCAGTTCGGTCATGCCGGCAGGGCTTGACCTTGCGGACGCGCGGCCACCGAGCACAGGCGGATCGAGTCGGCGAGCAGCTCGATGGCCTTCGGCCGCGGGAAGCTGGCGCGCCAGGCGATGGCCACGGTGCGGAAGGGCACCGGCGGGGTCAGCGGACGCACTTCGATCACGCCGGGGGCGTAGTGGTGGCTGTCCACCGCGGAGAACGGCAGGATCGAGATGCCCAGGCCCGAGGCGACCATGTGGCGGATGGTTTCCAGCGAGCTGGACTCGATGGTGGTGTGCTTGTTCTCTTCGGTCTTGCGCGTGGCCGGGCAGGCTTCCAGCACCTGGTCGCGGAAGCAGTGGCCCTCGCCGAGCAGCAGCAGGCTCTTGTCGTTGAGCAGGCTGGCGTCGATGTGTTCCTTGGCGGTCCAGGGGTGGCCGGCCGGCATCAGCACGTAGAACGGCTCGTCGTACAGCGCCTTGGTCAGCACGTCGGCTTCCTGGAACGGCAGGGCGATGATGATCGCGTCCAGCTCGCCGGTGCGCAGCTTGTCGCGCAGCACGTGGGTGAAGTTTTCCTCGATGTACAGCGGCATGTCCGGGGCGACCCGGTGCAGCTGGGGGATCAGGTGGGGGAACAGGTAAGGGCCGACCGTGTAGATGGCGCCGATCTTCAGCGGCGCGGTCAGCTGGTTCTTGCCGGCCTGGGCCAGCTCGCGGATGCCCTGGGCCTGCTCCAGCACCTTCTGCGCCTGGGTGACGATGCCTTCGCCGACCGGGGTCAGGCGCACCGCGCTCTTGCTGCGCTCGAAGATCAGCACGCCGAGCTCGTCCTCGAGCTTCTTCACCCCCACCGACAGGGTCGGCTGGCTGACATGGCAGCGCTCGGCGGCCCGGCCGAAATGCTGTTCCTGGGCGAGGGTGACGATGTAGCGCAGTTCGGTGAGGGTCATAGTCTGAATCCATTGAGATGCGCCCAAGCATAGCGGCTGTATTCAATGGAACCAACTGCTCGCGCTACTCCTGCGGGCAGGAGGGATCGGCCCGTAGGGTGGATGACGCTTTTCTCATCCACCCTGGCGCCGCTCGGTGGATCGATGGAGCGCGATCCACCCTACAAGGGAGCGTGCGCAGGTTCTTAGCGGCGATCGAGGGAGTAGACGAAGGGCGCGACGATCTCCAGCTGGCCGTTCTGCAGCATCTCGGGCGGCGGTGGCGGCAACGGCTGGGCGCGGCGGATCATCTCCAGGGTGGCGCGGTCCAGCGAGGCGCTGCCGGAGCGGCCCGCCAGGGCATAGGAGAGCACCTTGCCGCGGCCGTCGACCACGAAGCGCAGGCGATTGACCCCCTCGAAGCCGCGACGGCGGGCGTCGTCGGGGTAGCGCTTGTAGCGGCTCAGGTGGCTGAGCAGCTTGCTCTGCCAGCTGAGCTCGGCCTTGCTCGGCGCGCTCACGGTGGCCTGTTGCGGCGCGGCCGGCTTGGCATCGGCGGCGGCCACCGGCGCCGGCGGGGTGTCCTGCGGCGGGTTGTCGGCTGGCGTGAGCTGCGGCTTGGGCTCCACCGGCTTGGGCGGGCGTGGCTTGGGCTGGGGTTTCGGCGGGGCGATGGCCAGCTTCGGCTTCGGCGCCTCGACCAGCTTGGGCTGCGGCTCCGGTTCCTGCGGCTGGACCTGCGGCGGTGGCGGCGGGGCCGGCTTGGGCGCGGCGGCCAGCGGCTCCAGCTCGATCAGCATGGCCGCCGGCGGCACTGCCAGCGGCATGGCCGCCGGGCGCCAGTACAGGGCCCAGAGGAACAGGCCGAGGTGCAGGGCGAGCACGACGATCAGGCTGACGCCCCACAGCGGCAGCTTGCGCAGGCTGCTGCTCATTGGCCGCCGACCGTTTCCAGGCCGACCAGGCCGATCTTCAGGTAGCCGGCGCCACGCAGGTTGTCCATCACGGCCATCAGCTCGGCGTAGTCCACGCCCTTGTCGCCACGCACGAAGATGGTCTTGTCCTTGTCGGCCTGGGTCAGCCGGTCCAGGGCGCTGCCGAGCTGGGCCGCTGCGACCTGCTGGTTGTCGAGGAACAGGCTGCTGTCCGCCTTGATGCTCAGGTAGATCGGCTTGTCCGGGCGCGGCGCCGGTTTGGCCGTGGAGGCCGGTAGGTCGACCTTCACGTCGACGGTGGCCAGCGGCGCGGCGACCATGAAGATGATCAGCAGCACCAGCATCACGTCGATAAAGGGGGTGACGTTGATCTCATGGCTTTCCTGGAGATCGTCGCCACCTTCGTTCAGATGCAGGCCCATGGCTTCAGACCGCCTTGACCATGTGCGGTTGCGCGCTGCGCTCGGGCACGGCCGGCAGGTCGAGGTCGCGGCTGACCAGCAGCAGCACCTGGGCCGAGGCATCGGCGACCTGCGCCTTGTAGCTGGCGATGGAGCGGGCGAAGACGTTGTAGATGATCACCGCCGGGATCGCCGCGACCAGGCCCAGGGCGGTGGCCAGCAGGGCTTCGGCGATGCCCGGGGCGACCACGGCAAGGTTGGTGGTCTGCGATTTGGCGATGCCGATGAAGCTGTTCATGATGCCCCACACGGTGCCGAACAGGCCGACGAAGGGCGCGGTGGAACCGATGGTGGCGAGCACGCCGGTGCCCTTGCTCATCTCGCGGCCGCAGGCGGCGACCAGGCGCTCGAGGCGGAAGCTGACGCGCTCCTTGATGCCGTCCTTCTCCTTGCTGCCGGCGGAGAGCTTCAGTTCCTCGCGGGCGTCGTCGATCAGCAGGGCGCTGAAGCTGTGCTGGGCGCGGGCCTGTTCGGCGGCCTGGAGCAGGTTGCGCGCGCTTTTCAGGTCGAGCAGTTCGCGCTGCAGGCGACGGCGGGCGGTGACCAGTTCGAGGCTCTTGGCGATCCAGATGGTCCAGGTCAGCACCGAGGCCAGCATCAGGCCGATCATCACCGCCTTCACCACCACGTCGGCGTTCTGGTACATGCCCCAGGGCGACAGGTCGTGGATGGCCTCTTCCTCGGCCGCCAGCTCCTGGCCCATGGCATCCAGCGCCTGCAGGGCGGCGACCAGCTGCTGGGCATCGGCCTCGGCGATGCCGTTGTCCTGCATGAACTGCCGCTGCACCGCGCCGATCTGCTCGGCGCTGGCCTGCTCGCCGAGGGTGGCGATCTTCTCGCGCAGGGCGTTCAGCCTGGGGTCGGCGCTGGCGGCCGGGGTCGCGGTCGTGAGGCCGGGCTGGCCGGGCTGGCCGGCGGTGGTGGCGGTGGCCGGGACGCTCTGCAGGGCGGTCGGTGCCGGCGCGGCGGGCGCTTCTTCGGCGTAGCCGACAACCGGCAGCAGCAGGCCGAACAGGGCCAGGGCGAGCCGGCGCAGCAGCATTGGCGCGGTGGTGGCGGAGTGGGCGGGTTGGCTGAATGGGTTCATGCTGGCCGGACCTGAAGAAGAAAAAGAGCGTTGGCGGCCACCGGCGCAGGGGCGCGGTGGAGCAAAAGTGCCGGCATTATTGCAAGTAATTCTTGTTAACAAAAGAGTAATTCGCATTTACATCTCCCGGCGCTTGGCCGCCGGGGCCGCTGGCGCTAGGCTGGACGCCCTGTTTCGTGGAGTTGAGCATGCCTGCCTCCCCCTCTCTGCTGATCGCCGGTTGCGGTGATGTCGGTGGCCGCCTGGCCCAACGTCTTATTGTGGCCGACTGGACGGTTTACGGTTTGCGGCGCGATGTCGCACGCCTGCCGGCCGGCGTGCTGCCGGTGCCCGGCGACCTGCAGGCCGACAGCCCGCCGGCGGCCTGGCCGCAGGGGCAGCTGGACTACCTAGTGTATTGCGCGACGCCGGCCCAGCACGACGAGGCCGGCTACCGCGCCGCCTATGTCGATGGCCTGCGCCATGTGCTGGCCTGGCTGGCCGCCGCCGGCCAGCGCCCGCGGCGCCTGCTGTTCGTCTCCAGCAGTGGCGTGTACGGCCAGCAGGGCGGCGAATGGATCGACGAGGATTCCCCCGCCGAGGCGCCCGGTTACTCCGCCCGGATCATGCGCGAGGCCGAGCAGCTGGCGCTGCACGGCGGGCTGCCGGCGACCCTGGTGCGCCTGACCGGCATCTACGGCCCGGGGCGCGCGTGGCTGCTCAACCAGGTGCGCCAGGGCTATCGCGCAGTCAGCGAGCCGCCGCTGTACGGCAACCGCATCCATGCCGACGATGCCGCCGGGCTGCTGGCCTTCCTGCTGCAGGCCGATGCCCGCGGGGTGGCGCTGGCCGACTGCTATATCGGCGTGGATGACGCGCCGGCGCCGCTGCACGAGGTGGTCGGCTGGTTGCGCGAGCAGCTGGGCGTCAGTCACTGGGCCGAGGAGTCCGCGCTGCGCCGCTCCGGCAGCAAGCGCTGCAGCAATGCGCGGGCGCGGGCACTCGGCTGGGCGCCGCACTACCCGAGCTATCGCGAGGGTTATGCGGCGTTGCTGGCAGCCGATCAGTCGTCGCTGCGTCCGTTGTAGCGGCCGCTGTCGTCGTAGCGCCGGCCATCGTCGTCTTCGCGGCCCTGGTAGCGCCCGGCACTGTCATAGATGCGCCCGTCGCTGTCCTGGCGCCCGCTGTAGCGGCCGCTGGCGTCATAGCGCCGGCCGTCTTCATCGTCGCGCCCGCTGTAGCGCCCCGCCGCGTCGTAATGCCGGCCGTCCGCGTCGGTGCGTCCGACGTAGCGGCCACTGCTGTCATAGGCACGCCCGTCGTCATCGGTGCGGCCCAGGTAGCGGCCGCTGCTGTCGTAGTGGCGTTGTTCGGCCTGGGCGCTCAGGCTGAGGAGCAGGCAGCACAGCAGAATCAGGCGCATGGGGGAGACTCCACGGGGCAAAAGCATTGGAGTGCGGCGGATCAGTCGCGTTCCAGCAGCCAGGCCTGGCGCCCGGGATGCAGCTCGGGCATTTCGTCCAGCTGGGCGCGGTTGAGCGCCTCGAGGATGCGCAGCTGCTCGCCGTCGCGCTGGAAGATCCACGAGCGCCCCTGTTGGCCGAGTTGCAGCCACAGGCTGTCGTGCTCGCCGCTCATCGACGCGCAGTCGCCGGCCAGGCACAGGGCATAGCGCTCGGCGCCCGGCAGGCCCTCGATGCGGCCGTCGGCGTGGAACAGCACCAGGCCGCCCTGGCCGAGGCCTTCGCGGATCTTCCAGGTGCCGCCGAGGTAGGCGTCATACAGTGCCGCCTCGAAGCTGCTGCCCGGCGGCGCGTCGGCTGCGGCGGGCTGCTGCGGCTTGCTGAAGCGCTGCTCGGGGCCGTTGCTGTTGGCTTGCTGGACCAGCTCGTCGTCGCGCAGGCTGAGCTGTTCGTGCACGTCGCCGTGATAGTCGACCCGCCACTGGCCGGGCTGCTGCGCCGTCAGCTGCCCTTCACCCAGTTCGAAGCCGTTGCTGTAGGTGGCCAGGCCGCGCTGGCTGTCGATCTGCCACTCCAGATTCGGCCCGTAGGCCAGCAGCGCCTCGCGCAGCGGCCCGCCTTCGCGGGCCGCCTCGATCAGCGGCTGGTTGATCCAGATGCCGTCCGGGCTGCCGGGGCCGGCACAGCCGCCGAGCAGGCCGCAGCACAGGGCGAGGGCGAACAGTCGACGCATGACGGGTGGCCTCCGGCCGGATGGGTCAGCCGAGGACCAGGATGCCGTCCATTTCCACCAGGGCGCCGCGCGGCAGGGCCGCCACGCCGATGGCGGCACGCGCCGGGTAGGGCTGCTCGAAGTAGCGGCCCATGACTTCGTTGACCTTGGCGAAGTGGCTGAGGTCGGTGAGGAAGATGTTCAGCTTGACCAGATCCTTGAAGCTGCCGCCGGCGGCTTCGATCACCGCCTTTAGGTTCTCGAACACCTGCACGGTCTGTTCCTCGAAGCCCTGCACCAGCTCCATGGTCGCCGGGTCCAGGGGGATCTGCCCGGACAGGTACACGGTGTTGCCGGCCTTGATCGCCTGGGAGTAGGTGCCGATGGCGGCCGGGGCCTTGTCGCTGCTGATCACGCTCTTGCTCATGGGAAGTTCCTTGTTATTGAGGGGATTGCGCGGCAGGGCTGCCGCGAGGCAAAGGGGTCAGGCGCGCATGCGGGTGATGCGGATCACGCCGGTCAGGGCGCGCAGTTTCTTGATCACGCGGGCCAGGTGCACGCGGTCGTGCACGCTGACCACCAGCTGGACCACGCTGATGCGGCCATCGCGCTCGTCCATGCTGATCTTCTCGATGTTGCCGTCGGCGGCATTCACGCTGCTGGCCAGCAGGGCGATCAGGCCGCGCTGGTGCTCCAGCTCGACGCGCAGCTCGACGTTGAATTCGCCGGCGACATCCTTGGCCCAGTTGAGCTGGATGCACTTTTCCGGGTTGTGGCGGATCTCGCTGATGTTCTTGCAGCTGTCCAGGTGCACCACCATGCCCTTGCCGGCGGACAGGTGGCCGACGATCGGGTCGCCGGGGATCGGCGTGCAGCACTTGGCGTAGCTCAGCACCAGGCCCTCGGTGCCGCGGATGGCCAGCGGGCCTTCGGCGCTGGGCAGCTGGTCGCCGCCTTCGCTGAGCAGGCGCCGCGCCACCACGTAGGCCATGCGGTTGCCCAGACCGATGTCTTCCAGCAGGTCTTCGATGACTTCCAGGCGGTATTCGCCGAGCACCGCCTGCACCCGCTCGGCCGGCACCTTGTCCAGGTGGCTGGCGAAGCCGGTGAGCACCTTGTTCAGCAGGCGCTCGCCGAGGTTGATCGACTCCGAGCGGCGTTGCAGCTTGAGCGCGTGGCGGATATGGGTGCGTGCCTTGCCGGTGACCACGAAGTTGAGCCAGGCCGGGTTCGGCCGCGCGCCCGGGGCGGTGACGATTTCCACCGTCGAGCCGCTTTCCAGGGCCTGCGACAGCGGCGCCAGGCGGCGGTTGATGCGGCAGGCGATGCAGCTGTTGCCGACGTCGGTGTGCACCGCGTAGGCGAAGTCGACCGCGGTGGAGCCTTTTGGCAGCTCCATGATGCGGCCCTTGGGCGTGAACACGTAGACCTCGTCCGGGAACAGGTCGATCTTCACGCTCTCGATGAATTCCAGCGAGTTGCCGGCGCGCTGCTGCAGTTCGAGGATGCCCTTGACCCACTGCCGTGCGCGGGCGTGGCTGCCCTTGGGCTGCTCGTCCTCGGCGGATTTGTACAGCCAGTGGGCGGCGATGCCGTTGTTGGCCAGCTCTTCCATCTCGCGGGTGCGGATCTGGATCTCGATCGGCACGCCGTGCATGCCGAACAGGGTGGTGTGCAGCGACTGATAGCCGTTGGCCTTGGGGATCGCGATGTAGTCCTTGAAGCGCCCGGGCAAGGGTTTATACAAGTTGTGCACGGCGCCGAGCACGCGGTAGCAGGTGTCGACCTTGTCGACCACGATGCGGAAGGCGTAGACGTCCATGATCTCGTTGAACGCCCGGCGCTTGCCGCGCATCTTCTTGTAGATGCTGTACAGGTGCTTCTCGCGGCCGATCACCTCGCCCTGCATGCCTTCGCGCTGCAGGCAGGCGGTGATCGATTCCTCGATCTTGTTGACGATTTCCTTGCGGTTGCCGCGGGCGCGCTTGACCGCCGCGCGGATGCGCTCGGAACGCATCGGGTACATGGCCTTGAAGCCGAGGTCCTCGAATTCCACGCGCATGCTGTGCATGCCCAGGCGGTTGGCGATGGGCGCGTAGATTTCCAGGGTTTCCTTGGCAATGCGCCGGCGCTTCTCGCCGGCCAGCACTTCCAGGGTGCGCATGTTGTGCAGGCGGTCGGCCAGCTTGACCAGGATCACGCGGATGTCGCGGGCCATGGCCATGGCCATCTTCTGGAAGTTCTCGGCCTGGGCCTCGGCCTTGGTCTCGAAGTTCATCTGGGTCAGCTTGCTGACCCCGTCGACCAGTTCGGAAACCGTCTCGCCGAACTGCGAGGTGAGGGCTTCCTTGGCGATGCCAGTGTCCTCGATCACGTCGTGCAGCATGGCGGCCATCAGGCTCTGATGGTCCATGTGCATGTCGGCGAGAATGCTGGCGACGGCGAGCGGATGGGTGACGTAGGCTTCGCCGCTGCGGCGACGCTGGCCGTCGTGGGCCTGCTCGGCGTAGAAGTAGGCGCGGCGGACCAAGTTGACCTGGTCCGGGCCGAGGTAGGTCGAAAGGCGTTCGGCGAGTGTGTCTATGCTCGGCAAGGTGGCACCCCCTGCCGCACTGGCTGACTGCGAGTCGCGCGACTTCGACCCATGGCTTTACAGAGGCTCGTTGGCCTCGTCCTCGAGGGGGGCGAAGAACGGCTCTTCCTCGACCAGGTCGTCCTGGGCGATCACGTCATAGTCGACCAGGCCGGCGGCGATTTCGCGCAGGGCGACTACGGTCGGCTTGTCGTTTTCCCACGCCACTTTCGGCTCCTTGCCGCCGGTGGCCAGCTGACGCGAGCGCTTGGTGGCGAGCATGACCAGCTCGAAGCGGTTATCGACGTTGTCCAGGCAATCTTCAACGGTAACGCGGGCCATGGTGTTCCTCGTAGCAAATGCGAATAAAGAGCTGGGCCCGGATGGGCGAGCGGACTGAATAGTCTAAAAAATCACCAGCATTAAGGGAAGCACTGATTTCCCCGCTCAGACCAGCAGTTCGCTGAGCAGGCCGGCGTGGCGCTGCTGCTGGACGTGCTGGAGCAGCTGATTGGCACGGAAGATCGCCTTCAGGTCGGCCAGCGCATGGGCGAAGTCGTCGTTGATCAGGATGTAGTCGTACTCGACATAGTGGCTCATCTCGCTGACCGCCTCGTGCATGCGCCGCTCGATGATCTCGCCGCTGTCCTGGCCGCGGTTGGTCAGGCGATGGCGTAACGCCTCTTGCGTGGGCGGCAGGATAAAGATGGACTTGGCCTGCGGCATCAGCCGGCGCACCTGCTGGGCGCCCTGCCAGTCGATCTCGAGGATCAGGTCGTAGCCTTCGGCGAGGGTCTGCTCGACCCACTTCTGCGAGGTGCCGTAGAGGTTGTCGAAGACCTGGGCGTGCTCGAGGAAATCGCTGTGCTCGAGCATGGCGACGAACTGTTCGCGGCTGACGAAGTGATAGTTGACCCCGTCCACCTCGCCCGGGCGCATGGCGCGGGTGGTGTGCGAGACGGAGACGCGGATCTGCGCCTCGCTGTCGATCAGCGCCTTGACCAGGCTGGTCTTGCCGGCGCCGGAGGGCGCGGAAACGATGTAGAGGGTGCCGGTGGTAACGGTCATGGATGCATCCTGAAAACGTTGTTCGTAGCCTAGCAGGGGCTTACTCGATGTTCTGCACCTGTTCGCGCATCTGCTCGATCAGGACTTTCAAATTGACTGCGGCCTGGGTGCTGCGCGGGTCGAAGGCCTTGGAGCCGAGGGTGTTGGCCTCGCGGTTGAGTTCCTGCATGAGGAAGTCCAGGCGCCGGCCGGCGGCGCCGCCGGCCTTGAGCACGCGGCGCACTTCGGCCACATGGGTGCTCAGGCGGTCGAGCTCCTCGGCCACGTCGCTCTTCTGCGCCAGCAGCACCAGCTCCTGCTCCAGGCGCTGCGGGTCCAGCTCGGCCTGCATCTCGGCAAAGCGCGCTTCGATCTTCTGCCGCTGGTTGGCCAGCATCTGCGGCACCAGCTCGCGCAGGGCGACGACTTCGGCGCCGATGGCATCCAGGCGCTCATTGAGCAGCTTGGCCAGCTCGGCGCCTTCGCGGCCGCGGCCGTTCTTCAGCTCGGTCAGGGCCTGGTTGAACAGGTCGAGGGCGGCGGCATTCAGCGCCTGCGGGTCGGCCGCGTCGGCCACCAGCACGCCGGGCCAGGCCAGCACTTCCAGGGGGTTGAGCGGCGCCGGCTGCTGGATCAGGGCGGCCACTTCCTCGGCGGCGCTGATCAGCTGCCGGGCGCGCTGGCTGTCGACCTGCAGGCGCTTACCGGTGTTTTCCTCTGCGAAGCGCAGGGTGCATTCCACCTTGCCGCGCGACAACCCCTGACGCAGGGCCTCGCGCACCGCGCCTTCGAGGTCGCGGAAGGCATCCGGCAGGCGCAGGTGCGGTTCCAGGTAGCGGTGGTTGACCGAGCGCAGTTCCCAGCTCAGGGTGCCGTGGGCGCCGGCCCCTTCGACGCGGGCGAAGGCGGTCATGCTGTGCACCATGGGAAAACCTCTCGGATCGGAAACTGGGGCGCGGGATTGTAACGCAGTGCGACCGCCGGCCCAATCGGGCATGTCGCATGGCCGGTGGGCGCCCTATAATGCCGGCAGATTCCCCGCTCCTTATCAGGTATACGCAGATGAAACGTCCCAGTGGCCGTGCTCCCTCCCAGTTGCGCTCCGTACGCATTACCCGCAACTACACCAAGCATGCCGAGGGTTCGGTACTGGTCGAGTTCGGCGATACCAAGGTGATCTGCACCGCCAGCGTCGAGTCCGGCGTGCCGCGTTTCCTCAAGGGCCAGGGTCAGGGCTGGCTGACCGCCGAGTACGGCATGCTGCCGCGCGCCACCGGCGAGCGTAACGCGCGCGAGGCCAGCCGTGGCAAGCAGGGCGGGCGGACCCTGGAAATCCAGCGCCTGATCGGTCGTTCGCTGCGCGCCGCGCTGGACATGAGCAAGCTGGGCGAGAACACCATCTTCATCGACTGCGATGTGATCCAGGCCGACGGCGGTACCCGCACCGCCTCCATCACCGGCGCCATGGTGGCCCTGGTCGATGCCCTGAAACTGCTGAAGAAGCGCGGCGGGCTGAAGGGTGAGCCGCTCAAGCAGATGGTCGCCGCGGTCTCGGTGGGCATGTACCAGGGCGAGCCGGTGCTGGACCTGGATTACCTGGAAGACTCCGCCGCCGAGACCGATCTCAACGTGGTGATGACCAGCGCCGGTGGCTTCATCGAGGTGCAGGGCACCGCCGAAGGCGCACCGTTCCAGCCGGAAGAGCTGAACGCCATGCTGGCCCTGGCCCAGCAGGGCATGCGCGAGCTGTTCGAGCTGCAGCTGGCTGCCCTGGCCGACTGAACCGACAGGCGCGACGACGCGGAGGATGAGCATGGACGAGCAGAACCTGGTGCCCACGCCAAGCGCGCAGGCCCGCCAATGGGCGATGCTGTGCCACTACGCGGCCTTCTTCTGGGTCGTCGCGCCGATGATCGGCAATGTCATCGGTCCCCTGGTGGTCTGGCAGCTGAAGAAGGACCTGGATCCCTTCGTCGACCAGCAGGGCCGCGAGGCGCTGAACTTCCAGATCACCTACAGTATCGCCATGATGGTCTGCGGCGTGCTGGCCTGGGTGCTGATCGGCTTCCCACTGATGCTGCTGGTCGGGGTGACCGCCCTGGTGCTGACCATCATCGCCGGGATCAAGGCCAATGAAGGCCAGGCCTACCGCTATCCGCTGTGCCTGCGCCTGATCAAGTGACCCCCATTCTGCCGGCCCCGTTCGGGGCCGGTCGTTTCATCCCCTGTTAAGTAAGGAAGCCTGACGTGGCTGGAGCCAATCTGTTAGCCCTGCTCGATGACATCGCCAGCGTGCTGGACGATGTCTCGGTGATGACCAAGGTGGCGGCGAAGAAGACCGCCGGCGTGCTCGGCGATGACCTGGCGTTGAACGCCCAGCAGGTCACCGGGGTCAAGGCCGACCGCGAGTTGCCGGTGGTCTGGGCGGTGGCCCGCGGTTCGCTGATCAACAAGCTGATCCTGGTGCCAGCCGCGCTGCTGATCAGCGCCTTCGCGCCCTGGGCGGTGACGCCGTTGCTGATGCTCGGCGGCGCCTTCCTGTGTTTCGAGGGCTTCGAGAAGCTGGCGCACAAGTTCCTCCACAGCCAGGCCGAGGATCGCGGCCAGCATGCCGCCCATGTACAGGCGCTGGTCGATCCGGCGGTGGACATGCAGGCCTTCGAGAAGGACAAGATCAAGGGCGCGGTGCGCACCGACTTCGTGCTGTCGGCGGAAATCATCGCCATCACCCTCGGCGTGGTGGCCAGCCAGCCGTTCCTGCAGCAGGTCACGGTGTTGTCCGGCATCGCCCTGCTGATGACCGTCGGGGTGTACGGCCTGGTCGCCGGAATCGTCAAGCTGGACGATGCCGGGCTCTACCTCAGCCGGCGCGCCAGCGCCCTGGCCCAGGCCGTCGGCCGCGGCATCCTGTGGCTGGCGCCCTGGCTGATGAAGGCGCTGTCGGTGGTCGGTACGGCGGCGATGTTCATGGTCGGCGGGGGCATTCTCACCCACGGCATTCCCGGTGCCCACGAGCTGATCCAGCACTGGGTCGAGGCCATCGGCACTGTGCCGGCCGCGGGTGGCGTGCTGGCCATGCTGGCACCGACCCTGATCGATGCGCTGTTCGGCGTGCTGGTGGGGGCGCTGGTGCTGGGCGTGGTCGGTGTGGCCGGCAAGGCCTGGGGTGCGTTGCGCGGCGGGGCCGCCGGCTAGGGCGTGGAACGGACTGCTTAGACGCTAAGCAGCCAGTCGTAGTCGACGATCAGCGGTGCGTGCTGGGAGAAGCGCGGCTGGCGCGGCAGCCTGGCGCTGCGCACGGTGCGGCGCATGCCGGGGGTGAGCAGCTGGTAGTCGAAGCGATAGCCGAGGTTGAGCATTTCCGCCTGCTCGTTGTCCGGCCACCAGCTGAACTGGTCGCCCTCGCGGCTGACTTCGCGCAGTGCATCGACGTAGCCCATGGTGCCGATCACCTCGTCCAGCCAGGCCCGCTCGGGGGCGAGGAAGCCGGGGATCTGCTGGCAGTCGCGCCAGTTCTTCACGTCGAGCTTCTGGTGGGCCACGTACAGCGAGCCGCAGTAGATGTACTCGCGGCGCTTGCGCCGTTGCTTGTCCAGGTAGCCAGTGAAGTCGTCGATGAACTTGAACTTCTGGTTGAGGCTCTCGTCGCCGCCCTGGCCCGAAGGCAGCAGCACGGTGGCGATGCTGACCTTGTCGAAATCCGCCTGCAGGTAGCGCCCGTAACGATCCGCCATCTCGAAACCGAGGCCGTGAATCACCGCCTTCGGTTGCAGGCGGGAGTACAGCGCGACACCACCCTGTTCGGGAATCTCGCCATCGGCTGCGTAGAGGAAGTAACCATCCAGCTGGAAGGCCGGATCGTCCAGTTCGACGGAGGAGGCACGGGTGTCTTGCAGGCAGATCACGTCGGCATTCTGGGCCTGCAGCCAGCTGAGCAAGCCGCGCTCGACCGCCCCCTGAATGCCATTCACGTTGACACTGATGATCCGCATAAATAGCCCCCAAAAACACCTGCGTGTATGATACCTGAGCTCATTCCTAATTAGCCAAATTCATAGCTACAACCGTGCCGTTCGGGGCTTTTCATGCAGGCGTACCAGCGCGAATTCATCCGTTTTGCCATCGAACGCGGCGTGCTGCGTTTCGGTGAGTTCACCCTCAAGTCCGGGCGTACCAGCCCCTATTTCTTCAATGCCGGGCTGTTCAACAGCGGCCTGGCCCTGGCCAAGCTGGGGCGCTTCTATGCGTCCGCGCTGGTCGACAGCGGCATCGACTTCGATGTGCTGTTCGGTCCGGCCTACAAGGGCATCCCGCTGGCGGCGGCGACCGCGGTGGCCCTGGCCGAGCAGCATCAGCGCGACCTGCCCTGGTGCTTCAACCGCAAGGAAGCCAAGGACCACGGCGAGGGCGGCACCCTGGTCGGTGCGCCGCTCACCGGCCGGGTGATGATCGTCGATGACGTGATCACCGCCGGTACCGCGATCCGCGAAGTGATGCAGATCATCCAAGCCCAGGGCGCCCAGGCGGCCGGCGTGCTGATCGCGCTGAACCGCCAGGAGCGCGGCCAGGGCGAGCTGTCGGCGATCCAGGAGGTCGAGCGCGACTATGGCATGCCGGTGGTCAGTATTGTCTCGCTGGAGCAGGTGCTGGATTATCTGGCCGGCGATGCCGAGCTGAAGCAACACCTGCCGGCGGTCGAGGCGTACCGCGCGCAATACGGCATCTAGCATCCTCCATTACCTGCACAGGGTGTTCTGTTCATGCTCAAACCGGTTGCGCTGCGCTGTACGTTGTTCCTGGCCCTGGGGATGCCGATCCTGGCCGGGGCTGCGGAGATGTACCGCTATGTCGATGAGCGCGGCCTGACCGTGGTCAATCGCCTCGGCGTGCCGCCCGAGTCCGTGGCCAAGGGCTATGAGGTGCTCAACGAGCAGGGCCGGGTGGTCCGCGTGGTGCCGCCGGCGCCGAGTGCCGAGGAGCGCAAGCGCCTGGCCGAGGAGAAGGCCAAGGCCAAGTCTGATGCCCAGCTGCTGCGCATCTACTCCGAAGTCGGCGATGTCGACCGCGCGCGCGATCGCAAGCTGGCCGAGCTGGACGGGGTGATCGGTGTGGCGCAGGGCAACCTGCAGTCCCTGCGTACCCAGCAGGACAACCTGCAGGCCAAGGCCGCCGAGCACGAGCGGGCCGGGCGCGCGGTGCCCGAGCATCTGCTGGTGCAGATCGAGAACCTGAAGACCGAGCAGGCCGGGGTGGAGAAGGACATCCAGCGCTACCGCGAGGGGCGGGCCGCCGAAGAGGCGGCCTTTGCCGCGGATCGGGCGCGTCTGCTGGAGTTGCGCCAGCGCTGAGCGCCGGCACGGCAGGTGTGAACCAGCCGTGCCGGCAGTTCCGCCGCTTACTTGCTATTGCTGATCAGGGTGCCGACACCGCTGTCGGTGAAGATTTCCAGCAGCACCGCATTGGGCACCCGGCCGTCGATGATGTGCGCGCTGGTGACGCCGCCTTGCACGGCTTCCAGGGCGCAGCGGATCTTCGGCAGCATGCCGCCGTAGATGGTGCCGTCGGCGATCAGCGCATCGACCTGCTCGGTGGAGAGGCCGGTCAATACCTCGCCCTGCTTGTCCATCAGGCCGGCGATATTGGTCAGCAGCATCAGCTTCTCGGCCTTCAGCGCCTCGGCGACCTTGCCGGCGACCAGGTCGGCGTTGATGTTGTAGGACTCGCCATTGGCGCCCACGCCGATCGGCGCGATCACCGGAATGAAGTCGCCCTTGACCAGCATGTTGAGCAGGTCGGTGTTGACCCCGACCACCTCGCCGACATGGCCGATATCGATGATTTCCGGCTGGGTCATTTCTGGCGTCTGGCGGGTGACCTGCAGCTTCTTGGCGCGGATCAGCTCGGCATCCTTGCCGGTCAGGCCGATGGCGCTGCCGCCATGGCGGTTGATCAGGTTGACGATGTCCTTGTTGACCTGGCCGCCGAGCACCATCTCCACCACGTCCATGGTCTGCGCGTCGGTGACGCGCATGCCATCGATGAAGTGGCTCTCGATCGACAGGCGCTTGAGCAGATCGCCGATCTGCGGGCCGCCGCCGTGCACCACCACCGGGTTGATGCCGACCGCCTTCATCAGCACGATGTCGCGGGCGAAGCCTTCCTTGAGCTCCTCGCTTTCCATGGCGTTGCCGCCGTACTTGATCACCAGGGTCTTGCCGACGAAGCGACGGATATAGGGCAGCGCTTCGGACAGGACCTTGGCGACTTGGGTGGCGGCATCACGGTTGAGGGTCATTGCGCAATGGGCTCCAGATGGGATCAGAACGGCAGGTTGAGGTCGGGGGCGACGCTGTAGAGCTGGGCACGGAAGACTTCTTTGATCCGCTCCAGTTCCGCATCGGTTTCCGCTTCGAAGCGCAGCACCAGCACCGGCGTAGTGTTGGAGGCGCGCACCAGGCCCCAGCCCTTGGGGTAGTCGACGCGTACGCCGTCGAGGGTGGTCAGGTTGGCCTCGCCCCAGACACCGTCGCTTTGCAGCTGGTCGATGAGCTGGAACTTGTTCTCGTCGGTGACGGTGATGTTGATTTCCGGGGTCGAGATGTCCGCCGGGAAGGCGGCGAATACCTGCTCCGCGTTGCGCTTCTCCTGGCTGAGGATCTCCAGCAGGCGCGCGGCGCTGTAGATGCCGTCGTCGAAGCCGAACCAGCGCTCCTTGAAGAAGATGTGCCCGCTCATCTCGCCGGCCAGCAGGGCGCCGGTTTCCTTCATCTTCTTCTTGATCAGCGAGTGGCCGGTCTTCCACATCACCGGGCGGCCACCGTAGCCGCTGATCAGCGCGCCCAGGCGGCGGGTGCACTTGACGTCATAGATGATGTCGGCGCCGGGATTGCGCGACACCACGTCCTTGGCGAACAGCATCATCAGGCGGTCGGGGAAGACCATGTTGCCGGCGTTGGTCACCACGCCGACGCGGTCGCCGTCGCCGTCGAAGGCCAGGCCCAGGTCGGCACCCTCGGCCTTGACCCGGGCGATCAGGTCGACCAGGTTTTCCGGCTTGCCCGGGTCCGGGTGGTGGTTGGGGAAGTTGCCGTCGACCTCGCAGAACAGCGGGATCACCGTGCAGCCGAGGGCCTCGATCAGTTGCGGGGCGATCACCCCGGCTACGCCGTTGCCGCAGTCGACCACCACCTTGAGCGGTTTGGCGATGGCGATGTCGCCGACGATCTGCTTGAAGTAGGGCGCCAGGATGTCGACCTGCTCGACGCTGCCGACGCCGCTGGCCAGGTCGTTGCTGTCGATGCGGGCCTTCAGTGCCTGGATCTGCTCGTTGGCCTGGGTATCGCCGGCGATGACGATCTTGAAGCCGTTGTAGTCCGGCGGGTTGTGGCTGCCGGTGAGCATCACCCCGGACTTGCCCTTGAGCACGTGGGTGGCGAAGTACAGTGCGGGGGTCGGCACCATGCCGACGTCGCTGACCTGGCAGCCGCAATCGAGCAGGCCCTGGATCAGTTGCTGGACCAGTTGCGGGCCGGACAGGCGGCCGTCACGGCCGACGGCCACGCAGGGCTCGCCCTTGGCCAGGCTTTCCGAGCCGATGGCGCGGCCGATCCAGTAGGCCGCTTCGGTGGTCAGGGTATCGCCAACCACGCCGCGGATGTCGTAGGCGCGGAAGATGCTGGCGGGCAGCTTCGGTGGGGTTTGCTGGGCACTGTCCATTGATGTTTGCTCCAATCCCAGGAGGTCCTGGTCTTCGTCGAGAATGTCGATATCGAGGATATCGGTGTCTTGGAACGGCGATTCGGCCGGGCGGGCCGGCTTGTTCGCGAGTTCCGCCTTGGCAGTAGCGGGTGGACTGCCGGCCTCGTCGGGCGAGGCTTCTTGTTTGCGGCGCGGCAGGCGCGCCAGGGTCTGGGCCAGGCCGTCGAGAGCGGCCAGGCTCAGGCTGAAGGCTTTGACCGACTTGCCGTTGGACAGCTCCTGGAGCATCTGCCCGAGCTGGCGCACGTCGCTGCGCAGGCGGCTCTGCAGCTGGCTGTGCAGCAGGACCAGGCCGCACAGGGCGCCGGCGGCGGCAAGCAGGGCGGCCAGGCCCAGCAGGGCGGGCGACAGCGCCGGCGCCTGCAGGTTCGGCCCCGGGGCGAAGCTGAGTTGCCAGTTCGGGTTGCCGCTGGCGAACGACTGGGCGCTCTCGCCGGTCGGCTCGCCACGGACGCTGAGCAGCTGGGCGGCGGTGTCGCCGAACTGCTGGCTGAGCTGCATCTGGCCGATGCCGGCCGGCAGCGCGGGCAGGCTGTTGAGCAGGCGCTCGAGGTCGACCACCAGCAGCAGGGTGCCCTGCAGCTGGCTCTGGTCGGCGCTGCGCAGCGCCGCGGCGCTGTACACCAGCCAGCGCTCGCCGATCTTGTAGGCCTCGGCAGCCGGCACCTGGCCATTCTCCAGGCGACGCAGCAGGTCCAGGGCGGCAAAGTTCATCGGTCCGTTGCGGCCGATATCCAGGCTGGCCCTGCCCGGGGCATTGAGGTGCACGTCGACCACGCCCTGCCAGTGCTGCTGGCTGCGCTCGGCGGCGGCGATGAGGCTGCGGTCGCCGCTGCGCAGGGCTTCGAGCAGCGCCGGATTGCCGGCGACGGCCTGGGTGTCGGCCTGCAGCTGCTGCAGGGCGTGCTGCAGGGCGCTGGCCTGGCTGCTGCCCCAGGCCTGGACCAGTTGCTGTTGCTGCTGGCGGTCGCTGCCGCTCAGGCTGAGCCAGAGCAACAGGGCGGCAGCCAGCAGCCCGCCGAGGGCGACCAGCGCCCCCGGCAGCAGGGCCTGGCGGCTGGTGCCCGCGGCTGGCGCCGCGGGGCTGAGCGGGAACGGGCTGGCGTCATCCTTGGCTGTGCGCTTGAACAGTTTCACGCAGCGTCTCCTGAGCGGTTCGTCCGGGTGTGGCGGGTCAGTGGCTGCCGGAATGGCCGAAGCCGCCGGCGCCGCGCTGGCTTTCGTCGAACTGCTCGACCAGCTCGAAGTGCGCCTGCACCACCGGTACCAGCACCAGCTGGGCGATGCGCTCGCCAACGGCGATGGTGAATGGTGTCTGCCCGCGGTTCCAGCAGGACACCATCAGCTCGCCCTGGTAGTCCGAGTCGATCAGGCCGACCAGGTTCCCCAGCACTATGCCGTGCTTATGGCCCAGGCCCGAGCGCGGCAGGATCAGCGCGGCCAGGCCGGGGTCGCCGATGTAGATCGACAGGCCGCTGGGGATCAGCAGGGTCTGGCCGGGTTCCAGCACCGTGTCCTGCTGGAGCATGGCGCGCAGGTCGAGGCCGGCCGAGCCGGGGGTGGCGTACTGCGGCAGGGGGAAGTCGCTGCCCAGGCGCGGGTCGAGAATCTTGGCTTGCAAAGCGTGCATGGCGGGCCCTGTGAACGGTCGGAAGTGGGTCAGGCGCGGGTCAGGCGCTCGGCGATGAAGCTCACCAGCTGGCGGGCGATCTTGCCCTTGCTGGTCTGGGCAAAACTGGTCGCCTGCAGCTCGCGGTCGATGATGGTGATGGCGTTTTCTTCACTGTTGAAGCCGATGCTGGGGTTGGCCACGTCGTTGGCGACGATCAGGTCGAGGTTCTTGTCCTGCAGCTTGCGCGCCGCATAACCGAGCAGGTTCTCGGTTTCTGCCGCGAAGCCGACGCTGAACGGGCGGTCTTCCCGGCCGGCGAGCGTGGCGAGGATATCCGGGTTGCGCACCAGCTGCAGGAGCAGGCCGTCGCCGGTGCTGGGGTCTTTCTTCATTTTGTGCGCGGCGACCACTTCCGGGCGGTAGTCGGCCACCGCGGCGGAGGCGATCAGCAGGTCGCAGGGCATCGCGGCCTCGCAGGCGGCGAGCATGTCGCGGGCGCTGATCACGTCGATGCGGGTGACCCGGTCCGGGGTCGGCAGGTGCACCGGGCCGCTGATCAGGGTGACCTTGGCGCCGGCCTCGACCGCGGCCTCGGCCAGGGCGAAGCCCATCTTGCCGGAGCTGTGGTTGGTGATGTAGCGCACCGGGTCGATGTTTTCCTGGGTCGGCCCGGCGGTGATCAGCACGTGCTTGCCGCTCAGGCTGTGGCGCTGGAAGCAGTCGGCGGCGCGCTGGGCCAGTTCCTCGGCTTCGAGCATGCGCCCGGGGCCGACGTCGCCGCAGGCCTGGCTGCCGGCAGCCGGGCCGAACAGGCGCAGGCCGCGGCTTTCCAGCAGTTGCGCATTGGCCTGGGTGGCCGGGTCGCGCCACATGGCCTGGTTCATCGCCGGGGCCAGGGCCACGGTGGCATCGGTGGCCAGCACCAGGGTGGTCAGCAGGTCGTCGGCCACGCCCTGGGCCAGGCGCGCCATCAGGTCGGCGGTGGCCGGGGCGATCAGCACCAGGTCGGCCCACTTGGCCAGTTCGATATGGCCCATGGCGGCTTCGGCGGCCGGGTCGAGCAGGTCCAGGCTGACCGGGTGGCCGGACAGCGCCTGCAGGGTCAGCGGGGTGATGAATTCGCGCCCGCCGCGGGTCATCACCACGCGGACTTCGGCGCCCTGGTCGCGCAGGCGACGCACCAGTTCGGCGCTCTTGTAGGCGGCGATGCCGCCGCCGACGCCGAGGACAATGCGTTTCCGATAAAGCCGCTGCATAGGCCTGCCTTGATCAGTAGGGTTGTGTGGGGGTGCTGCGGCGTTGGCGTTCCCTCCCCAGGGCCAGGCGCCGGCCAGGGTGCGCCGCGGAGCTGCCGAGGTCGCTACTGCCCGCCGATTTGCCAGGCAAACGCCGCGAAAAAGCCGGGCTAAGATAGCACAGGGCCCGCGCCGGAACAGCGGGCCGGCTCGACAGGGAGATGTCATGAGTATTCGCGACTGGCCCGCGGCGGAACGCCCGCGGGAGAAACTGCTGGAGATGGGCGCGGCCGCCCTGACCGACGCCGAATTGCTGGCGATATTCCTGCGCACCGGGGTCACCGGGCAGAGCGCGGTGGATCTGGCCCGGCATCTGCTGCAGGACTTCGGCAGCCTGCGCGCACTGCTCGAGGCCGACCTGGCCTGCTTCAGCCGGCGCCTGGGCCTGGGCCCGGCCAAGTATGCGCAGCTGCAGGCGGTGCTGGAGATGGGCCGGCGCCACCTGGCCGAACGGCTCAAGCGCGAGTCGGCGCTGGAAAGCCCGCAGGCGGTGCGCGACTACCTCAAGGCGCGCCTGCGCCACGAGCCCCACGAGGTGTTCGGCTGCCTGTTTCTCGATGCCAAGCACCGGGTGATCGAGTTCGAGGCGCTGTTCCACGGCAGCATCGACGGCGCCAGCGTCTACCCGCGTCAGGTGGTCAAGCGGGCGCTGGCGCACAATGCGGCCGCGGCGATCCTGGTGCACAACCATCCGTCCGGAGTGGCCGAGCCCAGCCAGGCCGATCGCGTGCTCACCGGGCGCCTCAAGGAGGCGCTGGCGCTGATCGAGGTGCGCGTGCTTGATCACTTCATCGTCGGCGATGGCGAGCCGTTGTCCCTGGCCGAATACGGCTGGCTGTAGCGCTCAGTCGAGCCGCGCCCGGGCAAAATCCTGGCGGCCGAAGGGGTTCACCCGATAGCCCTGCACGTTGCTGCGCAGCAGGGCGAAGGCGGTCGGGTGGGCCAGCGGCAGCCACAGGGCCTGCTCCTGGATGATCGTCTGCGCCTGCTGGTACAGGCCGCTGCGCACCGTCTGCTCGGCGCTGAGCTTGCCGGCGGCGATCAGCTTGTCCAGTTGCGGGTCGCAGAAGCGCGCGAAGTTCAGCCCGGACTGCAGCGAGGCGCAGGAAAACTGCGGGGTGAGGAAGTTGTCCGGGTCGCCGTTGTCGCCAGCCCAGCCCATGAACAGCAGGTCATGCTCGCCGGCCTTGGCGCGCTTGATCAGCTCGCCCCACTCGATCACGCGGATCTCGGCGCGGATGCCGACCTTGGCCAGGTCGGCCTGCAGCAGTTGCGCGCCGAGGCTGGGGTTGGGGTTGAGCAGGCTGCCCGACGGGCGGGTCCAGAGTGTCGTGCTGAAACCCTCCGCCAGCCCCGCTTCGGCCAGCAGCGCCCTGGCCTTGGCCGGATCATGGGCGTAGCCGGGCAAGGCCTTGGCATAGCTCCAGGTGGTCGGCGGGTAGGGCCCACTGGCTGCGGTGGCGCTGCCCTCGAACACCGCCTGGAGGTAGCTGGCCTTGTCGAAGGCGAGGTTGATCGCCTGGCGCACCTGCGGTTTGTCCAGGGGCGGGTGCTGGGTGTTGAGGGCGACGAAGGCGGTCATGAAGGCCGGCGTCTCGCTGATCCGCAGGGCCGGGTCCTGGCGGGCCGCCTGCACATCCAGCGGCTTGGGCGACAGGGCGATCTGGCACTCGCCGCGGCGCAGCTTCTGCAGGCGCACGTTGGCGTCCGGGGTGATGGCGAAGATCAGGCCGTCCACCGCGGGCTTGCCGGCGAAGTAGTCCGGGTTGGCCGTGTAGCGCACCACGGCATCCTTCTGGAAGCGCTTGAGGATGAACGGGCCGGTGCCGACCGGCGCGCTGTTGAGCCGCTCCGGCGTGCCGGCCCGCAGCAGCTGCGCGGCATATTCGGCCGAGTAGATGGAGGCGAAGCCCATGCTCAGGGTGGCGAGAAAGGTGGCGTCCGGCTGGTTGAGGGTGAAGCGCACCTGCAGCGGGGTTGGCGACTCGATGTGCTTGATCAGCGCGGGCAGCTGCATCGACTGGGCGTGCGGGTAGCCGCCGGGCGCGCTCTTGTGCCAGGGATGGGCGGGGTCGAGCATGCGCCGGAAGCTGAACAGCACATCCTCGGCGTTCAGCTCGCGGCTCGGACTGAACCACTCGGTGCGCTGGAAGCGCACCCCGGGGCGCAGCTGGAAGTCCCAGACCAGGCCGTCGGCCGACACCGTCCAGGCGCTGGCCAGGCTCGGCTGCAGCTGGCCGCTGGCGGCGTCGAAGTCGACCAGGCGGTTCATCAGCACGTCGGCCGAGGCATTGGTGGTGGTCAGCGCGTTGTACTGCACCACGTCGAAACCATCCGGGCTGGCCTCGGTGCAGACGCTGAGCACGGCGGCCTGGCTCAGCAGCGGGGCGAACAGCAGGGGCAGGGCGGCAAGGCGCATGGGCGGGATCTCCGTGGGACAATGGGCGGCAAGGGTCTACCCTAGACCAAGGGGCGCAGCGGAACAATCAGCAGGCGGCGACGAGCGGTCAAGCCGGTGCGGCCCTTCAAGCCCGCCGCAGAGCGCGCCGTGCCAGGTCACTCTGCGGCTGGAAAGACATGCTCAACCTTGCGAGTGCCAGGGTGTTCTGGTATAAAGCAGCGCTCTTTTCTAGGGGCCCGCCTCCTGCGCAAGCAGACAAGCGCGGTAAGACCCCCGAGAAACGTGGCGCTGAGCGCCAAATGACTATTGAGTTCAAGCGGCCAACCCATGCCGGGTTGGGCATGTGGTTTAGAGGGCTGAGGCATGTCGAGAGTCTGTCAAGTTACCGGTAAGGGTCCGGTAACCGGGAACAATATTTCCCACGCAAACAACAAAACCCGTCGTCGTTTCCTGCCGAACCTGCAGCATCACCGCTTCTGGGTCGAGTCCGAGAAGCGTTTCGTGCGTCTGCGCGTTTCCGCCAAGGGCATGCGTATCATCGACAAGCGCGGCATTGACGTAGTGCTGTCCGAGCTGCGCGCTCGCGGCGAAAAGGTCTAAGGAGCAAATCATGCGTGAACTGATCCGTTTGGTGTCCAGCGCCGGTACCGGCCACTTCTACACCACCGACAAGAACAAGCGCACCACCCCGGACAAGATCGAGATCAAGAAATTTGATCCGACCATCCGCAAGCACGTGATCTACAAGGAAGCCAAGATCAAGTAATTGATCGGCGACCACGAAAAAACCCGCCTTCTGGCGGGTTTTTTCATGCCTGCGGAAAAGCGCCGGCGGGCGGCGCCCACTGCCGGGTTCAGACGATGGCGTTCTTCTGGCGGATGCGCGTCGGTCCGGCGCGGCGCTCCACCGCCTCGCGCAGTTCATGGCGCAGGCCGCAGAGAAAGGCCAGTTCGGCGACCACGAACAACGGCCCGACCACCAGGCCCATCAGGTCGTCGACGAAGGCCGGCTTGCGTCCTTCGTAGTAGTGGCCGATGAACTGGATCACCCAGCCGACCACGAACAGGCCCAGGCCGCCGCCCAGCCAGGCCGCCGTGCCGGCCTGCGCCAGGGCCATGCCGGCCCACAGGCACAGCGCCAGCAGGGCGCTCATCAGCAGGCCGAAGCGCAGGTCCAGGCGCAGGTAGAACAGGCCGGCGGCCAGGGCCGTGAGCAGGGCCGGCGACAGCCACAGCCCGGCGACTTCCAGGCCGGGGCGCGACAGCAGCACGGCGACCGCCACCACGATCATCGGGATGCCGATGAAATGGCTGAAGATGTTCCGCCGGTCGCGGTGGTATTCGGCGTACTGGCTCAGGTGATCAACGAGGGACTTCATCGGCTAACTCCGCAATAATTCAGGCAAGTTGTCCGATAATGGTCCGCCGCGCGTGCCGGCCTCTGTCGCCTAGCCGACAAACCCAGGAGATGCCATGTCCGCCCCCGCAAGCCTGCGCCAGCAACTGCTGGCCGGGCACTGGTTCAGCCACCTGCCCGCGGCGCTGCAGGAGGAGCTGCTCGGCCAGGCCGGCCTGCGCCAGCTGGCGGCCGGGCAGCGCCTGTTCAGCCGCGGTGATCGCCCGTGCGGGCTGTACGCGGTGCTGCAGGGGGCGATCCGCATCGGCGCGGTCGACCGAGAGGGCAAGGAGGCGCTGCTGACCCTGGTCGAGCCGCCTCACTGGTTTGGCGAGATATCCCTGTTCGACGGCCAGCCGCGCACCCACGACGCCTTTGCCGAGGGGCCGACCCAGCTGCTGCAGATCCCCCAGGGCGCGCTGCTGGAGCTGCTCGACCGGCAGCCGCGCTACTGGCGCGAGTTCGCCCTGCTGATGAGCCAGAAGCTGCGCCTGGCCTTCATCGCCCTGGAGGCGATGAGTCTGCTGCCGGCGGCGCCACGCCTGGCCCGGCGCCTGCTGCTGATCGCCGAGGGCTATGGCGAGACCGGCCCGCGGCGGGTGATCCAGCTGGCCCAGGATCAGCTGGCGCTGATGCTCGCCCTGTCGCGGCAGACCACCAATCAGATCCTCAAGGACCTGGAGGCGCGCGGCGCGCTGCGCCTGACCTACGGCGAGATCGAGATCCTCGACCTCGACCTCCTGCGCCAGATGGCGCGAATCGACTAGTCGGTTCAGGCAGGTTCCGCGTGGCCAGGTTGGCGCGTAGCCAATAGGCAAGATCGTTCAGCCGGCCTGCGTTTCCCAGGTTAGGGTGTCGTGCAGGCGGCTTGCCGTTCGCTGGTTGCAAGGGGGGGCTGGTGCGGCGGATCGAGCCGGCGGACTCGTCGGGAGAGGCGTGAGTGCTGCCGCTCAGTCGCGCCTGAGCAGGCTCGCCGGCACCTGCCCGAGCAGCGAGGCGGACAGCCGCAGCATGCTCGCCGCGCGGCACTCGGCGACCTGCTCCGGCCCCTGATCGGCCGGCAGGGCGAGCAGTTCGGCGCTGAGGTTGAGAACCAGCGCCTCGCGCGAGAACACCCCTTTGCCCAGGCCGTAGTACGCGGCGATCAGTTCGCGCAGGCCGAAGGGCAGGCGCCAGCGAATGCGCAGGGCCGAGCCGTAGCTGGCAGCGCGCTGGTGCAGGGCGCTGTCGATCTGTTCGCTGCTCAGCTCGCCGCCGGCATCCAGCCAGTCCTGCAGGCTGCGCAGCAGGGCCAGTTCGCCGATGTTGTGCAGCAGGCCGGCGGTGTAGCACAGCTCGGCATCCAGTCCCAGGCGCCCGGCCAGCCAGAAGGCCAGTTCGGCGCTGTGCTGGGCCTGCTGCCCGGTGTGCCCGGCCAGCTCGCTCAGGCGCGGGTCCTGCAGGCGGGCGTTGCGCTGGATGGCCAGGCCCAGCACCAGGTTCAGGCTGCGCGCCACGCCCAGCCGGTGCAGTGACTGGGCCAGGGTCTGGCTGGCGGCGCCGCGGTGTTCCGCCGCGCTGTTGGCGGCGGCGATCAGGCGCGCGGTGATCTGCGGGTCGCGGGCGAACTCCTGCTCCAGTTCGCCCAGGCTCGCCTCGCTGGCCTGCAGGCTGCGGGCCACCGCGTCGCGCAGGTCGCCGAGCAGCGGCGCGCCCTGGCCGGCTTCACGGACGTCATCCAGGTATTGGTTGAGGTCGCTGACCAGCAGCGCCGGCGGGTAGGCCGGGGCCGGCCCCGTGCCTTGCAGCAGGCCCTGCAGGCGCTGGCGCAGCAGCTCGGCATTGAACGGTTTGGCCAGGTAGGCGGTGGGCGCCAGCGGCAGGGCGGCGCGCACGCTGCGGGCATCGGTATGCCGGCTGATCAGGATGAACGGCAGCGCCGGGGTGCGCGGGTGGCGGCGCACCTGGCGCAGCAGCTCGACGCCGTCGAGGAGGGCCAGTTCGCCATCGGCGATCACCAGGTCCGGCAGCTTGCGCCGGCAGCGGGCCAGGGCCGCCTGGCCATCGGCCACCGTGGTGACCACGGCGTCGCGGCGCACATCCAGCACCAGCTGGGTCAGCAGATCGGCTGTCCAGGGGTTCGCTTCGGCAATCAGAATCTCCGGAGCGGCAACCGGGGCAGTCATGGAAACCTCAACGACAGTGGCGGAGTAGGGGGTGGGCGAGCGGGGCAATGCGCAGATAGTTGATTGCCGCGACAGGTTATCCCTGCGGCGTCTGGATGGCGATAGCCGCCGTCTGGGTTTCGTCGCTTTCCGGCCCTTGCGGGGCGCGACCGACTGTCGCAGCCAGCAGCGCCTTGCTGGCCTCCAGCACCTCGGCCTGGCGCTGCTCCGTGGCCAGCATGCGCGCTACCACCAGCGCGCCGACGCACTGGGCGAGGATGGCCCAGGCCAGCTCGCCACTGCCCAGCACCTCGCTCCAGGCCTGCTGCAGGCGCACCAGCCAGTGCTCGGCCTGCTCGCGCACCTTGAGGTCGGCGCGGGCGATCTCGGCACCCAGGGTGGGGATGGCGCAGCCGCTGTCCGGCTGCTGCACGTGGGCCATGCTCAGGTAACGCTCCAGGCAGCGCTGCAGCTTGGCGCGACTGGCATCGTCGCCCTCGCCAAGACGCTGCAGGCTGTGGCTCAGCTCGCGCTCGACGATGGCGCTGAACAGGTCGTTCTTCGACGCAAAGTGGCTGTAGAAGGCGCCGCCGGTCAGGCCGATGGCCTTCATCAGGCTGTCCACGCCGGCCGCGGAAAAGCCGCCCTGCTTGGCAATGGCGCCGCTGCTGTGCAACAGCTTCTCGCGGGTCTGGGCCTTGTGTTCGGCCGAATAGCGCATGGGAATCTCCGCTGCTAAACCTGCTTGACGATGCCGCAAGCGTAGCATAACGTTCGTTTAGCTAACGATCGTTTAGTAAAGGTGAAATCCATGAACCCGCAGAACAACGACAACAAGGTGGTACTGGTGATCGGTGCCGGCGACGCCACCGGCGGCGCGATCGCCAAGCGCTTCGCCCGCGAGGGTTACATCGCCTGCGTGACCCGGCGCAGCGCCGACAAGCTGCAGCCGCTGGTGGATGAAATCCGCGCCGGCGGAGGCCAGGCCCACGGCTTCGCCTCGGATGCGCGCAAGGAGGACGAGGTCGCCGCACTGGTCGAGCAGATCGAGAGCAGCATCGGCCCGATCGAGGCCTTCGTCTTCAATATCGGCGCCAACGTGCCGTGCAGCATCCTCGAAGAGACCGCGCGCAAGTACTTCAAGATCTGGGAAATGGCCTGCTTCTCCGCCTTCCTTACCGCCCAGGCGGTGGCGCGGCGCATGGTCACCCGCGGCCGCGGCACCATCCTGTTCACCGGTGCCACTGCCGGCCTGCGCGGCGCCGCGCACTTCGCCGCCTTCGCCGGCGCCAAGCACGGCGTGCGCGCCCTGGCGCAGAGCATGGCGCGCGAGCTGGGCCCGCTGAACATCCACGTCGGCCACGTGGTGGTGGATGGCGCCATCGACACCGCCTTTATCCGCGACAGCTTCCCCGAGCGCTACGCGCTGAAGGAGCAGGACGGTATCCTCAATCCCGAGCATATCGCCGATAACTACTGGTTCCTGCACGCCCAGCCACGCGATGCCTGGACCTTCGAACTCGATCTGCGCCCCTGGATGGAGAAGTGGTGACGTGAATCGACCCGCTGCGCGACGTTCAGGCTAGGCGGCGAAGCGGGGAGAAAGCGCAGTTGGCTGCTGCCAATGAGCATTTCGCACCGCTTCGCCAACAACGCCTGGGCGTCGCTCGCTGGGTCGCGAAATCTGGTTAAAACAAGCACAAGAGAGCATTCATCGATGAGTAAATCCGTCGAGTTCTACTTCGACTTCGGCAGCCCCACCACCTACCTGGCCTGGACCCAGTTGCCGGCGATCTGCGCCGCGGCGGATGCCGAGCTGGTGTACAAGCCGATGCTGCTCGGCGGCGTGTTCCAGGCGACGAAAAACGCCTCGCCGATCACCATCCCGAGCAAGGGCCGCTTCATGCTGCAGGACCTGCAGCGCTTCGCCCGGCGCTACCAGGTGCCGATGCAGTTCAACCCGCATTTTCCGATCAACACCCTGGGCCTGATGCGTGGTGCGGTGGGCGTGCAGTTGCACATGCCGGAGCGTTTCGACGCCTATGTGAGCGCAATCTTCAAAGCCATGTGGGTCGATGCCCTGAACCTCGGCGACCTGGCGGTACTGGGCAAGGTATTGAGCGAAGCGGGGTTCGATGCGCAAGCGCTGCTGGCGCTGACTGCCGAGCAGGAAGTGAAGGACCAACTCAAGGCCACCACCGAGGAAGCGGTCAAGCGCGGTGTATTTGGCGCACCGAGCATGTTCGTCGGCAACGAGCTGTTCTTCGGCCAGGATCGTCTGGACTTCGTGCAGGAAGCCCTGCAGGCCAACTGACAGGCAAAAAAAGACCCGCTTGCGCGGGTCTCGAAGAAACGCCCGGCCTGGTGAGCCTCAGGCGGATTCGGTGATGCAGTGTCTGCCGAAGAGCTTGCGAGCTAGAGGCAGACAAGGCGCAACGACCAACGGGAGTAACAGCCGTAGGCTGGCCCGCTGGGTAAGCGCCAGCGAATCAATCGGGCGAGGGCGCGGAGTTTACGAGCTGTAAATGAGCAGCCCGAGCCCGATTTCAACGCCGGATGACCGACGCGCAGCAGCTCTTACGCCAGTTCGTCGAAGCACTCGGCGACGATGGCAATGCCTTTTTCCAGCTGGGCGTCCGGGATGGTGACCGGCATCAGGAAGCGGATCACGTTGTAGTAGGTGCCGCACGACAGCAGGATCAGGCCCTTGTCGCGGGCGCGGGCGACGATCTTGCCGACCAGCTCGGCCGCCGGCTTGTCGTGATCGCCGTTCTCGAACAGTTCGATGGCGACCATCGAACCCAGGCCGCGCACGTCTCCGATGACCTTGTGCTTGGCGGCGATCTCGCGCAGGCCGGCCTTGAGCTTCTCGCCCACCGCTTGCGAACGCTCCAGCAGCTTCTCTTCGTCGAACACTTTCAGCACGGCCAGGGCCGCGGCGCAGGCTATCGGGCTGCCGGCATAGGTGCCGCCCAGGCCACCCGGAGCGATGGCGTCCATGATCTCGGCCTTGCCGCACACGCCGGAGATCGGGAAACCGCCGCCGACCGACTTGGCGAAGGTGGTCAGGTCCGGGACGATGCCCAGCTGTTCGGTGGCGAAGAAGGTGCCGGTACGCCCGGCGCCGGTCTGCACTTCGTCGGCGATCAGCAGGATGCCGTGCTGGTCGCACAGGGCGCGCAGGCGCTTCATGAAGGCCGGCGAGTTGACGTAGAAACCACCTTCGCCCTGGACCGGCTCGATGATGATGGCGGCCACGTCGCTCGGCTGTGCGTCGTTCTTGAAGATGCGCTCGATGCTGGCGATCGACTCGTCTTCGCTGATGCCGTGCAGTTCGCACGGTGCCAGGGCGCGGAATACGCCGCCCGGCATCAGGCCCATGCCGGCGGAGTAGGGCACGACCTTGCCGGTCAGGCTCAGGGTCATCATGGTGCGGCCGTGGTAGGCGCCGGTGAAGGCGATCACGCCGGCACGGCCGGTGGCGGCACGGGCGATCTTCACGGCGTTCTCGACCGCTTCGGAGCCGGAGGTGACCAGCAGGGTCTTCTTGGCGAAGTTGCCCGGCACGCGCTTGGCGATTTCTTCGCACAGCTCGATGTAGGGCTCGTAGGCCAGGACCTGGAAGCAGGTGTGCGACAGCTTGGTCAGCTGTTCCTGCACGGCGGCCACCACTTTCGGGTGCAGATGACCGGTGTTGAGCACGGCGATACCGCCGGCGAAGTCGATGAACTCGCGGCCCTCGACGTCCCACACGGTGGCGTTCTCGGCGCGTTCGGCGACGATCGGGTGGATTTGACCTACACCGCGCGGAACAGCGGCAGCACGGCGTTGCAGAATGGATTCGTTGGTCTTGCTCATGGTTTCCTCATCGGCCGCTGGGTTGGTGCGGCTTGGTCCAAGGATGATGACGATGGGGCGGGGCTTGGCAGCTAACGATGATCGAACTGCCAGGCTCCTGCCGATTCGTCTGCAGGGTTCGCCGGTGCCACCACCGGAAACGCCGACGCCGGGTGGCTACGACTCCTGCCTGCCACCCGACACCCACGGAAATCAGTTAAATCAGATGCCGCCCAGGCACAGGTATTTCAGCTCGAGATAGTCCTCGATGCCGTACTTGGAGCCTTCACGACCCAGGCCGGAGGCCTTCACGCCGCCGAACGGCGCCACCTCGGTGGAGATCACCCCGGTGTTGATGCCGACCATGCCGTACTCCAGCGCTTCCGCCACGCGGAACACGCGACCCAGGTCGCGGGCATAGAAGTAGGAGGCCAGGCCGAACTCGGTGTCGTTGGACATGGCGATCACTTCGGCCTCGTCCTTGAAGCGGAACAGCGGCGCCAGCGGGCCGAAGGTCTCTTCCTTGGCCACGGCCGCGTTGTTCGGCACGTCGATCAGGATGGTCGGCTCGAAGAAGCTGCCGCCCAGGCTGTGCGGCTTGCCACCGGCGACCAGCTTGGCGCCCTTGCTGAGGGCGTCCTCGATGTGTTCCTGGACCTTGGCCACGGCCTTGTTGTCGATCAGCGGGCCGGTGGTGGTGCCGTCTTCCAGGCCGTTGCCGATCTTCAGCTTGGCCACGGCGGCCTTCAGCTTGTCGACGAAGGCGTCGTACACGCCGTCCTGGATGTACAGGCGGTTGGCGCAGACGCAGGTCTGGCCGTTGTTGCGGTACTTGGAGATCAGCGCGCCTTCCACGGCGGCATCCAGGTCGGCGTCGTCGAAGACGATGAACGGCGCGTTGCCGCCCAGCTCCAGGGACACCTTCTTGATGTCCTGGGCGCATTCGGCCATCAGCTGGCGACCGATTTCGGTGGAGCCGGTGAAGGTCAGCTTGCGCACGATCGGGTTGCTGGTCAGCTCGCCGCCGACTTCGCCTGCGCTGCCGGTGACCACGCTGAACACGCCGGCCGGAATCCCGGCCTTCTCGGCCAGGGCGGCCAGGGCCAGGGCGGAGTAGGGGGTCTGCGAGGCGGGCTTGAGCACCATGGTGCAACCGGCGGCCAGGGCCGGGCCGGCCTTGCGGGTGATCATCGCCGAGGGGAAGTTCCACGGGGTGATGGCCGCGGTCACGCCGATCGGCTGCTTGAGCACGATGATGCGCTTGTCCGGCTGGTGGCCGGGAATGGTGTCGCCATAGATGCGCTTGGCTTCTTCGGCGAACCACTCGAGGAAGGAGGCGGCGTAGGCGATTTCGCCCTTGGCTTCGCTCAGCGGCTTGCCCTGCTCGATGGTCATCAGGCGGCCGAGGTCGTCCTGGTTTTCCATCATCAGCTCGAACCAGCGGCGCAGGCGGTTGGCGCGATCCTTGGCGGTCAGCGCGCTCCAGGCCGGCAGCGCGCGCTCGGCGGCTTCGATGGCGCGACGGGTCTCGGCGCGGCCCATTTTCGGCACATGGCCGATGATCTCGCCGGTCGCCGGGTTGTTCACCGCGATGGTCTGGCCGCTGTCGGCGTCCAGCCACTGGCCGTCGATGTAGGCTTGCTGGCGGAACAGCTGGGCGTCTTTCAGTTGCATCTTGTTCTCCTGGTACGGTCGCCGAGGGGGCAGGCAGCAAAGCAGGGTGTCGCGCCGACGAGGTGCCGGCGTTTGAAATGTCAAACGAATGCTAGGGCCGGCGTCGGCAAAGGGCAAGAGCTATGTTCGATAAAACCAACAAAATAACCAAAAAGTATGAGAGGCCACCGGTGCCCGGGGCTTCCCCTTGTTTTCCGTTGGCGCTCAGTCGCCTCCAGCCCTCCAGCGGCGCCGGCATGAGTCGCTGCAGCGACAGCCATGTTCGATATTAAGAACATTCCTGACGCGCCGGTATGTAGCGTTTTCCAGCCCGCGCTACAGTGCCTGGCGCGGCTGTCGGCAAGCCGAGCAGGCAGGCCACTTCGTTGATCGAGCAGCCGGCCTCGCGGCCAAGGCATGGCGGACAGTGCGCCAGGCGGCAGACATTGCTTCGGGACGAGCCTATGGCCCGTCAGGCGGGCTAGCAGTCCACACTGGGCACGGTAATGTGCTTGACCTGCTGAAACGCCGATAAGCCCCAGGGGCCGAGCTCGCGGCCGATGCCGCTGGCCTTGCCGCCGCCCCAGGAGGTGTGCGGGTAGATGACTTGCACCGAGTTGACCCACACATGCCCGGCCTCCAGGGCCGCGGCCACGCGCATGGCGCGGTTGCGGTCGGCGCTGACCACGGTGGCGGCCAGGGCGAAGTCGCAGTCGTTGGCCTGGTGCACGGCGTCGGCCTCATCGCTGAAACGCCGGCTGCAGAGTACCGGGCCGAAGATTTCCTCGCGCCACAGGCGGCTGTCCGCCGGCACATCGGCGTAGAGCGTGGGCGCCACGAACCAGCCCGGGCCCGGCAGTTGCCGTGCGCCGCCGAGGCAGTGCAAGCCTTCGCGCTCGGCTATGGCGAAATACTCCAGCACCTTGTGCAGCTGCGCCTGGCTGGTCATCGGCCCCATCTCGCAGCCTTCGCTCAGCGGGTCGCCGACCTTGAGCGCGGCCAGGGCGCCGGCCAGCTTGTCCAGCAGGGCGTCGGCGATGCTGTCCTCGACCAGTAGGCGCGAGGTGGCCGAGCACATCTGTCCGGCGTTCCAGCAGATGCCGGCGATGATCCATTGCACCGCCTGGTCCAGGTCGCTGTCGGCGAAGACCAGGATCGGCGACTTGCCGCCCAGTTCCAGGGCCACCGGCAGGGTGCGGGAGGCGGCGGCCTGCATGACCTTGCGCCCCACGGCATTGCTGCCGGTGAACGACAGCTTGGCGATCTGTGGGTGAGCGACCAGGGCCGCGCCGGTGGCGGCATCGCCGGGAAGCAGGTTGAACACCCCCGCCGGCAGGCCGATGGCGCTGGCGATCTCGCCCAGTTGCAGCTCGATCAGCGGGGTCAGTTCGGATGGCTTGAGCACCACGCAGCAACCCGCGGCCAGAGCCGGGGCGAGCTTCCAGGCGCTGGTCACCAGAGGGAAGTTCCACGGCACGATCAGCCCGACCACGCCGAGCGGCTCCAGGCGGGTGAAGGCCTGGTAGCTGCTGTCCGGCAGGGCCACGGCGGCGTTCTGCCGGGCGTCCAGGCCGTCGGCCAGTTCGGCGTAATAGGAGAAGGTGGCGATGGCGTCGGCGATATCCAATTCGGCCTCATGCCGTGGCTTGCCGCTGTTGCGCATCTGCAACTCGATCAGCGCCTGGCTGCGCGCCTCAATCTGCGCGGCGAAGGCGCGCAGGTACTCGGCGCGTTCACGGGCTGGGCGCTGGCTCCAGGCCGGCAAGGCGCGCCGCGCCGCCTGCACCGCCAGCTCGACATCCGCGGCCGAGGCGCAGGCAACGCTGGCGATCTGCTCGCCAGTGCTGGGGTTGAACACCGGCAGGCGGTTGGCGCTGCTGGCGCTGAGCCAGGTGCCATCGATAAACAGTTGTGCGGTCATGCATCACCTTGGACAGAGGGGCGGCCCTGGCGCGCCAGGGCAAACAATTAAGGATGGAAAGGCGCTTGTTCCAACACCTCGATGATCAACGGGCGGTCGCTCGGGGCGCTGCGCAGCAGTTCGGCCAGATGCGCGTGATCGCGGGCGCGTTCGGCAGTGCAGCCGAAGCCGCGGGCGATGGTCAGGAAATCCGGGGTGTAGATATCCACGCCGATCGGGGTGATGTCGCGGCGTTCCATGTAGCGCTTGATCTCGCCGTAGCCGCTGTTGTTCCACAGCAGCACGATGATGCCGATGCCGGCTTCCACCGCGCTGGCCAGCTCGGGCAGGGTGAACTGCAGGCCGCCGTCGCCCATCAGGCTGATCACCGGGCGACCCGGCTCGGCCAGCTTGGCACCGAGCGCCGCCGGCAGGCCATAGCCGAGGGTGCCGTAGCCGGTGGAGGCGTTGAACCAGCGCCGCGCGCCGTCCAGCTCGACCAGATGGTTGCCGCTGTACACGGTCTGCGTCGAGTCGCCGACAAAGCGCGCCTCCGGCAAAGCCTCCAGCACGGTGTCGAACAGCGCGCGGTAGTGCATCCAGCCACTGAAGCCTTCGGCCAGCTGCGCCTGTACGGCGGCGGTGCGCCGCGCGCCGGGGCTCTCGGCGCTTGGCTCGCGCGGTTGCAGCTCGGCCAGCAGCATGCGCATGGCCAGGCGCGCGTCGCCCTGGATGGCCAGGGTCGCCGGGAAGTTGCGATGCAGCTGCTGCGGGTCGATGTCGATGCGGATCAGCCGTCCGGGCAACTGGAAGTTGCCGTCGAACACCACGTCGTAGTCGGTCTCGCCCAGCTCGGTGCCGATGGCCAGCACCACGTCGGCCTCCAGCGCCAGCTGGCGCACCGGCACCAGCGCCTGGTTGCTGCCCAGCAGCAGCGGGTGGCCCGGTGGCAGCAGGCCCTTGGCATTGATGGTCAGCGCGGTCGGGGCGTCCAGCGCGGCAGCCAGGGCACGGGCTTCGGCCTGGGCCGCGACGCAGCCGCCACCGAGCAGCAGCAGCGGGCGCTGGGCACCCTTGAGCAGGCCGGCGGCCTCGCGCAGCAGGCTGCGATTGGGTGCCGGGCGGGCCTGGCGCGGCTTGGGCTGCACGCGCATATGGCTGGCGTCGGCGGTGATGATGTCCAGCGGCAGCTCGATATGCACCGGGCGCGGGCGTTCGCCCTCGAACACGGCGAAGGCGCGGGCCAGCACCGCCGGCAGTTCCTCGACGCTCATCAGGGTATGGCTGAAGGCGGACACGCCGGCGACCATCGCGCTCTGGTTGGGCAGCTCATGCAGGTAGCCGTTGCCGTGGCCGAGGCGGGCGCGTTCGTTGACGCTGGAGATCACCAGCATGGGGATCGAGTCGGCGTAGGCCTGGCCCATGGCGGTGAGGATATTGGTCATGCCCGGGCCGGTGATGATGAAGCACACGCCCGGCTTGCCGCTGACTCGCGCATAGCCGTCGGCCATGAAACCGGCGCCCTGCTCGTGGCGCGGGGTGATGTGACGGATCTGGCTGGCCGGCAGGCCGCGGTACAGCTCCACGGTGTGTACGCCGGGGATGCCGAATACGGTGTCGACGTCCCAGGCTTGCAGTTGTTTGACGAGAAACTCGCCGCAGGTGGTCATGGCATCAGTCCTTGTAACTGGGGTCGAGGCGGTCGAGTTTGCGCAGCCAGGCCTGCCACAGCAGCGGGCGTTGCCATTCGCAGCCCTGGAACTGGCCGCAGGCGTGCTGGCTGAGGGCTTCCGGCATTTCGCGCACGCCATCGAGCGCGGCGGCGGCCAGCTGGATCTCGCAGGCCTTGTTCAGGTAGTACATGACGTAGAAGGCATCGGCGACGCTGGCGCCGACGCTGAGCAGGCCGTGGTGGCGGAGGATCAGGGCGATGTTGTCGCCCAGCGAGGCAACCAGGCGTTCGCGCTCGCCGAGGTCGAGGGCGATGCCCTCGTAGCCGTGGTAGCCGACCCGGCGGTGGAACTCGGCGCTGATCTGGTTGAGCTGGGCCAGGCCGTTGTCCGCCGCGGCCACCGCCATGCCCGCCAGGGTGTGGGTGTGCAGCACGCAGTGGGCATCGCCCCGGGCCATGTGCATGGCGCTGTGGATGGTGAAGCCGGCGATGTTGTAGTCGGCTTCGCCTTCCAGCACGCGGCCTTCCATGTCGACCACGATCAGGTCGCTGGCGCGTATTTCCTCGAACAGCAGGCCGAAGGGGTTGATCAGAAAACGCGGGGCGACACCCGGCAGGCGCACCGAGAAGTGCGTGTAGATGGTGTCGTCCCAGCCGAACAGCGCGGCCAGGCGGTAGGCCGCCGCCAGGTCGCGGCGCAGGGTGGCTTCGCTGGGCATGTCCATCAGTGGCGGATCTGCGACAGGAAGGCGCGGCTGCGCGGGTGCTGCGGGTTGTCGAAGAACTCGGCCGGGCTGGCGGTCTCGACGATCTGGCCGGCGTCCATGAACACCACGCGGTCGGCGACCTTGCGGGCGAAGCCCATCTCGTGGGTCACGCAGAGCATGGTCATGCCGTCCAGGGCCAGCTCGGTCATCACCTCCAGCACTTCGCCGACCATTTCCGGGTCGAGCGCCGAAGTGGGCTCGTCGAACAGCATCACCTTGGGGTTCATGCACAGCGCGCGGGCGATGGCCACCCGCTGCTGCTGGCCGCCGGAGAGCTGGCCAGGCTTCTTGTGCGCCTGGCTGCCGATATGCACGCGGCTGAGGTACTTCATCGCCAGCTCCTCGGCCACCTTGCGCGACAGGCCGCGCACCTTCATTGGCGCCAGGGTGCAGTTGTCCAGCACGCTCAGGTGGGGGAACAGGTTGAAGTTCTGGAACACCATGCCCACTTCGCGGCGCACGTGGTCGCCGCCGGCCTTGGTCGAGACGTCCTGGCCTTCCACGGTAATGGTGCCGGTGTCGTGCGGGTTGAGGCGGTTGATGCAGCGGATCAGGGTCGACTTGCCCGAGCCGGAGGGCCCGCAGATGACGATCTTCTCGCCCTGTTCGACCGACAGGTCGATGCCCTGCAGCACTTGGAAGCTGTCGTAGCGCTTGCCGACGTTGTGCAGACGGATGATTTCGCTCATGACAGGCTCCTCAGATACGGCGCATGCGCGCCAGGGTACGTTGCACCAGGCCGGCCGGGGAGGCGGCGACGGCCACCGAGTCCCACGACAGGCGGCGCTCCAGGCCACCCTGCAGCCAGGTCAGGGTGTAAACCATGGCCAGGTAGTAGACCAGGGCGACGGCGTAGTACTCGGAGAACTGGAAGGTGGTGGAGACCGTCTGCGAGGTCACCGCCATCAGCTCCTGCAGGGAGATCACCGAGGCCAGGGAGGTGATCTTGAGCAGGGTGATGAATTCGTTGGAGGTCGGCGGAATGGCGATCCGCGCAGCCTGCGGCATGATCACGTAGCGGAAGATCTGCCAGCGCGACAGGCCGAGGGCGTGGCCGGCGGCGTACTGGCCGCGGTCCACGGATTTCAGCGCGGCGCGGTTGATCTCCACCTGGTAGGCCGCCTCGTTGATCGACAGGGCGATCCAGGCGGCGAAGAACGGGGTGAACCATTCCTCGCGAAAGATCGGGAAGAACTGCGGCAAGGCGTTCCACACGAACAGCAGCTGCAGCAGAGTCGGCGCGCCGCGGAACACGCTGAGCACGCCGCGCAGGGCGGAGCGCGCCGGGTTGTTCGGGCCGTCCAGGGCCAGGGCGGCGGGAATCGAGATAAGGATGCCCACCGAGTGCGCCAGCAGGGCCAGCAGCAGGGTGATACAGGCGCCCTTGAAGAAGTGATAGGACGTCAGGGCGTCCCAGAAGACGGCAACATCGAAGTTCATGTGCGTGTCCTGCATGAAGGGAAGCAGGCGCCCGCCGTGTCGGCCGGGTGCGGTCAGCGGGGCAGTTGTAGGGTGGATCGCGCCTCATCGATCCACCGCGCGGGGGCATGGTGGATGAAAACTGCGTCATCCACCCTACGTCTGCCGGGAGAGGGGAGTCGTTACTCCGCGGCGGTTTGCAGGTTGGCCGGGTCGAGCTTCCACTTCTCGGCGATGGCCTGCAGCGTACCGTCGGCCTTCAGCGCGTCGACGGCGGCCTGCACGGCGGCCTTGTCGGCGGCATCCGGACGCAGGTAGGCGCCGAAGATGTCCTTCTCCGGGAAGCTGTAGAGGGTCTTGAACTGGCCCGGGGTCTGCAGTTCGCGGTAGGCCAGCTCGGTGTCCTGGCTCAGCCCGGCGGCGGCGCGACCGACCAGTACCTGCTGGGCCACGTCGCTGCCCTTGGGGTAGGTCTGCAGGGTCGCCGGAGTCTTGCCGGCGGCCTTCAGCTGCTCGTTGAGCTTCTCCATGATGGCCACGTACTGGGTGCCCGACTGCACGGCGACCACCTTGCCGGAGAGCTCGTCCAGGGTGTTCAGTTTGAACTCGCTCTTGCCGCTGCCGAAGACGATGGTGGCGGTGGCCAGGTAGGGCACGGCATTCAGCTTCTGGGTGCGCTCCGGGGTTACCAGGGTGCCGCTGATCACCGCGTCGCAGCGCTTGGCATCCAGGCCAGGCAGCAGGCCGGTGAACTCGGTGACGATAAAGCGCGGCTGCACGCCCCAGTGCTTGGCCAGGGCGCGGATCAGGTCGGTGTCGAAGCCACTCGGCTCCTTGGCGCCGGCCTGCTCAAAGAACTCCATCGGCGGGTAGGTGGGGTCGGAGCAGACTTGGAAGCTGCCCGACGCGACGAAGGACGGCTTGTCGGCGGCCAGCAGGCCGGTACTCAGAGTGGTGGCCAGGACGGCGGCGGCCAGTTGCAGCGGACGGTTGATCATCGGTAACTCCTATTCAGGCTAGGTGCATCGTTTATTGGCAATACGTGGGGAAAGCCGTTTGTTGTTATGCAGCCTCAGGTACGCCCTGAGTGGCGATGGGGTACTCAGCGATGTTGCACGCCCGGCAGCACGCAGAGCATTTCGTAAAGCAGGTTGGCGCCCAGCAGCGAGGTGTTGCCGGTGGTGTCGTAGGGTGGCGAGACCTCGACCAGGTCGCAGCCGATGATGTCCAGGCCCTGGCAGCCGCGCACGATTTCCATGGCCTGGATGGTGGTCAGGCCACCGATTTCCGGGGTGCCGGTGCCGGGCGCCCAGGCCGGGTCGATGCCGTCGATGTCGAAGGACAGGTACACCGGGCCGCCGCCGACCTTGGCGCGCACCTCCTCCATCAGCGGAGCGAGGGATTTGTGCCAGCACTCTTCGGCCTGGACCACGCGAAAGCCCTGCTTGCGGCTCCAGTTGAAATCCTCGGCGGTGTAGCCCTGGGCGCGCAGGCCGATCTGCACCACGCGGTCGCAGTCGAGCAGGTCTTCCTCGACTGCGCGGCGGAAGGTGGTGCCATGGGCGATCTTCTCGCCAAACATATGGTCGTTCACATCGGCGTGGGCGTCGATATGCACCAGGCCGACCTTGCCGTGTTTCTTCTTGATCGCCCGCAGGATCGGCAGGGTTATGGTGTGGTCGCCGCCCAGGGTTAGCGGCAGGATGCCGTGGTCGAGGATCTTGTCGTAGGACTCCTCGATGATGCGCACTGCATCGAGCAGGTTGAAGGTGTTGATCGCCACGTCGCCGATATCGGCGACGTTCAGCGAGTCGAACGGTGCGGCGCCGGTGGCCATGTTGTACGGGCGGATCATCACCGACTCGGCGCGGATCTCGCGCGGGCCGAAGCGGGTGCCGGAACGCAGCGAGGTGCCGATGTCCAGCGGCACGCCGATGAAAGCAGCATCGAGTTTGTTGAGTTCTTCGTCGGTCTGAATATGCGGCAGGCGCAGCATGGTGGCGATGCCGCCGAAACGGGGCATTTCATTGCCGCCCAGGGGTTGGTGCAGGATCTTGTCCACGGGGTGGCCTCAGGGTGTTGTGGTTGTAATAGGGCCGCGGGGATCGAGCCCGGCGGCCAAGGCGTGGGGCTGATTCTTCTGCCGAATCGCCACGGGAAGAATCGCTGGCGGCAAATAATTAGTTCAGAAATTTCTGAACTAATGGCAGCCTGAGCCTGTATGCCATTCGGAAACTGCCATGAGCCTTGCCCTGCCCGATATCAAGCTGCTGCGCATCTTCGCCACCGTGGTGCGCTGTCAGGGATTCGCCGCCGCCCAACAGGAACTCAACCTGTCGACTTCGGCGATCAGCACCTATATGAGTCAGCTGGAAAGCCAGCTGGGCCTGAGCCTGTGCCATCGCGGTCGCGGCGGTTTCAGCCTGACCAGCAAGGGCGAACTGTTCCACCAGGAGGCCTTGCGCCTGCTGGCCGAACTGGAAGGTTTCGAGCGCTACTCGGCGGCACTTAAGGGCGAGCTGCGCGGCACCCTCAATGTCGGCGTACTGGACTCCACGGTGAGCGATCCGGCGCTGCCGCTGGCCGAGGTGATCGGCGCACACAGCCAGGAACACCCGGCCGTGCACCTGCACCTGGCGGTGATGAGCCCGGCCGAGCTGCAGCTGGCGGTGCTGGAAAACCGCCTGGACCTGGCCATCGGCGCCTTCTACACGCGGATGAACGGCCTGGTCTATCAGGCCCTGTACCGCGAGCAGCACTGGCTGTACTGCAGCGACCGGCATCCGCTGTTCGACCAGCGGCGTATCCCCGCCGAGGTGATCACCCAGCAGCGCATGGTCGGCCGCGGCTACTGGAGCCAGAGCGAGCTGGCCCGGCATGGCTTCAAGCACAGCGCGGCGACGGTGGAATCGATGGAGGCGCAGCTGATTCTGGTGCTTTCCGGCGCCTATATCGGCTACCTGCCTGAGCATTACGCGCATCCCTGGGTCGAGCAGGGCCGGCTCAAGGCGCTGCTGCCGACCACCTTCGGCTACCAGGCGCCATTCTCGCTGACCCTGCGTCGTGGCCGCTCGCGCGAGCCATTGATCCAGACCTTTCGCGACCTGCTCAAGACCCAGCTTAATCCGGCGTAAGCGCTAGTTCAGCCAGGCTTCAACCCGTCGCGGTACTGGCTCGGACTCTGCCCGCTCCAGCGCTTGAAGGCGCGGCTGAAGCTGCTGCTGTCGGCGAAACCGAGCAGGTAGGCGACCTCGCTGATCGAGCAGTCGGCTTCGCCCAGGTGCTGCAGGGCCAGGGCATGGCGGGTTTCGGCGAGCACCTGTTCGTAGCTGCTGCCTTCCTCGCTGAGGTGGCGCTGCAGGCTGCGCAGGCTCAGGTGCAGGCCGTGGGCCAGCACCTCGGCGGACGGCTCGCCATTCGGCAGGCATTGTTCCAGGGCACGGCGCAGGCGGCGGCCGACGGTATCCGGCTGCAGGGCTTCGAGGCGTTTGCGCAGCACCGCCTCGTTGTGCGCGGCCAGCTCCGGGTTGCCGTCGTCCAGCGGGCGGTCGAGGTCGGCACGGGCGAAGCACAGCACGTCCTCGCGCGCGGCGAAATGCACCGGCGCGCGGAACACCTCCAGCCAGGGCTGCGGATCGGCCGGCGGCGGCCGGCGCAGGTGCACGGCCAGCGGCGCGTAGCTGCGCCCCAGGCGATTGCGGCAGGTGCGCACGTAGATCGCGGCGAACGCATCGATGGCCTCGGCGGCTGGTGCCGAGCCGCCCGGCGGCAGGCGGAAATGCAGCTCGCAGCGGTCGCCAACATCGCGCAGCTCAAGGCTCAGGGCATCGCTGACCACCTGGTGGTAGCGCACGATGCGCTCGAAGATCTCGCGCAGGCTGCCGCTGGCCATCACCGCCATGCCGAGGGCATGGAAGGTGGTCGGCGCCACGTGCCGCGAAGTGTTGAGGCCCAGCGCCGGGTCGCCGCTGGCGGCCACCGCCAGCTGCCACAGGCGGGTGGTGGCCGACAGCGGATAGCGCGCATTGGCGTCGTCCAGCAACTGCGGGTCGAGGCCGGCCTCGCGGCACAGCGCGGCGCTGTCCAGGCCGAGGCCGTCGAGTTGGCGGCGCAGGGCGCGGGTCCAGCTGGCCAGGGTGGAGGCTTCAGTCATGCAGGTTGGCATTCTCGGTCAACAGGTTGGCGTTATGGGTCAGGCGAGGGCGGCGTCAGGCGCGCACAGTAGCCTGGACGATTTGCCACAGACGTTTTCCCACAACAGTCCGCATGCCGACCCGCTGCCCCGCATGGCAACGCTCGGCGAACAGAGAAGAGGATGCGTGCATGACCCCGACTCCTGCAAGCCATGGCCTGCACAATGACCAGCAGCGCTCCGCGCATATCCGCAGCCAGGTGCTGGCCCGTGGCGCAGAACTGCGCCAGCGCTACCCGATCCTGCAGCACCAGGACGCCCTCGGCGCCGGCATCCTGGCCTTCGCCCTGGCGGGGATGCTCGGCAGTGCCTGGCTCTACCTGGACGGCGCCATCGCCTGGTGGGCGTGCCTGCTGGCCAACGCCTTCTTCGCCTCGCTGACCCACGAGCTGGAGCATGACCTGATCCACTCCATGTACTTCCGCAAGCAGCGCGTGCCGCACAATTTGATGATGGCCCTCGTGTGGCTGGCCCGACCGAGCACGATCAACCCGTGGATCCGCCGCCACCTGCACCTCAACCATCACAAGGTGTCCGGCAGCGAGACCGATATCGAGGAACGCGCCATCACCAACGGCGAGCCCTGGGGCCTGGCCCGCCTGCTGATGGTCGGCGACAACCTGATGTCCTCGCTGATCCGCTTCCTGCGCGCCAAGACCTGGGCGCACAGGAAGATGATCGTCAGCCGCACGCTCAAGGGCTATGCGCCGCTGGGCCTGCTCAACTGGAGCACCTGGTACCTGTTCCTCGGCTTCCACCTGATCGATCTCGTTGCCAGTGCCGCGGGTGCGCCGATCGCCTGGTCCGCCACCACCCTGAGCCTGATGGACGGCGTGACCATCGCCGTGGTGGTGCTGGTCGGGCCCAACGTGCTGCGCACCTTCTGCCTGCACTTCATCAGCTCGAACATGCACTACTACGGCGACATCGAAGCGGGCAACGTGATCCAGCAGACCCAGGTGCTGAATGCCTGGTGGCTGTGGCCGCTGCAGGCCTTCTGCTTCAATTTCGGTAGCACCCACGGCATCCACCATTTCGTGGTCAAGGAGCCCTTCTATATCCGCCAGCTCACCGCGCCGCTGGCGCACCAACTGATGCGTGAAGCCGGCGTGCGCTTCAACGACTTCGGCACCTTCGCCCGCGCCAACCGCTGGCAGCCGCTGGCCAAGCCCGCCGCTGCGCCGGGCCGGCAGGCGGCCTGACCCCTCCCTCGGGGGCCGCAATGGCCCCTGCGATCTTCTGGAAGCCTCGATGAATATCCTGATCGTCCACGCCCATCCCGAGCCGCAGTCCTTCTGCAGCGCGATGAAGAACCTCGCCGTCACTACCCTGCAGCAGGCCGGTCACCGCGTGCAGGTGTCCGACTTGTACGCGATGAACTGGAACCCGGTGGCCAGCGCCACCGACTTCAGCCGGCGCAGCAACCCGGATTACCTGGTCTACGCCCTGGAACAGCGCGAGGCGGTCAAGGCCGGCAGCCTGGCGCCGGATATCGCCGCCGAGCTGGACAAGCTGCTCTGGGCCGATCTGCTGATCCTCAACTTCCCGCTGTTCTGGTGCTCGGTGCCGGCCATGCTCAAGGGCTGGATCGACCGCGTGCTGGTTTCCGGCGTGTGCTACGGCGGCCTGCGCTTCTACGACCGCGGCGGCCTGGCCGGCAAGCGCGCGCTGCTCAGCTTCAGCCTCGGCGGCCAGGCGCACATGTTCGCCGATGAGGACGCCGTGCATGGCGACTGGGAACCCATGCTGCGCCCCCTGCAGCGCGGCACCCTGGCCTACACCGGGTTCGGCGTGCTGCCGCCCTTCGCCGCCTGCCACGTGCCCTATATCGGCCAGCCGGCGCGCGCGGAGATCCTCGAACAGTACCGCGACTACCTGCGGCGCCTGGATACGGTCGAGCCACTGACGTTCCCATCGCTGGCCAACTTCGACCGTCAGCTGCAGCCGCTGGCCGACAAAGCACAGGTGCCGGCATGAAGACCTGGATCTGCATCATCTGCGGCCTGATTTACGACGAAGCCAGCGGCTGGCCCGACGACGGCATCCCCGCCGGCACACCCTGGGCCGAGGTGCCGGACGACTGGTTGTGCCCGGATTGCGGGGTGAGCAAGGCCGACTTCAGCATGCAGGAGCTCTGAGCCCGACCACACGCATGGACGCCTGCGCGGCGGATGCGTATGATTGCGCCCCGCAACGCACCAGTAGCTCAGCTGGATAGAGTACTGCCCTCCGAAGGCAGGGGTCGTGGGTTCGAATCCCGCCTGGTGCGCCACATAGCTGTTTCTGCCTGTCTCTAGCAGTCTACGAAACACCCTGGAAAGCCCGCCTAGAGCGGGCTTTCTTGTTTCTACATGTCCCCTCTTATTCCCATATAGCCTTCCCCTTCGTGTACGCCTGCTTGTATGTTGGCTGAAGACTCGAACCAGGGGCATACAAGTCATGAAGCGAAGCGAGATCAAGCGCCGGCCCCTGGCAGATACCACCCTGTCTGGCCTGGAGCCCTAGGCCGCCATCTATCGAAAGCAGGACGGACAGGGTGCTATATACGAAAAAGCCCCTGGTTTGCGCCAGGGGCTTTTTTCATGCCCGCACGATCCGCAGCGGGTTACTTGACGGTGATGCTGATCTTCTCGGAGATCACCGGCGGGTCGAGCGGCACGTGGTTCTTGTCGCCCACCAGCAACTGCAGGCTGTGCTGGCCCGGCGGCAGGGTTATTTCGGCCTCGGTCTGGCCCTTGCCGAAATGTCGCACCTGTTCGCTGGCCGGCAGCGGCAGGTTCATCGCCGGCGGTTCGGCGTTGTCCACCAGCAGGTGATGGTGGCCGGTGGCGGGCAGGTCGACCCCGGCCGGGGCGACGCCCATGCCCCTGAGGCCGAACTTGACGGTGAAGGTCTGGCCGACCGTGGCGCCGTCGGCCGGCTCGATGAAGTACACCTCGGCGCCGGCGGGCGCGGCGGTGCGCGGCAGGTCCGCCGCGGCGGCGAAGGCGCTGCTGCAGAGCAGGGCGGCGAGGCCCAGGGTGCGCAGGGGGAAGGTCATGCGGGTGCTCCTTTGACGAGTGTCCAGCACTGACCTTAGGCGATGGCACGGGTTCCGCCCGGTCAGCCGTCGAGTTGCTCCAGCTGTTGCAGTTCGGCGGCGGCCTCGGCCAGCTGGTTCTCGTTGAACACCTTGACCCCGGCACGGCGCAGCAGGGCGGCGGTGACGCCTTCGCCGGCGACCAGGGCGCCGCTGAAGCTGCCGTCGTAGGTCTGCAGGTTGCCGCAGGACGGGCTGCGCGCCTTGAGCACGGCCACCCGCAGGCCGTGCTGGCGGACCAGCTGCAGGGCGATCTCGGCGCCGACGACGAAGGCCGCGGTGACCTCCTCGCCGGTTTCGGTCAGCACCGGGCGCCGGCCATCCAGCACCTGCTCGCCCTGGCCACCGGGGATTTCCGCCGGCGGGCGCGGGGTCGGCAGGCCGCCGGCCACCTCGGGGCATAGTGGCACGATGCGGCCCTCGGCCTGCCAGCGCTGCAGCAGGCGGATGGCCGCCCCGTCGAAGGAGTCGTGGGCGCCGCCGTCGTAGCGCACCTTGTGGCCGAGCAGGCAGCGACTGACCAGGACTTTTTCCATGGGGTCTCCCGTTACAGGGCGCGGCGGCGGAACCAGCCGGTCAGCGACAGGCGCTCGCGGCTGGCCGGCAGCACTTCATGGGGCAGCTCGGCGGACATGAACAGCAGCAGCGTGCCGCTCTGCGGTAGCACGTCGAGCGCCTCGCCGCCTGGCGGGTAGAGGCGCAGGGCGCCGCCCTGGTCGGCCTGCCAGGCCTGGTTGAGGTAGAACACCGCCGATACGGTGCGCCGGTCGTCATCGCGGAAGCGATCGAGGTGCTTCTGGTAGAAACTGCCCGGCGGGTAAAGGGCAAAGTGGCTCTCGTAGTCGGCCAGGCCGAGGAAGAAGGCCTGGTTGAGGGCCGCGCGCAGTTCGTCCATGGCCGCCAGGTAGCGATCGCAGGCGGCGTGCTGGCCGGCTTCCAGCCACTGGATGCGGTCGCCGCGGATGCCTTCGCGCACCGCCAGCGCGTCGCCGCGACCGACTCCGGCGGGGGCCAGGGCGCCCTTTTCTGCGCGCTTGCGGCACTCGCGGGCCAATTCGCGGGTCAGACTGTCTGGCAGGAAATGCTCCTGCCGTGACCAGCCCTGGCGGGCGAGGTCGTCGATGATCGGTGGCAGCAGCTGCGGGTCGAGGTCGGTAAGCATGGCGGCGATTCTAGCAGTGCTGCGCGTGCGCCTCGACAAGCTTGGCGAGGCCCCGGAAAATGGCTGCGCCAGAAAGGAGCCCCCCATGCGTGCCGTGTTCGCCTTCGTATTGCTGTTGTGTAGCCTGACTTCCCTTGCCGACGAGCAGGCCCGCCTGTACCAGGCCGGCGGCTGGCCCGCGCAGCGGGAGAATTTCAGCGCTGCCCTGGCCGCGGCCCAGCTGCGCTACCGCGACAGCCTGCCGCCGGGGGTGTACCAGGCCCTGGTCGACAACAGCAACCGCCGCTTCGCCCCGCAGGCCATGGACCAGCGCGCCCAGGCCACCCTGCGTGCGCAGCTGGCCGACCCGCAGCCGGCGCTGCAGTTCTTCGAGTCGCCGCTGGGGCGCAAGATCATCGCCGCCGAGACCCTGGCGACCCGCCGCGACCAGCTGGCCGCCCATGCCAATGGCCTGCCGCGCAGCGAGGCCAGCGCCACCCGGCGCCTGCTGATTCGTCACCTGGCCCAGGCCCTGCCGGCCCAGGAGGCCGGCACCGAGGTGAGTATGGCCCTGGCCGGCGTGGCCGCCGACAGCCTCAGCCAGATGCTCCCCGGTCTGCTCGGCGGTGGGCAGACCGAGGCGCTGATGCAGGGCCAGCGCGAGCAGCTGATGACGCAGATCGGCAACAACCTGGACGACACCCTGCTGTACGTCTACCGCGAGCTGTCCGACCCGGAGCTGGAGGAGTTCGTCAGCTTCGCCCAGTCGCCGGCGGGCCAGGCCTACTACCAGGCGGCCCTGGCCGCCCTGCGCAGCGGCCTGGCGGTCAGCGGCCGCTAGCCCAGGCGTTCGCGCAGCGCGGCGAAATAGCGCTGGCGCAGCTCGTCGCTCTCGTTGGCCAGATGGTGGCGGGCGCCGGGCAGGCGGATGATCTCCGGCTGGGCGAACTTGTCCTGCAGCACCCCTAGGTTGTGCTGCCAGTCCACCGTCATGTCCTCTTCGCCCTGCACGATCAGCGGGCTCAGGGCGCTGCGCGGCGCCGCCTCGATCCGCGGGATCCACTTGGCCAGGGCGCCGACCCAGGCGGTCGGCAGGTGGCGTGGCTGCAGCGGGTCGCGGTTCTGCACGAAGTCGAGGAAGGTCGCGTCGTTGGAGTTGGCCGAGAAGCGCCGCGGAATCTGCGCGCGGAACGGGCTGAGCAGCTGGTAGCTGAGCTTCGACAGGCCCCAGGCGCGCGGGCGCACCAGCGGTGCCAGGAGGATGCTGGTGCCCGCCTCGGGACGCGCCTGGCCGGTGAGCAGGTGGTCGATCAGGATCGCCCCGCCCGTGCTCTGCCCGCACAGGTGCCAGGGTTGCGGCAGGTCGAGGGCGGCGGCCTCGGCGAACAGTCCCTGCAGGGTGTGCTGGTAGTGGGCGAAGTCATCGATGCTGGCCCGCGGCCCGGCGGACAGGCCATGGCCGGGCAGGTCGCAGGCCAGCACGGCGTAATTCATCTGCAGCGCCCAGTCGATCACATGGCGGTACAGGCCCATGTGGTCGTAGTAGCCGTGCAGCAGGATCAGCGTGGCCTGCGGCTCGGCCGGCAGCCAGAGCTGGGTGACGATGCGCAGGCCGTCCTGCTCGAAGCAGCCCAGCTGCCGCTGCACCGCGCCGCCGCCCGGTAGGTCCAGGCCGAAGTAGTGCTGGTAGGCCTGCGCCTCGGCGCTCATCGACTCGCGTGCGGCCAAGGGTCGCAGGCTGCGGCGCAGGCGCTCGGGCTGGAAGGGCTCTGGCATGGGGCTGGACATGGTCGGCTGGGGGCTCGTGCAGGGGGTGGTCTGGATCATGATATTCAGCTGTCGCGGTTGCCGTGGCAAGCTATGGACCCCGCCGCCGAAGTCTTCGCCATGCCCGCCTCGCGTTTGAAAGTCGTCCTCGCCAGCCTGCTCGCCATCGTCTGGCTGGGCGCGATGCTGTTCGCCTTCTGGTGGTTCGAGGCGCGCTATATCCGCCCGTTCGACGAGCGCACCGAGCTGTTCTCCGGCGCGGCCCTGCGCCTGCCGGCCGAGCTGGCCGGCCCGGGGGCGATTCGCGTGGTGCACTTCTGGGACCCGGCCTGCCCGTGCAATGTCGGCAACCAGCAGCACCTCGCCGAACTGCTGCACGCCTACGTGCCGCGCGGCGTGCAGTTCTACGCGCTGCAGAAGGCCGGCAGCCAGGGCCGGCTGCCGGACAGCCTCGGCGCATTGCAGCCATTGGCCGCCTTGCCCGGCAGCGAACAGCTGCCGGCCAGCCCGGCGGTGGCGATCTGGGACCAGCAGGGCCAGCTGGCCTATTTCGGCCCCTACAGCGAGGGCGCGCTGTGCACCTCGAGCAACAGCTTCATCGAGCCGATCCTCGAAGCCCTGAGCGCCGGGCGCCCGGTGCGGGCCGACAGCAACCTGGCGGTGGGCTGTTTCTGCGACTGGCAAGCCGACTGAGTCTGAGGTGTTCGGGGTGTCGCCTGTCTGCCGTGTCGCCAGTAGCCGTGAGCCATTTGTCGGGCTTCTGGCGTCCAGCGCCTGACGCTATCTTGTCACCCGGCATTCTGCCGGCTACTACTGAATGGCCACTGTTTTGCTATCAGTCAGCAGGGAGGCCGACCATGAGCCCCAGTTTCTTCCAGCGAGCCGACCGCTTGATGCTCGGTGTGTTGTCCGGCATGACCCTCTACGCCTTTGGCCTGGCGGCCTGGTTCGGCAACTGGCCGCTGGCTCTCAGCGTCGGCGGCGGCACCTTGCTGGCGTTGTCGCTGCTGTATTTCATGATCGGCGGTAGCCGCCTGTACCGCGCGCTGATGGGCGCCGCCTTCATGGTGCTGGCGGCGCTGCACATCCAGCAGAGCCATGGCATGGTCGAGATGCACTTCAGCGTCTTCGTCCTGCTAGCCTTCCTCCTCTATTACCGCGACTGGCTGCCGATCGTCTGCGCTGCCGCGCTGATCGCCGTGCATCACCTGGGTTTCTTTGCGCTGCAGGAGCAGGGCGAGGTGATCCAGTTGGTAGCTGCCGGCAGTGGTTGGCCGGTGGTGCTGTTGCATGCCTTCTATGTAGTGGCTGAGACCCTGGTGCTGCTGGTGCTGGCCCAGAGCGGCGCGCGCGAGGCGGCGGCCGGCGAGGACCTGCAGCGCACTTCCGAGCATCTGCTGCGCGACGAGAATGCCATCGACCTGGCCTACCGCAGTGCATCTGGCGGCACTCTGGCCGGGCGTTTCAATCACTTTCTCGGCCTACTCGACCGTCTGGTGGGGCGAGTGGTGGCGGCCAGTGACGAGCTGCGCGAAACCAGCCACAGCCTCAGCGAGTCCACCGCTCACCTCAGCTGCGGCGGCGAAACCCTGCTCGGTGTGTCGCAGCGGATGGACCAGGCAGTCGGCCACTTGCACCAGGCGGTCAGTTGCGTCTCGGCCGGAGCCGAACAGGCGGCGGCCACTGCGCTGACGGCCGATGCCGACGCCAGCGCCGGCGTGCAGGCCATTGCCGAGACCCAGCAGTGCATCCAGGCGCTGGCGCTGGACATGCAGGCGAGCAACGCAGTGATCCACGCCCTGGCTGCCAATACCCGGCAGATCGGGCATGTGCTGGAGGTGATCCATGCGGTGGCCGAGCAGACCAATTTGCTGGCGCTGAATGCCGCTATCGAGGCGGCGCGGGCCGGTGAGCAGGGGCGCGGCTTTGCCGTGGTGGCCGACGAAGTGCGTCAGCTGGCGCAGCGTACTCAGCGGGCCACGGGCGAAATCCAGTCCATGATCCAGGCTTTGCAGGGGGGCGCCGAGCACTCGGTGGTTGCCATGCAGCGCAGCCAGGAGCTGGTGCAGCGCTGCGTGGAATACACCGGCAACACGGTGCAGTTGCTGGATCGGGTGCACTGCTCGATCGAGGCGATCAAGAGCATTGGCGTGTCCACCCGCGAGCAGCTGACCGCCGCCGCGGAGGTGGAGCGCCTGATCGAACAGGCCCGCGGCATCGCTGCCGATACGGCCCGCGGCGCCGCCGAGGTGGCCGAAGACAGCCTGCGTCTGGAGCGCCTGGCCGGCAATCTGAGCGGCCTCTGCGCGGGTTTTCGCATCAGCGGCCCCGCGCCGTCGCGCCAGCAGGCCCTGTTGCAGGCGTCTGCCCCCGTTGCCCTGCTGCCGGCCTAGGTCGGCGGCAGGCGCAGGTCGATTTCGCCTTCGACATTGCCCTGGCTATCGAAGCGCCGTTCGACCAGCTGCAGGCTGCCGTCGCCATGCAGCAGCAGGGCGCTGCTGGCGCAGGTGCCGTAGCCGGGGCCGACGATGAAGATGCTCGACAGCAGCAGCTCCCAGTCCACACCGATGCCGGTGTCCGGCAGCAGTACCCGCGGCGGCTGGCTGCGGTCGCGCAGCAGGTCGAGCAGCGGCTGCGGCTGTGGGTCGACGAGGCAGCCGGCGAGATGGGCGGTGGCGCGCAGCACCTTCGGCCAGGGCGTATCCAGCTCGGCGTTGGACAGGCCGTAGAGACCCGGCCGCAGGCGGCGGATGCGGCTCTCCTCGGAGTTGAAGAAGAGCAGCTCGTGGCGGTTGCCCAGCAGCAGGTTGAAGCCGCTGTACTGCGCCCGGCGCTGCGCCACCTCGGCCAGGTAGCTCTCGGCGTCCAGCGTGCCGCGTAGGAAGTCCACCGGCAGTTCGCCGCGCGAGCGCGGGCCCTTGGCCTGGCCCGGGTCGCGGATGTTGGTCAGGGCGGCGAAGCGGCCGTCGGCGCTGACCCCCAGCCAGGTGCCGCCGGCCTGCAGGTCGCGTCCGGCGTACAGACCGGGCGCGTCCGCCCACTGGCCCAGCGGCAGGCTGGGCCGGTGGTAGAACTCATCGCGGTTGGCCGCCAGCAGCAGGGGCTGGGCATGGCCGGGGCGCCAGGCGAACACGATCAGGCACATGGGCTTCTCCTTGTCGTAGGCAGTTTAACAGGCACTGGCCAGCTGTCGCGGCAGCCTCGGCGCAGCGCCTTCGACATGCCGCCCGGCCGCGTCCGCCGGCGCTGGTCGCCCGCGGCTGGAGGGGCGGGGGCGCATCCGTTACCATGCCGCTTCGTTTACGGGGGTGTCATGGAATTCCTTCTCTACATGCTGCTGGGGGCGGCGGCGGGCGTGCTGGCCGGGCTGTTCGGCGTCGGCGGCGGGATCATCATCGTGCCGGTGCTGGTGTTCAGCTTCACCGCCCAGGGCTTCGAGCCGAGCGTGCTGACCCACCTGGCGGTGGGCACTTCGCTGGCTACCATCATCTTCACCTCGATCAACTCGGTGCTGGAGCACCAGCGCAAGGGCGCGGTGCTGTGGCCGGTGTTCACCTGGATGACCCTCGGCATCCTCCTCGGCGCCGGCTTCGGCAGCCTCACCGCGGCGGCCATCCAGGGCCCGTTGCTGCAGAAGATCATTGGCGTGTTCGCCATCGTCATCGCCGTGCAGATGGGCCTGGAGTTGAAACCCAAGGCCAGTCGCATGGTCCCAGGCAAGGCTGGGCTGACCGCTGCCGGCAGCGTGATCGGCTGGGCCTCGGCGATCTTCGGCATCGGCGGCGGCTCGCTGACCGTGCCGTTCCTCACCTGGCGCAGCGTGCCGATGCAGCAGGCGGTGGCCACCTCCTCGGCCTGCGGCCTGCCGATTGCCGCCGCCAGCGCCCTGAGCTTCATGCTGATCGGCTGGCACAACCCGGCGCTGCCGCAGTGGAGCCTGGGCTTCGTCTACCTGCCGGCGATGGTGGGTATTGCGCTGACCAGCATGTTTTTCGCCCGTTTCGGCGCGCGCCTGGCGCACAAGCTGTCGCCGCGCCTGCTCAAGCGTCTGTTTGCCCTGCTGCTGCTGGTAGTGGGCGTGAATTTCCTGATCTAAGGAGTTTTGAATGCTGCCTTACCCGCAGATCGACCCGGTGGCCCTGGCCCTGGGCCCGCTGAAAATCCACTGGTACGGCCTGATGTACCTGGTCGGCATCGGCGGCGCCTGGCTGCTGGCCTCGCGCCGGCTGGCCGGCTTCGACGCCACCTGGAGCAAGGAGAAACTCTCCGACCTGGTGTTCTGGGTGGCCATGGGGGTGATCCTCGGCGGGCGCCTGGGCTATGTGCTGTTCTACGACCTCTCGGCCTACATCGCCGAGCCGTTGAAGATCCTGCGCGTGTGGGAGGGCGGCATGTCCTTCCACGGCGGCCTGCTCGGAGTGATGCTGGCCACCTGGCTATTCGGCCGGCGCAACGACAAGAGCTTCTTCCAGCTGATGGACTTCATCGCCCCACTGGTGCCGATCGGCCTGGGCGCCGGGCGCATCGGCAACTTCATCAACGCCGAGCTGTGGGGCAAGGCCACCGACCTACCCTGGGCGATGGTCTTCCCCACCGACCCGCAGCAGCTGGCGCGGCACCCGTCGCAGCTGTACCAGTTCGCCCTGGAAGGCATCGCGCTGTTCGCCATCCTCTGGTTCTACTCGCGCAAGCCGCGTCCGAGCATGGCCGTGTCGGGCATGTTCGCCACCAGCTACGGGGTGTTCCGCTTCATCGTCGAGTTCGTCCGCGTGCCGGATGCCCAGCTCGGCTACCTGGCCGGTGGCTGGCTGACCATGGGCCAGATCCTCTGCCTGCCGATGATCCTCGGCGGTCTCGGCCTGATCGCCTACGCCTACAAACGCCAAGCCGCCCCGGGAGCCGCGTGATGAAACAGTACCTCGATCTGATGCGCCTGGTGCGCACCACCGGCACCTTCAAGAGCGACCGCACCGGCACCGGCACCTACTCGGTGTTCGGCCACCAGATGCGCTTCAACCTGGCCGATGGCTTCCCCCTGGTGACCACCAAGAAGTGCCACCTGAAATCCATCATCCACGAGCTGCTGTGGTTCCTCCAGGGCGACACCAACATCCGCTACCTGAAGGACAACGGCGTGCGCATCTGGGACGAGTGGGCCGACGAGAACGGCGACCTCGGCCCGGTCTACGGCTACCAGTGGCGCAGCTGGCCGGCGCCGGACGGCGGCTCGATCGACCAGATCGGCAAGCTGGTCGCGATGATCAAGAGCAACCCGGATTCGCGCCGGCTGATCGTCTCCGCCTGGAACCCGGCGCTGGTCGACCAGATGGCCCTGCCACCGTGCCACGCGCTGTTCCAGTTCTACGTGGCCGACGGCAAGCTGAGCTGCCAGCTGTACCAGCGCTCGGCCGACATCTTCCTCGGCGTGCCGTTCAACATCGCCAGCTACGCCCTGCTGACCCTGATGATCGCCCAGGTCTGCGACCTGCAGCCCGGCGACTTCATCTGGACCGGAGGCGACTGCCACCTGTACGCCAACCACATCGAGCAGACCGACCTGCAGCTCACGCGCGAGCCGCTGCCGCTGCCGGTGATGAAGCTCAACCCCGAGGTGAAGGACCTGTTCGCCTTCAGGTTCGAGGACTTCGAACTGGTCGGCTACCAGGCCCACCCGCATATCAGCGCACCCGTGGCGGTCTGACCGCCACTGGCCTCGCTGGTGCGCCCGGCGCACCCTGCGCTGGTCTGCGTTTGTAGGGTGCGCCGTGCGCACCAGGCAGTTCCGGCTCAGCCCGCCGCCTGGCCCAGCCCGGCCGCCAGGTGGTCGATCAGCACCCGCAGCTTCGGCGGCAGGTGGCGGTTGGGGGGGTAGAGAATCCACGCCGTGCCCTGGTAGGAGCCGGTGTAGCGCCAGTCGGCCAGCACCTGGACCAGGCGGTCCTCGGCCAGGGCCTGGGCGGCGGTGAAGTGCGGCAGGCAGGCGATGCCCAGGTCGTTCAGCGCGCCGTGCAGGCGCACCTCGCTGTGGTTGCTGGCGAAGCGCCCGCGCACCGCCACCACGCACTGCTGGTTGCCGTTGCTGAAATGCCAGCGGTGATCGTCCGCGCTTTCGTCCAGATACAGGCAGGCATGCCGCACCAGTTCCTGGGGGTGCTGCGGCGTGCCGTGCGCGGCCAGGTAGGCCGGGCTGGCGCACAGCAGCTGGCGCACGCTGCACAGCGGGCGCCCGGCCAGGCCCGGCGGCGGCTGGTCGGTGATGCACACCAGCAGGTCGAACTGCTCGGCGATCAAGTCCGGGCTGCGGTCGCTGAGATTGAGGCTGACGTCCACCTCCGGGTAGCGCGCCAGGAAGTCCGCCATCAGCGGCGCGACCAGGAACTTGCCGAAGGCCTTGGGCACGGACAGGCGCACCCGCCCGCGCGGGTGGCTCATCAGCCGCTCGCCCACGGCCAGGGCCGCCTGCGCCGCGCCGAGCATCTCGCGGCAGCGCTCGAACACCTCGGCGCCGGCCTCGGAGAGGCGCAGGCGGCGGGTGGTGCGCTCCAGCAGGCGCAGGCCGAGGGCCTGTTCCAGGGCGGCGATCTGCCGGCTCAGGGCCGAGGCCGTGCTGCCCTGCAGGCGCGCCGCCGCGGAAAAGCTGCCGCACTCCACCACGCGGACGAAGCTGGCCATCAGCGGGAGCAGGTGAGTGGGCGTATTTGTGCTCATGGGGAACAGGTCTTGTGTGATGTCGATGGATTATCCTTTTCAATGGCTCAATGGACAATCCCGGCCTGACCCTGCCGAGAGCCGCCGCCATGTCGACCCTGATCCGTCCCGTTCCCGTCCGCCTGCTCCAGCTCAGCGACGTTCTGTTGCTGCTCGTGGCGCTGGTCTGGGGCACCAGCTACGGGGTGGCCAAGCAGGCGCTGGCCTTCTATCCGGTGCTGGGCTTCCTCGCCGTGCGCTTCTGCCTGACCTTCCTCATCCTCCTGCCGCAGCTACGCGGCGCCGGCCGCTCGGCCTGGGCGCCCGGGCTGCCGCTGGGCGGGGTGATGCTGGCGATCTTCCTCTGCGAGACCTACGGCGTGCTGCTGACCAGCGCCAGCAACGCGGCCTTCCTGATCAGCCTGTGCGTGGTGATCACCCCCTTCGTCGAGTGGCTGCTGCTCGGCGAGCGCCCGGACGGGCGCCTGCTGCCGGCGGTGGGCCTGTCGCTGCTGGGCACCTGGCTGCTGAGTGGCGGCGTCGACCTGCAGTTCAACCTGGGCGACGGCCTGATGCTGCTGGCCGCGCTGCTGCGCGCCCTGCTGGTATGCCTGACCCGCCGCCTGACCGCCGACAGCCAGGTGCCGGCCCTGGCGCTGACCGCGGTGCAGACCGGGGTGATCGGCTTCGGCTGCCTGCTGCTCGGCAGCCTGCTGTTGCCCGGCGGCCTGCCGGCGCTGCCGACGGCCCCGGCGTTCTGGGCCGGCAGCCTGTACCTGGTGCTGTTCGCCACCCTGTTCGCCTTCTTCGTGCAGAACCACGCCCTGCGCCGCAGCAGCCCGACCCGGGTGGCGCTGCTGATGGGCAGCGAGCCGCTGTTCGGCGCGCTGTTCGCCGTGCTCTGGCTGAGCGAGCAACTGAGCCTGCAGGCCTGGCTCGGCGGCCTGCTGATAGTCGGCGCCACCCTGTGGACCAGCCTGGGGCGCAGGGGCTGAGCCCGCTTGCAGGGGCGGCGAACGGGCTAGGGCCGTAGCAGTTCCTGGGTCAGCCGCGCGACCTGAGCCTGGCGTTCGCCCTGCTCCAGGCGCGCGGCGGGATTCAGCGACGACCACTCGGGGTGGGCGCGGGCCTTGCGCAGGGCCTCGGGCAGCTTGCCCTCGCGCCAGTTCTGCTGCTGCGGCGGGTCCAGGTGGATCGCCGTGGTTGCCGCATGGCCGCGGCTCGCCAGGGCGGCCAGCAGCAGGCGCTGGCGCAGGGCGAGCAGGCGCAGCACGCCGTCGTCCACCGTCAGTTCGCGCTGGCCCTTGAGCTTGCCGAGCAGGCGCTTGCCGTAGTTGCGTGCGGTCTGCAGGCCGCCGCCGGCCAGCGCGCCGATGACCGCCGCGGCGCCTAGGCTGAGGCCGCCGACCAGCAGGTCGATGCCGGCCCCGGCCGCCGCGCCGGCGGCGATGCCGCCACCGATGTTCACCCCGAGCTGGCGTAGGGTCTCCGGGTTGAACAGGTCGTCGCCCCAGCGCCCGTCCAGCAGCGGCAGGTCGCCGGCGCGGGCATCCTCGGCGCGGAAGGCATACAGGCGCAGCAGCGCGTCGACGCAGGCCTGCTCACGCTGGCGGATGGCCTGGTGCAGGGCGCGGATCTCGCCCTGTTCGACGGTGCTCTGGCTGGCCACGCTGCGCCGGCAGGCGGCGCAGTCCAGCAGCAGCTCGGCGATCAGTTGCGCGCCGGCCTGGTGACGCGCTTCGGCCTGCTCCTGGTGGTCGTCGATCAGCCGCTGCAGCTGCGGACGCGCGCGTTCCAGCAGCAGGGCCAGGCTCTCGTACAGGCGCCGTTCGCCATCCAGCGGCGGCGCCACCGTGTCGAACGCCACCAGCGCATGCAGGCCGAGGCGGGCCAGCGCCTCGCGCCACTGCGGTTCGCGCTGCTGGGCGCTGGCGCTGAAGTTGAGCACCGGCAGCAGCGGCTTGCCGGCGCCGGCCAGCACCGCCAGCTCGTCCTTGTACTTGGCCAGCACCGGCTCGCGGGCGTCGATCACGTACAGCCCGGCATCGCTGGCCAGCAGTTGGCGCAGTACCTTGGCCTCCTGCTCGAAACGCTGGCGCGCCTCGGCCGTGTCGAGAAAGCGCGCCAGCCGTGCCGGGCCGTCCAGGCGCTCGCCCGGACGCTGCAGGCGTTCCAGGTAATCGAGCAGGGCGATGGCGTCTTCCAGGCCGGGGGTGTCGTACAGCTCCAGCAGCGCCGCGCCGGCCACCGACAGGCGCGCGCCCTCGACATGGCGGGTGGTGCTGGGGCGATGGGAGACCTCGCCGAAGCCGACGTCGCGGGTCAGGGTGCGCAGCAGCGAGGTCTTGCCGACATTGGTGTGGCCGACCACGGCCAGCTTGAGGGGCTTAGTCATGGCCGCTCTCCAGCCAGGCCAGCGGCGCGCTGTCGGCGAACGGCAGATCCAGGCGCTGCAGTGCGCCGTGCCAGTCGCCCAGGCGCTCGGCGTCCAGGGTTTCGCCCGGCGCCGGAGGCAGCAGCCAGATGCGCGTGGCGGCGGCCGTGCGCGCCAGCTCGCCGAGCAGCGCCAGGGTGCCGCGGTCCGGCGAGCGGCGCGGGTCGAGGGCGATGGCCAGGCGCGCCGGCGGGAAGCGACCGAGTTGGTCGAGCAGCTGCTGGCGCTGCTCGCGGCTGTCCAGTACGCCGGCATCGGCGACGGTCCTGGGCAGGGCCGGCGGCCAGGCGCGTTGCGGGTCCAGTTCGATGGCCACCAGCACGGCGCCGCTGCTGTCCAGGCGCGTGCTGCCGCCCTGGGCTTCGCTCAGGCTGGCCGGCGCTGCATCCAGCACGCCGAGGCGTTCGCTGGTCGGTTGCAGGCGTTCGCTCAGCAGGCGGTAGCCGGGCAGGTTGAGGTCAAGCGCGAGGCGCGCGCTGCCGTGTTGCCAGCGCCACAGGCACAGCAGCAGGAGCAGGGCGCGCGGCAGCAGGCCGAACACCAACAGCACGCCGAGCAGCCAGCCGGCCCAGGCATGCCGTGCGGCCTCTATGGTCAGGGCGCTGTCGCCACTGGCGCGGATGGTCTCGGCATCGGGGATGGGGAAGCCGAGCAGCGCCGGCAGGCTGCCGAACAGCTGGGTCAGGGCGACGAAGGTGTCGCCGCCGAGCAGGGTGGTTTCCCAGACGAAGCCGTAACGGCGGGTGCTGAGCAGGGCCAGCAGCATCAGCCCGGCGCTCAGCAGGGCCACCAGCCACAGGCCGTGCACCAGCAGGCCGAGCAGCCAGCGGTTGAGGCGCCGGCGTTGCAGCAGCAACACCAGCGCCGGGCCCAGTTGCGCGGCGCGGGCATCGCGCGCCAGCTGCTCGCTGAGCCACAGCCACAGGCGGCCGAGGGCGGCGTTGTGGTCGCCGGCCAGCAGCAGGCCGAGGGCCCAGCCCAGCAGCAGGAGCAGGTGCAGGCCGATCAGGCTGCCCAGGGCCCAGAACACATTGACCGGGCGGCTGCCGTCGCCCAGGGCGGCCAGGGCCAGGCCGGCGCCGCTGAGCAGGGCCAGCACCAGCAGCAGGCCGAGGGCCAGGCGCGCGCCCTGCAGCCAGTGCAGCTGGGCCTGCAGCTGGCCGTCGCGCTCGGCGAGGAACAGGGCGCGGGCCTCGATGCGGCCGGCCAGCTCGCTGCCTGCCTGGCGGGCCCGGCGGTTGGCTTCGCCATCCTCCAGCGGGCCGGCGTGCTCTTCGCGCAGGCGCAGGGTTTCGCACAGCCAGAGGCGTTGCAGGCGGGTGGGCGAGGGCTTGGCAGTCAGGGGCACGCGGCAGTCCGTTGGTGGTTGCAGGCATGAGCATAACCGCTGTGGCGGGGCCCGGGGCAAGCCGTGCGGGGCGAGCGCCCGGCCTTGTTGCGGGGGCGGGCTTCATTGATGGCGGCCGAGCCGTTATCCTGCGCCGATGAAAAAGACCCTGCCCCTCTGCCTGATCGCCGCCCTCGCCGACAACCGTGTGATCGGCCGCGATAACCAACTGCCCTGGCACCTGCCGGCGGACCTCAAGCACTTCAAGGCCCGGACTCTCGGCAAGCCGATCATCATGGGCCGCAAGACCTGGGACTCGCTCGGGCGCCCGCTGCCGGGCCGGCTCAACCTGGTGGTCAGTCGCCAGGCCGATCTGCAGCTGCAGGGCGCGGAAGTCTTCCCGTCGCTGGAGGCCGCCATCGTCCGTGCCGATCAATGGGCGCGCGAACAGGGCGTCGACGAGCTGATGCTGATCGGCGGCGCGCAGCTCTACGAACAGGGCCTGGCCCAGGCCGAGCGTCTGTACCTGACCCGCGTGGCGCTGGCGCCGGAGGGCGATGCCTGGTTCCCGGCCTTCGACGAAGCGGCCTGGGGCTGCGTCGCGCGTGAGCCGCAGGCGGCCGTCGAGTCGGCGCCGGCGCACTGCTTCGAGACCTGGCAGCGCCGCTGAGCGGTCTGTCGTGGGGGCGGATGCACGCCATTTGCGGTTGAGGCCGCTCCTACACGGCGGCCCCGGCCTTTTCCTTGATCCACGTTATCTCGCCCCGGCGGGCGTTGCCCTATGCTCGCGGCAATGCCCGGGCGATGAGATCCTGACCATGACTGACAAACCTGCCGCCAGCCTGCAAACCGAGGTGGTTGCCGAGCTATTCGTCCGCCATCCGCTCTGGGAGGATGCCCTGGCCCTGCTGTTCGGCACCGCCATGGTGGCCCTCGGCATCGCCTTCTACAGCCACGCCGGGCTGCTCACCGGCGGCACGGTGGGCCTGGCCTTCCTGCTCAAGTACCTGGCCGGCTGGCCGTTCGGCCTGGTGTTCTTCCTGCTCAACCTGCCGTTCTATGCCCTGGCGCTGTGGCGCATGGGCTGGCCGTTCACTCTGCGCACCGCCTGCGCCGTGGCGCTGGTGTCGCTGTTCGCCGAGCTGACGCCGCGCTGGGTGGTGTTCGCCGAGCTGAACCAGCTCTACGCCGCGGTATTCGGTGGCTTCGCCATGGGTCTCGGGCTGCTCATGCTGTTTCGCCACCGCGCCAGCCTGGGCGGGGTGAACATCCTCGCGCTGTACCTGCAGGAACGCTTCGGCCTGCGCGCCGGTGCCGTGCAGATGGGCGTCGATGCGGCCATCGTGCTGGCCTCGATCTTCGTCGTGGCGCCGGACAAGGTCGCCCTGTCGGTGCTGGGTGCAGTGGCGCTGAACATGGTGCTGGCGATCAATCACCGGGCCGGGCGCTACATGGGTTTGAGCTGAGCGATCGTCCGGCTGGGGACGTTGGCTGAAGCCGCTCCCACGCAGGCGCGCAGACGAAAAAGCCCGGCGCTGGGCCGGGCTTTCGGTGGGGCAAGGGCGGACTCAGCCGTCCAGCAGCGCCTTGTTGCGCACCGCGCCCTTGTCGGCGCTGGTGGCGAGCAGGGCGTAGGCCTTCAGTGCGGTGGTCACCTTGCGTGCGCGCGGCTGCGCCGGTTTCCAGCCCAGCTTGTCCTGCTCGGCGCGGCGCTTGGCCAGTTCGTCATCGGACACCAGCAGGTTGATCGAGCGCTGGTGGATGTCGATGAGGATCTTGTCTCCTTCGCGCACCAGGCCGATGGCGCCGCCGGCGGCCGCTTCCGGCGAGGCGTGGCCGATCGACAGGCCCGAGGTACCGCCGGAGAAGCGGCCGTCGGTGAGTAGGGCACAGGCCTTGCCCAGGCCCTTGGACTTCAGGTAGGAGGTCGGGTAGAGCATTTCCTGCATGCCCGGGCCGCCTTTCGGGCCTTCGTAGCGGATGATCACGATGTCGCCGGCCTTCACCTCGTCATTGAGGATGCCTTTGACCGCGCCGTCCTGGCTCTCGAAGATCTTTGCGGTGCCTTCGAACACATGGATGGACTCATCCACGCCGGCGGTCTTCACCACGCAGCCGTCGACGGCGATGTTGCCGTACAGCACGGCCAGGCCGCCTTCCTGGGAGTAGGCGTGCTCGACGGAGCGGATGCAGCCTTCGGCGCGGTCGTCGTCCAGGGTGTCCCAGCGGGTCGACTGGCTGAAGGCGGTCTGGGTCGGGATGCCCGCCGGGCCGGCCTTGAAGAAGGTGTGTACGGCCTCGTCGCTGGTCTGGGTGATGTCCCACTGGGCAATGGCGTCGGCCATGCTCGGGCTGTGGATGGTCGACACGTCGGTGTGCAGCAGGCCGCCACGGGCCAGCTCGCCGAGGATGGAGAAGATGCCGCCGGCGCGGTGCACGTCTTCCATGTGGTACTTCTGGATGTTCGGCGCCACCTTGCACAGCTGCGGCACCTTGCGCGACAGGCGATCGATGTCGCGCAGGTCGAACGGCACTTCGCCTTCCTGGGCCGCGGCCAGCAGGTGCAGGATGGTGTTGGTCGAGCCGCCCATGGCGATGTCCAGGCTCATGGCGTTCTCGAACGCCCTGAAGTTGGCGACGTTGCGCGGCAGCACCGACTCGTCGTTCTCGCCGTAGTAGCGCTGGCACAGCTCGACGGCCAGGCGCCCGGCGCGCAGGAACAGCTGCTCGCGATCGCTGTGGGTGGCCAGGGTCGAACCGTTGCCCGGCAGGGCCAGGCCCAGGGCTTCCATCAGGCAGTTCATCGAGTTGGCGGTGAACATGCCGGAGCAGCTGCCGCAGGTCGGGCAGGCGCTGCGCTCGTACTCGGCGACCTTCTCGTCGGAGCAGGAATCGTCGGCGGCCACCACCATGGCGTCGACCAGGTCCAGGCCGTGGCTGGCCAGCTTGGTCTTGCCGGCTTCCATCGGCCCGCCGGAGACGAACACCACCGGGATGTTCAGGCGCAGGGCGGCCATCAGCATGCCGGGGGTGATCTTGTCGCAGTTGGAGATGCAGACGATGGCGTCGGCGCAGTGGGCGTTGACCATGTATTCGACGGAATCGGCGATGATCTCGCGGCTCGGCAGCGAATAGAGCATGCCGTCGTGGCCCATGGCGATGCCGTCGTCGACCGCGATGGTGTTGAATTCCTTGGCCACGCCGCCGTGCTTCTCGATCTCGCGGGCGACCAGCTGGCCGAGGTCCTTCAGGTGCACGTGGCCGGGCACGAACTGGGTGAAGGAGTTGGCGATGGCGATGATCGGTTTCTTGAAGTCTTCGTCCTTCATCCCGGTGGCGCGCCACAGGGCGCGGGCGCCGGCCATGTTGCGGCCGTGGGTGGAGGTCTTCGAGCGGTAATCGGGCATGACGGTTCCTGGGGCTGGTCAGGTTTATCTTCGTAGGGTGAGCCTGTGCTGGACCGGATGCAAACGGCAGGTGGCCGTGCGTTCGGAGGGGCCGTTCGGCGAGGCGGGGTCACCGCTCGCACGGCCTGGGCTCACTGGCCCGCCGGGGATGGTTGGCGAGGAATGGCTCGATTCTACGCCGCCCGCGCCCGCCGGGGAAAGGCTGGCGGTCGGGCGGGCAGCGCTGGGCGCCGCGATCAGCTGTTGGGCAGCAGGCGGCAGGTCAGGCTCTTGATGTAGCGGGTTTCGTGGATGGCCGGGTGCACCGGATGGTCCGGGCCCTGGCTGCCGCGTTCGAGCAGCTGGATATTGCGGTCCAGATGGCGGGCGCTGGTCAGCAGGATGTTCTGCAGGTCGTCTTCGGGCAGGTGCATGGAGCAGCTGGCGCTGACCAGGATGCCGTCCTTGCCGAGCAGGCGCATGGCCTGTTCGTTGAGGCGCCGGTAGGCGGCCTCGCCGTTCTTCAGGTCCTTCTTGCGCTTGATGAAGGCGGGCGGGTCGCAGACCACCACGTCGAAGCGTTCCTCGGCGGCCTTGAGTTCCTTGAGCGCCTCGAACACGTCGCCTTCGACGCAGGTGAGCTTATCGGCCACGCCGTTCAGCGCGGCATTACGCTCGACGCCATCGAGGGCGAAGGCCGAGGCGTCCACGCAGAACACTTCGCTGGCGCCAAAGGCTGCCGCCTGTACGCCCCAGCCGCCGATGTAGCTGAACAGGTCGAGCACGCGCTTGCCCTTGACGTAGGGCGCCAGGCGCGCGCGGTTCATGCGGTGGTCGTAGAACCAGCCGGTCTTCTGCCCCTCGATCACCGGGGCCTCGAACTTCACGCCGTTCTCTTCCAGGGCGACCCACTCCGGCACCTGGCCGAACACGGCGTCGACATAGCGCGTCAGGCCTTCGGCATCGCGCGCCTTGGAGTCGTTCTTGAACAGGATGCCGCGCGGCTTGAGTACCTGGACCAGGGCTTCGATCAGGTGGTGCTTGTGGTGCTCCATGGTGGCGGAGGCCAGCTGCACCACCAGGTAGTCGCCGAAACGGTCGACCACCAGGCCCGGCAGCAGGTCGGAGTCGCCGTACACCAGGCGGTAGAAGGGCTGGTCGAACAGGCGATCGCGCAGCGACAGGCAGACGTTGAGGCGGTGTACCAGCAGCGACTTGTCGAGGATGTGCTTGACGTCGCGCGACAGCAGGCGCGCGCAGATCAGGTTGTTCGGGCTCATCGCGACGATGCCCAGGGGCTTGCCGCCGGCGGCCTCGAGGATGGCCTGGTCGCCGGCCTGGAAGCCGGTCAGCGGGGTGGCGGCGACGTCGATCTCGTTGCTGTAGACCCACAGATGGCCGGCGCGCAGGCGGCGGTCGGCATTGGCTTTGAGGCGCAGGCTGGGCAGGGACATCGGGGCGGCTCCGGGAAAAAGAGCGGAATTATAGCCGCAGAGCGGCCCCGGCCGCTGCTGCAGGGCGGTCGTGGCGGATAAAAAGCTTCGGCGCCCGCCCCCGCGCTGCCGGCCAACCCGCGAGCGGCCTGCGGCAACGCCGTCTGCCCCGGGCAATACGCGGTGGCGCCCGGCGATTTCCGCGCCGGCCGCACGCCGGATACAAAAGTTGGCTGCGGAGGCGGGAAGGCTTTGGCTAAACTGTGGCGAATTTCTCATTTCAGTTGCCGTGGTCATGGCCCAAGAACTTTCCGCCGAACAGATTCAGCAAGTGCTGCAGGGCATCAGCGTGCCGCCGCAGCCACAAATCATGGTCGACCTGCAGATGGAGCAGGTCATGCCCAACCCGGACCTGCGCAGCATCGCCAAGCTGATCAGCCAGGACCCGGGCCTGTCCGGCGCCCTGCTGAAGATCGTCAACTCGCCATTCTTCGGCCTGGCCAACCGCATCGCCTCGATCCAGCAGGCGGTCAACCTGCTCGGCTGCAACTCGGTGATCAACCTGATCAACGCCCAGTCAATCAAGGGCGAGATGAGCGACGAGACCATCGTCACCCTCAACCGCTTCTGGGACACCGCCCAGGACGTGGCCATGACCTGCCTGACCCTGGCCAAGCGCATCGGCTACCAGGCGCCGGACGAGGCCTATACTCTCGGCCTGTTCCACAACTGCGGCATCCCGCTGATGATCAAGCGCTTCCCCAACTACATGACGGTGCTGGAGGAGGCCTACTACAGCGCCAACAGCGAGCGGCGCATCGTCGATACCGAGAACCGCCTGCTCAACACCAACCACGCGGTGGTCGGCTACTTCACCGCCAAGTCGTGGAACCTGCCGCTGCACCTGTGCGAGGCGATCGCCAACCACCACAACGCCCTGTCGATCTTCGAAGAGGAGACCAGCCGCGACGCGCAGCTTAAGACCCTGATCGCCATCCTCAAGATGGCCGAGCACATCTGCGGCAGCTACCGGGTGCTGGGCAACCAGGACCAGGATCACGAGTGGCAGAGCATCCAGCAGCAGGTGCTGGAGTATGTCGGCCTGACCGAGTACGACTTCCAGACCCTCAAGGAAAGCATCCACGACCTGGGCGCCGGTTAACCCGTTGCGTCTGCCTGGCGGCTTCCTGCTAAGGTGGCCGCTTTCCCCTGGTGTATCCGTCGTTCGTCATGCCTGAACTCCCAGAAGTCGAAACCACCCGCCGCGGCATCGCGCCGTTCCTCGAGGGCCAGCGCGTCAGTCGCGTGGTCGTGCGCGAGCGCCGCCTGCGCTGGCCGATTCCCGAGGACCTCGATGTGCGCCTGTCCGGGCAGCGCATCGAATGCGTCGAACGCCGTGCCAAGTACCTGCTGATCCAGGCCGAGAGCGGCACCCTGATCGGGCACCTGGGCATGTCCGGCAGCCTGCGCCTGGTGCCGGTGGGCACCCCGGCGGCCAAGCACGAGCATGTCGATATCGAGCTGGAGTCCGGCCTGGCACTGCGCTACACCGACCCGCGGCGCTTCGGCGCGCTGCTGTGGAGCAGCGACCCGCTGAACCATGAGCTGCTGCGCAAGCTGGGGCCGGAGCCGCTGACCGGGCTGTTCGACGGTGAACGCCTGTACCAGCTTTCACGCGGCCGTTCGATGGCGGTCAAGCCGTTCATCATGGATAACGCGGTGGTGGTGGGCGTGGGCAACATCTACGCCACGGAGGCGCTGTTCGCCGCCGGCATCGACCCGCGCCGCGAGGCCGGCACGCTTTCCCGGGCGCGCTATGCGAGGCTGGCCGAGGCGATCAAGCGCATTCTCGCCCATGCCATCGAACGCGGCGGCACCACCCTGCGCGACTTCGTCGGCGGCGACGGCCAGCCCGGCTACTTTCAGCAGGAACTGTTCGTCTACGGCCGTGGCGGCGAGTTCTGCAAGCATTGCGGCAGCACCCTGCGCGAGGTCAAGCTGGGTCAGCGGGCCAGCGTGTACTGCCCGAAGTGCCAGCGCTAGATAGCGCCTGCGTCACCCGGTGACGGCGCCATAATCAGAACAAGAGCAAGCAGTGGGAACAACGATGTCGGGCAATTATCTACCGGCCAATCCATTCGCGCAGTGGCTGGGGCGTAGCGTGCTGAAACTGATGGGCTGGCGCATCGAGGGGCAGATGCCGGCGCTGGACAAGTTCGTGGTGATCGGCGCCCACCACACCTCGAACTGGGACTTCGTGATCTTCATCGCGGTGAAGTTCGTCCTGCGCCTGAATGCGCGCTGGTTCGGCAAGCACAGCATCTTCATCTGGCCCTTCGCCGGCCTGCTGAAGGCCTGGGGCGGCATCCCGATCCACCGCCATCTGCGCCTGAACGTGGTCGAGCAGGCGATCCAGGCGTTCCGCAGCCATGAGCAGTTCATCCTGGTGCTGTCGCCGGAAGGCACGCGCAAGAAGGTCGAGCGCTGGCGCATGGGCTTCTACCATATCGCTCTCGGCGCCGGCGTGCCCATAGTTCCCGGCGCCCTGGACTATGGCAACCGGCGCGTGGTGATCGGCCCGCCGTTCCAGCCCAGCGGCGATGCCGCCGCCGACATCAAGGCGCTGCTGGGGTTTTTCCGGCCCTACGAGCCGAAAAAGCCGGAGAATGCATTCCACGGCGATTGACGGCGTTCACGCTGACATTTGCCCAAGCGCTGTTATAGTTACCGGCATCGTTCGGCATAACTACATAATGAAGGACCGCAATCATGAATCTGTTTCGCACCTGCGCCGCGGTGTTGGCTCTGACCACTGGCCTGCTGGCTCTGCCGGTCCAGGCGGAAGTGACTCAGCAGAACAGCAGCGGGGATCCGACCTACACCATCGAAACGCCCAAGGGCTATGCCATGGCCGGTGACCTGATCATCGCCCGTCCGCTGCTGATCGCGGCCACGGTGATCGGTGCGGGCCTGTTCGTGATCAGCCTGCCGTTTACCGCGGCGGGTGGCAATATCGGCGAAGCCGGCCAGGCGCTGGTGGTCGAACCGGGCGCGGCGGCCTTCGTGCGCTGCCTGGGCTGCACCGAGGTCGGCTACAAGAAGGACTGAGTCCTGCGTGGCGACAAGCAAAGCCGGTCGAATGACCGGCTTTTTCGTGTACGGCGGATTATTTCCACAGCTGCGCCTGGCCGATGCCGCGCGGGTCGCTGGCGGCCTCGACCCGGCCGTCGGCCTTGTGCCACAGCAGCACCTGCTGGTTGCCGTAGCGGCGCTCCAGCTTCTGCAGGCGGTAGCCGCGCATTTCCAGGGTGTGTACCTGGCCGGCGCTGAAGGCGCCCGGCTCATGCTCGAGCACATCCGGCTGGAACTGGTGGTGATAGCGCGGGCTGGCCGGCCATTGCTGGATCGGCTTGCCATCGAGGTAGTCGAGAATGGCCAGCAGCACCATGCTGGGGATGCGGCTGCCACCCGGGGTGCCGAAGCTGGCCAGTTCCTCGGGGCTTTCGATAAAGGTCGGGCTCATGCTCGACAGCGGCCGCTTGCCGGCGGCGATGGCATTGGCCCGGCTGCCGCCGAGGCCGTAGGCGTTGTGGCCCTGCGGGTCGGCGGCGAAGTCATCCATCTCGTTGTTCAGCAGCACGCCGGTGTCTGGCACGGTGAAGGCCGCGCCAAACGGCAGGTTGATCGATAGGGTCGCCGCCACCGCATTGCCGGCGCGATCCAGTACGGTGAAGTGGCTGGTGTGGTCGCCCTCGCGCCAGCCTGGGGCGGGCGGCAGGCTGCTGCTGGCGGTGGCGTTCTGCAGGTGGATGCCCTTGGCCAGCTTCTCCAGGTAGTTCCGGGCGAGCAGTCTGGCCAGCGGGTTGCGCATCTGGTCCGGGTCGCCGAGCAGGCCGCGGTCGCGGTAGGCACGGCGCAGCACTTCCACCACATAGTGGCTGCGCTGCAGGGTGCCGGCCTTGCGCCAGGGCAGTTGCTGCAGCATGCCCAGGCTCTGCGCCAGGGCCACGCCGCCGGCCGACGGTGGCGGCGCGGTGATCAGCTCGCGGCCGTCGGCCAGCGCATAGCGCAGCGGCTGGCGCTCGACCACCTGGTAGCTGGCCAGGTCGCGGGGGCTCCAGATGCCGCCGGCCGCCTTCACCCCGGCGATCAGCTTGCGCGCGGTGTCGCCGGCGTAGAAGCCGGCGTGGCCGCCCTTGGCCAGGCGTTCCAGGGTGCGCGCCAGCTCCGGCTGGCGCAGCAGGCCGTACTCGGCGGGAATGCGCCCCTGTTCGAGGAAGATCCGCGCGCTTTCCTCATCGGCCAGCAGGGCCTGCAGGCGCCATTCGGCGCGTTCGCGATAGACCCGGTCGATGCCCACGCCATCGCGTGCCAGGCGAATGGCCGGGGCCAGCGAGTCGCTCAGCGGCAGCTGGCCGTAGCGTTCGGCCAGCGCCACCAGGGCCGCCGGCAGGCCGGGGATGGCGGCTGCCAGGGCGCCGTTCAGCGACAGCTCGCGCTGTACCTCGCCGTTGCGCCTGTACAGTTCGGCATGGGCGGCCAGCGGCGCGCGCTCGCGGGCATCGAGGAAGCGATAGTTCGGCTGCTCGCCGGCCTGGCGCAGGAGGAAGAAACCACCGCCGCCGAGGCCCGAACCGTAGGGCTCGACCACGGCCAGGGCGGCGCTGATTGCGACGGCCGCATCGAAGGCGTTGCCGCCATGGGCCAGGGTTTCCAGGCCGGCGACGGTGGCGGCGGGGTGGGCGGTGGCGACGGCGGCCTGTTCGGGGGCGGTGACGGCCTGGACGCCGAGCGCCCAGGCCAGAAGCAGGCAGGTGAGAAAGGCTTTCTTGAACATGCGAGTGATCGTCGAGCGGCCGCTGTGGACGACAAGCCTAGCGGAGTTGCGCCCGCTTGGGGCACAGGCGATCAGGCCTTGCCGGTGATGATCCGGTACTTGTGCATCAGTTCGTCCTTGCTCTCGACGTGGTTCTCGTCGAGGGGGATGCAATCCACCGGGCAAACCTGCTGGCACTGCGGCTCGTCATAGTGGCCGACGCATTCGGTGCACAGGTTGGGGTCGATCACGTAGATCTCCTCGCCCTGGGAAATGGCGCCGTTCGGGCACTCGGGTTCGCAGACATCGCAGTTGATGCAGTCGTCGGTGATTTTCAGGGACATGGAACAACTCCTGCCGGGCCGCGGGCCACGACATTTACAGACATCGAGAGAAGGAATTGTGCCGGATTGGCGAGGCGGGCGCCATGCGCGGCAGTGCCGCGCAGGGGCCATGGCTCATTACTTGAAACGTGCGGTCAGGGCCTCGGCCACTGCCGGGTGGACAAACTTGCTGATATCGCCGCCGAGTGCGGCGATTTCCCGGACCAGGGTCGAGGAAATGAAGGAGTATTTTTCCGACGGAGTGAGGAACAGGCTTTCCACGTCCGGGGCCAGCTGGCGGTTCATGTTGGCCAGCTGGAATTCGTATTCGAAGTCGGAGACCGCGCGCAGGCCGCGCAGGAACACGTTGGCGCCCTGTTCCTTGGCGAAGTGCGCGAGCAGGGTGGAGAAGCCGACGACCTCGACGTTGGGCAGGTGCTTGGTGACTTCGCGGGCCAGTTCGACGCGTTGCTCCAGGGGAAACAGCGGGTTCTTCTTCGGGCTGGCGGCCACGGCGATGATCACGCTGTCGAACAGGCGTGCGGCTCGCTCCACCAGGTCGCCATGGCCCTTGGTGATGGGGTCGAAGGTGCCTGGGTACAACACTCGATTCATCGCAACGTCCTATTCGGAGCGGTTAGGGTGCGCGGATGGTAGCGCAGCGGGGCGGTCAGGGCCAAGCCGGCCGGCTGCTGCCCCGTTCGCGCTATCCTGGTTGCCCGCTGCAAAACCCTGCATGCGCGTAGGGTGCGCTGCGCGCATCAGGGCAATGTGCGTGCTTTCTGGTGCGCATGGCGCACCCTGCGTTGCTGTTCAGGCCCTGAGACGCTCGGCCAGCAGGCTGGCCAGCTTGGCGGTGAGGCCGTAGATCGACAACTGCGGGTTGGCGCCGATGCTGGTGGGGAACAGCGAGCCGTCGTGGATCGACAGGTTCTCCAGCTGGTGGTGCCGGCCCAGGCTGTCGGTGACCGCCAGCCGCGGGTCTTCGCCCATGGCGCAGCCGCCCATCACGTGGGCGCTGCCCAGGCGGGTACGGAACAGGGCCAGGTCGAGGCGGTCGATCAGGGCCTTGGCTTCGCCCAGGCTCTTCACGTAGTCGGCATCGGCGTGCAGTGGCAGCACGGCCTTGGCGCCGGCGGCGAACTGGATTTCGGCCATGCTGTGGAAGGCCCGGCGGATGCCGTTCCAGGTGTAGTCGGTCATGCGGTAGTCGAGCACCGGCGTGCCGTCGCCGCGCAGTTCCACCGTGCCTTCGGCGCTATCCGGGTGGAAGCCGTCGCGCATCAGCGCCAGCATCACATTGGTGTGCGGCAGCTGCTCCATGCGCAGGGCGTTGTCGACGCCGAAGCGGCCGAGCATGGTGGCGGTAATCGCCGGTTGCAGCGGTGGCACTTCCAGCTTGTAGGACATCTGCCCGGTGGCGCCGTCCGTCCACTGGAAGTGGTCGGAGTACACCGATTGCGGGGCGCCGTAGAAGGGGTTGATGACCTGCTCGAACTGCGCCGCGGAGAAGTTCACCACGTGCAGGAAGGTGCGCTTGCCCGCGCGCTCATGCGGGTCCGGCGCCTGTGAGCGCAGCAGCAGGGCGGGGGTGTTGATGCCGCCGCCTGCCAGCACGTAATGGCGCGCCTTGACCATGATGCGCCGGCCATTGGGCGCCACGCTGCGCGCGTCCATGCCCAGGCACTCCAGGCCGGCGACGCGCTCGCCGTCCAGCAGCAGGCGTTCGGCGCGGGCCAGGTAAAGCAGGCTGCCGCCCTGGTCCAGGGCCGCCGGGATGGTGGTGACCAGCATCGACTGCTTGGCGTTGGTCGGGCAGCCCATGCCGCAATAGCCGAGGTTCCAGCAGCCGCGCACGTTGCGCGGAATCACGTGCCAGGCGTAGCCGAGCTTTTCGCAGCCGGCGCTGATCACCGCGTTGTTGGCGTTCGGTGGCATGGCCCAGGGCGCGACGCCCAGGCGCTGTTCCATCTGTTCGAACCAGGGCGCCATCTCTGCGGCGCCATGGCCCTTGACGTGGTGCGCCTCGGCCCAGTGCTGCAGGGTCGGCTCCGGGGTGCGGAAGCTGGAGGTCCAGTTGACCAGGGTGGTGCCTCCCACGGCACGGCCCTGCATGATGGTGATGGCGCCGTCCTTGCTCATGCGGCCGATGCCTTCCTGGTACAGCTGCGGGTAGGCGTCGGCCTCCTGCATCTTGAAGTCGCTGCTGGTCTTCAGCGGGCCTTCCTCGATCAGCAGCACCTTGAGCCCGGCGGCACTGAGGATTTCGGCGGTGGTGCCGCCGCCCGCGCCGCTGCCGACGATGGCCACGTCGGCTTCCAGCAGCAGGTCTTGGTCCAGGCGCGAGCCGTCGTGGGTGATCCAGCCTTTGGCCAGGCCTTCGCGGAAAATGTCGGGTACGGGCATGTCGATTCTCTTGTTATAGGGCGTGCGACGGCTTACAGGGCGTACGGCGGCGGGCCGGGATAGCCGCAATGGCCCCAGGACTCGGGGCGCGAGTACCAGGCCATCTGCACCAGTTGCAGCAGCGAGGCGTGGCCCATGCGCAGCAGGTCCAGCGAGCTGTTCTGCCAGCGCTCGAGGAAGTGGCGGATATCGGCGGCGCTGGCATTTTCCCAGCTGCCCCAGATCCCGGTCAGCGGGCCGCGGGTCACCGCCATGGCCTGCACGTCGAACAGCTGCACGGTCAGCTTGAGCAGTTCCGGCGACAGGTAGCCGAGGCTCAGGTCGATGCTGCGCAAGGTGCCTTCGATGGCGGCCGGCATGCCGTCGGCGGGCACCGCGCCCTCTAGCACCACCGGAATCAGGGCGCGCAGGAACGGCATGTCGCTCAGGCGCAGCACCTGGAAGCCGCCGGCCGGCACGCTGGCCGAGCAGCCGCTGAGGGTGGCGCCGACGCCGGCCGTGGCGAGGAAGGCCGTGCCGAACAGGCCGACCTTGAGCAGGCCGCGGCGCGACAGCTGCGGCGCGGTGAGAGAGGTGTTGGTCATTGTTGTTATGGCTCCCGCAGACTCTTAGCGCACGAACAGTTTGTGGATCAGCTTCTGGATGCCGGTGCCATACGGCGGGTAGATGAACTTGGCGGCGTTGAAGCGCTGCTTGATGAGCACGCCCTTGGCCTTGCTGAAGGTGAGGAAACCTTCGTGGCCGTGGTAGTGGCCCATGCCTGAGGGGCCGATGCCGCCGAACGGCATGTCGTCCTGGGCCACGTGCAGCAGGGTGTCGTTGAGGCACACGCCGCCGGAGTGGGTCTCGTGCAGCACTCGCTGCTGCTCGGCCTTGTCGTAGCCGAAGTAGTACAGCGCCAGCGGGCGCGGGCGCTGGTTGACGTAGGCGAAGGCGTCGTCGATGCGCTGGTACGGCACGATCGGCAGCAGCGGGCCGAAGATCTCGTCCTGCATCAGGGTCATGTCGTCGCTGACATCCAGCACCAGGCTGGGGCCCATGCGCCGGCCCTGGTCGTCGCCGAGCAGCGGGATGACCTGCGCCCCCTTGCTTTCGGCGTCGCTGACATAGCCCTGGAGGCGGCCCAGCTGGCGCTCGTTGATGATCGCGGTGTAGTCCGGGTTGTTCGCCAGCGTCGGGTAGAAGCGCTGCACCACGTTGCGGTAGGCGGCGACGAAGCCTTCCACGCGCGCCTGCGGTACCAGCACGTAGTCCGGCGCCACGCAGGTCTGCCCGGCGTTCATGGTCTTGCCGAAGGCGATGCGTTCTGCGGCGTCGGCCAGCGGCACGTCGGCACTGACGATGGCCGGCGACTTGCCGCCCAGCTCCAGGGTCACCGGCACCAGGTTGTCGGCGGCGGCGCGCATCACGTGCCTGCCGATGCTGGTCGAGCCGGTGAACAGCAGGTGGTCGAAGGGCAGGCGCGAGAACGCCTGGCCGACCTCGGCCTCGCCCAGCACCACGCTGACCATGTCCTCGGGGAAGACCTTGGCCAGCAGCTCCTTGACCAGCTGCGAGGTGGCCGGGGTCGACTCGCTCATCTTGATCATCACCCGGTTGCCGGCGGCCAGGGCGCCGATCAGCGGGCCGAAGGCCAGGTACAGCGGGTAGTTCCACGGCACTATCACGCCGACCACGCCCAGCGGCTGGTAGACCACCTTGGCGCTGGCCGGCTGGAAGGCCACGCCGACCTGGCGGCGCGAGGGCTTCATCCACTTGCCCAGGCGTTTGCTGGCGTAGTCGATGCCGTGCAGGCTGGGCATGATCTCGGCCAGCAGGGTTTCGTCGGCCGAACGGTTGCTGAAATCGCGGGACACCGCCTCGATCAGCGCCTGCTGCTCGTCGACGAGCATCGCGCGCAGGGCCTTGAGCCAGGCGCGGCGCTGCTCGGCGGCGGGCATCGGGTTGGCGCGGAAGGCCGCGCGCTGGGCGGCGAGCAGCGGCTCCAGCTGGTTGATCTGTTGCTGGCTCTGCTGAAGGTAGGCGATGTCGGCGACCATGGCGCGAAGTCCTCGGGATGCGGAATGAAACAACCAAGGTTATTTTTAGAGTAATTGCTCTAAACTGTCAAACCGTTAATCCGGCAGTCGTCAGCGCGGGTGCTTTGCCTGTACGTTTGCCACTTCGCCAACCTTCGAGCCGCAGCATGGCCCCGAAAAACAAAACCCGCGAGCGCATCGTCGAGACCAGCCTGGAGCTGTTCAACGCCCAGGGCGAGCGCAGCGTGACCACCAACCACCTGGCCGCGCACCTGGGGATGTCCCCCGGCAACCTGTACTACCACTTCCGCAACAAGCAGGCGATCATCGCCGAGCTGTTCGCCCAGTACGAAAGCCGCGTCGACAGCTTCCTGCGCCTGCCGCCGGGGCGGGTGCTGACGGTGGACGACAAGACCTTCTACCTCGAGGCCCTGCTGGCCTCGATGTGGCATTACCGCTTTCTCCACCGCGACCTCGAACACCTGCTGGAGGCCGACCCGCAGCTGGCCGAGCGCTACCGCGCCTTCGCCCAGCGCTGCATGGTCCAGGCCCAAGGCGTCTACCAGGGCTTCGTCGATGCCGGCATCCTGCAGATGACGCCGACCCAGGTCGAGGCGCTGACCCTCAACAGCTGGATCATCATGACCTCCTGGGTGCGCTTCCTCTGCACCACCTACGGCAGCCACGGCGACCTCAGCCAGGACCTGCTGCGCCGCGGCATCTACCAGGTGCTGGCGCTGGAGGGCGGCTATGCCAGCGCGCAGGCGCGGCCGGCGATCGAGGCCCTGCAGCAGCGGCTGTTCGTGCCGCTGGACGGCCATCTTGATGGCGCTGCCGGCTGATCCGGGTCATGCCTTGTCGTATCGAATAATGTGATACTGAGCACATTCCGGGGTTAGTCCTCGATCCGTCATGGGATGTGCATGTCCGATACCTTGCCCCGTGTTGCCGTCCTCCGCTGGGAGCCGCAGGCACAGTCAAACAGTGCCGTGGTGGTGTTTACCAGCGTCGAGGCCCTGCTGGCGCAGCCGCCGTTCGATGTGCTGCTGCTTGATCTGCCCAGCGCCGATGCCGGGCAGGCCTTGCGCCGACTGCGTCGTGCCGAGGCCTATCATTTCAGCCTGATCTACTGCACCCAGGAGCCCGATGCCTGGGGCCAGGCCCTCGGCGACGGCAAGGCGCCGGCCAACCTGGCGCTGCTGGAGCCGCTGTGGCGCCTGTGGCGCGAGCGGCTGGCGCTGTTCAACCGCGGGCGCCTGCCCGAGCGCCTGGAGAGCCGCGTGCTGGCCTGGCTGTGGCTGCGCCCCAAGGCGCAGTTGCGTGCCCTGGGCGATGCCGCCTGCGCCCAGCATTACCGCTATCCCCTGGTCGAGGCGCTGGCCGGCGAGGAAGGCTTCAATGCCCACGGCTGGCTGCAGCTGATGCAGCAGAAGGACTGGCTGGAGGCCACCGAGCTGCTGGACCGGGTGCGCCTGTGCGGCAGCTGCGGCTCCGGCCGCCTGAATTACGTGGACGTCTGCCCGGAGTGCCACGCCCTGGATATCGTCCGCCAGCCGTCCCTGCACTGCTTCACCTGCGGCCACGTCGGCGCCCAGGAGGAGTTTCTCAAGGACGGCGTGCTGATCTGCCCGAACTGCTACAGCCGCTTGCGGCATATCGGCAGCGACTATGACCGGCCGCTGGAGAACTATCGCTGCCGCGCCTGCCAGGCCTTCTTCGTCGATTCGGCGGTGGATGCGCGCTGTCTCGATTGCGGCGTGGTGCACAGCCCCGATCGCCTGCGGGTGCGCGAGGTGCGGCACTTCCAGCTCTCGGAAAGCGGGCGCCTGCGCTGTCACCAGGGCCTGGAAGGCAGCAGTGCGGCGGACGCCTATTTCCAGCGGCTGAACCTGACGGGCGAGGCGGGCTTCCATGAGTTGCTCGGCTGGCAGCTGGCGCTGATCAGGCGCTATGGCGAGCCCGGCTTCTCCCTGCTGGGCCTGCGCGTGGACAACCTCGACCAGGTGTTCGCCGAGCTGGGCGAGATGCGCGGCCATGCGCTGATCGATGCGCTGGTCGAGCGGGTCCAGCAAATCATCCGCGATACCGACCGCTGTGCCCGCAGCAGCGAGGATGTGCTGTGGATGCTCCTGCCGCGCACCCCGGCAGCCGGCCTGCAGCGCCTGCAGGAGCGTCTGCTGGAGGGCGCGCAGCGGGTACAGAACGACGCGCTGCAGCAGATCAACCTGCGCATGGTCGGCTTCACCGCCCCCGAGGACATGCAGGCCGAGGAGGATGCGCCGCTGCTGCTGGCGCGTCTGGCCACGGGGTTGAACTGAAGCATGGATTTCGTCGGGCAACTGGTCGATCTGATTACCGCACTGAGTGCGCCGGACGGACTGTCACGGCTGTTTCTCATGCTGTTTCCGTTCTTCCTGCTGTTCGAGCTGCCGCTCAATGTGCTGGTGATGCTCGGCGTGCTGCGCTGGTTCGCCCGCCAGCGCAGCCTGGTGCCGTACCAGTCGCTGTACCGGCCGCGGGTGTCGTGCATCATCACCTGCTACAGCGAAGGCATGGACGTGCAGAAGACCCTGCTCAGCCTGTGCGAGCAGACCTATCCGGGGCATATCGAGATCGTGCCGGTGGTCGATGGCGCCGCGGCCAACCAGGAAACCCTGGCGGCGGTGCGCGGCTTCAAGCTCGACCCGCGGCTCTACCCGCGTCGCCACCTGCGGCCGATCGCCAAGTGGCAGCGCGGCGGCCGGGTGTCTTCGCTGAATGCCGGGCTGGCGCTGTGCTCGGGCGAGATCATCCTGGTGCATGACGGCGATACCTCCTTCGACAACAACATGGTCAGCGCCATGGTGCGGCATTTTGAGGACCCCAATGTGCCGGCGGTGGCCGGCAGCCTGCGCGTGCGCAACGTCTGGGCCTCGCTGACCACGGCGATCCAGGCCCTGGAGTACCTGCTGTCGATCCACATGGCGAAGATCGGCCTCAGCGAATGGAACCTGGTCAACAACGTGTCCGGTGCGTTCGGCGCGTTCCGCCGCAGCTTCATCGAGCGCGCTGGCGGCTGGGACACCCACACCGCCGAAGACCTGGACATCACCCTGCGCATCAAGAGCTACTTCGGCCGCTACCGGAACCTGCGCATTCCCTTCGAGCCGGAAGCCATCGGCCATACCGATGCGCCGGTGACCTTTCGCCAGTTCCTCATGCAGCGCCTGCGCTGGGACGGCGACCTGCTGTTCCTCTATGTGCGCAAGCACCCGGCCAGCATCACGCCGCGCCTGATGGGCTGGAGCAATTTCATCATGACCCTGATCAGCGGCTTCTTCTTCCAGCTGGTGCTGCCGTTCATCATCCTCGGCTACAGCCTGTTCGCCCTGCTGGTGCTGCCCTGGGAGACCCTGGCCCTGCTCGGCACCCTGGTCTACCTGCTGTACCTGCTGATCACCCTGCTGCTCTACCTGTGCATGCTGGGGCTGATCTCCGAGCGGCCGCGGCAGGATCTGCGCCTGGCGGTGCTGGTGCCGGTCTTCCCGCTGTTCATGTTCGTCATGCGCTGCTGGAGTGCGGTGGCCATGCTCAATGAGCTGCTGCGTCGCGGTCACGAGGAAACCAGCATGGCGCCCTGGTGGGTCATCAAGAAGGCAACGAGGTTCTGAGATGCGGCGTGTCTGGCTGACGACTTTGCTCTGGCTGAGCCTGCCGCTGGCGGCGCAGCCCCTGCCCCTGGCGCAACTGCTGGAGCGCCTCGAGCAAGGCCCGGCGTTGCAGCAGGCCGCGCAGCAGTTGCAGGCGGCGCAGGCCGAGCAGGCGCTGCGCGAGGCCGAGCAGGGCTGGAGCCTGTTCGGCAGCGCCAGCACTGGCGACTACCGCGACCTCGACACCGTCGGCGGGGCGGAAACCTACGACGATTTCGTCGGCCAGGACTATCAGCTGGGCCTGCGCTACCCGCTGCTGGGCAGCCTCAAGCGCCAGGTCGAGGCGATCAACAGCAGCCGTTCGACGGTGCAGCAGCAACAGCTGCAGCTGGCCCTGCAACAGGCCGAGCAACGCCTGCTGCTGCGCGGCGCCTATGCCGACTGGTGGGCGGCGCAGGCCGTGCACCAGTGGTGCGGGCAGCTGCAGGCGGTGGCCGGCGCCGCGCAGGCCAGCCTGGATGCCCGCTGGCGTGCCGGCTGGCTGCGCACCTCGGCCGCGCAGGACAACCGCAATGCCTGGCGGGCCCTGCAGCGCCAGTGCAGCGACAGCGCCGCGCAGCAGGCCGAGGCCCAGGCCATGCTCGCACTGCTGGTGCCCGTGCCCACCGCGGCCAGCGCCCAGGCCGACGCACTGGCCAGCCAGCCGCAGGGGCTGGAGGCGTGGCGCGCGGCGCTGACCCGCCATCCGCGCCTGAGCCAGCGCGAGCAGGCCCTGCAGCTGGCCGAGGCGCAGCGCGATAGCCGCTGGTACGACAGCGTCGACTCCAGCTTCAGCCTGGCCCAGTCCCTGCAGGACCGTAACGACTACCGGCGCAATGGCGATGGCCTGGTGGCCAGCCTGGCCTTTGCCATGCCCTTCGACCTGCTCGGTGCCGACCAGGCCCGCCAGCGTATGGGCGAGGCCAATTACCGCGCGGCGCAGCAGGCCCTGGCCGCCGAGCGCCAGCAGTTGCAGTTCAGCGCACTCAAGGGGTTGCGCGCCTACCGGCAAAGCCTCGATGCGCTGCAGGCCAGCCTGGAGCGGGTGCCCCAGGCCGAGCAGCTGTGGCATGAGCGCCAGGCGCGGCGCGGTGTCGACGGCGAAGAGGGGCTGCTGGCGCTACTGCAAGCCGAACGGGGCTATCAGGCCGCGCTGCTCGGCCGGATCCAGGCCTGGCATGCCGCCTGGCTGCGCGAGGCCGAGCTGCGCCTGCTGCTGGACGATCAGGCCGAGCTCGGCCAGCTGCTGGGCGGTGCCCGTCTGCACTGGCCGCAGCAGGGCAGTGCGGCGGCGACCTGGAGCCAGGGCGTGTATATCTGGGACAGCCGCGCCCTGCTCGATCCGCAGCGGCGCGCGGGCGAACTGCAGCGCCTGCAACGCAGCGGCATGCGCCAGCTGTATGTCGGCCTGAGCGCGGCCCAGGTGCGCGCCGAGGGCGATACCGAGCCGGCGCTGGCGGCCTTGCTGCAGGCGGCCGAACCGCTGGGGCTGCGGGTCAGCCTGCTGCTCGGCGAGCCGAGCTGGATTACGCCGCAGGGCCGGCCCGAGCTGCTGCACCTGCTGCAGCGTTACCGCCAGCTGCCGTTTGCCGGCCTGCATCTGGACCTGGAGGTCGAGCAGCTGGGCTGGCCGGTGCCGCCCGAGCGCCTGCAGCAGTGGCTGGACACCCTGGCCGCGGTGGCCCGGCACAGCCCCTGGCCGCTGGCGATCTCCAGCCATCCGCGCTGGTTCGAGGCGCGGGCTGCCGATGCGCCCTGCGTTCCCTGTGGCCTGGAACAGGTCGAGCAGATCAGCCTGATGATCTACCAGCGTGATCCGCGGCGCAGTTCAGCCGCCGCCACGGCCATCGCCTCACGCTGGCCGCAGCTGCGTTTTCGCCTGGCGCAGAGCGTCGAACAGGAACTGCAAGGCAGCCTGAGCTGGAAAGGCGCCAGCGCCGCACAACTGCAAACACAGGTGGCGGCCTGGCAGCCCGAGCTGTCAGCCGCCGGGATTGCCGGCATCGACTGGCAAGACTGGCAGGACTATCCGCACCAGGAGTTTCCATGAAGATTCGCTTTACCGGTGACAAGGAACGCAACCCCACCCAGGAGGCCGGCCTCAAGGTGCTCTATGCGCCGGGCAAGCGCATGGCCTTCCGCCTGCGCTGGTACCTGATCCTGCTACTGATCAGCAGCCCGCTGCTGTGGTTCTTCGGCCGCCTGGGCGTCGGCTACCTGCGGGTCGAGGCGCCGGCGCAGATCCAGATGCCGGTGGTCGAGCTGCGCGCCCGCGAGGCCGGCACGGTGGCCGATCTACCGGTCAAGGCCGGCGATCACGTGCAGCGCGGCCAGCTGCTGCTGCGCCTGGACAACCCCGAGTGGCGCCTGCGCATCCAGCAGCTGCAGCCCGGCGAGGTGCCGGCTGCCGGCTCGCCGTCCACCCAGGCGCAGCAGTTGCAGCAGCGCGCCATCGAGCTGGCTCGCCAGCGGGTCGCCCAGGTCCAGGCGCTGCTGGCCCAGGGCGCGGCGACGCGCGGCGAGCTGTTCGCGGCCCAGGCTGAGCTGAATAGCCAGCAGCAGGCTCTGCTCGACCTGCAGGCGCGCCAGCGCGTCCAGCGCAGCCAGGCCGAGGGCGATCCGCTGCAGCTGCTGCGCGAGGAGCGCGAGCGGCAGTGGCTGCAGTCGCGGCTCGAGGGGCTGCAGTTCAGCGCCGGCGAGGACGGTCGGGTCGCCGAGGTGCTGGTCGGCAGCGGCGAGAATGTCGGCCCCGGCACCTTGCTGATGCGCCTGGAGCGCTCCGCCGAGCCGCTGCTGCTGATCTACCTGGAGCCGCGCTTCGCCGCGTATGCCGAACCGGGGCACGGCCTGGAGGTGCGCATGCCGGATGGCAGCTGGCAGACCGCACGCGTGCTGCAGGCGGCCGACAGCGCGCGGCGCCTGCCGGCGGGCATGCAGAAGCCGTTTACCGTCAGCCAGATGGGCCTGCTGGTGCCGGCCGAGTTCGACCGGCCGCTGCCGCCGCTGTGGCGGGTCGATCAGCTGCCGCTGAAGGTGCGCTTCCCCCACGACTGGTCGCGGTTCGTCGGGCTCGACGACTGAGCCACCAGCCACTGCGGAATGCGCCGCTCCAGGTAGTAGTCCGGTTGCGCAGGCGAGCCGCCGATAAATCCGACGTGGCCGCCGCGGGCGTGCAGTTCCAGGCGGGTGCTGGTCGACAGCTCGTGGGCCCGGGGCACGCTGTGGCGAAAGACGAAGGGGTCGTCGCCGGCCTGGATGATCAGGGTGGGGGTGCGGATCTCGTCCAGGTAGAAGCGGCTGGACGCCCGGCGGTAGTAGTCATCGGCGTCGGCATAGCCATGCAGCGGCGCGGTGAAACGGCCGTCGAAGTCCCAGAAGGTGCGCATGCCGTGCAGCGGGCCCAGGCTCTCCAGGGCGGCCAGGCGTTCGTGCTGGCCTTCCCGGCTGAAGCGCTGCTGCTTGTCGCGCACATAGGCGACCAGCGCGCGCATGAAGTGCGCTTGGTAGACCTTGGAAAAGCCCTGGTCGATGCGCTCGGCACAGTGGTCCAGGCGAAACGGCACCGAGACCGCCACCGCCGCCTGCAGGCCTGAATCCTCGCCGCTTTCACCTAGGTACTTGAGCAGCACATTGCCGCCCAGCGAATAACCCACCGCATGCAGCGGCGCCTGCGGGCGCCGGGCCTGCAGGTGGCGGACCACCCGCGCCAGGTCTTCGCTGACGCCCGAGTGATAGCCGCGCGGCAGCAGGTTGGGTTCGCCCGAGCAGCCGCGCCAGTTCAGCGCCACGCTGGCCCAGCCGCAGGCGGCGAGCTGCTGCTGCAGGCCGAGCACGTAGTGCGAACTGGACGAGCCGGTCAGCCCGTGCAGCACCAGCACCAGCGGGGCGCTGGCCGGGTGCGGGTCGTGCCAGTCGAGGTCGAGGAAGTCGCCGTCCTCCAGCCACAGGCGTTCGCGCGTGCGCTCGAGTTGCGGCGCGCTGCGGCACAGCGAGCCCCACAGGGTCTGCAGGTGCGGATTGCGCAGCCACCAGGCGGCGTGGAAGGAGTTGGGCATGACGGGCTCGATAACAAAGGGCTTATGGATTCAGGCTAGAACCTGGGCGCGGCAAAGAGAAGGACTATGCATGGATTGAATGCAGCGCCGTGGCACTCGCTCTGGTCCGGCGTCTATGTCTTAAGAGATATGGTCAAGTCGCCGGCAGTGGTTACAGTGCAGGTTGTGCTCTCGCTCAACTTTTTGCCCTCAGGAATGCCATGCGATGAATATCACCCAGTTTGCCGATTTGCTCAGTGCTGCCCGGGGGCAGGCGGAACCCCAGCGTCTGCTGTTCGTGTTCGTGGCCGCGCAATTGCCGGATGACGCCACGGAGGCGGAGCGCCAGCGTTTTCAGGAGGGGCAGGGCGGTTCGCTGCAGCCGGTGCTGTGCGTCGACAAGCTGCCGGAGGAAATCGACGACTTCGCCGCCCTGCTGGGCGAGTCCGGGCGGACCGGCATCGCCTGGGACCTGCTGTTTGCCGCTGGCCTGTCCGGGCGCGGCGGCATCGCGCCGAGCGCCGACGAGGCCGAGCAGCCGCTGAAGATGATGGTGGGGGCCATCGAGAGCGGCAGCATCGGCAACTTCCTGGCCTTCGACCGGGACGGCCAGGCGGTCGCCTTCTACTGAGGGTTGTGAACGGATCGCTGGCCTGCTGCGGCCTTCTATTTTTTCACAGCCCCTGAGTGGCGCCGCGCTGCCACAGCGCGTAGTACACCTGGCCGGCCTTCTGCTCGCGGTGCAGGCGCCAGTTGCCGGGCAGGGCCAGGGTCGAGGGCGCCGCCTCGCTTTCGGTGTAGATCCAGGCGTCCTTGGCCAGCCAGCCTTTGCCTTCGAGCAGGGCGCAGGCCGGCTCCAGCAGGTTCTGGCCGAACGGCGGGTCGAGGAAGACCAGGTCGTAGGGCGTGGCCGCCTGGTTCTCCAGATACTGCAGGGCGTTGGTCTGCAGCAGCTGGCCATTGCTGCATTTCAGCGTGGCCAGGGTCTGCCGCAGGCTGGCGATGGCGCTGTGGTTGCTGTCCAGGGCCAGGGCGCCGCTGGCGCCGCGCGACAGGGCTTCCAGGTACAGCGCGCCGCTGCCGGTGAAGCAGTCCAGCACCTGGGCGCCGGCGACATAGGGCGCCAGCCAGTTGAACAGCGTTTCGCGCACCCGGTTCGGCGTCGGGCGCAGGCCGTGGGCCATGGGGAAACTGAACTGGCGGCTGCGCCATTCGCCGCCGATGATGCGCAGTTGGCCGCTGCCGGCGGGTTCGGGTTTGTGGCTGGGCTTGCGCATCAGTGCTCCGGGATGCCGGCGGGTGGCGCGGCAGGTTTGTCGGTGGGCGGCGGCAGGTCTTTCTGCGCCACGCTCGGGCCGGCGGTGACGATCACCAGGGCCTGCGGGTCGAGGTGCTTGGCCATGGCGGTTTTCACCTGTTCCACGTTCAGCGCCTGGATTTCGGCCATGAAGTCTTCCAGGTAGGTCAGCGGCAGGTCGTAGAAGCCCATGGCGCCGAGCTGGCCGACGATATCGGCGTTGCTCGCGGTGGACAGCGGGAAGCTGCCGGCCATTTCGCGCTTGGCGTCGTCCAGTTCCTTCTGCGTCGGGCCGTTGGCCAGGTAGTCGGCGAGGAGGTCCTGCACCAGCTTGAGGGTGCCGGCGCTCAGTTCGGCGCGGGTCTGCAGGTTGATCATGAACGGCCCGCGCGCCTGCATGGCGCTGAAACCGGAATACACGCCGTAGGTCAGCCCGCGCTTCTCGCGCACTTCTTCCATCAGCCGGGTGCCGAAGCCGCCGCCACCGAGGATCTGGTTGCCCAGGGTCAGCGCGGCGTAGTCCGGGTTGCGGCGGTCGATGCCGAGCTGGGCGAGCAGCAGGTGGGTCTGCTGCGAGGGGAACTCGATATGGCTGAGGCCGGGCTTGGGTGCCTCGGGCTGGGCGATCTTGGCCAGCGCCGGGCCCTTCGGCAGGGCGGCGGATACTTCGGCGGCCATGGCCTCGGCTTCGCTGCGGGAGAGGTCGCCGACCAGGGCGATCACCACGTTGCCGGCGGCGTAGGCCTGCTGGTGGAAGGCGCGTAGCTGGGCGGTGCTAATGCTTGGGACGGACTGCTCGGTGCCTTCGCTCGGGTGGGCGTAGGGGTGGCTGCCGTACAGGCGCTCGAACAGCTGGATGCCGGCCAGCTTGCCCGGGTTCTGCTTCTGGTATTCGAAGCCGGCCAGCAGCTGGTTCTTGATCCGCGCCAGGGAGTCTTCGGGGAAGGTCGGCTGGCCGATCACCTGTTCGAACAGTTCGAGCGCCGGCTCGCGCTGTTCTTTGGCGCTCAGGCTGCGCAGGCTGGCGATGGCCATGTCGCGGAAGGCACCGTTGCCGAACTCGGCGCCCAGGCTCTCGAAGCCTTCGGCGATGGCGGTGACGTCCTTGCCCGGCACTCCCTCGTTGAGCATGCCGTTGGTCAGCGCGGCCAGGCCGGGGACGCCGTTGTCCTGGCTGCTGCCGGCGGCGAAGGTCAGACGCAGGTCGAACATCGGCAGCTGGCGCGCCTCGACGAATAGCACCTTGGCGCCTTCGGCGGTCTGCCAGGTCTGGATTTCCAGCTGGCGCCGGCTGAGGGCCTGGCCATCGAGGCTGGCGAGGGATTCCAGCTGGGTGCTTTCGGTTGCCGCTGCGGGCGCCTGGGCGCTGCGGTTGGCGATAAAGCTCAGCAGGCCGACCAGCAGCAGGGTGATGAGGCCGACGATGGCATAACGCATACCGTTGCGTTCACTCATGGCTGGGCTCCTTCACGGCTGGTTTCCTCGGGCAGTACGTGGGCCACGCTCAGGCGGCTGCGGGTGAAATAGGTTTGCGCGGCCTTCTGGATATCGGCGGCGGTCACCGCCTCCAGGGCGGCGAGGTCCTGGTCCATCAGGGTCCAGGACAGGCCGACGGTTTCCAGTTCGCCGATGGTGGTGGCCTGGCTGGTGATCGAGTCGCGCTCGTAGACCAGCCCGGCGATCACCTGGGCGCGTACCCGTTGCAGTTCCTCGGCGCTCGGCGGGTTGTGCTTGAGGTCGTCGAGCTGGCGCCACAGGCCGGCTTCGACCTGCTCCAGGGTCTTACCCTTCTGCACGTTGGGGGTGGCGGTGAGGATGAACAGGCTGTCGCCACGGGCGAAGGCGTCGTACCAGGACGAGGCGCCGGACACCAGTTCCTCGCCGCGCTCCAGGCGGGTCGGCAGGCGGCCGCTGTAGCCGCCGTCGAGCAGGGCGCTGATCAGGCGCAGGGCGTGCACCTCGCGCGCGTCCTTGGCGCTGGCCAGGCCGGGCACGTTGAAGGCGTAGAGCAGGCTCGGCAGCTGGGTCTTCACATGCAGCTTGATCCGCCGCTCGCCGGGTTCGGCCAGTTCGCGCGGGGCCTTGGCCGCCGGCACGGGACGCTGGGGGATGGCGCCGAAGTAGTGCTCGGCCAGCCGCTGCACCTCGTCCTTGCCGACATCGCCGACCACCACCAGGGTGGCGTTGTTCGGCACGTACCAGGTCTGGTACCAGGCGCGCAGTTCCTCGACGCTCATGCGCTCGAGGTCGGCCATCCAGCCGATGGTCGGCGTGTGGTAGCCGCTGGCGGGATAGGCCATGGCCTTGAAGCGCTCGTAGGCCAGGGCGCTCGGCTTGTCGTCGGTGCGCAGGCGGCGCTCTTCCTTGATCACCTCGATCTCGCGGGCGAACTCGTCGGCCGGCAGCTTGAGGCTGGCCAGGCGGTCGGCCTCCAGTTCGAAGGCCACGGCCAGGCGATCGCGCGACAGCACCTGGTAGTAGGCGGTGTAGTCGTCGCTGGTGAAGGCGTTCTCCTCGGCGCCGAGCTCGCGCAGGATGCGCGAGGCCTCGCCGGGGCCGAGCTTGCGGCTGCCCTTGAACATCATGTGCTCGAGGGCGTGGGACAGGCCGGTCTGGCCGGGTGTCTCGTAGCTGGAGCCGACCTTGTACCAGAGCTGGGAGACCACCACGGGGGCGCGGTGATCCTCGCGGACCACGACCTTGAGGCCGTTGGCCAGTTTGAACTCGTGGGTGGCCTGGGTTGCGGCGGCGTGCGCCAGCGGCGCACAGAGGACAGTAAGCAGCAGGCCGGCACAGCGGCGGGCTAGTCGATTCATCGATTCGGGACCTGTCGGACAGCCCGGGCGGTCGTACCGCCGGCGGGCGAAGAGGTGCTAGGATACCCCATCCTTTTCCGGGGCGGCGCGGTGGCTGTATCAGCCTGTTGCGCGGCTCATTTGAGATGCAAGCGACCCATGTTTGGTTCCAACGACGACAAGAAGTCGCCAGCCCCGGCTGGCAAGGCTCCGGCCGAGGCCGGAGAGAAGAAATCGCTGTTCGGCTGGCTGCGCAAGAAGCCGCAGGATGAGCCGGCTACTTCGGCACCCGTCGCGACTGCGCTGGATGCCACGGCGCCTGCTGCACCGGTCGAGCCCGTAGCCCCGTCTGTTCCGCTCGATACCCCGGCAGCGCCGGTTTCCGTCGCGCCTGCCGCGCCGCCGCTTGCGGCAGCGCTCGTCGAGCCTGCTGCTGTGCCGGTATCGGTGGAAGCGCCTGTCGAACCGCTGGCGGTCGAGCTCGTTGCCGCGCCTGCGCCGATCGAAGTCGTCCCCGCGCCGGTTGCCGAAGTACCGGCCAGCACTGCGCCTGAGCCGAGTGTCGTCGCCGTACCAGTCGCGCCAGCCCCTGCAGCGGTCGCCGCTGCAGCTCCCGCCGCAGGCGAGCCGGCCAAACCGGCCTTCTCGCGCTTCCGTATCAATGCCGGCGCCGAAGTCACCCATGCGGTGCACGAGCCGGTGGCCGAGGTCTTCGTGCCGGTCGAGCCCGAGCCGGCGCCGCAGCTGGAGCAGAACAAGCCCGGCGACAACCAGGGCGGCTGGTTTGCCCGCCTCAAGCAGGGCCTGTCGAAGACCAGCGCCAGCCTGGGCGAGGGCATGGCCAGCCTGTTCCTCGGCAAGAAGGCGATCGACGACGACTTGCTCGACGAACTGGAAACCCGCCTGCTGATGGCCGATGTCGGCGTCGAGGCCACCACCGCCATCGTGCAGAGCCTGACCAAGCGCGTGGCGCGCAAGGAGCTGGCCGACAGCGATGCGCTGTACAAGGCGCTGCAGGAAGAGCTGGCCGGCCTGCTGGCGCCGGTGGAGAAGCCGCTGCTGGTCGACAGCGGCAAGCAGCCCTATGTGATCCTGGTGGTTGGCGTGAATGGCGTGGGCAAGACCACCACCATCGGCAAGCTGGCCAAGAAGCTGCAGGGCGAGGGCAAGAAGGTCATGCTGGCCGCCGGCGACACCTTCCGTGCCGCCGCCGTCGAGCAGCTGCAGGTGTGGGGCGAGCGCAACAACATCGCGGTGATCGCCCAGCACACCGGCGCCGACTCCGCCTCGGTGATCTTCGACGCGGTGCAGGCGGCCAAGGCTCGTGGCATCGACGTGCTGATCGCCGACACGGCCGGGCGCCTGCACACCAAAGACAACCTGATGGAAGAGCTGAAGAAGGTCGGCCGGGTGATCGGCAAGCTGGACGAGACGGCGCCGCACGAAGTGCTGCTGGTGCTGGACGCCGGCACCGGACAGAACGCCATCAACCAGACCAAGCAGTTCCACCAGACCGTGGCTCTCACCGGCCTGGCCCTGACCAAGCTGGACGGCACCGCCAAGGGCGGGGTGATCTTCGCCCTGGCCAAGCAGTTCGGCCTGCCGATCCGCTATATCGGCGTCGGTGAGGGTATCGACGACCTGCGCACCTTCGTCGCGCAGGACTTCGTCCAGGCCCTGTTTGCGGAGAAGGAGCGCGCATGATTCGCTTTGAGCAGGTCGGCAAGCGGTATGCCAACGGCCATGTCGGGTTGCACGAACTGAGTTTCCGCGTGCGCCGCGGCGAGTTCCTCTTCGTCACCGGCCATTCCGGTGCCGGCAAGTCGACCCTGCTGCGCCTGCTGCTGGCGATGGAGCGGCCGACCACCGGCAAGCTGCTGCTGGCCGGGCAGGACCTGTCGACCATCACCAATGCGCAGATCCCCTTCCTGCGCCGGCAGATCGGCGTGGTGTTCCAGAATCACCAGCTGCTGTTCGACCGCAGCGTGTTCAACAACGTCGCCCTGCCGCTGCAGATCCTCGGCCTGTCCAAGGAAGAGATCAGCAAGCGCGTCGGCGCGGCCCTGGAACGCGTCAGCCTGAGCGACAAGGCCGAGCAGTCGCCGGCCGACCTGTCCACCGGCCAGCAGCAGCGTGTCGGCATCGCCCGTGCGGTGGTGCATCGTCCGGCCCTGCTGCTGGCGGACGAACCCACCGGCAACCTCGATCCGCGCCTGGCGGCGGAGATCATGGGTGTGTTCGAAGACATCAACCGCCTGGGCACCACGGTGCTGATCGCCAGCCACGACCTGTCGCTGATCGCCCGCATGCGTCACCGCATGCTGACCCTGCAACGCGGCCGCCTGATCGGCGACGGAGAGGCCAGCTGATGAGCGAGAGCCAACGCAACCCCAAGGCCGCCGAACGCGTCGGCGCGGTCAAGGCCAAGGCCGACAAGCCGGTCGACCACGGCCCGGACTTCACCACCCTGCTGCACGCCTGGCTGGAAAGCCACCGCACCAGCCTGCTCGACAGCCTGCGCCGTCTGGCCCGTCAGCCGATCGGCAGCTTCTTCACCTGCCTGGTGATGGCCATTGCCCTGTCCCTGCCGATGGGCCTGTCGCTGCTGCTGGACAACGTCGAGCGCCTCGGCGGCTCCTGGCAGCGCGCCGCGCAGATTTCCCTGTACCTGCAACTGGAAACCAGCGACGCCGCCGGCCAGCAGCTGCGCGACGAAATCGCCGGCATGGGCGATGTGGCCAGCGCCGAGTGGATCAGCCGCGAGCAGGCCCTGGCCGACTTCCAGCAGCAGTCCGGCCTCGGCGAGGCCCTGCGCGAGCTGCCGGACAATCCGCTGCCCGGCGTGGTGGTGGTGACGCCCAGGGAAGTCGACAAACCGACCCTGGAAGCGCTACGGCAGAACCTTTCGGAAATGCCCGGGGTGCAGCAGGCCCAGCTGGATTTGCTGTGGGTCGAGCGCCTGTCGGCGATCCTCAAGCTCGGCGAGCACTTCGTCTTCGGCCTGACCCTGCTGCTGGTGCTGGCCCTGCTGCTGGTGATCGGCAACACCATCCGCCTGCATATCGAGAACCGCCGCAGCGAGATCGAGGTGATCAAGCTGGTCGGCGGCACCGATGGCTACGTGCGTCGGCCCTTCCTCTATATGGGCGCGCTGTATGGCGTCGGCGCCGGCCTGCTGGCCTGGGCCGTGCTGGTGTTCGGTCTGGACTGGCTGAATGCCGCAGTGGTGCGCCTGGCTGGCTTGTATGGCAGCGACTTCGCCCTGGCCGGGGTGCCGGCCGACGATGCCCTGTCGCTGCTGCTCGGCGCGGTGCTGCTGGGCTATATTGGCGCCTGGCTGGCGGTGGCCCGACATTTGAGCGAGCTTGCGCCTAGATAGTTAAGCTATTGTTTTTATTGATATTTATAGACTGTAAAGGAACTTTTCCAAGCCCTTGCAGTCATAGGCCGCAGTGCTACACTGCTGGCCGATTTGAAAGTTGGAGGTTTTTCATGACCACAGCCCTGCAACCTGTCCATGCCCTGGTCCCCGGTGCGAACCTGGAGGCCTACGTGCACGCGGTGAACAGCATTCCCTTGCTGACCCCCGAGCAGGAGCGCGAGCTGGCCGGTAGCCTCTTCTATCACCAGGATCTCGAGGCCGCCCGGCAGATGGTGCTGGCGCACCTGCGTTTCGTCGTGCATATCGCCCGCAGCTACTCCGGTTATGGCCTGCCCCAGGCCGACCTGATCCAGGAAGGCAACGTCGGCCTGATGAAGGCGGTCAAGCGCTTCAACCCGGAAATGGGCGTGCGTCTGGTGTCCTTCGCGGTGCACTGGATCAAGGCCGAGATCCACGAGTTCATCCTGCGCAACTGGCGCATCGTCAAGGTCGCCACCACCAAGGCGCAGCGCAAGCTGTTCTTCAACCTGCGCAGCCAGAAGAAGCGCCTGGCCTGGCTGAGCAACGATGAAGTGCACGCCGTGGCCGAGAGCCTGGGCGTCGAGGCGCGTGAAGTGCGCGAGATGGAAAGCCGCCTGTCGGGCCACGACATGGCTTTCGATCCGGCCGCCGATGACGATGACGACAGTGCCTTCCACTCGCCAGCCCATTACCTGGAAGACCATCGCTACGACCCAGCCCGCCAGCTGGAAGAGGCAGACTGGAGCGACAGTTCCACTGCCGGCCTGCACGAAGCCCTGGAAGGCCTCGACGAGCGCAGCCGCGACATCCTCTACCAGCGCTGGCTGGCCGAGGAGAAGGCCACCCTGCATGACCTGGCCGCCAAGTACAACGTCTCCGCCGAGCGCATCCGCCAGCTGGAGAAGAACGCCATGAACAAGCTGAAAGGCTCGATCCAGGCGTAAGCGCCATGCTTCGAAGAAGCCGCACCCAGGTGCGGCTTTTTTATGTCCGTTGATTTTCTGTTGAGGGTTGCGGGCCGTGCTTTGCTTTCGGGGTGCTCGATGCCTGCATCTGGGCAGGTTCCGTAGGGTGCGCCGTGCGCACCAAGGGCCTGCGCGTGGCTGGTGGTGCGCCCGTTGCACCCTGCGCAGAGCAGGGCCACGGCGCCTTGCCGATCAGCCTGTGGCATCTGCGCCTCAGGGGCGCGGCAGCCACTGCGGCCACCAGTCCGGCAGCGGCCGGGCGATCTGGTTGAGGTAGTGGCTGCCGCCCAGCTGGTAGCTCTGCTGGCGAATCCAGTTGGCCCGGCGGCTCACGTGCGGGCCCGGACGGCGCGGGTTCCAGGCGCGCGGATTGGGCAGCACGGCGGCCAGCAGGCAGGCCTGCTGGCGCGACAGGTAGGGCGCGCCGGTGCCGAAGTGGTGGCGCGCGGCAGCTTCCGCGCCGAACACGCCGTCGCCCCACTCGACGCTGTTGAGGTACACCTCGAGAATCCGCTGCTTCGGCCAGAGCAGCTCGATCAGCCCGGTGAGCCAGGCCTCCAGGGCCTTGCGCGGCCAGCTGCGGCCGGACCAGAGGAACAGGTTCTTCGCCACCTGCTGGCTGATGGTGCTGGCGCCGCGCAGGGTGCCGCCGTTGCCGTTGTGCGCGAAGGCCTGCTGGATGGCGGCCAGGTCGAAGCCCCAGTGCTCGGCGAACTTCTGGTCCTCGGCGGCGATCACCGCGATCTTCAGGTCGTCCGGCAGCTCCTGCCAGGGGCGCCAGCTGCGTTGCAGGTCGATTGGCTGGCCGTCGACCCAGGACTCGATCTTGCGCTCGACCATCAGCGCCGTGCCCGGCGGATCGATCCAGCGCAGGGCGAGCACCAGCAGCGCCGAACCGACGGCGAACCAGAGCAACAGTTTGGACAGGCGGCGAAACAGGCGACGGAGCATGGGCTGGCTTGGCCGAAGGGAGTGGGCGGGCCATTATAGCGGCCGCATTGGGCTTGTCCGGGAGTGAATCATGTTACGAGTCTTTCTGTTGTTGGCGGCCTTCGCCGGTTTTACCGGGGTGGCGCTGGGCGCCTTTGCCGCCCACGGCCTCAAGGCGCGCCTGAGTGCCGAGTACCTGGCGGTGTTCCAGACCGGCGTGCATTACCAGCTGATCCACGCGCTGGCCCTGTTCGGCGTGGCGCTGCTGCTGCAACGCCTGCCGAGCGGCCTGCTGCAGGCCGCCGGCAGCCTGTTCGCCCTGGGCATTCTGCTGTTCTCCGGCAGCCTCTACCTGCTGACCCTCAGTGGCATCGGCAAGCTCGGCATGATCACCCCGCTGGGTGGCCTGGCCTTTCTCGCCGGCTGGCTGTGCCTGGGCCTGGCGGCCTGGCGTGCGGCCTGACCTGCGGCCGATGGCAGGGTGGTTGGCGGCGCTATCATGCGGATGAATGGCGTCCTTTTACCTTGGTCACTGTCGGTGATCGGGCTAGAATGCCGACCCTTTCATGTTTTGACTGCCCAGCCATGTTTATCCAGTTGAACGGCGAACCTTTCGAACTGCCCGCTGGCGCAACCGTCGCCGAGCTGCTGGTGCGCATGCAACTGACCGGCAAGCGGGTGGCAGTCGAACTCAACCTGGACATCGTGCCGCGCAGCCAGCATGCCGCCACGGTCCTGCACGACGGCGACCAGCTGGAAGTCGTCCACGCCATCGGCGGCGGCTAGTCCGCCCGCGAGGAGTTGCCATGAGCGCCATCATCGACAAGCCATTCACCCTGGCCGGCCGTACCTACGAGTCGCGCCTGCTGGTGGGCACCGGCAAGTACAAGGACCTCGAGGAAACCCGCCTGGCCATCGAGGCCTCGGGGGCCGAGATCGTCACCGTGGCCGTGCGCCGGACCAATATCGGGCAGAACCCGGGCGAGCCCAACCTGCTCGATGTGATCGACCCGCAGCGTTACACCATCCTGCCCAATACCGCCGGCTGCTATGACGCCGCCGAAGCCGTGCGCACCTGCCGCCTGGCCCGCGAGCTGCTCGACGGCCACAAGCTGGTCAAGCTGGAAGTACTGGCCGACCAGAAGACCCTGTTCCCCAACGTGATCGAGACCCTCAAGGCCGCCGAAGTGCTGGTCAAGGACGGTTTCGACGTGATGGTGTACACCAGCGACGACCCGATCATCGCCCGCCAGCTGGCCGAGATGGGCTGCATCGCGGTGATGCCGCTGGCCGGCCTGATCGGCACCGGCCTGGGCATCTGCAACCCGTACAACCTGCGCATCATCCTCGAAGAGGCCAAGGTGCCGGTGCTGGTGGATGCCGGCGTGGGTACCGCCTCCGACGCCACCATCGCCATGGAGCTGGGCTGCGAGGCGGTGCTGATGAACAGCGCCATCGCCCATGCGCAGAACCCGGTGCTGATGGGCGCGGCGATGAAGCACGCGATCATCGCCGGGCGCATGGCCTACCTGGCCGGACGCATGCCGAAGAAACTCTATGCCAGCGCCTCGTCGCCGCTGGATGGCCTGATCAAGTAAGAGAACCCGATGAGTGAACTAGTCGAGCCGGCAGAAGACGGCGCAGTCGAGCGTCCGCACCGCGGCATCAAGAGTTTCGTCATGCGCTCCGGGCGGATGACCGAAGGCCAGCAGCGCGGCCTCGATCTGGGCTGGCCGCAGTTCGGCCTGCAACTGGAAGACGGTCTGCGCGATTTCGACCAGGTGTTCGGCCGCAGCGCGCCGCGCACCTTCGAGATCGGCTTCGGCATGGGCCATGCCACCCTGGAGATGGCCGCCGCCGCCCCGGAGCAGGATTTCATCGGCGTTGAAGTGCACAAGCCCGGCGTCGGCGCGCTGCTCAACGGCATGCTCACGCAGAACCTGAGCAATATCCGCGTGTACAGCTGCGATGCCCTGGAAGTGCTGCGCGACTGCGTGGCCGATGCCAGTCTCGATCGCCTGCTGCTGTTCTTCCCGGACCCCTGGCACAAGTCGCGTCATCACAAGCGTCGCATCGTCCAGCCGACCTTTGCCGAGCTGGTGCGGCAGAAGCTGAAGATCGGCGGCGTGCTGCACATGGCCACCGACTGGGAGCAGTATGCCGAGCACATGCTGGAAGTGATGAACGTGGCCCCCGGCTACCGCAACCTGGCGGCCGACGGGCGCTGGGTGGAGCGCCCGAGCGAGCGCCCGGTGACCAAGTTCGAACGCCGCGGCGAGCGCCTCGGCCACGGTGTCTGGGATCTCAAGTTCCAGCGCATCGACTGATTCAACACCCCTGTGGAACAGGGCAAAACTGACCGGGACCACCCGGCGCCAGGACGGCGTTTCACCTCACCCGATAGCTATCTGCAAGTGCGGCCTACACTGGCTTAGAAAAAGAACAGCGGCACGCATGACGTGTCGCGAGGAGATCGCTGTGTTGAGAACCATTGCAATTCTGCTGTTGGCAGCCGCCGCGCTGCCCGCCCAGGCGCGGGTCGATGCCGCCCAGGCCGCCCGTCTCGGGCAGGATCTGACGCCGCTTGGCGGCGAGCGCGCGGCCAATGCCGCCGGCACCATCCCCGCCTGGGACGGCGGCCTGGCCACCCCGCCGGCCAACTACCAGCCGGGCATGCACCACCCCGACCCCTATGCCGGCGACGCCCAGCTGTACCGCGTCGATGCCAGCAACCAGGCGCAATACAAGGCCCTGCTGGCGCCGGGTTTCCAGAAGCTGCTGGAGGATCATCCCGGCTACTTCCTGCGGGTGTTCCCGACCCACCGCAGTGCCGCCTCGCCGCAGCGCATCTATGACGCGACCCGTTACAACGCCAGCAATGCCAGTCTGATCTCCGGTGGCAACGGTGTCGAAGGGGCGGTGGCCGGTATTCCGTTCCCCTTCCCGCAGAACGGCACCGAGGCGATCTGGAACCACATCATGCGTTACCGTGGCGACCAGGCGCGCATGGTCACCAATCAGGCTGCGGTGCTCAACAGCGGCAGCTACATCCTGCTCAAGCGCGAGCGCGACCTGCTCTCGGTCTATGGCCGTGAGGGCATGACCCCGGGCGAGCTGGACAACACCCTGTTCTTCTACAAGTACGTGGTCACCGCGCCGAGCAAGCTGGCCGGCTCCTCCCTGGTGGTACAGGAGACCCTCGACCAGGTCCTGGCCATCCGCAAGGCCTGGCGCTTCAGCCGCGGCGAGCGCCGCGTACGCCGCCTGCCGATGCTCGCCTACGACTCCCTGCAGCCGGACACCAACGGCATGGCCACCGCCGACGTGGTCGACGCCTACAACGGCGCGCCGGACCGCTACGAGTGGGAGCTCAAGGGCAAGCAGGAAATGCTCATGCCGTACAACAGCTACGCCGTGCACCAGAAGGGCATCCCCTACGAGAACATCCTCCAGGAGAAGAGCGTCAACCCCGAGCTGCTGCGCTACGAGCTGCACCGCGTGTGGGTGGTCGAGGCCACTCTGCGCAAGGGCCACAGCCATCCCTATGCCAAGCGCCGCTTCTACCTGGACGAGGACAGCTGGCAGATCCTCGCCGTCGACCTGTACGACAAGAGCGGTACGCTGATCGGCCTGCAGGAAGCCCATCCGATCAGCTACTACGACGTGCCGGCGTTCATCAGCACCCTGGAGACCATCTACGACTTCAAGGGCGACCGCTACTTCGTCGACGGCCTGGACAACAACGAGCCGATGTACGACTTCAACGTCAAGCTGAGCAAGGGCGACTTCACCGCCGCCGCGCTGCGCCGCGAAGGGATCTGACCCGCCCGCGGCAGTCAGTACCCTAAAGAACAAGGCCCGCATTCTGCGGGCCTTGTCGTTTCTGCATCAGCGGTGCTTCTTGTGCCACCTGTCCTTCTTGTGGCCGAGGGCGCGGCCCGGGTGTTCGTCGTGATCGTGGTAGTAGTAGCCGCCATCGCGGTAGCGGCGGCCGTCGTGATCGTGGTCATCGCCATCGCCATAGGCGTTGCCCAGTGCGCCGCCGGCGCCACCGCCGACCGCCGCACCGATCACCCCGCCGGTGCTGCCGCCGATCTGGCTGCCGATCACCTGGCCGCCGGCAGCGCCCAGGCCGCCGCCGATGGCCGCCTCGGTGCGGCTGCCCTTGTCGGCGCCGACCGCACTGCCGGCCGCGCCGCCTACGCCGGCCCCTATGGTGGCGCCGGTACTGCCGCCGATCTGCTCGCCGACCACGGTGCCCAGGGCGCCGCCCAGGGCGCCGCCGACGCCGGCCTCGGTGTTGCTGGCGAACGCGCCGGTGCTGGTCAGGCTCAAGGCCAGGAGGAGCAGAGAGGAATACTTCATGGATACCAAAACCTCTGAGGAATGACGCGCGCATCCTGCCAGCGTTGTGCTGTCGGACAAGTACCGCTGGTCCGGTCTGCGCGGCGCCTCACGATCGTGCAAAAAAACACTGCCGCCGGCGAACTCCAAGGGCCGCTGCCGGTCAGCAGAAGCTGGCCCGGCGCGGCACACCTAGCAGGCAGTTGAAAAACGTTGGCGAGGCAGTCGGCGCAAGGCAAAAACAGGCGAAAAAGCGCAGTTTACGAGCTGTAAATGAGCATTTTGAGCCTGTTTTTAACGCCGCGATGGCAACGCAGGTAGTTTTTCAGCAGCCTGCTAGAGCCCGGCGCAGAGCTGGCGATAATCCTCGACCGCGGCGAACTCTTCGGTGTCCTTGGCCGCCTTGCGGCTGTCCGGCTGGCGGATCGCCAGCAGGTGGCCGACACCGAACTGGCGGGCGCTGCGCAGGATCGGCAGGCTGTCGTCGATGAACAGGCTGCGCGCCGGCTCGAAGGGGAAGTCCTGCTGCAGGGCGTACCAGAACTGCTGGTCTTCCTTGGGGAAGCCATAGTCGTGGGAGCTGATCAGGCGGTCGAAGTAGGGCGCCAGCTCGACCCGCTCCAGCTTCAGCGACAGCGAGTCGCGGTGCGCGTTGGTGATCAGCACCACCCGCTTGCCCGCGGCGCGCAGGGCCGCGAGGAAGGTATCGGCATCCGGGCGCAGGGCGATCAGGTGGGCCACCTCGCGCTTCAGCTCGCGCACCGACAGGTTCAGCTCGCGGCTCCAGAAGTCGGTGCAGTACCAGCTCAGCTTGCCGGCGTGTTCCTGGAACAGCGGCAGCAGCTCGGCTTCGGCGGCGGCCCGGTCGATGCCGTGCAGCTCGGCATAGCGCTGCGGCAGGTGCTCCAGCCAGAAGTGGTTGTCGAAGTGCAGGTCGAGCAGGGTGCCGTCCATGTCCAGCAGAACGCTGTCGATGTCGGTCCAGGGCAGCAGGGGCATGGCGAATTCTGGCGTGAAGGGTGAACGGGCGTGCGTGGATGCAATATCCACCACGGACAATCGTGATGGCCGGGGTATGATACTCGTTCGTTTCAAGGAGTGATCCCATGCGTGAGAAACCCGTCGTGCTGGCCCGCGAGATCGTTGCGAGCAGCCGCCTGTTCCGCGTCGAGGAGCTGCAGCTGCGCTTCGCCAACGGCGCCCTGCGCACCTACGAGCGGCTGGTCGGCAAGGGCGCCGGTTACGGCGCGGTGATGGTGGTGGCGATGCTCGATGGCGAGCATGCGGTGCTGGTCGAGGAATACTGCGGCGGCACCGACGACTACCAGCTGTCGCTGCCCAAGGGGCTGATCGAACCGGGCGAAGACGTGCTCGAAGCGGCCAACCGCGAACTCAAGGAAGAGGCCGGCTTCGGTGCCCGCCAGCTGGAGTGGGTGGCCGAGCTGAGCCTGTCGCCGGGCTACATGAGCCAGAAGATCCAGGTTGTGCTGGCCCGTGACCTCTACGAAGAAAGCCTGCCGGGCGACGAGCCTGAGCCGCTGCGGGTCGACCAGATCGGCCTGCGCGAGCTGAGCAGCCTGGTGCAGCACCCGCAATTCACCGAGGGGCGTGCCCTGGCCGCCCTGTACCTGGTCCGTGACCTGTTGAGCCAACGTGGAGAGTTTCGCCTGTGAGCCATCCCTATCTGCCGGCGGTGATCGCCCTGGTGCAACGCGCGGGTCAGGCGATCCTGCCGCATTGGCGCAATGACGTGGCGGTGACCGAGAAGGCCGACGCCTCGCCGGTCACGGCCGCCGACCTGGCCGCCCACCATATCCTCGCCGACGGCCTGCTGGCGCTGGCGCCGCAGGTGCCGGTGCTGTCCGAGGAAGACAGCGATATCGCCTTCGCCGAGCGCGCCACCTGGCAGCGCTGGTGGCTGGTCGACCCGCTGGACGGCACCAAGGAGTTCATTTCCGGCAGCGAGGAGTTCACCGTCAACGTGGCGCTGATCGAGCGCGGCCGGGTGGTGTTCGGCGTGGTCGGCATCCCCGCCACCGGCCGCTGCTACTACGGCGGCGCCGGCCTGGGGGCGTGGCGCGCGGAGGCGAGTGGCGAACCGCAGGCGATCAGCGTGCGCGTGGCCCCGGCCGAGGCCTTTACCGTGGTCGCCAGCAAGCGCCACTCCAGCCCGGCCCAGGAACGCCTGCTGGAAGGCCTGAGCGAGCGTTTCGGCGACCTGCAGCTGGCCAGCGTCGGCAGCTCGCTGAAGTTCTGCCTGCTCGCCGAAGGCAGCGCCGACTGCTACCCGCGCCTGGCGCCGACCTCGCAGTGGGATACCGCGGCGGCCCAGGGCGTGCTGGAAGGCGCCGGCGGCGAGGTGCTCGATCTCAAGGGCGCGGCGCTGACCTACGAGGCGCGCGAAACCTATCTCAACCCGTCCTTCCTCAGCCTGCCGCAGGCCGCCGCCTGGCGCGCCGAACTGGTGCAGCTGGCCCGCGCCCTCGACTGAGGCGCGCTGCCGCCGCGCGGCGGCCCGGCTGACGGCAGGCTCTGGTTCACCGAACCCCGAGCGGAGCTGAAGATGAACGACGACCGTGCCTACCTGGAGCAACTGCTGCACCAGGACATCCCGCTGACCCAGGCCCTCGGCCTGGGCGTGTCCAGCTGGGATGGCAGCGAGCTGCGCCTGAGCCTGCCGCTGGCGGCCAACCTCAACCACAAGAGCAGCATGTTCGGCGGCAGCCTGTATTGCGGGGCCGTGCTGGCCGGCTGGGGCTGGCTGCATCTGCGCCTGCGCGAGGCCGGGGTGACGGATGGCCACATCGTCATCCAGCAGGGGCAGATCGACTATCGCGAGCCGGTGCTGGGCGACGCCCTGGCGGTGTGCGCCGCGCCGCCCGCTGCGCAGTGGGACAAGTTCCTCGCCCTCTACCAGCGCCGCGGCCTGGCGCGGCTCAGCCTGCATAGCCGCATTCTGGTCGACGGGGCCGAGGCGGTGCGTTTCAGCGGCCAGTACGTGCTGCACCGCTAGTTCGCACCCCTACACCCGGCGGGTCTATGGGGGCGCCCTCCGCCGACGGCGCTCAGAGCATGTCGCTGTAGCGTTCGTCCTTGCGGTACGGCAGCGGCTGGGCAAAGCCCGGCACGCGGATGCCCTCGGCGCTGAACTGCAGCTGCTGGTCGTCGATCAGGTCATGGCCGAAGTTGTAGAGGATGTCGAACTGGCCGAGCAGGGCCTGCCGGTCGTAGGCGGCGGCCGCGGCGCGGGTGTGTTCGCGCTTGGCCTGCCAGGCGCTGAACGCGGCCTCGCCATGCCGCTTGCGCAGCATGCGCTCGGCCACCTGCGGGCCCAGCAGGACGCCGGTGGCGTTGTTGCCGCCGAAGCCCTTGGAGTTGATGAAGCACACTTCCGGGTTGTCCAGCTGGCGGTCCTGGGTGTCCAGGCTGAGGTGCTGGCGGTGCACGTCGTCGGCCACCCGGTCGATGGTCTTCAGGCCGGGCAGGATGCCGTAGCGGAAGGTGCCGAGGGCGGCGATCAGCTGGTCGGCGCTAGCGCTGGCCAGGGAATGGCCGACGAAGGCCTTGGCCGCGGTGACTGGCCATTGCTCAATGGCGAAGGCGCCAGCCACGCGGTCGAGCAGTTCCGATTCGCTGACCCGGTTGGCCGGGGTGCTGGAGCCGTGGGCGTGGACGAAGCTGCGCAGGCGCACGCCGTCGCTGCCGACCAGCTGCGCGGCGCTGGCCACGGCCTTGGCCAGGGTCAGGTAGTTGCCGGGGCCGGGGGCGGAGATCGACTTCTTGAAACCGTCGGCATTGATGAACACGTCCGGCACTGCGCCGTGGATGTCGGCGCCCAGTTGCAGGGCCAGCGCGTCGTCCATCAACACGACGAACTGCGCCGACTCGGACAGGGTGAAGCCGCAGTTTTCGCCGAACGGGCGGCTGGCGCGGCGGAAGTCCACCTGCTCCTGGCCGCCGACCTTGCGCAGGCCCTCTTCGGTGGCCAGCGCGCCCATGGCGCCGTAGCCGTCGATGCATTCCTGGGTGATCGGCGCCTCGCTGTTGCCGACCAGAGCCACCCGCGCCTTGCCGCTGGCGATCTGCTCGATGGCCTTCTGCAGGTTGTAGAGGAAGGTGGCGCAGGCGCCGGTGACGCTGCCGGTGGTGCCGACGCTGCCCAGCACATAGGCGTTGATGAAGTCCGCCGGCATGCTGTTGAGGCCCAGCGGGCACTGCTTGGCGGTGACCCGGCCGCCCTTCAGGCGCGATTGCAGCATGCCGCCGAAGCCGTTGTCGTCGAGCTGGCTCATCAGGCTGCCGGCGAACACGGCGATCTCGTCGGGGCTGACCTGGTCGACGATCTGCTGCCAGGGCAGGCCGATCGAGCGCAGCGCATCGGTGGCGCCGGTCACCGCCAGTTGCAGGCCGCGCGGATGGAAGTGCGAGTGGTACAGCTCGCCCGGCTCGAAACCGCTGGGCAGCTGGCCGGCGGACTTCACCGCCAGGGCGCGGTAGCTGTCGACCTTGAAGTCGCAGCTGTCATGCAGGGTCACCCGCACCTGCTGCTCGTCCAGTTCCTCGATGCTCCAGTTGGCCGGCAGCGGTTCGGGCAGCTGCTTGCGTAGGGTGGTGAACTGGGCCTGGCTGACGTGCAGGTTCTTCTGCCAGTGGGCCGCGTCGACATCCAGGTGGCGCTTCTCGATGCGCCGCACCAGGGTGCCGGCGAGGATCGCCTCGGCGTGCTGCGCCTCGATCTCGGCCAGGCTCAGCGGGGCGCCGGCCAGGCTGTGGTACTGGCCGTCGATGACCTGCACCAGTTTCATCATCACGGCCAGGCCGGCCAGGGTCTGCTGGCGTGCGGCGGCGTCCAGGGTTTCCAGTACGGTGCGGCGGAAACCGTGGTGGAAGGAACTTCTGCCCGCGGCGTTGTAACCGCCGAAACCCACAATGACGGGTAGTCGAGACATCACTCGGAACTCCTGCAATCGACCTGTCGCACGGGCGGCCGGTGGGCGCGGAGTTGCCGATGGTTATGCGACGGCAACAGGCTCCACGGGCCATACGGCAATGCCGGGTGGCGACTCAAATGAATCGGGATACCTGAATGACGCAGGCGGTGACTGCCGAGTCACGCCGGGGGGCTTCAGTCAGTGTCTTCGGCAGCGCTGCCGGCGAAGTCCAGGCCGTGCTTGCGCAGCTTGTCGTGCAGGGTCTTGCGGGCGATGCCGAGGGCTTCGGCGAGGCTGCGCAGGGAGTTGTGCGGCTTGTGCATTTCCGCGCTGATCAGGGCGCGCTCGTAGGCTTCCACCTGCTCGCCGAGGCTCTGCCCGCTGCTGCCCGGCGTGCTGCCGCCCGGCTGCTCCAGGCCCAGCTCCAGGCCGATGGCGAAACGCTCGGCGGCATTCTGCAGTTCGCGCACGTTGCCCGGCCAGTTGTGCCCCAGCAGCAGGGCGCGCTGCCCGGCCTGCAGGCTGCGGGTGGGCAGGCCGTGGCGGCTGCTGGCGCCGTCGGCGTAGTGCTGGAACAGCAGCAGGATGTCCTCGCCGCGTTCGCGCAGCGGTGGGATGCGCAGCGGTGCGACGTTCAGCCGGTAGTAAAGGTCGGCGCGGAAGCGGCCCTGGTCGGCGGCCTGGCGCAGGTCTTCCTTGGTCGCGGCGATGACCCGGATATCCAGCGGGATCAGCTGGTTGCCGCCGAGGCGCTCGACCACCCGCTCCTGCAGCAGGCGCAGCAGCTTGACCTGCACGTCCGGGCTCATGCTCTCGATCTCGTCGAGGAACAGGGTGCCGCCGTTGGCGAACTCGAACTTGCCGATGCGGCGTTTCTGCGCGCCGGTGAAGGCGCCGGGCTCGTGGCCGAACAGCTCGCTCTCGACCACCGACTCGGCCAGGGCGCCGGCGTTGATGGCGACGAACGGCCCCTTCTTGCGCGCGGACAGGTCGTGCAGCGCGCGCGCCACCACTTCCTTGCCGGCGCCGGTCTCGCCGAGGATCAGTACATCGCTGTTGATCGCGGCCAGGGCGCCGACCTGCTCGCGCAGGCGCAGCATGGCCGGCGACTGGCCGAGCAGGCGCGCGCCGAGCTGGCTGCGGTCGGCCAGGGCCAGGCGCAGGCTGCGGTTGTCCAGCACCAGGCGGCGCACATCGAGGGCGCGGCGCACGCTGTCGAGCAGCGCCTCGCTGGCGAAGGGTTTTTCCAGGAAGTCGTAGGCCCCGGCGCGCATGGCCTGTACCGCCAGGGGCACGTCGCCGTGGCCGGTGATCAGCAGCACCGGCAGTTCGCCGTCCTGTGCATGCAGCTGCTGCAGCAACTGCAGGCCGTCGATACCGGGCATGCGGATATCGCTGACCACCACGCCGGGCCAGTCGGCCGGGATGCGCTGCGCCACGCCCTGGGCGTCGGCCAGGGTTTCCACGCGAAAGCCCGCCAGGTCGAGGGTCTGGCTGAGGGCCTGGCGCAGGTGGGCATCGTCGTCGATCAGCAGGACCTGGATGCGGCTGTCGATGGCTCGGCTCATGAAAACTCCTCGGGTGACTCAGGGTTGGCGCCGGGGGTGGCATGGCGCAGCTGCAGGGTGATCAGCGCGCCACCGTCGGGGTGGTTGGCCAGCAGCAGCTCGCCGCCCAGGGCGCGCATCAGCGTCTCGCAGATGGCCAGGCCGAGGCCGAGGCCCTGGGTGCTGGTCTTGGTGGTGAAGAAGGGTTCGCGGGCATGCTCCAGGGCCTGGGCGGAAAACCCCGGGCCGTTGTCGCGCAGGACCAGGTTGACGCCAGCCGGCGTGCTTGCGGCACTCAGCCACAGGCGCCGTGGCGGGGCCTTCTCGCTGAGCGCGTCGAAGGCGTTGGCCAGCAGGTTGCCGAGCACCTGGCGCAGGCGGGTTTCGCCGGCCTGCACCCACAGGGTGGCTTCCGGCAGGTCGCGGATCAGCTCCACCTCCAGCGCCCGCCGGCGCTTGGCCAGCAGGGCCAGGGCGTCGTCCAGGGCCGGCTGCAGGGCCACGCTTTCCGGGGCGTGGCGGTCGCGCCGGGCGAAGGCACGCAAATGCGCGATGATCGAGGCCATGCGCCCGGTCAGCTCGCTGATCTGCCGCAAGTTGCCGCGGGCGTCGTCGAGGCGCTGGTGGTCGAGCAGTACGCCGGCGTTGTCGGCATAGCTGCGGATCGCCGCCAGCGGCTGGTTGAGCTCGTGGCTGATGCTCGCGCTCATGGTCCCCAGCGCCGTCAGCTTGCCGGCCTGGACCAGTTCGTCCTGGGTGCGCAGCAGCTCCTGCTGGGCCTGCTCGCGCTCCAGCACTTCGTCCTTGAGGCGGTTGTTGAGGGTTTCCAGCTCACGGGTGCGCTCCAGCACACGGATCTCCAGCTCGCGCTTGGCGCGGGCGTCCAGGGCGATGCGCTCGATGTAATGGCGGCGGCGCTGCAGCAACAGGCCGAGCAGGGCCAGCAGGGCCAGCAGGCTGGCGCCGCCGATGGCCAGCACGGTTCGCACCGGGCGCTCGACCTGGCCGCGCGGGGCGAGGATGCTCACCGTCCAGCCGGTTTCGGCCAGCTCGCGGCTCTGCATCAGCCAGGCCTTCGGGTCCAGCTGCAGCGGTTGTGGCTGCTGGGTCGGGTAGGGTTGTTCGGCGGCGATGCGTGCCAGTTCCTGGGCGCTCAGCGGGCGGCTGGCGCGGAAGCGCCAGGCCGGATTGGAGGTGAGGATGACCACGCCGTTGCTGTCGGTCACCAGCAGCTGCTCGGGGGTCCGGCCCCACAGGCGCTCGGTGTAGTCGAGGTCGACCTTGAGCACCAGCACGCCGAGGCGTCTTTCGCCCTCGCGCACCCCGGCGGCGAAGTAGTAGCCGCGCTTGCCCGAGGTGGTGCCGAGGCCGAAGAAACGCCCCAGGCGCCCCTCGCTGGCGGCGCGGTAATAGGGGCGGAAGGTGAAGTCGCGGCCGATGAAGCTGTCGGCCTGGTCGTGGTTGGAGGCGGCGCGGGTCACCCCCCGGGCGTCCAGCAGGTAGATCACGTCGGCACCGGTCTGCTCGCGCACGCGCTTGAGCAGCAGGTTGGCCTTGTCCAGCGCGGCGCTGTCGTCTGGCTCCAGCAGCACACCGCGCAGGTCCGGCAGGTCGCCGAGCACCGGCGGCAGCACCTCGAAGCGGCGCAGGGTGCCGAGCAGGTTGGCCACGTACAGGTCGAGGGTCTGGCGATTCTGCTCGATCAGCTCGTCGCGGTAGTAGCGTTCGGCCAGCTGCTGCAGCGGCCAGAGCAGAGGCGCCAGGAGCAAGGCCAGCAGGGCCAGGCTGCGCCAACGCGGGCGGCGGGGTGTCGGGGTCGGAGTCATGCTGCTCTGCGCCTTGGGTTCGCCGCCATTATGCCCCCAGGGCGGCCGGCTTGGTCATGGGCGCAATCTGGATGAGCCCAAACAGAGCGGGCGTATCAGGGGGGGGGGGCGTAAATGACGAGTGTGGCGTCGGTTGGCTATTCGGGCATGTGGGAAAGGTTATTTCCACCCGATCCCAACGGGGAGCAACGCTGCCAAGCCCCTTCTCAACGGGGCGCAGAACGGGGCGCAGATTCGCCAAAAACGACAAAGGCCCGCATCGCTGCGAGCCTTTGTCATTGATCTATATGGTGCCGGCACCAGGAGTCGAACCCGGGACCTACTGATTACAAGTTCCGGACAGTTATTTCTCAAACGCTCTCAATAACTATATAGACCATACATAACTAATTGATTTCACGAGACATTTTAACCCACCAATACTATCTTGGGGTTTCACTGGGACTCGTTAAATAACACCCCAGATTTCACCCCCAAATACACCCCAAGGAAGTATTAAATGCCCAGCATTAGATTGACCGCTATTGCGGTCGAGCGGCTAACCGCACCCGAAAAAGGCCGCAAAGACATATATGACGCAGAAGTTCCAGGACTGGTACTTCGCATATCTTCAACCGGAGTTAAAAGCTGGAGCTTCACTTATCGCGTAAAGGGTCAACCCCGCCGCCTAACCCTGGGAGCGCACCCTGGCGTGTCCTTGAAGCTGGCCCGCGACCGTGCACGAGAGGCCCGTGCAGCCATCCAGCGTGGTGAAGACCCCGTGGAGGACCGGAAAGAAGCCGAGCGTGAGCGGCAACTAAATGGCTTCACATCCTGCGCCCGTGAGTTTGTGGAGAGGTATGCCAAACCCCGCCAACGCACGTGGAAGGAGACACAGCGAATTCTAGAGAAGCTGGCGATCCCGGTATGGGGTGATAAGCCGGTGAAGGAGATACGGCGGCGGGATGTAGTCGAGCTGCTGGACAACGTAGCCGTGAAAACCCCACACCAGGCAAACCGCCTTCGTGCCTACCTGTCGCGCCTGTTCAAATGGCTAATTGAACGCGAGGTAGTGGAAGTCAGCCCCATCATCGGCGTAGCTCCTCGCATCAAACCTGTTGCCCGAAGCCGCATCCTATCTGATGCCGAACTGGTCGCCCTGTGGAAAGCTACGGGCAGGCTGGGCGGGGTTTTTGGTGCAGCCACCCGATTCCTGATGACCACAGGGGTTCGCCGGAACGAGGCATCCTTCCTGCGTTGGGATGAGCTGGACGGCACCTGGGCCGCTATGCCGGCATCGCGCATGAAGGGTGGCCGGGACTTCCGTGCTGCCCTGTCACCGGCCGCACTTGCCATCCTCGACGGAATGCCCCGCTTTGCAGGTTGCCCCTACGTCTTCACCACGAACGGGCGCACTCCGATTTCCGGCTGGGGCAAAGCGAAGGTGAGGCTGGACGAGTACATGAGTACAGAGCTGGGCGAGTCGGTTGGCGACTGGCGTTTACACGACCTACGCCGCACCCTCGCCAGTGGCCTAGCAGGGCTGGGTACTCGGTCGGAAGTCATCAAGCGGGTGCTGGGCCATGCGGCCAGCTCCAGCGACGTGACGGCTGTGCACTACGTATGGCACGGCTACGACGCCGAGGCCCTGGCTGCTGTGCAGGCATGGGGAGATCACATCAATGAGCTGGTAAGTGGCGCGGGCGCTAGAGCAAAACTCTAGACAGCAAAATAGCTGATGACTATGCTCCCAGGCTTTACCAAGAACCTGGGGGAAAGCATGAGCATTGAAAAAAAAATTCGAGATCTGGCGGCGAAGTACGCAGGCGGCCTTGACGAGGTGGTTAAGGCGCGAGTCGAGGAAATGAAGGAAGACGATACTTCACATTATCTTCTTTATGCTGCCCTTGGCGTATCTCATGAAGAAGGCGAGCTGATTGATGTTTATCAGAACAAGGGGCGGTTTCTCTACAAATATGCAGGCTCATTCCTTGAGGACGCCGCGAAGATTTGTATCGCCAGCAGGTATCCTAATGCTCGCACCACTCGAATCCCCAACACCCTGGGTGACAGGCCGAAAACATTTGAAATCGACATGCTTGTCGAAGGTGTCGCTGCTATTGAGGTTAAATGGCGTGACGCAACGACAGATGGCGACCACATTAACAAAGAACACACGCGATTAAAGTGCATCGCCGGTGCAGGGCATAAACCCGTCCGAGTTATGTTCTACGAGCCAAATAGACTTCAAGCCAAGAAAATACAACTTAAGCTGGCGACTACTTACTTGGCAGAAGGCGGTGAGTATCATGCGGGTGAAAATGCCTGGCAATGGGTCAGAGACTTCACTGGTATCGACCTGTACGGAATTCTTCAAAAGATGGATCAAGAGGTAGAAGAGGGTGCAAAATAATTTAGTCCATCTCGGTGATTGCCTAGAGGTGCTCGATCACATAGAGGATGCGAGCATCGACCTAATATATCTTGATCCGCCATTTTTCACACAGAAAATACAGCGACTCTCAGATAGAAGCGGCTCCTATAGTTTTAGCTTTGGCGACATTTGGTCGGGAAAGGAAGAATACGCCTCTTACATGTTTGATCGAATAGTCAAGCTAAAAAAGAAGCTAAAACCGACCGGCTCGATCTTCTTTCATTGCGACAAATCGGCATCGCACTTGGTTAGACTGATGCTTGATTACGTTTTTGGGGAAAGCTGCTTTCGATCAGAGATAATCTGGTTCTTTCGGCGCTGGTCAAATTCAAAGAATGGCCTACTGCCAAGTCATCAAAATATCTTTTGGTATTCGGCAGGCGAAAACTACAAGTTCAACAAAATTTTTGGCGACTACTCATCTTCAACCAATGTAGATCAACTGATGCAACGACGCGTCAGGGATGAACGTGGCAAGGCCGTTTATGACAGAGATGAAGAGGGGGCAGTTATATCGAATGGCGCGAAGCAAGGTGTTCCCTTGTCTGATGTTTGGGAGATTCCATACCTAAATCCAAAGGCCAAAGAGCGAACAGGATACCCCACACAAAAACCGGTTTTGCTTTTAGAGCGCATTATCGAAATTTGCACATCAAAGGGAGATGTTGTTTTAGACCCTTTCTGCGGCAGCGGTACAACCCTGGTCGCCGCAAAACTTCTTGGCAGAGCATATATTGGAATTGATCAGTCCGAAGATGCAATCGCTTTGACCAAGAAGCGGCTTGACAGTCCAGTCAAAACAGAGTCAAGGCTGCTTGAGGCAGGTAGAAATAGCTATGAAAAACACGATCAATATGCCGCAACGATTCTTAAGGGATTGGACTATATCCCCGTACAAAGAAACAAAGGTATTGATGGCGTCTTGAAGGCAACCTCAGACGGCTTGCCCGTTTTTGTTCGAGTCCAACGTGCTAACGAGACGGTAATTGATGCTGTAGCGGCCATACGGCGTGCAGCAAAGAACAAAGGGGGATGCAAGTTGATCGTCGCTTGTACTCATCCGGATATTTTCTTCAAACAGCGATTCGTCGATGGGGTTGCTTTGCTGCCAACACTAGGCGAGGCAGTGAATTCGTTATTGGCAGAGCAAACGGAAGACTGGGGTACGGCAAAATAACTTGGGGCACTGAGCCAACACCCCGCCTCAGCCCTCTGTAACCGCACTATACCAGGCGAAAGGGCCCTGGCCGTTTTACCCTATAGTCCCGGCCCTTGGCCCCCTAAAATCGCGGTTACGAAGGCCAAGGCCACCCCCAGCCGTACCCCGCCAGAACGAAAGAACGCCCACCCCCTTGCCGGGACTGGGCGTTTGCGTTGTTGACTCGATGATTAGGAATCAGGCGTCCTGCTTTTGCCCCAGCTCTTTACGGCTCTTGTGCCACTTCTGGTACTGGGTGCGGGCAGTGTAGAAGGCGATGCCCTGGCGTTCACACTCGGCGATGACGTCCTTACGGCGGGCTTCCGGCATCGAATCAGCGATTCCCCATACACGCTTCACAGGGCTTTCGACGGTGCTGGAGGCGTTGCGGGGTTTGGCCACAGGGGCGGGGGCTTCCTCGGCGGCCGCACCTGCGCCGGTGGCCTCGACTGCTACGGGCGCAAACCCGTACTGCCCATCCTGCTCGATGACTTCGTACTGCTCCAAGCCTGCTTGCTTGGCGGCACGATTGGCGTTGGCTTTGGTGGCGTATAGCTTCATGGTGATCCCCTTCTGGTTGGCATCAGGGGCTACCCCCTGCTCGATGAGTCCAATATCAAGCAAGGGGGAGGCTATGGCTCCGACTAAGTAGCTACCAGCGGGGCAAGAACACAACAGCGGTCAGCCCCAGATCGAGGCCAGGTTCTTCGCGGTCCAACGCCGCTTGCAGCGTTTCCGCTGGGTCAGTCAGGTTGATTAGCCGGATGCCTGGGAAGCGACCATCCTCCACCATCCAGACGATGTGCCCCAGCCGAAAGGGCATGTGGTCCTGGCTGGCCGGTGCCTCCGTGTCGATGGCTGGAAGGCTGGCCGGTGCCTGGGACTCCAATATCCACAGGGGTAGGGCTCCGGTTGCAAAGGCCGGTGCGGGCGCTTGGTCGAGGGCCTGCGGGACGAGGACTGCATACGGGCCGACTTCGGCATCCCCTCCGAGCGGGGTTTTACGGGGAGCACTGCTGGCCCTGATCCAGTCTGCCAGGGCGGTAAGGGCCTGCTGTGGGGGCATCATCTTGGGCCTCCGAATCTTTAATCAGTTGGCGAACGGGCAAATAGCCAGGGATTTCAAAGCCTGCCGGTTTGCCCGCCCGCCTGGGGGTGTCTGGAGGGGTTAGATTTCGACCCGTTTGCTGGCCTGGGCTGCCATCTCGGGGTTGTAGAAGCTGACAGACACCTTGCGGATAGCTTTGGCGTACTTGTCCGCTAGCTTGGCAAGGCCGACGCTATTGCTCAGATCGGCGTAAAGGTCCGGCCTCCGAGACTGAAGGGCATCGATCCGCAGCGACTCGTGAACACTCGGGACCAGCCCGACGAGGAACGAAGGCGAGTGCCACAGGACGGCGGCAACGTCATCGTTATCCTGCATCGCCTGCCGTATGGCCTCCATCCCCTTGGTGGATTTGGCCTGCTCACGAACCCAGCCACGGATCTCACTTTGCAGACCGTGACGCTCGCTACGCGGGCCAAGGTGAAAGTCGGCCTGAGACAGTGCCACGCTTTTCAGCTTCTCCGACTGGGTTTCCAGTGCGGCCTTCGACCTCTCCAGATGGTTCATCACCTTGTCGGCAAGCTGCTTGGCAGCAGCGTGCTTCTGCACATCGGTTCGGGTCGGGTCCTTTACCAGGGCAGCAACCTTCTTGGCTGCATCCTTCAAAACCATGCGAGACGACTGCACATCAGGGCCGACATGGGCATCAATTGCACTGGGATCACCCAGCATGGCGGACAGCCCAGAATCCAGGTGTGCCAGATCAAGGAATTGGATGGCTTCGGGCGAACTAACGAGGTATTCCATGATGCTTACTCCTTAACAGTGGTCTTGAGGTTGTTCTGTGCGCCAATGGCGGCGTTTTCCCAGTCGTCGAGGGAACCACCGAGGGGGACGATCATTACGCCGCCAGGTATTGCACCGGAGTCGGTGGCCTTCTTGATGGCTTGCATCTGTTGCTGACGCATGTCGGAGAGGATTTGTGTAGCGGCCACACGGGCGGCACTTTCGACCATGCTCACCACATCCCGCCCCTCCTCCGGCGTCACGTGCCCATCTAGGACGGCGCGAAGCAGGGTTTCGACGGGGTTCTCGCCCTCCTTGCGTTCCAGCTTGGGAAGGGGGCGGCCTTTGCGTGTGGGGATGATCCGGTCGATGCAAATTTTGAGAGCAGTGGTATCACCAGACATGGCTAGGTCAATGGCCTTACGGGTCAGCTTCTCGCCTTCACCTTCCAGCAGTTCCTCGCAGGCAATCGTGACTTTGTTACGACTACCTTTCGGTCGACCACCGCCACCGGCATTGCCAGGAAGAAACCTGCCGCTCTTCGGGTCTTGAATCTTTCCGCTGGGGCTCCGTATTGGCTCACTCGGCATGGCCACAGGTTCAGCCTGTTTTTCCTGGGTCAACTTCTCCGGTTTCAACTTACAAGGGGGCATTTTCATATTTGCGCTACCGTTTAAAACTATAGGGTTGCGCCAATTGTCCCCAGTTAAAAATTGAAGGGCTCCCACTTTTTTGAAGCTGTACAGGCAAAATAAAGGGCCTCACAAGACGAATCTAAATGAGGCCCTTCATGGGTTGCACTATTCACCGGCTTCTCAGAGGGGACGGCTCTTTGATAGCAGGCAGAACGATATTATGGCGGAGCGTACTTGCTGGCTCGAAGAATTTAGAAGCAGTTAGCGCACAAGCAAGGGCATACAACCGGGCCGGGGCCATACTGGCCGAGGCGGGCCTTACCCTGGCCCTGTAACCACCGCCGTTCCGCGCTGTAGGGGGTTGCCTTGCGCGTTTTGGTGGTAGGGGTGGGGGTTGGTACGGGTTGGGGTTGTATCCCCTTTAAAACGCTTGCCGCAAGTGGGGGTATTTACCCCTCCAGATACCCCGAAAACCAGACCATAAAGACAAGTCATTGATTTTACTGAGTAATCTATGACAAACCATCGAACTCTATATTCAACGACCCTTTATCTTGTGATGTCCACAGGAGCATTCCTTAACCGCTGCCGGTTCCCCTGGGGCAATTGTCCGGCGTTGGTGGCACTGCTGAACGCCCTCCTCCCCATCGGCTTGCCGGCTTGGTCCTGTAAATAGTCCGATTCTAGCTGGAGAGCTTCTCAAGAGAGCAGTTTTTAACCTCCCCCCCTTACCCCCCCTAATCACCCCCCTACTCCAAACAACCTGAAACCCAGTAAATACAAGGGTTCCATACATATAAGGGGGGCAGGGGGTTAAGGGGTGTAAGTATTGGGTATTGTTTTTTAATCTAATCTTTTTCTGTGTGTCCCTGTTTTTACCCCCCTTGCCCCCCTGCCTCCCAAACCACCCTGAAGGCCCCGTGTTTACTGGGTTTCAAGGTGGGTGGCACCCCGCCCCCTGGGTACCACCCCCTTTGGTTTGGCTCGCCCCGGCATGATGGAGCAGCCTCCTCCTGTGGACATATCCAAGACGAAGAAAGGTCTGCCCCCACCCCAGGTGCGCAAAAAACAACCAAAGAGGATCAAAAAATCACTTTGGTTCTCCCCCGCTCTCATGGGATAGTTTTGGGGTGCGCATGTACATCAGTAGGGCGGTGCCCGGAAACCTTAGCGCACACATCCAACCGTTTCCGGAGAGCTGCCATGCAGAACACGATCCTGCGCGCCAATGATATTGTCGCCATCCTCAACATAGCCAAGCCCACCTTCTACCGCTGGGTCAAAGAAGGCATCTGCCCCGCTGGCTTCAAGTACGGCCCGAACACTACCGGCTGGCCTCGTGAGGTCGTCGAGCAGTGGCTGGCTGAAAAAGCCGCCAAGTCCTCCGCACAGTAACCGGCTGGGGACGGCTCATGAGAAACAACATTCCGCTGGAGCTGCAACAGCTCCCGCAGTGGGTTTGCGCGGGCGCAGACAAGCAACCACTGAACCCGAAGACCGGCAAACCGGCTTCTGTCTCCGACATATCCACATGGGCAACCTATGAGGAGGCCTGCGCGGCAGGCTTCCCGCATGTGGGCTTCGTGCTTACCGAAGCTGACCCGTACACGATCATCGACCTTGACAACAAGCCGGAGAAGCCCTGCACTCCGGAGCAGTGGGCACGCCACCAGAAAATCCTCGAGGCGTTTGACAGCTACACCGAACGCAGCACCAGTGGCACGGGCTACCACATTGTTGTGAAGGGCACCATCCCTGCCGGCGTACACCGGGACAACGTGGAGGTCTACTCCCAGTCTCGGTATATGATCTGCACCGGAGACGTGGTGCGTAATAGCCCCATCAACGACCACCAGCCGCTACTGGATGTCATCTACGGCGAGATGAAGCCGGATGAGATGGCTGAACTGGTGGAAGTGGAAAGCGTTCTCGACGATGATGAAGTCCTCGCGATGGCTATGCGGGCCGCCAACGCCGAGAAGTTCAATGCCCTGTGTGCCTGCACCAGTTCCAGCGGCAACGGGGAAAGGAAGGTTCACGGCACCTACACCGAACTCGGCTATGAAAGCCAGTCCGAGGCAGACTTTGCCCTGCTGTCCATCCTGGCCTACTACACCACCGACAATGAACAGGTGCGCCGGCTGTTCCGGATGTCGGGGCTGGGCAAGCGGGACAAGGCGGTCAACGATAACAAGTACCTGAACCGGGCGCTGTCCAAGATTCGGGCAAAGCAGCCCCCACTTGTGGATCAGCTGGAAGTTGAAGCGCTGGTGGCTAAGGCGGTAGCCACCCACCACAAAACCAACCCCGTTCCCGTACCTGGCAACGCCGAGGCGAGCCCTATCGTACCGGGCGTGTCCCTACCCCCTGGCCTAGTTGGGGATATTGCCCAGTACATTTTTCAAAGTGCGATCCGCCCTGTGCCAGAGGTGGCACTCGTTGCCGCACTAGGTCTGGTCGCAGGTATCAGCTCGCGTAGCTACAACGTGAGCCAGACGGGGCTGAACCTGTATCTGATCCTTCTGGGGAAGACCGGCGTTGGCAAGGAAGGTGGGAAGCAGGGCATTAACCGCCTGATCGCCGCGGTGCGCCCGCAAGTGCCAATGGTGGACCAGTATGTCGGCCCAAGTGCGTTCGCATCCGGGCAAGCCTTGGTGAAGCACTTCAACGAACAACCATGCTTCTACTCGGTACTGGATGAGTTCGGACACACCCTCAAGCGCATCACCGCGCCAAAGGCCTCCGGGGCAGAGTTGGCTCTTCACAAGGAGCTGCTGGCCCTCTACTCGCATAGCGGCCCGGAAGACTTTATTGGTGTGCAAGCGCACAGCGACAAGGAGAAGAACACCGCCGTCGTTCGCTCCCCTGGCCTAACGATCATCGGAGAGTCGACACCGGATGTTTTCTTCGACTGCCTAGACAGCGCCTTGATTCAGGATGGGCTGGTCCCCCGCCTGCTGGTTGTCGAGTACGCCGGGGGCCGCCCACCACGCAACCGCCAGGCTGGCGGCAAACCCGCGGCGACGCTGGTTAAGCGACTCGTTGACCTTGTCACTGTAGCCATCCAGACCGGGCAAAACGGCCGCTCCGCGACTGTGGAGCTATCTGCGGACGCTGAGGACATGCTGGATGCCTTCGACAGCGAGTGTGATGACCACATCAACAGAGGGGGCTCCACCGAAGTCCAGTTGTGGAACCGAGCGCATCTCAACGCCTTGAGGGTAGCGGCGGTTCTGGCTGTTGGCAGCAGTCCGCATACCCCTGTGGTTAACACCGAGCATGCCCGCTGGGCCATCGACTTCGTACGCCGCAGCCTGAGCACAGTGCAATCACGGTTTGATCGAGGTGAGGCTGGTGGCAGCGATATGAGCAAGGCAGAAGCTGTACTCCACAAGGCCGTCCAAGCCTTCCTCACCATGACACCCGAGGAGCGGGCGAAGAAGCACCTGGGCATTCCGGCAAAGATGCGTGAGGGGTTAGCGATCCCCCATGACTTTTTGCGCCGTAGAGCGCGGGACGTGCAGCCCTTCAAAGGCAATCCGCGCCTGCTGGGGGAAATCCTGGTCGATATGGTCAAGGCCGAGGTTCTAACCAAGGTCCCCCCGCAACAGGCGCTTGAGCAGTACGGCAGCAAGGGCGACTGCTATGTCGTCGGTCCGAACTTCTAATCCAGGAGAAGCACCCATGACAAGCAAACACACCCTCGGCATGGTTCCCGAGATAGCTGACTTCATCCACCACAGCAGCCCGATCGCTAGTAGCGATCTGGCACTGGGTGCCGCCATCGCCGTTATGTCCTCTTTCGCCGCTGGGCGGTATTGCATCCAGCCAAAGGGGGTGCCCGAAGCCAGCGTAGTCACGCAAGGCGTCATGCTGCTGGGGGAATGCGGCACCGGCAAGGGGGCAGCTATGGAAGGAGCCGAGCGGCTGTTTCAGGTAGTAGGCGACCCGGCGATAGCCACAGGTTTCTCGACACCGGAGGTACTGTGGAACTCTGCCACCCAGACCCCTGGCCTGCTTTTGCTTCTGGCGAATGAAGACCATCACAGCCTAGCGGCAAGAGACCCAGGCTTCGGGCAAGAACGCCCCCAACCAGCGCAATCGGACGTGCTCTTCAGCCTACAGTCGCACACGACCGGCATGGATGCCGTCTTTTACCCTCGTCCGAGTCGCAGTGCTGACTTCAAGCGGCGGCACCGACAAGCACCTGTCACCATCCTGGCGGAAACTACCCCCCAGGCCATGCGTGAACGGTTGCCGTTGTGGATGGACAGCAGCCCGTTCTATGGGGAGCTGCTGTTCGTTGGTGCGGTTCGATTGCAAAAGGTCCGCAACCCCGCCCCTTGTAGGGTGGTTCCCCCAACGCTGCTTGCCAGGCTGAGGGAGTTGACGGCGCTGCGTCCCAGTGTGGAGCTGGTCATGGTGCAGATGGACCAAGAGGCGGAAGCGGACTACCGCACCCTTGTGGACTACTGCCGTTCTGCCGTTCCACCCCACGAGCCGGATGCTATGGCCTTGCTGGCACAGAGGGTGCTGAACGTCGCGACACTGTATGCCATCGGGATTGACCACAGGCAACCCGTCGTGACCCGCCAGCTCATCAAGGAGGCGGCAAACCTGGCTGTCTGGAGTAGGGAGCTAGCCCGTGCAGGGCTACAAGGCGTGCCCAGGGACTTCACTGAACTGGTTGCTGACCAGTTCCCTGTCGTCCACTAGCACGTGGGCCGGGTGTACCCCTGGGAGGGGTGTTTAACCCCCGGCTACACCCCCGGAAAATAAAAAAGGGTTACGTTTTCACGTAACCCTTTGTTTTATATGGTGCCGGCACCAGGAATCGAACCCGGGACCTACTGATTACAAGGCCCGCATTATACCTTCCAGCTGGACACAGGTGTGCTTTTAAGGACGGAAAATTCCTTTGTGAATCAAAGGCTCAGGCACATCATTAGTCCGTGTCTGTTCGCTTGTGTGTGTGAGTGACCAGGCTCTATACAGACACAATATAGACACGGGAGGTACGGCATCATGGCCACCACCATCGAAGGGGGCGAGAAAAAGAAAACCGGGATCATCCTCAACAACCTGCTAATCAAAGCCGCGTGCGCTGAGGCCAAGAAGTCTAAAAAGGAGGTGTGGCTGACAGAAGCAGGCGGCCGGGGCGAAGGCCGCATGCGTCTGCGCGCGTTCCCTAACGGCGAGCACGTCTTCTATTACAGGTATTCCCTGGACGGGGTGCAAAAGCAGCTGCGCATCGATAAGGAAGACCTGGCCGAAGCCAGGGACAAAGCCAGCCGTCTGGCAGACCTGTATCGAGCTGGCCACCGCGATCTGCACGGCTACCTGGCTCAGACCCGCGCCATCGAGGATGCTGCCCGCGAGGCCGCCGCCCGCGAGCTGGAAGCCAAAGCGCGGCAGGGCACCCTGGCACAGCTGCTCGCCGACTACATCGCCGACCTTGATCGGCGTGGCAAGAGCAGCGCGAAGGACGTGCGTGGCGCCTTCCGGCTGGACGTGCTGACAGCTTTCCCTTCCATGGCAGCCAAGCCGGCCAAGGAGATAACCAGCGGTGACATTACCCGCATGCTGCGGCACTGCCTCACCCGTCCCGTGGCGAGCAAGGGCCGAGGCAAGAGACTCACACCGGCTAGCGCCAGCAATAACAAGTTGCGCCAGGCGGCCAAGTTGCGCGCCTACCTGCAAGCTGCATTCGGCTTCGGTCTGACTGCCGACAACGACGCGCTGCGCGCTGACGGAGAAGTGTTGTTTGGCCTGAGCTTCAACCCGGTAGCCAATACCAAAACCATAGAAGGCGCCGACCGGGCAGAGACTTGGGCGCTGACCAAGGATGAGCTGCGCCAAGTGTTGATGGCCATCGAGGGTCTGCCCGAGCGGCGCCGCTCGATTGCCAAGAGTATGTTGTACCTGGCCGGCCAGCGGGTGCAGATGCTCTGCCGTGTTACCTGGGCCGACCTGTACGACGACGGTGAGCATGGACCAGTACTTCAGATGATGGACCTGAAGGGTGGCAAGGGTACGCCGCCACGTGCGCACCTGATCCCCATGACCGAGCGCTTGGGCGAGGTCATGGCGCCGCTGCTGGCACTGTGCGGTACTGACGCGCCCGGTCCCTTCACCCTACGCGGCAAAGCCCCCGCCACAAGCGGTACGCTACAGAAGATATTCGCCGAGCTGGGCGACCAGCTAGCTGCGGTAGGTAAGACCCGCCGCTTCACCTGGCTGAATATGCGCTGCACCGTCGAAACGCATCTGGCAGCCCTGGGCGTGAATCAGGAGCGCCGCGCCTGGCTCCTGTCGCATGGCCGCACTGGCGTGCAGGCGAAGCATTATGACCGCTATTCGTACCTGCCGGAGAAACGCCAGGACTTGGACAAGTGGACGCGCTACCTGGACCAACTCGCCAGCGGCGAGGCACGGACGAACGTCGTGCAGCTACATGCGGAGGCGTGAACCATGGCAACCCTGGCCGCTCGACTCAAGGCACTGAACAAGCGTGTTGCCGCGCTGGAGCAAGACAGCGACCCCGCTGTGCAGGCGGTCTTGCTGCGGCTAGAAGCTTGCCTCGACGAAATCGACAAGGTGCTACCGCCAACGCGCCGTGGTCGACCAAAACAGCCTGATCTGTTGATACTGCCCTGGTTTGTCGATTCGGCTAAGAAGCTGGGGATGAAGACCGATAAGGCGGTGCTACAACGTCTTCTCCGCGGCGACAGGGGTAGCCTCAAGACCTGGCAGAACCAGCTCGCCAAGGCACGCAAGCTGCTGCACTAGCCACTCGTCGTCCCGAAAAATTCTGGGAATTTTTTCGGGATGCGCTTCAGCGCAATGTCTCCCCCATGGCCACCGAGTCATTCGGAGACAAACATGGAACAGCACCTTTTCAGCCCCAACAGTGCCGCACGGGCGCTCGACGTGAGCCGCAGCAAGGTTTACGACCTGATGAAACGCGGCCTTCTTCACTACGTTGTGATCGAGTCTGACCGCAGGATTCCGGCGAGCGAAATCGCTCGCATCGCGGCCGAAGGCATCCCTGCGAAGTCCGAGCAGGCGTGATCGGCATGGCCGACCTCGGCACTCCGCTGGACTTTGCGCTGCGCTATGCCGCGCATGGCATGCCTGTCCTGCCCCTGCATTCGGTGCGCGATGGCCGGTGCTCCTGCGGCAAACCAGGTTGCGCAAGTGTGGGCAAGCATCCGCGCACGGAACATGGGGCACACGACGCCTCAACCGACGCGGAAACGATCCGGGCCTGGTGGAAGCAATGGCCCGACGCGAATGTCGGCCTGGCCCTGGATGGCCTCGTGGTGATCGATATTGACCCGCGCAATGGCGGCAATTTGCAGGCGATACCACAGCAATTGCCCGAGACTTGCCATGCCCGCACGGGCGGTGGCGGTTCGCATCACATCTTTCGGGCCCAAAACGGCACAAAGTACGCGGGCCGGCTCGGTCAGGGCATTGACCTCAAGAGCGGCGATGGCAGCTACATCGTCGTTGCGCCAAGTGTCCATGCAAGCGGCGCTGCCTACGAATGGGATGCCGCACCTTGGGAGCAAGAACCGGCCCCGGCGCCGGACTGGCTGCCAGTGAAAAGCGACAGCGCAGCCGCACAGACAGAGCTGACCCTGGACCTTGCTACGGTTGATCAGGTAGCCCTGTCTGTGCGGCTGGCTGCGGTACAGGCCGACTCCGATCTGCGGCAGCTACTGGACGGCAGGCCACCGCTGTGGGGGACTGACACATCAGGCAGTGGCCTGGATTTCGCCCTGGCGCTGGTATTGAAGCGACTGCATTTCAGCCCGGCTGAAATATTCGTCTGCATGGCCAACTACCCGTACGGTAAAAAAGATGGGCGCACAGCGGAGTACCTGAACAGGACCATCGCGAAGGTCTGTGCGCCGCCCGCTGCGCCGGCTGCGAGCGTTCCCGAAGCTGACGACTTCGCACCGTATTTATCCGAGTTTTGGGATGACTCCCTGGAAATCGACTGGCTGATCCGCGACTTTCTGGAGGATAACGTAACAGCCGAGATATGGGGGCCGGCTGGTAGCTATAAAACGTTTCTCGCGCTCGACATAGCCGTGTCGGTCGGTGGCGGCATCGACTGGCACGGCAACGAAGTAGAGCGATCCGGCCCTGTTCTCTACGTCTGCGGCGAAGGGCGCACCGGTATCAACCGGCGGATCAAGGCGCTGTGCCAGAAACGCGGCCTGGGGCGTGACGTGCCTATCCGGGTGTCCAAGATGCCGTTACTGCTGAGTAAGAGCGAGCAGGCCAAGTTCCTGCAGGAAAAAATCGCCAGGTTCGACAGGCCACCCGTGTTGATCATCGTCGACACGCTGGCGCGTAACTTCGGCGGCAATGAGAACTCGGCCGAGGACATGGGCGCTTTCCTCGACAACGTGGAAACGATCCGCCGTCTGTGCAATGCCACTGTGTTGATCATTCACCACTGCGGGCATGACGGGTCGCATGCGCGCGGGTCGTATGCGCTGCATGCCGGGGTAGACGCCGAATACCAGGCCAAGCCGGACAAAGCGCGCAAGGAACTGGTGCTGCAAAACAGCAAGATGAAAAACGCCGCCGACGGCGGATCGATTTTCTTACAAGCGGAAGTGACCAGCCTGATGAATGCCGACGGCAGCGTAGCCTTGGATAAAAAAGGTCAGCCTATCACCACCATCGTTATGCAAACGGGCAGTTCGCGGCAGGCCGACGCCGTTGCGGCGTTCTTCATGGCACATCCGGGGCTGGAAGGGGCGGGCCGGAGCAAATACAAGGAGCGCCTGCCGATTGTGCTGCAAAAGCTGTACGACACTCCGGGCGCAACCAAAATCGACTTGTGCAAGGCGTGCGGCGTGAAAGCCGGTGCGGCGCTCGATGTCCTGCTTCAACAGATGCGCTGCGAAGGCCTGCTGGATATGACCGCCATGCGGTTGACCGTGGAAGGCAAAAGGGCAGCTGAAACCTTTGGCAAACGGGCTGATATGCGGTTTGCCGACCAGATAACCGAGAAAGCCGAACGGGAGGCTCTAGCACAAGGGTTTCAGGGTGCTTAGAGGGGTTTCACTTCTAAATGAAACTCTAACCTTTCAGATAGAACTGAAACCGGCTGAAAACGGTACCGGTTGGAAGTTGAGTGGGAGGCTCTAGCACAAGGGCTAGAGGGGTTTCATTTAGAAGTGAAACCTAACTGAAATCCATAGTTTCAGCTAATCCCCCCCCTAGGGGGTTAGCTAAATGAAACCCTGAGGTAAATGAACGAAGGAGACACCCCTGTGAAACCCAAATACCTGGCGCATCCGAGCCAAGCCCGGTGCATCGACTCCCCTGTGGAGCAAGAACGCCTGCTTGCGATGGGCTGGCTGCTGACCAAGCCAGCGCCACGGACCAAGGATGCCAAACGCATGCGCATGCTGCGAACTCGCCGCAGGGCTGAGGGCTGGGTGGGCCTGACGCTATGGCTGCCACCGGATCAAGCCGCTGCCGTAACGGCCGTCAAGCGTAAGAACGAGAGCTACGCCGAGCTACTGACCCGCCTGGTGCGTGAACAGGGTTCGTCGTGACAGACCTGGCAGATGGGCACACAGAATTAGAGAACTGGAACGAAGTCCCGATATGGCAGCAAACGGCAGGAAATGGTCCCTGAAAAGTTAATCAAGGGATTTCTAGTCCCATGTTTAGTACGTCTAAACCAGGCGTTTCAGCTGGTTTGAAGCTGAAAGCGTGGTTTTCGTACCTGTTGTGTGCCTGTTGAGTGCCACAGCAGTGCTTAGGGAGGTGCCCCATGGCTACCTATAGCCAAACATCAGAAAACCTCACCAGCGAGCGCGTTGGCACTCTCCCGAGGCTAAAACGCACCCTGTTGACCTGGGTCTTCGAGGCTAGTCGTGATGTGCCATTCCGGCCGCGCGGTACGCGGTGCCATAACGGATTCAGGCGGCAGGTGAAGGGGTTCCGCGTATGAACGTCACAACATCATCGACTGCTACCCCTGAGCAGATACGCGCCGCGCTGTCACCTGGCCAGGCCGAACTGGTGATCGACGCCTGTAACGCTTACCAGGCCCAGGCAGCCGCAGAGTGCGAGCATGCCGCAGCTAAGCGGGCCAGGTCGGATCATGCCCGCAAAACTAGGACCGAGCGCCTACATGCCGCGATTGACGCCCTGATCGAGGGCCACCGCCCTCAACTCAAGGCGTGGAAGAAAAGCCGGCGCAGCCGCGCAGAGTGGGCGAAGAAGCAGATCATCACGGATGCCGAGAAAGGAAACACGAAAGCAAACCCGCTGGTGCCCAGCTGGCGTTATATCGACGATTATTTAAAGACCCTGCATCTCTAATAATAGAACAGCAGACTCCCTGCCAAATCACTGTTAACAAGTAGCCCGTCCAGCGTTATATCTCCAATTACGAACAACGTATTGGAGCGCCTCCAAGTGAGCAAAGAAGTCAGCGAAGAAAAACATCAGCCTGTTGTTTCCCTGACCATGCGCGACGTTCGCCTGCGCGAAGCGGCGGGTAACGTATTCCGCATCATTGCCCCACTGGGAACAACGCCAGAGCGCTTGGAAGAGTCAAGTTTCTACAGTGTTATTTCTCACCAGTTCCACCCCTTCGACGAGCTGATCGTTATCGCTGCGGACCGCACGTTTTATGCGCGCTACTTGGTTTTGCAGGCCGGGATGGGTTACGTGGAGGTGTTTCAGCTCAGCTTTATAAAATTGCCCGCGATGTTGGCCTCCATTGGTGAAACGCTGCCCGACAATCATCGACTGGTGTATGCAGGCCCGGAAATCGGATGGCAGGCTATCCGCAGCAGCGATGGGGTTGTCGTCATTGACCGCGCCACTTCGCAGACCGATTGCCTCCAGCAGCTCCTTAACCACGGCAGCCTCCGCAAATGAACATCGCAGCCCACGTTCAGGCAGTGGCCATACAGTTCATTTCATATCGCGGCGACATTACCGCGCTCGCCAAATTCGTTGCTGCGAGCATGGTGACAGGCGCCCCTAGTATCGCCGACCTGGTGCATTACTTGCGCAAAGAGTCCACGGCCAAGGAACTTCAGGAATATGAAGTGGGCTTGTGGCGCAATACGGCTGGAGATTGGTCGCTTGTCTCCTTAGCTACGCCGCCGACCATCGAGGCGATGAAGTACCGCCTGGATAACTTCCCTGTATCGAATACCCAATGTCGCTGGTGCCTTCAGGACGCGAAGCGCCTGGCTGATCTCGAACTGATCAGCGAGATTGATTTGCATGGTCTGCCAGTGCACCGCAGCCGACTGCATCCACAGTGCATGCGGCCCTGGTTGTCGATGCGCACCCAAGTTGCCCGTGCTGGAGTTGTCCATGAGCAATGACCTCGAACGGTACGGCCCCGGTGAAGTAGCCCCATACAGCCCATCGCAGCCGCTCGCGCCGGTCGCAGACGACTGGGGCGAAGTTCCTGACTACGCCATCGCCGACCGCCAGCAGCACAGCAGCGGCGCCCAGATGTTCGGCACGCCCCTGCCGCCTGGCACGACGCAAGCGCATATAGAACGCGCCTTGGGCGAAATAAGCGGGGTGTTTCTCGCCGATATGTCCCGTTTAAATCATCCGGTCAAGTTCTCGACCGCCGCTGTGGCTTGGCTTGAGCGGGCCGCCTTGCAGCCGCCGCGCCGCGAGAAGAAGCGCCACTCGTATGACCTGCACGACCAGGCCGGCGATCCGGTTGCCGAGTCCTTCGCCAATGCAATGGCGGCCGTAAATGCGCCGCAGGAATTCGTTAGCAATGCGATCTGGTGGATCGAAGAACTGGAACGGCAGCAGAGTCAACAAACTCATGTAAGCCATGAGTCGGCACAGGGACGTGCACCCTCTTCCGGCGATCCGCTCGATAGCCTGGATGACGGGCAATACGCCCAGGTGATCGCCATAAATGACCGCGCAAAAGCTGAAACGCTGGGCTACCTACGAGACTTATGGGGCCAAAGCTACCAAACCAACTTGCGTATGGTGCAGGTGTATTTTCAAAACTTGCCGCAACGTGAACAAGATTATCTTGGACAAATGACAAGCGGATGGGTCTCGGGTTTAAACACCAAGGAAATACTGCTGGGCCTTTTCAACCAAGCCATCGGTGCCGGCAGTATTCCAAGAAGCGGTGCGGCCCTACAGGATGAAATCGAAGAGTGCCACCGCTGCATGCGGGAGCAGCCCAGAAAGTGGCGAGAGGACGAGAGGCTTCAGGCCAGGTATAGAGCCCTCGTAGATATTCGAGATAAGGGGCGGTAATACCGCGCCTTAATTTGGAGTAAATAAACATGGCGTATTCATCAACTAACCCGGCCCGGCGTATAACCGACCTCGGTCTTCCTTCAACGGGTGGCGGCTCTATTTATGCCTACGAGTCCACGCACACTCATGCCGCCGTGGAGGCTGCCAACTTCTTTAGTGGTTGCGGATTCGGTTCGCCGTCTCCGGACAAGGCCATTGGCATGCGAATAGGCGACCTACTGGTCAATATCAACCAGAGCACAGCAGGCACTTCGGCGATAACCTGGCACCGGGTTACCTCACTCTCCACTTCAACCGGATGGAACTCACCGATCCATGCTTCCGTGTCAGTAGCGAGTTCCTGAGCAATGAAGATGTCAGAAATAAAGGCGCAGTCTGCCGCCTGGAATAAGCCGTCGAAGATCACGCCCGAGCTATGGGAGGAAATCCGCCCGCTGGTGAAGTTCATCCTGCGGCAAAGACCTATTTCCGATTCGCGAATGTTCAATGCGTGTTGGGTTGCGTCTTTACTCTGCAAAAGGGGATACAAATTATGAGAAGTCAAAACGATCTAAAACATGACGGTAGGGTATTGCGCGACAAGCTCGTCTTATCGGGTGCAGATCCTGAATTATTGCGCAAGTTAAATAACTTGGTAGATAGCCCATTTCTGCAAGCCGGTGATTTGGAAAAGTTGCGCCGTTTGCTGGGAGAAACTTCATGATGTCCCCACGACTCGCGCAAATCGCTAGGAAGCTGGACCGGGCTAAACCACCGCCAGCAGAGAAAGCTGAACCAGCCTCTGGTGATCTGGGCGCAGCCATCGAACAGCTTATCGCCGAGCAGGTCGAGGCCCGCGTCGGCCTGGAACTGGACCGCCAGCAAGACCTGCAACATAACCCGCGTCTGCGCCACCTGTTGCGCTCCAGCCAGCCGACGATGGCCACGGACTTCAAGGACGTTCCACCGCCGCCTAGAACGCCACTGCCGACCGTGCAGGGCGCCACCATCCAGCGGGGCGAAGACGGGCGCGCAACCGTGGTCAACATCGGCAGCATGCAGTACCGCGTGGTGCGTGATCACCTCGGCCGGGCTTCGGCCTTGATGCCCGCCGACGCTGCTGAGGGAGAATCCCGGTGATCGTATACACGCCGCGCAAGGGCGAATACGGCAGCCACGGACAGGCGCTGCGCGAGGCTGAAGCGCTTGTGGAGGCCTTGCGTGACCCCGTGCGCTTCAGTGAATTCGCAGCCAAATTTCCGGGAGGGCTGGTGAGTAAACACGTCTTCGATTACACCCTCATAACCTGCGATGAAGAAGACGGCCATCTAGTCATAGCGGTGTGCGAGTGCCCCGAGCCGCCGGAGAGACTGTGATGGGCCGGCCGGTAGGTTCTGTGAAGACTGGTGGCAGGCGGCCGGGCAGCCTAGATCGGCAGCAGCGGCAACTGATAACCGAGCAGATGGCTTTCGATGTGCTCGCGGTTTATCGGGGGCTCGGTGGAGCGATGTGGCTGATGGAGTTCGCCAAGGCCAATCCGGGCCAGTTCGTGCAGCAGTGCTTGAGCCGACTCCTACCAGCAGCACCGAAGGAAGACGCCGACGTGCAGGTAAACATGCTCAGCGTCGGCAATATCAGCGACTTCGAGATTGCCCGGCGCCTCGCGTTCGTCCTGGCCGCTGGTGCGAATGCGCAGCAGGATCTACAGGAACAGCAGCCCCCTGTGACCGTGCAGGAGACTCCCGGTGACTGATGACGAAATCCGCATGGCGGTGAAGGTGCTGCGCCTGGCCATCGACCTCGACAACGGCGATACCCTCACGCCCGAGCAGCTCGCCGCGTGGAGCCTGATCAGGGATACCTACGTCCATGACTGGTTATCGCACCCTGGCTCAGCCGCCGAGCAGGTGACGGGCGTAGCGGATCGGCCGGTGGTGGTGGTCAAGCGCACGGTGGCCAGGTGGCGCCAGTAATACCAGCACTACGAGCGACGGTAGTCTTGAAACCGGCCGATCAGGGCCTATCTCGTTCTTCGCCTGTGGAGCCGCGCCCTCGCTCCAGGCGTAGCGAGCTGTTGTGAAATAGATCCAGCTGCTCCGGCGCCGGCTCCAACTCGATGAGTTGCCCGGTGGTGAGGTCGATAGCGGGATGGGTGAAGCCGCGTAGGGCTTCGCCAGGGACGATGGCGATAAGCATGGTGGCGTCTCCTGTTTAGCGGCATTTATTGAGCGCCCGCAAGTGGGGTAAATCGGCGCGATTTTTATTATAGACCGCGTGCACGTAGGCGGCCGATCCATGCGTGATTGAGCTGATAGGCAGGAGCCGGTCATAGGCGGACAAGCATCTCGCGCAGCAGTGCGGAAGGAGAAGACTATGTCGCCACGATCATCGTGGCTGAGACGTCACGCCGTTATTGGCTCGTCTGTAAACGCCTCAGTCAGCATCAGCCTTGCGAGTTTTTGCTGCGACTTCGAAAGCGACTTGAAGGCGGAGGGTAGCTCGATGACATCAACATGGGCTGTGTTCTCACGCAAGGCCGTGTCATAGACACCGTATGCACGTTCATCCGCAACCTTTAGAGCTCTCACGGCACCAACCGACGCCACCACCGCACCAACATAGGTACGCTCTCCCTGCGTCGGCTTTCGGTTGGCGTTGAACGATTCGACTTGAGCTATTCCGCGCGCGTGGAGTTCACCACGTGGTGCGCTAGAGCCACTGCGCTCACAAGAGAGTCCTTTGTCTTTTGCGTCAGAAAAGAGTGCTGTGACAACCTTTCCGTCGTGAAGATGTAACGGGGAATATACGTAGCGATGAATAAATTCGCCGTCCGTTACTACTCCGTCTGAGTAGGCGCTTACGCTTTCAGCTTCGCACTCAGCATTGGGGTGCGCATCATCAATCAGGCTTGCCCTAGCAGACACGGCACCTCTAGTCGCCAATGATTCGAAGAAAACTCGACAACTCATTCAGCGCTAGATCCGAGCAAGGTAGCCGATAAATTGCGAGTCGAGCTGATACGTATCAAAGCTCAAGTCGGGGCTGGCAAACACCTCATTACTATCCTTGTAAATAAAGTGATAGCTGTTATCACCGGGGAAGGAGATTTCCAGATAACTACCGTTTCGTTTCCAGAAAAGCGAGATTTCCCCATCGCCAGCGAGCATGGAAGCAGGCAGCTCAAAGCGCTTAGTTAGCTTCTGAACAAACTCCATCGCATTTGAGAACGAGCCGTAGGTCGCGGGTTGACCACCGTAACCATCCCAGTCCTCATCAAGGCCACGATACATGAAGAGCTTTTCTGTCAAGCGAGCCATCGCATACTCCCAGCTCTTCGCATGAGTGGGTGGAAGCATCCGCATGCGCCCAGGCGCAATGGTCACTTGAGCGTGCGTAGAAGGCCATTGTGCTTGGTTGGACTCCACCAGAAACGCTTTCGGTTGCTCTATCGTGCTGCTTCGTTCCGCTACGGCGCCCATGTGATCCCTCAATCCGACTTTTTAGGGTCGAAGTGGATTAATTCCTTCGCGGCATTGGTGATGACGTCGCCGAATACCGCCTTGCTCTCATCATGTAGATATTTAAAGGCAGGTGCGAGGCTCTCGCTCACATTCCCCGTTTCATCGATCAATGAAAGAGGGGTGAACAACTGATATTTGTGCAGCGTCAAGACGGTAACGTCAAAGCTAGAGGAAACCCTATTAACGTTGACATCAATATTAGTCAAAATTTTACCATTCAGCTCGAATTTAGGCGCCGAGAAAAAGCCGTGATGGGAGTGGAATGCGTCGTCAAGTTTATCGATGCCAGATGGTAAATACCGACTATCTATATTAAACAGGTCGGTAAGTGGCTTTGCTTTTCCATCAGCAAAGCTGACCTTGAAGGTATCGGTGTACTGAAGGGATAGGCATGCCGCTGCTACATTAGCGAGCCACGGTTTCAGAATTCCGAGGTAATGATTAACCTCATCAGCGACTTTTGCCCAGCGCTCATACTCACCACAAACGACAGATAGGGCATTAGCGTCGATGTTAACAGCAATGGCAGGCTGGCCGTCTTCTCGCATCCGAGCAAATGATATGCCACCAATCATTCCGGGCATAGGAACAGGCGGGGAAACCATTTGATGCTCTGCACCAAAGGCAAAATTGAGCGTCATTTGCTGCTTTTCAATCACCCTAGGAAGGCGCTCCTTCAGCTGTTCGTGAAGGCGTCCTCCTACCATCAAGTCGGCAAAGGCATGTGGCGCTAGCGGAGTAGCGAACTCGAAGACGAACAGCACGTTGCTGATTGCATGCCCATGCTTGGCGTCAAACGGCTTGATTAAGGCTGTCATGAATTCTCAGTTTTTCCACTCGGTTAGACAGCTGCTTGGGCAGCCGCATCCTGCCCTGCCTTAGCCGCCTCGGGGAGCGCGATATTACCATAGCCTCCCCTACCGCGTACCTACAATAAAGCACAGAACCCGCAATGCTGCAGTTACCAAGTGACGCCTTCGCACGGACAAGAGTGGCGCTATAAGCCATAAACAGGCACCCCTCCTAGCAACCTCAAGTTCGAAGCGGTCACGATAGAGCGTTCGGGTATCCCACGACGGGCCGTTTCGGGTTGTTAGTTGCCTGTCAGTGACTATCCATACATGCTCGGACAGCGGCGCCATGCGCATACCGCTGGGGGCGTAGTCAATTCTCGCATTATGCCTCGCGTCTTACAGACACCAAACAGACACGGGAAACCCCAAAAACGAAAAAGGCCCACCTTGCGGCGAGCCTAAGTCGTTGTTTCGTATGGTGCCGGCACCAGGAATCGAACCCGGGACCTACTGATTACAAGTCAGTTGCTCTACCAGCTGAGCTATACCGGCAAGGGGCGCCATTATAGCCATTGGCGACGCGGAGTAAACCGTTGCGATGCAGTTGATACCTGGGCCGGCTATCAGCCGCGCTGCGCTTATGCACAATCGAGAGGCGTAATGAAGACGAATGCGCGGCTTTTGTGCGCCAGCTCTCAGTCAAGCATAACTTGCTGTTTTTAATGGTTTTTTGTTTGTGATCAAAAAATCTACAGCGCCGTGCAGGGCAGGAGCGGCCGGCGTTTCAGCAACTTCTGCAGAAACTACGCACAGAGTTATCCACAGCTTCTGTGGATGCTTGTCAGGGCCGCTCGGCGAGCAGTAGCAGGTTGCGCGGGCTCAAGGCATGGCTGCAGAAGCTGCCCAGTTGCACGCGGTAGCCCTGTTCTTCCAGGTACAGCGCGCGGTCCAGCACCAGCCACAGTTCCAGGGGGCGGCGGAACAGGTTGCGCAGCAGTTCCAGATTGCGCACCTGGGCCAGGCGCTGCCAGCCCCGGGCTTCGAGGTCCGACCAGTCACACTCCGGCGGTCTGGGCAGTTCCTTCAGGGCGGCCAGGTCGCGGCAGTAGTCGGCGAAGTCCTTGGTCAGCCAGGCGACCGGCAGGGAGGGGGTCGGCAGGTAGTGGTCGCTGCCGCGCAGTTGCCGTTGCAGCAGGTCGAAGGCCAGGCGGCGGGCCATGGAGCGGTCGCGTTGCTGGCGCACGCGCTGGCCGGCGGTGACGGTTTCGCTGAGCGGCAGGCCCAGGTCGTCGCGCGATAGCTGCAGGCTGGAGCCCCGCGCCGGACTGGATAGTGCGTGGTAGTGCGCGCCCTGAATGCGGTTGTAGCAGCAGGGAGCCACCGCCAGTTGCCGGCAGCCCTTGGCGCTGGCCAGTTGCAGCAGGCGTATATGCAGTTCGCCACAGGCGTGCAGGGCTACCGGGCTGTGCTCGGCGTGCAGCTGTTCGGCGGCATCGGCGGCCAGCACATCCTGTTGCCGGTGTTGCGCGGCGAGGTGCAGGCGCTCGCTCAGCCGTTGCCCGGCGCTGACCAGCTGCGGGTCGTGTTCGAGGCAGGTCAGCTGGCCGCCGTCGTGGGCCAGCAGGCGGCCGAGGTGGCCCTTGCCGGCGCACCAGTCGAGCCAGTGGCCGGGTTGCCGGTGGAATATCAGGCGGCTGGCGAAGGCCTCGATCTGCTGCCATTTGCGCCCCGGAACATCGACCGCGTAGTGCGCGGGCAGCGTTGGCGTCGCCCTGGCCGGCAGTTCGCCGAGCCGGCTCAGGGCCTGGGCGTGGGCGGCCAGGTGCGGGAAGGGCGCGGGTGCGGCGAGCAGATGCGGCTGGTTATGGCTGGCCTCGGCCTGCTCCAGGCTGCGCTGGCGCAGCCAGTGGGCCAGCTCGGCATGTTCATGTTCCCAGTCCAGCCGCAGGCTGGTGAACGGCTTGGGGCGCCACAGCTGCTGGTGGGCCAGGAGGAAACTGTCCAGCGCCTGGAAGCGTTCGAGCAGGGCGGGGCCGGTGAGGATCATGGCGGGTCTGGGCGAGTGAGGGGTGGCGTTCTCTCGGGGGAGAACGCCATTGGCGGGGTCAGCGACCCTGGCAGGCGTCCACGCGCAGCCAGCGTTCCAGCAGCTTGAAGGCACGCACCATGATGTAGGCGATGGCCAGGTAGAGCACGCCGGCGGCGAAGAAGAACTCGATGTCGACGTAGGTGCGGGCGTTGAGCGTGCGCGCCATGCCGGTCAGTTCGAGCAGGGTCACAGTGCTGGCCAGGGCGCTGGCCTTGAGCATCAGGATCACTTCGTTGCTGTAGGCCGGCAGGCCGATGCGCGCGGCGCGCGGCAGGATGATGTAGAACATGGTCTGCGCCCGCGACATGCCCAGGGCACGCGCCGCCTCGACCTCGCCCGGCGGTACGGACTGGATAGCGCCACGCAGGATCTCGGCGATATAGGCGGCGGTGTGCATGGTCATGGTGATGATCGCGCACCAGTACGGGTCGCGCAGGATCGGCCAGAGCGGCCCATAGCGCACGATGTCGAACTGGGCCAGGCCGTAGTAGATCAGGAACAGCTGTACCAGCAGCGGCGTGCCGCGGAAGAAGAAGATGTAGCCGTAGGGCAGGGCGCGCACGTACCAGTGGCGCGAAGCACGGGCGATGCCCATGGGCAGGGCGAGGATCAGCCCGGCGACCACCGCGATGGCCACCAGCTCGATGGTCAGGGCGGCGCCTTCGAGCAGCTTGGGCAGGTACTTGAAGATGATTTCCCAGTTCATGATGCGCTCCGCACAAAGCCCCGGCTGGCGCGCTTCTCGAGGAAGTGCATGCCGATCATGGCGAGGATGGTCAGGCCCAGGTAGATGAAGGCGGCGACCAGGAAGAAGGTGAAGGGCTCCTTGCTGGCGGTCACGGCGATCTGCGAGCGGCGCATGATTTCTTCCAGGCCGATCACCGAGACCAGCGCGGTGTCCTTCATCAGGATCATGAACAGATTGCCCAGGCCCGGCAGGGCGATGCGCCACATCTGAGGCAGGATCACCCGCCAGAGGATGCGCGAGCGCGACAGGCCGAGGGCCTGGCCGGCTTCGCGGTGGCCCTTGGGGATGGCCAGGATGGCGCCGCGGAACACCTCGGTGGCATAGGCGCCGAAGCACAGGCCGAGGGCGATGGTGCCGGCGGCGAAGGCGTTGAGTGCCAGCTCGGGGTTGCCCAGGGCCTCGCCGATACTGCGCATCAGGTTGACCGTGCCGAAATAGATCAGCAGCACCCAGAGCAGTTCGGGGACGCCGCGTACTATGGTCGAGTAGCTGCCGCCAAGCCATTGCAGCGACTTGTACGGCGAAGTCTTGGCCAGGGCGCCGAGCAGGCCGAGCACGAGGCCCAGGGCCAGCGCGCAGAGCGCCAACTGGATGGTCATCAGCGCGCCGGCAAACAGGGCCGGGCCGAATCCGTGGAGGTCGAGAGTCATCTGAGGGCTACTGCAAGGGACGGCCGCCGCCCGGCTGGGCGGCGACGGTCAGGCGGCATCAATAGATGCTGAAAGGGAAGTACTTGTCGTTGATCTGCTTGTAGGTACCGTCTTCGACGATGGCCTTCAGCGCAGCATTCAGCTTCTCGCGCAGCGGGTCGCCCTTGCGTACGGCGATGCCGATCTTGTCGTTGTCGAATACCGGCTCGCCCTTGAAGTCGAAGTCCTTGCCGGCATCGCTCTTCAGCCATTCCCAGTTGACGAACTTGTCGGCCAGCACGCCATCGAGGCGGCCCGAGGACAGGTCGAGGTAGGCGTTTTCCTGGGTGTCGTACAGCTTGATCTCGACCACGCCGTCCAGGTTGTCTTCCAGCCAGGTGCCGGCGATGGTGGCGCGCTGGGCACCGATCACCTTGCCTTTCAGGCTGGCCTTGTCGGTCTTGAAGTCGGCGCTCTTCGGTGCGATGAACTGCAGCTTGTTGGTGTAGTAAGCGTCGGTGAAGTCGACCGCCTGCTTGCGCTCTTCGGTAATCGACATGGACGCGGCGAGGAAGTCGAACTTCTTCGCGTTGAGGGCCGGGATGATGCCGTCCCAGTCGGAGGTGACCACTTCGCACTCGACGGCCATCTTGGCGCACAGGGCCTGGGCGATTTCCACGTCGAAGCCGCCGACCTTGCCGCTGGCGTCGATCAGGTTGAAGGGCGGGTAGGCGCCTTCGGTACCGATTTTCAGTTTGTCCGCTGCGATTGCGCTGCTGCCGAACGCCAGAGTGGCGACTGCGGCAAACAGGATCTTCTTATAGTTCTGCATGCGTATTGCTCCGTTAGCGATTGCTGGACATGAATTGTTTACAGCGTGCCGACTGCGGGTTGTCAAATACTTGGTCGGGCGAACCCTGTTCCTCTACCAGGCCCTGGTGGAGGAACACCACTTCACTGGATACCTGGCGAGCGAAGTTCATCTCGTGGGTAACCAGCAGCATCGTGCGTCCCTCGTCGGCAAGCGCGCGGATCACATTAAGCACTTCCTGTACCATTTCCGGGTCGAGGGCCGAAGTCGGCTCGTCGAACAGTATCACTTTCGGCTGCATGGCCAGGGTGCGCGCAATGGCGGCGCGCTGCTGCTGGCCACCGGAGAGCTGGTTGGGATAGGCGTGGCGCTTGTCGGCGATGCCGACCTTGGCCAGCAGCGCTTCGGCGATTTCGGTGGCCTCCGCCCTGCTCTTGCCGAGCACGCGGCGCGGTGCCTCGATGATGTTGTCGAGCACGCTCATGTGCGGCCACAGGTTGAAATTCTGGAAGACGAAGCCGATCTCGCTGCGCAGGCGATTGATCTGGCTGTTGTCGGCGGCGACCAGGTCGCCGTTCTTCGCGGCCTTCAGCTTGAGCTCTTCGCCGGCGACCAGGATCTGCCCCTGGTGCGGGTTTTCCAGCAGGTTGATGCAGCGCAGGAAGGTCGACTTGCCGGAACCGGATGAGCCAAGGATGGAGATCACATCACCGTCGCGCGCGGTCAGGGAGATGCCCTTGAGCACTTCGAGATCGCCGTAGCGTTTGTGCAGGTTACGTATTTCCAGCGCTGGCGTGGCTTCGGCCATGGGATGTCCTCTTGGTTGCGGATGCACTCCGGCTGCAGGCCGCCATCCTAGCGTGGGGCTGAACCTAGCATAGCGCCAACGGCAGCGCCAAGCCGCCAGCCGGCGCTATTGGCCGTGCCAGTGGCATGTTGTCGCATCGTTACAGTTGTGTGTCGCGCCCAAACAAAAAGCCCGACGCGTGGATCGGGCTTTGGCTGTTGCGGCCGGCTTTTTGGCCTGCCTGCAGTGTGCTGCGCAGTCTAATTGAGGCGGCAGCCGGGGTGAAGGCCGGGCGCGGCAGGCGGGATGCCCTGGGGCAAATCGCAGGCAATAAAAAACCGGCTCAAGGGCCGGTTCTTTAAGGTTTTCGGGTGATGTAGGCACCACCTGAAAACGAAAGGTGGTGCCCAGGGACGGAATCGAACCGCCGACACGGGGATTTTCAATCCCCTGCTCTACCGACTGAGCTACCTGGGCAACGGGGCGCAATTAAACGGATTTGCGACTGCGGTGTCAAGCGAGGAAAGAAAAAAATTTCAGCAAAGACGGGCGCTTACGATTGTCGGGCAGGTACGGGAGGGATTTCCCGCACCTGTCCACGGGCTTATGCGCTCGGCGGCACGTAGCCTTCGGCCTGGGCGTATTCCTCGCCGGAGAGGAACTTGTCCATCTCGGTCTGGAGGAATTTGCGGTCCTCGGCATTCATCATGTTCAGGCGCCGTTCATTGATCAGCATGGTCTGGTGTTTCTGCCATTCGTCCCAGGCCTGCTTGGACACGTTGTTGAAGATGTCCTCGCCTTTCGGGCCCGGGTAGGGCGGGCGCTCGAGGCCCGGGAGGTCTTGCTTGTGCTTGCGGCAGTGGACGGTGCGACTCATGACTCTTCTCCTGCATTCAGTTCTTGCGCGGCTCGCTTGAGGAGCTTCTTCACCGGGGCGGCCAGGCCCAGGCGCGGCGGGGTGGCGAGGTTATACCAGAGCCAGTCGCCCTCGGCCACGCCGGGGCTGGCGGCCTCGACCCGGACCAGCCAGGGTTCGATGGCCAGCTGGAAGTGGCTGAAAGTATGGGTCAGCCCGGCCAGTTCGCGACGCTTGCCCAGTTGCAGGGCGTGCTGGCTGGCCAGCGCTTCGAGGTCGGCCAGGTCGTCCAGCTCGGGCAGGCTCCACAGGCCGCCCCACAGGCCGCTCGACGGGCGGCGATAGAGCAGGATGGCGCCGTCGCGGTTGGCCAGCAGCGGCATCAGGGTGCGCTTGCGCGGCAGCTCCTTGCGCGGCTTGGCCACCGGGTAGCGGATTTCCAGGCCCAGCAGGTGTGCCTGGCAGCCGCTCTGCAGCGGGCAGATCAGGCAGCTCGGCTTGCTCCGGGTGCAGAGCGTGGCGCCCAGGTCCATCATCGCCTGGGTGTAGTGGTTGACCCGCTCCTCGGGGAGAAAGCGCTCGGCCACCTCCCACAACTGCCTGGCCACCTTCGGCTCGCCCGGATAGCCCTCCTGGGCCACGTAGCGGGCCAGCACGCGCTTGACGTTGCCGTCGAGAATCGGCGCGCGCAGGCCCATGCTCAGGCTGGCGATGGCGCCGGCGGTGGAGCGGCCGATGCCGGGCAGGGCGGTGAGCGCCTCGACGTCGCGGGGGAATTCGCCGCCGTGCTCGGCCATGACTATCTGCGCGGTCTTCTGCAGGTTGCGCGCGCGGCTGTAGTAGCCCAGGCCGGTCCACAGGTGCAGCACTTCGTCTTCCGCCGCCTCGGCCAGGTCCTGCACCGTGGGCAGGGCGTGCATGAAGCGGTCGAAGTAGTCGAGCACGGTGCTGACCTGGGTCTGCTGCAGCATGATTTCCGAGACCCACACCCGGTAGGGGTTGATGGCCTGCTGCCAGGGCAGGTCCTTGCGCCCGTGCTGGTCATACCAGGCCAGCACGGCGCCGTTGAACTGCGCGGGAGTCATCGGTTGAACAGGCCCTTGAGCGCGTCCTTGAGTTCCGGGCTGACCTTGTCACCGAGCTTCTCTTCGATCTTCTCCTCGAGCTTGGCCCCGGCCAGCTTGGCGGCGACCTTGCCGAGGCCGTCCTGATCCAGGCGGCAGGCCTTGGCGCCCAGCTCCAGCGGGCCGCGGCAGCGCAACGGCCACTCGATGCCGGCATAGCGTTCGTTGACCTGGCAGGCCGGGTCGGGCATGGCGCCCTTGTCGCCTTCGATGACGATGCCGACGCGGTAGTCCAGGCCCAGCACGCGCAGGTCGACATCGCCCTTGCCGTTGACCGTCAGGCCGGGGATGCGCGCCTTGAGGTCGGGGTTGCTGGCCACGCCGTTGTGGAAAGTCAGGTTGCCGTCGAGTTCCTCGAAGGGGGTGTCCTTGCCGCGCGGCTCACTGCTCAGCGACTTGCGGTTGAGGGTGGCGATGCCCTGGCACAGCTGCTGTTCCAGGTTGGCCTCGACCAGCACGCCCTGGCTCAGGCTGAAGCTGGCCTTGCCGTTGAGGGCGTCGATCCAGGCCTTCTGGCTGTTGCCCTGGGTGCGGATGTCGGCGTTCAGGTCGAGCAGGCCCTTGAGCGGGGCCTTTTCACCCTGGCTCTCGATGAGTTTTTCCACCGGGATATGGTTCAGCTGTTTCTGCACGGTGAGCAGCGGCACGTCCGGGCGCACGTCGAGCTGGGCCTGGGCGCTGAAGTTGCCGCCATGGAGGTCGCCGCGCAGCGCCTGCAGGGCCAGCACGCCGGCCTGGGCGCTGGCCTTGAGCTGGGCATCCTCGATCGGCAGCTGGTTCAGGGTCAGCAGGCCGAGGCCGAGCTCGGCCTGTACATCGAGCTTGCGCAGCGGCTCCAGCGGCAGCATCGGTGTGGTGCTCCAGGCCTGCTGGGTCGGTGCGCTCGGCAGCGGCGTGCTGCCGTTCTTGCCGGCGGCGGCCACCGCCTCCTTGACCTCGTTCTTGCGTGCGGCCCCGGCGCTGGCGTCCTTGTCCTTGGGCGGCAGGTAGCGGTCGAGGTCGAGCTTGTCGCCCTTGAGCTGCAGGCGCACGGCCTGCTTGGCGAAGTCGCTGACGGCCAGGTTGCCGCTGAAGCTGCTGTCGTCCAGCTGCAGGCTGAGTTCGTTGAGGGTCAGGCTGTTCGGCGTGCCGGCCAGGCGGGTGGACAGTTCGAACTGCTGCAGGCTGTTGCCGTCGCGCATGGCCGGCAGCTCGACGCCGAGGCCGCCGAGGAATTCGCGCAGGTTGAACTTGGCGATGGACAGGCCGCCCTGCAGTTGCGCGGTCTTGTCCAGGTCGCGCAGTTTCAGTTCGCCGATGGCGCGCAGCTGGTTGGCGCTGAGCTTGAGGCTGTTCCACTCGGCGACCTGGGCGGCCTGGTCGAGCAGCAGCTGGCCCTGGGTGGCGAAGGTCAGGGTCTTGCCCTGGAGCGGCTCGCCGGAGACTTCGCCGGCCAGCTTGAAGTCTTCCAGCTGGTAGCGCTTGAGTGCGCGGTCGAAGCGCAGCTGGGTCTGCAGCTCGGTCTTGGCGCGCAGCAGCGGCTGGTTGCTGGCGAGGAAGGCGCTCAGTTTGAGCGGGATGCTGGCGCCCTCGCGGATCGCCCCGCTGCTCAGTTCGATGCCTTCGGCGCTGAACTGGCGGCCGCTGCGCTGGTCGCGGTAGTCGATGCGCGAGTTGCTCACCGTCAGGCTGTCGATGTCCAGCTTGAGCGGGCGCGCGCTGGTCGCGGGGGGCGCGTCGGTGCTGGCCGGTGTCGCCGGCGTGGCCGCGGTCGGTGGGTTCGCGGTGCTGGTGGCCTGGGCCGGCTTGCCGATGTCCTCCCAGTTGCCGCGGCCCTTGGCATCGCGCTGCAGGGTCAGGTTGAGGCCGTCGACGCGGATGTCGCTCATCTGCACTTCCTTGCGCAGCAGCGGCAGCACGCGCACGGACAGGCCGAGCAGGCGCACGTCGGCGAAGGGTTGGTCCGGGGTGGCGGCGCTGGCCAGGGTGGCGTCGGTCAGCTCGAGGCCGAGCCAGGGGAACAGGCTCCAGCCGATATCGCCGTCCAGGGTCAGTTCCAGGTTGGCCTTGTCGCGGGCCAGCTGGCGGATCTCGTCCTTGTAGTCGTTGGGGTCGAACAGGTGGGTCAGGGCGAAGCCGAGGCCGACGACGATCAGCAGCAGTCCGAGGAAGACCAGACCCAGGATTTTGCCGATAGATTTCATGGACGCGTCCTTGTTTGGATGACATTTCTGGGCGCCGAGTATAGCGCCGGCTCAGAGGGCCGCGGCCACCTTCTCGGCGATCGCCAGGCTGGCGGTGAGGCCCGGCGACTCGATGCCGAACAGGTTGACCAGGCCGGGCAGGCCGTGGCCGGCAGGGGTTTGGATGACGAAGTCGGCGGGCGGTTCCCCGGCGCCGCTGAGCTTGGGCCGCACGCCGCTGTAGCCGGGCTGCAGGCGGGTGGGGTCGAGGCCGGGGAAATAGCGGCGGATCGCCATGGCGAAAGGGGCGCGCAGCTGCTCGTCGACGCGGTAGTCCAGGGTGTCCAGGTAGTGCACGTCCGGACCGAAGCGCAGCTGGCCGCCGAGGTCGAGGGTGGCGTGTATGCCGAGGCCGGCGGTGTTGGCTTCCGGCATCGGGTAGATCAGGTGCTGGAACGGGCTGCGCCCGCGGTAGCCGAAGTAGCGGCCCTGGCACAGGTGCAGCGGCGGCACCTGGTGCAGGCCGGCGGTCTGCGCAGCCAGCTCCTGGGCGAACAGGCCGCCGGCGTTGACCACCCGTTGGGCGCGCAGCTGGAACGGCTCGCCGGCGCTGACGCCTTCGGCCAGCCAGCCGCCGGCGCCGGGCAGCAGGCGTTCGATACGGGTGCGCAGTACCAGTTGCGCGCCGCGGGCCTCGGCGGCGGCCAGCAGGGACTGCAGGTAGGCGTGGCTGTCGATGATCCCGGTGCTCGGCGACAGCAGGCCGGCGACCGCGCGGACCGCCGGTTCCAGGCGTTGCAGCGCGGCGCGGTCGAGGGGCTGCAGGTCACCGACGCCGCAGGCCGCGGCATTGGCCTGGAGTTTTTCCAGTTGGGCGATCTCCGCCGCGTCCACCGCCACCAGCAACTTGCCGATCCGCCGGTTAGCCACGCCCTGGGCGGCGCACCAGGCATACAGGCGCTCGCGGCCTTCCCGGCACAGCTCGGCCTTGAGCGAGCCGGGCGGGTAGTACAGGCCGGCGTGGATCACCTCGGAATTGCGGCTGGAGCCGTGGCTGCCGATCAGGGTCTCTGCCTCGACGATCAGCAGGCTCTGCCCGGGGTTGGCCAGGCGGGCGGCGCAGGCCAGGCCGAGGACGCCGGCGCCGATGATCAGGGTGTCGATGCTATGCATGCTGGCTGGCGTGAACGGTGGCTGGAATTGGCAGCTCGGGCGGTGTTGCCGCGCGGCATACGGCGTTAGGCTGGGAGCATAACAAGAACCGGGAGGCGCCCATGAATGTCGCCGTGATGGCCGTGCCGCTGTACATCCTGCTGATCCTGCTGGAGCTGGCTTACGAGCACCATAGCGGGCGCCACACCTATCGCCTGGCGGATGCCGCCACCAGCATCAACACCGCGGTGCTGCGCGTGTTGCTGGAAGGGCCGCTGCGCCTGCTGCTGGTGATCCCCTATGCCTGGCTGTACGAACATGCGCGGCTACTGGAACTGGACGCCGCTTCGCCCTGGACCTGGCTGCTCGGCTTCGTCGCCGTGGACTTCTGCTTCTACTGGGCGCACCGCAGCCTGCATCGCTACAACCTGCTGTGGGGCGCGCACCAGCCGCACCACTCCAGCGAGGACTTCAACCTGTCCACCGCGCTGCGCAAGGGCGCCTTCCAGACCGCCTTCGACTGGCCGTTCTACCTGCCGCTGGCGCTGCTCGGCCTGCCGCTGCCGTTGTTCCTGCTGTTGCTCGGCGCGCAGCTGGTCTACCAGTTCTGGATCCACAGCCAGCATATCGGCCGCCTGGGATTCCTCGAGTGGTTCATGGTCACGCCGAGCAATCATCGCGTGCACCACGGGCAGAACGACTGTTACATCGACAAGAACCACGGCGGCGTGTTCATCCTCTGGGATCGCCTGTTCGGTACCTTCGCCGACGAGCGCGAGCCGGTGCGCTTCGGGGTGACCACGCCGGTGCGTACCTTCGACCCGATCCGCCTGCAGTTCTCCTGGTGGCGGCTGCTGTGGGCCGATGCCCTTGCGACTCGCTCCTGGCGGGACAAGCTGCGCCTGTGGTGGATGCCCACCGGCTGGCGCCCGGCGGATGTGCAGGCGCGGCCCTGGCCGAAGATGGGCGACGAGCTGTTCCAGGCGCGCTATCCGGCCAGCCTGCGCTGGTATGCCTTCCTGCAGTTCGTGGCGATCAATGCCATGGCCCTGTGCTTCCTGGCCAGCGTCAAACGCGCCGCCGTGTGGGAGCCCTGGCTGCTGGTGCTGGCGATCCTCAGCGGCTGCGTCAGCCTCGGCCTGCTGTTCGAGGGCAAACGCCGGTTGTGGTCGCTGGAGGTGCTGCGCCTGCTGGCGCTGGCCGGTCTGGCGTTGGGCTGGGGGCTGTGGCTGGTGCCGGCGCAGTGGTTGCTCGGCCTGCTGCTGGCCGGGCTGTGTGCGGTCAGCCTGCTATGGCTGTGGTGGCTGGCGGCACCCGCTAGGTTGGGTTGAGTGCAGCGAAGCCCAACGGACGAATGGTCAGGCGGCTCCACAGTCTTCGCGCCTCAAGCCAGCCTACAGGCTGTCCAGTGGCAGGCCGCTGCGGGCGGCCAGGGCCTGGCTTTCCAGATGATCCTTCGGCGCGGCCAGGTGCAGCGGCTGGCCGGCCTCGCGGGCCATGCGCTGGGCTTCGTCGAGGAGGCGCCGGGCCACGCCGCGCTTGCGCGTGACCTTGCGCACGCACAGGTGCGACAGGCGCCAACAGTCTGCATCGCGGCTCAGCAGGGCGGCGCCGAGCAGGCGATCGTTGAAGCGCCCGGCGATCAGCCGGCCCTCGCCGATGCCGCCGGCGATCAGCGCATCAGCACTGGCGTAGGGCGCCAGCAGCCAGTCCGGGGCGTCGGCGTAGACCTTGGTCAGGTCGATGTGATCCTGGGCCGATGGACGGGTGACGATCTCGACAAACACGGGCATCGCGGCTTCCTCGCTGGCAGGTGGCGCAGTGTAAAGTCAGCTCAATCGGATCGATAGCCCCTCCGCAGCCGCCTTTGGGTAGCCGCCCAAGCCCCGCGCCGCCTATAATGGCCGCCTTTTCCGCAAGCATTTTCGGGAGCTGGTGATGGCCGAACGTACGGCATCCGTCGAGCGCAACACCCTGGAGACCCAGATCAAGGTCTCGATCAATCTGGATGGCACCGGCAAGGCCAAGTTCGATATTGGCGTGCCGTTCCTCGAGCACATGCTCGACCAGATCGCCCGCCACGGGCTGATCGACCTGGATATCCAGTGCAAGGGCGATCTGCACATCGACGACCACCACACCGTGGAAGACGTCGGCATCACCCTCGGCCAGGCCTTCGCCAAGGCCCTCGGCGACAAGAAGGGCATGACCCGCTACGGCCATTCCTACGTGCCGCTGGACGAGGCGCTGTCGCGTGTGGTGATCGACTTCTCCGGGCGTCCGGGCCTGCAGATGCACGTGCCGTTCACCCGCGCGGTGGTCGGCGGCTTCGATGTCGACCTGTTCCAGGAATTCTTCCAGGGCTTCGTCAATCACGCCCTGGTCAGCCTGCACATCGACAACCTGCGCGGGACCAACACCCACCACCAGATCGAGACGGTGTTCAAGGCCTTCGGCCGCGCCCTGCGCATGGCGGTGGAGCTGGACCCGCGGATGGCCGGGCAGATGCCGTCGACCAAAGGGTGCCTGTAAGTGCAGACGGTAGCTGTGATCGATTACGGCATGGGCAACCTGCACTCGGTGGCCAAGGCCCTCGAGCACGTCGGCGCCGGCCGAGTGCTGGTGACCAGCGACGCCCAGGTGATCCGCGAGGCCGATCGGGTGGTGTTCCCCGGTGTCGGCGCGATCCGCGACTGCATGGCCGAGATCAAGCGCCTGGGCTTCGACGAGCTGGTGCGCGAGGTCAGCGCCGACCGTCCGTTCCTCGGCATCTGCGTCGGCATGCAGGCCCTGCTGGAGCGCAGCGAGGAGAACGGCGGGGTCGACTGCATCGGCCTGTTCCCCGGCCAGGTACGCTTCTTCGGCAAGGACCTGGTTGAGGACGGCGAGCACCTGAAGGTGCCGCACATGGGCTGGAACCAGGTGGCGCAGGTGGTCGAGCACCCGCTGTGGCACGAGATCCCCGACCACGGTCGTTTCTATTTCGTGCACAGCTACTACATCGAGGCCGGCAACCCGGCCCAGGTGGTCGGCCGTGGTCACTACGGCAAGGACTTCGCCGCCGCGCTGGCCGAAGGCTCGAAGTTCGCCGTGCAGTTCCACCCGGAGAAGAGCCACACCCACGGCCTGCAGCTGCTGCAGAACTTCGTCGGCTGGGATGGCCGCTGGTAATGAGCCGGGGCAAGAAGGCGCCGGTCCTGAGTCTGGACGCCGCCCAGGAACAGGCCGCGCTGCACAGCCTCAAGCGCTTCCTCGAGGAGCGCTTCGAGCTGCGGCTGGGCTCCTTCGAGGTGCAGGAAGTGCTGGATCTGTTCAGCCGCGACATTGCCCCGCACTACTACAACAAGGCGATTGCCGATGTGCAGGTGGTGCTGTCCGACCGCTTCGCCAGTATCGAAAGCGACTTGTGGGCGCTCGAGAAGAGCTGACCTTTCACCGATTCTAAAGACTTGAGCAGGTTCAACCGATGCTGATTATCCCCGCTATCGATCTCAAGGACGGCGCCTGCGTGCGTCTGCGCCAGGGCCGCATGGAAGACTCCACGGTGTTTTCCGATGACCCGGTGAGCATGGCCGCCAAGTGGGTCGAGGGCGGTTGCCGCCGCCTGCATCTGGTCGACCTCAACGGCGCCTTCGAAGGCCAGCCGGTCAACGGCGAAGTGGTCACCGCCATCGCCAAGCGCTACCCGCACCTGCCGATCCAGATCGGCGGCGGCATCCGCTCGCTGGAAACCATCGAGCACTACGTCAAGGCTGGGGTCAGCTACGTGATCATCGGCACCAAGGCGGTCAAGCAGCCGGAGTTCGTCGCCGAGGCGTGCAAGGCCTTCCCGGGCAAGGTGATCGTCGGCCTGGACGCCAAGGACGGCTTCGTCGCCACCGACGGCTGGGCCGAGGTATCGACCGTGCAGGCCACCGATCTGGCCAGGCGCTTCGAGGCCGACGGGGTGTCCGCCATCGTCTACACCGACATCGCCAAAGACGGCATGATGCAGGGCTGCAACGTCGAGGCCACCGCGGCCCTGGCCGCGGCCAGCAAGATCCCGGTGATCGCCTCCGGCGGCATCCACAACCTCGGCGATATCGAGAAGCTGCTGCTGGCCCGCTCACCGGGCATCATCGGCGCCATCACCGGCCGGGCGATCTACGAAGGCACCCTGGACGTCGCCGAGGCCCAGGCCTTCTGCGACAGCTTCAAGGGTTAAGGGGAGGGCGCGCGGGGCCGCATAGGCCGCGCATGCCGCTGACAGGTTACTGGTGCGCACGGCGCACCCTACGAGAGAAGTCGCCATGGCGCTGGCTAAACGCATCATCCCTTGCTTGGACGTCGACAACGGCCGCGTGGTCAAGGGCGTGCAGTTCGAGAACATCCGCGACGCCGGCGACCCGGTGGAGATCGCCCGCCGCTACGACGAGCAGGGCGCCGACGAGATCACCTTCCTCGACATCACCGCCAGCGTCGACGGCCGCGACACCACCCTGCACACGGTGGAACGCATGGCCAGCCAGGTGTTCATCCCGCTGACGGTGGGCGGCGGCGTGCGCACCGTGCAGGACATCCGCAACCTGCTCAATGCCGGTGCAGACAAGGTGTCGATCAACACCGCCGCGGTGTTCAACCCCGAGTTCGTCGGCGAGGCCGCGCAGCGCTTCGGTTCGCAGTGCATCGTGGTGGCCATCGACGCCAAGAAGGTCTCGCTGCCGGGCGAAACCCCGCGCTGGGAAATCTTCACCCATGGCGGGCGCAAGCCGACCGGCCTGGATGCCGTGCTGTGGGCGAAGAAGATGGAAGACCTCGGCGCCGGCGAAATCCTCCTGACCAGCATGGACCAGGACGGCGTGAAGAGCGGCTACGACCTCGGCGTGACCCGCGCCATCAGCGAAACCGTGGGCATCCCGGTGATCGCCTCCGGCGGCGTTGGCAACCTCGAACACCTGGCCGCCGGCATCCTCGAAGGCAAGGCCGACGCGGTGCTGGCGGCGAGCATCTTCCACTTCGGCGAGTACAGCGTGCCGGAGGCCAAGGCCTACCTGGCCAGCCGCGGCATCGTGGTGCGCTGAGCTGCCTGCCGCGCTCGACCCGACGCCCGCTGCCCGCGGGCGTTTTTCATGGCGAGCGGAGTGGCTTGGCTGGTTCGCTTCTTGCCTGCCTCTGCGCCGCACGCGGCCGCCCGGCGGGCTATCGACCGACGTGATGCAGTTCCATGCAGGGCCCGTGCTGCGTGGCACTATCACGTTGTGTCGGGGTGAGTGAAAACTCACGGGTCACAAGGTGACGAGAACCGCGCGCCGGCTGTCCACTGTCAGGATGCCGCCAATCCTCCTCCCTAACTCTGGAGCTGTACTGCATGCTGAAATCTCTGCAAAAAGCCCTGCTGCTCGTCGGTCTGCTGCTGGCCGGTGCTGCACACGCCGAGCTGGACCCGGACTACAAGGTCATCCTGCTGACCGAGAACTTCCCGCCGTTCAACATGGCGGTGGACGAGAAGAACTTCGCCCGCGACGACAATATCGACGGCATCAGCGCCGACCTGGCGCGCGAAGTGTTCAAGCGCGCCGGGATCAACTACAGCCTGAGCCTGCGCTTCCCCTGGGACCGCATCTACCGCCTGACCCTGGACAAGGCCAACTACGGCCTGTTCTCCACCACCTATACCGAGGAGCGCAAGTCGCTGTTCAAGTGGGTCGGGCCGCTGGCCAAGAGCGAGTGGGTGCTGCTGGCGCCGCCGGGCAGCGACATCAAGGTGGCCAGCCTGAAGGAGGCGGCCCGCTACAAGATCGGCGCCTACAAGAACGATGCGGTCAGCCAGCACCTGGAAAGCCAGAAGCTCAAGCCGGTCAACTCGCTGCGCGACCAGGAGAACGTGGCCAAGCTGATGGGCGGGCAGATCGACCTGTGGGCGACCACCGACCCGGTCGGCCGCTACCTGGCGCGCCAGGAAGGGGTGAGCGGCCTGCAGGTGGTGCTGCGCTTCAACAGCGCCGAGCTGTACCTGGCGCTGAACAAGGAGACCCCGGACGAGGTGGTCGAGCGCCTGCAGAAGGCTCTCGACGAGCTGCGCAGCGAAGGCGTGGTCGAGCAGATCACCAGCAGCTACCTCTGAGCCGTCGCGCCGCCGGCGTGACCATCCGCACTGGCGTGGGGTGAGCTTCATGCTAACCTGCGCCGCCCCGGCGGCTGCCTGAGCTCACGCCTGCCGAGGCGCGGCCGGATAGCTCGCGCGCCGCCCGTCTCTTTTGACTGTCAAGGAAATGGATATGTTGTTGAAGCGTCTGACTATGGCGGTGCTGGGCCTGGGCCTGCTGTTTTCCGCCCTGGCCCGTGCCGAACTGCCAGCCGACTACAGGGTCGTGCTGCTGACCGAGAACTTCCCGCCCTACAACATGGCGACCAACGGCAAGAACTACGCCCGCGAGGAAAACCTCGACGGCATCGCCGTGAAGGTGGTCGGCGAGATGTTCAAGAAGGCCGGCATCCAGTACCACATGACCCTGCGCTTCCCCTGGGCGCGCATCTACAAGATGGCCCTGGAACTGCCCGACCATGGCGTGTTCGTGACGGCCAAGCTGCCGGAGCGGGAAAAGCTGTTCAAGTGGGTCGGCCCGATCGGTCCGGACGACTGGGTGATGCTGGCCAAGGCCGACAGCCCGATTACCCTGCTCAGCCTGGAGCAGGCCAAGCAGTACCGCATCGGCGCCTACAAGGGCGACGCCATCTCGGAGTATCTGCTCAAGCAGGGCCTGGAGCCGCTCAGCTCGCTGCGCGACCAGGAGAACGTGGCCAAGCTGATGGGCGGGCAGATCGACCTGTGGGCCACCGGCGACCCCGCCGGCCGCTACCTGGCCAAGCTGGAGGGCGTCAGCGGGCTGAAGACCGTGCTGCGCTTCGACAGCGCCGAGCTGTATCTGGCCCTCAACCCGGAAACCCCGGACGAGGTGGTCGAGCGCCTGCAGAAGGCCCTCGACCAGATGCGCGCCGATGGCACGGTGGACAAGATCTTCCAGAGCTACGTGGAGTAATTCCGGCGGACATGAAAAACCCGGGCTTGCCCGGGTTTTTTGTGACTGCGGCGCAGAGCCTGTTTAGGGTCTTTTGAGCTAGAGCCAGGCAAGGCGAAATTGGGCGAGGACGCGGAGTTTACGAGGTGTAAATGAGCAGTCCGAGCCCAATTTCAACGCAGCATGGCCGACGATCAAGAGATCCAAGGCAGGTTCTCAGTCGCCGCGGGTCACGCTCAGGCCCTTCAGCAGGTTGAGCGCCTGGCTCAGCTGGTAGTCGTCGTCCTGCGGCCGTGCCGGCTTCTCGCTCTTCTTGCCGCTGGGCTTGTCGGCGCCGCCGTTGCCATTGCCCAGGTGGCCCTGCAGGTCGGCTTCCTTGATGCTCTCGCTGTCCTGCTCGCGGGTCAGCTTGGCGCGCGCCACCTCGATGTCCGGCACGATGCCCTGGGCCTGGATCGAACGGCCCTTGGGCGTGTAGTACAGGGCGGTGGTCAGCTTCAGGGCGCGGTCGTTGTTCAGCGGCAGCACGGTCTGCACCGAGCCCTTGCCGAAGCTGTCGGTGCCCATCAGCACGCCGCGCTTGTGGTCCTGCAGGGCGCCGGCGACGATTTCCGAGGCCGAGGCGCTGCCGCCGTTGATCAGCACCACCAGCGGCACGCCTTCGCTGGCGTCGGCCGGGTCGGCGTTGAAACGCAGCTCGGAGTTGGCGATCCGACCCTCGGTGTAGACGATCAGGCCCTTCTTGAGGAAGTGGTCGGTGACCTCCACCGCCGCCTGCAGCACGCCGCCGGGGTTGTTGCGCAGGTCGAGGACCAGGCCGCGCAGCTTGCCGCCATTGTCCTTGCGCAGCTTGGCTAGGGCCTTGCCGACTTCCTCGCCGGTATTGATCTGGAACTGGGTGATGCGCAGCAGGCCGTAGCCGTCCTCGAGCAGCTGGCTCTTCACGCTCTTGACCTTGATCACCGCGCGGGTCAGTTCCACATCGAACGGCTGGCCGCCTTCGCGCACCAGGGTCAGGACGATCTTGCTGCCGGCCTTGCCGCGCATCTTGTCCACCGCTTCCATCAGCGACAGGCCCTTGGTCGGCTGGCCGTCGATCTTGAAGATCAGGTCGCCGGGCTGGATGCCGGCGCGCGAGGCCGGGGTGTCGTCGATCGGCGTGACCACCTTGAGGAAGCTGTCCTCCACGCCGACTTCTATCCCTAGGCCGCCGAATTCGCCGCTGGTGCTTTCCTGCAGCTCGGCGAAGGCTTCCGGCTCCAGGTAGGCGGAGTGCGGATCGAGGTTGCTGAGCATGCCCTTGATGGCGTTTTCCAGCAGGGTCTTGTCGTCCACCGGCTCGACATAGGCCGACTTGATGCGGTCCATCACCTCGGCGAAGGTGCGCAGTTCATCCAGCGGCAAGGGCGCCTTGGCGTTTTCCACCGGGGCCGCCACCGGCTCGGGCGCGGCCTGCAGGGCGGGGCTGCCCGCCAGCAGGCCGAGGGCCAGGGCGAGGGGGGTGAGGCGGTGGAAATGCGACATGTGAACTCCCAGGAATAATTGCGGGCGGCCTCGGGCGGTCAGCCGCGGCACCACTGTGCGGGGTCGCTCGGGCGGCCCTGCTGGCGAATGGCGAAATACAGGGCGGGCGTGTCCTGCCCGCCACTGGTGCCGACGGTGGCGATCGATTCGCCGGCCCGGACTATGTCGCCGGCCTCTTTGAGCAGGCTTTGGTTGTGGCCGTACAGGCTCAGGTAGCCGTTGCCGTGATCGAGGATGACCAGAAGCCCGGCGCCGCGCAACCAGTCGGCGAACACCACCCGCCCGCCGTGCACCGCATGCACCTGGCTGCCGGCGCTGGCGCCGATCAGCACGCCGTCCCACTTGGTGCGCGCATCGCCGCCGCGCGGCGTGCCATAGCGCGCCACCACCCGGCCGTTGACCGGCCACGGCAGCTTGCCCTTGGCCTTGGCGAAGGGGCCGCCGTAGCTGGCGCCGCTGCTGGTCACGGCCGGGCCGAGGGCCAGCGGCTGGCTGTTCGGCTGGCGCGCCTGCTGCTGTTCGAGCAGGGCCAGGCGCCGTGCTTCCTCGGCTTCACGCGCCTGGCGGGCGAGGGTTGCCTCGATGGTCTTGAGCACGCGGGTCAGTTCGGCCTGTTCCTGCTGGCGCGCCTTGAGCTTGTGGTCGCCGGCGCTGTACTGCTTGTTCAGCTTGGCCAGGGCCTGCTGGCGCTCCTTGCGCGCTTCGGCGAGCTGCTCGCGGCGGCTGTCCAGGGCGCTTTTCTGTTCGCCCAGCTGGGCCTGCTGGGTGGCGATGTCGGTTTCGATATTGGCCAGCTGGCGCAGGGTTTCGTTGAACGCGGCCAGCTGCTCCAGGCGCGCCTGGCCGAGGTAGTCGTAATAGGTGAGGGTGCGCGAGAACTTTTCCGGCTGCTGCTGGTTGAGCAGCAGGCGCAGCGGCTCCTGCTGGCCGCCCTGGTAGGCGGCGCGGGCCTGGATGCCGATCAGGCGCTGCTGTTCAAGGCGCGATTGCTGGAGTTTTTTTTTCTCCTGGTCGAGGCGCTGCAGTTCCTCCTCGCTCTTGTTCATCTCCTGCTGCAGGCCCTTGACCTGCTTCTCCAGCTGGCCCATCTCGCTTTCGGTGCGCTTGAGGTCCTTCTGCACCCCGGATTTTTCTTTCTGCAGCTGTTCGAGCAGCTTCTTCAGCTCGGCGACATCGGCGCGCGCGGCCTCCAGCTGTTGCTGGGCGGCGGCTTTCTCGTCGGCGAAGGCGGCCGGGGCGAGCAGGCTGGTCAGGACTATCAGGGCGAGTGCGCGAAACATGGGCTGTGCAGCACCTGGAGCGGGGAGTCGGCCTAGTATGCCCGTCGCGCCGCGCAAAAAAAACGCCCGCCGGTGCTGACCGGCAGGCGTTTCGCGACGCGGGGCGCTTTATTTCAGATCGATGATGCTGGTGCCGGTCATTTCCGCCGGAATCGGCATCCCCATCAGGGTCAGCAGGGTCGGCGCCACGTCGGCCAGCACGCCACCTGCGCGGATGGTCGCCGGGCGCTTGCCGACATAGATGAACGGCACCGGCTCGCAGGTGTGCGCGGTGTGCGCCTGGCCGGTGCACTCGTCTTCCATCTGCTCGACGTTGCCGTGGTCGGCGGTGATCAGCGCTTCGCCGCCGACCTTGTCCAGCGCCGCGACGATGCGCCCGACGCAGGTATCCAGGCATTCCACCGCGGCCACCGCTGCGGAGAACACGCCGGTGTGGCCGACCATGTCGCCGTTGGCGTAGTTGACGATGATCACGTCATAACGCTGCTGCTCGATGGCCTCGACTATCTTGTCGGTCACTTCCGGCGCGCTCATCTGCGGCTGCAGGTCGTAGGTGGCGACGTTCGGCGAGGGGATGAGGATGCGCTCCTCGCCGGCGAACGGCTCTTCGCGGCCGCCGGAGAAGAAGAAGGTGACGTGGGCGTATTTCTCGGTCTCGGCGATGCGCAGCTGGGTCTTGCCGTTGTTGGCCAGGTACTCGCCGAGCACATTGGTCAGCGGTTCCGGTTTGTAGGCGCTGGGCGCCGGGATGCTCGCCGCGTACTGGGTGAGCATGACGAAGCCGGCCAGTTGCGGCACGCGCCGGCGCTCGAACTCGTTGAACTCGGGCTCGACGAAGGCGCGGGTCAGCTCGCGGGCACGGTCGGCGCGGAAGTTCATGAACACCACGGCGTCGCCGTCTTCGACTTTCACCGGTTCGCCGATGGTGGTGGCCTTGACGAATTCGTCGCTCTCGCCGCGCTCGTAGGCGGCGGCCAGGCCTTCCACGGCGCTGGCGGCGTTGAACTGGCCGGCGCCGTCGACGATCAGGTGGTAGGCCTGCTCGACGCGGTCCCAGCGGTTGTCGCGGTCCATGGCGAAGTAGCGTCCGGTGAGGCTGGCGATGCGGCCCTTGCCGAGCTTGGCGAAGGTGGCGTCGAGCAGCTCGATGGACGGCTGGGCGCTCTTCGGCGGGGTGTCGCGGCCGTCGAGGAAGGCGTGCAGGTAGATCTTCTCGGCGCCGCGGCGGGCGGCCAGTTCGGCCATCGCCACCAGGTGGTCCTGGTGGCTGTGCACGCCACCATCGGAGAGCAGGCCGAGGATGTGCACGGCCTTGCCGGCGCTCACGGCTTTATCCACGGCGCCGGTGATCACGGCATTGTCGAAGAACTCGCCATCGCGGATCGCCTTGGTCACCCGGGTGAAGTCCTGATACACCACGCGGCCGGCGCCGAGGTTCATGTGGCCGACCTCGGAGTTGCCCATCTGCCCGTCCGGCAGGCCGACATCCATGCCGCTGCCCGAGATCAGGCCATGCGGCTGGGTGGCGCGCAGACGGTCATAGACCGGCGTGTGGGCCGCGTGAATGGCGTTGTACTCGGGGTTGTCGCTGTGACCGAAGCCGTCGAGGATGATCAGGACCAGGGGTTTGGGCGTGGCGCTCATGGGGGCTGGCTCGCTGTGCATGGTGAGCAAAAAGGTCGCGCATTTTACGGCCATAAGCCCGCCGCGTCACCGCCCGGCGGGGCTTGGCCGATAGGGCATGCTGTGTATACTGGCCGGCATTTTAACGCCCTGGAACTCCGCGATGTTGGCCCACCTGATTGAATTTGCCACTAACCACTATGTACTGACCGCATGCTTCGCCTTCCTGCTGGTGCTGCTGATCGTCACCGAGCTGCGCAAGGGCGGCAAAAGCCTGTCCAGCCGTGAGCTGACCACCCTGGTCAACGGCGAGCAGGGCCTGGTTCTGGACGTGCGCAACAACAAGGATTTCGCCAGCGGCCACATCGTCGGCGCCCTGAACATCCCCTTCGACAAGCTCGCCGGGCGCATGGCCGAACTGGACAAGCACAAGGCCAAGACCATCATCGTGGTCGATGCCATGGGCCAGCACGCCGGCAGCGTTGCCCGCGACCTGCAGAAGGCCGGTTTCACCGCGGCCAAGCTGGGCGGCGGCATCGCCACCTGGCGTGGCGACAACTTGCCCGTGGTCAAGTGATATGCCCGAGATTGTGGTTTACTCCAGCGCCTGGTGCCCCTACTGCGTCCGCGCCAAGCAACTGCTGAGCAGCAAGGGTGTGGCCTTCCACGACATCAGCGTCGATGGCAAGCCCGAAGCGCGCGCCGAAATGACGCGCAAGGCCGGGCGCACCTCGGTACCGCAGATCTGGATCGGCAGCATCCATGTCGGGGGCTGCGACGATCTCTATGCCCTGGAGCGCGCCGGCAAGCTGGATGCGCTGCTGCAGGCCTGAACCCTTTCAGAAACCCGTAATAAGAAGACTTCGTCATGACCGAACAAGCAAACAGCGGTGCCGCCCAAGCCGAGCAAGGGCCTCAGTTCTCCCTGCAGCGCATCTATGTGAAGGATCTGTCCTTCGAGGCGCCGAAGAGCCCGGAGATCTTCCGCCAGGAGTGGGCGCCGAGCGTCGCGCTGGACCTGAACACCCGGCAGAAGTCCCTGGACGGCGACTTCCACGAAGTGGTGCTGACCCTCTCGGTGACCGTGAAGACCGGCGAAGAGACCGCCTTCATCGCCGAAGTGCAGCAGGCCGGGATCTTCCTGATCAAGGGCCTGGACGCCGCGTCCATGAGCCACACCCTCGGCGCCTTCTGCCCGAACCTGCTGTTCCCCTACGCCCGTGAAACCCTGGACAGCCTGGTGGTGCGTGGCTCCTTCCCGGCGCTGATGCTGGCTCCGGTGAACTTCGACGCCCTGTACGCCCAGGAGCTGCAGCGCATGCAGTCCGCCGGCGAGGCGACCGCCCAGGCCTGAGGCCGGCGGTGATGAAAAAAGCGCCCCGCGGGGCGCTTTTTTTTCTGCCTGCTATCTGTACTCAAAACGTGTTCAACGTCTCGCGAGCTCAACGCAGCATGGCGCGATGCGCAGCAGGCTTTGAGCACGTTTTCAGGCCATGGCGAAGTCGTTCTGTCGCCAGGCCTCGTAGACCACCACGGCCACCGCATTGGACAGGTTGAGGCTGCGGCATTCCGGGCGCATCGGCATGCGCAGGCGTTGCTGGTCGGGGATCTGCTCGAGGATCTCGCTGGGCAGGCCGCGGCTTTCCGGGCCGAACAGCAGCAGATCGCCGCGGCGGAACTGCATTTGCGCGTAGCTGTGGCTGGCTTTTGTGGTGAATGCCAATACCCTGTCGCACTGGGTCTCCGCGATGCAGTCGCCCAAGGATTTGTGGCGTTTCAAGGTCGCGTATTCGTGATAATCCAGGCCGGCACGACGCAGGCGCTTGTCGTCCAGTTCAAAACCCAGGGGCTCGATCAGGTGCAGCTGGCAGCCGGTGTTGGCGCACAGGCGGATGATGTTGCCGGTGTTCGGCGGGATCTCGGGCTGGAACAGAACGACATGGAACATGGGGCGGGCTCGGGGCAGGGCGAAGGCTGACATTCTACAGTGTGCCGCCGCGTGCCGTTGGCTTCGGGGCGGTGCCGGGACGGCAGGTTCACAAGGGGCAGTGGGTGGAATCTATGCGAGAGAAGGCCGCGGCGGACGAGCTGTCCGCCGAACAGCGCCAGCAACTGCAGGCCCAGGCGGCGGACGAGGCCGCGGCGGCGCGCCAGGAACGTACCGAGCGCCTGCGCCGCGGTTCGCTCTGGCTGGCCGCGGTGATCCTCATGGGCCTGCTGGTGGGGCTGATGATCGGCCGGGTGGTCAAGGGCGTGCCCAACCTGGCCAGCGTCAGGCCGCCGGTGCAGGCCGCAGTCGCTGCGCGGGTTATCGAGGTGCGGTCGCCGCATGACGGCAGCGGCCTGGAGCTGCAGGTTTTGCTGGATCGCCCGGTGGCCTACCGACGCAGCGAGGAAAGCGGCGCGGTGAGCCTGCGCCTGCCGGGCGCGCAGCTGGAGGGCGCGGCGCGGCGCGGCCGGGTTCAGGCTGGCGGGCGCAGCCTGTCCTGGCGGGTCGAGAGCCGTGGCGCGGATGTGCAGGTGTTGCTGGTCGGCCTGGGCCAGCGCGTCGAGGTGCGCGAGCGCCTGGAGGCGGCCGGCGAGCGCTGGCTGCTGCGGATCGAGGTGCCGCTGGCGCCGCCCGCCGCCGTTGCAGCGCCGTCGGCCAAGTGAGGCGGCTAGCGGGTCTGGATTCATGGCGCCAGAAAGCACAAAGGCCACCCGCGAAGGTGGCCTTTGTGTTGGGCTTGTAAAAGAGGGGAATCCCCGGCCTGCCTGTACCAAGGTCCCCGAAACTGGGATTGCTAGAGTCTATGCAGACTGTGTGCCAGTTTTATTACGACGCCTGCAGGCCTCGTGAATCCTGGGTTGCAGCGGTTTCTGACGGTCCGGCTCGGGCGCTGGCGGGACTGCGCTTGACTCGTGGCTGTGCACCGGGTCGAGGCGAGTGCATTGCTCTGGCGCATTTGTACTGGCCGGGTTGTTCGCGGCTTCAGTCGCGAAGCCCTGCCGGGTCGCCCTTGTGTGGCGCCCATGAAAAACGGGCCCGATCGGGCCCGTTTCAGGGTGGCGCCGGGCGTGCGGCTTATTCGTCGCCGTCGTCGTCATCGCCGCCGTCGACCTTCATGCCCAGTTCCTTGATCTTGCGGGTCAGGGTGTTGCGCCCCCAGCCCAGCAGCACGGCGGCATCGCGGCGGCGGCCGGCGGTGTGCTTGAGCGCGGTCTCGATCATGATCCGTTCGAAGGCCGGCACGGCGCTATCGAGCAGGCTGGACTGGCCGCGGGCCAGGGACTGGTCGGCCCACTGGCGCAGGGCCTGTTCCCAGTTGGTCGCCGGCGCGCTTTCCTGGGGCTGGGTGAGCAGCTCCGGCGGCAGGTCGTCGACGTGCACTTCGCGCCCGGAGGCCATCACGGTGATCCAGCGGCAGGTGTTCTCCAGCTGGCGCACGTTGCCCGGCCAGGGCAGGTGCTTGAGGTAGTCCTCGGTCTCGCTCTTCAGCAGCTTGGGCTCCACCGCCAGCTCCTGGGCGGCGCGGGCGAGGAAGTGGCGGGCCAGGGTGGGGATGTCCTCGCGGCGATCGGACAGGCGCGGGATGTGGATGCGGATCACGTTGAGGCGGTGGAACAGGTCTTCGCGGAACTTGCCGGCCTGCACCAGGGTTTCCAGGTTCTGGTGGGTGGCGGCGATGATGCGCACGTCGACCTTGACCGGGGTGTGGCCGCCGACCCGGTAGAACTCGCCGTCGGCCAGCACGCGCAGCAGGCGGGTCTGGGTGTCGGCCGGCATGTCGCCGATTTCGTCGAGGAACAGGGTGCCGCCGTCGGCCTGCTCGAAGCGCCCGCGGCGCTGGTTGGCCGCGCCGGTGAAGGCGCCCTTCTCGTGGCCGAACAGCTCGGACTCCATCAGGTCCTTGGGGATCGCCGCCATGTTCAGCGCGATGAACGGCGAGGCGGCGCGCGGGCTGTGGCGGTGCAGGGCGTGGGCGACCAGCTCCTTGCCGGTACCGGATTCGCCGTTGATCAGCACGGTGATGTTGGAGTGGCTGAGGCGGCCGATGGCGCGGAACACCTCCTGCATGGCCGGCGCTTCGCCGATGATTTCCGGGGTGGCGGCCTGCTCGACCGGAACGGCCAGGCCCTGCTGCTCCTGGGCGTGCTGGTTGGCGCGCTTGACCAGGGACACCGCCTCGTCGACGTCGAACGGCTTGGGCAGGTACTCGAAGGCACCGCCCTGGTAGGAGGCCACGGCGCTGTCCAGGTCGGAATGGGCGGTCATGATGATCACCGGCAGGCGCGGGTGCAGGTCGCGGATGCGCGCCAGCAACTCCAGGCCGCTGGCGCCCGGCATGCGGATGTCGGAGATGATCACGTCCGGCTGCTGGCGGGACAGGCGGCTGAGCACGCCGTCGGCGCTGTCGAAACTCTGGGTGGTCATGCCTTCCTGTTGCAGGGCCTTTTCCAGCACCCAGCGGATGGAACGGTCGTCATCGACGATCCAGACGGTTTCACTGCGGCTCATGACTAAGAGGCTCCTTGTTCCAGGGGCAGGAAGATCGAGAACACGGTATGGCCGGGGTGGCTCTCGCACTCGATCAGCCCCTGGTGCTGACTGATGATGTTCTGGGTAATGGCCAGGCCCAGCCCGGTACCGTCCGGGCGGCCGCTGACCATGGGGTAGAAGATGGTTTCCTGCAGCTCGGCGGGAATGCCCGGGCCGTTGTCGATGATTTCCACCTTGACCACCAGGCGGTGGCGGGTGTGGCCGATGGTGAACTGGCGCAGGGTGCGGGTGCGTAGGCTGATGCGGCCCAGGCGCAGGTCGCTCTGCCCGGCCAGCGCCTGCATGGCGTTGCGCACGATATTGAGCACCGCCTGGATCATCTGCTCGCGGTCGATCAGCACATCGGGGATGCTCGGGTCGTAGTCGCGCACCAGGGTGATGCTGCCCTGGCATTCGGCCTCGATCAGGCTGCTGACCCGCTCCAGCACCTCGTGGATATTGGTCATGGCGAGGCTCGGCAGCTTGTTCGAGCCGAGCATGCGGTCGACCAGGTTACGCAGGCGGTCGGCCTCCTCGATGATCACGTTGGTGTAATCCTTGAGGCTTTCTTCCGGCAGCTCGCGGGCCAGCAGCTGGGCGGCGCCGCGGATGCCGCCGAGCGGGTTCTTGATCTCGTGGGCCAGGCCGCGCACCAGCAGCTTGGTGGTTTCCTGCTTGGACAGCTGCGCCTCTTCCTTGGTGATGCGCAACAGGCGGTCGCGCGGGTGCACTTCCAGCAGCAGCAGGGTCTGGCCGCGGTTGAGGATCGGCGTGACGGCGTAGTCCACGGTGATGGTCTGGCCGCTCAGCGAGGTGAGCAGGGCTTCGCGCTTGGTGAAGGGGTGCGCGTGCTCGACGGCCTGGCGCAGGGAGCTGAGCGCTTCGGCCGATTCGGTGAACAGTTCGCTGATGAACTGGCCGTGGCTGCGCTGGCCGCTGACGGCCAGGAGCATCTCCGCCGCCGGGTTCATGTACTCAAGACGCAGGTCGTCGTTGAGCAGAATGGTGGCGGTGGTCAGGTTGTCCAGCAGCAGGCGCAGCAGTGTGTCGTTCAGGGTCATGGGCAGGCATCCGGCAATGGGCAGGAAAATGCAAGAAGCAAACCAAAGCCCTGAAAAGTTGCGTGGTTTCTGCGGGTGACGCGGTTTTGGCTGCTTTTCAGCGCAGGGCGTGGTGCGCGGGATGAACCAAAACAGGGAGAGTATAGAAATCGGTGCAGATCAATGCGTCAATTTGGTGCATTGATCTGCCGGGTCAGATGAAGGGAACCAGGGGGATGTCCTTGGGCTCTGCCGGTTTGTCCTTCAGCGGGCATTCCGGGCGCACGCCGTAGTCGGCTTTCTTGCATGGATTGGCCTGGCGCTTCTGCGCCAGGGAGATGCGCTTGATGTGCACCGGCTGGCTCGGCGTGCGTTCGACGATGCGCCCGCCGGCGTCGAGGATTTCCACCGACAGCTGGTGGGTGCCGCGATCGATGTTCTGCAGCGGGAAGACCGGGCTGCGGCCGGGCTGGCCGACGGGCTGGCCATCCATGATCAGGCGGAAGTTATGCTCCGGCAGCAGGCCGGGCTCGCTGGTGGCGGTGACGATCAGGTTGCCGGCCTGGTCGATGATGGTCGCGTCAGGCTCGGGGATGAGGATGCGCAGCAGCTGGTAGGCCGGCGGCTTGGGCTCCTCCAGGGTCAGCGATACCGGTGGGCGGCTCACCTCTACGCCGTTCATGCTGTTGGACGGCGCCATCTCGATGCGTTCGGCGCGCTCGGAGGGCGGCTGGTCGGTGAACACCCGATTGCCGTCGGCATCGATGTAGGTGTAGACGCCGGCCTGCGCGGGCAGACCGGTGAGGCAGAGAAGCAGGCAGAACAGCGGGCGATACATAAGCGTCGGGTTGCTCGCGGGGAAGTGGCGGGATTACGGGGCCGGCCTGGGGGTTGGCGTCGGCGTTGGCTTGGGGCGCGCCGGGCTGTTGATGCTGATGCGCTGCACGGTGAAGGTCTGGGTGGGGCTCTGCTGGATGACCTGGTCGCCGCTGAGTACCTCGACCGCCAGGCTGTGCTCGCCACGATCGGCGTTGCTCACCTGCAGGCGGGTGACATTGCTCGGTTGGCCATGGGGTTTGCCATCCAGCAGCAGGCGCAAGCGGTGCCCGGGGATCAGGCGCGGCTCGATCGCCACGCCCACGGTGAAGGTGCCATTGTTGGCCCGCAGTGCTTCCTCGGTGGGGATGCCGGTGAGCTGTAGCACCTGGTAGGCATCCTGCGCGGCGGCAGGCTCGGGCGTCTCGACGACGACGCTGGGCTTTTGCGCGGGCACCGAGTTGGTCGGCGGCAGCTCGACGGATTGCGCCGCCTGGCCTTCCGGCGGCTGGTTGGTGAACACCGTGTTGCCGTTGGCATCGGTGTATTTGTAGATCTGCGCGGCGGCCGGCAGGGCCAGGGCGCAGAGCAGGCAGGCGGTGAGCAGGCGCATCGGTGTACTCCCGGGTGAGCTGTGCCTAAGCCTTGCATCTGCAGGGCTGGCTGGCAAGCGCACGGCTTTCCCGGCGTGTTGTGGCGCAAAAAAAAGACCTCCCGAAGGAGGTCTTTTCATCACGCTACCGGCTTAGACGCTGTAGTACAGGTCGTATTCCAGCGGGTGTACGAAGGTGCGTACCTTGATTTCCTCTTCGCTCTTCAGCTCGGTGAAGGCTTCCAGGAAGTCCTTGCTGAATACGTTGCCCTTGAGCAGGAAGTCGTGGTCGGCCTCCAGGGCCTCCAGGGCTTCTTTCAGGCTGCCGCATACCTGCGGGATCAGCTTGGACTCTTCCGGCGGCAGGTCGTACAGGTTCTTGTCGGCCGCATCGCCAGGGTGGATCTTGTTCTGGATACCGTCGATACCGGCCATCAGCAGGGCGGCGAAGGCCAGGTACGGGTTGGCAGCCGGATCCGGGAAGCGCGCCTCGATGCGACGGCCTTTCGGGCTGGCGACGTACGGGATGCGGATCGAGGCGGAACGATTGCGGGCCGAGTAGGCCAGCATCACCGGCGCTTCGAAGCCCGGAACCAGACGCTTGTAGGAGTTGGTCGCCGGGTTGGTCAGGGCGTTCAGTGCCTTGCCGTGCTTGATGATGCCGCCGATGAAGTACAGGGCGGTATCGGACAGGCCGGCATAGCCTTCGCCGGCGAAGGTGTTCTTGCCATCCTTGGAGATGGACATGTGCACGTGCATGCCCGAGCCGTTGTCGCCGTACAGCGGCTTCGGCATGAAGGTGGCGGTCTTGCCGTAGGCGTCAGCCACGTTGTGCACGCAGTACTTCAGGGTCTGAACTTCGTCGGCCTTCTTCACCAGGGTGTTGAACTTGACGCCGATTTCGTTCTGGCCGGCAGTGGCCACTTCGTGGTGGTGCACTTCGACGACCTGGCCCATTTCTTCCAGGGCGTTGCACATCGCGGTGCGGATTTCGTGGTCGTAGTCGGACGGCGGGGTCGGCAGGTAGCCGCCCTTGACTGCTACGCGGTGGCCCTTGTTGCCGCCTTCGAAGTCGGCGTCGCTGCTCCAGGCCGCCTGTTCGGAGAAGATCTTGAACATCGAGCCGGACATGTCCGACTTGAACTTGACCTGGTCGAAGATGAAGAACTCCGGCTCCGGGCCAACGAATACGGTGTCACCGATACCGGTGCTTTTCAGGAACTCTTCGGCACGCTTGGCGATCGCGCGCGGGTCGCGGTCGTAGCCCTGCATGGTGGACGGCTCGATCACGTCGCAGACCAGGATCAGGGTCGGCTCTTCGGTGAACGGGTCGAGAACGGCGCTGTCGTCTTCCGGCAGCAGGATCATGTCGGAGGCTTCGATGCCTTTCCAGCCGGCCAGGGAGGAACCGTCGAACATCTTGCCGTGTTCGAAGAAGTCTTCGTCCAGGGCGTCGCGGGCCGGCATGGTGATGTGGTGCTGTTGGCCACGAATGTCAGTGAAGCGCAGGTCTACCCACTTCACATCGTGTTCTTTGATCAGTTGAATTGCCTTAGACATGCTGTCCTCCAGGTGGAAAGAGGCGGGTTATGGGGCCGCCCCCGAATATGGTTGAAGCCGGGCGGGATAATCCGCCTGAGCGACTTGCCTCACAAGGGAGCAATTAGTGTGCCAGTGCACGGGAATGGGCGCCATGCCTGAAAATCAGGCGTTGCGCGGCTTGCACCAGTTTTTCCACCCTGCGCAGTGCTTCTTTTTGGTGCCTATTTTTATCGCTGCGCACCATTTTAGGTCTTTTGCATTCTGCCGAGTTGTTTCTGGTTAAAGCTTGAACAATTTCCGCTATAATCCGCGCCCTTCTTTTTTCGGCTGCCTGGCGTACGCGCTGTCCCATGAAACTCATCGTCAAACCCTTCGCGGAAATCACCATCAAGAGCCGGCCGGTGCGCAAGCAGTTCATCCGCCAGCTGGCGAAGAACATCCGCACGGTGCTGCGTGATCTGGACCCCGAGCTGGAGGTGCAGGGCGAGTGGGACAACCTCGACCTGATCAGCCAGGTGCGCGAGCCGAAGATCCAGGCGCAGATGTTCGAGCGCCTGCGCAACACCCCGGGCATCGCCCATTTTCTCGAAGTGCACGAATATCCCTACCTCGATTTCGACGACACCTTCGAGAAATGCCGCGCGCATTTCGGCGCCCAGCTGCCTGGCAAGCGCTTCGCCGTGCGCTGCAAGCGCGCCGGCAATACCCATGATTTCACCTCGGTGGATCTGGCCGGCCACATCGGCAGCCGCCTGCGCCGCGAGTGCGGTGCCAGTGGCATCGACCTGAAGAACCCCGAGACCGAAGTGCGCCTCGAGGTGCGCTACGAGCGCCTGCTGATCATCCACGCCCAGCACCAGGGCCTGGGCGGCTATCCGCTGGGCTCGATCGAGCAGACCCTGGTGCTGATGTCCGGCGGTTTCGACTCCACCGTCGCCGCCTACCAGATGATGCGTCGCGGCCTGCTGACCCACTTCTGCTTCTTCAACCTTGGTGGCCGCGCCCACGAGCTGGGCGTGATGGAAGTGGCGCACTACCTGTGGCAGAAGTACGGCAGCTCGCACCGCGTACTCTTTATTAGCGTGCCGTTCGAGGAAGTGGTGGGCGAGATCCTCGGCAAGGTCGACAACAGCCAGATGGGCGTGGTGCTCAAGCGCATGATGCTGCGCGCCGCCAGCCGCATCGCCGAAGAACTGCGCATCGATGCCCTGGTTACCGGCGAGGCGATCAGCCAGGTGTCCAGCCAGACCCTGCCCAACCTCTCGGTGATCGATTCGGCCACCGACATGCTGGTGCTGCGCCCGCTGATCGCCAGCCACAAGCAGGACATCATCGACTGCGCCACGCAGATCGGCACCGCCGAGTTCGCCAAGCACATGCCCGAGTACTGCGGGGTGATCTCGGTGAACCCGACCACCCGGGCCAAGCCGGGGCGCATCGAACATGAAGAAACCCACTTCGACATGGCCATCCTCGAGCGTGCCCTGGAGCGCGCCACGCGGATCACCGTCGACCGGGTGATCGACCAGCTGGGCGAAGACCTGCAGGTCGAGATCGTTGCCGAGGCGCTGCCCGGGCAGATCGTCCTCGATATCCGCCATCCGGATGCCGCCGAAGACGAGCCGCTGGTGTTGCCGGGCATCGAGGTCCAGACTCTGCCGTTCTACGCCATCAACAACCGTTTCAAGGAACTGGATGCCAATCGTCAGTACCTGCTGTATTGCGATAAGGGTGTCATGAGCCGCCTGCATGCTCACCATCTGTTGAGCGAGGGGCATGCCAATGTGCGCGTTTATCGTCCGGCATAAACAGCCGGGTTGGCTCGGTGGCAGTATCCGCCACCGCCCTCCCGACCGGCTGTTGCGCTAAAGCCGTTGCCGAACCTTTTTATTGCCGCAACCCGTCGCGGCCGCTGAATCCCTAATCGAGACGACACTGTGATCGAAAATCTCCGCAATATCGCCATCATCGCCCACGTCGACCATGGCAAGACCACCCTGGTAGACAAACTGCTGCGCCTGTCCGGCACCCTCGACCGCAAAGAGCTGGAATCCGAGCGCGTGATGGACTCCAACGACCAGGAAAAAGAGCGTGGCATCACCATTCTGGCGAAGAACACCGCCCTGAAGTGGAACGGCTACGACATCAACATCGTCGACACCCCCGGCCACGCCGACTTCGGCGGTGAAGTCGAGCGCGTGATGTCGATGGTCGACTCCGTGCTGCTGGTGGTCGATGCCCAGGACGGCCCGATGCCGCAGACCCGTTTCGTGACCCAGAAGGCGTTCAAGGCCGGCCTGCGTCCGATCGTGGTGGTGAACAAGATCGACCGCCCGGGCGCGCGTCCGGACTGGGTCATCGACCAGATCTTCGACCTGTTCGACAACCTCGGCGCCACCGAAGAGCAGCTGGACTTCCCGATCGTCTACGCCAGCGCCCTGAACGGCATCGCCGGTCTGGACCACGAGAACATGGACGAGCACATGGATGCCCTGTTCCAGGCCATCGTTGACCACGTGCCGGCGCCGAAAGTCGACGTCGACGGTCCGTTCCAGATGCAGATCTCCCAGCTGGACTACAACAGCTTCCTCGGCGTCATCGGCATCGGCCGTATCGCCCGCGGCAGCGTCAAGACCAACACCCCGGTGATCGCCATCGGCGCCGACGGCAAGAAGCGTCAGGGCCGTATCCTGAAGATCATGGGTCACTCCGGCCTGCACCGCGTCGAAGTCGCCGAAGCCCAGGCCGGCGACATCGTCTGCGTCAGCGGCATGGACGAGCTGTACATCTCCGACACCCTGTGCGACATGAACAACGTCGAAGCCCTGCCGCCGCTGTCGGTGGACGAGCCGACCGTGTCCATGACCTTCCAGGTCAACGACTCGCCGTTCTGCGGCAAGGAAGGCAAGTTCGTCACCAGCCGCAACATCAAGGAGCGTCTGGAGAAGGAACTGCTGCACAACGTCGCCCTGCGCGTCGAAGAAGGCGACTCGGCCGACAAGTTCAAGGTCTCCGGCCGTGGCGAACTGCACCTCTCGGTACTGATCGAAACCATGCGCCGCGAAGGCTTCGAGATGGCCGTCGGCCGTCCGGAAGTGGTGATCAAGGAAGTCAACGGCGAGAAGCAGGAACCCTACGAGAACGTCATCGTCGACATCGAAGAGCAGCACCAGGGTGCGCTGATGGAGCAGATGGGTCTGCGCAAGGGCGATCTGACCAACATGGTCCCGGACGGCAAGGGTCGTATCCGCCTGGAATACACCATTCCGGCCCGCGGCCTGATCGGTTTCCGTAACGCCTTCCTGACCATGACCTCGGGTAGCGGCATCCTGACCTCGACCTTCAGCCACTACGGCCCGATCAAGGTCGGCGAAGTCGGCCACCGCCAGAACGGCGTGCTGGTCTCCATGGCCACCGGCAAGGCGCTGACCTACTCCCTGGAAACCCTGCAGGACCGCGGCAAGCTGTTCCTCGAGCCGGGCCAGGAAATCTACGAAGGCCAGCTGTGCGGCATCAACAGCCGTGACAACGACCTGGTGATCAACCCCACCAAGGGCAAGAAGCTCGACAACATGCGCGCTTCCGGCAAGGACGAGACCATCGCCCTGGTGCCGCCGATCAAGTTCACCCTTGAGCAGGCCCTGGAGTTCATCGATGACGACGAACTGGTCGAAGTCACGCCGAAGTCGATCCGTCTGCGCAAGAAGTTCCTCAGCGAGACCGACCGAAAGCGCCACAGCAAGAAGTAAGTTCTAGCTGCGCTGCACCCGACGCCCCCGCAGGCTCTGCCTGCGGGGGCGTTTTCATGGCGGGCGGGAAAGTTCCGGGAGCAGGCTGCCGCGCGGGACGAACGGCACTCCGGGGCGGTGCGGCGGGGCTAGGCTGAAAGAGGCGAACGGCCTGTGTGGGGCGGTTCGCGGGAGGTCGGCATGAAACCTGTTGAGTGGTATATCGACGGCGTGCAGTTCGGCAGCTGCAACTGCATCTACGCCTGCCCCTGTCAGTTCGAGGGCTTGCCCAGCCAGGGCCACTGCCGCGGCTTCGAGGTGTTGCGCATCGAGCGCGGACGCTTCGCCGAGGTCGAGCTGGCCGGCCTGCAGGCCGCCATCCTGTACGCCTGGCCGGGGCCGATCTTCGAGGGCCGCGGCGAGATGCAGCTGATCATCGACGAGCGCGCCGACGCCGCGCAGCGCGAGGCCCTGGGCCAGGTGCTGCAGGGCGGCGAGACCAATCCGGGCGCCACCCACTGGTGGGTGTTCCACGCCATGAGCGAAACGGTGCATGCGCCGCTGTTCCTGCCCATCGACTTCAGCGTGGATATCGCGGCGCGCAGCGCCCGGGTCAGCATTGCCGGGGTGCTGGAGTCCGTCGGCCGGCCGATCCTCAGCCCGGCCACCGGCGAGGAGCACCGGGTGCGCATCGACATTCCCGCCGGGATCGAGTTCGAGCTGGCCGAGATCGGCCGGGCCGACACCCGCGCCCGGGCGGCCATCGAGCTGGACCTGCAGGACAGCTACGGGCAGTTCAACCGGGTCTGGCACTCGCGCGACGGCGTGGTACACGCGCCGGCGCGATGAGCCTGGAAACCCTGCTCAGGCGGGACCGCTGGCTGGCGCTGGCGGCGCTGGGCCTGCTGTTGCTGGCGGCCTGGGGCTACGTGCTGAGCGGCGCCGGCATGGGCATGGATGCCTGGGACATGACCCGCATGCCCAGCGTCTTTGGCCTGGCGCCGCGACCGCAGGCCTGGTCCTGGGGCTATGCCCTGCTGATGCTGGCCATGTGGTGGAGCATGATGCTGGCGATGATGCTGCCCAGTGCCGCGCCGGTGCTGCTGCTGGTGGCGGCGCTGAATCGGCGCGCCCAGCCGGGACGCCAGCCGTTCGGCAGCTGCGCCGGCTTCGTCGCCGGCTACCTGCTGGCGTGGGGCGGCTTCAGCCTGCTGGCGGTGCTGCTGCAGTGGCTGCTGATGCGCCAGGGCCTGCTCACCGCCATGCTCGGCAACACGTCCCGGCCGCTGGCCGGGGTGATCCTGCTGGTGGCCGGGGCCTGGCAGTTCAGCCCGCTCAAGCATGCCTGCCTGCACCACTGCCAGGCGCCGGTGCAGTTCCTCGTGCAGGCCCGCCAGCGCGGCTGCGGCAGCCTCTGCTCGGGGGCACGGCATGGCCTGTACTGCCTCGGCTGCTGCTGGGCGCTGATGGCCCTGCTGTTTGCCGGCGGGGTGATGAACCTGTACTGGATCATCGGCCTGACCCTCTATGTCATGGCCGAGAAGCTGCTGCCGGGCGATCCCTGGCTGAGCCGCCTGGCCGGCGCCGGCCTGCTGCTCGGCGGCTTGTGGCTGCTGGCGGCCTAGTCCACAGGGCCTTGCGCTTGGCCGGCTATTTGACGAAGTTTTCACTTCCCGCGTGACAGGGTAGGCAGATATTGCTGGGACTCTTCTGTCCGGCACTGGCACGAGGCATGGGTATGGCGGCAGTTGAGCGCATGGCTGGGGGCAGCAAGGGCACCGATTGGGCAGGCCTGGGCTGGATGTTCCTGTTCTTCTGGTACTTCTCCGGGGTGACCCAGCTGCTGATCCAGCTGACCGGTACCGCCGGCTTTGCCGGTTTTCGCCAGGCGTTCCTGCTCAGCGCCCTGTGGCTGGTGCCGCTGCTGCTGTTCCCGGCGCGCGCCCGTCTGCTCGCGGCGCTACTGGGCGGCTTCCTGTGGCTGTGCTCGCTGGCCGGCTTCGGCTACTTCCTGATCTACGGCCAGGAGTTCTCGCAGAGCGTCATCTTCATCCTGTTCGAGTCCAACGTGAGCGAAGGCAGCGAGTACCTGGCGCAGTATTTCGCCTGGTGGATGGTGCCGGCATTCCTCGCCTACGGCCTGGGCGCCTGGCTGCTGTGGCGCCGTGTGCGCCCGGTCTACCTGACCCGCCCGGTGGCGCTGCTGGCCTCGCTGGCCATGCTGTTCGCCTCGGTCGGCTACCCGGCGATCCGCCAGTTCAGCAAGCATGACAATCCGCTGACCGCCCTGGAGAACTTCGAGGAGCGCATCGAGCCGGCCACGCCCTGGCAGCTGGTGGTGGGCTATCGCCAGTACCGTGCGCAGCTGGCCAACATGCAGGCCCTGCTGGAAGGCAGCAGGCAGATCGCGCCGCTGCGCAATCTGCAGGATGCCCATGCCGGCCAGCCGGCCACCCTGGTGCTGGTCATCGGCGAGTCGACCAACCGCCAGCGCATGAGCCTGTACGGCTATCCGCGGCAGACCACGCCCGAGCTGGACCAGCTGCGCGACCAGCTGCAGGTGTTCGACAACGTGGTCACTCCGCGCCCCTACACCATCGAGGCGCTGCAGCAGGTGCTGACCTTCGCCGACCAGGAAAACCCCGAGGCCTACCTGAGCACGCCGTCGCTGGTCAGCCTGATGAAGCAGGCCGGCTACAAGACCTACTGGATCACCAACCAGCAGACCATCACCAAGCGCAACACCATGCTCACCACCTTCTCCAAGCAGGCCGACGAGCAGTTCTACCTGAACAACAACCGCGAGCAGAACGCCCGCCAGTACGACGGCGACGTGTTCGAGCCGTTCGCCAAGGTGCTGGCCGATACGGCGCCGCGCAAGTTCGTCGTGGTCCACCTGCTCGGTGCCCACATGAGCTACCAGTACCGCTATCCGCCGGAGTTCGAGCACTTCACCGACCGCAGCGGCGCGCCGGACTCGGTGACCGACGACCAGTTGCCGACCTACAACAGCTACGACAATGCCGTGCGCTACAACGACCACGTGGTCGCCAGCCTGATCAAGCGCTTCGCCGCCACCGACCCGAACGGCCTGCTGCTGTACCTGGCCGACCACGGCGAGGCGGTGTTCGATGCACCGAAAGGCGGGGTGCTGGGGCGCAACGAGGCGGCGCCGACCAGCCCGATGTACACCATCCCCTTCATCGTCTGGCATTCGCCGCGCTGGCAGGCCGCGCAGCCGCGTGACTTCAGCCTGGCGCTGGGGCGGCCCTACAGCAGCTCGCACTTCATCCACACCTGGTCGGACCTGGTCGGGCTGCGTTATGCCGAGTTCGATGCCAGCAAGAGCCTGGTCAGCGCCGAGTTCAAGCCGCGTCCACTGCTGATCGGCAATCCCGCGCAGCCGCAGAGCCTGATCGACTTCAGCCTGATCAAACCGAAGGCGACGACCTCGAATCTGGCCCAGCAGGAGCCGCCGAGCAAGGAAGTGCCCAGGGCGCTGTAGTCAGCCCTGGGTTTTCGGCCGCCAGGCGCAATAGCCGGGGCGCGGGCCGATGCGCGGGTGGTTGCGGCAGGTGTCCGGGCGCTGCTCGTAGACGGTGCACAGGCGGGTCTTGCGATCCAGATACATGCAGTCGCCGTTGCTCATGCGGGTCAGGGTGAAGATCCCCGACTTGGCGTTGAAACGCTCGATCAGCCCTTCCTTTTGCAGGCGCTTGGCGATGTTCTTCGGCGGCTCGCCGCGCTCGAACTCGTCGACCACGCCGATGCGGATCAGGTCGACGATGCGCACTTCCACCGGCATGGTGCAGCAGGTCGACATGCAGCTGGTGCACATGTCCCTGGTGTACTTGCTCCAGGTTTCCAGGCGGTCGATTTCCGCGGCGGCGATCAGTTGAGGTTTCATCGGCAGGGTCACAGGCGCGCAGCGCACAAGGTTGGGCGCGCGATGATAACGGTAGCGGCGAATTTGTGAACCCTTTCCTGCCGGGCGGCCGTGTACGTCATGGCTTACACGGCGTGCCGGCGATGGCCGCTTCCGGCCATTCGAACAGCTGTTTAATCTGCCCACCAAGGACGACGCGCAGGAAGCGCAGCAAAACAACAGGGATTAGTAGGATTGCTTGCCAGGATGGCGAGTCGACCAGGGAAGTCAGGAACCAATCTGCAGAACCCCGCGCTAGCGGGGTTTTTCTTTTTCTGCGTCCCGGTTTTTGCCGTCCTGTCGTAGGGTGCGCCGCGCGCACCGATCATCCGCTCAGCCCAGACCATCCAGCAACTGGCGCAGGGCGCTCGGCGCCAGGCCGGTCCAGCGCTTGAACGAGCGGCGGAAGTTGGTGACGTCGTGGAACTGCAGGTAGCTGGCCACCTCCTCGTTGCTGTAGCCCTTGACCCGATACAGGTACAGCGCCATGTGCGTGCGCGCCAGGTCGAGCTGTTCCTGGAAGTGGCTGCCGTGCTTCTGCAGCTTGCGCTTGAGGGTCGAGGGGCTCATGCCGAAGGCCTGGGCCACGCCCTCCAGCTGCAGCGGCTCGCGGCTATGCGCGAGCAGGTGGCTGTACAGGCGGTCGAGCAGGCTGGCGCGAAAGCCCAGCGCCGTCAGCTGGCGTTCGCTGTCCTGCTGCGCCACCTGGCCGGCGATGGCCGAGGCGCCCGGCCAGGGGCGGTGCAGGTATTCGCGGGGAATGCTCAGCACATCCACCGGCGCGGCGAACTGCACGTGCTCGCCCAGGTGCACCCAGTACTGCTCGACGTAGCGCGGCTGCGCATGGCTGAAGCTGGCGCGCCAGGGCAGGCGCTCGCCGGCCAGCCAGCGGCTCATGCCGACCAGCGCGGTCATGCTCGCCTCCAGCAGGAAGCGCTGCTGGACGCCGGCGCCACAGCTGTCCAGCCAGTAGATGTGCGCATGCCGCTCATCCAGCAGCAGGCGCGGGCTGAGCAGCGGGCTGAGCAGGGCGCGCTGGCGCCCGAGGATCTCCAGCGCCTGCTGCAGGTTCGCCGCCTGCTGCAGGGCATGGCTGGCGGCGCCATAGTGGCCGGGCAGCAGGCGCTGGCCGAACAGGAAGCTGCTGTCGTCGGCATCCAGCAGGCGCCGGCTGTTGTCGATCAGACAGAGGAACTGCTGCGGGCTGAGGCGTGCCTGGCCGCTGAGGATGTCCTCGTGGAACAGGCCGCTGCCGCGCAGCAGGCGGTGGCTGTCGATACCGCGCGACAGGGCCAGGTCGAGCAGCACCGCCGGTTGCCAGTGGCCGGGGATGAAGCGGCTGTCGCGCTCGTACCAGTCGGTCTTCAGGGTCATGGCCGCGGTCTCAGGCGCTGCAGGCGTAGGGCGGCTGCTTGGCCTTGGCCAGCGCCAGGTTGAGGCGTTGCAGCAGGCTCTGCGCATCGTCCTGCAGGGCCATCACCGAGGCGGTCGTGGCGCGCAGCTGCAGGCGCTCGCCATGCTGGCCGGTCTTGTGCGCCAGGTGCGCCACCGCCGTTTGCAGCTCCTCGGCCAGCTGGCGGGCCTGGCGCTCGCCGGTATTGGGCAGGAGCACCACGAAGCGGTCGCCGGCCAGGCGGCAGAGCAGGTCCTGACGGCGCAGGTTGAGCAGCAGCAGCTGGGTCAGCGCCTGCAGCACGCGGTCGCCCTCTGCGTGGCCGTACAGGCGGTTGATCGCGCCGAAGTCATCCAGGTCGACTATCACCAGCGACAGCGCCTGCTGCTCTTCACGGGCCAGGGTCAGGCTCTGCTCCAGCTGCAGGCGCAGGTAGTCGGCGGCGCCCAGCGGGGTGAGCTTGTCGAACAGGCGGTGCTCGCGGAACAGCCGTTCGCGCTTCTCCATCTGCGCGCTGATGGCCAGCTGCTCGTGGTGCCAGTGGTACAAGCCGAGGGTCAGCAGGACCAGGCCGAGCGGCATCGGCGCCGACTCCAGCCAGTTGTCCCAGCCGATGGCATCGGGGAGCTGGATGAACTCGTCGAGCGCATCCACCCACCAGGAGAAGAACACCAGGCCCAGGCCGAGGGCGAGGAAGTTGGTCACCCGCCCGGCCGGCCGGCTCTTCAGCACCAGGCCGAGCCAGACCAGGCACAGCAGCGCCGAGCCGCCCTCGCCGAGGATATCCAGCCACACCCACTGCGCCGCTGGCTTGAGGTCGCCGGCGGCCAGGTGCAGGAGCAGGCCGAGGTTGGCCGCCAGCAGCAGGCCGGCGAGTTTCAGGCGGTGCAGTTTGAACAGGGAAGGCATGGCCGCGCAGGCTCCGCGAAACGGGGGTCGCGGCCAGCAGAACAGAGGCATGTGACGAAATGGTTGCAGCGGGGGAGGTCGGATCGGCTCAGGTGAGTTGCGGGCAAATCTGCTGTTGCTGCGAACGTAGGGTGCGCCGTGCGCACCAAGGCCTCGTGCGGGTGGGCGGTGCGCACGGCGCACCCTACGCGTGCTGGGTCATTTCAGCCCAGAGTCGTCGGCAAACCCCGGTAAACCCCCGTGATTCGGGCCCTGCGCCACGGTCCTGTCACGGAACCGTCATGCCCCGCTCCTAGCTTGCGCCCCAAGTCGCCGGGCAGCGGTTCCGGCTGCAACGGATTTCTTGGGGAGATCAGCATGCACAAGCGTCGTCTTACTGCCCGCCGGGCAGGGTTTCGCATCAGCGCCCTGGCGCTGGCCATCGCCACCACACCGCTGTGGGCGACCGATGAAGCAGCCGTGGAGCACGTCAATGTGGTCGGCCAGGCCGCCAGCATGGACCTGTCGTTGAAGGAGCAGCGCCGCTCCGACAGCGTGGAGAGCGTGGTGCACGCCGACGGCGTGGCCCAGCTGCCGGACGAGAACGCCGCCGAGGCGCTGCAGCGCCTGCCGGGCGTGTCGGTCGAGCGCGACCAGGGCGAAGGCCGCTTCGTCAGCGTGCGTGGCCTCGGCCCGGACCTCAACAGCGTGAGCATCAACGGCACCCTGGTGCCCTCGCCGGAGAGCGACCGCCGCGCCGTGGCCCTCGACGTGCTGCCGGCCGAGCTGGTGCAGTCGCTGACCGTGGTCAAGACCCTGACCCCGGACATGGATGCCAACTCCCTGGGCGGCAGCATCGAGGTGGAAAGCCTGTCGGCCTTCGACCACAAAGGGCTTTTCTACACCGGCAGCAGCGAAGCCAGCTACGACGACAACACCGGCGAGACCAGCCCGAAATTCTCCGGTGCGGTCAGCGACCGCTTCAGCCTCGGTGACGGCACCGACAACTTCGGCGTGGCCGCGGCCCTGAGCTGGCAGGAGCGCGACTTCGGCTCGGACAACGTGGAAACCGGCGGCGCCTGGGACTTCGAGGACGGCGCCCGGCTGGAGGAGCTGGAACAGCGCGACTACGAGATCACCCGCGAGCGCAGCGGCCTGGGCCTGAACTTCGACTACCAGGCCGACGACTATTCCAGCTATTACCTGCGCACCCTGTACAGCCGCTTCAAGGACAGCGAGACGCGCAACGCCGCCGGCGTCGAGTTCGCCGATGCGCAACTGGCCGGCGAAACCGGCGACGCCGAGGGCTGGCGCGAGCTGAAGGACCGCGAGGAGACCCAGGAGATCCAGTCCTACGTGCTCGGCGGCGAGCGCCTGATGGGCCAGTGGACCCTCAATGCCCAGGCCGGCTACAGCCAGTCCAGCGAGGACACCCCCGGGCATATCGCCGGCGCCACCTTCGAGGGCAACGACGACTTCAGCGATGTCGGTTTTGCCGACAGCAAGAAATCGCACCTGAACATCGGCAGCGAATTCTCCGACCCGGCCAACTTCAGCCTCGACGAGGTGGAGTGGGCCGAAGAGAACACCACCGACACCGAGCAGAACATCAAGCTCGACCTGGCCCGCGACTACGAGCTGGCCGGCCATGCCGCCCAGGCCAAGTTCGGCGGCAAGCTCAGCCGCCGCGACAAGGACAACGACACGGACGTCTGGACCTACGAGGACTTCGACGATTTCGGCCTGAGCGACGAGCAGTTGAGCATGGCCAACTTCACCAAGGGCGAGGTCGACTACGGCCTCGGCCACTTCGGCCCGGGCCTGTCCGCCGGTGCCATCGAGGGCCTGCTCGGCGGCCTGGAGCGCAACGCGTTCTTCAACGAGGAGGAGTCGCGGGTCAACGACTTCGACATGAGCGAAGACATCGACGCCGCCTACCTGATGAACACCGTCGACATCGACGACCTGCGCATCATCGCCGGCCTGCGCTACGAGGGCACCGAGTTCGAGGCCAAGGGCACCGGCATCCGCGATGGCGACTACCAGAGCATCGAGGCCGAGAGCGACTACCACCACTGGCTGCCCGGCCTGCACGCGCGCTACCAGCTGGACCAGGACACCCAGCTGCGCGCCGCCTGGACCAACAGCGTGGTGCGGCCGACCTTCGGCCAGCTGGCGCCGGGCTTCGTCATCGACGGCGACGAGGCCAGCTTCGGCAACCCGACCCTCGACCCGCTGGAGTCGAGCAACTTCGACCTCGGCATCGAGCACTACCTGGGCCATGCCGGCGTGGTCTCGGCCTTCGTGTTCTACAAGGACATCGAAAACTTCGTCTACAACGCCGACCTGGCCGGCACCGGCGAGTGGCTCGACTTCGACGAGGCCAACACCTTCGCCAATGGCGACAACGCCGACCTGTACGGCCTGGAGCTGGCCTACTCGCAGAAGTTCGACTGGCTGCCGGCACCGTGGAACGGCCTGCTGCTGGGCGCCAACGCCACCTTCAGCCGCTCCGACGCCAGCATCAGCGGCTTCGACGCCGACAGCGGCAGCTTCCGCGAGCGTGACATCGACCTGCCCAACCAGTCCGAGACGGTCGGCAACCTGATGCTCGGCTGGGAAGACGACAAGCTCAGCCTGCGCCTGTCGGCCAACTACAAGTCGGAATACCTCTACGAAGTGGCGAGCATCACCGACCAGGCCCACGACCTCTATGTGGACGACCAGACCTTCGTCGACTTCAGCGCCGGCTACTTCCTGACCAAGGGCCTGCAGCTCAAGTTCGAGGCGCAGAACCTCACCGACGAGAGCTACTACGTCTACACCGGCAGCCGCGGCTACAACGCCCAGTACGAGGAATACGGCCCCACCTACAAGCTCGGCCTGACCTACACCAACCTGTGACCGCTTTCGCTCCGAAGTAGGGTGCGCCGTGCACACCGATAGCGCCGCAAATGTCTGCGCTGCGCACGGCGCACCCTACGGCAGGAGCGGCCACTCGGCTTTGCGGCCGAGCGTTTTCGACAAGGAATACCTCGCAATGAATCTTTCGTTTCCCCGCAGCCTGCTGCTCGCCAGCCTGGCCCTGGCCGGCTGTGACCAGCTGCCGCCGCTGGCCTCCGCCGCCAGCCCGAGCCTGGCCCTCAGCCCCTGGGGCGCCTCGGCCAAGGTCAAGGCCGAAGACCTGCGCTTCGTCCCCGCCGAGCTGAGTGGCGGCGCCGACCTGCGCATCGCCGCCAGCGAGCGAAACGGCCTGCTCCTGCTCGATGGCGAGGGCGCCGAGCTGGCGCGCCTGCCCGGTTCCTACTCCGGCCTGGACAGCCGCAGCGCCGGCCAGCAGCTGATCGTCGCCAGCCTGGACAACGCGACCCAGCAGGCCGCCCTGGTCAGCCTGGATACCGCCGGCAAGCAGTGGAGCCGCCCGCAGCTGCTGCCGGTGCGCGACTACGCCATCAGCGGCCTGTGCCTGTACCGCGACGACGCGGCCAACCTCTACCTGTTCCTGATCGGCGAAGACGGCCAGGGCGAGCAGTGGCTGGTCGGCGCCGGTAACCAGCTGAACGCCGAGGCGCACCGTGTGCGCGGCCTGCCACTGCCGCCGCAGGCCGAATACTGCCAGGCCGACGACGCCGGCAACCGGCTGTTCGTCAACGAGGAGAACGTCGGCCTGTGGGCCTACCCGGCCCATCCGGAAGCCGACGCCAGCCGCGTGCCGGTGGATATTCGCGCGCCGTTCGGCACGCTCAAGCACAGCGCCGGGGCCATGGTCAGCGTGCCCGGCGGCCTGCTGGGCCTGGACTCCGGCGCCGCCGAAATGCACCTCTACCAGCAGCAGGGCGAAGCCTGGCAGCACGTCTCCAGCCTGCCGCTGAATGGCCTGGAAGAGCCGGAGCGCCTGGCCGTGCGCAGCACCGACCAGGGCCTGGAGCTGCTGGTGCAGGACGACGGCGCTGGGCGCATCTACCAGGGCCAGCTGAACTGGCAGCCGGCTGCCATCGAACAACCGCGTGTCCTGGCGAATATCGCCGCCCTGCGCCAGAGCGAGCCGGTCGGCCGCCACGGCGACGCCGCCGACGACCCGGCGATCTGGGTGCACCCGCAGCAGCCGGCGCTCTCCAGGGTGCTCGGCACCAACAAGAAGCAGGGCCTGCTGGCCTACGACCTGGACGGCAAACTGCTGCAGGAACTGCCGGTCGGCCGCCTGAACAACGTCGACGTGCGTGCCGGCTTCGACCTCGGCGGCACCCAGGTGGACCTGGCCGTGGCCAGCAACCGCGACCACGACAGCATCCACCTGTTTGCCATCGACCGGCTCAGCGGCGCGCTGCGCGAGGCCGGCGAGATCCGCACGCCGATCAAGGAGATCTACGGCATCTGCCTGTTCCAGCCGGCGCCCGGCGAGCTGTATGCCTTCGCCAACGGCAAGGACGGCAGCTTCCTGCAGTACCGCCTGGATGGCGCCAGCGGTGAGATCAAGGGCGAGCTGGTGCGCCGCTTCGCGGTGAACAGCCAGCCCGAGGGCTGCGTCGCCGACGACCAGCGCCAGCGCCTGTTCCTCGGTGAGGAAGATGCCGGCGTGTGGGCCGTGGATGCCCGCGCCGACGGCCCGACCGAGCTGACCTCGGTGATGAGCGTGGGTGATGTGCTCAAGGCCGACGTCGAAGGTCTCGGCCTGTACCAGGCCGGCGCCCAGGACTATCTGGTGATCTCCAGCCAGGGCAACGACAGCTACGTGGTACTGGATGCCGAGCCGCCCTATGCGCTCAAGGGCGCCTTCCGCGTCGGCCTCAACGGCGCCCTGGGCATCGACGGCGCCTCCGAGACCGACGGCCTGGAAGTCAGCGCGGCCAATCTCGGCGGGCCCTGGGCCGACGGCCTGCTGGTGGTGCAGGACGGCCGCAAGCGCATGCCCGAGCAGACGCAGAACTTCAAGCTGGTGCCCTGGAGCGAGGTCAGCCGGGCGCTCGGTCTGGACTGACCGTCATCAGCCGGTAACCACGACGTAATCGAATAGCACCAGGCCGCCGTGCGGCGGCCATGAGACACCAAGGAGTCACCGCCATGCACCCCTCCCTCGAACAGATGACCGTCTGGAGCCTGATCGGCGACGCCAGCCTGCTGGTCAAGCTGGTCATGCTCATCCTGCTTGGCGCCTCGCTGGCCAGCTGGTACCTGATCATCCAGCGCAGCCTGCTGCTGGGCCGCAGCGAACGGTTGCTGAAGGATTTCCAGAAGCGCTTCCGCCAGCAGGGCGACCTCGCCGCGCTGTACCGCGAAGGCGGCGAAAAGGCCGACGGCGATGCCGCCCTGGAGCAGATCTTCCGCGCCGGCTACCACGAGTTCGCCCACCTCAAGCGCGAGCCCGGCATCAGCGCCGAGGCGGTCAGCGACGGCGTCGAGCGCAGCCTGCTGGTGGCCATCGCCGAGCAGGAAGAACGCCTGGAGAAGGGCCTGCCGTTCCTCGCCACGGTCGGCTCGGTCAGCCCCTATATCGGCCTGTTCGGCACCGTGTGGGGGATCATGAATTCCTTCATCGGCCTGTCCCAGGTGCAGCAGGCGACCCTCAGCACCGTCGCCCCGGGCATCGCTGAGGCGCTGATCGCCACCGCCATCGGCCTGTTCGCGGCGATCCCCGCGGTGATCGCCTACAACCGCTTCGCCGCCCGCGTGGCCACCCTCAGCACGCGCTTCTACGCCTTCGGCAACGAACTGCAGGCACGCCTGCACCGCAAGCTGCAGGCCGCGCCGGGCATCGCCCAGGCCGCCTGAGGAGAGCCCCATGCGCAAGCCGCAGAACAAGCACGGCCCAAAGGCCGAGATGAACGTGGTGCCCTACATCGACGTGATGCTGGTGCTGCTGGTGATCTTCATGGTCACCGCACCCATGCTCACCCAGGGGGTCAAGGTCGAGCTGCCCAAGGTCGCCGCCGAAGCGCTGCCGACCGATAGCCAGCAGCGGGTGCTGACCCTCTCGGTCAAGGTCGACGGCAGCTACTACTGGAACCTCGGCAGCGAGCTGGACACCCAGAGCCAGACCGACAGCGCGGTGAACCTGGAGGAGATGCGCAGCAAGGTCGGCGCGCTGATCGCCGCCCACGGCGACACCCAGGTGTATATCCGCGCCGATGGCGGCGCCGACTACGCCACGGTGGTGGCCGGTATGGCCGCGCTGCAGCAGGGCGGGGTGAGCAACCTCGGCCTGATCACCGAGGCGCCGCAATGAGCAGCGCGCTGATGCCCGCGCCCGGCCTGGTCCTGCCGGCGTTGCCCGGCCGCGCCTGGCTGCGCAATGCCGGTGCGGCCGCAGTGGCCGTTGGCCTGCATGCACTGGTGCTGGGCCTGCTGCTCAGTCAGTGGCCAAGCGACACGCCCGAGCCACCGCAGGTGCGCACCCTGACCACCCGCCTGATCAGCCTGGCGCCGCCGGCCCCACCCGTGCCGCCGCAGCCTGAAGTGGTTGCTGCGCCACCGGTGCCACCGGTGCCACCGGTGCCGCTGGAGCTGGTCAAGCCGGTCAAGCCGGTTGAGGCGCCCAAGCCCGATCCGCGCCTGCAGCAGCAGAAGCTGGAGCAGGCCGCCCTGGCGCGCAAACGGGTCCAGGAGCAGAAGCGCGAGGAGCAGCGCCAGGAGCAGCAGCGCCTCGACCAGCAACGCCGCGAAGCCGATGCGCAAGCCCAGCAGCAACGCCTGGCCGAGCAGCAGGCCCAGGCCGCCGAACGCGCCCGTCAGGCCGAAGCCGCCGCAGCCGCCAGCCGCCAGTACCTGCCGATCACCAAGGACGCCCCGGACTACCCCGAGCGGGCCCTCGACAAGGGCATCCAGGGCGACTGCACGGTGAGCTACCGGGTCAACCCCCAGGGCCGGGTGGAGAACCCCCAGGTGGTCGGCGACTGCCACCCGCTGTTCGTCCGCCCATCGCTGGTGGCGGCCAGGACCTTCCGCTACCAGCCGCGTGTGGTCGATGGCCAGGCGGTGGCCGTGGAAGGGGTGAAGAACACCTTCCACTACCGCATCGAATAACCCTGGGCCGGTCAGCCGGCCCTCGAACTCTCAGCGAGACCCCGATGAACCAACACAGCCACTTCCACCAAAGCCTGGAAGCCCACGACGATATCGCCATCAACCCCAGTAGCAACCCGGCCCTGGAGACCCTGGTCAACCCGGCCCGGCGTAATGTGCTCAAGGGCGGCCTGACTCTCGCCGCCCTAGGCTTCTTCGCCGGCGGCATCGCTGCCTGCAGCAAGGCCTCCGCCAGCCCGCTGCTCGGCTTCAAGGGCGTACCGGTGCAGCTCGACCCGCAGTTCGACCGCGTGCTGGTGGCCGAGGGTTACCGCGCCGTGCCGTTCTTCTCCTGGGGCGACCCGGTGGAGGCCGGCGCCCCGGCCTGGAGCCCGGATGCCAGCGACGACTGGCAGGCCCAGCTCAAGCAGGCCGGCGACAACCACGACGGCATGAACTTCTTCCCCTTCGAGGGCGATACCGAGCGCGGCCTGCTGGTGATGAACCACGAGTACGTCAACCCGCCGTTGCACCCGTCCGGCCGGATCGACCAGTCCAAGCCGCGCCTGCTGGCCGAAGTGCGCAAGGAGCAGGCCGCCCACGGCGTGTCGGTGATCGAGGTGAAGCAGGGCGCCGATGGCCAGTGGCAGCGGGTGATGGATTCGCCCTACAACCGGCGCATCAGCATGCTCACGCCGATGCGCATCGCCGGTCCCCTGGCCGGGCTCGATGCGATGAAGACCGCCAGCGATCCCACCGGCCTCACTGTGCTCGGCACCCTCAACAACTGCGCCACCGGCGTCACCCCCTGGGGCACCTTCCTCACCTGCGAGGAGAACTGGCCCAACTACTTCATCAACCGCGACCAGGCCGACTACGACAGCCGCGTGTCGCACAAGCGCTACGGCCTGGCCAAGGAAGGCACCAGCAAGAACTACGCCTGGGAAACCGCCGACCCGCGCTTCGACGCCACGCCCTATGCCGACCAGGCCCACGGCGGCCACGTCAACGAACCGCACCGCTTCGGCTGGGTGGTGGAGATCGACCCGTTCGAGCCCCAGGCGCAGCCGATCAAGCGCACCGCCTTCGGCCGCTTCAGCCGCGAGTGCGCGGCGCTCAGCCTGGGCAAGGACGGGCGCATGGCCTTCTACTCCGGCGACGACGCCAAGGGCGAGTACGTCTACAAGTTCGTCCCCGCCGGGCGTTTCGACGCGGCCCAGCCCAGGGCCAATCGCGACCTGCTGGATCAGGGCACCCTGTACGTTGCGCGCTTCGACGCCGACGGCAGCGGCCAGTGGCTGGCCCTGGTGCACGGGCAGAACGGCCTGACGGCGGACAACGGCTTCACCGACCAGGCCGAGGTGCTGCTCAACGCCCGCGCCGCCGCCGACCGTGCCGGCGCCACGCCGATGGACCGCCCCGAGTGGGCGGCCGTGCACCCGCTTACCGGCGAGGTCTACGTGACCCTGACCAACAACGACGGGCGTGGCGCCAAGCAGCCCACCGACAAGGCCAACCCGCGCCCGCATAACCTGCACGGGCAGATCCTGCGCTTCAACGAGCAGGGCGCCGACCCGACCGCCACCGCCTTCACCTGGGAGCTGTTCCTGCTGGCCGGCGAAGCGCGGGGGGCCAAGGGCCAGGACGGCAAGGCCGTGCCGGCCAACCTCACCGGCACCATCCACGGCGACCTGTTCTCCTCGCCGGACGGTCTGGCCTTCGACGCCGCGGGGCGCTTGTGGATCCAGACTGACTACGACGACATCGAACCGGCCATGCACAACATGGGCTGCAACCAGCTGCTGTGCGCCGACCCGGCCACCCGCGAAGTACGCCGCTTCCTGGTCGGCCCGCGTGGCTGCGAGATCACCGGCCTGGCCTGGAGCCCGGACGGCAAGGCGCTGTGGGCCAATATCCAGCACCCGGGCATCAGCTTCCCGGCCAGCGACGGCAAGACCCGCCCGCGCTCGACCACCGTGCTGATCACCAGGCTCGATGGCGGGGTGATCGGCAGCTGAGCGGCTGTCGTAGGCGCGCCGGGCCGCTTCGCTTGCAGGTAGCGCGGTGTACCCCGAGATTTCTCCGCTGGAGTCGGGGGCGTCGCGCTCCGCCACGTATGGCGTGGCACCAGCCGACCGTTGGTTGATGCAGATCAAACGCTCGGCGTGCGAGGAGCCTAGAGTTAGGGTTCCACCTTGCTTTGCAGAGGATGTGCAGATGAACAGATCGACACTACTGGGCGGCCTGCTGGTGCTGCTCGCCGCCGGCAGCAGCTGGGCCGCGACGGATGCGGCGAAAGAGGCCACGACGGAGCAGCAGTGGCAGCAGCACATGAGTGAAATGCAGCAGATGCACCAGAACTGGATGGCCGGCAAGACCCCGGAGGAACGGCAGAAACTGATGCAGGAGCACCAGAAGGCCATGGGCAGCGGCATGCAGATGATGGGTGGCTGCCCGATGCACGGCAACATGCCCGGCATGGGAATGGGGCAGGGCATGGGCATGATGCAGTTGGACACGGTGGAGCAGGTGGATCAGCGCATCAAGCACATGGAGCAGATGATCGAGCAACTGCGCGCGCATCGCGCGATGCTGGAAAAGTCCTGATCCGCTGAACGCCTGTTGTGACGGTCGCGGCGCTGCGACCGCCGCCGCGTGCAGGCCATAGTCCTGCGCTGAAAGCCGCGCTCCGGCGTGGCGGTGATGTGCTGCGGGTCTGCGGCGCCCCCGCCAGGCCGGCGCCTCGTGCGGGGCGCCGCCTGTGGGCCGCGCGGGTTCCCCCGCCACTTGGCTGCGCGGGCGCTGGCATCAGCCCTGCAGGTGTTTTTCCACCCACAGCGCATAGGCGTCGATGAACTTCTGCAGGAAGCCGCGCACGCCGTCATTCAGCTTGCCCTGCTCGTCGAAGAAGCTGCCGGCGCCGCCCAGGTAGGCTTCCGGCTGCTGCATCATGTAGACATCGAGGAAGACCATGGATTGGCGCAGATGGTGGTTGGCGCCGAAGCCGCCGACCGCGCCCGGCGAGGCGCTGAGCACCGCCCCCGGCTTGCCGCCGAACACGCTCTGGCCGTAGGGCCGCGAGCCGACATCGATGGCATTCTTCATCGGCGCCGGCACCGAGCGGTTGTATTCCGGGGTGACGAACAGCAGGGCGTCGGCGCTTTTTACCTGCTGGCGAAAGTGGCTGTAGGGCAGCGGCGCCGGGCTGACGTCGATGTCCTCGTTGTACAGCGGCAAGTCGCCGATCTCGACGATGTTCAGTTGCAATGATGGCGGGGCCAGTTCGGCCAGGACCATGGCCAGTTTGCGGTTGATCGAGGCCTTGCGCAGGCTGCCGACGAGTACGGCGACGCTGTGGACTTTGCTCATGCGAACTCCCGGATAGGTCAAGGAAGGGCTGAGCTGGAACTATAGTGCGGCTGCCCGGTTCTGCCTGCGCCCGCTCTGTTTCGAGCCCGTGCGCGGTGACGAGCGGCGGCTTGACCTGCGCGGCAGTTGCGCAGAAATTGACCGAAAGTCGGCGCAAGGTCGACCGGTCAAACAACAGTCATCCCCGGGCCCCATGCTGGCTGGGGACACAGCGAATCCCTTAGTTGCCTGTTGCTGCACAGCGTGCCGGCGGCCTGTCGCTGCCGGCGAACCCTGAGGACACCGCAATGGCCAGGTTCAACCCGTTTGACGCGCGTTATCAACTGGAAGCCGAAGAGCCGCTGGATGAGCTGGGGCTGGAGGATGAGCCCGGCCGGCTGCCGATCCACCAGGAAATACAGCTGACCCTGCTGGCCATCGAGCGTCTGGCCGGGCAGCTGCGCCAGCGAACGCCGACGGGGCGTCAGCCCGGGTTCTGAGGGCGGGCGCTCTACACCGGTAGAAGCCTGTTTTACGATGGCCCGTAGGGTGCGCTGCGCGCACCAGAAACCCCTGCAGGGACGGCGGTGCGCGCGGCGCACCCTACGGCAGGGCGCCCCTGTTCCTCGCGTGCGCTGGACAAGATCGGCAACAGGCGTTTAGCGCAGGATCATGCAGGTGGCGGTGCCGTAGGCGTAGAGGGTGCCGTCTGCATCGCGGATGCTGCCTTCGGAGATGACCAGGCGCGAGCTGACATTGATCACCTTGCCTTCGGCACGCAGCGTGCGATTGAAGGGGATGGCCTTGCTCATCTTCACGTTCAGCTCGATGGTGCCGTAGCTCTCGCCGGCGCCCAGGGCGGTGTGGGTGGCGCAGCCGGTCACCGAGTCCAGCACGGTGGCGGCGAAGCCGCCGTGCACGCCGCCCAGCGGGTTGGTGTGGCGCTCGTCGGCGGTGACGGCGAAGACCACGCGGTTGGCCTCCACCGTCTCGACTTCCATGGGCATGGTCTTGGCGATGCCGGGCTTGGGGAAGTGCCCGGCGGCGAAGGCTTGCATGATTTCCAGGCCGGTCATCTGTTGCGGGTTCATCGGTGTTGTCCTCTGTGAATGGTTTTCTGTTCAGGCGGCGCGGCGACTGGCGTGCAGCTGTTCGAACCAGTTCAGCGCCTCGTCCCACAGCGGCGTGGCGCTGCTGCGGAAGTAGCCCATATGGCCGACGGCACCGAGGCCCTCGGCCCGGGAATCGATGGTGCGGGCCTGGTAGGGCGCGGCGCTGTAGGCGGCCATGAAGGCGTCGCGCGAGGCGGGGGATGCCCACAGGTCGTCGAGGGTGTTGGCGGCGACGATCGGCGTGCGCACGCTGGCGAACTGGGCGGCCAGGTGGCCCTGCTCGGGGTCATCGAAGAAGTAGCGCGGGTAGCGGCACCAGCGTTTCCACTGCTGATACACGCCCAGTGGCAGGTCTTCGCCCATGCCCAGCTTGCTCCAGGCCAGGTAGCCCTTGCGCCTGACGATCAGCGGGCCGACCAGGTTCCACATCAGCTGCACGCGCACGCGTTCGGCACGCGGCATCCAGCCGTGCCAGCCGGCACCGGTGCCGAAGGTGTAGAAACCGGCGATCCGTTCGTGCCCCGGCAGCAGGCCGAAGGCATGGCCGCCAAAGGAGTGGCCGACCATGTAGGTGGGCAGGTCGTCGCCGTGCAGGTGGTCGAGGGCGGCGGCCAGGTCATGGGTGGCCCAGTCCAGGTAGTTCATCTCGAAGCCGCGCAGGCGCGTCGGTTTGGACTGGCCGATGCCGCGGTAGTCCAGGCTCAGGGTGCTGTAGCCGCGCTGCGCGGCGTACTCGGCGAAGCGTCGGTAGAAACCCTGCGGCACGCCGGTGGCGCCGCCGATCAGCAGGCGCGCGCGGGGCTGCGGCGCGTGGTACAGGGTGGCGCGCAGCGGATAGCCGTCGTGGGCGCTGAGCTGCAGTTCTTCGCGGCGGATAGTGGGGGTTTCACTGGTCATGGCGGGTCTCCCGCGGGTAGTCACGCAGTAGCTGGAAAAGCGCCGCGCTGGCGCGTTGCAAGGGTTCGCTGCTGCCGGCCACGCGGGCCTGCAGCAAGCCGCCCTCATAGAGCGAGATGAACAGGTTGGCGAAGCTGTCGGCACTGTCCGCGCTGAAGCCCACGCCCTGCAGCTGGGTCGCCAGGGCCTGGCGCAGGCGGGTGAAGCAGCCGGCCAGGGCGGCGCGGATCTCGACATCCTCCGGGCCGCTTTCCAGGGCCACGGTGGCCAGCGGGCAGCCGCGCTCGAAGCGGCTGCCTTCGAGCTGCTGCAGGGTGCTGTCGAGCCAGCGCTGCATGGCGCGCAACGGGTCCGGATGGTCGCGGAACAGCTGGGCGAAGAAACCATCGATGCGCTGGCCGATGTGCTCGATGGCCGCCACTGCCAGTTCGTTCTTGCCGCCGGGGAAGTGGTGGTAGAGGCTGCCCTTGGGCGCCTGGGCCTGGGCCAGCAGTTCGTTGAGGCCGGCGCCATGCAGCCCCTTGCGTTGCAGGGTATCGGCCATGGCGGCGACCAGTTTGTCGCGGGTACTGAGGTTGTGTGCGTTCATGGTGCTATATGTAGACCAGTCGGTCTAGCGATGAAAAGCGTCAGATGCGCCGATTCAGCGGGTGAATCGGTCGCGATCAGCGCGGCATGTGGGGGCTTAGGTCGCGTAGGGTGCGCTGTGCGCACCGGCAGGCCCGTAGTGTTACCCGGTGCGCACGGCGCACCCTACAGGGAGTCCTCCGAAGGGCAGATGAATCTCAGGCAAACACCGCCAGCAGGTCCTCGACCAGCGCCTGCTGCGCTTCGCTGGGCTGGCGGCCGCGGTGCCGGGCCAGGCGGAACTCGACGCTGAACCCCTGCTGCTCGGGCTGCACGGCTTGCAGCCGGCCGCGCGCGACCCAGGGCGCGGCGATGTGCGCGGGCAGGTAGCCGATATGCGCGCCGGACAGGATAAAGGCCAGCGTGCCTTCCACCTGTTCGCTACGCGCGCTGCTGTTGCCGGCCTGCCAGGGCTCGTCGGCGGCGATGAAGCGATAGGGGTGCAGCACGCCGTCGCAGTGCGCCAGGTCGGCGGCCTCGACCTGCCCTCGGGCGAACAGCGGATGGCCCAGGCCGCAGTACAGGTGCTGCTGCTCGACGAACAGCCGCTGGTAGTCCAGGGCCGTCTGTACCCCGGAGAAATAGCCGATGGCCAGCTGCAGCTGGCCTTGCAGCAGGCGCCGCTCCAGCTCGGCCGGCACGGCGCTGAGCAGTTCGATCTGCACCGCCTGGTTGCGTCGGCGAAAACGGCCGATGGCTGCCGCGACCTGCTCCAGCACCTCGTCGGCCAGCGCCTCGGACAGGCCGATATGCAGCTCGCCGAGCAGCTTGTCGGCCATGCCCTGGGCCTCGCCCTTGAAGGTCTCGATGGCGCCGAACAGCTTGCGCGTGGCGGCCAGCACCTGCTCGCCCTTGGGCGTCAGGCGAAAGCCGGCCTTGCCGCGTTCGCACAGGCGAAAGCCCAGGCGCGTCTCCAGCTTGGCCATCTGCGTGCTGATGGTCGACTGGCCGATCCCCAGTTCGCCCTGGGCGGCGCTGAAGCCGCCGTTCTCCACCACGCAGACGAACAGGCGCAGCAGTTGCAGGTCGAGGTCGCGCAGTTGGCTGAGCATGGCGGTCACAAACATTGATCAATGACGATGCCAGAGTAGATCACTTCGTATTTATCGGAAGCAATGCTGGGCGCAGGATGGCTGCATCGTCCAGGTCGCCGCAGAGCGGCCGGGCCACCCGCGAACTGCCCGAGGAAACCCGCCATGCGTCTTGCCGCAAGTCTGTTGCTGACCGCTCTCACCCTGCCGCTACAGGCAGCGGAGCAGACCCTCAACCTGTACAACTGGGCCGACTACGTGGCGCCCGAGGCGCTCAAGCGCTTCCAGGGCGAGACCGGCATCCGGGTCAAGTACGACACCTTCGACAGCGCCGAGGTGCTGGACGCCAAGCTGCTCACCGGCGGCAGCGGCTACGACGTCGTGTTTCCCGCCTCCAGCGGCCTGGGCCGGGCGATCCAGGCCAAGGCCGTGCAACCGGTCGGCAAGCTGGGCAACGCCGCCAACCTCGACCCGGAGATGCTGGCCAAGCTGGCCTTCATCGACCCCGGCAATCGCTTCGGCGTGCCCTACACCTGGGGCACCGTCGGCCTGGGCATCAACCGCCAGGCGGTGGAGCAGCGCCTGCCCGGCGTGGCGCTGGACAGCCTCGACCTGCTGTTCAAGCCGGAGTACGCCAGCAAGCTCAAGGACTGCGGCATCGCCGTGCTCGATTCGCCGCAGGAGGTGGTGGCCATCGCCCTCAACTATCTGGGCAAGAAACCCTACGGCGGCAACCCGGATGACCTGCAGGCGGTCAAGGCGCTGCTCGCCGAACTGCAGCCCAACCTGCGCTACGTCGCCACCGCGCGGCATATCGACGACCTGGCCAAGGGCGAGATCTGCCTGGCGCTGACCTACACCGGCGACGCCGGCATGGCCGCCGCCCGCGCCGCCGAGGCCGGGCAGCCGTTCGAGGTGCTCTACCGCATCCCCCGCGAAGGCACGCTGATCTGGTTCGACACCATGGCCATCCCGGTGGATGCGCCGCACCCCGAGGCGGCGCGGGCCTTCATCGACTACATGCTCAAGCCCGAGGCCATCGCCGAGCTGACCAACGCGCTGTACTTCGCCAACGCCAACCGCGCGGCCACCCCGCTGCTGGACGCGGCGGTGAGCGGCGACCCGCACATCTACCCGCCACGGGCGGTGCGCGACAAGCTGTTCGCCGAGCAGATCCTGCCGCTGCGCGCCCAGCGCGAGCGCACCCGGCTATGGGCCAGTTTCCGCACCCAATATTGAGTAGCCGTATGGCCGCTCCGGCACTGAGCGGCCCGTTTGTCCCCATCGAGTACCCACCATGGATCAAGCCTTCGACAACGACCAGGCCATCACCCGCGACAGCCTGTACGGCACCAGCGCCGAACCGACCTACGCCGGCATCACCAGCTTCATGCGCCGCCGCTATACCCGCGACCTGCGTGGCGTGGACCTGGTGGTCAGCGGCGTGCCGTTCGACACCGCCACCACCAACCGTCCCGGCAGCCGCTTCGGCCCGCGCGCCATTCGCGCCGCCTCGGTCCAGTCGGCCTGGGCCCGCCACTATCCCTGGGAATTCGATCCCTTCGATGTGCTGGCCTGCATCGACTACGGCGACTGCCACTTCGACCACGGCACCCCGCAGGACACCCCGGCATTGATCGAGGCCCATGCCGACAGAATCCTCGCCGCCGGCTGCGCCATGCTCACCCTGGGCGGCGACCATTTCATCAGCTACCCGCTGCTCAAGGCCCACGCCAGGAAACACGGGCGGCTGGCGCTGATCCACTTCGACGCGCACAGCGACACCTGGCCGGACGCGGAGGGCGCGCGCATCGACCACGGCACCATGTTCTACCACGCGGCCCGCGAGGGCCTGGTCGACCCGGCGCGCTCGGTGCAGATCGGCCTGCGCACCACCAACGACGACGTGATGGGCTTCCAGGTGCTGGATGCGCGCCAGGTCAACCGCAGCACCCCGGAGCAGATCGCCGAGCTGATCCGCGCCCGCGTCGGTGACCACCCGGTGTACCTGACCTTCGACATCGACTGCCTCGACCCGGCCTTCGCCCCCGGCACTGGCACCCCGGTGTGCGGCGGCCTGTCCAGCCACCAGGCGCTGGAAATCCTGCGCGGCCTGCGCGGCATCAACCTGGTCGGCATGGACGTGGTGGAAGTGGCGCCGCCCTACGACCACGCCGAAGTCACCGCCCTGGCTGGCGCCACCCTGGCCATGGAGATGGTCTGCCTGTACGCCGCGCGGCATAAGCGGTAACGCTGGCTGAGCCGCTTTTGTGGGAGCGAATTCATTCGCGATCAGAGCGGCTTCACTGCTGCCTGCTTATCGCGGATCAATCCGCTCCCACAGGGGAGGGGTGTAGGTTCAGGCTGTGCCGATCCTGCTGGCCAATGATCTGCTGCAGCCGCTCGGCCGCTGGCGACAGGCTGTGCCCGGCGCGGCTGACGATGCCGTAGGCCGAGCGGGCCAGGGCGGGGTCGCCGGCCAGACGCAGGGTGACCAGGCGCCCGGCCTGCACATCGGCGGCCACCACATCCCAGGGCGCCAGGCTCAGCACATCGCTGGTCGACACCAGCTCCTTGAGCACCATGAAGTTGTCGCACTGGATGCTCAGCGGGTTTTCGCCATCGCCCAGGCGCTGCAACAGGCGCTCGACCTCCAGCGGCATCTGCGTGCCGGCCAGCGGGAATTCGGTCAGATCGGCTGGCGTCAGCGGCTGGCGCTGGCACAGCGGGTGCTGCGGACGGCAGAACAACACGCCGTGGTGGCTTTGCAGCGGCGTGACCTGCAGCCGGGGATCGTCGAGGAGCTCGCGGGTATCGGCGACGAACAGCTCGATCTCGTCGTCCAGCAGGCGCGTGCGCAGCTGCTGCCAGTTGTCGATCAGCAGCTGCACGCGCACCCGCGGAAAGCGCTCGGCGAACTGGCCGATGGCCTGCGGCACCAGGCGCGCGGCGGGGTAGGGGCCGGCGCCCAGGCGCAGCTCGCCGCTGCCCAGGTTGCCCAGCTGACTCACCGCATTGCTCAGCGCGCGGCTGCCGGCGAGCAGGCGGCGGGCGTGTTCCAGCACCAGCTGGCCGTGGGCGGTGAGGCTGATGCCGCGGTTGTGGCGGTCGACCAGGTTGCAGCCGAGGCTGCTCTCCAGCGCCTGGATGCTGCGGCTCAGCGCCGGCTGGCTGAGGTGCACGGCCTCGGCGGCGCGGGCGAAGTGGCCATGCTCGGCAAGGGCGACGAAGTGGCGGAGCTGGCGAAGATCGTTCATGCGCACTTTGCATCGTTTGGTGAATTGGAATGCATTGGAATTATTGGCCTTCATTGGCCAATCTGCCAGCACTGCCCACCACAATGAGCCTCTGCGCATGTTTTCACGCAACCGAACTGCCGCCGTGCTGCTGAGCCTGGCCATGCCCCTGGCCATGCCCCTGGCCAGCCATGCAGCGCTGCCCGAAGAACAGATTGCCGCCTCGATCCACCCGGAGCTGGCCGAGCACAGCAAGCACTTCGCGCAGCAGGTCTACCGGGTGGCCGGCAACGTCTATTCGGCGGTGGGCTGGCAGCTCGGCAACGTGGCGATGATCGAGGCGCCGGAAGGCCTGATCATCATCGACACCGGCGAGTCGGTCAGCGAGTCGCGCAAGATCATGGCCGAGTTCCGCAAGATCAGCGACAAGCCGGTCAAGGCGGTGGTCTACACCCACTTCCACCCGGACCATATCAACGGCGTGAAGGCCTTCGTCACCCAAGAGCAGGTGCGCAGCGGCGAGGTGCAGATCATCGCCCACGACACCCTGCTGGCCAATGTGGTGGCCCAGGGTGCGCTGGTCGGGCCGATTCTCTCGGTGCGCTCCGGCTACAGTTTCGGTGCCGCGCTGCCGGCCAGTGACCACGAGCAGATGAATGCCGGCATCGGCCCGCTGGCCAAGGCCGAGGCTTCGACCTTTATCGCCCCGACCCTGACCTTCAAGGACCGGCTCGACACCCGCATCGCCGGCCTGGACCTGCAGTTCCTGCATGTGCCCAGCGAGGCGCCGGACGAGATCATCGTCTACCTGCCGGCCAACCGCGTGCTGATCAGCGCCGAGGTGGAGCAGGGGCCGACCCTGCCGAATATCCACACCCTGCGCGGCACCAAGTTCCGCGACCCGGTGGTGTGGGTCGAGAGCCTGGACAAGCTGCGCGCCTACCAGGCCGAGCACATGGTGCCGCTGCACGGCCGCCCGGTCAGCGGCCAGCAGCAGGTCGAGGAAGTGCTGCGCATGACCCGCGACGGCATCGCCTACATCCACGACCAGACCGTGCGCTGGATGAACAAGGGCCTGACGCCGGACGAGCTGGTCGAGAAGGTCAAACTGCCGCCGCACCTGGCCGGTTACACCCCCTACCTGCGCGAGTACTACGGCACGGTGAAGCACAGCGTGCGGCAGATCTACAACGGCTACCTGGGCTGGTTCCAGGGCGACCCGGTGGCGCTCGACCCGCTGCCGCCCAAGCAGAAGGCCGAACGCCTGATCGCCCTGATGGGCGGGCATGACAAGGTGCTGCTGGCCGCCGGCGAGGCCTATCTCCAGGGCGAGCACCAGTGGGCGGCGGAGCTGGCCAGCTACCTCATCAGCCTGGACAACGACGATCGCCTGGCCCGCGACATCAAGGCGCGCAGCTTGCGCAAGCTCGGCTATGCCAGCATGAACATCAACTGGCGCAACTGGTACCTGATGAGCGCCATGGAGCTGGAAGGCCAGTTCGACGGTGACCAGGTGCGGCAGATGGCCCAGGACATGCGCGGTGCGTTCCTCTCCCCGGACATGCTGCAGAACTTCCCGGCGCGGGTCTTCCTGCAGAACTGGATTACCCGCGTCGACCCGGACCAGGCCAATGATGTGCAGCTGACCCTGGGCTTCAGTTTCCCGGATATCGGCGAGCAGTGGGCGCTGGAAGTACGCCGCGGCGTGGTGCAGTTGCACCCGGGCATCCCCGCGGGCACCAGGCTCAAGCTGACCCTCGACAAGAGCTACCTGGACACCGTGATGAGCGGCGAGAACGGCCTGCTCAAGGGCGCGTTGCTGGGTGATGTAAAGGTCGATGGCGATCTGCTGGAGATCAAGACCTTCCTCGGCTGCTTCGACTTCGAGGATGCGCCGATCGCCCTGACGCTGCGTTGAGCATTTTCCCGTGCCGGTCGGGCAGGGTCTGCCTTAGTTTCGTGCGGCCCCGCTCACTGGCATTCGATGCGGTTACGGCCGCCGCGCTTGGCGTCATACAGCGCGATGTCACTGCGCGACAGGGCGGCGTCGGCGCTGCTGTCGCTGGCGCCGAGGGTGGTGATGCCGATGCTGACGGCCAGGGCGATCTGCTTGTCGCCGTGCGTCAGCGGCGCTGCGGCGAGTTCGTCCTGGATGCGCCGGGCAAAGGTCATGGCCTGGTCGAGGTCGGCATCGCTCAACACCACGGCAAACTCTTCGCCCCCCATGCGCCCGGCGGCGTCGGTCTTGCGCAGCTGGGCGCTGAGGATGGTGGCGAAGTGCTGCAGCGCCTGGTCGCCCACCGAGTGGCCCCAGCGGTCATTGATGGCCTTGAAGTGGTCCAGGTCGAACATCAGGATGGCCGCGTGGTGGCCCGCGCTGCGCTGCACCCGGGCCAGCTCGGCTTCGAGTTGCTGCATGAAATGGCGCCGGTTGGCCAGCTGGGTCAGGAAGTCGGTGGTGGCGAACACCTGCAGTTCGGCCTCGATCTGCTTGCGCTCGGTGATGTCGGTGATGAAGCCGTGCCAGAGCACGCTGCCATCCTCCAGTTGCCTGGGCCGCGCATCGCCCTGGCGCCAGGAGATTTCCCGGCCCGGCAGCTGCACCCGGTACTCCAGGTGCCAGGGCGCCAGCTGGCGGGCGGACTCCGCGAAGGACGCCAGATAGAGCGGCAGATCGTCCGGGTGGATGATCGCCAGCAGCGCCTGCGGATTGGCCGCCAGCTGCTGCGCGGTGAGCCCGTAGATATCCAGAACGCCGGCGCTGGCATAGGTAAGGAACGAGCTGCCGTCCGCCTGGCGCCGGTACTGGAAGACCATGCCGGGGATCTCGTTGGTCAGGTCGGTCATCAGCGCAGCGGTCTGCTGCACCTGTTCGGACAGGGCGCGCATGGCGGTGATGTCGGTGGTGGTGCCGATCATGCGCAAGGGCTTGCCGGCGGCATCGCGCTCGACCACCTTGCCGCGGCTGCACACCCACTTGTAGCTGCCATCCCGGCAACGCAGGCGATGCTCGACCTCATAGGTGTCGGTGCGTTGTTCGAAATGGGCCTGAATGCTCGCCTGCACATAATCCAGGTCCGCCGGGTGGACGCGCGCGTAGCTTTCCTCGATGCGCTGGCCGACCTCATGCTCGGCGTAGCCCAGCAGCGCCCTCCAGCCGCTGGAGTAGTGGATCTCGCCGCTGGCCACGTTGCGGTCCCAGATGCCGGTAGCGCTGCCGGCGATGGCCAGGGCCATGCGTTTCTCACTTGCGCGCAGCGCAGCGATTTCCCGCTGCAGTCGGGCGTCCTCAGCCTCGCGCGCGAGCAGGTCGGCCGTCAGCTGGGCAATCTCATGCAGCACGTGCTGTTGCGCGGCGTCCAGCTCGCGGGGCTGATCGTGCAGCAGGTAGAGCATGCCGAACACGCCGCCATCCGCGGCCAGCAGCGGGCAGGCGGCCAGAAAGCGCACATGGGGCGCCGCTGTGAGCAGGTGGTGATCGCGGAAACGCGCGTCGCGATGAACATCGGGCACCACGAGAAGCGTGCCGGCGTCATTCCAGGGCTGCTCAAAGCGCTCGACCCAGAAGGCATTGCCGAGGGGTGGGCCATCACAGGCCCTGACCTGCTGGCGATCCTCGGCAGCCGTGGTCACCAGCGCGGCGAGGACGTCGAAGTGGCGCCTGGCCAGACGGGCCAGGCCATGGAGTCGCTCATCGTTGGCGCTATCCGGCGCCTTGATAGAAGGTAACGGCTGCATGTGGACTCTGCTTCGCCAGGACTGTGGACGCCGCCTGGTGCTGATCGGCCATGAAGAATTGCAGTCTACCCATAATGGAACCCGGCGTTACAGCCCGGTATAGATGTATCGGGCATGCCTGGTGGCGGGGCTGGTTGAGTGCCGAGGGGCGCAGGCGTGAAACCAAGAGCTGGCCAGTACGGTGAACGAAAAATAATTTCCGGCGCAGAAAAGAAGAAGGCCAGCTCAAAAGCTGGTCTAACTCTTTAATTTTGATGGTGGGCCCACACGGACTCGAACCGTGGACCAAAGGATTATGAGTCCTCTGCTCTAACCAACTGAGCTATAGGCCCCCAGAAGGCGGGCGGATTATACCGGCGCCCTTTCGCTGCTGCCAATCGATAAGGGGCCGAGGAAATTGCTGGCGAAGGACTCTGCCGAGAGCGGCCGGCTGACCACGTAGCCCTGGATCTGCTCGCAGCCTTCGCTGCTGAGGAAGATTTCCTGGGCCTTGGTCTCCACTCCTTCGGCGATCACGGTCATCTGCAGGCTGCGGCCGAGGGCGATGATGGCGCGGGTGATGGCGGCATCGTCGGGGTCGCCGGGCAGGCCGCGGACGAAGGATTTGTCGATCTTCAGGATGTCCAGCGGCAGGCGCTTGAGGTAGCTGAGCGAGGAGTAGCCGGTGCCGAAGTCGTCGATCGCCAGCTGCAGGCCGAGGGCCTTGAGTTCGTGGAGGATGCCCAGGGCCTCTTCGGCCTGGGTCATGATGAAACCTTCGGTGATTTCCAGTTGCAGGCGGCTGGCGTGCAGGCCGTAGTCGCGCAGGGTGTCGGCGATGCGCGCGGCCAGTTGCGGTTGGCGCAGTTGGCTGCCGGAGAGGTTGACCGACAGCGGGCCGAAGGGTGCGTGGCTGTCCTGCCAGGCGCGCATCTGCCGGCAGGCTTCCTGCAGGACCCAGTCGCCGAGCTGGAGGATCATGCCGTTTTCTTCGGCCAGGGGGATGAAGCGGTCCGGCGGGATTTCGCCGAACACCGGGTGGCTCCAGCGGATCAGCGCCTCGGCGCCGATCAGGCGGCCGCTGCTCAGGCACATCTTGGGCTGGTAGTGCAGGCTCAGCTCGTCGCGTTCGATGGCGCGGCGCAGTTCGTGCTCCAGGGTCATGCGCTCGGTGGCCTGGAAGGTCAGGCTGCGGGTGTAGAACTCGATGCGGTTGCGCCCCTTGGCCTTGGAGCTGTACATGGCCGCGTCGGCATTCTTCACCAGGGTGGCGACGTCGTTGCCGTCCTCCGGGAACAGGCTGATGCCGATGCTGGCGCTGATGAAGAACTCGTGGCTGTCGACCTGGAACGGCGCGTTGAAGCAGGTCAGCAGCTTGGTTGCGACGCGTTCGGCATCCCGTTGCTGGTGCAGGCCGGGGAGCAGGACGATGAACTCGTCGCCGCCGAGGCGGGCCACGGTGTCGACGTCGCGCAGCTGCTCGCGCAGGCGCTGGGCAATGCTCTTCAGCAGGGCGTCGCCGACCGGGTGGCCGAGGCTGTCGTTGATGTGCTTGAAGCGGTCGAGGTCGAGGAAGACCACGGCTCCCTGCTGGTTGTCCGAGCGCGCATCGTTGAGCGCGGCATTCAGCCTGCTCTCGAACAGCAGGCGGTTGGGCAGGCCGGTCAGTGGGTCATGGTGGGCCTGGTGGTCGAGGCGCGCCTGGGCATGCTTGAGGGTGCTGATGTCGGCGAACACGGCGACGAAATGGGTGATGGCACCGCCGGCATTGCGCACTGCGCTGATGGTCAGCCATTCCGGGAACAGCTCGCCATTCTTGCGCTTGTTCCAGATTTCCCCCTGCCAGTGGCCGACGGCGGAGAGCTGGTGCCACATGGCGGCATAGAAGGCGCTGTCGTGCTGGCCGGAGGAGAGCAGGCGCGGCGACTGGCCGAGGGCTTCCGCCTCGCTGTAGCCGGTGATTTCGCTGAAGGCGCGGTTGACTGCGGTGATGCGCTGGTCGGTGTCGGTGATCATCACCCCTTCGGCGGTGTTTTCGAACACGGTGGCGGCCTGGTGCAGGCGCTCCTGCATCTGCTGGCGTTCGGTGATGTCGCGGGCGATGGTGAGGATGCATTGTTCCTCGTCGACCATGATCAGCTGCGCCGACAGTTCGGTGAGGCGCAGTTGCCCGCCCCGGGTGCGGATCCAGGCGTTCAGGTTGCGGGCCTGGCCATGCTGGCGGAGCTGCTCGATCATCTGCAGGCGATCCTGCGGGTCGGCCCACAGCTCGAGCTGCAGGGTCGACTGGCCGATCACTTCCTGGCTCTCGTAGCCGGTGATACGGCTGAAACCCTCGTTGGCTTCCAGCATGCAGCCATCCTGCAGGCGGGTGATCAGCAGGCCGTCCGGCGAGCCGTGGAAGGCCTTGGCGAACTTCTCCTCGGAAATCTTCAGCTGCTGCTGGGTGCGCTTCAGTTCGGTGATGTTGCGTACTGCGACGATCAGCGCCTGGTTGCCGTCGACGAATACCGGCTGGGCCGAAATCAGGCCGCTGAACAGTTCGCCGTTGCCGCGCCGGAACGGCATCTCGAGGTTGCTCAGCGCCTCGCCCTGCAGGCGGGCGAGCAGCTGCGGGCCGATGCCGGGCAGGCCCCAGATATCCAGCTCGGTGGCGGTCTTGCCGACGGCCTGGGCGGCGGTGATGCCGAACTCCTGTTCGAAGGTCTGGTTGACCTCCAGCAGCACGCCGTCGCTGCGCCGGGTGATCACCAGGATGTCCGGGCAGTTGTGGAAGACCGAGGTGAACTTCTGTTCGGACAGCTGGCGCGCCTGTTCGGCCTGCTTGGTGTCGCTGATGTCGATCATCAGGCCGCGCAGGATCTGTTTGCCGTCCTGCTGGATCGGCGTGACGATGTCGCGAATCCACACCACCCGGCCGTCGGCTGCCAGCATGCGGTAGTCGAGACTGTGGGCGCGGCCGGCCAGGCTCTCGCTGACGCAGTAGTTGAGGGCGGATTCGGCATCGTCCGGGTGCAGGGTGCGCTGCCAGAAGCCCGGCTCCAGCCAGTCGTTCAGCGGGTAGCCGAGCAGGCGTTCGGCGTGCGGGGAGACGTAGGTGAAACAGTAGTCGTCCAGGCGCATTTCCCAGGCGATCGCGTTGAGGCTTTCGACCAGGCCGCGGTAGTGCTGGGCGCTGTTGCGCAGCTGCAGTTCGAGTGCGTGGCGCCCGCGTATCTCCTGGCTCAGGCGGCGGTTGATGCGCAGCAGGGCGGTGAGGATCAGGGCCGCCGCCAGCAGCGCCGGCAGGCCATAGAGCAGGGCCTGCTGCCAGAACTGCCGGCGATCCAGTACGCCGCCGACCCAGGGTTCCTGCAGTTTTTCGATTTCCTTGGCGCTGAGATCGGCGAACAGCTTGTCGAGAATGCCGATCAGCACCGCCTGGCTGTGTGGCGCGGCCATCGCCAGCTGGTAGCGGTAGGGCGTCTCGCCGCTGACATAGAGGCCTTCGAGCTTGAGCTGGCGCATGCTCCAGACACTGGAGGCGAGGTCGCCGACCAAGGCGTCGGCCTGGCCGGTGGCGACCGCTTGCAGGGCGGCGCTGACGCTGGCCAGCGGCAGCAGGTTGAGGTCCGGATGGCGACTGCGCAGCAGCTCGTGGGGGGCGTAGTCCTTGACCACCGCGACTTTCAGGCCGTACAGCTGCTGCAGCGTGTGCGGTTGTGCGCCGTTGGTGTGGGCGATGATGACGATCGGAAAGTCGAGGTAGGGGCGGGTGAAGGCCAGGTCCCGCTGGCGCTCCGGGGTGGCCATCACGCCCGGCAGCAGGTCGAGCTGGCCGCTTTTGGCGCTGCTCAGCAGTTCGCTCCAGCTGCGTGGCTCGACCGGCACCAGGTCGATCTCCAGGCGCTCTTCGATCAGCCCCACATAGCTGGCGCTGAGCCCCTGGTAGCGCCCCTGCTCGTCGCGGAACTCGAAGGGCGGCCAGGAGGCATCGACGCCGAGGCGCAGTTGCGGGTGTGCGGCCAGCCAGGCTTGTTCGCTCGCACTGAGGGTGAGCGCTTGCGCCGGGGCTGCCCAGTACGCCAGACACAACAGGAGAATGGCCAGCCAACGCGACATGCAGGCGGTTTCCGCAGCAAGGGATATTCGTGCAGTGTAGTCGGGCGTGACGTCGGGCATAAAGCAAAACCCCCGGTTTGCGCCGGGGGTTCTGGTTTTACTCGTCGAGGAAGGAGCGCAGATGCTCGCTTCGCGTCGGGTGGCGCAGTTTGCGCAACGCCTTGGCTTCGATCTGGCGGATCCGCTCGCGGGTGACATCGAACTGCTTGCCGACTTCCTCGAGGGTGTGGTCGGTATTCATGTCGATGCCGAAGCGCATGCGCAGGACCTTGGCTTCACGGGCGGTGAGGCCGGCCAGCACTTCGCGGGTGGCTTCCTTGAGGCTTTCCACCGTGGCCACGTCGATCGGGGACTGCATGGTGCTGTCCTCGATGAAGTCGCCCAGGTGCGAGTCCTCGTCGTCGCCGATCGGGGTTTCCATGGAGATCGGCTCTTTGGCGATCTTCAGTACCTTGCGGATCTTGTCCTCGGGCATTTCCATGCGCTCGCCCAGCTCTTCCGGGGTCGGTTCGCGACCCATCTCCTGCAGCATCTGGCGGGAAATGCGGTTGAGCTTGTTGATCGTCTCGATCATGTGCACCGGAATCCGGATGGTGCGCGCCTGGTCGGCGATCGAACGGGTGATCGCCTGGCGAATCCACCAGGTGGCGTAGGTCGAGAACTTGTAGCCGCGGCGGTATTCGAACTTGTCCACCGCCTTCATCAGGCCGATGTTGCCTTCCTGGATCAGGTCGAGGAACTGCAGGCCGCGGTTGGTGTACTTCTTGGCGATGGAGATAACCAGGCGCAGGTTGGCCTCGACCATCTCTTTCTTCGCCCGGCGGGCCTTGGCCTCGCCGATGGACATGCGGCGGTTGATGTCCTTGATTTCGGCGATGGTCAGGCTGGTGTCGTTCTGCAGGGCGATCAGCTTCTGCTGGCAGCGCAGAATGTCGGCCTGCAGGTTGCCGATGGCCTCGGCGTACTTGGCCTTGCCCTTGGCCAGGCCGGCGGCCCAGGTTTCGTCGACTTCGTGGCCGGGGAACAGCTTGAGGAAGTCGGCGCGCGGCATGCGTGCATCACGTACGCACAGCTGCATGATGGCGCGTTCCTGGGCACGCAGCTGCTCCAGCGAGCCGCGGACGCGCTCGACCAGGGCATCGAACTGCTTGGGCACCAGCTTGATCGGCATGAACAACTCGGCCAGGGCGAGCAGTTCGGCGATCGCCTGCTTGCTGCTGCGGCCATGCTTCTTCAGGGCCTTGCGGGCTTTTTCCAGCTGCTCGGAGACGGCGGTGAAACGGCGCAGGGCTTCTTCCGGGTCCGGACCGCCATCGCCTTCTTCTTCGTCGTCGCTGTCGCTTTCTTCTTCCTCGTCATCGGCGGCTTCGGCAGCCGGCGCGGCGGTTTTCAGATCGACCGGGACTTCTTCGGCGGGCAGGCTGCCGTCGTCCGGGTCGATATAGCCGCTGAGGATGTCGGACAGGCGGCCACCTTCGCTGGTGACGCGCTGGTAGTCGGCGAGGATGCTGTCGACGGTACCCGGGAAGTGAGCGATGGCGCTCATGACTTCGCGGATGCCTTCTTCGATGCGCTTGGCGATTTCGATTTCGCCTTCGCGGGTCAGCAGCTCCACGGTACCCATTTCACGCATGTACATGCGCACCGGGTCGGTGGTGCGGCCGATATCGGTCTCCACGGCCGCCAGGGCAGCTGCGGCTTCCTCGACGGCAGCCTCATCGGTGTCGGCCTCGGCCAACAACAGGGCATCCGCATCCGGGGCAGTCTCGAATACGTTGATCCCCATGTCGTTGATCATGCGGATGATGTCTTCCACCTGTTCCGGGTCGGAAATATCCTCCGGCAGGTGGTCGTTGACCTCCGCGTAAGTCAGGTAACCCTGCTCACGACCGCGGGCGATCAACTCTTTCAAACGAGATTGCTGTTGCGCTTTTCCGGACATAACACCCTATCCATTGAAGGTCTTGGCGGGCAAAAAACAAGCCGAGGATTATACCCGATTCGAGGCCTCAAGCGCCAGTTGAGGTCGGGGAAGCGGGCGAATGGTTGCGATTGAGCAGGTTTCGCAGCTGCTCCTTTTCCTCGGTATTCAATTCACTTTGACGGGCTTTGCGCAGCAGTTGTTCCAGGCTGCGCTCGCGTTGGCGGGCTACCAAGCTAGTTATAGTGTCGAAAAACTGTTGTTCAAGGTTGTCGACGGAAATCAGCCATTCCTTTTCCGCCAGGGCACGCAGCAGGCGGCCCTGTTCGGTGCCGTGCCAGCGCGCGATCAGTTGCAGCGAGCGCAGGTTCGGGCTCTTCTGCAGGGCGCCGAGCAGGGCGACCAGCAGTTGGGCGTAGGTGTCGTCTTCGGCGGCGAAATGGCTGACATCCTCGACTTTCTGCGCCAGGTTGGGATGGTGCAGCAGGGTGCGCAGGGCGGTCAGGGTCGGCGATTCGACGCTGACGGCCTTGCGCGGTATGCGCGGCTGGTCGTCGCGCCCGCCTTTTTTCCAGTTGCCGTCCTTCTTCCATGGCTTGCCTTCGCCTTTCTTCCAGTTCTTCTTCGGTTCGAAGGCCTCCTGGGGCGGCTCGATATGGTCGGCGTAGTCGGCGACATCGCCGTATTCCGGCTGCGCATCGTAATAGTGATCGGCGGCGGGGGCGTAATCCTGCGGGCTGCTGGGTGTGGGCGGCGGCGTGCTGCGGCTCAGTTGTGCCAGGGCGTCGGCGGTGAGGCCGGTGATTTCGCCCAGGCGCATGCGCATCAGGGCGCGCAGGTTGTTGCCGGGAATCTGCTCGATCAGCGGGCTGGCCAGGGTCGCCAGGTGCGCCTTGCCTTCCAGGGAGCGCGGGTCGGCCTCTTCGCACAGCTGCTGGAAGAAATAGTCGGCCAGCGGCTGGGCGTGCTGGTTGATGCGGGCGCGGAAGGCGTCGGTGCCTTCGGCGCGGACCAGGCTGTCCGGGTCCTCGCCTTCGGGGAGGAACAGGAAGCGCGCGCGGCGCCCGTCCTGCAGGCTCGGCAGGGTCGATTCGAGGGCGCGCCAGGCGGCCTTGCGCCCGGCGGCGTCGCCGTCGAAGCAGAACAGCACGCTGGGCACGATGCGGAACAGGCGCTTGAGGTGTTCCTCGCTGGTGGCGGTGCCGAGGGTGGCCACGGCGTTGCGCAGGCCTTGCTGGGCCAGGGCGATGACGTCCATGTAGCCCTCGACCACCATGATCTCGTCGAGGTCGCGGTTGTTCTTGCGCGCCTCGTACAGGCCGTAGAGTTCCTGGCCCTTGTGGAACACCGGGGTTTCCGGGGAGTTCAGGTACTTGGGCTTGTCATCGCCGAGCACCCGGCCGCCGAAGGCGATGATCCGCCCGCGGCTGTCGCGGATGGGGAACATCACGCGGTCGCGGAAGCGGTCGTAGCGCTTGCCGGTTTCGGCGTTTTCGATCAGCAGGCCGGCGTCGATCATTGCCTTCTGCTGCGGGGTGTCGCCGCCCAGGTGCTTGAGCAGGTTGTCCCAGCCCGGCGGGGCGAAGCCGAGGCCGAAGTCGCGGGCGATCTCGCCGGACAGGCCGCGGCCCTTGAGGTAGTCCACCGCCGCCTTGCGCGTCGGGTGGCTCTTCAGGGCCTGGCGGTAGTAGTCACTGGCGGCGGTCAGCAGCGGGTAGAGCGGCGAGTCGGTGGGCTGGCGCGGCTTGCTGTGGCGTCCGCCTTCCTCGCGGGGGATTTCCATGCCGGCGCGCTTGGCCAGTTCCTCGATGGCCTGGGGAAAATCCAGGTTGTCGTGGTCCATGATGAAGCCGAGCGCGTTGCCGCCGGCACCGCAGCCGAAGCAGTAGTAGAACTGCTTGTCCGGGCTGACGCTGAAGGAAGGGGTCTTTTCCTTGTGGAACGGGCAGCAGGCCGTGTAGTTCTTGCCGGCCTTCTTGATCTGGATGCGCGAACTCACCACCTCGACTATGTCGGTGCGGTTGAGCAGGTCATCGATGAAGGATTGCGGGATCAGGCCGGCCATGGAGTCGTCAGTGTGCTGGTGCCAGAGGCGGGAGCATAAACGAAAAAACTCCGATCATTCGCCGGCTGGCGAAGCGGAGTGCGGTGGAGCCTGAAAATGCAAAGCCCGGCGTGAGCCGGGCCATGCGGAAACCTTTGCGGCGTGACTGATGACTCAGTACAGGCGCTCGCGGCGGCGCTGTTCGCGCTGCACTTTCTTCGCGTGACGCTTAACAGCAGCAGCTGCCTTGCGCTTGCGCTCGGTGGTTGGCTTCTCGTAGAACTCGCGGCTGCGCACTTCGGCCAATACACCGGCCTTTTCGCAGGAGCGCTTGAAGCGACGCAGAGCTACGTCGAAGGGTTCGTTCTCTTTAACTTTGACGGCTGGCATCCAGGTCGTACCTTCACTGTTTTACCGAATGGACGACGCGATCCGGCTAGGGCACGGGAATACGTCGGTTTTCAAGGGCTGCGGATATTAACGCCAAGCGCCACAGAATGCAAAGCCTCTGATCGAAAAGCGCTGGTCGGCCCGCAGGGCGGCGATTATTATGCGCGCCTTCGAATTTCCCCGTTATTAAAGGCGCAAACCCATGCTGGTGCTGGGCTTGGAAACTTCCTGCGATGAAACCGGCGTCGCTCTGTACGACAGCGAACGCGGCCTGCTGGCCGACGCCCTATTCAGCCAGATCGAGCAACACCGCGTGTTTGGCGGGGTGGTGCCGGAGCTGGCCTCGCGCGATCACGTCAAGCGCATGCTGCCGCTGATCCGCGAGGTGCTGGCCGAGGCGCAGGTCGCGCCGGCGCAGATCGACGGCATCGCCTACACCGCGGGCCCCGGCCTGGTCGGTGCGCTGCTGGTCGGCGCCTCCTGCGCCCAGGCGCTGGCCTTTGCCTGGGGCATTCCGGCCCTCGGCGTGCACCACATGGAAGGCCACCTGCTGGCGCCCATGCTGGAAGAACAGCCGCCGGCCTTTCCGTTCGTCGCCTTGCTGGTTTCCGGCGGGCATACCCAGCTGGTTCGCGTCGACGGCATCGGCCGCTACCAGTTGCTCGGCGAATCGCTGGACGACGCCGCCGGCGAGGCCTTCGACAAGACCGCCAAGCTGATGGGCCTGCCCTATCCGGGTGGTCCGGAGATCGCCCGCCTGGCCGAAACCGGTACGCCGGGGCGCTTCACCTTCCCGCGGCCGATGACCGATCGCCCTGGCCTGGACTTCAGCTTCAGCGGGCTGAAGACCTTCACCCTGAATACCTGGCTGCAGTGTCGCGACGCCGGCGATGCCAGCGAACAGACCCGCGCCGACGTGGCCCTGGCCTTCCAGCAGGCGGTGGTGGATACCCTGACCATCAAGTGCCGGCGCGCGCTCAAGCAGTGCGGCCTGAACAGCCTGGTGATCGCCGGCGGGGTCAGTGCCAACCAGGCGCTGCGCCGTTCCCTGGAGAAGATGCTCGGCGAGCTCAAGGGCCGGGTGTTCTACGCGCGGCCGCGTTTTTGCACCGACAACGGCGCGATGATCGCCTATGCCGGCTGCCAGCGCCTGCAGGCCGGCCAGCAGGGCGGTCCAGCGATCGGCGTGCAGGCGCGTTGGCCGATGGAGCAGTTGCCGGCCCTGTAAGGCCGGCGCGCCGGGGCATTCAGAAGTGGCGTTCGCGTCCGGCGAACAGGTCGCGTAAATTGCGCCGATGACGCCAGACGATCAGCCCGGTGAGGGCGCACATCGGCAACAGCGCCGCCGGCTGCTGCCAGGCCAGGAGCGGCAGGGTCAGCGGTGTGGCGATCAGCGAGGCGAGTGAGCTGGTGCGGGTGAGGATGAACGTCAGCGCCCAGGCGGCGAGCGCCAGCAGGGCCGCCGGCGGATACAGGCCGAGCAGCATGCCGGCGGCAGTGGCCACGCCCTTGCCACCCTTGAAGCGGAAATACAGCGGGTACAGATGGCCGATCACGGCGGCGAGGCCGATCCAGGCCTGTTGCTGGATGGCAAAGCCGAGCTGGCCGGCGATCAGGATCGGCAGCAGGCCCTTGAACAGGTCGCCGAGCAGGGTGAGGATGGCCAGCTTCTTGCCCGCCACCCGCAGCATGTTGGTGGCGCCGGGGTTGCCGGAGCCATTGGTGCGCGGGTCCGGCCCACCGCTCAGGCGGCTGAGCAGGATGGCGAAGGACAGCGAGCCGAGCAGGTAGGCGAGCAGTACCAACAGCCAGAACATGGTATCCATTCCGGGGCGAGTGAGCCCCGATTCTAGCGGCGGGACACACTCCTTGTCGTGCTGTGGAGTTAAGTGCTTGGACAAAGTCTTTATCGAGGGCCTGGAAGTCGACACGCTGATCGGCGCGTACGACTGGGAGCGCGGCATTCGCCAATGCCTGCGCCTGGACCTGACCTTCGCCTGGGATATCCGCCCGGCCGCCTCCACCGACGACCTGACCCTGGCGCTGGATTACGCCGCGGTGAACCAGCATGTGCAGGCGTTTGCCGGCGCCGCGCAGTTCCAGCTGGTGGAGACCTTTGCCGAGCGCCTGGCCGCCAGCCTGCTGGAGCGCTTCGGCATGCCCTGGCTGCGCCTCAAGGTGACCAAGCCCGGTGCCAATCCGGCGGCCCGTGCGGTCGGGGTGGCAATCGAGCGCAGCCGACCATGACCCATATCCTGCTCGGCCTGGGCAGCAATTTCGAGCGTGAGCGTCACCTGCAGGCCGGGCTGGATGCTCTGGCCGGCTTTCTCCATGACCTGCGCTGTTCGCCGGTATTCGAGAGCGCGCCGGTGGGGATCAAGAGCGGGCCGTTCTTCAACCTGGTGGTGAGCGCGCGCACCGAGCTGCCGCTGACCGAGCTGGACCGCCGGCTGAAGTTCATCGAGGCCGACAACGGCCGCTATGCGCCGAACCGCAAGGGCTTGCCGCTGGATATCGACGTGCTGCTGTACGACGAGCTGGTCGGCAACTTCGATGGGCTGATCCTGCCGCGCGCGGAAATCCTCAGCAATGCCTTCGTGCTCTGGCCGCTGGCGCTGCTGGTGCCAGAGCTGTTGCACCCGGGAACCGGCAAGCCCTTCGCCCAGCTCTGGGCGCAGGCGCAGATCGACCAGCAGCTGTGGCCGGTCGCCTTCGACTGGCGTGGCGTGGCGCTGACTCCACCGGCGCTGATCCAGGCCTTTCCCGCACCGCGCTAAGCGCCCGTCGACGCAGCGCCGGGCGGGTGTCGGTGCGCATGGCGCACCCTGCGAAGCACCCTGATCATTCGGCCGACGCGCCGGCCTTGTAGGCCTTGAGGGCCTGCAGGCGTTCGCGCTTGAGTGCTTCGCCCAGTTCGGCGCCCTGCAGGCCCTGGGCCAGCAGGGGCTGCACCGCCACCGCGCGGGCGGCCTGCATGGCGCCGTGCAGGTAGGCGGCCTGGGGGTAGGCGCGCTCTTCGAAGCCGAGGCGGCCGCGGGCATCCATCTCGCAGGCGGCGAGGAATTCCTCGAAGCGTTGCGGCCGGCGGTAGACATCGAAGCTCTGCAACAGGCCGAGCAGGGTGTCCGCGCGCAACTCCAGGGCACGGTGGCCATGGGTGTGGTACTCGCCGACCAGCAGGGCCAGTTCGGCGCAATCCTTGGGCACCTTGCAGCGCGCGTTCACCGCCTTGATCAGCTTCAGACCGCGTGTTTCGTGGGCGATATGCCGCGGCCACTCGGCCGGCGGCGTGGTGCCCTTGCCCAGATCGTGCAGCAGGCAGGCCCAGCGTACGCTCAGCGGCTGCTGGTGGCGGGCGCATTGCTGCAAGACCATCAGGTTGTGCAGGCCGGTGTCGATTTCCGGGTGATGGACGGCGGTTTGCGGTACGCCGAACAGCGCGTCGACTTCCGGCAGCAGCTCGGCCAGGGCGCCGCAGTCGCGCAGTACCTGGATGAACACCTCGGGGCAGGGTTCCAGTAGGGCGCGGGAAATTTCCTTCCAGCTGCGTTCCGCGGTCAGCACCTTGAGCTCGCCGGATTCGGCCAGCTGGCGCATCAGGGCCAGGGTCTCCGGCGCAACGATAAAGCCCAGCGGCGCATAGCGCGCGGCGAAGCGGGCCACCCGCAGCACGCGTAACGGGTCTTCGGCGAAGGCCGGGGAGACATGGCGCAGCACCCGCGCTGCGAGGTCGCGCTGGCCGCCATAGGGGTCGATGACCCGGCCTTGGTCGTCCTCGGCCATGGCGTTGACGGTCAGGTCGCGGCGGATCAGGTCTTCCTCCAGGGTCACGTCCGGGCTGGCGTAGAAGGTGAAGCCGCCGTAACCCTGGCCGGATTTGCGCTCGGTGCGGGCCAGCGCATATTCCTCGCCGCTCCGGGGGTGGAGGAATACCGGGAAGTCGTCACCCACCGGCCGATAGCCCTGGTCGAGCATGCTCTGCGCATCGGCGCCGACCACCACCCAGTCGATATCGCTGACCGGCCGCCCGAGCAGGCGGTCGCGCACGGCGCCGCCGACCTTGTAGATCTGCATGAGTTGATTCCTCCGTAGCGGCGGAGGATAAGCGAAAACGCCGCCGGGCGGGCGGCGCAGGTGGCTCGTCGCGGCGGCGAGCTAAACGGGGCGGGCCCTAGGGTGGCGGGAGCATCAGGTCCAGGCGCGGGTAGTCGCCCTCGGCTGCCGTGTCGCCGCGCGGCGGCACATGCTGCACGCCGATGGTCTGCTCGCCCTGGCGCACCTCCAGGTGGATGTCGAAGCCCCACAGGCGGTGCAGGTGCTTGAGTACTTCGTTGGTGGAGTCGCCCAGCGGCTTGCGGTCGTGCTGCTGGTGGCGCAGGGTCAGCGAACGGTCGCCGCGGCGGTCGACACTCCAGATCTGCACGTTGGGTTCGCGGTTGCCCAGGTTGTACTGGGCGGCCAGGGTCTCGCGGATGATGCGGTAGCCCGGCTCGTCGTGGATCGCCGGCACCAGCATGTCGTCCTGCTGGTCGTCGTCCATCACGCTGAACAGCTTGAGGTCGCGGATCACCTTGGGCGAGAGGAACTGCAGGATGAAGCTCTCGTCCTTGAAGTTGGCCATGGCGAACTTGAGGGTGGACAGCCAGTCGCTGCCGGCGATGTCGGGGAACCAGCGGCGGTCTTCCTCGGTGGGGTGTTCGCAGATGCGGCGGATGTCGCTGTAGATGGCGAAGCCCAGGGTGTAGGGGTTTATGCCGCTGTAGTAGGGGCTGTCGAAGCCCGGCTGGTAGATCACGCTGGTGTGCGACTGGAGGAACTCCATCATGAAGCCGTCGGTGACCAGACCCTCGTCGTACAGGTCGTTCATCAGGGTGTAGTGCCAGAAGGTCGCCCAGCCCTCGTTCATCACCTGGGTCTGGCGTTGCGGGTAGAAGTACTGGGCGATCTTGCGCACGATGCGGATCACCTCGCGCTGCCAGGGCTCCAGCAGCGGCGCGTGCTTCTCCAAGAAGTACAGGATGTTTTCCTGCGGTTCGGCCGGCCAGCGCTTGCTGTCCTGGTCGTGGCCCTTGCTGGTGCTCTTGGGGATGGTGCGCCAGAGGTCGTTGATCTGCTTCTGCAGGTGTTCCTCGCGGTCCTTCTGGCGGCGCCGTTCCTCCTCGGCGGAGATCGGGTAGGGCCGCTTGTAGCGGTCGACTCCATAGTTCATCAGTGCGTGGCAGGAGTCGAGCAGGTCTTCCACCGCGTCGATGCCGTGGCGCTCCTCGCACTGCATGATGTACTGCTTGGCGAACACCAGGTAGTCGATGATCGAGCTGGCGTCGGTCCAGGTGCGGAACAGGTAGTTGCCCTTGAAGAAGCTGTTGTGGCCGTAGCAGGCGTGGGCGATCACCAGGGCCTGCATGCACATGGTGTTCTCTTCCATCAGGTAGGCGATGCACGGATCGGAGTTGATCACGATCTCGTAGGCCAGGCCCATCTGCCCGCGGGTGTAGCCCTTCTCGGTGGCGAGGAAATGCTTGCCGTAGGACCAGTGGTGGTAGCCCAGCGGCATGCCGACCGAGGCGTAGGCGTCCATCATCTGTTCGGCGGTGATCACCTCGATCTGGTTGGGGTAGGTGTCGAGCGCATAGCGTTCGGCGAGGCGCGCGATTTCGCGGTCGTAGGCGCGCACCAGTTCGAAGGTCCATTCCGAGCCGGTGGAAATCGGCTGGCGTTTTTTCTCGGTGGCGGTCATCGCGGCTCCCCTCAGGTCACCAGGCGGCGCTGGAACAGTTCACGGAATACCGGGTAGATGTCCGCGGCCGAGACCAGCTGCTGCTGGGCGAAGGTGTCGGCGTAGCTTTCGCCGACCTGTTCGTACTCGAACCACAGGGCCTGGTGTTCGCGCGGGGTGATCTCGACGTAGGTGAAGTACTGCACGAACGGCATGATCTGGTTGATCAGGATATCGCGGCAGACCGGCGAATCGTCATTCCAGTTGTCGCCGTCCGACGCCTGGGCGCCGTAGATGTTCCATTCGTTGACCGGGTAACGCGCGGCCATGATCTCCTGCATCATCTTCAGCGCGCTGGAGACGATGGTGCCGCCGGTTTCCCGCGAGTAGAAGAACTCTTCCTCGTCGACCTCCTTGGCGCTGGTGTGGTGGCGGATGAACACCACTTCGATCTTGTCGTAGTTCCGCTTCAGAAAGAGATAGAGAAGGATAAAGAAGCGCTTGGCGATGTCCTTGGTGGCCTGGGTCATCGAGCCGGACACGTCCATCAGGCAGAACATCACCGCCTTGGAGCTGGGGTTGGGCTGCTTGGTCAGCAGGTTGTACTTGAGGTCGAAGGTGTCGAGGAACGGCACACGGTTGATGCGCGCGCGCAGCTTGCCGATTTCCGCCTCGATTTCCTGGATATCGCCGAAGTTGTCCGGTTCTTCGGTCTTCAGCCGCTCCAGTTCGGCCAGGGCCAGCTTGAGCTTGGCGCGGCTGCTGCCGGACAGGGCGATGCGCCGCGCATGGGCCGAGCGTAGGGTGCGCACGATGTTGATCCGCGACGGGTTGCCTTCGTTGCTGATGCCGGCGCGCACGGTCTTGAAGGTGTCGCTGCCGGTCAGGTGGCGCTTGACCAGGTTGGGCAGCTCCAGGTCCTCGAACATGAAGTCGAGGAACTCTTCCTGGGTGATCTGGAACACGAACTCGTCCATGCCCTCGCCGGAGTTGCTCGCCTTGCCGGCGCCGCGACCGCCACCGCCCTGGGGCCGGGGGATATGGTCGCCGCCGCTGAACTGCTTGTTGCCCGGGTGCACGGTGGTTTGTTTGCCGCCGCGACCGTGGTGCAGCACCGGCTCGTCGATGTCGCGGCCGGGAATGCTGATCTGCTCGCCGTGCTCCATGTCGGTGATGGAACGCCGGCTGACGGCCTCCTCCACGGCCTTCTTGATGTGGTCACGGTAACGCCGCAGGAAGCGCTGGCGGTTCACCGTGCTCTTGTTCTTGCCATTCAGGCGTCGGTCGATGACATAGCTCATGACGTCTCCTTAGCACGCAGGCCCGTACAGGCCTGCGGCAGCCGGCGCGGCCGCAGGGGGCGCCGGCAGCGGGTTACTGCGACTTGCGAACCCGCAGATACCATTCGGACAGCAGGCGCACCTGCTTCTCGGTGTAGCCACGCTCGACCATACGGGTGACGAAGTCGTTGTGCTTCTGTTGGTCCTCCTTGCTCGCCTTGGCGTTGAAGCTGATGACCGGCAGCAGATCCTCGGTGTTGGAGAACATCTTCTTCTCGATCACCACGCGCAGCTTCTCGTAGCTGAGCCAGGTCGGGTTCTTGCCGTTGTTGTTGGCGCGGGCGCGCAGCACGAAGTTGACGATCTCGTTGCGGAAATCCTTCGGGTTGCTGATGCCGGCCGGCTTCTCGATCTTCTCCAGCTCCTCGTTGAGGGCCACGCGGTTGAGGATTTCGCCGGTTTCCGGGTCGCGGTATTCCTGGTCCTGGATCCAGAAGTCGGCGTACAGCACGTAGCGGTCGAAGATGTTCTGCCCGTACTCGCTGTAGGACTCCAGGTAGGCGGTCTGGATCTCCTTGCCGATGAACTCGATGTAGCGCGGCGCCAGGTATTCCTTGATGAAGCGCAGGTAGCGCTCGCGCACCTCGGCGGGGAACTGTTCCTGCTCGATCTGCTGCTCCAGCACATACAGCAGGTGCACCGGGTTGGCGGCGATCTCGTGGGGGTCGAAGTTGAACACCTTGGACAGGATCTTGAAGGCAAAGCGGGTCGACAGGCCGGTCATGCCTTCGTCCACCCCGGCGGTGTCGCGGTACTCCTGGATCGACTTGGCCTTGGGGTCGGTGTCCTTGAGGTTCTCGCCGTCGTAGACCCGCATCTTCGAGTAGATGTTGGAGTTCTCCGGCTCCTTCAGCCGGCTCAGCACGGAGAACTGGGCGAGCATCTTCAGGGTGTCCGGCGCGCAGTGGGCGTTGGCCAGCGAGCTGTTGAACAGCAGCTTGTCGTAGATCTTCACCTCGTCGGTGACGCGCAGGCAGTAGGGCACCTTGACGATGTAGATGCGGTCGATGAACGCCTCGTTGTTCTTGTTGTTGCGGAAGCTGTGCCACTCGGACTCGTTGGAGTGGGCCAGCAGGATACCGCTGTAGGGGATCGCGCCGAGGCCTTCGGTGCTGTTGTAGTTGCCCTCCTGGGTGGCGGTCAGCAGGGGGTGCAGCACCTTGATCGGCGCCTTGAACATCTCGACGAATTCCATCAGGCCCTGGTTGGCCCGGCACAGCGCGCCCGAGTAGCTGTAGGCGTCGGCGTCGTTCTGCGGGAATTCTTCCAGCTTGCGGATATCCACCTTGCCGACCAGAGCGGAGATGTCCTGGTTGTTCTCGTCGCCCGGCTCGGTCTTGGCCACGGCGATCTGGTTGAGGATCGAGGGGTACAGCTTGACCACGCGGAACTGGCTGATGTCGCCGCCGAATTCGGTCAGGCGCTTGGTCGCCCAGGGCGAGATGATGCTGTTCAGATAGCGCCGCGGGATGCCGTAGTCCTCTTCGAGGATGGCGCCGTCCTCATCGGCGTTGAACAGCCCCAGCGGCGATTCGAACACCGGCGAACCCTTGATCGCGTAGAAGGGCACCTTTTCCATCAGCTGCTTGAGCTTTTCCGCCAGCGACGACTTGCCGCCGCCGACCGGGCCGAGCAGGTAGAGGATCTGCTTCTTCTCTTCCAGGCCCTGAGCGGCGTGGCGGAAGTAGGAGACGATCTGGTCGATGCACTCTTCCATGCCGTGGAAGTCGGCGAAGGCCGGATAGCGACGGATCACCTTGTTGGAGAAGATCCGCGACAGGCGCGAGTTGCTCGACGTATCGATCAGCTCCGGCTCGCCGATGGCCATCAGCAGGCGTTCGGCTGCCGTGGCATAGGCGCTGCGATCCGTCTTGCACAGCTCCAGATATTCCTGAAGGGAATATTCCTCCTGGCGGGTCGCTTCAAAGCGTTGCTGGAAGTGGCTGAATATGCTCATGACTGCACCTCGCTCGCTGCATGGAGCCGGCACGGGGTAATCGGGCGGGTGCAGGGCTGGCCGCCGCAGCGGCCGTCGGAAATCCCCCAGAACACCTCAAAAACGCAACCGATGGCCCGGAACCGGTGTGCCGGCTCTTCCTTTTGGATGGCCTCGACTTAAGAGTAGTTCGGATTCGGCAGGCGCAAGGATGGCGTAAGGGTGACAGGATATTGCCGCTTGTCGGCAAAGCGCTGAAGGGCAGGTGCGGCGCGGGCTCGCGCCGGCAGATTTTTTTTACTCGGCGCCGCCCTGGGCCACTTCGCCCGGGTACTGGCTGCGCCACAGCTCGAAGCCGCCATCCAGGCTGTAGACCTCGGCGAAGCCCTGGTGCGCCAGGTAGGCGGCGGCGTTCTGGCTGGAGTTGCCGTGGTAGCAGGTGACGATCAGCGGCTGGTCGAAGTCGGCCTTGGCGATGAAATCGGCCAGGGAGTGATTGTCCAGGTGCTTTGATCCGCTGATATGGCCATTGGCGAAGCTCTGCGGGTCGCGGATGTCGACCACCACGGCGCCTTGTTCGCGCAGGGCCTGGGCCTGCTGCGGGGGGATGCGTTTGAATTCGCTCATGGGGTGTTCTCCGTGCAGTCGCAGCGGAATTTCTCGCCGCTGTCGATATTCATCAGGGTCAGGGCGCCGCCCCACACGCAGCCGCTGTCCAGGGCGCTGAGGCCGGGCTCGTCGCACTGGCCTTCCAGCGCCGCCCAGTGGCCGAAGATGATCTTGCGCCCGCGGCTCTTGCGCTGCGGGTAGCTGAACCAGGGGGCATAGCCGGGCGGGGCCGTGCCGACGCCTTCCTTGCTCTTCAGGTCGAGGGTGCCATCGGCCTTGCAGAAGCGCATGCGGGTTAGGTAGTTGGTGATCACCCGCAGGCGGGGGATGCCGTGCAGGTCCTTGTCCCATTTGGCCGGCTCGTTGCCGTACATGCCGTCGAGGAACAGCGGCAGGCGTGCGTCGTCGTGCAGCGCTTCCTCGACTTCGGCGGCGCGCTTGAGGGCTTTTTCCACGGTCCACTGCGGCGGGATGCCGGCATGCACCAGGGTGATGTCGCGCTCGGCATCGTGGTGCATCAGCTTCTGCTGGCGCAGCCAGTCGAGCAGGTCCTGGCGATCCGGGGCGTCGAGGATTTCCTGCAGGGTGTCGTTCTTCTTCAGGCGCTCGATGTTGTGCGCCACGGCCAGCAGGTGCAGGTCATGGTTGCCCAGCACGCAGACCAGCGCATCGCGCATGGCGAACAGGAAACGCAGGGTCTCCAAGGACTGCGGGCCGCGGTTGACCAGGTCGCCGACCAGCCACAGGCGATCCTTGGCCGGGTCGAAGGCGACGCGTTCGAGCAGGCACTTGAGCGGTTGCAGGCAGCCCTGCAGGTCGCCCACGGCATAGGTGGCCATCAGTGCAGGGCCCCCGGCATGGCCAGGCGGAACGGGGCGATCACGGCATCGAAGCGTTTGCCGTCGTCGGCCAGCATCTGGTAGCTGCCCTGCATGTTGCCGACCTTGGTCGCCATCACCGTGCCACTGCTGTAGACGTGGCTCTCGCCCGGCTGCAGGTGCGGTTGCTGGCCGACCACGCCGGCACCGCGGACTTCCTGCACGCGGCCATCGCCGTCGGTGATGACCCAGTGGCGGCTGAGCAGCTTGGCGGCCACCTCGCCGTTGTTGTGGATGGTCACGGTGTAGGCGAAGGCGAAGCGGTTCTGCTCCGGGCTGGATTGCTCCGGCAGGTAGCGGGTGGCGACGCTGACGTCGACCTGGTAGCGCGGATCGGACATGGGAGGGAACTCGGCAAGCTGGAAAAGCAGTTTAGTCCTGCGGCTGGACCTTGGGTTGCGCGGCGAGTTGATCGGCCAGGCGCACGAAGGCGGCGAGGTCGAGCTGCTCCGGGCGCCGGCTGCCATCGACGCCGGCGGCTTCGATCTCGGCGCTGCTGAGCAGGCCCTTGAGCGTGTTGCGCAGGGTCTTGCGCCGCTGGTTGAAGGCCTCGCGCACTACCCGCTCGAGCAGGCGATGATCCTTGGCCGGGAACGGCAGCACTTCGTGCGGCACCAGGCGGACGATGGCCGAGTCGACCTTGGGCGCCGGGTTGAACGCGCCCGGGCCGACATTGAACAGGTGCTCCACGCGGCAGTGGTACTGCACCATGATCGACAGCCGGCCCCAGTCGCCGCCACCCGGTTCGGCGGCCAGGCGCTCGACCACTTCCTTCTGCAGCATGAAGTGCATGTCGCGGATCAGCTCGGCGTTATCCAGCAGGTGGAAGATCAGCGGGGTGGAGATGTTGTAGGGCAGGTTGCCGACCACGCGCAGGCTGTGCGGCGCGGCGTCCAGGCGGGCGAAGTCGAACTTCAGCGCGTCGCCCTGGTTCAGGCGGAAGTTGGCCAGGTGGCCGAACTTGCCCTGCAGGATCGGGATCAGGTCGAGGTCCAGCTCGATCACGTCGAGCTGTGCGCCGCTGCCGAGCAGGCCTTCGGTGAGGGCGCCCTGGCCCGGGCCGATCTCCAGCAGGCGCTCGCCTTCGCGGGCGTGGATGGCGCGCAGGATACGGTGGATCACCCCGGCGTCGTGCAGGAAGTTCTGGCCAAAGCGCTTGCGCGCGCGGTGTTGGTATTCGGACATCGGGACAGCTCCAGGCTTCAGGCCGCACGCTCAAAGCGAATGCAAAGAGCGGCAGTTTAACAGCATTGCCGGGGCGGGCCGTAGGCAAGCCGGGCTGCCTACTCGGCTCGGCCCCTGCTCGTGGCCATCAGGTAGGCGGTTTCCAGGGCGACCTGCAGGCTACCTGTGTCGATCCGGCCGCTGCCGGCCAGGTCCAGAGCGGTGCCGTGGTCGACCGAGGTGCGGATGATCGGCAGTCCCAGGGTGACGTTGACCGCCGCGCCGAAGCCCTTGTATTTGAGCACCGGCAGGCCCTGGTCGTGGTACATCGCCAGCACCGCGTCACAGTGTTCGAGGTGCTTGGGGGTGAACAGGGTGTCGGCCGGCAGCGGGCCGACCAGGTTCAGGCCTTCGCCGCGCAGCAACTCCAGCGTCGGCTCGATCACCTCGATTTCCTCGCGCCCCAGGTGGCCGCCTTCGCCGGCGTGCGGGTTGAGGCCGCAGACCAGGATGCGCGGGTTGGCGATGGCGAATTTCTGTACCAGGTCGGCGTGCAGGATGCGCGCGACCCGCGCCAGGCGTTCCGCGGTGATGGCGGCGGCCACATCCTTGAGCGGCAGGTGGGTGGTGACCAGGGCCACGCGCAGGCCGTGGGTGGCGAGCAGCATCACCACCTGCTCGGTGTGGGTCAGTTCGGCGAGGAATTCGGTGTGCCCGGAGAAGGCGATGCCGGCCTCGTTGATCACGCCCTTGTGCACCGGAGCGGTGATCATGCCGCTGAAGTGGCCATCGATGCAGCCCTGGCCGGCGCGGGTCAGGGTTTGCAGGACATAGGCGGCATTGGCCTTGTCCAGCTGGCCGGCCACGACGGGCGCCTGCAACGGGGTATCCCAGACGTAGAGGCTGCCGGCCGGCGCCGGTGCGCTCGGCCAGCGGCCCGGCTCGGCCGGCAGCAGGGCGATCTGCAGGCCGAGCTGCGCGGCGCGCGCGGCGAGCAGTTCGCGGCTGGCGATGGCGACCAGCGGGTAGGGCTGGGCGGCGCGGGCCAGCAGCAGGCACAGGTCCGGGCCGATGCCGGCGGGCTCGCCGGGTGTCAGGGCGAAAAGGTGGGCGGCGGTCATCGCGGGCTCTCTTCTGGATAACGGTCGGGCGCCAAGTACGGCAGGAGCCAACACTCTACGCCGAAATGCACTAGCGAAAAAAAGCCCGGCTGAGCCGGGCTTGGGTATGGCGGCAAGCCCCGTTAGAGCTTGATCTCGACGTAGGCCTCGTCGCGGATCTGGCGCAGCCAGGCCTGCAGTTCCTCGTCGTACTTGCGGTTGCGCAGCACATTCATCGCCTGCTGTTCGCGCACCTGTTCGCTGCTGTCGGTGGCGCGGCGGCCGATGACTTCCAGCACGTGCCAGCCGTAGGGGCTCTTGAACGGCCTGGACAGTTCGCCGCTCGGGGTCTTGGCCATCACTTCGCGGAATTCGGGCACCAGGCTGTTGGGGTCGATCCAGTTGAGGTCGCCGCCATTGAGGGCCGAGCCCGGGTCTTCGGAGTAGCTCTTCGCCAGTTCGGCGAAGTCTTCGCCGGCGACGATGCGCTCGTACAGGCGTTCGGCCAGGCGCTGGGTCTCGTCTTCGCTGCGGATCTCGCTGGGCTTGATCAGGATGTGGCGCACGTGCACCTCGTCGCGCACGATGCTGTCGCCGCCGCGTTTTTCCAGCAGCTTGATGATCATGAAGCCGTTGGGGGTGCGGATCGGCTCGGTGATCTCGCCGGGGGACAGGGCGCCAATCACGCCATCCAGCGGAGGCGGCAGCTGGGCGGCCTTGCGCCAGCCGATCTCGCCGCCTTCCAGGGCGTTCTCGCTGGCCGAGTTGGCGATGGCCAGCTGGGCGAAATCGCCGCCGCTGCGCAGCTGGTCATACAGGCTGCTGACCTTGCGCGCGGCGGCCTGGATGGCTTCCGGGGAAGCGCCTTCGGGCAGCGGGACCAGGATATTGGCCAGGCGGAACTCTTCGGAGAGCTGCATCTTGCCCATGTCGGAGGCGAGGAAGTTCTGCACTTCCTGGTCGGTGACCTGGATGCGCTCGGCCACGCGACGCTGGCGCACGCGGCTGATGACCATCTCGCGGCGAATCTGCTCGCGGGCATCCTTGAGGCTCAGGCCGTCACGCGCCAGGGCGGCACCGAACTGTTCCAGGGTCAGGCGATTGCGCTGGGCAATGCTGGTCATCGCTTGGTTCAGCTCTTCGTCGGTGATGCGGATGCCGGAACGCTCGCCGATCTGCAGCTGCAGGTTCTCGACGATCAGGCGTTCGAGCACTTGCTGGCTGAGCGCGTCGGCCGGCGGCACCTGGGCGCCGCGCTTGGCGATGGTCTGCTGGACCTCGCGGGTGCGGGCATCCAGCTGGCTCTGCATGATCACATCGTTATCGACAATGGCGATCACGCGGTTGAGGGACTGAACTTCGGCCTGCGCTGCAGTGCCGAGGAAAACTGCGCCCAGCAGCAGCGGGCGCAGGCAATCAGAAAGCTTGGTCTTCACGTTCACGGTAACCTTGGATGCCTTGGTCGAGGAAACTTTCCGCCTTGTTACCCACCACGCCACCGAGCCCTTTCAGGACGATCTGCAGGAAGATGCCGCGGTCGGCCTGGTCGTTCTGGTCCGGGTTCAGGCTGTATTCGTCGTAGTCGACCCAGTAACGGTTGATCAGGCGCAGTTTCCAGCAGCAACTGTCGTACTCGAAGCCGCCGAAGGCCTCGAGGGTGCGGGTCTGGTTGTAGTCGTACTGCCAGCGGGCGATGGCGCTCCACTGCGGCACGATCGGCCAGATCACCGAGAAGTCATGCTGCTCGATCTTGTAGTAGTCCTTGATGTAGCCCGGCTGGCCAGGCGTACCGAAGTCGCCGCCGCCCACTACCCAGTCACCGGTGGACTGGTCGTAGCGCACGGTGTCGTTGCGGTAGCGATAGCCGACGTTGACCACCTTGTTCGGGTTCTCTTCCGGCTGGTAGTGGAACATCGCGCTGCCGGAACGGGTGCTGCTGCTGTCCGGATCCCAGTTGAAATCGGACGACAGGCGCCAGTCGCGGTTGAAGCGGTACAGGTATTCCAGCGCATAGGGCGAGACATTGGCCTGGGCATCGTCGCGGGTGCGGTAGTCGATGCCGGGCAGCTGCACTTCACGGTCGGCGAAGTAGAGGGCCTGGCCGATGCTGAAACGCTGACGCTCGAAGCCATTAGACTCGATCCAGCGGTTGGTCACGCCCAGCGACAGCTTGTTCTCGTCGCCGATGCGGTCCTTGCCGGAGAAGCGGTTCTCGCGGAACAGCGAGGCGTAGTTGAAGGTGTTCTCGCCGGTGTCGAACACCGGGATGTCGGTCTGGTCTTCTTCCGGCACGTACAGGTAGTACAGGCGCGGCTCGAGGGTCTGCCGATAGTTCTTGCCGAACAGCGAGGTGTTGCGGTCGAAGTACAGGCCGCTGTCCAGATTGAACAGGCCTACGCCGCGGTTCTGGCTGCTGCTGTATTCCTGTTCGGCGAGCAGGCTGTTCTTGCCCTCCTGGTCCAGGTCCAGGTCGTAGTCGGTCTGCAGGTACTTGATGGTCGGCTTGACATAGCCCCAGGTCCAGTTCAACGGCAGGCTGACGCCCGGCTCCAGGTGGATACGGTCGCCATTGGCGCGGGCCAGGCCCTTGATCCGTGTGTCGTACCAGGGTTCCAGGTTGCCGTTTTCATCGCTGAAGTTGCCGCTGCGCAGGTCGCGGTCGAAGCGCACGAACTCGGTCTGGTAGGCGAAGTTCAGCCCGCCCGGCTGGAACGGCAGGGCACCGTCGAAGGTGATCTGCGGCAGACGGTCGTAGGGGGTGATGTCGGTGACCGTGGCCAGCTCGTAGGCGTGGGCGTTCAGGCCGGCGGTGAAGTTGTCGCCGCGGTAGGTGAGCGCGCCGCGCTGGTTGACGAAGGTGGTGCTGCTGACTTCCAGGTCGCTGTTCAGGTCCTGGAAGTAGTAGGGGTCGCTGATGTCGGTGTAGTCGACTTCGGCCAGCAGGCGCGAGTCGAGGCCGCCCTTGTGCTGCCAGTTGTACATCCAGCGCTGGTCTTCGTATTCGGACTGCAGCTTGCGCTCGTCTTCCGCGTCGTCCAGCCAGGCACCGCCGACTTGGCCTTCGCTGCCCTTGGTCAGGTAGCGGAACTCGCCTTCCATCAGCAGGCCGCGGTTGCTCATGTAGGTGGGGTACAAGGTGGCGTCGTAGTTCGGCGCCAGGTTGAAGTAGTACGGGGTGGCCAGGAGGAAGCCGGTATCGCTTGACGAGCCGATGCTCGGGGCGAGGAAGCCGGACTGGCGGCGATCGTCGATCGGGAAATAGATGTACGGGGTATAGAACACCGGAATGTCTTTTACCCGCAGGGTCACGTTGGTCGCGGTGCCGAAGCCGGTGGCCGGGTTCAGCTTGATGTTGTTGCCCTTGAGGTTCCAGGCGTTGCTGCCCGGTTCGCAGCGGGTGTAGGTGCCATCCTTGAGGCGGATGATCGCGCTTTCTTCGCGCTTGGCATACAGCGCGCTGCCGCGCACATGGCCCTTGTGCAGGACGTATTCGGCGTTCTCGACCTTGGCCTCGCCGTTGTCCAGCTGGATCTCGGCGCGGTCGCCCACCACCAGGGTGCCCTGGTCGCGCAGCTTGACGTTGCCGATCAGTTCGCCGCGGTTCTCAAGCTGGTGAAGCTTGGCTTCGTCGGCTTCGATCTGCATGCCGGACTGGCGCAGCACGACGTCACCGGCGAGGGTGGCGGTCTGGGTTTCCTGAGCGTAGCGCGAGGCCTTGGCCGAGACGAACATCGGCGCCTCGTCCATCGGCGTGTCGTCGCTCATGCCCGGGCGCAGCGGCTCGACATAGGAACCGGCGCAGTACGGGCCGACTTCGGCCAGCTGGGCGGCGGAGAGCTTGTCGCGCGGCACCCAGTCGAGGTGGCTGTAGTCGGCGCTGCGGCTGCTCAGGCCTTTGCCCTGGCTTTCGGTCACCAGTACGGCTGTGCTGGCGGCCTGGCCGTCGGCCGGCTGGGCGGCGTCAGTGCCGGCGACCGTACTGACCGCCGTCGCGCTATGCTGCGGGCGCGGCAGCTGGGCGGCGTTCGCGGTTTTCGGGGAACAGGCCCAGCCTCCGGTGGTGGAGGCCTGGCAGTCGAACTGCTCGGCGGCGACAGCAAAAGGCGTGGCTACGGGCTGAAGAGCCAGTAGGCTGCCGGTGACCAGCAATGGGAATTTTTTACGGAACACGGGGAGTTTTACTGCCATCTTGTTAGTCCGGGCTTCCTGCGCGCCTTCGACCCGCGGGGGCCGCACGCCTCTCGATGGGCGAAAAAAGATGCTGGATAATAAAGCATGACCCGCACAACGGCTAGCGCCGTCGGAGACCCTTGTAATGCCTGATCAAGATGTACGCCTGCAGCTTCTGCAGGGCTGGCTGGAGCAGTGTTTGCCCGCGTTGTTCGCCGCCGAAGGTTGGGGGCCGGTGCCCGCTGCCGAGCTCACTGCGGCCAGCAGCGATGCCAGTTTTCGCCGCTATTTTCGCTGGCAGGGGGCCGGGCGCACGCTGATCGTGATGGATGCGCCGCCGCCCCAGGAAGACTGCCGGCCCTTCGTCAAGGTGGCCGGCATGCTGGCCGCTGCCGGCGTGCATGTGCCGCGGATTCTCGCCGCCGATATCGAGCGCGGCTTTCTCCTGCTCGACGACCTGGGCCGGCAGACCTGGCTGGACGTGCTGAATGCGGACAATGCCGATGCCCTGTTCGAGCAGGCCCTGCAGGCGCTGGTGACATTCCAGAAACTGCCGCTCGACGACCTGTTGCCGGCCTATGACGACGCCCTGCTGCGCCGCGAGCTGCAGCTGTTTCCCGACTGGTACCTGCAGCGCCATCTGGGCGTCGAGCTGGATGCCGGGCAGCAGGCGCTGTGGCGGCAGGTCTGCGACCTGCTGGTCGACAGTGCCCTGGCCCAGCCGCGGGTGCTGGTGCATCGCGACTACATGCCGCGCAACCTGATGCTCAGCGAACCGAATCCCGGGGTGCTGGACTTCCAGGATGCGGTCCAGGGCCCGGTCAGCTACGACGTTACCAGCCTGTTCAAGGACGCCTTCCTCAGCTGGCCGGAAGACCGGGTGCTGGGCTGGTTGCAGCGCTACTGGCAGCTGGCGAGTGCAGCCGGGATCGCCCTGCCGGCCGACTTCGCGGCGTTCCACCGGGCCAGCGACCTGATGGGGGTGCAGCGTCACCTCAAGGTGATCGGCATCTTCGCGCGCATCTGCCACCGCGACGGCAAGCCCAAGTACCTGGCCGACGTGCCGCGCTTCTTCGCCTACCTAGAGGCCGTGCTGGCGCGCCGGCCGGAACTGGCGGCGCTCGGCGAGCTGCTCGCCAGCCTGCCGCAGCAGGAACTGCAACCGGCATGAAGGCGATGATTCTGGCGGCGGGCAAGGGCGAGCGCCTGCGCCCGCTGACCCTGCATACCCCCAAGCCCCTGGTGCGTGCCGGCGGCGTGCCGCTGATCGAGTTTCACGTGCGCGCCCTGGCCGCGGCCGGTTTCCGCGAACTGGTGATCAACCATGCCTGGCTCGGCCAGCAGATCGAGGACTACCTGGGCGATGGCGCGCGCTTCGGTGTGCGCATCGACTACTCCGCCGAAGGTGAGCCGCTGGAGACCGGCGGCGGCATCTTCCGCGCCCTGCCGCTGCTGGGCGAGCAGCCGTTCCTGGTGGTCAACGGCGATATCTGGACCGACTGCGATTTCGCCGGCCTGCGCCGGCCGCTGGCGGGGCTGGCGCATCTGCTGCTGGTGGACAATCCGGCCCATCACCCGCACGGCGACTTCTGCCTGCACGGCGGGCGGGTCGGCGAACTCCAGCCCGGCCGGGCCAGCCTGACCTACAGCGGCGTGGCCGTGCTGCATCCGCAGCTGTTTGCCGGCTGCCAGGACGGCGCGTTCAAGCTGGCGCCGCTGCTGCGCCGGGCCATGGCCGACGGGCTGGTAACGGGCGAGCACTTCCGCGGGCGCTGGGTGGATGTCGGCACCCACGAACGCCTGGCCGAGGTCGAGCAGTTGCTGGCGGCGAGGTGCTGACGTGTTCTGGCCGATAACCGTACTCGGTGCCCTGGCCGGCTGGGCGCTGGCGAGCATTCCCGGGGCGCTGCTCGGCGGCGTGCTCGGCCAGGTGGTCGACCGCCGCCTCCAGCTGACTTCCTGGGCCGCGCTGCGCGCCCTGTTCGGCGGGGCGGCTATGGATGACGACGAGTTGCTGTTCATGCTCCTCGGTCGCCTGGCCAAGAGCGGCGGGCGCGTGTTGCAGCTGCATATCCAGCAGGCCCGCCAGGAGATGCAGCGCCTGGGCCTGAACGAGGCGGCGCGGCGCCGGGCGATGGAGGCCTTCAACCGCGGCAAGCTGGCCGGCGACGATTTTGCGCGGCCGTTGCAGGGCCTGCGCGGTCGTCCGGAGCGGGCCGACCTGGTGCTGCGCGGGTGCTGGCGCATGGCCTGGGCCGATGGTCGGGTCAGCGAGCGCGAGTACGAGCTGATCCAGCAGTGGGGCCGTTGCCTGGGCTGGGCGCTGGAAGAGCTGAATGCCCTGGCCGACGAATACGAACCCGCCCGGCGCAAGGCCGAAGTGCCATCCGCCGATTACCAGGCGGCCCTGCGCCTGCTCGGGGTGCGCGGCGACAGCGAAGCGGCGGTGGTCAAGCGCGCCTACCGCAAGCTGCTCAGTCGGCACCACCCGGACAAGCTGGCCGGAGCCGGGGCGACGCCGGCGCAGATCCGCGCCGCCACCGAGCGCACCGGCGAGCTGCACCAGGCCTATGAGCTGATCCGCGCGCGCCGCGGGTTTCGCTAGGAAGCTGTGTGCGCGCTCGTAGGGTGCGCCGCGCGCACCACAAGCCACGTACAGGGGCTCTGGTGCGCATGGCGCACCCTACGCCAGCGGGCATTCTCGCCGGTAGCGAGTGAGAAGTTCCAACCCCCCGCGCCGTCGGTGCGGGCCTATTTCTGCGCCGGCAGGCTCTTGTCCAGCCAGCCGCGAATGCGCCGGTACAGCTGCTCCTGCTCGGCATTCGGGTTGCCCGGCAGGGCCTTGAGGGCGATCTGGCTGTAGGCCTCGTGCTTGAGACGCTTGCTGGCATGCAGGCGGCGCGTGGCAGCGCTGCGGTCGCCGGCCTGGTCCTTGTAGTAGAAATCGCCGGTCGGCAGCAGCAGGCCGGGCAGCAGTTCGTCCAGCGCCGGGCTCAGGCCGCTCGGCTGCACGGCGGCCGCGCTGAGCAGGTGCTTGACCTGGGGCGGCTTCTGCTCGGCGAGGAAGCGGGCGGCCCAGTAGGCGCCATCGCCGTGGCCGAGCAGGACGATGGCCGGCGCCTGTTGCTGTTCGGCGAAGGCGATGGCGGCCTGGATGCGGGCGAAGATCCGTACGGACGGCTCGACGGCCGGCGCGGTCGTGGCCGCCGGGTTTTCGCCTGCAGCGCCATCGGCGGCGGGCGCATCGGCTGCGGCGCCGGTCGGCTCGGCCGGGGCATCCGCTGCGCCGGCGTCCGGCGCTGCCGCAGCGGTCACGGCCACGACGGCCATGGGCGCCGGCAGTTGCGGCAGATCCGGCAGGGTCAGGCTCAGGCTGCTCCAGCCGGCATCCGGCAGCTTGTTGCGCAGCGGGCCGATGGCCTGCGGCCAGTCCGCGCTTTCGCCGCTGGCCGGGACCAGGATCACCACGCCGCTCGCCTCGGCCACGTTGGCCGGTTTCCACAGGGCCAGGAAGGTCTCGTCGGCCGCTTGCAGCTGCTGCTGTTCGGCGGCGGGCAACTGGCGTTGCAGGGCGCTTTGTGCTTCGACGCTGCGTTCGGCCAGGGGTGGGCGTTCGCCTGCGGCGCTATCCGCTGCAGCGTCGTTGGCCGCGCTGCTGGCGGCGGTTGCTGGCGGGCTTTCCTCGGCAGTCGCGGCCTGGGCCAGCGTCAGGCTCAGGCCAAGGGTTACGGCGATAAGTGTCGGGCGCAGGGCGTTGGGCATCTCAGGGTTCTGAATGGCGGAGGGTTCCCGCAGCCTAAGCGTTGCCCCGCGATTTGTCAGGTGCCGCTTGCCTGGCGGTGGCTCGGCAGGAGTAAGGTATGGCGAACGATGATTCGAGGCGGGCGGTGATGGGCGCATGAGGCGAGTGCTTGGCGGTTTGTGGCTGTTGCTGTTGCCGACCCTGCTGTGGGCCATTCCGGTGAATACTCCGTTGCTGCTGGACGACAGTCAGCGGGCCTGGCTGGCCGAGCACCCGCGCCTGCACGTCGGCGTGGTGCTGCAGGCGCCCTATGCCGAGTTCCAGCGGCGCCAGCAGCAGTTGGTCGGGCTCAATGTCGAGCTGATCGAGGCCCTGGGCAAGAGCCTGCCGGTGGAGTTCAGCTGGCGCAGCTACCCCGATCAGCAGGCCCTCGACGACGCCTTGCGCGCCGGCAAGATCGACCTCGCTCCCGGCCTCAGCCAGACCCCCGCCGGGTTGCGCCAGTGGCTGTATTCCGATCCCTACCTGCGCATTCCGCACCTGCTGGTGGGCGAGCGCCTGGGCACCGTGGCAGTCGAGCTGGAGCAGCTCGGCACCAGCGATGTGATCGCCGCGCGCACCCCCAGCGCGGTGGTCGACTACCTGCGCAGCAACTACTTCAACCTCAACCTGCTGGCCCGCCCGTCCGACCGCCAGGCCCTGCAGGCGGTGCTGGAGCAGCAGGCGCGCTTCGCCGTGATCGATCAGGCGCAGCTCAGCCGCCTGAGCCAGGAAAGCGAGTTCGCCCCCCTGCTGGTGGTCGGCGATGTCGGCCTGCCGCAGTTGCTGCGCATCGGCACCCGGCGCGACTGGCCGCAGCTGGCGGCGATCATCGATGAGGCCCTGCGCGCCCTGCCGGCGCAGACCCTGGAGCAACTGCAGGGGCGCTGGCTGACCGCGCAGAAGCCCGGCCTCGGCGATTCGCCGCGCTTCTGGCGCAACCTCAGCCTGCTGTGCGCCACCCTGCTGCTGATCAGCCTGGCCTTGCTGGCAGTGGTGCGCCGCCAGCGCTCGCGCCTGGAGCAGCATCTGCTTGAGGCGCGCCAGGTGCTGGCCCGGCGCGAGGCGGCAGAGGAGGCGCTGCGCCTGACCCAGTTCTCCAGCGACCACAGCACCGTGGGCATCCTCTGGGTCAACTGGGACAGCCACGTGCGCTACGCCAACCGGGCGGCGGCGCAGATGCTCGGCTACCGCAGCGAGGAGCTGGTCGAGCGGCCGCTGGAATTGATCGAGCCGAACCTGAGCATGGATCGCTGGCTGCATCTGTGGCGTCGGGTGCGCTCGCGTGACGAGGGTGCACTGAGCTTCGAGAGCAACTGCGTGCGCGCCGATGGCAGCCTGATGCCGGCGGACGTGTCGCTGAGCTTCCTGCGTTTTCGCGAGGCCGAGTATCTGGTGGTGTACCTCACCGACGTCACCGAGCGCCGCCGCGCCCGGGCCGCCCTGGAGGAGAGCGAGGCGCGCCTGAAGGGCATCGCCAGCAACGTGCCGGGTCTGGTGTTCCGCCTGGAGCGCCCGCTGCCCGGAGCACCGGTGGATTTTGCCTACATCAGCGAGGGCAGCGAGCAGCTGGTCGGCTATCCGCCGGCGCAGATCATGGCGGCCGATTTTGGCATTCGCAGCCTGGTCCACCCGGACGACCGCGCGCGCTATCACGCCACCCAGGATGCGGCCATCGCGGCGGCCAGCGACTGGCAGTGGCAGGGGCGCATCCTCACCCGCGACGGCCGTGTGCGCTGGGCCGACATCAAGGCCCGCGCCCGCCGCCTGGAAGGCGAGCATGTGGTGTGGGACGGCATGGTCTGGGACATCAGCGAGAACAAGCAGATCGAGCTGCAGCTGGCCGAGTCGCGCGCTCAGCTGCGCGACCTGTCGGCGCACCTGGAAAGCGTGCGCGAAGAAGAAAAGGCGCGCATCGCCCGCGAGGTGCACGACGAACTGGGCCAGGTGCTCACCGTGCTCAAGCTGGAAACCTCGATGTGCGAGCTGGCCTACGGCGAGCTGGACGCCGGCCTGCGCGAGCGCCTGGACAGCATGAAGAAGCTGATTGCCAACCTGTTCCAGCTGGTGCGCGACGTGGCCACCGCCCTACGCCCGCCGATCCTGGATGCCGGCATCGCCTCGGCCATCGAATGGCAGGCGCGCCGTTTCGAGGCGCGCAGCCAGATCCCCTGCCTGGTCGAGGTGCCGGAACAGCAGTTGCCGGCGCTCTCCGATGCCAAGGCCATCGGCCTGTTCCGCGTGCTGCAGGAGGCGCTGACCAACGTGCTGCGCCACGCCCAGGCGCATACTGTGGCGGTGCGCCTGAGCGTGGAGGGCGGCCAGCTGTGCCTGAGCGTCAGCGACGATGGCCAGGGCTTCGACCCGCAGGCGCCGCGCACCCAGTCGTTCGGCCTGGTCGGCATGCGCGAGCGGGTGCTGATGCTCGGCGGCACGCTGCATATCGACAGCCAGCCGGGCGAGGGCACCACCCTCAGCGTGCGGGTGGCACTGGATGATCAAGAGGAAGTCGCGTGATTCGAGTACTGGTAGCCGAAGACCACACCATCGTCCGCGAGGGCATCAAGCAGCTGATCGGCCTGGCCAAGGATCTGCAGGTGGTGGGCGAGGCCTGCAACGGCGAGCAGCTGCTGGAGACCCTGCGCCATACGCCCTGCGAAGTGGTGCTGCTGGATATCTCCATGCCCGGGGTCAACGGCCTGGAGGCCATCCCGCGGATTCGCGCGCTGAACAATCCGCCGGCGGTGCTGGTGCTGTCCATGCACGACGAGGCGCAGATGGCCGCCCGCGCGCTGAAGATCGGCGCGGCCGGCTACGCCACCAAGGACAGCGACCCGGCGCTGCTGCTCACCGCCATCCGCAAGGTCGCCGCCGGCGGGCGCTACATCGACCCGGACCTGGCCGACCGCATGGTCTTCGAGGTCGGCCTGACCGATTCGCGGCCGCCCCATGCGCAGCTCTCCGAACGCGAGTTCTCGGTGTTCGAGCGCCTGGTGCAGGGCGAGGGGGTCAACGAGATCGCCCTGCACCTGTCGATCAGCAGCAAGACCGTCAGCACCCACAAGGCGCGCCTGATGCAGAAGCTCGGCAGCCATTCGGTGGCCGATCTGGTGAGGTATGCGATGGAGCACAAGCTGGTTTGAGCTGAGCTGAGCTGAGCGGTGTGGGAGCGAATTCATTCGCGATCTGGGCTGCTCGGTGTGGCCCGCCTATCGCGGATGAATTCGCTCCCACAAAAGCCTTTCCTGTAGGGCGATCCCTACAGCACGCTTTCCTCTAGCCTTATAGCAATCAGTCATACCGCCCGATTTGCGTGGCGCCCCCGCCTCTCTAGTCTTTAGCCATGGCAGACAAGAACACAGGTGTGGTGATGGCCGAGAATGCTTCCAACGATGTACTGGTCAGTTTTCGTGGCGTGCAGAAGAGCTACGACGGCGAGAACCTGATCGTCAAAGACCTCAACCTGGATATTCGCAAAGGCGAATTCCTCACCCTGCTCGGGCCGTCCGGCTCGGGCAAGACCACCAGCCTGATGATGCTGGCCGGCTTCGAGACGCCCACCGCCGGCGAGATCCTGCTCGGTGGCCGGGCGATCAACAACGTGCCGCCGCACAAGCGCGACATCGGCATGGTGTTCCAGAACTACGCGCTGTTCCCGCACATGACGGTGGCCGAGAACCTGGCCTTCCCGCTCAGCGTGCGCGGCATGAACAAGACCGACTGCAGCGAGCGGGTCAAGCGCGCGCTGTCCATGGTGCAGCTCGACAAGTTCCGCAACCGCTACCCGGCGCAGCTCTCCGGCGGCCAGCAGCAGCGTGTGGCCCTGGCCCGCGCGCTGGTGTTCGAGCCGCAGCTGGTGCTGATGGACGAGCCGCTCGGCGCGCTGGACAAGCAGCTGCGCGAGCACATGCAGATGGAGATCAAGCACATCCACCAGCGCCTGGGCGTGACCGTGGTCTACGTGACCCACGACCAGGGCGAGGCGCTGACCATGTCCGACCGCGTGGCGGTGTTCCACCAGGGCGAGATCCAGCAGATCGCCCCGCCGCGCGACCTCTACGAGGCGCCGAAGAACACCTTCGTGGCCAACTTCATCGGCGAGAACAACCGCATCAGCGGCCAGCTGCTCAGCCGCGACGGCGAGCGCTGCGTGGTCGGCCTGACCCGCGGCGAGAAGGTCGAGGCGCTGGCGGTCAACGTCGGTGCCCCCGGCGAGCCGGTGACCCTGTCGATCCGCCCCGAGCGCGTGCGCCTCAATGGCGCCAGCGAGCAGTGCGCCAACCGCTTCTCCGGGCGGGTGGTGGAGTTCATCTACCTGGGCGACCACGTGCGCATCCGCATGGAGGTGTGTGGCAAGCCCGATTTCTTCGTCAAGCAGCCGATCGCCGAGCTCGATCCCGCCATGGGCGTGGGCGATGTGGTGCCGCTTGGCTGGCATGTGGAACACGTCCGCGCGCTCGACCCGCTGATCGCGGAGTGAGTGCTTCAGCGCAATACCAACCCTGCACCGTGGAGAGAACAACAATGAGCAAACTGCACAGCAACCTTCGCCTCGGCGCCCTGGCCCTCGGCCTGGCCTGCGCCGGCCAGGCGGCCGCCGCCGACCTGACGGTGATTTCCTTCGGTGGCGCCAACAAGGAGGCGCAGACCAAGGCCTTCTACCAGCCGTGGGAAGCGGCCGGCAAAGGCAAGGTGATCGCCGGCGAATATAACGGCGAGATGGCCAAGGTCAAAGCCATGGTCGACACCAACAGCGTGTCGTGGAACCTGGTGGAAGTGGAGTCGCCGGAACTGGCCCGCGGCTGTGACGAAGGTCTGTTCGAGGAAATCGACCCGGCCCTGTTCGGCGATGCCTCCAACTTCATCGACGGCGCCGTGCAGCCATGCGGCGTGGGCTTCTTCGTGTGGTCCACGGTGCTCGCCTACAACGCCGACAAACTGGCCAGTGCCCCGGCCGGCTGGGCCGATTTCTGGGACGTGAAGAAATTCCCCGGCAAGCGCGGCCTGCGCAAGGGCGCCAAGTACACCCTGGAATTCGCCCTGATGGCCGACGGCGTGGCGGCGAAAGACGTCTACACCGTGCTCGCCACCCAGGAAGGCCAGGACCGTGCATTCAAGAAACTCGACGAGATCAAGCCGCACATCCAGTGGTGGGAAGCCGGCGCCCAGCCGCCGCAGTTCCTCGCCTCCGGCGACGTGGTCATGAGCTCCGCCTACAACGGCCGCATCGCCGCCGTGCAGAAGGAAAGCAACCTGAAGGTGGTGTGGAACGGCGGCGTCTACGACTTCGACTCCTGGGCCATCCCGAAAGGTGCCAAGGACCTCGACGCGGCCAAGGCCTTCGCCGCCTTCACCGTGCAGCCTGAGCAGCAGAAGGTCTATTCGTCGAACATCGCCTACGGCCCGGCCAACAAGAACGCCGTGGCGCTGCTCGACAAGGGCCTGCTGGCGGACATGCCGACCACCCCGGAAAACATCGCCGGCCAGGTCGCCATGAACGTGGCCTTCTGGGCCGACTTCGGCGAGCAGCTGGAACAGCGCTTCAACGCCTGGGCCGCCAAGTAAGTTGGTAACACCCCCTCTCCTGCGGGAGAGGGTCTGGGGATGAGGGCTGGCGCCTGGGGCGCACCCTCATCTCTTTTTTCCTGCCGCCTCGCGCGGCCAGATTTAGCGGAGCTAGCAATGGCTGAAACCGTCTCCCTCACCGAATTCGCCGGGCTCACCCTGAAGCAGAAGCTGGCGCGTGCCGAGCGGATCAACCGCCTCAAGGCGCAGGGCCTGATCCTGCCACTGCTGGTGTTCCTCGTGGTGGTGTTCCTCCTGCCGATCGGCATCCTGCTCTACAAGAGCGTGGAAAACCCCGAAGTGGTGCGCAGCCTGCCGCGTACCGTGGAGGCGATCGCCGCCTGGGATGGCCGTGGCCTGCCGGAAGAGGCGGCCTACAAGGCCCTCAGCCTCGACCTGGGCGAGGCGCGCAAGAACCAGACCATCGGTGACCTGTCCAAGCGCCTGAACATGGAGCTGGCCGGCTACCGCAGCCTGATGGCCAAGACCGGTCGCGCGCTGCCGTTCAAGCAGGAGCCGGCCTCCTACAAGGATGCCCTGGAAACCATCGACGAGCGCTGGGGCGACCCGGCCTACTGGCAGGTGATCCGCCGCAACGACAGCGCCTTTACCGCCTACTACCTGCTGGCGGCCCTCGATCACCGCATCGACGACCTCGGCGAGCTGGCTCCGGCCACCCCGGACCAGGCCATCTACCTGGACATCTTCGCCCGCACCTTCTGGATGAGCCTGGTGATCACCGCCATCTGCCTGGTGCTGGCCTATCCGCTGGCCTACCTGCTGGCCAACCTGCCGACCCGTACCAGCAACCTGCTGATGATCCTGGTGCTGCTGCCGTTCTGGACCTCGATCCTGGTGCGGGTGGCGGCGTGGATCGTGCTGCTGCAGTCGGGCGGGTTGATCAACGGCGCGCTGATGGCCATGGGCATCATCGACGAGCCATTGCAGCTGGTGTTCAACCGCACCGGGGTCTACGTGGCGATGGTGCACATCATGCTGCCGTTCATGATCCTGCCGATCTACAGCGTGATGAAGGGCATCTCGCCGAGCTACATGCGTGCCGCCATCTCGCTGGGCTGCCACCCCTTCGCCAGCTTCTGGCGGGTGTACTTCCCGCAGACCCTGGCCGGCGTCGGCGCCGGTAGCCTGCTGGTGTTCATCCTGTCGATCGGCTACTACATCACCCCGGCCCTGCTGGGCAGCCCGAGCGACCAGATGATCAGCTACTTCGTTGCCTTCTACACCAACACCACCATCAACTGGGGCATGGCCACGGCCCTCGGCGGCCTGCTGTTGCTGGCCACCATGCTGCTCTATGTGGTGTACAGCTGGCTGGTGGGCGCTAGCCGCCTGCGTCTGGGTTGATCAGGAGAACATCGAGATGCTGAGTCCCTACAAATCGCCGATCGAACGCGCCTGGTTCTGGGCCCACCGCAGCCTGTGCGCGCTGGTGCTGCTGTTCCTGATCCTGCCGGTGCTGGTGATCATTCCGCTGTCGTTCAACTCCGGCAGCTTCCTGGTCTACCCGCTGCAGGGCTTCTCCCTGCGCTGGTACGCCGACTTCTTCGGCTCGGCCGAGTGGATGCGCTCGCTGACCAACAGCATGATCGTCGCCCCGGCGGCCACCGTGCTGGCCATGGTCTTCGGCACCCTGGCGTCGATCGGCCTGACCCGTGGCGAGTTCCGCGGCAAGGCCCTGGTGATGAGCCTGGTGATTTCGCCGATGGTGGCGCCGGTGGTCATAGTCGGGGTGGCCAGCTATCTGTTCTTCGCCCCGATGGGCTTCGGCAACAGCTACCTGGGGCTGATCCTGGTGCACGCGGTGCTCGGTGTGCCGTTCGTCATCATCACCGTGTCGGCCACCCTGCAGGGCTTCAACTACAACCTGGTGCGCGCCGCGGCCAGCCTGGGCGCCTCGCCGCTGACGACGTTCCGCCGGGTGACCCTGCCGCTGATCGCCCCTGGGGTGATTTCCGGCGCGCTGTTCGCCTTCGCCACCTCGTTCGACGAAGTGGTGGTGACCCTGTTCCTCGCCGGCCCGGAGCAGGCCACCCTGCCGCGGCAGATGTTCAGCGGCATCCGCGAGAACCTGTCGCCGACCATCGCCGCCGCGGCCACCCTGCTGATCGGCTTCTCCATCGTCATGCTGCTGACCCTGGAATGGCTGCGCGGGCGCAGCGAGAAGATGCGTACCGCCAACCCGGGCTGAGTGACGTAGGTTGGGCTGAGGCGCGTAGTGCCCGCAGCCCAGCGGCGGAGTTGCCTGCTGGCTCGCCTGCTGGGCTTCGCTGCGCTCAACCCGACCTACGCGCTGCGACCAAGGTCGCAGCCACGGCCTGACATACGACAACTGCCTCGGCCGGCGACTCAGGCTACAATCGCGCCACCGTGATTCCGCCCTGAGGCCGCCATGCAATCCTTCGCCATCGCCCCGTCGATTCTCTCCGCCGATTTCGCCCGCCTGGGCGAGGAAGTCGACAAGGTCCTCGCCGCCGGCGCCGACATCGTCCACTTCGACGTGATGGACAACCACTACGTGCCCAACCTGACCATCGGCCCGATGGTCTGTGCGGCGCTGCGCAAGTACGGCATCACCGCGCCGATCGACGCGCACCTGATGGTCAAGCCGGTCGACCGCATCATCGGCGACTTCATCGAGGCCGGCGCCAGCTACATCACCTTCCACCCGGAAGCCAGCGAACACATCGACCGCTCGCTGCAGCTGATCAAGGACGGCGGCTGCAAGGCCGGCCTGGTGTTCAACCCGGCCACTCCGCTGGACGTGCTCAAGTACGTGATGGACAAGGTCGACATGATCCTGCTGATGAGCGTCAACCCCGGCTTCGGCGGGCAGAAGTTCATTCCCGGCACCCTGGACAAGCTGAAAGAAGCGCGTGCGCTGATCGACGCCAGCGGCCGTGAAATCCGCCTGGAGATCGATGGCGGGGTCAACGTGCAGAACATTGGCGCCATCGCCGCGGCGGGTGCCGACACCTTCGTCGCCGGCTCGGCGATCTTCAACCAGCCGGACTACAAGACCGTGATCGACGCCATGCGTGCCGAACTGGCCCAGGTGCGTGGGTGACTCTCCTCCACGGGCTGTTCGGCGGCCAGCTGCCGCGCCTGGTGATGTTCGACCTGGACGGCACCCTGGTCGACTCGGTGCCGGACCTGGCCGCCGCCGTCGATCGCATGCTGGTGCAGCTCGGGCGCCCGGCCGCGGGCATCGAGCGGGTGCGCGACTGGGTCGGTAATGGCGCGCGGGTGCTGGTGCGCCGCGCCCTGGCCGGCGATATCGAGCATGCCGGCGTCGGCGAGGCCGAGACCGAGCAGGCGCTGGAACTGTTCAACCAGGCCTATGCCGACTGCCACAGCCTGAGCCGGGTCTACCCGGGCGTCACCGCCAGCCTCAAGTGGCTGAAGAAACAGGGCGTGGAACTGGCGCTGATCACCAACAAGCCGGAGCGCTTCGTCGCCCCGCTGCTGGACGAGATGAAACTGGGCCGCTACTTCCGCTGGATCATCGGAGGCGACACCCTGCCGCAGCAGAAGCCGGACCCGGCGGCGCTGCTGCATGTGCTGCGCCTGGCCGGCATCGGTGCGCACGAGGCGCTGTTTATCGGCGACTCGCGCAACGACGTGCTGGCGGCCCAGGCTGCCGGCGTGCCCTGCGTGGCGCTGAGCTATGGCTACAACCACGGCCGGCCGATTGCCGAGGAAGGCCCGGCGGCGGTGCTCGACGATCTGCGCCAGCTGCTGCCCGACGGTTGCTTCGCGGCGGACGCTAAGCTAATGTCGGCTAATCCTTCCGCACACCCGCAGCCAAGAGATCGCACCGTGGTGGCTCCCCGCAAACACTGGCTCAGCCGAGCCAACATGAAGATCCTCAAGGCCCTGGCCCGTTGGCGCTGGCGCGCCTGATCGAGTGTGGCCGGCTTGCCGGCGCGTGTTGCGTACCCCTACTGTTTGATTCCCGGAGGCCATCGGGCTTCCGGCCACAAGGCTGACTCCATCATGACCCGCGACGAATTCCTGCGTTTGGCCGCCGACGGCTACAACCGCATCCCGCTTGCCTTCGAAACCCTGGCCGACTTCGACACCCCGCTGTCGATCTACCTGAAGCTGGCCGACGCGGCCAACACCTACCTGCTGGAATCCGTGCAGGGCGGCGAGAAGTGGGGGCGCTTCTCCATCATCGGCCTGCAGGCGCGTACCGTGCTGCGCGCCCACGGCCACCGGGTCAGCGTCAGCGTCGATGGCGTCGAGGTGGAGCGGCATGACGACTGCGCCGACCCGCTGGACTTCGTCGAGCAGTTCAAGGCGCGCTACAAGGTGCCGACCCTGGCCGGCCTGCCGCGTTTCAACGGCGGCCTGGTCGGCTACTTCGGCTACGACAGCGTGCGCTACGTCGAGACCAAGCTCGGCGCCAGCCTCAATCCGGACCCGCTGGGCACCCCGGATATCCTGCTGATGGTCTCCGACGCGGTGGTGGTATTCGACAACCTGGCCGGCAAGATGCACGCCATCGTCCTCGCCGACCCCAGCCAGGCCGATGCCTACGAACAAGGCCAGGCGCGCCTGGCGCAGTTGCTGGACAAGCTGCGCCAGCCGATCGCCCCGCGCCTGGGCGTCGACCTGGCCGCGCCGGCCGGCGCCGAGCCGGACTTCGTCTCCAGCTTCAAGCGCGACGACTACGAAGCCGCGGTGCTGGCGATCAAGGAATACATCCTGGCCGGCGACTGCATGCAGGTGGTGATTTCCCAGCGCATGTCGATCCCGTTCCGGGCCGCGCCGATCGACCTGTACCGCGCGCTGCGCTGCATCAACCCGACGCCCTACATGTACTTCTTCAACTTCGGCGACTTCCATGTGGTCGGCAGCTCGCCGGAAGTGCTGGTGCGGGTCGAGGACAACCTGGTCACGGTGCGACCGATCGCTGGCACCCGCCCGCGTGGCGCCAGCGAAGAGGCCGATCTGGAGCTGGAGAAGGACCTGCTGTCCGACGCCAAGGAGCTCGCCGAGCACCTGATGCTGATCGACCTGGGGCGCAACGATGTCGGCCGCGTCGCCAGCACCGGTTCGGTGAAGGTCACCGAGCAGATGGTGATCGAGCGCTATTCCAACGTCATGCACATCGTCTCCAACGTCACCGGCCAGCTCAAGGAAGGCCTGTCGGCCATGGACGCCCTGCGCGCCATCCTGCCGGCCGGCACCCTCAGCGGTGCGCCGAAGGTGCGTGCCATGGAGATCATCGACGAGCTGGAGCCGGTCAAGCGCGGGGTCTACGGCGGTGCCGTGGGCTACCTGGCATGGAACGGCAACATGGACACCGCGATTGCCATTCGTACCGCGGTGATCAAGGACGGCGAACTGCACGTGCAGGCCGGTGCCGGCATCGTCGCCGACTCGCAGCCGGCCCTGGAGTGGGAAGAAACCCTGAACAAGCGTCGCGCCATGTTCCGCGCGGTCAGCCTCGCCGAACAGTCCGTAAAGTAAGGGAGCCTCCAACATGCTGCTGATGATCGACAACTACGACTCCTTTACCTACAACGTGGTGCAGTACCTGGGCGAACTGGGTGCCGATGTCCATGTGATCCGCAACGACGAGCTCTCCATCGCCGAGATCGAGGCGCTGCAGCCCGAGCGCATCGTGGTCTCGCCCGGCCCGTGCACGCCGACCGAGGCCGGGGTGTCCATCGCGGCCATCCTGCACTTCGCCGGCAAGCTGCCGATCCTCGGCGTGTGCCTGGGCCACCAGAGCATCGGCCAGGCCTTCGGCGGCGATGTGGTGCGCGCGCGCCAGGTGATGCATGGCAAGACCAGCCCGGTGTTCCACGAGGACAAGGGCGTGTTCGCCGGCCTCAACCAGCCGCTGACCGTGACCCGCTATCATTCCCTGGTGGTCAAGCGCGAAACCCTGCCGGAGTGCCTGGAAGTCACCGCCTGGACCCAGCGCGAAGACGGCTCGGTGGACGAGATCATGGGCCTGCGCCACAAGACCCTGAACATCGAGGGCGTGCAGTTCCACCCGGAATCCATCCTCACCGAACAGGGCCACGAACTGTTCGCCAATTTCCTCAAGCAGAGCGGCGGGGTGCGCTGACATGGACATCAAGGAAGCCCTCAACCGGGTGGTCAACCAGCTCGACCTGAACACGGCCGAGATGCAGGACGTGATGCGCGAGATCATGACCGGCCAGTGCACCGACGCGCAGATCGGCGCGTTCCTCATGGGCATGCGCATGAAGAGCGAGACCATCGACGAAATAGTCGGTGCCGCCACCGTCATGCGCGAGCTGGCCGCGCCGGTGCGGATCAACGCCGAACGCCTGGTCGACACCTGCGGCACCGGCGGCGACGGCATGAACATCTTCAACGTCTCCACCGCCGCCGCCTTCGTGGTCGCCGCGGCAGGCGGGCGGGTAGCCAAGCACGGCAACCGTGCGGTATCCGGCAAGAGCGGCAGCGCCGACCTGCTGGAGGCGGCCGGGGTCTACCTCAACCTCACGCCCGAGCAGGTGGCGCGCTGCGTCGAGTCCGTGGGGGTGGGCTTCATGTTCGCCCCGGCCCATCACGGCGCGATGAAGCATGCCATCGGCCCGCGTCGTGAGCTGGGCCTGCGCACCCTCTTCAACATGCTGGGGCCCATGACCAACCCGGCGGGGGTCAAGCACCAGGTGCTCGGCGTGTTCAGCCAGGCCCTGTGCCGGCCGCTGGCCGAAGTGCTGCAGCGTCTGGGCAGCGAGCATGTGCTGGTGGTGCATGCCCAGGACGGCCTGGATGAGGTCAGCCTGGCCGCGCCGACCCATGTCGCCGAACTGAAGGACGGCGTGATCAGCGAGTACCGCGTGCAGCCGGAAGACTTCGGCATCCGCAGCCAGAGCCTGATCGGCCTGACCGTGAACGGCGCGCAGGACTCCCTGGCGCTGATCCGCGACGCACTGGGCAAGCGCAAGACCGACAACGGCCTGAAGGCCGCCGACATGATCGTGCTCAACGCCGGCGCCGCGCTGTATGCCGCCGACCATGCGACCAGCTTCCGCGAAGGCGTGCAGCTGGCGCAGGACGCCTTGCACACCGGCCTGGCCTGGGAAAAACTCGACGAGCTGGTGTCCTTCACCGCCGTGTTCAAGCAGGAGAACGAAGCGTGAGCATCCCCACCGTGCTGGAGAAGATCCTCGCCCGCAAGGCCGAGGAAGTGGCGGAGCGTCGTGCGCGCGTCGGTTTTGCCGAGGTCGAGGCGGCGGCGCGGGTTGCCGATGCGCCGCGCGGCTTCGCCCGTGCGCTGCTGGAGCAGGCGGCGCGTAAGGAAGCGGCGGTGATCGCCGAGGTGAAGAAGGCCTCGCCGAGCAAGGGCGTGCTGCGCGAGAACTTCGACCCGGCGCAGATCGCCCGCAGCTATGAGGCCGGCGGCGCGACCTGCCTGTCGGTACTCACCGATATCGACTTCTTCCAGGGCGCCGACGAATACCTGCAGCAGGCGCGCGCCGCCTGCAGCCTGCCGGTGATCCGCAAGGACTTCATGATCGATCCCTACCAGATCGTCGAAGCCCGCGCCCTCGGCGCCGACTGCGTGCTGCTGATCGTTTCCGCCCTGGACGACGCGCGCATGGCCGAACTGGCCAGCGTGGCCAAGGATGTCGGCCTCGACGTGCTGGTCGAGGTGCACGACGGCGATGAGCTGGAGCGCGCGCTGAACACTCTGGACACGCCGCTGGTGGGCATCAACAACCGCAGCCTGCACAGCTTCGAAGTGAACCTGGAAACCACCCTCGACCTGCTGCCGCGCGTGCCGCGCGATCGCCTGGTGATCACCGAGAGCGGCATCCTCAATCGCGCCGATGTCGAGCTGATGGAAATCAACGAGGTGTATGCCTTCCTGGTCGGCGAAGCCTTCATGCGTGCCGAGGAGCCGGGCAGCGAGCTGCGCCGCCTGTTCTTCCCGGAGAAGGGCCGGCTGGTGCTGGGCGCCGACCCGGACTGATCGCCCGCCCTACACAGTCCACAAAAAAGCCCGCCGATTGGCGGGCTTTTTCATTTGTCGGGACTTGGCCGACGCGCAGCCGTCCCGATCAGCGGGTGCCGAAGACCACCATGGTCTTGCCTTTCACATGCACCAGGCCCTGTTCTTCCAGGGACTTGAGCACGCGGCCGACCATCTCGCGGGAGCAGCCGACGATGCGGCCGATTTCCTGGCGGGTGATCTTGATTTGCATGCCATCCGGGTGGGTCATGGCGTCCGGCTGCTTGCACAGGTCGAGCAGGGTGCGGGCCACGCGGCCGGTGACGTCGAGGAAGGCCAGGTCGCCGACCTTGCGCGTGGTGTTGCGCAGGCGGTCGGCCATCTGGCTGCCGAGGGTGTAGAGGATTTCCGGGTCCTGCTGGGTCAGCTCGCGGAACTTGGCGTAGCTCAGCTCCGCCACTTCGCATTCGGTCTTGGCGCGCACCCAGGCGCTGCGCTCCTTCTCGCTGCCGTCCTTCTCGAACAGGCCCATTTCGCCGAAGAAGTCGCCGGAGTTGAGATAGGCGATGATCATTTCCCGGCCATCGTCGTCTTCGATCAGGATGGTGACCGAACCCTTGACGATGAAGAACAGGGTTTCGCAGCGATCACCTGCATAGATGATGGTGCTTTTGGCGGTGTAGCGGCGGCGATGGCAATGTGCGAGGAGTTTGTCGAGGTTCTTGATTTTAGGTGTAAGGGTAATAGCTACCATGCCCGAGTCCCGAAGAAAAAAAGAGTAAGCCTTTGTCCAACAGGCGATTTTTTTATTAGTTATCTGAACAAGTGTGCCAGTTATCCGCCGCCAGCTTAACAGACCGGATAGGTGCAGCAAGCCGATTTGCGACGTAGCTAACACTGCCTGCCGCTAAACTGCCTCGCCCCGCCTGGAGCTGGCGCGGTAGAGCGCTGTGATAAGCTGGGCGCCTTTTTTCGGGCAGTGGAGAATCCAGGCGATGAAAGCGCGCATTCAATGGGCCGGCGAGGCGATGTTCCTCGGCGAATCGGGCAGCGGTCACGTGGTGGTGATGGACGGCCCGCCGGAGGCTGGCGGTCGCAACCTCGGCGTGCGGCCCATGGAGATGGTGCTGCTCGGCCTGGGTGGCTGCAGCAACTTCGACGTGGTCAGCATCCTCAAGAAGTCGCGCCAGCCGGTGGAGAGCTGCGAGGCCTTCCTCGAGGCCGAGCGCGCCGACGAGGATCCCAAGGTGTTCACCAAGATTCACCTGCACTTCGTGGTCAAGGGCCGTGGCCTGAAAGAGGCTCAGGTCAAGCGCGCGGTGGAGCTGTCGGCGGAGAAGTACTGCTCGGCCTCGATCATGCTCGGCCGCGCCGGCGTCGAGATCAGCCATGACTACGAAATCGTCGAACTGGGCGCAACCGTTTCGGCCTGACACCCGCGCATCACAAAGGCGGCCTAGACTCTGGCAGTCGGGGCCGCCGCTCTGCATAATGCGCGCCTTTTTCGGGGCCGCCCCGGCGCCCCGCAGCACATACCCACAATCGCCATCGCGAAGAGGTGTTAACCGTCCTACGCAGCTGCGTCGTTCGCAGTTGACGGGCATGCTCGATCACGCGGCAGAGCCGCATCCACACAGAGAGTTTTCAACGGTGAAAAGCAAACTCAAGCTCCACGGGTTCAACAACCTGACGAAGACCTTGAGCTTCAACATCTATGACATCTGCTACGCGGAAACGCCGGAAGACCAGCAGGCCTACGTCCAGTACATCAACACCGAGTACGACGCCGAGCGCCTGACGCAGATCCTCACCGATGTTGTCGACATCATCGGCGCCAATATCCTGAACATCGCCCGTCAGGACTACGACCCGCAAGGCGCCAGCGTGACCATCCTGATCTCCGAGCAGCCGGTCACCCCGACCGACAGCCAGATCGAGGAGTCGCCCGGGCCGCTGCCGGAGACCATCCTGGCGCACCTGGACAAGAGCCACATCACCGTACACACCTACCCGGAAATCCATCCGGTCGAGGGCATCGCGACGTTCCGCGTGGATATCGACGTGTCCACCTGCGGGGTGATCTCGCCGCTGAAGGCGCTCAACTACCTGATCCACCAGTTCGACTCGGACATCGTCACCGTCGACTACCGGGTGCGCGGCTTCACCCGCGACGTGGAAGGCAAGAAGCACTTCATCGACCACGAGATCAACTCGATCCAGAACTACCTCTCCGAGGACACCCGGGACGCCTACCAGATGACGGACGTCAACGTGTACCAGGAGAACCTGTTCCACACCAAGATGCTGCTCAAGGACTTCGAGCTGGACAACTACCTGTTCGGCGATGCGGCCAGCAACCTGACCGCCGAGCAGCGCCAGCAGATCGAGGCGCGCGTGCGCCATGAAATGCTGGAGATCTTCTACGCGCGCAACATGCCGCGCTGATTGTCCCGCAACGAAAAAGGGCGCCCAGCGGCGCCCTTTTTCATGTCCGCGATTAAATGCGGTAGGTGCTCTTGGTCATCACCTTGGACAGCAGGCTCATGCCCAGCTTGACCGGCGCCGGGAAGCGCAGGCCGCCGGCCTCGAGGGCGCTGGTGGCGTGGTGTTCCTCGTCCTCGCGCATCTGTTCGAGGATGGCGCGGGTCTTGGCGTCGTCGTGGGGAATCTGCTCCAGGTGTTCGTCCAGGTGCTTGACCACCTGATCCTCGGTGGCGGCGACGAAGCCCAGGCTGACCCGGTCGCTGATCAGCCCGGCAACCGCGCCGACGCCGAAGGACAGGCCATAGAACAGCGGGTTGAGCACGCTCGGGTGGCTGCCCAGTTCGCGGATGCGCTGCTCGCACCAGGCCAGGTGATCGATTTCCTCGTCGGCGGCATGCTCCATGGCCTTGCGCACCTGCGGCAGCTTGGCGGTCAGCGCCTGACCCTGGTACAGCGCCTGGGCGCAGACCTCGCCGGTGTGGTTGATGCGCATCAGTCCGGCCACATGGCGGGCATCGTCAGCGCTCAGCGCCGCCTCGTTCTGCACGATGGCCGGCGACGGGCGCGCCGGCGCGCCGCTGAACGGCAGCAGGGTGCGCATGGCGGCATCGGCCTGCATCAGCAGGCGGTCGACGGGGGAAAACTGGCGTTCGCTGGTCATGGTCGTCTCCACGGAAAGCATACCGGGCAGTTTACCTGAACCCCCGGGCAGAAAAATGACCGGCGACAAGAGGCCGCAGGACGGGCAGCGAGGGTGTATATGAGCTTTTCCAGCCAGGATCAGCTTTCACTGCCAGGGCTGGCGGTTCTGCCTAGGGGCGCCGCGCGCACCCGAGGCCCACGCGTGGTTTGCGGTGCGCACGGCGCCCCTACAGGAGATCGTGAGCAGGCGCTCAGCCGGGCGGCCAGTGCATCTGGCGCTGGCCGAGCACGTGCATGTGGATGTGGTAGACGGTCTGCCCGCCCTGTTCGTTGCAGTTCATCGCCACGCGGAAACCCTCGGCGCAGCCGAGCTCCCGGGCCAGGCGCTGGGCGGTGTAGACGACATGCCCGAGCAGGGGGCGGTCGTCTTCGCTGAGGTCGCCCAGGGTGGCGATGTGGCGCTTGGGGATCACCAGGAAATGCACCGGCGCCTGCGGGCCGATGTCGTGGAAGGCGAACACCTGGTCGTCTTCGTAAATCTTGCGCGCGGGAATTTCCCCGGCGACGATCTTGCAGAACAGACAGTCCACGGGTATTCCTCCAGGCGCTTTCGGTATCCTGTGAGTGTAATGGCGCGTATCGGCCCCGGCCAGCCGGCGGGGCGCACAAGGAGTGGCGGTGAAGAACGATATTCATGATCTGGGCCTGGTGCTCGACTCCAGGGTCAAGCTGGTGGTGATCGAGTCCTGGGACGAGAAGCGCGTGCTGGAGACCCTGACCGGTCTGGCGGTCAAGCGCGGCCTCGGCCTGTTCACCTGGTCGGTGACCGAGGGCCTGCAGCGCCTGGGTTTCGGTGGCGAGCCGGCCGGCGTCGGCGAGAGCTTCGAGGCCGAGGCGGCGCTCAGCCTGATCAAGCACGACCCGCAGCCCAACCTGTACGTGCTGTGCGACCTGCATCCGTTCCTCGCCGACAACCCCAAACTGGTGCGCCTGCTCAAGGAAATCGCGATGAACGAGGCCGGGCACAAGCCGACCCTGGTGCTGGTTTCGCATGCCCTCAAGCTGCCCGCGGAAGTGCAGCGCTATGCCGCACGCTTCAGCCTGGCGCTGCCCAGCGAGGAGGAGCTGCTGGCCATCGTCCGCGACGAGGCGACGCGTTGGAGCGAACTCAACCGCGGCGCGCGGGTACGCACCGACAACCGTACCCTGCAGCAGGTGGTGAAGAACCTGCGCGGCATGAGCCACGCCGAAGCGCGGGCACTGGCGCGCAACGTGATCTGCGACGATGGCGCGATCACCCAGGAAGACCTGCCGGAGCTGAACAAGACCAAGTTCCAGCTGCTCGACCTGGAGGGCGTGCTCAGCTTCGAATACGACACCGCGCAGTTCGCCGAAGTCGGCGGCCTGGGCAATCTCAAGCGCTGGCTGGGCGAGCGCCAGGACAGCTTCCTCGCCGGCAAGGCCGCGGACATGCCCAAGGGCCTGCTGCTGGTCGGCGTGCAGGGCGGCGGCAAGAGCCTGGCGGCCAAGGCGGTGGCCGGCCTGTGGGGCCTGCCGCTGCTGCGTCTGGACTTCGCCAGCCTGTACAACAAGTTCTTCGGCGAGACCGAGCGCAACCTGCGCGAGGCGCTCAAGCTGGCCGAGCAGATGGCGCCCTGCGTGCTGTGGATGGATGAGCTGGAGAAGGGCCTGTCCGCCGGCGACCATGACGAAGGCGTCGGCCAGCGCGTGCTCGGCACCCTGCTGACCTGGATGGCCGAGCGCAAGGCGCCGGTGTTCATGGTCGCCACCGCCAACGCCATTCACCGCCTGCCGCCGGAGCTGGTGCGCAAGGGCCGGTTCGACGAGCTGTTCTTCGTCGACCTGCCGGATGCGCTGGTGCGCGCGGACATCTTCGCCATCCACCTGCGCCGCCGCGAGCTGGACCCGCAGCAGTTCGACCTGGCCGAACTGGCGGCGACCTGCGCCGGCTTTTCCGGCGCGGAGATCGAGCAGGTGGTGGTCAGTGCCCTGTACGCGGCGCAGGCCCGCCAGCAAGCGGTGGACCAGGCCCTGCTGCTGCACACTATCCAGGCCACGGCGCCGCTGTCGGTGGTGATGGCCGAGGATCTGGCCGCCCTGCGCGCCTGGGCCGCCGGGCGTACGGTCAGTGCCGGCTAATTCAGCTCCTCGCGTAGGGTGCGCCGCGCGCACCGCCAGCACCGCTTGGCCTCAGGTGCGCACGGCGCACCCTACGTAAGAGCTGACCAGCGCAGACGTCCGAGGCTGGGAACGCGCGTGAACGCGCTGTCAGGCCTGGCGCGGCAGCAGCGGGCGGATGCTGCGGGCCGTGAGGTAGCGCGCCAGGGCGCGTGGCGCCAGGCGCAGCAGTAGTGGGATCAGGCGGTTGCGCCAGCCAGGGATGATGATGGCGCGGTTCTTCTCCAGGCCGCGGATCGCCAGCAGCGCCACTTCCTCCGGGTCGGCCAGCAGCTTGTGCCTGGCCAGTGGTTCGCTGCGCAGCAGGCTGTTGCGAAAGAACGGCGTGGCCACCGGCCCCGGGCACAGCACCGAGACTTTCACCCCATGGGGTGCCAGCTCGCTGCGCAGGCCTTCGGAAAAATGCAGCACATAGGCCTTGCTGGCGAAGTAGTTGCTCATCAGCGGCCCGGGCTGGAATGCCGCCAGCGAGGCGACGTTGAGAATCTGCCCGCCGCCCTGCTGCACCATGTGCTGGCCGATGGCATGGCACAGCCGGCACAGGGCCAGGATGTTCAGCTCGATCAGTTCCTGCTCGCGGCCCCAGTCCTGCTCGACGAACAGCCCGGCGGTGCCGATGCCGGCGTTGTTCACCAGCAGGTCGATGCGCCGCTCGCCCTGCTCCAGCTCCTGAATCAGGCCGGTCAGGCGCAGCGGTTCGCTCAGGTCGCAGACCCGCAGCAGCGCCTCGATGCCGAAGCGCTGGCTCAGCTCGCAGGCGACGCTCTCCAACGCCTCGCGCTGGCGTGCCACCAGGATCAGGTTGCGCCCCTTGCGCGCCAGGGCCTCGGCCAAAGCCAGGCCGAGGCCGCTGGAGGCCCCGGTAATCAGTGCATAGCTGGGCATGGGCCGTCCTGGTCGCTGGCTAACCGCTTATTCCTGATACTCGGGCGCGCTCTGTTCAAGTTGCGCCTCTTGCGCTCGATCGAGGTAGCCCTGATAGGACGGAACGGCGATCGCGGCGAGAATACCCAGGAGGAAAACCGCGAGCCAGGACCAGGCGAGCAGCTTGACGCCGGTGCTGTTGGGCGGCGGCGGCGGGCCGTAGCGGTTGGAATCGGTGGTGCCCGGCACGAGCAGCATGATCAGGGAGAACACGCCGCCGACCACCGGCACCAGGTTCAGCAGCAGCAGCCAGCCGGACCAGCCGATGTCATGCAGGCGTTGCACGCCGATCTGCACGCCGACCACGATGGCGCCGATGGCCAGTGCGATAACCAGGACGATGCCGATCGCCGGCGAAATGGCGGCGCCCAGCGCGGCCAGCAGGCCCACGCCCATGGCGGCGAAGGCCATGGCCATCGACCAGCCCAGGTAGCGCACCCGGCCAATGCGTCCCGTCACGCTGAAAACCCGTAGCTCGCCGAACTCGGGCTGCGGCTCGGCGACCTGGGCCTTGGGCGTGCTGTAGGGCGAGGCGTCCAGGCTGGCGCTGGCGGCCTGCTGGGCCTGGCGCGCCAGGTACTTGTCGATGATGATGCCGCAGGCCGTGCACTCGCTGGCCTTGGCCTGCTCGTGGCCGCACTTGGGGCAGCTCATGCCGTCGCTGCTGGGCGCCGCCGCGCTGGCGGCCGGACGATGGTCGTCGGTGTCCACCAGGCCCAGGCTGGTGCTCGCTTCCGGTTCCTTGCGCACGCGCGCACCGGCCTGCTGCAGGGCGTTCAGGTACTTGTCGGCCTCGGTTTCCGCCAGGTCGCGCTTGAGCGCCACGGCGGCACCGCTGAACAGCGCCTCGATCCTGTGGCGGTCGCTCTTGAACAGGCGGGCCAGGTTGTCCTTTACCGTGTCCAGTGCCGCTTCGGGCATCAGTTCGCCGGTGAACACGATCTTGTAGCGGGCTTCGGTCATGCGTGCGTCCCTGTCAGCGTGTTGGAATGTCGTGAGCCTAAGTATTTCGCCGGGTGCGGACAAGCACCCGGCTGCGCAATTTTCTGCTCAGCGCGGCCAGCGCTGGGCCAGTTGCCCGGCCAGGCCATGGGCGCGGCGGTATTCCGCGTCGAGGCGGGCGATCAGTTCGCTCACGCTGGGCAGGTCGCGGATGCCGCCGACGCCCTGGCCGGCCGACCACACGGTCTTCCAGGCCTTGGCTTCCTCGTCCATCGGCTTGAGCTTCTCGCCGTAATTGATGTCGCCCTTGTCCTGCAGGCGCTTGAGGTCGTAGCCGGCCTGCTCCAGGCTCTGGCGCATGAAGCTGGCCGGGACCCCGGAGACCGCCGGGGTGTGCACGATGTCGGCGGCCTGGGCATTCAGGATCATCTGCTTGTAGGCCAGGTCGGCATTGCTCTCGCGGGTGGCGATGAAGCGGCTGCCGAGGTAGGCCAGGTCGGCGCCGAGCAGCTGGGCGGCGAGGATCTCGTGGCCATTGTTCAGGCAGCCGGCCAGCAGCAGGGTCTTGTCGAAGAACTGGCGGATCTCGGCGAGCAGGGCGAACGGGCTCCAGGTCCCAGCATGCCCGCCGGCGCCGGCGGCCACCGCGATCAGCCCGTCGACGCCTGCCTCGGCGGCCTTCTCGGCATGGCGGCGGGTGGTCACGTCATGGAACACCAGGCCGCCGTAGCTGTGCACCGCATCCACCACTTCCTTGACCGCGCCCAGGCTGGTGATCACCAGCGGCACCTGATGCTCCACGCAGATCGCCAGGTCGGCCTGCAGGCGCGGGTTGCTGCCGTGCACGATCAGGTTCACCGCGTAGGGGGCGGCGTCGGCGTTGAGCCCGGCGGCGATTTCCTCCAGCCAGGCCTTGAAGCCGCCACTGTCGCGCTGGTTGAGGGCCGGGAAACTGCCGACCACGCCATTGTTGCAACAGGCCAGAACCAGTGGCGGGGTGGAGACCAGGAACATCGGCGCGGCAACCACCGGCAGGCGCAGGCGTTGATCGAGCAGGGCGGGCAGGGACATGGGACTTCCTCTTGTTATGGGGGCTCAGAAGGGCTTGACCGCCACCAGGATGACGATGCCCAGCAACAGCAGTACCGGGGCTTCATTGAACCAACGATAGAACACATGGCTGCGGGCGTTCTCGCCGCGGGCAAAGCGCTTGAGCTGGGCGCCGCAGGTGTGGTGGTAGCCGATCAGCACCACGACCAGCAGCAGCTTGGCGTGCAGCCAGCCCATCTGCAGCCAGGTCGGATTGAGGTAGAGCAGCCAGCCGCCGAGCAGCAAAGTGGCGATCATCGACGGGTTCATGATGCCGCGATACAGCTTGCGCTCCATCACGCAGAAGCGCTGCTGGCTGGTCTCGTCCTCGCTCATGGCGTGGTAGACGAACAGGCGCGGCAGGTAGAACAGCCCGGCGAACCAGCAGACCATGGCGATGATGTGCAGGGCCTTGACCCAGAGATAGAGCATCGAAAGCTTCCCGACAGCGAATGAATAGCGTCGATAGTAGTGAAAGCCTTGTCCTTACGTCACCCTCGAGGTTGGCCGCAGCCCCGGCGGGCTTTATCATCGGCAGCCTTTCTGGATTGGCTGTGAGGGTTGAGTGATGGTCAAGGTCGGTATCGTTGGCGGCACGGGCTACACCGGGGTCGAACTGCTGCGCCTGCTGGCACAGCACCCGCAGGCTGAAGTGGCGGTGATTACCTCGCGCTCCGAGACCGGGGTGAAGGTTGCCGACATGTACCCGAACCTGCGCGGCCACTATGACAACCTGGCGTTCAGCATGCCGGACGTGGCCACCCTGGGCGCCTGCGACGTGGTGTTCTTCGCCACCCCGCATGGCGTGGCCCACGCCCTGGCCGGCGAGCTGCTGGCCGCCGGCACCCGGGTGATCGACCTGTCCGCCGACTTCCGTCTGCAGGATGCCGAGGAGTGGGCGCAGTGGTACGGCCAGCCGCACGGTGCGCCGGAGCTGCTGCCCGAGGCGGTCTATGGCCTGCCGGAAGTGAATCGCGAGGCGATCAAGGGCGCGCGCCTGATCGCCGTCCCCGGCTGCTACCCGACGGCCACCCAGCTGGGCCTGATCCCGCTGCTGGAGGCCGGCCTGGCCGACACCAGCCGCCTGATCGCCAACTGCGCCTCCGGCGTCAGCGGCGCCGGGCGCGGAGCCAAGGTCGGCTCGCTGCTCTGCGAAACCAGCGAAAGCATGATGGCCTATGCGGTCAAGGGCCACCGTCACCTGCCGGAGATCAGCCAGGGCCTGCGCCGCGCTGCCAACGGCCCGGTCGGCCTGACCTTCGTGCCGCACCTGGCGCCGATGATCCGCGGCATCCACGCCACCCTGTACGCCACCGTGGCCGATCGCGGCGTCGACCTGCAGGCGCTGTTCGAGCAGCGTTATGCCAACGAGCCGTTCGTCGACGTGATGCCGGCCGGCAGCCATCCGGAAACCCGCAGCGTGCGTGGCGCCAACGTCTGCCGCATCGCCGTGCATCGGCCGCAGGGCGGCGAGCTGGTGGTGGTGCTGTCGGTCATCGACAACCTGGTCAAGGGCGCCTCCGGTCAGGCCCTGCAGAACATGAACATCCTCTGCGGCCTGGACGAGCGCCTGGGCCTGGCCCATGCCGCCCTGTTGCCGTGATCGGTGGTCGGTCGAATAGTTGACCGCTTTGCTGGGGTAAGCGGATAATCCCTGCCCCAGCAGTACGTAACATGGCGCCCGGCGCCGGGAGATCAGCAAGATGAGCGTCGAAACCTTCACACCCACCCCGCTGCAGTTCACGCAGGGCGCGGCGAACAAGGTGAAGAGCCTGGTCGATGAGGAAGGCAACCCGCGCCTGAAACTGCGCGTGTTTGTTACCGGTGGCGGCTGTTCGGGCTTCCAGTACGGCTTCACTTTCGATGAAGACGTGGCCGATGACGACACCATAGTCGAGCGCGAGGGCGTCAGCCTGGTGGTCGATTCGATGAGCTTCCAGTACCTGGCCGGTGCCGAAGTCGACTACCAGGAAGGTCTGGAAGGCTCGCGCTTCGTGATCAAGAATCCGAATGCCAGCACCACCTGCGGTTGCGGGTCGTCGTTCTCGATCTGACGTCGCTGAAGAATTAAAAAGCCGCGCCTTGGCGCGGCTTTTTTGTGCCTGCTGGTTTTCAGGCCGGGTACAGGGCGCCGAGTACGCGCAGGCCCTTGGCGCCGGTCACGCTCGGGCGGTTGCCGGCGATGCCTTCCAGGCAGCAGTGGGCCAGCCAGGCAAAGGCCATGGCCTCGATCCAGTCCGGCGGCACGCCTTTGCTCGAGGTGCTGGCTACGCGCGTTTGCGGCAGCAGTTCCTGCAGGCGGGTCATCAGCGTGCCGTTGTGCGCGCCGCCGCCGCAGACCAGCAGTTCCTCGGTGTCGGGCTGGGCCTGGCGCAGCGAGTCGGCGATGCTGCGGGCGGTCAGTTCCAGCAGGGTGCGCTGCACGGCGCCGGCGTCGATCGCGGGCAGGGCGGCCAGGTGGCCCTCCAGCCAGGGCAGGTTGAACAGCTCGCGGCCGGTGCTCTTCGGGCCGCGGTTCTGGAAGAAGCTGTCGCCGAGCAGGGCTTGCAGCAGGTTGTCGTCGCACTGGCCGCTGCCGGCCCAGGCGCCGTCGCGGTCGAAGTGCGCGCCGCGATGGCGCTGAATCCAGGCGTCCATCAGGGCATTGCCGGGGCCGCAGTCGAAGCCATGGACCGGCTGGCCGGGGCTGAGCAGGCTGAGGTTGCTGAAGCCGCCGACATTGAGCACGGCGCGACGGCTGCCGTCATCGAACAGGGCTTCATGGAACGCCGGTACCAGGGGCGCACCCTGGCCGCCGGCGGCCACATCGCGGCGGCGGAAGTCGCCGACCACCGGGATGCCGGTCAGCTCGGCGAGCAGGGCCGGGTTGCCGATCTGCACGGTAAAGCCGCGGGCCGGTTCGTGGCGCACGGTCTGGCCGTGGCTGCCGATGGCACGGATGTCGGCGGAGCTCAGTCGCTCGCTGGCGAGCAGGCTGGCGATGCCCTGGGCCGCCAGGGCGACCCAGCGGTTTTCGGCAAGCGCGGCGCGGGCCAGTTCATCCGGGCCCGGTGCGCAGAGAGCCAGCAGTTCTGCGCGCAGATCCGCCGGCATGGGAATGTAGTGGGTCGCGAGCAGGCGGGTGCTGCCGGCCTGTTCGATCAGGGCGATGTCCAGTCCGTCGAGGCTGGTGCCGGACATCACACCCAGGTAGCGCGGCATGGCTTAGCGCTTGTTCATGGCCAGGATGGTTTTCTTTTCCTGATCCATGCGTGCCATCAGCGGCGTGCTCAGCTGCATGAAGCGCGCTTTCTCGTTGCGCGCGATCGGGTCGGCCATTGGCAGCTTCTGGCTCAGTGGGTCGACATGGCGACCGTTGACCTGGAACTCGTAGTGCAGGTGCGGGCCGGTCGACAGGCCGGTGGTGCCGATATAGCCGATGATCTGCCCCTGCTTGACGCTGCCGCCGGTGCGCACGCCCTTGGCGAAGCCCTGCATGTGGGCGTAGAGGGTGCGGAAGCTGTTGCCGTGCTGGAGCACCACGGCATTGCCGTAGCCGCCCTTGCGTCCGGCCAGCAGGACCTTGCCATCGCCGGCGGCCTTGATCGGGGTGCCGCGCGGGGCGGCGTAGTCCACGCCCTTGTGGGCGCGGATCTTGTTCAGGATCGGATGCCGGCGGCCCATGGAGAAGCGCGAGCTGATGCGGGCGAAGTCTACCGGCGTGCGGATGAAGGCCTTGCGCATGCTCTGGCCGTCGGCGTTGTAGTAGCTGGTTACGCCCTGCTTGCTGGTGTAGCGCACCGCGGTGTAGGTCTTGCCGCGGTTGGTGAAACGGGCGGCGAGGATGTTGCCATTGCCGACCTGTTTATCGTTGACCACGTGCTCTTCGTAGATCACCTCGAACTCGTCGCCTTCGCGGATATCCAGGGCGAAGTCGATGTCGTAGCCGAACACGTTGGCCAGGTCCATGGTCAGGCTGTGCGATAGACCGGCTCGCTTGGCCGAGAGGAACAGCGAGCTGTTGATCACACCGTGGGAATAGGCGGTGCGCATGTCCGGCTTGACCAGCTCGCGCTTGAAGCTGTAGCCCTTGTCGGTGCGCGACAGGGCAATACTTTCCAGGTCGCTGAGCTTGCTGCGCACGCTGTCCAGCTTGCCGTCGCCGGTCAGCTTGAACTCCAGAACCTGACCAATCTTCAGGCGGCTCAGCTGCTTGGCGTCCTTGCTGCTGCTCAGCGCTTCATGCAGGTCGTTGGCGTTCAGGCCGACCTGGGCAAAGACGGTGGACAGGGTGTCACCGTTGCCGACGGTCACGGCTTTCTGCAACGGATCTGCGGGTTGGGTTTCTTGCTTCGCGCTTGTGTCGGCGCTGTTCTTCTCGGTGAGGTTGGCGGTGCTGAACGGCGAGGCGCTCCCTTCCCCGGAGGAGAGCGCTTGTCGGAGGTCGTCCTTCTCCTGCAGCACCTGCTCGGAGCCGTTCTCCAACTCGAGGTTCAAATAGGTCTTCTTCGCCTCGACTTCGCGCGACGGGAACACCAGCAAGGCCAGGCTCAGTAGCGCCGCTACGCCGCTGGCTGCCAGCAGGTGGCTCCTCGGATAGGGCGGGACTTTGGGGACAGAATGCGTCATGGCTGTGGGTGTTTCTTGGAAGAATGCATTAACTGACTAAAATATAATCAAATTTCTCTATAGGCAACCCTGTAGGGTGCGCATCGGCCCAGCGGCATGCCCCGCCGCAGAGCTTGTAATTGGTCAGTGATCTTGTATGGTTGGTTCCCTTTTGTTTTTGAGTGGCGACGAGTCCTGTCATGAAGTCGGTTGAAGAGCAGCTGGCGCTGATCAAGCGCGGTGCGGAAGAAGTCCTGGTCGAGGCGGAACTGGTAGAGAAGCTCAAGCGCGGTCAGCCGCTGCGGATCAAGGCTGGCTTCGATCCAACCGCGCCGGATCTGCACCTGGGCCATACCGTACTGATCAATAAACTGCGTCAGTTCCAGGAGCTGGGGCATCAGGTGATTTTCCTGATCGGCGACTTCACCGGGATGATCGGCGACCCCAGCGGCAAGAGTGCCACGCGCCCGCCGCTGACCCGTGAACAGGTGCTGGAGAACGCCGAAACCTATAAGGCTCAGGTGTTCAAGATCCTTGATCCGGCGAAAACCGAGGTGGCGTTCAACTCCACCTGGATCGACCAGCTCAAACCGTCCGACTTCATTCGTCTGGCGTCCCAGTACACGGTGGCGCGGATGCTCGAGCGTGACGATTTCGACAAGCGTTACAGCAGCAATCAGCCGATCGCCATTCACGAGTTCCTCTATCCGCTGGTGCAGGGCTACGACTCGGTGGCATTGCGCGCCGATGTGGAGCTGGGGGGTACCGATCAGAAGTTCAACCTGCTGATGGGGCGCGAGCTGCAGCGTGCCTATGGGCAGGAGTCGCAGTGCGTCGTGACCATGCCGCTGCTCGAAGGGTTGGATGGCGTGAAGAAGATGTCCAAGTCACTGGGCAACTATATAGGTATCCAGGAAGCCCCGGGCGTGATGTACAACAAGCTGGTCTCGATGCCGGATGCCTTGATGTGGCGCTACTTCGAGCTGCTCAGCTTCCGTTCCATGGAGGAGATCGAGCGGTTCAAGGCGGATGTCGATGCGGGTGCCAATCCTCGGGACATCAAGATCAAGCTGGCCGAGGAGATCGTTGCGCGCTTCCATGGTGAGGAGGCGGCGGCTAATGCCCATCGCTCTGCGGGCAACCGTATGAAGGATGGCGAGCTCCCGGAAGATCTGCCGGAGATCGAGCTGCTGTCTGCCGAGGATATGCCTATCTCTTCCGTCCTTAATAAGGCGGGCTTGGTGAAGAATGCGGCCGTTGCTCGCGACCTGCTGGGTTCGGGTGGCGTCAAGGTGGATGGCGAGGTGGTGGAGCGCGGCTTCATGTTCAAGCTCGGCGCCGTGCATGTTTGTCAGGCTGGCAAGAAGGCGTTTGCGCGTATATCGCTGAAGGCGGAGTAGAAAGTTTCAGAAAGGCGTTGACGGCGAAATCTGCGGGCCTATAATGCGCACCTCTTCCGGCGCAGCCTGATCTGAAAACTCCTTGATAAACAAGAAGTTATATGAAAGTAAAGGTTGCGGCAGTGGTGGATTCGAGTAGAATGCGCCGGGGTGGCAGGGTGGTGGTTTGGTCCTGTCGGCGCTTTGGTTCGAAAGAGCTGAAGAGGCTAGAAAGAGGTGGTTGACAGCGAGTTTGAACGCTGTAGAATTCGCCTCCCGCTGATGTGAAGCGTAAAGCGGATCGGAGGCGCAAGCGGTTGAGAAGAAACGAAAAATTCTTCGAAACTGGTTGACAGAAAGAAAGGCTGCTGTAGAATGCGCGGCCTCGGTTGAGACGAAAGACTTGATCGAAACGCTCTTTAACAACTTGAATCAAGCAATTCGTGTGGGTGCTTGTGGAGTAAGACTGTTAGTCGCAAGATTATCAGCAACACAAGTAACTCTTCGTGAATTCAAAGAGT
>NZ_WELK01000020.1 GCF_009799925.1 Pseudomonas sp. R-28-1W-6
GGATAGGAGCTTGACGATGACCTACTCTCACATGGGGAAGCCCCACACTACCATCGGCGATGCGTCGTTTCACTACTGAGTTCGGGATGGGATCAGGTGGTTCCAACGCTCTATGGTCGTCAAGCAATTCGGTTGCTGTCTCGGTGTTTAGTCGCTACAGCTAATTGGGTATGTGATATTCGTTGGTATTGCGTGTTCAGGCAAATTTTCGGTTTGTCGACTTCTGTCGAGCCACACAAACAGCAAATTGTTTGGGTGTTATATGGTCAAGCCTCACGGGCAATTAGTATTGGTTAGCTCAACGCCTCACAGCGCTTACACACCCAACCTATCAACGTCGTAGTCTTCGACGGCCCTTTAGGGAGCTCAAGGCTCCAGTGAGATCTCATCTTGAGGCAAGTTTCCCGCTTAGATGCTTTCAGCGGTTATCTTTTCCGAACATAGCTACCCGGCAATGCCACTGGCGTGACAACCGGAACACCAGAGGTTCGTCCACTCCGGTCCTCTCGTACTAGGAGCAGCCCCTCTCAAATCTCAAACGTCCACGGCAGATAGGGACCGAACTGTCTCACGACGTTCTAAACCCAGCTCGCGTACCACTTTAAATGGCGAACAGCCATACCCTTGGGACCGGCTTCAGCCCCAGGATGTGATGAGCCGACATCGAGGTGCCAAACACCGCCGTCGATATGAACTCTTGGGCGGTATCAGCCTGTTATCCCCGGAGTACCTTTTATCCGTTGAGCGATGGCCCTTCCATACAGAACCACCGGATCACTAAGACCTACTTTCGTACCTGCTCGACGTGTCTGTCTCGCAGTCAAGCGCGCTTTTGCCTTTATACTCTACGACCGATTTCCGACCGGTCTGAGCGCACCTTCGTACTCCTCCGTTACTCTTTAGGAGGAGACCGCCCCAGTCAAACTACCCACCATACACTGTCCTCGATCCGGATAACGGACCAGAGTTAGAACCTCAAAGTTGCCAGGGTGGTATTTCAAGGTTGGCTCCACGCAGACTGGCGTCCACGCTTCAAAGCCTCCCACCTATCCTACACAAGCAAATTCAAAGTCCAGTGCAAAGCTATAGTAAAGGTTCACGGGGTCTTTCCGTCTAGCCGCGGATACACTGCATCTTCACAGCGATTTCAATTTCACTGAGTCTCGGGTGGAGACAGCGCCGCCATCGTTACGCCATTCGTGCAGGTCGGAACTTACCCGACAAGGAATTTCGCTACCTTAGGACCGTTATAGTTACGGCCGCCGTTTACCGGGGCTTCGATCAAGAGCTTCGCTTGCGCTAACCCCATCAATTAACCTTCCGGCACCGGGCAGGCGTCACACCCTATACGTCCACTTTCGTGTTTGCAGAGTGCTGTGTTTTTAATAAACAGTCGCAGCGGCCTGGTATCTTCGACCGGCATGGGCTTACGTAGTAAATACTTCACCCTCACCGGCGCACCTTCTCCCGAAGTTACGGTGCCATTTTGCCTAGTTCCTTCACCCGAGTTCTCTCAAGCGCCTTGGTATTCTCTACCCAACCACCTGTGTCGGTTTGGGGTACGGTTCCTAGTTACCTGAAGCTTAGAGGCTTTTCCTGGAAGCATGGCATCAACCACTTCGCTTTCTAAAAGAAAGCTCGTCATCAGCTCTCGGCATTAAGACCCCGGATTTACCTAAGATCTCTGCCTACCACCTTAAACACGGACAACCAACGCCGTGCTGGCCTAGCCTTCTCCGTCCCCCCATCGCAGTAACTAGAAGTACAGGAATATTAACCTGTTTCCCATCGACTACGCATTTCTGCCTCGCCTTAGGGACCGACTAACCCTGCGTCGATTAACGTTGCGCAGGAAACCTTGGTCTTTCGGCGTGCGAGTTTTTCACTCGCATTGTCGTTACTCATGTCAGCATTCGCACTTCTGATACCTCCAGCAAGCTTCTCAACTCACCTTCACAGGCTTACAGAACGCTCCTCTACCGCATCACTTACGTGATACCCGTAGCTTCGGTGTATGGTTTGAGCCCCGTTACATCTTCCGCGCAGGCCGACTCGACTAGTGAGCTATTACGCTTTCTTTAAAGGGTGGCTGCTTCTAAGCCAACCTCCTAGCTGTCTAAGCCTTCCCACATCGTTTCCCACTTAACCATAACTTTGGGACCTTAGCTGACGGTCTGGGTTGTTTCCCTTTTCACGACGGACGTTAGCACCCGCCGTGTGTCTCCCATGCTCGGCACTTGTAGGTATTCGGAGTTTGCATCGGTTTGGTAAGTCGGGATGACCCCCTAGCCGAAACAGTGCTCTACCCCCTACAGTGATACATGAGGCGCTACCTAAATAGCTTTCGAGGAGAACCAGCTATCTCCGAGCTTGATTAGCCTTTCACTCCGATCCACAGGTCATCCGCTAACTTTTCAACGGTAGTCGGTTCGGTCCTCCAGTCAGTGTTACCTAACCTTCAACCTGCCCATGGATAGATCGCCCGGTTTCGGGTCTATACCCAGCGACTAAACGCCCTATTAAGACTCGCTTTCGCTACGCCTCCCCTATTCGGTTAAGCTTGCCACTGAATATAAGTCGCTGACCCATTATACAAAAGGTACGCAGTCACCCAACAAAGTGGGCTCCCACTGCTTGTACGCATACGGTTTCAGGATCTATTTCACTCCCCTCTCCGGGGTTCTTTTCGCCTTTCCCTCACGGTACTAGTTCACTATCGGTCAGTCAGTAGTATTTAGCCTTGGAGGATGGTCCCCCCATATTCAGACAAAGTTTCTCGTGCTCCGTCCTACTCGATTTCATGACTAAGAGATTTTCGCGTACAGGGCTATCACCCACTATGGCCGCACTTTCCAGAGCGTTCCGCTAATCTCAAAGCCACTTAAGGGCTAATCCCCGTTCGCTCGCCACTACTAAGGGAATCTCGGTTGATTTCTTTTCCTCAGGGTACTTAGATGTTTCAGTTCCCCTGGTTCGCCTCTTGCACCTATGTATTCAGTACAAGATAACCAGCTTATGCTGGCTGGGTTCCCCCATTCAGAGATCTCCGGATCAAAGTCTGTTTGCCGACTCCCCGAAGCTTTTCGCAGGCTACCACGTCTTTCATCGCCTCTGACTGCCAAGGCATCCACCGTATGCGCTTCTTCACTTGACCATATAACCCCAAGCAATCTGGTTACTGTCTCAAACGTGAAGACGACATTCGCCGAAAATTTGCATAGAGAACACGCAAATTTTACCTTGACGCGACATGCTGCCAGTGAAAGCAACACATCGGTCTACTTCTATCACATACCCAAATTTTTAAAGAACAGTTCTGGCGCAAAGACCAGAATTCAATGCTCCATCTATAAGCATTCAATTCTGAGCTTTCAGCGATTCTAGAGTGAATGGTGGAGCCAAGGAGGATCGAACTCCTGACCTCCTGCGTGCAAAGCAGGCGCTCTCCCAGCTGAGCTATGGCCCCATCTACGGACTTGGCCACATCCCTTGACAATTGGTGGGTCTGGGCAGATTCGAACTGCCGACCTCACCCTTATCAGGGGTGCGCTCTAACCAACTGAGCTACAGACCCAATCGTCTTACTCTCGGGTAATAACCCAATCGCTTTTCGCAAGTGAATCAAGCAATTCGTGTGGGAACTTATGAAGAAGCTGAAGTCTTCGATTAAGGAGGTGATCCAGCCGCAGGTTCCCCTACGGCTACCTTGTTACGACTTCACCCCAGTCATGAATCACTCCGTGGTAACCGTCCCCCTTGCGGTTAGACTAGCTACTTCTGGAGCAACCCACTCCCATGGTGTGACGGGCGGTGTGTACAAGGCCCGGGAACGTATTCACCGTGACATTCTGATTCACGATTACTAGCGATTCCGACTTCACGCAGTCGAGTTGCAGACTGCGATCCGGACTACGATCGGTTTTATGGGATTAGCTCCACCTCGCGGCTTGGCAACCCTTTGTACCGACCATTGTAGCACGTGTGTAGCCCTGGCCGTAAGGGCCATGATGACTTGACGTCATCCCCACCTTCCTCCGGTTTGTCACCGGCAGTCTCCTTAGAGTGCCCACCATAACGTGCTGGTAACTAAGGACAAGGGTTGCGCTCGTTACGGGACTTAACCCAACATCTCACGACACGAGCTGACGACAGCCATGCAGCACCTGTGTCTGAGCTCCCGAAGGCACCAATCCATCTCTGGAAAGTTCTCAGCATGTCAAGGCCAGGTAAGGTTCTTCGCGTTGCTTCGAATTAAACCACATGCTCCACCGCTTGTGCGGGCCCCCGTCAATTCATTTGAGTTTTAACCTTGCGGCCGTACTCCCCAGGCGGTCGACTTAATGCGTTAGCTGCGCCACTAAGATCTCAAGGATCCCAACGGCTAGTCGACATCGTTTACGGCGTGGACTACCAGGGTATCTAATCCTGTTTGCTCCCCACGCTTTCGCACCTCAGTGTCAGTATCAGTCCAGGTAGTCGCCTTCGCCACTGGTGTTCCTTCCTATATCTACGCATTTCACCGCTACACAGGAAATTCCACTACCCTCTACCGTACTCTAGCTCAGTAGTTTTGGATGCAGTTCCCAGGTTGAGCCCAGGGCTTTCACATCCAACTTGCTGAACCACCTACGCGCGCTTTACGCCCAGTAATTCCGATTAACGCTTGCACCCTTCGTATTACCGCGGCTGCTGGCACGAAGTTAGCCGGTGCTTATTCTGTCGGTAACGTCAAAGTAGCAACGTATTAGGTTACTACCCTTCCTCCCAACTTAAAGTGCTTTACAATCCGAAGACCTTCTTCACACACGCGGCATGGCTGGATCAGGCTTTCGCCCATTGTCCAATATTCCCCACTGCTGCCTCCCGTAGGAGTCTGGACCGTGTCTCAGTTCCAGTGTGACTGATCATCCTCTCAGACCAGTTACGGATCGTCGCCTTGGTGAGCCATTACCTCACCAACTAGCTAATCCGACCTAGGCTCATCTAATGGCGCGAGGTCCGAAGATCCCCCGCTTTCTCCCGTAGGACGTATGCGGTATTAGCGTCCGTTTCCGAACGTTATCCCCCACCACTAGGCAGATTCCTAGGCATTACTCACCCGTCCGCCGCTCTCAAGAGATGCAAGCACCTCTCTACCGCTCGACTTGCATGTGTTAGGCCTGCCGCCAGCGTTCAATCTGAGCCATGATCAAACTCTTCAGTTCAATACTGCTTGGGTTTTGAGAAAACCCTAAACTTGGCTCAGCAATCGCAAATAAACTCTTTGAATTCACGAAGAGTTACTTGTGTTGCTGATAATCTTGCGACTAACAG
>NZ_WELK01000021.1 GCF_009799925.1 Pseudomonas sp. R-28-1W-6
CGATTCTGTTGAAAAAGTAGAGACCTCCCCATGCCGTTGGCAAAATTGCTCTATCAGCGAGCGTGGGGGCGAACAGCATGATGGGGCAGTTACCGGGAGGACAGCAGCGCCTGTTCTACTCGTTCAATCTGGAAGACCACGTTCCGCCCCAGCACCTCTTACGCAGCATCGACCAGTGCCTGGATCTCAGCGATCTGCGTGCCTACCTGGCGGATTTCTATAGCTCCATCGGGCGTCCCTCGATTGACCCGGAATTGATGGTGCGCATGCTGGTCGTCGGCTACTGCTATGGCATTCGTTCCGAGCGGCGATTGTGCGAAGAGGTGCACTTAAACCTGGCCTATCGCTGGTTCTGCCGATTGGGCCTGGAGGATGAAGTACCCAATCACTCGACCTTCTCGAAGAATCGCCACGGCCGTTTCCGTGACAGCGATCTATTCCGCTGGTTGTTCAATGAGGTGCTGCGGCGCTGCATGGCGGCCGGCCTGGTAAAGGGGGAAGGTTTTGCCGTCGACGCCAGCATCATCAGGGCTGATGCCAGCCGGCAACGTGGAGTAGCTGGAGATGAAGTCGATTGGCGCGATCCTGCGCTGAGCAGCCGCGCCGTACGCGAGTACCTCGAAGCCCTTGATGAAGAGGCGTTGGCTGAAACCCTCCCCAAGAAGATTTCACTCACCGATCCGCTGTCTCGTTGGACAGCAGCGCCAGGCGGCCCGGCTTACTTTGCCTACTCCACCAACTACCTGATCGATACCGAGCACGGTGTGATCATGGATGTGGAAGCGACTCCGGCGCATCGTACCGCCGAAGTCGACTCGACCAGAACGATGGTCGGGCGTGTCGAAGCGCAGTTCGACCTCACGCCAGAGCGCCTCATTGGCGATACCGCCTATGGCACGGCTCCAATGCTGGCCTGGATGGTCGAGGAAAAGGGCATCGAGCCGCACGTACCGGTGTGGGACAAGACCGAGCGTAAGGACGACAGCCTCTCCAGTAAAGACTTCCACTGGAATCCAGAGACCAATGAATACCGCTGCCCAGTCGGCAAACCGCTACGCAGTGAATGGCGTACCTTCACCCAGCAACGGTCTCGGGTGACCAAGGCCAACACCATCATCTACCGCTCCAGCCAAAGCGACTGCGCCACCTGTCCGCTGAAAGCGAAGTGCTGTCCCAATACTCCATTCCGCAAGATCGCTCGGAGCATCCATGAAGCGGCCCGTGACATGGCGCGACGCATCGCCAAGACACCGGAATACCTCGTCTCTCGTTGCGAACGGAAGAAGGTGGAAATGCTGTTCGCCCACCTCAAACGGATCATGAAACTCGACCGTTTACGACTGCGTGGACTGACTGGTGCGACTGACGAATTCACCTTGGCGGCGACTGTGCAAAACCTGAGACGTATGGCCAAGCTACTGCCTCACGGGCCACCGATCACGGGATAGGTGCGCCTGCGGCGAGCAGAAACCCTCGAATTAACCCTCAGACCTGGGCAAGGAAGCTCAGTGAAAAGCCGAAAGGCAACTCGAAGTGGCTTGCAGCCACTTTGACAGCAGGTACATCCGACCGGCCGGCTGCCGCTGAACCTACTTTTTCAACAGAATCGG
>NZ_WELK01000022.1 GCF_009799925.1 Pseudomonas sp. R-28-1W-6
CTCGGCGGCGACGAGGGCCCGGGCAACCGCGCCTTCCAGACCCCGCTGGCGACCAAGCACGCCTTCCAGGGCTGGGCCGACCAGTTCCTCATCACCCCCGCCGACGGCGTCGAGGATGCCTACGCCGGGGTCACCGTGCCGCTGCTCGGCGGCAGCCTGCAGGCCTGGTACCACGACTTTCGCGCCGAACAGGGCAGCAGCCAGTACGGCGAGGAGATCGACCTGTCCTACGCCCACCCGATTCCCGGCGTGAAGGGCCTGGTCGGCCTGGTCAAGTACGCCAGCTACGACGCCGACGACCTCGCCGTCGATGCCGACAAGGCCTGGCTGCAGCTGCAGTACAGCTACTGATCGTCCGGCCCCGCAACGGGGCCCTGCCCGACCGGCGTGCGGCGGCCTGCCGCCGCACGCCTCTGGAGATTCCCATGCTCAGCCGTCTGCTTAACCCTCACCTGCTTGGCCCCCTTTTGCTCAGCCTCGCCCTGCTCTGCCCGCCCGCCTGGGCGGTGATCGGCGATGCCGAGGCGATGAACCTGGCCGGCATGCAGCGCATGCTCAGCCAGCGCATCGCCAAGAGTTACCTGATGATCGGCGCCGAAGTGCGCAGCGACGTGGCGCTGCAGCAGCTCGACCAGAGCGTGGCGCGCTTCGAGAGCAACTTCCTCGCCTTGAGCGAATACGCGCCCAACACCGAGATCCGCACCGCCCTGGAACAGGCCGGCAGCACCTGGCAGGCCTACCGCGAGCTGGCCCTGTCGCGCCCCAGCCGCGAACAGGCCGTGCCGCTGCTGCAACTCAGCGACCAGTTGCTGGCCCAGAGCGAGCAGGTGGTGCTGCTGATCGAGCAACACACCGGCAGCCAGAACGCCCGCCTGGTCAACCGCAGCGGCCGCCAGCGGATGCTCAGCCAGCGCATCGCCAAGCTCTACCTGGCGGTCAGCTGGCACCTGCCGGTCGAGGGCCTGGAAGCGGAGCTGCGCAAGGCCACCGAGGAGTTCGAGACCGCCCAGCAGGAACTGCTCGCCGCCCGGCAGAACACCCCGCAGATCAGCCAGGCGCTGCAGAAGGTCGAGGCCCAGTGGCGCTTCGCCCGCGCCGGCTTTCGCCTGTCGGCCGACTCGCAGTACGTGCCGACGGTGATCACCACCACCACCGAGACCCTGCTCTGGCAGATGAACGACCTGACCAGCGCCTA
>NZ_WELK01000023.1 GCF_009799925.1 Pseudomonas sp. R-28-1W-6
CCGATGTTGGTCATGCACGAACCGATGAACACTTCGTCGATCTTCTCACCGGCAACGGTGGACAGCAGACGGGCGTCGTCCGGGTCGTTCGGCGCGCAGAGCACAGGTTCTTTGACGTCGGCCAGGTCGATCTCGATGATCTCGGCGTACTCGGCGTCCTTGTCGGCTTCCAGCAGTTGCGGGTTGGCCAGCCAGGCTTCCATGGCCTTGGCACGACGTTCCAGGGTACGGGCATCGCCGTAGCCTTCGCCGATCATCCAGCGCAGCATGGTGATGTTGGAGCGCAGGTACTCGGCGATGGCCTTTTCCGGCAGCTTGATGGTGCAACCGGCGGCGGAACGCTCGGCCGAGGCGTCGGACAGCTCGAAAGCCTGTTCCACGGTCAGCTCGTCCAGGCCTTCGATCTCCAGGATGCGGCCGGAGAAGGCGTTGATCTTGCCCTTCTTCTCGACAGTCAGCAGACCTGCCTTGATCGCGTAGTAAGGGATGGCATGCACCAGGTCACGCAGGGTGATGCCCGGCTGCAGCTTGCCCTTGAAGCGCACCAGTACCGACTCCGGCATGTCCAGCGGCATGACGCCAGTGGCTGCGGCGAAGGCCACCAGGCCGGAACCGGCCGGGAAGGAGATGCCCATCGGGAAGCGGGTGTGCGAGTCGCCACCGGT
>NZ_WELK01000024.1 GCF_009799925.1 Pseudomonas sp. R-28-1W-6
AAAAAAGCCCCGCCGAGGCGAGGCTTGTTTCAGCGGTTCAACCGGCTCAGAACTGCGCGGCGTCCAGCAGGTACAGGCTTTCGCTGCCGGCCTTGACCGACGCGGTCAGCGAGTGGATGCGCGGCAGCAGGCGGGCAAAGAAGAAACGCGCGGTGCCCAGCTTGGTGCGGTAGAACTCGTCCTGGTCCTGCTTGGCCAGGGCGGTGCGCGCCATCAGGGCCCACATGTAGGCGTAGGCGGTGTAGCCGAACACCTGCAGGTACTCCACCGAGGCGGCGCCGACTTCGTTGGGGTTGGCCTTGGCGCGTTCCAGCAGGTCGGCGGTCATCAGCTCCAGGTTGGCGATGGCGTCCTTCAGCGGGTTGACGAACTCGGCCAGGGACGCGTCGGCGCTGTCGGTGAAGGCCTTGATCTCTTCGGCGAAGTGCTTGTAGAACGCCCCGCCGCTGCCGACCACCTTGCGCCCGACCAGGTCGAGCGCCTGGATGCCGTTGGTGCCTTCGTAGATCTGGGTGATGCGGCAGTCGCGGATCAGCTGCTCCTGGCCCCACTCGCGGATGAAGCC
>NZ_WELK01000025.1 GCF_009799925.1 Pseudomonas sp. R-28-1W-6
CTAACGTTTGAGATGAGAGGCTTGACCCGGCTTGCCGGGGCAAGTCCTCTCGATTGAAGGGTTAGGCGCCACTCTCACATGACCACCGAAAAGTTGAACTTCCCACCCTTGGCCGCCGCGCCTTGCGCATAGCTCAGGCTCTCCTTTAGCTCAGCAAGCACGGCGTCGTGATCATTCTTGAGTAGACCGAAGCGAACCTTCTTCGTTTCGATTTCAGCGATGAGAGAGCTGAGCAAGCTGGCTGCTTCGGAAGCGGCCATCCACTTGCCGTTCTTGGCCATGAGCTCGTTGGTTGATGCCATTCCGTTCGGAAGCTCGTCATCCCCAAGGTTGAACTCCAAGTCCGTTGTATCGCAGAGCGAATTGAAAGACTTCTGAGCGATGCGTTGACCGATTTCATCAAGCTTGTCGGCATGTTTGTAGAGCGCGTATTTATCGCTTTCGTCGGAAGTGACTACTTCCCCGACGAGCTCATTTGCCCAAAGAACTGTGCTCACTTAGTGACTCCCGATTGTGCTGTGACTCTCTTGTGGCGCCTAACG
>NZ_WELK01000026.1 GCF_009799925.1 Pseudomonas sp. R-28-1W-6
CCGTCCTGGTCGGTGAGCAGCACCGCGAAGTCTTCGAACAGGCTGTTCTGACCCGCCGCATTGGCGTGCGTTTCGTTGTCCGCCAGGGTGTAGCTGTAGCTCACCACGCCCGTGTCGGGGTCGTAGGCCGTGACGCTCAGCGTGTTGCCCAGGTCCGTGACGAACGAGCCCGCCGTGAACACGCCGTTGCTGATGAAGCTCACCCCGCCGATCGTCAGCGCGGCCACCCCATCGGGCGAGCTGATGGTGAAGCTGCCGGACTGCGTCAGGCTCTCCTTCGACGTATCCGAACCATCGGCCAGGTCGTCCTCGTCCACCGTCACGTCGCCGCCATTGGCCGACGGGGTCAGGTTGCTGATCACCGGCGGCGTGTTGCCGATCGCGATCGTCAGGGTCGCCGTGTCCGTGTCGCCATCGCCGTCCTGCAGCGTGTAGGTGAAGACATCCGACACGCCACCCGGCGT
>NZ_WELK01000027.1 GCF_009799925.1 Pseudomonas sp. R-28-1W-6
TGGTCGCCAGCGGGGTCTGGAAGGCGCGGTTGCCCGGGCCCTCGTCGCCGCCGAGGACTTCGTAGCCGGCCTTCAGCGCCACGCCCTTGAGGGTGTAGCCGAGCTCGGCGAGGTAGTAGTCGCTGTCCAGCTCCTGCGGGTTGCTGTCGTAGTCGCTCTGGCGCGCGTATTCCAGGGCGTAGCTGAAGCCCTGGATCGCGCCGTTGAGGCGCAGGCCATTGGTCTGGCTGGACAGCGCGCCCTGGGCGCCGGTGGGGGTGATGGCCAGGTTGTCGAGGTCCAGCAGGTAGCTGTAGGCGGTGGCGGTCAGCTCCGGCATGAACACGTACTGGGCGTTGACCAGGTGGCTATGGCCCTCGATGTTGGCCGGGTTGGCGGCGCTGTCGTGCTGGCCGTTGCCGGGGCCGAAGATGGTGTTGACCTGATCGATGTAGGCGTAGGTCAGGGTCA
>NZ_WELK01000028.1 GCF_009799925.1 Pseudomonas sp. R-28-1W-6
AGGGCGGTGCCGTTGATGCTGAGGAGGCTCAGGCCGCCATCGGCGGCGCTGTCGTTGCCGAGCAGGGTGAGGCTGACCGAGCCGTCTTCGTTGACGCTGAAGCTGTCGTCATTGGCGACCACGGCGTCGTCCTGGGCGGCGACGTTGATGCTGACGGTGGCGCTGTCGGTGTCGCCATCGGCGTCCTGGGCGACGTAGTCGAAGCTGATGCTGCCGTTGAAGTCGGCGCCGGGGACGAAGGTCAGGCTGCCGTCGGCGGCGACGTTGACCACGCCGTTGCTCACGGCGATCGCCTGGGCGGCGCCGGTGAGGGCGGTGCCGTTGATGCTGAGGAGGCTCAGGCCGCCATCGGCGGCGCTGTCGTTGCCGAGCAGGGTGAGGCTGACCGAGCCGTCTTCGTTGACGCTGAAGCTGTCGTCATTGGCGACCACGGCGTC
>NZ_WELK01000029.1 GCF_009799925.1 Pseudomonas sp. R-28-1W-6
CGACCTGGGCATCATCCGCACCAAGGCCGAACCCCAGGCCGACGGCAGCTACAAGGTCACCGGCACCAAGATCTTCATCACCGGCGGCGAACAGGACCTGACCGAGAACATCATTCACCTGGTGCTGGCCAAGCTGCCGGACGCCCCGGCCGGGCCCAAGGGCATCTCGCTGTTCCTGGTGCCCAAGGTGATGGTCAATGCCGACGGCTCGCTGGGCGAGCGTAACGCCGTTTCCTGCGGCTCGATCGAACACAAGATGGGCATCAAGGGCTCGGCCACCTGCGTGATGAACTTCGACGGCGCCACCGGCTGGATCGTCGATGCGCCGAACAAGGGCCTCAATGCCATGTTCACCATGATGAACTACGAGCGTCTGGGCGTCGGTATCCAGGGCCTGTCCCTGGGCGAGCGCAGCTACCAGAACGCCG
>NZ_WELK01000002.1 GCF_009799925.1 Pseudomonas sp. R-28-1W-6
TCCTGGCCGTCGGCCATACGGCGTTAAAAACAGCCTCGGAATGCTCATTTACAGCACGTAAACTCCGCTTCCTCGGCGGTTTTTGCCTTGTCTGGCTCTAGTCCAAAAAATCGTAAACAGGTTCTGAGACACCCCACGCCGGCACTGCCTCTTTGGAGGTAGTGCCATGGGGGAATGGGAGAGCCGCCCGGCGCCGCCTAGGATGACAGCCTAGGAGGTGACCCCATGCTGACCGACTCAGAAAACCTCAAGGCCTTGCGCCAGCACCACTTGTTCAACCGGCTGCCCGAGGCCCTGTTCACGGAAGTCAGTTGCCTGGCCATCCAGCGCAAGCTGGACAGTGGCGATGCACTGTTCCACCAGGGCGATGCCGCCGACCGCTTCTACCTGCTGCTCAGCGGCCAGATGAAACTGACCCGCGTGCTGTTCGAAGGCCAGGAAAAGCTGGTGGAAGTCATCCAGCCCGGGCAGAGCTTCGCCGAGGCCCTGCTGTTCACCGGCGCCAGCCACTACCCCGTGACCTGCAGCGCGCTGAAAGCCAGCAACCTGATCAGCATCGACGGCACCCACTACCGGCGCCTGCTGGAAGAACAGCCGAAGATCTGCCTCGACCTGCTGGCCAGCTTCAGCATGCGCCTGCACCAGCGCCTGGACGAGATCGACACCCTTACCGTCGGCAATGCCAGCCGCCGCGTGGTGCGCTTCCTCTGCCAGGAACAGCGCGAGGCCGGCAACGGCCAGATCCAGCTCAGCGTGCCCAAGCGCCTGATCGCCTCGCAGCTGGGCATCCAGCCGGAAACCTTCTCGCGCATCCTGCATCGCCTGATCGATGCCGGCCTGATCGCCATGGAGCGCCGCAGCATCCGCGTGCTGGACCGTCCCAGCCTGGCCAACTACTACGAGTGAGCCGGCGCCCGCACGGGTGCCGGCGGCAGCGCGCGCCCAGCCCCATGAGGAGAATCCCGATGTCCGATCCCAAGCTTCCCCTGGTGTACTCCTGCTCCGGCTGCTCGAACGTGGCACAGCTGGCCAACACCCTGGCCGTGCGCCTGGACCGTGCCGGCCTGGCGGAGATGTCGTGCATCGCCGGGGTCGGCGGGCGCGTCGCCTCGCTGGTCAACAAGGCCAGCAGCGGCCGGGCAATCCTGGCCCTGGACGGCTGCCAGCTGCAGTGCGTGCGCGGCTGCCTGGACCAACACGGGGTGCGCGCCGACGTGCACCTGATCCTCAGCGACCTGGGCCTGAAGAAACGCTACGGCGAGGACTTCAGCAGCGACACGGTCGAGCAGGTGTATGCCGAGGTGGCCGGGCTGATCGCCAGCGACCGCCTGCCGGCGCGCAAGGTGGCGCTGCACAGCGTCGGCAACTGACTCCCGTAGGGTGCGCCGTGCGCACCACGCATTCCACCCGGTACGCACGGCGCACCCTACGCGACCTGCCTGGGCCTACAGGCGAAAGCGCGCCATCTGCGCCTGCAGGTTGCCCATGTCCTGATTGATCCGCTGGCTGCCCTGTTCGGTGGCCTGCGCCGAGTGGGCCGAGGATTCGGCGATGCCGGCGATGCGGGTGAGCGACTGGTTCATTTCCTCGGCCACCTGCGACTGTTCTTCGGCAGCCGTGGCGATCTGCCCGGTCATGCCACGGATGGTCTGCACCGCGTTGACGATCTGCACGAACACCCGCTGCACCGCCTCGACCTGCTGCAGGGTCTGCTCGCTGCCCTGGCGCGACTCCTCCATGGCCGTGCCGGCACGCCCGGCCTGGGCCTGCAGGCGCTCGATCAGGCCGCTGATTTCCCCGGCCGAGGCCTGGGTCCGCCCCGCCAGGCTGCGCACCTCGTCGGCCACCACGGCGAAGCCGCGCCCTTGCTCGCCGGCGCGGGCCGCCTCGATGGCCGCGTTGAGGGCCAGCAGGTTGGTCTGTGCGGCGATCGCGCTGATCACCTCCAGCACCCGGGCGATCTGGTCGCTGTCAGCCAGCAGCTGCTGCAGCACCTCGGCCAGGCCTTCGACCTGCTGCGACAACTGACGGATGGCCAGCACCGAGTCCTGCATCAGCGCATCGCCGCGGCTGGTTTCCTGCTCGGCGGTGTCGGCGGCGCCCGCCGCATCCACGGTGCTGCGGGCCACCTCGTGGGAGGTCGCCAACATCTCATTCATCGCCGTGGCCACCTGCTCGATCTCGCTGCGCTGGGCCTGCACGTGCCCGGCATTGTCCGCCGCCATCGCCGCCATCTGCACGCACTGGCCGGCGCCCCCTTCGGCGGCCTGGCGCACCGCCCGGATCATCTCGCCGACCTGCTCCAGCAGGCGGTTGTAGGCCGTGGTGATGCGGCCGATTTCGTCATCGCCGTGGCGCACCGCCAGCGGCCGGGAGAAATCGCCGCCGGCGACCAGCTCCAGGCGGCCGCGCAGCTCATCGACCCGCGCCATCAGCCAGTTCATCCCGGCCAGGCGGCCGAGTACCACCAGCAGCAGGATGGCCAGGGTCGCGCCCATCGACAGCCAGCGCTGCAGCGCCGCCGTGTGGTTGCTGTCGGCCGACAGCAGCGTCACCACCTGGTGCATGTCCTTGAGCAGGGCTTCCGATTCGCCGGCCAGCTGCTGCGCCGCGCCGGCCTGGCCGCCGGCGACCCGGCGCACCAGCTCGCGATAGCCCTGCCAGCGCTGGTCGACCAGCTCCAGCTGCGCCCGCGCCGCGGGCAGCTGCACCGCCGGCAGCGCGCCGCCCGGGTCGCCATCGCGCAGGGTCCGGTGGCTCTGCTCGAAGCGCTGGATGGTCTGCTCCAGGCTGCTGGCCGGCAGCAGGTCCTGGGCCACCAGCAGGCTTTCCTTGGCCATTTTCTGGCTCAGCATGCGCTGCGCCCCGGCCATGTCCAGCTGGCTGGCGTCGCGCACCGAGAGGAACAGCACGGCGGCCGTCAGCGCGGCGCAGAGGAAGATCAGGCTGTAGGAGAAGAAGAACTGCGCATTGATGCTGCGCAGGCCCAGGGCGCGCAGGGCGGCCTGGATGCTATCGGTGATCCAGTCGAACATGAGGTTCTCCTTGAAGCCGCCCCGCGTGCCGTGCGGGCCGCTTGTGACGAGCCCACGGACCACGCGGTGACGGATGAATCCCTGTCGCACCGGCCCCATGCCGGGTGCGGACATTGCAGCTCCCCTGGCGCCGCCGTGTAGCCGGCGACACCACGGATTGCAGTACAGCAAAAAACCGGCCAAACACCAGGCCGGCTGCCGTCTGCCCTGCTCTCGGAACCTGTCTACGACCCACTGCGCGGCAGCCATGCCGGGTTAGAACCGGCTCTAGCTCGAGGGATCGCAGACAGATGTTCAGCCGGCGCTGCCGGCCGCTGTCGATTGGCGTTGAGCCAGGTCCTCGCGCAGCACTTCGCCGACCCGGCACAGCGAGCGCCACAGGCGTGGCGGCAACTGCTCGGGGTCGAGGCTGTCGATCAGGTTCTTCATCGCCAGGCCCAGCTCGGTGTCGCCTTCGATGACCAGGCGCCGGCGGAAGAACAGGGTATCCGGGTCTTCCTGGCGGCTGGCCAGCAGCACGAACTCGCGCCAGTTGCCGCGGATGCACACGTCCACCGGCGCCCGCGCCGCCATGCGCAGGCCGCGCCGCTCGCGGGTCAGGCACCAGGCCAGCTGCAGGTCGCTGACCTCCAGGCGCAACCAGCGCCCGTGCAGCAGATCGAAGGCGCCATCCTCCACCGGCTCGGCAAACAGCCGCGCCACCACGGCCTCGAGCACCCAGCGCTGCAGGGTGAACGGCACATGGCGGGCCAGCCCGAGCAGCGGATCGGCACTGCGCAACGCCAACTGGGTCAGGTTCAGCACAGGCCGACCTCCTCTGCACTGAGCATGCCCGGGCGGCCATGCCAGTAGCCGTTGCAGCCCTGGGCCAGCAACGGCGGCAAGGCGCCCTGGCGCACCGCGTGGTAGTCGCCGATCACCTGCGGCATGCCTCCGGCCCGCGGGCTCAGGCGCAGGCAGTCGACGCCGCTGTGCTGCACCTCGCGGTAGTCGGCCAGCAGGTTGTTGACCCGCGCCGAGAGGGTCTGGATGCCGTTGAGGGTGAACAGCGCCTCGCCCTCCTGGCTGAGCAGGGGAATGCCTTCGGGGTAGTTGATGCAGCAGAACTGGCAGTCGTCCTTGGGCCGGTTTTCCGCGCGGGCGGTGAAGCAGCGCGCCGAGTAGGCCAGCGGCAGGTGGCCGTAGGCGAACAGCTCGACCTCCGGCCGCGGCCGGCCGAGGGCATCGAGCTGGCCCAGGCAATCGCGCAGCAGCGCGGCCGAGCATTCCACCGGCGGCACCCAGCGGCGCAGCCCGCAGTCCTGCAGCTCGGCCAGGGCCTGGGCGTTGTACAGGTTGAGCGCGGGCCCGGCGACGAAGTCCAGGCCCTGCTCGCGCAGCAGCTGCACGGCGCCCATGTCGTTGGCCTCGACCAGCAGCTCGCCATTGCCGCACAGGCGCTTGAGGCTGGACAGCTCGGAGGCCGCCTCGATCAGCGCCAGGCCGGACAGCACCAGCTCGGCGCGGGTGCATTCGCGCAGCTCGCGGGCCAGCCCCAGCCAGTCGTCGAGCGACAGGGCGCGGCGCTTGGAACAGACGGTTTCGCCCAGGTAGATGATGTCGAGCGGCTGGTTGGCCATCTCGGCATAGAAATCCAGCAGTTTGTCGCGCTGCCAGTAGAACAGGACCGGCCCCAGACTCAGTTTCATAACGGCCTCACTGCCAGGATCGATGGTAGGCGCCCAGGGTGCTCTGGCTGCCTTCGGAGAGCCCGTCCAGGGCGCTGCGCCACTGCGGCAGCACGCTGAACTGGGCCGGCGCGCGGGCATGCGCATCCAGCGCGGCACGCCACACGCGGGTGACCTGCTCGACATAGGCCGGGCTGCGCTGGCGCCCCTCGATCTTCACCGCGGCAATGCCGATCTCGGCCAGCTGCGGGATCAGGTCCAGGGTGTTCAGGCTGGTCGGTTCCTCCAGGGCATGGAAGCGCTGGCCATTGACCAGAAAGCGGCCCTTGCACAGGGTCGGGTAGCCGGCCGATTCCTCGGGGCCATAGCGGTCGATCAGCACCCCGCCCAGGCGCGAGCTGAGCCCCTCGGCGTCCTCCTGCCAGCGCACCGCCTTGGCCGGCGAGCAGACCCCGCACAGGTTCGGCGACTCGCCGGTGACGTAGGACGACAGGTGGCAGCGGCCCTCGGCCATGATGCACAGGCTGCCGAAGGCGAACACCTCCAGCGCCACCGTGCTGCGCTCGGCCACCTGGCGCACCTGGGCCAGCGACAGCACCCGCGGCAGCACCGCGCGGCGAATGTTGTAGCGCTGCTGGTAGAAGGCCAGCGCCGCCGCATTGGTCGCCGAGCCCTGCACCGACAGGTGCAGGTTGAGGTCGGGGTAGCGCCGGCTGGCATAGGCCAGCACGCCAGGGTCGGCGGCGATCAGCGCATCCACGCCGAGGTCGGCGGCCTGGTCGACCGCGCGCTGCCAGCGCGCCCAGCCCTGCGGCTGGGCGTAGGTGTTGACCGCCACGTAGAGCTGCTTGCCGCGCTGGCGGATCAGCTGCAGGCCGCTGTCCAGCTGCTTCTCGTCGAGGTTGAGCCCGGCGAAGTGACGGGCGTTGGTGTCATCGCGAAAGCCCACGTAGATGGCGTCCGCGCCTTGCTGCAACGCAGCCTTGAGGGCGGGCAGACTGCCCGCCGGACACACCAGATGCATGCGAAAACCCCTTGCTCGGAATGCGTGGCGCCACTCTAGGGCGCTGCCCGGCGCACGCCTTGACCATGGTCAAGCCGTGTCAGTCGAGCAGCGCGCTGAACGGCAGGAAGTCGATCGGCTCGCCGGCCACCAGGGTCCGCTCGCAGTCGACCAGGGCCAGGCCGTCGGCCCAGCAGGCGGCGGTGAGCATGGCCGAGCCCTGCTTGGGATGGGGCACCGCGCGCAGCTGGCCGTCGACCGCCTGCAGGCGCGCGCGCAGGTACTGGCGCCGCGGGTTGCGCTTGCTCCAGTCGAAGCCGGCCGGGACCTGCAGCGGCTGTGGCAGCACCTCGCGGCAACCCTGGGCACGCAGGAGGAACGGCCGCGCCACCACCAGGGCGGTGATCAGCGCCGCCGCCGGGTTGCCCGGCAGGCCGATCCACGGCGTGCCGCAGACGTGACCGAAGGCCAGCGGCTTGCCCGGCTGGATCGCCAGGCGCCACAGGTGCAGTTCGCCCAGCTCGCGCACCGCCTGCTTGAGGTGGTCTTCCTCACCGACCGAGACGCCGCCGGAGGTGATCAGCACATCCCACTCCGAAGCGGCCAGGCTCAGCGCGTCGCGGCTGGCGGCCAGCTCGTCCACCAGGATGCCGCAGTCGTCCACCTCGCAGCCCAGGCTGCGCAGCACGCCGCCGATGCTGTAGCGGTTGGCGTTGTAGATCTGCCCGGGCAGCAGCGGCTCGCCCGGTTCGCGCAGCTCGTTGCCGCTGCTCAGCAGGCCGACGCGCAGGCGCCGGTGCACGGCCACCTCGGCGATGCCCAGGCTGGCCAGCAGGCCCAGTTCCTGCGGGCGCAGGCGCAGGCCGGAATCGAGTACGCAGCAGCCGGCGTCGAACTCCTCGCCGCGCCGGCGCACATGGGAACCGGCCGGCACCGGCGGCAGGTGCACCGCGTCGCCCTCCTCGCGCGCCTGCTCCTGCGCCACCACGCTGTCGGCGCCCGGCGGCAGCGGCGCGCCGGTGAAAATGCGCACCGCATGCCCGGCCGGCAGCGGTTCCAGGGCCGTGTCGCCGGCGGCGATGCGCCCGGCCAGCGGCAGCCAGCCGCCCTCGGCCGGCAGGTCCGCGGCGCACAGGGCGTAGCCGTCCATGGCGCTGTTGTCCCAGGCCGGCATCGGCCACAGCGCGTGCACCGGCTCGGCCAGCACGCGGCCGCCGGCCTCGCTCAGCGGCACCCACTCGGCCAGCGGGGGCGGCGGTACGCGCTGCAGCAGTTCGGCGATCGCCTGGTCGACCGGGCGCAGCGCATGGCCGTGGCCATCGCAGCCACAGGCGCTCACGAGCGGGCTCCGCACGCCGCCACCGGTTGCTCCGGCAGCTGCTTGAGGTGCGGCACGAAATTGCACGGGCGGGTGCGGCTATCCAGCTGTTCGACCAGGATCTTGCTCCAGGCGGTGCGGCAGGCGCCCGGCGAGCCGGGCATGCAGCACACCAGGGTGCCGTTGCTGATGCCGGCCAGGGCGCGCGACTGCACGGTGGAGGTGCCGATCTCGGCCAGGGACACCTGGCGGAACAGCTCGCCGAAGCCGTCGACCTGCTTGTCCAGCAGCGGCGCCACCGCCTGCGGCGTGTTGTCCCGCGCGGTGAAGCCGGTGCCGCCGGTGATCAGCACCGCCTGCACCAGCGGGTCGGCAACCCAGGCGCACAGGCGTGCGCGGATCTGCCAGATGTCGTCGGGGACGATGGCGCGCTCGTACAGCGCATGCCCGGCCGCCTCCAGGCCATCGATCAGGGTCTGCCCGGAGCTGTCGGTGAGCACGCTGCGCGTGTCGCTGACGGTGAGCACTGCAATGCGCAGTGACTGGAATTCGACGCTGGACAAGTGGGCCATGCTGCAAATCTCCGCAAGATATCTGCGCGCAGCCTGCGCCCCCACCTGGCCGGCGCCCATTCCCCGTTGGAGGTATCACCCGCGGTAGCTCGCCGCCGCCTTGACCGGGATCAATGCCCGCCACGCCCAGGCCGGACGGATCGGCCCCATGTAGGGTGCGCCGTGCGCACCGGGAGCGGCGGCGGGCTTGCCGGTGCGCATGGCGCACCCTGGCAGAGTGGTGGCGCGGATGCGCGCAGGCGCGGCCCTTGACCAGAATCAAGGCCGCCGCGGCCCGGCGCGACTAGCCTGGCGACAACGGCCTAGAGCCCGATCCAGGTGGCGCCATGAGCAAGAAATTCCCCTTGCAGCCCAAGCACCCCGAGCGCATCTGCTGGGGCTGCGACCGCTATTGCCCGAGCGGCTCGCTGGCCTGCGGCAATGGCGCCGACCGCACCATGCACCCGCTGGAGATGCTCGGCGAGGACTGGTACCTGTTCGGCGACTGGGGCATCGAGCCGCCGCCGGAGCAGGCCGGCGCCGGCGCCGCAGACGAGGCGGACTGAGCCGCCGTCATCGGCGTTTGGAACCTGCTCAACCTCTGGTTCTGGCTCGCTCCGTGCCACCGCAACGGTGGATAAGCAGAGCGTTATCCACCCTACAAAGCTTGCCAACCCGCGTAGGGTGGAAAACCGCGCAGCGTTTTCCACCGATGAGCCAAGGCAGGAACCTGACTCACAAGACGCTGAACAGCCTCTTAGACCCAGCGCTGCGCGGCCTGCTGGTCGCTGTCGCGGGCGGCGAGCCACTGGCTGCCCTGGCCGCCGAGCTCCTTCTTCCAGAACGGCGCGCGGGTCTTCAGATAATCCATGATGAAGGCGCAGGCGTCGAAGGCCGCCTGGCGATGGGCGCTGGCCACGCCGACGAAGACGATCGGCGCACTCGGCGCCAGCTGCCCGACCCGGTGCACGATGCTCACCGCCAGCAGCGGCCAGCGCTGGCGGGCCTCGGCCTCGATGGCGGCCAGGGCCTTCTCGGTCATGCCCGGGTAGTGCTCGAGAAACAGCCCGTGCACGTCCTGACCCACATTGAAGTCGCGCACATAGCCGACGAAGCTGACCAGTGCGCCGACACCCGGGTTCTGCCCGTGCAGGGCATCGAGCAGGGCGCCGCTGTCGAAGGTGGCGGTCTGCACACTGACGCTCATCTCAACCTCCGGTCACGGGCGGGAAGAACGCCACTTCGTCGCCGTCGACCAGCGCTTCGGCGGGGCTGCACAGTTCCTGGTTGCGCGCGCACATCAGGTTGCGCGCGGCCAGCTCGGTCCAGTTGCCGCCGCGCTCCACCAGCAGCTGGCGCAGCGCGCCGACGGTTGCCAGCGCGGGCTGCCAGGCCAGTTGCTCGCGGTCCAGGCCGAGCTGCTCGCGGTAGCCGGCGAAGTAATGAATGGTCAGCATGGGACTCTCTCCTTGCGCTCGGGGCCGGGCGCATACGGCGCCGGCCCGAGGCCTGTTTCAGCTAATGGGTGCGCTCGGCGCGCCTGGGCACAGCCGCGTTGCGCCGACCGGGCCATCCCAGCAGCTTGCGCACGCGGCGCCTTGACCAGACTCAAGGAGCGCGGAAATCTCCGGACGCCCCGCCACTCTTCTGCAGCAGGCGCACCGATTCGATGAGCATGCCGCGGTCCACCGCCTTGCACATGTCGTAGAGGGTCAGCGCGGCGACACTGGCGGCGGTCAGCGCCTCCATCTCCACCCCGGTCTGCCCGGCCAGCTTGCAGCGCGCCTGGATGCGCACACCGTCCTCGCCGCAAGGTTCCAACTCGACCTTGACGCTGGTGAGCAGCAACGGGTGGCACAGCGGGATCAGCTCGGAAGTTTTCTTCGCCGCCTGGATGCCGGCGATGCGCGCCACGGCGAACACGTCGCCCTTGGGGTGGCCGCCGGCCACGATCAGCTGCAGGGTGGCCGGCAGCATGCGCACCCGGGCTTCGGCCACGGCCTCGCGGGTGGTCGGCGGCTTGTCGGTGACGTCGACCATAGTGGCGCGCCCCTGGGCATCGAGATGGGTCAGCATTGCGGTTCCCTCATGGTTCAGATCAGGTTCAGTCGGCGCGCCAGCTTGCGCAGGTTGCTCGGGTCCATCTGCAGGTCGCGGGCGGTGGCCGCCCACTTACCCTGGCGGCGGGCCAGGGCGGCTTCGATCAGTTCGCGCTGGCAGCGTTCCACCGCCGCCTGCATCGCCTCGACCGCCGGCGGCGCCAGGGCGGGGGTGGCCTTGTGCAGTGCCGCCGGGGTGGCGTCCAGGCCCAGCCAGGGCGCCTCGATGCTGAGCAGTGCCGTGCGTGATTCCGCCTGGCTGAGCACCTTGAGCGCGGCCCGGCTGATGACGTGTTCCAGTTCACGCACATTGCCCGGCCAGTCATAGGCCAGCAGCGCCCGTTCGGCATCGCTGGACAGGCGCAGGCAGCGCAGGCCGAGGCGCGCGCGGTTGAGTTCGAGGAAGTGCCCGGCCAGCACCAGCACATCGCGGCCGCGCTCGCGCAGCGGCGGGATATGCACCGGGTAGACCGACAGGCGGTGGTACAGGTCTGCGCGGAAACGGCCTTCGCGCACCTCCTCCCACAGACGCCGGTTGGTCGCCGCGATCACCCGCACATCCACATGCCGCGGCTGGTCGGCGCCCAGGCGCTGGATCTCGCCGTTCTGCAGGGCGCGCAGCAGCTTGGCCTGGATCGACAGCGGCAGCTCGCCGATCTCGTCGAGAAACAGGGTGCCGCCATTGGCCGCCTCGAAGCGCCCGGGGCGGTCCTGGCCGGCGCCGGAGAAGGCACCCTTGGTGTGGCCGAACAGCTCGCTCTCGGCCAGGGTCTCGGGCAGCGCCGCACAGTTGACGTAGACCAGCGGCTTGCGCGCGCGCGGCGAGTGGGCGTGCAGCCAGCGGGCGAACAGCTCCTTGCCCACCCCGGTTTCGCCCTGCAGCAGCACCGGCAGGTCGGAGTCGGCGACCACCGCCAGTTCGTCGAGCAGCTCGCGCAGCACCGGGCTGCCGCCGAGGATCGTCGACTCGCGCGGGTCGCCGTCCTCGACCGACTCGCGCCGCGCCAGGCGCAGGCTGCGCACCTCGCCTTCCAGGCGGCTGACCCGCAGCCCCGCCTCGATCAGCAGGGCGTAGCGCTGCAGGCGCTGGCGGGCGTGGCGATCGAAGCTGCCGGGGCTGAGCGCGTCGAAGGTCACCGCGCCCCACAGGGCGCCGTCCAGGTACAGGCTCATGCCCATGCAGTCGTGCACCGGCAGCGGCTCGTCGGGGCTGTCTTCCAGCAGGCCGTCGTAGGGGTCGGGCAGCTCGCTGTCGGCGGCGAACTGCAACGGCTCGCGCTGCGCCAGGATCTGCGCCAGGCGCGGGTGGCGGGCCAGGGCGAAGCTACGGCCGAGCACCTCGTGGGCCAGGCCGACGGCGGCCTGCGGGCGCAGGCTCTCGCCATCCAGGCGCAGCAGCACCACGGCGCTGCAGGCGAAGGCCTCGCGCAGGCTGACCACCAGGCGCTGCAGGCGCACGGCGGTCGGCAACTCGCCGGCCAGGTCGGCCAGCAACACGTTCTGCAGCGGGGTCAAATCTACCATTTCGGGTACCTGGCACCTTGAAATTCCCGGGTAGATTAGACCTCGCCAGGGCGCAAGCCCTTGATTTTCGTCAAGTCCAAACCCGGCACGGTGCTTGCGATGGAGCATTCGAGACTTAGCCTGATATGGAGCCCCCAATGGCCACTCAACTGCTCGATCACACCCTCGGCAATCTGGCATGCAACATCCCCGGTGCCACCCGGGTATTCCACGCCTTTCACCTGGACTTCTGCTGCGGCGGGCAGAAGTCCCTGCGCCAGGCGGCGCTGGAACGCGGCATCGACGCCCTGGCGGTGCAGGAGCACCTGCTCGCCCTCAACCCGGACGACGCCCTGGAAGCGGACTGGCGCAAGGCCTCGGCCGAACGCCTGATCGAACACCTGCTGCAGCGCTACCACGAGGTCCATCGCCAGCAACTGCCGGAGCTGATCCGCCTGGCGGCACGGGTCGAGCAGGTCCACGGCAGCCGCACGGAATGCCCGCGCGGCCTCACCGACCTGCTGATCGCCATGCAGCAGGAGCTGGAAAGCCACATGCAGAAGGAGGAGCAGATCCTCTTCCCGATGATCATCCGCGGCGGCGGCCTGATGGCCGGCGGGCCGATCTCGGTGATGCGCTACGAGCACGAGCAGCACGGCGACGCGCTCGAACAGCTGATCGATCTGACCGACGACATGCAGCCGCCGGCCGCCGCCTGCAACACCTGGCGCGCGTTGTACCGCGGGCTCGACGAGCTGCGTGTCGACCTGATGCAGCACATCCACCTGGAAAACAACCTGCTGTTCCCCCGTGCCCTCGGCGAGGAGGCCCAAAATGGGTGAGTACCGCAAACTCTGGTGGCTGCTGATCGGCGTCCTCGGCGTCACCTTCTGCCTGCTCGGCTGGTTCGGCCGCGAGGTCTACCGCCAGGCTCCGCCTATCCCCAGCCAGGTGCAGAGCGCCGATGGCACCCGGCTGTTCGGCGACGAAGACATCCTCGACGGGCAGACCGCCTGGCAGAGCGTCGGCGGCATGCAGCTCGGTTCGATCTGGGGCCATGGCGCCTACCAGGCGCCGGACTGGACCGCCGACTGGCTGCACCGCGAACTGACGGCCTGGCTCGATCTGGCCGCCCAGGACGGTTTCCAGCGGCCCTACGCAGAGGTCGATGAAGACCATCAGGCCCTGTTGCGCCAGCAGCTCAAGCGCGAGTACCGCGGCAACCAGGTGGCCGACGGCGTGCTGGTGCTGAGTGAACGGCGCCTGGCCGCCATGCAGCAGACCGCCGCCTACTACGACGCGCTGTTCGGCAGCGACCCGGCCCTGCAGGGCAGCCGCAAGAGCTTCGCCATGAAGGAAGGCACCCTGCCCGACGCGGCGCGGCGCGAGCAGCTGACCCGCTTCTTCTTCTGGACCGCCTGGGTGGCCGGCACCGAGCGGCCGGGGCATGCGGCCACCTACACCAACAACTGGCCGCACGAACCGCTGATCGGCAACCAGCCGACCGCGGAAAACCTGATGTGGTCGATCGTCAGCGTGATCCTGCTGATCGCCGGGATCGGTTTCCTGGTCTGGGCCTGGGCCTTCCTGCGCGACCACGAGGAGGACGAACCGGCAGCGCCGCTGCACGACCCGCTGAGCCTGGTGGCGCTGACCCCGTCGCAGAAGGCGCTGGGCAAGTACCTGTTCCTGGTCGTCGCGCTGTTCGGCTTCCAGGTCATGATCGGTGGCGTCACCGCGCACTACACCGTGGAGGGCCAGGACTTCTACGGCATCCCGCTGTCGCAGTGGTTCCCCTACTCGCTGCTGCGCACCTGGCATATCCAGAGCGCGCTGTTCTGGATCGCCACCGGCTTCCTCGCCGCCGGGCTGTTCCTGGCGCCGATCATCAACGGCGGCAAGGACCCGAAACTGCAGAAACTCGGCGTCGATGTGCTGTTCTGGGCCCTGGTCCTGGTGGTGGTCGGCTCCTTCGTCGGCAACTACCTGGCCATCGCCCAGATCATGCCGCCGGAGTGGAACTTCTGGCTCGGCCACCAGGGCTACGAGTACGTCGACCTCGGCCGCCTGTGGCAGATCGGCAAGTTCAGCGGCGTGGCCTTCTGGCTGCTGCTGATGCTGCGCGGCATCCTGCCGGCCTTCCGCCAGCCCGGCGACAAGAACCTGCTGGCCCTGCTGTCGGCCTCGGTGATCGCCATCGGCCTGTTCTACGGCGCCGGCTTCGCCTACGGCGAGCGCACCCACCTGTCGGTGATGGAGTACTGGCGCTGGTGGGTGGTGCACCTGTGGGTGGAAGGCTTCTTCGAAGTGTTCGCCACCACCGCGCTGGCCTTCATCTTCTCCAGCATGGGCCTGGTATCCAAGCGCATGGCCACCACCGCCAGCCTGGCGTCGGCCTCGCTGTTCATGCTCGGCGGCGTGCCCGGCACTTTCCACCACCTGTACTTCGCCGGCACCACCACCCCGGTGATGGCGGTCGGCGCCACCTTCAGTGCCCTGGAAGTGGTGCCGCTGATCGTGCTCGGCTACGAGGCCTGGGAGAACTGGCGGCTGAAGAGCCGTGCGCTGTGGATGGAACGGGTCAAGTGGCCGCTGATGTGCTTCGTCGCCGTGGCCTTCTGGAACATGCTCGGCGCCGGGGTGTTCGGCTTCATGATCAACCCGCCGATCTCGCTGTACTACGTGCAGGGCCTCAACACCACGCCGGTGCATGCCCACGCCGCGCTGTTCGGGGTCTACGGCTTCCTCGCCCTGGGCTTCACCCTGCTGGTGCTGCGCTACATCCGGCCGCAGCTGCAGTTCAACGAGAGCCTGATGAAGACCGCCTTCTGGTGGCTCAACGGCGGCCTGGTGCTGATGATCGCCACCAGCCTGCTGCCGATCGCCTTCCTGCAGTTCCACGCCAGCGCCAGCCAGGGCCTGTGGTACGCCCGCAGCGAGGCATTCATGCAGCAGGACCTGCTGCAGACGCTGCGCTGGGTGCGCACCTTCGGCGACATGGTGTTCATCATCGGCGCCCTGGCCATGGCCTGGCAGGTGATCTACGGCGTGCTGTTCGGCGCCCGCGAACCGGCGGCGCTGGCCGAGGCGCAGGCGCAACGCAGCCGCTGAGGCGCGCAGGAGCAAATCGGCAAAGCGCGCTACGCTCTATTCATGCACCACGCTCCCCGGCGTGCGTGCATGAACCACGACCCGCTGCCGCCTGCGGCAGCGACCCCAAGGATAAACGGGCAGCCAGCAGCCCCGGGAGGTGACATGAGCAAGCTCCAGCAGGTCTTAAATGAACCGGGCAGCACGCCATTGTGGGTGGTGTTCTGGCTCTACGGTGTGGTGGTCAGCCATGTGCTGTTCGGCCTGATCCTGGTCGCCTTCAATACGGTCGATACCGCGCTGTTCGGCTTGATGTTGCTGAGCTTCGTCGCCTATACCGCCTTCGTGCTCAACGCCGTGTGGCGCAATGCGCAGAATGTCGGCGAGCAGATGTACGGGCAGATCGCCCGCTACCTGACGGTGGCCTGGTCGATCAATGCGGTGCTGGTGTCCGGCTTCCTGTTCCTCAGCCACCTGAATGCCGTCGTTACGCCGCTGCCGTCGATCTTCTAGCAGCACCCCTTGAGCCTGTTCAAAGGCTCGCGAGCTAGAGGCAGGCAAGGCGAAAGCGGGCGAAGAAGCGCAGTTTACGAACGGTAAATGAGCATGACTCGTTGCACTCGCCCTGCGGGTCGCGCTGAAGCGCGTTAGCCGCAAGCGGCTTTCTGAGCCCGATTGACCAGCCTACGGCTGTTACTGCGTTGCAACGCAGCATGGCCGACGCGCAGCAGCCTTTGGACAGGCTCACCCACGAGGCCCGCATTGCGGGCCTTGTGCTTTCAGCCGCCGAACGGCGTCAGGTAGGCCGCGGTATGGCCACGCCGCTCGGCGCTGGCGGCCAGTTCCCAGTGCGCCAGGCTGCGCAGGTGCACCTCATCCGGCCCGTCGGCGAAGCGCAGTGCCCGGCCCAGGGTGTAGAAATCCGCCAGCGGCGTGTCCGGGCTCAGGCCCATAGCGCCGAACACCTGCATGGCGCGGTCGACCACCCGGCACAGCATGCGCGGCACCGCCGCCTTGATCATGGCGATCTCCTGGCGGGCCGCCCTGGCCCCCACCGCATCGAGCATCCAGGCGGTCTTCAGCACCAGCAGGCGCGCCTGTTCGATGTCGATGCGCGACTCGCCGATCCAGTCGCCGATATTGGCGTACTGCGCCAGGTGGCGGCCGAACAGCTTGCGCTCCTGGCAGCGCTCCAGCAGCAGCTGCAAGGCCAGCTCGGCCATGCCGATGGCGCGCATGCAGTGGTGCACCCGCCCCGGCCCCAGGCGCGCCTGGGCCATCATGAAGCCCTCGCCTTCCTGGCCGAGCAGATGGTCGAGCGGCACGCGCACATCGCGCAGGAGGATTTCCGCATGGCCTTCCGGCGAGACGTGGTTGAGCACCGGGATATTGCGCAGCACCTGCACGCCGGGCGTGTCGAACGGCACCAGAAGCAGGCTCTGCTGGCGATGGGCGGCGCCATCCGGGTCGGTCTTGCCCATCACGATCAGCAGCTTGCAAGCGGGGTGCGCCGCGTTGGTGATGAACCACTTGCGCCCGTTGAGCACGTAATGCTCGCCCTCGCGGCGGATCAGGGTCTGGATATTGCTGGCGTCCGCGGACGGCACGTCCGGCTCGCTCATGGCGAATGCCGAGCGGATGCGGCCGTCGAGCAGCGGTTCGAGCCAGCGCCGGCGCTGCGCCGGGCTGGCGAACAGGTGCAGCAGCTCGATATTGCCGGTATCCGGCGCGCTGCAGTTGAACACCTCGGACGCCCAGGGGATGGCGCCCATGATTTCCGCCAGCGGCGCATATTCCAGGTTGCTCAGGCGGGTACCCGGCTCGTCGGCCTGCAGCCCCGGCAGGAACAGGTTCCACAAGCCCTCGCTGCGCGCCAGCGCCTGCAGGTCGGCCATGAACGACACCGGCAACTGCCCGGCGCGCACCTCGGCCTGCCACTGGGCATGCCGCGGCAGCACATGCTGATCCATGAAATCGCGCAGTTGCCGGCGCAGGCTGTCTACTCGTGGGCTGAAGGCGAAGTCCATGGGGCTGTCCTCTGTGGGTTCAGCCTGCCACGCTAGGCCGATCGCGCGAGCGACAGAAGCATGTTGGCCGGCGCCGATGGGCGACCATCAGCGCCGCGCGTTCTTGACCGCGATCATGGTGCGGGGCGCAGGCCACGCGGGCCGCCGGCAGCCGCGCCTCAGTGGCCGCCGGCCGGCTTGCGCTTGATGGTCTTGAGCAGGTCCTCGGGGCTGATGTAGCCGACCATGCTGGCACTGCTGCCCGGCTGGGGCTGGTGCAGGATGTGGCCCTTCATCTTGCCGATGATGTGCATCTCGCACGGCTTGCAGTCGAACTTGAGGGTCAACACCTCGTCCTGATGGATCAGCTGCATGTCCGCCACCTTGGTACGCACGCCGGTGACGCCCTTGGCCTGCTTGGGGCACAGGTTGAAGGAGAAACGCAGGCAGTGCTTGGTGATCATCACCGGCACTTCGCCGCTTTCCTCGTGGGCCTCGTAGGCCGCATCGATCAGCTGCACGCCGAAGCGCTGGTAGAAGGCGCGGGCCTTGTCGTTGTAGACGTTGGCGAGGAAGGTCAGGTGCGACTCCGGGTACACCGGCGGCGGCACGCTGACCGGCTTGCGGCTGCCGCGCGGGTGAGCGGCGACACGCGCGGCGGTCAGCGTCTCGATGGCCTCGCGGCGCAGGGCCTTGAGCTGCGAGTTGGGCACGAACAGGGCTTGTGGTGCGTCGATCTGCACGTCGCTGACGTAGTAGATGGTGGTACCCAGCTTGCTCAGGGTGTCGGCCAGCTGCGCGCGGGCCTGTTCGGTATCCTTGGCCGGGCCGAACGGGCCGGGCAGGTTCACGCTGGCGCTGACGCCGTCTTCGCTGGTCACCGTCAGGCGCAGCTCGGCTACGCGCAGCTCGGCCTGCCAGTCGACCGCCACGCGGCGCTCGGAGGAGGTCTTGAGCAGCGCCTGCTGCCAGTTGTGGTCGAGGTTGCGGTTGAGTACCTGGTGCGGGCGCAGCTGCTTAAGCTCGGCCGGCATCTCGTTGGGCACCACTCGGTACTGCCACTGGCTGCTGCCCTCTTCCTCGACCTGGGCCAACTGCTCCACGGTGTTGGCGCGAAAACCCACCACTTCGCGCTTGATCAGCACGTTGAGGCCGTCGCCGTTATTCAGCTTCTCGCTGGTCTGCACGGTCAGGTCGTGTTTGCCGACCTTGAGCACCTCGCCCACCGGCAGGCCGACGAACTTGGGCGACTCGAAGGCGCCGATGTCGATCTTGCGCTCGCTGACGAAGTAGTCGGTACTGCCGCGGTGGAAGGTCTTTTCCGTGTCCGGGGTGAAGAAGTGTTCGGTGCGGCCGCTGGAGCTGCGCGCGAGCTCCGGGCGCTGGGTGAGGATGGCATCCAGCTCCTGGCGGTAGTGCGCGGTGATGTTCTTCACGTAGCTCATGTCCTTGTAGCGGCCCTCGATCTTGAACGAGCGCACGCCGGCATCGACCAGGTGGATCAGGTTGGCGGTCTGGTTGTTGTCCTTCATCGACAGCAGGTGCTTGTCATAGGCCACCACGCGGCCCTGGTCGTCCTTCAGGGTGTACGGCAGGCGGCAGGCCTGGGAGCAGTCGCCGCGGTTGGCGCTGCGCCCGGTCTGCGCGTGGGAGATGTTGCACTGGCCAGAAAACGCCACGCACAGCGCGCCGTGGATGAAGAACTCGACGGCGGCGTCGACGCTGGCGCTGATCGCGCGGATCTGCTCAAGGTTCAGCTCGCGGGCCAGGACGATCTGCGAGAAGCCGGCCTGGGAAAGGAACCTGGCCTTGTCCAGGGTACGGATGTCGCACTGGGTGCTGGCATGCAGCTCGATCGGCGGAATGTCCATTTCCATCACGCCCATGTCCTGCACGATCAGCGCATCCACGCCGGCGTCATGGAGCTGCCAGATCAGCTGGCGCGCCGGCTCCACTTCGTCGTCGTGCAGGATGGTGTTGATGGTGACGAACACCTTGGCATGGAACAGGTGGGCGAACTCCACCAGGTCGGCAATGTCCGCCACGCTGTTGCTGGCATTGTGCCGCGCGCCGAAGCTGGGGCCGCCGATATACACGGCGTCGGCGCCATGCAGGATGGCTTCCTTGGCGATGACGGCATCGCGCGCAGGGCTGAGCAGTTCGAGGTGGTGCTTGGGCAGGGACATGGTCTGGATTCGGCTTCGCGCTGGGTGGTCACGGAATAGCCGGACATTTTAGCGCGAAAGCCGGCGGATTCCGCGCTTAGATGACAACCGGGCCGCCCTGGCGGTCGGCACGCGGAATGCGCGCCTGACAGGCTCGGCAGCAACACCCAGAAACGCAAAGGCCCCTGAAACTCGAGGAATTTCAGGGGCCTTGCTTTGAATAATGGCGGGAAGATAGGGATTCGAACCCTAGGTGCACTTGCGTACACAACGGATTTCGAATCCGTCCCGTTCGGCCACTCCGGCATCTTCCCACGGCGGCGCGCATGATAGCAGCTCCGCTCGCTTTGGCGAACCCCGTTTGGCATTTTTTTCACGTGCATTCAGATGCTTGCGTCATCTGCTCGGTTGCCGGGCCCTGCCGGTGGGGGAAGCCGGCCGCGCTCGGCTCATCGCCATGAATGCAGAAGGGGAGCCTGAGCTCCCCTTCTACCAATAGCGCTTTACCCGTCAGCGAGTCAGGCGGGTCAGCGCCTCGCGGTACTTGTCCGCGGTCTTCTGCGCTACCTCGGCCGGCACGGCCGGAGCCGGCGGCTCCTTGTTCCAGCCGGTGGATTCCAGCCAGTCGCGCACGAACTGCTTGTCGAAGCTCGGCGGGTTGCTGCCTTCGGCGTAGCTGTCGGCCGGCCAGAAACGGCTGGAGTCCGGGGTCAGCGCCTCGTCCATCAGGGTCAGGGTGCCGTCTTCGTCCAGGCCGAACTCGAACTTGGTGTCGGCAATGATGATGCCGCGGGTGGCCGCGTATTCGACTGCCGCGCTGTACAGGGCGATGGCGGTGTCGCGCACCTTGGCCGCCAGCTCGGCGCCGATGATCGCTTCGCACTGGGCGAAGCTGATGTTCTCGTCATGGTCGCCGACGGCGGCCTTGGTCGAGGGGGTGAAGATCGGCTGCGGCAGCTTGGCCGCTTCCTGCAGCCCGGCCGGCAGCTGGATGCCACAGACGGTGCCGCTCTTCTGGTATTCCTTCCAACCGGAACCGACGATGTAGCCGCGCACGATGGCTTCCACCGCAACCGGCTGCAGACGCTTGGCCACCACGGCGCGACCCTCGACCAGCGGCAGCTCGGCGGCCGGTACCACGTCCTCGACCTTGTCGCCGGTGAAGTGGTTGGGCACCAGATCCTTGAGCTTGTCGAACCAGAAGTTGGAGATGGCAGTGAGGATCTTGCCCTTCTCCGGGATCGGCTCGTCGAGGATCACGTCGAAGGCCGACAGGCGATCGGTGGCGACCATCAGCATGCGCTTGGCGTCGATTTCGTAGAGGTCGCGGACCTTGCCCGAATAGATTTTCTTCAGGCTCAGGGAGGTTGGAGTGGTCATGTCGGAATTTCCGCCTTGATCAAACGAAACAGGCGAAACCCACCGGGTTTCGCCTATCGATTCACTGCGTGGCCGCTCCAGCGGAACGGCTGCGCCTTGTTTAGCCGAGGTTTTCCCGGATCAGCTGCAGCACGCGACGCGCCACGTCTTCCGGTGCCACGGTGTTGAGGTCCTTCTCCACGGAGACCTGCACGTCGCCGCCGGCGGCGCTGGTCAGGCGAACCTGGTAACGCTCGGCGCGGGCGTCGATCTCTTCCTGGCTCGGCTCGCTGCCGAACAGGCCGCTGATGAAGCCCTTCTCTTCTTCCGGCTGGCGGGCGCCTTCGGCCAGGTTGACGTAGTACACGCCCAGGCTGCGGTTGATGTCGTCGACGCGCACGTCGGCCAGTTCGAGGGCGCGGCCGACACTGGACCAGGCACGGTCGAAGTCGGTGCTGAGGTTGAGTACCGGGTTGCCGTTGCCGTCCTGGGACAGGCTCACACGGCTCGGCGCATCGAAATCACGGGCGGCCAGCAGCGACACCGAGCCATGCTCGGCGGTGCTGCTCAGGTCGGCCAGCATGCCGTCGAGCAGCGAGGCTTCCAGCGGGGCATTGCCGGTGCGGGCCGGGAAGGCCACGTCGGCAGTGCTGCCCTCGTCACGCTCGGCGCTGACCACGAACACTTCGCTGGTGTTGCGCACCACGCCCGGCTCGATGCGCACGCGCACGCGCACTTCATTGTCGCTGTCGTTCAGCAGGCTGCCCAGGCGACGGGCCATGGACGGCGCCAGCTCCTCGGCCGGCTGCCAGGCGCTACTGAATTCGCCGGTCTGCGGGCGTTCTTCGGCAATGCGGAAACCGTTGTTCTCGAAATACTGACGCGCCACCGGCCAGACTTCCGCCGGGCTGCGCTGGGCGACCAGCCAGCGCGACTCGCCGCTCTTCTGCAGGCTGAACTCGCTGGCTTCGCTGCCGAGGGCCAGCGCCTGCGGGCGCGGTACTTCGAACTTGTCCGGGGTCGCGGTGCTGTCGGCAACGTTCATCGGCACCGGCAGCAGCGGGTCGATGCGCTTGGCGTCGACGTTGGCCGGCATCTGCATCGAGGCGGTCTGCCGGGCTTCGAGGTAGTCGGTGCTACGGTCACGGAAATAACCGTCGTCACCCCACAGCCAACCACAACCACTGGTGCTGGAGATAATCGCGGCAAGGGCGGATAGGCCGGCCAATCGCTTCATGCGTAATGCTTCCTAGGTTAAACCAGTACGCCGGACTGGCGCAGGGCCTGACGCAGCGGTTCGTGACAGCGCGCGCTGAGCCAGGTCAGGGGCAGGCGGATGCCTTCCTGCAGCATGCCCATTTCATGCAGCGCCCACTTCACCGGAATCGGGTTGGATTCGATGAACAGGTTCTTGTGCAGCGGCATGAGGCGCTCGTTGATGGCGCGGGCGGTGGCAGCATCGCCGGCCATGGCGGCGGCGCACAGCTCGGCCATGGCGCGCGGGGCGACGTTGGCGGTCACGGAAATGTTGCCCTTGCCGCCCATCAGCATCAGCTCGACGGCGGTGGCGTCGTCACCGGAGTAGACCAGGAAATCCTTGCTGACCCGGTCCAGTACTTCCTGGCCGCGCTGCAGGTCGCCGGTGGCTTCCTTGATGCCGATGATGTTGGCGATCTTCGACAGGCGCTCGACGGTCTCCGGCAGCATGTCGCAGACGGTACGCCCGGGCACGTTGTAGAGGATCTGCGGGATCGCCACGGCTTCGGCGATATGGCGGAAGTGCTGGTACAGGCCTTCCTGGGTCGGCTTGTTGTAGTAGGGGGTTACCAGCAGGCAGGCATCGGCACCGACGCTCTTGGCGTTCTGGGTCAGCTCGACGGCCTCGCGGGTGCTGTTGGCACCGGTACCGGCGATGACCGGGATGCGCCCGTTGACCTGGTCGACCACGCGGCGGATGACCTCGACGTGCTCGTGGACATCCAGGGTGGCGGACTCACCCGTGGTGCCGACGGCGACGATGGCGTTGGTGCCCTCTTGCAGGTGGAAGTCCACCAGCTTGCTCAGGCTGTCCCAATCCAGACCACCCTGTGCGTCCATGGGCGTGACCAGTGCCACCATACTGCCCGAAATCATGCAACCGCTCCTGCCGAAAAAAGAGAGCCGTAATGGTACTGACGCCACCAGGGTTGTACAAGCAAAGGACGGCTCCAGCCGACCGTTAAACAGAATGAGGCGCCGGCCACGCCGTACGCCGCACCGGCATTCCCCTCGGCGGTGCTTTTCGCTACCCTTCCTGCTTTGTTCGCCACGTCATGTGCCGATCACTCTTCTGCTTTAGGAATGCTGCATGTCCACCCCCCAGGTTCGCGAACAATTCCTCGTCATCAGCGCCCTCGGCGCCAACCCCATGGAGCTGACCAGCGTCCTGTGCCGCGCCAGCCAGGAGAACCGCTGCGCCATCGTCAGCACCCGCCTGACCCGCCACGGCGAGTTCAGCGCGCTGATCCTGCAGGTCAGCGGCAGCTGGGACGCCCTGGCCCGCCTGGAAGTGGCCCTGCCGGCACTGGCCAAGAAGCACGGCTTCAGCGTCAACATGACCCGCAGCGGCGCCCTGGAGAACCGTCCCCAGGCCCTGCCCTACGTGGCCTATGTCAGCTGCGTGTATCGCCCGGACATCCTCAACGAGCTGTGCCAGTTCTTCAGCGACCACCGCGTCGAGCTGGAAAACATCACCTGCGACACCTACCAGGCCCCGCAGACCGGCGGCACCCTGCTCAACGCCACCATCACCGTGACCCTGCCGGCCGGCACCCAGATCAGCTGGCTGCGCGACCAGTTTCTCGACTTCGCCGACTCGCTCAACCTCGACGCGCTGATCGAACCCTGGCGCCCGCAGAACCCGTAAGGAGCCGCACATGGCCGTTACCCTCGAGCAACCGGTTACCGACTTCAGCGCCACCGCCACCAGCGGCGTGCAGGTCTCCCTGAGCGCCCTCAAGGGCCAGCAGGTGGTGCTCTACTTCTATCCGAAGGACAGCACCCCGGGCTGCACCACCGAAGGCCAGGGCTTTCGCGACCACTATCCGGCCTTTCAGGCGGCCAATACCCTGGTGTTCGGCGTCTCCCGCGACAGCCTGAAGTCCCACGAGAACTTCAAGTGCAAGCAGGAATTCCCCTTCGAGCTGATCTCCGACAAGGACGAGGCGCTCTGCCAGCTGTTCGACGTGATCAAGCTGAAGAAGCTCTACGGCAAGGAATACCTGGGCGTCGACCGCAGCACCTTCCTCATCGACCAGAACGGCGTGCTGCGCCAGGAATGGCGTGGAGTGAAGGTGCCGGGGCATGTCGAGGCCGTGCTGGCCGCCGCCCAGGCGCTGAACCAGGGCTGAGCCAGCAGGACATGCAGAAAGGGCCGCGGATGCGGCCCTTTTTCATTTATTTCACGAACGGTCACCGTCGCAGCGGGCGACATGGCGCCAACAGGCGCCACTCAGGCCTTGCGCAGCCAGTAGCGGAACACCCCGCCCTGCTCTTCCTCGCGCAGCAGCTCATGCCCGGCCAGGCGGGCGAAGGCACGGAAGTCGCGCTGCGAGCCGGCATCGGTGGCCGTCACCTTGAGCACCTCGCCACTGGCCAGGCGATTCAGTTCCAGCTTGGCCTTGAGCAAGGGTAACGGGCAGTTCAGGCCGCTGGCGTCCAGTTCGGCATCGCAGGCAACAACATCGGTCATCGGGGCTCTCCACAAGTTCGTCAAGCATACCCAAGGCCGCGCGACCCTGGCCAGTTGACCGCTAGGCCGGCTACAGTAAGGCCTTTGTTCGCCATGAGCCCTGTGCATGAAGCTTCTGCGCCCTTCCCTGCTCGCCCTCGCCTGCCTGCTCGCCTACCCGGCCACTGCCGATGACCTGCCGTCGCTGGGCGATGCCAGCTCGTCGATCGTCTCGCCGGAACAGGAACACCAGCTCGGCCGTGCCTGGCTGAGCATCCTGCGCGGCCAGGTCGACCAGCTGTCCGACCCGCAGCTCAAGGATTACGTGGAAACCGGCGTCTACCGCCTGGCCGAAACCAGCCAGCTGCAGGATCGGCGCCTGGAATTCGTCCTGCTCAACAGCCCGCAGCTCAACGCCTTCGCCGCGCCGGGCGGGATCATCGGGGTCAACGGCGGCCTGTTCCTCTATGCGCAGACCGAGGCCGAATATGCCTCGGTACTGGCCCACGAACTGGCGCACCTGTCGCAGCGCCACTTCGCCCGCGGCGTCGAGGCTCAGCAACGCATGCAGGTGCCGGTGATGGCCGCCATGCTCGCCGGCATCGTCGCCGCCGCCGCCGGCGCCGGTGACGCCGGCATCGCCACCATCATGGGCGCCCAGGCCGCCGCCATCCAGGAACAGCGGCGCTTCTCCCGGCAGAACGAACAGGAAGCCGACCGCATCGGCCTGCTCAACCTGGAACAGGCCGGCTACGACCCGCGCGCCATGCCGAGCATGTTCGAACGCCTGATGCGCCAGTACCGCTACGATCGCAAGCCGCCGGAATTCCTCCTCACCCACCCGGTGTCGGAGTCGCGCATCGCCGACACCCGCAACCGCGCCGAGCAATACCAGGCCGGCGGCGTCGAGGACAGCCTGCGCTACCAGCTGATGCGCGCCCGCGTACAGCTGATCTTCGAGGAAACCCCGGGCATGGCCGCCAAGCGCTTTCGCGCCATGCTCGAGGAGAATCCGCAGCTGGATGCCGCGCGCTACGGCCTGGCCATCGCCCAGACCAAGGGCGGCCAGCTCAACGAGGCACGCAAGGCCCTGGAGCAGCTGCTGGCCAAGGCCCCCAACGACATCACCTACAACCTGGCGATGGTCGACCTGGACATCACCAACAACCGCCTGAGCGACGCCCGCCAGCGCGTCGAGCGCCTGCGCGGGCTGTACCCGAACAACTATCCCCTGGACCAGGCGCGCATCGACCTGATGCTCAAGCAGAACCAGGCCAAGGAAGCCGGGCAGGCGATCAACGAGCTGCTCAAGGCGCGCCCGCACGACCCGGATGTCTGGTACCAGGTCGCCGAGATACGCGGCCTGGCCGGCAACATCATCGGCCTGCACCAGGCCCGCGCCGAGTTCTTCGCCCTGGTCGGCGACTACGACCAGGCCCTGTCGCAACTGGACCTGGCCAAGCGCCGCGCCAGCAGCAACTTCCCCCTGGCCTCGCGCATCGATGCGCGCCAGCAGGAGCTGCAGGAAGAGAAGCGCGCCATCGACAAGATGCTGCGCTGATCAGACGCGCAGAAAAAAGCCCGGCAATGCCGGGCTTTTTTCTGCCTGCAATTCAGGCGTTACCGGAGAGCTTCAGGCGCGCCGCCTGGGTGAAGTCCAGCATGCGCTTGAGCGGCTTGATCGCCCGCGGAATCAGCGCAGGCTCCACCAGGATCTCGTTGCTGCCCTCGCGCAGGCACTGCAAGGTGCGCTGCAGGGTGTTCATGGCCATCCACGGGCAATGCGCGCAGCTGCGGCAGGCGGCGCCATTGCCGGCGGTCGGCGCCTCGATGAACACCTTGTCCGGGCACAGCTGCTGCATCTTGTAGAAGATGCCGCGGTCGGTGGCGACGATGAAGGTCTGGTTCGGCAGGGTCTGAGCCGCCTTGATCAGCTGGCTGGTGGAGCCCACCGCGTCGGCCAGCTCGATCACCGCCTCCGGCGACTCCGGGTGCACCAGCACGGCGGCATCCGGATACAGCGCCTTCATGTCATGCAGCTGCTTGGCCTTGAACTCCTCGTGGACGATGCAGGCACCGTCCCACAGCAGCATGTCGGCACCGGTCTCGCGCTGGATGTAACGGCCCAGGTGCTGGTCCGGCGCCCAGAGGATGGTTTCGCCGTTATCCATCAGGCTTTCGACGATTTCCAGGGCGCAACTGGAGGTCACCACCCAGTCGGCGCGCGCCTTCACCGCCGCCGAGGTGTTGGCATAGACCACCACGGTACGCTCCGGATGCTGGTCGCAGAAGGCCGAGAACTCGTCCACCGGGCAACCCAGGTCGAGCGAGCAGGTGGCTTCTAGGGTCGGCATCAGCACGCGCTTTTCCGGGTTGAGGATCTTCGCCGTCTCGCCCATGAACTTGACCCCAGCCACCACCACGGTCTGCGCCGGGTGCTGGTTGCCGAAGCGGGCCATTTCCAGGGAGTCGGAGACGCAGCCGCCGGTTTCCTCGGCCAGGGCCTGGATCACCGGATCGCAGTAGTAGTGCGCCACCAGCACGGCATTCTGCTTCTTCAGCTCGGCGGCGATCTCGCTGCGATAGAAGGCTTCCTGCTCGGGCGTCAGCGATACGGGCTGTTTGGCATCGAGATGCGCTTGAACCAAAAGGCGTTCGGAAATGTGCGTCATAGTGATCAAACCTGCGGGCGCTGGTACGCGAGTGGCCAGTATACCATTCACGCTGGAAGCCCTAGAACGGCAGATAGCCGGCGCCGGGTGCAACTCCAGGGGCGGCGAAAGCACCCGGCACATTTTGCCCGGGCATAAAAAAAGCCAGTCTTGCGACTGGCTCTTTTGTAGTTTGGTGGGTCGTGTAGGATTCGAACCTACGACCAATTGGTTAAAAGCCAACTGCTCTACCAACTGAGCTAACGACCCGATGCGGAGCGCATGATACTGATTTAATTCAGGAAATCAACACCCTCGCAAAAAAACTTTAGCAATAGCGGGTCGGATCGGCCACACCGGCGGCGCTGAAGCCCGCGGCGCGCAGCCGGCAGCTGTCGCATTTGCCGCAGGCGCGCCCCTCGTCATCGGCCTGATAGCAGGACACCGTCAGCCCGTAATCGACGCCGAGCTGCATGCCGATCGCCACTATCTGCGCCTTGCTCAGGGCCTGCAGCGGCGCCTGGATGCGGAAGCCCTCGCCCTCCACGCCTTCACGGGTCGCCAGGTTGGCCACCCGCTCGAACGCGGCGATGAACTCGGGACGGCAATCCGGGTAACCGGAATAGTCGACCGCATTGACCCCGATGAAGATGTCGTGCGCCCCCAGTACCTCGGCCCAGCCCAGGGCCAGGGCCAGGAACACCGTGTTGCGGGCCGGCACATAGGTCACCGGAATGCCTTCGGTGGGGCCTTCCGGTACCGCAATCGAGCTGTCGGTCAGGGCCGAACCGCCGATGCCGTTGAGATTGAGGCCGACCACCTTGTGCTCGACCACGCCCAGCTGCGCCGCCACCCGCTCGGCCGCCTGCAGCTCGGCGCGGTGGCGCTGGCCATAGTCGAAACTCATGCTATAGCAGGCAAAGCCCGCGGCCTTGGCCTGGGCCAGGATGGTGGCGGAATCGAGGCCGCCGGACAGCAGCACGACGGCTTTCTTGTCGCTCATATCGGTATCCTCGAATCAGTGGCCGGGCTCGTCGTTCCACAGCAGCTTGTGCAGCTGCAGCTGGAAGCGTACCGGCAGGTTGTCGGCGACTATCCACTGCGCCAGCTCACGGGCATTGACCTGCTGGTGGCTGGGCGAGAACAGCACTTCGCCGGCACGCTGGTCGAGGCGGTACTCGATCAGCTTGGACACGGCCCAGTCGTAGTCCTCGCGCGAGCAGATGACGAACTTGACCTGATCGTTGCGGGTCAGCTGATCCAGATTGCTGTACAGATTGCGCGAGACTTCCGCCGAACCCGGGGTCTTCAGATCGACCACGCGACTAACGCGCGGGTCGGTAGCGGAGATATCCAGGGCGCCACTGGTCTCCAGCGACACCTGATAGCCGGCATCGCACAGGCGCTGCAGCAGTGGGATGCAGTTGGGCTGGGCCAGCGGCTCACCGCCGGTGACACAGACGTAGCGCGGCTTGTAGCTGGCAACCTGGGCGCAGATGGCGTCCAGGCTGATGATTTCGCCACCACTGAAGGCGTAGGCGGTGTCGCAGTACTGGCAGCGCAGCGGGCAGCCGGTCAGGCGAACGAACACAGTGGGCAGGCCACTGGTGCGCGTTTCGCCCTGCAACGAGTAGAAAATCTCGGTAATGCGCAGGGTTTCTTGCATATCGGCACCGGGCGTGACGGCGAAACAGGCCATCCGCCTCCGTTGCGGGAAAGGGGGAGGCGATTCTAAACGAAAAAAATTCCGCGAGACATTTTTAACGTCGCGCAGGCGACGGCCCGATGGCTGGCCGCCACGGAGAGCCAGGCATAAAAAACCCGCGACAAGCGCGGGTTTTATGACCAGTACAGCGCTCGATCAGGGCAGGCGCTGCAGGTCGCGCTGGGCCAACTGAGCCGCCGAGGAGCCGGGGAACTGCGCGATCAGCTGGCGCAGGATGCCCTTGGCTTTTTCGGTATTGCCCAGGCGCTGCTCGACATCGGCCAGCTTGAACAGCGAATCAGGCACCTTGGCATGGGTCGGATAGGTCACGCTGACCTGGGCGAAGGCCTTGCCGGCGCCCTGCAGGTCGCCCTTGGCCAGGTTGACCTCGCCCAGCCAATACTGCGCGTTGCCGGCATACTGGCTGTTCGGGTACTTGCGCAGGAAGGCGGCGAAGGCCTGGCTGGCCTTGTCGAAATCCTTGGCCTTGATCAGGTCGAAGGCAGCGTCGTAATACAGCTTTTCCTTCGCCGGGTCGGCCGGTTCATTGCTGGCTGGCGCAGCAGGAGCCTGCTGGGCCGGAGCCGTTGGATCAGCGCCGGCATTGATCGCGCCAGCGGCTGGAGAATTCTGGGTAGGAGCTGCGGCGCCTGCGGCACCACCAGCCAGACGGCTGTCCAGGTCCTGATAACGCGACAAGCTTTCCTGCTTGAGGCTCTCGATCTGGTTCTGCTGCTCTTCAACCATGCCACGCAGCTGGGCAATTTCCTGCTGCATCTGTTGCAGTTGCATGAACAGCTCACCCTGCGCCGAGGCCGGGGCAGCTGCCCCGCCCCCAGCGTAGGCGCCATTCGTGCCATAACCCACCGGCGGATAACTGCTAGTACCGTAGCCGGCACTACTATCCACCACGGGAACCTCGGCCACTGCCGCGAGCGGCAGGGCGAGAGCCAGAGAGGTCACGACACGAAGGCACTTGCGCATGGCGAATTACTTACGCAGTTCGACGCGACGGTTTTGCGCCCAGGACTGCTCTTCGCTGCCAGTGGCAACCGGACGCTCTTCGCCGTAGGAAACCAGTTCCAGCTGAGCCGGGGAAACGCCCTGCAGAACCAGGTAGCGCTGAACGGCATTGGCGCGACGCTCGCCCAGAGCCATGTTGTACTCGCGGGTACCGCGCTCGTCGGTGTGGCCTTCCAGAACGACGCGAGCGCCGTTGCCTTTCAGGTCCTTGGCGTGTACGTCGAGGGCGCGCATGGCTTCCGGCTTCAGGTCGGAGCTGTCGTATTCGAAGTAGAAGGTGGTGATGGCGCGCAGAGCGGCTTCTTCGCTCAGGGAACCGTCGACGTTGCCGTTGGCGTTGTAGCCGGCGTTCGGGTCAACAGCGCCTTCGCCAGCGTTGTCGCCGCCTTTGGACGAGCAACCAACAGCCACGGCCAGAGCCAGGCCCAGAGCGGCAAACTTGCCAAATTTCAGCATTTCCATGGTGTAACTCCTAATGATTTCTAGGTGTGTTTAAAGCGAGATTGTTGTTACCGCATCAGTTCAGGTAAGGAGACCAGGACGGTTCCCGGACATCACCTTGTGCGGTGGGAATCGGGAGCCTGACACGCCCGTTGGTAGACACGAGCATCAGTACTCCACGGCCCTGCTGGCGGGTGGCGTAGATTAACATGGTGCCATTGGGCGCGACAGTAGGCGAATCGTCCAGGCTGGTTTCCGAAAGGATGCGCAAACGGCTGGTTACCAGGTCCTGGGCCGCCACCTTGAAGTTGGTGAAGCCATCCTGACGATGGATCATCACCAGGGTCTTCTCGTCCGCCGAGAGTTTCGGGTTGGCGTTGTAGTTGCCGGTGAAGGTCACGCGCTGCGCCTCGCCGCCGGCAATGTTCTGCTTGTAGATCTGCGGTTTGCCGGCACGGTCCGAGGTGAAATACAGGGTCTGGCCGTCCTTGCCCCAGAAGGGTTCGGTATCGATGGCATAGTGATTGGTCACGCGCTGCAGCTGACGGCTGCCGAGGTTCATCACGTAGATTTCCGGGTTGCCGTCCTTGGACAGCACGAACGCCAGGCGATTGCCGTCCGGCGACCAGGCCGGCGCACCGTTCAGGCCCTGGAAGTTGGTGATCTGCTCGCGGCGACCGGTGTCGATGTGCTGGATGAAGATGCGCGGACGACGCTGCTCGAACGACACATAGGCGATGCGCCGGCCATCCGGTGCATAGCGCGGCGACAGGATCGGCTCGCGCGACTGCAGCAGGGTCACGCCGCGGGCACCGTCGTAGTCGGAGCGCTGCAGGGTGTAGCGGGTATTGTTGACCGAAAAGCGCTCGGCGGTGACGTAGAGCATTTTGGTCGAATAGGCGCCCTTGATGCCGGTCAGCTTCTCGAACGACTGGTCGGCCACATGGTGGGCCATGTCGCGCAACTGGTCCGGGGTACCGCCAACGGTGCCGGCGACGATCTGCTGCTGGGTCGCCACGTTGAACAGGGCGAACTGCACCTGCAGGCGACCACCGGCCGGCGCGATGCTGCCGACCAGGATGTACTGGGCACCCAGGGCCTGCCAGTCGCGGTAGATGATCTCGCCGGCCTGGGTCGGCAGGCTGATCATGTTCTGCCGCGGAATCGGCTCGTACATGCCCGAGTTGCGCAGGTCATTGCCGATGATGGTGGCCATGTCCTCGGGCAACACGGTGCCGCCGGTCCAGCCGAACGGCACCACGGCAATCGGAATGGCCCGGTCGGAGCCGGTGGTAATCCGGATGTTCTTCTCCTCGGCCACGGCCAGACCGGCCACGCAGCAGAGAACGACGAGCAAGCCTCGAAGGATAGTGATCACAGGTCCAGATCCTCTGGTGTAAAGGTCATCTTAAACGAACGATAGGGAGCGAAGTCCGCCGGACTCACACCCTGCATTTCCACGATACGACCCACGTTGCGCACGGCAGTTACCGCCGAATTGTCGAACGCCGTATCACCACTGGACTTGGCCACCGTCGCATTGGTAATGGTGCCATCGGGCAGCATGTTGATCTGCACCACTACGCTCATCCCGTTACGGGCAGTCGGTGGTCGGCTCCAGTTCTGCGAAACCAGCTGGCGAATCAGGTCATCGAAGTTACCCGCGACCTGGTCACCGACCTCGTCGGCCAGCGCCTGCTGGCGCTCGGTGGTATCGGACAACAGCTCGGCCAGGGCCTGCGCCTTCTTGTCCTCGGCCGCCTTGCGCGCCGCTTCCTGGGCCTTTTTCTTGGCCGCTTCGGCTGCCGCTTTCTTCTTGGCCTCTTCCGCAGCCTTCTTCTTCGCTGCCTCGGCCGCCTTTTTCTTGGCTTCCTCGGCTGCTTTCTTCTTTTCTTCCTCGGATTTCTTCTTGGCGATATCGGCGAGCTTCTTCTGCTCGGCCTTCTTGGCTTCCTCAGCCTTCTTCGCCTCAGCCTTCTTCTCGGCCACTTCCGCCTGTTTGGCCGCCTCGGCTTTCTTTTGTTCCGCGGCTTCCTGCTTCTTCTGTTCCTGCTTCTTCGCCTCGAGCTGTTCGACCTCGTACTGACGCGCCGCAGTCTTCTTGGCTTCGCCGGCGATCTTCTGGTTGGTCTGGGTGGTCGCCTGACTCTGCGATTTCAGCTGATACAGGGTCGCCTGGACGATCGGCTTGGCCGGCGGCAGCTCGGGGGCGAAGTGGAAGCTGACGAACAGCATGGCAAACATCAGGACGTGCAGAGCCACGGCCCAGATGGTCGGCCAGAAATAGCTTTCCGAGGAGGAGCGAGCGCTCTGCTGCATCAGGGCGCCTCGGTGATCAGCCCGACGTTACCCACGCCGGCCTGCTGCAAGCCACCCATCACGGCCATCACCGAACCGTAGTCGACCGCCTTGTCGCCACGCACGAAGACCTGCACCTTCTTACCCTGGCGACTGTTCTCGGCCATGATCCCGGTGGTCGCGGCCACCAGTTGCTCCAGGGTAGACGCGGTTTCGCTGTCCTTGCCCTGGTCCGGATCGACTTCCGAACCCATGGTCCAGTAGTAGGTCTTGTCGGCCTTGATGGAAATGGTCAGCACGCGAGCATCGTTATCCTGCGGCAGGGCCTCGCTGGAAACCTTGGGCAGGTCGACCTTGACGCCCTGGTTGAGCATCGGCGCGGTCACCATGAAGATCACCAGCAGCACCAGCATGACGTCGATATAGGGCACGACGTTCATCTCGGCGACTGGCTTGCGTCTGTTGCGAATTCTGGCCATGGGAAGCCTCAGTCCTCGCTGGTGTGCACTTTGCGGTGCAGGATCGCCTGGAACTCGTCAGCGAAGGTGTAGTAACGGCTGATCAGACGCTCGCCTTGCGCGGAGAAACGGTTGTAGGCGATAACCGCCGGGATCGCGGCGAACAGGCCGATGGCGGTGGCGATCAGCGCTTCGGCAATGCCCGGGGCCACAGTGGCCAGGGTGGCCTGCTGCACCTGAGCCAGGCCGCGGAAAGAGTTCATGATGCCCCACACGGTACCGAACAGGCCGATGTACGGACTGGTCGAGCCGACAGTGGCGAGGAACGGCAGGCTCTGCTCGAGCTTCTCTTCCTCGCGCGAGATGGCCACGCGCATGGCCCGCGCCACCCCGTCCATCACCGCATCCGGATCGACGCCGGACTGCTGGCGCAGGCGCGAGAATTCCTTGAAGCCGGCGCGGAAGATCTGCTCCACGCCGCAGTCCGGGTCCGGGTTGCTGCCGGCCTGGCGGTACAGCTTGGACAGGTCGATGCCCGACCAGAAGCGCTCCTCGAACATTTCCAGCGACTTCTTGGCGGCACGCAGCATGGTGCTGCGCTGGAAGATCATGATCCACGACGTGACCGAGGCGGCCACCAGAACGAGCATGACCAGCTGCACCACGAAACTGGCGTTGCTGATCAGGCTCCACATGGACATATGGTCTACGGCGGCGTTAGCTTCCACGCTTACTCTCCTGCAGGGGATAGACCCGCGACACTGGCGAAGGCTGCTCGCAGCGCTTCGGGAATGGCCCGGGGTTTCAAACTGTCGGCGCGCACACAGGCCACCACGAACTGCCCTTCACAGAGCAGCGCCTTGTCCGTGACCCGCCTGACCTGTTGACGAAAGCGCAGGCTGGCACGGTTCAACTCGATTACATCGGCCGTCACCAAAAGTTCGTCGTCTAGCTTGGCCGGCGCGTGATAACGCGCCTCGGCCGAATGCACGACGAACAGCAGGTCTTCCGCCACCAGCGTCGACTGGGCAAAACCCAGTTCACGCAGGCGCTCGGTACGAGCCCGCTCCATGAATTTGAGGTAGTTGACGTAATAAACGATGCCGCCGGCATCGGTATCTTCGTAATACACCCGACAACGGTGGGCAAAAGGCTGGGCCTCGATTTGCGCGCGCATACTCTAGTGCTTACTCCCGGCCTTGCCAATTGGCCAAGCCCCTGTTTTTCAACTATTCGTCGCTTCCCGCGAACAGGTCGGCAACCGGCGCCTCGATCATGCGCCCCGGCACATTGAGGCCGAAGTGCAGGTAGGCATGCCGCGTCACCACCCGTCCGCGCGGCGTGCGCATGATATACCCCTGCTGGATCAGATAGGGCTCCAGCACATCTTCGATGGTCCCGCGCTCCTCGCCGATGGCTGCAGCCAGGTTGTCGATGCCGACCGGCCCGCCGTCGAACCTGTCGATCATGGCCAGCAGTAGACGCCGGTCCTGGTGATCGAAGCCACGCTCATCGACATCCAGCATGTTCAGCGCCTGATCGGCCACGCCACGACTGATCTGCCCACCGGCGCGCACCTCGGCGAAATCGCGCACCCGACGCAGCAGGCGATTGGCAATACGCGGCGTCCCCCGGGCACGCCGGGCGATCTCGAAGGCGCCTTCGGCATCTAGGGCCAGGCCGAGAATGCTGGCGGAGCGGCTGACGATGGTCGCCAGGTCGGCACTGGAATAGAACTCCAGGCGCTGGACGATGCCGAAGCGATCACGCAACGGATTGGTCAGCATGCCGGCCCGAGTGGTGGCACCGACCAGGGTGAATGGCGGCAGATCCAGCTTGATCGAGCGAGCGGCCGGGCCCTCGCCGATCATGATGTCGAGCTGGAAGTCCTCCATGGCCGGGTACAGCACTTCCTCGACAATCGGCGACAGACGATGAATCTCGTCGATGAACAGTACGTCGCCGGCTTCCAGATTGGTCAGCAGCGCAGCCAGATCGCCCGGGCGCTCCAGCACCGGCCCGGAGGTACTCTTGATCGACACACCCATTTCCTGGGCGATGATGTTGGCCAGGGTGGTCTTGCCCAGGCCGGGTGGACCGAAGATCAGGGTGTGGTCCAGCGCTTCCGAACGCCCCCTGGCGGCCTGGATAAACAGCTCCATCTGCTCGCGCACGCTGGGCTGGCCGATATAGTCGGCCAGCGACAAGGGGCGGATGGCGCGATCCAGTTGCTCGTCGCGCTCGCGGCCACTGGCGGTTATCAGGCGGTCGGCTTCAATCACGGGTTAAACCATTCCTTTAAGGGCACGGCGAATCAACTCTTCACTGGAGAGGCCGTCTTCCTGCACCGCAGCCACGGCCTTGCTGGCCTCCTGCGGCTTGAAGCCGAGGGAAATCAGCGCGCTCACGGCGTCACTCTCCGCGCTTGAGACTGCCACGCCGGCACGGGGTTCCACCACCAGGGTGGCGATGGACGGCACGGTTTCCCAGGCCTTGAAGCGATCTTTCAGTTCGACCAGCAGGCGTTCGGCGGTTTTCTTGCCGACACCTGGGACTTTCACCAGGGTCGAGGTATCGCCGGCCTGCACGCAGCGCACCAATTCGTCCACTTCCAGACCGGACATCAGCGCCAGTGCCAGCTTGGGGCCGACACCATTCAAGCGGATCAGCTCGCGAAACAGCTCGCGCTCGCGCTTCTCGGCAAAACCGTAGAGCAGATGGGCATCCTCGCGCACCACCAGGTGGGTGTGCAGGGTCACCGGCTCGCCCAGTGACGGCAGGCGATACAGCGTGGTCATCGGCACTTCCAGCTCGTAGCCGACGCCATTCACATCGACCAGCAGGTGCGGCGGCTGCTTTTCCGCCAGGGTGCCTCTCAGGCGTCCGATCACGACTTGTCTTCCTTCTATCTATTACAGGCGCAGGCGGCCGCCGCGCCGCTTGGCGCCAGCCAGGCCATGGGGAATCAGGCTTTGCCGATGGTGGGCGTGACACAGGGCGATGGCCAGGGCATCGGAGGCATCGATCTGCGGCTTCTGCACCAGCTTGAGCAGGTGCATGACCATCATCTGCACCTGCTGCTTGTCCGCCCCGCCGGTGCCGGCAATCGCCTGCTTGACCTGGGTGGCGGTGTACTCGCTGATCTCCAGGCCCGCCTCCACCCCGGCGACTATCGCCGCGCCGCGGGCCTGACCGAGCTTGAGCGCCGAGTCGGCGTTCTTCGCCATGAACACCTGCTCGATGCCCATGGTCACCGGCCCGTGCAGGCGAATCACCTCGCTCACCCCGCGAAAGACGATCTGCAGGCGCTCGGGCAACGGGCCGTTGCCGGTGCGGATGCAGCCCGAGGCGACATACTCGCAGCCGCGACCGGTGTCGCGCACCACGCCGTAACCGGTGATACGTGAGCCGGGGTCGATACCCAAAATCAGCGTCATGCCCTGCCGTTCGCTCCGGGTGCCGGCAAGCGCCGCCACACTGTCTATTTATCCAGCTCGGAAGTATACGGGCCGACTACCTACGCCGCCACCCAGCCCGCACAGATAAAAAAGCCGGAAGCGCCTGGGGCGACTTCCGGCTTGTTACCCACGCAAAAGATCAGTCCAACTGCTCCATGATCTCGTCGGGAATTTCCGCGTTGTGATAGACCTCCTGCACATCATCGAGGTCCTCCAGCATGTCGATCAGCTTCATGACCTTCTTCGCGGTTTCCAGATCGGCCACCGGCGCACTGATCGAGGGGATCATGGCGATTTCCGCCTCCTCGCCCTTGAACCCGGCCGCCGTCAGCGCCTCGTTGACCGCGAGGAACTCGGCAAAGCTGGTGGAGACCAGCGCGGAACCGTCCTCGCCCATCTCCACGTCATCGGCACCGGCTTCCAGCGCTGCCTCCATCAAGGCATCTTCGTTGACACCCGGAGCAAAGCTGATCTGCCCCTTGCGCTCGAACATGTAGGCCACCGAGCCATCGGTACCCAGGTTGCCGCCGCACTTGCTGAAGGCATGGCGAACTTCGGCCGCGGTGCGGTTGCGGTTGTCGGTCATGACCTCGACGATGATCGCTACGCCGCTGGGCGCATAGCCTTCGTAGCTGAATTCGACGACGTTGTCGGCTTCGTTGTTGCCGGCGCCGCGGGCGATGGCCCGATCGATCACGTCACGGGACATGTTGGCGGTCAGCGCCTTGTCCACCGCCAGGCGCAGGCGCGGATTGTCCGCCGGCAACAGGCCGCCATGCTTGGCCGCAACGGTCAGCTCACGAATCAGCTTGGTGAAGATCTTGCCGCGCTTGGCGTCCTGACGCCCTTTGCGGTGCTTGATGTTGGCCCACTTGGAATGACCAGCCATAACTCACTCCGGTTGTTGCAATTCACTTTTTAGACAACCCAAATGCAAGGAGCCTGGCAAATCCAGGCTCCTTGTCACTCAGGCTTATTCGGCCTTGGCCTGCTCGCGCAGGCGAATGTGCAGCTCGCGCAGCGCCTTGTTGTCGACGATGCCAGGTGCCTGGGTCATGACGCAGGCCGCGCTCTGGGTCTTCGGGAAGGCGATCACTTCGCGGATCGAGCTGGCGCCGGTCATCAGCATGACCAGGCGATCCAGACCGAAGGCCAGACCACCATGGGGCGGCGCACCGAACTTCAGCGCATCGAGGAGGAAGCCGAACTTCTCCTGCTGCTCTTCTTCGCTGATGCCCAGCACGCGGAACACGGTCTGCTGCATGGCCTTGTCGTGGATACGGATCGAACCGCCACCCAGTTCGGTACCGTTGAGCACCATGTCGTAGGCGCGCGACAGGGCGGTAGCCGGGTTGGCTTCCAGTTCCTGCGGGCTGCAGCTCGGCGCGGTGAACGGGTGGTGCATGGCGGTCAGGCTGCCGTCGTCGTTCTCTTCGAACATCGGGAAGTCGACCACCCACAGCGGCGCCCACTCGCAGGTGAGCAGATTGAGGTCGTGGCCGACCTTGATGCGCAGGGCACCCAGGGCATCGCAGACGATCTTGGTCTTGTCGGCACCGAAGAACACGATGTCGCCATCGACCGCGCCAACGCGATCGAGGATGACGTTGAGGTTGGCTTCCGGGATGTTCTTGACGATCGGCGACTGCAGGCCTTCGACGCCCTTGGCGCGCTCGTTGACCTTGATGTAGGCCAGGCCCTTGGCACCGTAGTTGCCGACGAACTTGGTGTAGTCGTCGATCTGCTTGCGCGGCATGCTGCCAGCGCCCGGTACGCGCAGGGCGGCGATGCGGCACTTGGGATCGTTGGCCGGGCCGCTGAACACCTTGAAGTCGACTTCTTTCAGCTGATCGGCGACGTCCACCAGTTCCAGCGGGATGCGCAGGTCCGGCTTGTCCGAACCGAAGCGACGCATGGCCTCGGCCAGGGTCATGTGCGGCAGCTCGCCGAACTCCACATCCAGCACTTCCTTGAACAGGTTGCGGATCATGGTTTCGGTGATACCCATGATGTCTTTTTCATCGAGGAAGCTGGTCTCGATGTCGATCTGGGTGAATTCCGGCTGGCGATCGGCGCGCAGGTCTTCGTCGCGGAAGCACTTGGCGATCTGGTAGTAGCGGTCGAAGCCGGCCACCATCAGCAGTTGCTTGAACAGCTGCGGCGACTGCGGCAGGGCGAAGAAACTGCCGGCGTGGGTGCGACTCGGCACCAAGTAGTCGCGCGCGCCTTCCGGGGTAGCACGAGTGAGAATCGGCGTCTCGACGTCGAGGAAGCCATTCTCGTCCAGGTAGCGGCGGATGCTCGAGGTGATGCGCGAACGCAGCTTGAGCTTCTCGGCCATTTCCGGACGACGCAGATCGATGAAGCGGTAGCGCAGGCGGGTTTCCTCGCCCACGTCGGTGTATTCGTTGAGCGGGAACGGCGGGGTCTCGGCTTCGTTGAGCACTTCCAGCTCGTAGCCCAGCACTTCGATGGCGCCGGAGGCCATGTTGGCGTTGCGCGCGCCTTCCGGACGCAGGCGTACCTTGCCGGTGATCTTGACCACATACTCGCTGCGCACGCGGTCGGCCTTGGCGAAGGTCTCGGCACGATCCGGATCGAACACCACCTGGGCCAGGCCCTCGCGGTCACGGATGTCGAGGAAGATCACGCCACCGTGGTCACGACGACGATGGACCCAACCGCAAAGGGTGATTTCCTGGCCGTCCAGGCTCTCGTTCAACTGGCCGCAATAGTGGCTGCGCATCATGATGGTGGTTCGCTTCTCTAATCAGTCTTGAATTCGTCGGGGCGGCCAACTGGCGGCGCCGGGGCCGTTTACACAGCACTCGTAAGCCGCGCGGGGCTTGCCACAAGGGCCAGGACGAGCATTTTCTTCAATTCGGACGCGGAGCAGGTCAAGCAGTCGACCAGCGGTGCAGCAGGCAGGCGCATGCCCGCATCCGGGGCAAGGGGCGGGATTATATATGGTTAATCGACCCGGCGCAGCCGCCCGCCAAACCGCTTTCGCCAGGGCTTTCTATACTCACAGCCCAGCCTTGCGGAGACCTGCCATGGTCATGCCCCGCCCCGCCGACCTGTCCAGCGACCTGCTGGAGGACTTCCGCCTCGAGACGACCGAGCAGTTGCCACGCTGCGAACAGCTGCTGATCGAGCTGGAACAGCAACCCCGGGACAGCGCACGCCTGCGCGAACTGTTCCGCGTGGTGCATACGCTCAAGGGCAACCTCGGCTACGTCGAGTTCAACCAGCTGCTGCCCCTGCCGCAGGCCATGGAAGACGTGCTGGCGCGCCTGCGCGAAGGCGAACTGACGTTCGACAGCCTGCTCGGCGACATCCTCCTGCTCAGCCTCGACCACCTGCGCGGCCTGATCGACGAGGCACTGGGCGGCCCGCGCAGTGCGCTCGAGCCACACACCTTCAACAGCCTGTGCCAGGCCCTGCAGGCCCTGGCCGCCGCACCGGCGACACGCCAGGCGGAAATCCGCCGCACCCTGCTGCAATACTTGGACCCCAGCACCCGCCTGCAGCCGGTCGAGCTGCCGGGGCCGCCGCAGCTGCTCGCCCTGCTGGACGAGCACGCCACCCCGGCGGACGCCGACCTGCTGTTCTTCAGCGAACTGATGCAGGCCGGCGAGCAGCGCTCACACTACTGGCACGGCCGCGGCCTGCGCCTGCTGAGCCTGGCCCTGAGCATGAATGAAACCGCCGACACCCCGGTCGTGCCGGCGCAGCTTGCTGCCGCCGTGTGCCTGCATGACCTGGGCATGGCATTCCTGCCCCTCGAACTGCTGCACAAGACCGAGCCACTGACCCGCGAGGAGCGCCGGCAGCTGCAAGCCCATCCGCGCCTGGGCTGCGACCTGCTCAGACGCATGCCGGCCTGGACCAGCGCCGCCGAGATCATTCTGCAGCACCAGGAGCATGCCGATGGCAATGGCTACCCGAAGGGCCTGCTGGAAGCCGAGATCCACCCCGGCGCACTGATCCTCGGCATCGTCGACACCTTCGATGCGCGCACCCACGAGCGCGCCCACCAGACCCTGAGCAAGCGCCCGCGCCTGCGCGCCATCCTGGAAATCAACAACCAGGCCGGCAAACAGTTCAGTCCTTACTGGGTCGAAGTATTCAACCGCACCCTGCAGCAGCGCCCGCAGCTGGCCCACTTGTGAAACGGCCAGCACCGCCCGCGCCATAGGCATAAGGCATCGAATCCATTGACATAAGCCAGGGTCGACCGGGTAGCCCCCTGTGATAGGCTCCTTGCATCAAGGGGAGCACACAACCCCGACAACCTGAAAGGAGAAGCAAGGCATGGAAATCAACATCGGCATAGCCGAACAGGATCGCGCCGCCATTGCCGAGGGCCTGTCCCGCCTGCTCGCGGACACCTACACCCTGTACCTGAAAACCCACAACTTCCATTGGAACGTGACCGGCCCGATGTTCAACACCCTGCACCTGATGTTCGAGGCGCAGTACACCGAACTGGCCCTGGCCGTCGACCTGATCGCCGAACGCATCCGCGCCCTCGGCTTCCCGGCGCCCGGCACCTATGCTGCCTACGCCCGCCTGTCGTCGATCAAGGAAGACGAAGGCGTGCCCAATGCCCAGGACATGATCACCCTGCTGGTGCAAGGTCAGGAAGCCGTGGTGCGCACCGCCCGCGGGATTTTCCCGCTACTGGAGAAGGTCAGCGACGAACCCACCGCCGATTTACTGACCCAGCGCATGCAAGTGCATGAAAAAACCGCCTGGATGCTGCGCAGCCTGCTGGCCGCCTGATATTCTCCGCACACCCGCAGAGGCCCAGCCAAACCGGGCCTTTTGCCAGGCGCGCGACGCCTGTCTACTCTAATCTCTGCCTATTCGCCCCACAGCCACAGTGACGTGCATGAGCCAGCCGCCGAAAGCCCCCTCGATTCTCGAACTCTATCCGGAAGAGACCCGCGAGGCTGCCGCCATTCTGAAGCAGGCCGTGCCGCTGATGATGCGCCACGATATCCCGCCCAACCCCATGCACTATGCGCTGTGGTACACCTACAGCCGCGGCTCGGAGCCGGACCTGAACCGCCGCTTGGACAAGATCGTCAAGGATTTCGACAGCTTCCCGCCGGAAAGCGCGGCCAAACTGTTTCGCGACTTCGTCATTCGCGGAGAACTGGAAGAGGCTCGCGCCGGGCAGCAGCAGGTGCTCGAACTGGTCGACGATATCGAAATCGACGTATCCCATAGCGTCAGCGGCAGCCAGCACTACCAGGCCAGCCTCAGCCTCGGCCTGGCCGCCCTGCAGGAGCCGGTCGTGGAAGACCTGCCCAGCGTCCTCAGCGATCTGCAGCAGAGCACCCAGGAGATGCAGGAACAGCAGGAGAAATTCCTCTACCGCCTGCGTGCCGCACAAACGGAGATCCAGCACCTGCGCAGCCAGCTGGAGCGAGCGCACATCGCCGCCACTCTGGACAGCCTGACCAACGTGTTCAACCGCCACGCCTTCACCCGTCTGCTCGAGCAGGCGCTGGCCAACGACACCCAGGGCCTGGCCCTGATCATGCTGGATATCGACCACTTCAAGCAGTTCAACGACCAGTACGGCCACCCGCTGGGTGATCGTGTCCTGCAACATGTCGGGCAACTGCTGCGCGACCTGCTGCCGGCCCGCGGCATCGCCGCCCGCTACGGCGGCGAAGAGTTCTGCGTGATCCTGCGCGACTGCTTCGACCTGCACAGTGCCCACGCCTTCGCCGAGCAGTTGCGCCTGAAGGTCCAGGCCCTGCGCATCAAGGTGCGCAGTACCGACAAGATCCTCGACACCGTCACCGCCTCTTTCGGCCTAGCCCTGGCCTGCAAGGGCGATACCTTCGAAAGCCTACTGACCCGGGCCGATGACGCGCTGTACCAGGCCAAGCGCAACGGCCGCAACCAGATCCACCCCGCCACCCCGGAAGCGGCGCTAAGCGCTTGATTTGAGTAGCCCTCCGCTTTGCGGTTAAATACGCCCCGTGCTCCCGGCAGCCTGGCGCTGCCGCGGCATAGGCGAGTGCGTGCGCCGCTATGGCCCAATCCTCATCAGGGCACCCCGCACCACCCCGCTCTTCCTTTTATTGCCAGCTGTTAACAGTGAGTTCATTGAGCATGTTAAAGATCGTCCATCTGTTTACGGGCGTTGCCGCCCTGCTGCTGTCCTTCATCCCCAGCCTGCACCCCGAAGCCCTGCCCTACCTGCAACAAGCCGATGCGCTGTACCTGGCCCTGCTCGGCCTGAGCAACCTGCTAGTCGCCCCGCTGCTGCCGACCCGCCAGCCGGGCAGCCGCAGCCAACTGCAGCCACTTATATCGGCCCTGCTGGTGCTCGCCGTGGTACTGCAAGCCCTGATCCTGCTGGCCCCGCTGCCACTGATCGGCGGCCAGCCGGCCATCCTGCTAAGCCTGGCCACCCTGGTACTGGCCGTGGCCGTGCACCTGGCGATCAACTGCAACCTGCGCCGCCCGCGGCAAGTCGCCGCCGGCCAGGACTTCGGCGATCGCGAAACCGGCACCGTTAAGTGGTTCAACACCTCCAAGGGCTTCGGCTTCATTTCCCGTGATAGCGGCGACGACATCTTCGTGCACTTCCGGGCGATCCGCGGCGAAGGCCACCGCATCCTGGTCGAAGGGCAGCGCGTGGAGTTCTCGGTCATGCAGCGTGACAAAGGCCTGCAGGCCGAAGACGTGATTGCCGCCCTGCCCAGTCGCCGCTGAGTCGACACGCAGAAAAAAGCCCGCCAAGTGCGGGCTTTTTTCATGGATATCAATAATGCGGAGGCGGCGCCTCGCCTTCCTCCATACCGAACTGCCCCTGCATCTCTTCCTGGCGGCGCGCCAGGGCCGCCAGCTGCAATTGCAAACGCTCGACCACACGCTGCTGCTCGACCAGCACATCGTTGAGGGCGGCAATGGTGTCATCTTGGAAGGCCTGACGGCTTTCCAGCTCAATGATTCGCTGTTCCAGGCTCATGCCTCACTCCTCGGCAAAACGGAAGTCGGCCGCCAGCACCAGGCGCAGGCGCTCGCGCACCGCCGCGATCTGCTCGGCGCTATAGGCCTTCGCCGGATGCTTGCCCCATACCGGAGCGGGCCAGGCCGCATCCTCGCGGCGGCGCACGATCACATGCATGTGCAGCTGGCTGACCACATTGCCCAGCGTGGCCACGTTCATCTTGTCGGCCACGAACACATCCTTGAGCGTCTCCGCCAGACGCGTGGTCTCCAGCCAGAGCGCCTGCTGGTCGGCCATATCGAGCTGGAACAGCTCGCTGACCTCCTCGCGCCGGGGCACCAGGATGAACCAGGGATAATTGGCATCATTCATCAACAAAAGACGGCAGAGGGGAAAATCGCCGATCGGCAGGGTGTCCTGCTGCAAACGCGAATCCAGGGTAAACATCGCAGGCCTTCCTCGAACAAGAGTCCACGCGGACTTAGGCGACAAGGATAACGGGAGAATCGCGCCAGTTCACCCAGACGCACAGCCGCAGGCCAAACGCGCCAAATCAAGGCAGACCAACGGCCATGCACCAGCTCCCCGCAAAGGCAGCACACCCCAACTGCGGCGACATTGATACCGTTCGACCCAATGTGAACCGCCTCCCGGGGAATCCAGGCAACCACAGAGCACAATAATGCCGCACCGCTGCGCAAGCGCACTAAAAAAGGGCGCGCAAAAACCCTCCCTGACCCCACAGAGCGTTACCCGGACAACCCGCAAGAGCGGCCGAACCACCTTCGGTAACGCACACACGAGCCACCACCCAGCACAACAAGCAATCGCCGGATAGCACGAAGCACCCCGGATACCGGCACGAACAGACCGACCTAGGCACTTTTCAGCCTACTGAGCAGTCGTTCAAAGAAGTTTTTCTTGGCACTTGGCATTTTGTGCACGGATGTTGCTTTGTTACACAGACAGTCGGCGATAGCTTCACCCTGACCGGGACAACGCCCATCGCCAACCGCCCAGGAAGCGGCCTAAGCGATTGGATTTGCAGATCTTTAAGGGGGGAGCGGCAAAAACCTACAGAATTGCGACATCGCAGATGCAATTTTGCGACGTATCTGTAAATAACCTGTAGGTAGTTGGCAGCAAGTGTCGCCAACAAAGTTGTCGTGATATAAGTTTAGCGCCGACACAAAAAGAAAGAAGCAGCCCATACAACAATTACTTGGGCAGCACAACTCTTCTAAACCAAAGGAGCAATCACAATGCAAGTGATGAAGTGGAGCGCACTGGCCCTCGCGGTCACCGCCGGCACTACCCAACTGGCCTTCGCCAGCGCGCAAGACGAGTCCAAGGGCTTTGTTGAAGACAGCAGCCTGAGCCTGCTGAACAAGAACTTCTACTTCAACCGTGATTTCAAGAACAACTCGAGCGACTCGCAGAGCCATCGCGAAGAGTGGGCACACGGCATCCTGGCCAACTACGCGTCTGGCTACACCCAGGGCGTAGTGGGCTTCGGCGTTGACGCCCATGCAGCGCTCGGTCTGAAGCTCGACAGCGGTCGCGGCACCACTGGTACTGGCCTGCTGCCGCGCGACTCTGACGGTCGTGCCGAGGACGAATACTCCTACGCCGGCGGTGCGGTCAAAGCTCGCATCTCCAACACCGAACTGAAGTATGGCGACCTGATTCCGACCGCACCGGTCTTCGCCACTGGTACCGCCCGCCTGTTCCCGGGCTCCGCCACCGGCTTCCAGCTGCTGAGCAACGAGATCGAAAACCTGAGCATCGACGCAGGTCACTTCACCGCGATTCGCGATGGCAGTGCCTCCACCAACAGCGACGGTGAAATCACCCTGACCTACGGCGGCAGCGTAGACGCCAAGAGCGTCGACTATGCCGGCGGCACCTACTCGTTCACCGACAATTTCAGCGCCACCGTATACGGTGCCAAGCTGCAGGACGTCTGGAACCAGTACTACGCCAACCTGAACTACACCATCCCGCTGACCGAGTCCCAGGCGCTGAACTTCGACTTCAACATCTATGACACCAGCGAAACCGGTGACGAACTGGCCGGCACGATCGACAACACCACTTGGTCGTTGGCGGCTGCCTATAGCCTGGGCGCACACAAGTTCACCCTGGCCCACCAGCAAGTCGATGGCGACGAGCCGTTCGACTACATCTCAATGGACAGCGGCAACTCCGGCGATTCCATCTGGCTGAACAACTCCGTTCAGTACTCCGACTTCAACGCCCCGAACGAGAAATCCTGGCAGGTTCGCTACGACCTGAACATGGCCGAGTACGGTGTACCTGGCCTGAGCTTCATGGCTCGTTACATCACCGGCGAAGACATCGACGGCAGCAAGTACGACGGCGGCCCGAACGGCGCTTACGGCTACTTCGGTGAAGACGGCGAAGAGTGGGAGCGCAACCTGGAAGCCAAGTACGTGGTTCAGGAAGGCCCGGCGAAGGACCTGTCCGTTCGCCTGCGTCACTCCACCTGGCGTGCCAACAGCGATGCCAACTCCGCTCTGGGCACCGACCTCGACGAGTTCCGCATCATCACCGAATACCCGCTGGACATCCTGTAAGTCTCAGCCGTACTCGGAAAATAAAGAAACCCGGCCTAGGCCGGGTTTCTTTTTGCTCGCGAATCAGCACCCCAGCGGCAGGGCATAGGTGCCGGTGACATGCGCCACCAGCTCATCCTCCGCCCCGAGCGAATACAGCAGCACCTCGCATACCGCCTGTCGGCGTGACAAGCGCAGGATACGTGCCTGCGCCAGCAGATCCACCGGCTTCGGCTTGGCCAGAAAGTTGATGTTCAGGTTGGACGTCACCGCCATTTCCACCCGCCCCAGACGCCCCAGCACCACCGCATACATGGCCGCATCGGCCAGCGACATGATGGTCGGTCCGGACAAGGTTCCGCCCGGCCGCACCAGCTTGCCATGAAATGGCACCCTGGCCAGCGCCAGATCCGCACTCAGGCAATCGATGCGCAGATCGATATCCTCGGCCATCGGCACCCCAGCGCGAATCAGCGCCTGTACCTGCTCCGCAGTCAATTCGGCCACCTTCTACTCCTGGTCTGATCCTGTACGCCACAGGACTGGCACCGTACAATGCCGAGTGATTATCTGCCCTCGCAACCGACAGAACGGCCAAACATGCGTACCAGTCAGTACCTGCTCTCGACCCTCAAAGAAACCCCTTCCGACGCCGTGGTGATCAGCCACCAGCTGATGCTGCGCGCGGGGATGATCCGCAAGCTGGCGTCCGGGCTCTACACCTGGCTGCCCATGGGTCTGCGCGTGCTGCGCAAGGCCGAGGCCATCGTGCGCGAAGAGATGAACGCAGCCGGTGCCCTGGAAGTGCTGATGCCGGCCATCCAGCCGGCCGAACTGTGGCAGGAATCCGGGCGCTGGGAGCAATACGGCCCCGAGCTGCTGCGCATCAAGGATCGCCATGGCCGCGAGTTCTGCGTTGGCCCGACCCACGAGGAAGTGATCACCGACCTGGCGCGCAACGAGCTGAACAGCTACAAGCAGCTGCCGATCAACCTGTACCAGATCCAGACCAAGTTCCGCGACGAGATCCGTCCGCGCTTCGGCCTGATGCGTGGCCGCGAGTTCATCATGAAGGACGCCTACTCCTTCCACCTGACCCAGGAGTCGCTGCAGGAAACCTACGACCGCATGCACCAGGCCTACTGCAACGTATTCAGCCGCCTGGGCCTGAACTTCCGCCCGGTACAGGCCGACACCGGCTCGATCGGCGGCACCGGCTCCCACGAATTCCATGTGCTGGCCGAGTCCGGTGAAGACGATATCGCCTTCAGCGATGTCTCCGACTACGCCGCCAACATCGAGAAAGCCGAAGCCATCCCCCGTGAAACCAGCCGCGCCGCAGCCAGCGAAGCCCTGCGCCTGGTCGACACCCCGGCGGCCAAGACCATCACCGACCTGGTCAGCCAGTTCAACCTGGCCATCGAGAAGACCGTCAAGACCCTGGTCGTGCATGCGGCCGAGGAAGGCAAGCTGATCGCCCTGATCGTGCGCGGCGACCACGAGCTGAACGAAATCAAGGCCGCCAACCACGAACTGGTCGCCAGCCCGCTGGCATTTGCCTCGGAAGCCGAGATCCGCGCCGCCATCGGTGCCGGCCCCGGCTCCCTGGGCCCGCTGAACCTGCCGATCCCGTGCATCATCGACCGCTCGGTTGCACTGATGAGCGATTTCGGCGCCGGGGCCAACGTCGACGACCAGCACTATTTCGGCCTCAACTGGGAACGCGATCTGCCGCTGCCAGCCGTGGCCGACCTGCGCAACGTGGTCGCCGGCGACCCCAGCCCGGACGGCCAGGGCAGCCTGGTGATCAAGCGCGGCATCGAGGTCGGGCACATCTTCCAGCTCGGCACCAAGTACAGCGAGGCCCTGGGCTGCAAGGTACTGGGTGAAGGCGGCAAGCCGATCACCCTTACCATGGGCTGCTATGGCATCGGCGTCTCGCGCGTGGTGGCGGCCGCCATCGAGCAGAACTGGGACGAGCGCGGCATCCTCTGGAGCGACGCCCTGGCGCCCTTCCAGATCGCCCTGGTTCCGATGAAATACGAGAACGAAGCCGTGCGCGAGGCCACCGACAAGCTGTATGCAGAGCTGACCGCGGCCGGTTACGAAGTGCTGCTGGACGACCGCGACAAGAAGACCAGCCCCGGGGTGAAGTTTGCCGATATGGAACTGATCGGCATCCCGCACCGCATCGTGGTCAGCGACCGCGGTCTGGCCGAGGGCAACCTCGAGTACAAGCACCGTCGTGACAGCGAAGCCCAGGCCGTGCCTGCCGCCGAGATCCTGTCCTTCATCAACGGCCGTACGGGTCGCTAATCCAGCACGTTCATCAAGAGCAATCATGTTCAAGCGAAGCACCCTGCGCCTCGGCGCCGCCCTGAGCGGCGCCCTCTTTCTCGGCGGTTGTGCCAACCACTTGCCGCAGCGCAGCGAACAGGAAGAGCGCGTCGAGCGCAAACTGCTCGACCACAGCCTGCAGATCGACGTCGGCGAACCGCGCCTGCTCGAGCTGCCGCAACGGCGAGTGCGCGTGCATGACCAGAAGACCTTCGAAGTCACCGAGTTCGAGGTCACCCGCCGCTATGACCGCTACACCCCCTACCAGGCCTGGCGCGAACTCTACGAAGTGCCGCTGGGCGTGGTGGCGGTGGTTGCCGGCGTGGGCGCCAACGTGCTCAACGTGGTGATGCTCGGCCGCCTGCCGGACAGCGCGACCAAGGACTGGATCAGCTACGGCTTCGCCGGCATCAACCCGGCGCTGAACGTCGAGTCCAACGGCCGTTCGCAGCAGAACCTGGCCAGCCTCGACGAGCGCCAGCTGGACAAGCGCATGGAATACTCCAGCCTGCCGTGGGTCGAACGCCCGGTGATGGTCAAGGCCGGCGAAACCACCCACGAGCTGAGCACCGACCGCAATGGTGTGCTGCGCCTGAACCTGCTCGACGACCCATTCGCCGCCCAGGACGTGAGCCGGGTCGGCAACCTGCTGCTGAGCGTGGAAGACCCGCTGGACAACACCCGCGCCGACGCCAGCCTGCTGGTCAGCCGGGCCCTGCGCGGCAAGCTGCAGGAAGCCCACGCGCTGATCTATGACGATCTGGAAGACGATGAAGTGGCGCAGTGGGTGCACCGGGTCAAGCGCCTGTCCGACCTGGGCCTGGAGGAAGAGGCCAGCGAGCTGGAACAGAGCCTGATCGAGCTGACCCGCAACGATCCGGAGCTGCAGCAGGAGTTCCTGCAGAAACTGACCAAGGAAGCCGGGCGCCTGGTCGCCGATCCGGGCAACGACTGAGAGCCGGTTCACGATCTGCGGCGCGCAGGCTCCACTGCGTTAAAAACAGGCTCTAAAGCCGCACCACCAAGATGCGCCACGCCCCGGCGCATCTGCCCTCGCCTCAACGGCGCACGATGAACCCGGCGATCCCCTGCAGAGGCTGTTCCTCCAACTCGACCGCCGTGACCTCGGCATTGGCCGGGCCGCAGGCCAACCACTCGACCAGCTCGCGCACCGCCGCCTCCGCGCCCTCGGCCAGCACCTCGACCCGCCCATCCGGCAGGTTGCGCACCCAGCCATTGAGCTCCAGACGCTCGGCCTCGACGCTGGTGCACTGGCGAAAGTACACGCCCTGCACCTTGCCGCTGATGTAGCCATGCACACAGATGGTCGCCATCGCCCTACTCCCGCCCCTGCAGTTCGTCCAGCCGCGCCAGCAGGCCGGCGGCGGTCTGTTCCCCGACCAGGCGCTCGCGCACCTGCCCCTGGCTGTCGATGATATAGGTCACCGGCAGCACCTCGTTGCGCGGCAGCCGGTAGCGTGCCGCCGGATCCTGCGCCAGCACGCTGAAGCGGATGCCGAAACCGTCTGCTGCCTGGCGCAGCGCCTCGCCCTGCAGGGCATCGAAGTTGACCCCCAGCACCTGGGTGGCACGTCCCGCCAGCTGCTCGCTGAGGCGGTTCAGCTCGGGGATCTCGGTGCGGCACGGCGCGCACCACTCGGCCCAGTAATTAATCACTAACCACTGGCCTTCCAGCTGCTCAGCCGTTACCTTTCGTCCATGCTGGTCGACGCCCATGTCCTCGGCGCAGCCGGCCAACAGCAGCCCAGCCAGTATTCCCACCATAACCTGGAGTCGCATTCCCATGCATTCGATCCTCGTGCACGCAGGGTTGACATGACGCTGGATGCCTTGCGCCTCGAAGTGCCGGACATCCTCGAGGAGAATGCCACACCCCTGGCCGATCTCTGCACCCAGTTGCAGGCGGCCCGCGCCCTGACGCCGGAGAGCGCCCTGCAACAGGCGCTGAACTTGCTCTTCCGACTCAATCGCAGCGCCATGACCTTACTGGAAAGGCAGCGCGCTCTGCAAAGCTTCAGCGAGGAATACCGCCATTACGCCGCGGCCTGCAGTGGCAGCACGGCCCCCTCGGCGCTCTTCGTGCACCTCTGCGAGGAACTGGCCGGCGGCTTCAAGCGCCTGCTGCTGCAGATCCTCCAGGGCCGCCAGCCCTCGCGCCCGCACCTGGCCTGGTGCCTGTACATGGCCGAGCATTTCATCGCACAGACCCTGATGCGCCACTACCAGTTGTACCGGGAACCACCGGCCGGGCTCTGGCGCGACAGCCACCTGCTGTACTGGATCGGCGAGCACCAGGGCTGCCTCGACGAACACGTCGCCGCCGCGTTCCAGCCGACACCGGCCGGGACCCTGCGCGGCCTCTACCAGCAGACGCTGCTGCTGGCCATGAGCAACCCCTTCCACCTGGCCGAGGGCGAATGCCCGATCCTCTTCGGCGCGCTCACGCCACTGGCCGGTCTGGCCAGCCTGTTGCCCTGGGAGGCGGACGAAGACAGCGAGGCGACCGTCGTCGACCTGTCGCTCGCCCAGCCCTGCCTGTCGGTCGAGCAGCCGCCGCAGGGCGATCCCGCCGGCCTGCGCCGCCTCGAACTGGGCGCCCTGCTGGTCGCCCTGCGCGAACCCGCCCCGCTGCAGAGCGCGGTCGAACGCGAACTGCTCGAACGCGTACAGCCGCACTGGTTCGGCCGCCAGCAGCGCCGCCATCCGCGTGCCGACTTCAGCGCCGACTGCAGCCTGGTCATCGGCCTGGCCGGGATTCACGCACAGCTGCTGGAAAAGCGCCCGCCGAGCTGCACGGCCCAGATGCTCGACGCCAGCCCCGGCGGGGCCCGCCTGCTGTGCGACGCCGAGCTGGGCGCACACCTGCCGGTCGGTCAGCTGGTCCTGGTGCTGGCCGGCAAAGGCACGCCGAGCCTGGCCCTGGTGCGCTGGCGCCATCTCAACGGCGCCGGCCTGCACCTCGGCCTGCGCTACCTCAAAGGCTTGCCGCGCCCGGCCTGGCTGCGCCGCGCGCCCAGCGCGCAGACCCATCCCGGCGTGCTGCAGAGCACCCCGGCGCCAGGCAACGGCTGGCATCACGGCCTGTGGCTGCCCTGCGGCCAATTCGCCGAAGGGGAGAATCTCTGGCTGCAACTGGTCAACGTCAACAACCAGGCCGCACTGCCGTTACCGGCGGCGAACCTGACCACTGCGACAGTGGTGCGCCACCCGCTGCGCCTGGCCTGAAACTGCGACCGGGGTCACGGCCAACGCTGCCCAAGCGCACAGTTTCACGCCTGGGCGCGCCCCTATAATTGCCCCACTCCTACACCTAGAACAGTACAAGTGGAGCCTGTCCATGTCCCAAGTCCCCGACAAGCTGATCGGCCCGGTCCCCTCCAGCATCGTCAATAGCGCCCGCACCGGGGTCACCCCGTATGAAGGGCGGGTGGCCGAGTTCAACGTGGCCGCCTGGCTGCACTTGCCGGGGCTGGCCAACCTGCCGGTGTCGCTGCTGGTCAGCTATCGCGATGGCAGCCAGCAACGCGAGGTGGCGGTCGAACACGGCAAGGTCAACGCGCACAACAAGGTCATGCTCTCCGGCGTGGCGCGCCTGCCGGTGAAGCAGAAGATCGAGGACATGCAGATCCGCCTGCGCTCGGCCGTACCGGCCAAGACCCTGGTGGTCGAGGAACTCTTCGTCCAGCCGGTGGAGCTGCAGAGCAGCACGAGCCGCCAGGCCACGGCCTGAGCCCCAGCGCACCAACGAACCCCGCGCCCAGCCGCGGGGTTTTGCTTTTCGGAGCCAGACATTTTTGCATGGCCGCGTAAACGGGCTCTCAGGCGCTTTCCACGCTACAGGCGACCGGCTCGGCCGCTTCGGCCGGCGGCGTCTCGCCCGCCGCCTGCCGCGCCAGGGGCGCCAGCGATTGTGGCCAGCGTGCAAAGCGCAAGCCGGTGATGCGGTTGAGGCGTTCCAATGCCCCGTGCGCATCGAGCTCGCGCAGATGAATCACCTTAGGTCCGGCACTGTCCATGACACCCACTTTCCCAGAGCAGCCAAAGTTACTGGCAGTCTGCCAGCAAGTGCCTGAAAGATAGCCAGAAGCATGCCAGCCCGGCCGCCCCGTCAATACGGCGGCCCGCCGGCCCGGGCGAACGGATCGGGAGCGGCACTGCGCCGCAAACTGACCTTTTTTGTCACCCCTTGAGCCTGCCCCAGGGCAGCCCTTCGCCGAACCGGCCCAGGGCCTCTGCAACGGCATGCCCGGGCGGCCTCCGCCATGCGGCCCTTATGCTTTTTGTCTCGCCTGCCGCCCCGGCTTTGTGCTATTTCTCAGCATGCCATCGCCCCCGGATAACCGGGAGTGCAACGCAGTCGGCCACCATAAAGAACTGCGGCACGGATGGCACCATTGCTAACAGGGGTTGGCGGGCCAAAAGCCTGCCAGACACAGACAAGCCAACCGGGGACCGTCATGAACAGGCTTGTGCTGCTATTGGTTGTGCTGGCGCTTGCCGGCTGTGCCGCGACATCCAAGAGTTACGAGAAGAAGGGCCGCAAGGGCCTGCACATCAACTGCTCCGGGCTCACCTCGAGCTGGGAGAAATGCGAGAAGAAAGCCGCCGACGCCTGTGGCAGCAAGGGCTACAAGGTCCTGGCCAAGGCCGGCAGCGACAGCGGCGAAGACGACCCGGCGGATTTCGTCTTCGGCCTCGACCCGGCCGGTTTCTCCAGCCGCAGCCTGATCGTGCTGTGCAAATAACCCGCCCCCTGAAGACATCGACCCGCTGAAGCTGTGCTGTCAGCGCAGCTTCAGCGGGTCGACCAGGCCGGCGGCGATCAGCATGCCGACCAGGTCGGGCAGGCGCTCGGCCTGCATGCGTTTCATCACCCGCGCCCGGTACAGGTCGACGGTCTTCACGCTGATCTGCAGCTGCTCGGCCACTTCGCGGTTGGTATAGCCACGCACCAGCGGCAACAGCACGTCGCGCTCGCGCGGCGTCAGGCTGTCCAGGCGTGCTTGCAGTTCGGCATGGCCGCTGCTGCCGGAGCGCCGCGCGTCGATGCGGCTCAGCGCCTGCTGCACGCTGTCCAGCAGCAGCTGCTCGTTGTACGGCTTCTCGATGAAATCGTGGGCACCGGCCTTGAACGCGCGCACCACGATCGGCACGTCGGCGTGGCCGCTGACGAAGATCACCGGCAGGTCGAGGCCACGCGCGCGCATCTCCTCCTGCACATTCAGCCCGCCCATGCCCGGCATGCGCACATCCAGCAGCACGCAGGCATTGCGGCTGGCATCGCAGGCGTCGAGAAAGTCCCGGCCATTGGTGAAGGGCACGGCCTTGAGGCCGACCGACTCGAGCAGCCACACCGTCGAATCGAGCATGCCCTGATCGTCATCCACCACGTACACCAGCTGCTCGGCTGCAGTCGGCATGCTGTTACTCCTGATCTGGTTATTGTTCTATGGCCGGCAGGCGACAGCGCATCAGCAGGCCGCCGCCCGCCTCGCGCACACCATCGAGGGAGCCGCCAAAGCCCTCGACTATGCTGCGACTCATCGACAGGCCCAGGCCCAGGCCGTCCGGTTTGCTGGTGTAGAAAGGGGTGAAGATGCGTTCCAGCTCGGCTGCGCCGACCCCCGGCCCCTGGTCGCGCACGCCGATTTCCAGCCGCCCCTCGGCCACCCCGTGCGCCACCAGCTGGATGCTCGATGGCTGCCCCGGATGCGCCTCGCGGTTGGCCTCGATGGCATTGCGCAGCAGGTTGAGCAGCACCTGCTCGAGCAGCACCCGATCGGCGTAGACCGGCGGCAGATTGTCCGGCAACTGCTCGTCGATCGCCACCTGGCTGGCGTCGGCTTCCCAGGCACACAGGCGCACCGCCTCGCGCGCCACCTCGGCCACATCCAGCGCCTGCATGCGCCGCTGGCCCTTGCGCAGGAAGGCACGCAGGCGCTTGATCACCTCCGAGGCATGGTTGGCGTGCTCGGTGATGCGCTCCAGACCCTGGGCCACCCGTTCGGCGGCCTGCGGGTTGCTGCCCAGCGCCTGCAGGTAGCGCTGGCTGGCGCTGGCGTAGTTGACCACCGCCGCCAGCGGCTGGTTGATCTCATGGGCGATGCCCGAGGCCAGCTCGCCGAGGGTGACCAGCCGCGCGGTATGCGCCAGCTCGTCCTGATGGCGGCGCTGCTGGGCCTCGCGCAGCTCGCGCTCGGTCATGTCACGCGCCACCAGCGAGTAGTAGCGCTCGCCACCGGCGGCGCGGTGCGCCAGCAGCACCAGCGACACCGGCACCGAGGCGCCGCCATCGGCCGGGCGCAGGCGCAGGTCGGTGCTCCACACCCCGGCCTGCTCGGCGCTGCGCCAGCCGTCGCGCTGCAGGCGCGCCAGGTCGTCGGCCGCCAGCAGCTCGGCCAGGACCGGCATGCCCTGCTCGGGTGCCAGGCGCAGGGTGCGCCGCGCCGCCGGGTTGAGGTAGGTGACGCGGCCGTCCGGGTCGATGAACAGCACCGGGTCGGTGTTGGCCTCGACCACCTCGGCCAGGCGCCGGCGATTCTCCTCGGCCTGCACCCGCGCGGTGATGTCGCGCGACACGCTGACCACCTCGACCACCGTCCCGGTATAGGTTTCGCGGATGGCCCGGCTGGCCGTCTCGAACCACAGGTAGTGGCCGTCGCGATGGCGAATGCGGTAGGTCATGGTGTGGTAGCCGTCCTGCTCCAGCGCATCGCGGGTGCGTTGCACCAGCTGCGCCAGGTCGCGGGCATGGAACAGGCCCTGGGCCAGTTGCCCGCGCAGTTCCTCCGGCCAGTAGCCGAGCAGCGTCCAGGAGGCCGGCGAGGCATCGAGGAAGCGCCCGTCGGGGGTGTGCCGGGAAATCAGGTCGGTGGTGTTCTCGGTGATCAGCCGGTACAGGCGCCGCGCCTTGGCCGCCTCGCGCTCGGCCAGGACCTGCTCGGTGGCGTCCTGGCAGCGCGCCAGCACGCGCTGCTCCTGCGGGTCGGGGATGAAGGTCCAGACCAGGATGCGCGCGTCGCACTGCGCCTCGACCGCCTCGATGGCGCGGCACTGCTCCAGGCAGGCGCGCACCAGTGCCGCATGGTTGACCGGCAGCAGGCGCAGCACCTGGCTCATCGGCAGGTCGGCGAGCAGCGTCAGCAAGGCCGCATTGAGTTCCAGCGGGCGCGCCTGGGCATCCAGCAGCAGGCTCGGCTGCGGATCGTGGCCGAGCAGCGGCGAGGCGCGCAACAGGCCATTGAGCAGGCCGAGCAGGGTGCTCAGCAGCTCCTGCACCCAGCCCAGCCAGTCCAGGCTCACGCCCTCTGCCACCTCGACCAGCAGCAGCCCGCCCTGCCCCGCGGCCAGGCCCAGTTCGAACACCTGGCCATGGCTGATGGCCGCGCGGCGCAGGCGCCCGGCCAGCCACACATCCAGCTTGCGCACCTGCTCCAGGCTCAGCCGCCCCTCTTGCCCCAGGCGCTCGAACAGCGCCCGGTCGCTGGCCAGCGACGGGTCACCCTGGCCAGGCGGCAGGTGCTGGCCGCTGCCCTCGTGGGCATAGATGCCGGCGGCCTCCTGCCAGCTCAGGTAGAACGCCTGGCGCACCTCCGCGCAGCCGCGCAGCACGCGGCACAGCGCATCGGCGCGGGCACTCAGCGGCACGTCTTCGCGCTGCAGGCGCAACCAGGTGTGGAGTCGAAGCGGAATGCGGGACATCGGCCGTCCTGTAGTGGGGAATCGGGCTAGCTTATATGCAGCCTTACGCAGTGGCTGTAGGCATTCAGTCTTATGTCGAGCAGGTATAGTACAAATACTATAATACTCAGGTAGTACTTCCATATATGACTTAGATTCCTATATAAAACACTCCGAATCATCTACTGCCCTTGCCGTATGAATAAGCCTGGGCAGCATCAGAGCTAACAATCAGCCACCGGGTGCCTAGCATGTCGATCTTTGAACAGGGTCTTGCCCCTGCCGCCGTGAACCACATCGCCCTCAGCCCGCTCAGCTTCATCGAGCGCACGGCCAGCGTTTACCCGCACTACCCGGCCGTGGTCCACGGCTCGATCCGCCGCACCTGGGCGCAGACCTACGCGCGCTGCCGGCGCCTGGCCTCGGCCCTGGCCGGCCGCGGCATCGGCAAGGGCGACACGGTGGCGGTGATGCTGCCGAACATCCCGCAGATGCTCGAGGCGCATTTCGGCGTGCCGATGATCGGCGCCGTGCTCAACACCCTCAACGTGCGCCTGGATGCCGAGGCGATCGCCTTCATGCTGCAGCACGGCGAAGCCAAGGTGCTGATCACCGACCGCGAGTTCCATGACGTGATCCACGCCGCCGTCGGCATGCTCGACCACCCGCCGCTGGTGATCGACGTGGATGACCCGGAATACGGCGAAGGCCAGGCGGTCAGCAGCCTCGACTACGAGGCCTTCCTCGCCGAGGGCGACCCCGAGTTCGCCTGGCAGTGGCCGGACGACGAGTGGCAGGCGATCAGCCTCAACTACACCTCCGGCACCACCGGCAACCCCAAGGGCGTGGTCTACCACCACCGCGGCGCCTACCTGAACGCGCTGGGCAACCAGATGACCTGGGCCATGGGCAACCACCCGGTGTACCTGTGGACCCTGCCGATGTTCCACTGCAACGGCTGGTGCTACCCCTGGACCATCACCGCCCTGGCCGGCGTGCACGTGTTCCTGCGCCGCGTCGACCCGGCGAAGATCCTCACCCTGATCCGCGACGAGCAGGTCAGCCACATGTGCGGTGCACCGATCGTGCTCAATGCCCTGGTCAACATGCCGGACGAGGCCAAGGCGGCCATCGATCACCCGGTCAAGGCCATGGTCGCCGGTGCTGCACCGCCGGCCAAGGTGATCGGCGCGGTCGAGGAAATGGGCATCCACGTCACCCACGTCTACGGCCTCACCGAAGTCTACGGCCCGGTCACCCTGTGCGCCTGGCATGCCGAGTGGGATGAACTGCCGCTGGACGAACGCGCCGTGATCAAGGCGCGCCAGGGCGTGCGCTACCCGACCCTGGAAGGGGTGATGGTGGCCGATCCGAAGACCCTGGAACCGACCCCGCGCGACGGCGAGACCATCGGCGAGATCTTCATGCGCGGCAACACCGTGATGAAGGGCTACCTGAAGAACCCCACCGCCACCGCCGAGGCCTTCGAGGGCGGCTGGTTCCACACCGGCGACCTGGCCGTGTGCCACCCGGACGGCTACGTGGAGATCCGCGACCGGCTCAAGGACATCATCATTTCCGGCGGCGAGAACATCTCCACCATCGAGGTCGAAGGCGTGCTGTATCGCCACCCCGGCGTCCTGGAGGCCGCGGTGGTGGCCCGCCCGGACGAGAAGTGGGGCGAGACGCCGTGCGCCTTCATCACCCTCAAGGCCGACCACCAGGGCGTGCGCGAGACGGACATCATCGGCTTCTGCCGCGAGCACCTGGCCGGCTTCAAGGTGCCGCGCACCGTGGTCTTCACCCAGCTGCCGAAGACCAGCACCGGCAAGATCCAGAAGTTCGTCCTGCGCGACATGGCCAAGGCCCTGTAAGCACACACCGACTCCCGAGCACCACCCCCGGTGACAGGCCCGCGCCTGTCGCCAGGGCGCCCTGCGGCCGGCAAACGCCGCCCGGGGCCATCCGGCCACAACAAAAACAAGGAGCCCCACCATGTCCCCCGCTGACTTGAGTCATGCACAGAGTTGCGAGCGCATCCGCGCCAACCCGAAATTCCAGCAGCTGGTGCGCAGCCGTTCGCGCCTGGCCTGGGGCCTGAGCGCCAGCGTGCTCGGCGCCTACTACCTGTTCATGCTGGTCGTCGCCTTCGCCCCCCAGTGGCTGCACGCCCCGCTCGGCGAAGGGCGCCAGCTGACCGTCGGCATCCCGGTGGCGGCGGCGATCATCGTGCTGTCCTGGCTGCTCACCGGCTGGTACGTGCGCAGCGCCAACAGCAAATTCGACGCCCTCGGCGCCCAACTGCTGGAGGAACTGCAATGAACCTGCGCAACCTGCACTGGACCCTGGCCTGGGCGGTGATGATGATCGCCCTGGTCCCCGCCGACGTGTTCGCCGCGCCGACCATAGTCGCGGAAAAACAGCCGATGAACCTGCACGCCATCGGCATGTTCTTCGTCTTCGTCCTCGGCACCCTGATGATCACCTGGTGGGCCGCGCGGCAGACCAAGTCGACCGCCGACTTCTACACCGCCGGCGGCGGCATCAGCGGCTTCCAGAACGGCCTGGCGATCGCCGGCGACTACATGTCCGCCGCCACCCTGCTCGGCCTCTCCAGCCTGGTGTTCGCCAAGGGCTATGACGGCTTCGTCTACACCGTGGCGTTCTTCGTCGGCTGGCCGCTGATCACCTTCCTGATGGCCGAGCGCCTGCGCAACCTGGGCAAGTACACCTTCGCCGACATCGTCTCCTACCGCCTCGACCAGACGCAGATCCGCACCTTCGCCGCCTTCGGATCGCTGACCGTGGTGTGCTGCTACCTGGTGGTGCAGATGGTCGGCGCCGGCCAGCTGATCAAGCTGCTGTTCGGCCTCGACTACTCCACCGCGGTGATGGTGGTCGGCGCGCTGATGCTGGTCTACGTGATCTTCGGCGGCATGATCGCCACCACCTGGGTGCAGATCATCAAGGCCGTGCTGCTGCTCGCCGGCGGCACCACCCTGGCCGGCCTGGCCCTGGCCGAGTTCGGCTTCAGCCTGGACACCCTAGCCAGCCAGGCGGTCGACGCACACGCCATCGGCATCGCCATCATGGGTCCGGGCAGCATGCTGGCCGACCCGATCAACGCCGCCTCGATGTCGCTCGGCCTGGTGTTCGGCATCGCCGGCCTGCCGCACATCCTGATGCGTTTCTTCACCGTGCCCAACGCCAAGGAAGCGCGCAAGTCGGTGTTCTACGCCACCGGCTTCATCGGCTTCTTCTTCCTGGTGGTGATGGTGCTGGGCTTCGCCGCCATCGTCATCGTCGGCAAGGACCCGCAGTTCTTCGTCGGCGGCGACACCAAGGGCGCGCTGATCGGCGGCGGCAACATGGTCGCCATGCACCTGGCCAAGGCCGTGGGCGGCAACCTGTTCCTCGGCTTCCTCTCCGCCGTGGCCTTCGCCACCATCCTCGCGGTGGTCTCCGGCCTGGCCCTGGCCGGCGCCTCGGCGATTTCCCACGACCTGTACGCCACCGTGCTAAAGAAGGGCACGGCCAGCGAGCAGGACGAGATGCGCGTGACCCGCATCGCCACCGTCGGCCTGGGCATCGTCGCCATCCTGCTGGGCATCCTGTTCGAGAAGATGAACGTGGCCTTCCTGGTCGGCCTGACCTTCGGCGTGGCCGCCTCGACCAACTTCCCGGTGCTGATCATGGCCATGTACTGGAAGGGCCTGACCACCCGTGGCGCCCTGCTCGGCGGCTTCGTCGGCCTGATCAGCGCACTGCTGCTGGTGATCCTCTCGCCGGCCGTGTGGGTCACCGTGCTCGGCCATGCCCAGGCGATCTTCCCCTACGACCACCCGGCGCTGTTCTCCATGCCGCTGGCCTTCCTGGTCATCGTCGTGGTCTCCACGCTGGACCGCAGCGCCCGCGCGATGGGCGAACGCGCCGCCTTCGACGACCAGTTCGTCCGCGCGCAGACCGGCCTGGGCGCCGCCGCGGCCTCCAGCCACTAAGCACCTGTTTGAGCGTTGGCACGGCGTCCTCCCGCGAGGCGCCGTGCTTTTTTATGACGGGCTCGTGTCCATCACGCGCCCCCTGACAGGACACCCGCATGCGCACCCTCACCACCCTGCGCGGCAACAGCCAGAAACTCGATGGCGGCGCCATGTTCGGCAATGCGCCCAAGGCCCTCTGGCAACGCTGGATGCCGGCCGACGAGCAGAACCGCATCGACCTCGGCTGCCGCGCCCTGCTGGTCCAGGAACCGGGCCGCAACATCCTGATCGAGACCGGCATCGGCGCCTTCTTCAGCCCCGGGCTGAAGCAGCGCTTCGGCGTGCAGGAGGAGCGCCACGTGCTGCTCGACAGCCTGGCCGAGGTCGGCCTGAGCGATGCCGATATCGATATCGTGCTGCTCACCCACCTGCACTTCGACCATGCCGGCGGCCTGCTCGCCGCCTGGGCGGACGGGCAGCCGGCACGCCTGCTGTTTCCCAACGCGCAGTACCTCACCGGGCGGCGCCAGTGGCAACGCGCCCGCAACCCGCACCCGCGCGACCGCGCCTCGTTCATCCCCGAACTGCTCGACCTGCTGGAAGCCAGCGGGCGCCTGCAGCTGCTCGACCAGCAGGGCCTGTCGCCGCTGCTCGGCGCCGACTGGCACCTGCACTGGAGCGACGGCCATACCCCCGGCCAGCTGCTGCCGGAAGTGGCCATGGCCGACGGCCCGGTGGTGTTCGCCGGCGACCTGGTGCCCGGCGCGCCCTGGGTGCACCTGCCGCTGACCATGGGCTACGACCGCTTCCCCGAAGGCCTGATCGAGGAAAAGGAACGCCTGCTCGACAGCCTGCTGGCCCGCGGCGGGCGCCTGGTGTTCACCCACGACCCACGGATCGCCATGGGCCGCGTGGTACGCGACGACAGCCAGCGCTATGGCCTGAGCGAGACCCACCCGGCATTGTGCCAACTGGCCAGATGAGCACATGAGCGCAAGCCAAACGCAGGGTTTTCACCTAAGGTTGCAACTACCTGCAACGGATCGAAGACCACCTGTCCATGCCACTGCGCCCCTGGTCTGCCCTGCTGTTGTGTGCCGCCGCGTTGGCTCCGCCCAGTCAAGCGGAGCACCAGCCTCTGCGCGTAGGCGTCTACGCCAACGAACCGAAACTGCTGCTGGACAGCGACAACCAGCTGTCCGGCATCTTCGGCGAACTGCTGCGCGAAATCGCCCAGCGCGAAGGCTGGGAGCTGCAGGCGGTGCCCTGCGAATGGCAGCAATGCCTGGAACTGACCCGCGACGGGCGCATCGACCTGCTGCCGGATACGGCCTGGAACGAAGAGCGGGCCCGCTACCTGGACTTCCACCAGTTGCCGGCGCTGTTCAGCTGGTCGCAGATCTACAGCCAGTCGGCGCTGCGCCTGAACTCGCTGCTCGACCTCAACGGCCGGCGCATTGCCGTGCTGGCCGGCTCGGTACAGGAAGAGCACCTCAAGGCACTGCTGCTCAGCTTCGGCCAGCAGGCCCAACTGCTGCCCGTGCAGAGCCTGGACCAGGGCTTCGAGCTGGTCAGCACGGGTGAAGCCGACGCGGCCGTGGCCAACCAGCGCTTCGGCGATTACCACGCAGACCAGTACGGCCTGATCAGTACCCCGATCATGTTCCAGCCGGCCCGACTGTTCTACGCCACCGGCAAGGGCCGCCACGCGCCGCTGCTGACAGCCATCGACCGCCACCTCAAGGCGTGGCAGGAGCAACCCGACTCCCTCTACTACCAGATCATCCAGCGCTGGGGCGGCAAGCCCCCGCAACTGCGGGTCCCCACCAGCCTGTGGTGGGGCCTGGCCACACTCGCTGCGCTGTTCCTCCTCGCCCTGGCTGGTGCGCTGCTGCTGCGGCGCCGGGTAGCAGAACAGACGCGTCATCTGAGCGCCAGCGAGCTGCGCCTAAACACCATCCTCGACAGTGTCGAGGCCTTCATCTACATCAAGGATCCCAAGCTGCGCTACCAGTACGCCAACCGCAAGGTCTGCGAACTGTTCGGCCGCTCGCGCGAAGAGGTGCTGGGCCATACCGACAGCGCCTTCTTCGACGCCAGCACCGTGGACAACCTGCGCCGCAATGACCTGCGCGTACTGCAGCAGGGCGAGCGGGTGCAGATCGAGGAGGTCAACCGCAACCTCGCCGACGACAGCGAGCATGCCTACCTGACGGTCAAGCTGCCGCTGCGTCGCCCGGACGGCACCATCTATGCCCTGTGCGGTATTTCCACCGATATCACCGAGCACAAGAAGAACCTGGAACAGATCCACCAGCTGGCCTTCTTCGACCCGCTGACCGGCCTGCCCAATCGCCGCCTGCTGCAGGACCGCCTGCAGCATGCCCTCGCCCACCACGCCCGCAGCGGCGAGGAAGGCGCCCTGCTGTTCATCGACCTGGATAACTTCAAGACCCTCAACGACACCCTCGGCCATGCCCTCGGCGACCAGCTGCTGCAGCAGGTGGCCCTGCGCCTGCGCCGCCTGCTGCGCGAGGAAGACAGCCTGGCGCGCCTGGGCGGCGACGAGTTCGTGCTGATGCTCGAACGCCTGTCCAGCAACGCGGCCCAGGCTTTGAGCGAGATCGAAATCGTCGGTAAGAAGCTGCTCGACAGCCTGGCCGAACCCTACGACCTCAACGGCCATGAACACCGCAGCACCGCCAGCATCGGCGTGGCGCTGTTTTCCGATGCCCACAGCACGGTCGAGGAACTGCTCAAGCGCGCCGATCTGGCCATGTACGAGGCCAAGGCAGCCGGGCGCAATGCCGTGCGCTTCTTCAACCCGCAGATGCAGACTGCCGCGATGGCGCGCACTCGCCTGGAAAACGACCTGCGCCACAGCATCGGCGAACAGCATTTCCTGCTGCACTACCAGCCCCAGGTCGACCAGCAGGGCCACCTGATCGGCGCCGAAGCCCTGGTGCGCTGGCAGCATCCCCAGCATGGGCTGATCCCCCCCGGCGAATTCATCCCGCTGGCCGAGAGCACCGACCTGATCCTGCCGCTGGGGCGCTGGATCCTCCAGGCAGCCTGCGAACAGCTGGTGGCCTGGAGCCAGGATGACGAACTGGCCGAGTTGCCACTGGCGGTCAACGTCAGTGCGCGGCAACTGCACCATGCCGATTTCGTCAGCGACGTGCTGGCGATCCTGGAGCAGACCGGGGCCAACCCGGCACGCCTGGAGCTGGAACTGACCGAAAGCCACCTGGCCAACGACATCGAGGAAATGATCCAGCGCATGCAACAGCTGCAGGCCCATGGCGTGCGCTTCTCGCTGGACGACTTCGGCACCGGCTACTCCTCGCTCGGCTACCTCAAGCGCCTGCCGCTGACGCGCCTGAAGATCGACCGCTGCTTCGTCCGCGACCTGCTCAGCGACCCCAACGACGCCTCCATCGTTCGCGCCATCGTGGCCCTGGCGCAGAGCCTGGACCTGCAAGTGCTCGCCGAAGGCGTGGAAACCGTGGAACAGCGCGATGCCTTGCAACAGATCGGCTGCAACCTTTACCAGGGCTACCTGGTCGCCAAGCCCGGCCCGGCTGTCGACCTGCAAGGCTGGGTGGCCACCACCAGGCAGGCCTGCAACCCCTAACAGGCCGACGCGCCGGCTTCCCGAGCATTCGGAGTACAAGCGTTCACTTTAATTCCGTATAGTGGCGCCGGCCGGCCAAGTCCGCCAGCTCACAGTCATCGCGGTTCGAGGTCGCAGCATGTACCACGGGGAAAGATTCAACGCCTGGACGCACCTGATCGGAGCCCTGCTGGCCTGCATCGGCGCCATCTGGCTGCTGGTGGTGGCCGGCCTCGACGGCGATCCGTGGAAGATCGTCAGCGTGGCCATCTACGGCCTGGCCCTGGTGCTGCTGTACAGCATCTCCACCCTGTACCACAGCCTGCGCGGCCGGGCCAAAGTGGTGATGCGCAAGCTCGACCACCTGTCCATCTACCTGCTGATCGCCGGCAGCTACACCCCGTTCTGCCTGGTCACCCTGCACGGCACCTGGGGCTGGAGCCTGTTCGGCGTCGTCTGGGGCCTGGGCCTGCTCGGCATGCTGCAGGAGATCAAGCCGCGCTCCGAGGCCCGCGTGCTGTCGCTGGTGATCTACGCGGTGATGGGCTGGATCGTGCTGGTGGCCATCGAGCCGCTGCTGGCCGCCCTCGGTCGCGACGGCTTCATCTGGCTGGTCAGCGGCGGCGTGCTGTACACGGTCGGCATCGTCTTCTTCGCCTACGACAGCCGCTTCCGCCACTGGCACGGCATCTGGCACCTGTTCGTCATGGCCGGCAGCCTGCTGCACTACGTGGCGATCCTGCGCTACGTGCTCTGAAAGCCTGGGAGGCTGTTCACACGCGGCTCCAGCCGCGGCAAACGCTTGCGTAGGGTGCGCCGCGCGCACCTAAGGCCCGTGCGAGGTGGTGCGCACGGCGCACCCTACGGGAGATAGCGAACAGCCTGCTAGCCCGCCGGCGCCTCGCACAGGGCCTGCAAGGCCTTGGCATCCAGGGTTTCCTCCGCCAGCAGGCGCTGCGCGCAGCGTTCGAGCAGCGCGCGGCGCTCCTGCAGCAGGGCCAGGCTGCGGGCAAAGGCGGCGGCGATCAGCGCCTGGACTTCCTCGTCGATCGCCGTGGCGGTGCTCTCGGCATAGTCGTGCTGGGGCTTCCAGCCCGGCAGGCCCTCGCCGAGGAAGGTGTGCGGGTCGCGCTCCAGGGTCATGTGGCCGAGGCGCTCGCTCATGCCGTAGCGGGTGACCATGGCGCGGGCGATGTCGGTGACCTTGGCCAGGTCGTCCGCCGCGCCGGTGGAAAGCTGGGCGAACACCAGCCACTCGGCGGCGCGCCCGCCAAGCAGCATGGCCATCTTGTTTTCCAGCTCCGGGCGGCTCATCAGGAAGCGGTCCTCAATCGGCCGCTGGATGGTGTAGCCCAGCGCGCCCATGCCGCGCGGGATGATCGACACCTTGTGCACCGGGTCCGCGCCGGGCAGCGCCATGGCCACCAGGGCGTGGCCCATCTCGTGGTAGGCCACCACCTCGCGCTCGCGCGGGTTGAGCAGGCGGTTGCGCTTCTCCAGGCCGGCGACGATGCGCTCGATGGCGGCGGTGAAGTCCTGCATGTTGACCGCCTCGGCATTGCGCCGGGTGGCCAGCAGGGTCGCCTCGTTGACCAGGTTGGCCAGGTCGGCGCCGGTGAAGCCCGGGGTCAGCGCGGCGATTTCCTGCGGGTCGACATCGCGGCCCAGGTGCGCCTTCTTCAGGTGCACGCCGAGGATCTGCACGCGGCCGAGCTTGTCCGGCCGGTCGACCAGTACCTGGCGGTCGAAGCGCCCGGCGCGCAGCAGCGCCGGGTCGAGGATTTCCGGACGGTTGGTGGCCGCCAGCAGGACCAGGCCGCTGGAGGTGTCGAAGCCGTCCAGCTCGGCCAGCAGCTGGTTGAGGGTCTGCTCCTTCTCGTCGTGCCCGCCGCCCAGCGGGCCGATGCCGCGGGCGCGACCGAGGGCGTCCAGCTCGTCGATGAAGATGATCGCCGGCGCCTTGCTGCGCGCCTGCTCGAACAGGTCGCGCACGCGTGCCGCGCCGACGCCGACGAACAGCTCGACGAACTCCGAGCCGGAGATGGAAAAGAACGGCACCTGCGCCTCGCCCGCCACCGCCTTGGCCAGCAGGGTCTTGCCGGTGCCGGGCGGGCCGACCAGGAGGATGCCGCGCGGCATGCGCCCACCGAGGCGACCATAGGCCTGCGGGTCCTTGAGGAAGTCGACGATCTCCTTGAGTTCGGCCTTGGCCTCGTCGACCCCGGCAACATCGGCGAAGGTCACCTTCATCTCGGTCTCGACATAGACCCGCGCGCGGCTCTTGCCGATCTGCAGCATGCCGCCACCGATGCCGCCGCCCATGCGCTTGAGCAGGAACAGCCAGATGGCGAAGAACATCAGCGCCGGCAGGATCCACGACAGCAGGTCGCGCAGCAGGGTGCTCTCGATCTTGCCGGCATAGCGCACCGGGTACTGCTGCAGGTGCTCGGCCAGGGCCGGGTCGATGCGGTTGGCGACGAAGCGCTGGCTGCCATCGGCACGCGGTTCCTTGAACAGGCCCTCGATGCGCCGCTCGGAAATTGCCAGCTCGGCGATGCGCTCCTCGCGCAGGTACTGCTCGAACTCGCTGTAGCTGATCTGCGCCACCGGCTGCTGCAGGGCCAGCAGGTACTGGATGGCCATGAACACCAGCACGGCGATGACCCAGTAGCTGATATGGAACGGTGCCTGCTCCCTCATGGAATGTCCTCGTGCGCCCAGCCGACGATCAGGGCCGCGGCAGCGGCCCCCTCCCTTCACCATAGCCAACGCGGCGCATTGCGCAGGCCGCGGCCTAGCGGCGGCGGTCCAGCAGGTTCACCACCAGGCGGTCCAGCCAGCCCCACAGGCGCTGGCGCAGGCGGCTGCTCCAGGGCTGGCTCCGCCAGTCGTCGAGGCTGATCTCGCGGCTGGCGGCGAAGTCGGCGACGAAGCAGTCGGCCACCTCGGCGCTGAACTGCGGGTCGAGCGCCTCGAGGTTGGCGTCTAGGTTGAAGCGCAGGTTCCAGTGGTCGAAGTTGCAGGAACCGACGCTGACCCAATCGTCGACGCGCACCATCTTCAGGTGCAGGAAGCGCGGCTGGTATTCGTAGATGCGCACGCCGGCCTTGAGCAGCCTGGGGTAGTAGCGCTGGCCGGCGTAGCGGATCGGCGGGTGGTCGGTGTTGCGCCCGGTGAGCAGCAGGCGCACCTCCACGCCGCGCTGGGCCGCCTTGATCAGGGTGCGGCGCACCCTCCAGCTGGGCAGGAAATACGGGGTGGCCAGCCACACCTGGCGCTTGGCCCGGTTCACGTTGCGCAGCAGCGAGTGGACGATGTCCAGGTGCTGGCGGGCGTTGGCATAGGCCACCCGGCCCATGCCCTGGCCCACCGCCGGGCTGGGCGGCAGGTGGCTGAGCCCGGCGCTGGGCACCGGCCGCCAGGGCAACTGGCCGGCGCAGGCCTGCCACTGGTAGTCGAACAGGAACAGCCAGTGCGCCACCAGCGGCCCCTCGATGCGCACCATCACCTCGTGCCAGGCGCTCTCGCCGACCTGCGGGTTCCAGAAGGCATCGGTGGCGCCGGTGCCGCCGACGAAGGCGCAGGCCTCGTCCACCACCAGGATCTTGCGGTGGTCGCGGTACAGGTTGCGCACCCCGCGGCGCCAGCGCAGCGGGTTGTACAGGCGCAGCTGCACGCCGGCCGCGCTCAGGCGCTGGCGCAGCGCGGCGCCCAGGCCCAGGCAGCCGAAGTCGTCGAACAGGCAGTGCACCGCCACGTCGCGCTGCGCCGCCGCCACCAGCGCGGCGACCAGCGCCTCGCTGCAGCGCCCGTCCTCGGCCAGGTACAGCTCCAGCACCACGCGCTGGCGGGCGCCGGCGATGGCGGCGAGCATGGCGGGAAAGAAGGCCGGGCCATCGACCAGCAGGTTGAAGCGGTTGCCGGCTTTCCAGGGAAAGATGGTGCCCGTCATCGCGCGGTGAAAATCATCACGGCGCCGACCGGTACCGCCAGGCTGATGGTCGAGAGCCGGGCCGCCTGGCGCAAGGCCTCGACGCCATCGCCCAGGCCGAACTCGTCGGCATGCAGGACCAGCGGCGCCAGGGTCACCACCTGGAAGCGCCGGTCGTCCAGGCGGGTGGCCAGCAGCTCGGCCATGTAGCCGTGCTTGCGCCCGCGGATCTCCACCTGGATCGGCAGGCGCAGTTCGAGCTGGGCGCCCGGCGCCAGGTCGGTGATCAGGCCCAGGTCGAGCTGGGCCATGACCTTGGCCTCGGGAAAGCTGCCGACGTCGAACAGCAGGCTGCGCAGGCGTTCGTCGCGCAGCGGGATGCCGGTACTCACCGAATCCAGCTCGATGCGCAGGCGCGCCGCGCCCTGGCCGTCGACCTGGCCGTGCAGGGTGAGGAAGCGGTGTACTTCGGAGAGATTGCCGGCCTTGGTGGAAATGAACGACAGGCGCGAGGACTCGTTGTCCAGGTACCAGTCGGCATGCGCCGGCAGGGTCAGGCAGGTGGCGAGCAGAACAGCGTGGAACTTGGACATGGGCTGACTTGGCTTGGCGATTTGAGCGCAACGATAGCCGGCCGCACCGGCCTTGCAAACCCGTATGCGGGTTTGCGCCCATGCCGGGTGGCGCCGCCCGGCTCGGACGGCGCCGATCACCGGCGCTTTCGCCAGGCCAGCGAACCCGCCTGTCCGGGGGAACGCCGCGGCCTCAGTCCGGCAGGCGGTAGTCTTCCTGGGTCATCAGGTCCAGGCCGCAGTCCAGGCGCTCGATCCAGTCGAGGAAGGCATTGATCATCGCCTCGCCGACAAAGGGCCGGCCGTGCTGCGGCACGATCATCGCCACGTTCATCTCGCGCACCATCTGCGCCCAGAAGCGGCAGGCCTTGTTGCTGGCCATGTAGCGGCGGTGAAAGCCGGCCATGCTGGGGATGTGGTTGACGAAGTCGCTCACCGGGCTGGCGTCGTCGACCATCGAGGCGCCCATGTCGCCGGAGAAGAGGATGCGGCTGACCGGGTCGTACAGCTGGAAGTTGCCCACCGAGTGCAGGAAGTGCGCCGGCACCGCCTTCAGCTGGCACTTGCCGAGGGGGAACGACTGGCCGCGATCCGGCAGGGCGATGATGCGGTCGTAGGTGTTGATGCCATGGCTCAGGGCCAGGTAGTTGGCCGTCAGGTGCGGCAGGAAGCGCGCCCACAGCTTGGAGCAGATCACCCGCGCCTTGGTGTGCAGCAGCCACTTGTCCAGCGAGGCGATGATGTCCGGATCCTGGTGGGAGGCGAAGATGTAGGTCAGCGCCTGCACCGGGATGTGCTTGGACAGCTCCAGCGACAGCGGCGTGTAGGTCAGGTCGCCGCCCGGATCGAGCAGCAGGTACTGCTCGTTGTCGGTGATCAGGAACTGGTTGGATTGCACGCCCTCGCCGCTGACCAGGTCATCGAACATCAGGCATTGGTGGCTGCCGTTATCAAACAGCACGATGGGCTCGCGGCGCATGGAAACCTCACAGGAAAATGCGCGGTGACCATAGCCGAAGCCCACTCGTGCCTCACTGACCTGGATCAAGCGGGGCAACGCTTGGCCATGGGCTAGCTGCGGACCCTGCCGCGCAGCATGCCGGCCAATACCCCGTCACGCCGGATCAGGCCATGGAACAACGCCGCCGCCAGGTGCAGCAGGATGCTGGCGAACAGCAGATAGGCCAGCCAGCCATGGGCGCTGCGCAACCCGGCGTAGAGGTCGACATCCTGCGGGGCGATGGCCGGCAGCACCCAGCCCAGCAGCACCAGCGGATAACCGCCCGCCGACTGCATGGCCCAGCCGAGCAGCGGCAGGGCCAGCATCAGCCCGTACAGCAACACATGGGCGGCGTGGGCCAGGCGCTGCTGCCAGGCCGGGATGCTCGCCGGCAGCGCCGGCGGCGACTGGCGCAGGCGCACGGCCAGGCGCAACAGCAGCAGGCCGAGCAGCAACAGCCCGACGCCCTTGTGCAGGCTCACCAGGCGGTGCTGCCAGGGCCCCAGGCTGCCGACCATGCCGACACCGATGAACAGCATGGCCAGGATCAGCAGGGCCATCAGCCAATGCAACAGGCAGGCGGGAAGACTGTAGGTAACTCGGTTCATGGCTGCACTCCGCTGTTGGCGACGGGCGTCCCCTCGCGGGTCCGGCGTTTGAAGGACTCGGCATAGGCCGCCGAACGCGCCAGCAGGATCGGGTCGGCCGAGGGCCGGATACCGCTGGGCAGGATCAGCGGGTCGAAGTTGGTCGCGTGGCATGCGCCATCCAGTTGCTCGACGGCCTGCTCGATCACCAGTTGGCCGGCATCGATCTGCCGGCGGCTGGCCGGCCACTGGCGGGTGGCATCGTCCACCGCATCAGCGGCCTCGGCCAGGGTCAGGCGCAAGGTCCAGCGCACCGGCCCGCTGGCCAGGCGCTCGCGCAGCTCCACCTGCAAGGCATCGGCGGCCACTGGCGCGCTACCCAGCGGCTGCGGCGCCAACTCCGGCAGCATCGACCAGCGCACCGCCTGCTGGCGGCCAGCGGCGTCCACCAGGTAGAAGGCGTTGATGCTGTTGAAGGTGGTACTGGCAAAACTGCTGCTCGGCTGGTGCTGCTGCGCCCACTGGCGGAAGGCCGCGCTCTGCGGGTGAGCGGCGAAGAAGGCCTGCAGGCGCTGCGGGTCCGGCTTGCCGGTGGCCGGGTCCGGGCGCATCGCCTGCACCTGCTGGAAAAATTCCTCGAGCGTGCCCACCGCCAGCACCGGCGGCGTGTTCATCGCCATGCGCCACTGCTGGCCATCCTCCTGCTGCAACAGCAAGGCCATGCTGCGCACCGGCACGCTGGTATCGGCGGCATGCGGGTTGCCGCCACCGATGGACAACCGGCCGCTGACCGGCACCCGCCCGGCGGCGAACACCGCGGCGGTGGACAGCGCGGCGGCCGCCCCCCGACTCTCGAAGTAGCCGCTGATGCACAGGCCACGGGCATGGGCCCGGCGGTAGCCGGGATGGACGCCGGAACTGGCTTCGAAGCTGTCGACGAAACGCTGTGGCGACAGGCGCTGCGCATCGAGCCAGCCGGCGGCATAGGCAAAGCCGCCGGCCAGCGTCGCCACGCTCAGGGCAATCAGCGACAAACGCCCGAGCTGGCGCGGCCAGGGCAGGGATGGTTCACTCATGAACAGGACTCCAGGGCCTTGCGGCCGATCAATGAGCCTGTGGGACGCAGCCCCGCGAACTTTATTCCCGCCGCCGTGGAATAAACTTCGGCCAGTTGCGTCTTCCTTGCATGAGCGGCGGACAACCGTCCCTGCACCCGCCAAACGAGCCACCGATGATCGATGACGACGCGCTGCGCGAACTGCTGCCACGCCTGCGCCGCTTTGCCCTCTGGCTGACCCGCGAGCCGGCCAGCGCCGACGACCTGGTCCAGGCCAGCCTGGAGCGCGCGCTGTCGCGCTGGCGCAGCAAGCGCCCGGACGGCGAGTTGCGCGCCTGGCTGTTCAGCATCCTCTATCGCCTGTTCCTCGACGGCCAGCGCCGCGCCAAGCGCCACGCACGCTGGCTCAGCCTGTTCGGCCACGAGGAAGAACCGCAGACCACAGCCCTCGACGAGCTGATCGTCGCCCATGCCACCCTGGACGCCTTCGCCAAACTGCCGACCGAGCAACGCGCCCTGCTGTTGCTGATCAGCGTCGAAGGCCTGAGCTACCAGGAAGCCGCCGCCAGCCTGGATATTCCCATCGGCACGGTGATGTCGCGCCTGTCGCGGGCGCGCCAGGCCCTGCGCGCCCTGAGTGACGGCGAAAGCCCCCTGCCCGCCCTGCGGAGACTGAAATGACCCCCATGCAACCCAGCGAAGACGACCTGCACGCCTACCTCGACGACCGCCTGCCGACCGAGCGGCGTCAGGCCGTGGAAGCCTATCTGGCAGCCAACCCCGCCGTGGCGGAGCAGGTGGCCGGCTGGCGGCGCGACACCCTGGCCCTGCGCACCGCCCTGGCCAACCTGCAGCCGCTGGCGGCCAACAGCCGGCTCGACCCGCTGGCCATTCGCCGCCGCCAGCGCGCGGCCCGGCAACGCGGGCTGGCCACGGCCGCCACCCTGGTGCTGGCCATCGGCCTGGGCGGCCTGGGCGGCTGGCAGGCGCGCAACCAGACGCTGCTGGCAGCCAACCCGCCGATGCAGGATGCCCTGGAGGCCCATCGCCTGTTTGCCCTCGACAAAGCCGCGGTGGTGGATGTCCAGGTCAGCCAGGCGGCCGAATTGCAGCGCTGGCTGGCCGGGCACTTCGCCCAGGCCACGCCCCTGCCGGACCTGGCCGCCCAGGGCCTGCAGGCCGTCGGCGCGCGCCTGCTGAGCACCGAGCAGGGCGCCGCCGCCCTGTTGCTGTTCGAGGATGCTCAGGGCCGGCGCATCAGCCTGTACCTGCGCGAGCCCGGGGCGCTGTACGCCAACATGCCCAGCGGCGAGCGCGCCGAGGGCCCCTTGCAGGCCCGCTACTGGTCGCGCGCTGGCTACAACTACGCCCTGGTCAGCGATGTCGGCGACCCGCGCAGCGCGGCACTGCAGCAGGCACTGCGCTTCTAGTCAGGCCAGCGTCTGCAGCGCCTTCTCCAGGCGCTTCTCGCGCGCCGTGCGGGCGATTTCCAGCAGGTTGCGATCGCGCTGCCACAGCGCCGCCCACTCGGCCGGGCCGCCGGCCATGGCCGCATCGACTTCGCCACGCAGGGCGGCGAACTGGGCGAACAGCCCGGCCAGCAGCACATGGCTGGCCGGCGCACTGGGGCATTGCCGCGCCACCTCGGCGCAGCCCGCGAGCAGGCCCAGCAGACGCAACTGCAGGGCCTGCGGCCAGGCGCTGTCCTGGCCCACGCCGTACAGCCAGGCGCTCACGGCGGTCAGCACGTGCACGTCCTCGATGCTGCGGAAGGGTTTCACGTAGGCATCCCAGCCATCGCCAGGCAGCAGCTCGCACAGCGCGTGGTCCAGGTGCAGGCGGGCGTGGCCGATATCCGGCATCAGCGGCAGCGCCGGCAGCGGCTCGATGCGCACCCCCGGCGCGCCGTTGCGCGCCACGCCCACAGCCAGGCGCGGCGGGCTGCCGACCTCCTCGCAGCGCGCCGCCACCAGCAGCCAGTCGGCGGCCTCGGCGGCGGTGACGAAATCCTTGCGCCCGCTCAGGTGCAGGCCCTGCAGGCGGGTGCCCAGGTCTGCCGGGCGGGTGCTCTTGTGCTCGGTCACGCACAGCGCACCCAGCGACCAGGGCGCCGCCGGCCACAGGGCGCGCAACGCCGCCTGGTAACCAGCCAGAAAAGCCAGCCCCGGCGTCGCCGCCAGGCGCCCGCCGAGCGAGGCCAGGGCGAACGGGGCGGCCTCGCCGACCCGCTCCAGCAGGGACGCGTACCAGCTCTCCAGGTCGCTCGCCGGCAGGCGCTCACGGGTTTGCAGCAAAGGTTGCCAAGGCATCGCAAAAATCCTCTATCGAGTCGGTGTACGGCCTCGCGAGCTAGAGCCAGGCAAGGCGAAATTGGGCGAGGACGCGGAGTTTACAAAGCGTAAATGAGCAGTCCGAGCCCAATTTCAACGCAGCCTGGCCGACGCGCAGCAGGACGTGGCTGTCACGCAAGCATCACCGAACATTCACGGAGGTGACACCGGCTCTACCTAGCCTGAGCTTGCCCAACAAAGTCGACTGGCCGCAACTCTTTGAAGGCCGGCTTACGGAGGCTACATGATGACCGAGAGCGCCCGCACCCGCGACACCACTGCCGAACGCCGCCTGCACGCCGAACGCCTGCTCGGCGCCGCCGCCCTGCGCGAGGCCCAGGCCCTGCGCTACAGCGTCTTCAGCAGCGAATTCGACGCCAAGCTGAATGGCGCCGAGCTCGGCCTGGACATGGATGACTACGACCCGCACTGCCAGCACATCGGCGTGCGCGACCTGAACAGCGGCCGCCTGGTCGCCACCACCCGCCTGCTCGACCACCGCGCCGCGGCCAGCCTGGGCCGCTTCTACAGCGAGGAGGAGTTCTGCCTGCACGGCCTGGCCCATCTCGAGGGGCCGGTACTGGAACTGGGCCGCACCTGCGTCGACCCGGCCTATCGCAACGGCGGCACCATCGCCGTGCTGTGGAGCGAGCTGGCCGAAGTGCTCAACGAAGGCGGCTACCGCTACCTGATGGGCTGCGCCAGCATCCCCATGCAGGACGGCGGCATCCAGGCCCAGGCGATCATGCAGCGCCTGCGCGAGCGCTACCTGTGCAACGAGTACCTGCGCGCCGAGCCGAAGAAGCCGCTGCCGAGCCTGGATGTGCCGGGCAACGTCATCGCCGAGATGCCGCCGCTGCTCAAGGCCTACATGCGCCTGGGCGCGAAGATCTGCGGCGAGCCGTGCTGGGACGAGGATTTCCAGGTGGCCGACGTGTTCATCCTGCTCAAGCGCGACGAGCTGTGCCCGCGCTATGCGCGGCACTTCAAGGCCGCGGTGTAGCGCCCGGCGCTGCCTGCACGCCCCGCCCCTGCGGGCGGGGTGAGTCCCTTCGCTACCGGTTGCCGAACATGCCCACACTGCGTCTCTCTCTGCGCCTGGCCCGCCTGGCCGGCGTCCTGCTGCTCGGCCTGGCCCTGGCCGGCCTGGTCGCCCTGGCCGAACGCCTGCGCCGCCACGACCTGCTCGGCCTGCGCCAGCGCCTGACCTGCTGGTTCCTGCGCCGGCTGAGCAAGGCCCTGCCCTTCGACGTCGAGGTGCAGGGCACGCTGCCCGGCGAGCCGATGCTGTGGCTCAGCAACCACGTGTCCTGGACCGACATCCCGCTGCTCGGCCAGCTGCTGCCGCTGTCGTTTCTGTCCAAGGCCGAGGTGCGCAGCTGGCCGCTGGCCGGCTGGCTGGCGCACAAGGCCGGCACCCTGTTCATCCGCCGCGGCTCCGGGGACAGCGCCCTGCTCGCCCGCCAGCTGCAGCGCTACCTGCAGGGCGGCCATGCGCTGCTGATCTTCCCCGAGGGCACCACCACCGACGGCCAGCAGCTGCGCACCTTCCACGGCCGCCTGCTGACCGGCGCCATCGAGGCCGGCATGCCCGTGCAACCGGTGGCGATCCGTTACCTGCGTGCCGGCCAGGCCGATCCGATCGCGCCCTTTATCGGCGACGACGACCTGCCTTCGCACCTGCTGCGCCTGTTCGCCAGCGAACGCAGCACGGTGCAGATTCAGCTGCTCGAACCGATCGCCAGCCACGGCCTGGAGCGCAACGTCCTGGCTCGCCAGGCGCAGCGCGCGGTGCAGGCGGCATTGTTCGGCGAAGTCGAAGAGCGCGAGCGGGCAGCGGCGTAAGGTGGATCACGCTTCACCGATCCACCGGGCGGTGCATCTGGTGGATGAACAGAGCGTCATCCACCCTACGATGCCTGCAACCCCGCGCCGGCCTCGGTGCGCACGGCAGGCCCGTCAGTCGCCAGCGCCGCGAAGCAGAGTGCCCTCGGCAAAGCGCCGCAGCTCGGGATAGAAGGCGCGAAAATCCTCCTGCAACGGCAGGTACAGCCGCTCCAGCTCGATCATCGCGCCGTCCAGCAATTGCGGGCGCGACAGGCGCCGGCTCATGCCCCACAGCACCTGTTCCAGCACGGCGAAATCGCGGTAGCTGCCCAGCCAGTCCTGCTGCGCCATGCGCGGGGCGATATGGGCCAGGCGCGGCGGCAACTCAGGCTGTTCGGCCAATACGGCATAGACCCGCGCGGTGAACTGCGGCAACGGTTCGGCGGCGTAGTCGTGCCAGTGCCGGGCCAGGCAATGGTCGAAGAACAGGTCGAGGAGAATCCCCGAAGTACGCCGCCGCTCGGCCGGGAAGCGCGCGCGGGCTTGCGCAGTCAGCGGGTGGCTGTCGGTGAAGGCGTCGATGCGCCGGTGCAGACGGATGGCGGCCTCGATCTCTGGCGGAAAGCGCCCTTCCAGCCGACCTTTGACGAAGTCGCCATACAGGCTGCCCAGCAGCTGTTCGGGCTGGTCGCCGCCCAGATGCAGATGCGCCAGGTAGTTCATCGGGCGGGCACAGCGAGCTGGCCATTGCGCCAGGCATTGGGCGTCATCCCCAGCCAACGACGGAAGGTGCGGCTGAAGTTGCTGCTGTCCTGATAGCCCAGGCGCTCGGCCACCGCCTCGACGCTCAGCGGGGTGTTCAGCAGCAGCCAGCAAGCCAGCTCCTGGCGCACCTCGTCGAGCAGTTGCTGGTAGCTGCCGCCTTCATCGCGCAGGCGACGGATCAGGGTGCGTTCGGACAGGTGGAATTCCTCGGCCAGTTGCTCCAGGGTCGGGTAGCGTCCCTCGCAGGCCAGCAGACGCAGCTGCACGCGGGTGGTCCAGTCGCCGCCCTCGCGCACGTCGAGCAGCTGGTGCTCGCAGTCGCGCAGGGCGATGCGTGCGGCCTGCGGGTCGGCGCTCAGGCTCGGCCGGTCCAGCCACGCCAACGGCAGGCTGACGCTGTAGCAGTCGGCAGAAAACTCCACGCCGGGACCGAGCAGCTCGCGGTAGTGCGCGCCCCAGGGCGGCTCGGCGAAGGGGAAGGTGAAACGCAGCTCGCCCACCGGCAACGCGCCGCAGACCGCCTCCAGCAGACGCAGGAAGGTGCCGGCGATGGTCGCCAGGATGTGCTCGCGCACATCGCCCAGATCGAACTCCTCGTCGGCCCGCAGGCAGTAGCGGTCGCCTTCCTGATAGCCGGTCAGGCGCAGGCTGCTCAGGCGCAGCACGCTGAAGCGCTCGATCACCTGCAACACGCTGCGTAGGTCGGCACAGGCCACCGCCGCATAGCCCACCGGCCCGTGGGCAGACACCTGAATGGCGCAACCGATCTGCAGGCCCAGCCAGGGACAGTCGGTGAGCTGCAGGGCGCGGCGCACCAGCCGTTGCACCTGGGCGAAGCTCAGGCGCCGGTTGTCGGCATGCAGGTGCGCCCAGTCCAGCCCGGTGCCCTCGACTATCTGCGCCTCGCTGAAGCCGCGCTGCCGCAGGCCGGCGCACAGCAGGCGGGCATAGATGGGATGCAGGCAGGGCTGCAGCGGAGAAACGCTGGGCTGCATGGGACACTCCGGCGAGGGCTAATGTTGTCACCATATGACGATTTATTGCCCAACTCAACGGTTCTGCCCTTGGCCAACCCGGCGCATGCTGGCTACAGGTCAAAGAACCTCGGAGAGCACAACATGGATATCCTGCACCCCGCCCTGCCCTATCGTGACCGCAAGCGCCATCTGTGGCTGATGTCGCTGTTCGTGCCCAGCCTCGGCCTGATCGGCCCGGCGCTGTACCTGCTGGTTTCGGCCAACGTGTTCTGGCTGTGGCTGTCGCCGCTGTTCTTCTATTTCGGCATCCCGCTGCTCGATGCGCTGATCGGCGAGGACCCGAGCAACCCACCGGAAGAAGCGGTGCCGGGCCTGGAAGCCGATGCCTACTACCGCTGGATCACCTACCTGCTGGTGCCGCTGCTGTGGCTGGGTTTCATCCTCAATGCCACGTTCGTCGCCACCCAGGCGCTGCCCTGGTACGGCGTGCTGGCGATGATCATCTCCACCGGTGGCGGCCTGGGTTTCGCCATCAACCTGGGCCACGAAATGGGCCACAAGAAAACCGAACTGGAGCGCTGGCTGGGCAAGCTGGCCCTGGCCCTGTGCTGCTACGGGCACTTCTTCGTCGAACACAACCGCGGCCATCACCGCGACGTGGCCACGCCGGCGGACCCGGCCTCCTCGCGCATGGGCGAACACATCTACCGCTTCCTCCTGCGCGAGATGCCCGGTGGCTACCGCCGCGCCTGGCAACTGGAGCAGGAGCGCCTGGCGCGCTGCAACAAGTCGGTGTGGAGCCTGGACAACGAGGTGCTGCAACCGGCGCTGATCAGCCTGGCCCTGTATGGCGGGCTGCTCGCCGTGTTCGGCCTGGCGCTGCTGCCCTACCTGCTGCTCACCGCGTTCTGGGGCGGTTTCCAGCTGACCTCGGCCAACTACCTGGAACACTACGGCCTGCTGCGGCGTAAGCTGGACAACGGCCGCTACGAGATCTGCCAGCCGCAGCATTCGTGGAACAGCAACCACCTGTTCTCCAACTGGGCGCTGTTCCACCTGCAGCGGCATTCCGACCACCACGCCCACCCGACCCGGCGCTATCAGTCGCTGCGCAACTTTCCCGACCTGCCACGCCTGCCCAGCGGCTACTTTGGCATGTACCTGCTGGCCTACTGCCCGCCGCTGTGGTTCCACGTGATGAACCCGCGCCTGCTGGCGGCGGTGCACGGCGATGCCGCGCGGATCAACTTCCAGCCCGGCCTGCGCGAGCAGCTGATGCGGCGCTACGGCCTGCGGGAACATGCGGCATGAGCCAGTACCAGTGCCCGGAGTGCGGCTACCGCTATGACGAGCGCCACGGCGAACCCCATGAGGGCTATGCGCCGGGCACCACCTGGGAGGAACTGCCGGAGGATTTCACCTGCCCCGACTGTGCGGTACGGGTGAAGGCGGATTTTGTGCCGGTAGCGGAGACCTAGGATCTGTTTACGATCTCTCGTAGGGTGCGCCGCGCGCACCACCAGCCACCTACGGGCACTCCGGTGCGCACGGCGCACCCTACATAGACGCCAGCCGATTCTTGTAGGCCCCAACCTATCAGCCCTGTCGATAATCAGTATCGGCGCAAACGATCCCCATATCGGACCAAGCCGATATAGAGTTCGTTCCATCTCGATATACCGGTAACCCGCGCCATGGATACCCCGCTCGACCTCGACGAAATCATCAAGGCCCTGGCCCATCCCGTACGCCGGGAGATTCTGCAGTGGCTGAAGGAGCCGCAGAAGCATTTCGCCGACCAGGAACACCCGCTGGAATTCGGCGTATGCGCCGGCAAGTTCGAACGCTGCGGCCTGTCGCAGTCGAGCGTGTCGGCCCACCTCGCCACCCTACAGCGGGCCAACCTGGTGACCTGCCGCAAGGTCGGCCAGTGGAGTTTCTTCAAGCGCAACGAGGAGGTCATTCAGGCCTTCCTGAAAGACTTCAGCACTCAACTCTAAACACCCAGCCTGCCCCGCCAGGCCAATCCGTTCACCCCGTTTCAGGAGCCGGCCCATGCCGCTTTCGCTTCTCGTCCTCGCTTTGTCCGCATTTGCCATCGGCACCACGGAATTCGTCATCATGGGTCTGCTGCCGGAGGTGGCCCTTGATCTCGGCGTGAGCATTCCCGGCGCCGGCTGGCTGGTCACCGGCTACGCCCTCGGCGTGGCCATCGGTGCGCCGTTCATGGCCATGGTCACTTCCAACTGGCCGCGCAAGGCCGCCCTGCTGGCGCTGATGGGTATCTTCATCCTCGGCAACCTGCTGTGCGCCACGGCCAGCGACTACGAACTGCTGATGATTGCCCGGGTGGTTACCGCCCTCTGCCATGGCGCCTTCTTCGGCATAGGCTCGGTGGTCGCCGCCAGCCTGGTGCCGGAAAACCGCAAGGCTTCGGCGGTGGCGCTGATGTTCACCGGCCTGACCCTGGCCAACGTGCTCGGCGTACCGCTGGGCACCGCACTTGGCCAATACGCCGGCTGGCGCTCGACCTTCTGGGCGGTGACGGTCATCGGTGTGCTGGCCCTGATCGGTCTGTGGCGGGTGCTGCCGGCCAAGCGCGACGAACAGCCGGCCGATCTGCGCAGCGAGCTGGCGGCCCTGCGTGGCCTCGGCTTCTGGCTGGCGCTGTCGACCACCGTGCTGTTCTCCGCCGCGGTGTTCGCCCTGTTCACCTACATCGCCCCGTTGCTCGGCGAGGTCACCGGCGTGTCGCCCAGCGGCATCACCTGGAGCCTGTTGCTGATCGGCCTCGGCCTGACCCTGGGCAACCTGCTCGGCGGCAAGCTGGCCGACTGGCGCCTGGCGACCACCCTGTGCGGTGTGTTCATCGCCCTGGCGCTGCTCTCCAGCCTGTTCAGCTGGACCAGCCAGGCGCTGGTCCCGGGGCAGATCACCCTGTTCCTCTGGGCCACCGCCGCCTTCGCCGCCGTGCCGGCGCTGCAGATCAACGTGATGACCTTCGGCCAGGCCGCCCCCAACCTGGTTTCGACCCTGAATATCGGCGCCTTCAACCTGGGCAACGCCCTCGGCGCCTGGGTCGGTGGCCTAGTCATCAGCCAGGGCCTGGGCCTGACCAGCGTGCCGCTGGCCGCCGCCGTGCTGGCCGGCCTGGCCCTGTTCGCCACCCTGCTGACCTTCTCTGTCGGCAACGCCTCTGGCGCTGCCATCGCCGTCCCCAACTGACCCACCCGCGGAGATCCAACCCATGCCCACACTCTTCGACCCCATCCAGATCGGCGACCTCGAACTGCCGAACCGCATCATCATGGCCCCGCTGACCCGTTGCCGCGCCGACGCCGGCCGCGTGCCCAACGCGCTGATGGCCGAGTACTACGTGCAACGCGCCTCGGCCGGGCTGATCATCAGCGAGGCCACCTCGGTCACGCCGATGGGCGTCGGCTACCCGGACACCCCCGGCATCTGGTCGGACGACCAGGTGCGTGGCTGGCACAACGTGACCAGTGCCGTGCATGCCCACGGCGGGCGCATCGTCCTGCAGCTGTGGCACGTCGGACGCATCTCCGATCCGCTGTACCTGGAAGGTGAACTGCCGGTGGCGCCTAGCGCGATCAAACCGGCCGGGCATGTCAGCCTGGTGCGGCCGATCAAGGACTTCGTCACCCCACGCGCCCTGGAAACCGAGGAAATCGCCGAGATCGTCGAGGCCTACCGCAGCGGCGCGGAGAACGCCAAGGCCGCCGGTTTCGACGGCGTGGAAATCCACGCGGCCAACGGTTACCTGCTCGACCAGTTCCTCCAGGACAGCACCAACCAGCGCAGCGACCAGTACGGTGGCAGCCTGGAGAACCGCGCCCGCCTGCTGCTGGAAGTCACCGATGCGGTGCTCGGCGTCTGGGAACCCGGCCGCGTCGGCGTGCACCTGTCGCCGCGTGCAGACCTGCACGACATGGGCGATAGCAACCGTGCCGAGACCTTCGGCTACGTGGCGCGCGAACTGGGCAAGCGCCAGATCGCCTTTATCTGCGCCCGCGAGCGGATCGACGATGACAGCCTGACCCCGCAGCTCAAGGAGGCCTTCGGCGGCGTGTTCATTGCCAACGAGCGCTTCACCAAGGCCCAGGCCAACACCTGGCTGGCCGAGGGCAAGGCCGATGCGGTGGCGTTTGGCGTGCCCTATATCGCCAACCCGGACCTGGTCGAGCGCCTGACCAGCGACGCGCCGCTGAACGAAGCGCGTCCGGAGCTGTTCTACGCCCAGGGCGCGGCGGGCTATATCGACTACCCAAGCCTGTAACGCACCGCTGAAACGAAAAAGCCCCGCAATAGCGGGGCTTTTTCATGCAGCGAACACTTAGCGGGCGTTGATCTGCTGCTGCAGGTTCTGCACCTGAGCCTGCAGGGTGCTGATGTTGCGGGTCATCTGCGCGCGGAAGGCGTCGAACTCGGCGTTGTTCTGAGTCGGCGCCGGACGGTTGTCCAGTTCGCTGCGCAGCACCAGCAGGTCCTGCTCCAGACGGCCGATGGCCTGGTTCGGGTTGCCCTGCTTCTTCAGCGCCTCGACATCGCCGCTCAGGCTCTTGAGCTGGCCTTCCAGCTGGCCGACTCCGGCCAGGCCGGCCTTCTGCTCGCTGGCCAGCTTGTCCAGCTGGCTGCCGAACTGGCCGGCGGCGCTCTTCTGGCTCTTCAGCTCGGTGGCCAGCTGCTCGATGCGCTTGCCCTGGCCGCTCTGCTGGCCGGCCACGTTCTGCTGCGACTTGCTCAGCTCGGCCAGCTTGTTCTCCAGCTGCTTGACCCGCAGCTTGAGCTGCTCGCTGTCGGTGGTGACGCTGGATTCGGTGGCCACCACCTTGCCGGAGATGTCCTGGATGCGCCCGGCGGCATCCTCGCTGATCTTGACGAAGCTCTCCTGGGTCGCCACCAGTTGCTGCTCCATCAGCGAGATCTGCTGCAGGCTCCACCAGCTGAGCGCGCCCAGGGCGATGGCCAGGGCGCCGACCAGCGCCCACAGCGCGCCGGTGCCGCCGGAAGACTTGGCCGGCGCAGCCTGGCCACGCCCGTGGTGGGGCTGGACATGGTCGGCGGGCGCCGCGTGCACCGGCGCGAAATCGTCCTGATTACGCCCTCCGGCGGTCAGGCTGGGAATATGGTCGAGTTCGTCGCGGGCATCGTTGCGCATGGGTAAACCTTCAGGGAAAGCACGGCGGCAAGAAACAGAGCCGGAAGTATACCGGTTAGTCGGCTGGGCTTCAGCGTCGCGCCAGAGGAGTGCAAGGCGCACCAGTGATGGGCGGCTGCGCAGCCATAGACCTGTGAAAGGCCGCACAGTTCGCGGCTCGGGCTTTCTGGTACGGCGCTTGCAAAAGTCCAGGCGTGGCAACGCGCAGACGCCCGCCGGCACCTGCCGGTGGGCACGCTTCAACTGCTAGGGGGAACGGGCATGGAACTGAACAAGGCCGTACTGGATTGCATGCAGGCGCTGCGCCGGCGCTTGCGCGATGAACTCGCCGTGGATATCCACCTCAATCAGGCGGACGCCGTGGAAGCCATGCTGATGGCCTGCCTGCGCTCCGCCGACCAGGACACCCGCAACCTTGGCATTCGCCTGGCCGAACTCAGCGACTTCCAGAGCGCGGCCGAGCCCAGCGCCCCGGCCCGGCAATACCGCGGCCAGGCGCTGGCCGACGAACCGCCTGTGGCAGCCGCCGCCGCGACCGGCGAAACGCCGCGCGGCACCGTGCGCATGTATCGCGGTCAGCGCGTCTACGCCTGAAGCCGCGGGGTCTGCCTGCCGACTGGACGAGTCTGACACCGCGCGCTACAAGCTAGGCATACGGCTCGCCGTTTCAGGAGACCACGATGACCTCACGTCCGGCCTGGCTCGACTGCCTGCACGCGCAGCCGCCCGCGCTGTTCGAGGCGGCGCTGCATATCGCCGCCGAGCATGATTCCCAGCTGCAGCCGGCCCAGGTCCTGCGCGATTTCGCCAACCTGCGCCAGCTGGTGGCCGCCGGCTTGCCGCACCTGCCCGCCGCCGAACTGGCCCAGCCGCTGCTGCGCCGCCTGGGCGAGCTGGACTTCCACGCAGACGACGACCTGCCCACCCGGCCCCAGGCCGCCCTGTTGCACCGGGTGCTGCAACGCCGCCGCGGCCAGCCCCTGTCACTGGCGCTGATCGCCCTGGAGCTGGCCCGCCAACTGGACATCCCGCTGCAGGCAGTGAATTTCCCCGGCCACCTGCTGCTGCGCGTGCCCGGCGCCGACCACCTGCTCGACCCGTGCAACGGCCGCCGCCTGTATACCCGCGACTGCCGCGAACTGCTGCTGCGCGTCGCCGGGCCGACGGCCGAACTGAACGCCGGCCATCTGCTGAGCTGTGACGCCCAGGCCCTGCTGCTGCGCCTGTCGCGCAACCTGTGCCACCTGCATGGCGCCGCCGGCGAGCACCTGGCCGCGCTCAAGGACGCCGAGCGCATCCTCCTGCTGGCGCCCCCCAATGCCGCCGACCACCTGCTGCGCGCGGCCATCTACCGCGAGCTGGACTGCCCGCAGGCCGAGCGCTTCGATCTGGAGCGCGCCCTGCTACTGTGCGACGACGAACCCGAGCGGCTACGCCTGGGCCAGCGCCTGCGCGAGCTGGGGCGCACCCCGGCGCTGCACTGACGGGGTCTGGACAACCCCGTGAACTCTCTGCCTAATTGGCACGCCCCAACACAATAACAACATTAGGGACGTCCACGATGCGCAAGCTCATATTGCTGTGCCTGCTGTGCTTTTCCTCGCTGTTACACGCCGCCCCCGGCGTCTTCCCCGACTCCACCTTCAACAACCTCGACTACGGTCTGTACTGGTTCGGCTATGGCGACACCTGGCAGAAAGCCGTACCGGGGCAGAGCAACGCCTACTACGGCGCCAGCAAACCCACAGTGATCTATATCCATGGTTGGCAGAACGGCACCACCGTGCGCAAGGACCGCGAGACCTTCAACCGCGAGGGCGCCGGCGGTCCGGCCCTGGACCTGGCCGATGCCTGGCTGCGGGCGGGCTACAACGTCGGCGTGCTGTACTGGAACCAGTTCGCCGACGAGGGCGAGGTGACCGATGCCGAAGCCAAGATCTGGAGCGCCACTGGCCCACGCGCCATGCGCTGGCGCAACAGCAGCGGGGTGTATGCCAGCGGCCCGAGCCAGACGGTCGGCGACCTGCTGTTCAAGAGCTACAAGGACAATATGGCCGGCTACAGCGGCAGCAACATCCGCATCCTCGGCCACTCCCTGGGCAACCAGGTGGCCATCGTCCTGAGCAAGAAGATCAGTGATGCGGTCACGGCCGGCACCCTCAACAGCAAGCTGCTGCCCAAGCGCGTGGCCCTGCTCGACCCCTTCTACTCGAACAACGCGAAGAGCTGGCTCGGCAACCAGTGGACCGGCGCGGTCAGCCGCACCTATGTCAGCGAGCTGAAGGGTAAGGGGATCATTTTCGAGGCCTACCGTTCCTCGCCGGTCACCAGCACCATCTTCATCGGCGATGCCAACCCCGGGCTGATGAACATGACCGCCTTCAGCGAGCTCAAGCCCTGGTACTTCAATGCCACGCAGATCACCGAGAAGCACAATGCCGCGGTCTGGCATTACCTCTGGTCCTACAGCTTCAATCCACCGCTGATTACCGGCACCAGCAACCAGGCCGCCTCGGCCAAGACCTCGGACAGCCGCATCACCACCCTGATGAACGGCACGCAGAAGCTGGTGCATGACCAGGGGGCCTACACCAAGGAACCCTCGGACGATAACTTCAAGCTGCAAGCACGCTAGGGTCTGCTGCCGCTTCGTTCGCGAGCCGTGAGCGAAGCGGCAACTGCCCCTGGGAATTGACCGCAGTCCGATCCAGGGCAATCAGGCCTGCGGTTTGCCGAAATCCCCGTGCCGGCCCGCTCCCGCGCTGAAGCGCTGGGCCCCGGCGCGGGTCTCACCGCTTCTCTCCCGCGATGGCCAGGCCTGCCTGAACCTCGCGCCCATGCAAAAGGCCGGCATCACTGCCGGCCTTTGCGCCCATCCAACCCGCCTTGCGCTCGCCTCAGCCGGCGAACTTCTGCAGGTTGGCCATCATCTCGCGCAGGGCGGTGACGTTGTCGTCCGGGTGCACCGCACCGCTGAAGTCGCCGATCTGCTTCCAGCTGGCCGCCACGTCCTCCGGGCTGAAGCCGGCCTTGGGGTCGAAACCGGCGCCCAGGCTGCGCTCCCAGCGCACCTTGCCGATCCAGCCACCGCCCACTTCGTACAGGCCGGAGGTGTCCTGGCACTGCTCGCTGCCCAGGTACACCACCAACGGGCTGACCAGCTCGGGCTTGAGCTGCTCGAACACCTGCGGCGGGATCAGGCCCTCGGTCATGCGCGTGCCGCCGGTGGGGGCGATGGCGTTGACCAGGATGTTGTTCTTGCGCCCTTCGATGGCCAGGGTGCGGGTCAGGCCGTACAGGCCGAGCTTGGCCATGCCGTAGTTGCTCTGGCCGAAGTTGCCGTAGATGCCCGAGGTGGAGGCGGTGAAGATCACCCGCCCGTAGTTCTGCTCGCGCAGGTGCGCCCAGGCGGCGCGGGTGACCTTGTAGGAGCCTTCGACATGGACCTTGTAGACCAGGTCCCAGTCGGCGTCCTCCATCTTGTGGAAGGACTTGTCGCGCAGGATGCCGGCGTTGTTCACCAGCACGTCGACGCGGCCGAAGCTGTCCAGGGCGTTTTGCACGATCTTGTCGCCATCGGTCACCGAGTCGTGGTTGGCGATCGCGGTACCACCGAAGGCCTTGATCTCGGCCACCACCTTGTCCGCCGCCGAGGCGTTGGCGCCCTCGCCGTGGGTGCTGCCGCCCAGGTCGTTGACCACCACCCGCGCGCCATGCTTGGCGAACAGCAGCGCGTGGGCCCGACCGAGGCCGCCACCGGCGCCGGTGACGATCACGACCTTGTCTTCGAAACGGATGGCTTCGCTCATGAAACAGCTACCTCGGCAGGTGGAAAAGGCCTCGAGTGTCCAGCAGGTGCTGGCACTCGGCAATCATCTGCCGCACGACTGAATGGTGGGCAATAAGACAGCGGGATAATCACAGCACCCGAAGATCAGGCGGATTGATCCGCTACCCGTATCAGGCTCAGGTGGTTGTACAGGTGCAGCACGTGGGCCTGGGTGTATTCCGCATGGCTGAGAGCACCGTAGGCGAAGTGCGGCTGCAGCTCGCCGGCATGAGCGGCAAAGCGCAGCAGCGCCGCCTGCAGGCGGGCGATGGCGGCCAGGGTGCTGGCCGGTTCGAGCAGGGGGGCGGCGCCGGGAATCACTTCATCGAGGGGGTGGCGCATCGCACCGCGGGCGCTGAACACGCTGAAGGCCAGCGGCCCGACGCTGTGGCGAAACCAGGCCGGTTTCAGCTGCGGGTAGCCATCCATGGAGTACTCGACGCTCTGCGCGCAGTGGTTGAACACCTCGCTCGGGCTCCAGCCCCTGAGGCTGCTCAGTTCGCGGCTGGCCAGCGCGACCAGCGTCTGCTGCGCGCCCTCCAGCGTCAGGGCGGCCGGTGCGACGCCCGTGGGCAACGCCCAGAATCCCGCCCCCAGTACCGCTGCACCGCCCATGGCGGCTCCCTTCAAGACAGTACGTCGCTGCATGTTTTGGCCTCCAGCCATTCACGGAACTGCAGATAGTGGGCGAGCACCTCTGCGGGTGCCTCGGTCTGCGGATAGTGGCCGATCTGCTCCAGCAACACGGTGTCGGCGTTCGCAATCAGCTCGCGGTAGCGCGCCACCATGTGCGCCCCGGAAATCGGGTCGAGCGCGCCATCGATCACCCGCAGCGGTACCCCACCCTTTTGCATGGCCGCCACCCAGCGTTCGCGCTGCTGGCGGCGCTCGGGCATGTAGCGAATCAGCCGGTGCATAACCGCCGGGCCGTCGTTGTGCGCGATCAGGCTCCAGAAGGCGTCCAGCTCCGCTTCGCTGGGCGGGGTGTGCGGGCCGAACACCCTGTTCAGGTTGGCCTTCAGCTTGCTGCGCGAGAACAACCTGCCAAGCAGCGGCCCCAGCGGGCTGAGCAGCAACTTCTGCATCAGCACCGGGCGATGGGTTTCCGGAAACAGCCCGCCATTGAGGAACACGCAGCTGGCCAGCCGGATGCGCCCCTCGTGGTGCCGCGCCAGCAGCTCCTGGGCCACGCTGTCGCCGTAGTCGTGGGCCAGCACATGAACGGGGCCGCCGATGCCCAGCTGGGCCAGCAGCGCCTGCTGCAGGTCGGCCTGTTCCAGCAGACTATAGACATGCCCGCGCGGCTTGGCCGAGTAGCCGAAGCCGAGCATGTCGCAGGCGATCACCCGGTAGCGCTGTGCCAGCGCCTGCCACAGGTAGTGCCAGTCCCAGCTGGCGGTGGGGAAGCCATGGATCAGCAGCAGCGGCTCGGCATCCGCCGCCCCTGCCACCCAGTAGCGGATGGCGTGGCCCTTGAAGGTAAAGCCCTGCCCCTGCGCCCGCCATTCATCCAGGGCGATACCGGGTAGCGCCGTCATGCGGCGTAGCCCGGCATCTGCTGATCGAGCTTGCGCAGCAGGGCCGGCCAGGGCAGTGCGCCGCCCATGCCCTGCGGGCTCTTCATCACCCCGGCGACCATGGCCTTGGCGCCCGCGAGGATCTGCTGCGGGATATGGATCAGCTCGGCGCCGCCGCTCTGCGCCATGACCTGGATCTCGCAGGCGCGCTGCAGGATGAACATCATCAGGAAGGTGTCGGCGATGCTGCCGCCGGCGGTGAGCAGGCCGTGGTTGGGCAGGATCATGAAGTTCTTGTCACCCAGGTCGGCCTGCAGGCGGGCCTTCTCGTCATGGTTCAGGGCCACGCCCTCGTAGCCGTGGTAGGCCAGGCTGGCGAGGACGAACAGCGACTGCTGCGACAGCGGCAGCAGGCCCTGCTTCTGCGCGGACACGGCGATGCCCGCCGGGGTGTGGATATGCAGCACGCAGGCGGCATCGTGGCGCACCTCGTGTACCGCACTGTGGATGGTGTAGCCGGCCGGGTTGATGTCGAAGGGGCTGTCCATCAACTTCTTGCCGCCCAGATCGACCTTGACCAGGCTGGAGGCGGTGATTTCGTGGAACATCAGGCCGTAGGGGTTGATCAGGAAGTCTTCGGTGCCGGGCACCTTGGCCGAGATGTGGGTGAAGATCAGGTCATCCCAGCCGTACAGGGCGATCAGCCGGTAGCAGGCGGCCAGGTCGACGCGGGTCTGCCACTCGGCGGTGGAAACCTGATCGCGCACATTCAGTTGAGGCAGGGCTGGGGCAGCGGTCATCGGGCAATCCTCGGCGAGTTGTGGTGCCGAGGAGTCTAGCGCTCGCCGAGTGGCCGGCTAGTCGCCTTGCAGGCCAGCTTAGTGGCCCTGGAGCCTGTTTCCGACTCGTGCACGGCCGCGAAGGAAACGGGAGCAGCCCCTGGCGGTCACAGCAGCTCTGGATAGTCGCGCGCCAGCAGCGGCCAGTCCTGCTGGGCCTGCACATCATCGGCGAGCAGGCGGAAACCCTCGAAACGGAACTCCGGCGCCACCGTGCAGCCGACCAGGCTGAAGGCGCCGAGGCTGCGCGCCGCCTGCCAGGCATGCGCCGGCACCACCCGTTGCGGCAACTGCCCCGCCGCCACCGGGCCCAGGCGCTCGACCCGCACCTGCTGCGGGGTCTCTGCGCTCAGCAGCTGCAGCGGCTCGCCCTCGTGGAAGTGCCACAGCTCGTCGGCATCCACCCGGTGCCAGCGGCTGACCGCGCCGGCCGGCAGCAGGAAGAGGATCGCGCTGGATGCCGCGCGGCCATCGGCCAGCAGCTGCGCCGAGGTGAACAGGCGGCGGTAATAGCCGCCCTCCGGATGGGCGACCAGCTGCAGCTCGCGGATCAGCTCGGCGGCGCGCGGGTGCATCAGGTGCGCAGGGCCGCGATCAGCTCGCCCAGCCAGGGCTGCGCGTCGTCTTCCGGGGTCACGCTTTCGCTGGCATCCAGACGCAGCATCGGCAGCGCCTCGCGCATGCCCAGCTCGGCGAACAGCTCGCGCATCAGTTCGCCGCCACCGCAGAAGGTGTCGTAGCTGGAATCGCCGAGGGCCAGCACGGCAAAGGGCTTGCCGCTCCAGGCCGGGAAAACGTCACGGGTCTCGTAGTAGAAGCCCTGCAGGTTGCCCGGCAGCTCGCCCATGCCGGTGGTCGAGGTCACCGCCAGCAGCGCCTCGGGGGCGAAGGCCTGCACCTCAGCCAGGCTGGCCCCGGCCTTGTGCCAGGCCTCGAAACCGGCGGCATTGAGCAACTCGACGGCGCGACGGGCAACTTCTTCGGCGGCGCCGTAGACCGAGCCGGACAGAATGGCGACTTTCATGCAGAACTCCGAAACATGCTGATAAACGCCGGGCATTATGCCGCAAGTGGACAGCCTCCCGGGATGCCATAGAATGCAGCGGATACGGATGGGGAACTTGCGCGATGATCAATGCGAAACTGTTGCAACTGGTGGTGAATGCGTCCAACGACGGCATCGTGGTGGCCGAGCAGGAGGGCGACGACAACATCCTGATCTACGCCAACGCCGCCTTCGAGCGCCTGACCGGCTACAGCAGCGACGACATCCTCTACCAGGACTGTCGCTTCCTGCAGGGCAGCGACCGCCAGCAGGCCGGCCTGACCGCCATCCGCGAGGCCGTGCGCAACCACCAGCCGTGCAGGCAGATCATCCGCAACTACCGCAAGGATGGCAGCGCCTTCTGGAACGAACTGTCGATCACCCCGGTGTTCAACGAAGGCGACCAGCTGACCTACTATATTGGTATCCAGAAGGATGTCAGCGAAGAAGTGCAGGCCAAAGAGCGGGTTCGGGAACTTGAGGCCGAGGTCAGCCGTCTCAAGGATGAGCTCGCAGCACTCAAGGCTTCCGGCTGACTCCAGCCAGGCCGCCTTGGCGCCTGTCGACACGCCTTGCCCGGGGCCGATAGCGATCCGCCCGGAGCAGGCGGGCGGCAGGGTGTGATTCTTGCTTGCGACAAAGTAGTCCATGCCCCACGGAGGGCAGCATGTCCGAGCACAATGTCCTATCCAGCGAAGAGCTGGACTTCATCCGCCAGATCTTCAGCAGCCAGCTGATCGGCAAGCCGCTGCACACATCCGCCGTCAAGGTCGAGGGCGGCGCCCTGGCCGACACCCTGCTCAGCCGCCTGGGCCAGCATGCCCGGCTCAACCTGGAAGCGCACCTGGACAACTACCACATGTCCTTCCCGCTGCATCTGGTGGAGGACGAGCGGCACAGCCTGCAACTGGAACTCGGCGCGCCGGATATCTACGAAGACGGGGCGACCCGCCGCCCCTGGCGCCTGGCGCTGAAGAAGCCGCTGGCCCTGCTGGATCACACTGGTGCGGCCACCGACCTGCGCGTGCACGAGCTTGCACCCGACAGCCTGCTGGTCGGACGGCGTGGCAAGGCCGCGCTGCCGGATGACTTCGTCCTCTGGCTGCCCCTGCCGAAGCAGGAACCGCTGCAGGTCAGCGCCCGGCGCATCCGCCAGGCCAGTGGCCAGCGAGTGGCCTACAGCCTGCAGTTCGAGGATGGCGAGCACGGCGAGCGCATCCGCCAGTTCATTTTCGAGCAGTACCGCCAGCAGAACCCGCAATTGCAGGCCACCAGCTGACCCCGCACGCCCGCCATGCCATGAACTGCCACAGTTTTCTGCCACACTTGGGCCGCGCCCCAGCCTAAGATATAGGCCAAAGCAATCGTTGCCATGCCCTCAATCAATTAAGAGAATCGGGCCAATGCCGTTAGGATGGCCCCCATCAAATTACCAACCCCCTGAAGGAGTTCACTGATGAACCTCATCAACACCCAAGTTCAGCCTTTCAAAGCCAACGCTTTCCACAACGGCGAATTCATCGAAGTCACCGAGCAGTCCCTGAAGGGCAAGTGGTCGGTGCTGATCTTCATGCCGGCAGCCTTCACCTTCAACTGCCCGACCGAGATCGAAGACGCCGCCAACAACTACGCCGAGTTCCAGAAGGCCGGTACCGAGGTGTACATCGTCACCACCGACACCCACTTCTCGCACAAGGTCTGGCACGAGACTTCCCCGGCCGTCGGCAAGGCCCAGTTCCCGCTGATCGGTGACCCGACCCACCAGCTGACCCGCGCTTTCGGCGTGCACATCGAAGAAGAAGGCCTGGCCCTGCGCGGTACCTTCGTGATCAACCCGGAAGGCGTGATCAAGACCGTCGAGATCCACTCCAACGAAATCGCCCGTGACGTGTCGGAAACCCTGCGCAAGCTGAAAGCTGCCCAGTACACCGCCGCCAACCCGGGTCAGGTTTGCCCGGCCAAGTGGAAAGAAGGCGAGAAGACCCTGGCTCCGTCCCTGGACCTGGTCGGCAAAATCTAAAAATGGCCTAGAGCTGCTGCGCCAAGGCTGTCAGCACGCTCCATCCCATTTTCCGCCTCACGAAGCCTTACCCGGCTTCCGCAGGCGCCCGAACGCCCGGGCGCGATCCGCCCGGGCGTTTGTTTGTCCGCAATTTGTATAAAAGGAACTCCGTCATGTTGGATGCCACGCTTAAAACCCAGTTGCAGGCCTACCTCGAGAAGGTCACTCAGCCGTTCGAGATCGTCGCTTCCCTCGATGACGGCGAAAAGTCCCAGGAGCTGCTCGGACTGCTCAAGGACATCGTCGGCCTGACCGACAAGATCACCCTCAGGACCGACGGCAACGACGCCCGCCGTCCGTCCTTCGCCCTGGTTCGCCCGGGCGCCGATATCGGCCTGAGCTTCGCCGGCATCCCCATGGGCCACGAGTTCACCTCGCTGGTGCTGGCCCTGCTGCAGGTCGGCGGCCACCCGTCCAAGCTGGACGCCGAGACCATCGCCCAGATCAAGGCCATCGAAGGCAGGTTCGAGTTCGAAACCTATTTCTCGCTGTCCTGCCAGAACTGCCCGGACGTGGTCCAGGCGCTCAACCTGATGGCCGTGCTCAACCCCAACATCCGCAACGTGTCGATCGACGGCGCGCTGTTCCAGGAAGAAGTCGAGCGCCGCCAGATCATGGCCGTGCCGAGCATCTACCTGAACGGCGAGGTGTTCGCCTCCGGCCGCATGGAAGTGAAGGAAATCCTCGCCAAGATCGACACCGGCGCGGCCAACCGCGACGCCGAGAAGATGAGCGCCAAGGAGGCCTTCGACGTGCTGGTCATCGGCGGCGGCCCGGCCGGCGCTGCGGCAGCCATCTATGCGGCACGCAAGGGCATCCGCACCGCCATCGCCGCCGAGCGCTTCGGCGGCCAGGTGCTCGACACCATGGCCATCGAGAACTTCATCTCGGTGAAGGAAACCGAAGGGCCGAAACTGGTCCGCGCCCTGGAAGAACACGTGCGCGAGTACGAAGTCGACATCATGAACCTGCAGCGCGCCAGCGCCCTGGTGCCGGCCAGCAGCGCCGGCGGCCTGCATGAAGTGAAGTTCGACAGCGGCGCCAGCCTCAAGGCCAAGACCCTGATCCTTTCCACCGGCGCCCGCTGGCGCGAGATGGGCGTACCCGGCGAGCAGGAGTACAAGGCCAAGGGCGTGTGCTTCTGCCCGCACTGCGACGGCCCGCTGTTCAAGGGCAAGCGCGTGGCGGTGATCGGTGGCGGCAACTCCGGCGTGGAAGCGGCCATCGACCTGGCCGGCATCGTCAGCCAGGTCACCCTGATCGAGTTCGACGGCCAGCTGCGCGCCGATGCCGTGCTGCAGAAGAAGCTGCACAGCCTGGCGAACGTCAAGGTGATCACCAGCGCCCTGACCACCGAAGTCAAAGGCGACGGACAGAAGGTCAACGGCCTGGTGTACAAGGACCGCAACAGCGGCGAGCTGCACAGCGTCGAGCTGGAAGGCATCTTCGTGCAGATCGGCCTGCTGCCCAACTCCGACTGGCTGAAAGGCGTGGTGGAGCTGACCCCGCGCGGCGAGATCATCGTCGACGCCAAGGGCGCCACCAACATCCCCGGCGTGTTCGCCGCCGGCGACGTGACCACCGTGCCCTACAAGCAGATCGTGATCGCCGTGGGCGAAGGGGCCAAGGCCTCGCTGAGCGCCTTCGACCATCTGATCCGCAGCTGACAAGCGGTTCACCGCTGCCAAGCGCAGGGCTCCTTCAGGGGCCCTGCGCTTTTTTGTCTGGGCTGCGGTTATCGCCGGGGGCCGGGTCGGATACCCTAGGCCCCTCCTTTCAATCCCGAGCCCGCGATGAACCCCGAAGACCTCCTGCTGCTGGTCACCCGCACCATGCCCTTCGGCAAGTACAAGGACCGCCTGCTCGCCGACCTGCCCGGCCACTACCTCAACTGGTTCGCCCGCACGGGTTTCCCCAAGGGCGAGATCGGCCGCCTGCTGGCGCTGATGCAGGAGATTGACCACAACGGCCTCAAGCCGCTGCTCGACCCGCTGCGCCAGCGCCGGCGCTGATGCCCATCGACGGCGGTTTCAGCCTCTGAGGCCCCGTCACGGGTGCGGCAGGCAGGCCCTTGTAGGAGCGGCTTCAGCCGCGAAGCCTGGCGAACGCTGCCGCACAGTTTTTACCGCTACGGCTGATGCTGGACGGTCAGCTCGGTGAAGTGCACCTCGCCCAGTTCCTCGGCGCCGCCCTCCTCGTCCTGCACATAGGCGCCGGCCTTGAAGTAGAAACGCACCTCGCGCCAGGCTGGGTCGCTGGCGTAGAAGTCGTGCTGGAAGCGCTCGCCGTTGGCCTCGACGCTGAGCACACCGTCGTGCACGGCGATGCTGTAGGAAAACAGGTCGTTGTTCACCGCGGTGCTGAACAGGTGGCTGAGGTCGCTGTCATCGCCCTCGGGGTGGTGCTTGATCAGCGCCTTGAGCCGGCCCTTCTGCCACTGCAGCTTGATCAACGGGCGGGCATCGTAGCCGTGGATCTGGCCGACGATGATCTTCTGCGTGCTGGGCGCCTGGATCACCCGGCAGCTGGCCTTGAGCTGGTGCCGGCCGCTGCCGGACCAGTTGCGCCTGTCGTCCGCCGGATCGAGCAGTTCGCGCAGCTCGGCGCGCGGGTACTTGGCGTTTTCCGTGGTGCCGCCGGCCACCGGGGCGACGAAGGCCATGGCGCCGTTCTCGGCCAGGTGGAAGTAGCGCGAGGCATAACCGGCCTGCAGCGCGTCGGGGCGGACCTCGCTGGCGTCGGCATCCGGCAGGGTCAGTTTCCAGTGCGTCAGGTCGTAGTTGCGCCCCGGCGCGGCATAGTCGCGTTGCGGGTCCGTGCCGCAGCTGGCGACCAGCAGCAGGCCGGCCAGGCCAATCCATGGGTGACGCATGCGCAGGCTCTCCTTCCGGGCCACGACGAACAGGGCGGCGCAGGGTCAGGCGAGCGGCGCTGCCAGTCTGTTCTTATGCAGGGCTTCGAGCGCCAGGGCAAGCCCAAGCGCCGGCTGCGAAGACCAGCGGTAGGCCGCGCCGACACGGGAGCGGATTGATCCGCGCCTCAGCCCTGCTGCGCCGCCTTCAGCGTCTCGTATGCCGGCGCGGCGTAGATGCCCACCGCGACAGCCAGCTCCATGACCCGCGGTAGGTCACTGGTGTACACCAGCACCGCCTGCAGCTCATCGTCCAGGGGCTCGCTGAAGTCGAGCAGCACGTAACCGCCCTTCTCCTTGTACATGCTGGAGAGCTGCACCTGGATGCGGTTGAGGGCCTTCAGCGGCTCGACCTTGGCCAGCTGCTTGGGCTTGATGTTGAACGGCACATCCGGGCCGAAGGATTCGATGATCTGCTGCAGCAGCTCCTCGTAGCTGTCGCCCTGGAACAGCACGGTTTCCGGCAGGCTGCCGACCACCACCCACTCGCCCAGCGGGATGGGGAAGCTGTCGTCGTAGTTGATGTCCGGGTTGGCGGCGAGGAAGGCAGCCGGATCGGCGTAGGCCTGCGCGGCCTCGTCGGCGATGCGGGCGATCTCCTCGTCGGTCATGCAGCCGGAGCTGATCAGGGTGATGAGTTCGAGGAGTTGCTGTTTCATGGGGGGATCCTGGGGCGCACACGGCCGCACAGGATAACGCGAAAGCCGCCGGGAGTTCACAGCCGTGCCGGGCGCCGCTACACGGCACGGACTAGGCGGAGCAATACCCCACGGCAACACTCGCGCCGCCGCGCCGGTAAACTTTATTGCGCGGTGTTAGACCCTTGATTGATTGACAGCAATACTGGCAATCAATCAAATGGCCACAATCACCTTCCTATTCGCACGCCGGCGAAGGCGCCGGCCACTTGCGTCACCACAAGGAAATGCTGCGTGATCGTAGAATTGAGCGGAATTCACACGCAACATCGCAGCTCGATGCGCCTGGCCCTGATGGTGCTGGGGTGCATGCTCGCCGGGCTGCTGCTGATCGAAGTGGCCGCCCCCCTGGTACCGAACAGCCGTCACTACCTGAGCTGGCACCAGCTGCTGGAAACCCTGTCCATCGTGGTCTCCGCGCTGATCTTCGCGGTCGGCTGGACCACCTTCCGCATGCACCGCCAGCGCAACATCCTGGTGGTGTCCTGCGCCTTCCTCGGGGTGGCCCTGACCGACTTCACCCACATGCTGTCCTACCGCGGCATGCCCGACTTCATCACCCCCAACGGGGTCGAGAAAGGCATCCACTTCTGGCTGCTGGCGCGCTACCTGGCGGCCCTCGCCCTGCTGCTGGTGGCCTGGCTGCCCTGGCGCCCGGCCGACGGCGAGCCCCAGGCAAGCGGCGGCAGCTGGCGCCTGCTGCCGATGCTCGGCATGTTGCTGCTGATCGTGCCGGCGCACGGCCTGTTCCTCTGGTACCCGCAGTGGCTGCCGCGCACCTTCATCGAGGGCCAGGGCCTGACCCCGTTCAAGCTGGCCGCCGAGTACGGGGTGATCGCCATCAACCTGCTCACCGTCGCCCTGCTCGCCCGCAACCTGTGGCGGCGCACCAGCTTCGACGTGGCGCTGCTGATCTGCGCCCTGCTGATCATGACCATGAGCGAGCTGCTGTTCACCCGCTACGCCTCGGCCACCGACCTCTACAACCTGGGTGGCCACCTGTACAAGGTGCTGGCCTACCTGATGCTGTACCGGGTGATGTTCGTCGAAACCATCTCCGCGCCCTACCGTGCGCTGAGCGAAACGCGCAAGCACTCGCAGGCGGTGATCGAGGCGATTCCCGACCAGCTCTTCGAACTCGACGCCAGCGGGCGCTGCCTGCAGGTGCACTCGCCGCAGCAACGCCCGCTGTTCGGCCTGCAGCGCTCGCCGCTGGGCCACAACCTGCTTCAGCTGCTGCCGCCGGACGCCGCCGACAGCTGCCGCCGCGCCCTTGAGGAAGCGCGCAGCCAGGGCCTCAGTACCGGCCAGCAACTGCAGCTGCCCGACGCCGACGACGGCATGCGCTGCTACGAACTCTCGGTATCGACCCTCGGCCGCGATGCCCAGGCACACTTCGTGGTGCTGGCCCGCGACATCAGCCAGCGCCTGCACGACCAGCAGCACATCGAACACCTGGCGCACTTCGACAGCCTCACCGGCCTGCCCAACCGCACCCTGTTCGCCTCCCGCGTCGAGCAGGCGCTAGGCCTCTGCGAACGCAACCAGCAGCCCCTGGCTGTGCTGTTCATGGACCTCGACCACTTCAAGAACGTCAACGACATGCTCGGCCACCATGTCGGCGACGCCCTGCTGATCGAGGTGGCGCAGCGCATCAAGACCCTGCTGCGCGACGAGGACACCCTTTCGCGCCAGGGCGGCGACGAGTTCATCCTGGTCATGCCCTACGCAAGCGCCCAGGATGCCGCGCACCTCGCCGAAGGCGTGCAACAACAGCTCGACGCGACCTGCCAGGTCCTCGGCAACAACCTGAAGGTCAACGTCTCGGTGGGCATCGCCATGTTCCCCACCGACGGCAACACGTTCGAGGCCCTCGCCCGGCACGCCGAAATCGCCATGTACCGGGCCAAGCAGGACGGCCGCAACCAGCTGGCCTTCTTCACCGAGGAGATGCAGGCGCAGTCCGCGCGCATCCTGCTGCTGGAAAGCGCCCTGCGCGACGCCCTGGTCCAGGACCAGCTGCAGGTGTACTACCAGCCGCAGGTGTCCATCGACGGCAGCCGCCTGGTCGGCGCCGAGGCCCTGCTGCGCTGGCAGCATCCGCAACTGGGTTTCATCAGCCCGGCCGAGTTCATCCCGATCGCCGAGAACAGCGGGCAGATCCTGCGGATCGGCGAATGGGTGCTGCGCACGGCCGCCGCGCAGATGCAGCAATGGCTGGAGCAGGGCTACTCGCCGGAGATGACCGTCGCGGTCAACCTGTCCATGGCCCAGTTCCGCGCCCCCGGGCTGTTCGAGCTGATCGGCGAGGTGCTCCGCCACAGCGGCCTGCCGGCCCATTGCCTGGAACTGGAACTGACCGAGAGCGTGGCCATGCACAAGCCGGCCAGCGTGGTGCAGATGGTGCAGCGGCTGCGCAACCTCGGCGTGCGCCTGGCGATCGACGACTTCGGCACCGGCTATTCCTCGCTCAGCTACCTCAAGCAGCTGGAAGTGCACAAGCTGAAGATCGACCAGTCCTTCGTCCACGACATCGACCGCGACGGCCACGACCAGCGCATTGTCCAGGCCATTCTCGGCATGGCCCACAGCCTGGGCATGCTGACCATCGCCGAAGGCGTGGAAACCGCCGAACAGCGCCAGCAGCTGCAACAGATGGGCTGCCACGAGGCCCAGGGCTACCTGTTCAGCCGCCCCCTGCCGGCCGCCGAGTTCGATGCCCTGGTGCGCAGCAAGGGCCTGCTGCCGGCGGCCGCGCCGGTCTGAGCCGCCAGCCCGGACAGGGTGCGCACGGCGCAGCCTGCCGGGCGCGATGGCGCCTTAGAACCTGTTCACGATCTTTTGGACTAGAGCCAGACAAGGCGCTACGCCAGTAACAGCCTCCGGCTGGTCAAAACGGCGAGGAAGCGGAGTTTACGAGCTGTAAATGAGCATTCCGAGCCTGTTTTTAACGCGGTATGGCCGACGGACAGGAGATCGTGAACAGGTTCTTAGCGCAGCTTTTCCAGCAGCCCGTAGTACCACATGCCCACGGCCAGCATCGGGTTGCCGAACACGTCGCCCAGCGGCACCTTGATGTGCTTGCAGCTGGCGAAGGTGTCGAACTGGCCGAGGCTGCCGGTCAGGGCGTTGGCCATGATCTCGCCCATGATGTGGGTGGTGGCGATGCCGTGGCCGGAGTAGCCCTGGCAGTACCAGACGTTGTCCGACAGCTTGCCCAGCTGCGGGATGCGGTTCATCACGATGCCCATGGCGCAGCTCCACTGGAACTCGATGTCCACACCCTTGAGCTGCGGGAAGGTGCGCTCGATGCACGGGCGCAGTTCGCCGGCGATATCCCGCGAGTCGCGCCCGGAGTAGTTGGCGCCGCCCCCGAACAGCAGGCGGCCGTCGGCGGTCATGCGGTAGTAGTCCAGCACGAAGCGGCAGTCGTACACGGCCAGGTTGTGCGGGTTGAGTTCCTGGGCCAGCTCGCCCAGCGGCTTGGTGGTGACGATGCCGCCCATGGCCGGGAAGATCTTGCCTTTGAGCTGCTTGGGCTCCAGCTTGTGGTAGACGTCGCCGGCCAGCAGCACCTGCTTTGCGTCGATGCGACCCTGGGCGGTGATCACCGCCGGGTTGGCGCCGTGGACGATTTCCAGCACCTCGGAATGTTCGAAGATCAGCGCGCCCAGGCTGGCGGCGGCCTTGGCCTCGCCGATGCACAGGTTGAGCGGGTGCAGGTGCATGTTGCGGGTGTTCTTCAGCGCGCCCAGGTACAGGTCGCTGCCTAGGTGCGCGCGCACGCCGTCGGCGTCCAGCAGGGTCACCGCATCGCCCATGCCGCGGCGCTGGGCCTCGGCGTAGGAGCCTTCCAGCTCGGCCATGTGCACCGGCTTCATCGCCGCATGCAGGTGGCCGTGGCGCAGGTCGCACTGGATGCCGTACTTCTCGACCCGGCTCTTGATGATTTCGTGACCGCGCCAGCGCAGGTGCCAGATGAAGTCGTCGACTTCTTCGCCCAGCTTGTTGCGCATCTGCGTGCGCATCGCCTCGTCGCCGGACAGGCTGCCGGTGACCTGGCCGCCGTTGCGCCCGGTGGCGCCCCAGCCGATCTTGTGGGTCTCGACGATAGCCACCTTGAGCCCGCGCTCGGCCAGCTCCACCGCGCTGGCCACGCCGGTGAAGCCGCCGCCGATGATCACCACGTCGACGCTGACCTGGCCCTGCAGGGTCGGGTAGTCGGTCTCCTCGTTGAGGGTGGCGGTGTAGTAGGACTGGCAGCGCTCGGCGGCGGGTATCACGGGTTTGATCGCGGCGTTCATCACGGTGTTCCTTGTTGGTCTGGGGTGCGCCGTGCGCACCCGGTGAGCTGAGAATAGGGGTCAGGCCTGCGCGAGGGACCGGCGTCAGTCCTGCTCGCCAGGCACGCGCCGATCAACTCCTCGCCCTGCGCGGTGCAGGCCCAGCTGGCGAGCTCCGGGGCCTCTTGCGCGGGGTTACATCCATAGGTTTCTGGCTAGCACAGGCCTGCCGATCGCTGATCGAGCAGGCGCCGTGACAGGAGACAGGGTCGGTCGCGGGGCCGCGGGCATGGCGCTCAGGACGGGGCGGAAGCGGCGTCAGGTGGGCGCGCGTGGCGGCAGTGCCAGAGCGCCCAGAAGGCGAGGATTTCGGGAAGCAGTTGATTGCTCCGCTCGGCACCACGCCGAGCCCCGAGCGGAAACGGGCACGGGCTGGGCAAACGCTGCGGATGCGGGATCGGGGAGCTCATGGGCAAGCAGACTCGCACGCCAGTGAGCGTTGGTTAAATCGGATTTTTTACACGCTTAGTTGTGCCCCGGCTAAACAATGCAACAGCCTGCCCCGCCGGCCTGATGCCGGCCGCACGCACGCGGGGCAGCCCAGCCAGAGCGGGTTGCGCTGGCGGGATGACCGTCGGTCGGCCATCTCCGGGCTTGCCCGCGGGCGTTGCCGAGCACCGGAAAACCTTCACGCCCCCAGCTGCGACCCGCCCTGGCCAGCCGCCCGCAGAGGGAACCGCCAACCCGCCAGAGCGGGCCAAGACGGCGATCACCCGTCGAATATCGACTCCCCGGTCATGCACTGCGGATTCCCTGACTACTATGAATCCGATGCCTAAAACCTATTGGCTCAGTCGCTACCCGGAATCCAAGCTGAACTGACCAGTCAGGTGAAGACAACAACAGGAGAGAATCATGTCCAACGATGCGAAATGCCCATTTTCCGGCGGTGCGGGCGCACACACGGTCGCCGGCGGCCAGTCCAACGCGGACTGGTGGCCCAACCAGCTCAACCTGAAGATCCTGCACCAGCATTCTGCCCTGTCCGACCCGATGGGTGAGAACTTCAACTACGCCGAGGAATTCAAGACCCTCGACCTGGACGCCGTGGTCAAGGACCTCACCGCCCTGATGACCGACTCCCAGGACTGGTGGCCAGCCGACTGGGGCCACTACGGCGGCCTGATGATCCGCATGGCCTGGCACGCCGCCGGCACCTACCGCATCGCCGACGGCCGCGGCGGCGCCGGCACCGGCAACCAGCGCTTCGCCCCACTCAACAGCTGGCCGGACAACGGCAACCTGGACAAGGCCCGCCGCCTGCTGTGGCCGATCAAGCAGAAATACGGACGCAAGCTGTCCTGGGCCGACCTGTTCATCCTCGCCGGCAATGCCGCCCTGGAGTCCATGGGCTTCAAGACCTTCGGCTTCGGCGGCGGGCGCCAAGACATCTGGGCGCCGGAAGAGGACATCTACTGGGGCGCGGAAACCCAGTGGCTGGCCACCAGTGACCAGCCCAACAGCCGCTACTCCGGTGATCGCCAGCTGGACAACCCGCTGGCCGCCGTGCAGATGGGCCTGATCTACGTGAACCCGCAGGGCCCGGATGGCAACCCCGACCCGCTGGCCTCGGGCCGCGACGTGCGCGAGACCTTCGCCCGCATGGCCATGAACGACGAGGAAACCGTGGCCCTCACCGCCGGCGGCCACACCTTCGGCAAGGCCCACGGCGCCGGCGATGCGGCCCTGGTCGGGCCCGAGCCGGAAGCCGCGCCGATCGAGGAGCAGGGCCTGGGCTGGATCAACAAGCTGGGCAGCGGCAAGGGCGTGGACACCATCACCAGCGGCATCGAGGGCGCCTGGAAACCCAACCCGACAAAATGGGACATGGGCTACTTCGACATGCTGTTCGGCTACGAGTGGGAACTGACCAAGAGCCCGGCCGGCGCCCACCAGTGGGTGGCCAAGAACGTCAAGCCGGAGCACATGATTCCGGACGCCCACGATCCGTCGAAGAAGCACCCGCCGATGATGACCACCGCCGACCTGTCGCTGCGCATGGACCCGGCCTACGAGAAGATCGCGCGGCGCTACCACCAGAACCCGCAGGAGTTCGCCGACGCCTTCGCCCGCGCCTGGTTCAAGCTGACCCACCGCGACATGGGCCCGCGCGCCCGCTACCTGGGCAAGCTGGTGCCCAAGGAAGAACTGATCTGGCAGGACCCGGTCCCCGCCGTGGATCACCCGCTGGTCGATGCCCAGGACATCGCCGCCCTGAAGGCCAAGCTCCTCGCCAGCGGCCTGTCCATCGCCCAGCTGGTCAACACCGCCTGGGCCTCGGCCGCCACCTTCCGCGGCAGCGACAAGCGCGGCGGGGCCAACGGCGCGCGCATTCGCCTGGCGCCGCAGAAGGACTGGGAAGTCAACCAGCCGGCCGAACTGGCCAAGATCCTGGCGAAGCTGGAGGCGCTGCAGCAGGACTTCAACGCCTCGGCAGCCGGCGGCAAGCGGATCTCGCTGGCCGACCTGATCGTGCTGGGCGGCTGCGCGGCGGTCGAAGCCGCGGCGAAGAAGGCCGGCGTCAGCGTCACGGTGCCCTTCACCCCGGGGCGCACGGACGCCTCCCAGGCGCAGACCGACGTCGACTCCTTCGCCGTGCTGGAACCGCGGGCCGATGGCTTCCGCAACTACGCCCGCAAGGGCCTGGAAGGCCTGGTGGCCGAGCTGCTGATCGACAAGGCCCAGCTGCTGACCCTGACCGCTCCGGAGATGACCGTGCTGATCGGCGGCCTGCGCGCCCTCAACGCCAACGTCGGGCAGGCCAAACACGGCGTGTTCACCCAGCGCCCAGAAACCCTGAGCAACGACTTCTTCGTCAACCTGCTCGACATGGGCACCAAGTGGCAGAAGTCGGCCAGCGCCGAAGGCGTGCTGGAAGGGCGTGACCGCAAGAGCGGCGATCTGAAGTGGACCGGCACGGTGGTCGACTTGGTGTTCGGCTCCAACTCGCAGCTGCGCGCCCTCGCCGAGGTCTACGCCACCAGCGATGCCCCGGCGAAGTTCGTCAACGACTTCGTGGCGGCCTGGGACAAGGTGATGAACCTGGATCGCTTCGATCTGGGCTGATCGCCTGGGCCAACCGGCGACGAGCCACCAACGCGCCGCCGTCATCCAGTCGGATACTTCGACCGGATGGCGGCGGCGCAACCTTTTCCGCCGCCGGCAGGCGTCGGCCCTGGCGGCCCAGCTCGCCCGTCCCGGTTCAGGACAGCTTCACGTTCATGGTGATCTGCGCGCTGAACACCTGCTTGCCATCGGCGTCGGTGATGACCACCGGCACGACCTTGTCCCCCTCGCTCGCCCAGTCCACTGCGGCGCCATCGGCGACCGCGGTCACGTTGCTCTTGGCCTTGGCCTGGTACTCGACCGTCATGCCCTTGGGAATCCAGCGCGCGCCGCTGGGAATGGACACGTTGGTCATCATGCCGGCGGCCAGTTCGGCGGCATTGCACATCGCGATCGCATGCACGGTACCCAGGTGGTTGGTGATCTCGCGGCTGAAAGGCACCTGCACCGTTGCATGGCCTTCACGCAGCTCGGAAACCAGCGGATTGATGCTGCTGAAATAGGGTGCCATCTGGCAGGCCATCTTGCTGAACGCTTCCGGGCCTGCGCTGGTGAACATGCTGAGAACCTGACTCATGGTTATGCCTCACGGGAATGACTTGGATTAAACAGAATAATATTCTGTTGCGGAACAATATTCTGCACTCGAGAGAGCTGTCAAGCCGGGCCCGGCTTACCCCGGGGCGGCCGTCTGCCTTACCATGGGATTTTTGCCTTGTGTCGAGCATGGAAACGTCAGACCTACTAGAGCGTTGCTACCCCGGAAGAAGGGCGGAGCTCAAACGCAGCATCCTTGGCAAGGCCCTTGCTTGCTTCAACGAGCAGGGCATCGAAGCCACCACCATCGAGATGATCCGCGCCGCGTGCGAAACCAGCGTGGGCGCCATCTACCACCACTTCGGCAATAAGGAAGGCCTGGTCGCGGCGCTGTTCCTCACCGCCCTGGATGACCAGGCCCAGCTGCGCGAGCGCTACCTGAACCAGGCCGCGAGCACCCGGGCAGGCGTGCACGCACTGGTGCACAGCTATGTGGACTGGGTCGACAGCCAGCCGGACTGGGCGCGCTTCCAGTTCCACGCGCGCTTTGCCGTGACCAAGGGGCCGTTCAAGGACGAGCTGGCCGCGCGCAACAAGACGCGCAACCGGCAGTTGCTGGAGTGGCTGGGCGCGCCGGGGCGCGGCGACGAGCTGCAACACCTGCCCGCCGAGCTGATCCCCTCCCTGATCATCGGCCCGGCCGAAAGCTATTGCCGGGCCTGGCTCTCCGGCCGGGTACGCAACCGGCCAACGGCCTACCGCGAGGTGCTGGCCGAGGCCGCCTGGCGCTCGCTCGCCACCGATTGAGCGGGGGCGGCTCGCCCGCACCCGGAAGGGCCGCCCTCAGGGCGCGCCGAACAGCATCGTCCAGTAGATGCCCGCGGCGCTGCGCGGTTGCGCCGCATAGGCCGCGCCCACCTGGGTAAAGCGCGGGTTCATCAGGTTGGCGCAATGCCCGGGGCTGGCCAGCCAGCCCGCCAGCGCCTGGTTCGGCGAGCCCTGTCCGGCGGCGATGTTCTCGCCGATCTGCCGGCCACGGTAGCCGGCGGCCCGCGCCCGATCCGCCGGCGAATCGCCGCCGGGGCCCCGGTGGGCGAAGTAGTTGGCATCGGCCATCGCCCGGCTGTGCTCCTGCGCCGCCGCTCCCAGAGCGGTATTCCAGGCCAGCGGCCGGGTGGCGGCGAAGCGCCGCTGACCACACTGGCGCGGCTTCGCCCGGGCCGCGTTGACCTGGCTGAGCAGGGCCTTGCCCGCCGCCCGCCAGTCGCCCAATTGCCCAGCGAGCAGGGGTTTCGCCAGCACCACCCGCCACTCATGCCCTCGCCGGCTGACGCCGATGTCGGCGAACTGCGGGTCGAGCAGGGCCGCGCAGTAACTGCTGCGCAGCCTGGCAAAGGCGGCCTGGGCATCCGCCGCCCCGCCCAGGCGGATGGTGCGCGCCGCCACCGCCGGATAGCCGGCCGCCTTCAAGGTATCCCGCAAACGGCCGGCATAGCCGACCGGCAAGGCCAGGCTCGACTTCAGCTGCAGCGGCGCCAGCGCCCGGACCGGGCGGCGCTCGCAGCGCTGGGGCTGGCCCCGGTAGTCATTGATGGCCGCCAGCAACTGCCGCTCCCCGCTGGCCTGGAGGGGGCCGGCGAACAGCGGCAGCAGGGGCAACAGGCAGAACGCAACGAAACGGGAGGTGCGGGCGGCTGGGGGCATGAACGGCGAACGACTCGGCAGGACTGACGACGGCAGAGGCGCCTGCTGGCGACCTCCGGATGCCGGTGTGAGACTGCCGGGCGCACGCAAGGTTCAGCGCGCGAGAGTGCGATTCGCCGCCCAGCCGAGGCGGCGCTGCCGGGCGCCGCCAGAGCAGGCGGGCGCCCTGCCCCGCTCAGTCGGCAACGGCCTGGATGCGGATGCCCTGCCGCTCGACGCGCTGGCCCAGGGCGAAGCGGGCGTTGGGCGAGCGGATCACCGCGCGCTCGCCGGCCTGGTTTTCGACTTCGTACGCCGGCTCGCTGAGCCCCGTCTCCTGCTGCACCGAGCGGCCGGCAAAGAAGCCGGCCCCGGCGCCGACCAGGGCGCCGACCGGCCCTCCGGCGGCACCGCCCAGCATCAGGCCGCTGAGCGAGCCGAGCGCCCCGCCGGCGGTGTTATCGGTGGTCTCGCGGACCACCTGGTCGGCGAAGGAGAACGAGGCGCAGGCAAGGCTCAGGCCCAGAACAATCAGGTTGGACGACTTCATGGTGACTCCAGGGAAAGTGGATTTAACTCAGCCTGAACAAACCATTAATCGTGCCAGCAGCAAAATTGATAAAAATCAATTACTTGAATAAAGCATGAGTCACTATGACCGTGGAACCGCCGTGTTTATTTGACCCGACCGGAGTCAATATGACCCACACCCCACTGCTTCAAGCCATGCTCCCGCTGCTCGACGACCTGACCCGCGAGCTGTCAGACAGCGAACGCTACCAGCGCCTGCTCGCCGCCCTGCTCGAACTGGTGCCGTGCGACGCCATCGCCCTGCTGCGCCTGGAGCAGGACCATCTGGTGCCGCTGGCCGTCAGCGGGCTCAGCGCCGACGCTCTGGGCCGCCGCTTCAAGGTCGACGAACATCCACGCCTGGCCGCCCTGCTCGAACAGCGCGGAGCGACCCGCTTCGCCGCCGACTGCGACCTGCCCGACCCTTACGACGGCCTGGTCGAATGCCGCCACGGCCGGCTCGAGGTGCACGACTGCCTGGGCTGCCCGCTGTTCATCAACGAGCGCCCCTGGGGCCTGCTGACCCTGGATTCGCTGGACCCGTCACGCTTCGGCCAGATCGCCCTGGACAACCTGGAGACCGTGGCGCGCCTGGCCGCCGCCACGGTACAGGCCGGCGAACGCATGAACAGCCTGTCGCGCCGGCTAGAAAACGAGGCCCACCTGACCGAAAGCTATCGCCTCGCCGCCGGGCAGCGACAGCCGGCGCAGATCATCGGCCAGAGCGCGGTGACCCAGCGCCTGCTGGGCGAAATCGCCCTGGTCGCCGGCAGCGAACTAACCGTGCTGATCGGCGGCGAGACCGGGGTCGGCAAGGAGCTGGTGGCCCAGGCCCTGCACCGCCAGTCGCCGCGAGCCGAGCGCCCGCTGATCAGCCTGAACTGCGCCGCACTGCCCGAGACCCTGGTCGAAAGCGAGCTGTTCGGCCACGTCCGCGGCGCCTTCTCCGGCGCGGTCAGCGAGCGCGCGGGCAAGTTCGAGATAGCCAATGGCAGCACCCTGTTTCTCGACGAGGTGGGCGAACTGCCGCTGCCGGTGCAAGCCAAGCTGCTGCGCGTGCTGCAGAGCGGGCACCTGCAGCGGGTCGGCTCCGACCGGGAGCACCAGGTCGATGTGCGCATCCTCGCGGCCAGCAACCGCGACCTCGCCGAGGAAGTGCGCGCCGGGCGTTTCCGCGCCGACCTCTACCACCGCCTCAGCGTCTACCCGCTGTACGTGCCGCCCCTGCGCGAACGCGGCCGCGACATCCTGCTGCTGGCCGGCAACTTCCTTGAGCAGAACCGCCCGCGCCTGCGCCTGCGTGGCCTGCGCCTGAGCCGGGAGGCCCAGGCGGCGCTGCTCGACTACGACTGGCCGGGGAACGTGCGCGAACTCGAACACCTGATCGGCCGCGCCGCGCTCAAGGCCCTGGCCCGCCAACCGGAACGCCCGCGGATACTGTCGATCGCCGTGGAAGACCTGGACCTGCCGGCCAGTTCAAGCGCGGTGCAGGCGGCCCTGCCCGTCGAGCGCAGCGCGAAGCTGCCGGGACTGCGCCAGGCCTCCGAGCAGTTCCAGCGCCAGCTGATCGGCGCCGCCCTCGAACGCCACCAGGGCAACTGGACCGCCGCCGCACGCGAGCTGGAGCTGGACCGGGCCAACCTCAGCCGCCTGGCGGCCCGACTTGGCCTGAAGTAACGCGCCAGGGCTGTAAAGAGCTGTTTTCAACCGGAGCTACCGGAGGGAACCGGCAGAAATCGGGCAGCAGAACGTTCAGTGACTTCGCTGAGCTATCGCCAGCATCACGCCAAAACTAACTAGCAATCCTCCAAAAGCGCGATCCACCCAATGCCGAACCGCAATCAACTCTTCCCGAATCCGTCCGTTCGAAAAAAACATCGCAACTAGGCTGAACCAGCTGATATGCGCCGCTGAAATGAATACTCCGTAGGCAATCTGCATTGGCAAGGTCGTCTCAGGCCCCACTACACCGATGAAAAGGCTGACGATGAAAATCGATGTTTTGGGATTCAGTGCATTGGTCAGGAACCCCGCGCGAAGAGCTGCGAGATCAGACGATGCAGTGGCTGGGATAGCAAATTGACCTACGGCGGGCATGGCCCCCAGCATCTTTATCCCGAGATAAATCAAATAAGCGGCCCCGACCATCTTCAGCGCACTGAATAGCCAAAGCGAGTGCTGAAGAACCAGCCCAAGCCCCAGCAGGGTGTAGCAGACATGCACAAAGATCCCAAGGCCGATACCGGCAGCCGTAAGGACTCCGGTACGGCGTGAAAGCAGAAGGCTATTGCGAGAAACAAGGGCAAAATCAGGCCCGGGACTGATGCACGCCAGCAAAGTTATAGTGACTACAGCTATCCATTCGTTCATGAAGTAATTTGCCTATGGTTCGAGATAGCCAAATTTTTGCTGCGTAACAGGCGGATGACTAACGATGCTTTCTCAAGAAAAAGGTGAGTTTGAGTCACCATTATCGATTTCTCGCCTGCCCTCTCTGGTTGCTTTGCGCTGCTTCGAGGCAGCCGCCCGTTTAGAGAACTTTGCTCGTGCAGCCGCAGAGTTGCATGTCACTCCGGGCGCGATAAGCCGCGCCGTGCGCTTGCTAGAGGATGAGTTGGGCGTCGATCTGTTCGAGCGCCGTAGTCGGCGCGTGTTCATCTCAGACGACGGGCGCAAGCTGGCAATCGCGGTTCGCGAAGGCTTGGGCTTGATGACTCAGGCAGTAAAGGAAATACGAGTGAAGGCACGTAGTGATCGACAACTGGTGCTTTCTTGCGAACCCACGTTGTTAATGCGCTGGCTCATTCCACGCTGGAGTGAATTCCAGATGCGCCGCCCGGACTTGAACATTCATCTCGTAGCAGGAGGTGGGGCCTTCTCCTTCGATCACGGTATTGACCTCGCGATCCGCCGCGACGACTTCCCCCGTCCTGATCATTACTACGCGAAAGAGTTGTTCCGTGAGAAGGTTGCCCCGGTGTGCCGGCCTGACAGGGTTTGCGAGTGGTTCACCGCAGACGGCGAGCTCGTTGCGACCGCGCCTAAATTGCTCACCCGAACACGGCCCAATGCTTGGCAAGAATGGGCCGCTGCTGCTGGCCGATCCACGCCCACGGTGGAGGGACAGTGCTTTGAGCACTTTTACTTTAGCCTGCAGGCAGCAGTCGCCGGCCTTGGTGTAGCCATTGGCCCCTGGCACTTGGTGCAAGACGATATTCAAAACGGTGTGTTGGTTGCACCTTCCGGCTTCGTTGAGGATGGTTCGCGGTATTGCCTGCTTTCACCAGCAGCACTCGAACCAGATAGCGTAGAGATGGAGCTATCGCAGTGGCTGAGCACATCAGGCTGAACACCCCATCTACCGACCATAAAAAAACCGCCCAAACGGGCGGTTTTCCAGGGTGGGTTGGCGGGCCCGATCGGCGGGCCGGGTCTTCAGCCGCGTTCCAGCTCTTCCTGTTTGGCCAGGAATTCCTCTTGCAGCAGGGCATCGGTGAGCAGCGGCTCGCCCGGGGCTTCGATGCGGCCGGTGGAGACCACCTTGTTTTCGAGGCGGCCGGCCAGGTGTTCCAGGGCGTGGCGCATCTTCTCCACGGCGCCGTCCACGGCAATGCCCATTTCCTCGGATTTGTGGGTGACGGATATCGGCTGGTGGCCTTTCGGGCGGGCCTCGATGTGGCAGCGCTTGTCGTCGGCGCCGGACTTGTGTGCGTTTTCGTCGCTGATATGGACGACCACTCGGGTCAGGAACTCGTCGAAATGATCGAGTTTGTCCAATACGGCGGAGCTGACCCACTCCTGAAGCCGAGCACTGCCTTCGATCTGGTTAGTGTGCACTTGAACTTGCATAGGGCTTCCTCGTTTTACTGGGTGTTGTTTCGAGGTGGTGCGGCCGCTGAGGTTCAGGCTGGTGCAACGTCTCCCATGGTGATGCCTGCTGCTGCGGGGAAATGCAGCGTAGTGATCGGGCACTTCACGTGCGCTATCGACTTCGTATCCCCCGGCAGTGCCACACAACATCGAATCAGCTCTGGCTCTTCGGCCAAGGCTGGTTGAATTCAGTCCTTGCCCTAGTCTTACTACAGTCGCGCCGGCCAGGCAAACACTGCGTGCTCATACCATGGTCGCGACTGTGTCGACAGATTGCCGCGCCCTACTCGCCCGGCCCCGCGCCCCGCAGGTTGGCCAGCACCCGCTCGGCGTTTTCCGTGCACTGCATGCCCTCCGGCTTGCTCTCGATGCCGGCGATGATGCTCAGCAGTTGCGCCTTGTTCTGCGCCAGGCGCTGCTGCATGGCCTCGATCTCGTCGACCTTGCGCCGCAGGCTGGCCAGCAGCTCGTCGTGGGCCCAGCCCTGCTGCTCGCTGCCCGGCAGCAGGCGGCGGATTTCCTCCAGGCTGAAGCCGGACTGCTGGGCGCAGGCGATGAGGCCGAGGGTCTGCACCGCCTGTTCCGGATAGCTGCGGTAGCCGTTGGCCTGGCGCTGGGCGGCGATCAGCCCGCTGGCTTCGTAGAAGCGGATGCGCGACGGGGCCAGGCCGGTGCGCGTGGCCAGTTCACCGATTTTCATGATTTGTGCTCCGGGCTATTGACCTTTAAGTTGACTTTAACCTTAGGCTTGCCCCATCTGCTACCCCGGAGTACGCCATGACCGCCTTCCAACCGCTGCAACTGCCCAACGGCACCCTCATCCCCAACCGCATCGCCAAGGCGGCGATGGAAGAGAACCTGGCCGACGCCAGCCAGGGCCCCTCCGCCGAGCTGCTGCGCCTGTACCGGGCCTGGGCCGCAGGCGGCGCCGGGCTGCTGCTGACCGGCAACGTGATGGTCGACCGCCGCGCCATGACCGGCCCCGGCGGCGTGGTGCTGGAAGACGAGCGCCAGCTGGACAAGTTCCGCGAGTGGGCGCGCATCGGCCGCGCCCAGGGCGCGCAGTTCTGGATGCAGATCAACCACCCCGGCCGGCAGATGCAGGCCAACCTCGGCCAGCCGACCGTCGCCCCCTCGGCGGTGGCCCTGGAGCTGGGCGGCCTGTCGAAGATGTTCCCCGTGCCCAAGGCACTCAGCGACGAGGAGATCGGCGCGCTGATCCAGCGTTTCGCGCGTACCGCACAACTGGCCGAACAAGCCGGCTTCAGCGGCGTGCAGATCCACGCCGCGCACGGCTACCTGCTCAGCCAGTTCCTCTCGCCGCTGAGCAACCAGCGCACGGACAGCTGGGGCGGGCCGCTGGAGAACCGCGCACGCCTGCTGCTGGAAGTGGTCAAGGCGGTACGCGCCGTGGTGGCGCCGGGCTTCTGCGTGGCGGTCAAGCTCAACTCGGCGGACTTCCAGCGCGGCGGCTTCGACGGCGCCGACGCCAAGCGCGTGGTGCAGATGCTCGGCGAGCTGCGGGTCGACCTGGTCGAGCTGTCCGGCGGCAGCTACGAGGCGCCGGCCATGCAGGGCGATGCCCGCGACGGCCGCACCCTGGCGCGCGAGGCCTACTTCCTCGAATTCGCCGGGGAGATCGCCGCCGTGGCGAAGATGCCGCTGATGGTCACTGGCGGCATCCGCCGCCTGCCGGTGGTCAAGCAGGTGCTGCAAAGCGGCGTGGCCATGGCCGGCATTGCCACCGCCCTGGCCATCGAGCCGAACCTGCCGCGCCGCTGGCAGGCCGGCGAGCGGCAGGCAAGCGCCGAGCTGGCACCGATCCGCTGGAAGCACAAGGCCCTGGCCTCGCTGGCCTACATGGCCACGGTGAAGTTCCAGATGCACCGGCTCAGCCGTGGCGGCCAGCCCAAGCCGAACGTGTCGCCGCTGCGCGCGCTGCTCGCCGAGCAGCTGAAGACCGCGCGCCGCACCCGCCTGTACAAGCGCCTGATGGCTGCCGGTTAAGCACCTGCTCACGCTCGCTCCAGGTCGGCGCACCCTAAGCGAGAGCGTGTACAGCCCCTACGCCGGCAGATGCCCGGTCTTCACCCAGATCAGGCAGCCCGCATCGCTGAACGGCGTGTGTTCGGACAGGTGTGGGTTGCGCAGCCAGCTGCCGGCCGGGTAGTCGCCGAATTCGTCCTGGAAGGTGCCTTCGAGCACCAGGATTTCCTCGCCCCCCCAGTGCCGATGACGGTTGAAACGGGTGCCCGGCGCCCAGCGCACCAGCGCCACCTGCTCAGTACCATGCTGATGCAGCGGCAGTACCTGCAGGCCCGGCACCAGCCCCGGTAGCCAGGCGACTGCGTTGCTGTCGATCACCACCGGTTGCTGGTCGTCGGCGGAAAACTGCATGAGTTTGACGAAGATGATGCAGCCTTCCCGGCTGAACGGCGCGTGATGGCTGCCGATCGGGTTGCGCACATAGGTCCCGGCCGGGTAGTCGCCGCGCTCGTCGGAGAACACCCCGTCCAGCACCAGGAACTCCTCGCCCCCCGGATGCGTGTGCTCGCTGAAATGCGAGCCGGCGGCATAGCGCACGATGGAGGTGGCCCGCGCCAGTTCCTCACCGATGCGGTCGAGCATGATTCGCTCCACACCAGGCATAGGTGAGGGCACCCAGGGGCTTTCACCGGGACGGGTAATGGCGCGTTGGCTGAAGTCGGCGTTGAGCTGCATGGGCATTGGCGATCCGTGGGGGGATGTAGAGAGTTGATGCCATACGCACCGGTTTGTCACGTCACCCGGGATGCACCGCTCCCACCCTGCATGTTGACGGCAGATAAGCGGTTAAACGCAAAGGGCCCGGCATGCCGGGCCCTCTGGGGTTACTGCGCGACCTGGTAGCGTTCCAGCCAGTGCGCATAGGGCGCCGGCAGGACCCAGGTGGGCCGCTCGACCCCGAGCTGCTGCGCCGCCTGCAACGGCCAGTGCGGGTTGGCCAGGTGGGCGCGGCCGACCATCACCAGGTCCATCTGTTCCTCGGCCACCACGCGTTCGGCATTGGCCGGCGCATCGATGCCCCAGGACGACGCCACCGGCAGTTCCGCTTCGCGGCGCACCCGCTCGGCGATCGATGCCAGGAAGGCCGGCCCCCAGGGGATGCTGGTCTCGGCGATGGTGAAGCCGACGCTGACGCTGAGCAGGTCCAGGCCGCCGCGGCGCATGGCCTTGGCCAGCTCGATGGACTCGGCCAGGGTCGCCTCGTCGCGCCCGTCGTACTCGATCACGCCGAAACGTGCCGTCAGCGGCAGGTTGGCCGGCCATACCTCACGTACCGCAGCCAGGGTTTCCAGGAGGAAACGGCTGCGCCCGGCGAAGTCGCCGCCGTAGGCATCGTCACGCCGGTTGGCGTGCGCGCTGAAGAAGCTCTGCGCCAGGTAGCCGTGGGCGAAGTGCAGCTCCAGCCACTCGAAACCGGCATCGCGGGCGCGGCGGGCCGCGGCAACGAAGTCGGCCTTGACCCGGGCGATGTCGTCCAGGGTCATGGCCTGAGGCACCTTGGGCAGGTGTGCGCCGAAGGCCACGGCCGACGGGGCGATGGTCTGCCAGCCGCGCGCATCGCCCTCGGCGATATGGTCGTCGCCTTCCCAGGGACGGTTGGCGCTGGCCTTGCGCCCGGCGTGGGCGATCTGGATGCCCGGCACCGCGCCACCTGCCTTGATCGCCTGGGCGATACGGGCCATGCCCTCGGCCTGCTGGTCATTCCACAGGCCGGTGCAGCCGGGGCTGATGCGCCCTTCTGGAGACACCGCGGTGGCCTCGACGATCACCAGACCGGCGCCGCCACGGGCCAAACCGGCGTAATGATGCAGGTGCCAGTCAGTGGTGACGCCGTCGATGGCGCTGTACTGGCACATGGGCGGCACCGCGATGCGGTTGCGCAGGGTGACATCCTTGAGCTGGAACGGAGAAAACAGAGCAGACATCGTCAATCCTCACGAAAGTGAATCAGGCGGCGCGAAGCGCCTCAGGAATTTAAAGGAGCCAGGTCGAGGGCAGCGGCGCTGCGCACGTCCACCGGCGCGGCCAGCCAGTCGCCGATCAGGTCGCGGAAGGCCTGGTAGTGGGCGCTGGCACGGTGGGCGGCCACCGCCGCTTCGTCGGCATAGAGTTCGAACAGGTCAAAGGTCGCCGCGTCATCGTCACGCACGAACAGGTCGTAGCGCAGGTTGCCGGGCTCGCGGCGGCTGGCCTCGACCATCTGGCGCAGCGCCTGCTCGAGGGCGGCGCGGTGCGCGGGGTGGGCAGTCAGGCTGGCAAACAAGGCAATCGGCATAAGGGTTTCCCACGGCTGGAATCGGTGGGGGCATCTTAAAGAGCGCGCCGTGCTTCGATAATTCGAACGTCTTGATGGCCAGTATCGATGAATTGAATAGTCCGCCCCGAGGCCAGCTCAGTAGCCGGTCATTTCCAGATAGCCGCGCCCGCCGACGCTGCCGCGCAGGCGCACCGGGCCTTCCCAGTAGGGGAAGCTGGTGCCCATCCAGGCCTGGGGCTGCAGCGCCTCGACCTCGACATCCACGCCCTGGGCCGCCACCTGCACCCGCCAGCGGGTCGGCACCCGCCGGCCGTTGTCCAGCTCGGTACTGGCCAGCGGGCTGAGCCGGATCTGCTCGCCGCGCAGCGCTTGGCTGCGGCCATCGGCGCCGATCCAGGTGCCGGCGCGATAGGGCTGACCCTCAGTCTGGCGCACCTGGAACAGCATCAGCTTGGCGCCGCCGTCCAGGTGCAGGGAGAACCAGTCCCAGCCCTGCTGCTCGGCGGCCAGCGGCTGGCTGCTCCATTCGCGGTCGAGCCAGGCCTGGCCGCTGACCCGATGGCGCTGGCCGCCCCGCTCGATCTCGCCGCTGACCCGGTAGAACGGCTGGCTGTAGTAATAGGAGGCCTGGCCCTGGCCGGATTTCTCGCTGTAGCCCTGCGCGCCGTGCAGCACCAGCGGGCCGTCGGCGCGCAGCTGCAGGTCGTAGCGAAAATCCGCGCCGGCGGCCTGCATCTGCAGCTGCTGCAGGCCCTCGCTGCCGGTGCTGTGCAGCGACCAATCGTCGATCCAGGCGCGGAACGGTTGCGCCGCCACCCCGGCCTGGCCGATACCGCCACGGCCCAGGCGCTCGGCGAACTGGTGGCCGAACGGCCCGCTCAGGCCGGCATGGCCCAGCCACAGATTCGGGCTGTCCCAACCGACCTGCTCGGCGCCGGGGCGCAAAGCCGAGCGAAACAGCGTCCACTGCACGCCCCAGTCGCGACCCTGCTCGTCGGTGAGGTTGGCGGTGACGTACCACCATTCGATGCGATAGCCATGATGGGCGCCGTGATCGGCCGGGAACTGCAGCGCCCGGCCCGATTCGACCGCACTGAAACCGACGACATCCTGGCCCAGGCCAGCGAAACCAGCGCTTGGCGCGGGCGCGTCGTCACAGCCGGCGAGCAGCACAGCGGCCAGCCACAACAGACTTCTAGCGTTCATCGGCGAACTGCCTCAACAGGTCGGCCGGCTGGCGGCGCGCCAGTTGCCACAGCGGCCCGGCGGCGGCCAGCAGGCTGGTGAACAGGCCGAGCAGGCCCAGCTGCAGCAACTGGGCGGGGAACACATGCAGCGGCAGGCGCCAGCCGAAGGCCTGCACGTTGACCACCGCCACCAGGCACCAGGCCAGCAGCAGACCCAGGGGCATGGCCAGCAGCACGGTGAGGCTGGCCAGCAACAGCGTCTGCCCCAGGCTCAGCCAGGCCAGGCGCGCCCGCCCCAGGCCCAGGGCCCAGAGCGGCGCCAGCTGGCTCAGGCGGCTCTGGCCGAGGGTCAGCAGGCTGATGAACAGCGCCACGCCGGCCACGCCGAGGGTCAGGCTGTTGAGCGCGGCGGTGGCGGCGAAGGTGCGCTCGAACACCCGGGTCGACCAGCGCTTGAGCGAGGCCTGGTCGATCAGCCGGCTGCCATCCAGCGCGTAGCGCTGCTCCAGTTCGGCCTTGAGCGGCGCGACTCGCGCGGCCGGCAGGCGCAGGCTGAGGTTGCTCAGGCTGGCATCCGGCCAGTGCCGGCGCAGCCAGGCGGCGTTCAGCAGCAGATGGCCCTTGGGGTTGCCATAGTCGGCGTACAGGCCGAGCACCGGCAGGCGCTGTTCGCCGTCCGCCGCCGGCAGCACCAGCGCATCGCCCAGGCGCAGCTTGAGCCGGCGCGCCAGCTGTTCGCTGAGCAGCACGCCCTGCCCCGCCGCCAGCTGCGTCCAGGCGTCGGCCTGCTGCTCCAGCAACGGCCAGTGTTGGCGGTAGCTGGGGTGATCGACGATGCCCTGCAGCTGCGCCGGCCAGCCCTGCAGGCGCAGCTCGACCCGCCAGCTCGGCAGGATCGCCGTGATGCCGGGCTGCGCGGCGAGCCAGGCGCTGATCTGCTCGGCCTGCTCGGTGTCGCGCGGGGCCAGGTACAGCTCGGCAGACAGGCGCTGGTCGAGCCAGCCGGTAAAGGTCTGGCGAAAGCCCTCGGTCATGCTGCCCACCCCGACGCTGGCGGCCAGGGCCAGCAGCAGGGCCATCAGCGCCAGGGCCAGGGCCGGCAGCTGCTGGCGACTGTCGGCGACGAACCATTCGCTCAGCGGCCCGCGACAGTGCCGGGCGAGCAGCGCCAGGGCGCCATCCAGCAGGGCCGGCAGCAGCAGCGCCGCGGCCAGCAGCAAGGCCGCCAGCAGGGCGAAGGCCGTGAGCAGGCTGTCGCCGAAACGCCAGCAGGCCAGCGCCAGCACCAGCAACCCGGCCGCCAGCAGCGCCTGGCGCCGCAGCCACAGGCCCTGAGCCAGGCGCCAGGCCTGCGGCTGGGCCAGCGCCAGCAACGGCAGCTTGGCCGCACGCAGCAGGCTGCTGGCACCGGCGAGCAAGGCGCCGAGCAGGCTGATGGCCAACCCGGCCAGCCACCACTGCGGTGCCAGGCTCAGCTGGCCGGCCACTTCGGCGCCATACAGGCCGCGCAGGCTGGCGGCGACATCGGCCAGCAACAGGCTGGCCAGCAGATAGCCGCTGGCCACCCCGGCCAGGCCGCTGAGCAGGGCGAACAGGCCCAGCTCGATGGCCAGCGCGCCGAGCAGCCCGCCCAGGCTGACGCCGCAGGCGCGCAGGGTGCGCAGCAGGCCACGGCGCTGCTCCAGGGCCAGGCCAATGGCGGCATGCACGATGAACAGGCCGACGATGAAGGCCAACAGGCCGAGGGCCGTGAGGTTGAGGTGAAAGCTCTCGGTGAGGCGCTGCAGGTCGTCGCCATCGGCGGCCGGCTGCAGCTGGAGCACGGCCTGCAGATCGTCCGGCAGTGCGCGGGTGGCGAAATCCGCCGGCAGCAGCAGGCGCGACAGCTGCCCCGGCGCCTGCAGCAGGCGCTGGGCCTGGCCGATATCGACGACGATCACCCCCGGCGCCAGCTGCTCCTGCACCTGCAAGGGCGGCAGGCGCTGGCCATCCACCGTGAGCGCCTGTTCGCCCACCTGCAGGCCGAGGCGCTGCAGGGTGTCGGCGGCAATCCAGGCCTGGCCCGGGCTGCCGAGGAAACTGGCGATATCCAGGCCGGCGCCGGGGCGCCCGGCCACCGCGCTGCCGTGCGGCAGGCTCAGCGGCTCGATGCCGAGCAGCTGCACGCTCAGCGGCTCCTCGCCAGCGAAACGCAGGCGCCCTTCCAGCACCGGCGACACCGGCCAGCCGCTGCGGCGCAGCTGCACGTAGGCGGCCTGGGCGAAGCGCGGGCCCTGGCGCGCCACCAGCTGCGCCTGCGCCGGGCCGGCCAGCACGGCACTGGCGCGGGCATAGTCGGCGCGCGCCTGGCTGTTCAGCGCCTGCACGCCGGTCCACAAGGCGGTGGCCAGCCACAGGCCGGTGAGAATGCTGAAGAACTGCAGCGGATGGCGGCGCCAGTGGCTGAGCAGCGCCTGCAGGCTGATGCGCAGCATGCCCATCAGGCCTCCTGAGCCGCGACCCGGCCCAGGTGCAGGTACAGGCTGTGCTCCAGGCGCGCGGCCAGACGGGCGCTGTGGGTGACCATCAGCAGGCTGCTGCCGGCCTCGCCGACCAGCTGCAGGAGCAGGTCGAGCACCGCCTCGCTGCTCGCCTCGTCCAGGCTGCCGGTGGGTTCGTCGGCCAGCACCAGCGACGGGCGGGAGGCCAGGGCGCGGCCGATGGCCACGCGCTGCTGCTGGCCGCCGGAGAGCTGTTCCGGGTAGCGCTGCAGCAGTGGGCTCAGGCCCAGGCGCTCGGCCAGGTAGGCGACCCAAGCCGGATCATGGCGGCCGGCCAGGCGCGCCTGGAAGGCCAGGTTGGCCGCCACGTCGAGGCTGCTGATCAGGTTGTATTGCTGGAACACCAGGCCGATGCCTTCGCGGCGCCAGCGCGCCAGCTCGACCTCGCGGCGCCCGTCCAGCGGCACGCCGTCGACCAGGATGCGCCCGCTGTCGGGCCGCTCCAGGCCGGCGACCAGGTGCAGCAGGGTGCTCTTGCCGCTGCCGGACTCACCCATCAGCGCCAGGCTGCTGGCGCCAGGCAACTGCAGATCGACCCCACGCAGCACCGCCAGGTTGCCCTGGGCGGTGGCGAACGACTTGTGCAGGTTCTCGACGATCAGCATCGGCAGCAGTGCCTCCCTTGCATGGCGGTTTACCCTCCCCGGCCGGAACCGGCGGATAAGCCGGGCGCTTCCATAGGCTGGCAAGGAGGGACTGGACTGGCAAGCCGGACTGTCATATCAGCCGCGCCCATCGATCAGTCCGGTCGAGTCAGGCCATCGAGCACCTGGCGGCTGCGTTCGAACCAGCCCAGCAGGTAATCCACCAGCGCCTGGGTGCGCCGCGGCAGGCTGCCCTGCCAGGGATGCACGAGAAACACCGGGGTGCTGCGGGTCTGGTAGTCGCGCAGCAACCAGCGCAGGCGACCGTCGGCCAGTTCGTCCTGGATCATGTATGACGGCAGGCGGGCGATGCCGGCGCCGCTCAGCGCGGCCTTTTTCAGCAGGCTGTAGTGGTTGCTGGCCAGATTGCCGGAGACCCGCACGCGCTCCAGCTGGTGCTGGCGGTGGTACAGCCACTCCTCGAAACCGCTGTAGTGGGTGTTCAGCAGGCACTGCCGGCTGGCCAGCTCGGCCGGCTGCTGCGGCGTGCCGTGCTGCTGCAGATAGGCCGGCGCGGCGCAGGTGATTTCCTGCAGGGCAAACAGCGGCCTGGCCACCAGCCGCTCGTCCAGCTGCTGACCGGAGCGGATGCCCAGGTCGAAGCCGTCGGCGACCAGGTCACGGTAGCTGTTGGACAGGTCCAGCTCGACGCGCACCTTGGGGTACTGGTGGACGAAGTCGAGCAGCAGCGCATCGAAGAAGGTCTCACCCAGCGACACCGGCACGGTCAGGCGCACGGTGCCGGCCACCTCATCCTGCAGGCTCTGCACCACCTGGCGTGCGCGCTGGGCCTGGACCTGCAGCGCCTGGGCCTCGGGCAGCAGCGCGGCGCCGGCGGCGGTCAGGTACAGACGGCGGGTGGTGCGATGCAATAACACGCAGCCGAGGCTGCGTTCGAGCTGGCTGATGCGTTTGGACAACTGCCCCTTGCTGCAGCCCAGGCGCTCGGCGGCGGCGGTGAAACTGCCGGCCTCGACCAGCAGGGCGAAGGCGGCCAGGTCTTGCAGTTCGCTCATGGCACGGCGCTCATTGTTTCCACATGAGAACCAAAGGTTTCACATTGCCCTGATTATTGGCAACAGCACTTTCCCTACACTGGCTCCGTCATCCACAGCAATCGGGAGTCACTCCATGAAAATCATCCTGATCGGCGCCAGCGGCACTATCGGCCGGGCCATCGCCAGCGAGCTGCAAGAGCGTCACCAGATCATCCGGGTCGGCCGCAACAGCGGCGAGTTGCAGGTAGACATCCGCGACCCTGCCTCGATCAGCCGCCTGTTCGAACAGACCGGCCCGTTCGACGCGCTGATCAGCGCCGCCGGCAACGCCCACTTCGGCGCACTGGAGGAACTGACGGCCAAGGAATTCGCCGTCGGCCTCGACGACAAGCTGATGGGCCAGATCAACCTGGTGCTGCTCGGCCGCGAGTTCGCCAACGACGGCGCCTCCTTCACCCTCACCTCCGGGGTGCTCAGCGAAGACCCGATCCGCTACGGCGCCGCGGTGAGCACGGTCAACGCCGCCCTCGACGGCTTCGTCCGCGCCGCCGCCATCGAGCTACCGCGCGGCCTGCGCATCAACAGCGTGAGCCCGACCATCCTGGAAGAGTCGCTGCCGGCCTACGGCGCGTATTTCCGCGGTTTCAAGCCGGTGCCGGCGGCAACCGTGGCCCTGGCCTACGCCAAGAGCGCCGAGGGCCGGCAGACCGGCCAGGTGTACCGGGTGCTGTGAGCCGTTGGCGTAGGGCGGGTTCACCCGCCCTACGCCCCACGAAGAAGCCAGGATCAGCGGCCAAGACCGCGCAGCAATTGTTATGATGGCGATCTTGTCAGGGCGGCACATGGCCGCCCGTTTCACTCTGCGCCCGATTACCACAAGGACGACATCATGACCGGCACCCTTGCCCGTACCGCCCTCTTCGGCCTCGGCCTGGCCCTGCTCGCCGCCTGCGGCAGCAACCCGGAAAAGGCCCCGGAAGCTGCCGCAACCAAGGTGACCGCGAACAGCGAGCCCAGCGCCGACTTCGACAGCCGCTGCGATGCCGACCCGATCCACGAGCTGATCGGCAAGACCCTCGACAACCAGCTGGCCACCGAGGCCCGCGACCAGGCCGATGCCCGTTTCCTGCGCATCACCCGGCCGAACCAGCCGGTGACCATGGACTACAACCCGCAGCGCCTGAACATCGACATCGACGATGCCGGTGTGATCCTCCAGGTCAGCTGCGGCTAAGCCGCGCAGGTGCCGGGCTCGGTCGCCAGGTCCATCTGGCGGATCAGGCCGCGTGCCACCAGCTGCGCCAGCAGCTGCACATGGGGCTGCTGCAGGTGCGCCTGCAGCGCCGCCGAGCTGGCCCAGTGCCCGCGCAGGTGCCACAGATCGGCCTGGCCGGCGTCCTGCTGCAAGCCGTAGCCCAGGCAACCGTCGTCACGCCGGGCGCGGCGCACCAGCAACGCCAGGTGCCGGCCCAGCTCCTCGCTGCGGCCGAAACTGGCGCGGACCTGCGCCAGGCTGAAAATCGCCTCATTCATCTTCGCTACTCCCTGAGCCTGTGCGACCACGCGTGGTCGCACAGGCCGATCAATACCGCCGCGCAGCGGGTCGCGGCGCCAGGCTGAAGCCTGCGCCCCGGGACGTCCTGGGGGTTAACCGATTACTGCGGGTTTCTTGCCCGATCCTGCACGGCTGAGGACATGGCGCAGTGGCATGGGCAGACCGTCCGCGCCGCCGAGGCGGGCAACTTCTTCGCCACGGGGCGCTTCCAAGCCACGCGTATGCCGTTATGATCGTCGGCCAGATTGGCCATGATTTTGCCTATAGAGGGCGGGTGGCGGGCCGTGCAGCTAGCCGCGCACGACCGCGACCCGCCACCACAACAAGACGCAGAGCACAGGGCGAGAGGGACACCAGTGAAGGAGATGCTGATAGCGGCGCTATTGCTGTTGCCCGCTGGCTTCGCCACGGCCCGGGACTGGCAGGTCTACACCCACAGCCTGGGCGAACAGGCCTACGTCGCCGACGGCAACCTGCACGGCAAGGAGCATGCGGGCAAGCGCGCCTTCTACCTGGAGCTGGTGCACAGCCTGCTGGCCGAGCTGGGCCAGCCCGCGCCGATCAGCGAGGTGCCGCTGGCGCGCGGCCTGATGCTGGTTGAAAAGCAGCCGTACGTGGTGCTGTTCAACCTCAGCCGCACCCCTGAGCGCCTCGATCTGGTGCACTGGGTCGGGCCGACCCTGCAGGAAACCGACTACCTCTACGAAAGCCGCCGCACGCCCACCGGCATCCGCAGCCTGGCCGACGCCCGCGACCTGCCGGTGTGCATCCTCAACGGCAGCTCCCACGATGAACTGCTGGCCAAGCTGGGCTTCCGCCAGCTCAAGCGCCACACCTCCTACGCCGGCTGCTTCCGCATGCTGGCCGCCGGCCGGGTAAAGCTGGTGGCCTCGGCCGACGCCGGCCTGGCGCAGAAGCTGCACGAAGCCGCGGTCGCCAGCGACGAGATCCAGGCCAGCGCAGTCAGCCTCGGTCAGGACCAGGGCTATATCGCCCTGTCGAAAAGCACCCCGGCGAGCGAGGTGGCGCGCTGGCAGGCGGCGCTGCAGAGCATGCGGCAAAGCGGCAAGTACCAGGCCCTGTACCGGCGCTACGCGCAGTAGCGCAGGCCAGGCCGGAGCTGACACAAAACTGCCGGATACTTGCCTGATCCTGCCGAGAAGATCGGCCGCGCAAGATTTGCCGAACGCCGCGGGGTAAGCTCGCGACACGCCCCGAGGAGACTCCGGCCATGCCGCCATCCACCCGCCCAGAAGCCCACAGCGAAGCCCTGCAGCACGAACTGGTCGAGCGGGTCGCCCGCTTCGCGCCCGCCGAAGGCATCAACGAATCGGCGATCGGTGCACTGGCGCTGATGCGCGGCTCGCTGCCCTCGCCCATCGTGCACACCCTGTACCGCCCGGCGCTGTGCATCATGGCCCAGGGGCAGAAGGTGGTGAGCCTGGAGGACGAGCGCTACGTCTACGACCCGCTGCATTATCTGGTGGCCTCGGTCACCCTGCCGGTCACCGGCCAGGTCACCCTGGCCTCGCCGGAGCAGCCGTACCTGAGCCTGCGCCTGGAGATCGATCCCGGCGAGATCGGCAAGCTGATCGCCGAGGCCGGCCCGGTCGGCGTGCCCGCTCGCGGCACGGGCCGCGGCCTGTACGTCGAACGCCTGGATGCGCCGCTGCTGGACGCCGTGCTGCGCCTGTTGCGCCTGCTCGACAGCCCGCGCGACATCGCCATGCTCGCCCCGCTGGTGCAGCGGGAAATCCTCTACCGCCTGCTGTGCAGCCCCCAGGGCCAGGTGCTGCGCGACATCGCCAACGCCGACAGCCAGACTCACCGGGTGACCCGCGCCATCGACTGGCTCAATCAGAACTTCAATGCACCGCTGCGCATCGAGGAGCTGGCGCGGGTCGCCAGCCTCAGCCCCTCGGCCCTGCACCACCGCTTCAAGGCGGTCACCGCCATGAGCCCGCTGCAATACCAGAAGCAGTTGCGCCTGCAGGAAGCGCGGCGGCTGATGCTCTGCGAAAACCTCGAAGTGTCGGCGGCCGGCTACCGGGTCGGCTACGAGAGCCCGTCGCAGTTCAGCCGCGAATACAGCCGCCTGTTCGGCGCCCCGCCGCTGCGCGATCTGGCGCGGCTGCGCAACGCTGGTTGAGTCACCAGTCCAGCGTCAGCCGACTCTCGAAGGCGCGCTCGACGCCACTCAGCGGATCGATGAAACGCAGGGCCTGGGCCAACAGCTTGAGCGGGCGGCTGTAGTCGTCCGCGGCATCTCGGGCATCGAGCAGCGCGGGGTAGAAAGTGTCGTTGCAGATGCCGGCCCCGAGCGCCGCCATGTGCACCCGCAGCTGGTGCTTCTTGCCGGTCACCGGGAACAGGCGGTAGCGCCACAGCTCGCCATTGCGTTCGACGACCTCGATGCGGGTTTCGGTGTTGGCCTCGCCCGCGCCTTCCTGCATGCGGAAGAACGGCTCGCTGGCGACCAGGCGGGTGGCCCGCTGCAGGGGGAATTGCAGTTCGGGCAGGGCCGCGGCGATGGCCTCGTAGCGCTTGTCGATGCGCCGCTCGCGGAACAGCGCCTGATAGGCGCCACGGCTCTGCGGGTTGGCGGAGAACAGCACCAGCCCGGCGGTGTGCCGGTCGATGCGGTGCAGCGGCACCAGGTGCGGATTGCCCAGGCGCCGGGTCAGGCGCGCCTGCAGGGTTTCCTCGACGTACTCGCCGGCCGGCATCACCGAGAGGAAATGCGGCTTGTCCGCCACCACCAGGTGTTCGTCCACATGCAGCACGGCCTCCTCGAAGGGGATCCGCGTCTCCGCCAGCACTTCGCGGTAGTACTGCACGCGCAGGCCTTCGCGGTAGGGATGCGCGGGGCCGATCGGCTGGCTGTCGGCATCCAGCACGCGGCCACGGGCCATGCGGTCGAGCCAGGTGTCGCGACTGATCGCCGGGAAGTGCCCGCACAGGCAGTCGAGCACGGTCGACCAGGGGCCGGCCGGCAGGTGCAGGATGCTCGGGCGAATGCTGGGGGCGGTGGCGGACATGGACGGGCTCGGCTGACAACTCGACGGCGCGCATTATTCCCCAGTCCGGCGGCAAATGCCCGGCCATCCGTCATTCACTGGCAGCCCGGTACAGCCTGGGCGGCAAACACCCCGCGACTGTCACTACAGCCGCCGCGCGACTTGGCGCAGCATGACCCGACCTGCACACACTGGGAGCACCGGATGAAAACCATCGGCCTGATCGGCGGCATGAGCTGGGAGTCGACCATCCCCTACTACCGTCACCTCAACGAGGCGGTGAAGGCGCGCCTGGGCGGCCTGCATTCGGCCAAGCTGGTGCTGTTCAGCGTCGACTTCCACGAGATCGAGCGCCTGCAGCAGAGCGGCGACTGGGACCAGGCCGGGCGCCTGCTGGCCGCTGCGGCGCAGGCCCTGGAACGGGCCGGCGCCGAGCTGCTGGTGCTCTGTACCAACACCATGCACAAGGTGGCGCCGGCCATCGAGCAGGCGGTGGGCATTCCCCTGCTGCATATCGCCGACCCCACCGCCGCGGCGATCCAGGCCGCCGGGCTGAGCACGGTCGGCCTGCTCGGCACCCGCTTCACCATGGAGCAGGCCTTCTACCGCGAGCGCCTGGAGCTGCGCCACGGCATCCGCGTGCTGATCCCGGACGAGCCGCAGCGCCGGGACGTGCACCGGATCATCTACGAGGAACTGTGCCTGGGCCAGGTCCGCGAAGAGTCGCGGGAAACCTATCGCCACATCATCGCCAGCCTGGTGGCCCAAGGCGCGCAGGCGGTGATCCTCGGCTGCACCGAGATCGGCCTGCTGGTCGGCGCCGGGGACGCCGGCGTGCCCCTGTTCGACACCACCAGCCTGCATGCCCGGCAGGCGGCCGAGTGGGCGCTGGCCGGGGAGGCGGCAAGCGCAGGCTAGCAGGCCGTTTCGACGCCCTGGGGAGGAGCAACGTTCTACTAGCCGATCGCCTGGGCCACGTTCTGGTCGTACAGCAGAACCCGGTCACGCCCGGCGGCCTTGGCCGCATAAAGCGCCAGGTCGGCACGCTGCACCAGCTGCTCCGGCCGATCCCCCGGCTGCGGCAGCAGCACATGCACCCCGGCGCTCAGGCTCAGGCGCAGCCAGGGGCAGCCGGCATGCACGATGGCTTGCGCCTCGACCGTCGCGCGCACCTGCTCGGCCACCAGCAGGGCGCCCTGGGCGTCGGTTTCCGGCAGCAGCAGGCAGAACTCCTCGCCGCCATAGCGCGCCGCCAGATCGGCCGGGCGCTTCTGCCCGCCGCGGATGGCCTTGGCCACCGCGCGCAGGCACTCGTCGCCGGCCGAATGGCCGTAGATATCGTTGTACTGCTTGAAGTAGTCGACATCGAACAGCACCAGCGCCAGCGGCCGCTGGTAGCGCGCGGCGCGGGCGATCTCGTCGTCCAGGGCGCGCATCAGCCGCCGGCGGTTGGCCAGATGGGTCAGTTCGTCCTCCAGCGCCTGTTTCTCCAGGCGCAGGTTGAAGGCGCGCAGCGCATCGCGGGTGGCACGCAGTTCGACTTCGGTCCTCTGCCCGCGCTTGATCAGGCGGATCAGGTAGAAGCCGAGCAGCCAGATCAGGCTGACCAGCACGCCGATCACCATGAGCTGGCGAGCGGTGTCGGCTCGCCAGTCGGCCAGGATGTCCTCCTTGGCCAGGCCGGCGATGACCACCAGCGGGTAGCCCTGGATCTGCCGGTAGCTGAACAGGCGCTCGACCCCATCGAGTATCGAGGCATGCATCGAGCTGCCCACCGGGCGCTGCGGCAACAGTCTCTTGAAGACCGGGCCGTTGGCGATGCTCGAACCTATGGTCGACTCGAGGAAGGGCTTGCGCACCAGCACGGTGCCGTCGTTCAGCGCCAGGCTGATGGTGCCGCTGTCGCGGATATCGAAGGTGCCGTAGAACTGCTGGAGATAGCCGATGGACAGGGTCGCCAGGGCCACCCCGGCAAAGTTGCCCTGGGCATCCTCCAGGCGCCGGGACAGCGGAATCACCCACTCGTTGGTGGTGCGGCTGCGGATCGGCGGGCCGACATGGGGATCATGGTCGTCCGGATGCTCGCGGTGGAAGATGAAGTACTCGCGATCGGCATTGTTAGCGCCGGGCGGAATCGTGCCGAAGGAAGTCACCAGCCAGTTGCCGTCGCGGTCGTAGGCGAACAGGCCATGCAGTTCGGCCTGCTCGTAGACATGCTGGCGCATCAGGCCATTGAGGCGCTGCAGCTGGGGTTCGGCGGTGCCGTCGACCTGCAGGCGCTCGACCAGGTCGAGCAGCACGGTATCGGCCTTCTTCAGGGTATCGGCGGCCTGCCGCGCCAGGGCCGCCGTCAGGTTGGAGGTTTCCACCTGCGCCTCGCGCAACTGCACGCCACGGGCCTTCCAGATCAGCCAGGCATCGGTGGCCAGCAGCGCCAGGCAGACCAGCACCACAAAGCCCCGCGCCAATGGCAGCACGCCCGGCTCGAGCAGCCGGTGGCGCCATACTGGCACGGCCTTGCGCTTGACTGTCATCAGTGGCTACCCGCTCCTGAGCAAAAACCCTACTGCCTGAATAGAAGAAAGGGGCGCCCCGGTCAATACGACTGACGGATCAGGTGCACCAGCAGGCCGAGCGCGGCACTGGCCAGCAGGACCTCGATCACCCCGCGCTTGAACCCCAGCAAGGCCACCCCCGCCGCCACGGCGAGCAGCGCCGAGGGCCAGTCGAAGGCACCGGCGAAGCCCGCGGGCCAGAGCACATGGTAGGCGAAGAACAGGGCCAGGTTGAGGATCACTCCGACCACCGCCGCGGTGATGGCGGTCAGTGGCGCGGTGAAGCGCAGCTCGTTGTGGGTCGCCTCGACCAGCGGCCCGCCGATCAGGATGAACAGGAAAGACGGCAGGAAGGTGAACCAGGTCACCAGGCTGGCCGCCACGGCGCCGCTGAGGAAGGCCGAGTCGGCGCCGAACACCGGCTGCAGGTAGGCGCCGACGAAACCGACGAAGGCCACCACCATGATCAGCGGCCCCGGTGTGGTCTCGCCCAGGGCCAGGCCGTCGATCATCTGCGTCGCGCTCAGCCAGCCGTAGTGGCCGACCGCGCCCTGGTAGACGTAGGGCAGCACCGCATAGGCGCCGCCGAAGGTCAGCAGCGCGGCCTTGGTGAAGAACCAGGCCATCTGCGTCAGGGTGCCGTCCCAGCCGTACAGGACCGTCAGCAGGCCCATCGGCAGCAGCCACAGGGCCGCGCCGAGCAGCAGCAAGGCGAGCAGGCGCGACCAGCGAAAGCGCACATGGGCGGGCGCCGGCGTGTCGTCATCGATCAGCGCCGGGCCGAACGACGAGGCCGCGGCGGCATGCCCGCCGCCCACGGCGAAATGCTGCGGCACCAGGCGCCCGCCGAGCAAGCCGAGCGCAGCGGCGCCCAGCACGATCAGCGGGAACGGCAGGTTGAGGGCGAAGATGGCGACGAAGGACGCCGCGGCGATGCCCCACAGCCAGTTGTTCTGCAGCGCCCGCGAACCGATGCGGTGGGCCGCCTGTACCACGATGGCGGTCACCGCCGGCTTGATGCCGTAGAAGATCCCCGCCACCAGCGGCACGTCGCCGAAGGCGATGTACAGCCAGGACAGGGCGATCAGGATGAACAGCGAAGGCAGCACGAACAGCGCCCCGGCGATCACCCCGCCCCAGCTGCGGTGCAGCAGCCAGCCGATATAGGTGGCCAGTTGCTGGGCTTCCGGGCCGGGCAGCAACATGCAGTAGTTGAGGGCATGCAGGAAACGCCGCTCGGAAATCCAGCGGCGGCGCTCGACCAGCTCCTGGTGCATGATCGAGATCTGCCCGGCCGGCCCGCCGAAGCTGATGAAGCCGAGCTTGAGCCAGAACCACAGGGCCTGCAGCAGGCTCACGCTGGCCGGCCTGTCCGCTGCCTCGGTCACGGTTCGTTCCTCCCCCATCGCCCTTGCCTCCCATCCGGCCCAGTCGCTGTGCATGGCCGCGAATGGTCGCACAAAGCCGTGACCGTCGCTCGACGCGGCAGGCGCGGACGGCAAAATGGCATGATCGGCAGGGACGCCGGCGCCGCGGCTGCATAAACTAGCGGCTATCCGCTTCCCTTCTGCCCGAGGTTCTCCATGACAGACGCTGCATCCTCCACCGCCATCATCATCGGTGCCGGCCACGCCGGCGGCGAACTGGCCGTCAGCCTGCGCAACGAAGGCTGGAGCGGACGCATCCTGCTGATCGGCGAGGAAGCGCACCTGCCCTACCACCGCCCGCCGCTGTCCAAGGCCTACCTGGCCGGCAGCGTGGAGAAGAGCAGCCTGGCCATCCGCCCGCAGGCCGCCTACGACCGGGCCAAGGTGGAAATCCTCGGCGGCGTGCGGGTCGAGGCCATCGACCGGGCCAGCAAGACCGTGCGCCTGGCCGACGGCCGCAGCCTGGCCTATGACAAGCTGGCCATCGCCACCGGCGGCCGCCCGCGCCCGCTGAGCGTGCCCCAGGCCAAGGCCGCCGAGGCCTGCAACAACTTCCACTACCTGCGCACCCTAGACGATGTCGAGCGGATCCGCAGCCAGCTGGCCCCGGGCAAGCGCCTGGTGATAGTCGGCGGCGGCTACATCGGCCTGGAAGTGGCCGCCAGCGCCGTGCAGCAGGGCCTGCAGGTGCAGGTACTGGAAGCCATGCCTCGCGTGCTGCAGCGGGTCACTGCCGGCGAACTGTCGGCCTACTACGAGCGCAAGCACCGCGAAGCCGGGGTGGAGATCCACACCAACGTGCAGGTCAGCGACCTGGAACTGGATGCCAGCGGCCAGGCCGTCAGCGCCGTGCTGTGCAGCGATGGCACGCGCATCGCCGCCGACCTGGTGGTGGTCGGCATCGGCCTGATAGCCAACACCGAACTGGCCGAAGCCGCGGACCTGCAAGTGGACAACGGCATCCTGGTCGACCAGTACGCGCAGACCTCGGACCCTGACATCTACGCCGCCGGCGACTGCACCAACCACCCCAACGCCCTGCTCGGCCGCCGCCTGCGCCTGGAGTCGGTGCCCAACGCCCTGGAGCAGTCGCGCTGCGCCGCCGCGGCGATCAACGGTACGCTCAAGGCCTACGCCTCGGTGCCCTGGTTCTGGTCCGACCAGTATGAGCTGAAACTGAAGATGGTCGGCCTGTCCCAGGGGTACCAGCAGCTGGTGCTGCGCGGCACGCCGGACAGCGACAGCTTCTCGGCCTTCTACCTGAAGGACGGCAAGGTCATCGCCGCAGACACGGTCAACCGCCCCCAGGACTTCATGGCCGCCAAGCGCCTGATCGCCGAGGGCATCGTCCTCGGCGCCGAGCAGCTGGCCGATGACAGCAGGCCGCTGAAGGAACTGCTGCCGCCGGCGGCCTGAGCCAGGCATGAAAAAACCGGCCGACTGGCCGGTTTTTTCATGGCGCGCCAGCTACCTGCTGACGCTTCCCATCAGGGAATCCACGACCACAGTTCCACGTCGATGAAGCGGAAGATCGCCCGGGTGAAGGCCTTCCACACCGGCAGTTCCTCGCTGCCGACCTTGGCGTAGCCGGTCATGCCGGACTTCAGTTCGCCCTGGGCGTTCTCGATCACGGTGAGCACCTTGACGTACTTGCCACTGGAGTTCTCGATCACGTTGGCGTCGATCTGCGTCACCCGGCCGTCGAAGTAACGATCGGAATAGGCCAGCGGCTTGACCTTGAGCACGGCCCCCTCCTGCACGTAGCCGATCTCGGTTTCCGGCACCTCGATCTCGGCGAACACCTGGTTGGCCTTCTCGATCACCGCGAAGGTCTCGCCCGGGCCCAGGTACTTGCCGGTCTTCTGTTTGAGCAACAGGGTGATCAGCTTGCCGGACATCGGCGCACGCAGTTGCGAACGCTCGATCTTCGCCAGGTACATGTCGCGCTCGCTGCGCCAGCGCTGCACCTGGGCCTCGGCGGCGGCAATGCTATCCGCGCTGGCGCCGGTCTTGACCAGGGCCAGGTTGGCCGCGGACACCTGGATCGCCATCAGGTCCACCTCGTACTGACGCTGCGCCTGCTCGGCCTGCTGCGCGGACACCCCGCCCCTGGCCAGCAGGGTGGCATGCCGCTGGTAGTTGGAGCGGCTGAACTGCGCCTGGGTCCGCGCCATCTGCAGGCTCTGCTCGGCCACCGCCACTTCCTCGGCGCGCGGGCGCGCCTTGAGTTCGGCAACCATCGCCTGTTCCTCGGCGATCCGCGCCTCGGCGATGCGCACCTGGCTCTCATAGTCGCCGGTGGCCAGGCGGGCCAGCAACTGCCCGGCCTGCACCTCCTCGCCGCCGTTGAACAGCACTTCGCTGACGATGCCATCGACATCGGTGGCCACCTGCTGCTGCTCCACCGGCAGGATCACGAAGGAGCCGCCCGGCTCGTAGGGATAGGGCAGGAACAGGCAGATCAGCAGCGACAGCAGCAGCGCCCGACGGGTATAGCGCGCCAGCTTGTTGGCCGGCTTGAGGTTGATCTTGCTTTCCACGTCCTCCGGCAGGCGCCGGCGTTTCCAGCGCTCGTACTGCAGGGCGCGCTCGTACATCTCGTTGGCCGAGCTGAACTTGCGGTAGGTCAGCACGCTCAGGTAGCCGACCAGCAGCACGCAGACCAGCACCCCGGTGCCGCTGAAATTCAGCTTCAGCCAGCTGCCGATCATCAACAGGGCGACGACGAACAGCAGCACCGAATAGAGGATCGAGGCCAGGCCGTAGGCCATCAGCGCGGTGTCGTTGGCTTCGCGGTAGGCATTGCCCTTGATCCGCCCGAACAGCGCCTTGAACGCCTTGCCGCGCAGCTGCGGCTCGTCCAGCAGCACGGCGATCAGGTGGTAGCCGCTGCTTTTCGACAGCGGGTTGAGGGTCAGTAGCAGCGCCATGGCACTGACCACGGTCAGCGCCAGGCCGATCACCGGCAGCGAACCGCTGGAGGCGCGGCTCAGGTACCAGATGAAGGCGCCGAGGCTGAACAGCGCCACGCGCATCAGTACCGGGCCGGCATGCAGCCACAGGCGCTCGCGGCGGGTCAGGCCGATCAGGTTGCTGATCTTCGGCATGAAGCGCGGCAGGAAGCCGAGCATGAAGGCCACGGACAGGCTGTTGACCGTGCCACGGTACTTCTGTGCGGTCAGGGCCAGGGTCAGGGTACACAGCAGGTTGACGCTGAACAGGCTGAACAGGATCTGGCCGATCGGCCCCAACCCGCTGAGCCGGCTCGCCACATCGTTCTGCAACAGGTCGAAGTTGCTGATGACGATACCCAGGGCCATCACCAGCAGCAGCGGCAGGACGAAGACCAGGTACTTCAGCGGCTCGACCCAGTCCAGCATCGACTTGAGCAGCGCCCGCGGATTGAACAGATGCAGCACCGGGATCTGCAGGGTGTCGTCCATGCCGGCGAAGCCGCGTACGCCGGCCTGCAGCTTGTCGCCATCGCCGCCCGCCTTGGCTCCATCATTGGAGGCGCCGCCGCTCCTGGCCGCCGGTGCCGCGGCTGCGGCTGGCGCCTTGGCCGCTTGCCCGGCCCCCGGCGCTTCGGCCTTGCCGCGGAACTTGGCGACCTTCTCCTCGAGCAGGCGCTGCAGGTCCTGTTGCAACCGCTCGCGATAGGGTGCGACCAGCGGATGGGAGGCCGCGGCCAGACCGAGCAGGCGCTGGTCGATCAGGTTGACCAGCAGCTTCTCCAGGTCGGCGCGGCTGAGCACCTCGGAAAACCGCCGCTCGTAGCTGGCGGCCAGGGCGACGAATTCCTCGTCGACCTGGAGCATCTCCAGGATGAAGAACTGGCGGGTCTCGAACTCCCAGTGCAGCTCGCTGGACGGGTCGCGCACCACATACAGCGGCTCGTGCTTGCCGTTGCGCAGGAACACCGAGAGGCCCTTGCGCAGCAGCTGCGGCGTGGCGATCTTGCGGGCGTCGCCGAGGTCGGATTGTTGCTTGGCCGAGATAGTGCCATTCATAGCGCAGGGCTTCCTTTTGACCGATCACGGATCCCGGCGCTGGGCGCGGCGGAGGTCATGGCTTTGCGCGGGGCGAAGAACACTTCGCAGCCGCCGCGCGGGTTGTCGATGTAACGGTCGCCGCCGAGCGGCCAGACTTTCGGGCCGAACGGGTTGGCGGCCCCGAGGAACAGGCCGTAGGGCGAGGAGACGATGGTGCGCATGCCAATGTTGTAAGGGTTGCCCATGCCATCGGTGGTCACCGGCACCCAGTTCTCGCCGTCATGGCTGCGGTACAGGTCGAAGCCCGACTGGCGATTGAAGATGAATTCCTCGCCGACGCTGTTGACCATGTTGAGGAACGGCGCCGGCCAGCTGTCGCGCCGCGCGTAGCCGAGCAGGCCGCTCCAGTCGAAGGTCGACAGGTACAGCCAGCCCTCGTGCTCGGCCATGCGCCAGAAGTAGCCGTTGAAGAAGTTGTCGAAGCCGGGCATGTAGCCGGACAGCGGCTCCTTCCAGCCGGCGGCGGTCATCCGCGCATCGCCGACCAGCAGGTCCCAGCTGTTGTCCGGGTGGATGCGGATCAGCTCCGGGGCGGCCGGGCCGACCCCGTTCTGCCGGTCGATGCCGCCGCCCTGGATGGCGCTGCCGACATACAGCGCGCCCTTGAACGCGTACATGCTCAGCACCGACTGGTTCAGCGGGCCGCGGTCGGCGCCGTCGGCTATCACTCGCTCCCAGTGGTAGGGCTTGCTCTCGCAGGTGCTGCGCCAGACCTGGAAGCCCTTGAGGTTGAAGGTGCCGACATACAGGTGATCATTGAACGCGCACATCTCGAAGATGGTCTTGTTGCCATCGTCGCCGAAGCCGAAGTCGCTCACCGCCTGCCACTGGCCATCCTCCGGCGCCTCGCTCTCGTAGACGATGGAGTGCGAGGAGACGTTGGGGTTGCCGCCGCGCGAGCCGGCCGGCGTGGTGTACATACGGCCCTTGAAGGCCACCATGGTACGGATGGTGGTCACCGGCAGGCCCATCAGGCCCGGTTCGCAGGTAGGCGTGAAGTTCAGCCCGTCTTCCGTACGCAGCAGCAGCGGGCCGGGGCCCTTGGCCGGCGACCAGGTGCTGACGAACAGGCCAGGCGGCCGACCCTTGCTGCCCGGATACACGCACATGCCGCGAAAACCCAGCTCGCGGGGGATCTTCGAGCCATCGCTGCCGATGATGGTCGGCGCCTTGAACACCCGCCGCCACTCATCCTTGCGCGGGTCGTAGCGCCAGATTTCGGCATGCAGGTCGAGGTCGAAGGGATTGGCCGGACATTCCACCGGCCAGGGGTCCATGCTGATCGGCAGGCGTGCCTTCATCAGCGGGAAGTTGCCGCGGGTGGTGCCGATATACAGGTAGTCGTTGAACCAGGCCATGGCATGGGCGTAGGCATTGACCCCGTCGCCGAAGCCGTTGCGGGCGATCAGCTGAAAATCGTCCTGGCTCAGGCCGGCCGGTACACGAACTTTGCTGGTACTGCTGAACATGCTGGGTTACCGGGCCCGCGCTTTACGCGCGACCATCTGCGAGATGAAGGAGTCGAGATGGGCCAGGGCCTCCTCGAACTGGGCGAAAGGCCCCTCCTCCGTGCCCTCGCGGGTGGTGAAGAACCATTTGTCATCCTGGCTGTAGAGGCGGTCGCTGCGAAAGAACGGCTGCTGCAGTTCATCGCACGAGCGCTGCCGGCGTGCATTTGCCTGGCTGGCATGGCGCAGGAAGAACTCGAAGGAACGGATCAGCTTCTGCGGCCGCGAAGCCGGGAAGAAATGCCCGGCACCACGCACCAGACGAAAGTCCGCCTCCGGCCACACGCTGAGCAGCAGCTCGCCGGTGGTCACCGCCTGCGAACGCTCGCCGTAGATGGCCAGAACCGGGAAATCAAGCTGACGCAGGCGCTCTACCGCCAGGCCGTCATCGCCCATCAGCTCGTGCTGGGCCGAGGTGGTTTCCAGCAGTTTCACCCACTGGTCGGCGGTGCGTTTGCCGGAGCTGCCCATCAAGGGGTTGATCAGCTCGCGCAGGGCGTCGGGCAATTCCTGCCGGTTCAGTTGCAGGGCGGCCGCCTCCTTGAGCAGGCGGTAGCCGAAATAGGGCTCACGGGTATTCAGGTCGATCCCGTGATCGTCGAGGATGCGCTGGATATGCTCGGCATAGCGCCAGTCGCTGCCCACATTGCGGATCGCCGCGATGTGGGTATCGGCGATGGTCAGGCTGGAAATACACTGCGGATGGGCACAGGCCAGGCTCAGCGCAATCACCCCGCCGAAGCTGTGGGCAATGAAGTGCGCCCGTTCGATGCCCAGGTGCTCCAGCAGCAGGCGCAGGTCCTCGGCCTGTACGGCCGGGGTGTAGCCCGTTGCGCTCATGCTGGAACGGCCGTGGCCGCGCAGGTCATACATGGTCACCCGGTAGTTGCGGGCCAGCGCATGGCCGACCTGCATGTACCAGAAGGCCAGGTTGGCGGCGAGGCCGTGGATCAGCACCACATCCTCGACCTCATCGCCTTCGCGCTCGCATGCCAGCTGCTGGTAGTGCAGCTTGATGCCATTGACCTCGGCCATCGCCATAGCGTTATTCCATGTACCCGAGCATCTGCAGCTGCGCCATCAGCTTTTCCTTCTCGTCATCGGCCATGCCTTCGGCGTCCTCGTCCAGCTTGACGCCACGGGTCGACTCGCCGATGCGGATCGGGTTCTGGTTCAGCCAGGGCTTGATGAACATGTCGGCCGGCACCTTGCCTTCGAAGTCACCGGGCACTTCCAGGCCCTGGCTGTAGAGCAGGGTCGCGCCGACGTCGCAGATGTGCCGACGCTCGATCTTCACGCCCTTGCGGATGCCAGGGCCGCAGGCGATGAAGATGCCGTCCGGGTGGTGGGTACCGGCCGGCTCTTCACGCGGCTCGACGATCGGCAGCTTGTTCTTGATCGAGACGAAGCCGAAGTCGCGCAGCACCAGCAGCAGGTCCGGCGCATCCAGCATCGCCGGGCCGGCGAAGACTTCCTCGCGCAGGTGGATTTCGCTGACGATGCTCTCGCCGGTGAGCGGGTCCTTGAGCGCCTTGATATCGAGGATCAGCTGCTCGCGGAACGCCTCGTAGTCTTCCGGCTTGATCCCGGTCTCGCCCGGATTGCGTGCCACGCGGATATTGATGCCGTTGCTCGACGGCGTGCGGCAGTAGGCAGTGGTCTTGGACCAGTCGAGGTTGGCGAACATGCTGTCCTCGCGACGCTTGGCGGCCTCGGAGTCCGGATCGAGCACTTCCTTCCAGTGCAGGTAGCCCTTCTCGAACAGCCAGGCGTTGATCCGCACCACTTCGGTGGTGGCGGTAAAGCCGTGGTCGGAGGCCATGAACACCTGCACATCCGGACCGGCCATGGTCACCAATTCCTCGATGAAACCGTCGAGCTGACGGAAGTAGTCCAGGCACAGGGCGCGCATGCGCTTGTGGTAGTCGCTGACCCCGTCGTGCTGCAGGGCCGGATCGAGGAACAGCCAGGCCTGGTGCTGCAGCTTGTCGACGCCGTCGAACATCACGGCCATCAGCTCAGGAGCTTCTTCCTTGAGCAGGAACTTGGCGATCTCGAACCACTGTTTCTCGCGCGGCAGGTGGTAGCGCACCCAGTTCTCGCGGTCCTCGTCGGTCAGGTCATTGACCGCCTGTTTTTCCTGCTCGAAGTCCCAGGCCAGCTCCTTGGGATCGAAGCCTGGCAGTTCTTCCTTGAGGCGGTCATAGAAGTTGACGGGTACGGTGTTGCGCCGCAGGTGCCGCCACGGAATGAAGCCCGGCACCATGAAGCCGTTGAGGTCCTTGGGTGGCGGCGCGGTGAACGGCAGGTTGAGCACGGCAACCCGGCGCTCCTGGCGGCTGGCGATCGACCAGATGGTTTCCGCCAGGTTGTCGCGCGAATCGTAGAGGGTGAAAAACACGTCCTCGCCACGTTCCTCGGCGCGGATGAAATCCAGCAGGCCGTGGTTGCCCGGGGTACGCCCGGTCATCAGCGAGACCCAGGCCGGCGGGGTCAGCGGGTTGGGCGTGGAGCGCAGTTCGCTGCGCGTGCCGCGGGACATCAGGCCACCGAGGAACGGCATGACCGCAGGACGCCCGTCCTTCTCTACCGTGAGGTCGTCGAGGATGGTGAAGGTGCAGCCATCCATCCCGATGAACAATGTACGTGTGGTCATGCCGGCACTCCTGTGAGTCTTGCGTGAACGAAGTCGATCACCTGGCCAATGGATAGATCATCGACGTAGCTGCCGTCGTTCATCAGCAGGTCCTGGAAGCCCATTTTCGGGCGGTTGTAGTGCTCTTCGATGGCCACCATCAGCTGAATGATGTCGACCGAGGCGAACTCCATGTCGGCGACCAAGCGGGTCTGGCTGCTGACGGCGCCACCCAGCTCGATGCCCCAGTCCTGGGTCAGGTCCTCGACGATGTGGATCAGGGTCTGCTCGATACTGCTTTTATCCAGCCCCACTGCGACAGCTTCAGCCATTGGTCACTCCATATTCCTGATAGTCCAACTCGGCCCCGGCCAGGGCGATCAGCAGATCGCCCTGTACTTCCAGGGCCACGCTTATTTGCGCGGGCGCCTGCTCGGCAGTCCCCGCGACATTCACCGTGGCGAAGGTCCAGTCTTCGCCGAACAGCACCTCGAAGCGCTCCGGCGCGCCCTGCAGGCCGCAGCCGAGGTACTTGGCGGCGGCTTCCTTGGCGCACCAGGTACGCAGGATCAGCTCGCCGCGCTGCTCGCCCGGCACGCCGTCCAGTGCCTGCTGCTCGTAGGCGCTGAAGGAGCCGGCCACCAGCTCCGGCCGTTGCAGGCGATCCAGGCGTTCGGCATCCACGCCGATGCGCCCGGCCGGCACCAGCGCTGCCAGGCAGCCGTGGCGGTCATGGGTCAGCGACACGCGCGGGGCGTCCAACCACTGGCCGTTCCACCAGCCGTCGACATAGGGCGCGCCGAGGTCGTCGTGCCACACCGAGATATCCGCCGGGCAGAACAGCTCGCCGGTCTGCTGGTAGAGGTAGTAGCGCGCCGCTTCCTTCAGGCACAGGCGGCCGTGCAGCCACTCGCGGGCCTGGCGCGTGTGGCGCACGGCTTCCCATTCGGCGCGCTCGTCCTCGGCGAGGATGGCGTGGGCGAGGATGCGCAGGAAGATCGCCGCCGACTGCTTGCAGAAGTCATCCGCCAGGTAGTTCAGCTGCCACAGCAGCACCTCTTCGGCGCAGACCAGGGTCGCCGCACCGCTCGCCAGCGGCGCGCCGAGCCAGCCGTTCATGGGCTCGCGGCGCAGCTGGTAGAAGGCGTTGGGCACCGGGAAGAAGATGTTGGAGAAACCGCTGGCACGCAGCAGCAGACGCCCCTCGTGCAGGCAGTCGAAATCCCACACCCGTGGCGCGCCCAGGCCCTGATCGGCACCGCCCTGCGGCTGCTGGCGACCGCGCAACTGGGCACCGGCGATATCGGCCGGCACGGAGCCATGCAATTCGATACGAGCGATATGCGAGGGGAAACTATTGAAGTCAGTGCCGACCTGCTGCGCCAGCCAGAAGGCGGCCAGCTGGCCGAGGGCATCCAACAGCACCGGATTGAGCACCAGGTCGCAGGGCTCGCCGTCCTGGATGAAACCCTCCAGGCTGCAGGAAGCCAACGCCGCGTCGATGCCTTCGCCCGACCAGCCGTGGATGCCGGCGATGCTCTGGAACAGCGGGCCATGGAACATGCCGGTGGTGTACAGCTCGGCATCCGCCCAGCGGTAGGCCTCGGCCGCCGCCAATGGCGCCAGCGGCGCGCCGTTCAGCGGCGCAGCAATACGGAACTCGGCGCTCATCACCTTGCTGCCGGCGTTGAACAGGCTGGCGCCATACTGGCGCGCCTGGGCGTCCAGGCACTCGGCCTCGACCTGCAAGGTCAGCTCGCCGCGATCCAGGGCGACCCAGTCGAAGGCACGGACATTCTCGATCAGGTTGATCGCCCGGCTGCCGGCCAGCACGGCGCAGGCCTCGGCCATGATCTCCAGGCTGGCCATCATCGCCACGCAGGCCAGGCCTTGCAGCTCGGGCTGATGGTAGGAGGACGGGCCGGACAGCACATGGTCGGCAAGAAAGCGGTCGGTCGACCACAGCGGGCATTGCGCGCGGAGTTTGTGCGCGCCCAGTTGCTGGATATCACTGAGCAGCGGCGTGACGATCGGCGCCCCCGCCAGGGGTACAGCCGCCGCGGGTTGCGCCGCCACGGGCGCCATGATCTCGCGCAGCACCTGGGCGATCTCGCCATCCACATGGATGAAGGGCATGGTGTTCTTGATCAGCAGGCCGCGCTTGGGCTCGACCAGCGGCTGCTCGAGGTCGAGCACCCGGCAGTTGCTGCCACGGAACAGCTTGCCCAGATCGACCGTCTTGCCGTTGACGAACAACGCGCCGAGCACACTGAACAACTGCTCGATACCGCTGCGTTTGCGCGCGTTGGAGGCCAGCGCGACGTACTCGCTGCCGCCGAGGATGTCGTTGACGAAACCGGTGAGGTTGCCCGACGGGCCGACCTCGATGAAGTAGCGCACGCCATCGCGGTGCATGTTGGCGATGGTTTCGCGAAAACGCACGGTATTCGACCACTGCGCCGCCGCCAGCTCGCAGACCTGTTCGGCCGCGGCCGGAAACAGTTCGGCGCTGGCGCAGGAATACAGCGGGGTCTTCGGCGTCTGCAGGCCGACCGCCTGGTAGTACTGGAGGAAGGCCGTGCTGACCGGGGCGAACAGCGGCGTGTGGTAGGCACGGTCGAACGGCAGCAGGGCACAGATGCCGCCCTCCTCGCTCAGGGTCTTGAGCAAACCGGCAATCGCTTCCTGGCTGCCGAACAGCACCAGCTGGTTCTGGCAATTGTCCATCGCCACCACCACCGACTCGCCGCTGGCAGCGATGTGCTGCTCGACCTGCGAGCGGCTCATGGCACCGACGGTGAGCAGCGCGCCGGTGGCGATATCGCCGGCCTCCAGCACACCGCGGTAGACCTTGTTCAGCTCACGGATGAAGTCGGCCAGTTGCTGGCGGTCGCTGAAGGCCATGGTGCCGGAGGCAGCCAACGCCGAGGACTCGCCGGTGCTGTGGCCGAGCATCACGTCCGGCTCCACGGCCAGGGCGCGCAGCAGGCTGAACATGGCCTGGCTGGCGACGAAGATAGCCTCCGAGCCGACATCCATATCGAACAGCCGCGCCTCCAGCTGGCCGCGCAGCGCATCGCTCAGCTCGCTCTGCGGCGGAAACAGGATATCGCTGCGCCCCGAGCCGGCCTGCTCGTCGTAGAGGCCCTGCCAGAAATCGAACCACTCGCGTACTTCGCCGAACTGCTGGGCCAGGTCGCTGAACATGTTCAGGTACTGCGAGCCCTCGCCGGGGAAGATGAAGGCCAGCTTGCCCTCCAGCGGCTGGCTGCAGAAGGACAGGCCGGTGCGGGTCATCCAGCGCGGCGACTTACCTTCGGCGACCTTTTTCGCCGCCTGCTGCAGCTTCTTCTCCAGCTCGGCCAGGTCGGCGACCAGCACGGCCAGGCGCACCGGCTTGCCACTGCAATCGCGGGCGGCCAGGGTGGCGGCCAGGTCAGCCAGGCGCAGGCTCGGGTTGGCGGCGATATAGCCCAGCACCTGCTGGATATCCTGCAGCAGCGCCGCCGTGGAATCGGCGGCGAACACGCACAGTTCGCAGTCGCGCTGACCCAGGCTCGGCGGGCGCAGGGCGCCGCGCGGCGCCTCTTCGAGAATGGCGTGGGTGTTGATCCCGCCGAAGCCGAAGGAGTTGATCCCGGCGCGGCGCGGCGCATCCGGTTTGGCGATCCAGGGTTTGCTGGCGGTGTTGACGTAGAGCGGGGTCTGCTCGATCTGCAGCTCGGGGTTGACCGTGCCACACAGGGTCGGCGGCAGGATCTTGTGGTGCAGGGCCAGGCTGGTCTTGATCAGTCCGGCGATGCCGGCGGCCGGGATGCAGTGACTGATCATCGACTTGACCGAACCGATCGCCACGCTGCCGAGCAGACCCTGGCGTGCACCGAGCACGCTGCGCAGGGCGGCGATCTCGGTCTTGTCGCCCAGCGGGATGCCGGTGCCGTGGGCCTCGATCAGCGAGATGCTGGCCGGTTCCACACCGCTGCCTTCATAAGCGCGGCGGATCGACAGGGCTTCGCCCTCCTCGCTTGGCGCCAGCAGGCCGGTGCCGCGGCCATCGCTGGCCTGACCGATGCCACGGATCACCGAATAGATGCGGTCGCCATCGGCCAGAGCGTCGTCGAGGCGCTTGAGTACCACCATACCCAGGCCTTCGCCGAGCAGGGTGCCATCGCTGCCCTGCTCGAACGGGCGGACTTTCTTGCGCCCACTCAAGGCACCGAGCTGGGTGAAGATCACCGAGACTTCGGCCGGCAGCGAGGCATTCACCCCGCCGGCGATCATCAGCCTGCTGCGGCCGTTGCGCAGTTCGTCCATGGCCGCGTTGACCGCCAGCAGCGAGGAGGAACAGGCGGCGTCGACGATGTAGTTCGGCCCCTTGAGGTTGAGGCGGTTGGCGATGCGCCCGGTCATCACGTTGGGCACCAGGCCCGGGGCGATGTCGGTGTTGGACGGCGGCAGCTTCTTCTGCAGCGCCGCGCGCAGGCGCGCCAGGTCGTCTTCGCTGAGGCTCGGCTGGGCCGCCTTGAGCAGCTCCAGGGTCTGGTCGAGGACGATGTGGTTCTGGATATGGCTGACCTGGCCACGGTGCAGGTAGGTGCTGTGGCCGAGGATGATGCCGGTGTCGCGGTGATCGTGTTCCTCGCTCAGGTAGCCGGCATCGAGCAGCGCGTCGCGGGCCACCTTGAGGGCGAGGAACTGGTCCGGCTCCCCGCCGTCCACCGAGTTGGGCATGATGCCGAACTCGCGCGGATCGAAGCGGTAGAGGTCACCCAGAAAGCCGCCGAACTGCGTGTCGATGCGCCCCGAACCCAGATAGCGCGCGGCTTCCCACTCGGCCAGCGGCTCGCCCACGGCATCCGTAGCGGCGAGAATATTGCGCCAGAAGCTGGCGATATCCGGGGCCTGCGGAAAGATGCAGGCCATGCCGATGATGGCGATCGGCTGGTTGGCTGGCTGGCTCATGCGACTCACTCGGTTTCCTTACGCAGGTGGGTACCGCCGAGGCGATTGAGGCGCGCATCGACGATGCACTCCAGTTCCTCTATCAGCAGCAGCAACTTGCCGTCGTCATCGGTGAAGAACACGTTGGCGCGCACCTGCTGGGCCTCGCCGGGCAGGCACTGGAAGTCCATATGGAAGCGCTCCGGCAAGTGTTCGACGTAGCGAATCACCCGACCGAACTGCGCCGGCAGCGCCGAACCGTCGTGGAAGGTACGCGCCCACAGCAGGGCCATCTGCGGCGCCGCATCGAGCACCGCCGGGTCGACGATCCACTGCTGCTGCGCCGGTGCGCCGCTCAGCCACTGTTGCGGCGAGCTGGGACACATCAGAGCCGCTGCGCCCTGGCTGGACAGACCGTTGATGGCACGGATTACCTGGAAGCGCGGGCCGTGGAACAGCCACTCCTGGTAGGCCTTGGCCACCGGCAGCTCACGCTCGCGGTATTCGCCGGGACGATGCAGCGGCGCTTCAGGCAGTTGCTGGGCCATTTTCACCGCGGCGCGGTAGTGGATGCGCTGGGTCTTGCCGCTGCCCGAACGGATGGTCAGGCTGGCGTCGAAGCCTTCGCTGCTGGCGTAGGTCGGCGGGTTGATCACCACGGCCAGGGTCTGGGTCGGCTCGTTTAATTGCACGCCCTTGAGCAGGCGGAACTCGGCCACCTCGGCGACCACCCAGTCCGGCCACATGACACTGGCGGCCTCGGCGACAATCTCCAGGGCCACTGCTGCCGGCAGCACCGGGATGCCGTCAATGCAGTGCTCCTGCAGGTAGCCATGGGCGGTATCGATGGTGAAGGTGAGCACCTCGGTGCCCTTGTCACCATGCTCGATACGGGCGTGGGTCAGCAGCGGCTGGTGGATGCCACCCTGCGCCGCACCAGCTTCGGCCTCGAACAGGCGGCCGATGTCGGCCTCGTGCTGCTCCCAGGGGCCGCCGCCGGCGATCACTTCCACCGCATGCGCGCCGCGCAGGCGCAGGGCTTCGCTGAACAGCTGGCGACCCTGGGCGGCAGTGACCAGGGCCACGCCCTTGTCGGCAAATTTCTTCTCGGTGTCGGCGGTGACCATGCCGGCGCCGAATTTGGTCGCGCCCCAGGGGCCCCAGTTCAGCGACACCACGTTGACCCGCTCGCCCCACTGGCGTTGCAGCTGGCAGCACAGGCGGTTCATCAATTCGTTGGCGGTGGCGTAGTCCAGCTGGCCGCTGTTGCCATAACGGCCGGCCACCGAGCTGAACACGGCGAAGAATTCCAGCTCGGCCACGTCCACATACTTCTGCAGCAACAGCATGCCATTGACCTTGGTGCCGACCACGCGCATCCAGCTTTCCGCGCTCTTGTCTTCCAGCAGCTTGTCTTCGATCACCCCGGCGCCATGCACCACGCCGCTGACCTTGCCATAGCGCTCGCGCAGGCCGATCAACAGGGCCTGCACGGCCGGCTCATGGGTAACGTCGACGGCGATGTACTCGACCGTGGCGCCGGCCTGGCGCAGGTCGGCGATATTGCTGTGCATCTCGCGCAGGGCGACGATGGCCGCCACCTTGCGCTGCACCTCCGCCGGGCTGAGCTGCAGGCGACCGGCGCGCACTTCGCCGATGAAGTACTGGCGCAGGGCGTTCTGGCTGTCGAGGCCGGCGGTGGCCAGGTCTTCCTCGTGCAACTCACTGCGCCCGGTAAGGATCAGCACATTGCCCGGCCGGGCCAGGTCGCGCAGCACCTCGGCGGTGATACCGCGGGCGCCGCCGGTGGCCAGGACCACGGCGTTGTTGAGTGGCGGCAGCAGATCGCTGGCGGCGATTGCATGGGCCTGGGTGCGGAACAGCGTGCGCTGCCCGTCCGGATAGCCGACTTCCTGGCGCCCACCGACCAGCTGCAGCTCGGCGCTGATGATGGCCAGCTGCTCGGCAGCCGCCAGCGCCGGATCGAGGTCGATGGCGCGGGTACGCAGATGCGGGCGTTCCTCACGCACAGACTTGATCAGCCCGCTGCTGCCACCCTGCAGGCTGAGACCAGTCTCGGCCGGTGTCGCACCGCGACCGAACAGGCCACCCAGGCCGCTGACCGCCATTACATGGGCATCGCTGCGCAGCTGCGCGGCCAGGGCATGCAGGATCAGGAACAGCGACTTCTCGTTGACCAGCAGCTCGCGCTGCCAGCTGCCCAGCTGCGCATCGCGCGGCAAAACATGCGCGCCCAGCGCCGCCAGGTGGATCACCCCGGCGACCACCTTGTCCGGGTTGGCGGCGGTCTCGCGGCACCAGGCCAGCAGCGCCGCTTCATCGGCCAGCAGGCTCGGTGCCAGCAACGACACCGTACAGCCGCGCTGTTCCAGCCACTCCTGCAGGCGCAACGCCAAGCCATGGTTATCTGCAGTAATGATGAAGTAACCGGGCTCGAACTGGCGCAGGGCGTTGGCCGGAATTTCTTCTGCTTCGGCCATCACGACATGCCGGGGCGAATGGCTGACCACGGGGGTGGCAGCTATCGGGTTCGCCCCGGCCAAATCAAAAGGGACTGCCGCCTCGCCGACCTCCAGGCTTTGCAGCAACTTGAGCATATCGGCCAGGGTCGCTCGCGTGTTCAGCTCGCTACGCGCCTCGCCCAGGGCACTGCCGTAGGCCGGCGGCAGGGTCTGCAGCAGGGCGCCGACGATTTCCACGCGCTTGATCGAATCGATGCCGAGGTCGGCTTCGAGGTTCTGTTCCAGGCCAACCATGTCACTCGGGTAGCCGGTGCGTTCCTCGACGATGGACAGCAGGATGTCCTTCATCTTGGTACCCGCCACCTGCGCCGGTGCGGCGGCAGGAGCAGCCGGAGCTGGCGCAACCACGGCCGGCACCGCGGCTACCGGGGCAGGAGCAGCCACCACGGGCGCAGCAACCGGCATCGCCACCGGAGCCGGTGCGACCGCGACACGCGCCGGTGCCGCAGCGGGTGCCGGGCGACGGGCCGCAGCCGCCGCTGCCGGCAGGGCACGCGGCTGGCTGGCCGCGGCACCGCCACCCATGAAGCTGTTGAGCACCCGCTCCTGGGTTTCCAGGAACTGGCGCATGGTGGCGAAATACTCCGCCATCACCGATGACATTTCGTCACCGTTGGGAGCCGTTGTTTCAGACATGACCAGCCTCTCCTTGACTCGGGATGCAGCCTGCGCTGCGCGTTGGGGGACAGGAATTGAAAGGGGTTGAGCGACCGGCATGACCAGCGCGCGCGACTCGCTAGGTGCGGCCGGCAGCACTTCGCCCTGGCGTACGCCGATCTGCCGCTGCGCGGCGCTGGCGCGACGGGCGCCGCTGCCGTTGAGCAGCCAGGCCTGCTTGGGCAGGCTGGCGTCCTGCCACAGGCCGTCGAGCCGACCATTGCTGCTGCGCCGGCAATCGCGGCGGGCGAACAGGGCCGCCGGCTGGAAGCTGACGCCCAGGCAGAACAGCCGGGCCAGGGCAGTCAACAGGCTGGTGATGCCCGCGCCACGCTCATCCAGGGCGATGGCCTGGTGTGGGCGGCCGTCGAGGATGCGCCCGACCAGACGGCTGAGCACGGCCTTGGGCCCGACCTCGAGGAAGACGCGGGCGCCGGCGGCATACATGGCTTCGACCTGGGCGACAAACTCGACCGGCTTGACCAGGTGTTCGGCCATGCTCGCCTTGAGTTGCGCCGTCTCGCTGCTGTGCAGCGCGGCCGTGGTGTTGGAGTACACCCGCATGCGGCCCGGCTGCCAGTTGGCCGCCTCGATGGCCGCGGCCAGCAACGACTGCGCCGGGGCGACGAAAGGCGAATGGAAGGCCGCGGCCACCGGGATGGCGCTGGCATTCAGCCCGGCCGCCTGGAAGGCCTGCAGGGCGCTGGCGATACCGGCCTGGGAGCCGGAAATGATGCTCTGCTCCGGCGCGTTGTGGTTGGCCACCAGCACGTCCGGCAGATGGCCGATGCTGGCCTCCACCAGCGCCCGCGGCGCCTGCACCATGGCCATGCTGCCCAGCTCGCTGCCGGCACTGGCGGCGGCCTCGACGATGAAGCGACCACGCGCCTCAGACAGACTGATCAGGGTGGGGAAATCGATGTGCCCGGCGGCGAACAGAGCGACGAACTCGCCATAACTGTGCCCGGCGGCCATGTCGGCGCTGACGCCCAGTTCCTGCAGCAGGCGCCACAGCCCGGCCTCGACCACGCCGAGGGCCGGCTGGGCGATGTCGGTACTGGTCAGCGCCGCACTGGCGGCCTGGCGCGCAACCTCGTCATAGCAGCCACGCGGGTAGATGAACTGACTCAGCGGCTTGTCGGCAAAGCGCGCGGTGGAGCCCTGCAGCTGCTGGTCGGCGGCGGCCAGGGTCGCGGCCACGGCCGGGAACAGCACGGCGATTTCGCGCAGCATGTGGATGTTCTGCGACCCCTGGCCGGGGAACAGCACGGCGACCTGACCGGCCTCGACCAGGTTGTCGCCCAGCTGAATGCTCGGGTCGATCAGCGCCTCACCGGCCAGGCGCCGCTGGGCCTTGTCCAGCTTGTCGGCCAGCTCATCCAGACTGCCAACCACCAGGGCCAGGCTGTGCGTACCGCTGCCGAGGTTGGCGGCCAGGTGGCAGGCAATATCGGCCAACGCCACCTTGCCCGGCGCCGCCAGTTGCTGCTGCAGCGCGGCAACCTGGCCCTGCAACTGTTCGCGGCTGGCGGCGCGCCAGACCAGCAGCTCGGCCGTCCAGGCATCGCTGACGCTGGGCTGCAACCAGGGGCGGTATTCGCCCGCGTACTCTTCCAGCACCGCGTGGAAGTTGGTGCCACCGAAACCGAAGGCGCTGACCGCGGCGCGGCGCGGCTGCTCACCGTTGACCAGCCACGGCTGCGCCTCATCCAGCACGCAGAGCGGGCTGTCGGCCGCCTTCAATACCGCATTCGGCGACTGCACGCCGAGGTGCGGCGGCAGGGTCTTGTGATGCAGGGCCAGGGCCGCCTTGATCATCCCGGCCACGCCGGCGGTGGCCTTGGTGTGACCGATCATGGTCTTCACCGAGCCGACCACGGCTTGCGCCGGACGACTGCCAGCTTCGCGCAGCAGCGAGGTGGTGCTGTCCAGTTCGGCGGTGTCGCCGGCCACGGTGCCGGTGCCGTGGGCCTCGAACAGGCCGACGCTTTCCGGGCCGAAACCGGCCTGCTGGTAGGCGCGGCGCATGGCGCGCAACTGCCCGGCGGGCAACGGCGCGGTGAGGCCCTTGGCCTTGCCGTCGCTGCTGCCGGCCATGCCCTTGATCACCGCATAGACGCGGTCGCCGTCGCGCTCGGCATCGCTCAGGCGCTTGAGCGCAAGCATGGCGATGCCTTCGGAAATCACGATGCCGTCGGCCGATTCGTCGAAGGTGCGGCAACGGCCGCGCGGCGACAGGGCCTGGGTCTTGCTGAAGCACAGGTAGCCGAACGGGCCCTGCACGGTGTCCACGCCTCCGGCGATGACCAGGTCGCTGCGGCCGGAGAGCAGTTCGTTGATGCCCTGGTAGATGGCGGCCAGGGACGAGGCGCAGGCCGCGTCGGTGGCGAAGTTGACCCCGCCGAAGTCCAGGCGGTTGGCGATGCGCCCGGCCATCACGTTGATCAGGATGCCGGCGAAGGTGTCTTCGGTCCATTCCGGCAGGCGCTCGGCGATCGCGCTCGGCAGCTCGCCGGAGAAACGCGGCAGCTCGGAGCGCAGGCCGTACTGCATGCCCACATCGCCGGCACCGCCGCTGGCGCCGATGATTACCGAGGCCTTCTCGCGGTTGAAGCCGCGCTGGTCGTAACCGGCATCGCTGAGGGTCTGGCGGGCGATGTCCAGGGCCATCAACTGCATCGGGTCGACCGATTCGATGGACTTGGGCGGCATGCCGTAACGGGTCGGATCGAAGACCATGTCGTCGAGGAAGCCGCCCCAGCGCGAGTAGATCTTGTCCGGGGTGCTGCGGTTCTCGTCGAAGTACAGGCGCCAGTCCCAGCGATGGGCCGGGATCTCGGTGATCGCGTCGACCTTGTTGAGGATGTTGTGCCAGTACTCGCGCGGGGTCTTCGAGCCCGGCAGCACCGAGCCCATGCCGATGATGGCAATATCCGCCGGATCGCCGCTCAGCAGGTCCAGCTCGTCCTGGGCCTGCACATGCGCCTCGAGCAGGGCCAGCGCCTCGTCGGTAACGCTGTGGTGCAGGCTGGCGATATCGGTGACGGCGGCGCGCAGGGTGGCAACCTGGCCGATCATGTACATGCCGTCGGCGACCTGCTCGTCCTCGCTGAAGACCTTGAGCTTGGCCTCTTCGCCAATGCGCATGCTGCCCTTGGACGCCAGGCGCAGGCGACCGAGGATCAGGTCGTCGAGCTGCTCGCGCGCCTCGTCGGCGGGCACGGCCTGCTGCTTGAGCTCGTTGCGGCGGGCGAAGAACGAGGCGGCGAATGGGGTGTAAGCGCAGCGGCTGGCATGTCCGGTGCCGGACTCCAGGTTGACCGTGCGCGCACAGTCGATGGCCTGCTGCTGGAAGGTCGAAACTATGGCGCCGGAACCGACGATTTCACGGGTGAACAGGTAGGCGCTGCCCATCAGCATGCCGACCTTGACGCCCAGCGTCAGCAAGGGTGCGGCCATGGCCTGGACCATGGCCGAGGAGCGCGCATCATGGACGCCGCCGGCAAACAGCACCTGGATCTCGGTCGCCGGCACCCCGCTTTTGATCTCCTCGAGCAGGCGGTCGATCATGCTGCTCCACAGCACGAAGCTGCTCAGCGGGCCGACATGCCCGCCGCATTCGCGGCCCTCGAAGATGAAGCGCCGCGCGCCTTCCTTGAGGAACATCGGGATCAGGTTGGCCGACGGCACATGCAGGAAGGACGGGATGCCCGACTGCTCCAGGCGCACCGCCTGGTCCGGACGACCGCCGGCGATGATGGCGTAGCTCGGCTGGTAGGGTTTGGCCGCGGCGATCTGCTCCTCGAGCAGACTTTGCGGGGCGAAGCCCAGCAGGCCGATGCCCCAAGGCCGGCCGTCGAGCAGCTGGTGGGTCTTGTTCAGCAACTCATCCAGCGGCTTGCCCTTGAGCAGGGCCAGGGCCAGCATCGGCAGCGCCCCGCCACTGGCTACAGCTTCGGCGAATTCGGCCTTGTCCGAGACCCGACTCATCGGCCCCTGCACCAGCGGCAACGGTAGACCCAGGGCCTGCGCCAGCGGCGCATCGGCCTGGATCGCCCGGGCCTTCAGGGCCGCTTGCGGGCTGTTCTGCACCGCACTGTCGATGGCCTGGAGCAGTTGCGCCAGGCTGCCGTACTGCTTTTTCCAGGCAGCCGCGAACGCCACATCCTGGCCCAGCGGCAGCAGCCCGGCGGCTGGATCGCGCCAGTCGATCTCGGCCAGCAGCCGCGCGCGCAATTCGGCGGGCGTGAGACTTTCCGCCGCGGCGACAAAGGCCTTGGCCGTGGCAAAACCGGGACGCAGCAGCACCCGGCAGTAACAGCCGAACTCACCATTGCCGGCGGCGACCGTTTCGCTGCCGGACAGGCTGCGCAAATGCGGGAACAACTCACTGGCGACCGGCGACTCCTGCAGCAGCAGGACCTGGCTGTCCAGCACCACGCCGGCACAACCGGCAACGGCGGCGGCGGCAGCGGTGTGCGGGGTGATGCCGCCGCGCAGGTAGAGCGGCAAATCGCTGTGCTGGCGCCAGTGCTGGGCGAGGATGAAACCGCTACTCTCGCCGACGAAGCCGGCGGCTTCGTGGCCCTTGACGATCAGGCCGTCAACCGTGGCCAGCAGGCCCTGTGCGAGCGGCTCGCTGCTCGACAGCTCCAGCAGCACCCGCACGCCCGCCGCACGCAAGACCTGCAGGCTATCGGCCCAGGAGGCGAACTGTTCGCCCGCCAGCACCACCAGGCACAGGCCATGATTGACCTGCGCCGCCAAGGCCGCGCTCAAGAGCTCAGCGTAATCGCCCAGGCGTACCGCAAAGCCACCGCGCCCCGCATGCCGGGCCAGCAGGTCCAGCTGCTCGACACCTTGCTGCGGGCTAGCCTCGAACTCCAGGTCCAGCACCCCAAGCCCGCCGGCGCGCGAAGCGGCAATGGCCAGGGCTGGGTGTGCCAACCCGCTGGGCGAAAATACGAGTGTCTGGAAGCCTGCAGCGTTACGAGAGCCTTGCATGGTTTTACAGCCTCATTCCTTGGGCCAAAAAACCCCGTGCGGCGGTTATCCGCGCTCACTCGGGGGCTGATACCTAGCAGCGACTATCTGATGAGCAGCAAATGCAAGAAGTGGGCGCAAAACCTGGAGCAGAACAAAACTCGCGCATCCCTGGCAGCCATCAAGCACCGCAATATCCTTTCCATCCCTCGCGCCAGAGCCGATTCAATAAACCGGCACACATAGAATCAAGCAGCAAGTGATGACAAAAACATGGCGCAAACCATGCGTTACAGATTTATTGTTCCAGCGAAATTCATGAAACTGAACCGCAACAGTGCGAAACGCACCACGCTGATGCAGCATTTTTGTGGTGGCTTTTTACCAGCAACCACTCAATAATGTCAAAATTACAGCGAAAAACAAAAATAACTGACGCAAAAGTCAAAATTACAGCACTCAGTAAAATAGCCAGACAGAGCCTCTAGCGCCGAAGGCAGCAGCCCATCCGGATGGTCATGGGTACTTCGACGAGAGGAATGGGCAGCGTCCACGCCGGCGCCCCGCAAGAAGGCGGCATGCTTGATGCAAACCTTCGCCTCAGCGATGCCAGGCACTTTCACTGAATGTGCACATTTGCCTGCCAGCATGCCCAAGACAGCAAACAGGCGATCAGGGAGCAGCAGAACGGCCATGGACAGACCTTCGATGCCACGCATCACCCGCCAGCAGCAGAGCCAGCCAGAGCCGTGCACCAGCACTGCCCGGGCGGCTTGCGCGAGCCCGCCCCCAGCACTCAACAGCGCAACCCTGCCGTACGGCGCGGCGGCGTGACGCAACGCCCATTCCTGCCCCCAGCCAGCCCAGAGAGGACCATCCCATGAGCGCACCCATCAACCACATCGTGTTCATCATCATGGACAGCTGCCGCTACGACTCCTGCGTGGCGGCCAAGACGCCGAACATCGAGCGGGTGGGTCAGGTCGAGAAGCGCTACAGCTATGCCTCCTGGACGGCGCCGTCGCACTACGCCTTCACCATGGGCATGCTGCCGCACAACACCCCGCGCGAGGTCTATGCCTCGGAGGTGTACAAGGAAGAGTTCGTGCAGTGGGTGACCCGTACCGGGATCACCGATGTGTCGTTCCGCAACTTCATCCCGGAACTGTCGCTGCCCAAGGTGCTCGGCCAGCTCGGCTACCGCACGGTGGCACGCGTGTCGATGCCGGTGCTCAACCAGCAGACCGCGATCAACCAGCACTTCGATGACTACAAGTTGATGAGCAACCACAACGACTTCGCCGGCATGGTCGAGGAGATGACCTTCCCCGAGGACGAGCCGCACTACTACTTCCTCAACCTGGGCGAGACCCACTACCCATACATGCTCAAGGACGAGAACCTGCCGCGCATTTCCGGGGTGCACGGGGTGTTCAAGACCCTCGGCGGCGAGGCCCAGGACAATGCCGCGGACAGCGACGCGTTCTTCGATCAGGAGCAGATGGAGATGCTCCGACAGCAGCAGATCCGCTGCGTGGAATACGTCGACGGGCTGATCGGCAAGCTGATGGAGAAGGCGCCGGCGAACACCTGGTTCATCATCACCGCCGACCACGGCGAACTGTTCGGCGAGGACGGCTACTTCGGCCACGGCCCGATCATGCACGAGAAGTGCTTCGAAGTGCCCTTCGTCGAAGGCTTCGCGGGCAAGGCCTGATGACCCAGCCGCTGTTCATCCTGGCATTGCCGCGATCCTATACCTCGCTGATCGCCGGCATGCTGGGTCAGCACCCACAGACTTTCGGCTTCCCGGAGCTGAACCTGTTCACCGTCGATCGCCTGATGGAAATGTGGGACGGCAAGCACGACGCCGGCTTCAACAAGTTCCAGCGCCACGGCATCCTGCGTGCGGTGGCCGAAATCTATGCCGGCGAACAGAGCAGCAACACGGTGGAGATGGCCAACCACTGGCTGGCCGCACGGCAGAACCGCAGCGGCTTCGAGGTGTTCCGTGAACTCAGCGAAGCCCTCGCCCCGCTGATGGCGATCGACAAGAGTCCGGCTCACGTGATCAGTTCGGTCTACCTGGAGCGTATCTACTCGGCCTATCCCGATGCGTTCTACCTGCACCTGACCCGGCACCCGACCAACCAGGGCAACTCGGTGATGCAGGTGCAGGACGGCGGCTATGCCCTGTCGGTGAACTCCATCGACTACACCGACAACGAGGCGATCATCGACCCGCAGATCGCCTGGCATGACATCAACCTGAACATCATGGAGCTGCTGCAGAAGGTTCCGCCGCGGCAGAAGATGCATGTGCGCGGCGAGGACGTGATGGCCGATCCGCTCGGCAGCCTGGGCCGCATCTGTCGCTGGCTGGGCCTGCGTGACGACATCGAGGCCCTGGAAGACATGCTGCATCCCGAGCTGTCGCCCTTCGCCTGCGTCGGGCCGATCAACGCCCTGTTCGGCAATGACCCCAACTTCCTGCGCGACCCTGTATTTCAGCCGCACCTGCCCAAGCAACCGCCCCTGCGCGCCCCCCTGCCCTGGCGCATGGATGGCGCCTGCCTGAAGGCGGAAGTGCAGAAGATGGCGCTGGAATTCGGCTACCACCACTGACGAGAAGCACAGCATGCCCACACGCCCGCGCATCGGCGACATCGCCAGCCCCAGCTCACTCGACGAGCTGCCGCCACTGCCGCCGCACCTGCAGGTGCTGCGCGATGACCTACAGCAGCGCGTGCAGGCGCGGCGCGTGCGCAGCCACCTGGAGCGGGAGCTGTCGCACCTCAACGGTAGCCGCGAGATCGCCGGCAGCGTGCGCCTGCTGTTCGACGGCCAGGGCCGCCCCTCGGAAAACCTCAACCTCAAGGAAATCGTCAAGTACCGGCAGAAGATCGAGACCGATATCCAATGGCTGGAGGCCATCCTCATCGAACTGCGCGGCGACCTCACCGTCGTCCGCGAACTGGAGGACGCGGCCCTGGATGTGGCCAGCGTGCAACAGGCCGAAGAAGACTACTGAACGGACACGTGCGAGGAACCGACCATGCGCATCACGTTACTCAAGCCCCTGTTGTCGAGCCTGCTGCTCGTGCTGCTGGCCCCGCAGGCGGTGCAGGCCGCCAAACCGGAAGGCCAGCTGTTCGAGATCACCGTGGCCGGCAGTACCCGCAGCTACAAGCTGTTCGTACCCGCCAACGCCGGACAGGGCGAACTGCCGCTGATGATCGTCATGCATGGCGGCCTCGGCAACGCCGACGAGACCGAGCGCACCACCGGCATGAACCGGGTCGCCGCCAGCAACCAGTTCATGGTCGCCTATCCCAACGGCACCGGCTCGCGCCTGCTGAAGAATCGGCGCACCTGGAATGCCGGCAAGTGCTGCGGCCCGGCCGTCGAGCAGAATGTCGACGACGTGCAGTTCATCCACGGCATGCTCGCGGACATCGCCCGCCAGCACCCGTTGGATCGCTCGCGGGTCTATGCCACCGGCATTTCCAATGGCGCGATGATGGCTTACCGCCTGGCCTGCGAAGCCCCCCAGAACATCGCCGCGATCATCCCGGTGTCCGGCACCCTGGCCCTGAACAGCTGCGCCGGGGCGAAAGGCGTGCCGATCCTGCATATCCATGGTTCCAAGGACAGCAACGTGCCCTACGCGGGCGGCATGGGCGAGAACGCGATCGCCGGTGTAGCCCATCGCTCGGTGCCGGAAACCCTGCAGATCATGGCCAAGGCCCACGACTGCGGCGGCTCCAGCGAACAGACGCTGCCCGATGGTTCGCAGCTGACCAGCTGGAGCTGCCCGAGCCAGGCGCCCGTGCAGCTGCGCCTGATCCCCAACGGCGAACATGTCTGGCCGGGGGGCGACAGCCGCCGCAACCGCAAGCTGTACGCCGGCAACTTCTCCGCCAGCCAGGCCGCCTGGGACTTCGCCAAGCAGTTCCGCAAGGACCGCTGAAGACCGCCGCACACCCCTGACCGATCAATCCGAGCAGTCCCCAGCCATGCACGCAGAGAGCGCCGCCATGTCGCAACTGACCCATCTCGAACGTCTGGAAGCGGAGAGCATCGATATCTTCCGCGAAGCGGTTTCCGAAACGGAAAACCCGGTGATGCTCTACTCCATCGGCAAGGACAGCGCGGTGATGCTGCACCTGGCGCGCAAGGCGTTCCACCCCTCGCCGCCGCCCTTCCCGCTGCTGCATGTGGATACCACCTGGAAATTCCAGGCCATGTACGCGATGCGCGAGCGCATGGCCCGGGAGTCCGGCATGCAGTTGCTGGTCCACCACAACCCGGAGGCCCGCGAACAGGGAATCAACCCATTCAGCCACGGCTCGGCGATGCATACCGACATGTGGAAGACCGAGGGCCTGAAGCAGGCCCTGAACGCCCACAAGTTCGACCTGGCCTTCGGCGGTGCCCGGCGTGACGAGGAGAAATCGCGGGCCAAGGAGCGCGTGTTCTCCTTCCGCTCCGCCCAGCACCGCTGGGACCCCAAGGCCCAGCGTCCGGAACTGTGGCGCCTGTACAACGCGCGCAAGCAGCTGGGTGAAAGCATCCGCGCCTTCCCCATCTCCAACTGGACCGAGCTGGACATCTGGCAGTACATCTACCTGGAAGGCATCCCGATCGTGCCGCTGTATTTCGCCGACAAACGCCCGGTGGTCGAGCGCGACGGCGTGCTGATCATGGTCGACGACGAGCGCATGCCGCTGCGCGCAGGCGAAGTACCGCAGCTGCGCAGCGTGCGCTTCCGCACCCTGGGCTGCTACCCGCTGACCGGTGCGGTAGAGTCGCAGGCGGATACTCTGCCTGCCATCATCCAGGAAATGCTGCTGGCCACCACCAGCGAGCGCCAGGGACGGATCATCGACCACGACAGCAACGGTTCGATGGAGAAGAAGAAAGTCGAGGGCTACTTCTGATGAACGCACATACCCACCTCATCGAAGAGGACATCGAGCAGTATCTCAAGGTGCACCAGCACAAGAGCCTGCTGCGCTTCATCACCTGCGGCAGCGTCGACGATGGCAAGAGCACGCTGATCGGCCGCCTGCTGTATGACGCCAAGGCGCTGCTGGAAGACCAGTTGAGTGCCCTGGCAAGCGACTCGAAGCGAGCCGGCACCCAGGGTGGCGAACTGGACTTCGCCCTGCTGGTCGACGGCCTGTCCGCCGAGCGCGAACAGGGCATCACCATCGATGTGGCCTACCGCTTCTTCGCCACCGACAAGCGCAAGTTCATCGTCGCCGACACCCCCGGCCACGAGCAGTACACCCGCAACATGGTCACCGGCGCCTCGACCGCCGACCTGGCGGTGATCCTGATCGACGCGCGCAAAGGCGTGCTGACCCAGACCCGCCGCCACAGCTACCTGGTCTCCCTGCTGGGGATCAAGCGCGTGGTGTTGGCGATCAACAAGCTGGATATGGTCGGCTACTCGCAGGAAGTCTTCGAACAGATCGACGCCGACTACCGCGCCTTCGCCAGCAAGCTCGGCCTCGAGCATATCCAGAGCATTCCGCTGTCGGCCCTGCGCGGCGACAACATGACCGGCGCCAGCGGCAATACGCCCTGGTACAGCGGCCCGAGCCTGATCCAGCACCTGGAGACGGTGCCCATCGACGACGCCCAGGAACATGCACCACTGCGCATGCCGGTGCAGTGGGTGAACCGGCCCAACCTGGATTTCCGCGGTTTTTCCGGGCGCATCCTCGGCGGCAGCGTGCGTCCCGGTGACGCCATCCGCGTGCTGCCCTCGGGCAAGCTCAGCACGGTGGCACGTATCGTCACCCTGGGCGGCGACCTGGCGCAGGCCAGTAGCGGCCAGTCGGTCACCCTGACCTTGTGCGACGAAATCGACATCAGCCGTGGCGACGTGATCGCCAGCGCCGACGCGCCACCGGCCGTGGCCGACCAGTTCGAGACCACCGTGGTGTGGATGTCCGAGCAGCCGCTGCTGCCTGGCCGCACCTATCTGGTGAAGCTGGGCGCCAGCACCCTGGGCGCCACCCTGAGCCCGCCCAAGTACCAGATCGAGGTCAACAGCCTCGACCATCTGCCGGCCAAGAGCCTGGCGCTGAACGAGATCGGCGTCTGCACCCTGAGCCTGGACCGCGCCACGGCCTTCGACCCCTACGCGGAAAATCGCGACATGGGCAGCTTCATCGTCATCGACCGCTACAGCAACCAGACGGTCGGCGCCGGCATGCTGCACTTCGCCCTGCGCCGCTCGCAGAACATCCACTGGCAGGCGCTGGAAGTCGACAAGCAGGCCCGTGGCCGCCTCAACGGCCACCAACCCTGCGTGCTCTGGCTGACCGGCCTGTCCGGGGCAGGCAAGTCGACCATCGCCAACCTGCTGGAACGACGCCTGCACGCGATGGGCGCGCATACCTACCTGCTCGATGGCGACAATGTCCGTCACGGGCTGAACAAGGACCTGGGCTTCACCGCCGCGGACCGGGTCGAGAATATCCGCCGCATCGGCGAAGTCTCGAAGTTGATGGTGGATGCCGGCCTGATCGTGATCAGTGCCTTTATCTCACCCTTTCGTTCCGAACGCGAACTGGCGCGTAACTTGGTCGAAGCCGGCGAATTCATCGAGGTATTTGTCGATACACCATTGGCCGAAGTGGAAAGACGCGACCCCAAGGGTTTGTACAAGAAAGCCCGGCGCGGCGAACTGAAGAACTTCACCGGGATCGACTCCCCCTATGAAGCGCCGCAAGCAGCGGAGATTCATATTGAAACCAGCCGCTACAGTGCCGAACAGGCCGCCGACTATATAGTTGAACAACTGCGCAAACGTGGCCTGGTGCACTGAGGAGCACAGCAGTCGGACCTCGCGGGGGCCCGGAGCAGCGCAGGCGCCCCCGCACGCCCGAACAGACGCGTTGCAGGCAGAGTTTTCTGCCGACCCGGTCAATTTAATTGGAACCGATCGGGATTGCGGCGTTCCCAGATAAACACGCGGCAAAATACCGCCCGGTAATATCTGGCAAATATGAAGTGGCAAGTTATAATCGGCTCGCGCATTGCAGCAGCAATACTTTGTTGCAATGGCCTCGGCTCAAGCAGAGCCCTTCTCGCCGGTTGAAAACCTTCTACGGGTGACAACATAAGCCCATATCCGACGAGCCCAGCCAATTTGGCGATCAGCAACATTCTGGATAATCACGTGACGAAAGATGAACTGCGCGCGGAACTAGAGCGTCAGGCACAACGTTACAAGGATGTATACGGCGGAGAAGTCATTACCTACGCCGCTCAACCGGACCCCGAGCGCAAACCCTGGCGCAAGAAACCCAGCCTGCTCGACCAGGCATTCCAGCAAGAACTGCACAAGATCGAACAAGCCCGCGAAAGCGAGTGAGCCGAGTCGGAACCCTAGCCTCTGCCCCACCGAACAGTCGGCAAAATAAAGGCGCCACTCGGCGCCTTCATTCTCGGACTGAGCCACTCAGCGCCGTTTGCCGCCGAGCAGCGAGCCCATCAGGCCACGCACCAGTTGCCGACCGATCTGATTGGCGGCCTGGCGCACCGCGGTTTTCATCACCTGACTGGCGAGGCTGCCGAGCAGTTCGCCGGCCATGCCGCCCAGACCGGAAGTGTCGCCCGACTTGTCGGCGGCCTTGGGCTGTTCGACAGGAGCCTCGGCCGACTGCTGCTGGGCTCGCGCCATGAGCATTTCATAGGCCGACTCGCGATCCACCGCCTTGTCATAGCGCCCGGCTTGCGGCGAGGCGCGCAGCAGTGCGGCCCGCTCGCCTTCGCTCAGCGGACCGATGCGCGACTGCGGCGGAGCAATCGCCACCCGCTGCACCGTGGCCGGTGTGCCTTTTTCTTCGAGGGTGCCAACCAGGGCCTCGCCGATGCCCAGCTCGGTGAGCACGGTGAGGCAGTCGAACTCGGGATTGGGGCGAAAGCCGTCGGCCACCGCACGCAGGGATTTCTGCTCCTTGGTGGTGAAGGCGCGCAAGCCGTGCTGGATACGCAGGCCCAGCTGGGCCAGCACGTCATCGGGCAGGTCGCCGGGGGACTGGGTGACGAAATAGACCCCGACGCCCTTGGAGCGGATCAGCCGAACCACCTGCTCCAGGCGCTCCTGCAAGGCCCTGGGGGTATCGGCAAACAGCAGGTGCGCCTCGTCGAAGAACAGCGCCAGCACCGGCTTTTCCGCATCGCCACGCTCGGGCAGCTGCTCGAACAGTTCGGCCAGCAACCACAGCAGGAAAGTCGCATAGACCTTGGGCGCCTCGTGCACCAGCTGGCTGGCATCGAGCAGGTGGATACGGCCACGGCCATCGCCGTCCAGGCGCAGGATGTCCTCGAGTTGCAGCGCCGGCTCGCCGAACAGCGCCTCGGCGCCCTGCTGTTCGAGCGTGGCCAGGCGGCGCAGCAGGGCCTGAGCCGAGGCGCCGGCAAACAGGGCGCGGTCCTCGCCGAGTAGCTCGGGGTGATCCTTGAGGTGGTTGAGCAATGCCTTGAGGTCTTTCAGATCGAGCAGCAGCAGACCTTCGCGGTCGGCCACCTGGAAGGCGGCATAGAGGGCCGCCTGCTGACTGTCGCTCAGCTCCAGCAGGTTGGCCAGCAGCAACGGCCCCATTTCGCTGAGCGTGGTGCGCAGCGGATGACCACTGCGACCGGCCACATCCCACAGTGTCACCGGATAGGCCTGCGGCTGATGGTTCAGCCAGGGCATGCCGGCAATCCGCTCGGCCACCTTGCCTTGCGGGTTGCCTGCGGCGCCGAGACCACAGAGGTCGCCCTTGATGTCGGCGGCAAATACCGCCACGCCGGCATCGCTGAACAGTTCGGCAAGCCGCTGCAGGGTCACCGTCTTGCCGGTGCCGGTGGCGCCGGCCACCAGGCCGTGGCGATTGGTCAGGCGCAGCGCCTGGCTTACGGGCCGTCCCTGCGGATCGGCACCCAGTACAAATGCATCGGAAGCAGGCATCTTGCCATCCCTCGGGCTAAAGCTTTACTGCATAGAGGTCGTTATAAGCGGTGTACAGCACGGTTCAGGTGAAAACCACCTGCCGCTAATAATTAAAGACTGCTGCCAGAACTCACCGGACGCAAGCAACCATGACCCAGAATCTGAAGTTCAGCCACAAGATCCTTATCGCCGCCTCATTGGTGGTGATTGCGGCTTTTTCCCTGTTCACCCTCTACAACGACTACCTGCAGCGCAATGTGATCAAGGCCGATCTGGAAAGTGAATTGCACAGCCTGGGGGCGGTCACCGCCAGCAACATCCAGAACTGGCTGTCCGGGCGAATCCTGCTGGTGGAGAACGTCGCCCAGTCGATTGACAGCGCCACCACTGCGGACAGCCTGGCGAGTACCCTGGAACGCCGCAGCCTGGCGTCGACCTTCGCCTTCACCTACCTGGGTGCGGCCGACGGCAGCTTCACCATGCGCCCGCAAGACGAGATGCCGGCCGACTACGACCCGCGCACCCGCCCTTGGTACAAGGACGCCATGGCGGCCGGCGGTTCGACCCTGACCGAGCCCTATGTCGACGCCGCCACCAGCGAGCTGATCATCACCATCGCCACCCCGGCCGGCAGTGCCGGGGTGGTCGGCGGCGATCTCAGCCTGAATACCCTGGTCGAGATCATCAACTCGCTGGACTTCAACGGCATGGGCTATGCCTTCCTGGTCAGCGCGGACGGCAAGATCCTGGTGCACCCGAACAAGGACCTGGTGATGAAATCGCTCACCGAGGTCTACCCGAAGAACACCCCGCAGGTCAGCAGCGGCTTCAGCGAGGCCGAACTGGATGGCACCCCGCGCCTGCTCACCTTCACCCCGGTCAAGGGCCTGCCCTCGGTCAACTGGTACGTCGGCCTGTCCATCGACAAGGACAAGGCCTATGCCCCCCTCAATGAGTTCCGCGCCTCGGCGATCATCGCCACGGTGATCGCGGTGGTCCTCATCATGCTCCTGCTGAGCATGCTGATCCGCGTGCTGATGCAGCCGCTGCATGTGATGGGTCGCGCCATGCAGGATATCGCCCAGGGCGAGGGCGACCTGACCAAGCGCCTGGCCATCCACTCGCAGGACGAGTTCGGCCGACTGGCCAGCTCATTCAACCAGTTCGTCGAGCGCATCCACGCCTCGATCCGCGAGGTATCCTCGGCCACCCAGCAGGTCAACGAAGTGGCCAAGCTGGTGGTCAACGCCTCCAACTCGTCGATGGTCAACTCGGACGAACAGGCCAACCGCACCAATAGCGTGGCCGCGGCGATCAACCAACTGGGCGCCGCCGCCCAGGAAATCGCGCGCAATGCCGCGCAGGCCTCGCATCAGGCCTCCGACGCTCGCCGCCTGGCCGAGGATGGCAGCCAGGTGCTGGAGAAGACCATTGCCGCCATGAACGAGCTGTCGAACAAGATCAGCGACTCCAGCGGCAACATCGAGAAGCTCAATGGCAAGACGGTCGACATCGGCCAGATCCTCGAAGTGATCAAGAGCATCTCCGAGCAGACCAACCTGCTGGCCCTCAACGCGGCGATCGAGGCGGCGCGTGCCGGTGAAGCCGGCCGCGGCTTCGCCGTGGTGGCCGACGAGGTGCGCAACCTGGCCCACCGGACCCAGGAGTCGGCCCAGGAAATCCAGAAGATGATCGAGGAGCTGCAGGTCGATGCCCGCGACTCGGTCAGCACCATGACCGAGAGCCAGCGCTACAGCGCGGACAGCGTCGCCATCGCCAACCAGGCAGGCGAACGCCTGGGCAGCGTGACCCAGCGCATCGGCGAGATCGACGGCATGAACCAGTCGGTCGCCACCGCCACCGAGGAGCAGACCGCGGTGGTGGACTCGCTGAACATGGACATCACCGAAATCAACACCCTCAACCAGGAAGGCGTGGAAAACCTGCAGGCCACCCTGCGCGCCTGCGGTGACCTGGAACAGCAGGCAACGCGCCTGAAGCACCTGGTGGACAGCTTCCGCATCTGAAACCGCCTACTTCTCAGGCGCAGGCCGCTCCTGCGCCCGAGCGGGCCCGCCCGGCGGCGTGCCCTCCTGCAGCCGCGACCACAGCTCGGCGGCACCGGGAAACTCGGTGCCATCCTCCTCGCTCAAGGCATCCGGATCATAACGACTGGTACAGCCCTCCCCCAGCGTGGCTGGCGGATGGGCCGTGCCTGGCTTGCGTGAATGCGACATACCGCTACCTCGACCTGTTTCAACCCTCGGAGCGCCGCCCCGGCTCGTGCTGGGCGAACTGTTTGACCGCGCGCAGCACATCCTGACAGCCGATCTGCCCGAGCAGCCGGCCTTCGGCGACCACCGGCAAATGGCTGTGACCGCCATGCAGCAAGCGCTCGGCCACCTCGATCACGCTGAGGTCGGCCGCCACCGTTTCCACCCGCGTGGTCATGCAGGCGCTGACCGTGCCGCCGGTTTCCTCGAAATAGGCGCCGGAAAGGATCCCGCGCAGGCAATCGATCTCCGTCAGCAGACCGATCAGAGCGCCCTGCTCATCGATGACCGGGGCAGCCGAGATACGGTGTTCGAGAAGCAGATCGATAGCCGTATACAGGTCCGTATCGGCATGGAAAGTGAGCTGGTGCGTGGCCATGTAGTCCCGCACCCTGATCGACTTGAGCATCGCTGAACGCCTCCGCCGCGGCAGACCCGGGGCGCCCGGCGACTGGAGTCAGTCGAACACCACCGTCTTGTTGTCGTGTACCAGTACCCGGTCTTCCAAGTGATAGCGTAGCCCACGGGCGAGGGTCATCTTCTCCACATCCCGACCGAGGCGGACCATGGTTTCGATGCTGTCGCGATGGCTGACGCGCACCACGTCCTGCTCGATGATGGGGCCGGCATCCAGCTCCTCGGTCACATAGTGGCAGGTGGCGCCGATCAGCTTGACGCCACGCAGCGAAGCCTGGTGGTAGGGCTTGGCGCCGACGAACGACGGCAGGAAGCTGTGATGGATGTTGATCACCCGGCCGGCGAAATCCTTGCACAGCTGCGGCGGCAGGATTTGCATGTAGCGCGCCAGCACAACGGCATCGGCATCGCACTGGCCGACCAGACGCGCCACTTCGGCGAAAGCCGGGGCCTTGTCCTTGGGATCGACCGGCACGTGATGGAAGGGGATGTCGTGCCATTCGACCATGCTGCGCAGGTCGTCATGGTTGGAGATGACGCAGGGGATGTCGCAATCCAGCTCGTCGCTGTGCCAGCGGTGCAGCAGGTCGGCCAGGCAGTGCGACTCGCGACTGGCCATCAGCACCACGCGCTTCTTCTGTGCGGAATCGGTCACCCGCCATTCCATGGAGAACTCGCGGGCAATCGGGGCGAATGCCTGGCGAAAACCGTCGAGATCGAACGGCAACGAGTCGGCGCGAATCTCATGGCGCATGAAGAACCAGCCACTCTGGTTATCCGAGTGGTGGCTGGCTTCGCTGATCCAGCCATTATAGGTGGCCAGGAAATTACTGACTTTGGCAACGATGCCAACGCCGTCCGGGCAGGCGATGACCAGCCGAAAAGTGCGCATGATGGGAAACTCCAGAAACTTCGCGAGGGCGCCATTCTAGCCAGAGCGGGGGAAAACTTCAGTATCTGCCTGGCCAGGCCAAATCACCTGGAACCAGCCGGACAAACCACCACCGGGCAAGCGCTCGGCTTGCGCAGGCATATGGCAGGCCTCAGGGCAGTATCCAGCTGCCGCGTTCTCGGGACAAACTTGCCCCCGACGAGCCGCAACCGGTGGCGTAATCCGCCGACCGATAAGTGCTGGCGCGCAAAAACTTGCACAATCGCCAACTTGCAGGGGTGCAGTTAATCCGTCACCCGGCGACATGAACATATGAAACTGCGATCGGCAGCCGGCATTGCCGCAGTCATGCCGTTATCCCCGAAAAGGCCCCGGACATATATTCCACAAAATAATTTCGGCAAAACTTTTCCAACGTATTTACTTGCCTGCAAGCGCCTGTCTATTATTACCTTCAGTCCATCTCGTATCCGCCCCCTATCAAGGTAGAGCACAATGTCCCTGATCAACGAATACCGCGCCACCGAAGAAGCCATCAAGGAACTTCAAGAGCGCCTGAAGAATCTCTCGCAAGATGACAAACTGAAGAAAGAACTGGAATTCGAAGGCAAACTGCGCACCCTGATGGGCGAATACCAGAAGTCGCTGCGCGACATCACCGCCCTGCTCGACCCGGAAGCCAAGCTGAGCAAGGCTCCGCGTGCCGCCAAGGCCACCGGCACCAAGCGCGCCCGCAAGGTCAAGCAGTACAAGAACCCGAACACCGGTGAAGTGATCGAAACCAAAGGCGGCAACCACAAGACCCTGAAAGAGTGGAAAGCCAAGTGGGGCGCCGCCGTTGTTGAAGGCTGGGCCACCCTGCTCGGTTAATTCGACAGCGCGTCAGCCAATAAAAAGCCGGCAACTTGCCGGCTTTTTTGTTTCTCCGTATAGCCGCCATACTGCGGCGCACTCACAACCGATATTTCGCCCGCAGCGCGGCGACATGTTCGCGCCAGACCTGCAATACCTGCTGCTGTTCCGGACTGGCCTGCGGCCATTCATTGACCAGTGCCGCCTCGAACTGCTCCAGGGTATTCGGCGCACCCGCCTCGGCATTACTCAGGCGAGTGCGGCAGAACGCCTGCCAGGCAGCCGTTTCTTCCGGCGACAGGGAGGCCGGGAAATTGCGGGCCCGATAGCGAAACAGCAACTCGGGCAAGCGTGCGTCGAGAAAACCCCAATTATCGCGCGCCAATTGCAGGGCACTGGCCTGGCGTACCTGTTCGCATAAACGTCGATCGCGGTCGCCGAGGAAACCGCCATACAGTTGTTGCTCCGGATCATCCAGCGCGGCGAACTCTTCCTCCGCATAGAGTGGCGCCAACTTCTCCTGCCATTGCGCCAAACCGTCACGCAACAACCCCGCGCGCGCTTCGCACTCCGCCAAGTTCAACTGCAAGCGCGCAGTATCTTCGGCGCGCAACACCTTGAGCGACGCCACCACCGGGCAACGGTTGATATGCAGCAGCTTCAGCGGCACCGGCAACTCGCCTTCGGCCAATTGATCGCGCCGGGTATACAGGCGCTGGCGCAGGGTCTGGGCATCCAGTTCCAGCAGCGGTCGCACATCGGCCTGCAAGTCGCAGACGATCAAGGCATTGCGATTGCGCGGGTGCCAGGCCAGCGGCAGCACCACGGCCAGGTAATTGCGGCTACCGGCAAAACGCCCGGAAATGTGCACCAATGGCTGCAGCAGACGAATCTGCTCCATGACCTTGTGCTTGCTGCGCAGCTGGAACAGGTAGTCGTACAGCTTGGGTTGCCGTTCGCGCAGCAGGCGCGCCAGGGCGATGGTCGCGCGCACGTCCGATAGCGCATCGTGCGCCTGGCCATGCTCGATACCGTTGGCCTCGGTCAGGCGCTCGAGCTTCAGCGACACCCGCCCCTCTTCGTCACGCGGCCACGCGATCCCTTCCGGGCGCAGGGCGTAGGCGGTGCGCAGCAGGTCGATCAGGTCCCAACGGCTGTTGCCGTTCTGCCACTCGCGGGCATAGGGGTCGTAGAAGTTGCGGTACAGGCCGTAGCGCGTCATCTCGTCGTCGAAACGCAGGCTGTTGTAGCCCGAGCCGCAGGTGCCGGGCAGCGCCAGCTCGGCATGCACCCGCGCCATGAACTCGGCCTCGCAGAGTCCCCGGTCGCGCAGGATCTGCGGGGTAATCCCGGTGATCCGGCAGGCCGCCGGATGCGGCAGGATGTCGTCGCTCGGCTGGCAATAGATGTTCAATGGCTCGCCGATTTCGTTGAGCTGCTCGTCGGTACGGATGCCCGCGACCTGCAACGGTCGATCATTGCGCGGGTTGATCCCGGTGGTTTCGTAGTCGTACCAGAAGATGCTTGAGCTCACGGCGGTTTCCATCGAGAAGAGGCTCGCGCAGTCTATCAGGCGCATACGGCGCACAAAAAACGCGAAAAAGCATGATTGCGCTCACGGGTGCGTAGCTGCAACTTGCTGCCGCCCCGCCACTGTCGCTAGGATGTGCTGTTCGTAATGGCGTCTCACTACACAAGGAAGTACACATGACCGACACAACCCTACAGAACCCCTATGCCATGCCGGGCAGCGCCCTGCAGGAAGCCACCGCCCCCGGGCAGGCGCCCTCGGTCGAGCAGGCCCTGAGCCGCGGCTACGACTTCTCCATCGGCACCCTGCTCGGTGAAGCCTGGAGCAAGACCAAGGGCACCAAAGGCGTGATCTGGGGCAGCTATCTGGTGTTCTGCGGCGCCATGATGGTCGCCTCCTTCCTCCTGTCGATCATCCTCTCCGTGTTCGGCGTACTCGGTGCCCTGGGCGCCTCGAGCCTGGGTGACAGTGCCGGTGGCGGCCTGCTGGCCGCAGGCGTGTTCGGTTTCTTGGTGATCGGCCTGGGCGCGGGCCTGGTCATGCTCGCCGTGGTCTACCCCTTCGTGGCCGGCATCAACATGGTCGGCATCCGCCAGGCCGCCGGCCAGCCGGTACGCTTCGGCGAAGTGTTCAGCCACTTCGGGCGCACCCTGCCGCTGCTCCTGGCGGCGATCCTGATGGGCATCCTGGTGAATATCGGCTTCCTCCTGTTCGTCGTCCCGGGCATCTATCTGGCCGTCGCGTTCCTGCTGACCATCCCGCTGATCGTCGAGCGCAAGCTGTCGGCCTGGAACGCCATGCTGGTGTCGTGCAAGGCGATCAACCAGCACTGGTTCAAGGTGTTCTTCCTTTACCTGCTGCTCGGCGTGATCATGATGATCAGCATGATTCCGCTGGGCATCGGCCTGATCTGGACCGTGCCGATGTTCATCGTGGCCCAGGGCATTCTCTACCGCACCATCTTCGGTGTGCTGCCCGCACCGGCCAACTGATTGCCAGCCAGCGCTCGGGCCGCCGCGGCGGCCCGATTGCCTTCCCTCCTGCTGCTGGCTAGCATCAGGCTTTCTTCGATGCAGTTGACGAATGCAGCCAACCCCGCCGAGCGTCGCCCCCGAGCCATCCCGCATCCGCGACAGGCTGCTGGATACGCGCCACCATGTCGAAACCCCGGAAGGCATTGATCTGGTCCTGCGCCCGGCCGGTGCGCTGCCGCGTATCCTGGCCTTCGGCCTGGACCTGCTGATCCGCGGCGCCATCCTGCTGCTGATGTTCATCGTCATGGCCTTCCTCGGCCAGCTCGGCGTGGGCCTGGGCAGCATTCTGCTGTTCCTGGTCAACTGGTGGTACATGGTGCTGTTCGAGGTGTTCAACCAGGGCCGCTCACCGGGCAAGCAGATCATGGGCCTGCGCGTGGTGCATGACGACGGCACCCCGGTCGGCTGGGGCGCCTCGCTGACCCGCAACCTGCTGCGCTTCGTCGACATGCTGCCGGTCGGCTACTGCCTGGGGCTGGTCAGCTGCCTGTGCCATCCGGCCTTCAAGCGCCTGGGCGACCTGGCCGCCGGGACCCTGGTGGTCTATCGCGACGAGAACGGCAGCCGTCCGCTGATTGCGGCCGGCGACAGCGAGCGCCCGCCGTTTCGCCTGAGCCTCGCCGAACAGCGCGCCCTGCAAGGCTTTGCCGAACGCCAGGCGGGCCTGTCCGCGGCCCGCCGCCAGGAGCTGGCCGGCATCCTCGCCGAGCCCCTGCAAGTGCCGCCGGAGCAGGCCGAGGCCCGCCTCAACAACATCGCCCGCGGCCTGCTGGGGGCGACATGAAGCAGCACCTGTTCGAGCACAAGCACGCCGCCGACTGGCAACGCTTCACCCAGCTGCTCGGCCAGCTGGAGCGCGGCAAGGCCGACAGCAAGGCCTGCGAAAGCTTTGCCGCCGATTACCGCCATCTGTGCCAGCACCTGGCCCTGGCCGAGGAGCGTGGCTACAGCAGCCACCTGATCGACCAGCTGCAACAGCTGGCGATGCGCGGCCACCAGCAGTTCTACCGCCACCGCAGCCACCTGCTGGCGCAGATGATCCGCTTCCTGATCAGCGGCTTCCCGCAACTGATCCGCAGCGAATGGCGCTGCGTGCTGGCCGGCTGCCTGCTGTTCTTCGGCAGCCTGATCGGCATGGGCCTGCTCACCTGGCAGTTCCCCGAGCTGATCTACGGCCTGCTCGACCCGGCCCAGGTCAGCGACATGGAACGCATGTACGATCCCGATGCCCGGCGCATCGGCCGCTTCAGCGAACGCGACTCGGGCGATGACTGGATGATGTTCGGCTTCTACATCATGAACAACATCGGCATCGCCTTTCAGACCTTCGCCAGCGGCCTGCTGTTCGGCCTCGGCAGCCTGTTCTTCCTGCTGTTCAACGGCCTGATGATCGGTGCCGTCGCCGGCCACCTGACCCGCATCGGCTACAGCGAAACCTTCTGGTCCTTCGTCATCGGCCATGGCGCCTTCGAGCTGACCGCCATCGCCTTCGCCGGCGCCGCGGGGCTCAAGCTCGGCTGGGCCCTGCTCGCCCCGGGCCGCCTGCGCCGCGGCGAAGCCCTGCGCCAGGCCTCCGGGCGCAGCATCCAGCTGGTCGCCGGGGTGATCCTGTTCCTGGTCATCGCCGCCTTTGTCGAGGCGTTCTGGTCGTCCATGACCTACACCACACCGACCATCAAGTACCTGGTTGGCACGGCCCTGTGGCTGCTGGTGATCGCCTATTTCGTTTTTGCCGGACGCCACCGCCATGCGCCTGACTGACGCCAGCGTCGCCATCCGCCCGCGCAGCGCCTGGGAAGCCGTCGACCTCGGCGTGCTCCTGGCGCAGCGCCACGCCGGCCTGCTGATGGGCAGCTGGGCCATCGTCACCCTGCCGGTGTTCACCCTGCTCAGCCTGCTGCTGTGGCAATACCCGACGCTCTCCGTGCTGATCTTCTGGTGGCTCAAGCCGGCCTGGGAGCGCCTGCCGCTGTATATCCTGTCGCATGCCCTGTTCGGCGATACCCCCTCGCTCAGGCAGGCACTCAAGGCCCTGCCCGGCCTGCTCAAGCCGCAACTGCTGGCCAGCCTGACCTGGCGCCGCTTCAGCCCGACGCGCAGCTTCGACCTGCCGGTGCTGCAGCTCGAAGGCCTCGCCGGCGAGGCCCGCAGCAAGCGCCTGGTGGTACTGGGCCTGGGCAACAGCGGCGGGCCGACCTGGCTGACCGTACTCGGCGTGCACCTGGAAGGGGTGTTCTGCTTCGGCCTGATCGGCCTGCTCTACCTGCTGCTGCCGCAGCAGATGAAGACCGACTGGGACTGGCAGAGCATGCTCAGCGGCGGCCAGGCCGAGTGGCTGTGGCTGGAACACCTGTCCAACCTGCTCTACGCCCTGGTGCTGGTGTTCTGGGAACCGATCTACGTGGCCTGTGGCTTCACCCTCTACCTCAACCGGCGCACCGCGCTGGAGGCCTGGGACATCGAGCTGGTCTTCCGCCGCCTGCGCCAGCGCCTGACCGGCAGCGCCTACGCCCTGCTCCTGGTTGGCGCCCTGTTCGCCCTGGTTCCGAGCCCCTCGGCCTGGGCCGAGGACGCCGCCGGCAGCTGCCCGATTCCCGTCGAAGACCCGAACGGCCCGGACGCCCCGCGCCTGCTCAAGCAGCCGTTGACCAGCCAGGCCGCCCACGACAGCATCACCCGGCTGCTCGACCAGCCGCCGTTCGAACACCGCGAGACGGTGACCCGCTGGCGCTTCGGCGATGAGCAGAACAAGGCCGAGGACAAGCCGCGGGACGAGAGCCAAGGCCTGCTCGAAGCCCTGCAGAACCTCGGCGCGCTGAGCGACTACCTGAAGAAGCTGGAAATCGTCGCGCTGATCTTCGAAGTGCTGCTGTGGGCCGCGCTGATCGGTCTGATCCTGCTGCTGGTGTGGCGCTATCGCGAATGGCTGAGCACCTTCGCCGGCCGCCTCGGCCTGCCGCAACGGCGCATCCGCGAGATGCCGAGCCAGCTGTTCGGCCTGGAAGTGGCCCCGGAAAGCCTGCCCGACGACGTCGCCAGCGCAGCCGAGCGACTCTGGGACGAACAACCGCGCGAGGCCCTCGGCCTGCTCTACCGCGCCCTGCTCAGCCGCCTGCTGCACGACTTGCGCCTGCCGCTGAAGGGCTCGCACACCGAGGGCGAGGTGCTGCAACTGGTGCAGCACCTCGACCAGGCCGAACTGAGCCGCTTCAGCACGGTCCTGACCCGCCACTGGCAGAACCTCGCCTACGGCCATCGTCTGCCGCCGGCTGCGCTCAAGCAGGGCCTGTGCGATGCCTGGCGCCGCCTGTTCCCGACGGGAGCGACGGCATGAGCCGGACCGGCAGATTCGCCCTCGGCGGCCTTCTCGTCCTGGCGCTCGGCCTGCTGGCCATCTATGTCCTGGGCCAGCTGCAACCCTACGAGAAGACCCTCAAGCTCGGCCCGGCGCCGGAGGTCGACGCCGATCCCTACCTGGCCGCCGAATACTTCCTGCGCGAACGCCAGATCGCGGTCAGCCGCGCCGACGGCCTGGCCGTGCTGCGCCAGCTGCCGGCACCCGGGCAGACCCTGATGCTGCTCAGCAGCCGCGAGGACATGACCCCGCGCCAGGCCCGCCAGGTGCTGGAATGGACGGCCAAGGGCGGCCATCTGGTGTTCGTCGCGGAAAGCCTGTGGGACGAGGAACAGGGCAAGAGCGACGACCTGCTGCTCGACAGCCTGGGCATCCAGCAGCACCTGACCGAAGACCTCGACGAGGCGGCGGACGGTGACGAGGACAGCAGCACCAGCGAGGCCGACGAGCAGGCCGACGCGGACGCCGACAGCGCCACGGACAGCGACGCCGCCGAGCCCGCCGAAGCGGCCGGCGACAACGAGGACGAGCTCGGCGAGGCGGTCGCCGCACAGGTCGAGGCCGAGGATGACGACCGTTACCCGGAGCTGACCAAGCTCTACCTGGAGAACGAGCAGGCCCCGGCCTACGTCGACTTCGACACCGACTTCCACCTCTACGACGCCAAGAACCGGGCCCATGCCTGGGCCAACAGCGGCGCAGCCACGCACATGCTGCAGCTGTACCACGGCGACGGCCTGGTCACCGTGCTCACCGACGCCTGGCTCTGGCAGAACGACAGCATCGATGCCTACGACAACGCCTGGCTGCTCTGGTACCTCAGCCAGGACAGCAGCGTCACCCTGCTCTACAGCAAGGTGCGCGACAGCCTGCTCAGCCAGCTGTTCGAGCACTACCCCGCCGCGCTCACCGCCCTGGCCCTGCTGATCGTCCTGCTGCTGTGGCATGCCGGCCTGCGCCACGGCCCGCTGCAGAGCCCGCCCAGCCATGCCCGCCGGCAACTGGAGGAACACCTGCGCGGCAGCGCCGACTTCCTGTTGCGCCGCACCAGCCAGCAGCACCTGCTGCACAGCCTGCAGCGCGATATCCAGCGCCGCGCCCGCCACCGCCACCCGGGCTTCGAACGCCTGGCCGTGGCCGATCAGTGGCAAGTGCTCGGCCGCCTCACCCGCATCCCCACCAGCGCCATCAGCCAAGCCATGCGCCCCGCGCCTGCGCACAAGCTGTCCGCTGCCGACTTCACCCGTCAGGTCGCCAACCTGCAAACCCTCAGGAATGCCCTATGAGCGAACACACGCCGGACCAACCCACAGCCAGCCCAGCCCCGGCCACCCCGGCACCCGCCACGGCGGCGAGCAACCCGGCCAGCCAGCGCCAGCGCGCCACCCAGATGCTCCAGGCCCTGCGCCTGGAGCTGCAGAAGGCCGTGGTCGGCCAGCACGCGGTGATCGACGACGTGCTGACCGCCCTGATCGCCGGCGGCCACGTGCTGGTCGAAGGCGTGCCCGGCCTGGGCAAGACCCTGCTGGTGCGGGCCCTGGCCAAGTGCTTCGGCGGCGAGTTCGCGCGCATCCAGTTCACCCCCGACCTGATGCCCAGCGACGTCACCGGCCACGCCGTGTACGACCTGCAGACCGAGCAGTTCAAGCTGCGCAAGGGCCCGGCCTTCACCAACCTGCTGCTGGCCGACGAGATCAACCGTGCCCCGGCCAAGACCCAGGCCGCCCTGCTGGAAGTCATGCAGGAGCGCCAGATCACCCTCGAGGGCCGCGCCCTGGCAGTGCCGCAACCGTTCCTGGTGATGGCCACGCAGAACCCCATCGAGCAGGAAGGCACCTACCCGCTGCCGGAAGCCGAGCTCGATCGCTTCATGCTCAAGCTGCGCATGGACTACCCGCAGGCCGATGAAGAGATGAGCCTGGTGCGCCAGGTGACTCGCTCGGCCAAGGCCGACATGCTCGAAGTGGCGCCGCTGCGCACGCTGCTGCAGGCCAAGGACGTGCTGGCCCTGCAGAAGATCGCCAGCGAACTGGCCATCGACGAGCAGGTGCTCGACTACGCCGTGCGCCTGGCCCGTGCCACCCGCACCTGGCCCGGCCTGGCCATGGGGGCCGGGCCGCGCGCCTCGATCGCCCTGGTGCGCGGCGGCCGCGCCCGCGCCCTGCTGCGTGGCGGCGACTTCGTCCTGCCGGATGACGTGAAGGGCTGCGCCCTGGCCGTGCTGCGCCACCGCGTGCGCCTGGCGCCGGAGCTGGATATCGAAGGCCTGTCGGTCGACCAGGTGCTGCAGCAGCTGCTCGACCAAGTCCCGGCGCCGCGCCTGTGATGCGGCGCCCACCGCTGCTGCGAGGCCCGCGCCCGGCATGAAACCTTCGCGCCTCCTGCTCGGCCTGCTCGGCGTGCTGCTGACCCTGGCCATCGTCCTGGGCAGCCTGCCGCTGCTCAAGGTCCAGCTGCCGCAAACCCTGCAAGCACTGTGGTGGAGCCTGCTGCTGTGCCTGCTGCTGGTCGCCGTGGCCGACGCCCTGTGGCTGCGCCGCCTGCCCTCGCCGCGCCTGCAGCGCCAGCTGCCGGGCAACCTGCCGCTGGGGCGCTGGAGCGAAGTGCGCCTGACCCTGCAGCACGACTACAGCCAGGTGCTGACGGTCGAACTGTTCGACCATGTGCCCGAACGCATGGCATTCGAATACCTGCCGCAGCGGGTCGAGCTGCGCCCCGGCGAACAGACCCAGTGCGGCTACCGAGTGCGTCCGCTGCAGCGCGGGCACTTCCGCTTCGCCCGCTGCGAACTCAACCTGCCCAGCCCGCTGCGGCTGTGGCAGGGCCGGCGCTACCTGGAGCTGGCGGGGGAAACCCGCGTCTACCCGGACTTCGCCCGTATCTACGGGGCCCAGCTGATGGCGGTGGACGACTGGCTCAGCCAGCTCGGCGTGCGCCAGCGCCAGCGCCGCGGCCTGGGCCTGGAGTTCCACCAGCTGCGCGAATTCCGCGAGGGCGACACCCTGCGCCAGATCGACTGGAAGGCCACCGCGCGCAAGCGCACGCCGATCGCCCGCGAATACCAGGACGAACGCGACCAGCAGATCGTCTTCCTGCTCGACTGCGGGCGACGCATGCGCAGCCATGACGGCGACCTGTCGCACTTCGATCACGCCCTCAATGCCAGCCTGCTGCTCAGCTACGTGGCCCTGCGCCAGGGCGATGCCGTGGGCCTGGCAACCTTCGCCGGCGACCGCGACCAGTTCGTCCCGCCGGTCAAGGGCCAGGCGCACATCAGCAGCCTGCTCAACGCCGTGTACGCCCTGGACAGCACCCGCCGCCCGGCCGACTACGCCGCGGCGATCAACCAGCTGCTGGTGCGCCAGCGGCGCCGCGCCCTGGTGGTGCTGGTGACCAACCTGCGCGACGAAGACGACGAAGAGCTGCTCGGCGCGGTCAAGCGCCTCAGCCGCCAGCACCGCGTGCTGATCGCCAGCCTGCGCGAGGAAGTGCTCGACCAGCTGCGCCAGACCCCGGTCGACAGCTACGAGCAGGCGCTCGGCTACTGCGGCACGGTGAACTACCTGAATGCCCGCGCCGGCCTGCACGAACGCCTGCTGGCCAACGGCATTCCGGTACTCGACGCGCGCCCCGGCGAGCTGGGCCCGCAACTGGTCAGTCGCTACCTGGAATGGAAAAAGGCCGGGGTGCTCTGAGCACCGCCGGCCTTCCTGGAGCGCGCTTTGCGCCTATGCGCTAACGGGGAAGCGCCTCAGCCGAGCAGGATCACCGCCCAGACCACCGCGATCAGGCTGAGGGAGACGAACTGCGCGGCGCTGCCCATGTCCTTGGCGTTCTTCGACAGAGGATGGCGGTCCAGCGAGATGCGGTCGATCGCCGCCTCCACCGCCGAGTTGAACAGCTCGACGATCAGCGACAGCAGGCCCACGGCGATCATCAGCGCGCGCTCCACCGGGCTCACCTCGAGCCAGAAGGCCAGCGGCAGCAGCACCACGTTGAGCAGCACCAGCTGGCGGAACGCGGCCTCGCCGGTGAAGGCGGCCCGCAGGCCGTCCAGCGAATAGCCGGCCGCATTGAGGATACGTTTCAGGCCGGTCTGGCCCTTGAATGGCGACATTGCTTGGTTACCTGAAGCTGAGGATGGCGGAGCTTAGGCCCGGCCCGGTCAAAAAATCGTGAATACGCCCGGCGCAGGTGCGTGCTGACAACGGCTGTGGCCGTCACTGCCCGGGGATCGACTCCATCTGCTGCAGCAACAGCGCCGCCTGGGTGCGGGTGCGCACGCCGAGCTTGCGGAAGATCGCCGTGACATGGGCCTTGATGGTCGCTTCCGAGACGCTCAGCTCATAGGCGATCTGCTTGTTCAGCAAACCCTCGCAGACCATGGTCAGCACGCGGAACTGCTGCGGCGTGAGGCTGGCCAGGCCTTCGCTGGCGGCCTTGGCCTCGGCCGAGACACTGGCCGCCTCGGCGGACAACGGCGGCCACCAGACATCGCCATCGAGCACCTGGCGCACGGCCTGCTGGATGGTCTCCAGCGAACTGGACTTGGGAATGAAGCCACTGGCGCCGAACTCGCGCGAGCGCACCACCACGGCCGCCTCTTCCTGGGCCGAGACCATCACCACCGGAACCTGCGGGTATTGCCCGCGCAGCAGCACCAGGCCGGAGAAACCGTAGGCACCGGGCATGTTGAGATCCAGCAGGACCAGGTCCCAGTCGCTTTTCTCGGCGAGCCGGGCTTCCAGTTCGGCGATGCTGGCCGCTTCCACCAGGCGCACATCCGGGCCCAGGCCCAGGCTCAGCGCCTGTTGCAGGGCGCTGCGGAACAGCGGGTGATCGTCAGCGATCAGAATTTCGTAAGCGGCCATTGGTGTTCCCTGTTCTTGTTGTGGGCCGAAGCAATCCGGGCAGCACGGGGTTGCGAGCGGCGCCAAGCATGCCCAGCTGTGACGGGGTGGTCAAGTTGCGCGCTTTGCGGCAAAGTCGCGGCTTTTTACTGCCGAGATTTCGCATGCCTAGCCAAGCCCTGCGCGCCGACCTGCTGATGTTACTCACCGCGATGATCTGGGGCTCCGCCTTCGTTGCGCAACGCCTGGGCATGGATGCCATCGGCCCCTTCCTCTACACCGGCCTGCGCTTTGCCCTGGCCACCGTCGTCGTGCTGCCGCTGGTGATCCTGCTCGGCCGCCGCGGCGCCGACAAGGCGCCGGAGCCGATCAACCGCGGCCTGCTGTTCGGCGGCCTGATCATGGGCCTGGCGCTGTCGCTGGGGATCAACCTGCAACAGGTCGGCCTGCTGTTCACCAGCGTGACCAACTCCGGCTTCATCACCGGCCTGTACGTGATCGTCGTGCCGCTGCTCGGCCTGTTCCTCGGCCACAAGACCGGCCTGGGCACCTGGCTGGGCGCCGGGCTGGCCGTGGCCGGGATGTTCCTGCTCAGCGTCGGCGAGGGCTTCCACGTCGCGTCCGGCGATTGGCTGCAACTGGCCGGCGCCTGCGTCTGGGGCGTGCACGTGCTGCTGGTGAGCTTCTTCGCCAGCCGCCACGACCCGCTGCGCCTGGCCCTGCTGCAGTTCGCCACCTGCGCGGTGATCAGTTTGATGCTGGCCCTGATCCTCGAGGAGATCAAGCTCGACGCCATCCTCGCCGCCGGCCCGGCCATCCTCTACGGCGGCCTGTTCGGCGTGGCGGTCGGTTTCACCCTGCAGGTGGTGGCGCAGAAGCATGCCATCGCCTCGCACGCGGCGATCATCCTGTCCCTGGAAGCGGTATTCGCCGCGATCGCTGGCGCCCTGTTCCTCGGCGAGGCGCTGGCGCTGAAGGGCTACTTCGGCTGCGCCCTGATGTTCACCGGCATGCTGATTGCCCAGCTATGGCCGAAGAAGGCCCTGGCCGGCTAGTCCTGGAGCAAGGCCTTGACGGCCAAGTGGGCGGGACTCTGCTCGTCCACCGGCCAGCGGTGCTTGGCGCCCAGGTAGCGCTCGCTGAACAGGTCCAGCCAGGCATCCAGGGCCCGGGCCGCGCGCGGCTCGCCGCCCAGCTCCAGGCATAGCGCCGCCACCTCCGCGGTGCACAGGTGCTCCTCGCGCTTGGAGCGCCGCAGGCGGTAGCGCGACAGCTGCTCCGGCTGCAGGCTGAGCACCGGGAAGCGATCCAGGTAGGGGCTCTTGCGAAACATCTTGCGCGCCTCGGTCCAGGTCGCATCGAGCAGGATGAACAGCGGGCGCTTGCCCGGCGCCGCCGGCAACTCGCCGATCACCCGCTGCGGCGCCGCATATTCGCCGGGGAACACCACGCAGGGCTGCCACTGCGGGTCGTCGAGCAACGCCAGCAGGCCGGGGTCGACCGCCGTGCGCTGCCAGGTGAAGGCAAAGGTGTCGGCCACCAGATCGGCGATCAGCCAACCGGTGTTGCTCGGCTTCAGCGCCTCGACATCGTGCATCAGCAGGCACACGCCGGCGCGCACCTCGACCTGCGGCTTCCAGGCGCACAGGCAGTAATTGCCCAGCACCCGGCACTGCGGGCAGCGCGGCGCACGCGAGCCGCGGGCGACAAAGGGCTTGAGGCTGCGCGCCAGGCGTTCGGCGCGGAGCCGGGCAACGGCATGGGTCATCGGGAAACCTGCGGACAAAGGCATGGGGCGCGCAAGTCTAGAGTAAGATGGCACGCGACTGAACCGGCCCGGCCATGGCCGGTCGAAGGATTCAGCCTTATTTGTGGAGATTGTTCATGCTGCGCCTCGCTTCCCTGCTCGCCCTCAGCCTTGCCCTGCCCGTCGCTCACGCGGCCTCCCTGAAGGATTACGAGCTGACCCGCATGCTCGGCCAGGTCGCCAAGGACAGCAGCGTCGGCACGCCGCGCGCGATCAACGAGGACATCCTCGACCAGGGCTACACCGTGCAAGGCAACGAACTGGTCAACCACCTCAGCGTGCGCAGCGCCCACGCGGCGCAGATGCGCGGCAACCCGGACGCCGTGCGCCAGCAACTGGCCAGCAGCGTCTGCAGCAACACCGGCTACCGCCAGCTGCTGGCGCGCGGCGCGGTGCTGCGCTACGAGTTCAGCGAATACCAGAGCAACCGCCCGGTGACCACCGAGCGCTTCAGCAAGGCCGATTGCGGCCTGCAGTAAGCCGTCGCTTCACGCCTGTTCGGCGCGCGGCTCGTCGTCCGCGCGCAGCTCGGTGAGCAGCGCCTCCATGAAACGGGAGCGCCGCGCACCACCCTCCAGACGCCACCGACATTCGTCGGCCAGGCTCAAGCCATTGCTGCTGGCGGCTTGCACCAGCAGGCGATACAGATCGAGATCCAGCTCCAGTACCAACTTGGGCATGCCTGCCCTCCCTTCCCTGAGTCATTCCCCGCCGACTGGCGCCGGCTTGCGGCCCGGCACCCGGCTCAGCGCAGGCAGGCCGGGTCGCCCTCGCCCTGCACCGCCGCACGCTCCTGCGCGTTCAGCAGCTCGTCCAAGCCTATCCCCAGCAGCTCGCTGGCGGCCAGCAGCACATGGGCCCAGCTGCAGCGGTTGGCGAACAGCATGCCCGCCTCGTCCAGCGTGCCGCCGCGGTTGCAGTAACCCAGCACGCGCTGCCGGGTGGCGTCGCCGAGGATCGGCCAGAGATGGCCGCGCGCCACTTCCGGGCGCATGTGGCTCAGCAGTATGCGTCGGCCATGGCGGTGCGGGAACAGCCGCTCCAGCGTCGCCCCGTCCGCCACCGCGGCGGCCTCCCAGACATCGCGCGGAGCGCGGAAGCGCCCCGGCTCCTGCAGGTAGATCAGCTGCCAGGCATGCCCGGCCGCCGTCAGGCGCTGCGCCGCGCGGCGCATCTCGGCCAGCTGGTAGCTGCCGCTGGCGATCAGCAGCAGCGGATCGGCACCTGGCGCCTGCTCCAGCAGGATCGCGCCATCGCGGGCCAGTTGCTCAGCCTGCTGCTGGTCGAAGACCGCCGGCCGCTCGCGCTTGGGCGCCACCACACAGGCCAGCTGCCCACGCGCCTGATAGATGCCGGGCAACAGGGCCAGCAGCGCATTATGGTCGGCCGGAAACAGCACCCGCACCATGTCGCCCATTTCGCCGAGCAGGGCCTCGCAGAAGGTAGTGTCCTGGTGCGACTGCTGGTTCTTGCCGTTCTCCCAGGTGTGCGAGGTGGCAACCAGCGGCCAGCCGAGCCAGCCGGCCGGCCGCCCGACCTCCTTCTGCTGGCGGGCGAAGATCAGGCTCTGGCGCACCGCCCCGAGCATCTTCACGCAGAAGGCCTCGTAGCTGGCGACCAGGTTCAAACCGCCCTGGTTGGCCAGGCAGGCGGAGACCACCGCTTCCTCGTTGAGCGCGGTGATGATCGCGCCCTGCACATCCTCCAGCTCGCACTCCGGGCTGCTGACCCGGTGCTTGAGCGCCTTCAGCACACCGCCCAGGCGGTTGCTGGCCAGCTCGTCCGGGTTGCCGACCCGCGGCCGCAGCCCCGGGTTGGCCCGCACCAGATCGACGAAGAAGCGGTCCAGGGCGGCCATCGGCGAGCAGCTCTGCGCCTGGTAATGCAGCGCAGGCAACTGCGGCTGCGCCGGCTGGCGCACGGCCAGGGCGTGCTCGCGCTCGGCCGGGCGCGCGCCGCGCGAGGTGATGAACAGGGCGCAGGCCTGCGCCAGCTCGTTCGGCGCTACCCACAGCTGCGCCGCATGCTGGTTGAACAGGGCCAGGGCCGCGGCATCCCCATGCGGATTGGCCGGCAGTGGCAGGTTGTGCGCGGCATTGCTGCCGGCACCGTAGAAACCGAAGCCCTTCTGCGTTTCGGCGATGCCGTAGGGCATCGGCAGCGGATAGTGGAGGATCTCGTTGTGCAGTTCCTGCACGCGATGACCGAGGCGCTGCTCCATCTCCCACAGGGCGCAGACAAAGGCCGCCGGGTCGCGGCCATCGAAGCTCACCGGGTCGAAGCCGCAGCGCTGCAGGTGCAGGCGGAAGCCGTCCAGCCCCTCATGGGTGCCCAGCTCGGTGCGCTGCTCGATGCGCCGGCCATTGGCGATCATCACCGGCAGCGCCACCCCACAGTCTTCGGCGCGCCACCAGCGCGGCATCCAGTCGCTGCCGCGCTGCTCTTCGGCCGCGCCATCGGAGAGGAACGCCACCAGCTTCTCGCCGGGCAGCGGCATGTGGGTGTACTGCAACTCGGCGAAGCCGAGGTAGCCGCCCTCGGCAATGCCGCCGCCGGTGTGCGGGTTGACGTGGCTGCCCAGCGGCACACCCGGGCCGCCATCCGGGGCCTGCGCATAGCTGTAGAAATCGGCCACCAGGCGGCTCATCCCGGCCTCGTCGCGGCTGTAGCGCTGGGCCTGCTGCGGATGCTGGTTGGCGGTGAGCAGGTTGAGCGCCTCGATGGCCGCCACGCAGTGGCCCTGACCCATCAGCCAGCCGCGGGTCTCGCCGCTCAGGGCATTCAGGGCCAGATAGCCGGCATAGGCCGGCACCATGTTCAGCGCACCGCCGGTGTGCCCCTCGGGCTGCGCCTTGAAGTCCTCGGCCGACAGGGCCGTGCCATCCAGGCGCACGCGCCGGGCATAGGTCATGTGCACCACCAGCCACAGGCCGGCGGCATTCAGGCGATCCAGTGCCCGCATGAAGCGGTACACGCTGGCCAGGTCGGGCTGTCGGCCGGCCTGCACCAGCTGATGGGCCAGGCGGTAGACGGCCGCCTGGGTCGCTGGACTATGCTGAACGGGGCCGTAACCTCGCTGCCATTCGGCAAAGGCAGGCTCGTGCAGTGCATGCTCGGTCAGCTCGGCGATACTGGGAATGATCTGGGACATGGCCTGGCTCCTGACATTTCTAGCAGTCTATAACAGGCAATCCCGCCCCGGCTGACCTGCATCAAGACCCGACCGCGTCCGGCACGCCAGACTCGGTCCATTCACTACGCAAGGATACTCCCATGGCTCTGCTCAGCTTCCTCGGCGCCATCCAACAAGTCACCGGCTCCTGCTACCTGATCGAAAGTCGAGACGGTGCCCGCGTATTGCTCGACTGCGGTCTGCGCCAAGGCCGCCGCGAGGAGGAGCAAGGCAACTACGAGCCCTTCGCCTTCGACCCGCTGAGCCTGGATGCCGTGGTGATTTCCCACGCCCACCTCGACCACACCGGCCTGCTGCCCAAGCTGGCCGCCGGCGGTTACCGCGGGCCGATCTTCGCCACCGACGCCACCTGCGAACTGATGGAGCTGATGCTGCTGGACGCCGCGCACATCCAGGAAAATGACGCCGAGTGGGAAAACAAGTGGCGCGCGCGCCAGGGCAAGGCGCCGATCAAGCCGCTGTACACCACCCGGGATGCCGAGCAGGCACTCAAGCTGCGCCGCCCCCTGGTCTATGGCCAGCCCCACGAAGTGGCCAAGGGCGTGCAGATCACCTTCCACGATGCCGGGCATATCCTCGGCTCGGCCATCGTCGAGATCGAGGTCCAGGATCACCACCTGAAACGCCACCTGGTGTTCTCCGGCGACCTGGGCAACGACTGCTCGCCACTGATGCGCGACCCGAGCTTTCTCAGCAAGGCCGACGTGGTGCTGCTGGAGTCCACCTACGGTGACCGCGATCACCGCTGCAGCAGCGACACGATCGAGGAGCTGGCGGATATCCTGCAGAAAGCTCACCGCGAAGGCGGCAACGTGCTGATCCCGTCCTTTGCGGTCGGCCGTACCCAGGACCTGATCTACTACCTCGGCCGCTTCTACCAGGAAGGCCGCCTGCCGCAGCAGGCCGTGTTCCTCGACAGCCCCATGGCGATCCGCGCCAACGCCATCTACTCGCGTTTCCATGAGCAATTCGCGCCCGAGGATCGCGCAATCCTGGCCGCCAAAGGCGTCAAGCGGGTCGAGGACTGGCTGCCGATCCTGCGCTGCACGCCGACCCCGGAAGACTCCATGGCGATCAACCGGATCAAGAGCGGCGCCATCATCATCGCCGGCAGCGGCATGTGCACCGGCGGGCGCATCGTCCACCACTTCAAGCACAACCTCTGGCGCAGCGAGTGCCACCTGGTGTTCCCCGGCTTCCAGGCCGCCGGCACCCTGGGCCGCAGCATCGTCGACGGTGCCACCTCGGTGAAGGTGCTGCACCAGCGCATCGCGGTCAAAGCGCAGATCCACACCCTGGGCGGCTTCTCCGCCCATGCCGGGCAATCGCAGCTGCTCGACTGGGTCGGCCACTTCGACCATCACCCGGAGCTGTACCTGGTGCATGGCGAACTGGAGAAGATGCAGGCGCTGCAACAGGCCCTGCGCGAGAAGCTCAACTGGATCGCCAACATCCCCGAGCCCGGCGAACAGATCGCCCTCTGAAAACCGGTTTGCGATCTCGCGAGCTAGAGCCTGTTTTTAACGCAGCATGGCCGACGCGCAGCAGATCGTGCCCGCCCCACGCCAGACAGCCCGCAGCCGCGGGCTCGTGCCGATCAATCCGGTTACAAAAGCCAGGTGGCGCCATGCAACCTGCGGCGCCGTTCGTCCGTCAAACCGTCACAAGCCCAGCCATACTCAGCACAGGGTCGGGCGTTTCAAGGATGTGGAATGACCCGGTCCGTATCAAGCAAGGAGAAATTGCATGCCTTATGAATCGGACGATTATCTATCCAGGCACTTCCAGACCGGCGGGATCGACCTGACCGACAAGATCGAGGAACTCGCCAACCTGGTGGTACCACCCGCCAGCCCCAACCTGCCGCTGTACCAGGAAATGCTCACCACCGTGGTGCGCATGGCCCAGGCCGACCGCAACCGCTGGGACGCCAAGATCATGCTGCAGACCCTGCGCGAAATGGAGCACGCCTTCAGCGCCCTGGAACAGTTCAAGCGCCGGCGCAAGGTCACCGTGTTCGGCTCCGCCAGAACCCCAAGCGACCACCCCACCTACAGGCTGGCCCGCGAGCTGGGGCAGACCCTGGCCCACCTCGACCTGATGGTGGTCACCGGCGCCGGTGGCGGCATCATGGCCGCGGCCCATGAAGGCGCTGGCCTGGAGAACAGCCTCGGCTTCAACATCACCCTGCCCTTCGAACAGGGCGCCAACGCCACCGTGCACGGCAGCGACAACCTGCTGTCGTTCCACTTCTTCTTTCTGCGCAAGCTGTTCTTCGTCAAGGAGGCCGACGCCCTGGTGCTCTGCCCCGGCGGTTTCGGCACCCTGGACGAGGCCCTGGAAGTCCTGACCCTGATCCAGACCGGCAAGAGCCCGCTGGTGCCCATCGTCCTGCTCGACGAGCCCGGCAGCAATTATTGGGAGGAGGCCCTGCGCTACATCCGCGAGCAGTTGCTGGAGCGCCGTTACATCCTGCCCAGCGACATGCAGCTGATGCGCCTGGTGCACAGCGCCCAGGAAGCCGGCCAGGAAATCGCCCGCTTCTACCGCAACTACCACTCGACCCGCTGGCTCAAGGGCAGCTTCGTGATCCGCATGAACCACCCGCTCAACGATTTGGCGCTGCGGGTACTGAACAAGGAGTTTGCCGACCTGTGCCTGAGTGGCGGCTATCTGCAGCAGGGCTATTGCGAGGCGGAAAGCGACGAGCCGGAGTTCTGCGAGCTGACGCGCCTGGCCTTCAGCTTCAACGCCCGCGACCATGGCCGCCTGCGCGAGCTGGTCGACTTCATCAACCTGCCGCAGAACTGGGCGCAGAACAGCTGAGGCGAGCTCTGCCGCCAACCGGGAATCGTACAAAAAAGAAAGCCCGGGATCGGGGAGCGCCGGGCTTAAAGGGGATTCAGTCCAGATCGGCGCCGCGCAACAGGCGGCCGATCTGTTCCTGGGAAAAACCGCGATAGGCGAGAAACCGCCCCTGCCTGGCCCGCTCGCGGGCATCGACAGGCAACTCGCCGGCAAACTTGCGCTGCCAGAGTTCGCGCAACTGCGCCGACCAGTCGACATCCGCACCAGCCAGGGCCTGCTCGATAGCCGCGCGCGGCAGGCCACGCTGCGCCAGCTCCTCACGGATACGCAAGGGGCCGAAGCCGGAACGGGCCTTGCTGCCGACGAAGCTGTCGAGGTAACGCGTCTCCGACAACAGGCCTTCCTCGGCCAGGCGATCGAGGGCGCTGTCGACCAGCTCCTGCGGGGCCCCGCGCTGGCGCAGCTTGCGCGTCAACTCGACACGGCCATGCTCACGCCGCGCCAGCAGGTCCATCGCCGTGCGGCGTACCGCCACCAGGGTATCGAGCATCGCCGCCATATCGAAACGCTACCGGCTGCCGCGGATCAGGCGTCGATATCGGCCAGGTCGTCGGCATCGGCGGTGCTTTCGGCACGCGCCGGACCGGAAGCCACCAGCAGTTTCTCGCGGATGATCTTCTCGATGGCGCTGCCCACTTCCGGGTTGTCTTCCAGGTACTTGGCCGAGTTGGCCTTGCCCTGGCCGATCTTGTTGCCCTGGTAGCTGTACCAGGCGCCCGACTTCTCGATCAGGCCGAGCTGCACGCCGAGGTCGATGACTTCGCCGGTGCGGTAGATGCCCTTGCCGTAGAGAATCTGGAACTCGGCCTGGCGGAACGGCGGGGCGACCTTGTTCTTCACTACCTTGACGCGGGTTTCGCTGCCGACCACTTCGTCGCCTTCCTTCACCGCGCCGGTACGGCGGATGTCCAGGCGCACCGAGGCGTAGAACTTGAGGGCGTTACCACCGGTGGTGGTTTCCGGGCTGCCGAACATCACGCCGATCTTCATGCGGATCTGGTTGATGAAGATCACCAGGCAGTTGGCGTTCTTGATGTTGCCGGTGATCTTGCGCAGCGCCTGGCTCATCAGGCGGGCCTGCAGGCCGACGTGCATGTCGCCCATCTCGCCTTCGATTTCGGCCTTGGGCACCAGGGCAGCCACGGAGTCGACGATGATCACGTCGACGGCATTGGAGCGCACCAGCATGTCGGTGATTTCCAGGGCCTGCTCGCCGGTATCCGGCTGCGACACCAGCAGGTCATCGACGTTGACGCCAAGCTTGCCGGCGTAGTCCGGATCGAGGGCGTGTTCGGCGTCGACGAAGGCGCAAGTGGCGCCCAGCTTCTGCGCTTCGGCGATCACCGACAGGGTCAGGGTGGTCTTGCCCGAGGATTCCGGCCCGTAGATCTCGACGATCCGGCCTTTCGGCAGGCCGCCGATGCCGAGGGCGATGTCCAGCCCCAGGGAACCGGTGGAAATGGCCGGAATCGCTTGGCGCTCGTGGTCGCCCATGCGCATCACGGCGCCCTTGCCGAATTGCTTCTCGATCTGGCCCAGGGCTGCCGCCAGCGCGCGCTTCTTGTTGTCGTCCATTTCCATCCTCACGTGATCAAGGGGAGCCGACCGCTCACCAACAACTGTATAAGTAGACAGTAGTATTCCATAAGGCAAGTCGCTCGCCTACCCCCGTCAGGGTTTTTCTCCTGCCGTCAGTCGGAGCACACCCTGCAGCGCCCGCTCCACCGTCTGCCGGCGCACTGCGCTGCGGTCACCGGCGAACTGACAACGCTGGCTATACAGCTGGTCGGCGTCGCCCCAGGCCAGCCACACGGTGCCCACCGGTTTGTCCGGCGAACCGCCGTCCGGGCCGGCAATACCGCTGACCGCCACGGCGAAGCGTGCGCCACTGTGCTGCCGGGCGCCGCGCACCATGGCTTCGACCACCTCCTGGCTGACCGCGCCGACGCGCTCGAACAGTTCGGCCGGCACCCCCAACTGGGCGGTCTTCTGGCGATTGGAATAGGTGACATAGCCGGCCTCGAACCAGGCCGAGCTGCCGGCAATGCGGGTGATCGCCTCGGCAATCCCGCCGCCGGTACAGGACTCGGCGGTGCTGACCTGGGCATGTGCGGCTTGCAGGCCTTGCCCCAGGCGGGCGGCCAATGCAGTTAGGGAATCCATATGTGCTCCGGGGTTAAGCGGGTTCGGCGGATACCGTACACTACGCGACTTTGTGAATTAAGCCGGACAGCCAGAACCATGAGCGATCTCTCCGCCCACACGCCGATGATGCAGCAGTACTGGAAGCTGAAGAACCAGCATCCGGACCAGCTGATGTTCTACCGCATGGGCGACTTCTACGAGATTTTCTACGAAGACGCGAAGAAAGCTGCGGCGCTGCTCGACATCACCCTGACCGCACGCGGCTCCTCGGCCGGCCAGGCAATCCCGATGTGCGGCATCCCGCACCATTCGGCCGAGGGCTACCTGGCCAAGCTGGTCAAGCTCGGCGAGTCGGTGGTGATCTGCGAGCAGATCGGCGACCCGGCCACCAGCAAGGGCCCGGTGGAGCGCCAGGTGGTGCGCATCATCACCCCCGGCACCATCAGCGACGAGGCTCTGCTCGACGAGCGCCGCGACAACCTGCTGGCCGCCGTGCTCGGCGACGAGCGCCTGTTCGGCCTGGCCACGCTGGACATCACCAGCGGCCGCTTCACCGTGCAGGAGCTCAAGGGCTGGGAAAACCTGCTGGCCGAAGTGGAGCGCCTGAGCCCGGCCGAACTGCTGATCCCCGACGACTGGCCGCAGGGCCTGCCGCTGGACAAGCGCCGCGGCACCCGCCGCCGCGCGCCCTGGGACTTCGACCGCGACACGGCGCGCAAGAGCCTGTGCCAACAGTTCGCCACCCAGGACCTGAAGGGCTTCGGCTGCGAGCACCTGACCCTGGCCATCGGCGCCGCCGGCTGCCTGCTCGGCTACGCCAAGGAAACCCAGCGCACTGCCCTGCCGCACCTGCGCAGCCTGCGTCATGAACGCCTCGACGACACGGTAATTCTCGACGGCGCCAGCCGGCGTAACCTGGAGCTGGACACCAACCTGGCTGGCGGGCGCGACAACACCCTGCAATCGGTGGTCGACCGCTGCCAGACCGCCATGGGTTCGCGCCTGCTGACCCGCTGGCTGAACCGTCCGCTGCGCGATCGCGTGGTGCTGGAAGGCCGCCAGGACTCCATCGCCTGCCTGCTCGATCACTACCAGTTCGAGCTGATCCAGCCGCAGCTCAAGGACATCGGCGACCTCGAACGCATCCTCGCCCGCATCGGCCTGCGCAACGCCCGCCCGCGAGACCTGGCGCGCCTGCGCGATGCACTGGCCGCCCTGCCGCAGCTGCAGGACGGCATGGCCAAGCTGGACGTGCCGCACCTGAGCGAACTGGCGGTGAATATCCGCACCTACCCGGAACTGGCCGACCTGCTGGCCCGCGCCATCATCGACAACCCGCCTGCAGTGATCCGCGACGGCGGCGTGCTGAAGACCGGCTACGACGCCGAGCTGGACGAGCTGCAATCGCTCAGCGAGAACGCCGGCCAGTACCTGATGGACCTGGAAGTACGCGAGAAGGCCCGTACCGGCCTGGCCAACCTCAAGGTCGGCTACAACCGCGTACACGGCTACTTCATCGAGCTGCCGAGCAAGCAGGCCGAATCGGCGCCGGCCGACTACATCCGCCGGCAGACCCTGAAAGGCGCCGAGCGTTTCATCACCCCGGAGCTCAAGGAGTTCGAGGACAAGGCGCTGTCGGCCAAGAGCCGCGCCCTGGCCCGCGAGAAGCTGCTGTACGACGAGCTGCTGGAACGCCTGATCGGCCACCTGGCGCCACTGCAGGACAGCGCCGCGGCCCTGGCCGAGCTGGATGTGCTGAGCAACCTGGCCGAGCGCGCACTGAACCTCGACCTCAACCGCCCGCGCTTCGTCGAAGAACCCTGCATGCGCATCAGCCAGGGTCGCCACCCGGTGGTCGAACAGGTGCTGGATACGCCGTTCGTGGCCAACGATCTGGATCTGGACGACAACACCCGCATGCTGATCATCACCGGCCCGAACATGGGCGGTAAGTCGACCTACATGCGCCAGACCGCACTGATCGTGCTGCTCGCCCATATCGGCAGCTTCGTCCCGGCCGCCAGCTGCGAGCTGTCACTGGTCGACCGCATCTTCACCCGCATCGGCTCCAGCGACGACCTGGCCGGTGGCCGTTCGACCTTCATGGTGGAGATGAGCGAGACCGCCAACATCCTGCACAACGCCAGCGAACGCAGCTTGGTGCTGATGGACGAAGTCGGCCGTGGCACCAGTACCTTCGACGGCCTGTCGCTGGCCTGGTCAGCGGCCGAGCAGCTGGCCAGCCTGCGCGCCTGGACGCTGTTCGCCACCCACTACTTCGAGCTGACCGTGTTGCCGGAAAGCACGCCTGCGGTGGCCAACGTGCACCTCAATGCCACCGAGCACAACGAGCGCATCGTCTTCCTCCATCACGTGCTGCCCGGCCCGGCCAGCCAGAGTTATGGCCTGGCGGTGGCACAACTGGCCGGCGTGCCGGCGCCGGTGATCGCCCGCGCCCGCGAGCACCTGGCGCGCCTGGAAACCACCAGCCTGCCCCACGAAGCGCCGCGCAGCGTGGCCGGCCAACCGGCCGCACCCATGCAGAATGACCTGTTCGCCAGCCTGCCGCACCCGGTGCTGGAGGAATTGGCCAAGATCAATCCCGATGATCTGACACCGCGCCGCGCCCTGGAGCTGTTATATACATGGAAGACACGCATCTAACGCCCAGCGGCGCAAGCTGATAGAATCGCGCGCAATTTTACGACTGCCCGGTTTACAGCCTGAGCCGCGGCCAATTACAGAGCACCTGCAAGCCCTGCGCAGAAAGGGATCAGGCCGCCGCCCGAGGAGAGAATCGAACCATGACCTTCGTCGTTACCGACAATTGCATCAAGTGCAAATACACCGACTGCGTGGAAGTCTGCCCGGTCGACTGCTTCTATGAAGGCCCGAACTTCCTGGTGATCCACCCGGACGAGTGCATCGACTGCGCCCTGTGCGAGCCGGAATGCCCGGCCCAGGCGATCTTCTCCGAGGACGAGGTGCCGGAAGAGCAGCAGGAGTTCATCGAGCTGAACGCCGACCTGGCCGAAATCTGGCCGAACATCACCGAGAAGAAAGAAGCCCTGCCGGACGCCGAAGAGTGGGACGGCGTGAAGGACAAGCTGCAGCACCTGGAGCGCTAAGCGCTTTCACTGCAATGTAAAAGGCCCGCTCGATGCGGGCCTTTTACTGTGTGCAGGTTTTCTGCGGGCAAAAAAAGGGGCGGTGATTAACCGCCCGCTCTTTTTTCCCTACTCCCTCTGTTTCCTGCTCATCATCCTGATGAACCGCATCCTGCGGTGGTTCCTGACCCTCTTCCCTGACGGCCCGTGCTTTTCCCTTTGCACGGGGTTCATATTAGCGTCTCGCGCCGTGCGGGCAAGGCCCCGAGCCGGCCCGGACGGGTGTGGAAACAGCCTCCAAAAAACAAATAAACCTATAAATATCAGTATTTTATAAATATTCCAGGATAAAAAGCCGCTCGCTGCTTGCGCCATGTGCCTGCGATCTCCTACAGCTCGCGTAAGCAATGGCTTACATGGGCGCGCACAAAAAACCCGGCCGAGGCCGGGTTCTTGTCAGCGCACAGGCATCACTGGAACAACGCATCGCTCGACAGGCCATTCTTCTCGAGGATTTCGCGCAGACGCTTGAGTGCCTCGACCTGAATCTGCCGCACCCGTTCGCGGGTCAGGCCGATTTCCTGGCCGACCTCCTCCAGGGTGCAGCTCTCATGGCCGCGCAGGCCGAAGCGGCGGATCACCACCTCACGCTGCTTGTCGGTGAGTTCCGACAGCCACTGGTCGATGCTCTGCGAAAGGTCGTCGTCCTGCAGCAGTTCGCAGGGGTCGGTCGGCTTCTCGTCGGTCAGCGTATCGAGCAGGGTCTTGTCCGAGTCCGGGCCCAGGGAAACATCCACCGAAGTCACCCGTTCGTTGAGGCCGAGCATGCGCTTGACCTCGTTCACCGGCTTTTCCAGCAGGTTGGCGATCTCCTCCGCCGAGGGCTCGTGGTCGAGCTTCTGCGTCAGCTCGCGGGCCGCACGCAGGTAGACGTTGAGTTCCTTGACCACATGGATCGGCAGGCGAATCGTACGGGTCTGGTTCATGATCGCCCGTTCGATGGTCTGGCGAATCCACCAGGTCGCGTAGGTCGAGAAGCGGAAGCCGCGCTCGGGGTCGAACTTCTCCACTGCGCGGATCAGGCCGAGGTTGCCCTCCTCGATCAGGTCCAGCAGCGACAGCCCCCGATTGACATAGCGCCGGGCGATCTTCACCACCAGGCGCAGGTTGCTCTCGATCATGCGCTTGCGCCCTGCGGGATCGCCCTTCTGCGCCAGACGCGCGAAGTGCACTTCTTCCTGAGGGGTCAGTAGCGGGGAAAAGCCGATTTCGTTGAGATAGAGCTGAGTGGCGTCGAGCGCCCGGGTGTAATCGATGTACTTGTGCTGCTTGAGACCAGTGGTCGAGTTTCTGGATTTGGCGCTGGAGATGGGGAGCTCGGAATCCTCGCTTAACACATCGTCCAGGACGAGACCGGGCTCCATGAGCAGCACGTCATCGTCGACGTCAAACTCCGGCGCTTCTTTATTGAGTGCCATTGTTGTTGTCCTTTGCTGAGTTCGACAACAAGCCCTGGCGGCGCCCAGTCCGTTTCGCATCAGGGAGATCGGCCCCCCAAGCCTGTCGCAAGACAAACCTGTCGCCGCTCACTTCACACCCAATGGAAAGACGATCAAATCCCTGGCAACACCCGAGCCCGTTCCTCCCACGTCAGTGGAACAGGCTTGGTAGCAAGGTCAGCGACGAGGCAGATATTGCAGGGGGTCTACGGGCTTACCCTGACGGCGAATCTCGAAATGGAGTTTCACCCGGTCGGCTCCCGTGGAGCCCATCTCGGCGATATTCTGTCCGACCTTGACCTGCTGCCCCTCCCGCACCAGTAGCCTACGGTTATGTCCGTAAGCACTTACGTAGGTATCGCTGTGCTTGATGATCACCAGTTCGCCGTAGCCCCGTAAACCACTTCCGGCGTACACAACGGAACCATCAGACGCAGCCAAAACAGGCTGGCCCAATTCCCCTGCGATATCAATTCCTTTATTCAAACTGCCGTTTGAGGAGAATTTGCCGATCAGCACACCGTTGGTCGGCCAGGCCCAGCCCTTGGCCGAACGGGCAACCGGCTCGACTTTGCCGGGCGCTGCCGTAACCGCCAGCGGAGGCTTGCCGGCCGTCACCGGCTGGGATGGCGTAGCGGCTGTCGCCGGTTGCGCCGGGCGATTGACCGGCCGCGTCGTGACCGGTACGGCCACGGCCGGCTGGCTCGCCTGGGCCACGCTCGCCGCGCTGGCGCCGGGCAGATCGAAGCGGATGATCTGCCCCGGCCGGATCACGAACGGCGCCGCGATGTTGTTGCGCGCGGCCAGCGCCTTCCAATCCCAGCCGAAGCGGAAGGCGATGGAATACAGGGTATCGCCGCGCTGCACGATGTATTGCCCGCCGCGAGCCTGGGGACGCTGCTGCGCCTGGCCGCTCGCGCCATGATTGCGATCGACCACCTGCACCTGCGTCGACTTGGAGCTGGCACAACCGGTCAGTACGGCGGCGAAAACCAGGGCGCCCACACCGGGCAAGCCGATCAGACGATTTCGCTGCTGTTTGGTTGTGAGTCTCACCCCGTGCCCCTATGCCGGTTTTTTCTTGGAAGTGTGGTTATTGTGCCGGAATTATTCGGCAGAACCAGCCAGGCAGAACCAGGCTGCCTGACGATTGTGCGACGCAGTGTCTTGCCGGCCGGGACAGTGCCCTCGGCGAAACGGCAGATGGCAGGCTTGCCTGCCCGACGAATCAGGCCACCGGGCCGTTGAGCAGCGGCACGAAACGCACCGCATCCAGCACATGCCGGGAGTAGCCGTCTTCTTCGCGGACGATCAGCAGCAGTTCCTGCACATCGCCGGCGCCGACCGGAATCACCAGGCGCCCGCCCAGGGCCAGCTGCTCGAGCAGCGCCTGCGGCACTTCGGCGGCGGCCGCGGTGACGATGATGCCGTTGTACGGGCCCAGGGCGTTCCAGCCCTCCCAGCCATCGCCCCAGCGGAACACCACGTTGCGCAGATTGAGCTCGGCCAGACGCTCCTTGGCCCGCTCCTGCAGGCCCTGGATGCGCTCGACCGAGAACACCCGCTCGACCAGTTGCGCTAGCACGGCGGTCTGGTAGCCGGAGCCGGTGCCGATCTCCAGCACCTTGTCCAGCGGCCCGGCCGCCAGCAACAACTCGGTCATGCGCCCGACCATGTACGGCTGGGAGATGGTCTGGTTGTGACCGATGGGCAGCGCGGTGTCCTCGTAGGCGCGGTGCGCCAGCGCCTCGTCGACGAACAGATGGCGCGGCGTGCGGCGAATGACCTCCAGCACGCTCGGATTGGACAGGCCTTCCTCGTACAGGCGCTCGATCAGCCGCTCGCGGGTACGCTGCGAGGTCATGCCGATGCCGTGACGCTGCAGATGGTCCTGGCCGCGCATCAGAGCAGGCCCTCCAGCCAGCCTTCGAGGCTGGCAAAGGCATCGTTGAAGGTGCGGTCGAGCTGCAGCGGGGTGATCGACACGTAGCCCTGCATCACCGCATGGAAGTCGGTACCCGGGCCGCCGTCTTCGGCATCGCCGGAAATCGAGATCCAGTAGCCTTCCTTGCCACGCGGGTTGACCACCTTGACCGGTGCCGCCGCGCGGGCTCGATGGCCCAGGCGGGTCAGCTGGATGCCGCGGATGCGCTCCAGCGGCAGGTTGGGCACGTTGACGTTGAGCACGCTGCGCGGCGGCAGGTCGAGCTGCTCCTGGGCCTCGATCAGCTTGCGGGCGAAATAGGCGGCGGTCGGCAGGTTCTCGGTCTGCCGCGACAACAGCGAGAAGGCGAATGCCGGGCGGTTGAGGAAGCGCCCCTCCAGGGCCGCGGCCACGGTGCCGGAATACAGCACGTCGTCGCCCAGATTGGCGCCCAGGTTGATCCCCGACACCACCATCTCCGGCACCTGATCGAACAGGCCGTTGAGGCCCAGGTGCACGCAGTCGGTCGGCGTGCCGTTGAGGCTGATATAGCCGTTGGGCAGGCGCGTCGGGTGCAACGGGCGGTCGAGGGTCAGCGAGCTGCTGGCGCCGCTCTTGTCCTCGGCCGGGGCGACGATCACGCACTCGGCATAGTCAGCCAGCGCGCCATGCAGCGCGGCGATGCCGGGTGCCATCACCCCGTCGTCGTTGGAAATCAGAATTCGCATGGATTATCCGTCTGCCCTGCCGGCAGTAGATCGACCAGTTCGCGCACCACCATGGTGGCGAAGCATCCGGCCGGCAGGACGAAGTGCAGTTGCAGAATGTCAGGCTCCGGATAATGCCACGACAAACCGCCGATGGGGAGGCGCAGGATACGCCGTTCGTGCGCCATGCCCGCTTCGACCAGCCAGTCCACCAGGCCCTGCTCGCTCGCCGCCATGCCCTGCTCCAGTTCGTGCGCCGCGCCGGCCGCGGGCGACGGCCCGTTGCCCCACAGCGGGCCGGTGGGATGCAGGTCGAGAATCGCCAGGCGCGGGTCCGTGCACTCGGCCTCGCCGGCCATGAAGAAGCTGCGGCTGTCGGTGAATGCCAGCAGATCGCCGACCGAAACCTGGTTCCAGCTGCCCGCGGCGACCCGCTCGGCCAGCACCCGGTTGAACAGGAAGCTGCGCGCCGCCGAGAGCAGCCGTGAGCGCAGGTTGCGCTGCTCGGGCAGCTCGTGGCGCTCGGCGTACTGGCGTGCCTCGAAGACGTTGCCGCCCTGAAAGCCGAAGCGCTGCAGGCCGTAATAGTTGGGCACGCCCTGGGTCTGGATCTGCCGCAGGCGTTGCTCCAGGGCGTCCTTGTCGCCGTCGAACTGGGTCAGGCGCAGGGTGAAACCGTTGGCCGAATGGGCGCCGCGTTGCAGTTTGCGCGAGTGCCGCGCAGTCTTGAGGATGCTCAGGCTATGGCCTTCGGCCGCGCTCAGGTCGGGATCGGCCTTGCCCGGCAGGTGCAGGCTGAACCACTGGCGGGTCAGCGCCTGGCGATCCTTCAGCCCGGCATAGCTGATATTTCGTTGCGACACGCCGGCGGCCCGCGCCAGGCGGCGCGCCGCCTCCTCGGTATTCAGCCCGCGCTTCTCCACCCACAGCCACAGGTGCTCGCCCTGGCCGGACAGCGGGATGTCGAGTACTTCATCGACCTGGAAGTCTTCCGCGGTGGCCTTCAGCACGGCACGCCCGCAGGCCTCGCCGTGGGCGCGCGGGCCGAGCAGCTGCAATTCGTTCATGCTTTCACCAGCAGTGCCACGGCGTGTACCGCGATGCCTTCCTCGCGACCGGTGAAGCCGAGCTTCTCGGTGGTGGTGGCCTTGACGTTGACCTGATCCAGCTCGACCTGCAGGTCGGCGGCGATCAGCCCGCGCATGGTCTCGATATGCGGCGCCATCTTCGGCGCCTGGGCGACTATGGTGGCGTCGACGTTGCCGACCAGCCAGCCCTTGGCCTGGACCAGGCCGAGCACATGGCGCAGCAGCGCGCGGCTGTCGGCGCCCTTGAAGGTCGGGTCGGTATCCGGGAAGTGCTTGCCGATATCGCCCAGCGCCGCGGCGCCGAGCAGCGCATCGCTGAGCGCGTGCAGCAGCACGTCACCATCGGAATGGGCCACCAGGCCGAACTTGTGGGGAATGCGCACGCCACCGAGAGTGATGAAATCGCCCTCGCCGAAGCGGTGCACGTCGTAACCATGGCCGATACGCATAAAAGAAAAACGCCCTGCAGAAGTCAGGGCGTGATTCTAACCGGATTGCCCCGTAGCCCGGATGAAATCCGCGGAGCCAATTTCCCGGATTGCATCCGGGCTACGCGTCGAGCAGCGCCGCCGCATGATGACGCAGATGCTCATCGATGAAACTGACGATGAAGTAGTAGCTGTGGTCGTAGCCCGGTTGCAGACGCAGGGTCAGCGGATGGCCGGCGGCCTTGGCGGCGGCCTGCAGCGCCTCGGGCTTGAGCTGGTTGGCCAGGAAGTCATCGCGATCGCCCTGGTCGACCAGGATCGGCAACTTCTCCCTGGCCTCGGCCAGCAAGGCACAGGCATCCCACTCGCGCCAGCGGCTGCGCTCCTCACCCAGGTAACGGCCCAGGGCCTTCTCGCCCCAGGGGCAGTTGCTCGGGTTGCTGATCGGCGCGAAGGCCGACAGCGAGCGGTAGCGCCCCGGATTGCGCAAGGCGCAGACCAGCGCGCCGTGGCCGCCCATGGAATGGCCGCTGATGCCACGCTTGTCCGACACCGGGAAGTTGGCCTCGATCAGCGCCGGCAACTCGTGCACCACGTAGTCGTGCATGCGGTAATGGCGCGCCCAGGGTTCCTGACTGGCGTTGACGTAGAAGCCGGCGCCGAGGCCGAAGTCCCAGGCACCGTCCGGGTCGCCCGGCACCTCGGCACCGCGCGGGCTGGTGTCCGGCGCGACTATGACCAGGCCCAGCTCGGCGGCGAGCTTCTGCGCGCCGGCCTTCTGCATGAAGTTCTCGTCGGTGCAGGTCAGGCCGCTCAGCCAGTACAGCACCGGCAGCCTGGCACCCTGCTCGGCCTGCGGCGGCAGGTAGACGGCGAAGACCATGTCGCAGTTCAGCGTGCTGGAGCGGTGGCGATAACGCTTGTGCCAGCCGCCACAGCTCTTGTTGCTGGAGACGATTTCGAGAGTCATAGAGATGCCTCGCGTAGGGTGGAAAACCGCGCCGCGTTGTCCACCCGACGGATCAGAAGTGGATAACGGTACGAATGCTCTTGCCTTCGTGCATCAGGTCGAAGGCTTCGTTGATCCGCTCCAGCGGCATGGTGTGGGTGATGAAGGTATCCAGCGGAATCTCGCCCTTCTGCGCCTTCTCCACGTAGCTCGGCAGCTCGGTGCGGCCACGCACGCCGCCGAAGGCCGAACCGCGCCAGACGCGCCCGGTCACCAGCTGGAACGGACGGGTGCTGATTTCCTCGCCGGCACCGGCCACGCCGATGATCACCGACTCGCCCCAGCCCTTGTGCGCGCATTCCAGTGCGGCGCGCATCAGCTTGACGTTGCCGACGCACTCGAAGCTGTAGTCGACGCCGCCATCGGTCATCTCGACGATCACGTCCTGGATCGGCTTGTCATGCTCCTTGGGATTGACGAAATCGGTCGCACCCAGCTCACGAGCCACGTCGAACTTGGCCGGGTTGATGTCGATGGCGATGATCCGCGAAGCCTTGGCCATCTTGGCGCCGATGATCGCCGCCAGGCCGATGCCACCCAGGCCGAAGATCGCCACGGTGGCGCCCTCCTCCACCTTGGCGGTATTCAGCACCGCGCCGATGCCGGTGGTGACGCCGCAGCCGAGCAGGCAGACCTTCTCCAGCGGCGCATCCTTGGGGATCTTGGCCAGGGAGATTTCCGGCAGCACGGTGTACTCGGAGAAGGTCGAGCAACCCATGTAGTGGTAGATCGGCTGGCCCTGGTAGCTGAAGCGGCTGGTGCCGTCCGGCATCAGGCCCTTGCCCTGGGTGGCGCGGACTTTCTGGCACAGGTTGGTCTTGCCGGATTTGCAGAATTTGCACTCGCGGCATTCGGCCGTGTACAGCGGGATCACGTGGTCGCCGACCGCCAGCGAAGTCACGCCCTCGCCCACTGCCTCGACTATGCCGCCGCCTTCGTGGCCGAGGATGGCCGGGAACACGCCCTCGGAGTCGGCGCCGGACAGGGTGTAGGCATCGGTGTGGCAGACGCCGGTGGCGACGATACGCACCAGCACTTCGCCGGCCTTGGGCGGCGCCACATCCACTTCGACGATTTGCAGCGGCTGGTTGGGGGCGAAAGCCACGGCGGCGCGGGACTTGATCATGGGGGTTCTCCGACAGGCTGATGGAAAGTGGCGCAGAGTGTAGATCAGTGCGTTTTGCTGGATAATCCGCCACCAAGCAAAACATTATTGCCAACCAGGGATAATCAACACCTATGAACCGCTGGGAAGGCCTGGATGAATTCGTCGCGGTCGCCGAGTGCGGCCAGTTCAGCGCCGCCGCCGAGCGCCTGGGCCTGTCGTCCTCGCAGGTCAGTCGCCAGGTGGCCAAGCTGGAAGAGCGCCTGCAGACCCGCCTGTTCTACCGCAGCACGCGCAAGGTGGCGCTGACCGAGGCCGGGCAGACCTTTCTGCAGCATTGCCAACGCCTGCAGGACGCCCGCGAGGAAGCCCTGCGCGCAGTCGGCGACCTGGCCGGCGAGCCCAAGGGCCTGCTGCGCATGACCTGCGCGGTGGCCTATGGCGAGCGCTTCATCGTGCCGCTGGTCAACGACTTCATGCAGCGCCATCCGCAGCTGCGGGTGGAGATCGAGCTGAGCAACCAGACCCTCGACCTGCTGCACGGTGGCCTGGACCTGGCCATCCGCCTCGGCCGCCTGCAGGACTCGCGCATGCTGGCCACGCGCCTGGCGCCGCGGGTCATGCACCTGTGCGCGGCGCCGGCCTACCTGGAGCGCTACGGCCGGCCACACTCGCTGTCGGAGCTGGCGCGGCACAACTGCCTGATCGGCAGCAGCGACAGCTGGAGCTTCCAGCAGGACGGTCGCGAGCTGGCGCAACGGGTGCAGGGCAACTGGCGCTGCAACAGCGGCGAGGCAGTGCTGGACGCCGCCCTGCGCGGCTTCGGCCTGTGCCAGTTGCCCGACTACTACGTGCAGGCGCACCTGCGCAGCGGCGCACTGGTCGACCTGCTGGCCCAGCACCGGCCACCACATACCGCGGTGTGGGCGCTGTATCCGCAGCAGCGGCATCTGTCGCCCAAGGTGCGCCAGCTGGTCGAGCTATTGAAGGAAGGGCTGGCGCAGCGGCCGGAGTATCAGCAACTGCCGTAGGCTGCGCCGTGCGCACCAGGACTATCTGCGGGCTTGCCGGTGCGCACGGCGCACCCTACACAACAGCGGCGACCGGCTGCAGCACTCACGCCGGCGTCAGGCACTCCGGCGCATCGAACTTGGGATCGTTGACCAGGTTGGCCAGTACCCGCTCGCGCAGCGGCGGGGTCGGAATCAGCAGCAGCGCCTGCAACTCGGCGGCCGGCGTATCGGCGGCCAGCCAGGCGCGCTGCTGCGCCTCGTCGAGGATCAGCGGGCGGCGCAGATGGGCCGCCGCCTGGGTGACCATGGCCACGCTGAGGTACACCTGCCCACCAATCGGATAGGCCTCCCACACCGCGGCGAAGTGCATCAGGCTGCCCTCGGCGGTCAGCCAGAACGGGCGTTTGCGCAGTTCGCCGCGCCATTCGTAGAAGCCGTTGGCCGGCAGCAGGCAACGGCGCTTCTGGAAGGCTTCGCGAAACATCGGCTGCTCGGCGAGGGTTTCCGCGCGGGCATGGGACGGCGCCGTGTTCAGGTCCTTCAGCCAGGCCGGCGTCAGCCCCCAGCGCCCGCTGGCGGCCTGCAGCTCGCCATCGACCTGGCGCAGAAACAGCACCTGCGCGCCGGGCGCCAGGTTCCAGTGCGGCGCCTGGCCGGCGGGAAAACCGGGCAGCCCGGACAAACTGGGCGACCAACGGAACAGGGCGTAACGACCACTCATGCAGCGGGGCTCATCGATTAAGGGAACGGGGGCCGGCCAGCGCGGCTAGCACAGCAGGGTACCGGGATGCTGCTCCGGCTCATCGCCGGGCAGGGGCGCGGCGGCATTGTACGCATCGATCAGCCGGCGTGCGTGCTCGGCATCCCGGTCTTCCACCAGCAGGCCGAGCAGGCCCAGCGCCGGCAGCTCGCCGATCGCCCCGAGCAGATGCTGCCCGGCCAGGTGGGCCGCCACGCCTTCGCTGGCGAGCATGCCCAGGAGCATTTCGCCTTCCAGCAGGTCGAGCGGTTCATAGATGCGCTGCATCAGTCGTTCTCCGTACGCACGTGCAGGGTCCAGTCCTGGCCATCGGTGCGCAGGTCGAAGACGATCGGCCGGCAGCACACCGGACAGTCCTCGACGTACTCCTGATCGCCGGCGGACAGGTCGAGCACGGCCTCCACCTCTTCGCCGCAATACGGACATTGATAGCACTGTGCTTCCAGCATCACGACCTCCACTGTGACTTGCGGTTACAATCACCGGTCTACTGCACAGCCTTTGCCGGGCCAGAACGCCATTCCCGCTCCTGAACAACGAGAACATGATGGGCGAATTCGATTCCATCCGACCCTACGCCGACCACGAAGTCCCCGCCGTACTGGCCCGCCTGCTGGCCGACCCGACCTTCCTCGGCATGCTCACGCGCTTTCGCTTCCCGCGCCTGGCCGGTCCGCTGGGCTGGCTGCTTAAACCTCTTATAGCCCATCGCCTGCACAAACAGCTGGCCGATGTGCATTCGGTGGAAGCGCTGCAGGTGAAAATCGAGTCCTACGTCGATCGCACCATCGAGCATGCCACCGACGGCGTGACCTACTCCGGGATCGAACAGCTCAAGCCGGGCAGCGCCTACCTGTTCCTCGCCAACCACCGCGACATCGTCATGGACCCGGCCTTCGTCAACTACGCCGCCTTCCATGCCGGCCTGCCGACGCCGCGCATCGCCATCGGCGACAACCTGCTGCAGCGCCCCTTCGTCAGCGACCTGATGCGCCTGAACAAGAGCTTCATCGTGCACCGCTCGCTGACCGGCCGCCGCGAGAAGCTGGCGGCCTTCCAGCTGCTGTCGGCCTACATCAACCACTCGATCCGCGTCGATGGCCAGTCGGTGTGGATCGCCCAGGCCGAGGGCCGCGCCAAGGACGGTGACGACCGCACCGACCCGGCGATCCTCAAGATGTTCCACATGAGCCGCAAGGACGAGCCGTTTGCCGAGGTGCTGGCCTCGCTCAACCTGATCCCGGTATCGATCAGCTACGAGTACGACCCCTGCGACCAGGCCAAGGCCCGCGAGCTGTCGATCCGCGCCGCTACGGGCTGCTACGAGAAGGCCCCGGGCGAGGACGACGCCAGCATCGCCCTGGGCATCACCGGCTACAAAGGCCGTGTGCACATCCACTTCGGCGCCCCGGTGACCAGCGGTTTCGAGGATGCCAAGCAGCTCGCCAGCCTGATGGACCAGCAGATCCTCGGCGGCTATCGCCTGTTCCCGGCGCACTACCTGGCCTACGCCCAGTGGAGCGAGCGCGACCCGGCCCTGGCCGTGCCCGCCGCCGAACAGCTGTTCCCCGCCGCCGAACTGGCCAAGGCCAGCAACGAGTGGCAACGCCGCCTGGACGCCTGCCCGGCCGAGCAGCGCCCGTGGCTGATCCAGCAGTACGCCACCCCGGTGCGCAACCAGTACCGGATCAAGGCCGGGCTACCGCTGTAACCGAGCGCCCAACAAAAAACGGCAGCCCTCGGGCTGCCGTTTTCATTTGCGGAGCATCACAGCCCGGTGCTGTACCAGCTCAGCAGCAGCGCCAGCAGCAGGGTGCCGATCGCGAAGCGGTAGAAGAAGCGATTGAGGCGCAGGCTCGGCTCATCCGGCAAGGCGTCCGTATCCAGTTCCAGCGCGCCCTGCGACGCCAGGCGGGCCAGCGAGCGCTGCTCGCGCAAGCGGGTGGCCAGCAGCAGCCAGCTGCCGGCGCCGGCGAAGAACAGGGCCAGCGCGTTGAGCGCCTGGGCCGGGTGATTGAGGAACAGCGACCAGAGAACCTGCAGCGACATCATCAACCTCTGCTTCAGGTGGCCGGCGCGGCGAGCCACGCAGCCGGAGCACGGACGGGAGCGGCGGCACGCGGCCGACGTTCTGATTACGGTCGCGGAGTCTACCGGAGCGACCTGGGCGTCGCCGTTGATTCCGACGAATGTGCGTGCCGTGCGTGCCCTTCATCGCCCGGTCACATCGGCCTGTCAGGCTTGCCCGCCTGCACTCAAAGGAGCCCGTCATGTTGCACGCCGAAGTCCAGGATCACCTTTACCGCATCACCCACAGTGAAGAGCAGCAGGCGCTGATCGACGCCTTCGCCGTCAACGTGCAGGATCGCCAGTGGCTGGTGTACTGCGCCCTGGGCGGGCATGGCCACCCGGAGCTGCCGGAATGCGACCCGGATACCGGAATCAGCCTGCCGCAGCTCTACCAGCAAGCCGCCTGAATAGTCGAACCGGCCTTGTTGCACCCACAAAAAAACCGGCCTTGGCCGGTTTTTTATGTAGCGCAGACGCCTTACTGGGCCAGCATCTGGCCGATGGTCGGGTCCTTGAAGGCACGGGTCAGGGCATCGCTGAGCACGTCGCTGACCAGCTTGGTGTTGGTTTCCTGGTTCGGCGCCATGCCGAAGCGCTGGTTCAGCGAGGCGCCGTAGCGACCGCTGTAGCGACGGCCACCGCTTTGCACGTCGACGCGGAAGGTCGCACGGATATCGGCCTCGGTGACATACATGCCTTCCTTCGGCGACTGGTATTGCAGGTCGGCCAGGGTCAGGGTCAGCTGCGGGGCGTTGTAGGCATTCGGGCTGGGGGTGAAGCCGAGCAGACGCACCGCCGCCTCGGCCTCGGCCTGCAGGCGCGGCAGGATGTCCTGGCCTTGCACGCTGATCGCGCTGGTTTCCGGGTACAGACCACCGCGGGTGCCCAGTTTCGGCGACGGACGCCCATCCGCGACCCGCACGACGACCGGCTGGCCCTGGCCGACGGCCACCAGGGCGGCATTGAGTTTCGGCTGCGGCTTGAGCTGCTGCGGGCTGTGCGCACAGCCAACCAGGGACAGGCTGAGCAGGGCGATCAGGCCGAGCAGGGCACGGTTCATCATGCTTGATCTCTCCAGAAAGGGGGGTGGCGTAAACGGCCGGCAGTATAACCAGCGGCCTTGCGGGCTGACAGCTGGTTTTTCTGACCGCGGCCGGGCTGCCGCAGTTCCTGTCACGGCGTTGTCACCCGGTCATGCGATAAGGTTCGGGCACACCAAGAGGACAACCGAATGATGAGTCTGTGGAGCCTGCTCGCCCCGCGCCGCACGATGCGCCGTTATGCCCTGCTGGATGCCGCCGGCGTCTGCCGCGCCTTGCGTGAGGCGCAAAGCGCACCGACCCAACCGGGCTGGGTCGAAGTCGAGGAAATCTGCCCGAGCTGGCTGGGCCGGACGCTACCGAACCATACCCTCGCCCTGCCCCGCCAGCCCGTAAGCCGCCCAGGCTCGGCCCTGGCGGCCTAAGCTCGCGACTGCCGCGCACACCCGCGCATAAAAAACCGCCCCGTGGGGCGGTTTTTTCATCACGCGTCAGCCGGCTCAGGCATTCAGCTGCAGGCGGTCGGCCGATTGCGCGCTGACCTCGCGGTACAGCTCGGCATTCTCCTCCAGCACCGACTCGCGGGCCGGGAAGATTTCCTGCAGCTTGCGCGACCAGGCCTCGCTCTTGGCCTGCTCGGCGAAGCAGCGCTCGATCAGGTTGAGCATGATCGACACGGTCACCGACGCACCCGGCGAGGCGCCCAGCAGGGCGGCGATGGAACCATCCGCGGCCGATACCAGCTCGGTACCGAACTGCAGGATGCCGCCCTTCTTGGCGTCCTTCTTGATGATCTGCACGCGCTGGCCGGCCACTTCCAGGCTCCAGTCTTCGGCCTTCACCTGCGGATAGAACTTGCGCAGGGCGTCCAGGCGCTGCTCCTGGGACTGCAGCACTTCCTTGATCAGGTAGCGGGTCAGGTCCATGTTGTCGCGCGCCACGGCCAGCATCGGGCCGATGTTGCTCGGACGCACCGACAGCGGCAGGTCGAGGAACGAACCGTGCTTGAGGAACTTGGTGGTGAAGCCGGCGTAGGGGCCGAACAGCAGCGAAGTCTTGCCGTCGACCACGCGGGTATCGAGGTGCGGCACCGACATCGGCGGCGCGCCGACTTCCGCCTGGCTGTAGACCTTGGCCTGGTGCAGCTTGACCACTTCCGGGTTGTCGCAACGCAGCCACTGGCCGCTCACCGGGAAACCGCCGAAGCCCTTGCCTTCCGGGATGCCGGACAGCTGCAGCAGCGGCAGCGCGCCGCCACCAGCGCCGAGGAAGACGAACTTGGCCGCCACTTCGCGGCAGGCGCCGCTCTGGGTGTTCTTGATCTCGACATTCCAGCCGTCGGCAGTGCGCTTGAGGCCGGTGACTTTCTGGTTGTAGCTGACATTGATGCCGCCCTGGCTGGCCAGGTACTGCAGCAGCTGGTTGGTCAGCGCGCCGAAGTTGACGTCGGTACCGTTCTGCGCGCGGGTGGCGGCGATGCGCTCACCGGCGGCACGGCCCTGCATCATCAGCGGCATCCACTCGGCCATGGTGGCCGCGTCTTCGCTGTACTGCATGCCGGCAAAGGCGTGATGCTGGGTCAGCTGCGCATGGCGGGTCTTGAGGAAACTGACGTCCTTCTCGCCGCGCACGAAGCTCAGGTGCGGCACCTGGTTGATGAAGGTCTTCGGCGAACCGAAGGCGCTCTTGCCGCACAGGTAGGACCAGAACTGCTTGGAGACTTCGAACTGGGTGTTGATCTGCACGGCTTTCTTAATGTCCACCGAACCGTCGGCCGCTTGCGGCGTATAGTTCAGTTCGCACAAACCGGCGTGCCCGGTACCGGCGTTGTTCCACGGGTTGGAGCTTTCAATCGCTCCCGACTCGCGCAGCTCGGCGATTTCCAGCTTGAGGCCGGGATCGAGCTCCTTCAGCAACACCGCCAGGGTGGCGCTCATGATGCCGGCGCCGACCAGCAGCACATCCACAGTTTCGTGATTGTCTTGCGTCATTAACGCTTCTCCAAGATCTGCAGTACCAAATTGATGGCATCGGCCTTTTGAGCCGCGCATCAACCACTAATCACTGACAGCCAGACAGGTGCCTGGAATATCGGAGGGGCGATCATCAGGGGCCGGTTCGCCAGCCTGACCCGATTCTCGCAACCTCATTGTTGCTACGCGCCACCTGTGGGCAGCCCGCACGCGCAAACCTCACCCTTGCGCACCCCACCGCCGAGCCTGCAAGCGCTCCAGGCGGGTGGTTCGCGCCGGTCCGGCGAGCAGGCGCAAGGCGACCTTTGCCGGACCGGGTTTTTCGGCGCGCACAATACCATTAATGACGCATTTTCAGACGCAAAAATTGCGCCGAAGGCATCCGTCGATCCTGTTTTTTGGCCGAATCAGCCGCGCGCGGCCTTGATCGCCTCGACATAGGGTTCGGCCAGGCGCTGATCCTGGATCAGCGCAACGAAATCGCGCCCCTGGGCATCCGTGGCATTCAGGTCGTAACCGGCGTCCTTGAAGAAGCCCAGAAAGCGCTCGAAATCGTCGATGCGCAGACCACGGTAGGCCTTGACCAGCTTGTGCAGGGATGGCGGCGTGGCGTCAGCCGGCTCGACCGCGAGGAACAGCTTGATCGAGTCATCGCTGATTTCTTCGCCAATCACCTGTTTCTTGTCTTTACGCATCATCTATTCCAGCTCAACGACCATCACGGGGCCGGCAGTTTACCCTCGCCCGCCAGCGCGCTCAACGCGACTAAAAGATCCGCTGGCGAACGCGCGCCCGGCGCCCGCCAGCTTTTATACTGCAGCCAAGCGATGCGGAGCCTGCGATGCCCTTACCCCAACTGTTTGCCGCCTGGCGCCAGGTCTGGCGTGGCGGATACTCGTGGCAAGCCCTGCGCGGCGATATCGGCGCCGGGATCACCGTAGGCATCATCGCCATCCCCCTGGCCATGGCCCTGGCCATCGCGGTCGGCGTGCCGCCGCAGCACGGCCTCTACACCGTGCTGGTCGCCGCCCCGCTGATCGCCCTGACCGGGGGCTCGCGCTTCAATGTCTCCGGGCCGACCGCCGCCTTCGTAGTGATCCTGCTGCCGATCACCCAGCAATACGGCCTCGGCGGCCTGCTGCTGTGCACCCTGCTGGCCGGGCTGATCCTGATCGCCCTGGGCCTGGGGCGCGCCGGCAAGCTGATCGAGTTCGTGCCCTACCCGGTGACGCTGGGCTTCACCGCCGGCATCGGCATCGTCATCGCCATGCTGCAGGTCAAGGACCTGCTCGGCCTGCGCCTGGCCGGCACCCCGCAGCACTTCCTCGACCAGCTGGCCCTGCTCGGCCAGGCCCTGCCGGACTTCCGCCCCGGCGACAGCCTGGTCGCCGCGGCCAGCCTGGCCACCCTGCTGCTGTGGCCGAAACTTGTGCCCAAGGTGCCCGGTCACCTGGCGGCCCTGGCCGTCGGCGCCCTGCTCGCCCTCGCCCTGGAGTGGCTCGACCTGCCGGTGGCCACCCTCGGCGAGCGTTTCAGCTACAGGGTGGACGGCGTCAGCCATCCCGGCATTCCGCCGTTCCTGCCGGATTTCGCCTGGCCCTGGCAATTGCCGGGCGCCCACGGCCAGCCGCTGCAGCTGTCCTTCGAGCTGTTTCGCCAGCTGCTCGGCCCGGCCTTCGCCATCGCCATGCTCGGCGCCATCGAGTCGCTGCTGTGTGCCGTGGTCGCCGACGGCATGACCGGCAGCAAGCACGATCCCAATGCCGAGCTGATCGGCCAGGGCCTGGGCAACCTGGTCGCCCCGCTGTTCGGTGGCATCACCGCCACCGCCGCCATCGCCCGCAGCGCCGCCAACGTGCGCGCCGGCGCCGCCTCGCCGCTGGCGGCGATCATCCATGCCGGCGTGGTGCTGCTGGCCATGCTGCTGCTCGCGCCGCTGTTCAGCTACCTGCCGATGGCGGCGCTGGCCGCCCTGCTGCTGGTGGTGGCGTGGAACATGAGCGAGCCCGGCCACGTGCTGCACACCCTGCGCGTGGCGCCACGCAGCGATGTGCTGGTGCTGCTGACCTGCCTGGTGCTCACCGTGCTGTTCGACATGGTGCTGGCCGTGGGCGTCGGCCTGCTGCTGGCCACCGGCATCTTCATCAAGCGCATGAGCGAACTGACCGACACCGCCGTGCTGCCGCGCAACCAGTTGCAGAGCCTCGGCGAACTGCCGGAACAGGTGCTGGCCTACAGCATTCGCGGGCCGCTGTTCTTCGGCGCGGCGGAAAAGGCGCTGAGCGTGCTGCGCCGCTTCAATCCGGAGGTGCGGGTGGTGATAGTCGAGATGAGCGCGGTGCCGCTGCTGGACATGACCGCCCTGGCCGCCCTGGAGAACGTGCTGCACGACTACCAGCAGCATGACATCGGCCTGGTGCTGGCCGGCGTATCGCCGCGCCTGCGCCTGAAGCTGCGCCGCGCCGGGGTGCAGCGCGAGAACGGCCGCCTGGCCTATGCCCGCGACCTGCCCCAGGCGCGGGCCAAGGCCTTGAGTTGGCTGGAGCAAACGGGTAATCCGTAGCCCGGATGCAATCCGGGGAGCGTTATCCGGGGCATTTCCCGCATTGCATCCGGGCTCGCGGGCAATCAGAACTGCGCGCGCATCCAGGTCAGGTACTCGACCGCAGCGGCCTCGTCTTCCCGAGGCGCCCAGCTGGCCTGCTCGCCTTCGCCCAGAGGGCGGTAGGGGCCGGCCTTGCACTCGAACAGCACGCTGTCCGCTGCCAGCACCACCAGGGCATGGAACTGTCCGGGCGGCAGGTCGACGCCAACACACTCGCCGCCCGCTTCGAGCAGCCGAGTGCCCCGCAATTCACCTGCCTCACCGAATAGCAGCAGACCGATGCGCCCTTGCAGCACCAGCAGGCTTTCCGCCTTGTCCCGGGACAGATGGCGGTGCGGAGGGATGTAGGTATCCGGCTGCAGCCCCACCACCAGGCGGTGACAGGGCTCGTCCATCTCGTGCAGGTTATGGTGGCTGCGCTGACGCGGGCTCTGCGCCGCCCTGGCCGTCAGCGCGGCGAACAGGTCACGGTCGAGGAAGGCCGGAACCGGCATTTACAGGCCCTTGACCGCATAGATGCCCGCGGCATTGCGCCAGTAGCCCTTGTAGTCCATGCCGTAGCCGAAGATGAAGCGATCCTCGCAGGGCAGACCGACGTAGTCGGCCTTGAGATCCGGGCGCGCCTTGCGGTCGTGGACCTTGTCGATCAGCACCGCGGTGTGCACCTGGCTGGCGCCGGCGTGCTTGCAGAAGTCGATGATGGCCGACAGGGTGTGCCCCTCGTCGAGGATGTCGTCGATGATCAGCACTTCGCGGTCGATGAAGGAGATTTCCGGCTTGGCTTTCCAGAACAGCTCGCCGCCGGTGGTTTCGCTGCGGTAGCGGGTGGCATGCAGGTACGACAGTTCCAGCGGGAAGCCCAGCTTGGGCAGCAGCTTGCCGGCGAAGATCAGGCCGCCGTTCATCACGCAGAACACCACCGGATTGCTCTCGGCCAGCTCGGCGTTGATGACCTCGGCGACTTGATCGATGGCCGCTTCGACCTGCGCATCGGTGTACAGGCAATCGGCTTCGGCCATGATTTGGCGGATGTGGGCGAGGTCGGCAGACATGGTCTTCTCCGGGAAGCGAGGAAATAGGCTGGTTAAACAATGACCGGGAGCAATGGTTAACGTCGCGTAGCGACGGCCCGAAGGGCCCGCCAGGGATGGTAGGTCATAAAAAATGGTCGGCAAAGGTACTCAGACTGATGCGCCAGGGCAAGCCTGGGCGGATATTTTCTGACCATTCACTCAAGTCAGTCAGTAAACTGCGCGTCGTCCAGCTGGCATGACCAGTGCTTTACTCTAGACAGTATTCCAGCCGCCCTCCCCGGAGACCCTGCATGCCCATCCGCGAGATCCGCCATCCCCTGATCCGCCACAAGCTCGGCCTGATGCGCCGCGCCGACATCAGCACGAAGAACTTTCGCGAACTGGCCCAGGAAGTGGGCGCCCTGCTCACCTATGAGGCAACCAACGACCTGCCCCTGGAAAACTGCGAGATCCAGGGCTGGGCCGGCACCGTGCAGGTGGAGAAGATCGCCGGCAAGAAGATCACCGTGGTGCCGATCCTGCGCGCCGGCATCGGCATGCTCGACGGCGTGCTCAGCCTGATCCCCGGAGCCAAGGTCAGCGCCGTCGGCGTGGCGCGCAACGAGGAAACCCTGGAAGCGCACACCTACCTGGAGAAGCTCGCCCCGGAGATCGACGAACGCCTGGCGCTGATCATCGACCCGATGCTGGCCACCGGCGGTTCCCTGGTCGCCACCATCGACCTGCTGAAGAAGGCCGGCTGCAAGGAAATCCGCGCCATGGTCCTGGTCGCCGCGCCGGAAGGCATCAAGGTGGTCAACGACGCCCACCCGGACGTGATGATCTTCACCGCCTCCATCGACCAGTGCCTCAACGAGCACGGCTACATCATTCCCGGCTTGGGTGACGCCGGCGACAAGATCTTCGGCACCAAGCAGAAGGACGCCTGAGCATGCGCGATGAATTCAACGACCCGCTCTGGCGCCAGGTGATCTCCGGCGCGCAGATGCTCTTTGTCGCCTTCGGCGCCCTGGTGCTGATGCCGCTGATCACCGGCATGGACCCCAACGTCGCGCTGTTCACCGCCGGCATCGGCACCCTGCTGTTCCAGCTGGCCACCGGCCGCCAGGTGCCGGTGTTCCTGGCCTCGTCCTTTGCCTTCATCGCGCCGATCATCGCCGCCAAGGGCGAGTTCGGCCTGCCCGCGGTGCTCGGCGGGGTGGTTGCCGCCGGCTTCGTCTACACCTTCCTCGGCCTGGCCGTCCGGCTCAAGGGCCCGGGCTTCGTCGACCGCCTGCTGCCGCCGGTGGTGATCGGCCCGGTGATCATCGCCATCGGCCTGGCCCTGTCGCCGGTGGCGGTGAACATGGCCATGGGCAAGACCGGCGACGCCAGCGCGCAACTGGTGCCCTACCAGACCGCCATGTTCATCTCCATGCCGGCGCTGGTCACCACCCTGCTGGTGGCCGTACTCGGCCGCGGCCTGCTGCGCCTGGTACCGATCCTCGCCGGGATCATCGTCGGCTGCGTGATGGCGGCCTTCTTCGGCGAAATCAACACCGCCGGCATCGCCGCCGCGCCCTGGCTGGCCATTCCCGCCTTCGTCGCGCCGGAACTGCACTGGGGCGCCATCCTGTACATGGTGCCGGTGGCCCTGGCCCCGGCCATCGAGCACATCGGCGGGGTGATCGCGGTCGGCACCGTGACCGGCAAGGACTTCGTGCGCAAGCCCGGCCTGCACCGCACCCTGCTCGGCGACGGCCTGGCCACCTCGGCCGCCGGCCTGTTCGGCGGCCCGCCCAACACCACCTACGCCGAAGTCACCGGCGCGGTGATGCTGACCAAGAGCTTCAACCCGAAGATCATGACCTGGGCGGCGGTGTTCGCCATCGGCCTGGCCTTCATCGGCAAGTTCGGCGCTGCGTTGCAGAGCATTCCGGTGCCGGTGATGGGCGGCATCCTCTGCCTGCTGTTCGGCTCCATCGCCGTGGTCGGGCTGAACACCCTGATCCGCCACCAGGTCGACCTGGCCGAGGCGCGCAACCTGATCATCGTCTCGGTGACCCTGGTGTTCGGCATCGGCGGCATGGTCATCGGCGGCCAGGAGTTCGCCCTGTCCGGCATCTCGCTGTGCGCCATCAGTGCGCTGGGGCTCAACCTGCTGCTGCCGGGCGGCAGCGCCTGGCACAAGCACCCGCCGCTGGACCCGGAAATCTGAAGGGCTGGCCGATTCTTGCGTAGGGTGCGCCGTGCGCACCACAAGCCACGCAAGGGCCTCTGGTGCGCACGGCGCACCCTACAGCTTCTGCGCCAACCGGGTGCCCTGAACAGGGGCACCCGGCTCTGCCTCAGAACGGCTCGGCGATGTACTTGAATGGATAGTTGGCCGCCTTGTAGGCGCCGATCTTGCGCTTGGGCAGCTTGACCTTGGGCTGCGGAATCGCCTGGTAGGGAATCTGCTGCAGCAGGTGGCTGATCAGGTTCAGGCGCACGCGCTTCTTGTCTTCGGAACGGGCAACGAACCAGGGCGCCCAGGGCGTGTCGGTGGCCTCGAACATCTCGTCACGGGCCTGGGTATAGGCATCCCAGCGGTTGTAGGACTTGATGTCCATCGCGGTCAGCTTCCAGGTCTTGCGGCCATCCTCGATGCGTGCGCGCAGGCGCCGCTCCTGTTCCTCCGGGCTGACCTCCAGCCAGTACTTGAGCAGGATGATCCCCGACTCGACCATGTTGCGCTCGACCAGCGGCGCGCCATTGAGGAACTTGCGCAGCTGCGTCTCGTCGCAGAAGCCCATCACCCGCTCGACGCCGGCGCGATTGTACCAGCTGCGGTCGAAGATCACGATCTCGCCGGCGGCCGGCAGATGCTGAATGTAGCGCTGCACGTACAGCTGGCTCTTTTCCCGCTCGGTCGGCGCCGGCAGCGCCACCACGCGGAAGATGCGCGGGCTGACCCGCTCGGTCAGCGCCTTGATGGTGCCGCCCTTGCCCGCCCCATCGCGGCCCTCGAACACCACCACCACCTTGGCGCCGGTGGCCACTACCCATTGCTGCAGTTTCACCAGTTCGACATGCAGATCATGCAGCTGCTGCTCGTAATCCTTGCGCGACAGCTTGGCGCTGGCAGCCTCGGCTGCTTCGTCTTGTCCCTGTTTGGCCTTGCCCTTGTGTTTGCTCATGTCGAATCCTGTCGTTGATGTTGACCCACCATCAGCCTAGATCGCCAACCGCCGCCCTTCCATGCGCTGGATCAACAGCGTGGCCAATACGCCGCCGCGCTGGCGCCACGCGCCAGCGGCGCGCTATGGTCTGCCCCTCATTGCGCTAGTCCCCGGCCACCCCATGCTCGCTACCCTTTCCCGCGTCTTCGGTTTCTCCCAGCTACGCCCCGGCCAGGAGCGGGTGGTCAATGCCGTGCTGGCCGGCCGTTCCGCGGCGGCGATCTTCCCCACCGGCTCGGGCAAGTCGCTGTGCTACCAGCTGCCGGCCCTGCACCTGCCGCACCTGACCCTGGTGGTCTCGCCGCTGCTGGCGCTGATGCAGGACCAGCTGGCCTTCCTCCATGCCCGCGGCATCAGCGCGGCCAGCATCGATTCGGCGCAGAGCCGCGAGCAGACCGCCGAAACCATGGCCCGCGCCAAATCCGGCGAACTGAAGATCCTGATGATCTCGGTGGAGCGTCTGAAGAACGAGCGCTTCCGTAACTTCATCGGCCAGGTGCCGATCTCCCTGCTGGTGGTCGACGAGGCGCACTGCATCTCCGAGTGGGGCCACAACTTCCGCCCGGACTACCTCAAGCTGCCCGACTACCAGCACCAGTTCGGCATTCCCCAGGTGCTGCTGCTCACCGCCACGGCCACCCCGCCGGTGATCGCCGACATGCAGAAGAAGTTCGCCATTGCCGCAGATGACGTGGTCACCACCGGCTTCTACCGGGCCAACCTCAACCTGCTGGTGGAGCCGGTCGCCGGGCGCGACAAGCAGCGCCGTCTGGTCGAGTGGTTGGGGGCCAAGGCCGGTGAGCCGAGCATCGTCTACGTCACCCAGCAGAAGACCGCCGAGCAGGTGGCCGAGCAGCTCAGCCAGCGCGGCATCGCCGCCAGCGCCTACCACGCCGGCATGCCCCACGAGACGCGCGAGGCGATCCAGCGCCAGTTCATGGACGGGCGGATCAACTGCATCGTCGCCACCATCGCCTTCGGCATGGGCATCGACAAGGCCGACATCCGCAACGTGGTGCATTTCGACCTGCCCAAGTCCATCGAGAACTACAGCCAGGAGATCGGCCGCGCCGGGCGCGACGGCCAGCCGTCCGACTGCCTGGTGCTGGCCAACCGCGACAGCCTCAACGTGCTGGAGAACTTCGTCTACGGCGACACGCCGGAGCTGGCCGGCATCCGCTGCGTGCTGGATGAGCTGCTGGGCAACAGCCCGGACGGCCAATGGGAGCTGATGCTCAACCAGCTCTCCGAGCAGAGCAATATCCGCCAGCTGCCGCTCAAGACCCTGCTGGTGCAACTCGAACTCAGGGGCATCATCGCCCCGCGCTACGCCTACTTCGCCGAATACCGCTTCAAGTACCTGATCGAGCCCGAGGCCCTGCTGGACAAGTTCGACGGCGAGCGCCGCCAGTTCGTCGAGGCCATCATCGCCAGCTCCAGCCGCGCGCGGACCTGGTGCACGGTGGACTTCGACGCCCTGTACAACCGGTACCAGGCCGAGCGCGGGCGGGTGATCAAGGCCCTGGACTGGTTCCAGGAGCGCGGCTGGATCGAGCTGGAAAGCAAGCAGATGACCGAGGTCTACGCCCTGCTCGACCGGCACTTCGATCCACGGCAACTGAGCGCAGAGCTGCACGCCTACTTCCTCCAGCAGGAAGCCAGCGAAATCGCCCGCATCCAGGCCATGCTCGAGCTGTTCGCCAGCGAGCAGTGCCTGAGCCAGCGCCTGGCCGCCTACTTCGGCGACGCCCAGGCGCCGCAGCGCTGCGGCCACTGCTCGGTGTGCCACGGCCGGGTCGCCCGCCTGCCCGCGCCGCCGACGCTGCGCCCGCTGGCCGAATACGACCGGCAGGCCATCGCCGGCGCCTTTGTCCAACGCCACCAGGAGGCCAAGGGCCAAGCGCCCAGCGCCGAATGCCTGACCCGCTTCCTCTGCGGCATCAGCGTGCCGCTCTTCACCAAGCTCAAGGCCCGGCAGATTCCCGGCTTTGCCGCGCTGGAAGAGCATCCCTACGCCGAAGTACGCGACTGGCTGGTGCTGCACGATGGCCGCGCCTGACCCACGCCCCTAGCCCTGCCCCAGCGCCACTATCTGTTCGATCAGCCACTGCAGCGCCGCATCGCGCTGGCGCAGGCCGAGGCTGACGATATCCAGGTGGAAGGGACCGACCTCGAACGGCAGCACGTGCAGCTGCAGCGGCAGCAGGCCGGCGAAATACCGCGCCAGGCGGCTGGGCAGCACCGCGACCAGCTCGCTGCTGGCGACGATATGCGCGGCCTGCAGGTAGTTGGGCGTGGTGTAGACGATGTTGCGCACCAGGCCCTGCTCGCCCAGCCACTGGTCGACCATGCCGCGGGTCTGCCCGCCGTGCACCCAGAGGTGACGCAGGCCGAGGAAGCGCGGCAGGTCGAGGCCGCCGGCCAGCTGTGGATGGCCGCGATGGGCCACCAGCTGCAGGGTTTCGCTAACCCACTGCTGGCGCTGGAAGCGCCCCGGCACCTGCTCGAAACGGCCCAGCACCAGGTCCAGCTCGCCCTTGTCCAGCGCCTCGGCCGGCAGGCTGGGCGACAGGTGCTGGATGTCGATGCGCAGCCCCGGCGCCCGCTCGGCCAACAGGTTGAGCAGGCGCGGCATGAGGATCAGCTCGACGTAGTCGGTCACTGCGATGCGAAAGCGCTGGCGGCTGCTGGTCGGGTCGAACGGCGCATCGCCACTCAGGCTCTGCTCGATGCGCTGCAGGGCATCGCGGATCGGCGCCTCCAGGGCCAGGGCCCGCGGCGTCGGCTGCATGCTGCGGCCGACGCGCACCAGCAGCGGGTCGTCGAGCAGGTCACGCAGGCGATTGAGCGCATTGCTCACCGCCGGCTGGCTGAGGGACAGGCGCTCGGCGGCGCGCGACACGTTGCGCTCGCGCAGCAGGGCATCGAGCACGCGCAGCAGGTTGAGGTCGAAGGTCGATATATTCACTTGCTGAATTCAACTTATCACAAGACAAAATTTCTCAAATAGTAGCGCCATGCCTAAGGTGCGTCAGTCCCGTTTTGTGTGACTGACTTCTTCTGGGGGAGCGTTCGATGAGCAACACCTTCACCGTCCAGCAGGCCGCCGTGATCGGCGCCGGCACCATGGGCCGCGGCATCGTCATCAGCCTGGCCAGCGCCGGCATCCCAGTGCTGTGGCTGGACAACAACCCGCAGATGGTCGAGGCCGGCCTGCAGATGGCCGAGGACACCTGGGCCCAGCACGTCGCCAAGGGCCGCATCAGCACCGGCGAGGCCAGCCTGCGCCGCGCACGCATCCAGCAGATCGGCAATTACTCCGACCTGGCCGAGGTCGACCTGGTGATCGAGGCGGTGTACGAGAACCTCGAACTCAAGCAGCAGATCTTCCGCACCCTGGACCGCATCGTGAAGCCGGGGGCGATCCTCGCCAGCAACACCTCGGCGCTCGACATCGACGCCATCGCCGCCGTCACCCAGCGCCCGCAGGACGTGCTGGGCCTGCACTTCTTCAGCCCGGCGCACATCATGAAGCTGCTGGAGATAGTACGCGGCGCCCAGACCGCCCCGGCCGTGCTGGAGGCCGCCCTGGAGCTGGGCCGGCGCATCGGCAAGGTCAGCGTGGTGGCCGGCAACTGCGACGGCTTCATCGGCAACCGCATGCTGCACGCCTACGTGAAGGAGGCGCGCATGCTGCTGCTCGAAGGCGCCTACCCGCACCAGGTGGACAGCGCCCTGCAGGGCTTCGGCTTCGCCATGGGGCCTTTCCGCATGTACGACGTGGTCGGCATCGACCTGGAATGGCGCGCCCGCGAACTGGCGGGCAAGGGCCAGGACGATCCGGCCGTGCAGGTCGACAACCGCCTGTGCGAGCTGGGCCGCTTCGGCCAGAAGGCCGGCCAGGGCTACTACCGCTACGCGCCGGGCAGCCGCCAGGCCGAGCACGACCCGCAGGTGGATGCCCTGGTGCTGCGGGTCGCCGAGTCGCTGGGTTTCCAGCGCCGCGCGATCGGCAGCGAGGAAATCCTCGTGCGCTGCCTGCTGGCCCTGGTCAACGAAGGCGCGAAGATCCTCGCCGAGAACATCGCCGCCAGCAGCCACGACATCGACCTGGTCTACCTCAACGGCTACGGCTTCCCCGCCAACCAGGGCGGGCCGATGGCCTGGGCCGACGCCCAGGGCCTGGCCGCCATCCGCGAGCGCCTGCTGCACCTGGCCGAGCGCTTCGGCGACCACTGGCAGCCGGCCAAACTGATCGAGAAACTGGCCGCCAGCGGCAAGCGCTTCGCCGAGGTGCGGCTGGCCGACGTCAAGGAGGGCAAGGTATGAGCTACCAGGCGCCGCTGCGCGACATGCGCTTCGTCCTCCATGAACTGTTCGACGCCGCCGGCCACTGCGCGCACCTGGGCAACGGCCTGGACCGCGAACTGATCGACGGCGTGCTGGAAGAGGCCGCCGCCTTCGCCGCCGGCGAGATTGCCCCGCTCAACCGCAACAGCGACGAGCAGGGCTGCCAGCTGGAAGACGGCAAGGTAAGCACGCCCAAGGGCTTTCGCGCCGCCTATCAGCAGTACGTGGCCAACGGCTGGGCGAGCATGACCGGGCCGGTCGAGTTCGCCGGACAGGGCTTCCCGCAGCTGGTGGCCTGCGCCTTCCACGAGATGCTGATGGCCGCCTCGCTGTCGTTCCGCGTCTATTCCGGCCTCACCGAGGGCGCGGTGCTGGCCCTGCACAAGCACGGCAGCGCAGCACTCAAGCGCGACTACCTGGCCAAGCTGGTCAGCGGCCAGTGGACCGGCACCATGTGCCTGACCGAGCCCCAGGCTGGCACCGACCTGGCCCTGCTCAGAACCCGCGCCGAACCCCAGGCCGACGGCAGCTACAAGGTCAGCGGCAGCAAGATCTTCATCAGCGGCGGCGAGCAGGACCTGTCCGAGAACATCGTGCATCTGGTGCTGGCGCGCCTGCCGGACGCCCCGGCCGGGGTCAAGGGCATCAGCCTGCTGCTGGTGCCCAAGTTTATCGCCACAGAGGGGGGTGGATTGGGCGCGAAGAACACCCTGAGCTGCGGCGCCATCGAGCACAAGATGGGCATCAAGGGCGCCTCCACCTGCGTGATGAACTTCGACGGCGCCAGCGGCTGGCTGATCGGCGAGGCCAACCAGGGCCTGGCCTGCATGTTCACCATGATGAACGACGCACGCTTCCAGGTCGGCCTGCAGGGCCTGGGCATCGGCGAGGCGGCCTTCCAGGGCGCCCTGCGCTATGCCCGCGAGCGGTTGCAGTCGCGCGGCCTGAACGGTGCCCAGGCGCCGGACAAGCCGGCCGACCCGATCATCAATCACCCCGATGTGCGGCGCATGCTGCTGACCCAGAAGAGCCTGGTCGAAGGCTGCCGCATGCTGGCCGCCTACACCGCGCGCCAGCTCGACCTGGAGCACGGCGCCAGCGAGCCCGCCGCGCGCCAGGCCGCCGGCAAGCGCGCCGCGCTGCTGATCCCGATCGTCAAGGCGTTCTTCACCGACATGGGCCAGGAAGTCGCCAGCCATGCGGTGCAGGTCTACGGCGGCCACGGATTCATCCGCGAGTGGGGCATGGAACAGCTGATGCGCGACAGCCGCATCACGCAACTCTATGAAGGTACCAATGGTATCCAGGCGCTGGACCTGATCCGTCGCAAGCTGCTGGGCGATGGTGGCGCCGAACTCAGCGCGCTGATCGCCGAATTCAGCGAGCTGTGCGACACCCAGGCCCAGCGCCCGGCCCTCGCCGAGCTGGCCCATACGGTCCAGGCCCGCCTGGGCGAATGGCGCGAGCTGAGCGCCGAGGTGATCGCCCTGAGCCAGCGCGACGTGCAGGAAATCGGCGCCACCTCGGTGGACTTCCTGCAGTACTCGGCCTATGTACTCCTGGCCGGTTTCTGGCTGCAGGCCGCCGCCACGGCGCAGGACGCCCTGGAAGCCGGCAGCGGCGAGACCGCGTTCTACCAGGCCAAGCTGCACAGCGCGAGGTTCTACCTGCGCCGCGTGCTGCCGCGCGCCAGCAGCCACCGCGAGGCCCTGCTGGGCGGCGCGGCGTGCCTGATGGCGATGCCGGCCGACAGCTTTGCCTTCTGAGGAGCACCACCCATGCAAGCCTTCAGCTTCGCCAGCACCGCGCAGATCCTCTGCGAAGCCGGCTCCAGCGCGCGCCTGGCCGAACTGTGCCGCGAGCGCGGCGCCAGCCGGGTGCTGATCGTCAGCGACCCCGGCATCACCCGCTTCGGCCTGCTCGACGGCGCCCTGCCCGGCTTCGCCCGCGCCGGGGTGACGGTGGAAGTGTTCGACCAGGTGATCGCCGACCCGCCGGAGGCCATCGTGCTGAATGCCGTGGAGCGCGCGCGCCTGCTCGAGGCCGAGCTGGTGATCGGCTTCGGCGGCGGCAGCTCGATGGACGTGGCCAAGCTGGTCGCCCTGCTCGCCCACCCGAACTGCGCACAGACGCTGAAAGACATCTACGGCGTGGGCAATGCCCGTGGTCAGCGCCTGCCGCTGCTGCAGGTGCCGACCACCGCCGGCACCGGCTCGGAGGTAACCCCCATCGCCATCGTTACCACCGGCGAAACCAGCAAGCTGGGCGTGGTCTCGCCGCTGCTGCTCCCGGACCTGGCCGTGCTCGACGCCGACCTGACCCTCGGCCTGCCGCCGGCGGTGACCGCCGCCACCGGCATCGACGCCATGGTGCATGCCATCGAGGCCTACACCAGCAAGCTGAAGAAGAACCCGCTGTCCGACCTGCTGGCCCGCGAGGCCCTGCGCCTGCTGGCCGCCAACCTGCACGAGGCGGTGCACAACGGCAGCAACCGCGAGGCGCGCCAGGCCATGCTGCTCGGCGCCCTGCTGGCCGGCCAGGCCTTCGCCAACGCCCCGGTGGCGGCGGTGCATGCGCTGGCCTATCCGCTGGGCGGGCACTTCCACATTCCCCACGGCCTCTCCAACGCCCTGGTGCTGCCCCATGTGTTGCGCTTCAACGCGCCCGCCGCCGCGCCGCTGTATGCCGAGCTGGCGCCGCTGCTGCTCGGCGAGCGCTTCAAGGGCGGCAGCATCGAGCAGTGCTGCGCCGAGTTGATCAACGAACTGGCCGCGCTGAATGAACGCTGCGGCCTGCCCAGCCGCCTGCGCGATGCCGGCGTGCCGCAGGACATGCTGCCGCGCATGGCCAGCGACGCCATGCTGCAGCAGCGCCTGCTGGTGAACAATCCGCGCGAGGTCAGCGAGGCCGACGCCCTGGCCATCTACCAGGCGGCGTACTGATCGTCGGGTGGATGTCGTTTTTTACATCCACCATTGGCACCGCCCGGTGGATCGATGGAGCGCGATCCACCCTACGAATGCCGAGACACCATCGATAGGGGCCGATACAGCCCGCGAATCAAACTATCCCATGCCCCGCCCAGCCCTTAGGCTGGTACGCAAGCCAGACGAGAACCGAACATGAGCCAACCCCAGCACCGGCGCGCCGACTACGTCCACTACCAGCCGATCACCACCCGCTGGCACGACAACGACCTCTACGGTCACGTCAACAACGTCGTCTACTACGGCTTCTTCGACAGTGCGGTGAACAGCTACCTGATCGAGGTCGGCGGCCTGGATATCCATGCCGGCGCGGTGGTCGGCTTCGTGGTCAGCTCGTCGTGCGACTACTTCGCCTCGATCGCCTTCCCCGAGCGCATCGAGGTCGGCCTGCGGGTCGGCAAGCTGGGCAACAGCTCGGTGCAGTACGAGCTGGCCATCTTCAAGGCCGGCGAAGACGAGGCCTGCGCCGCCGGCCGCTTCGTCCATGTGTTCGTCGACCGGGCGAGCAACCGTCCGCTCGCCATTCCCGATGCCCTGCGTGCCGCCCTGGCCCGTCTGGTGCGTGACTGATCAGCCCTAACGAGGAACCCTGCCATGCAAGACGCCGTCATCGTCTCCACCGCCCGCACACCGATCGCCAAGGCCTTCCGCGGCGCCTTCAACGACCTCAAGTCGCCGTCCATGGCCGCCATCGCCCTGCGCGCCGCCGTCGAGCGTGCCGGCATCGAGCCGGGCGAGATCGAGGACGTGGTGATGGGCACTGCCATGCAGGGCGGCACCGCCTCCACCAACCTGGCGCGCCTGTCGCTGCTGGCCGCCGGCCTGCCGCTGTCGGTCAGCGGGCAGACCATCGACCGCCAGTGCGCCTCCGGGCTGATGGCGATCTCCATCGCCGCCAAGCAGATCATGGTCGACGGCATGGCCGTCACCGTCGGCGCCGGCCAGGAGCAAATCAGCCTGGTGCAGAACACCCATATGAAGTGGGCGGCCGCCGAGGCCGACCCGGCCGTGATCAAGCTGGCCGAGCACGCCTACATGCCGATGCTGCACACCGCCGAGCTGGTGGCCAAGCGCTACGGCATCAGCCGCGAGGCGCAGGACGCCTACTCCCTGCAGTCGCAGCAGCGCACCGCCGCGGCTCAGGCCGCCGGCCTGTTTGCAGGCGAGATCGTCCCGGTCAGCGCGCGCAAGAAGCTGGTGGACAAGGAAACCGGCGCGGTCAGCTACGAGGACGTGACCCTCAGCCTCGACGAAGGCAACCGCCCGCAGACCGTGCTGGACGACCTGACCAAGCTCAACCCGGTGGTCGAGGGCGGCTGCATCACCGCCGGCAACGCCAGCCAGCTGTCCGACGGTGCCAGTGCCTGCGTGCTGATGAGCGGCAGCCTGGCCGCCCAGCGCGGCATCGCCCCGCTGGGCCTGTACCGCGGCATCGCCGTGGCCGGCCTGGCCCCGGAAGAGATGGGCATCGGCCCGGTGTTCGCCGTGCCCAAACTGCTCAAGCAGCACGGCCTGACCGTCGACGACATCGGCCTGTGGGAACTCAACGAAGCCTTCGCCTGCCAGGTGCTGTACAGCGCGCAGCAGCTCGGCATCGACCCGGCCAAGCTCAACGTCAACGGCGGTGCCATTGCCATCGGCCACCCGTACGGCATGAGCGGCGCACGTATGGTCGGCCACGCCCTGCTGGAAGGTAAGCGGCGCGGCGTGAAGTACGTGGTGATCACCATGTGCGTCGGTGGCGGCATGGGCGCGGCGGGGCTGTTCGAGGTGCTGTAAGCCTCGTTGCCCGCTGGTTGGAAACGGAGGCTTTGGCCTCCGTTTTTGCTTTCTGGCTTTGGGATTTTCAGTGCGGACTCAGCGCTTTCCTCGGCTGAGGCTACAGATTTCGCCTTGCACGGCGACTCACTTTTTCCAGACGCGGAAAAAGTAAGCAAAAACGCTGTGCCCCTGCATCCGGCCCTGCGCTTCGCTCCGGGTTCGTTCGCTCCATCGCCGTTCCAGGGGCCCGCCGCGAAGGGCCATCCCTGGCCCATCGCGGCTCTCGCGGCATCCCTGCCGCTCAACCCCTTCCACGACGATTCCACTCACCCTCCTGAAGGGGCGTTTGGTGTTGCCTGATGGATCGCGCAAAAGAACAGAGCAAAGAACGTTCAAGCAACTCGGAGTTCGATCCCCGTCAGGAGGCCGAGTGGAGGTGTTGCGCAGGGGGACGAGCCGCAGGGATGCGGCGAGAGGCTTAAAGGGCCAGGGATGGCCCTTGTAAGCCGGCCCCCGGAGCGGCACCGGAGGGAGGGGAGTTTCGCGTAGCGAAACCCGGATGCCGGGCGCGCTTTCTCTTTGGTTACTTTCTCTTTCGCGCGAGCAAAGAGAAAGTGACTCGCCGTGCAAGGCGAAACCTGTAGCCTCAGCCGAGGAAAGCGCCGAGTCCAAACACTCAAACCCGAGGCCAGAAAACGAAAACAAAAACGGGGCCGCAGCCCCGTCTCATTCACAGCGCCAACGGCGCCCGCTCGCACAGCGTCTTCAACGCCTCCACCCACTGCGGATGCTCGTTCAGGCACGGCACCAGCACCAGCTCCTCGCCTCCGGCGGCCTGGAACTGCTCGCGGCCGCGGTCGCCGATCTCCTCCAGGGTCTCGATGCAGTCGGCGACGAAGGCCGGACACATCACCAGCAACTTCTTCACCCCGGCCTTGGCCAGCTCGTCGAGGCGCGTCTCGGTGTAGGGTTCTATCCACTTGGCCCGGCCCAGGCGCGACTGGAACGACACCGACCACTGCCCCGGCTTGAGCCCGGCGCGCTCGGCGAACAGCTCGGCGCTGCGCAGGCACTGGGCGCGGTAGCAGGTGGCGAGCACCTGCGGCGAAGCCGTCTTGCAGCAGTCGGCGCCCTTCAGGCAATGGCCGCTGGGGTCGAGCTTGTGCAGGTGGCGCTCGGGCAGGCCGTGGAAGCTCAGCAGCAGGTGATCGAAGCCCTGCTGCAGATGCGGCTGGACGCTGGCGACCAGGGCATCGAGGTACTCCGGCTGGTCATAGAACGGCGCCAGGGTGGCGAACTGCAGCCCCAGGCCGCGCTCGCGCACCACCCGCTTGGCTTCCTCGATCACAGTGGTCGTAGTGCTGTCGGCGAACTGCGGATACAGCGGCGCCAGGGTCACCCGCTTGACGCCCTGCTCGGCCAGGCGCAGCAGCGCCTTGTCGATCGACAACTCGCCGTAGCGCATGGCCAGTTCCACCGGGCCGTGCTGCCACAGCGGCGCCATGGCCTGCTGCAGGCGCTGGCTGAGCACCACCAGCGGCGAACCCTCCGGCCACCAGATCGAGGCATAGGCATGCGCCGACTGCTCCGGGCGCTTGATCAGGATCAGCGACACCAGCAGGCGCCGGACCGGCCAGGGCAGGTCGATGACATAGGGGTCCATGAGGAACTGATTGAGGTAGCGACGCACGTCGGCCACCGAAGTGGAGGCCGGCGAACCGAGGTTGACCAGAAGCAGCGCGTGATCTGTCATGCAGCGTCCTTGAAGAGATCGGCCAGGGCCGAGTCGATAGCGGTAAAACGAAATTCGTAGCCGGCGGCCAGCGCCCGCTGCGGCAGGGCCTTCTGCCCGCCCAGCAGCAGGCCGGACAACTCGCCTAGGGCGATCTTCAGCAGCAGGCCCGGCAGCGGCAGCAGCGCCGGGCGATGCAGGGCACGGCCCAGGGCCTGGGCGAAGGCCTTGTTGCGCACCGGCTGCGGCGCGCAGGCATTATAGGGACCGCGGGCGTCCGCCTGCTGCAAGAGAAAATCGATCAGGCCGATCTGGTCCTGCAGGTGAATCCACGGCATCCACTGCCGGCCATTGCCGATGGGGCCGCCCAGGCCCAGCCGGAACGGCGGCAACAGGCGCTTGAGGAAGCCGCCGTCGGCCGCCAGCACCAGGCCGGTACGCAGCAGGATCACGCGGATGCCCAGCTCCTCGGCACGCAGGGCGGTCTCTTCCCAGGCGCTGCACAGCTGCGCGGCGAAGTCCTCCACCACCGGCGCACTGTCCTCGTGCAGTTCGCGCTCGCCGCCATCGCCGTACCAGCCCACCGCCGAGCCGGACAGCAACACCTGCGGGCGCTGTGCACGGCCCTCCAGCCAGGCCAGCAGCTGTTCGGTGAGGGTGACGCGGCTGGCCCACAGCAGTGCCTTGCGCTTGTGCGTCCAGGGCCGGTCGGCGATCGGCGCCCCGGCCAGGTTGACCACGGCATCCAGCGGGCCGTCGCCGTAGTCCTCAAGCCGGCCGATGCCGCGCACCGCCGTGCCGCACAGGCCGGCGACCTTGCCCGGCGTGCGGCTCCAGACCGTCAGCTGGTGGCCTTGGGCCAGCCACTGGCGACACAGCGCGCGGCCGATCAAACCTGTACCGCCGGTCAGCAAGATATGCATGGCATCCTCCTCGCATGGCGTTAACCACCAGTCTCGCCCTAGTCTGAATTATGACGCAGCTGCGTGCCTTGTCCGCCGCAAACCAGCGTCGGAGTTGTAACGGGAACGCGATTGGAACCGATAGCAGTTGTACAAGCAATAGTATTTGTACAGATTTTGTCTAGAGCGTAGCCTGAAAGAAAGGACACGAGGTAGACCATGAACACACCCATCGCCATCATCGGTACCGGCCTTGCCGGACTCTCCGCGGCCCAGGCGCTGCACGCCGCCGGGCAGACGGTGCAACTGTTCGACAAGAGCCGCGGCAGCGGCGGGCGCCTGGCCAGCAAGCGCAGCGATGCCGGCTCGCTGGATCTCGGCGCGCAGTACTTCACCGCCCGCGACCGCCGCTTCGTCGAAGTGGTGCAGCAGTGGCAGGCCCGCGGCTGGGTCGCCGAGTGGGACCCGCAGCTCTACCACTACAACGAGAACGGCCTCAGCCCCTCGCCCGACGAGCAGGTGCGCTGGGTCGGCCTGCCGCGCATGAGCGCCATCACCCGCGCGCTGCTCGGTGCCCTGCCGGTGCACTTCTCCTGCCGCATCACCGAGGTGTTCCGCGGCGAACAGCACTGGACCCTGCTCGACGCCGAAGGCCAGAGCCATGGCCCGTTCAGCAGCGTGATAGTCGCCACCCCGGCGCCCCAGGCCACCGGCCTGCTGAGTGCCGCGCCGAAGCTGGCCAGCGCCGCCGCCAGCGTGGTCATGGAGCCGGTCTGGGCGGTCGCCCTGGGCTTCGACACGCCACTGGCCACCCCGCTGGAAGGCTGCTTCGTGCGCGGCGGCCCCCTCGACTGGGTGGCGCGCAACCGCAGCAAGCCGGGGCGCGACAGCCACCTCGACACCTGGGTGCTGCACGCCAGCAGCAGCTGGAGCCGCCAGCACCTGGACCTGGACAAGGAGGCGGTGATCGAACAGCTGCACGGCGCCTTCGCCGAGATGATCGGCTGCCCGCTGCCCGCGCCGAGCTTCAGCCTGGCCCACCGCTGGCTCTACGCGCGGCCGGCCAGCGCCCATGAGTGGGGCGCCCTGGCCGATGCCGACCTGGGCCTGTACGCCTGCGGTGACTGGTGCCTGTCCGGGCGGGTCGAAGGCGCCTGGCTGAGCGGCCTGGAAGCCGCCCGCCGCCTGCTGGAGCACCGCCAGTGAACGGCAGGCTGCGCCTCAATCCGCGCAAGCTGCTGCTGTCGAAATGGACCGCGCGCCAGCCGCAGAACCGCGAGAAGCACTTCCTGGTCAGCGAGCTGATCTGCGCCGAGGACGGCACGGTGTTGCAGGTCGAACTGCAGGCCGTGCTCACCCAGCGCAGCGAGCGCCTCGACTGGCGGGCACTGCAGGACGGCGAGCGCTGGCAGATGGGCTGGAAGTAGCGGCCTGTGGGACAATGCCGCTCCAGTTCGCCGAAATGCCCAGCATGCCGTCAAAATCCGAATCACCCGCCGCCCCCGTCACGCAGCCCAGCAGCCCGGCGCTGCTGCACCCGCGCAACCGTCACCAGGGCCGCTACGACTTCCCCCGACTGATCGCGGCCAGCCCGGAACTGGCCGCGTTCGTCATCCTCAATCCCTACGGCAAGCAGAGCATCGACTTCGCCAATCCCGAGGCGGTGCGGGCCTTCAACCGCGCCCTGCTGCGCCAGCTGTACGGCCTGCAGCACTGGGACATTCCGCCGGGCTACCTGTGCCCGCCGATCCCCGGCCGCGCCGACTACGTGCATGGCCTGGCCGACCTGCTGGCCAGCGACAATCAGGGCGAGATTCCGCGCGGCGCGGCGATCCGCGTGCTGGACATCGGCACCGGCGCCAGCTGCATCTACCCGCTGCTCGGCCATAGCGACTACGGCTGGCACTTCCTCGGCTCGGACATCGACGACACCGCCCTGGCCTCGGCCCGCGCCATCATCCAGGCCAACGGCCTGGACGGCGCCATCGCCCTGCGCCAGCAACTGCAGCGCGGGCAGATCTTCAAGAGCCTGCTGCAGGACGGCGAGCGCTTCGCGCTGACCCTGTGCAACCCGCCCTTCCACGCCAATGCCGAGGAAGCCGCCAGCGGCAGCCGGCGCAAGTGGAAGAACCTCGGCAAGCTCGCCCCCCAGCGCAAGCTGCCGGAACTCAACTTCGGCGGGCAGAGCGCCGAGCTGTGGTGCACCGGCGGCGAAGCCAGCTTCCTCAAGCGCATGATCGCCGAGAGCGCCCAGTTCGCCGACCAGGTGCTGTGGTTCAGCAGCCTGGTGTCCAAGGCCAGCAACGTGCCCTACGCCGAGAACCTGCTGAAGAAGGCCGGGGCCGTGGAGGTGCGCTGCATCGCCATGGCCCAGGGCAACAAGCAGAGCCGCTTCGTCGCCTGGACCTTCCACAGCCCCGAGCAGCGCGCGGCCTGGCTGCGCACGGCGGGCTGAGCCATGCCGTTCGGCCTGCAGGGCGCCTGCGAGTACCGCGAGGACATCCGCAAGAGCCGCTTCCTCGCCCTGGCCGCACCGGTCGCCAGCGCCGAAGAGGCGCAGGCCTTTATCCAGCAGCACAGCGACCTCGGCGCCTCGCACAACTGCTGGGCCTGGAGGTGTGGCCAGCAGTACCGCTTCAGCGACGACGGCGAGCCGGGCGGCACGGCGGGCCGGCCGATCCTCGCGGCCATCGACAATCAGGATTGCGACCAGGTGGTGGTGCTGGTGATCCGCTGGTACGGTGGCATCCAGCTCGGCACCGGCGGCCTGGCCCGCGCCTATGGCGGCAGCGCGGCCAAGTGCCTGCAGGGCGGCGAACGCATTGCCCTGCTGGCCCGCATCCAGGCGCGCTGCCATGTGCCGTTCGCCGAGCTGGCGCGGGTCAAGGCCCGCTTGGGCGAGTGGCAGGCGGTGATCGAGGAGGAAGCCTTCGATGCCGATGGTGCGTTGCTGCAGCTGGCGCTGCCGGTCGAGTGTTTCGACGAAGCGAAACGCCAGTTGGCTGACCTGGGGCGCGGGCGGATTCGGCTGGAGTTGGTGCCCTAGACACCCGACTTTGGAGCATGCCGGGTAGGAAAACTGTGTGAAGCCGGTTGTGTGCCGCGATGTTCAGCTGATTTCCGAGTGCTCTGCAGCCTCTGGTTTCGCCCTGCTGGGCGACTCACTTTTTCCAGACGCGGAAAAAGTAAGCAAAAACGCTTGCCCCTGCATCCGGCCCCGCCTACGGCGGGGTTCGTTCGCTCCATCGCCGCTCCAGGGGCACGCCGCGAAGGGCCATCCCTGGCCCATCGCGGCTCTCGCGGCATCCCTGCCGCTCAACCCCTTCCACGACGATTCCACTCACCCTCCTGAAGGGGCGTTTGGTGGCGCCTGAAAGTTCGCGTAAAGGAGCAGAGCAAAGAGCCTTCAAGCAACTCGGAGCCCGCCCCCGTCAGGAGGCCGAGCGCAGGTGCTGCGCAGGGGGACGAGCCGCAGGGATGCGGCGAGAGGACTAGGCGTCCCCGCTTAAAGGGCCAGGGACGGCCCTTGTAAGCCGGCCCCCGGAGCAGCACCGGAGGGAGGGAAACGGAGCGTAGCGGAGTAACAGCCGAAGGCTGGCCCGAAGGGTGAGCGAAGCGAATCAGTGGAGCGCAGCGAAACCCGGATGTCGGGGCGCACTTCTCTTTGGTTACTTTCTCTTGTGCGAGCAAGAGAAAGTGACTCGCCCGGGAGGGCGAAATCAGGACCTTCAGAACACACAGTAATCGGCTCGGCCGCTCAGCGAGCAGAACACCCGCACCCCATTACATCGCCCATTCCTGCACCACCATATGGGTCTTCACCCGCTGCATGCCAGGGTAGTTCTCGATCTCGCCGCGGATCTCGGCCAGGCGCGCCATGCTCGGCGCCTCGACCAGCACCAGCATGTCGGTCTCGCCGCTGATGCCGCAGCACTGGCGGATTTCCGGGTAGGCACGCATGCGCTCGACATAGTCCTGGCAGCGGCTGTCCTTGTAGAACAGCTCGAGAAAGGCGCGCACCGCCGCTCCCTGCGGGCTGGCCACCCGCGCGTGGTAACCCTGGATTACCCCGCCCTGCTCCAGCTGGCGAATGCGCTCGCCCACCGCCGAACGCGACAGGTTGACCTCGCGGGCGATCTGGCTGACGGAGGTGCGCGCATCCTCGCGCAACAGGGCGAGGATCTGATGGTCGAACTTGTCCACGATGGTTCTCAGCAGTCAGTTTGACGGACAATTCCGTCACTTTGCCGGCCAACGGCGACGGGCTGGCAGCGGCGTCGCAGAGGCCTGGCGCTTAACATGGCGCAATTGCACACCATTGCCACGAGCTTACCCCATGAGTCGGTTGAACAAGGAACTGGGCCTGCTGCAGGGCGTCGGGCTGCTCAGCACCTCGCTGCTCGGCACCGGCATCTTCGTGGTGCCGGCACTGGCCGCCACCGCCGCCGGCCCGGCCTCGCTGTGGGCCTGGCTGATCCTGATCGCCCTGGTCCTGCCGGTGGCCTTCACCTTCGCCCAGCTGGGCAAACGCTTCCCCCATGCCGGCGGCGCGCCGCACCTGATCGGCCGCGCCTTCGGCGCGCGCATGGAGCGGCTGATCGCCTTCCTGTTCCTCGCCGTGCTGCCGGTGGGCCTGCCGGCGGCGCTGAACATCGCCACCGGCTTCTGGCAGGCGCTGCTGCCGATCGGCCGTGGCGAGGCGCTGCTGATCCAGCTCGCCACCCTCGGCGCCATGCTCCTGCTCGGCCAGCGCCCGGCCAGAGCCTCGGGCGTGCTGCAGGGGCTGATCGCCCTCGCCATCATCGGCACGGTGGCGCTGGTCTGGTGGGTCGGCGAGCTGCCGCTGGCCAGCCAGCCGCTGCTGCCGGACATCGCCGGTTCCTGGCAGCTGATCCCGACCGCGCTGGGGGTGATGTTCTGGTGTTTCGTCGGCATCGAGGCGTTCACCCACCTGGGCGAGGAGTTCAAGCACCCGCAGCGCGACTTCCCCCTCGCGCTGCTGCTCGGCGTGCTGCTGGCCGGCCTGGTGTACTGGGCGTTCTCGGTGGCGGTGCTGAGCTTCCATGTGTATGGCGACGTGCACAGCGACGCCGCCTCGCTGCCACGGCTGATGGACCAGCTGCTGGGCGAGAAGGCCCGCGTGCTGGTGGCGCTGGTCGGCTACCTGGCCTGCTTCGCCTCGATGAACGTCTATGTGCAGGGCTTCGCACGGCTGATCTGGAGCCTGGCCGACGAAGGCAAGCTGCCGCAGCCGCTGGCCCGCCTCAACCGGCACGGCGTGCCCGGCCCGGCCCTGCTGCTGGTGGTGCTGATCTGCGCCCTGTGCGCCGCCCTGGCCGCCATGCTGCAACTGTCGGTGGACGACCTGATCCGCTACGCCAACGGCAACTTCATCCTGGTCTACCTGCTCAGCATGGCCGCCGGCTGGGTGCTGCTGCGCGGTCTGTGGCGCTGGCTGGCGGGCTTCAGCACGCTGCTCTGCGCCCTGGTCCTGCTGGCCCTGGGCAGCGAGGCGCTGTATGCCCTCGGCCTGCTGGCCGGACTGGCGCTGTTCGGTGCCTGGCGCGAGCGAATGGGCAATCGCCAGGCACAGCACCCGCGGTAGATGAGCGCGGCGCGCATCCCGGCTATCCTCAGGCAAGGCAATGACAAGGACAGACCATGCGCCGCATCCTCCGCGACCTGAAAATCATGCTGCTGGCCAACCTGTGGATAGTGCCGGTGCTGGCCGCCCTGGTTGGCGCCTTGTTCTACTTCGTCGCCCCGCCGCCGCCCATGCATGCGCGGCTGGCCACCGGCGCGGTGGGCGGCGGCTACCACGCCTTCGCCGAGCGCCTGCGCGCCGAGCTGGAGCAGCAGGGCTTCACCCTGGAACTGGTGGAAAGCCAGGGCTCAGCGGACAACCTGGCCAAGCTCGGCCAAGGTGAAGTAGAGCTGGCCCTGGTGCAGAGCGGCCAGGAACTGACCCTGCCCGACGCGGCCCGCGCCAAGCTGACCGGTCTGGGCGTGATGTACCGCGAGCCGCTGTGGCTGTTCACCGGGCGCAAGGTCAAGTTCCAGCGCCTGGCCGACCTGAGCAAGCTGCGCCTAGCCATCGGCTCTGTCGACAGTGGCACCCAGGCGGTGACCGCCGCGCTGCTCAAAGCCAACCGCATCGAGCCGGCGCAGTACCCCAAGCGCTGGCAGCAACTGGGCGGCAGCCGCGCCGCCGATGCGCTGATCGAAGGCAGGCTGGACGCCGCCTTCTTCGTCGGCCCGGCGGAGAACCCGCTGATCCAGCGCCTGGCCGCCGAACCCAAGCTGCGCCTGGTCAGCCTGCGGCGCACCGACGCCTACCTGGCGCGCCTGCCCTACCTGAGCCGCCTGGAAGTCGGCGAAGGCATGCTCGACATGGCGCAGAACACCCCGGACCGCGACATCGTCACCCTCGGCCCGGTCGCCACCCTGGTGGCCGGCGAGGAGTTCCACCCCTCGCTGACCCCGCTGATCCTCGAGGCGGCCAGGAGCGTGCTGAAGAACGGCAGCCTGCTCGACCCAGCCGGCAGCTACCCGGCCAGGCCGCCGCTGTCGCTGAATACCCTGGCCGAGGCCGATTACTACTACGCCAAGGGCCTGCCGATCCTGCAGCGCTACCTGCCGTTCCGCATCGCATCCTTGGCCGACCGCTACATCATCCTCGCCATCCCCTTGCTGGTGCTGCTGTTCCCGCTGTTCAAGGCCATCGGCCCGATCTACCAATGGCGCATCCGTGCGCGCATCTACCGCTGGTACAAGCACCTGCGCGAGATCGACCAGTTGCTGTACAAGGGCGACCTGCCCAGTGACATCGCCGTGGAAATCAGCCGCCTGGAAAAACTGGAAGACGAGCTGGCGCGGGTCGAGGTGCCGCTGTCCTACTCCAGCGAGCTGTACGAGCTGCACATGCACCTGCGCTACATGATCGAGCGCCTGCAAGCCGTCCAGCGACGCACGACTGCGCAGGCGGTGGTCGGGTAACATGCGCGCTTTCCGTTCAAGCACCACGAGGCCGCCATGCCGATCCGCCACTGCATCGTCCACCTGATCGACAAGAAGCCCGACGGCACCCCCGCCGTGCTGCACGCCCGCGACAGCGAGCTGAGCAGCTCGCAGGCCATGGAGAACCTCCTGGCCGACCTCAACGAGAGCTACAACGCCAAGCAGGGCAAGGCCTGGGGCCTGTTCCACGAGGAATCCGGCGCCTACCCGTTCAGCGGCTGGCTGAAGCAGTACCTGGACGGCGAGAAGGACTTCACCGCCTTCAGCCGCCAGGCCGTGGAGCAGCTGCAGAAGCTGATGGAGGAATCCAACCTGGCCACCGGCGGCCACGTGCTGCTGGCCCACTACCAGCAGGGCATGACCGACTACCTGGCGATCGCCCTGCTGCATCACAGCGAAGGCGTGACCGTGACCGAGGCGCTGGACGTGGCCCCGGCCAAGCACCTCGACCTCGGCCAGCTGCACCTGGCGGCGCGCATCAATATCAGCGAGTGGCAGAACAACAAGCAGTCCAAGCAGTACATCTCGTTCATCCGCGGCAAGAACGGCAAGAAGGTCTCGGACTACTTCCGCGACTTCATCGGCTGCCAGGAAGGCGTCGACGCGCCGAGCGAGACGCGCACCCTGCTCAAGGCCTTCAGCGACTTCGTCGAGAGCGAGGACCTGCCGGAAGAACAGGCCCGCGCCAAGACCGACACCCTGGTCGACTACGCCAGCAGCCAGGCCAAGATCGGCGAGCCGATGACCCTGGAAGACCTCTCCGGGCTGATCGACGAAGACCGCCCGCGCGCCTTCTACGAGCACATCCGCAACAAGGACTACGGCCTGGCCCCGGAATTTCCCGCGGACAAGCGCACCCTCAACCAGTTCCGCCGTTTCACCGGGCGCGCCGAAGGCCTGTCGATCAGCTTCGAGTCGCACCTGCTGGGTTCGGCCATCGAGTATGACGAGGCGCGCGACATGCTGATCATCCGCCAGCTGCCGACCCAGCTGAAGGACCAGCTCAAGCGCCGCAAGGACTGAGCCCGCCATGCGCCTGCCGGATGCCATCCTCGACGCCTGCCTGTGCGATGCGCGGGCGCCGCTGGCGCAGGACCCGGCGCGCGACTTCGGCCTGGGCAAGGGCGAGGCCCAGCAGGCCATGGCCGGCCTCAGGCCCTGGCTCAACGAACGGCAGCGCATGCTCTGGGCCAATCGCCGCGAGGCCCTGCTGCTGGTGCTGCAAGGCACCGACTGCTCGGGCAAGGACGGAGTGATCCGCAAGGTGGTCAGCGCCGTCGATCCGCAGGGCGTGCGCCTGCACAGCTTCCATCCGCCGGATGAGGGCGAGCGGCGCCAGCACTTTCTCCTGCGCTACCGTCAGCGCCTGCCGCAGCCGGGGCTGCTCGGCGTGTTCAACCGCAGCCATTACGAGGCGCTGATCGGCGACCCGCTGGATGGCCTGTGCGGCGAGGATGAACTGCCGCAACGCCTGCAGGATCTGCTGGCGTTCGAAGGGGAATGGCCGGCGCTGCGGCTGCACCCGCTGAAGTGCTACCTGCAGATTTCCCGCGAGGAGCAGAAGCTGCGCCTGCTCAGCCGCCTGCAGCGTCCGGAGAAGCGCTGGAAGCTGAAGGCCAGCGACCTGCAGGCCTACCGCGAGTTCGACCTGCGCCAGCAGCGCTGGAGCGCGCTGCTGACGGCCAGCCATACGCCAGAGGCGCCCTGGTACGTGATCCCGTCCGATCTGCGCTGGCTGCGCGACTGGCTGGTGGCCAGCCTGCTGGCCCGCGAGCTGGAACGCCTGCAACTGGCCTGGCCGGACAGCCCGCCGCCGTTCGACGCCAGCGACCTGGACGCCGCCGAGTAGGCACGGGGTAAAGGCTTCGTAGGGTGGATGACGTTTTTTCCATCCACCAAAGCGCCGTGCGGTGGATCGGTGGAGCGCGATCCACCCTACGAACAGTCAGATGGCTTCGATACGAAAGCCCAGGCGCGGGAAGTGCACATGCACCACCCCGGCACGCGCGTCTTCGCGGCGCAGGATCAGCTCTTCGACGCCGGCGAACAGCAGCTCGCCCTCGACCGGATCGACCCCGTAATCGGTGGCGGCGATCTTCACCCGCTGCCCGGCCTGCAGGCCATTGGGCTCGATGAAGGGCTCGTCCGGCAGGGCCGCCGGCGTCGCCGCCCGGGCGATCTCGATGGCTTCTTCGGCGCTCAGGGCGCTGGACGCACCGTGGCCGAAGCCCAGCACGCGGCCGAGCCAGGCGCTGACATTCGGGTAGGCATCGACCAGCGGCGCGGTCACCGGGGTGGCCTTGAGGAACCACAGGCAGTGGGCCAGGGAGAAGTCGGCAATCGACGGCTCGCCGAACAGGAAGTCGCCCTCCTCGCGCCCCAGCTGCTGCTCGACACGGGACATGATGCCCGGCCAGTTGTGCTTGGCGACTTCCGCCGGCAGACGGGTGGCCGTGCCGCCACTGAACAGCCCGGCGCGGTCGGCGATAAAGGCCTTGACCGCTTCCGGCGGCAGCTTGGCGAAGCGCAGGGCGATGGACTCCGGCTGAAACACCAGGCTCACCGCGTGCTGGAACACCACCGAATCGACCCACTGGGCGAAGCTAGCGGCGACGAACTCCTGGCCTTCCGGGAACAGCGCCGGGGTAGCTTTCTCGGCCTCCAGGCGGCGGGCGATCAGCGCGGTGTCGCAATAGATGTCGGCACCGACCTGCAGCACCGGGGTCTTGCGGTAGCCGCCGGTCAGGGCCAGCAGATCGGGCTTGGGCATCACCGCAGGGATCATTACCGAACGCCAGGACAGCTGCTTGAAACCCAGCAGCAGGCGGCTCTTTTCGGCGAATGGCGAGGTCGGGTAATGGTGCAGGATCAACTCGTGCATGACGGGCTCCGCGTCGGTGACAGTGAAGGGGCAGCTTAACCCCGTGGCAGCCGGCAGCCTACCCGCCGGGACTGATAGCTAGCTATCAGTTATTTCCATAGTAGCCGTCAGCACCAGGCGCTCCTTGGCGACCTTGGCCAGGCTCTTGATCGCCCGCTCGCGGCGCAGGGCCGCGCCCTTGTCCGTGCAGGCCTCCACATAGACCAGCGCCTGCGCCGGGCTGGAGTGGAAGAAGCGCGCGCCCTTGCCACTGCGGTGCTGGGCGAAGCGCCGCTGCGGGTCGTCGCTGATGCCGCAGTACAGCGCGCCGTTCTCCGCGCGCACCAGGTAAACCGACCAGGTCTTGCCGGGCTCGGTCGGGATTTCACTCATCAATGCCTTCTCGTTGGGACCTGCCAAGAATCTGCGTAGGGTGCGCCGCGCGCACCACCAACCACCTACAGGTCGCTGGTGCGCACGGCGCACCCTACACAGGAGCAGTTTTCCGGCGGGCAGCTTACGTCACTCCGCGGGCCGCCTGCCAGGCGCGCAACCCGGCCATCGCCTGCTGGCGGATCGCGCCCTGCACCAGCGGCGTCCAGCCCAGCAGCAGGCCCTTGGTGCCCAGCGCCTGACGGGCCCAGCGCCACAGGTCGAAGCTGTCGCGGTGCTCGACGATCTTGCCGCCTGCGAAGCGGAAGTCGGCCCGGATAGGGTTGACCACGGTATGGCCGGTCTTGCTGAACAGGTAGGTCGCCACCCAGCGCGCACTGCCCTGCCGGTCATCGGCCTGCACGCTGTCAAAGGTCAGGGAGAAGTCCTGCGCCCGCGCCGCCAGCATGCGCCACATGTCGCCGGCATCGCGGCCGCGCAGGTCGCCGAACGCCGGGTCGCTGAACTGCACGTCCTCGGCATAGCAGGCGGCCATGGCCTCGGCGTCCAGCTGCTGGAAGGCCTGGTAGAAACGGCTGATCAGTTCGGCGTTGGGGTGGGCCATGGGTGCTGCTCCGCTGGATGGACTGCACAGAGTATTGCCGTCGATCCGCCCGACGGCGATTGGCGTAAACGCCATCTTTGTGTCAATAATCGCCAGTCATCCCAACCGATACCGGCCCATGATCCGCATTGCCCTGTATGTCTGCCCGCAGACCGTGCTGTCCAGCCTGAGCATGGCCGACGACGCCTTTCACCTGGCCAATCAGCTGGCCGGGGAGCGCCTGTTCGAGGTGACCCGACTCAGCGCGGACGGCCAGCCGGTCGATATCGGCTTCGCCCAGCTGCGCGTGGAAGGCGACCTGCGCCGGGCCGATGGCGCCGACCTGCTAGTGATCCCCGCCACCGGCAGCGCCATCGAGCGCACCCTGAGCGGCAACCCCGAGCTGCTCGCCTGGCTGGCCGCGCGTCCGGCCAGCCAGCAGCTGGCCAGCCTGTGCAGCAGCGCCTGCCTGCTGGCCGCCGCCGGGGTGCTCGACGGCCGCCGCGCCACTACCCACTGGTCGCTGGCCGGCGGCTTTCGCCAGCGCTTCCCGCGGGTAAACCTACAGGCCGACGAACTGTTCACCGAGGACGGCAACCGCTTCTGCTCCGGCGGCGCCCAGGCCGGGCTGGATCTGTGCCTGCACCTGATCGCCTGGCACGGCGGCGACTGGCTGGCCGAGCGGGTGGCCGGCGCGCTGGTGTTCGACCGCGGCCGCGGCCGCCAGTCGCGCTTTGTCCCGCTGCTGCCGGAGCCGCTGCTGGAGGACGGCTTGATCGCCCCGCTGCTGCGCTGGCTGCAGCAACACCACGCGCAGGCCATCGACCTGCAACGCCTGGCGCAACAGGCCAACTGCTCGACCCGCACCCTGCTGCGCCGCTTCAAGGCCGCCACCGGGCTGACGCCCAACGACTACCTGCAGCGCCTGCGCATCGGCGCCGCGCAGAGCGCCCTGCGCCACCCGGCGCGCTCGCTGGAGCAGGTCGCCGCCCAGGTCGGTTACGCCGATCGCGCCACCTTCGCCAAGCTGTTCAAGCAGCTCTGCGGCGAGACCCCCGGCGCCTTTCGCAAGCGCCTGCAGCAGCCGGAGGCAGGCGCTCCCGATCTCGCGTAGGGTGCGCCGTGCGCACCACGGTCAGCGCACGGGCATCGGTGCCTACACAAAGCCCCCGCGCAAGAAAAAGGGAGCCCGCAGGCTCCCTTTTCGTTTTGCCGTGAACCTCAGTGCAGGATCTGGCTGAGGAACAGCTTGGTCCGTTCGTTCTGCGGGTTGGTGAAGAAGCTGTTCGGCTCGCCCTGTTCGACGATCTCACCCTTGTCCATGAAGATCACCCGGTTCGCCACGGTGCGGGCGAAGCCCATTTCGTGGGTCACGCAGAGCATGGTCATGCCGTCCTCGGCCAGGCTGACCATGGTATCCAGCACTTCCTTGACCATTTCCGGATCGAGGGCCGAAGTCGGCTCGTCGAACAGCATGATCTTCGGCTTCATGCACAGCGCCCGGGCGATGGCCACGCGCTGCTGCTGGCCGCCGGAGAGCTGGCCGGGGAACTTGTTGGCCTGCTCGGGGATGCGCACGCGCTCGAGGAAGTGCATGGCGATCTCCTCGGCCTGGCGCTTGGGCATCTTGCGCACCCACATCGGCGCCAGGGTGCAGTTCTGCAGCACGGTCAGGTGCGGGAACAGGTTGAAGTGCTGGAACACCATGCCCACCTCGCGACGCACCGCCTCGATCTGCTTGAGGTCGTGGGTCAGCTCGGTGCCGTCGACCACGATGCGTCCCTGCTGGTGTTCTTCCAGGCGGTTGATGCAGCGGATGGTGGTCGACTTGCCGGAGCCGGACGGACCGCACAGGACGATGCGCTCGCCCGGCTGCACGCTGAGGTTGATGTCCTTGAGCACGTGGAACTGGCCGTACCACTTGTTCACGCCCTGCAGCAGGATCATCGGCTCGGCGCTGGGCTGTTTGATGGCTTCACTCATGATTCACTCCTAACGCTTGTGGCCGGTGTCCAGCCTGCGCTCCAGGCGCATGGAATAGCGGGACATGCCGAAACAGAAAATCCAGAACACCAGGGCCGCGAACACATAGCCCTCGGTGGCCATGCCCAGCCAGACCGGGTCGGTGGTGGCTTGCTTGATGCTATTGAGCAGGTCGAACAGGCCGATGATGATCACCAGGCTGGTGTCCTTGAACAGGGCGATGAAGGTGTTGACGATGCCGGGAATCACCAGCTTCAGCGCCTGCGGCAGGATCACCAGGCCCATCATCCGCCAGTAGCCCAGGCCCATGGCCGCCGCGGCCTCGTACTGGCCCTTGGGAATGGCCTGCAGGCCGCCGCGCACCACCTCGGCGATATAGGCCGACTGGAACAGGATCACGCCGATCAGCGCGCGCATCAGCTTGTCGAAGTGCATGCCTTCGGGGAGGAACAGCGGCAGCATCACCGAGGACATGAACAGCACGGTGATCAGCGGCACGCCACGCCAGAACTCGATGAAGGTCACGCAGATCACGCGGATCGCCGGCATGTCCGAACGCCGCCCCAGTGCCAGCAGGATGCCCAGCGGCAGCGCGCCGCTGATGCCGATCGCGGCGATCACCAGGGTCAGCATCAGGCCGCCCCACTGGCTGGTTTCCACCATGCCGAGGCCGAAGAAGCCGCCGTACAGCAGCCAGAAGGCCAGCAGCGGGTAGACCAGCAGGAACACCGCGCCGTAGATCGCCTTGCGCGGCATCATCGGCACGAACAGCGGCGCCGCGCCGATCACCGCCAGCCACAGGGTCAGGTCGACGCGCCAGCGCAGTTCTTCCGGATAGAAACCGTACATGAACTGGCTGAAGCGCTCCTTGATGAACACCCAGCAGGCGCCCTCGCTGGTGCAGTCGGTGCGGCTGGTGCCGCTCCAGTCGGCCTCGATGAAGGCCCACTGCAGCAGCGGCGGGATGATCAGCCAGACCAGGTAGGCGGCCAGCAGGGTCAGCAGGGTATTGAACCAGTTGGAGAACAGGTTGCTGCGCAACCAGCCGAGCACACCCACGCTCATCGCGGGCGGCGGCAGATCGGGTTTGAAGGTATGGGTCTGCATGGCTGCTCCTTACCGCTCGATCAGCGCGATGCGCTTGTTGTACCAGTTCATCAGCATGGAAATGCTGATGCTGATGGCCAAGTACACGCTCATGGTGATGGCAATCGCCTCGATGGCCTGGCCGGTCTGGTTGAGCACCGTGCCGGCGAACAGCGAGACCATGTCCGGGTAGCCGATGCCGGCGGCCAGCGAGGAGTTCTTCGCCAGGTTGAGGTATTGGCTGGTCAGCGGCGGGATGATCACCCGCAGCGCCTGGGGAATGATCACCTTGCGCAGGGTCACGGTCGGCTGCAGGCCCAGCGAACGCGCCGCTTCGGTCTGCCCGTGGCTGACCGCCTGAATCCCGGAACGCACGTTCTCGGCGATGAAGGCGGCGGTGTAGATGGTCAGCGCCAGGGTCAGTGCCATCAGCTCGGGAATCACCACCCAGCCGCCACGGAAGTTGAAGCCGGTCAGCTGCGGCACCGTCCAGTGGAACGGGTCACCGAATACCAGCACGCTCAGCCCCGGCACCAGCAGCAGGATGGCCAGCGACACATACACCGTGTGGAACGGCTGCCCGGTCGCCTCGAAGCGCTGGCGCGCCCAACGGGCCACAAGGATGACCGCAACCACCGCCAGCACCAGCGCGACGATGAACGGCCAGTAGCCCTCCGCCGCATTAGGCGACGGCATGTTCAGGCCGCGGTTGCTGAGGAAGAAGGTGTCGCCGATGCTCAGGCTCTGCTTCGGCCCCGGCAGCGGCAGCAGCACGGCGAAGTACCAGAAGAAGATCTGCAGCAGCGGCGGGATGTTGCGGAAGGTCTCGATGTAGATGGTCGCCAGCTTGCTGATCAGCCAGTTCGGCGACAGCCGCGCCACGCCGAGGATGAACCCCAGCAGGGTGGCGAAGAAGATGCCGACCACCGACACCAGCAGGGTGTTGAGCAGACCGATGACGAACACCCGTCCGTAGGTATCGCTTTCGCTGTAGTCGATCAGGTGCTGGGAGATGCCGAAACCGGCGCTTTGCCCGAGGAAACCGAAGCCGGAAATGATCCCGCGTTGCTGCAGGTTGCTCTGGGTGTTGTGGAACAGGTACCAGCCGATCGCCACGACGGCGATGACGGCAAGAATCTGGAAAGCCCAAGCGCGCACCTTCGGATCGGTCCAGGCCGAACCGCGCGGGCGCGAAAGATTGGCAGGATTTTGCATGATGGCCCTCATTGAAACTCCGCCCCTAGACCGCGGTGCGGAGATCACGAAATCAGGAGTACCGGCGCCCCTGACCGGGGCGCCGGCACTGTGGGTCAGCGCACCGGCGGTGCGTACTGCATACCACCCTTGTTCCACAGGGCATTGAGACCGCGCTCGATCTTCAGCTCGCTGCCGGCACCGACGTTGCGATCGAAGACTTCCGCGTAGTTGCCCACTTGCTTGACGATCTGTACGGCCCAGTCCTTCGGCAGCTTCAGGTCCTTGCCGAAGTCACCCTCGGCCCCCAGCAGGCGGGCAACGTCGGGGTTCTTGGTGGTCTTGGCGGTTTCCTCGACGTTGGCCGAAGTCACGCCCAGTTCCTCGGCGTTGAGCTGGGCGAACAGGGTCCAGCGCACGATGTCGAACCACTCCTCGTCACCCTGACGCACGGCCGGGCCGAGCGGCTCCTTGGAGATCACTTCCGGCAGCACCACGTATTCGTCCGGCGCGGCCAGCTTGATGCGCTGGGCATACAGCTGGGACTGGTCGGAGGTGAGTACGTCGCAACGGCCGGACTCCAGCGACTTGGCGCTTTCGTCGGAGGTGTCGTAGGTGATCGGGGTGTACTTCAGGCCATTGGCGCGGAAGTAGTCGGCGAGGTTCAGCTCGGTGGTGGTACCGGCCTGGATGCACACGGTGGCGCCGTCCAGTTCCTTGGCGCTGGAAACGCCGAGCTTCTTGTTCACCAGGAAGCCCTGGCCGTCGTAGTAGGTCACGCCGGTGAAGTTCAGGCCCATGGCCGCATCGCGCGAACTGGTCCAGGTGCTGTTGCGCGAGAGGATGTCCACTTCGCCGGACTGCAGCGCGGTGAAGCGCTCCTTGGCGGTCAGCGGGCTGAATTTCACTTTGGAGGCATCGCCGAACACGGCGGCCGCTACGGCACGGCAGACGTCCACGTCGATACCCAGGTAGTTGCCCTTGGCGTCGGCATAGGAGAAACCCGGCAAGCCATCGCTGATACCGCACTGCACGAAGCCTTTCTTCTTCACCGCATCCAGGGTGGCGCCGGCTTGCGCGAAACCGCTCACGCCGAGTACCGCAGCCGTGGTCAAAATTGCCAGGGTGGATTTCACCATCTTCATTCAAACCTCCAAATGTTCTTATTGGATCGGAGTCTCGGTCCTGCCGCCGTACCCTTGTGAGGCACGTTCGATCCCGCCACCATGGCGGAATCGACCGGGGTGCGAACCTGTAGTGAGTCTAGTTGCCGATAACCATACCGGCGAACTGCCCACCCAGTGCCGTAGGTCATACGGACTTGAGACGCGGTAATTAAGCTGGCGAAGTGGCCAACCGCCGCCCCGCCAGACCCGATAGCTACAGCAAGGTGCGTACCACTTTCCCGCGCCAAGCGTGATAAAAACCGGTCAATAGGCAAAGTTTTCACCGTGCGACATCTTCTTAACTAATCCACCCGCTGCGCCAAAATACCGCGCACCAGAATGAAGCGCGCGCACCGCGCCGGAGCCCGTCATGAGCGAACCGCTGATCCTAGAACCCACACAAACCGCCGACGCCTGCGTCATCTGGTTACACGGCCTGGGTGCCGACCGTTACGACTTCCTGCCGGTGGCCGAAGCCCTGCAGGAGCACCTGCACAGCACCCGCTTCGTCCTGCCCCAGGCACCGACCCGCGCGGTGACCATAAATGGCGGCTACCTCATGCCCAGCTGGTACGACATCCTGGCCATGAGCCCGGCCCGGGCGATCAACCAGGAACAGCTGGAAACCTCGGCGCAGCGCGTGATCGAGCTGATCGAAAAACAGCGCGACAGCGGCATCGACCCGGCGCGGATCTTCCTGGCCGGGTTCTCCCAGGGTGGCGCCGTGGTCTACCACACCGCCTACCTGCGCTGGCAGGGCCCGCTGGGCGGCGTGCTGGCGCTGTCGACCTATGCCCCGACCTTCGCCCCTGACTTGCAGCTGGCGGATACAAAACTACAACTGCCGGCGCTGTGTTTGCATGGCAGTTTGGACGACGTGGTCCCAGCAGCCCTGGGCCGGGCCGCCTTCGAGCACCTGCAGGCCCGGGGCGTGCCGAGCCAGTGGCTGAGTTATGCGATGGGCCACGAGGTGCGACCCGAAGAAATCCGCGATATCGCGATCTGGCTGCGCGAGCAGCTGAGCCACTGAACCACTGAGCCCACTGCACAGGGAATGACCATGAGCGCTGCCCCCATCATCCGTAGCCTGGCCGACATCGAACTGATCGAGCAGACCCCGCTGAGCGAGCGCGACCTGCCGGCCAGCACCTATGAGCTGATCCGCCGCAGCGCCGCCGCCCACCCCCAGGCCCCGGCGCTGAGCTTCATCCTCCAGGGCAGCGCCGACGAGCAGCCCTACCGCCTGACCTACAGCGAGCTGCTGGGCAAGATCACCCAGACCGCCAACGCCTTCCACCGCCTCGGGCTCGGCGCGGGCAAGGCGGTGTCCTTCCTGCTGCCCAACCTGCCACAGACCCACTTCACCATCTGGGGTGGCGAGACGGCCGGCATCGTCAATGCGATCAACCCGCTGCTCGAACCCGAGCACATCGCCGAGCTGATCCACGCCGCCGACTCGGAAATCCTGGTGACCCTGGCGCCCTTCCCCGGCACCGACCTGTGGGCCAAGGTCGAGGCCCTGCGCGGCCACTTGCCGGAACTCAAGGCGGTGCTCTGCGTGGACATGGCCAACCTGCTGCCCGAGCCGCAGCGCAGTGCCGTCAAGGCCCAGCGCGGGCCGCTGCCGGCCGGCGTGCTGGACTTCGACGAGCTGATCGCCAGTTGCCCGGCCGACCACCTGGAAAGCCCCCGGCAGATCCAGCCCGACGACACCGCCAGCTACTTCCACACCGGCGGCACCACCGGCACGCCGAAACTGGCGCCGCACAGCCACCGCAACGAGGTGGCGATGGCCTACAGCATGGCCATGGTCACCCGCTTCGGCCCCGGCGACGTGGCGCTGTGCGGGCTGCCGCTGTTCCATGTCAACGGCGTCATCGTCACCGGCCTGACCGCCTTCATCAGCGGCGCCGAGGTCTTCCTGGCCACGCCGCAGGGTTACCGCAACAGCGCGCTGATGCAGGACTTCTGGAGCATCATCGAGCGCCACAAGGTCAGCTTCTTCAGCGGCGTGCCGACCATCTACGCCGGCCTGCTGCAGGTGCCCAGCGCGGGCCGCGACCTGTCCAGCCTGCGTTATGCGCTGTGCGGCGCGGCGCCGATGCCGGTGGAGCTGATCCGCCAGTTCGAGGCCAAGACCGGGCTGACCCTGCTCGAAGGCTACGGCCTCACCGAAGGCACCTGCGGCAGCTGCGCCAACCCCATCGGCGGCGAGCGCCGGCCCGGCTCCATCGGCCTGCGCATGCCCTACTGCGAGGTGGCGATCAAGGTGCTCGACGAGCAGGGCAACTACCTGCGCGAGGCCGCGCAGAACGAGATCGGCAACCTGTGCATCCGTGGTGCCACCGTGTTCAAGGGCTACCTGCAGGCCAGCAAGAATGCCGGCATCTGGGTCGACGGCAACTGGTTCAACACCGGCGACCTCGGCCGCCTGGACGCCGACGGCTATGTCTGGCTGACCGGGCGCAGCAAGGACCTGATCATCCGCGGCGGGCACAACATCGACCCGCAGATGATCGAGGAAGCCCTGCACAAGCACCCGGCCGTGGCCCTGGCCGCGGCGGTCGGCAAGCCGGATGCCAAAGCCGGCGAGCTGCCGGTGGTGTACATCCAGCTCAAGCCCGGGCAGCACGCCAGCGAAAGCGAACTGCTCGCGCACGCCGCCGCGCACATCCCGGAACGCGCGGCGGTGCCCAAGGATGTGTGGATCATCGACGCCATTCCGCTCACCCCGGTCGGCAAGACCTTCAAGCCGGCCCTGCGCTTCGATGCCATTCGTCGGGTCTACCAGGCCGCCCTGGCCGACCTAGACGGCGCCCTGCGGGTCGAAGTGCTCAGCGATGATCGCCTCGGCCAGCTCGCCCATATCCACGGCGCCGGGCTCGATGCCGCGCGGCAAGAGGCCATCGCCCGGCGCCTGTCCGGCTTTGCCGTGCGCTACCAGCTGCACGACGAGGCCTGAACGGGCCGCAAGCCCCGGGCCTGACGCCTGCCCGTCAGCCGCACAACCGCTGGTCGCCAACTCGGCCCGGCGGGATTGTGTCTGGCGCGGCGCAGTCATATGTTCGACGCTGGTGTTCGTATAAACGATAGGAAGCGTTGGCGATGCCCAGACCAATTTCCGCAGCGCTTGGACGCTAGCAGGCCGGTTATGAAGACCGCGCGCTGGCAGCCCGACCTGCTGCAACTCCGACAGGTGCGATTGTTCCAGAACGTCGCCGCCAGTGGCCTCGAACAGCTGCTGCGGGATTTTCGCGCCTGCGAGCTGGAGGCCGGCGAGATCCTGCTCTCGCCGTTCAACCGCAACCAGTACCTGTACCTGCTGCTCGAAGGCGAGCTGAAGGTCTACCTCGGCTCCCTCGACAATCAGGCGGTGAGCACCCTGAGCGCCGGGGAATGCGCCGGGGAAATCAGCTTCATCGACAACGACCACCCCTCCGCCTATGTGGTGGCCACGGTCCCGTCTCTGGCCCTGCGCCTGCACCGCGAAGCGCTGGTCAACCTGTTCCAGCAGTCGCCGCAACTGATGCAGAACCTGCTGGAGCTGCTCTGCGAGCGGGTGCGCCAGGGCAACCGGATCATCCTCGACAGCGAACAGAACGCCAACATCGACACCCTCACCGGCTGCTTCAACCGGCGCTGGCTGGAGCATGTCTACGAGCGCGAGAGCACCCGCTGCGCCTTCAACGGCCAGCCCATGGGCATGCTCATGCTCGATGTCGACCACTTCAAGGCCTACAACGACCAGCACGGCCACCTGGCCGGCGACTACGCGCTGTGCCTGGTGGCCCACACCCTGCGCAACCAGCTGCGTCCGAAGGACAGCATGGTCCGCTACGGCGGCGAGGAATTCGTCATCCTGCTGCCGGAAATCGACCTGGAGGAGGCCCGCAGCATCGGCGAGCGCCTGCGCCAGAGCCTGCAGCAGATCGACTCCTTCTACTCGCCGGTCGGCATCCTGCCCGGGGTCACCGTATCCATCGGCCTGGCCCCGATGCGCCCGAAGGACAGCCTGGAGAGCCTGATCGCGCGGGCCGACAGCGCGCTGTACCAGGCCAAGCTGCAGGGCCGCAACTGCCTCTGCGGCTGAACAGTGCGCAGGCAGCGGCTGCACCAGGCCGATGGCGCGGGGCCTGGTGCTCGCCGTCCTCATGAACCAACGCTCACTGCGGCGTCTGCGCTCCAGGCTTCTCGCCTCGACCAGGCTCGCTCGCCGCCATTCGCACTATCAACCCGCTCGAAGTCCTCACTCGCTCTGTTAGAGTTCGATTGATAACAATAACGCCCGGATGGCCCCTCTATGCGCAAGCTCCCCCTCGCTCTGCTCGCTGTCGCCGTGATCGGTGTCGGTGTGTTCTTCAGCCTGCCCAGCCTGCTCGACCGCAAGATGAACAGCGTGGCCACACCCGCGCCCTACCCGGCCAGCGAACCGGCCACCCAGCTGCATCAGAGCCTGTTCGTCGCCGACCTGCATGACGATGCCCTGCTCTGGCAGCGCGATATCCTGGAACGCCACAGCTATGGCCACGCCGACCTGCCGCGCCTGCTCGAAGGGCACGTCGGCCTGCAGGTATTCGCCACCGTGACCAAGACCCCACGCGGCCTCAACTACCAGAGCAACGGCAGCGACAGCGACAACATCACCCTGCTGGCCATGGCCCAGCGCTGGCCGCGGGCGACCTGGAGCAGCCTGCTCGAACGCGCCCTCTACCAGGGCCAGAAGCTGCAGCAGGCGGCCGCCGACAGCCAGGGCCGGCTGCTGCTGATCCGCAGCCGCGGCGACCTGCAGGCCTTCCTCGAAACCTGGAAGCAAGACCCGCAGCACCTCGCCGCCCTGCTCGCCACCGAAGGCCTGCACCCGCTGGAAGGCAAGCTGGAGAACGTCGACCGCCTGTATGACGCCGGCTTTCGCATCGCCGGCCTGACCCACTTCTTCGACAACGAGGTCGGCGGCTCGGCCCACGGCCTGGAAAAAGGCGGCCTGACCCCGTTCGGCCGCCAGGTGATCGCCCGCCTGGAGCAGAAGAGCATGCTGGTCGACCTGGCCCACGCTTCCCAGCCGCTGATCGACGACGTGCTGGCCATCGCCAAGCGCCCGGTACTGGTCTCCCACACCGGGGTTGCCGGCACCTGCAAGGGCCCGCGCAATCTCAGTGACGAGCACCTGCAGCGCATCGCCGCCAACGGCGGGCTGATCGGCATCGGCTACTGGGATGCCGCCGTCTGCGAAACCTCGGTTGGAGCCATTGTCCGCGCCATCCGCTATACCGCCGACAAGGTCGGGGTCGAGCATGTCGCCCTGGGCTCGGACTTCGACGGCACGGTGCACACGCCGTTCGACACCACCGGCCTGGCGCAGATCACCGAAGGCCTGCTGCGCGCCGGCTTCAGCCAGGCCGACATCGCCCGGATCATGGGCGGCAACGTGCAGCGCCTGCTGCTCGCGAACCTGCCGGAATAACCCGCCATCCCCGCCAGGAAGCCCCCGCGGCACTTCGCCACGGGGGCTTCTTGCTTTACACTGGCCCCCGTTCACTCCTTAACCAATACGAGATGGCCGTGCTCAAAGCACTCAAGAAAATCTTCAGCAAGGGCGAAGCCGAGCAGCCCGTGCGCAGCACCTCTCCCAGCTCACCCGCTTCATCCCTCGCTCCGCAGAGCGAAACACGCCAGCAACCGACGCCGCCGGCCCCCGCCGCCAGCGCGCAGACGGCCGGCCCTGCCGCCGCGGATACGCACAAACCACGCCCCAGCAAGCCGCGCCGCGAGCGCCAGGCCAAGCCGGTGGACACCTGGAAGCTGGAAGACTTCGCGGTCGAGCCGCAGGAAGGCAAGACCCGTTTCCACGACTTCCGCCTGGCCCCGGAGCTGATGCACGCGATCCACGATCTCGGTTTCCCCTACTGCACGCCGATCCAGGCCCAGGTCCTCGGCCACACCCTCAAGGGCAAGGACGCCATCGGCCGCGCCCAGACCGGTACCGGCAAGACCGCCGCGTTCCTGGTCTCGACCATCACCCAGCTGCTGCAGACGCCGCCGCCGAAAGAGCGCTACATGGGCGAGCCGCGCGCGCTGATCATCGCGCCGACTCGCGAGCTGGTGGTGCAGATCGCCAAGGACGCCGCCGACCTGACCAAGTACACCGGGCTCAACGTCATGCAGTTCGTCGGCGGCATGGACTTCGACAAGCAGCTCAAGCAGCTGGAGTCGCGCTACTGCGACATCCTGGTGGCCACCCCCGGCCGCCTGCTGGACTTCAACCAGCGCGGCGAAGTGCACCTGGACATGGTCGAGGTGATGGTTCTCGACGAAGCCGACCGCATGCTCGACATGGGCTTCATCCCGCAGGTGCGGCAGATCATCCGCCAGACCCCGATGAAGGGCGAACGGCAGACCCTGCTGTTCTCCGCCACCTTCACCGAGGACGTGATGAACCTGGCCCGGCAGTGGACGGTCGACCCGGCCATCGTCGAGATCGAGCCGGAGAACGTCGCCAGCGACACCGTCGAACAGCATGTCTACGCCGTGTCGAGCAAGGACAAGTACCGCCTGCTGTACAACCTGGTGACCCAGAACAACTGGGAACGGGTGATGGTCTTCGCCAACCGCCGCGACGAAGTGCGGCGCATCGAAGAGAAGCTGATCCGCGATGGCGTCAGCGCCGCGCAGATGTCCGGCGACGTGCCGCAGCACAAGCGGATCAAGACCCTGGAAGGCTTCCGCGAAGGCAAGATCCGCGTGATGGTCGCCACCGACGTGGCCGGCCGCGGCATCCATGTCGACGGCATCAGCCACGTGATCAACTTCACCCTGCCGGAAGTGCCGGACGACTACGTGCACCGCATCGGCCGCACCGGCCGGGCCGGCGCCAGCGGCGTCTCGATCAGCTTCGCCAGCGAAGACGACGCCTACGCCCTGCCGCCGATCGAGGAACTGCTGGGTCGCAAGATCAACTGCGAGATGCCGCCGGACGAGCTGCTCAAGCCGGTGCCGCACAGGCACTGATCGACAGCCCGTAAAAAAGCCCGCATCAAGCGGGCTTTTTCATGGCTGGCGGTTCTGTACCAGGCTGAGCACCTCGGCGCTGTGCTGCGGCCGCTGCGCCAGGTAGCGGGTGCAGCTGACGCGCAGGAACGAGGCGAAATTGACCACTTCGCCGCGGTACTCCATGACCTCGTCATACAGCTTGCTGATCAGCTGGTTGGTGCTCATGCCGTCGACCTCGGCGATCTCGCGCAGCAGCTCCCAGAACTGGTTTTCCAGACGCAGGGTGGTGACCACCCCGCGAATGCGCAGGGAACGCGAGCGCGACTCGTAGAGGATCGGGTCGGCCTTTACATAGAGTTCGCACATCGCGCTTTCCCTCTTATCAGCCAAGAACCTTGAGAAACGCCGCCAGCCAGGCCGGATGGGCCGGCCAGGCAGGCGCGGTGACCAGGTTGCCGTCGACATGCACGCCGTCCATCGGCACTTCCACATACTCGCCGCCGGCCAGGCGCACCTCCGGCGCGCAGGCCGGGTAGGCGCTGCACGAACGGCCCTTGAGCACGCCGGCGGCAGCCAGCAGCTGGGCACCGTGACAGACCGCGGCAATCGGCTTGCTGGCGGCGGCGAAGGCCTGCACCAGGGCGATCACCTGCGGGTTCAGGCGCAGGTACTCGGGCGCGCGGCCACCGGGGATCACCAGGGCATGGTAAGCCTCGACGCGCACCTGGTCGAAGCCGAAGTTGAGGGCGAAGTTGTGCCCCGGCTTTTCGCTGTAGGTCTGGTCGCCCTCGAAGTCATGGATGGCGGTGCGCACGCTGTCGCCGGCCTGCTTGCCGGGGCACACCGCATGCACGCTATGGCCGACCATCTGCAGGGCCTGGAACGGCACCATGGTCTCGTAGTCTTCGACGTAATCGCCGACCAGCATAAGGATGTTCTTGGCAGTCATGGCAGGGCCTCCGCTTCGGTTGAGTTGACCCTTGCAGTCTGCGCCTGGAGCGGCCGCGCCGGGTAACAGCGGGGTACTACAGGCGAAGCTTTTGTGGGAGAGGTTGGCGCTTGGACAGCGCAACATGAAAAAGCCCCGCACTGGGCGGGGCTTTTTTATCTGCAGCAGCGACCTTACAGCGGCTTGCCGCGGTTGCCGTGGGCAGCGACGAACTGCTGCACGGTCTTCAGGTCGTTGGCCAGCACGGTGCAGCGCTCGTCGCGCTGGAACAGGTCGGCCAGGTGCGGCGGCAGGGCCGGAGCCTGGCCGATGCCGGCCTTCTCCACCGCTTCCGGGAACTTGACCGGATGCGCGGTGCCCAGGGTCACCATGGGGATGGCCAGACTGCGGCGGCATTCGCGGGCCGCGCGCACGCCGATGGCGGTGTGCGGATCGAGCAGCTCGCCGCACTCACGGTACACCTCGGCGATGGTCTCGCAGGTTTCCTCGTCGTTCACCGCCAGCGAGTCGAACAGGCGCCGGGCCTCGGTCCAGCGATCTTCCTCGACGCTGAAGCCGCCGCCCTGCTTAAAGCGGTCCATCAGCCCGGCGATGGCCGCGCCGTTGCGCCCGTGCAGGTCGAACAGCAGGCGCTCGAAGTTCGACGAAACCATGATGTCCATGGACGGCGACAGGGTCGGGTGCAGGGTGTCCTTCACATACTGGTTGCCGCTCATGAAGCGGTGCAGGATGTCGTTGCGGTTGGTGGCGACGATCAGCTGGCTGATCGGCAGGCCCATGTTGCGCGCCAGGTAGCCGGCGAAGATGTCGCCGAAGTTGCCGGTCGGCACCGAGAACGCCACGGAACGGGCCGGCCCGCCGAGCTGCAGGGCGGCGTGGAAGTAGTAGACGATCTGGGCCATGATCCGCGCCCAGTTGATCGAGTTGACCGCGACCAGGCGGGTGCCCTTGAGGAAGCTCTGGTCGGCGAAGCTGGCCTTGACCATTTCCTGGCAGTCGTCGAAGTTGCCTTCGATGGCGATGTTGTGGATGTTGTCGCCGAAGATGGTGGTCATCTGCCGGCGCTGCACCTCGGACACGCGGTTGTGCGGGTGCATGATGAAGATGTCGACGTTATCGCAAGCCTTGCAGCCCTCGATCGCCGCCGAGCCGGTGTCGCCGCTGGTGGCGCCCATGATCACCACGCGCTCGTTGCGCTTGGCCAGCACGTAGTCGAGCAGGCGGCCGAGCAGCTGCAGGGCGAAGTCCTTGAACGCCAGGGTCGGGCCGTGGAACAGCTCCAGCACCCACTCGTTGCCGTTCAGCTGGCGCAGCGGCGCCACGGCGTTATGAGCGAAAACCCCATAGGTGTCTTCGAGGATCCGCTTGAAGTCGGCGTCCGGAATGCTGCCGGCGACGAACGGGCGCATCACCCGGAAGGCCAGCTCGTAATACGGCAGGCCGGCCCAGGAAGCGATCTCCTCCTGGGTGAAGCGCGGCAGGTTTTCCGGGACGTAGAGGCCGCCATCACTGGCCAGACCAGCCAGCAGCACGTCTTCGAAGTTGAGAACCGGGGCCTGGCCGCGGGTGCTGATATAACGCATGGTGTTCTTACCTCAGACCAGTTGTTCGACGCGGATACGCACCACGCTGCCGACCACGTCGCTCAGCGCTTCCAGCGCGGCGATGGCGTCGTTGACGCGGGACTCGACCACCCGGTGGGTGACCAGAATCATCGGCACCAGGCCGTCGTGTTCCTCGGCTTCCTTCTGCATGATCGATTCGATATTGATGCCGCGCGCCGAGAGGATGCTCGCCACCTGGGCCAGCACGCCCGGATGATCCTTGGCCTGGATGCGCAAGTAGTAGGCGCTCTCGCACTCCTCGATCGGCAGGATCGGGTGGTCGGACAGCGAGTCCGGCTGGAAGGCCAGGTGCGGCACGCGGTTTTCCGGGTCGCTGGTCATCGCGCGAACCACGTCGACCAGGTCGGCGACCACCGAGGAGGCGGTCGGCTCCATGCCGGCGCCGGCGCCGTAGAACAGGGTGCTGCCGGCCGCGTCGCCATTGACCATCACCGCGTTCATCACGCCGTTGACGTTGGCGATCAGGCGATCGGCCGGAATCAGCGTTGGGTGCACGCGCAGCTCGAAGCCTGCATCGGTACGCCGCGCCACGCCGAGGTGCTTGATGCGGTAGCCCAGGGCCTCGGCGTAGTTGACGTCGGCGCTGGTGAGCTGGCTGATGCCCTCGGTGTAGGCCTTGTCGAACTGCAGCGGGATGCCGAAAGCGATGGAGGCGAGGATGGTCAGCTTGTGCGCGGCATCGATGCCTTCGACGTCGAAGGTCGGGTCGGCTTCGGCGTAGCCGAGGGCCTGGGCCTCTTGCAGCACGTCGGAGAAGGCCCGGCCTTTCTCGCGCATCTCGGTGAGGATGAAGTTGCCGGTGCCGTTGATGATGCCGGCCAGCCAGTTGATGCGGTTGCCGGCCAGGCCTTCGCGGATCGCCTTGATCACCGGGATGCCGCCGGCCACGGCCGCTTCGAAGGCGACGATGACGCCCTTCTCGCGGGCCTTGGCGAAGATTTCGTTGCCGTGCACGGCGATCAGCGCCTTGTTCGCGGTGACCACATGCTTGCCGTTCTCGATGGCCTTGAGCACCAGTTCACGGGCCAGGGTGTAGCCGCCGATCAGCTCGACCACCACGTCGATCTCGGGGTTGTTGGCCACGTCGAAAATATCGGCGGTGATGTGGGTCGCACCGGTCATGCATTTCGGGTTGGGGCGACGTGCGGCGATCTGCGCGACTTCGATTCCGCGCCCGGCACGGCGGGCAATCTCCTCGGCGTTGCGTTGAAGCACATTGAAGGTGCCGCCACCGACGGTACCCAGCCCACAGATGCCTACTTTGACCGGTTTCACTCTGTTTTCCCCATCTGCACTGCGTAAAACGGCCGGAGCAAGCCCCGGCCGCATAAAAGAGCCGCACATTAGCGGCTCCCTATTAGTCAATCAACTAGCAGGCCCGGATTACTTGGCCTCCAGGGCGATCTTGGCCAGCTCGGGGGCCGGCTTGTAGCCCGGGATCAGCTGGCCGTTGGCCAGAACGATGGCCGGCGTACCGTTCACGCCGATCATCTGGCCCAGCTCGTACTGCTTGAGCACCGGATTTTCGCAGCTGGCGGCCGGCAGTTGCTCGCGCATCTTGGCCTTGTTCATGGCCTCCTGGCGGTCCTCGGCACACCACACGCTGACCAGGCTGTTGTAGCCGTGGGAGCCCGGCCCCTGGCGCGGGAAGGCAACGTAGCGCACTTCGACGCCGCGCCGGTTCAGCTCCGGCACCTCGCTGTGCAGCTTCTGGCAGTAACCGCAGTCGGTGTCGGTAAACACGGTGATATGGGTTTGCGCCGGCTTGGCCGGGAAGATCACCATCTCGGAACGTGGAATCGCGTTGATCAGCTTGGCGATGCCCTTGCTCTCGGCCATGGCCGTGAGGTTCACCGCATTGCCGTTGCGGAACTGGTACAGGCTGCCCTGCAGGAGGAACTGGCCGTCGGCGCTAGCGTAGAGCAGGCGCCCGCCCTTCAGATGCACCTGATACAGGCCGGGCATGGGGCTTTCGGCAATCGCCTCGATCGGCAGATCCGGCTGCAGCTTGCTGAAGGTCTCGCGAATGGCCTGGTCGGGATCTGCGGCCTGGGCAACGGCCGCGGCAAGGCCCAGTGCCGCACCGGCGAGAAAGCGGGAAATAAGCATGGGTCACTCCTGTCGATAATCGTTAAAGCCTACCACAGAAGGTCTGACGAGCCGACCGCAGACGCCAGGCGGAGCAAGCCCGCCGACAAGCAGGCGACTAACCGCGCGGATGGTGGCGGGCATGCAGCTCCTGCAGCCGCGCCTTGGCGATATGGGTATAGATCTGCGTGGTCGACAGGTCGCTATGGCCGAGCAGCATCTGCACCACGCGCAGATCGGCGCCATGGTTGAGCAGGTGGGTAGCGAAGGCATGGCGCAGGGTGTGCGGCGACAGCGGCTTGGCGATCGCGGCCACCCGCGCCTGCAGCTTGATCCGGTGCCAGAAGGTCTGCCGGGTCATCTGCTCGCCGCGCAGGCTGGGGAACAGCACATCGCTCGGCTTGCCGCCCAGCAACAGGGGGCGCGCCTCGCGCACATAGCGCTCGATCCAGGCAATCGCCTCCTCGCCCATCGGCACCAGGCGCTCCTTGCTGCCCTTGCCGAACACGCGTAGCACGCCCTGACGCAGATTGACCTGCTCCAGGGTCAAGGACACCAGCTCAGTCACCCGCAGGCCGCAGGCATACAGCACCTCGAGCATGGCCCGGTCGCGCAGGCCGAGCGGGTCATCCAGCTCCGGCGCCGCCAGCAGCGCCTCGACATCCGCCTCGGACAGCGACTTGGGCAACGGCCGGCCGAGCTGCGGCAGGTCGACCTGCAGGGTCGGGTCCTCGGCGATCAGACCTTCGCGCAGCAGGTAACGGTAGAAGCCGCGCAGGCCGGAGAGAAAGCGCGCCGTGGAGCGCGCCTTGTAGCCTTCGGCCAGGCGCCAGGCCAGGTGGTCGAGGATGATTTCGCGCCCGGCCCCCGGCAGCTCCAGGCCACGCGCCTGCAGCCAGGCGTGGAAATGCCCGAGGTCACTGCGGTAGGCATCGCGGGTGTGCGCCGACAGGCCCTTTTCCAGCCACAGGGCATCGAGGAAGCGGTCGATCAGCGGGTGGTCGAGAATCGGCATGCACAGGACTTCGCGAATAACAGGGCGGCTAGTGTTCCATAGCCGAGCCGCCGGTCACCAGTGCCGGAATCTGGCGGCCCGCGCCATCCGGGCTAGGTGGCAGGGCTCTCGGCAAAGCTCGGCAACACTGGAATCGGCTTCTTGCCCTCGCCCACGGCGACAAAGCTGAACACGCCGCTGACCGCCTTCTCGCGCCCATCGCTGTACATGCTTTCCACGTAGAGGTTCACCTCGACCTTGAGGCTGGTAGTGCCGACCTTGATCACCCGGCCGACCAGCTCGACGATGGAGCCGGCGGGAATCGCGTGCTTGAAGTCGATGCGGTCGCTGGACACGGTCACCAGCGGCAGACGGCAGAAACGCGTGGCGGCGATGAACGACACTTCATCCATCCAGGCCAGCGCCGTGCCGCCGAACAGGGTGTTGTGGTGGTTGGTGGTGGGCGGGAACACCGCCTTGGTCACGCTGGTTATCGACAGCTCGGTACGGCGCTGGATCTCTTGTTCTCTGGGGCTCATGCCACTACTACCTGATGACATTCCGTGGCGCCCGCCGCCGCGGACCGGGCCAGCAGCTGGCCATATTCACGCCGGATCGGGAAATTGCGGGCAAGAAAAAAGCAGCCCTCGGGCTGCTTCTTTCGTGCAGGAGAACCGTCCGATCAGGACAGTTTTTCCTTGATGCGGGCTGCCTTGCCGGACAGGTCGCGGAGGTAGTACAGCTTGGCTTTGCGCACGTCACCGCGACGCTTGACGGCCAGGCTGTCGACCAGCGGGCTATAGGTCTGGAAGGTACGCTCTACGCCAACACCGTTGGAGATCTTGCGCACGGTGAAGGCGCTGTTCAGACCACGGTTGCGCTTGGCGATAACCACGCCTTCGAAAGCCTGCAGACGGGAACGGTCGCCTTCCTTCACTTTCACCTGAACGACAATGGTGTCGCCCGGGGCAAAGGCCGGGATTTCTTTGGTCATCTGCTCAGCTTCGAGCTGCTGAATGATTTTGTTGGTCATGCTGTGCTCCTAAGACAAACCACGGTCTGTCATCGATACGTTAACTATCGTCCCGCTGGCGGATGTATTCCTCCAGCAGCTTTTTTTCTTCTCCAGAAAGCGAGCGGCTATCCAGAAGATCGGCACGGCGTTCCCAGGTCCGACCAAGGGACTGCTGCAAACGCCAGCGCCGGATGTGTTCGTGGTTGCCACTAAGCAACACGTCAGGAACACGTTTTCCCGCATACACCTCCGGGCGGGTGTAGTGCGGGCAGTCGAGCAGGCCGTCGCTGAACGAGTCCTCCTCGGCCGAGTCTGCATGGCCCAATGCACCGGGCAGCAAGCGCGTCACCGCATCGATCAGGACCATCGCCGGCAGCTCGCCACCGGAGAGTACATAGTCACCGATCGACCATTCCTCATCGACATGCTCTTCGATGAAGCGCTCGTCGATACCTTCGTAGCGACCGGCGATCAGGATCAACGCCTCTTCGCCGGCCAGCTCACGCACTGCCGGCTGATTAAGCTGGCGGCCTTGCGGTGACAGGTAGATCACCTTCGCCTGCGCCCCGGCCGATGCCTTGGCCGCAGCCAGGGCGCCTTCCAGAGGCTTGATCTTCATCACCATGCCGGGGCCGCCACCGAAGGGGCGATCGTCCACGGTCTGGTGCCGGTCATCGGTGAAATCGCGCAGGTAGTGGCAGTTCAACTGCAACAGACCCTGCTTCACCGCACGACTGGTAATGCCGTACTGGCTGATGGCGGCAAACATCTCCGGGAAGATGCTGATGACTTCAACGCGCATGGCACTCGCTCACACAAGAGCCTGACAGCTCAGAAATCGGCATCCCAGTCGACCTGCATTTCGCCGGCCGCCAGATCCACCTTGAGTACGCACTGCGCCGTATAGGGCAGCAGGCGCTCGCGATCATCCAAACTGCCCGCACAGGGCTTGACCACCATCACATCGTTGGCGCCGGTCTCCAGCAGATGATCGATCTTGCCGAGCAGTTGCCCGAGTTGATCGATGACCTTGAGACCTTCGAGCTGGTACCAGTAGAACTCGTCTTCAGCCAGATCCGGCAGCAAAGCACGCGGCACACAAATGTCGAAGCCCGCGAAGGTACGTGCCACTTCGCGGTCATCGAGGCCTTTGAGCTTTGCCACCAGGACCTTGCCTTGCAAGCGCCCGCTGACCAACTCAACCTGTTTGACTTCGCCGTCGCGCTTGAGCGTCCACTGCGAGTAGTCGAGCAGGTTGTCAATCGGATCGGTGAAGGAATAAATCTTCACCTCGCCACGTACGCCGTGCACCGAAGTGATCTTGCCGAGGACGATCAGGTCCTCGGCGGTCGGCGTCGTGGTCATAGTACTCAGGCAGCGGCCTTGGCAGCGTCCTTGAGCAGCTGAGCAACACGCTCAGACGGCTGGGCGCCTTGGCTCAGCCAGTAAGTGACGCGCTCCTGATTAACAGAAAGCTTCACTTCACCACCGGTGGCGATCGGGTTGAAGAAACCCACGCGCTCAACGAAACGACCATCGCGCGCATTGCGGCTGTTGGTCACGGTCAGGTGGTAGAAGGGGCGCTTCTTGGAGCCGCCACGGGCAAGACGGATGGTTACCATGTGAACATCGTTCCTGTAGTCGGTGCTTGCAAAACTTAAAGGCACACTTTGAGGGCCTAGGCCCGAAAGGCCGCATATTCTAAGGATTATGCGGCCGTTTGCAAATCTCTTTTTGGTCCCGCCGGTCGGTACTGCCCTGCAGACCAGCCAGGGCGGCGTGCGCAGCGGCGAACTCAGAGCTTCGGCATACCACCGCCGGGCATCATCCCGCCAAGACCACGCATCATCTTGGCCATGCCACCCTTGGCGGTGAATTTCTTCATCATCTTCTGCATCTGCTTGTGCTGCTTGATCAGCCGCCCGACATCCTGCACCTGGGTGCCGGAGCCGAGGGCGATGCGGCGCTTGCGCGAGCCACTGATGATGTCCGGATCGCGGCGCTCGGCCGGGGTCATGGAGCAGATGATCGCATCCATCTGCTTGAACTGCTTCTCGGCCGCGCCCTGGGCGCCGCTCATCTGCGACAGGTTGACCCCACCGATGGACGGCAGCTTGTCCATCAGGCCGCCGAGGCCGCCCATGTTCTTCATCTGCTGCAGCTGGTCGCGGAAGTCTTCGAGGTCGAAGCCCTTGCCCTTCTTCAGCTTCTTGGTGAGCTTCTCGGCCTTCTCGCGGTCGAGGGTCTGCTCGGCCTGCTCGATCAGGCTGAGCACGTCGCCCATGCCGAGGATGCGCGAGGCGATGCGATCCGGGTGGAAGGGTTCGAGGGCGTCGCTCTTCTCGCCCATGCCGAGGAACTTGATCGGCTTGCCGGTGATGTGGCGCACGGACAGCGCGGCACCGCCACGGGCATCGCCGTCGACCTTGGTCAGGATCACCCCGGTCAGCGGCAGCGCGTCGCCGAAGGCCTTGGCCGTGTTGGCGGCGTCCTGGCCGGTCATGGCGTCGACCACGAACAGGGTCTCGGCCGGCTTGCTGGCCGCGTGCACGGCCTGGATCTCGGCCATCATCTCGGCGTCGATGGCCAGGCGGCCGGCGGTGTCGACGATGACCACGTCGATGAACTTGAGCTTGGCCTCGGCAATCGCCGCCTGAGCGATGGCCACCGGCTGCTGGCTGCTGTCGGAGGGGAAGAAGGTCACGCCGATGTCGCCGGCCAGGGTTTCCAGCTGCTTGATCGCCGCCGGACGGTAGACGTCGGCCGAGACCAGCATCACCGTCTTCTTCTTGCGCTCCTTGAGGAAGCGCGCCAGCTTGCCGGCGGTGGTGGTCTTGCCGGCGCCCTGCAGGCCGGCCATCAACACCACGGCGGGCGGGGTGACGGCGAGGCTGAGATCCTCGTTGGCCGCGCCCATCAGCTCTTCCAGTTCGGCGCGGACGATCTTCACGAAGGCCTGGCCCGGGGTCAGGCTCTTCGACACCTCGGTGCCGACCGCGCGCTCCTTGACCTTGTTGACGAAGTCCTTGACCACCGGCAACGCGACATCGGCCTCGAGCAGGGCCATGCGCACTTCGCGCAGGGTGTCCTTGATGTTGTCTTCGCTCAGCTTGGCCTTGCCGGTGACATGGCGCAGCGTCTGTGACAGGCGGTCGGTAAGGTTTTCGAACATGCGCGTTCCTTTCAGCGGGTCTTGCGGCAGGTCGCGGAGTATAACCAAGTGTCCGAGCCGCCGACACCGCCAGCGGTCTTTCGGGGAACGCTTCTTGTATGCCACACTCACGATCTTTAGGGCCCGCCTTACAAGGACTTATGTACCCTCTGCTGCCCAGCCTCGCTGCCGCCGCGCTGTATGCCGGCGCCACCGCCTACCAGGGTCTGCGCCTGGCCAAACGCGAAACGCCGAACCGGCGCCTGCTCGCCCTGCTCGTCACGCTCGCCCTGCTGCTCCACGGCGCCAGCCTGTTCGCCCAGCTGCATGCCACGCCAGGGCTGACCCTCGACTTCTTCAATGCGGCCAGCCTGATCGCCTACGCGGTGATCCTGCTGACCCTGCTGGCCTGCCTGCGCATCCCGGTGGAGAACCTGCTGCTGGTGCTGTTGCCGCTGGGCTGCCTGACCGTGCTGCTGGCGCAGTTCCTGCCGGCCGGCACACTCAACCCGATCAACGCGGCGCCGGGCATCCTCGCCCATATCCTGCTGTCGATCCTGGCCTACGGCCTGCTGACCATGGCGGTGTTCCAGGCCCTGCTCCTGCTGCTGCAGGACCACCAACTCAAGCACAAGCACCCGTCCGGGCTGATCAAGAACTTCCCGCCGCTGCAGACCATGGAAAGCCTGCTGTTCGGCTTCCTCTGGGCCGGCTGGGGCCTGCTCTCGCTGTCGCTGCTGTCCGGCTGGTTGTTCGTCGACAACCTGTTCGCCCAGCACCTGGCGCACAAGACCCTGCTCTCCTGCTTCGCCTGGGTGGTCTTCGCCGTGCTGCTGTGGGGCCGCTATCAGCTCGGCTGGCGCGGGCACAAGGCGATCCGCTGGACCCTGGCCGGCTTCTGCCTGCTGATGCTGGCCTACTTCGGCAGCAAGCTGGTCCGCGAATTCATCCTGCATATCTAGGCCTGCCGTGAACCTCGACTCCTGGCAATGGTGGCTCGGCGCTCTGCTCCTGCTGAGCGCCGCGGCCTGTCTGCTGCGGGGCGAAATCGATTTCCGCCGCGCCGGCAACGGTACCGACGTGGCCCGCCGCCGCGAGCGCCGGCGGACCACGCGCGCACCCTCACTGCAGGAGGCCCGCCAGCAGCGCCAGAGCACCCTGCTCGAACTGCTCGAACTGGAAAAGGTCACGGTCGACGACATCCTGATCCCGCGCAGCGAGGTCGTCGGCATCGACCTCGACGACGACCTGGGGCAGATCACCGAACAGCTGCGCCGCACCCCGCACACCCGCCTGCCGGTGTTTCGCGGCGACATCAACCAGGTCGAAGGCATCGTGCACATGCGCCGCCTGGCCAGCCTGCTGACCCAGGGCCAGCTGACCCACGCCAGCCTGCTGGAGTGCTGCCAGCAGCCCTACTTCGTGCCGGAAAGCACCCCACTGGCCACCCAGCTGATCAACTTCCAGAAGGAAAAGCGCCGCTTGGGCCTGGTGGTCGACGAATACGGCGACGTCCTCGGCATCGTCACCCTGGAAGACCTGCTCGACGAGATAGTCGGCGACTTCAGCCACGAAGAAGGCGAAAGCAACCCGGAGATCCATCCGCAGGCCGACGGCACGCAGATCATCGAAGGCACCGCCAATATCCGCGAGATCAACAAGTCCCTCGGCTGGCGCCTGCCCAGCGACGGCCCGAAGACCCTCAACGGCCTGATCACCGAAGCCCTGGAAACCATCCCGGACAGCCCGGTGTGCCTGAAAATAGGCCCCTACCGCCTGGAAATCCTCGAGTCCAGCGAGAGCCGGGTGACCAGCGTGCGCCTGTGGCAGGCGCCGTTCAGGCGTTCGCGCTAGCCAGCGTCGGCACGGCAACGCTCAGGCTGGCCGCCAGCCCCTCGCCCCACAGCCGATAACCCAGCGCCGACGGGTGATAGCCATCAGCCGCCAGGTAGTCCGCGGCAAACTCCAGCTCCAGCCGGTGATAGCCGGCCGCCACCTCGGTACAGACCCGCCGCAGCCGGCGGTCGAGCAGCGTCGCCCGCCACCCCAGCAGCCGGCGCAACAGCCAGGGCAAGGCGCTGAAATGCTCGATCGGCGGCACCCCGGTAAAGGCCACCGGCACGCCGCGCGCGGCCAATGCAGCGGACAGGCTACGCAGGGCAGCATCCCAGCCGTGCAAGGTCCGCAGATGGGTGGTGTCGTTGACCCCGAACACCAGCACGGCGAGGTCCGCCGGCTCGGCCAGGGCCTGCGGCAGCAGCCGGGCACAGGCCTGATCGGTGGTGATGCCGTTCTCGCCGCACGCCCGCCAGGCCACCGGGCGCCGCAGCCGCGCAGCCAGGGCGGCAGCCAGTTGCCCGGCCAGGGCCGCCTCCTGGGAGTCGACGCCGACTCCGGCCACGGTGGACTCGCCGAGCAGCACCAGACGCAGCGGCGCACCGGTGTAATCGCCACCGGCCAGGCCCTGCTGGGCGCCCGCCGCCGGCGGCAGGCGCAAGGCCGTGCGCCGGGCCCACAGCGCCTGCGGCAAGGCCACCGGTAACAACAGCAGGGCCAGGCCCCACCAGCCGGCAGCGCGCAGCTGCATCACAGCTCGACGCTGACCGCCTGGGCCGCGCGCGTCGCCTTGGCCCGCGCCGCCTCGAGGCTTTCATCGCGCGCCAGGGCCACGCCCATGCGCCGCTGGCCGCTGACTTGCGGCTTGCCGAACAGGCGCAGGGCGGTATCCGCCTCGGCCAGGGCGGCACCGAGATTGCCGAAGGTGACCTGCTGCGACTCGCCTTCGACCAGGATCACCGCCGAGGCGGACGGGCCGAACTGGCGAATCGCCGGGATCGGCAGGCCGAGAATGGCCCGCGCATGCAGGGCGAATTCGGACAGATCCTGGGAAATCAGGGTGACCAGGCCGGTGTCGTGCGGGCGCGGGGAGATTTCGCAGAACCACACCTGATCACCCTTGACGAACAGCTCCACGCCGAACAGGCCGCGCCCGCCCAGCGATTCGGTGACCGCCAGGGCGATGCGCTCGGCCTCGGCCCGCGCCTTGGCGCTCATCGGCTGCGGCTGCCAGGACTCCTGGTAATCACCCTTGACCTGACGATGGCCCACCGGGGCACAGAAGGTGGTGCCGCCGGCATGGCGCACGGTGAGCAAGGCGATCTCGTAGTCGAAGTCGATGAAGCCCTCGACTATCACCCGGCCCTTGCCGGCGCGCCCGCCCTCTTGGGCGTAATCCCAGGCGGCCTGCAGATCGGCGGCGCTCTTCAGCACCGACTGGCCCTTGCCGGAAGAACTCATGATCGGTTTGATCAGGCAGGGAAAGCCCAGCTTCTCGGTCGCCGCGCGACATTCCTCCAGCGAGTCGGCAAAGACATAGGGCGAAGTCGGCAGCCCCAGCTCCTCGGCGGCCAGGCGACGAATGCCTTCGCGGTTCATGGTCAGCCTGGCCGCGCGCGCACTGGGGATCACGGTGAAGCCTTCGGCTTCCAGCTCGACCAGGGTGTCGGTGGCGATCGCCTCGATCTCCGGCACGATGTAGTGCGGCTGCTCCAGCTCGATCACCGCGCGCAGGGCGGCGCCGTCGAGCATGCTGATGACGTGGCTGCGATGGGCCACCTGCATGGCCGGGGCATTGGCATAGCGGTCGACGGCGATCACTTCGCAGCCCAGGCGCTGCAGCTCGATGACCACTTCCTTGCCCAGCTCGCCGGAGCCACAGAGCAGAACGCGGGTGGCCGTCGGCGACAGCGGAGTACCGATACGGGGCATGCAAGAGTCCTCGTCAGAAAGGGAAACGGGTAGTTAGTGGGCGGCCGGCTGCTGGAGGAACAGACCGGCGGCACGAGTGCGTTCGACGCAGCGCGCCAGCACCAGGCGGCGCTCGGCATTGTCCATGCGCCCCCAGCGGGTGATCTCGTCCGCCGTGCGCTGGCAGCCGGTGCAGAGGTCCTGCTCGTCCAGCGCGCAGATGCTCACGCAGGGTGACTTGACCGGGCGTTCGGCCTCCATCAGGCCTCGTCCTCGGCCAGGTCGCGGGCATAGCGCTGGGCGTTGTGCACGTAATGGGCGGCGCTGCCTTCGAGCATCTGCTTCTGCTGCTCGGTCAGTTCGCGCACCACCTTGCCGGGGCTGCCCATCACCAGGCTGCCGTCGGGAATCTCCTTGCCCTCGGCGATCAGGCTGTTGGCGCCGATGATGCAGTGCTTGCCGATCCTGGCGCCGTTGAGGATCACCGAGTTGATGCCGATCAGGCTGTAATCGCCCACCGTGCAGCCGTGCATCATCACGTTGTGGCCGACGGTGACGCCCTTGCCCAGGGTCAGCGGGAAGCCCATGTCGGTGTGCATCACCGTGCCGTCCTGCACGTTGCTGTTCTCGCCGATATGGATCAGCTCGTTGTCGCCGCGCAGCACGGCGCCGAACCAGACGCTGGCGCCCTGCTCCAGGCGCACCTTGCCGATCACCGCCGCGGTGGGGGCGATCCAGCTTTCGGGGTGCGCATCGACACGGGCATCGCCCAGGCGGTACTTCATGGTTGACTCCTCACAGGCGAATGATCTTGACCGAGGGTTTGGGCGGCTGCTCCAGGTCGATGCCGGCATCGAACACCAGGTTGACCAGCTCGACGATCATCACCGCCGTCAGCCCCCAGATCTTGTAGTTGTCGTAGTGGTAGCAGGGCACGTACCAGCTGCGCCCCTCGTAATCGATGCGGTGGGTGACCTCGCGCGGGTCGTCGCAGAAGAAGCGCAGCGGCACGGCGAACACCGCGGCGATCTCGTCGTCGTTGGCGCGGTACTCGACGAAGTCCGGCACCACCCCGACATAGGGCGTGACCTTGATGCCGAAGCGCGACACCAGTGGGCTGAGCGGGCCGATCATCTCCACCAGGCCCGGCGGCAGGCCGACCTCTTCCTCGGCCTCGCGCAGGGCGGTGTGGATCAGGTCGCGGTCTTCCGGGTCGCGCCGACCGCCGGGAAAGGCCACTTCGCCACCGTGGGTGGACAGGCCGCTGGCACGCAGGGTCAGCACCAGTTCCGGCTCGTCGCTGCGGGTCAGCGGCAACAGCACGGCGGCTTCGGGCAGGCGCTTGTCGGTCTCCAGGATGCGTGGCGTATGGCTACGCACGCGCAGGAGCAGCTCGTCGAGCATGGCTCATTCTCGGTCTTTTCTTCTAACCGGCATGATGGCATGAAAGCCGGGGGCCGCCCAAGCCCTGCCCCGACGGGACTGCTTGCCGGTAACCCGCCGGTAGCGCGAAGATGGGCCATTGAAGAAAGGAGCCGGCATGAAATTCTGCAGTCACTGTGGCAGCCCGGTGGAGCAGCGCATTCCGCTCGGCGACAACCGCCTGCGCTACGTCTGCCCGCAGTGCCAGACCATCCACTACCAGAACCCGCGCATCGTCGCCGGCTGCCTGCCGGTATGGGGCGAGCAGGTGCTGCTGTGCCGCCGCGCCATCGAACCGCGCCGCGGCTTCTGGACCCTGCCGGCCGGCTTCATGGAGAACGGCGAGACCCTGGAGCAGGCCGCCGCCCGCGAGACCCACGAGGAAGCCTGCGCGCGGGTGCGCGAGCTGAACCTGTACACCCTGTTCGACCTGCCGCACATCAGCCAGCTGTATGTGTTCTTCCGCGCCGAACTGGTCGACCTGGACTTCGCCGCCGGCGAGGAAAGCCTCGAGGTGCAACTGTTCCACGAGCACGAGATCCCCTGGGGCGAGCTGGCCTTTCCGACCGTCGGGCGCACGCTGAAGTGCTACTTCGCCGACCGCCGCGCGCAGGTCTACCCGATCCGCAACGAAGGCATCGCCCCGCTGCGACCGCCCACCTGAGCGCCGCCGGGCAGCTATAGTCCTTTCTGCTTATCCGCCATTGGCTCGACGCCTGACAGGAGGAACCATGGACACCAGCGACCACAGCCTGAGCACCCTGTTTCTGCAACTCGGCCTGCCCGCCGGCAAGGCCGCGATCGAGGCCTTTCTGCGCGAGCACCGACTGCCGGCCGGGATGACCCTGGCCCAGGCGCCGTTCTGGAATGCAGGGCAGGCCGCCTTTCTCCAGGAAGCCCTGGACGACGATTCGGACTGGGCGGAAATGGCCGACGAACTGGCCCTGCTGCTGTCCCGCTAGCTAGCCGGGTAGTTCCAGCTCGAGGGCCAGCAGGCTGGCGGCGATCCGCGGGTCGTCGGCATCGGTGACCAGGTTCAGCAGTAGGCGCCGGCCGCGCTGCTGCAGCGCCAGCCCCTCGACCTTCCACTGCGGGCCCAGGCTGGCCAGCCGGCGTATCCGGCCATCGGCCTCGACCAGGCCGAGCACCGCCCCCAGGCAGGCGCCATCCCGATAACTGTCGGTGGTGTTCTCCGCCACCGCACTGAACAGCCAGCGCCCGTCGGCCAGCGCCGCGCCATCGGTAAAACCCAGCGCCACCCCGTCCAGCTCCCCCAGCGCCAGGATCTGCACGGCCTGCGGCAGCGGCGCCGCGGCCTGGCCGAGCAGCCAGGCCTGCACCGCCGGCCAGGCAAAATGCACCGCCGCATTGCCGGCCTGGCCCTGGTTGCCACGCTGCAGCAGGAGCAACTGCTGGCCGAGGATGAAGGCGCCCTCGATGTTCAGGTCGGCAAACTGCAAGTGCAGGGCGGCGTACAGGGGCGCCAGGTCGATCAGGCGCGGCGCGCCGCGTACCGCCCCCCGCTCGTCCAGGGCCAGCAGCAGCGCCTGCTGGCGGTTCGGTCTGGAGCCCGAGCCCAGCGCCAGCAATGCCCCCTGCGCATAGCCGGGCATGGCCGGCAGCAATGCCAGGGCCTCGAGATCGGGCTTGGCCGCCTTGCGTTCGGCCGGGGCGGCGGGCAACTCGCCGGGAAACAGGCGCAGCAACTGCCCGGGCGCGCCATCGTCGGCGCGGAACACGCCCAGGTGCAGCTCGTCGTCGGCCACCACGTACAGGTAGCCGGCGCAGCGCACCAGGGCACTGGCGGCGCTCAGGTGCGAGCGGCCGGCCGGGTACTGGCCCGGGGCCAGGTGCAAATCACGCAGGTGGCGCAGATCGTTCATGGCCAATGTTCATCCCCGTGGCGGTTGATGACGCCGATCAGAGCAGGCCGCTCCCAGCCTGTCGAGCCATTTGCGCGCGCCGGCCAGCCGGGCGCGACCGGCAATCCCCCGAGGATTGAACATCGGCGCCGGCATAGGCAGACTCTCGCCCCATAACAACCTGTTCGCTCAGGCCACAGAAACGCTCTGGAACATCGCAATGCGCTGGTTGCTCGCCGCCCTCTGTCTTTCCCTCGTCAGCCTCGCCAACGCCTCGACGGCACCCACCCTGCGCGGCAAGCCAATCGACAAGGTGCTGGTGGTCAAATCCGAACGCAAGCTGCACCTGATCGGCCGCGGCGAAGTGCTCAAGTCCTACCGGGTATCCCTCGGTAAGCAGCCCAAGGGCGCCAAGCTGCGCGAAGGCGACAGCCGCACGCCGGAAGGCTTCTATTGGATCGACTGGCGCAAGACCAGCGAGAAGTACAACCTATCGATGCACATCTCCTACCCCAATGCCCGCGACGCCGCCAACGCGCGCAAGAAAGGCGTGCCGCCCGGCGGCATGATCATGATCCACGGCACCCCGCTGGACGCCGAATACCCCGAGTGGTACTTCCACACCCTCGACTGGACCGAGGGCTGCATCGCCATGAAGAACGCCGACATGCGCGAGATCTGGAGCCTGGTCAAGGACGGCACGCTGATCGAGATCCGCCCCTAGGGCCTGTTCCGGTTTCGCTCACGGCCGCGACGGCGCCTTGCGCTGGCCCGCCCGGCACTTGAAGCGCCAGCCGTTCTCCACGATCATGCCCGCCCCACATGGATCAGGACCCGCACATGGAACAGCAACAGCAGCACTCCGGGCTCGGCATCGCCTCGTTCACCATCAGCATCGTCTGCGCCATTCTGCTCTTCCTGCTGTTCCTGATCGCCGGCGTGATGGAAGCCTCGACCCCGGGCGGGATCGACGAGGAGTCGGTCGAGGCCGTGATGCTCGGCCTGTTCATCATCTTCCTGCTGTTCCTCAACCTGCTGGCCATCGGCCTGGGCATCGGCGGCCTGTTCCAGACCGAGCGCAAGAAGATCTTCGCCATCCTCGGCAGCATCTTCGCCGCGCTGACCACCCTGTTCGCGGTGCTGCTGATGATCATCGGCAACGCCATGTGAAGGGTACGCAACGTCGGTAGATGTTTGCACCCCACGCTCTTGCGCGACAACTTGCTGCCTTCACCCTTGAGCGCGGGATAGCCCGATGAAACAGCCCAGCGCCAGTGCCGCCCTGCACCTGGACAACCAGCTGTGCTTCGCCCTGCATTCGACTTCGCTGCTGATGACCAAGGCCTGCAAACCGCTGCTGCAGAGCATCGGCCCGACCTAGCCGCAGTACCTGGCCATGCCGGTGCTGTGGAAAGGTGACGGCATCACCGTCGGCGAAATCAGCGCCCGCCGGCTCGCTGACCCCGCTGCTCAAGCGCCTGGAGGGCGAAGGCCTACCCAGCAGTCCCCAAAGGCCAAAAGCACAAAGCCCCGGCTTGCATTGGCAAGCCGGGGCTTTGTCTGTCGCGCCGGGTATCAGAACTGCAGGTCGGAAAGCCGCCACACATCGAACGCCGGCGTCTCGTAGGGGTGGGCTTTCTTCATGGCCTTGACCGCGTCATGCAGAAGTTCGTCGGCCACCACCAGCTCGACCTTCCACTCCGCCACCTGGTGCACCTGCCCGTGAAAGCCGAGGTACGGCTCGCTGCCCTCCAACGGGCGATACTGGCCCTGGCCCAGGACCTGCCAGCAGCAACTGTCATACTTGCCAATGCGTCCTGCCCCAGCGGCGAACACCGCCGTCTTGACCACATCCAGGTGGCTTTCCGGCACATAGAAACACAGCTTGTACATCCGCTTCTCCAAAGTGCATCGACGAATACGGGAGCCTCGCGACTCGCCCTGCCACAGCAATAATGGCATTTTGCCTTATTTGCTACCCGTGGCACAGTTCGCAACTCTGCATAGGACTCTCGGAAAGCCCGATAGTCCATTTCCTGGTTAGAGCAGTTAGCCATAAGCCAGGCCGGCTTAATCACCCTTGGTGAAGCGTTGCCAGCGCGCCTTGAGCCCTGCGGCCGGCGGGCTGTGGCTGCCATCGCAATAGGGCAGGCGCCGCGAGCGGCCGCAACGACACAGCAGCAGGCGCTGCTCGCGCGCAGGCTGCAGGCGCAAGCCGGTGCTGCACGCGGAGGAGCAATCGGGGAGTGCCGGCGAGCGCCCGCAACGGCATAGCAGCAAGGTCTCACCCGGCTTGACCAGGCGTACCTCGGGAAGAATGGGAGGGATGGAATCGCTGTCGGGCATCGCCGCCGTCTCGCGCGAGTGCCGCAGGGCGGCGGTGAGCGCCGCCCTCCCCGGCTACGGGAGAGGGCGGTGCAGCAGTCGGCAGGCGCCGATCAGTCGACCCAGACGCGGGCGTTGCGGAACATGCGCAGCCAGCCGCCGTCTTCCTGCCACTCGTCCGGGCGCCAGGAGTTCTGCGCGGCGCGGAACACCCGTTCCGGGTGCGGCATCATGATGGTCACCCGACCATCGCGGCTGCACAGGCCGGTGATCCCGCGCGGCGAGCCGTTCGGGTTGGCCGGGTAGGCCTCGGTGACCTTGCCCAGGTTGTCGACGAAACGCAGCGCCACGGTGCCGGACAGATCGGCTTCGAGCAGGGCTTCCTCGCTCTCGAACTCGGCATGCCCTTCGCCGTGGGCGATGGCGATCGGCAGGCGCGAGCCGGCCATGCCGCGCAGGAAGATCGAGGCCGACTCCTGCACCTGGACCATGGCCACGCGCGCCTCGAACTGCTCCGAGCGGTTGCGCACGAAGTGCGGCCAGAACTCGGTGCCGGGGATCAGCTCGTGCAGGTTGCTCATCATCTGGCAGCCGTTGCACACGCCGAGGGCGAAGCTGTCCTTGCGCGCGAAGAAGGCCTGGAAGCCGTCGCGGGCACGGGCGTTGAACAGGATCGACTTGGCCCAGCCCTCGCCGGCGCCCAGCACGTCGCCGTAGGAGAAGCCGCCGCAGGCCACCAGGCCCTTGAACTCTTCCAGGCTGACGCGACCACTGAGGATGTCACTCATGTGCACATCCACGGCGCTGAACCCGGCACGGTCGAAGGCCGCGGCCATCTCCACCTGGCCGTTGACGCCCTGCTCGCGCAGCACCGCCACCCGCGGACGCACGCCTTTCTTGATGTACGGCGCGGCGATGTCCTGGTTGACGTCGAAGCTGAGCTTCACCGACAGGCCCGGATTGTCCTCGTCGAGGATGCTGTCGAACTCCTGCTCGGCGCAGCTGGCGTTATCGCGCAGGCGCTGGATCTGGTAGCTGGTCTCGGCCCACTGGCGCTGCAGCAGGCGGCGCTGGCCGCCGAACACCGGCTCGCCATTGAAGCTGATGGCCACGTCGCTGCCGTTGATCGGCTGGCCGATCACCGCCACGCAGTCGCCCAGGCCGGCGGCGCTGAACTGCGCCAGCACTTCCGGGGTGGCGTCCTGATGGACCTGGATCACCGCACCCAGCTCTTCGTTGAACAGCACGGCGGCGACATCGTCGCGGCCGTCGGCCAGGGCATCGAGGAACAGGCTCAGACCGCAGTGGCCAGCGAAGGCCATTTCCAGGGCGGTGGCCAGCAGGCCGCCGTCGGAACGGTCGTGGTAGGCCAGCAGCAGGCCATCGTTGTTGAGGCCCTGGATCACCGCGAAGAAGGCCTTGAGGTCTTCGGCGTCGTCGACGTCCGGCACCGTCTGGCCGAGCTTGCCGTAGGTCTGCGCGAGGATAGAGCCGCCCATGCGGTTCTGCCCGCGGCCCAGGTCGATCAGGATCAGGTCGGTCTCGCCCTTGTCCAGGCGCAGCTGCGGGGTCAGGGTCTGGCGGATGTCGACGACCGGGGCGAAGCCGGTGACGATCAGCGACAGCGGCGAGGTCACGGATTTCTCCCGGCCCTCGTCCTGCCAGCGGGTCTTCATCGACATCGAGTCCTTGCCCACCGGGATGGTGAGGCCCAGGGCCGGACACAGCTCCATGCCCACCGCCTTCACGGTGTCATACAGGCGGGCATCCTCGCCCGGGTGGCCGGCGGCGGCCATCCAGTTGGCGGACAATTTGATCTCGGAAAGCTTGTCGATGCGCGAGGCGGCGATGTTGGTCAGCGTCTCGCCGATCGCCATGCGCCCGGAGGCGGCGGCGTCCAGCAGGGCCAGCGGGGTGCGCTCGCCCATGGCCATGGCTTCGCCGGTATACACGTCGAAGCTGGTGGCGGTCACGGCGCAGTCGGCCACCGGCACCTGCCACGGGCCGACCATCTGGTCGCGGGCGACCAGGCCGGTGATGCTGCGGTCGCCGATGGTGATCAGGAAGTTCTTGCTGGCCACGGCCGGGTGACGCAGCACGCGGCTGACCGCTTCGTCGAGGTCGACGCTGGCGGCACTGAAGTCATCGCCCTGCTCGGCTTCGCGGGTGACGCTGCGGTGCATGCGCGGCGGCTTGCCGAGCAGCACTTCGAGCGGCATGTCCACCGGCTGGTTGCCGAAGTGGCTGTCGTTCACGGTTAGGTGCGGCTCGGCGATGGCCTCGCCGACCACGGCGAACGGGCAGCGCTCGCGCTCGCAGATGGCCTTGAAGCGTTCGAAGTCGGCGGCGTCCACGCTCATCACGTAGCGCTCCTGCGACTCGTTGCACCAGATTTCGTGCGGGGCCATGCCCGGCTCGTCGTTGGGCACGGCGCGCAGTTCGAAACGACCGCCGCGACCGCCGTCGTTGATCAGCTCCGGCAGGGCGTTGGAGATGCCGCCGGCACCGACGTCGTGGATGAACTTGATCGGGTTGTGCTCGCCCAGCTGCCAGCAGCGGTCGATGACTTCCTGGCAGCGCCGCTCCATTTCCGGGTTGTCGCGCTGCACCGAGGCGAAGTCCAGGTCGGCCGAGCTGGTGCCGGTAGCCATGGACGAGGCCGCGCCGCCGCCCAGGCCGATGAGCATGGCCGGGCCGCCGAGCACGATCAGCTTGGCGCCGACCGAGATCTCGCCCTTCTGCACATGGTCTTCGCGGATGTTGCCCATGCCACCGGCGAGCATGATCGGCTTGTGGTAGCCGCGCACTTCCTCGCCACGCGGGCTGTTCACCGCCTGTTCAAAGGTACGGAAGTAGCCGGTCAGCGCCGGCCGGCCGAATTCGTTGTTGAACGCGGCGCCGCCCAGCGGGCCTTCGAGCATGATGTCCAGCGCGGTGACGATGCGCTCGGGCTTGCCGTACGGCACTTCCCAGGGCTGTTCGAAGCCGGGGATCTGCAGGTTGGACACGGTGAAGCCGGTCAGGCCGGCCTTCGGCTTGGCGCCGCGACCGGTGGCGCCTTCGTCGCGGATCTCGCCGCCGGAGCCGGTGGAGGCTCCGGGGAACGGGGCGATGGCGGTCGGGTGGTTGTGCGTCTCCACCTTCATCAGGATGTGCACCGGCTCCTGGGTCGCAGCGTACTCGCGGGTCTCGGGATTGGGGAAGAAGCGCCCGGCGACGTTGCCGACGATGACCGAGGCGTTGTCCTTGTAGGCGCTCAGCACGCCCTCACGGTGCAGCTCGTAGGTGTTCTTGATCATGCCGAACAGGGACTTGTCCTGGCTCTGGCCGTCGATGTCCCAGCTGGCGTTGAAGATCTTGTGCCGGCAGTGCTCGGAGTTGGCCTGGGCGAACATCATCAGTTCGATGTCGTGGGGGTTGCGCCCCAGCTCGGTGAAGCTCTTCACCAGATAGTCGATTTCGTCTTCGGCCAGGGCCAGGCCGAGCTGGACGTTGGCCTGCTCCAGGGCGGCGCGCCCACCACCGAGCACGTCCACCGAGGTCAGCGGCTTGGGCTGGGCGTGGCTGAACAGGCCGGCAGCCTCTTCCATGGCACCCAGCACCAGCTGGGTCATGCGGTCATGCAGCACCGCGGCGGCGGCCTGGATATCGGCGGCGGACAGTTCGCCGGCGACGTAATAGGCGATGCCGCGCTCCAGGCGCTGGATCTTCGCCAGGCCGCAGTTGCGGGCGATGTCGCTGGCCTTGCTCGACCAGGGCGAAATGGTGCCGAAACGCGGGATGGTGAGGAACAGGCGACCGTTCGGCTCCTGCACCGGCACGCTCGGGCCGTACTTCAGCAGACGGGCCAGTACTTGCTCTTCGTCGGCAGTGAGTACCCCGGCGACATCGGCAAAATGCGCGAACTCGGCGTACAGACCAGTCACGGCGGGGACCTTGGCGGTCAGTTGCGAAAGCAGTTTGCCGTGACGGAAGGCGGAAAGAGCGGGCGCGCCGCGCAGGATCAACATCGTGAACAGCCTCTGGGAAGGGGTGTGCTTTGAGGCCGTGCATTCTAGCCTAAAGCGCCGGCCGACGGCACCCGTAAGGAGGCGGGCGGCGACGGACCTAGCAGAGCCCCCTGCCGCTGTCGAGATATGGCCGGCGCCGGCCTTTGCGTATACTGCGTCGATGTTTGCACAAACTGCGTTGCGCATCCGCACTGCCGCCTGGCTGCTGGCGACCGCAATCCCTCTGCTGCTCGCGGGCTGTGATGGTGATGGCGAAGTCACCAAGCAGCCCAGCACCCTCGAGCGCGTACAGAAGGAGGGCGTGCTACGGGTGGTCACCCGCAACAGCCCGGCCACCTACTTCCAGGACCGCAGCGGCGAAACCGGCTTCGAATACGAACTGGTCAAGCGCTTCGCCGAAAACCTCGGTGTCGAGCTGCAGATCGAGACCGCCGACAACCTCGACGACCTGTTCAGCCGCCTGAATCAGAGCAACGGCCCGCAACTGGCCGCCGCCGGTCTGGTCGACAGCCCGGGGCGCAAGAGCCAGGCGCAGTTTTCCCAGCCCTACCTGCAGGTCACCCCGCAGGTCATCTACCGCAACGGCCAGCCCCGCCCCTCGCGCCCCGACGACCTGATCGGCAAGCGCATCCTGGTGCTGCAGGGCAGCAGCCATGCCGAACAGCTGGCGCAGCTGAAGACCACCCTGCCCGCGCTCAAGTACGAAGAATCCGCCGCCGTCGAGGTGGTCGACCTGCTGCGTATGGTCGACGAAGGGCAGATCGACCTGACCCTGGTCGACTCCAACGAACTGGCGATGAACCAGGTGTACTTCCCCAACGTGCGTGTGGCCTTCGACCTGGGCGACGCCAGCAACCTGGGCTGGGCGGTGGTCGGCGGCACGGACGACAGCCTGCTGCAGGAGGTCAACCACTTCCTCGCCCTGGTCGAGGAGAACGGCAGCCTGCAGCGCCTGAAACAGCGCTACTACGGGCACGTCGACGTACTCGGCTATGTCGGCGCCTACACCTTCGCCAAGCACCTGCAGCAGCGCCTGCCGCGCTACGAGCAGCATTTCAAGCAGGCCGCCGAGCAGCACAAGGTCGACTGGCGCCTGCTGGCCGCCATCGGCTACCAGGAGTCGCTGTGGCAGCCGGACGCCACCTCCAAGACCGGCGTGCGCGGCCTGATGATGCTGACCCAGGGCACCGCCCAGGCCATGGGCGTGGCAAATCGCCTGGACGCCCGGCAGAGCATCCAGGGTGGCGGCAAGTACCTGGCACTGATCCACGGCAGCCTGGCCGAGGACCTGGAGGAACCGGATCGCACCTGGTTCGCCCTGGCCGCCTACAACATCGGCATCGCCCACCTGGGCGACGCGCGCAAGCTGGCCAAGGCCGAAGGCCTGAACCCGGACAAGTGGCTGGACGTACAGAAGATGCTGCCGCGCCTGGCGCAGAAGCAGTGGTACAGCAAGACCCGCTACGGCTATGCGCGCGGCGGCGAAACCGTGCACTTCGTGCGCAACATCCGCCGCTACTACGACATCCTCAACTGGGTGACCCAGCCGCAGCTGGAGGGCACCCAGGTCGCCGAAAGCGGCATCCACGTGCCGGGCGTCAACCGCACCCTGCCCAAGGAAGAGCCCACCCAGCTCTGAGAGCCTGTTCACGATCTGCTGCGCGTCGGCTCTACTGCGTTAAAAACAGACTCGGAATGCTCATTTACAGCTCGTAAACTCCGCTTCCTCGCCTGTTTTTGCCTTGTATATCTCTAGCTCGCGAGATCGTGAACAGGCTCTGATAACCGGCCTGGCCCGAATGCAATCCAGGCCGGGGATCAGGACGAGCGCCGCGCCTTGAAGAAGGCACTCAGCACCGCCCCGCATTCCTGCGCCAGCAGGCCGCCTTCGACCAGCACCCGGTGGTTGAGGAACTCCTGGGTGAAGAACTGCCCGCGACTGACCACCACCCCGGCCTTGGGCTCGGTGGCGCCGTACACGACGCGGGCAATGCGCGAATGCACGATCAGCCCGGCGCACATGCTGCACGGCTCCAGGGTCACGTACAGGGTGCTGCCGGGCAGGCGGTAGTTGCGCAGGTCGAGGGCCGCGGCGCGGATCGCCACCATCTCGGCATGGGCGCTGGGGTCATGGGTGGAGATCGGGCAGTTGAAGCCACGGCCGATGATCTCGCCATCCTGCACCAGCACCGCGCCGACCGGCACCTCGCCGAGCGTCGCGCCCTCGCTGGCCAGGGCCAGGGCCTCGCGCATGAAGCGCTCGTCCTGGCTGCGGTCGATGATCTTGATCTGGCGCATCAAAGCTTCCTTAGACCACGGCAATCGCGGCCATCAGGCCGGTTTCCATGTGGTCGATGACATGGCAGTGGAACATCCACACCCCCGGATTATCGGCGACGAAGGCGATGCGCGCCGTTTCGTTCTTGCCCAGCAGGTAGGTGTCGGTGAAATACGGGACGATCTCGCGGCGGTCGGAATCGAGCACCTTGAAGCTCATGCCATGCAGGTGGATCGGGTGCTGGTACTGGGCCATGTTGCGCAGCACGAAGATGTAGTGGCCATCCTTCTTCAACGTGGCGATGGGCCGGTCGGCACAGGCCTTGTCATTGATGTCCCAGGCCTGGCCGTTGATCTGCCAGTAGCGCGCCGGCCCCGTCTGATTCGAGCTGGCCAGCATGGCCGCCCACTCGAAGTTGAAGCGCAGGGTCTCGGCCTGGGCGAGATCCGGCTCGGCCACCGGGTTGGCCGGCAGCGCCGGCGGCCAGTCGCCCGCCGCCTGCGCGCTGGCCACACTTTTCAGGGTCGCCAGGCGCAGCGGGCCGTTGCGCAGCGACAGCTCGGTGCCGGCGGCCGGCACCCTGAGCGCCAGGTCCAGGCGCATGCCTGGGCCCAGCCAGTAGTCCTTGCCCAGCGGGCGCGGCGCCACCGGGTTGCCGTCCAGGGCATAGATGCGCGCCTCGGCGCCCGGCAGATTGAGGCGATAGGTGATGGTGCTGTCGACATTGATCAGGCGCAGGCGCACCACCTGCCCGGCCGGCAGCTCCAGGGTTGGCAGCGCCACGCCGTTGATGCTCGACAGGCGCCCGCGAGTGCCTTCGCGCGCCGCCTCGCGCGGCACGCTGAAGTCGGTGAAGGCGCCCTGCTCGTCGACATGCCAGCTCTTCAGGCACAGCGTGCGCTCGTGGGCGAAGCCGCTCGGCTCGCGTTCCTCGACGATCAGCGGGCCGACCAGGCCGCGGCCGAGCTGCTCGCTGCTGGCCGTGTGCGGGTGATACCAGTAGCTGCCGGCATCCGGGGTGATGAAGTCGTAGTCGAAGTACTCGCCCGGCAGCACCGGCAACTGCGAGACATAGGGCACGCCGTCCATCTCCAGCGGCAGGCGGATGCCGTGCCAGTGGATGGTGGTGGGCTCATCCAGCTTGTTGATGAAGCGCACGCGCAGGCGCTCGCCCTGGCGGCAGCGCAGCTCCAGGCCCGGCGCCTGGCCACCGTAGCCCCAGGCCGGGGTCTTGTGCCCCGGCACCAGCTCCAGGTCGAGCGGCGCGGCGATCAGCTCGTAGTCATGGCTCGCGGCATTCTCGGGACGACCCAGCCAGTAGCGCACGCCACCGGCGCCGAGGCCGGCGATGCCGAGCGCACCCAGGCCGGCGAGTATCTGTCTGCGGGTAAAAGCCATTGTCATTCCCATCGACCAAGTATTTGCGACATCTTCTCATTACCTGAACAGCGCGACGAGCCGCAGATTGCCGCAGGCAGAAACGACAAGGGCAGCTCGCGCTGCCCCTGTCGGTCACCTCATTCCCACTCGATGGTGGCAGGCGGCTTGCTCGACACGTCGTAGGTGACGCGGGAGATGCCTTCGATCTCGTTGATGATGCGGTTGGACACTTTCTCCAGCAGCTCGTAGGGCAGGTGCGCCCAGCGTGCGGTCATGAAGTCGATGGTTTCCACGGCGCGCAGGGCGACTACCCAGGCGTAGCGACGGCCGTCACCGACCACGCCGACCGACTTCACCGGCTGGAACACCACGAAGGCCTGGCTGGTCTTGTGGTACCAGTCGAAGTTGTGCAGTTCCTCGAGGAAGATGTGGTCGGCGCGCCGCAGCAGGTCGGCGTACTCCTTCTTCACTTCGCCGAGGATGCGCACGCCCAGGCCCGGCCCCGGGAACGGGTGGCGGTAGACCATGTCGTAGGGCAGACCCAGCTCCAGGCCGATCTTGCGCACTTCGTCCTTGAACAGTTCGCGCAGCGGCTCGACCAGCTTGAACTGCATGTCTTCCGGCAGGCCGCCGACGTTGTGGTGGCTCTTGATCACGTGGGCCTTGCCGGTCTTGGCGCCGGCCGACTCGATCACGTCCGGGTAGATGGTGCCCTGGGCGAGGAATTTCACGTCCTTGAGCTTGGTGGCTTCCTGATCGAACACCTCGATGAAGCTGGCGCCGATGATCTTGCGCTTCTGCTCCGGATCACTGACCCCGGCCAGGCGGCCGAGGAACAGCGCTTCGGCGTTGGCGCGGATGACCTTGACGCCCATGTTCTCGGCGAACATGGCCATCACCTGGTCGCCTTCGTGCAGGCGCAGCAGGCCGTTGTCGACGAACACGCAGGTCAGCTGGTCGCCGATGGCCTTGTGCAGCAGCGCCGCAACCACCGAGGAGTCGACGCCGCCGGACAGACCCAGCAGCACCTTGGCCGAGCCGACCTGGGCACGCACGGTGGCGATGGCGTCTTCGACGATGTTGGCCGGGGTCCACAGCGCCGCACAGCCGCAGATGTCGAGGATGAAGCGCGAGAGGATGCGCCCGCCCTGCTTGGTGTGGGTCACTTCCGGGTGGAACTGCACGCCGTAGTAGCCGCGCACGTCGTCGGCCATGGCGGCGATCGGGCAGCTCGGGGTGCTGGCGAGGATGTGGAAGCCGGCCGGGATCTCGGTGACCTTGTCGCCGTGGCTCATCCACACGTCGAGACCGAACACGCCGTCGCTGTCGACATGGTCTTCGATGCCGTCGAGCAGGCGGCTCTTGCCGACCACGTCGACGCGGGCGTAGCCGAACTCGCGCAGGTCGGAACCCTGGACCTTGCCGCCGAGCTGCTCGGCCATGGTCTGCATGCCGTAGCAGATGCCGAAGATCGGCACATTCAGGTCGAACACCGCCTGCGGCGCGCGCGGGCTGTCCGCCTCGTGCACCGACTCCGGGCCACCGGCGAGGATCACCCCACGCGGGGCGAAGGCGCGGATCGCCTCGTTATCCATGTCGAACGGGTGGATTTCGCAATACACGCCGATCTCGCGCACACGGCGGGCGATCAGCTGGGTGTACTGGGAACCGAAGTCCAGGATGAGGATGCGGTGGGCGTGAATGTCAGGGTGAGCCATGGCCATCTCTCGTAGCGGAATTCACAAATGACAAGGGGCTGATCAGTCAGCCCCGTGTCGATTCATTGCAGTGGACTTAGCCCACGCGGTAGTTCGGGGCTTCTTTGGTGATCTGTACGTCGTGCACGTGCGACTCGGCCATGCCGGCGCCGGTGATGCGCACGAACTCCGGCTTGGTGCGCATCTCTTCGATGGTGGCGCAGCCGGTGTAGCCCATGGAGGCACGCAGGCCGCCCATCAGCTGGTGGACGATGGCGCTCATCGCGCCCTTGTATGGCACGCGCCCTTCGATGCCTTCCGGCACCAGCTTCTCGGCACCGGCCGAGGAGTCCTGGAAGTAGCGATCCGAGGAGCCCTGCGCCTGCGCCATGGCGCCCAGCGAGCCCATGCCGCGGTAGGCCTTGTAGGAGCGGCCCTGGAACAGTTCGACTTCGCCCGGGGCTTCTTCGGTACCGGCCAGCATGGAGCCGATCATCACCGCGGAGGCGCCGGCGACGATGGCCTTGGACAGGTCACCGGAGAAACGGATGCCGCCGTCGGCGATCAGCGGTACGCCGGTGCCGGCCAGGGCGGCGGCGACGTTGGCCACGGCACTGATCTGCGGAACGCCGACGCCGGCGACGATGCGGGTGGTGCAGATCGAGCCCGGGCCGATGCCGACCTTGACGCCGTCGGCGCCGGCTTCGGCCAGGGCCCTGGCGGCGTCACCGGTGGCGATATTGCCGCCGATCACCTGGACTTCCGGGAAGTTCTGCTTGACCCAGCGCACGCGGTCGATCACGCCCTTGGAATGGCCGTGGGCGGTGTCGACGATGATCACGTCGACGCCGGCGGCGGCCAGCGCGGCCACCCGGTCGGCGGTATCGGCGCCGGTGCCGACCGCCGCGCCGACGCGCAGGCGGCCCTGGTCGTCCTTGCTGGCCAGCGGATAGGCCTTGGCCTTCTCGATGTCCTTGACGGTCATCATGCCCTTGAGGCTGAAGGCGTCGTCGACGATCAGGACTTTCTCGATGCGGTGCTTGTGCAGCAGATCGCGCACGACTTCCTTGGTGGCGCCTTCCTTGACGGTGACCAGGCGCTCTTTCGGCGTCATCACGTCACGCACCAGGGCGTCCATGCGGTTCTCGAAGCGCACGTCGCGGGAGGTGACGATGCCGACCAGGTCGCCGTTGGAGAGCACCGGCACGCCGGAGATGTTGTTCTGCCGGGTCAGCTCGAACAGGTCGCGCACGGTGGCGTCGGCCTCGATGGTGATCGGGTCCTTGACCACGCCGGCCTCGAACTTCTTGACCTTGCGCACCTCGGCAGCCTGCTGCTCGATGGTCATGTTCTTGTGGATGATGCCGATGCCGCCTTCCTGGGCCATGGCAATGGCCAGGCGCGCTTCGGTGACGGTGTCCATGGCTGCCGACAGCAGCGGGATATTCAGCTCGATGCCACGGGTCAGGCGGGTCTTGAGACTCACATCCTTGGGCAGAACTTCGGAATAACCTGGAATGAGAAGAACGTCGTCGAAGGTCAGGGCTTCTTGACTGATACGCAGCATGGCGGGGGCTCCCGGGCGGGAAAATTGGAAGCGCGCCATTATACCCAGCCGGCCTCACTCACTCAATGCAAAGAATGACTTGGCCGCACAAGTCATTCAGAGCACGACCGGCACCAGCGCCAGCGGATAGCCCAGGCGCTCGGCGAACTCGTCGAGAAAGCCCTGCCTGAAGGTCGCCGGGGCCCAGTTGTTGAAGATGAAGCCCAGGTTGGAGAAGGCGCAGGGCTGCAGGAACAGGAAGCCGTTGATGTCGTCCTCGTGCCCGCACTCCGGGCAACGGAAGTTGTCGGTCTGCCCGGGCATCCACTCCTCCAGGCTGTCGAACAGCGCCTCGCCGATTTCCTGGCGACACGCGGGGCAGCCGGCCTCCTCGGCGAAATGCTCGGTCGGGGTATAGATGCAGCGCTTGTTCACCACCTCCAGGCCATTGATCGACTGGCCGAAGGGCAACAACTGCGGCTGCTCGACCACCTGTCGCGCGCCGGGGGCGATGGCATAGGCCATGCGATTGAAGCCGCGCCCACAGGTGCTCGGCCGCTCCTCGACGACATTCAGCTGCGCCAGCCAGCGCAGGATCACCCGCGCCCGTGCCTCATGGCCGGGAAAGCTGGAAATGCGCGGCACGATAATGGCCTGGTTGTCGCTCATGGCAGGCTCCGTCTCTCGATCAAAGGCGCGCAGCTTAGCGGCTGCGGCGCAGTGGTCAACGCCGTCGGCCTATGGCCGGCCCGGCAAAGCCTTTATCATGCCGGCCATGATCAACGACCCGTTCCAACGCCTCGGCCTCGACCGTGATGTGCTCAGCGTCAGCCAGCTCAACAACCGCGCGCGGCTGTTGCTGGAAGACGTGTTCGCCCAGGTCTGGGTCGAAGGCGAAATCTCCAACCTGGCCAAGCCGGCCTCCGGGCATCTCTACTTTACCCTCAAGGACAGCCAGGCCCAGGTCCGCTGCGCACTGTTCCGACAGAACGCCAGCCGCGTACGCCAGGCCCTGCGCGACGGCCTGGCGGTCAAGGTGCGCGGCAAGGTCTCGCTGTTCGAGGGCCGTGGCGACTACCAGCTGATCCTCGACAGCGTCGAACCGGCCGGTGACGGCGCCCTGCGCCTGGCCTTCGAGGCGCTGAAGGAAAAGCTCGCCGGCGAGGGGCTGTTCAGCGCCGAGCACAAGGTCGCCCTGCCCGCCCACCCGCAGCACATCGGCATCGTCAGCTCGCCGACCGGCGCGGTGATCCGCGATATCATCAGCGTGTTCCGCCGCCGCGCCCCGCAGGTGGCGCTGACCCTGATCCCCACCGCCGTGCAGGGTCGCGAGGCCAGCGCGCAGATCGTCCGCGCCCTGCAGCTGGCCGACGCCCAGGGCTTCGACGCGCTGATCCTGGCCCGTGGCGGCGGCTCGCTGGAGGACCTCTGGTGCTTCAACGAGGAGGCCGTGGCCCGCGCCGTGGCCGCCTGCAAAACCCCCATCGTCAGCGCCGTCGGCCACGAGACCGATGTCTCGATCAGCGACTTCGTCGCCGATGTGCGCGCGCCGACACCCTCTGCCGCCGCCGAACTGCTGGCCCCGGACAGCAGCGACCTGCGCCACCGCCTGGACAACCTCAAGCGCCGCCTGCTGCTGCGCATGCAGGGCCGCCTGGCCCATGAGCACCTGCGCCTGGACGGCCTGGCCCGGCGCCTGCGCCACCCCGGCGAACGCCTGCGCCAGCAGGCCCAGCGCCTGGACGACCTGGACATGCGCCTGCGCCGCGCCTTTGCCCAGGAGCTGCACAAGCGCCGCGAACGCCTGGCGCGCCTGGATACCCGCCTGGCCGCCCAGCACCCGGGGCGCAGCCTGGCACTGCTGCGCCAGCGCCTGGACAGCCTGGCCGAACGCCTGCCGCGCGCCGCCCTCGGCCAACTGCGCGAGCGCCGGCAGAAACTCGAAGGCCTGATGCAGAACCTGCATATCGTCAGCCCGCTGGCCACCCTCGGCCGCGGCTACAGCATCCTCCTCGACGAACGCGGCCAGGCCATCCGCCGCGCCGCGCAGACCCAGCCCGGCCAGCGCCTCAAGGCCCGGCTCGGCGAAGGCGAGCTGCTGGTGCGAGTGGAAGACAACCACCTGAGCCCGGTGACCCTGTCGCTACTGGATTAACCCCACGCCGGACTGCCATTCATGCGCCTGCTTGCCCTGCTGCTCCTCTGCCTCGCCCTGCCCGTCCACGCCGAAGGTTTCATCAGCCGCCTGCTGCACAAGCCGGTACCGGGCGGCGTCGCCGTGCTGCAACTGGGCAGCGGCGCCAGCGCGCCGCAGGTGCGCTTCCAGGGCAAGCCGGTGCTGACGGTCAAGGAAGACGGCCGGCAGTGGATCGCCATCATCGGCCTGCCGCTGACCAGCCAGCCCGGCGCGGCGCAGGCCCTGGTCGACGGCCAGGCGGTCGCCTTCCAGATCGGCAGCAAGCACTACCGCGAGCAGCGCATCACCCTGAAGAACCAGGAGCAGGTCAACCCGAGCCCGGCCAACCTCCAGCGCATCGAGCGCGAACTGGCCGAACAGACCCTTGCCTACCAGCAGTTCAGCCCGCGCCAGCCGAGCAACCTGCTGCTCGACAAGCCGGTCGACGGCCCGCTCTCCAGCCCCTTCGGCCTGCGTCGCTTCTTCAATGGCGAGGAGCGCAACCCGCACTCCGGCCTGGATTTCGCCGCCAGGGCCGGCACCCCGATCAAGGCACCGGCGGCCGGCAAGGTGAGCCTGATCGGCGACTACTTCTTCAACGGCAAGACCGTGTTCGTCGACCACGGCCAGGGCCTGATCAGCATGTTCTGCCATCTGTCCAAGGTCGACGTGCAGCTGGGCCAGGAACTGCCGCGCGGCGGCCTGGTCGGCAAGGTCGGCAGCACCGGCCGCGCCACCGGCCCGCACATGCACTGGAACGTCAGCCTCAACGATGCGCGGGTCGACCCGGCGATCTTCATCGGCGCCTTCAAACCCTGAGCGAAGTGGAAAATCGCCACGCAATCGGAACAAAGAGTGCACACCGATTCAGCAATAATATTTCCAAATAATCATTTTTCAGCACAAAAACGGCGTTTTCCAAGCAAGCCTTGCCAGCTTTCACCCTACAAGGTTAGGGTTGCAGCATGAATACAGCCCACACCCTCATTCTGTTGCGCCAACACGCCTGCCTGCGCCTGGTCAGCCCGCGACTGCGCGGCTAAGTCCTCGTTCGCCAACACCCCGTTTTCTCCGGCCCGCCGCCGCACCAAGGATTAGCCCGATGACCATGCTCAAAGACCCGTCGACCAAATACCGCCCGTTCCCGCAGATCGACATCGCGGACCGCACCTGGCCGTCCAAGACCATCGACCAGGCGCCGATCTGGCTTTCTTCCGACCTGCGCGACGGCAACCAGTCGCTGATCGAGCCGATGGATGCCGAGAAGAAGATGCGTTTCTTCAAGACCCTGGTGAAGGTCGGCATCAAGGAAATCGAAGTGGGCTTCCCGTCCGCCTCGCAGACCGACTTCGACTTCGTCCGCGAGCTGATCGAAGGCGGCCACATTCCGGACGACGTGACCATCCAGGTGCTGACCCAGGCCCGCGAAGACCTGATCACCCGCACCTTCGAGTCGCTCAAGGGCGCCAAGCAGGCCATCGTCCACTACTACAACGCCACCGCGCCGAGCTTCCGCCGCATCGTCTTCAACCAGGACCAGGCCGGCGTGATCGAGATCGCCGTGAATGCCGCGCAGATCATCCAGCGCCTGGCCGCCCAGGCGCCGGAAACCGCCTGGCGTTTCGAGTACTCGCCGGAAGTGTTCAGCTCCACCGAGACCGCATTCGCCGTCGAGGTGTGCAACGCGGTGATCGGCGTATTCCAGCCGACCCCGGCGCAGAAGCTGATCCTCAACCTGCCGGCGACCATCGAGGCCGCCACGCCGAACGTCTACGCCGACCAGATCGAGTGGTTCTGCCGCCACATCGACAAGCGCGACAGCGTGCTGATCAGCCTGCATACCCACAACGATCGCGGCACCGGCGTGGCCGCCACCGAACTGGGCCTGATGGCCGGCGGTGACCGCGTGGAAGGCTGCCTGTTCGGCAACGGCGAACGCACCGGCAACGTCGACCTGGTCACCGTGGCGCTCAACCTCTACACCCAGGGCGTCGACCCCGAGCTGGACTTCTCCGACATCGACTCGGTGCGCAAGGTGGTCGAGGAATGCAACCAGCTGCCGGTGCACCCGCGGCATCCGTACGTCGGCGACCTGGTCCACACCGCTTTCTCCGGCTCGCACCAGGACGCGATCCGCAAGGGCTTCGCCCAGCAGGACCCGCAAGGCGTGTGGGAAGTGCCGTACCTGCCGATCGACCCGGCCGACATCGGCCGCGACTACGAGGCGGTGATCCGCGTCAACAGCCAGTCCGGCAAGGGCGGCATCACCTTCCTTCTCGAGCAGGAGTACGGCATCAGCCTGCCGCGCCGCATGCAGATCGAGTTCAGCCAGGTGGTGCAGAAGGAAACCGACCGCCTCGGTCTGGAGATGACCGCCGCGCAGATCTACGGCCTGCTGGAAAACGAGTACCTCAAGGCCACCAGCCCCTACGTGCTGAAGAGCCATCGCCTGCAGGAAGAGAACGGCATCTGCAACGTCGATGTGGACGTCAACTTCAACGGCGAGCTGCGCCGCAAGCACGGAACCGGCAAGGGCCCGCTGGAAGCCCTGGTCGCCGCCCTGCCGATGAATGTGGAGATCATGGATTACCACGAGCACGCCATCAGCGCCGGCACCAACGCCCAGGCCGTGGCCTACATCGAGATCCGTCTCAACGGCGGGCGCCCGCTGCATGGCATCGGCATCGACGAGAACCTGACCACCGCGACCTTCCGCGCCCTGTTCAGCGCCCTCAACCGCGCCATGAGCCAGGCCGAGGCCCAGGCGGCCTGAACGCCGGCGTAGGCGCGGCTTGTCCCGCGCCCGTCACGGCGAGTCGGCGCACCGGCAACCGCCGCAACAGCTAACCAGGGGAGCCCAGCGCTCCCCTTTTTTATTTCACACCCCCAGCGCCAGCTCCTAGACTGCACGACAGCAGCAACGCGGAGAGCCCACGATGAGCAAGCCCAACCTGCTGGCCCGCCTCGTCCTGGCCACGGCCCTGCTGGGCGGCAGCGGCTACGGCAGCGCGGCCGAGGTGGTGATGGCCTTCGGCGAGAAGATTCCGCCCTTCTGCTTCCCGGAAAGCGACAGCGGCATCGAACTGGAGATCATCGGCGAAGCCCTGGCCTTCAGGGGCCACCGCCTCAAGCCGCACTACTACCCGCTGGCCCGCGTACCGCTGAGCTTTCGCCAGGGCGAAGTGGATGCGGCGATGACCGACCTGGGCCAGGATCTCAGCCAGGCCGGCGCCCATTATGGCCAACCGGCGGTGATCTACCAGAACGTGTTCATCACCCTGAAAAAGCGCAAGCTGCGCATCCAGCGCCCGCAGGACCTGGCCGGACTCAGCGTGGTGGCCTTTCCCGGCGCGGCCCAGCGCTACCCGGAGTGGCTGGCGCAGACCCAGCAGGCCGGGCTGTACTTCGAGCAGAACAACCAGGAGCTGCAGGTGCTCGGCCTGAACAAGGCGCGCTACGACGTGGTGCTCAGCGACCAGAGCATCTTCCGCTACTTCGAGCTGCTGCTCGAACGCACCAGCCTGTTCAAGGCCCAGGCCACCGAGCTGCACCACTTCGTCGAGGAAGACCCCGAGGATTACCGCCCGCTATTTCGCGACCGGCAGATCCGCGACGACTTCGACGCCGGCCTCGAACAGCTGAAAAGCAGCGGGCGCTACCAGCAGATCTACGACCACTACCTGCAGCAGTAGCGCCTCGCGCCGATCAGGCTTCGTCCAGGCTGAACGGATCGGCGTCCAGGTGGGCCGGAAAGCGCTGGCGATAGGTGGCCAGGGCGGCCGCGCTGAGCCGGGTGCGGAACACCCCGCCGGCCTCGCCCGGCGCCAGCAAGGCGTCGCCCTGGAAGTCCAGCACCTGGCTGTCGCCGCTGTAGGGATGAGCGTTGCCATCGCTGCCGATGCGGTTGACCGCGGCCACGTAGCACAGGTTCTCGATGGCCCGCGCCGGCAGCAGGCGATTCCAGTGCTGGCGCCGCGCAGCCGGCCAGTTGGCGGTGTACAGCAGCAGGTCGGTGCCGCCGGGATCGCGGCTCCATACCGGGAAGCGCAGGTCGTAGCAGATCAGCGGGCGCACCCGCCAGCCGTTCAGCTCCAGCACCACCTGCTGCTCGCCGGCCGCGTAGTGCTTGTGCTCGCCGGCCATGCGAAACAGGTGACGCTTGTCGTAATGGGCCAGCGTGCCGTCCGGGCGCGCCCACAGCAGGCGGTTGCGGTAGCTGCCGTCGGCGGCCTGGATGATCAGGCTGCCGCAGATCACCGAGCCGATGCGCTCGGCCTGCTCCAGCAGCCAGGCGCTGGTCGGCCCGTCCTCCGCTTCGGCCAGAGCCGAGGAGTGCATGGAGAAACCGGTGCTGAACATTTCCGGCAGGATCACCAGATCGGCGGCGCGCGCCTCGACCAGCAGCTCGGCAAAGTGCGCGCGGTTGGCCGCCGGATCCTGCCAGACCAGTTCGGTCTGGATCAGCGCCAGTTCGAGATCGGGCTTATGGCTCATCGCAACTCCTCAAACCGTTGGGGACACCCTGCCAGGTTACACCGCGCAGAGTTTGTCGGCGGCCTGGCGCAGGGTGTCCTCGCGCTTGGCGAAACAGAAGCGCACCAGGCGCAGGTCGGCCGGCGGCTGCTGGTAGAACACCGAGACCGGGATGGCCGCCACCCCGTGCTCACGGGTCAGCCATTCGGCCATGGCCACATCGTCCAGCTCCGGGCGGATCGCCGAGTAGTCGGCCAGCTGGAAATAGGTGCCCGCGGTCGGCGTGAAGGCGAAGCGCGAGCCGCCCAGCAGGTCGCAGAACAGGTCGCGCTTGCTCTGGTAGAAGGCCGGCAACTCGCTGACGTGCTCCGGGTGTTCGGCCATGAAGTCGGCCAGCGCCCATTGCAGCGGGGTCACCCCGCAGAAGCTGACGTACTGGTGCACCTTGCGCAGCTCGGCGGACAGCGCCGGCGGCGCCACCACATAGCCGGTCTTCCAGCCGGTGACGTGGTAGGTCTTGCCGAAGGAACTGACCACCAAGGCGCGCTGGTACAGTTCCTCGTGGGCCAGCACGCTGGCGTGGCGCACGCCGTCGAACACCAGGTGTTCGTAGACCTCGTCACTCAGCAGGTAGATGTCGCGGCCACGGATCAGCGCGGCCAGGCGCTCCAGGTCCGCCGCGCCGATCAGGGCGCCGCTGGGGTTGTGCGGGCTGTTGAGGATGATCAGGCGGGTGCACGGGCTCAGCGCATCCTGCAGACGCTGCCAGTCGATGGCGAAGTCCGGCAGGGCCAGCGGCACGTGCACACAACGCCCGCCGGCCAGCACCACGGAAGGCTCGTAGCTGTCGTAGCAGGGATCGAAGACGATCACCTCGTCGCCCGCCTGGATCAGCGCCTGGATCGCGCAGAAGATCGCCTGGGTGGCGCCGGGAGTGATGGTCACCTCGCTATCGGCGCTGACCGTGCGCCCATAGCAGCGGGCGATCTTCGCCGCCACCTGCTCGCGCAGGGCCGGCAGGCCGGTCATCGGTGCGTATTGATTGTGCCCGGCGGCGATATGCCGGCCGACCGCCTCACGCAGGGCCTGCGGCCCATCGAAATCGGGGAAGCCCTGGGACAGGTTGAGCGCGCCGCTTTCCACGGCGAGCTGGGACATGCGGGTGAAGATGGTGGTGCCGACATGCGGCAACTTGCTGGTGAGCATCAGGCCTATTCCTGCTGACGGGCGCGAGCGGCGAGGATAGCCCATGGCCCGGGCCGGATGCAGCAGCCGCGCTTATGAAAAAGGCGCAGAAGCTTATGCCTTCTGCGCCTTTTCACGCCTGGATCCCCGCCTGACGGGAACAGGCCCGCCTGGCGAGCGTTACTTCTTGTCGCGACGCTTCTTCTCGGCCTTCTTGTGGTGGCTCATCAGGCGGCGCTTCTTGTTCACCTGGCGGTCGGTGAGGGTGTTCTTCTTGCCCTCGTAGGGGTTCTCACCGCCCTTGTACTCGATGCGGATCGGCGTGCCGACCAGCTTGAGGACGCGGCGGTAGGTGTTTTCCAGGTAGCGGGTATAGGACTTCGGCACCGCCTCGACCTGGTTGCCGTGGATCACGATCAGCGGCGGGTTGGCACCACCGAGGTGGGCATAGCGCAGCTTGATCCGTCGACCGCTGACCATCGGCGGCTGGTGCTCCTGCACCGCGTCCTCGAGGATCTGGGTCAGGCGGTTGGTCGGCCAGCGGGTGATCGCCGACTTGAACGAGGCCTGCACCGACTTGTACAGGTTGCCCACGCCGGTACCGTGCAGGGCGGAGATGAAGTGGATGTCGGCGAAGTCGACGAAGAACAGCCGGCGCTCCAGCTCGGTCTTCACGTAGTCGCGCTCGCCCGGCTCCATGCCGTCCCACTTGTTCAGGGCGATGACCAGGGCGCGCCCGGCCTCCAGGGCGAAGCCGAGCAGGTTGAGGTCGTGGTCGACCACGCCTTCACGGGCGTCCATGACGAAGATCACCACGTTGGCGTCCTTGATCGCCTGCAGAGTCTTCACCACCGAGAACTTTTCCACTTCCTCGTGGATCTTGCCGCGCTTGCGCACGCCGGCGGTGTCGATCAGCGTGTACTTCTCGTCGTTACGCTCGAACGGGATGTAGATGCTGTCGCGGGTGGTACCCGGCTGGTCATAGACGACCACGCGGTCCTCGCCGAGCATGCGGTTGACCAGGGTCGACTTGCCGACGTTGGGCCGGCCGATGATGGCGATCTTGATCCCGTCCTTCTCGCTCGGGCCCGGAATGCGCTTGGCTTCCTCGCCTTCGGCGACTTCCTCATCGATGGCGCCGTCGTCCTCGTCGCGGGGGAACTCACCGAGCGCCGCCTCCAGCAGCTGGGTGATGCCGCGGCCATGGGCGCCGGCAATCGGCAGGGCCTCGCCCATGCCCATGGGGCTGAACTCGGCACGGGCGATGTCCGGATCGATGTTGTCGATCTTGTTCACCACCAGGTAGCTGCGCTTGTTGCGCTTGCGCAGGTGTTCGCCAATCATCTGGTCGCCGGCGGTCATGCCCGCCCGGGCATCGACCAGGAACAGCACCACGTCGGCTTCCTCGATCGCCAGCAGCGACTGCTCGGCCATCTTCTCGTCGATGCCTTCCTCGTCACCGGAGATGCCGCCGGTATCGACCAGGATGTAGCTGCGCCCTTCCCACTTGGCCTCGCCATACTGGCGATCACGGGTCAGGCCGGACAGATCGCCGACGATCGCATCGCGGGTGCGGGTCAGGCGGTTGAACAGGGTCGACTTGCCCACATTGGGACGGCCCACCAGGGCGATTACCGGAACCATTGGGCTCCTCCACAGCTAAATCCAGAAAACACAAAGGCCGCTGCCGTAAACGGCAGCGGCCGGACATTGCAAAACAGCTTAGCGGATGGTCAGCGCGACCAGTTTCCCGCTGTTGCCGTAGGCGTAAATCCAGTCACCGACCACCAGCGGACGAGCCCGCAGGCCGTCGCCGTCGATCTTCTCGCGGCCGACGAAGTGGCCGTCCACCTGGCTCAGCAGGTGCAGGTAGCCTTCCAGGTCACCCACCGCCACGTAGCTGGAAAACACTTCCGGCGCGGACAGCTGGCGACGAGCCAGGGCATCGTTGTTCCACAGGGCCGAGGTGGAGCGCTCGTCGATGCTCTCGACGCTGCCACCGGCCTGGCTGACATAGACGTTGCCGAAGCCCTGGGCCAGGCCCACGTAGCTGGACGCCTCACGCTGCCACAGCTGGCGCCCACTTTCGATGTCGATACCGGCCACCTTGCCCTGATAGGTCACCACGTACAGGGTGCCACCGGAGAGCAGCAGGCTGCCGTCGATGTCGACCACCCGCTCCAGCTCGGAGCGACCTTGGGGTACGGCCACACGCTGCTCCCACACCGGGATGCCGCGCTGGATATCCAGGGCAATCACCTTGCCGGTGGACAGGCCGGCGATGGCCAGGCGGTTGGTCACCACCGGGCTGCTGGTGCCACGCAGGGTCAGCACGGCCGGGCTGTTCTCGTAGATCCAGCGTTGTTCGCCGGTGCTGGCATCCAGGCCGATCAGACGGTCGTCCTGGGTCTGCACCACAACCACGTCGCCATTGGTCGCCGGAGCGGACAGCACTTCGCTGCTCACCCGGGCACGCCAGCGCTCTTCACCGGAGCTGGCGTCGAGGGCGATTACTTCGCCTTTCAGGGTGCCGACCAGCACCAGGCCGTAACCGGCACCGACGCCGCCGGATACCGGCAGCTCCAGGTCGACTTTCCAGAACACGTCGCCATTCAGGCGGTCGAGAGCCATCACGATGCCCTCGGCATCGGCGGCGAATAGACGCTCGCCATCCACGGCCGGGGTCAGCAGGTTGTACAGCTCACCCTGACCATCACCGATGGAGCGGCTCCACTGGCTCTGCAGTTCGACCTCTTCCTGGAACTCAGGGAGTTCGGCGGGCGGCAGTTCCTTCTTGCTGTTGCTGCTGCACCCCACGGCCAGAACGGCCAGGGCCAGCACGGCGGCATTCTTCCAGCGCATCACGTCACGCATCCCCTTTCGCCAGGTCGTCGAGTTTCATTTGCAGGCTGCCTACGGCGGCATCGTCGGCCAGTGCGGCCTTGGCCTTCAGGTAGGCGGCATGGGCATCGTCGGTACGGCCAAGCTGCACCAGCAGATCGCCCTTGAGCTCTTCACGGCTGGCCTGCCAGACCTTGGCGGCTTCGCCTTCGAGCAGTTTGAGCGCATCTTCGGCCTTGCCCTGGGCGGCCAGGACACGGGCCAGGCGCTGACGGGCCAGTTCGGCCACGGTCGCATCGACCGGCTTGTCGCTCAGCGCCTTGAGTTCGGCTGCGGCATCATCCAGCTTGCCGGCTTCCACGGCGACCTTGGCCACGAACAGCGAGGCGTACTGGGCGTAGTGAGTGCCGGCGTACTCGCTCTTCAGCTTGCCTGCCAGCTCGGCGACCTTGCCGGCATCCGGGGTGCTGCCGGTCAGACTGGTCTCCAGCAGTTGCTGGTAGATCAGCGAGGCGCTTTGCGCCTGCTTGGTCTGGTAGCTCTGCCAGGCGTTCCAGCCGAATACCAGCGCCAGCGCCAGCGCGCCGCCCGTTAGCAGGGGTTTGCCATTGCGCTGCCACCAGTCCTTGATCTGCGCAATCTGTTCTTCTTCGGTCATGCTCACCCCGGTTACTCCTTAATTCTTTGAAGGCTTCAAGCCTGCGCCAGGCAGGTGGCAAGGTGCTGCGCAAGCGCATCCCAGGCAATGGTTTGTTGTTCGCTGTCGTCGCGCAAAGGTTTGCAACCTACCACGCGGCTGGCCAGTTCGTCCTCACCCAGAATCAGGGCGAAGCGCGCGCCGCTCTTGTCGGCCTTCTTGAACTGGCTCTTGAAGCTGCCGGCACCGGCGTTGACCACCAGGCGCAGGCCCGGCAAGGCGTCACGCAGGCGCTCGGCCAGGGCCAGGGCGGCCAGCTCGGCCGGCTCGCCGAAGGCACACAGGTAGAGATCGGCCGGGCTGTGCAGATGCGCGGGGACCAGATCGAGGGTTTCCAGCAACAGCACCAGACGCTCGACGCCCATGGCGAAGCCGACGCCGGGGGTCGGCTTGCCGCCGAACTGGCTGATCAGCCCGTCGTAACGCCCACCGGCACACACGGTGCCTTGCGAGCCGAGCTTGTCGGTGACCCACTCGAACACGGTGCGGCCGTAGTAATCCAGGCCACGCACCAGCTTCGGGTTGATCTGGTAACCGATACCGACCGCATCCAGGCGCGCCTTGAGCCCCTCGAAATGCACGCGCGACTCCTCGTCGAGGTAGTCATGCAGGGTCGGCGCATCGGCGAGCAGCGCCTGGGTCTGGGCGTTCTTGCTGTCGAGAATGCGCAGCGGGTTGGTGGTCAGGCGACGCTGGCTGTCCTCGTCGAGCTGCTCGAAGCGCTCCTGCAGATAGGCCACCAGGGCATCGCGATAGACCGCACGGGCATCGCTGGAGCCCAGGCTGTTGAGCTGCAGGGTGACCGAATCGGCCAGCCCCAGCTGCTGCCACAGGCGCGCGGTGAGCACGATCAGCTCGGCATCGATATCCGGACCGGGCAGGTTGAACACCTCCACGCCGACCTGGTGGAACTGGCGATAGCGGCCTTTTTGTGGCTTCTCGTAGCGGTACATCGGCCCGGCGTACCAGAGTTTCTGTACCTGGCCGCCGCCGGTCAGGCCATGCTCCAGCACCGCCCGCACGCAACCGGCAGTGCCTTCCGGACGCAGGGTCAGGGACTCTTGGTTGCGGTCGAGGAAGGTGTACATCTCCTTGTCGACCACATCGGTGCCTTCGCCGATGCCGCGGGCGAACAGTTCGGTGAACTCGAGCACTGGCAGGCGGATTTCCTTGTAGCCGTAGCCCTCCAGCAATCCCGCCAGGGTGTTTTCCAGATAGCGCCAGGTCGGCGTCTGCTCCGGCAGGATGTCGTTCATGCCGCGGATGGCTTGCAGGGTCTTGCTCACAAATATTCCTTAGTGCGGTCAGCCGCGGGCGATCACAGCCGCCTCGGCCTCGACCTTCTCGGCTGCTTTCTGGCGGATCAGCTTTTCCAGCTGGTCCACCAGGTTTTCATTGGTCAGCTTGTGTGCCGGCTTGCCGTCGATATAGATGAGGTTGTTCGGCGTACCGCCGGTCAGGCCGATATGCGCTTCCTTGGCCTCGCCGGGGCCGTTGACCACGCAGCCGATCACCGCAACATCCAGCGGTACGAGCAGGTCTTCGACGCGGCTTTCCAGCTCGTTCATGGTCTTCACCACATCGAAGTTCTGCCGCGAGCAGCTCGGGCAGGCGATGAAGTTGATGCCACGCGAGCGCAGGCGCAGGGACTTGAGGATGTCGTAACCGACCTTGATCTCTTCCACCGGATCGGCGGCCAGGGAGATGCGGATGGTGTCGCCGATGCCGTCCATCAGCAGCATGCCCAGGCCCACCGCCGACTTCACGGTACCGGAGCGCAGGCCGCCAGCCTCGGTGATACCCAGGTGCAGCGGCTGCTCGATCTGCTTGGCCAGCAGACGGTAGGCCTCGACGGCCATGAACACGTCGGAGGCCTTCACGCTGACCTTGAAGTCGGGAAAGTTCAGGCGATCCAGGTGCTCGACATGGCGCAGCGCCGACTCGACCAGCGCTTCTGGGGTCGGTTCGCCGTATTTCTTCTGCAGGTCCTTTTCCAGCGAGCCGGCATTGACCCCGATACGGATCGGGATGCCCTTGTCGCGGGCGGCTTCGACCACCGCGCGCACACGGCCTTCGCGGCCGATATTGCCCGGATTGATGCGCAGGCAGTCGACGCCCAGCTCGGCCACGCGCAGGGCGATCTGGTAGTCGAAATGGATGTCGGCCACCAGCGGCACATGCACCTGCTGCTTGATCTTGCCGAAAGCCTCGGCGGCCTGCATGTCTGGCACCGAGACGCGGACGATGTCGGCGCCGGCCTCTTCCAGGCGGAGTATCTGGCCGACGGTGGCGGCCACGTCGCAGGTGTCGGTGTTGGTCATGCTCTGCACCGAGATCGGCGCATCGCCACCAACCGGTACCGAGCCGACCCAAATCTTGCGGGACAGGCGACGTTTGATCGGGGATTCGCAATGCATATCTATTGACCCAGCTTCAGGCGAGCGGTTTCACCGTGAGTGAAGGCGGCCAGATCGACCAGTTGGCCGTCCACGCGCACTTCGGCTCCACGGGCATAGCCCAGGCGCAGCTCCAGCGGAGCCTTGCCGATCAGTTCGACACTTTCGCCACGGCGCTTCAACGCACTGAGCAGCACCTTGCCATTGGCATCGGTCAGCTGGGTCCAGCAGTTGGCGGTGAACTGCAGATGGACCTTGGCCTCGCCGGCGGCCGGCACGACAACCGCAGCCGGCTCGGCCGGAACCTCGGCCACCGGCGCTGCGGCGGCAGGCACAGCAGGGCTGAGCGGAGCCGGGGCCGGGGCCGGGGCCGGAGCGGAGGATGCGGGAGCGGATGTTTCCGCTGCGGCAACCGCCGACGGCATCACCGGTGCAGCCGCAGGAGGCGTGGCAAGTACCGGGGCAGCCGCAGGAGGCGTGGCAAGTACCGGGGCAGCCGCCGGCGCATCGGCAACAGGCGGGGTGGAGCTGGCGCCCTCAGGGGCCGCAGCAGCCTCCGGCGCGCCGACCTGCTCTCCGGGCAATACCGGCACCGGCAATTCGACGGGCGCTTGCGCCGCGACGACCGCCTGGTCTTCCAGCTCACCCAGCGGATGGATCTCGGTCGTGCCATCCGCACCTTCGACCTCGACATGCTCGAGCCCCAGGTCGGCGGGCACCAGGCTGACCTTGCCGGCCCCGGCCTGCCACCAGAAGAATGCCCCGACACCCAGGACGAGCAACAGGCACAGGCTGACGATTTTCAGGATGCTCTGCGAGAGGCGCACCGGCTCCTCGATACGACCCAGGCTGTGCACGCTGCTGCCGCTGGCATCGCTGCCGGTGAACTGATCGAATTCGCTGACCAAAGGCGCCTGGTCCATCCCCAGCAACTTGGCATAGGCGCGCACATAGCCCCGGGCAAAGGTATGCCCCGGCAGCTTGTCGAAGGCACCGGTTTCCAGCTGATGCAGGGCCTGCTCGGTCAAATGGAGTTGTGCCGCCACCTCGGTCAGCGCCCAGCCCTTGCTCTCGCGAGCCTTGCGCAGGGTATCGCCCGGATTGACACGACTCGCCGCTACTGCTTCGGGATGCGACGTCTTCATCACTGCTCCGACAGGTATTGCTGATATTCCGGGGTACCCGGATAGAGTCTTTTCATTTGCAGGCCCAGGCTGGCAGCCCGGTCACGCTCATCGAACACCTTGGCAAGACGGATACCCAGCAGCAGGCTCTGTGGCGTCTGCCCAGACAGCTGACTGAAACCTTCGTAGTAACTACGCGCCGGGACGTACTGTTTCTTGTCGAAATTCAGCTGAGCCATCTGTAACAGGGACACCGGACGCTGGCTGTTCAAGCGTAAAGAGCGCTCGAAATAATGCTCGGCATCGTCACGCTTGCCCAACTGCAAAGCGGTCAAACCCAGATTCTCGAAAACCCGGGAGCGCTCGGCGTAGAGCGTATCCTCGGAAGCCTTGAGGTAAATATCGTAGGCTTCCTGATAACGCTTCTGCTCGAAGAGGAAGCCGCCATAGTTGTTCAGTATGCGCGACTCACCCGAACTCAGCGAAATGGCCTTGCGATAGTGTTCTTCCGCGAGATTGGACTCCATCTCGCGCTGGAAGACCACGGCCAAGGCTGCATGCGCCTCGGCACTGGAAGGATCCAGTTCGAGGGCGGACTTCAGCGGTTCCTTGGCCTTTTCCGTAGTACCCTGATTCAGCAGACCGATACCCAACTGGATATAGGCGTCCCGCGCCTGATCACGCCCTTCGTCAGTGCTGAGCGGATCCTTCATGCCGCCAGTAGTCACGCAACCGGCCAGCAAGCCTGCAAGCGACAGAAACAGCGCAGCGCGCAAAATCATGAACATCCCCTTTCAAGTTCGATTGGTGGTGCGAGGTTCTTCAGCCTCGCTGCCCAGCTGGCGCACGGCGATATAACGCTCGCTGCGCCGGGTACGGTCCTGAACCTGACCTACCAGTTGACCACAGGCCGCATCGATATCGTCACCACGGGTGGTGCGCACGGTGACATTGTGCCCGGCCTTGTGGAGCAGGTCCTGAAAACGGCGAATGGCGTTGTTGCTCGGCCGCTCGTAACCGGAGAAGGGGAAGGGATTAAACGGAATCAGATTGATCTTGCAAGGAAAATCCTTGAGAAGTGCGATCATCTGCTCAGCATGCTCGGGCTGGTCGTTGACGTCCTTGAGCAGGGTGTACTCGATGGTTAGGAAGCGTTTCTCGCCCAGTCCTTCGATATAGCGACGGCACGCGGGCAGCAGCATATCCAGCGGATACTTCTTGTTGATCGGTACCAGCTGGCTGCGCAGCTCGTCGTTCGGCGCATGCAGCGACAGGGCCAGGGACACGTCGATGACCTCGCCCAGCTTGTCGATCATCGGCACCACGCCGGAGGTGGACAGCGTTACCTTGCGCTTGGAGATGCCATAGCCGAGGTCGTCCATCATGATGCGCATGGCGGCAACCACATTGTCGAAGTTGAGCAGGGGCTCGCCCATGCCCATCATCACCACGTTGGTGACGGCCCGATCGATCTTGGCCGGCACGGTGCCGAAGGATTTGTTGGCAATCCACACCTGGCCGATGATTTCCGCGGCGGTCAGGTCGCTGTTGAAGCCCTGCTTGCCGGTGGAGCAGAAACTGCAATCCAGCGCGCAGCCAGCCTGGGACGACACACACAGGGTGCCACGGCCGCCTTGCGGGATGTAAACGGTCTCGACGCAACTGCCGGACGCCACGCGCACCACCCATTTGCGGGTGCCATCGGCGGAAATGTCCTGGCTGACAACCTCGGGACCACGAATTTCGGCACAGGCCTTGAGCTTTTCGCGCAAGGCCTTGCCCAGATTGCTCATGGCGTCGAAATCATCGACGCCAAAGTGGTGAATCCACTTCATGACCTGACCGGCACGGAAGCGCTTGTCTCCGATGGACTCGAAGAAGCTCTCCATTTCAGGCTGGGTCAGACCCAGCAGATTGATTTTACCGGCAGTCTCAGTCATGAACTCACCCTCGCCTGTTCGCCATTAGCGAATGCGAGCGCACACCTCGGTGGCGGCGAAGAAGTAGGCGATCTCGCGAGCGGCGGAAGCCTCGGAGTCGGAACCGTGTACGGCGTTCTCGTCGATGGAAACGGCGAAATCGGCACGAATGGTGCCGGCAGCCGCTTCTTTCGGATTGGTGGCGCCCATCAGCTCACGGTTTTTCAGGACGGCGTCTTCGCCTTCCAGAACCTGGACGATGACCGGACCAGAGGTCATGAAGGCAACCAGGTCCTTGAAGAAGCCGCGCTCGCTGTGCTCGGCGTAGAAGCCAGCGGCTTCGCGCTCGGACAGCTGAACCATCTTCGAAGCAACGACGCGCAGGCCGGCTTTTTCGAAGCGGGTGGTGATCTCGCCGATAACGTTTTTGGCAACGGCATCCGGCTTGATGATGGAGAAAGTACGTTGAACAGCCATGTGAAACTCCAGAAACAAGGATTAAAGCGAACAAGTAAACCCGCGAATTATACGCGGGTTAGGGAAAAATGCGTAGGCCGGGGGCTGCCAGCCCCTACTCGGACTCTTCGATCCAGGCCGCCTGAATCGCCTCGAGAACCTTCTCGCCACCACGCTGTGGGTCATCGTCGAAGTCCGGCAGGGACAGCACCCAGCCATGCAGGTCGACGAAATTGACGTAGCGCGGATCGACATCCGGCCTGCTCTCGGCCAGTTCAATGGCGATATCCAGCACATCAGCCCATTTCAGACTCATGACTCGCTCCTCTTAGTGACCTTCGGAGACCTGGTTGATGGTGTACCTGGGGATCTCGACCACCAGGTCCTGATCCGCCACCACGGCCTGACAGGACAGGCGCGAGCTCGGCTCCAGCCCCCAGGCCTTGTCCAGCATGTCGTCTTCCAGCTCATCGGAAGGCTCCAGCGAGTTGAAGCCCTCGCGGATCACCACATGGCAGGTGGTACAGGCGCAGGATTTCTCGCAGGCATGCTCGATCTCGATACCATTGCGCAGCGCGGCATCCAGCACAGTCTCGCCAGCTTGCGCTTCGAACACGGCCCCTTCCGGGCAATGTTCGGCATGGGGCAGAACAATGATCTGCGGCATTCTCAGTTATTCCTCGATTTCATTGAGTCGACGCCCGGACAGGGCTGCCTTGACCGTGGCATCCATCCGCCGGGCGGCGAAAGCGTCGGTGATCTGCGACAGGCGCTTGACCTGCTGCTCGACGGCCAGTGCATCGGAGCCGCCAGCCAGCTCGCGCAGCTCGGTCATGCACAGCTCGATGGCCATGCGCTCATCGGCATCGAGCAGGCGCTCGCCATCGGCATCCAGGGCCGACTGCACCGCTTCAAGCAGGCGCTCGGCCTCGACCTGCTGCTCGCGCAGCGCACGGGCGGCCTTGTCGCCACCGGCATTGCGGAAGGAGTCCTGCAGCATGCGGGCGATCTCGCCATCGGTCAGACCGTAGGACGGCTTGACCTGAATGCTGGCCTCCACTCCGGAGCCCAGTTCGCGCGCCGTTACGCCCAGCAGGCCATCGGCATCGACCTGGAAGGTCACGCGGATCTTCGCCGAGCCGGCCACCAGCGGCGGAATGCCGCGCAGCTCGAAGCGCGCCAGGGAACGGCAGTCGCTGATCAGCTCGCGCTCACCCTGCAGCACATGAATCATCATGGCCGTCTGGCCATCCTTGTAGGTGGTGAAGTCCTGCGCACGCGCCACCGGGATGGTGGTGTTGCGCGGAATGATCTTCTCCATCAGGCCGCCCATGGTTTCCAACCCCAGGGACAGCGGAATCACGTCGAGCAGCAGCAGCTCTTCGCCATTGCCACGCTTGTTGCCGGCCAGGGTATCGGCCTGGATCGCCGCGCCGATGGCCACCACCTGATCCGGATCGATATCGGTCAGCGGCTCGCGGGCAAACAGCTCGCCCACCGCGGCACGCACCCGCGGCACGCGGGTGGAGCCACCGACCATGACCACCGCCTCGACTTCCTCCAGCTCGATGCCGGCATCGCGCACCGCACGCCGACAGGCCTTGAGGCTGCGCGCCAGCATGGGCTCGATCAGCGCATCGAACTGCGCGCGAGTCAGCTCGCCCTGCCAGCCGGCATGGGCAACGACCACCGAGTCGGCGCCGGTCAGCGCTTCCTTGGCCGCACAGGCCGCCTGCAGCAGGCTGCGCTGGGTACCCGGATCGAGATCCAGGGACAGACCGGCCTGCTGTAGGACCCAGTTGGCGATCGCGTGATCGAAGTCGTCGCCACCCAGGGCACTGTCGCCGCCGGTGGCCATCACCTCGAACACGCCGCGGGTCAGGCGCAGGATGGAAATATCGAAGGTGCCGCCACCCAGGTCGTAGATGGCGACAACACCCTCGGCCTGCTGGTCGAGGCCGTAGGCCACCGCCGCCGCCGTGGGCTCGTTGAGCAGGCGCAGGACATTCAGGCCGGCCAGACGCGCGGCATCCTTGGTGGCCTGACGCTGGGCATCGTCGAAATAGGCCGGCACGGTGATCACCGCCCCAACCAGCTCGCCACCCAGCGCCTCCTCGGCGCGCTGACGCAGCGCCTTGAGAATCTCGGCAGACACTTCGACCGGGCTCTTGGCCCCCTGCACCGTGTCGATGAACGGCATGTGCGACTCGCCACCGACGAAGCGGTACGGCAACTGCTCACCCAGCTGCTTGACGTCGCTCAGGCCACGCCCCATCAGGCGTTTGACCGACAGCACGGTATTCAGCGGATCGAGCGGCGCCGCCAGCTTGGCGGCCTGGCCGACCTCGACGCGGTCGGCGTGGTAGCGCACCGCGGACGGCAGAATGACCTGGCCTTCGGCATCCGCCAGCGGCGCAGACAGGCCGCTGCGCACGGCAGCGACCAGGGAATTGGTGGTGCCCAGATCGATCCCCACGGCCAGGCGGCGCTGGTGGGGCTGAGGGCTTTGGCCGGGCTCGGCGATCTGCAGTAGGGCCATGATGCTCTGGAGGTCAGGCGCGCAGCTCAGGCTGCACGGCGGTTAATCGTCGAGGCGCTCTTCCAGCTGGCGCACTTCGTGGGACAGCTTGTCGAGAAACTGCATGCGCCGCACTAGGCGCTCGGCCTCCTCGCGACGCGCAGCATCATCCCAGCAAGCCGCAAAAGCTTCATCGAGCTCGTCCTGAGCCGTCTTGAGGCGGCGCTTGAAGGCCGCCACGCCCGCCAGATCGGCGCTGTCGTGCAGGTCTTCCAGCTCCTCGCGCAACTGCATCTGCTGCAGCAGGAACTGCGGATCCTGCACCGTCACCTCCAACGGCAACTCGCGCCCGCGCAGGGCGAGCAGATAGAGCGCGCGCCGCGGCGCACTCTTGAGCGTCTGGTAGGCCTCGTTGAGGCTGGCCGAATGCTCAAGCGCCAGGCGCTGTTCGCGCTCGGAGGCATCGGCAAAACGATCCGGGTGCACGGCCTTGGCCAGCTCGCGATAGCGCGCAGACAACTGCGCCTGATCCAGGCGAAAGCTCGGTTGCAGGTCAAACAAAGCGAAATGACAGGGACTGCCCACGAATGGCCTCAGACGTTGAAGCTCTCGCCGCAGCCGCATTCGCCACGCACGTTAGGGTTGTTGAACTTGAAGCCCTCGTTGAGACCTTCGCGCACGAAGTCCAGTTCGGTGCCATCGATATAGGCCAGGCTCTTCGGGTCGATGATCACTTTCACCCCGAAACTCTCGAACACCTGGTCTTCGGCCGCCAGCTCATCGACGAACTCCAGCACATAGGCCAGGCCCGAACAGCCGGTGGTGCGCACCCCCAGACGAATGCCCGCACCCTTGCCGCGCCCCTCGAGGGAACGCTGCACGTGCTGCGCAGCCGCTTCGGTCATGGTAATCGCCATAACAACTCCTTACAGACTGGAGAGGCTCAGAGCAGACCCTTCTTCTGCTTGTAGTCGCGCACGGCCGCCTTGATGGCGTCCTCGGCGAGTACCGAGCAGTGGATCTTCACTGGCGGCAGGGCCAGCTCTTCGGCCAGCTGGGTATTCTTGATGGTCTCGGCTTCGTCCAGGGTCTTACCCTTCATCCACTCGGTGGCGAGGGAGCTGGAAGCGATCGCCGAACCGCAGCCATAGGTCTTGAACTTGGCGTCTTCGATGACGCCCTGCTCGTTGACCTTGATCTGCAGGCGCATCACGTCGCCGCAAGCCGGCGCACCGACCATGCCGGTGCCGACATCCGGATCTTCGGCGTCGAGCTTGCCGACGTTGCGCGGATTTTCGTAGTGGTCGATGACCTTTTCACTGTAAGCCATGGTGCAATTCCTCTCTCATCAGGTGCCGCTCTTGGAGGCGACTAAACAATCAGTGCGCCTGCCATTCGACCTTGGACAGATCGACACCCTCTTTGAACATATCCCACAGCGGCGACAGCTCACGCAGCTTGCCCACTGCATCGCGAATCTTCGAGGCGGCGTAGTCGACCTCTTCCTCGGTGGTGAAGCGGCCGAAGGTGAAGCGGATCGAGCTATGCGCCAGCTCGTCGTTGCGGCCCAGGGCACGCAGCACATAGGACGGCTCCAGGGAGGCCGAGGTACAGGCTGAACCGGAGGAAACCGCCAGATCCTTGAGCGCCATGACCAGCGACTCACCCTCGACGTAGTTGAAGCTGAGGTTGAGGTTATGCGGCACACGCTGGGTCATGCTGCCGTTGATGTACAGCTCTTCCATGCCCTCGACATGCTTGTAGAAACGGTCACGCAGGGCGCGGATGCGCTCGTTTTCCTGGGCCATTTCAACCTTGGCGATGCGGAAGGCCTCGCCCATGCCGACGATCTGGTGGGTGGCCAGGGTGCCGGAACGCATGCCGCGCTCGTGACCGCCGCCATGCATCTGCGCTTCCAGGCGCACGCGCGGCTTGCGCCGTACGTAGAGCGCGCCGATGCCCTTGGGCCCGTAGGTTTTGTGCGCGGAAAAGGACATCAGGTCGACCTTGATCTTCTCCAGATCGATCTCCACCTTGCCGGTGGACTGCGCCGCATCGACATGGAACAGCACGCCCCGGGAGCGGGTCAGCTCACCGATGGCGCCGATGTCGTTGATCGTGCCGATCTCGTTGTTCACGTGCATGATCGAAACCAGAATGGTGTCGTCACGCAGCGCGGCCTCGACCATGGCCGCGGTCACCAGGCCATCTTCGCCCGGCTCCAGGTAGGTCACTTCGAACCCCTCGCGCTCCAGCTGGCGAGCGGAGTCGAGGACCGCCTTGTGCTCGATCTTCGAGGTGATGATGTGCTTGCCCTTGCTGCTGTAGAAGTGCGCAACACCCTTGAGCGCCAGGTTGTCGGACTCGGTGGCACCGGAGGTCCAGACGATCTCGCGCGGGTCGGCATTGACCAGCTCGGCGACCTGGCGGCGAGCATTCTCCACCGCCTCCTCAGCCTTCCAGCCGAACAGGTGGGAGCGCGAAGCCGGGTTGCCAAAGTTGCCATCCACCAGCAGGCACTCGCTCATCTTCTGTGCAACGCGCGGGTCAACCGGAGTGGTAGCGGAATAATCGAGGTAAATCGGCAATCTCATCAGATTTCTCCTAATTCAGGCAGACGCCCTGCTCACTCAACGGCGGACGCTTCGATCTTATCCAGGCGTGGCGTCCTGCCATTGCAGCGGAGCTGGTCCTGACGCAGGGCAACTTCCTGCACTTCTCGGCGAGTCACCAGGTCAGCCAGGCTGATGCCACTGAGGAACTCATGAATCTGCTGACTGAGGTCGCACCACAGGTGATGGGTCAGGCAGGTATCGCCGGAGTGACAATCACCCAGGCCTTGGCAGCGCGTGGCATCCACCGACTCATTGACCGCATCGATCACCTGAGCCACCTGAATCACGCGCATGTCGCGCGACAACTGGTAGCCACCACCCGGCCCGCGCACGCTGCTGACCAGGTTGCCACGACGCAGCTTGGCGAACAGCTGCTCGAGATAGGACAGGGAAATACCCTGGCGCTCGGAAATATCGGCAAGGGACACCGGCCCGTGCTGGGCATGCAGCGCCAGATCGAGCATCGCGGTGACGGCGTAACGGCCTTTGGTGGTCAAGCGCATGGTGGTTACCACGGTTTCGCTGAATTGCCGCAAGTATCCCCTTTTCCTACTATTTAGGTCAACTATAAGACCGATCAAAACAGTAGGAATTAACCTCGGCGAGGGGCGCAAATCATACCAAACCCCGCAGCACTAGGCATCAGGCCGCCGGCTTGTCGCCCTGTTCCTTGCACACCCCGGCGAAATCCTCGTCGCGCAGGGCCGGCAACTCCTTGGCGCAATAGTCGCTGCCCAGAGCCTTGAGCGCCGCACACATGCCCTCCAGACGACCGTCGACCGCCTGCAGATGATCCAGCAACTGACCAATGGCGCGCGCCACCGGGTCCGGCATGTCCTGACTGACGCCATAGGCATCGAAGCCGAGCTTCTCGGCCATGGCCTGGCGCTTGGCCTCCTGCTCGTCATCGGCCTTGGCGATGATCCGCCCAGGGATGCCGACCGCGGTGGCGCCGGCCGGCACCGCCTTGGTCACCACCGCATTGGAGCCGATCTTGGCCCCGGCACCCACGGTGAAGGGCCCGAGCACCTTGGCCCCGGCCCCCACCACCACCCCATCTTCCAGGGTCGGGTGGCGCTTGCCCTTGTTCCAGCTGGTGCCACCCAGGGTCACGCCCTGATACAGGGTCACATCATTGCCGATCTCGGCGGTTTCGCCGATGACGATGCCCATGCCGTGGTCGATGAAGAAGCGCCGACCGATCTTCGCCCCTGGATGGATCTCGATCCCGGTCATCCAGCGCCCGAAGTTCGACACCACGCGCGCCAGCCACTTCCAGCCAGCCCCCCACAGCGCATGCGCCAGGCGATGCAGCCAGATCGCGTGCAGGCCGGGGTAGCAGGTCAGCACTTCGAAGGCATTGCGCGCCGCCGGATCACGGTGAAATACGCTCTGGATATCTTCGCGCACTCGCTCAAACATCATCTTGTCTCCGCTTGTGGGGCTCGCCACGCACTACTTTCTGGGTTTCCGTCAGGATACCGCGCAGGATGTTCATCTCCAGCCGACTGATCGCGCTGCGACCGTACAGGCGGCGCAGGCGCGACATCAGATGCCGCGGCTTCTGCGGATCGAGGAAGCCTATCTCGACCAGAGTACTCTCCAGATGACCGTAGAACAGCTCCAGCTCGTCCGCGGTCACCAGCTGTGTGTTGAGCATCGCCGTGGTTTCCAGCTTGCTCATCTTGGTCGGCTGGCCTTGCGCGGCCAGCCACGCCATGCGCACTTCGTAGGTCAGCACCTGCACGGCGGTCGCCAGGTTCAGCGAGCTGAATTCGGGATCGGAAGGGATGTGCACATGGAACTGGCAGCGCTGCAGCTCTTCGTTGGTCAGGCCGGCATATTCGCGACCGAACACCAGCGCCACTTCGCCACCCAGCCCGACATGCTCCAGGCAGGTCGTCGCGCACTCGCGCGGATCGAGCAGCGGCCAGGGAATGCGCCGGTCACGGGCACTGGTGCCCAGTACCACGCTGCAGCCGACCAGCGCCTCTTCGAGGGTAGCGACCACCTGCGCCGCCTCGAGGATATCCACAGCACCGGAGGCGCGCGCCACCGCCTCGCCGCTCGGAAAATCCTCGGGATCCACCAGCACCAGACGCGACAGGCCCATGTTTTTCATGGCCCGCGCAGCCCCGCCGATATTGCCGGGATGGCTGGTATTGACCAGAACCACACGAATATTCTGCAGCACCGCGAGCTCCTGGCGAGAAACGAAAGGGTCGCCGATCTTACAGAACGACCAAGAGTTACGCCACGCGCGACAAAGGCTAGGCTACATATTCAGGCTTTTCTGCTAGTATGGCCGGCTTTCTTTAACGACCCAGGTGAATCTCCCCATGCAGCCCATGCTGAATATCGCGCTGCGCGCAGCCCGCAGCGCCGGTGAACTGATCTTCCGCTCCATCGAGCGCCTGGACGTCATCTCGGTCAGCGAGAAAGATGCCCACGACTACGTGTCCGAGGTCGACCGCGCCGCCGAGCAGACCATCATCCAGGCCCTGCAGAAGGCTTACCCGACGCACGGCTTCATGGGCGAGGAAAGCGGCATCATCCAGGGCACCGGTGATGGCGCCGACTACCAGTGGATCATCGACCCGCTGGACGGCACCACCAACTTCCTGCGCGGCGTGCCGCACTTCGCCGTCAGCATCGCCTGCAAATACCGCGGCCGCCTCGAGCACGCCGTGGTCCTCGACCCGGTGCGCCAGGAAGAGTTCACTGCCAGCCGCGGCCGCGGCGCCGCCATCAATGGCCGCCGCCTGCGCGTCAGCACCCGCAAGAGCCTGGACGGCGCCCTGCTCGGCACCGGCTTCCCGTTCCGCAACGAGCAGATCGACAACCTCGACAACTACCTGGGCATGTTCCGCAGCCTGGTGGGCCAGACCGCCGGCATTCGCCGCGCCGGCGCCGCCAGCCTGGACCTGGCCTACGTTGCCGCCGGCCGCTACGACGCCTTCTGGGAATTCGGCCTGTCCGAATGGGACATGGCCGCAGGCGCCCTGCTGATCCAGGAGGCGGGCGGCCTGGTCAGCGACTTCAGCGGTGGCCACGAGTTCCTCGAGAAGGGCCAGATCGTCGCCGGCAACACCAAGTGCTTCAAGGCCGTGCTGACCGCCATCCAGCCACACCTGGCGCCGTCGATGAAGCGCTAACCGCGCTTTTTCCCAGCCCACAAAAAAACCGCCCCACGGGGCGGTTTTTTATTGCCGGAGAATTACTGAACGGGCTGGGCCGGATCGGCCAGCACCAGCTGCCCCTGCTCATCGAGCGGAATGCGGCTGCCCGGATCGCGATCCATGCGCACCTGGCCGACCTTGCCATCGAGCTGATACTTCACGTCATAGCCTACCAGCTTCTCGCTGGTGTCCATCACCGTGCTGCAGCGGGTCTCGGTGGTGGTGTAGGTGTCGCCTTCCTGCATGTTTTCCTGCACCTTGTTGCCGGCGTAGCCGCCGCCTACCGCGCCAGCCACGGTCGCCAGCTTCTTGCCGCTGCCGCCACCGACCTGGTTGCCGAGCAGGCCGCCAACCACCGCACCGATGGCCGTACCGGCGATCTGGTGCTGGTCCTTGACCGGCTTCTGCCGGGTCACGGCCACATCCTTGCAGACTTCGCGCGGCGTCTTGATGGTTTCATTGACCGGCTGTACGGCGAGCACCTCGGCATACTGCGGACCCTTGACCAGGTTATAGGTCGCCACAGCACCGCCGGCAGTCACCCCCACCGCCCCCAATACTGCACCCACGATCATCGACTTGTTCATCCGGCCCTCCTGGGACACATTCCGCGCAGCGCATTTTGCGCCATTATTCCTAGCCTTGGAGACATCGGCACAGGCCGAGTTCCCCGCCAACCCCGGCATAACCGACAAATGGGAGCAGCGTCACAGCGCAGAAACACGAAGCCCGGCATCAGCCGGGCTTCGTGCGAGCGAGGAGCGCTTAGGGCCGCTCATCCACTTCCTCGGCAGCCACCGGAGGAATCAGGTCTTCACTGGTCAGGCTCAGCCAGATCAGCACCACGTTGGCGATGTAGATCGACGAGTAGGTACCCGCCAGCACACCGACGAACAGGGCAATGGAGAAACCGAACAGGTTGTCGCCACCGAACACCAGCAGGGCGATGATCGCCAGCAGGGTGGAGATCGAAGTCGCCATGGTACGCAGCAGGGTCTGCGTGGTGGAGATGTTGATGTTGTCGATCAGGCTGGCCTTGCGCAGCACACGGAAGTTCTCGCGCACCCGGTCGAAGACCACGATGGTGTCGTTCAGCGAGTAGCCGATGATCGCCAGCACGGCAGCCAGCACGGTCAGGTCGAAGGTGACCTGGAAGAACGACAGGATACCCAGCGTCACCACCACGTCGTGGATCAGCGAGACGATGGCGCCCACGGCGAACTTCCACTGGAAGCGGAAGGCCAGGTACAGCAGGATGCCGCCAAGCGCCAGGAGCATGCCCAGGCCACCCTGGTCACGCAGCTCTTCACCGACCTGAGGGCCGACGAACTCGACCTTCTTCACCTGCACCGGGTTGGCCGCATCGGCCGCCTGCAGCGCCTCTACCACCTTGCTGCCCAGCTGCGGGTCATCGCCCTGCATGCGCACCACCACGTCGGTGGTGGCACCGAAGCTCTGCACCACGGCATCCTCGAAGCCGGCCGCGGCCAGCTGGTCGCGCACCAGGGACAGATCCGCCGGATTGGTGTAGGCCAGCTCGATCTGCGCACCGCCGGTGAAGTCGAGGCCGAAGTTCAGCCCCTTGAAGAACCAGCTGCCCAGCGCGATCAGGGTCAGCACCATGGTCAGGGCGAACGCGATATTGCGCACGCCCATGAAGTTGATAGTTTTCATCTCAGCCCCTTAAATCCACAGCTTCTTGTAGTCACGCCCGCCGAAGATCAGGTTGACCATGGCACGGGTCACCATGATCGCGGTGAACATCGAGGTGACGATGCCCAGCGACATGGTCACGGCGAAGCCCTTGACCGGCCCGGTGCCCATGGCGAACAGGATGCCGCCGACCAGCAGGGTGGTCAGGTTGGAGTCGAGAATCGCCGAGTAGGCCCGGTCGAAACCTTCGTGGATGGCGCGCTGCACCGACATGCCGTTGGCGATTTCCTCGCGAATCCGCGAGAAGATCAGCACGTTGGCGTCCACCGCCATGCCCATGGTCAGCACGATACCGGCGATACCCGGCAAGGTCAGAGTGGCACTGAGCAGCGACATCAGCGCCAGCAGCAGGACCATGTTGAAGGCCAGGGCCGCGGTCGCCAGCACGCCGAAGAAGCGGTAGATGGCGAGGATGAACAGCGACACGAAGAGCATGCCCCACAGCGATGCATCGATACCCTTGGCGATGTTGTCGGCACCCAGGCTCGGGCCGATGGTGCGTTCTTCGGCGAAGTACATCGGCGCCGCCAGACCACCGGCACGCAGCAGCAGGGCCAGCTCGGACGACTCGCCCTGGCCGTCCAGGCCGGTGATGCGGAACTGGCTGCCCAGCGGCGACTGGATGGTCGCCAGGCTGATGATCTTCTTCTCTTCCTTGAAGCTCTGGATCGCCTGCTCTTTCTCGACCCCGTCGACCATCTGCTTGGCGTAGCGGGTCATCGGCTTCTGCTCGATGAAGATCACCGCCATGCTGCGCCCGACGTTGTTGCGGGTGGCGCGGTTCATCAACTCGCCACCGTGGTTGTCCAGGCGGATATTGACCTGCGGGCGACCGTTCTCGTCGAAACTGGCCTGGGCATCGGTGACCTGGTCACCGGTGATGATCAGGCTGCGCTCCAGCGCCACGGCCGGACGGCCCTCCTCGCGGAACTCGAAGAACTCGCTGGAAGCGCGCGGCGCATCCACTTCGGCCTGCAGGCGGAACTCCAGGTTGGCGGTCTTGCCGAGGATACGCTTGGCCTCGGCCGTGTCCTGCACACCCGGCAGCTCGACCACGATGCGGTTGGCGCCCTGGCGCTGGACCAGAGGCTCGGCGACGCCGAGTTCGTTGACCCGGTTGCGTACGGTGGTCAGGTTCTGCTTGATCGAGTATTCGCGGATTTCCGCCAGCTTGGCCTGGCTCAGCACCAGGCTCAGCACCTGCAGGCCATTGCGCTCGGCAACGGTCTGTTCGAAATCGATGAAGTCCTTGCGGATCAGGCCCTGCGCCTTGTCCAGCTGCTCGGCATCGGAGAAGCCGAGCTGGATCGCGCCGTCCTGCTGCGGCAGGCTGCGATAGCGCAGGCGCTCCTTGCGCAGCAGGGTCTTGACCTCGCTCTCATACACCTTGAGGCGTGCACCCACGGCCTTGTCCATGTCCACTTCGAGGAGGAAGTGCACGCCACCGGACAGGTCCAGACCCAGCTTCATCGGGCCGGCGCCGATATTGCGCAGCCACTGCGGCGTGGTCGGTGCCAGGTTCAGGGCCACAACATACTCGTCACCAAGCAGGCGATGCACCAGCTCCTTGGCCGGCAGCTGGTCGGCCTGCTTGGTCAGGCGCAGCAGACCACCGCTGCCCTTCTCACCCAGGCTGGCGGCCTTGACCGCGATGCCGGCATCGTTGAGCGCCTTGCTCACGCGATCCAGATCGGCCTGCCCCACCTGCAAGGCGGTGCTGGTGCCACTGATCTGGATGGCCGGATCGTCCGGATACAGGTTGGGTGCGGAGTAGATGAAGCCGACCACCAGCACAGCCAGGATCAGCAGGTACTTCCACAAGGGGTATTTATTGAGCATGACGCCGCCCGTTATGACACGGGGCGCTTGATGCGCCCCGTCGTTGGTGAAGAGTGGTTCGTTAGATGCCTTTCAGGGTGCCCTTCGGCAGGGTCGCCGCGATGGCCTGCTTCTGGAACTTCAGCTCGACGTTGTCGGACACTTCGACCACCACGAAATCGTCGGACACCTTGGTCACCTTGCCGGCCAGACCGCCGGAGGTCACCACTTCGTCGCCCTTCTGCAGGCCGCCGAGCAGGTTCTTGTGCTCCTTGGCGCGCTTGGCCTGCGGACGCCAGATCATCAGATAGAAGATGACCAGGAAGCCAACCAGGAACACCCACTCGAAACCGCTGCCGGCAGGACCAGCGGCGGCAGCCGGCGCGGCGGCATCGGCAAAAGCGGCGGGAATCAGAAAGCTCATGGAAAACTCCTATTACGAGGTCTTGAAACTGTTGTTTTTTGGCGGCTGCACAGGCAAGCCAATTCGGGCAAGGCGACGCGAGCACAGCGCAGGTGCAGCCTTAATGGGTGCATTTCGTTCGATTTCAACGCCTTGCGGGCGTTTCCAGGTCACGAAATAGCTGCGTTCAAGGCGCCAGCGGCGGCGTGGGCAGCCCGCGCCGGGCATAGAAGGCATCGACAAAGGCGGCCAATGTACCCTGTTGAATTGCCTCGCGCAAACCAGCCATCAGGCGCTGATAATGGCGCAAGTTGTGGATGGTATTGAGCATGCTGCCCAGCATTTCGCCGCACTTGTCCAGGTGATAGAGGTAGGCGCGGGAGAAGTTCTGGCAGGTGTAGCAATCGCAGGTCGGATCGAGCGGCGAATCGTCATTGCGGTGTACCGCGTTGCGGATCTTCACCACCCCGGTATCGGTGAACAGGTGGCCGTTGCGCGCGTTGCGCGTCGGCATCACGCAGTCGAACATGTCCACGCCGCGGCGCACGCCCTCGACCAGGTCTTCCGGCTTGCCCACCCCCATCAGGTAGCGCGGCTTGTCGGCCGGCAGCTGCGGTGGCAGGAAATCCAGCACGCGGATCATCTCTTCCTTCGGCTCGCCGACCGACAGGCCGCCGATGGCCAGGCCGTCGAAACCGATCTCGCAGAGCCCTTCCAGCGAGCGCATGCGCAGCTCTTCGTGCATGCCACCCTGGACAATGCCGAACAGCGCCGACGGATTGCCCTCGTGGGCATTCTTCGAGCGCTTGGCCCAGCGCAGCGACAGCTCCATGGAGCGCCTGGCCACCTCGAAATCGGCCGGGTACGGCGTGCATTCGTCGAAGATCATCACGATGTCCGAACCCAGGTCGCGCTGCACCTGCATCGACTCTTCCGGGCCCATGAACACCTTGCGCCCATCCACCGGCGAGGCGAAGGTCACGCCCTCCTCCTTGATCTTGCGCATGGCACCCAGGCTGAACACCTGGAAGCCGCCGGAGTCGGTGAGGATCGGCCCCTGCCACTGCATGAAGTTGTGCAGGTCGCCGTGCTGCTTGATCACCTCGGTGCCCGGGCGCAGCCACAGATGGAAGGTGTTGCCGAGAATGATCTGCGCGCCGATCGCCTCGATGTCGCGCGGCAGCATGCCCTTGACCGTGCCGTAGGTGCCCACCGGCATGAAGGCCGGGGTTTCCACCACGCCACGCGGAAAGGTCAGGCGACCACGGCGGGCGCGGCCGTCGGTGGCCAGCAGCTCGAAGGACATATGGCTCATAGGGTTTCCTCGGGGCCGCGCGGGGCGGGATTGCGGGTGATGAACATGGCATCGCCGTAACTGAAGAAGCGGTATTGCTGCTGCACCGCCATGGCATAGGCGGCCATGGTCTCGGGATAACCGGCAAAGGCCGACACCAGCATCAGCAGGGTCGACTCGGGCAGGTGGAAGTTGGTGACCAGGGCATCGACCACGTGAAACGGCCGGCCCGGGTAGATGAAGATATTGGTGTCACCACTGAAGGCCTTCAGCTCGCCATCGCGCGCCGCGGTTTCCAGCGAGCGCACGCTGGTGGTACCCACCGCGACCACCCGGCCGCCGCGCGCCTTGCAGGCGGCCACGGCATCCACCACCTCCTGGCCGACTTCCAGCCACTCGTGGTGCATGTGGTGATCCTCGATGCGCTCCACCCGCACCGGCTGGAAAGTCCCGGCACCGACATGCAGGGTGACGAACGCGGTATCCACGCCCTTGGCGCGAATCGCCGCCAGCAGCTCCTCGTCGAAATGCAGGCCGGCGGTGGGCGCCGCCACTGCACCGGCCTTCTGCGCGTACACGGTCTGGTAGCGCTCGCGGTCGGCGGCATCGTCGGCGCGCTCTATATAAGGCGGCAGCGGCATATGGCCGACCCGTTCCAGCAGCGGCAGCACCGGCTCGGCAAAGCGCAGCTCGAACAGCGCAGCGTGGCGCGCGACCATCTCGGCCTCGCCGCCACCTTCTATATGGATCAACGAACCCGGCTTGGGCGACTTGCTCGAACGCACATGGGCCAGCACCCGATGGCTGTCCAGCACGCGCTCGACCAGAATCTCCAGCTTGCCGCCAGAAGCCTTCTGGCCGAACAGCCGCGCCGGGATCACCCGGGTGTTGTTGAACACCATCAGATCGCCGGGGCGCAGATAGTCGAGCAGGTCGACAAATTGCCGATGGCTCAGCGCACCGGTCTCGCCATCCAGCACCAGCAGACGGCTGGCCCGGCGTTCGGCCAGGGGGTGGGAGGCGATCAGGGCTTCGGGAAGGTCGAAATGAAAGTCGGCAACGCGCATGGTGGGAGTTCGTCTTGCAGGGGCGCAGAGCTTACCGGAAAGTGCCTGCGCTGACCACGCGCCACGATTGACCGGCCCCGGCCGGCTCCCTATACTGCGCGCCCATCGTGCCCCGGTGGCGGAATGGTAGACGCGGCGGATTCAAAATCCGTTTTCGCAAGAAGTGGGAGTTCGAGTCTCCCCCGGGGCACCAGTCACCGCGTTTCAGCACTCGTTCGAGACGCCTGAAACCCTCCCGAAATACCTGCCGCAGAGAGCCGAAAAAACCCACGAAAGTGAGCGTTTCGCAGGGCTTGGCAAACCCCCTTTTGTTAGCTAGAGTGTGCCCACTGTGTTTGCATGGGTCGCTATGAATCGTGACCTGGTGCAGTAGATCCTAGATCCGCTAAACCCGCTCGACTTCTCTTACTCTCTGCAACCAGTCCCAGCCCTCTTCGCCAAAGCAAGAGGCTGTCATTAACTCTAGTTTCAAGGAAATAAGACATGTCGAATCGTCAAACCGGCACCGTTAAGTGGTTCAACGACGAGAAGGGCTTTGGCTTCATCACCCCAGAGAGCGGTCCGGATCTGTTCGTACACTTCCGCGCTATCGAAGGTAATGGCTTCAAGAGCCTGAAAGAAGGCCAGAAGGTTACTTTCGAAGCCGTTCAAGGCCAGAAAGGCATGCAGGCTGACAAGGTCCAGGTTCTGGGCTAAGTTTCGCTGCTCCGAAGAGCCCCTGATGGCGACATCAGGGGCTTTTTTGTGCCTGCGATTTGTTGCCCGTACAATCCGCGCAGTTGTTCAGCCACGAGCCCGCCATGCCCAAACATATGCTGCGCCCCCAGGGGGATTTCCCCACCGCCGGCCTGCCTCGCCGTTTCGCCGCGATCTTCTATGACTTCCTGCTGTGCGTGGCGCTGATGATGGTGGTGACCCTGCTCTACCAGCACGGCCTGCTGCGCCTGATCTACGGCAGCGAACAGCTGCTGGCGATGTCCCAGGCCGGGGCCCTGGACCGCGACCCGCTGCTGGCCACCGTCGTGCTGTTCAGCCTGTTCGCCTTCTTCGCCAAGTTCTGGACCCACACCGGCCAGACCCTCGGCATGCAGGTCTGGGGCCTGCGCATCGAGAATGCCGACGGCTCGGCGATCAGCCTGTGGCAGGCACTGCTGCGCTTTCTGATCGCCATCATTTCCTGGCTGCTGGGCGGCCTGGGCTTCCTCTGGATGCTGTGGGACAAGGACGGACGCAGCTGGCACGACATCTATTCGGAAAGCCGGGTGGTGCAGCTGCCAAAGAACATCCACAAGCAGGGCAAGCACTGAGGCGCCAGCAGGCGCCCATGCCGGACGCTAGACCGCCAACCCCGGCAGCAACACGTTGCTGACCAGCCAGGTGGTCGCCAGGGCGCCGAGCAGGCAGAGCAGCCCGCCGCCCGCCGCCTGCCAGTAGAAGCCGCGCGCCAGCACATCCTCGCCATGACTGGAGAGAATGAACGGCTGGGCCTCGCGCGGTTGCTGCAACTGGTTGCGCAGCGGCGCCTCGCCCAGCTCGCGCTGGCGGCGCTGCGCCTCGCTGCGCGCCGACTCGCGCATGCGCGCCCACTCGGCCTCGTCCAGCCGCCCATCGGCATTGCTGTCGAAGCGCTGCAGCAGGCCGGCGAAATCCGCCTTCCATTCGCGCACCACGGCACCCTGCGCCACGCTCAGGTCGAAGGCCTGGGCCCCGCCCGCCGTGCGGAAATCACCGATGGCATACAGCGGCTCACCGGCATGCAGGCGCTCCTCGGTATAGCGGTACTCGCTGCCGCTGGACAGCAGCCAGCCGAGCACACCCGAAGGCGCTTCCTGCATCCGCGGATGGCGCAGGCTGCCGCGCCAGACCTGGCGGGTTGCCGGGCGCACCTCGGCCCCCGCCGGGTTGATCAGGCACTCGCCGGTGCCGTCGGCGAAGCGCAGCCAGCCTTCGCTGCTGCCACTCTCGACCACCCGCCAGGAGCGCTTCTTGCCGCTTTCGCTGTATTCCTCGATCTTGAAGCGCCACCACAGGCAGGGCGTACCGGTCAGCGGCGCGATCACCTGCACCTCGGGCTGCTCGTGCAGCACGCCGTACAGCTCGACATAGCCCTGCGCCGCCGAACGCAGCTTGGAGGTCGGCGTATCCAGCAGGAAACGCGCCTCGCCGAGCCGCTTCAGGCACCACCAGCCACCGCCGACACAGGCACCGACGCTGAAGGCCAGGCTGATGGCCAGTCCACCGACATCCATGGTCAGTTGAACAGCGACTTGAGGTCGACGTCGGCCTTCTCTGCGTCGCTGAACTCCAGCAGCTCGGCCGCCTGGAAGGCGAACAGGCGCGCGATGATCACGTCCGGGAACTGCTCGACGCGCACGTTGTTCAGGTTGACCGCCTCGTTGTACAGCTCGCGGCGATCGGCGATGGCGTTCTCCAGGCCGCTGATGCGCTGCTGCAGGTGCTGGAAGCTGTCGTTGGCCTTCAGATCCGGATAGTTCTCGGCGAGGGCGAACAGCTGCCCCAGGCCGGCACGCAGGCCGCTCTCGGCCTGGCCGAGGGCGCCGACATCGTGCTGCTCGCGGGCGCTGGCCACCGCATTGCGCGCGGCGATCACCCGCTCCAGGGTGGTGCGCTCGTGCTGCATGTACTGCTTGCAGGTTTCCACCAGCTTGGGCAGCTCGTCGTGGCGCTGCTTGAGCAGCACATCGATGTTCGACCAGGCCTTGCTCACCCCGTGCTTGAGGCGCACCAGGCCGTTATACAGGCTCACCACCCAGACGGCGGCGAGGAACAGGACAACCAGAATGGCAACGACGGTCAGGCTCATGGGCAACGCTCCTTGTGGACTGCCGGCATTCTAGCGGCGCGCCGCGGCGAGCACAGTCCCAGCAGGTCACACGGCAGCGGAATAATTAGCCCTTTGCATAAAATGCAAATCTTTCGCATTATTGCGCGGTTTCCAGGTGCAACTGCACTGCACTCCCATCTTCACAGGTAAAGGATCTCGCCATGACTCGTATGCCCCTGGCCACCGCCAGCCTGCTGGCCCTCGCCATCGCCCTCGCCGGTTGCGGCGAAGAGCAGAAAGACGCCGCCGCGCCGCAAGCCACCGCGCCGGCCGCCGCCAGTAGCGCCGCCACCTTGAAAGTCGCCGATGCCGATGCCAAGGCCGTGGTCAGGCACTACGCCGACCTGGCCCTGGCCGTGTTCAGCGACGCCGCCAGCACCGGCAAGAACCTGCAGGTGGCCATCGACGCCCTGCTCGCCAACCCCAGCGACGCCACCCTGCAGGCCGCCCGCCAGGCCTGGCTGGCCGCCCGCGCGCCCTACATGCAGACCGAAGTGTTCCGCTTCGGCAACGCCGTGGTCGACGACTGGGAAGGCCAGCTGAACGCCTGGCCGCTGGACGAAGGCCTGATCGACTACGTCGCCGCCGACACCGCGCAAACCCAGGGCAACCCGGGCGCCACTGCCAACATCATCGCCAACACCTCGATCCAGGTCGGCGAAGACCGGCTCGACGTCGCCACCCTCACCCCCGAACTGCTGGCCAGCCTGAACGAGCTGGGCGGTTCCGAGGCCAACGTCGCCACCGGCTACCACGCCATCGAGTTCCTCCTCTGGGGCCAGGACCTCAATGGCACCGGCCCGGGCGCCGGCGCCCGCCCAGCCAGCGACTTCAGCGTCGGTGCCGGCGCCACCGGCGAGCACAACGAGCGCCGCCGCGCCTACCTGAAGGCCGCCACCGACCTGCTGGTCAGCGACCTCGACGCGATGGTCGTGCAGTGGCAAGCCGGCAACGCCGACAATTACCGCGCCAAGCTGGAAGCCGAGTCGGCCGAGAACGGCCTGCGCAAGATGCTGTTCGGCATGGGCAGCCTGTCCCTCGGCGAACTGGCCGGCGAGCGCATGAAAGTCGCCCTGGAAGCCAATTCCACCGAAGACGAGCACGACTGCTTCAGCGACAACACCCACAACTCGCACTTCTACAACGGCAAGGGCATCCGCAACGTCTACCTGGGCGAGTACCAGAAGGTCGACGGCACCACCCTGAGCGGCCCGAGCCTGTCGTCCCTGGTGGCCAAGGTCGACGCCGCCGCCGACAGCACCCTCAAGGCCGACCTGCAAACCACCGAAGCCAAGCTGCAGGCCCTGGTCGACAGCGCCAACAACGGCCAGCACTTCGACCAGCTGATCGCCGCCGACAACAAGGACGGCCAGCAGATCGTCCGCGACGCCATCGCCGCCCTGGTCACCCAGACCGGCGCCATCGAACAGGCCGCCGGCAAGCTGGGCATCAGCGAGCTGAACCCGGACACCGCCGACCACCAGTTCTGATACCCTCGGCACTGGCAGCGGATGCGCCCACCAGGCGCATCCGTTTTTTTATGGCCGGCCATCCCGCCCCGTTCGGGCCGTCGCCACGCGACATCAACAGTGCTTCCGGCAGTTTTCATGCCCGCCATCGATACCTGCGGCAGCGCGCCTCAGGCTGCAAACGCAAATCCCTCTTATTCGAATTCCATTAGCCTGCTAAGATTGCCCGCCTGATTCTCCGTTCAGGTTCGTGCTCGATGCCCTTCCCGTTGCGCCCCTGTGTGCTTGCGCTGACCCTCAGCCTGGCCGCCTGTGAACAGGCGCCGCCACCGGCCGAGCCCGGCGAAGCCCTTTCCGCCGGCAGTGCCACGGTGCGCCAGGCCGACCAGAATGCCTTCTCCCAGCCCTCCGCCAACCTGAGCCCGTCGCGGCGCCTGGACTTCAGCGTGGGCAACAGTTTCTTCCGCAACCCCTGGGTCATCGCGCCGTCGACCACCACCGCACGCGACGGCCTGGGTCCGCTGTTCAACACCAACGCCTGCCAGAACTGCCACATCAAGGACGGCCGCGGTCATCCGCCCGAACCGGATGCCAGCACGGCAGCCTCCCTGCTGGTGCGCCTGTCGATTCCCGCGGACGACTCGCCTGCCCATGCCGAGCTGCTGCAGCGCCAGGGCGTGATCCCCGAGCCCGTCTATGGTGGCCAACTGCAGGACATGAGCAACCCCGGGCATGCCCCGGAAGCCAGGGTGCGGGTGAGCTACAGCAGCGTGCCGGTACGCTTTGCCGACGGCAGCCAGGTCGAGTTGCGCCAGCCCAAGCTGGAACTCAGCCGCCTCGCCTATGGCGAGCTGCACCCGCAGACCCGGCTCTCCGCCCGCATCGCCCCGCCGATGATCGGCCTGGGCCTGCTCGAAGCCATCCCCGAAGCCGCCATCCTGGCCAATGCCGACCCCGAGGATCGCAACGCCGACGGCATCCGCGGCGTGCCCAACCGGGTCTGGGACCGGGCCCAGCAGCGCAGCGTGCTCGGCCGCTTCGGCTGGAAGGCCGGCCAGCCCGGCCTCAACCAGCAGAACGCCGAGGCCTTCGCCAACGACATGGGCCTGACCAGCAGCCTGATCGGCCAGGACAACTGCAGCCCGGCCCAGCTGGAATGCCGCGCCACAATCGACGGCGGGGCGCCGGAAGTCAGCGCCAGCATCCTCGCCAGCGTGCTGTTCTACACCCGCAACCTCGGCGTCCCGGCCCGGCGCGACGTCGACCGCCTGGAGGTGCGCCGCGGCAAGCAGCTGTTCCACCAGGCCGGCTGCCAGCAGTGCCACACGCCGAGCTTCACCACCACCACCGCCGCAGCCGCCGAGCCGGAGCTGGCCAACCAGCTGATCCGCCCCTACAGCGACCTGCTGCTGCATGACATGGGTGATGGCCTGGCCGACGGCCGCGACGAGTTCCAGGCCAACGGCCGCCAGTGGCGCACCGCGCCGCTGTGGGGCATCGGCCTGACCCAGGAGGTCAACGGCCACACCCAGTACCTGCACGACGGCCGCGCGCGCAACCTGCTGGAGGCCATCCTCTGGCACGGCGGCGAGGCGCAGGCGGCGAAGAACCGGGTCCTCGATTTCGACGCCGAGCAGCGCAGCGCGCTGCTGGCCTTCCTCAATTCCCTCTAAGGAGAACGGCATGATCCGCACGCCCCTCGCTGTCGCCCTGCTCGGCCTCGTCCTGGCCGCCTGCAGCCCGCAAGATCCCAGGCAGCTGGCCAGCACGGCGCTGACCGACGGCGTCCTGCTGCCGGCCTACGCCAGCTGGGACAAAAGCAACCAGCAACTGGCCGCCAGCGCCAAGGCCTTCTGCGCCGCCAGCCAGGACCTCGCCACGGCACGCCAGGCGCTGCACACCAGCATCGGCAGCTGGGCCGCCCTGCAGCCGCTGCTGGTCGGCCCGCTGGCCGAAGGCAACCAGGCCTGGCAGGTGCAGTTCTGGCCGGACAAGAAGAACCTGGTGCAGCGCCAGGTCGAGAGCCTGCTGAAGAGCAAGCCGCAGCTGACCCAGGCCGACCTGGACCAGGCCAGCGTGGTGGTCCAGGGGCTCACCGCCTACGAGTACGCGCTGTTCGATGGCGCCATCGACCTCGACCAGGCCGCGCAGAAAGCCCGTTACTGCCCGCTGCTGATCGCCATCGGCGAACACCAGGCGCAGCTCAGCGCCAGGGTACTCGGCCAGTGGCAGGCCCAGGACGGCATGGCCGCCCAGCTCAAAGCCTTCCCCAATGCCCGCTACGCGGAGGCCACGGAAGCCGTCGGCGAGCTGCTGCGCGCCCAGGTCAGCGCCCTCGACGGGCTGAAGAAGAAGCTCGGCACCGCCCTAGGCCGGCAGAGCAAGGGCTTGGCGCAGCCCTACCAGGCCGAGTTCTGGCGCAGCAATGCCAGCCTGGCCAGCCTCGCCGCCAGCCTGGCCAGCGCCGAACGCGTCTGGCTCGGCGCCAACAACGACGGGATCAAGGTCCTGCTCGGCAGCGAGCAGGCCGACCTGGCCCGGCGCCTGGACGCCCAGTACGGCAGCACCCGCCAGTTGCTGGCCGCGCAGCAGCGCCCGCTCGGTGAACTGCTCGCCGACGACGCCGGCCGCCAGCAGCTGAACGCCTTCTACGACAGCCTCGACCAGCTGCACCGCCTGCACGAAGGCGAGCTGGCCAAGGCCCTCGGCATCCAGCTGGGCTTCAACGCCCACGATGGTGACTGAATGAAACGCAGAGCCTTCCTCGGCCTCACTGGCGCCGCCCTCGCCGCCGCCTCCCTGGGCGGCTGGAAACTGCTCAGCCACGGCCAGCAACCCCTGCTGCTGTCGGCCCGCGACGACGGCGACGGCCAGCACTACGCCGTCGGTTACCGCCTGGACGGCAGCAAGGCCTTCGCCACGCCGGTCGCCGAACGCTGCCACGACGTGGTACCGCACCCGACCCAGCCGCTGGCCGTGTTCGTCGGCCGCCGGCCGAGCCGCGAGAGCTACCTGATCGACACCCGCGACGGCCGCCTGCTGCAGACCCTGGCCGCCGCGGACGAGCGCCACTTCTACGGCCACGGCCTGTTCCACCAGGCCGGCGAGCTGTTCTACAGCACCGAGAACGACACCTCGCAGCCGGGCCGTGGCGTGCTCGGCGTCTATCGCCTGCAGAACAACCGGCTGCAGCGCATCGGCGAGCACTCCACCCACGGCATCGGCCCGCACCAACTGCTCTGGCTGCCCGGCGGCGAAAGCCTGGTGGTGGCCAACGGCGGCATCCGCACCGAGGCCGACAGCCGGGTGATGATGAACCTGCAGGCCATGGAGCCCAGCCTGGTGCTGATGCGGCGCGACGGCACGCTGCTCAGCAAGGAACAGCTGCCGCAGCAGATGAACAGCGTGCGCCACCTGGCCGTGGCCAGCGACGGCACCATCGTCTCCGGCCAGCAGTACGAAGGCGACCCGCTGGACGCCGCGCCCCTGCTGGCGATCAAACGCCCCGGCCAGCCCTTCCAGGCCTTCCCCCTGGGCGAGGCGCAGCGCGCGGCGATGCACCAGTACACCGCCAGCCTGGCCATCCACGACGACTTGCGCCTACTGGCCCTGACCGCACCGCGCGGCAACCGTTTCTTCATCTGGAACCTGGACAGCAGCGAGCTGCTGCTCGACGCCCCGCTGCCGGATTGCGCCGGGGTCGGCGCGGTCAGCGAGGGTTTCGTCGTCACCTCCGGTCAGGGCCGCTGCCGCCTGTACGACTGCCGCACCACGCCGATCGCCGCCCACCCGCTGCAGCTGCCGGCCGGGTTGTGGGACAACCACCTGCGCCTGGCCTAAGCCCCGCGCCGTGATGCCCCACATGGCCCTGTGCAGGCTCAAGGCCGACCTATAATGAGCGCACGCCCGCATCCCTGCCGGCCTGCTGTCACCGGCATTGCGTTGCCGGGTGATAAGGATATCCGCAGCCCCGGCGCCCACACAGGCACCGGTGGCCATTACCCCGAAGAGGTCCCCCCCATGTTGCAAAAGTCCCTGCGCGCGCAGATTCTCGCCCTGCTCGGCGGTAGCCTGGTGCTGATCCTGATCACCGCCCTGGCCTGCTTCAGCTTCCTCTCCGGCGGCATGCAGGCCTACCGCGGCCTGCTCGACGGCCCGGTGGAGGCCACCCGCCTGATCGATGCGGCCAACGTCGAGTTCAAGATCCAGGTGCAGGAGTGGAAGAACGTCCTGCTGCGCGGCCGCGACAGCGCCAATCTGGACAAGTACTGGGGCCAGTTCGAGGCCCAGGAACGCAAGGTGCAGGACACCCTGGGCCAGCTGGCGCAGATCGCCGCCGATGATCCGGCCCTGAAAGCCCAGGTCGAGCGCCTGCGCAGCGAGCACCAGAGCCTCGGCGCCAACTACCGCAAGGGCCGCGACGCCTTCATCGCCGCTGCTGGCGATGCCGCCGTCGGCGATGCCGCGGTCAAGGGCATCGACCGCGCGGCCAGCGAGCAGATGAGCGCCCTGGTCAAGCAGCTCCGCGAGCACAGCCTGCAACAGGCCAAGCAGATCAACGCCGCCGCCGACCGCACCATCCTCATCGGCAGCCTGTTGCTGCTGGCCGCCAGCGTGGTGATCGCCCTGTTCGGCCTGTGGCTGGTCAACCGCAACCTGATCATCCCGATCCGCCACCTGATCACCCACGTCGACCAGCTCAGCCACGGCAACTTCGGCCAGCGCGTGGCAACCACCCGCGCCGACGAGCTGGGCATGCTGGCCATCGCCGCCAACACCCTGCGCGACTTCCTCGCCAGCACCACCCAGAGCCTGCAGCAGAGCAGCAGCAACCTGGACAGTGCCAGCGGCGAGCTGAACAGCATCGCCTCGCGCATGACCCTGGGCATCAACGAGCAGTTCGAGCGCACCGACCAGGTCGCCACCGCCATGCACGAGATGTCCGCCACCGCCCAGGAGGTGGCCCGCCACGCCGCCGAGGCCGCGCATGCCGCTGACGATGCCGACAGCTCGGCGCGCCAGGGCGGCCGCGTGATGGACGCGACCATCCAGACCATCACCGGCATGCGCGGCGAAATCGCCAACACCGCCGAGGTGATCCGCCGCCTGGAAGCCGACAGCGGGCGCATCGGCAAGGTCCTGGAAGTGATCCGCGGCATCGCCGAGCAGACCAACCTGCTGGCCCTCAACGCCGCCATCGAGGCCGCGCGCGCCGGCGAGCAGGGCCGCGGCTTCGCCGTGGTGGCCGACGAGGTGCGCACCCTGGCCCAGCGCACCGCCGAATCCACCGCCGAGATCAACCAGATCATCGACACGGTGCAGACCGGCGCGCTCAACGCCGTGCGCGCCATCGAGAGCGGACAGAACCGCAGCGAGGAAGGCGTGACCCAGGTCACCGAGGCCGGCGCCATGCTGCAGCGCATCACCGGCGCGGTGGAAGCCATCCGCGACATGAACCGGCAGATCGCCACCGCCGCCGAGGAGCAGACCTCGGTGGCCGAGGACATCTCGCGCAACCTCACCGAGATCACCGCCATCGCCAGCTCCAACCAGGAGAACGTCGAGCGCACCCAGGCCGCCAGCCAGAACCTGCACCAGCTCTCCGGCGCGCTGGGCGCAGTGACCCGCAGCCTGGCCTCCTGAGCCCGCGCGCCGGCACCGGGAGGTGCCGGTTCAAGGCCTGGACGGGCGATTGCCGCGACACAGCGTTGCGGCAATCGGCAGCGGTAATTTCCTGCAAATGAGATGATTTTGACTTGATGGTCAGCTGGTACTAAGGTGCCTGCTTCGCCTATTCCCAGGCCATTCTCGCCCTGCCAAGGAACCGGAATATGTTGCTCCGCCGCATGTTTATCATGCTGGGCGCGGTCATCCTCGTGGTGCTCGCCCTGGCCGCCTACAAAGGCTATTCGATCTACCAGCAGGTGCAGATGTTCGCCGCGCCGCAGCCGGCCATCAGCGTGTCCGCCGCCACGGCCAGGGAGCAGCCCTGGCAGAGCCGCCTGCCGGCCATCGGCACACTCAAGGCGTTCCAGGGCGTCGATCTGACCGCCGAAGTCGAGGGCACCGTGCATCGGGTGCTGTTCCAGTCCGGCGAGAAGGTCAGCCTCGGCCAGCCCTTGCTGCAACTGGACAGCCAGGTGGAAAAGGCCATCCTCGCCACCGCCCTGGCCGTGCGCAACCTGGCCCAGGTGGAGTACCAGCGCGGCAAGAACCTGGCGGTAAAACAGGCCATCTCCAAGAGCGAGTTCGACCGCCTGAACGCCGAACTGCTCAAGGCCGAGGCCAGCGTCGCCCAGCTGCAGGCCAGCCTGGACAAGAAGCGCATCCTCGCGCCCTTCGCCGGCACCATCGGCATCCGCCAGGTCGATACCGGCGACTACCTGAGCCCCGGCAACCCGGTGGCCACCCTGCAGGACCTGTCCAAGCTGTTCGTCGACTTCTTCCTGCCGGAACAGGCCGTGCCACTGCTGGCCATCGGCCAGCGCGTGCGCCTTAACGTCGCCGCCTATCCGGGTGAGGTGTTCGAGGGCGAAATCGCCGCGATCAACCCCAAGGTCGAGGAAACCACGCGCAACCTGCAGGTGCGCGCCATGCTGCCGAACCCCGACAGCAAGCTGCTGCCGGGCATGTTCGCCAACCTGGACGTGCTCCTGCCCGGCGAAAAGCCGGTGATCGTGGTGCCGGAAACCGCCATCACCTACACCCTGTACGGCAACTCGGTGTACGTGATCGGCGAGAAGCAGGACGAAAAGGGTGCCGTAGTTAAAGACGACAAGGGCCAGGCCCAGCTGGTGGTCGAGCGTCGCTTCGTCGAGACCGGCGAGCGCCGCGATGCCCAGGTGGTGGTACTCAAGGGCCTCAAGGCCGGCGAACAGGTGGTCACCGCCGGCCAGCTCAAGCTGGACAACGGCGCCCACGTGAGCATCGCCGCCGATCAGGCCCAGGCGGTCGAAGCGGCCACCCCAGCCAGCGCCGCCCAGTAAGGCGCGGCGCCAAGGAAACCAACATGGCTTTTACAGATCCGTTCATCCGTCGCCCGGTACTGGCCACCGTGGTCAGCCTGCTGATCATCCTGCTGGGCTTCCAGGCCTTCAGCAAACTGGTGATCCGCCAGTACCCGCAGATGGAAAACGCCCTGATCACGGTGACCACTGCCTACCCCGGGGCGAACGCCGAGACCATCCAGGGCTACATCACCCAGCCGCTGCAGCAGAGCCTGGCCAGCGCCGAAGGCATCGACTACATGACCTCGTCGAGCCAGCAGAACCTCTCGGTGATCTCCATCTACGCGCGCATTGGCGCCGACAGCGACCGCCTGTTCACCGAACTGCTGGCCAAGGCCGGCGAAGTGAAGAACCAGCTGCCGCAGGATGCCGAAGACCCGGTGCTGTCCAAGGAAGCGGCCGACTCCACCGCGCTGATGTATGTCAGCTTCTACAGCGAGCAGCTGTCCAACCCGCAGATCACCGACTACCTGTCACGGGTCATCCAGCCCAAGCTGGCGACCCTGCCGGGCATGGCCGAAGCGGAAATCCTCGGCAACCAGGTATTCGCCATGCGCCTGTGGCTGGACCCGGTGAAGATGGCCGCCTATGGCGTCACCGCCGGCGAGTTCAGCGAGGCCGTGCGCCAGTACAACTTCCTCGCCGCCGCCGGCGAAGTGAAGGGCCAGTACGTGGTCACCAGCATCAATGCCAGCACCGACCTGAAGACCCCCGAAGCCTTCGCCGCCATCCCGCTGAAGACCGTCGGCGACACCCGCGTGCTGGTCCGCGACGTGGCCCGGGTGGAGATGGGCGCGGCCAACTACGACTCGATCAGCTCGTTCGACGGCACGCCCTCGGTGTACATCGCCATCAAGGGCACGCCCAGCGCCAACCCGCTGGACGTGATCAAGCACGTGCGCGCCATCCTCCCGGAGCTGGAAGCGCAGCTGCCGCCGAACCTGAAAGTCTCCATCGCCTACGACGCCACCCGCTTCATCCAGGCGTCCATCGACGAGGTGGTGAAGACCCTGATCGAGGCGGTGCTGATCGTCATCGTCGTGGTCTTCCTGTTCCTCGGCGCGTTCCGCTCGGTGCTGATCCCGGTGATCACCATTCCGCTGTCGATGATCGGCGTGCTGTTCTTCATGCAGCTGATGGGCTACTCGATCAACCTGCTGACCCTGCTGGCCATGGTCCTGGCCATCGGCCTGGTGGTGGACGACGCCATCGTCGTGGTGGAAAACATCCACCGCCATATCGAGGAAGGCAAGACGCCGTTCGACGCGGCCCTCGAAGGGGCGCGGGAGATCGCCGTGCCGGTGGTCTCGATGACCATCACCCTGGCCGCGGTGTATGCGCCGATCGGCTTCCTCGAAGGCCTCACCGGCGCGCTGTTCAAGGAATTCGCCCTGACCCTGGCCGGCGCGGTGATCATCTCCGGCATCGTCGCCCTGACCCTGTCGCCGATGATGTGCGCCAAGCTGCTGCGCCACGAGGAAAACCCCTCGGGCCTGGCACACCGGCTCGACCAGATCTTCGACCGGCTCAAGCGCCGCTACCAGAACGCCCTGCACGGTACCCTGAATACCCGCCCGGTGGTGCTGGTGTTCGCCCTGATCGTCCTCGGCCTGATCCCGGTGCTGCTCAAGTTCAGCCACAGCGAGCTGGCACCGGAAGAGGACCAGGGCATCGTGTTCCTCTTCGCCAACGCGCCGCAGCCGACCAACCTGAACTACCTGAACGCCTACACCGACGAGTTCGTGGAGATCTTCAAGAGCTTCCCCGAGTACTACTCGTCGTTCCAGATCAACGGCTTCGATGGCGTGCAGGCCGGGATCGGCGGCTTCCTGCTGACGCCCTGGGACGAACGCGAACGCACCCAGATGGAGCTGCTGCCGGAGGTCCAGGCCAGGCTCAATGCCATCCCCGGCCTGCAGGTCTTCGGCTTCAACCTGCCGTCGCTGCCGGGCACCGGCCAGGGCCTGCCGTTCCAGTTCGTGATCAACACGCCGAACGACTACGAGTCGCTGTTGCAGGTGGCCGACCGGGTCAAGGCGCGGGCCATGGAGTCGGGCAAGTTCGCCTTCCTCAACGTCGACCTGGCCTTCGACAAGCCGGAAGTGGTGGTCGATATCGACCGCGAGAAGGCCGCGCAGATGGGCGTATCCATGCAGGACCTGGGGCTGACCCTGGCCACCCTGCTCGGCGAAGGCGAGATCAACCGCTTCACCATCGACGGCCGCAGCTACAAGGTGATCGCCCAGGTCGAGCGCGCCTACCGCGACAACCCGGGCTGGCTGAGCAGCTACTACGTGAAGAGCGAGAGCGGGCAGATGGTGCCGCTGGGCACGCTGATCAAGGTCAGCGACCGCGCGCGGCCGACCAAGCTCAAGCAGTTCCAGCAACTCAACTCGGCGATCATCGAGGGCGTGCCGATCGTCAGCACCGGTGAAGCGGTGGACAGCATCGCGCAGATCGCCCGCGAGGAGGCGCCGCGCGGCTATGCCTTCGACTATGCCGGTGCCTCGCGCCAGTACGTGCAGGAAGGCAGCGCGCTGTTCGTCACCTTCGCCCTGGCCCTGGCGATCATCTTCCTGGTGCTGGCCGCGCAGTTCGAGAGCTTCCGCGACCCGCTGGTGATCCTGGTGACCGTGCCACTGTCGATCTGCGGCGCCCTGCTGCCGATCTTCCTCGGTTTCTCCAGCATGAACATCTACACCCAGGTGGGCCTGGTGACCCTGATCGGCCTGATCAGCAAGCACGGCATCCTGATCGTCGAGTTCGCCAACCAGCTGCGCCGCGACAAGGGCCTCGGCGTGCGCGAAGCGATCGAGGAGGCCGCCTCGATTCGCCTGCGCCCGGTGCTGATGACCACCGCGGCGATGGTCTTCGGCATGGTGCCGCTGATCTTCGCCACTGGCGCCGGGGCGGCCAGCCGCTTCGACATCGGCGTGGTGATTGCCACCGGCATGTCGATCGGCACCCTGTTCACCCTGTTCGTCCTGCCCTGCGTCTACACCCTGCTGGCCAAGCCGGACGCCAGCCCGGCCGCAGCCAGCGTGCCGTCCCACTGAGTCGCACGCCCAAGAAAAAGCCCCGCAGTGCGGGGCTTTTTTCATTCGGCGGGGCGGCTCAGTTGCTGGCGTTCAGGTTTTGCGACAGACCGAACATCACCAGCAACAGGTCGCTGTCGGGTCGGACCTGCGGCACCAACGCCTTGTTGCGGGCGACCGCCGGTTGCGGGCAGTACTGCCGCGAACTGTGTTGGGTATCCAGCACCACGGGTTCGGGCTCCTGCCACGCGGCGGCGGCCAGGGCGGTTACGCCGAGGGCGCCGACGAGGAAAAGACCTCGAGCAATTTCTAATTTCATCGCTGCAACCCCTTGAAAATGCTGCCAAGCACTTACACAAAACCCTAGTTCATTGAGCCCCGATTGCAGGCTCTACAGACGAGCGGTCGAACCGAACGCCGAGCCAGCCACGGTGTGACCAGCCTAGCCGGGTAAAGTTACAGGCAGGTTATGGGCGGCCTTGTGAAAAAAGCGTCATGCCCCGTGCAGCTCGTCGTGCTGGCCCAGACTGACCTCGAAACGACAGCCCTGCGGCTCGACGCCGCTCAGGTTGACGCTCCAGCCCTGGCTCTCGCAGATCCGCTGCACCAGCGACAGGCCCAGGCCCAGGCCTTCGCCCCGGGCCTGGCCGCCACGCACGAACGGCTGGAACATCGCCTCGCGCTCGCTCTCCGGGATGCCCACGCCGCTGTCCTCGACGACGAAGCCCTGCACCTGCAGGGACAGGTGGATGCCGCCGCGCTCGGTGTAGTGCAGGGCGTTGCGCAGCAGGTTGCCCATTACCGAACGCAGCAGGGGCGCGTTGTAATGCATGAGGGTGCCGCTACCGCGCTGGTAGTGGAAGGTCAGGCCCTTGGCCTCGATCGCCGGGCGCCATTGCTCCACCAGACCATCGGCCACCTCGGCCAGGCTGGCCAGGGGCGTCATGCCGGGCTCGTCGTTGCGCGAGCGCGCCAGCAGCAGGAAGGTCTGCACCAGGTCGCGCATCTCCTCGCTGGCGCGGGCGATGCGCTGCACCTGGCCGCGGGCACGCGGGTCCAGGGCCGGGTTGTCCAGCAACAGCTCGCAGGAGCTGGCCAGCACCATCAGCGGGGTGCGCAGCTCATGGCTGACGTCGCTGGTGAACAGGCGCTCGCGGGTCAGCGCGCGGCGCAGCAGGCCCAGGGTGGTGTCGAAGGAGGCCGCCAGCTGGCCAACCTCGTCGCCGGCATAGTCCGGCGCCAGCGACGGCGCGCGGTCGAGCAGCTGGTCCGGGTGACGCACCTGCCTGGACAGGCGCACCACCGGCTCGATCACCTTGCGCGCCAGCAGCCAGCCGAGCAGCCCGGACAGCGCCAGGCTGATCAGGAAGCCGGTGAGCACCACGGCGAACAGCAGCTGCTCGCGGTCCTCGAACTCGCTCTGGTCTTCCAGCAGCACATAGCGGCGGCCATCCACCAGCTGGACGAAGGCGTGGTAGGAGCGCTCGCCCCGGTACAGCTCGCTGAAGCCGGGTGGCAGCGCCTGCAGGTCTGCCGGCATGGCAAAGTCGCCGGGGCCGTTGCTGAAATGGAACCGCTGGCCTGGCTCGGGGTTGTGCCGCCAATCCTCGCTGCTCTCCATCTTCAGCAGGCGGCCGAGATCGCCGCCCAGTTCGGTGGAGATCAGCCGCTCCTCGACCAGGTGCACGGTCTCGACGATACCGATGGCGAAGGTGCCGCCGACCAGCAGGGTCATCAGCATGAAGGCGATGACGATGCGCCGCGACAGGCTCTGCCTGAACAGGCCGTGCCTAAACGCCATCGTGCAGCTCCGCCAGGCGGTAGCCGACGCCATGCACCGTATGCAGCAGCGCCTGGGCGAAGGGCTTGTCGATGACCTGGCGCAACTGGTGCACGTGGCTGCGCAGGCTGTCGCTGTCCGGGCAGTCATCGCCCCACAGCGCCTCTTCCAGTGCCTCGCGGCGCACCACATGCGGGCTCTTCTGCATCAGCAGGGCCAGCAGCTTGAGCCCCACCGGGTTGAGCTTGAGCGGGCGCCCGTCACGGCTGACTTCCAGGGTATCGAGGTCATAGCTCAACGCGCCGACCTGCAGGCTGCGCTTGCCGCCGCCGAGGCTGCGGCGCAGCACCGCCTCGATGCGCGCGGCCAGCTCGGAGAGGGCGAACGGCTTGATCAGGTAATCGTCGGCGCCGGCCTTGAAGCCCTTGAGGCGGTCGTCCAGCTGGTCGCGGGCGGTGAGCATGATCACCGGGGTATCGCGGCGCGCCTCCTCGCGCAGGCGCTGGCACAGGGTGTAGCCGTCGATGCCGGGCAGCATGATGTCCAGCACGATCAGGTCGTAATGCTCGGTGGCCGCCAGGTGCAGGCCGGACAGGCCGTCCTGGGCACAATCCACCGTGTAGCCCTTGATCCCCAGGTAGTCGGCCATGTTGGCCAGGATGTCGCGGTTGTCCTCGACCAGGAGGATGCGCATGGTCTGTTCCTCTTCGGCTTGTGCCGTTTTCGATGCGCTCACGATAACCCGGCCGCCCTGCCGTTGCGGCCGCTTTGACGCATTTTTCACGGCGAATTCACCGGCCGCCAACAAAGCCGGGAGCAGACTGCCGCGCATTTCCCCCGCCTGGAACCGCACCCATGTCCCTGCTTCGCAGCGCGCCCCTGCGCTACCTGCTGCTCCTGCTCGCCAGCTGGCTGGCGATCTTCCTGCTGACCCGCGGCGTGCTGCTGTTCGACCATCTGCACGAGGCCGGCAACCCGCTGGCGATCTTCGCCATCGGCCTGCTCTACGACCTCGGCTTCCTCGCCTACGCCGCCCTGCCGCTGGGCCTGTACCTGCTGCTCTGCCCGCCCGGGCTGTGGCGCCGGCCCGGGCAGCGCTGGCTGCTGCGCGCCCTGCTGCTGGTCAGCCTGTTCGCCATGCTGTTCGTCGCCACGGCCGAATGGCTGTTCTGGGACGAGTTCGGCGTGCGCTTCAACTTCATCGCCGTGGACTACCTGGTGTACTCCGACGAGGTGCTCAACAACCTGCTGGAGTCCTACCCGCTTGGCCTGCTGCTCGGCGCCCTGGCCGGCCTCGCCGCCCTGCTCGGCCTGGCTCTGCAGCGGCCGCTGCAAGCCGCCCTGCAGGCGCCCCTGCCGAGTCGCTCGGCACGCCTGGGCGCGCTCGCCGGGCTGCTGGCCTGTAGCGCGCTGAGCCTGCTGGCGCTGGATCAGGACAGCCCGCGCGGCCTGGGCGGCAATGCCTACCAGCACGAGCTGGCGAGCAACGGGCCCTACCAGTTCTTCGCCGCCTTCCGTAACAACGAGCTGGACTACCCGCAGTTCTACGCCACCCTGCCCGACGCCCAGGTCGCCCCCCGCCTGCGCGCGGAACTGAACGAGCCGGGCAGCCGCTTCATCGGCAGCGACCCGCTGGATATCCGCCGGCAGGTCGACAACCCCGGCCAGCCGCGCCAGCTGAATATCGTCCTGGTCACCATCGAGAGCCTGTCGGCCAAGTACCTCGGCAGCTTCGGCGACAGCCGCGGGCTGACCCCCAACCTCGATGCGCTGCGCCGGCAGAGCCTGTTCTTCAACAACTTCTACGCCACCGGCACCCGTACCGACCGTGGCCTGGAGGCCATCACCCTGTCGGTGCCGCCGACGCCGGGACGCTCCATCGTCAAGCGCGTCGGCCGCGAGAGCGGCTATGCCAGCCTCGGCCAGCAGCTCAGCGCGCAGGGCTACGACAGCGTGTTCGTCTATGGCGGGCGCGGCTACTTCGACAACATGAACGCCTTCTTCGGCGGCAACGGCTACCGGGTGGTCGACCAGAGCAGCGTGGCCGAGGCCGATATCCACTTCAAGAACGCCTGGGGCATGGCCGACGAGGACCTCTACGCCCAGACCCTCAGGCTCGCCGATGCCGACCATGCCGCCGGCAAGCCGTTCCTGCTGCAGCTGATGACCACCTCCAACCACCGCCCCTACACCTACCCGGACGGACGCATCGACATCGCCTCGGGCGACGGCCGCGAAGGCGCGGTGAAGTACACCGACCATGCCATCGGCCAGTTCCTCGCCGCCGCGCGGCACAAGCCCTGGTTCGCCAACACCCTGTTCGTCTTCGTCGCCGACCACTGCGCCGGCAGCGCCGGGGCCCAGGACCTGCCGGTGGCCAACTACCACATCCCGCTGTTCATCTACGCGCCGGGGCTGGTCGCGCCACGCGAGGACAACCAGCTGGCCAGCCAGATCGACCTGGCGCCGACCCTGCTCGGCCTGCTCAATCTCGACTACCAGTCGACCTTCTTCGGCCGCAACCTGCTGCAGGACAATCCGGCACCGCGCCGGGTGCTGCTCGGCAACTACCAGCACCTCGGCCTGTTCGACGGCCGGGACCTGGCCATCCTCAGCCCACAGCGGCACATGCGCCGGCATGACGATGCCCTCGGCGCCAGCCGCGAAACCCGCAGCGACAGCCAGGACCCGCTGCTGCAGCGCGATATCGCCTACTACCAGGCCGCCAGTCATGCCTTCAAGGAGCATCTGCTGGCCTGGAAGGGCAACCCACAACCCGACCTGCAACTCAGCACGAGATGAACGCCGCCATGCCCAGCCATTCCCCCACCTTCGACCGCCGCTGGTGGTACGGCCTACCGCTCGCCCTCCTGGCGCTGATGCTGCTGGTCGAACCCACCCGCCTGGACTTCGCCCTGGCCGACCTGTTCTACATCCAGGGCCAGGGCTTCATCGGCCGGCACAACGACTTCCTCGAGGATGTCCTGCACGACCGCGCCAAACAGCTGACCATCGTCATCGGCGCGCTGGCCATTGGTGGCTTCCTGCTCAGCCTGCTGCCAACCCGCCTGCGTCCGTTGCGCCGCCAGCTCGGCTACCTGGTGCTGGCCATGGGCCTGTCCACCAGCTTCGTCACCCCGCTGAAGAAGCTCACCCAGATGCACTGCCCGTGGAGCCTGGAGCAGTACGGCGGGGTCGAGCATTTCTCCGGGCTGCTGGAGCCGCGCGCGCAGCCGGTGGAGAAGGCCGGCAAGTGCTGGCCAGGCGGGCATGCCGCGGCCGGGTTTGCCCTGCTCGCGCTGTTCTTCGTCTGGCGCGACCGTTACCCGCGCCTGGCCAATGGCGCGCTGGTCTTCGCCATCGGCCTGGGCTGCCTGTTTTCCCTGGTACGCATGGCCCAGGGCGCGCACTTTCTCTCGCACAACCTGTGGACGGCCCTGCTCAGCTGGCTGATCTGCCTGGGCCTGTACGACCTGCTGCTGTACCGCCCGCTGACGCAGCCGCATTTGGCAAACAACGCTGAGCTGATCCACTAAAACAGCCACGCAATAAAAAGCCCCGCACTAGGCGGGGCTTTTTATTGCAGCTGGGTGCCGGTCGGCTTACATCATGCCGCCCATGCCACCCATGCCACCCATGTCCGGCATGGCCGGAGCGGCCTTGTCGTCGACGATGTCGGCGATCATGGCTTCGGTGGTGATCATCAGGCTGCCGATGGAAGCGGCGGCCTGCAGGGCGGAACGGGTGACTTTGGCCGGATCGAGAATACCCATCTCGATCATGTCGCCGTAGGTGTCGGTCGCGGCGTTGAAGCCGTAGTTGCCCGAACCCTGCTTGACCTTGTCGACCACTACGCTCGGCTCGCCACCGGCGTTGGAAACGATCTGACGCAGCGGCGCTTCAACGGCGCGACGCAGCAGAGCGATACCGACGTTCTGGTCGTCGTTGTCGCCTTTCAGCTCGCTGATGGCCTGCAGGGCACGCACCAGGGCGACACCGCCGCCAGGTACCACGCCTTCTTCGACGGCTGCGCGGGTGGCGTGCAGGGCGTCTTCGACACGGGCCTTCTTCTCTTTCATTTCCACTTCGGTACCGGCACCGACCTTGATCACGGCAACACCGCCAGCCAGCTTGGCCAGACGCTCTTGCAGCTTCTCTTTGTCGTAGTCGGAGGTGGTGTCTTCGACCTGCTTGCGGATCTGCGCCACGCGGGCTTCGATATCAGCCTGCTGGCCGGCACCGTCGATGATGGTGGTGTTTTCCTTGCTCAGCTGAACGCGCTTGGCGTTACCCAGGTGTTCCAGGGTGGCGCTTTCCAGGCTCAGGCCGACTTCTTCGGAAATCACGGTACCGCCGGTGAGGATGGCGATGTCCTGCAGCATGGCCTTGCGACGGTCGCCGAAGCCCGGAGCCTTGACGGCCGCGACTTTGACGATGCCACGCATGTTGTTGACCACCAGGGTCGCCAGGGCTTCGCCTTCGACGTCTTCGGCCACGATCAGCAGCGGACGGCCGGACTTGGCCACGGCTTCGAGAACCGGCAGCAGTTCGCGGATGTTGGAGATCTTCTTGTCGACCAGCAGGATCAGCGGGCCGTCGAGCTCGGCGACCATGGTGTCCGGCTTGTTGATGAAGTACGGCGACAGGTAGCCACGGTCGAACTGCATGCCTTCGACGACCGACAGTTCGTTTTCCAGGCCCGAGCCTTCTTCAACGGTGATCACGCCTTCTTTACCGACTTTTTCCATGGCTTCGGCAATGATGTCGCCGATGGAGTTGTCGGAGTTGGCGGAGATGGTGCCGACCTGGGCAATGGCCTTGGTGTCGGTGCACGGCTTGGACAGCTTCTTCAGCTCGGCGACGATGGCGATGGTGGCCTTGTCGATGCCGCGCTTGAGGTCCATCGGGTTCATGCCGGCAGCGACGGCTTTCAGGCCTTCGTTGACGATGGCCTGAGCCAGTACGGTGGCGGTGGTGGTGCCGTCACCGGCCGCGTCGTTGGCCTTGGACGCAACGTCCTTGACCAGCTGGGCGCCCATGTTCTCGAAGCGGTCTTTCAGCTCGATTTCCTTGGCAACGGACACGCCGTCCTTGGTGATCAGCGGCGCGCCGAAGCTGCGCTCGAGCACCACGTTGCGGCCTTTCGGGCCGAGGGTGGCTTTGACGGCATCGGCCAGGACGTTAACGCCGACCAGCATCTTCTTGCGAGCGGAATCGCCGAATTTGACTTCTTTAGCAGCCATGGTGGTTGTTCCTTAAATTCTTGAGTTGAACGGAGATTCGCGGGAATCAGGCTTCGAGGACGGCGAGGATTTCGTTCTCGCTCATCACCAGCAGGTCTTCGCCGTCGACTTTGACGGTGTTGCTGCCGGAGTACGGGCCAAATACCACCTTGTCACCGACTTTGACGGCCAGGGCACGCACTTCACCGTTGTCCAGGGTCTTGCCGGCACCGACGGCGACGATCACGCCCTGGTTCGGCTTCTCGGCAGCGGAGCCCGGCAGCACGATGCCACCAGCGGTTTTCGATTCTTCTTCGCTGCGGCGGATAACGACGCGGTCATGCAGAGGACGAAGCTTCATTGGTCGATCTCTCCCGATAGTTGTTGTAAGCAGGCCGGTGACTGCACCGGCGGGTTAGCAAAGTCCGGCGGAGCCGGGCGCGGCACGCCTGGGCGGGCCGCGGAAGTCTGTTCTGCCGAAACCGGCAGACACCTTGCGGTGCTAGCTAGATAGGGGCGATCAAGGGCATTTCAAGGGCTGTGGTGTGATTTTTTTTATGGCCTGCCATCCCTGGCGGCCACCCTTCGGGCCGTCGCTGCGCGACGTTACACATTGCTCCCGGCAATTTTTTGCACACAGCCTCAGTCGCGGCGCTGGTATTCGCCTTCCAGCACATTGGGCCGTGTCTGCCCGGAGCGGGCCTGGGGGTCGTCGAAGAAGGCACGCTGGCGCAAGGCCTGCTCGGCGGCACGCCGGCGCAGGCCGCCGATCATCCAGCGGCGGGTGAAGGGGATCAGGCAGAGCAGGCCGAACGCGTCGCTGATGAAGCCCGGCAACAGCAGCAGGCCGCCGCCGACGGCGATCAGCAGGCCCTCGAACATCTCCTGCTCGGGCATCTCGCCGCGGGCCAGCTTCTCGCGGGCGCGCCAGGCGGTGGCCAGGCCGGCCACGCGCAGCAGCACGCTGCCGAGAATCGCCGTGCCGATCACCAGCAACAGGGTCGGCAGGACGCCGATGGCACTGCCGACCTGGATCAGCACGGCCAGTTCGATCAGCGGGAACAGCAGAAACAGAAAGAGAAAAGCGCGCATCAGGATTTCCTTGGCGGAAGAACGGCTTCCGATACCGATGAAGTATGGGGCGTGGCGCTTAATTCAAGCTGAAACCTGCCCGGCGGTCGGCCAGCTTGCGGCGCGAGCCAGCTGTACCAGGGCCTGGCGCACTGCGCCGGGACTGTTACAGGATGTTGGGAAGGCCAGCCAGTGCAGGCTCTTGCCGATGCGCAGGTGGAAGCCTTCGCTGTCGATGCCGACCAGCTGCGCCGGCTCGTGGGCGGGCAGCCCGGCCAGTTCGACGTAATGGGCGATGGCCGCGGCATGGTCGGCGTTCATGTGTTCGAGCATGCCCAGCTCGCTCTCGCCGGCGAAGGGGTTGGCCAGGTTGACCTGGTCCAGCCAGTGGATCGCGCCGAAGCCGCCGATATAGCGCCAGCGCACCGGCTGCAGGCGCCAGAAGTCGAAATCGTGCACCCGGTGGTAATCGCGCGATTCGGGGAAATAGCGGTAGTAACGTGCGGCAGCGGCGTCGATCTGCGGCGGTTCTGCCAGTTTCTCGGCCTCGGCCAGCAGGGTCAGGCGCCCGACCGCCTGCACGTCCTCGGCACCGCGCTCGCCGACCAGCAGCGAACATTTGCCGTCCTGCTGCAGATTGTGGGTGTGCTGGGCGATGCGGCTGATCAGGAGCAGCGGGCAGCCCCGCTCGTCCAGGCAGTAGGGCACCACTGATCCGAAAGGGAAACCCGGCATGGCCTTGGAGTGGGTCGAAAGCACGCCGCGGTATTCCTTGAGGAGCAATTCTCGGGCATGCTTGCCGGCTGTCACGCTCAACTTATGACTCCTCGTTAAGAATCCGTCGAAAACAAAACGGACAGGCGCCCGGCAGAACTCTTTGCAGCGCCAGCGAGGCCACCTGTAGACCTTTAGAGGGGTAGTGTTATGGAACTCAAAGACAAAGTCATCATCATCACCGGCGGTGGCCAGGGCCTCGGTCGCTCCATGGCCGAATACCTGGCTGGCAAGGGTGCCAAGCTGGCCCTGGTCGACCTGAATCAGGAAAAGCTCGACGAAACCGTGACCGCCTGCAAGGCCGCCGGTGGTGACGCCCGCGCCTACCTCTGCAACGTGGCCAACGAAGAGCAGGTCACCCACACCGTGGCGCAGATCGCCGACGACTTCGGTGCGATCAACGGCCTGGTCAACAACGCCGGCATCCTGCGCGACGGCCTGACCATCAAGGTCAAGGACGGCGAGATGACCAAGCTGAGCCTGGCCCAGTGGCAGTCGGTGATCGACGTCAACCTGACCGGCGTGTTCCTCTGCACCCGCGAAGTCGCGGCGAAGATGATCGAGCTGAAGAACCAGGGCGCGATCATCAACATCTCCTCCATCTCCCGCGCCGGCAACGTCGGCCAGGCCAACTACTCCGCGGCCAAGGCCGGCGTTGCCGCCGACACCGTGGTCTGGGCCAAGGAACTGGCGCGCTACGGCATCCGTGTCGCCGGCGTCGCTCCGGGCTTCATCGAAACAGAGATGACCGGCAGCATGAAGCCGGAAGCCCTGGAGAAGATGTGCTCCGGCATCCCGCTCAAGCGCATGGGCAAGCCGGCCGAGATCGCCCACTCGGTGGCCTACATCCTGGAAAACGACTACTACACCGGTCGGATCCTGGAGCTGGACGGCGGCCTGCGCCTCTGATCTGTTTCGACTTGCTGCGCGTCGGCCAGACTGCGTTGAAATTGGGCTCGGGCTGCTCATTTACGGCTTGTAAACTCCGCGCCCTCGCCCAATTTCGCCTTGCCTGGCTCTAGCTCGCAGAGTCGAGACTTGGCCTCATAAAAAGCCCCGCATTTGCGGGGCTTTTTTGTGGGTGGGTGGCTTACCAGCCGACGCCCAGGCCGAGCATGTAGCGGCGCTCGTCGGTATCGCCGTTCTCGCTGGCGACCTTGTCCCACTCGGCCTTGAGACTCAGGGCCGCCCAGCTGTTGAGCTTGTAGCGCACGCCGGCCTCGGTATCGATGATGTAGTCGATCTCGTCGATGAAGGGCGCACCCAGTTCGCCCTGGCTGTACAGCTCGACGTTCTGGCCGATCAGCTTGCGCTTGTAGTCCCACTCCATAGCCGCCGAGTTGAAGTGTTCGCTCTCGCCGTTGTCGAAGACGAAGTCGTTGCGGTTGAGCAAGCCGGCCACGGAGAAGGCACCGAGGGTGTCGTCCCAGAACTGGTAGCCGGGGCCGGTACCGACGGTGCGCTGGATGCGCAGATCCTCCATGCGGTCGTGGGTGTACTTGAGCTGGCCCTGCCAGAAGAACTGCCTGGTGAGGAAGCGGTCGAGGTCGTAGTCCAACTCGGTGCGGTCGGTCTTCTTCTCGTCATCCTTGAGTTCGTGGTCGTACTCGACGCCGAAGCTATGGCGCCAGGCGCCGTGGCGGGCCTGGGTGGCGAGGTCGATGTCGTAGTCCTTCACGTCGCTCTCGGCCTGCTTGTAGTCGGCGGAGAAATCGATGTTGCCGCTCCAGCGCAGGTCCTGGACCAGCGGCTTGGGTGGCAGGATCTGGGCGATGGAACTCAGCGCCACCACTTTCGGCGCCTCGCCGTTGACCAGCTCGACCTGGCCCTCCCCCGCCGGCTTCAGCGACTTGGCCCGCTCGCCGGTGAAATCGTCCTGCTTGACCAGCAGCTCGCGCTCGCTTTCCAGGGTAGCGACCTTGTGCAGATCGAGGGTGATCGAGCCGGCGTAGTCGGTCTTCAGCAGCAGCTTGCCGCCGTCGACCAGTTCGATGCTGCCGGTGAGCTTGTCACCGTTCTTCAGCCACACGGTATCGGCCAGCAGGGGGGAGGAGATGGCGCTCAGCGCCAGGCACAGCAGGGAGCGGGAAACAGTCATCGGCAAACAATCGGCTCGGGTGGGCAAAAAGGCCGGCATTATCCGCGTACGCGCCGGCAGAGCAAGCACAGACTGGCAATCGCCGCGCGAGTTCAGAAAAGCCTCTTTGCCCCGGCGCAGACGGCTACCAGCCGACCCCCAAGCCGATCAGGTAGCGCCGCTCCGAGTAGGTGTTGCCCAGGCCGCGCAACTGGTCCAGCTCGTACAGCAGCGACAGCCGGGCCCAGTCGTTCAGGCGGTAACGCAGGCCGGCCTCGCTGTCGAGCACGTAGTCGATCTCGTCGATCTGCGGCACCTGCAGCTCGGCGCTGCTGTAGAACTCCAGGCGCGTGCCCCACAACAGGCGCTTGTAGTCCCATTCCAGCGACCAGGTGTTGAAGGCCAGCTCGCCCCCCTGCGAATCCAGCCGCACCCGGTTGAACTGGCCGATCAGGTCGAAGCGCCCCAGCTCGTCTTCCCAGAAGCGGTAGCCGGGGCCGCTGCCGAGAATGCGCTGGCGATTGATGTCCTCGAACTGGTCCTCCTCCTGCTCATAACCGGCCCGCCAGAACCAGTGGTCGGTGAAGAAGCGGTCGAGGTCGTACTCCAGTTCCCAGTTGTCTTCCTTCTTCTCGTCGTTCTTGGTCTCGTGCTCCAGCTGGCCGTGCAACACATGGCGCCAGCGCCCGTGCTCGACCCGCGTATCGCCCTTGAGCTTGAACTCGTCGGTACGGTCCTCGTTGCGCTCCAGGTCGAGCTTGGCGTCCAGGTTGCCTTCCCACAGGCGGTCCTGCAGCAGCGGGCGCGGAGGCACCAGGCGAGTGATGCTGGCCAGCGGCAGCGTCTCGCGGCCGCCGTCAACCACCGTCACCAGGCCCGCGCCGGCGGCCTGCAACTGCTGGCTGTGCTGGCTGTCCAGCCCGTTGCGCCGCAGCAGCAGGGGTTTGTCCGAACGCAGGGTGTCGATATCCTTCCAGTCGATCAGCACGCGCCCGGCATACTGGGTCTTCAGCGCCAGCTTGCCGCCGTCGAGCAGGAGGATCTTGCCGGTCAGGCGGTCGCCGTTGTTCAGCCACACGGTATCCGCCTGGGCACAGGCCGCGGCAGCCAAGAGAACAGTCGAGAGCAGGAAGCGCAGCATGAGACAGAAACCACCAGCAGGACAGGGCATCGGTGCAGAGCATGCCCCCGCCCCCGAGCCGCCGGCAAGCGCCGAGGGCCGGCGCGCCGCCCTGTACCTGCTGCTGTCGCAGATCCCTGCCGGCAAGGTGACCAGCTATGGCGAACTGGCCGCCCTGGCCGGCCTCGGCCGCGCCGCTCGCTGGGTCGGACGAACCCTCAGCCAGTTGCCTGCGGACACCCGCCTGCCCTGGCACCGCGTGCTCGGCGCCGGCGGCCGCCTGAGCCTGCCGGCCGGCAGCCCGAGCGGCGACGAGCAGCGCGCGCGCCTGCGCGAAGAGGGCCTGACCATCCGCAACAACCGCGTGGATATGCGCCGCCACGGCTGGCGCCCGATGGAGTTCAGCGGTTAGAGTGCGCCCTTTGTTTCGCTCATCCCCAGACCACGCCCATGCCCCGTAAATCCTGGCGCGCCGCCCTCGCCACCTACGCCCACCCGGCCGCCCTCGCCCTCCTGCTGCTCGGCTTCGCCGCCGGCCTGCCGTACATGCTGGTGTTCGCCACCCTGTCGGTGTGGCTGCGCGAGGCCGGCGTGGCCCTGCAGACCATCGGCTACGCCAGCCTGATCGGCCTGGCCTATGCCTTCAAGTGGGTCTGGGCGCCGATGCTCGACCAGTGGCGCCTGCCGCTGCTCGGCCGCCTGGGCCGGCGCCGTTCCTGGCTGGTGCTGTCGCAGGGGCTGGTGGTCTTCGGCCTGATCGGCATGGCCCTGTGCGACCCCCAGCAGCACCTGGCCTGGCTGATCGGCGTGGCGGTGGTGGTGGCCTTCGCCTCCGCCACCCAGGACATCGCGGTGGACGCCTACCGCCTGGAAATCGTCGACGACACCCGCCAGGCCGCCCTGGCCGCCAGCTACATGGCCGGCTACCGGGTCGCCGTGCTGCTCAGCACGGCCGGCGCGCTGTACTTCGCCGGCTGGTTCGGCAACGCCGACGCCGGCTACCAGCATGGCGCCTGGGCCAGCACCTACCTGCTGTTCGCCATGATCATGCTGCCGGGGCTGATCACCACCCTGTGGATGCGCGAGCCGGCGGTGCCGCTGCAGACCCAGATCGCCGCGGCGCGCTACGGCCTGTACCGCCAGCTGGCCTCGGTGCTGGTGCTGATCGTGCTGCTGGTCTCGGTGCCGGCCATGTTCACCCAGTTCTACAACAGCGACATCCTGCCGATGCTGCGCGGCGAGCTGGGCCTGACCGAGCTGTTGCGCGACGACCGCGCCACCCTGCGCTTCCTGCTGTACACCATCCTCACCGCCGCCTGCCTGTCGCGCATGGGCCGTCGCGGCCTGGGGCCGGTGCTCACGCCGATTAACGACTTCATCCTGCGCTACCGCTGGCAGGCGCTGCTGCTGCTCGGGCTGATCGCCACCTACCGCATGTCCGATACGGTGATGGGGGTGATGGCCAACGTCTTCTACATCGACATGGGCTTCGCCAAGAGCCAGATCGCCAGCGTCAGCAAGCTGTTCGGCCTGTTCATGACCCTGTTCGGCGCCGCCATCGGCGGCCTGCTGATCGTGCGTTTCGGCATCCTGCCGATCCTGCTGCTGGGCGGGGCGGCATCCGCCGCGACCAACCTGCTGTTCGCCAGCCTGTCGCGCCTGGGCGAAGTCGCCGAGCGCGCGCGCTATGCCGAACAGACCGTGGCCGAGCTGCTGCTGGCCCTGGACCCGCACATGCTCATGCTGGTGCTGACCATCGCCCTCGACAACCTCAGCTCCGGCCTGGCCACCGCGGCCTTCGTCGCCTACCTGTCGAGCCTGACCAACCTGAAGTTCTCCGCCACCCAGTACGCCCTGCTCAGCTCGATCATGCTGCTGCTGCCACGCCTGGTCGGCGGCTCCTCCGGGCTGCTGGTGGAGAAACTCGGCTATGCCCAGTTCTTCCTGGTCACTGCCCTGCTCGGCATCCCCACGCTGCTGCTCATCCTCCTGCAATGGCGCCGCGAGCGCGGCCAGGCCAACGGCGCTCCGCCACCCGCGGAGGCGTCCGAGCGCCCATGAAAAAGGCCGGCATAAGCCGGCCTTTTTCATGCTCCCGCACTATCAGTCGCGGAAGTTGTTGTACTGCAGCGGCATGCCGAAGTCCTTGGCGCGCAGGGCGGCGATGGCCTCCTGCAGGTCGTCGCGCTTCTTGCCGGTGATGCGTACCTGCTCGCCCTGGATGGCGGCCTGCACCTTGAGCTTGCTGTCCTTGATATGGGCGACGATCTTCTTCGCCAACTCCTTGTCGATGCCCTCGCGGAAGGTCACCTCCTGCTTGGTCACCTTGCCGGACGCGTAGGGGTCCTTGAGTTCCATGCACTGGCTGTCGATCTTGCGCTTGATCAGGTTGCTGCGCAGGATGTCGAGCATCTGCTCAAGCATGAATTCGGCTTCGGCGGTCAGGGTGATGGTCTTGTCCTTGCTTTCGAAGCTGCATTTGCCGCGCAGGTCGAAGCGCCGCTCCAGCTCTTTCACCGCGTTGTCCACGGCGTTGGTGAGTTCGTGTTTATCCAGTTCGGACACCACGTCGAACGAAGGCATGGAATTCCTCCAGATGGACGGCGCGATCCATATCACGGACAGAGCGCGCCTGGCTTGACGATAAAATTTGCGCGCTCATTATAACCACACCCGCACGCCCCGTTCGGCGAAGTACCGACGGCGCCCCAGTTCCCTGCCAGTGAGCCCATCATGCCCAACCCCCATCTCAGCATTCTGGTGGTGGACGACGCCAAGTTTTCCAGCGCCATGATCGGTCGCGCGCTGAGCCAAGCCGGCTATCTGGATGTCCGCTTCGCCAGCAGCGCCGCCGAGGCCCTGCAGCAACTCGAGCTGCGCCCGGCCAGCGTGCTGCTGGCCGACTGGCTGATGCCGGAGATGGACGGCCTGGACCTGACCGGCCGGGTACGCCAGCTGGACGAGACCGCCGACCACTACACCTACGTCATCCTGCTCACCGGCAAGGAAGGCGACAACGTGCTGGTGGAAGCCTTCGACCGCGGCGTCGACGACTTCATCAGCAAGGCCTCGATGAACGAGCAACTGGTGCCGCGCGTGTATGCCGCCGACCGCCTGTGCAACACCCTGCAGCGCCTGCTGCAGGAGAACCGCATGCTGATCCAGAACATCTCCAGCCTGGAGCAGCGCAACCTGGTCGACCCGCTCACCGGCCTGGGCAACCCGCGCTACCTCAAGCAGAAGCTGGCCGACAGCCTGCGCCAGGTCGAGTCCCGCGGCGGCGCGGTGTGCTACCTGCTGATCGGCCTGCAGGAGGCCAACACCCTGCGCCAGCAGTACGGCAACGGCTTCTACAACGAGCTGCTGCACGGCGTGGCCCGGCGCCTGCAGCAGCTGGTACGCCCCCTCGACGTGCTGGCGCGGATGGACGACAACCATTTCGCCCTGATCACCCTGCTCGACGACCTGCAGGAGTGCTCGCCGAGCAGCTTCAAGCGCCTGTACGACGGCCTCAACCTCAAGGCCTTCAAGACCAGCGAAGGCTTCATCACCCTCAAGGCGGGGATCAGCCTGGTCGGCCTCGACGCCAAGTCGCTGCCGCTCGAACCGAACACCCTGCTCGACCGCGCCAGTGCGCTGCTGCCGGACTCCTACGCCAGCGGCCGGGTCACCGCGCTGCGCCTGCCGCTGCCGCAGTGACCGCCCCGCAGTGACCTGGCACATCCTCGGTGCCGGCAGCCTCGGCAGCCTGTGGGCCACCCGCCTGGCCCGCGCCGGCCTGCCGGTGCGCCTGATCCTGCGCGATGCACCGCGCCTGGCCGCCTACCGCGCCGCCGGCGGCCTGAGCCTGGTGGAGAACGACCAGGCCCGGCTCTATCCGATTCCCGGCGAGACTGCCGCTGCCGGCGCCCCGGTGCAGCGCCTGCTGCTGGCCTGCAAGGCCTACGATGCCGAACAGGCCGCCGCCGCACTGGCTCCGCGACTGACCCCGGACGCCGAGATCATCCTCCTGCAGAACGGCCTGGGCAGCCAGGACGCGGTCGCCGCGCGCCTGCCGCGAGCGCGCTGCATCCTCGCCAGCAGCACCGAAGGGGCCTTCCGCGATGGCGACTTTCGCGTGGTGTTCGCCGGCCAGGGCCATACCTGGCTCGGCATCCCCGGTCAGGCCCGGCCGCCGGCCTGGCTCGCCGACCTGCAGCAGGCCGGCATCGCCCACGACTGGAGCGCCGAGATCCTCGCCAAGCTGTGGCGCAAGCTGGCCCTGAACTGCGCGATCAACCCGCTGACCGTGCTGCACGACTGCCGCAATGGCGGCCTGGCCGCGTGGCCGGACGAAGTCGCCGCCCTCTGCCAGGAACTGGCCACGCTGCTGCGCGCCTGCGGCCAGGACAGTGCCGCCGAGGACCTGCACGCCGAGGTGCAGCGGGTAATTGCCGCCACCGCTGCCAACTACTCCTCCATGTACCAGGATGTCGCTGCCGGCCGGCGCACGGAAATCGCCTACCTGCTCGGCTACGCTTGCCAGGCAGCCGCCGGCCGGCAGCTGGCCGTGCCCCGCCTGCTGGCCCTGCAGCAGCGCCTGAGGGCGCACCTGGCCGCCCGCGGATTGCCCGTCACCTGAGCCCGCGCTACCCTGCCCCTTCCTCACTCCGCGGAAACCTGCGCCCTTGACCCGTCTGCGCCAGCGCCTCGATAACCTGCCGGTCGGCCGCAAACTACTCGCCGCCCTGCTGGCCCTGCTGGCCACCGTGCTGCTGGTGGCCAACCTGGCCTTTATCAGCGCCGCCTACTGGATCTCCCAGGAAAGCGTGGCACCCCAGGCCCTGCACACCCTCGGCCGGCTGATCGCCACCCCGGAAGTCAGCCAGAAGGCCCTGGCCTCGCCGGCCGCCGCCAGCGCCCTGCTGCACCACCTCGACAGCTACAGCCCGCTGCGCGCCGCCGCGCTCTACGACAGTCACGGCCTGCGCCTCGCCGAACTGCAACTGGGCGACCCGCTGCAGCTGCCGGCGCACAGCGAAGAGCTGGAGAGCTGGCGCCAGGGCGAACTGCGCGCCACCCAGCTGATCGAACTGCCACAACCGGGCAAGCTGCCCGGCCACCTGCTGCTGGTGGCCTCCGGCGAGCTGCCCGGGGTGTTCTACACCGGCACCCTGACCGCCAGCGGGGTGATCCTGGCATTCAGCATCCTGCTCTGGACCCTGATCGCCCGGCAGATCAGGCGCCTGATCACCCGGCCGATCCGCCATCTGGAAGAACTCACCCGCCAGGTCACCCGCGAAGAGAACTACGCCCTGCGCGTCGCCCGCGGCAACCAGGACGAGATCGGCAGCCTGGCCGACGCCTTCAACACCATGCTCAGCCGCATGGAGGCGCGCGAGCAGCAGCTCAAGCGCGCCCGCGACGACGCCCAGGCCGCCTTCGACCAGGCGCAGAGCCTGGCCGAGGAAACCCGCCACTCCAACCGCAAGCTGGAACTGGAAGTGCAGGTGCGCGGCAAGATCGAGAAGAAGCTCACCGGCTTCCAGAAATACCTCAACAGCATCATCGACTCCATGCCCTCGGCCCTGATCGCCCTCGACGAGCAGCTCTACGTCACCCAGTGGAACCAGGAGGCCAGCGCGCTTTCCGGCACGCGCCTGGACGAGGCGCTGAACCAGCCGGTATTCCTCGCCTTCCCGCCGCTCAAGCCCTTCCTGCCGCAGCTCCGGCGCACCGCCGAACAGCACCGGGTAGAGAAGATCGAACGCGTCACCTGGAGCCGCAACGAGGAGCCGCACCACTACGAGCTGACCTTCTACCCGCTGATGGGCGGCAGCGGCCGCGGCGTGGTGATCCGTATCGACGACATCACCCAGCGCCTGTCCCTGGAAGACATGATGGTGCAGTCGGAGAAGATGCTCTCGGTCGGCGGCCTGGCCGCCGGCATGGCCCACGAGATCAACAACCCGCTGGGTGCCATCCTGCACAACGTGCAGAACATCCGCCGCCGGCTTTCGCCGGAGCTGGCGAAGAACCAGGAGCAGGCGGTCGAGGTCGGCATCGCCCTCGAGGATGTCAGCGCCTACCTGGAGGCCCGCGAGATTCCGCAGCTGCTCGACGGCATCCAGCAGGCCGGCTCGCGGGCGGCGAAGATCGTCAGCCACATGCTCAGCTTCAGCCGGCGCAGCAACCGGCAGATGGCGCCCTGCCAGCTACCGGCACTGATCGACCAGGCCCTGGAAATCGCCGGCAACGACTTCGACCTGACCGACAGCTTCGACTTCAAGACCCTGCTCATCCAGCGCGAATTCGACGACCAGCTGGGGCCGGTGCTGGCCACCGCCAACGAGCTGGAGCAGGTGTTGCTCAACCTGCTGAAGAACGCCGCCCAGGCCATCCACCAGCGCGAGGTCGCGGACGAGCCGGGGCGCATCATCCTGCGCACCCGCCTCAACCCGCCGTGGGCGGAAATCCAGGTGGAGGACAACGGCATCGGCATGCCCGAGCATGTGCGCAAGCGCATCTTCGAGCCCTTCTTCACCACCAAGGAAGTCGGCCAGGGCACCGGCCTCGGCCTGTCCGTGTCCTACTTCATCATCACCAACAACCACAAGGGGCAGATGGAGGTGCACTCCCTGCCGGGCCAGGGCACCTGTTTCACCCTGCGCCTGCCCCTGACCTCCACCACCGACAACACGAGCACCTGAGATGGGCTACCGCCTGAGCAAGATCTATACGAAAACCGGCGACCAGGGCGAAACCGGCCTGGCCGACGGCCGTCGCGTGGGCAAGGACCACCCGCGCGTGGAAGCCATGGGTGAACTGGACACGCTGAACAGCCAGCTCGGCCTGCTGCTGGCCGAATTGGCCGAACAGCAAGCCATGTGGCCGGGCCTGAGCGAGGTCAGCGCAGTCCTGGCGCCCTGCCAGCACCGCCTGTTCGACCTCGGCGGCGAACTGGCCATGCCCGACTACCAGGCCCTGCAGGAAGGCGAGGTGCAGCGCCTGGAGGCGGCCATCGACCGCTGGAACGAGGAAGTCGGCCCACTGCAGAACTTCATCCTCCCCGGCGGCTCGCGCCTGGTCGCCCAGGCCCACGTCTGCCGCAGCCTGGCGCGCAATGCCGAACGACGCTGCCAGCACCTGAATGCAGTGGAGCCGCTGCGCGCCGTGGGCATGGCCTACGTCAACCGCCTGTCCGACCTGCTGTTCGTCGCCGCCCGCCTGATCGCACGGCGCACGCAGGTCGGTGAGGTGCTCTGGCAGGCCGCGGAAAAGCCGTCCGCACCGTAGGGGCGAGCGCGCAAGCTTTGGGATAACCGGATCGCGAGCAGAAGCTCGCTCCTAAAGTTTAAGTCTGCGGCCAGAATGCGCGGATGCCGGCGACGCCCTGGGCACCGGCCTGCCAGGCCTGCTCCAGGTGCTCGGGGCCGACGCCGCCGAGCAGGTAGGCTGGGATATTGCTGCCGCGCAGCAGCTCGGCGGCCTTGTCCCAGCCCAGCGGGGCGGCGTCCGGATGGGTCTGGGTCGGCTGCAGCGGCGACAGGGTGACGAAATCCACGCCCATCTGCGCCGCCAGCGCCAGCTCCTCGGCCCCGTGGCAGGACGCGGCCAGCCAGCGCGAGGCCGGGAACGGCCGGCCCTTGGCCGCATACTGGCGCAGCTGGGCGGCGGTCAGGTGCCAGCCGGCCGCCGGGAAGTCGCCCAGCCACTCCAGCGGCCCCTTGAGCATCAGCTGGGCCTTGCCGGCACACAGGCCCTGGATATCCACCGCCAGATCGCGGTACTGCGCATCGAACATATTCGGCGCGCGCAACTGCACCAGGCGCACGCCTTCGGCCAGGGCCTGGCGCACGCCGCGCAGCAGCTCACCGGGTTCCAGCCCTTGCGGGGTGATCAGGTAGCGCTCGGGCAGCTGCGCCGCCGTCACGATCGGCTGGTTGGCCGCCGGGAACGGGTAGTCGTCCAGCTGCTGCGGGCTGACCCAGGCCAGCGGCTGGCCCTCGGCACCGTGCGGCTCGCCGCCGAATGCGGAGACCTCCCAGACATCCAGCAGCACCTGCTTGTCCGGGTAGTCGTGGTGCACCTGGATCAGCGGCCGCGCCTGGCGCACCTCGATCCCCAGTTCCTCGGCCAGCTCGCGCGCCAGCGCATCGCGCACCACCTCGCCGGCCTCGACCTTGCCCCCGGGAAACTCCCACAGGCCGCCCTGATGCTGCTCCGCCGCGCGCCTGGCGAGGAGGATCTGCCGATCGGCACCGCGGATCACCGCCGCGGCCACATGCACACGCTTCACACCCGGGTCTCCTGCAATGCCGCCTGGTACCAGCGCTGGAAGGCCGGCCAGTGGTAGATGGTCTCGACATAGGCCGCCGCCACATCCGGCAGGGCCACGCGGTAGCTGCGCAGACGGCTGGCCACCGGCGCGAAGAAGGCATCGGCGATGCTGGCATGGCCGAACAGGAACGGCCCGTCCTGGCCGAACTGGGCACGGCAGTCGGCCCACAGCTGGCAGATGCGTGCGATGTCGGCCTGCGCCTCGGCCGGGATCTGCGCCAGGGCCTCGTCACGACGCATGTCCATCGACAGGTGGCTGCGCAGGCCGAGGAAACCGCTGTGCATCTCGGCGCACACCGCGCGCGCCACCGCCCGCGCATATTGTCCGCGCGGCCACAGGTGGGACTCGGCAAAGCGCTCGGCGAGGTATTCGGCGATCGCCAGGGAATCCCAGATCGGCCCTTCCTCGGTCTTCAGCAGCGGCACCTTGCCGGTCGGCGAATGGGCGAGGATCTGCTCGCGGCTGTCGGCCTGATAGAGGCGCACTTTCAGCTCGTCGTAGGGCTCGCCGGTCAGTTCCAGGGCCAGCGCCGCGCGCAGCGACCAGGACGAGAAGTTCTTGTCACCAATGACCAGTTGCAGGGCCATGTCGGTTCTCCTGACAAGGGTGGGCGGAATGCACAGGGGACGCCGCGGCGCCCCCTGTGTCAACTCGAGTGCAACGCCGCGCGGCTCAGGTGCGGTATTCGGCGTTGATCTTGACGTACTCGTGGGACAGGTCGGTGGTCCAGATGGTCTCGCTGCAGGTGCCGCGACCCAGCTCGATGCGGATGGTGATTTCCTCGCGGGCCATCACCGCGGCGCCCTGCGCCTCGGTGTAGCTGGCGGCGCGGCCGCCCTTGCTGGCGATGCACACCTCGCCGAGGAACACGTCGATCTTGCTCACGTCCAGTTGCGGCACGCCGGCATAGCCGACGGCGGCGAGGATGCGCCCCCAGTTGGGGTCTGAGGCGAACAGCGCGGTCTTGATCAGCGGCGAATGGGCCACCGCGTAACCGACATCCAGGCACTCCTGGTGGGTACCGCCGCCGTTGACCTGGACGGTGACGAACTTGGTCGCGCCTTCGCCGTCGCGGACGATGGCCTGGGCGACTTCCATGAACACCTCGAACACCGCCTGCCTGAGCTTGGCGAACAGTTCGCCGGCGGCCTCGGTGATTTCCGGCAGCGCCGCCTGGCCGGTGGCGATCAGCAGGCAGCAGTCGTTGGTCGAGGTATCGCCGTCGATGGTGATGCGGTTGAACGACTTGTTCGCCGCATCGCGCACCAGGTCCTGCAGCACGCTGCGCGCGACCTTGGCGTCGGTGGCGATGTAGCCGAGCATGGTCGCCATGTTCGGCCGGATCATCCCGGCGCCCTTGCTGATGCCGGTCACGGTGACGGTCACGCCGTCATGCTGGAACTGGCGGCTGGCGCCCTTGGGCATTGTATCGGTGGTCATGATGCCGGTGGCGGCTTCGGCCCAGTGGTTTTCCGACAGATCGTCGAGGGCGGCCTGCAGGGCGCCCTCGATCTTCGCCACCGGCAACGGCTCGCCGATCACCCCGGTGGAGAACGGCAGCACTGCCTCGGCGGCCACGCCGGTCAGTGCGGCCAGCGCGGCGCAGGTGCGCTTGGCGTTGGCCAGGCCATCGGCGCCGGTGCCGGCATTGGCATTGCCGGTGTTGGTCAGCAGGTAACGCACCTCGCCCTGCACGCGCTCGCGGGTGACGATCACCGGGGCGGCGCAGAAGGCGTTGGTGGTGGTCACGGCTGCCACGCGCGAACCTTCGGCGCAGCGCATCACCACCACATCCTTGCGCCCGGGGCGCTTGATGCCGGCAGAGGCGATGCCGAGTTCAAAACCGGGAACCGGGTGCAGGACCGGCAGGGGACCAAGACCAACAGCCATGGATGCGCTCCTCAATAAGCAGTCTGTTCAAACGCCGGGCAGGGGCCCGGCAGGCAGTGGCAAAACGCCGCGAGCGGCAGAGCCGGTCGCGGCGTTGTTTATATAGCTGAGTTCTGCCGGATCAGGCGATCTGACCGTGGCAATGCTTGTACTTTTTGCCGGAACCGCACGGGCAGGGTTCGTTGCGCCCGGTTTTCACCTCGCTGCGCACCGGCGCGGCAGCCTGGGCCACCTCGTCTGCACCTGCCGCCTCGGGCTCGGCAAGGGCCATTGCCGAAGCATCGGCATGCTGGAACTGCATGCGCTGGGCCATGGCTTCGGCTTCGCGACGCAGGCGCGCCTCTTCCTCGACCGGGTCTTCACGGCGGATCTGCACGTGCGACAGCACGCGGATGGTGTCGCGCTTGATCGAGTCGAGCAGCTCCTGGAACAGGGTGAAGGACTCGCGCTTGTATTCCTGCTTGGGGTTCTTCTGCGCATAGCCGCGCAGGTGGATGCCGTGACGCAGGTGATCCATGGTCGCCAGGTGGTCTTTCCACAGGTCGTCGAGCACCCGCAGCAGCATCTGCTTCTCGAAGGTACGCAGGGCCACGGCGCCGGCCAGCTCTTCCTTCTCGTGGTAGGCGGCCAGCAGCTCCTCGAGGATGCGCGCGCGCAGGGTTTCCTCGTACAGGTGGTCGTCTTCGTCGAGCCACTGCTGGATCGGCAGGCGCAGGCCGAAATCACTGAACAGCGCCGCTTCCAGGCCGGTGATATCCCACTGCTCGGGCAGCGACTGCGGCGCGATGTGCTGGTTGATCGCGGCGGTGAGCACTTCCTCGCGGAACTCGGCGATGGTCTCACCGATGTTGTCGGCGGCCAGCAGGCTGTTGCGCATGTGGTAGATCACCTTGCGCTGCTCGTTGGCCACGTCGTCGTATTCGAGCAGCTGTTTGCGCATGTCGAAGTTGCGCCCTTCGACCTTGCGCTGCGCCTTCTCGATGGCGTTGGTCACCATGCTGTGTTCGATGGCTTCGCCGGACTGCATGCCCAGGGCCTTCATGAAGTTCTTCACGCGGTCGGAGGCGAAGATGCGCATCAGACTGTCTTCCAGCGACAGGTAGAAGCGGCTGGAGCCTGGGTCACCCTGGCGACCGGCACGGCCACGCAGCTGGTTGTCGATACGCCGCGATTCGTGACGCTCGGAAGCGATCACGCACAGGCCACCGGCTTCGATCACCTGCTGGTGACGTTTCTGCCAGTCGGCCTTGATCTGCGCGATCTGCTCGGCAGTCGGGTTGTCCAGATTGGCGACTTCCACTTCCCAGTTGCCGCCGAGGAGGATGTCGGTACCACGACCGGCCATGTTGGTGGCGATGGTCACCGCGCCTGGGCGACCGGCCTGGGCGATGATCTCGGCTTCCTTCTCGTGGTACTTGGCGTTGAGCACCTTGTGCTCCATGCCGGCCTTGTTGAGCAGGCTCGACAGGTATTCGGAGGTCTCGATCGAGGCGGTACCGACCAGGATCGGCCGGCCCTGGGCCTGGATTTCCTTGATATCGGCGATGATCGCCGCGTACTTCTCTTCCTGGGTCAGGTAGACCAGGTCGTTGTAGTCCTTGCGCGCCAGCGGCTTGTTGGTCGGGATCACCACCACGTCGAGGCCGTAGATTTGGCGGAACTCGAAGGCCTCGGTGTCGGCGGTACCGGTCATGCCGGCCAGCTTCTTGTACAGGCGGAAGTAGTTCTGGAAGGTGGTCGAGGCCAGGGTCTGGCTCTCGGCCTGGATAGTCAGGCCTTCCTTGGCTTCGATGGCCTGGTGCAGGCCCTCGGACAGGCGACGGCCCGGCATGGTCCGGCCGGTGTGCTCGTCGATCAGCAGCACCTGGTCCTGCTGCACGATGTACTCGACGTTGCGGTGGAACAGCTTGTGCGCGCGCAGGCCGGCATACACGTGGGTCAGCAGGCCCAGATTGTGCGCCGAGTACAGGCTCTCGCCCTCGGCCAGCAGGCCGGCGTTGGTCAGCAGTTCCTCGATGAACTGGTGGCCGGCTTCGTTGAGTTCGACCTGGCGGCTCTTCTCATCGATCTTGTAGTGGCCTTCCTGGGTGACCACGCCCTCCTCTTCCTCGATGTGCTGGGTGAGGCGCGGGATCAGCTTGTTGATTTCCATGTACAGCTTGGAGCTGTCTTCGGCCTGGCCGGAGATGATCAGCGGAGTGCGCGCCTCGTCGATGAGGATCGAGTCCACTTCGTCGATCACGGCAAAGTTCAGCTCGCGCTGGAACTTCTCGTCCAGGCTGAAGGCCATGTTGTCGCGCAGGTAGTCGAAGCCGAATTCGTTGTTGGTGCCGTAGGTGATGTCGGCGGCATAGGCGGCGCGCTTTTCTTCCGGCGGCATGAACGGGGTAACGATGCCGACGCTGAGACCGAGGAACTCGTACAGCGGACGCATCCAGTTGGCGTCGCGGCGGGCCAGGTAGTCGTTGACCGTGATCACGTGCACGCCACGACCTTCCAGGGCGTTCAGGTACACCGCCAGGGTGCCCACCAGGGTCTTGCCCTCGCCGGTGCGCATCTCGGCGATCTTGCCTTCGTGCAGGGTCATGCCGCCGATCAGCTGCACGTCGAAGTGACGCATGCCCATCACCCGCTTGCCGGCCTCGCGGGCCACGGCGAAGGCTTCCGGAAGAATCTGATCGAGGGTCTCACCCTTGGCCAGGCGCGCCTTGAACTCCTCGGTCTTGGCCTTCAGCTGCTCGTCGGAGAGCGCCAGCATCTGCTCTTCGAGGGCATTGATCGCCGTCACTGCCTTGAGCATGCGTTTGACTTCACGCTCGTTCTTGCTTCCAAAGAGTTTCTTCAACAGCGGCGCAAACATATCGGCAGATTCTTCCACTAATTGGGATGATGGGCGACGTAGAACGCCAGCCCTGCAGCCGGCTCGGCTGCGTGCGAAGGGGGCATTCTACTCGGAAACGTCGGCGAGGAAAGCGCATCATGCCCTCGACCAGAGCACAGTCCGCAACCGCGAATCCCTCCTATATGGGGATGCCCGCCGTCCACTGCAAGGCCTGGTTTGCTAACATGCAGCCATGACTGCATCGATGCCCCATCCATGACCTTCCGCCCGTTGCCGGCCAAGGCGTCTGCCGCGCTGCTGCATGCCAGCAGACCGCTGCAGGCGCTGTTCGACCAGGCCCAGCGGATTGCCCGCCTGCAGGAGCTGGTCGACGGCCAGCTGGAGCCCGCCGCCCGCGAACACTGCCGGGTCGCCAGCTGGCGCGACGGCTGCCTGCTGCTGCTGACCAGCAACGGCCACTGGGCCACCCGCCTGCACTACCAGCAGCGCCGCCTGCAGCGCCAGCTGCAGGTGCTGCCGGAGTTCGCCGGGCTGCTGAAGATCCAGATCAAGGTGCGCCCGCCGACCGGCCAGGTCGACTATGTCGGGCGCAAGGTGGAACTCTCCAGCGCCGCCGCCGACAGCCTCAACAGCGCCGCCGAAGGCATCAGCGACCCCAGGTTGCGCGCCGCCCTCGAACGCCTGGCCAGCCACGCCAAGCCACGCGAATAGCGGACAAAAAATAGGCCACCCGGAGGTGGCCTAAATCAAACGAGAAGAGGGTGTTGCTGCTTAACCGGCCGCAACCGGTCGCATGTAGGAGATCGGTGCGTTGCTGGCGTCGTCGAAGATCACCACTTCCCAAGCATCTTTCTGCTCGATCAGGGTGCGCAGCAGACGGTTGTTCAGCGCGTGGCCCGACTTGAAGCCACGGAACTCGCCGATCAGGCTGTTGCCCAGCAGGTAGAGGTCGCCGATGGCGTCGAGGATCTTGTGCTTGACGAACTCGTCCTCGTAACGGAGGCCGTCTTCGTTGAGCACGCGGAACTCGTCGACCACGATGGCGTTGTCCACGCTGCCGCCGAGCGCCAGGTTCTGCGAACGCAGGAATTCGATGTCGCGCATGAAACCGAAGGTACGCGCGCGGCTGACTTCCTTGACGAAGGAGGTGCTGGAGAAGTCCACACAAGCGGTCTGGGTACGACCGCGGAATACCGGATGGTCGAAGTCGATCTCGAAGCTCACCTTGAAGCCGTCGAACGGCAGGAAGGTGGCGCGCTTGTCGCCCTCTTCCACGGTGACTTCGCGCAGGACGCGGATGAATTTCTTCGGCGCGTCCTGTTCTTCCAGACCTGCGGACTGAATCAGGAATACGAAGGGGCCGGCGCTGCCGTCCATGATCGGCACTTCGGATGCCGAGAGCTCGACGTAGGCGTTATCGATGCCCAGGCCTGCCATGGCCGAAAGCAAGTGCTCCACGGTATCCACCTTGACGTCACCATTGACCAGAGTGGTCGACATGGTGGTCTCACCGACATTTTCCGCGCGGGCGGGGATTTCCACGACGGGGTCGAGGTCGGTGCGACGAAACACGATACCGCTATCCACCGGAGCCGGCTTGAGGGTCAGGTATACCTTTTCCCCCGAGTGCAGGCCAACGCCGGTGGCACGGATGATGTTTTTCAGGGTGCGTTGTCTGATCATGGCTTTGGCTGCTTGTGCGCTAGTTGCGAACTGTTGTCAACAATGGCCGGCGATGATAGCAGAACCGGCCTTTGCTGAACACCAATCACCTTCATACTCCTGATAAATTCCATCAATCAGCTTGGCGACGCAGGAAGGCCGGGATGTCTAGGTAATCCAGGTCATCCTGCGTGTTCAGCTTGGCTGCGGCGGCGGCACCGGCGTGGCTTTGACGCTGCACGGTGGGACGCTCGTAGTCCTTGTAGTTGACGGTCTGCGGCTCGGCAGCACGCGGCGCAGTGCTGATCACCGCCGCCGGCGCGACGGAAGCGGCGGCGATGGTGTTGTCGACCACCTTGACCGGCTTCTCGATGCGCGCGCCCAGGCCGGTGGCGACCACGGTCACGTGCAGTTCGTCGCGCATATCAGCATCGATCACCGCGCCGACCTTGACGGTGGCGTGCTCGGAGGCGAAGGCCTCGATGATCTCGCCGACCGCGGCGTACTCGCCGAGGGACAGATCCAGACCGGCGGTGATGTTGACCAGGATGCCGCGGGCGCCCTGCAGGTTGACGTCTTCCAGCAGCGGGTTGCGGATCGCCGCTTCGGTGGCCTCGCGTGCACGGTTCGGACCGCTGGCGCAGCCGGTGCCCATCATCGCCATGCCCATTTCGCCCATCACGGTCTTCACGTCGGCGAAGTCGACGTTCATCAGGCCCGGACGCTGCATGATGTCGGAGATGCCGCGCACGGCACCGGCCAGCACGTCATCGGCCTTGGCGAAGGCGGACAGCAGGCTGGCGTCCTTGCCGAGGATGGTCAGCAGCTTCTCGTTGGGAATGGTGATCAGCGAGTCGACGCACTCGGACAGGGCACGGATGCCCTCGTCGGCGACCTGCATGCGCTTGCGCCCTTCGAACGGGAACGGACGGGTCACCACCGCCACGGTGAGGATGCCCATCTCCTTCGCCACTTCGGCGATGATCGGCGCCGCACCGGTACCGGTACCGCCACCCATGCCGGTGGTGATGAAGACCATGTCGGCGCCATTCAGCACTTCGGCGATGCGCTCGCGGTCTTCCAGGGCGGCCTGGCGGCCGATTTCCGGGTTGGTGCCGGCGCCCAGGCCCTTGGTCACACCAGGGCCGAGCTGCAGTACGGTGCGCGCGCCGACATTCTTCAGCGCCTGCGCATCGGTGTTGGCGCAGATGAACTCGACGCCTTCGATGTTGTTCTTGACCATGTGATTGACGGCATTACCACCGCCGCCACCCACGCCGATCACCTTGATAACTGCGCTTTGCGGAACGTTATCTACGAGTTCGAACATTTCCCCTCTCCTTATTTTCTAGTTGTATCGCCTACAGCTAACCGCGGTGTTGCTTTCAGAAATTGCCCTGGACCCAGCGTTTCAGCCGCTCCAGTACGGGTGCCTTGGGTTCGTCGCTATACAGGCTGCCGCCAGACATGGAGATGCCGTCGGCCTGCTTCTGCAGGCCGTACATGAGCAGGCCCACGCCTGTCGAATAGATAGGATTACGCACGACGTCGGCCAGTCCCTTGACGCTGTGTGGTACGCCCAGACGCACCGGCATGTGAAAGATCTCTTCGGCCAGTTCGACGGCACCTTCCATCTTGGCGGTGCCACCGGTGAGGACGATCCCGGCAGGGATCATGTCCTCGTAGCCACTGCGCCGCAGCTCGGCCTGAATCAGGGTGAAGAGCTCGTCGTAACGGGGCTCGACAACCTCGGCCAGCGCCTGACGGGACAGTTCCCGCGGTGGCCGGTCGCCCACACTGGGAACCTTGATGGTTTCCCCGGCGCCGGCCAGTTTGGCTAGGGCGCAAGCATACCGAATCTTGATCTCCTCGGCATACTGGGTCGGGGTGCGTAATGCCATGGCGATATCATTGGTGACCTGGTCGCCGGCGATCGGAATCACCGCCGTGTGACGTATCGCACCTTCGGTGAAGATGGCGATGTCGGTGGTGCCGCCGCCGATGTCGACCAGGCACACGCCCAGTTCCTTCTCGTCGTCGGTCAGCACCGCATAGGCGGAGGCCAGCTGTTCGAGAATGATGTCGTCGACTTCCAGGCCGCAGCGGCGCACGCACTTCTCGACGTTCTGCGCCGCGTTCACCGCGCAGGTCACCACATGCACCTTGGCTTCCAGGCGCACGCCGGACATGCCCAGCGGCTCGCGCACGCCTTCCTGGTTATCGATCACGTAATCCTGCGGCAGGGTGTGCAGCACCCGCTGGTCGGCCGGGATGGCCACGGCCTGGGCGGCGTCGAGCACGCGCTCGAGGTCGGCCGGGCTGACCTCGCGGTCGCGGATGGCGACGATGCCGTGGCTGTTGAGGCTGCGGATATGGTTGCCGGCCACGCCGACGAAGGCCGAGTGGATGCGGCAGCCGGCCATCAGCTGGGCCTCTTCCACGGCGCGCTGGATCGACTGCACGGTGGACTCGATGTTGACCACCACGCCCTTCTTCAGGCCGCGCGACGGGTGGGTGCCGATGCCGACGATTTCCAGCTGGCCGTCCGCAGTCACCTCGCCCACCAGCGCCACCACCTTGGAGGTGCCGATATCCAGGCCGACGATCATCTTGCCGCTCTGCACGCTTGCCATGGTTCTACTTTCTCCTCGATTCACTGCACGGCGGCGGGTTCAGCCGCCGTTGGCGCCACCGGCGTGCGCCAGGCCACGGCCAGGCCGTTGGCGTAACGCAGGTCGATGCGCGCGATATTCGCGATCTGCTCTTTCAGCACCTTGTCGTAGATGGTGCTGAAGCGACGTATTTTCTCTACCAGGTGGTCGCGCCCCAGGAGGATCTCCACGCCCTGGCCGGTGCTGATGAACCAGCTGCCATGCTCGCGCAACTCCAGGGCCGTGATGGAAAAGCCCAGCGGGCGCAGCATCTGGCTGAGCACCTGGTACTGCTGCATCACCTGCTGCTGGGCGCGTTGCGGCCCGGACAGCAGCGGCAGGTTCTCGTAGTGGGTCAGCTCGCGCGGGGCGAAGGCCTGGCCCTGGTTGTTCAGCAGCGCCTCGCTGCCCCAGCGCGCCACCGGCAGTTGTTCCTCCAGGCGGATCGACACCTGGTCCGGCCACACCCGCCGCACTTCGGCGTGGGCGATCCACGGCATGCGTTCCAGCTCGGCGCGCATGCCGGCCATGTCGACGGTGAAGAAGCTAGCCGCGATGAACGGCGCGATGCGCTCCTGCACCGCCTGCTGGCTGATGTAGCTCAGCTCGCCCTGCACGCTGACCCGCGCGATCGGTCGATCGGCATAGGGGATCAGGCGCTGGGCCAGCTCGTAGGTGGCGAAACCCAGGCCGACCAGCAGCAGCGGCCACAGCAGGCGTTTCAGGCCGCTGAAGTCCGGCTTCGGCAGGCGCGCGGACAACGGCTCCTTGGCCACCATCCGGCTCGCGCCGCGCGCAGCCGCCGGCTGGCGCAGGGGAGCGCGGCCGATGGGTTGCGGGTGGCGGAGAGTGACGCCCATGACTTAACCCCTGGCCTCGACGCTGTCGGCGAGAATCGCCAGCACCAGCTGTTGGAAATCCAGGCCGGCGGCACGGGCGGCCATCGGCACCAGGCTGTGGTCGGTCATGCCCGGCACGGTATTGACCTCCAGCAGCCAGAACTTGCCGGCGGCATCCTGCATCACGTCGGCGCGCGCCCAGCCCTGGGTACCCACGGCCTCGCAGGCACGCGCGGTGAGCTCCTTCAATTCCGCCTCTTTCTCGGCCGAGAGGCCGCAGGGAATGCGGTACTGGGTGTCATTGGCCAGGTACTTGGCGTCGTAGTCGTAAAAAGTGTGCGGGGTGCCCAGGCCGATCGGCGGCAGCACCTGGCCGCGCAGCATGGCGATGGTGAACTCCGGGCCGGCGATCCACTGCTCCACCAGCACCTGCGAGTCGTACTGGCTGGCGTCGCGCCAGGCTTTGACCAGCGCCTCGACATCACCAACCTTGGCCATGCCGATGCTCGAACCTTCGTGGGCCGGCTTGACGATCAGCGGGAAGCCCAGCTCGGCGGCGGCCGCGCGGCAATCGGCTTCGGACGCCAGCACCGCGTGGTTCGGCGTCGGCAGACCGAGGCTCAGCCACACGCGCTTGGTGCGCAGCTTGTCCATGGCCAGGGCGGAGGCGAGGATGCCGCTGCCGGTGTAGGGGATGCCGGCGCACTCCAGCAGGCCCTGCATGGCACCGTCTTCGCCGCCACGGCCGTGCAGCACGATGAAGGCGCGGTCGATCTTCTCGCTGGTCAGGCGCTGCAGCAGGTCATCGCCGACATCGATGCCGAAGGCATCCACGCCGGCCGCCTGCAGCGCCTGCAGCACGGCAGCGCCGGATTTCAGCGAAACCTCGCGCTCGGCGCTCTTGCCACCGAACAGCACGGCGACGCGGCCGAAGGCCTGGGGATCGAGGGTGGATTGCAGACTCATTTCGACTCACCTTGAAACAGCGCGTGCTTGATCAGTTGAGGGGCCACGCCGCCGATATCGCCGGCACCCTGGCACAGCAGGATGTCGCCGGCACGCAGCAGCGGCTTGAGCAGCGGCGCCAGATCGACCCCACGCTCGACATAGATCGGGTCCAGCTGGCCGCGCTGGCGGATGCTGTGGCACAGGTGACGGCTGTCGGCGCCGGGGATCGGTGCTTCGCCGGCCGGGTAGACCTCCAGCAGCAGCAGCACCTTGGCGTCGCCGAGCACCTGGACGAAGTCGTCGTACAGGTCGCGGGTACGGCTGTAGCGGTGCGGCTGGTAGACCATCACCAGGCGGCGCTCCGGCCAGCCGCCACGCACGGCCTTGATCACCGCGGCGACTTCGCGCGGGTGGTGGCCGTAGTCGTCGACCAGCATCACGCTGCCGCCGTCCACCGGCAGATCGCCGTAGACCTGGAAGCGCCGGCCGACGCCCTGGAAGCCGGACAGCCCGGCGACGATGGCGGCATCGTCGATGCCTTCGTCGGTGGCGATGGCGATGGTCGCCAGGGAGTTCAGTACGTTGTGGTTGCCCGGCATGTTGACCGACACGTCCAGCGGCTCGCGGTCGCGGCGCAGCACGGTGAAGTGAGTCTGCATGCCCTGCTGGCGCACGTTGATGGCGCGCACGTCGGCGTCTTCGGCGAAGCCGTAGGTCACGGTCGGACGCGCCACCTGCGGCAGCAGCTCGCGCACCACCGGGTCGTCCACGCAGAGCACGGCCAGGCCGTAGAACGGCAGGTTGTGCAGGAACTCGATGAAGGTCTTCTTGAGGACGTTGAAGTCGCCGCCGTAGGTGCTCATGTGGTCGGCGTCGATGTTGGTGACCACCGAGACCATCGGCTGCAGGTGCAGGAAGCTGGCGTCGCTCTCGTCGGCCTCGGCGATCAGGTAGCGGCTGCTGCCGAGCTGGGCGTTGGTGCCGGCGGCGTTGAGACGGCCGCCGATGACGAAGGTCGGGTCCAGGCCGCCGGCGGCGAACACCGAGGCCAGCAGGCTGGTGGTGGTGGTCTTGCCGTGGGTACCGGCCACCGCGATGCCGTGGCGGTAGCGCATCAGCTCGGCGAGCATCTCGGCGCGCGGCACCACCGGAATGCGGCGTTCCAGGGCGGTGGCGACTTCCGGGTTGCTGGTGTTGATGGCGCTGGACACCACCAGCACGTCGGCCTGCTCGGCGTTCTCCGCGCGGTGGCCGATGAAGATGATGGCGCCGAAGCTTTCCAGGCGCTCGGTCACGGCCGAGGCCTTGAGGTCGGAGCCGGAGACTTCGTAACCGAGGTTGAGCAGCACCTCGGCGATGCCGCACATGCCGGCGCCGCCGATGCCGACGAAGTGGATGCGGCGGATGCGGCGCATGCGGCGGATTTCCGAACGGGCAGCGGCGGGAGACTTAGCCACGGGCCACCTCCAGGCAGGTTTCCACCACGGTACGGGTGGCATCGGGCTTGGCCAGGCGACGCGCAATGCGGCCCATGTCCTTGAGTTTTTCGGGGTGCATCAGAACCTCGGTCAGCTGCGCGGCAAGCGTGTCCGCGTCAGTCGCATGTTGCGGGAGCAGGAAGGCCGCGCCCTCCTTCGCCAGGTATTCGGCATTGCGCGTCTGGTGGTCGTCGATCGCGTGCGGCAGTGGCACCAGAAACGACGGCAACCCGGCGGCGGCCAGCTCGCTGACGGTCAGCGCGCCGGCACGGCAGATCACCAGATCGGCCCAGGCATAGGCATGGGCCATGTCCTTGATGAACGGCGCGACCTCGGCTTCGACCGCAACTTCGCGATAACGCTCCGCGGTGATCTCGGCATGTTGCTTGCCCGCCTGGTGAAACACCTGCGGACGCAGTTCGGCCGGCAGCTTGGCCAGGGCGGCTGGCAGCAGCTTGTTCAGCGGCTCGGCGCCCAGGCTGCCACCCAGCACCAGCAGGCGCGGCTTGCGCTTACTCAGCGAGTCGCGCGGGGTTTCCAGGAACAGCTCCTCGCGTACCGGGTTGCCGGTGGTGCGGCGCTTGGCGCTGCCTGCGAAGGTATTCGGGAAGCCTTCGCAGACCCGGCTGGCAAACGGCACCAGGCTGCGATTGGCGGTGCCGGCCACGGCGTTCTGCTCCTGGATGATCAGCGGCGCGCCATTGAGCCTGGCCGCCAGGCCGCCCGGGCCGGTGACATAGCCGCCCATGCCCAGCACGCACACCGGCTGCAGCTCGCGCATGATCCGCCGCGCCTGCCACAGGGCCCGCAGCAGCTGGAACGGCGCCTTGAGCAGGGCCAGCTTGCTCTTGCCGCGCAGGCCGCTGACCTGGATCAGGTGCAGCGGCAGGCCGGCGGCCGGCACCAGTTCGTTCTCGATGCCACGCGGGGTGCCCAGCCAGTGCACGCTGTAGCCGCGCGCCTGGAATTCGCGGGCGCAGGCCAGGGCCGGGAACACGTGGCCGCCGGTACCGCCGGCCATGATCAGGACATTACCGCGCATGGCCGACCTCCTCGGGATCGAAGAAATCCGCCTCGCTGAATTCCACCTCCGCGCTGCCCAGCTGGATCTGGGTGCGCCGCTCCCACTCGATGCGCAGCAGCAGCGCCAGGCTGACGCAGCAGATCACCAGGGAGCTGCCGCCGTAGCTGAGGAACGGCAGGGTCAGGCCCTTGGTCGGCAGCAGACCGACGTTCACGCCGATATTGATCAGCACCTGGCCGATCCACAGGAAAGCCAGGCCGTAGGCCACGTAGGCGGAGAAGAACTGCTTGGCCTTTTCCGCCCACAGACCGATGTACAGGGCACGCACGCTGACGAAGACGAACAGCGCGACGGTCAGCAGCGCACCGATCATGCCCAGCTCCTCGGCCAGTACGGCGAAGACGAAGTCGGTGTGCGCTTCCGGCAGGTAGAACTGCTTCTGGATGCTGTTGCCCAGGCCGACGCCCAGCCACTCGCCGCGGCCGAAGGCGATCAGCGCTTGGCTCAGCTGGTAGCCGGCGCCGTACTGGTCGGCCCAGGGGTCGACGAAGTTGGTCAGGCGCGCCAGGCGGTAGCTCTGGCTGGTCATCACCACCACGCCCAGGGCCAGCACGCCGCTGGCCAGGGGGATGAAGCGCAGCAGGTTGATGCCGCCGAGGAACAGCATGGCGATGCAGGCGCCGACCAGCACCACGGTGGCGCCGAAGTCCGGCTCGGCCAGCAGCAGCACGGCGATCGGGCCGAGGATGAACATCGGCTTGATGAAGCCCATCAGGTGCTTGCGCACTTCCTCCTGGCGGCGCACCAGGTAGGCGGCGATGAACATCACGGTGAACAGCTTGGCCAGCTCGGACGGCTGCAGGTTGAACAGGCCGAAGCCGATCCAGCGCTTGGCACCGTTGACCTCACGACCGATGCCCGGCAGCAGCACCAGGATCAGCAGGACGAAGGCGATCAGCAGCAGGGTGCCACTGAAGCGCTGCCACAGGGCCATGGGAATCAGCAGGGTCATGAACCCGGCGCCCAGGCCGATGGCCAGGTAAATCAGGTGGCGGACCATGTGGTACAGCGGGTTGCCGGACAGCGCCGCGGCCACTTCCGAGGAGGCCGAGGTGATCATCACCAGGCCCAGGCCAAGCAGGGCCAGGCAACCGGCCAGCAGCGGGAAATCGAGGTCGATGCCGCGCTGGCTGCGCAGCGGCGACGGGGCGGCGAGCAGGCGTTCCAGCTTCATTGCAGGCCCTCCGCCGCCTGGGCGAACAGGCGCCCGCGCTCTTCGAAGTTCTTGAACATGTCCAGGCTGGCGCAGGCCGGCGACAGCAGCACGGCATCACCAGGCTGGGCCAGCTCGGCGCAGCGCTGCACGGCCTCGTCCAGGGTCCCCACCCGCAGCAGCGGCGTGGCATCGCCGAGGGCGGCGGCCAGCAACTCGGCATCGCGGCCGAGCAGCACCACGGCGCGGCAGAACCGGGCCACCGGCGCCTTGAGGGCGGAGAAATCGGCGCCCTTGCCGTCGCCACCGGCGATCAGCACCAGCTTGCCGGCGATATCGGCGCCCAGGCCTTCGATGGCGGCCAGGGCGGCGCCGACGTTGGTGGCCTTGGAGTCGTCGTAATAGCTCACCCCGCGCAGCTCGCGCACCCACTGGCAACGGTGGGCCAGGCCGGCGAAGGTCTGCAGGGTCGCCAGCATCGGCGCCAGCGGCAGGCCGGCGGCATGGCCGAGGGCCAGGGCCGCCAGGGCATTGGACTGATTATGCGCGCCGCGGATCTTCAGCGCGGAGGTCGGCAGCAGGCTGTCGAACTGGAAGGCCAGGAACTTCTCGCCGCCCTCCTCGATCAGGCCGAAGCGCTTGAAGTCGGGCTTACCCAGGCCGAACTCCCAGCACGGCACCTGATCGGCGATCAGCGGCCGCGACAGGGCGTCGTCGCGATTGACCACCACCTGCTTGGCGCCGCGGAAGATGCGGTGCTTGGCCAGGTGGTACTGCGGCATGCCGGCGTAGCGATCCATGTGGTCTTCGCTGACGTTCAGGCAGGTGGCCACCGCGGCATTCAGCTGGTCGGTGGTTTCCAGCTGGAAGCTGGACAGTTCCAGCACGTACAGCTCGACTTCGTCACTCAGCAGATCCAGCGCCGGGGTGCCGAGGTTGCCGCCGACCGCGACCTTCTTGCCGGCCGCCGCGGCCATCTCGCCGACCAGGGTGGTCACGGTGCTCTTGGCGTTGGAACCGGTGATGGCGATGATCGGCGCCTTGGCATGGCGAGCGAACAGTTCGATGTCGCCGGACAGCTTGACCCCGCGCGCGGCCGCGGCCTGCAGCGCCGGGGTGGCGATGGCCAGGCCCGGGCTGACGTACAGCTCCGAGGCGCGGCACAGGAAGTCCACGTCCAGCTCGCCGCAGCGCACTTCCACCTGCGGGTAGTCGCGCTGCAGGGTCGCCAGCTCCGGCGGGTTCGCGCGGGTGTCGGCCACGGCGAAGCGCACGCCCTGCTGCGCCAGGAAGCGCACCAGGGACATGCCGCTCTTGCCGAGGCCGACAACGATGCGGAACTGGTCGGAAGCGATCAGCGACACTGTCTATTACCTCAGTTTCAGGGTGGCAAGGCCGATCAGCACGAGGATCACGGTGATGATCCAGAAGCGCACGATCACCCGGGGTTCGGGCCAGCCCTTGAGTTCGAAATGGTGGTGGATCGGCGCCATGCGGAACACGCGCTTGCCGGTCAGCTTGAAGCTGGCGACCTGGATGATCACCGACAGGGTCTCCATGACGAACACGCCGCCCATGATGAACAGGACGATTTCCTGACGCACGATCACGGCGATGGTGCCGAGCGCGGCGCCCAGCGCGAGAGCTCCCACGTCGCCCATGAAGACCTGGGCCGGGTAGGTGTTGAACCAGAGGAAACCCAGGCCGGCACCGACCAGCGCGGCGCAGAACACGATCAGCTCGCCGGCGCCCGGTACGTAGGGGATCAGCAGGTAATCGGCGAATTTGATGTTGCCCGACAGGTAGCAGAAGATCGCCAGCGCACCGGCCACCAGCACGGTCGGCAGGATGGCCAGGCCGTCGAGGCCGTCGGTCAGGTTGACCGCGTTGCTGGTGCCGACGATGACGAAGTAGGTCAGCACCACGAAGCCCACGCCCAGCGGAATGGCAACGTCCTTCAGCACCGGCAGGATCAGGGTGGTTTCCACCGGGCTCTGCGCGGTCATATAGAGGAAGATCGCCGCGCCCAGGCCGAACACCGACTGCCAGAAGTATTTCCAGCGGCTTGGCAGGCCGCGCGAGTTCTTCTCGATCACCTTGCGGTAGTCGTCGACCCAGCCGATGGCGCCGAACAGCAGGGTCACGGCCAGCACGGTCCACACGTAGCGGTTGCTCAGGTCGGCCCAGAGCAGGGTGCTGACGGCGATGGCCGAGAGGATCAGCGCGCCACCCATGGTCGGCGTGCCCTTCTTCGACAGGTGCGACTGCGGGCCGTCGTTGCGCACCGCCTGGCCGATCTGGCGGATCTGCAGGGTGCGGATCATCCACGGGCCGAGCCACAACGACAGGGCCAGGGCGGTCAGCACCCCGAGAATCCCGCGCAAGGTCAGGTACTGGAACACACCGAAACCGGTGTAGAACTGTTGCAGGTACTCCGCCAGCAGCAGCAGCATTTAGTGAGCCTCCCCCGATGCACAGAGAGCCGCGACGACTTTTTCCATCGCCGCGCTGCGCGAACCTTTAATTAGAATGGTGGTGTCGCCCGATTCGCGGCGAAGTGCCGCGATCAAGCTGGCTTGATCGGCGAAGTGATGTCCTTCCGTACCGAATGCCTTGACGGCATGGGCCATCAGCGGGCCCACGGCATACAGCGCGTCGACCTTGCCGGCGGCATAGGCGCCGACATCGCGATGGCCTTGCTCGGCCCACTCGCCCAACTCGCCCATATCCCCCAGCACCAGAACGGTGCGACCGGGGAAGGCGGCGAGTATATCAACGGCGGCGCACATCGAAATCGGGTTGGCGTTGTAGGTGTCGTCGATCACCCGCGCACCGTTCGTCGCCAACTGAGCAACGGCGCGGCCTTTGACCGGTTGCAGGCTTTCCAGCCCGGCCTGGATCCCGACCAGCGGCACGCCCAGAGCATGGGCCGCGGCGGCGGCGGCCAGGGCGTTGGCCACATTGTGCTCGCCCAGCAGGTTGAGCTGGATGCGCGCCTGGCCGACCGGGCTGTGCAGGGTGAAGGCCAGGCAGCCGCGGGCATCGCGGGCCAGCTCGGCGGCGTGGAAATCGGCGCGGCTGTCGCCCAGGGCGAAGCTCAGCACGCGACGGCCACGTGCGCGCGCCTGCCAGGTGGCGAAAGCCTTGTCGTCAAGGTTGAGCACGGCCACGCCATCGGCGGCCAGGCCTTCGATGATCTCGCCCTTGGCCTCGATGATCTTGTCCGGACCGCCGAACTCGCCGACATGGGCGATCCCGGCGTTGGTGATGATCGCCACCTGCGGCCGGGTCAGGCTGACGGTGTAGCCGATCTCGCCGACATGGTTGGCGCCCAGCTCGATCACCGCGCCGACATGTTCGGGCGCCAGCTCGAGCAGGGTCAGCGGCGCGCCGAGGTCGTTGTTCAGGTTGCCGCGGGTGGCCAGAACCGGGCCGTGCAGGCCGGCACGCAGGATGCTGGCGAGCATTTCCTTGACCGTGGTCTTGCCGCTGGAGCCGGTCACGGCGGCCAACGGGCCGCCGTAGGCCTGGCGATTCAGGGCGCCGAGGCGACCCAGGCCGACCCGGCTGTCGCCGACGATCAGCTGCGGCAGATCGACACCCGCCACTTCGCGCTCGACCAGCGCGGCCACGGCGCCCTTGCTTGCCACCTCGGCCAGGTAGTCGTGGCCGTCGAAGTTCGGCCCGCTCAGGGCGACGAACAACTGGCCGGCCTCGATCTTGCGGCTGTCGGTTGACACGGCGCAGAACGCCACGTCGGCACCGTGCAGGCGAGCGTGCAGGGCGGGTGCCACTTCACTGAGCAGCAGCGGCTTAAGCATGGGCAGCCTCCCAGGCCTGCAGGGCCTTGGCGGTCTCGTCCAGGTCGGAGAACGGCTGGCGCACGCCATTGATCTCCTGGTAGTCCTCGTGGCCCTTGCCGGCCAGCACCACCACGTCGCCGGCCTGCGCGGCGGCGATCAGCCGGGCAATCGCCTGGCCGCGACCGTGAATGAATTCGACCTGTTCGGGCCTGGCGAAGCCCGCACGGATATCCTCGATGATCTGCGCCGGATCTTCCGTGCGCGGGTTGTCGTCGGTGACCAGCACCGCATCGGCCAGGCGCTCGGCCACCGCAGCCATCAGCGGGCGCTTGCCGCTGTCGCGGTCGCCGCCGCAGCCGAACAGGCACTGCAGGCGGCCGGTGACATGCGGGCGCAGGGCTTCGAGGACTTTCTCCAGGGCATCCGGGGTGTGTGCGTAATCCACCACCACCAGCGGCAGCCGGCCGCCGCCGAAACGCTGCATGCGCCCGACCGGGCCTTGCAGCCGTGGCAGCAGCGCGAGGATCTCGTCCAGCGGGTAGTTCAGGCCGAGCAGCGCGCCGACCACGGCCAGCAGGTTGCTCAGGTTGAAGCGCCCCAGCAGCGGGCTGCGCAGGTTGCCCTCGCCTTGCGGGGTGACCAGGCGGGCACGCACGCCGTGGTCGTCGAAGCTGGCTTCGCTGCAGTAGAGGTAGGCGCTGCTGTCGTCCAGGCTGTAACCGATCAGGCGCGATTCATGCTGTTCGGCGGCCAGCTGGCGACCGAAGGCGTCGTCCAGGTTGATCACCCGGCAACGCAGGTCCGGCCAGGCGAACAGCCGGGCCTTGGCCGCGCCGTAGGCTTCCATCGAACCGTGATAGTCGAGGTGATCGCGCGACAGGTTGGTGAACACCGCCACGTCGAAGTCCAGCGCAGCCACGCGGCCCTGCTCCAGACCGTGGGAGGAAACTTCCATGGCCAGGGCGCGGGCACCGGCCTGCTTGAGGTCGGCGAGGATGGCCTGCACCGCCACCGGGTCCGGGGTGGTGTGGCGGCCGCTTTCCAGGGCCTCGTAGAAGCCGGTGCCGAGGGTGCCGACGATGCCGCAGCGCTCGCCGAGCAGGTCCAGGGCCTGGGCCAGCAGCTGGCTGACGCTGGTCTTGCCGTTGGTGCCGGTGACGCCGACCAGGCGCAGGGCACGGCTCGGCTCGCCGTAGAAACGCCCGGCGATGGCCGACAGCTGGCCGACCAGGCCCTTGATCGGCACCAGCTCGGCGCTACTGGCGGTCATCGCCGCTGCGCCTTCGCTTTCATAGGCCACGGCGGCGGCACCGCGGGCCACGGCGTCGGCGATATGCAGACGGCCATCCTGGGCGGTGCCGGGCACGGCGAGGAACAGGTCGCCCGGACGCACCTTGCGGCTGTCCAGGGTCAGTTCGCGAATCAAGGTGGCCGACTGGGCCTGGGGCAGCAGCTGGTTGAGTGGCATGGGCATCAGATCCGCCCTCCATTGTTACTGGCCGTCGCGGCGGTTTGCGGCGCAACAGGCGTTGGCGCGACCGGCGGCGGCAGGTTGTCCGGGGTGATGTTCATCAGGCGCAGCGTGCCGCCCATGACCTTGCTGAACACCGGCGCCGAGACCAGACCACCGAAGTAGCCGGCCTTGCTCGGCTCGTCGATGACCACGACCATGGCGATGCGCGGGTCGCTGCTCGGCGCGAAGCCGGCAAACATCGAGCGGTAGGCGTTGGCCGTGTAGCCCTTGGTGCCGACACTGGCCTTGCGCGCCGTGCCGCTCTTGCCGGAAACGTGGTAACCCGGCACCTGGGCGCGGAATACCCCGCGCGGCGCTTCGATCACTTGCTGCAGCATGCCCTGCATGGTTTTCGCCACGTCTTCCGACATCACCTGCACGCCCTCGGGTACGCGATCGGCGCGGGTCATGGTCAGCGGCACGCTGCGCCCGTCGTTGGCCAGCACGGCATAGGCATGCACCAGCTGCACGGCGGTTACCGCCAGGCCGTAGCCATAGGACAGGGTCGCGGTTTCCGCCTTCGGCCACTTGCGGTGGTTGGGCAGGTTGCCGACGCGCTCGCCGGGGAAACCCAGGCCGGTATCCTGACCCAGGCCCAGCTGCTGCATCATGCTGTAAATGGACTCGCCGCCGATATCGAAGGCGACCTTGCTCATGCCGACGTTACTGGAGTTGATCAGGATGCCGGTCAGGTTGAGCTCGCGGCCCTGGGTCTTGGACACGTCCTTGATGGTGTAGCGGCCGATCTGCAGGGAACCGGGCCAGACTTCAACGATGTCTTCCGGCTTCCAGCGCCCGCTCTGCAAGGCGGCGCTCATCGACAGCGGCTTGACCGTGGAGCCCGGCTCGAACACGTCGATCATGGCGCGGTTACGCATGGCTGCCGGTTGCAGGTTGCGCCGGTTGTTCGGGTTGTAGGTCGGCTGGTTGGCCATGGCCAGCACTTCGCCGGTCTTCACGTCCATGATCACCAGGCTGCCGGCCTTGGCGCCGTTTTCCACCAGGGCATTGCGCAGCTCGCGGTGGGCCAGGTACTGCAGGCGCAGGTCGATGGACAGCGCCAGGGTCTTGCCGGCCTTGGCGTTCTGGGTGACCTGGACATCCTTGATCAGGCGGCCGCGGCGATCCTTGAGCACCTGGCGCTTGCCCGGCACACCGGCCAGCCACTCGTCGAAGGCCAGCTCCATGCCTTCGCGGCCACGGTCGTCGACGTCGGTGAAGCCGATCACATGGGCGGCCACTTCGCCGGCCGGGTAGAAACGGCGGAACTCTTCGATGCTGTATACGCCCGGCACTTTCAGGTCGAGGATGGCCTGGCCCTGCTCCGGGGTCAGGCCGCGCACCAGGTACATGAACTCGCGCTCGCTGGCCTGCTGCAGGCGCTTGGCAAAGGCTTGCGGCTCCTGGCCCAGGGCGGCGGCCAGGTCGGTCCAGCGGTTCTGCGCCTTGGCCAGTTCCTTGCCGTTGGCCCACAGGGTGATCACCGGCGTACTGACGGCCAGCGGCTCGCCATTGCGGTCGGTGATCAGGCCGCGATGGGCCGGGATCGGGATGTGCCGCACGCTGCGCGCATCGCCATGGGCCTGGAGGAAATCGTGGTCGATCACGTGCAGGTCGATGATGCGCCAGGCGATGGCCCCCACCATCAGCGCCAGCAGGGCCAGCACCAGGCGGAAACGCCAGGGGTAGAGGGCGCCTTCGAGACCCATCATGGCGCCACCATCTGCACTTCGGCCGCTTCCGGGATCCGCATGTGCAGCTGCTCGCTGGCCAGCGTCTCGATGCGGTTGTGTGCGGTCCAGGTGCTCTGCTCGAGGATCAGCCGGCCCCACTCGGCCTGCGCCTTGTCGCGCACGCTGAGCTCGGCGTACAGGGCGTTGAGCAGCTGGCGGTTCCAGTGCGCGCTGTAGGACACGGCGAGGGCCGACAGCAGCACGCCAATGAACAGCAGCAACAGCAGCAGGCTGCCGGGCGGCAAGGGCTTGGCGAACAGGCGGCTCATCGCAGCTTCTCCGCCACGCGCATGACCGCGCTGCGCGAGCGCGGGTTGGCATTGAGCTCGGCCTCGGAGGCGAACTGCGGCTTGCCCAGCAGCTTGAGACGCGGCTCGAAGGCCTTGGGGATGATCGGCAGGTCGCGCGGCAGGTTGTCCGCCTCACCCTTGGCGTGACGGCGCATGAACTGCTTGACGATGCGGTCTTCCAGCGAGTGGAAGCTGATTACCACCAGGCGCCCACCCACGGCCAGGCTTTCCAGCGCGGCATCGAGGCCCGCCTCGAGGTCGCCCAGCTCGTTGTTGATGTAGATGCGCAGGCCCTGGAAGGCGCGGGTCGCCGGGTTCTTGCCCTTCTCCCAGGCCGGATTGGCCTCGGTGAGTACGGCGGCCAGGTCGGCGGTACGCTCGAACGGCTTGAGCGCTCGGCGCTCGACCACGGCACGGGCCATGCGCTTGGCGAAACGCTCTTCGCCGTATTCCTTGAAGACCCGGGCGATCTCCTCGGCGCTGGCGCTGGCGATGAACTCGGCGGCGCTGACGCCGGCATCCGGGTTCATGCGCATGTCCAGCGGACCGTCATTGAGGAAGCTGAAGCCACGCGCGGCATCGTCCAGCTGCGGCGAGGACACGCCGAGGTCGAGCAGGATGCCATCGACCCGGCCCGCCAGGCCGCGCTGAGCGACCTCCTCGCCCAGCTCGGCAAAGCTGCGCTGTACAACGACGAAGCGGCCGTCTTCGGCCGCCAGTGCATTTCCCGTGGCAATCGCCAGCGGGTCCTTGTCGAAACCCAGCAGGCGACCATCTGGCCCGAGCCTTTCCAGGATCAGCCGGCTGTGCCCCCCCCGCCCGAAGGTGCCGTCCAGATAGCAGCCATCCGCGCGCACGGCGAGGCCGTCGACGGCTTCGTCGAGCAGCACGGTGATATGGCGGAAGCTATTGGTCATGGTCACAGGATCAGATCACGCAGGTCGTCCGGCAGAGCACCGGGTTGTTTGATGGCAGCCAGGTCGGCATCGGCAAGTGCGTTCCAGGCATCCTCGTTCCACAGTTGGAATTTGTTCAGTTGGCCGACCAGCATGGCGTGCTTGTCCAGGCCGGCATGGGCGCGCAGGCGCGGCGGCACGAGGAAGCGGCCGCTGCCGTCCAGTTCGATGTCCACGGCATTACCGATCAACAGGCGCTGCAGGCGACGGGTTTCTTCACGCAGGGAAGGCAGTTCGCGCAGCTTGGCCTCGATCAGCTCCCACTCAGGCAGCGGGTATACGCAGAGGCAGGGATCGACGGCATCGATGGTGACGATGAGCTGGCCGGCACAACGCGAAACGAGCTCGTCACGATACCGGCTCGGCATCGCGAGTCGCCCTTTGGCGTCGAGACTGATGGCGTTAGCTCCGCGAAACAAGGCTGCGTTCCCCCACTGTAATTAGCTTTCCGTGCCCATACGACCCACTTCGTGCCACTTTGTGCCACTTCGGCACACTATAGGAATGCAGCGCCCCCAGCGTCAAGGCGCGCAAACAGGGAAAAATCCTTACAGGACGGAGATTTAGCGAACTAAGCGGGGGATTTGGAGAGGCAAATCGAGGGTTTTTCAGAGGCGAATTTCAGCCAGTTCATGATGCTGAACTTCGAACTTAAAGTAGTTTCTTAAGAGTAAGATTTTTTCGGTATTACAAATGCGGGATGCGGGGTGAAGCGGATAGAAGAGAAAAGGTGGAGAGTCGATCTGTAAGCCGGGTTCTGTCGAGGACAGTCATTCCTCTACGACGTACATCACTGCACGCCTTTAGCAACCTACCCGGTTCCAGCGCGGGCCACGCCAATGGAACCCTATTTGGTCTTGCTCCGAGTGGGGTTTACCTAGCCACGGACTGTTGCCAGCCGTGCGGTGCGCTCTTACCGCACCTTTTCACCCTTACCGGCGCTTGCGCGCTTAGGCGGTTATTTTCTGTGGCACTTTCCGTAGGCTCGCGCCTCCCAGGCATTACCTGGCACTCCGCCCTATGGAGCCCGGACTTTCCTCCCCCTTCTTGCGAAGGCAGCGACTGTCCGATCGACTCTCCGCCGCCAAGGGTACCCAGCCGAGCGCCGCAGGACAAGCTCAAGCGTCCTTTTGCCGCTCCAGCGCCACCTGATAGAGCAGGTTCTTGCGCACTCCGGTGATCTCCGCCGCCAACGCCGCCGCCCGCTTGAGCGGCATCTCGCCGAGCAGCAGGTCGAGCACGCGCAGCGCCTCGCCACTGATCGCCTCATCCCCCTCCGGCGCCTGCCAGCCGGCCACCAGCACCACGCACTCGCCACGCTGCTGGTTGCTGTCGGCCGCCACCCAGTCGTGCAACTCGCCCAGCGGCAGCCCCTTGAGCGTCTCGAAAGTTTTGGTCAGCTCGCGCCCCAGCACCGCCGGTCGATCGGCGCCGAACACCTCGCGCATATCGGCCAGGCACTCGAGGATGCGGTGCGGCGCCTCGTAGAAGATCAGGGTGCGCGGGTCTTGTGCCACCTGCTGCAGGCGCGCCTGGCGCCCGACGGTCTTGGCCGGCAGGAAGCCCTCGAAGCTGAAACGATCGGACGGCAAGCCGGCCGCCGACAGGGCGGCGATCAGCGCGCAGGCGCCCGGCACCGGCACCACGCGGATCCCGGCCGCCCGCACCTGGCGCACCAGGTGATAGCCGGGGTCGGAGATCAGCGGCGTGCCCGCATCGGAAATCAGCGCCACGTCCTCGCCCGCCTGCAAGCGGGTGAGGAAACGCCCGCCCTCGTCGCGCTCGTTGTGCTCGTGGCAGGCCGCCAGCGGCGTGGCGATGCCGAAATGCTGCAGCAGACGGATGGAGTGGCGGGTGTCCTCGGCAGCGATCAGCGCCACCTCACGCAGGATGCGCAGGGCGCGGGCGCTGATGTCATCCAGGTTGCCGATCGGGGTGGCAACTACATACAGCGTGCCGGTAGCGGTTACAGAAGCAGTGGAAACGCTCACGGGCGACCCTCGATGACCACGGAAAGCGCGCATTGTAGCCCGTTTCGCTGCACCGACATCGCACGGGCTGCGGGCCTTGGGTACAATCGCGCACTCATTGGATCCAGTACCAGGAACGTTTAGATGATCGCCCGCCTGCGCCCGCTTTCCGCCCTTTGCCTCGCCGGCCTGCTGGCCGCCTGCGCCAGCACCCCGTCGTCCAACCTGGGCGAGCTGCCACGCACCCCGCAAGCCAGCATCGAACAACTGCTGCAACAGGCCGATGCCAGCGAAATGCCGGAAGAGGCCGCCCTGCTGCGCCTGTCCGCCGCCGACCTGGCCTACCAGCAGCAAGATCTGGGACGCGCCACGCGCATCCTCGACGAGATCGCCCTGGACAGCCTGAAGCCGGCCCAGCAGATCTTCGCCAGCACCCTCGCCGCCGAACTGGCCCTGGCCCGCAACAAGCCCAAGGCCGCGCTCCAGGCCCTCAGCCACCCGAGCCTGGAACGCCTCGGCGAACTGCCGGTCGAGCAACAGGTGCGCACCCAACTGGTCCGCGCCCGCGCCCTGGAGGCCGACGGCCAGCCCCTCGCCGCCGCCCGCGAACGCGTGTACATCGCCCCGCTGCTCGATGGCACCGCGGCCGCCAGCAACCACGAAGCGATCTGGACCCTGGTCGCCAGCCTGCCGCAGAGCCAGCTGCAATCCTCCGGCGACAGCGACCTGGATGGCTGGCTGAGCCTGGCCCTGGCCACCAAGAGCGCCGGCACCCCGGACCAGCAGCTGGCCGCCATCGACGCCTGGCGCCAGCAGCATCCGCAACACCCGGCCGCGCAACAGCTGCCGCAGGCCCTGGACAAGCTGAAGAGCCTGGCCGGCCAGCCGCTGCAGAAGGTCGCCCTGCTGCTGCCCCAGGAAGGCCAGCTGGCCTCCGTCGCCCGCGCCCTGCGCGACGGCTTCATGGCCGCCCACTACCAGGCCCAGCAGGCCGGCCAGAACCCGCCGGAAGTGCTGCTCTACGACAGTTCGCGCCTCGCCTCGCTGGATGACTTCTACCGCCAGGCCCAGGCCGACGGCGCGCAACTGGTGATCGGCCCGCTGGAGAAGCCACTGGTCAAGCAGCTCAGCGAACGCCCGCAGCTGCCGATCACCACCCTGGCCCTGAACTACAGCGACGCCGGCCGCGAAGCGCCGGCGCAGCTGTTCCAGTTCGGCCTGGCCGCCGAAGACGAAGCCCGAGAAGTAGCCCGCCGCGCCTGGGCCGACGGCATGCGCCGCGCCGTGGCCCTGGTGCCCAGCGGCGAATGGGGCAACCGCGTGCTGGCCGCCTTCCAGCAGAGCTGGCAGGCCGCCGGCGGCACCCTGATCGCCGCCGAGCACGTCGACCAGCCGGTGCAGCTGGCCCAGCAGATCGCCGACCTGTTCCAGCTGCGCGAAAGCGAGGCACGCGCCAAGCGCCTGCAGAACACCCTGGGCGGCGCCATCGCCGCGGTGCCAGCGCGCCGCCAGGACGTCGACTTCATCTTCCTCGCCGCCACCCCGCAGCAGGCCCAGCAGATCAAGCCGACCCTGGCCTTCCAGTACGCTGGCGACGTGCCGGTGTACGCCACCTCGCACCTGTATGCCGGCGGGCAGAACCCGAGCCAGTACCAGGACCTGGAAGGCATCCGCTTCTGCGAAACACCCTGGCTGCTGGACAGCAACGACGCCCTGCGCCAGCAGGTCGACAGCCAGTGGCCGCAGGCCGCCGGCAGCCTCGGCCGCCTGTACGCCATGGGCGTCGACGCTTACCGCCTGGCGCCGCGCCTGAGCCAACTCCAGGCCATGCCCGACAGCCGGGTCGAAGGCCTGTCCGGCAACCTCAGCCTGAACAGCGCCCAGCGCATCGAACGCCAGCTGCCCTGGGCCGAGTTCCACGACGGCCAGGTCCAGCGCCTGTCGGACAGCAACAATCAGTAAGCCGAACGACAGCGGTCGCGTCGCCGAAACCCAGGCGCGCGACCACCTGCTGCGGCACGGCCTGCGCCTGCTGGCGCAGAACTGGCGCTGCCGCGGCGGCGAGCTCGATCTGGTCATGCTCGACGGCGATACAGTAGTATTCGTCGAAGTCCGCTACCGCCGGCATGCCGCCTGGGGCGGCGCCCTGGAAAGCGTCGATTTGCGCAAGCAGCAACGCCTGATCCACGCCGCCCAGCACTTCCTGCAGCAGGAAAGCCGCTGGGCCAGGCAGCCCTGCCGCTTTGACGTGGTCGCCCTCGACCCCACGCAACTGGACTGGCTAAAGAACGCTTTTGAGACCTGAATCGCCCCGATCAACGCTTTCCTGTCGACCCGCACCGGGCAAGTCGGGTAAAAAGCCGGACAGCACGCCAGATGCGAGTCGTTATAATTCGCCACGCCTTATGGCACTCCCTCACCGTAGAGGCTGACCCAGCCCGTACACCGAAGGTCTTATCCGATGGACATGCAATCCCGAATCCGCCAGATGTTCCAGGCCAGCATCGACACCAAGCAGCAGGCCATGGAAGTGCTGGTACCGTTCATCGAGCATGGCAGCCAGGTGATGGTCAACGCCCTGCTCAACGAGGGCAAGATTCTCAGCTGCGGCAACGGCGGCTCCGCCGGTGATGCCCAGCACTTCTCCTCCGAGCTGCTCAACCGCTTCGAGCGCGAGCGCCCGAGCCTGCCGGCCATCGCCCTGACCACCGACAGCTCGACCATCACCTCGATCGCCAACGATTACAGCTACAACGAGGTGTTCTCCAAGCAGATCCGTGCCCTCGGCCAACCCGGCGACGTGCTGCTGGCGATTTCCACCAGCGGCAACTCGGCCAACGTGATTCAGGCCATCCAGGCCGCACATGATCGCGAAATGGTGGTCGTAGCTCTGACCGGGCGCGACGGCGGTGGCATGGCCTCGCTGCTGCTACCGGAAGACGTGGAAATTCGCGTGCCCTCCAAGGTCACCGCACGCATTCAGGAAGTGCACCTGCTGGCTATCCACTGCCTGTGCGACCTGATCGACCGCCAACTGTTCGGGAGTGAAGAATGACCCGCAATCCACTGATTCTTGCCACCCTCGCCCTCAGCCTGCTGCTGGGCGCCTGCAGCAACCGCAGCATCGGCAACAAGATCGACGACCAGTTCCTCGGCCCGGACGTCAGCTCGGCCGTGTCGCGCGCGCACCCGGATCTGACCAGCCCGACCTCGCACGTGGTGGTCACCAGCTACAACGGGGTGATCCTGCTCGCCGGCCAGACCCCGCGCGCCGAGCTCAAGGACAAGGCCGCCCAGGCGGCGCGCAACGTCCAGGGCGTGACCAAGATCCACAATGAACTGCAGGTGCTGCAGCCGACATCGGCCCTGGCTCGCAGCAACGATGCGCTGATGACTTCGAAGATCAAGACCCTGATGTTGGCCGACAGCACGGTGCCAAGCGCCAAGATCAAGGTGATCACCGAGAACGGCATCGTCTACCTGATGGGCCTGGTGACCCGCGCCGAAGGCGCCAGCGCCGGCAACGTGGTCGCCGGCGTATCCGGCGTGCAGAAGATCGTCAAGCTGTTCCAGTACACCAACTGAGGCAGCGCCTAGCGGGGTTCGCCGCCCCGGAACTGCACGACACAGAAACGACAAGGGCGCCCTAGGCGCCCTTGTCGTTTCTATCCGAATGATCCACCAAGACTTACTTGACCACCTTCAGGCTCGGCCGCCCACTCGGCCGCGACGGCTCACCGCCGGACGGACCATCGTCATCCGGTCCCTGCTCGTCATCGTCCTCGTCGACCGGCGGTTCCAGCTCGAAGACCATGCCCTGCCCGTTCTCCCGCGCATAGATCGCCAGCATGGCGCCGGCCGGGATGAACAGCGAATGGGCCACCCCGCCGAAACGCCCCTCGAAGCTGACCGCCTCGTTGTCCATGTGCAGGTTGCGCACGGCACTGGGCGACACGTTGAGCACGATCTGCCCATCGCTGGCGAAGCCCGGTGGCACGCGCACCCCCGGAAACTCCGCGCTGACCAGCAGATGCGGCGTGCAATCGTTGTCGAGGATCCACTCGTAGAGGGCTCGCACCAGGTAGGGACGACTGGAATTCATGACGGACGACCTCCTGAGTTAGCGCATGTCGCGTTCGACATCGGACAGACTGGCCTTGAACGCCTCACGGGCGAACTGCCGCTCCATGTAGTCGAGCAGTGGCTTGGCCGGCTTCGGCAGCTCGATCCCCAGCAGCGGCAAGCGCCAGAGAATCGGCAATAAGCAGCAATCTACCAGACTCAGTTCTTCACTGAGAAAAAACGGCTTATCGGCAAACAGTGGGGATACACCGGTCAGGCTCTCGCGCAATTCCTTGCGCGCCTGGACCCGGGCCGGTTCCTTGCTGCGCGAATCGAGGATCAGGTCGACCTGCTTGCACCAGTCACGCTGGATGCGATGGATCAGCAGGCGGCTGTTGGCCCGCGCCACCGGGTAGACCGGCAGCAGCGGCGGATGGGGATAACGCTCGTCCAGATATTCCATCACCACGGTCGACTCGTACAACGCCAGATCGCGGTCAACCAGGGTCGGCACGCTGCCGTATGGGTTGACTTCGGCCAGCTGCGGCGGGCAACGGCCCGGAGCGACGTCGATGATCTCGGCACTCACGCCCTTCTCGGCCAGCACCAGGCGCACGCGATGGGAGTAGTGATCGGCGGGGTCGGAATAGCAGGCCAACTTATTCGGTGCGGCCATGATGCCCCTCCTTAAAAAACCAGATTGCAGAAACAGAAAAACGCACGCGCCCATTATGGGCGCGTGCGTCTATAGCGGTAACGCGATGGATCAGTGCACGTCCTTCCAGTATTCGCGCTTGAGCAGGTAGGCGAACACGAAGAAGAAGGCCAGGTACAGCAGCACATAGACACCGATGCGCTGGCTTTCCAGCTTGACCGGGTTGGCCGAGTAGGCCAGGAAGGTCACCAGGTTGTGGATCTTCTGGTCGAACTCCGCCTCGGTCAGCGCGCCGGTTTTCGGCACAACGGTCAACTGATCACAGGCTTCGTGGGTGATCGGCGCACCGGTCAGCGGGTCGTACTGCTTCTTGCCGTGCTCGACCACCTGAACCTGCTTGCAACCGATGACCTGGCGGCCCTGCAGGCCAACCAGCACGTTCGGCATGCCGACGTTCGGGAACACCTTGTTGTTCACCCCGTAAGGACGAGTCGGGTCCTCATAGAAGGTGCGCAGGTAGGTGTACAGCCAGTCGGTGCCACGCACACGAGCGACCAGGGTCAGGTCGGGCGGCGCAGCGCCGAACCAGACCTTGGCATCGTTGGGCTGCATGCCGATCTTCATGTGGTCGCCGATCTTGGCGCCAGTGAAGACCAGGTTGTCCATCATCAGCTCTTCCGAAATGCCCAGGTCCTTGGCCACGCGCTCGTAGCGCTGGAACTTGGCACTGTGGCAACCCATGCAGTAGTTGGCGAAGGTACGCGCGCCATCCTGCAGGGCAGCCTTGTCGGCCAGGTCGATGTCGACATGGTCATTCGGATACTCGAGCGCCGCCTGAGCCAGAGCAAAGGCCGGCAGTACAGCGAACATCAGTGCGATAAATTGCTTTTTCATCAGCCAGTCACCCTTTCCGGAACCGGTTTAGTCTTCTCCATCCGGGTGTAGAACGGCATCAGGATGAAGTAGGCGAAGTACAGCGCGGTGCAGATCTGCGACAGCAGGGTACGACCCGGAGTCGGGGCCAGCACGCCGAGCACGCCAAGGATCACGAAGGATACGCAGAACACCAGCAGCCAGATCTTGCTCAGCCAGCCCTTGTAGCGCATCGACTTGACCGGGCTACGATCCAGCCACGGCAGGACGAACAGCACGGCGATGGCGGCGCCCATGGCGATAACACCGAGCAGCTTGTCCGGAACGGCGCGCAGGATCGCGTAGAACGGCGTGAAGTACCACACCGGGGCGATGTGGGCCGGGGTCTTGAACGGGTTGGCCTGTTCGAAGTTCGGCTTCTCGAGGAAGTAGCCACCCATCTCCGGGAAGAAGAACACGATGGCGCAGAAGACGAACAGGAAGACCACCACGCCGACGATGTCTTTCACGGTGTAGTAGGGATGGAAGGCGATGCCGTCGAGCGGAATGCCGTTCTCGTCCTTCTTCTTCTTGATGTCGACGCCGTCCGGGTTGTTCGAACCGACTTCATGCAGCGCCAGGATGTGCAGCACGACCAGGCCGAGCAGGACGATCGGCAGGGCGATCACGTGCAAGGCGAAGAAGCGGTTCAGGGTGATGCCGGAAATCAGGTAGTCACCACGGATCCACTGGGTCAGGTCATCACCGATCACCGGAATGGCACCGAACAGCGAGATGATCACCTGGGCACCCCAGTAGGACATCTGGCCCCACGGCAGCAGGTAGCCCATGAAGGCTTCGGCCATCAGGCACAGGTAGATCAGCATGCCGAAGATCCACACCAGCTCGCGCGGCTTCTGGTAGGAGCCGTAGAGCAGGCCGCGGAACATGTGCAGGTACACCACCACGAAGAACGCCGAGGCGCCGGTGGAGTGCAGGTAGCGGATGATCCAGCCGAACTCCACATCACGCATGATGTATTCGACGGAAGCGAAGGCTTCTTCGGCCGACGGGGTGAAGCTCATGGTCAGCCAGATACCGGTAACGATCTGGTTGACCAGCACCAGCAGTGCCAGGGAGCCAAAGAAATAGAAGAAGTTGAAGTTCTTCGGAGCGTAATACTTGGACAGATGGTCTTCCCACATCTTGGTCGCGGGGAAGCGCGCATCGACCCATGCCATGAACTTGTTCATCATGCCTTCTCCTGGTCCACGCCGACGACGATGACATCATCCGACTCGTACGAGTACGGCGGCACCGGCAGGTTCAAGGGCGCAGGCTGGGCCTTGTAGACACGGCCTGCGAGGTCGTAGCGGGAGCCATGGCAAGGGCAGAAGTAGCCGCCCACCCACTCGGCACCGAGGTCGGCAGGCGCCACTTCCGGACGGAAGGATGGCGAGCAGCCCAGGTGCGTGCACAGACCGACCAGCACCAGCAGTTCGGGCTTGATCGAGCGGGTCTTCTTGTCGACATAGGTCGGCTGCACCGAAGCAGCAGATTCCGGGTCGGCGACAACGCCCTCGAGCTTGGCCAGGTTACCGAGAATTTCCTCGGTACGGCGCACGATGAACACCGGCTGGCCACGCCATTCAGCAATCATCTGCTGGCCGGCCTCGACCTTGCTGATATTCACTTTCACCGGTGCACCAGCGGCCTTCGCCTTGGCACTGGGGAACCATGACCCCACGAACGGAGTCGCAGCACCCACCGCTCCGGCAGCGCCCACCACAGAGGTGGCCGCTACCAGGAAGCGACGCCGGCCTGCATTCACGCCGTCATTGCTCATTCAGTCGTCTCCCATCAGCTTTGTGGCCTGTTGTTCAGGCCTCTACTAGGTAAAAAGCTAGCCGCACAAAATTTGCCGAATGGTAAAGAAAAGCCCCTTTTCTGACAAGGTAATTACCGGATACAAATTGCCCGGAAGCCTTGCCAGCCGCGGCATTCACCAATGCGGCACGTTGTCGCAGGGTATATAGGCGCCCATAAAAAACGCCCAGCTCCGAAAGGAAACTGGGCGCTTTTGAACGCAGCAGCGATTAACGCTTGGAGTACTGAGGACGCTTACGCGCCTTACGCAGACCCACTTTCTTACGTTCAACTTCACGGGCATCGCGAGTCACGAAGCCAGCTTTACGCAGGGCCGGACGCAGACCTTCGTCATAGTCCATCAGGGCGCGGGTGATACCGTGACGGATCGCACCGGCCTGACCGCTGACACCACCACCGAGAACGGTGACATAGATGTCGAACTTCTCGGTGGTCTCGGTCAGCTCCAGCGGCTGACGCACGACCATGCGAGCGGTTTCGCGACCGAAGAAGGTATCCAGGGTGCGGTTGTTGATGGAGATCTTGCCAGTACCCGGACGCAGGAAGACGCGTGCGGTAGCGGTCTTGCGACGGCCAGTGCCGTAATTTTGAGTCGCCGACATAATGAACTATTCCGTTAAATCTTCAGTTCTTGGGGCTGCTGAGCGGTGTGCGGGTGAACAGCACCCTTGTACACCTTCAGCTTGCGGTACATGTCGCGACCCAGCGGGTTTTTCGGCAGCATGCCCTTGACCGCGGTCTCGATCACGCGCTCGGGGGCCTTGGCGATCAGCTTCTCGAAGTTGATTTCCTTGATGCCACCCGGGAAACCGGAGTGCGAATAGTACATTTTGTCGGTGGTCTTGGCACCGGTCACACGCACCTGTTCGGCGTTGATGACGACGATGTAGTCGCCGGTATCAACGTGCGGGGTGTATTCCGGCTTGTGCTTGCCACGCAGACGGCTTGCAATTTCAGTGGCCAGACGACCCAGGGTCTGGCCGGCAGCGTCGACGACGTACCAGTCGCGCTTAACAGTTTCCGGTTTTGCAGTAAAAGTCTTCATTCGCTATAGCCTCAGGGGCCGCCCTGAAAATAAGACGGCGGATCTTACTGAATAGTGCTTGCTTTGACAAGTCAAAGACGGCCGGAAAACAGACGCTATCGGGGGCTCGGGTCAGCGCGTCCGCTACGGCGGGGGTTTCGGCGGGCTAGGCATCCCCACCTTCTTTCTCGAACAGGCTAGGCATCCCCGCCGAGAAAGCCGCGAAATTATGCCGATTACTGCAAAAATAGCAACCTGCTTTATGCTTGCCGTTTCCGCCACAGCCAAGGAGCAGCGCATGGAATACCGTCAACTGGGCCGCAGCGATCTCAAGGTCAGCGCCCTGTGCCTGGGCAGCATGACTTGGGGCGAACAGAACGACGAGGCCGAGGGTTTCGCCCAGATCGACCGCGCCCGCGCCGCCGGCATCAACTTCCTCGACACCGCCGAGATGTACCCGGTACCGCCTCGCGCCACGACCTATGGCGCCACCGAACGGATCATCGGCAACTACTTCAAGGCCCGCGGCAACCGCAGCGAGTGGATTCTGGCCAGCAAGGTGGCCGGCCCCGGCAATGGCATCGACTACATCCGCGACGGCCAGCTCAAGCACAACCGCGCGCATATAGTCGCCGCGCTCGACGCCAGCCTGCAGCGCCTGCAAACCGACTGGATCGACCTGTACCAACTGCACTGGCCGGAGCGCAGCACCAACTTCTTCGGCCAGCTCGGCTATCACCACCAGGAACAGGACTTCACCCCGCTGCAGGAAACCCTGGAAGTGCTCGGCGAACAGGTCAAGGCCGGCAAGATCCGCCATATCGGCCTGTCCAACGAAACCCCCTGGGGCACCATGAAGTACCTGCAACTGGCCGACAGCCTGGGCCTGCCGCGTGCGGTGTCGGTGCAGAATCCCTACAACCTGCTCAACCGCAGCTTCGAGGTAGGCCTGGCCGAGGTGGCGATGCGCGAACAGTGCGGCCTGCTGGCCTACTCGCCTCTGGCGTTTGGCATGCTCTCCGGCAAGTACGACAACGGCGCCCGCCCGGCAGGCGCACGGATCACCCTGTTCAGCCGCTTCTCGCGCTACACCAATGCGCAATCCCAGGCTGCCTGCAGCCGCTATGTCAGGCTGGCCCAGGAACACGGCCTGGATCCGGCACAGATGGCCCTGGCATTCGTCACTCGCCAGCCCTTCGTCACCAGCAACATCATCGGCGCCACCAGCCTGGAGCAACTGGAAAGCAACCTGGGCAGCATGAGCCTGGAGCTGAGCGAGGAACTGCTGGAGGCCATCGAGGCGATCCACCGCGAACAGCCCAATCCGGCGCCCTGATCTTCACGCCAAGAAAAAAGCCCGGCATCTGCCGGGCTTTTTTCTGTCAGCGCCGATTCAGAGCGCGCGACTGATGATTTCCTTCATGATCTCGTTGGTGCCGGCGTAGATGCGCTGCACCCGCGAATCGGCCCAGGCGCGGGCGATCGGGTACTCCAGCATGTAGCCGTAGCCGCCATGCAGCTGTACGCACTCGTCGATCACCTTGCACTGCAGGTCGGTGCTCCAGTACTTGAGCATCGCTGCGGTCGGCACATCCAGCTTGCCCTGCAGGTGCAGTTCCAGGCAGCGGTCGACGAACACCCGACCGATCTGGATCTCGGTGGCCATCTCGGCCAGCTTGAAGCGGGTGTTCTGGAAGTCCGCCACCGCCTTGCCGAATGCCTTGCGCTCGCGGGTGTAGTCCTTGGTCCACTCGAGCGCGGCCTCGGCCGAGCTGATGGCCAGCAGGCCCACGGTCAGGCGCTCCTGCGGCAGCTCCTGCATCAGATAGACGAAGCCCATGCCCTCCTTGCCCAGCAGGTTTTCCTTGGGCACGCGCACGTCCTGGAAGAACAGCTCGGAGGTGTCCTGGGCCTTCATGCCGACCTTTTCCAGGCGCTTGCCCTTGGCGAAGCCCGGGGTGTTGGCCTCGACCAGGAACAGGCTGATGCCCTTGGCCCCAGCCTTGGCATCGGTCTTGGCGACGACTATCACCAGATCGGCAAGGAAGCCGTTGGTGATGAAGGTCTTCGAGCCGTTGATCACGTACTCGTCGCCGTCCAGCACGGCGGTGGTCTTCACCCCCTGCAGGTCGGAGCCGGTGCCCGGCTCGGTCATGGCGATGGCGGTGACCAGCTCGCCGCTGACCAGTTTCGGCAGGTACTTGTGTTTCTGCTCCTCGGAGCCGTAATGCAGGATGTACGGCGCGACGATATCCGAATGCAGGGAGAAACCGATGCCGGACAGCCCCAGGCGCGACTGCTCCTCGATCACCACGGCGCTGTAGAGGAAATCGGCGCTCATGCCGCCGTATTCTTCCGGGATGTGCGAGCAGAGCATGCCGGCCTCACCGGCCTTGTTCCACAGGGCGCGATCGATGTGACCGTCCTTCTCCCACTGGGCGTGGAACGGCACGGCCTCCTGCTCGAAGAATTTACGCACGGACTCGCGAAACTGCTCGTGCTCGTGACTGAACAGGGTTCTTGGAATCATTGTTACACCTGCATCTGAGTGGTCATGGAGTGAGCTTCACTCTAGGCCAGGCCAGGAGGACTAGACACTGGACACATGCGACAAAAAATAAGACGATCCAGCCACTGAATGACCGTTTCACCACCAATAAGAATAATTGCCATGCCTGCGACAACCGCCCAGACCCGCATCTGCATCCTCGCCACCGAGGGCGTATTCGCCGCCACCCTGATGCAGGCGCGCGATTTCTTCCACATGGCCGGCCTGCGCTACAGCAAGCAGCAAGGCCTGGACCAGGCCACCAACTTCCAGATCCGCGTGGTCAGCCCCGACGGCCAGGCCGTGACCAGCTTCAGCCAGGCCAATATCCAGGTGGATGGCACGCTGGAAGCCGCCGACGTGATCATCCTGCCGGCCTTCTGGGGCGACTTCGACGAGCTGCGCCAGCGCTACCCGCAGATCATTCCCTGGCTGCGCGAACAGCATGCCGCCGGCGCCGCCCTGTGCGGCGAAGCCACCGGGGTATTCTGGATGGCCGAGGCCGGCCTGCTCGACGGCAAGGAGGCGACCACCTACTGGCGCTTCTTCCGCGAATTCGCCGAGCGCTTCCCCAGGGTTCTGCTCAACCAGGACAAGCACCTGTCGGACGCCGACAACCTGTACTGCGCCGGCGGCGTCACCTCGGCCTGCGACATGTACATCTACCTGATCGAACGCTACTGCGGCGCCTCCATCGCCCAGGGCGTGGCCCGCGACATCCTCTACGAGACCCAGCGCAGCTACAGCCCGGGGCGCATCGGCTTCGGTGGACAGAAGCTGCACCAGGACGTGGCCATCCTGCAGGTCCAGCAGTGGCTGGAAGAACACTTCGCCGAGAAATTCCGTATCGAGGACGTGGCCCGCGAGCACGGCATGAGCATCCGCAACTTCATGCGCCGCTTCCAGGCCGCGACCGGCGATAAGCCACTGCACTACCTGCAGCGCCTGCGCATCGAGACGGCCAAGAGCCTGCTCAGCTCCACGCGCAAGAGCATCAAGACCATCAGCTACGAAGTCGGCTACGACGACGCCAGCTTCTTCGCCCGCCTGTTCCGCCAGCACGCCGAGCTGTCACCCAACCAGTATCGCCGGCAGTTCCTGCACAAGGACGGCGCCTGAAACGCAAAAGGGGTTGCCGACTGGCAACCCCTTTTTCACATCGGCACAGGCCGATTTATGGCTTGTGCGCCCGCGACAGGAACTCGTGGGACTGCATCTCCAGCAGACGGCTGAGGGTACGCTGGAACTCGAAGCTCAGGCGCCCGCCGGTGTACAGGTCCTTCAGTTCCACTTCGGCGGAGATGATCAGCTTGACGTTGCGGTCGTAGAACTCGTCCACCAGGTTGATGAAGCGCCGCGCCATGTCGTCCTTGGCCACGCCCATCTGCTCGACGTTGGCCAGGATCACCGCGTGGTAGATCTTGCCCAGTTCGATGTAGTCGTTCTGGCTGCGCGGGCCGTCGCACAGCTCGCGGAACTCGAACCAGGCCACGTCGTCGCCTTCCTTGCGCGCCATGATCGCGCGGTTCTCGATCATCAGCGCCTTGTTCTCTTCCACCACGCAGTGCTCGGGCAGCAGGCTGCGGAAGCTCTTCTCCAGGCTGACCTCGGCCTCGGCATCCAGCGGCCAGTGGAACAGCTCGGCCTGCTCCAGGGCCCGCAGGCGGTAATCGACGCCACTGTCGACGTTGACCACCTCGGTGTGCTGCTTGACAAGGGCGATCGCCGGCAGGAAGCGCGCGCGCTGCAGGCCGTCCTTGTACAGACCGTCCGGGACGATGTTGGAGGTGGCCACCAGGGTCACGCCATTCTTGAACAGCTCGTCCAGCAGGGTGGCGAGGATCATCGCGTCGGTGATGTCGGAAACGAAGAACTCGTCGAAGCAGATCACCCGCGCCTCGTCGGCGAAGCGCTTGCCGATGATGGTCAGCGGGTTCTTCTCGCCCTTGAGGGTCTTCATTTCCTCGTGCACGCGCTTCATGAAGCGGTGGAAGTGCGTACGCATCTTCTGCGGGAACGGCAGCGCATCGAAGAAGGTATCGACCAGGTAGGTCTTGCCACGCCCGACCCCACCCCAGAAGTACAGGCCCTTGACCGGCCCCTGGCGCTTCTTGCCGAACAGGCCGCCGAGCAGGCCCGGCTTGCTCTTGGAGTCGGCCACCAGGTCGTCGTACAGGCGCTGCAGATGACGCACGGCAGTTTCCTGGGCGGCGTCGTGGAAGAAGTCCGGCCGTTGCAGGTCGGCCTGGTAGCGCGCAAGAGGAGTCATGATGGGAAATTCGGTAACAAAAACGGGGCGGTCACTTTAACGACGCACCCCGTGCTTGGCAATCGTAGGTTGGGTTGAGCGCGGCGAAGCCCAACGAACAGTGGCGGCATGGCCATGTTGGGCTTCGCCGCTACGCGCCTCAACCCAACCTACGCAGCGCTTATTCCTGCGGCGCCAAAGCCTCGCGCAGGCGGGCAATACCCGCGTCACGGGCCGCGGCATCGGCAAAGGCCGGGCTTTCGCCGACCAGCTCGCCATCCAGCCACAGGCCGAAGCCTTCGCCCTGCTCGCGCACATCCAGCGCCTCGCCGGACTGCAGGCGCTTGCTGGCCTGGCCCGCCGCCTTGCCATCGGCAAAGGACCTGGACAGCAGCAACTGCTCGCCGGCGGCATCCAGCAGGCGGAAACGGAAGCTGCCGTCCTCGTCGCGGAAGCTGACGAAGCGCGCGCTCTTGGCCGCCTTCTTCTTGCCGGCTTCGCCGCTCTGCGCCTGGCTGCGGAAGGAACGCAGGCCCACCGCCTCGCGCAGTTCGCCGAGGAACGGGGTGGCGGTCTTGCGCGCCTTGGCCGCACCCTCGAGGAGGATGTCCTCCAGATCCGCCGGACGCTCGATCAGCGCGTGGTAACGCTCGCGCGCCTCGCCCAGTTCGTTGTCGAGCAGCTGGAACAGGCGCTGCTTGGCTTCGCCCCAGGCCAGGCCGGCGAGCAGCTCGGCGCGGAACTCGGCCTGCTGGGCCGGGGTGGCGAAAGCCTGGAACAGGGTGAACAGGTGCGAGTTGTCCGGATCCTTGGCCTCGCCCGGCAGCCGGGAGTCGGTGACGATGCGGGCGATGGCATCCTTGAGCTGCTTGGCCGAACCGAACAGCGGGATGGTGTTGTCGTAGCTCTTGCTCATCTTGCGCCCATCGAGGCCCGGCAGGGTCGCCACTTCCTCCTCGATCACCGCTTCCGGCAGGGTAAACAGCTCCCGGCCCTGGCCGAACAGGTGGTTGAAGCGCTGGCCGATGTCGCGGGCCATCTCCACGTGCTGGATCTGGTCGCGCCCGACCGGCACCTTGTGCGCGTTGAACATCAGGATGTCCGCGGCCATCAGCACCGGGTAGCTGAACAGGCCCATGGTGATGCCGGCATCCGGGTCTTCGCCCTGCTCGATGTTCTTGTCCACCGAGGCCTTGTAGGCGTGGGCGCGGTTGAGCAGGCCCTTGCCGGCCACGCAGGTGAGCAGCCAGCACAGCTCGGGAATCTCGGGGATGTCGGACTGGCGGTAGAAGGTCGCCTTGTTCACGTCCAGGCCACAGGCCAACCAGGTGGCGGCGATCTCAAGGCGCGAACGCTGGATGCGCGCCGGGTCGTCGCACTTGATCAGCGCGTGGTAGTCGGCGAGGAAGTAGAACGAGTCCGCATCGGCCGCGCGACTGGCGACGATGGCCGGGCGAATGGCGCCCGCGTAGTTGCCCAGGTGCGGGGTTCCGGTGGTGGTGATGCCAGTCAGGATTCGGGTGGTCATGTTCGGGTTCGCTTTACTTGAGCCGACTTATGATCTCGCGAGCTAGAGCCAGGCTAGGCAAAAACAGGCGAGGAAGCGGAGTTTACTTTGGTAAATGAGCATTGCTCGTTGAACTCGCCCTTCGGGCCGCGCTGAAGCGCGTCAGCAGCAAGCTGCTTCCGAGCCTGTTTTTAACGACGCATGGCCGACGCGCAGCAGATCATAAGCGCGGCTGCACCAGGTCTTTAAGCTCGGGAAGCTTGCCGTGAAAAAAGTGGCCGCATTCTGCCACTTTCAGCAGCTCATGAGGACGTTGCAGCGCCGCCGACCAGGCGAACACCAGGGCGGGATCGATCACTTCGTCCTGCTCCGGCTGGATCACCGTCAGTGTGGCGCGCTCGGGCAGCTGCTCCGGCGCCTGCAGGCGCTGCACCGCCGGGGCGACCATGAACAGTCGCTGCGCGCCGGCACCCTGGGCCTCCAGGCGGCCGCCCAGGGCCGCAGCGACGAAGCCGCCGAAGGAGAAGCCGAACAGGTTCAACGGCAACTGTGGATGCTCGGCACGCAGCCAGCGCGCGGCCGCTTCGGCATCGTCCACTTCGCCGGTGCCCATGTCATGGCTGCCGGCACTGGCGCCGACGCCGCGGTAGTTGAAACGCAGGGTGCTGTAGCCCATGTCGCGCACCGCGCGCTGCAGGGTGGAGACCACCTTGTTGAGCATGGTGCCGCCCTGCACCGGGTTGGGGTGGCAGAGCAGCGCCACGCCCTTGGCGTCCGGCACTTCGAGGTAGAGGGCTTCCAGCGGGCCGCACGGGCCATCGAGGGAGAGAGGGGTTTCGCGGATCAACTGCGGGAACTCCGTGACCCCGGGTCGGGTCGACACGTCTTGGTTAGGCACAACGCACAACACGGCTCGCAAGCGGTATACAGCGCGGTTTGGAGCCGCTACCGTAAAGCAAAGCCGTATAGAGAGGAAGGACTCGTGGAACAGACGATATCGCCCTGGTTGCTCACCGCCATTGCCCTGCTGGGCGGCGTCGCCATCGGCTTTGCCCTGGCGCGCCTGCTGCCCAACGCCGCGCCCAGCCGTACCCAGCGCCAGCTGGATGAAATGCAGCAGCGTTTCGACTCCTACCAGAGCGAAGTGGTGACCCACTTCAACACCACCGCCAGCCTGGTGAAGAAGCTCACCCAGAGCTACCAGGAAGTGCAGGAACACCTGGCCGACGGCGCCAACCGCCTGGCCCTCGACGAACTGACCCGCCAGCGCCTGCTCGCCGCCCTGCAGGCCGAAGACGGCGGCGAAAAACGCGAACGCCTGACCCCGCCGAAAAGCAACGAAGCACCCAAGGACTACGCCCCGAAAGCGCCGGATGCTCCGGGCACGCTGGACGAGACCTTCGGCCTCAAGCGTTGATCTGCGACTAACCGCCGAGAAAAAGCCCCGCCAATGCGGGGCTTTTTTATTGGACGCGACACGAGCCAAGTACGGGCACTCAGCCCGCTGTCGCCAGGGCCCAGGGCTCTTGCAGGAGCGGCTTCAGCCGCGAAGCCTGACACGCCCTACGGATAGTGCCGCCACCAACCGCACACAAAAAAGCCCCGCATGAGCGGGGCTTTTATGACCACCATAGGCTTAGATCGCGGCGCGGCTACGCAGCAGATCGAGCACCTGCTTGACGCCCTCCTCCACCGACAGACTCTGGGTGTCGATCACCAGATCGGCATCCAGCGGTACGTCGTAGGGGAAGGACTCGCCCGGGATGTTGTCGCCAGCGGCGGCATACAGGCCCTGCGGATCACGCTCGCGGCACGCGGCCGGCGAGGCCTGCACGTAGACGGTGAGCAGGCGCTCGTTGCCGATCAGCGCCTTGGCCTGCTCGCGGCCTTCGGCATCCGGGGCGACGAAGGCGGCCAGGGTCAGCAGGCCGGCCTCGTTGAACTGCCGCGCGACGTGGGCGGCACGCCGCCAGTTCTCGGTGCGCCCGGCGCGATCCTGCGCCAAGCCCTTGTTCAGGTCGTGACGCAGGTTCTGCCCATCCAGCACGTACACGGCGCGGCCCATGTCGAACAGCTTGCGCTCCACGGCATAGGCCAGGGTGCTCTTGCCGGCGCCGGACAGGCCGCTGAACAGCACGGTGGCCGGCTGCTGGCCGAAGCGGGTGGCACGCTCTTCGGTGGATACATGGGCCAGCTTGCCGTGGTGACCGCCGGCCGGGTGGGCCTGCGGTGCGGCGATGATCATGCCGGCACCGACGGTGCCGTTGGTCAGCCGGTCGATGACGATGAAGGCACCGGTGGTGCGGTTCTGCGCATAGCCGTCGAGGGCGATCGGTGCATCCAGGGCGACCTTGACCTTGCCGATCTCGTTGAGCTGCAGGCTGCTCGCCGGGCCTTCTTCCAGGGTATTCACATCGACCCGGTGGGCGATGCTGGCGATCGAGCCCGGCACGTAGCTGGTGGCGCGCTTGATGTCGTACTTCTTGCCCGGCAGCATCGGCTCCTCGGCCATCCACACCAGCATGGCGTCGAAGCTGTCGCTGATCTGCGGACGGTTGTCGGCATGCACCAGCATGTCGCCGCGGGACACGTCGATCTCGTCTTCCAGGGTCAGGGTGATCGCCTGGCCCGGGCCGGCATGCTCCAGCTCGCCTTCGTAGGTGACGATGGACTTGACCTTGCTGCCCTTGCCCGACGGCAGCGCGACCACTTCGTCGCCCTTGCGCACGATGCCGCTGGCCAGGGTGCCGGCGAAACCGCGGAAGTTCAGGTTGGGACGGTTGACGTACTGCACCGGGAAGCGCAGGTCGTCGAAGTTGCGGTCACCGGCCACCTCCACGGTTTCGAGGATTTCCATCAGCGACTGGCCGGTGTACCAGGGCGACTGCTCGCTCTTGTTCACCACGTTGTCGCCCTTCAGCGCCGACATCGGCACGAAGTGCAGCGAGCTCGGCTTGAGCGCGATGCCTTCGGCGAACTTCAGGTAGTCGGCCTTGATCTGCTCGAATACGCCCTGATCGAAGCCCTTGAGGTCCATCTTGTTGATGGCCACGACGATGTGCTTGATGCCCAGCAGGCTGGCGATGAAGCTGTGGCGCTTGGTCTGGGTCTGCACCCCGTAACGCGCGTCGATCAGGATGATCGCCAGGTCGCAGGTGGAGGCGCCGGTCGCCATGTTGCGGGTGTACTGCTCATGGCCGGGGGTGTCGGCGATGATGAACTTGCGTTTGGCAGTGCTGAAGTAGCGGTACGCCACGTCAATGGTGATGCCTTGCTCGCGCTCGGCCTGCAGGCCGTCGACCAGCAGCGCCAGGTCCACTTCATCGCCGGTGGTGCCGACTTTCTTGGAATCCTTGGTGATGGCTTCCAGATGGTCTTCGTAGATCATCTTGGTGTCGTGCAGCAGGCGCCCGATCAGGGTGCTCTTGCCGTCGTCGACGTTGCCGCAGGTGAGGAAGCGCAGCAGCTCTTTGCGTTCGTGCTGGGCCAGGTACGCAACGATGTCCTGGCTGATCAGATCGGATTGATGGCTCATGGTGCAGAATCCTTAGAAGTAGCCCTGACGTTTCTTTTCTTCCATCGACCCGGCCTGATCGTGGTCGATCACGCGGCCCTGGCGTTCGGAAGTTCGGGTCAGGAGCATTTCCTGGATGATGTCGGTCAGCGTGGTCGCCGTGGACTCCACCGCGCCGGTCAGCGGGTAGCAGCCGAGGGTGCGGAAACGCACCATCTTCTTGGTGATACGGGCTTTCTCTTCGTCCGACAGGTGCTCGAGGATGCGCTCGTCGTCGATCATGATCAGCGTGCCGTTCTTCTCGATCACTTCGCGCTCGGCGGCGAAGTACAGCGGCACGATCGGGATCTGCTCCAGATAGATGTACTGCCAGATGTCCAGCTCGGTCCAGTTGGACAGCGGGAACACGCGGATCGACTCGCCCTTCTTGACCTTGCCGTTGTACAGGTTCCACAGCTCGGGGCGCTGGTTCTTCGGGTCCCAGCGGTGCTTGCTGTCGCGGAAGGAGTACACGCGCTCCTTGGCGCGGGACTTCTCTTCGTCACGGCGCGCGCCACCGAAGGCGGCGTCGAAGCCGTACTTGTCCAGCGCCTGCTTGAGGCCCTCGGTCTTCATCACGTCGGTGTGCTTGGCACTGCCGTAGGTGAAGGGGTTCATGTCCTGCGCCACACCATCGGGGTTGATGTGGGTGATCAGGTCCAGGCCGTACTCTTTGACCATCTTCTCGCGGAAACTGTACATCTCCTGGAACTTCCAGCGAGTGTCCACGTGCATGACCGGGAACGGCAGCTTGCCAGGGAAGAACGCCTTGCGCGCCAAATGCAGCATCACGGCGGAATCTTTACCGATGGAGTACAGCATCACCGGGTTGTCGAATTCGGCGGCCACTTCACGAATGATGTGGATGCTTTCCGCCTCGAGCTGTTTCAGGTGCGTCAGTTTATCGAGCATGGCTAGTCACAGATCTGGAGTGAACGGCCGGCGGGCCGTGGACGAGGGCGCACTCTAGCACAGCGCCCGCTTCTATTCAGGCGACTACTTAGATCGAAAAGATCTAGTTTTATGCCCGGAAAATCAGCGGTTTATATGGGGTTCGGGCAATCGATAAACAGGTGCTCGACGGCGAAGCGCCGCGCCAGATACTCGCCGAGGGCCTGCACGCCGTAACGCTCGGTGGCGTGGTGGCCAGCGGCGATGAAACTGATGCCGTTCTCGCGGGCGCTGTGGAAGGTCTGCTCGGAGGCCTCGCCGCTGAGAAACAGATCGACGCCGGCGGCGATGGCATTATCGATATAGCCCTGGCCACCGCCGGTGCACCAGCCGATCCGCCGAATCATCCCCGCACCTTCCACCAGCAGCGGCTCGCGGCCGAGCACTTCCTGCACCCGCCGGGCGAAGTCGCGTGCGCTCACGGGTTCGGCCAGCGAACCGAGCAGGCCGACCACCTTGGGGTTGTCGGCATCGAGCGGGCCTTCCACGGTGATGTCGAGCTGACGCGCCAGCTGCACGTTGTTGCCGACTTCCGGGTGCAGGTCCAGCGGCAGGTGGTAGGCCAGCAGGCTGATGTCATGGCTCAGCAGGGTCTGCAGGCGGCGGCGCTTGATCCCGGTGATGCAGGCATCCTCGCCCTTCCAGAAGTAGCCGTGGTGCACCAGCAGCACGTCGGCCTCGGCCTCCACCGCGGCATCCAGCAGCGCCTGGCTGGCGGTGACGCCACTGACGATGCGCCGCACCTGGGGCCGACCCTCGACCTGCAGGCCGTTGGGACAGTAGTCGCCGATCCGTGCGGCATTCAGGAAACGGTCGGCTTCCTCGACCAGGGTACGCAGCGCGATGGCCATACGGATTCCTCTCAAGCCGTTGCAGGCACTGCTTTCTGGCGCAGAGCCCCTCTATAATGCCGCCACCTTAAGGGCCGCTCCGTGCCCTCGCAACCCCCAGGACTCTCCCCCGATGCTCAAGGCCCTGCGTTTCTACGGCTGGCCCCTGCTGGCAGGCCTGCTGCTGGCGATGCTGATCATCCAGCGTTACCCGCAATGGGTCGGCCTGCCCAGCCAGGACGTCAACCTGCAGCAGGCGCCGCGCTACGGCATGGTCCAGGAAGGCCCGGTGTCCTACGCCGAGGCGGTCGGCCTGGCCGCGCCGGCGGTGGTCAACCTGTACACCACCAAGGTGGTCAGCCGCTCGGCGGCGCCGATGTTCGACGACCCGGTGTTCCGCCGTTTCTTCGGCGACAACCTGCCCAAGCAGCGGCGCATGGAGTCGAGCCTGGGCTCGGCGGTGATCATGAGTCCGGAAGGCTACCTGCTGACCAATAACCACGTGGTCAACGGCGCCGACCAGATAGTGGTGGCCCTCAAGGACGGCCGCGAGACCCTGGCCCGGGTGATCGGCAGCGACCCGGAAACCGACCTGGCGGTACTCAAGATCGACCTCAAGGACCTGCCGGCGATCACCCTCGGCCGCTCCGACCAGATCAACATCGGCGATGTCACCCTGGCCATCGGCAACCCCTTCGGCGTCGGCCAGACCGTGACCATGGGCATCATCAGCGCCACCGGGCGCAACCAGCTGGGCCTGAATACCTACGAGGACTTCATCCAGACCGACGCGGCGATCAACCCCGGCAACTCGGGCGGCGCGCTGGTCGATGCCCACGGCAACCTGATCGGCATCAACACGGCGATCTTCTCCAAGTCCGGCGGCTCCCAGGGCATCGGCTTCGCCATCCCGGTCAAGCTGGCCACCGAGGTGATGAAGGCCATCGTCGAGCACGGCCAGGTGATCCGCGGCTGGCTGGGCATCGAGGTGCAACCGCTGACCCCGGAGCTGGCCGAGTCCTTCGGCCTGGGCGGGCATTCGGGCATCCTGGTCGCCGGCATCTACCGCGACGGCCCGGCGCAGAAAGCCGGCCTGCAGCCGGGCGACCTGATCCTGACCATCGACGGCGAAGCCGCGGTCGACGGTCGCCGCTCGATGAACCAGGTGGCACGCACCAAGCCCGGCGAGAGCATCGCCATCGAGGTGCTGCGTGGGGGCGAGACCCTCGCGCTGAGCGCCGAGGTGGGCATGCGCCCACCGCAGAGCACCCAGTAACAAGCAAGCCCGGCACCCGCCGGGCTTTTTCCTCGGCGCCGACCAGGCCTTTTGATAGGCGCGGGTTTACCCGCGATCCAGGCCAAAGCTCCTGCGCTGCAACGCAGGCGGACTCTCCGCCCCCATCAGCGGCGCAACTGCGCGCAGTGATCCTGCGCCGGCTGGGCAGCGGTGTACCAGACGTAGTCGGCGCTGCCCGGCTCGACCGTGGCGCCCACCTCGGCGAGGATCAGCACGGCATTACCCTGCGCCGCGCCCAGGTCGGCCAGGTGCAGCGGCACGCCGAGGTCCTTGCGCACGTGGAAGGCCCCGGCCAGCAGCAGGGCCGGCTGTGGCGCGGCCAGCAAGCGCTCGGCCATGCGCCGATCGCGCTGCTGCTGCACGGCGAGCATGGCCGGCAGCTGGCTGTCCGGCAGCAGGCCGCAGTGCGACTCGCGGATATCGGCCTGCAGCCGCTCCCGCACCGCCGGCGCGCTGGAGGCCGGCCCGCTCAGCGCCGGGCGCTGGCGATAGATCTGCAGGATCTCGCCGCGATCGAGGTTGGCCGCCAGCAGCGGATAGGGCTGGCGCAACTCGTACTGCACCAGCGGCCCGTACAGCGACCAGGCCCAGCTCGGCTGCCAGGCCAGCGCGACAAAGGGGTCACCGAGGCCTTCACCGGCACGGGCAAGCCCTTGGGCCTGCTCGACCCTGGCCTGCTGATCCGGATTGATCATCTCCATCAGCACGCTACCCTGGGCGCGTCGCGCGGCCAGCTCGCGCGACAACCAGAGCTGCAGGGCGTGGTGATCGGGGTTGTCGTGCTGCTCGCCGACCAGCACCCGCGGCGCCTTGGCCAGGCGCTCGACCAGCTGCTCCGCTGCCAGCCGCTCACCGCTGGCCAGATCGATAATCTGCCCCAGCTGGGGATGGTCGCGCCCCTCGGTGGCAATCGGCGTTGGTGGCGGCAGCACGCCGCGGGACTGGCAGGCCGCCAGCAGGAAAAGAGCACAGAGCGACAGCATACGCATGGACGTTTCCTTGGCTATCCGCACCAGCAGCCCAGGCCGCTGGATAAACCCATCAGCGCGCCACGATCAGCGGGTGGCCCCGTTCGGGATGGCGCTGGATCAGCACCTGCAAGCCGAACACCGCCTCCAGCCCCGCCGCGTCGAGCACCGCATCCGGCGTGCCCAGGCCGTGGGGCCGGCCGCGCTGCAGCAGGAGGATACGGTCGCAATAGCGCGCCGCCAGGTTGAGGTCATGCAGGATCACCAGCACCGCCGCGCCGCGCCCGGCGAACTCGCGCACGGCCTGCAGGGTGGTGTGCTGGTGCAGCGGGTCGAGCATCGAGGTCGGCTCGTCGAGCAGCAGGGTCTGCCCCGCCGCGCCCGGCCACAGCTGTGCCAGCACCCGCGCCAGGTGCACGCGCTGGCGTTCGCCGCCGGACAGCGCCAGGTAGCTGCGCCCGACCAGGTGCGCGGCATCGGCGGCGCGCAGGGCTTCGCCGACGATCTCGTCGTCGCGCTGCCGCCCGCTGGCATGGGGCAGACGGCCGAGGCCGACCACCTGCTCCACCGCGAAGGCGAAGCTCAGCGTCGAGCTCTGCGGCAGCACCGCCAGGCGCCGCGCCCGCGCCGGCCCGGACCACTCGGCCAGAGGCCGGCCGGCCAGGCTGACCTCGCCACGGGCCGCTTTCAGCTCGCCGCACAAGGCGCCGAGCAGGGTGCTCTTGCCCGCGCCGTTGGGCCCGAGTACGCCGAGCACTTCGCCGGGGTGCAGTTCCAGGTCGACATCCGCCAGCACGGTGCAAGGGCCGCGCTGCACCGCCAGGTTCTTGGCCCGCAACATCAGGTGCGCCCCCGCAGCAATAGATAGAGAAAGAACGGCGCGCCGAGCAGCGCGGTGACGATGCCGATCGGCAGTTCCGCCGGGGCCAGAAGCAGGCGCGCGACCAGGTCGGCGAGCAGCAGCAGGCTGGCGCCGGCCAGCAGCGAGGCCGGCAGCAGCACGCGGTGATCGGGGCCGACCAGCAGGCGCATCAGGTGCGGCACCACCAGGCCGATGAAGCCGATCAGCCCGGCCGCCGCCACCGCCGCGCCGACGCCCAGCGCCGTGCACAGTACCAGTTCCAGCTTGACCCGCTCGACATCGAAGCCCAGATGGCGCGCCTCCGATTCGCCCAGCAGCAGCGCATTCAGCGCCGCCGCTCGCCGCGGCAGCCAGATGGCCACGCCGACAGTCACCAGCAGCAGCGGCCACAGCCGCGAGTAGCTGGCACCGTTGAGGCTGCCGAGGTTCCAGAAGGTCAGGCTGCGTAGGGTGGCGTCGTCGGCCAGGTAGGTGAACAGGCCGACGCCGGCGCCGGCCATGGCGGTCAGCGCCACCCCGGCCAGGAGCAGGGTGGCGACGTGGGTCTGCCCGTCGCGGCGACCGAAGCGGTAGACCAGCGCGGTCACCGCCAGGCCGCCGGCGAAGGCGCAGAGCGACAGCAGATAAGGCTCCAGCGCCGGCGGCAGGCCGCCCAGGTAGCTGCCACCGACGATGGCGATGGCCGCGCCCAGCGCCGCACCGCCGGACACCCCGACCAGGCCGGGATCGGCCAGCGGGTTGCGGAACAGCCCCTGCATGGCCACCCCGCACAGCGCCAGCACGGCGCCCACGGCCAGGCCGAGCAGGCTGCGCGGCAGGCGGATCTGGCCGAGGATCAGCTCGGCCTGCTGCAAGCCCTTGCCCTCCAGCGGCAGGCCGAGCAGGCGCAGGCCGGCCAGCAGGGTATCGGCCAGCGGCAGGCTGACCGGCCCCAGGGCCAGGGACAGCCACAGCGCCAGCAGCAACAACAGGCCCAGGGCGATCAGCAGCGGGCGGGGTCGAACAATGGCGGTCATGGGCGGGTATCGGCAGCCAGGGTGCGCGCAAGGATAAAAGGCTGCCGCCCGCACCGCCAGCGCATATCCCCAGCGTCCTAGCCCATCGCCACGCCCATGCGGGATAATCGCGGCCTTGGCGTGGAGATCCCCATGAAGCTTCTATGCGCCCCGCATGAGCTGGCCGAAGGCCAGAGCCGGGGCTTTGTCGTGCAGGACCAGCAGCTGGTGGCGGTACGCCGCGACGGCCGCCCCTATGTCTACCGCAATCGCTGCCCGCACCGCGGCCTGAGCCTGGAATGGCGCGCGGACGACTTTCTCGACGCCAGCGGCAGCCTGCTGCAGTGCGCCCACCACGGCGCACTGTTCCTTATAGAAAGTGGCGAATGCCTGACCGGGCCCTGCGCGGGCCAATCGCTGCAGGCGGTGGCGTGCCGCGAAGACCGCGACGGTATCTGGATCGAGCCGTAGGGTGCGCAGTGCGCACCAGGCACTTGCGAGCGGCCCTCGGTGCGCACGGCGCCCCCTACAAAAGCACATCCAGCCGGCGCACCAGGCGCATGGCCTGCGGCGTGATCTCGGCGCCATAGGCCAGCACCTCGACACCCGCCGCCCTGGCCTCGCGCAGGCCTGCGGCATAGGCCGGGTCGATTTCCGCGGCCACGCGCACCGCCTCGATCCCGCTCAGGTTCACGCAATACAGCTGCACCGCGCGCACGCCCTGGCGCGCCAGGCCCGCCAGTTCGCGCAGGTGCTTGGCGCCGCGCTCGGTGCGGGCATCGGGAAAGGCCGCGACGGCCGTATCCGGAAAGCCCAGGGTGACGCTCTTCACTTCGACCCAGGCCGGTCCTGCGGGGTAATCCAGGCGAAAATCCGCCCGACTGTTTTCCGCGCCGAAACGCACCTCGCGCCTGAGCGCGGTGAAGCCGCTCAGCTCGCTGATCACCCCGGCCCGCAGCGCCTCCTCGACCAGGCCATTGGCCCGTGCGGTATTGATGCAGGCCAGCCGGCCCTGCGGCGTCTCGCCCAGCTCCCAGGTGCCCGGCAGCTTGCGCCTGGGGTCGCTGGAGCGACTGAACCAGACCCGGCAGCCCTCGCTCATGCAGTTGAGCATGGAGCCGGTGTTGGGGCAGTGGATGGTCAACTGCTCGCCGCCGGCGGTCTCGATATCAGCGAGAAAGCGCTTGTAGCGGCGCAGCAGGCGCCCCTCCTCCAGAGGCGGCTCAAACCGCATCGGGCCGCCAGGTCTGCAGGCCGCGGGCGATGCGCTCGACCGCCTGCTGCAGGCGTTCGATGTTCTGCGTGTAGGCGAAGCGCACATGGTGTCCGGCCAGGTGCCGGCCGAAGTCCAGCCCCGGGGTGAAGGCGACGTGCTCGGTCTCGAGGAAATGCCGGCAGAAGGCAAAGGCCTCGCCGCCGAACGCGGAGATGTCGGCATATAGATAGAAGGCGCCCTCCGGCTCCACGGCGATCCTGAAGCCCAGCTCGCGCAGGGCCGGCAGCAGGTAGTCGCGGCGGCGCTGGAACGCGTGGCGGCGCTCTTCGAGGATGGCCAGGGTGGCCGGCTCGAAGCAGGCCAGCGCGGCGTACTGGGCCATACTCGGGGCGCTGATGTAGAGGTTCTGTGCCAGCTTCTCCAGTTCGCTCACCGCATTGCTCGGCGCCACCAGCCAGCCCAGGCGCCAGCCGGTCATGCCGAAGTACTTGGAGAAACTGTTGAGGACGAAGGCGTCGTCATCCACCTGCAGCACGCTGGCCGCCTCGCAGCCATAGGTCAGGCCGTGGTAGATCTCGTCGACCACCAGGTGGCCGCCGCGCGCCTTGAGCGAAGTCGACAGCGCGGCCAGCTCGTCCCGGTGCAGCAGGGTGCCGGTCGGGTTGGCCGGCGAGGCGACCAGGGCGCCGACGCTGTCGTGGTCCCAGTAGCGCTCGACCAGCTGCGGGGTCAGCTGGTAGCGGCTGTCCGGACCGACCGGCACCAGCTGCGCGGCGCCTTCGACCAGGCGCAGGAAGTGGCGATTGCACGGGTAGCCGGGGTCGGCCAGCAGCCAGTGCTTGCCCGGGTCGACCAGCAGGCTGGTGGCCAGCAGCAGGGCGCCGGAGCCGCCGGGGGTGATCAGGATGCGCCCGGGGTCGATGCTCAGGCCGTAGCGGCTGGCGTAGAAGCCGGCGATCGCCTCGCGCAGCGCCGGAATACCGCGCGCCGCGGTGTAGCGGGTATGCCCCGCGGCCAGGGCCGCCTGACCGGCACGGATGATCGGTTCGGCGGTGGTGAAGTCCGGCTCGCCGATTTCCAGGTGGATCACATCATGGCCGGCGGCCTGCAACTCGTTGGCGCGGGCCAGCAGGGCCATGACGTGGAACGGTTCGATGGCGCGACTGCGCGCACTGAAGGGCTGGGCCATTGGCCTTCCTTTATCTGGGCAAAGGGTGGATTCTAACTAACTGCTCGACCAGGCTGTAGCAACATGGACAACCGGGAGTAGCATCGCCCGAATTGATCTGGTAAGTTCGCCCGCTTGCAGCCGCAGGCCCGGCCCTGCCGGTAAAGGAACAGATCCTGCGCTAGTGGATCAGAGAGAGTGAGAGGCGGCCATCCATGCCCATCAAAGCAAAACCAAGTAGTAGCCAGCTGGCCCGCGGTTTCGAGCCCTATAAAGAGAAAAAGGGCGAGGAGTACATGGGCGAGCCAATGCGAGCTCACTTCACCAGCATCCTCAACAAGTGGAAGCTGGAGCTGATGCAGGAAGTGGATCGTACCGTGCACCACATGCAGGACGAGGCGGCCAACTTCCCGGATCCGGCCGACCGCGCCAGCCAGGAAGAAGAGTTCAGCCTGGAGCTGCGTGCCCGTGATCGCGAGCGCAAGCTGATCAAGAAGATCGACGAAACCCTGCAGCTGATCGAAGACAACGAGTACGGCTGGTGCGACTCCTGCGGCGTCGAAATCGGCATCCGCCGCCTCGAAGCCCGCCCGACCGCGACCCTGTGCATCGACTGCAAGACGCTGGCGGAAATCAAGGAAAAGCAGATCGGTTCCTGATTCCGGACGGGGCGCTCAGGCGCCCCGTTGCATTTCTGCCCCCTGATCAGCGGGCTGGCCTGACGATGCCCGCACAGCCATCATGCCGCCCATGAACACCTCCTATATCGGGCGCTTCGCCCCCACGCCCAGCGGCTACCTGCACTTCGGTTCGCTGGTCGCCGCCCTCGCCTCCTATCTGGACGCCCGCCATGTCGGCGGCCAGTGGCTGCTGCGCATGGAAGACCTCGACCCGCCGCGCGAAGTGCCCGGCGCCCAGGATGCCATCCTGCGCACCCTGGAAAGCTACGGCTTCCAGTGGGACGGCCCGCTGCTGCGCCAGAGCGAACGCCTGCCGGCCTATGCCGCGGTTCTCGAGCAACTGTTCAACCAGGGCCTGGCCTACGCCTGCACCTGCTCGCGCAAGCAGCTGGAGGGCCACGGCGGCATCTACCCGGGCTTCTGCCGCAATGCCGGCCACCCGGCCCACGACGCCGCCATTCGCCTGCGCGTGCCGGAGCTGGAATACCGCTTCACCGACCGCGTGCAGGGCGAGTTCCGCCAGCACCTGGGGCGCGAAGTCGGCGACTTCGTCATCCGCCGCCGCGACGGCCTGTACGCCTATCAGCTGGCGGTGGTGCTGGACGATGCCTGGCAGGGCATCACCGACGTGGTGCGCGGCGCCGATCTGCTCGACTCCACCCCGCGCCAGCTGTACCTGCAGGAACTGCTCGGCCTGCGCCAGCCGCGCTACCTGCACGTGCCGCTGATCATCCAGCCGGACGGCCACAAGCTGGGCAAGAGCTACCGCTCACCGCCGCTGCCCGCCGACCAGGCCCCGACGCTACTGCTGCGTGCACTGCGCGCCCTCGGCCAGCCGGCGCCGGAGGAACTGGCCGGCGCCAGCGCCGCAGAGCTGCTGGCCTGGGGCACGAGCCACTGGGACGCCGCGCGCATCCCGCGCCGGCGGACCCTGGCCGAAGCCCGGCTACGCTGAACGCAGCACCCGGTGCGGCAGGCGACTGCCGCCTGTCGGCCTAATCCGTTACCATCGGCGCACTGACGCCACGAGAATCGGCATGTACATCTACCGACTGGTCCTGCTCCTGGTAGTGGGGATCTACCTGTTTTCCCCGGCCATCATGGACTGGTGGATCGACCCCAATGGCGCCTGGTACCGGCCCTACCTGCTGTGGCTGATCCTGATCGTGGTGACCTTTATCCTGCAGAGTCAGCGTGATGCCGATGAACTCTGAGCCGTATCGGAGAGATCACGGTGACTGCCCTTTATATTCACTCGCAGAGCCAGCGTGATGCCGATGAACTCTGAGCCGCATTGGGGCGCAACCCCGGTGACCGCCTTTTATCTTCACTCGCAGAGTCCGCGTGATGCCGATGAACACTGAGCCGTATCGGAGCAATCCCGGTGACCGCCCTTTATCTTCACTCGCTGAGCCAACCAGATGCTGACAAGCTTTGAGCTGAGTCAGCTGATCCTGATCAGCGCCACCTACCTGCTGCTGCTGTTCGGCGTGGCCTGGGTCAGCGAGAAGGGCCTGATCCCCCGCTGGATCATCCGCCATCCGCTGACCTACACCCTGTCGCTGGGCGTATACGCCAGCGCCTGGGCCTTCTACGGCACGGTCGGCCTGGCCTACCAGTACGGCTTCGGCTTCCTCGCCAGCTACCTGGGCATCACCGGCGCCTTCCTGCTCGCCCCGGTGCTGCTCTACCCGATCCTGCGCATCACCCGTACCTACCAGCTGTCCTCGCTGGCCGACCTGTTCGCCTTCCGCTTCCGCAGCAGCTGGGCCGGCGCGCTGACCACCCTGTTCATGCTGATCGGCGTGCTGCCGCTGCTGGCGTTGCAGATCCAGGCGGTGGCCGACTCGATCGGCATCCTCACCCGCGAGCCGCTGCAGAACCGCTTCGCCTTCGGCTTCTGCGCCCTGATCACGCTGTTCACCATCCTCTTCGGCGCCCGCCACATCGCCACCCGCGAGAAGCACGAGGGCCTGGTGTTCGCCATCGCCTTCGAGTCGGTGGTCAAGCTGCTGGCCCTCGGCGGCATCGGCCTGTACGCGCTGTACGGGGTGTTCGGCGGCCCCGGCGAGCTGGAACTGTGGCTGCTGCAGAACCAGGCCTCGCTCACCGCCCTGCACACGCCGCTGCAGGAAGGCCCGTGGCGCACCCTGCTGCTGGTGTTCTTCGCCTCGGCCATCGTCATGCCGCACATGTACCACATGACTTTCACCGAGAACCTCAACCCGCGCGCCATCGTCAGCGCCAGCTGGGGCCTGCCGCTGTTCCTCCTGCTGATGAGCCTGTCGGTGCCGCTGATCCTCTGGGCCGGCCTCAAGCTGGGCGCCACCACCAACCCGGAATACTTCACCCTCGGCCTGGGCATCGCGGTGAACAGCCCGGCGCTGGCGCTGGTCGCCTACGTCGGCGGGCTGTCGGCCTCCAGCGGGCTGATCATCGTCACCACCCTGGCGCTGTCCGGCATGGCCCTCAACCACCTGGTGCTGCCGCTGTATCAGCCGCCGGCCGAGGGCAATATCTACCGCTGGCTGAAGTGGACGCGGCGCGCGCTGATCATCGCCATCATCATGGCCGCCTACGGCTTCTACCTGCTGCTCGGCGCCGAGCAGGACCTGGCCAACCTGGGCATCGTCGCCTTCGTCGCCACCCTGCAGTTCCTCCCCGCCACCCTGTCGGTGCTGTACTGGCCGACCGCCAACCGCCGCGGCTTCATCGCCGGCCTGCTGACCGGCATCCTGGTCTGGGCGGTGAGCATGCTGCTGCCGCTGGTGAGCAACCTGCAGGGCCTGCACCTGCCGCTGCTCGACGTGGTCTACACCCTCGACAACAACAGCTGGCACCTGGCGGCAATCGGCTCGCTGGCGGCCAACGTGCTGGTGTTCACCCTGATCTCGCTGTTCACCGAGGCCAGCCCGGAAGAAAAGAGCGCCGCCGAGGCCTGCACCGTGGACAACGTGCGCCGCCCGCAACGGCGCGAGCTGCTGGCCAACTCGCCGCAGGAATTTGCCACCCAGCTGGCCAAGCCGCTGGGCGCCAAGACCGCGCAGAAGGAAGTCGAACAGGCCCTGCGCGACCTGCACCTGCCCTTCGACGAGCGCCGCCCCTACGCCCTGCGCCGCCTGCGCGACCGCATCGAGGCCAACCTCTCCGGCCTGATGGGCCCCAGCGTGGCCCAGGACATAGTCGAGACCTTCCTGCCCTACAAGAGCGGCAGCGAGAGCTATGTCAGCGAGGACATCCACTTCATCGAGAGCCGCCTGGAGGACTACCAGTCGCGCCTCACCGGCCTGGCCGCCGAACTGGACGCCCTGCGCCGCTTCCACCGGCAGACCCTGCAGGAGCTGCCGATGGGCGTCTGCTCGCTGGCCAAGGACCAGGAAATCCTCATGTGGAACCGCGCCATGGAGGACCTCACCGAGATCCCGGCCGAGCGCGTGGTCGGCTCGCGCCTCAGCGCCCTCGACCAACCCTGGCGCGGCCTGCTGATCGGCTTCATCCACCAGGACGACGAACACCTGCACAAGCAGCAGCTGCGCCTGGATGGCGAGGAGCGCTGGCTCAACCTGCACAAGGCGGCCATCGACGAGCCGCTGGCGCCGGGCAACAGCGGCCTGGTGCTGCTGGTCGAGGACGTCACCGAGACCCGCGTGCTGGAGGACCAGCTGGTGCACTCCGAGCGCCTGGCCAGCATCGGCCGCCTGGCCGCCGGAGTGGCCCACGAGATCGGCAACCCGGTCACCGGCATCGCCTGCCTGGCGCAGAACCTGCGCGAGGAGCGCGAGGACGACGAGGAGCTCAACGAGATCAGCAGCCAGATCCTCGACCAGACCAAGCGCATCTCGCGCATCGTCCAGTCTCTGATGAACTTCGCCCATGCCGGCCAGCAGATGCGCGCCGAATACCCGGTGAGCCTGGCCGAGGTGGCGCAGGATGCCATCGGCCTGCTGTCGCTCAACCGCAACAGCACCGCGGTGCACTTCTTCAACCTGTGCGACCCCGAACACCTGGCCAAGGGCGACCCACAGCGCCTGGCCCAGGTGCTGATCAACCTGCTGTCCAATGCCCGCGACGCCTCGCCGGTCGGCGGCGCCATCCGCGTCCGCAGCGAGGCCACGGAGCAGAGCGTCGAACTGATCGTCGAGGACGAAGGCAGCGGCATTCCGCCGGCTATCATGGACCGCCTGTACGAACCCTTCTTCACCACCAAGGACCCGGGCAAGGGCACCGGTTTGGGGCTCGCACTGGTCTATTCCATCGTGGAAGAGCATTATGGGCAAATCACCATCGACAGCCCGGCCGACCCCGAACGCCAACTCGGAACCCGTTTCCGCGTGACGCTGCCGCGCTATACCGAAGCGACGTCCGTAGCGACCTAAGCAGTGAACTATGAGCCTGCTCAAGGGCTCGCGAGTAGCGCCACAAGCGCAGCGCCCTTGAACAGATTCGAGACCGTCGAGAGAGACTCAATGCCGCATATCCTCATCGTCGAAGACGAAACCATCATCCGCTCGGCACTGCGTCGCCTGCTGGAACGCAACCAGTACCAGGTCAGCGAAGCCGGTTCGGTACAGGAGGCCCAGGAGCGCTACGGCATTCCCGGTTTCGACCTGATCGTCAGCGACCTGCGCCTGCCCGGCGCGCCCGGCACCGAACTGATCAAGCTGGCCGAAGGCACCCCGGTGCTGATCATGACCAGCTATGCCAGCCTGCGCTCGGCCGTGGACTCGATGAAGATGGGCGCGGTCGACTACATCGCCAAGCCCTTCGACCACGACGAGATGCTGCAGGCCGTGGCGCGCATCCTCAGCGACCACCAGAACGCCCGCAGCAAGGCACCGGAAGGCGCCAGCAAGAGTGCCGGCAAGGCGCCGGCGAGCAGCGAAGGCGAGATCGGCATCATTGGCTCCTGCGCCGTCATGCAGGATCTCTACGGCAAGATCCGCAAGGTCGCCCCGACCGACTCCAACGTGCTGATCCAGGGCGAGTCCGGCACCGGCAAGGAGCTGGTCGCCCGCGCCCTGCACAACCTGTCCAGGCGCGCCAAGGCGCCGCTGATTTCGGTCAACTGCGCGGCAATCCCGGAAACCCTGATCGAGTCGGAACTGTTCGGCCACGAGAAAGGTGCCTTCACCGGCGCCAGCGCCGGACGCGCAGGCCTGGTCGAGGCCGCCGACGGCGGCACCCTGTTCCTCGACGAAATCGGCGAGCTGCCCCTGGAAGCCCAGGCCCGCCTGCTGCGCGTGCTGCAGGAAGGCGAGATCCGCCGGGTCGGCTCGGTGCAGTCGCAGAAGGTCGACGTGCGCCTGATCGCCGCCACCCACCGCGACCTGAAGACCCTGGCCAAGATCGGCCAGTTCCGCGAAGACCTCTATTACCGCCTGCACGTCATCGCCCTCAAGCTGCCGCCGCTGCGCGAGCGCGGCGCCGACGTCAACGAGATCGCCAAGGCCTTCCTCGTGCGCCAGTGCACGCGCATGGGCCGCGACGACCTGCGCTTCGCCCACGACGCCGAACAGGCGATCCGCCACTACCCCTGGCCGGGCAACGTGCGCGAACTGGAAAACGCCATCGAGCGGGCGGTGATCCTCTGCGAGGGCTCGGAGATCTCCGCCGAGCTGCTGGGCATTGATATCGAGCTGGATGACCTGGACGACGACTTCGACAGCGCCAGCCTCCCGACCAGTTCCGGCAACAACCATGAGCCGACCGAGGACTTGTCCCTGGAAGACTACTTCCAGCACTTCGTCCTCGAGCACCAGGACCACATGACCGAGACCGAACTGGCGCGCAAACTCGGTATCAGCCGCAAGTGCCTGTGGGAACGCCGCCAGCGCCTGGGCATCCCGCGGCGCAAGTCCGGGGCGGCCACCGACTCCTGAGTCCGGGCTGGATCCGACGAGTACCCATGAGGGCGCCGCAAGGCGCCCTCATGCTTTGCGCCAAGGGCACAGCGCCGAGCCTCCCACGTACCGGGCTAGCTGGTGCGCACCGACGTTACCCGGGCGACCGGCCGACTGCACAAAGGTTCCCCCGAGCTGTTACCGCAACGCCCCAGACGTAACAGGCGCCGGGTTCAACGGTAACGAGAACGCAGCTTTTTCGGGCTCCTCGCACACCACGAAAAACAGCAAGCCATTGAAATACAAGGGTTTTAAAAAACTGGCACGGCTTCTGCTTTATCTCTGGCACAACAACAATAACAAACCAGAAACACCACAATAAAAATAAGACGAAACGACTCCAGCACAATAAAAACAACAAGGCGGAGGCGCAGCTAACTGATCATTTTGGAGAGGATTTGCCCTTGGGGTTCGCCCCACAGCCAGGCCGAGAACAATAAGACTGTCTCAAGACAGTGCCTGAACTGGTTGGATCACGGATTGATCATGGCAACATCAGCATTCAAAGTAATCCGTTTGCTCCTGGTACCCAGATTGGGCTACCAAAAACGGGCCAACCAACAAAAACAACAGGCCCGCAATAATAACAAAAACAAAGCACGCACCTACTTGGGGGGGAGCCTCGGCTCCCCCAGTAGCTTCCGCATCCCCAGCCTGCCATTTAATTCACCATCCCCCGCCCCAATGCTAGAATCCGCGCCATCCGTGCGGTCTAATGCATTTTTCAGCCCGTCGTGCCACGTCGCATCATCTTACCCAGCGACTCTACGACGCCCTGAAACGGCCGTTTTCTCAAACACACAGTGCTCCCCATGCTGAAAAAGCTGTTCAAGTCTTTCCGTTTGCCCCTCAAGCGCAACGCCCATCCCCGCAGCACCCCCGAGATCCTCGGCAACCGCCAGCACTCGCTGCAGCGGGGACAGTTCAGCCGCAATGCGGTCAATGTGGTCGAGCGCCTGCAGCACGCCGGCTACCAGGCCTACCTGGTCGGCGGTTGCGTGCGCGACATGCTGCTCGGCATGCAGCCCAAGGACTACGACGTGGCCACCAGCGCCACCCCGGAGCAGGTGCGCGCCGAGTTCCGCAACGCCCGGGTGATCGGCCGCCGCTTCAAGCTGGCCCACGTCCACTTCGGCCGCGAGATCATCGAGGTCGCCACCTTCCGCGCCAATCACCCGCTGGGCGACGACGAAGAAGACAGCCACCTGTCCTCGCGCAACGAGAGCGGACGCATCCTGCGTGACAACGTCTACGGCAGCCTGGAAGACGACGCCCAGCGCCGCGACTTCACCATCAACGCGCTGTATTTCGATGTCACCGGCGAGCGCATCCTCGACTACGCCCACGGCGTGCACGACATCCGCAACCGCCTGATCCGCCTGATCGGCGACCCCGAGCAGCGCTACCTGGAAGACCCGGTGCGCATGCTGCGCGCCGTGCGTTTCGCCGCCAAACTGGACTTCGACATTGAGAAGCACAGTGCCGCGCCGATCCGCCAGCTGGCCTCGAAGCTGCGCGACATCCCCTCGGCCCGCCTGTTCGACGAGGTGCTCAAGCTGTTCCTCGCCGGCTATGCCGAGCGCACCTTCGAGCTGCTGGTCGAGTACGACCTGTTCGCCCCGCTGTTCCCGGCCAGCGCCGCCGCCCTCAAGCGCAACCCGGACTACACCGGCACGCTGATCCGCCAGGCCCTGGCCAATACCGACGAGCGCATCGCCCTGGGCAAGCCGGTGACCCCCGCGTTCCTGTTCGCCGCCCTGCTCTGGCCGGCCCTGCCCGCCCGCGTGCTGCACCTGCAGGAACGCGGCATGCCGCCGATCCCGGCGATGCAGGAAGCGGCCCACGACCTGATCGCCGAGCAGTGCCAGCGCATCGCCGTACCCAAGCGCTTCACCCTGCCGATCCGCGAGATCTGGGACATGCAGGAGCGCCTGCCACGGCGCAGCGGCAAGCGTGCCGACCTGCTTCTGGAAAACCCGCGCTTCCGCGCCGGCTACGATTTCCTGCTGCTGCGCGAAGACGCCGGCGAAGAAACCGGCGGCCTGGGCGACTGGTGGACCGACTACCAGGACGCCACCGACAGCGAGCGCCGCAGCATGATCCGTGACCTCAGCGCCCGCCAGGAAGAAGGCGACGGCCCGGCCCGCAAGCGCCGCCGCGGTGGCCGTAACAAGCGCCGCGGGCCGCGCACCGACAGCCCCGCCAGCGAATAAGATGGAACGCGTCTACATCGGCCTCGGCAGCAATCTGGCCGAGCCCCGCCAGCAACTACGCGCGTCCCTCGCCGCGCTGGCCGCCCTGCCCGACAGCCGACTGACGGCGGTGTCCTCGCTCTACGCCAGCGACCCGCTGGGCCCGCCCGATCAGCCGCGCTACGTGAATGCCGTGGCCGCTCTGGACACCGCCCTCACGCCCCTGCAACTGCTCGATGCCCTGCAAGCCATCGAACTGGAGCAGGGCCGCGTGCGCAAGGAGCAACGCTGGGGCCCGCGCACCCTGGACCTGGACATCCTGCTGTTCGGCCAGCGCACCCTCGACGAGCCACGCCTGAGCGTGCCGCACTACCACATGCATGCCCGCGCCTTCGTGCTCTACCCGCTGGCGGAAATCGCCGCCGACCTGCTACTGCCCGACGGCCGCACCCTGCACAGCCTGCTGGCCGCCTGCCCCTACGTCGGCCTGGAACGCCTGGCCGAGCCGGCCTTGGCGCAGGTAACGCAGTAACACGTCGGTAACACCTGCGATTGACTTCGTGCACCCCCATCGGGACTATAGGCGTCCCGTTGCCCCGCGGCGGTGCAAGAACCGCGCGCTGATGAGGATGTTTTCATGCCAGAGATAACCGTAAGCACCCTGCTGGGGCTCAAGCAGAAAGGCGAGAAGATCGCCATGCTGACCGCCTACGATGCCACGTTCGCCCAGGCTGCCTGCCAGGCCGGCGTGGAAGTGCTGCTGGTCGGCGATTCCCTGGGCATGGTCCTGCAGGGCCATGACAGCACATTGCCGGTCTCGCTGGCCGACATGGCCTACCACACCGCCGCGGTGAAGCGCGGCAACCAGGGCGCGCTGATCCTCAGCGACCTGCCCTTCATGGCCTACGCCACCCTGGAGCAGACCTTCGCCAGCTGCGCCACGCTGATGCAGGCCGGCGCCCACATGGTCAAGCTGGAAGGCGCGGCCTGGCTGACCGAGCCGGTACGCCAGCTGGCCGAGCGCGGCGTGCCGGTGTGCGCCCACCTGGGCCTGACCCCGCAGGCGGTCAACGTGTTCGGCGGCTACAAGGTGCAGGGCCGTGGCGATGCCGCCGCGCGCCAGCTGCGTGCCGACGCCATGGCCCTGGAGCAGGCCGGGGTGGCGATGATCCTGCTGGAGTGCGTGCCCAGCGCGCTGGCCGCCGAGATCAGCCTGTCGGTCAAGGTGCCGGTGATCGGCATCGGCGCCGGCAGCGCCACCGACGGTCAGGTGCTGGTGCTGCACGACATGCTCGGCCTGTCGCTGACCGGGCGCACGCCGAAGTTCGTGAAGAACTTCATGGCCGGCCAACCGACCATCCAGGCCGCCCTGGGCGCCTACGTCAAGGCGGTGAAGGACGTCAGCTTCCCCGCCGAGGAACACGGATTCTCCGCATGAACACCGTCAAGACCGTACTCGAACTGCGCGCCGCCGTGGCGCGCGCGCGCGGCGAAGGCAAACGCATCGCCTTCGTGCCGACCATGGGCAACCTGCACGAGGGCCATGTCGCCCTGGTGGAGAAGGCCGGCCAGCGGGCCGACTTCGTGGTCGCCAGCATCTTCGTCAACCCGTTGCAGTTCGGCCCCAAGGAAGACCTGGCGAGCTACCCGCGCACCCTGGCGGCCGACCAGGACAAACTGGTCGCCGCCGGCTGTCAGCTGCTGTTCGCCCCGGATGTCGAGGAAATGTATCCGCACGGCATGAGCGGGCAGACCCTGGTGCGCGTCAGCGGCGTGTCCGAGGGCCTGTGCGGCGGCAGCCGTCCCGGCCACTTCGACGGCGTGGCCACCGTCGTGACCAAGCTGTTCAACATGGTCCAGCCGGACCTCGCCGTGTTCGGCGAGAAGGACTTCCAGCAACTGGCGGTGGTCCGCACCCTGGTGCACGACCTCAACATGCCGATCCAGATCATGGGCGAGCCGACCGTGCGCGCGGCCGACGGCCTGGCCCTGTCCTCGCGCAACGGCTACCTCGACGAGGCACAGCGCGCCAGCGCCCCGGCCCTGTACCGCACCCTGCAGCAGCTGGCCGCCGCCATCCGCGACGGCCGCCGCGACTTCGCCCAGCTCGAGGCCGAGGGCAAGGCCGCGCTGGAGCAAGCCGGTTTCCGCCCCGACTACTTGGAAATCCGCGAAGCGGGCAGCCTGCGCCCGGCCAGCGCCACGGACAGCCGGCTGGTCATTCTCGGCGCCGCCTATCTGGGCAGCACCCGCCTGATCGACAACCTGGCGTTCGAGCTCTGAGCCCAGCCGCCCTGTGACCTTGAACACTGTTCGGGGTTCGGGCAAACTCTGCCGCCGCCCGAGGTACTGACGAGGAAACCGCCATGCACGCCATCATGCTCAAGGCCAAACTGCACCGTGCCATCGTCACCCACGCGGTGCTCGACTACGAAGGTTCCTGCGCCATCGACGGCGAATGGCTGGACCTCTCCGGCATCCGCGAATACGAACAGATCCAGCTGTACAACGTGGACAACGGCGAACGCTTCACCACCTACGCCATCCGCGGCGAGGAAGGCTCGAAGATCATCTCGGTCAACGGCGCCGCCGCGCACAAGGCCGGCGTCGGTCACCGCCTGATCATCTGCGCCTACGCCCACTACAGCGAGGCCGAGCTGGCCAACTTCCAGCCGCGCGTGCTGTACATGGGCGCCGATGGCGAGCTGAGCCACACCAGCAACGCGATTCCCGTGCAGGTCGCCTGATCCAGGCCTGTGCCGCTACACTCCAAGCCCGGAATCTTCCGGGCTTTTTAATGCCCGACAGCATACCGGTTGCCGCATAACAAGGAACTTGCAGCCCATGGCGTATTACCAACACCCGCTCGATGTCACCACCCTGCCCGCCTGGCAGGCCCTGCGCCAGCACCGCGAGGACATGCGAACGTTCAGCATGCGCGAGGCCTTCGCCAGCGACAGCAAGCGTTTCGAGCGTTTCTCCATGAGCACCAGCGGCCTGTTCCTCGACTACTCGAAGAACCTGATCAGCCCGCAGACCCGCGACCTGCTGGTCCAGCTGGCCCGGGACGCCGGCCTGCAGCCGGCCATCGAAGCGCTGTTCAACGGCGAGCAGCTGAATGCCTCGGAAGGCCGTCCGGCCCTGCACACCGCCCTGCGCCGGCCGATCGGCGACTGCGTCAAGGTCGACGGGAGCAACGTGATGCCCGAGGTGCACCGCGTGCTGCACCAGATGACCGACATAGTCGGGCGCATCCACAGCAACATGTGGCGCGGCTACAGCGAGAAGAGCATCACCGACGTGGTCAACATCGGCATCGGCGGCTCCTTCCTCGGCCCGCAGCTGGTCTCCGAGGCGCTGCTGCCGTTCACCCAGCACGGCGTGCGCTGCCACTACCTGGCCAATATCGACGGCAGCGAGTTCCACGAACTGACGGCCAAGCTCAACGCGGAAACCACCCTGTTCATCGTCTCCAGCAAGTCCTTCGGCACCCTGGAAACCCTGAAGAACGCCCAGGCCGCGCGCAGCTGGTACCTGGCCCGCGGCGGCACCGAGGAGAAGCTGTACCGCCACTTCATCGCGGTCACCAGCAACCGGGAGGCGGCCGTCGCCTTCGGCATCCGCGAGAAGAACATCTTCCCGATGTGGGACTGGGTCGGCGGGCGCTACTCGCTGTGGTCGGCGATCGGCCTGCCGATCGCCCTGGCCGTCGGCATGTCCAACTTCAAGGAGCTGCTGTCCGGCGCCTACAGCATGGACACGCACTTTCGCACCGCCCCGTTCGAGAAGAACATGCCGGTGCTGCTGGCCCTGCTCGGCGTCTGGTACGGCAACTTCTGGGGCGCGCAGAGCCACGCGATCCTGCCGTACGACCACTACCTGCGCAACATCACCAAGCACCTGCAGCAGCTGGACATGGAGTCCAACGGCAAGAGCGTGCGCCAAGACGGCAGCCCGGTGAGCACCGATACCGGGCCGGTGATCTGGGGCGGCGTCGGCTGCAACGGCCAGCATGCCTACCACCAACTACTGCACCAGGGCACCCAGCTGATTCCGGCCGACTTCATCGTGCCGGTGGTCAGCTACAACCCGGTCGCCGACCACCACCAGTGGCTGTACGCCAATTGCCTGTCGCAGAGCCAGGCCCTGATGCTCGGCAAGTGTCGTAACGAGGCGGAAGCCGAGCTACGCGCCCAGGGCCTGGCGGAAAGCGAAGTGCAGCGCCTGGCGCCGCACAAGGTGATCCCCGGCAACCGGCCGAGCAACACCCTGGTCCTGGAACGGGTCAGCCCACGGCGCCTGGGCGCCCTGGTGGCCATGTACGAGCACAAGGTGTTCGTGCAGAGCGTGATCTGGGGCATCAACGCCTTTGACCAGTGGGGCGTGGAGCTGGGCAAGGACCTCGGCAAGGGTGTCTACCAGCGCCTCACCGGCTGGGACCAGCCCGCCGCCGAGGATGCCTCGACCCAGGGCCTGATCGACTTCTTCCGCGGCCGTCACCGCGGTTGACCCCAACAAGCCCGGCCCTGCGCCGGGCTTTTCCGTTATCCGGGGCAGGAAAGCGCCGAGCACTCGAAGAATTTGCGCCGCTCAGGTACCCCGCCACTTGAACCAGGCAACCGCCTGGCCCACCCTGATCGACACAGCGGATCAACAATAACAAGGAGCCCGCCATGTTCGAGATCACTCGCCATCCCGTCACGAATGCCGTGCGCCAGCACGCCCACCTGGACAACGACGCCTACCTGCGCCTGTATCGCCAGTCCATCGAGCAACCCGACGCCTTCTGGGCCGAGCAGGCCAAGCAGTTCCTCGACTGGTTCAAGCCCTGGGACCGGGTGCAGCACTGCGATATGCGCCTGGGCCAGGCCGAATGGTTCAAGGGCGGCCGGCTCAACGTGGCGCACAACTGCATCGACCGCCACCTGGCCAGCCGCGGCGAACAGATCGCCATCATCTGGGAAGGCGACAACCCCAACGAGTCGGCGCACATCACCTACAACAAGCTGCACAGCCACGTCTGCCGCCTGGCCAATGTGCTCAAGCAGCGCGGGGTGAAGAAGGGCGACCGGGTGTGCATCTACATGCCGATGATCCCCGAAGCGGCCTACGCCATGCTCGCCTGCACGCGCATCGGCGCGGTGCACTCGGTGGTGTTCGGTGGCTTCTCCCCGGATGCCCTGCGCGACCGCATCCTCAATGCCGACTGTCGCACCGTGATCACGGCCGACGAGGGCGTGCGCGGCGGCAAGTACGTGGCGCTCAAGCGCAATGTCGACCAGGCCCTGCAGAGCTGCCCGCTGGTCAGCACCGTGGTGGTGGTCGAACGCACCCAGGGCGTGATCGACTGGACCCCCGGTCGCGACCTCTGGTACCACGAGGCCCTGCGCGAAGCCTCCGGCGACTGCCCGGCCGAGCCGATGGACGCAGAGGACCCGCTGTTCATCCTCTATACCTCCGGCTCCACCGGCAAACCCAAGGGCGTGCTGCACAGCACCGGCGGCTACCTGCTCAGCGCGGCGATGACCCACAAGTACGTGTTCGACTACCACGAGGGCGACATCTACTGGTGCACCGCCGATGTCGGCTGGGTCACCGGGCACAGCTACATCGTCTACGGCCCGCTGGCCAACGGCGCCACCACCCTGATGTTCGAGGGCGTGCCGAACTACCCGGACGCCTCGCGCTTCTGGCAGGTGATCGACAAGCACCAGGTCAACATCTTCTATACGGCGCCCACCGCCCTGCGCGCGCTGATGCGCGAAGGCGAAGGCCCGGTGCAGAAGACCTCGCGCAGCAGCCTGCGTCTGCTCGGCTCGGTCGGCGAGCCGATCAACCCGGAAGCCTGGGAGTGGTACTACCACGTGGTCGGCGAGATGCGCTGCCCGATCGTCGATACCTGGTGGCAGACCGAGACCGGCAGCATCCTGATCACCCCTCTGCCCGGCGCCACCGACCTCAAGCCCGGCTCGGCGACCCGGCCGTTCTTCGGCGTGCAGCCGGTGCTGCTCGACGACCAGGGCCATGAGATCGAGGGCGCAGGCTCTGGCGTGCTGGCGATCAAGGCCAGCTGGCCGAGCCAGATTCGCAGCGTCTATGGCGATCACCAGCGGATGATCGACACCTACTTCAAGCCCTACCCCGGCTACTACTTCACCGGCGACGGCGCGCGCCGCGACGAAGACGGCTACTACTGGATCACCGGCCGCGTCGATGACGTGATCAACGTCTCCGGCCACCGCATCGGCACCGCCGAGGTGGAGAGCGCCCTGGTCCTGCACGATGCGGTGGCCGAGGCCGCCGTGGTCGGTTACCCGCACGACATCAAGGGCCAGGGCATCTATGCCTTCGTCACCCCGGTACTCGGCGTGGAGCTCAACGACGCGCTCAAGGCCGAGCTGCTGGCGCTGGTCGGCAAGGAAATCGGCAGCTTCGCCAAGCCGGAGCTGATCCAGTGGGCGCCGGGCCTGCCGAAGACCCGCTCGGGCAAGATCATGCGCCGCATCCTGCGCAAGATCGCCTGCAACGAGCTGGACAACATGGGCGACACCTCGACCCTGGCCGACCCCAGCGTGGTCGACGGGCTGATCGACAAGCGCCTCAACCGCTGACGAAAACCCAGCCCTGCCGGCACGACGGCAGGGCTGGTAAACTGCGCGCCCTCCTCTTCCGAGATACCGCGCATGCCCGCTCTCACTCAGGCGCTGCGCGCCGCTCTCGACGCCCGCCAGGGCCTGCTCGGCGAACTGCACGATCAGGGCACCGACTGCTACCGTCTGTTCCACGGCAGCCAGGAAGGCGCCCCCGGCCTCACCGCCGACCGCTACGGCCCACAGCTGCTGGTGCAAAGCTTCCACCAGAGCCTCGAACGCGACGCCCTGCTCGACCTGCAAGCGACCGTCCAGCAACGTCTCGGCCGCGACCTGCAGCTGGTCTACAACGACCGCTCCCAGGGCAACTCGCGCATCGACCGCAGCGATCCCATATACCAGGCCGAACCCGCCGCCCTGGAAGACCAGATCGGCCACGAGTGGGGGCTGAACTACCGGGTGCGCGGCCGCCACCCGGGGCAGGACCCGCTGCTGTTCCTCGACCTGCGCAACGCCCGCGGCTGGGTCAAGGCGCACAGTGCCAGCAAGTCGGTACTCAACCTGTTCGCCTACACCTGCGGCGTCGGCCTGTGCGCCGCCGCGGGAGGTGCCAGCGAGGTGGTCAACCTCGACTTCGCCGAGGGCAACCTGGCGGTCGGCCGCGAGAACGGCCTGCTCAACCCGCAGCTGCCGGTCATGCAGTTCATCCAGTCCGACTACTTCCCGGCCATCCGCCAGCTGGCCGGCCTGCCCATCACCGCACGGCGCGGGCACAAGCTGCCGCACTATCCGCGCCTGCAGCCACGCCAGTTCGACCTGGTGCTGCTCGATCCACCGGCCTGGGCCAAGAGCGCCTTCGGCACCGTCGACCTACAGCGCGACTACCAGAGCCTGCTCAAGCCGGCGCTCCTCGCCACGGCGGCCAATGGCACGCTGATCTGCTGCAACAACCTGGCCAAGGTGGCGCTGCCCGAGTGGCGCGAGCAGGTGCTGCGCTGCGCGGAAAAGCTCGGCCGCCCGGTGCGCGAATGGCAAGTGCTGCCTCCTGCGGCGGACTTCCCCTCGCACGATGGCCAGCCGCCGCTGAAGACCCTGATCCTGCACTTCTGAGACGGCTTGCCAGCACGCCGATGGCCCCATTTCCAAAATAGCCATGCCATACTTCCGGGCATCTCAGCCTGGAAGTTGAAGTCGTCCCATGCCCAAAGGATTGAAACGCGCCGCAAGCGCACTGCTGATCGCCATCGCCCTCTACAGCCTGCTCGGTTTCCTGATCCTGCCCGGCATCGGCCTGCGCATCGCCAACCAGCAACTGGCCCAGTACGCCACGGTGCCGGCCCGCCTGGAGCGCATCGAGCTCAACCCCTTCAGCCTGGAGCTGAACCTCTGGGGCCTGCATATCGGCGAAACGGGCCAGGAACAGATCGCCTTCGAGCGCCTGCACGCCAACCTGCAGCTGGACAGCCTGTGGAGCGGCGCCCTGCACCTGGCCGATGTCGAGTTGGAGAAGGTGCGCAGCGAGGTGCTGTTCGCCCGGGATGGCACACTCAACCTGAACCAGCTGTTCAAGCTGCCGCCCAGCCCGGAGAAACCCGCCGAAGAGGCGCCGAGCGAACCCTTCCCGCTGCGCATCGAGCGGGTCGAACTGATCGAGAACGGCCTGCACTTCCGCGACCTGCGCCCCAGCGAGCCGGTGGAGTTCGTCTATGACTCGCTCAACCTGGAGCTGAAGAACCTCAGCACCCTGCAAGGCGACAACGCCGAGATGAGCCTGGTGGCTGTCGGACCGGCCGGCGGCCGCATCGACTGGCACGGTCAGATCAGCCTGACCCCGCTCACCTCCAGCGGCCAGCTGCAACTGCGCGACGGCAAGCTCAGGGGCATCTGGCCCTATGTACGCGATGTCGTCCCGCTGGTACTGGAAGACGGCGTGGTCAACCTGAGTACCGACTACCGCCTGAGCCTGGCCAAGGGCACCGATCTGCTGCTCAGCAACACCACGCTCAGCCTCAACAACTTCGCCATCAAGAACCCGCAGGACAAGCCGCTGCTGCGCCTGGCCAGCCTGGAAGTGAGCGAGACCTCGCTGGACCTCGCCAAGCAGCAGGTGGTGATCGGCAAGGTGCGCAGCCAGAAGCTGGAGACCTGGGCCGCCCGCGAGCAGGATGGCCAGCTCGACTGGCAGAAGCTGCTGGCCAGCCAGCCCGCCAAGACGACACCTGCCGTGGCTCCGGCACCGAACGAGGGAGGCGCCGGAGCCATGCCGACGACTCCAGACGCTAGCGCAACCCCTGCCGTGGCGGCCGGCGAGCCGGCTCCGGCGCCGCAAGGCGCACCCGCAGCACCCGCGGCGCCTGCCCCAGCGGCCACCAGCGAACCGGGCAAACCCTGGCAGGTGAGCCTGCGCGACCTGCAGCTGCGCGACTACCAGATCCACCTGGCCGACCGCGCGCCGTCGCAGGAGGTCAAGCTCGACCTCGGCCCGCTCAACCTCGACCTGAGCGACTTCGACAGCCAGGGCACCTCGCCCTTCGCCCTCAAGCTGGGCACCGGCCTGAACCAGAACGGCCAGCTGACGGCAGCCGGCAAGGTCCAGCTGACGCCGCTCAGCGCCCAGCTGCAACTGACCACCCGGGATATCGACCTGCGCCTGGCGCAGGCCTATATCAGCCCCTTCATCCACCTGGAGCTGCGCAGCGGCCGGCTCGGCAGCGACCTGGCGCTCGACCTGAAAAGCCTCGAACCGCTGGCCTTCTCAATCGGCGGCCGGGCCGAGGTCAACCAGCTGCACACCCTGGATACCCTCAAGGAGCGCGACTTCCTCAAATGGCAGCTGCTGCAGGTGGAAGGCCTCGACTACCGCCACGGCGAAGGCCTGGGCATCCAGCAGATCAACCTGCAGCAGCCCTATGCCCGCTTCATCATCAACGAAGACCGCACCACCAACGTCAACGACCTGCTGATTGCGCAGGCCGAGCCGAGCGGCGCCAAGGCCGCCGCAGCCGAGCCCGCCGCCAAGCCGCTGCCGATCCGCATCGGCGGCATCGACATCGAGGACGGTTCGGCCAACTTCGCCGACTTCAGCCTGATGCCCAACTTCGCCACCGCCATCCAGCAGCTCAACGGCAAGATCGGCACCCTCGACAACCAGAGCCCGAAAGCCGCCAACGTGAACATCGAGGGCAAGGTCGACAAGTACGCGCCGGTCAGCATCAAGGGCAAGCTGACCCCCTTCGACCCGATGAACAGCCTGGATATCGCCACCAGCTTCAAGAATGTCGAGCTGACCACCCTCACCCCCTACTCCGGCAAGTTCGCCGGCTACCGCATCCGCAAGGGCCGTCTCAACCTCGACCTGCACTACCAGATCGAGAAGGGCCTGCTGAATGCCGACAACAAGCTGCTGCTGGAAGACCTGCAGCTCGGCGAGCAGGTCGACAGCAAGGATGCCGTGGATCTGCCGATCCGCCTGGCCGTGGCCCTGCTCAAGGACACCCAGGGCAATATCGACATCCAGCTGCCGGTGCAGGGCGACCTCAACAACCCGCAGTTCAGCGTCATGCCGATCGTCTGGCAGACCCTGCGCAACCTGGTGCTGCGCGCCGCACAGGCACCGTTCAACTTCATCGCCGGGCTGGTCGGCGGCAGCGACAGCGACCTCAGCCAGGTGCAGTTCGCCGCCGGCAGCAGCGAGCTGGACGGCGCCGCGCAGAAGTCGCTGGATACCCTGGCCGCGGCCCTCAAGCAACGCCCGGTGCTGCGCCTGGAAGTCGAAGGCATGAGCGCCCAGAGCAGCGACGGCCCGCCGCTCGCCGCCCAGCGCCTGGAACGCGAATACCAGAACACCTGGTACAAGATCCTCCAGCGCCGCGGCGACAAGGTACCGGCCGACCCCAGCGAACTGGTGGTGGCCGAGGACGACCAGGCCGTGCTGCTCGAAGGCATCTACCGCGCGCGCCTGAAGCAGCAGCCCCCGGCCGAATGGAAAGAACTGCCGGACGAAGAACGCACCCTGAAGCTGCAGCAGGCGGTGCTGCAATCCTGGGCGCAGAGCGACCTGCTCCTGCGCCAGCTGGCCCAGGCCCGCGCCGCCAGCATCAAGGACTACCTGGTCGAACGCGGCGGCCTGGAGGACCAGCGGGTCTACCTGCTCGACGTCGCCAGCAGCCAGGCCCTGGCCGACGGCAAGGTCAGCACCGCCCTGCACCTGGGGAGCCAGTGATGCAGCGCTACGCCGCCTGCCTGGCCCTGGCGCTGCTGCTGAGCAGCCCGGCGCAGGCAGCAACCACCATGCGCTGCGGCACGCAGCTGGTCAGCGAAGGCGACCGCGCCTTCGAGGTCGAGCAGAAATGTGGCGAGCCGGCGCACCGCGACCTGGTCGGCTACACCCTGAGCGGCTATGACCGGCGCGAATTCAAGATCGAGGAGTGGGTCTACGGGCCCACCAACGGCATGCTCAGCATCCTCACCTTCGAGGGCAACCGGCTGATCCGCATCGAAACCCGGCGCAGCCGCTGACAGCCGCCCAGCGGCGGTGTAGGCTGCCGCCCATACCCCGCGTTGCGACCCCGTCGATGCTCAAGCCCCTCGCCACCACCCTGCTGCTCTCGCTGTGCTGCGCCAGCGCCCAGGCCGGTTCGACCCTGCGCTGCGGCAGCCAGCTGATCAGCACCAACGACCTCGCCAGCGAAGTGCTGAGCAAGTGCGGCGAACCGGTCAGCCGCGACTTCCTCGGCTACCGCGAGGTGGTCGACTACTACGGTTTCGCCAGCGAAGTGCCGGTCGAGGAGTGGACCTACGGACCGAAGAACGGCATGTATTACTTCCTGCGCCTGGAAGGCAACCGCCTGATCAAGATCGACAGCAAGCGCAAGAACTGACCCACCCCGCGACACGGAAGTACGCGATGCTCATCATTCCCGCCGAACACCCCCTGGACTGGAAACGCCCACCGGTCATCACCCTGCTGCTGATCCTGCTCAACACCCTGATCTACTTCGCCTACCAGGGCGGCGATCAGGCGCGCGAGGAAACGGCGGTGCGCACCTACCTCGACGGCGGCCTGCTCAACCGCGAACGGGCGCTGTTCGTCGAGGATTTCAGCGCCCGCCGCGAACTGGACCAGGACAACCGCGAGTATCTCGACGGCATGCGCCGCCAGGACCTGGCCGCGCTGATCCTGCATGACCTGGAGTTCGAGCACGGCCTGCATCAGCGCGCGGCGTATCTGGCCGACAGCACCTGGCAAGCGGCACGCCAGCGCGCCGAAGCCGCGCGCAACCAGCTCAGCAGCATCCGCTTCGGCTTCATTCCCGCCCAGTTCAGCGTGCAGGGGCTGTTCGGCGCCATGTTCCTGCATGGCAGCTTCGAGCACCTGCTGGGCAACATGCTGTTCCTGTTCATCTTCGGTTTCGCCCTGGAGATCGCCCTGGGCCGCGCCGTCTATCTGGGTCTGTACCTGCTCAGCGGCGTCGCCGCGCACCTGCTGTGGTGGGCGCTGGATCCGGTCTGGGTCAGCGGAGTCGGCGCTTCCGGGGCGATCTCCGGGCTGATGGGCATGTACCTGGGCGTCTACGGCCTGCGCAAGATCAACTTCTTCTACTGGCTCGGCCCGCTGTTCGGCTACTTCAAGGCGCCGGCGCTGTGGATTCTGCCGGTGTGGATGGGCAAGGAGCTGTACGGCCTGCTGCTGGCCGAGGGTAACACCAACTACTACGCCCACCTCGGCGGCCTCGCGGCCGGCTTCCTCGCCGTGTGGCTGCCGCGCCTGGGCGGCCGGCTCAAGGTCGACGAGGCCTACCTGCACAAGGAAGACCCGGACGCGCCGTTCAAGCGCGAGTTGGCCGCCCTCGATCAGCTGATCGGCCAGTTCGCCCTGGACCAGGCCGCCGCCCGCGGCCCGGACCTGCTGGCCCGCTATCCCGGCCGACGCGCGCTACTGGAGCGCCTGTATACGGTGGCCCGCGGGCGCCAGGACAAGGCCCTGCTCGGCAGCGTGCTCAAGCAGCTGTTCGCCCTGGCCGAGCACGGCGACAGTCTGCCCCTGTTGCGCCGCATCGCCGACGACAGCGGCGAGGCCGGGCAGCACCTGCTGCAGCACCCGGCCGTGCAACTGCACCTGCTCGCCCCGCTGATCCGCGCCGGCGAAGGCCCGCGTGCCCTGGGCACCTGGCGCCGCCTGAGCCGCAGCGCGCAACTGCCGCCGCAGTTCCCGGTGCTGACCCTGCAGCTGGCTCGCCAGCTCGGCCAGCGCCAGGACCTGCGCGGGGTCGGCGAGCTGAGCCGCTTCCTGCACCAGTCCTTCCCGGAAGCCGAGCAGACCCGCCAGCTGGCGATCTATCAGCAGCATCTGGCGCGCTGAGCCTAGCCCGAAGACAGTCCGAGCGGCGGATTCACGTAGGGTGCGCCGTGCGCACCACAAGCCACGCACAGTTCTCTGGTGCGCACGGCGCACCCTACGCAAGAGCAGCCAGCCCTTAAATCAGTGGCTCCGCCCCCGCATGCAGTGGCGGAAAAACCCTCGTGGGCAGGTCTTCAGAACTCCCCACAAGCTGCCGACCAGGCAACACAGGCGAGCCTGCTTATAGCGCGGCATGACTGCCACAGAACAGATCGCAGGCCGGCGCTCAGCCGCGCTCGGCCAGCCGGGCGATGGTCGCATCCAGCACGGCCACCTCGCCCAGCAATGGCGACTGCGGGTAACGTGCCCGGATGTAGGCCAGCAGCTTCTGCGCCGGCTCCAGTTGCCCCAGCCCCTCGGCAAAGCCTCGCGCCGCCAGCAGGTAGGCGCGGGCCATGAACGGGTAGTCGGGGAAGCGCTGGTGCAGGTTGCGCAGCAGGCTCAGGCCCTCGCGAACCTTGTGCCGCTCGATCAGCGCCTGGGCCAGCCGCTCGCAGGTCTGGGCATCGCCCGGCAGATAATCCGCCTGCAGCCGGCGGGCATTGAGCAGCGCCGTGGCGGCCTGGGCCGGGTTCGACCCGGCGGCCAACGGCAGGTAATGGGCCAGATGGCGCAGGCAGCGCTCACCGGCATTCAGGCCATAGAGCAGCTGATGGAAGCGCTCGTTGAGCTTGAGGTCATCGGGCATGCGCTCCAGCGCCTGGGTCAGCACCTCCAGGGCCGGCCCGCTCTGCCCCTCCTTGAGCCGCACCTCGGCCTCGGCCAGGGCCCGCCGCCTCTGGTACTCCTCGGCCGGCAAGCCAGCACTGGCGCCCTCCTCGGCCACGGCAAAGCCCAGCGCGCCCTGATACTGGAACACCGCATAACCCATCATGGCGCACATCACCACGCTGAAATAACCGAACAGCAGGGTCGCGATCGGCAGCAGCACCACCCTCGGCAGGCCGTTCGAAAGCATGTAGGTGACCCAGTCCGGCGACTGCCAGAGGATGAACAGGAACACCCAGAGGATCAGGTAACGCCAGCCCATGGCCTTGATCACCTGGCCGACCTCGTCCGGACTGAGCGCCGCGCCCAGGGTCTTGTCCAGCGCCAGACGGATGATGCAGGCCGGGATCAGCAGCTGCACGCCCAGGCTGACTGCCCAGAACAGCGCCTCGCTGTCGAAATCGGCGGCCAGCCACTGGGCGGCGAAGGCGATGAAGAAGATCACCAGCAGGCGCCAGAACAGGCCGAAGCCCTCGATATCGAACGCGCTGCGCAACGCGGGCGCCTCGCGGCCACCCTGGCTGGCGCTCTCGATCACGCTCTGCAGGTATTTGCAGGCCACGCAGAACAGTGCCAGCCAGAGCAGCTTCCAGCCCGGCATGAACAGGCTGGCCAGGGCCAGCGCCGCGGCGAACAGCAACGGCCCCGCCTGGAAGCCGTAGAGGAAGAATTGCGGGATACGCTCCCAGAAAGGCTGGGCGGTATTCGCCGCACCGAGAAAGGCCAGCTTGCCGCGGCACAGCGGGCAGACCGGTTGCTGATCGGGAGCCTCGGCATTCAGCGGGATGCAGCAGTCGCCGAAATCCCGTTGGCACGGCACGCATTGCCAGGTGGCCGGCTGCGCGGGGTGGTAGCGGCAGTAGGTGATATCCATCGCCAAACATCCTTGTGGGTACTACGCGAGGCACTATTGTCCCGGCAAATCGCAGGCAAAAAAAGAGGGCCCGCAAGCGGGCCCTCCTCTTTACTGCAGGCGCTGCGGACTTAAACGCCAGAAGCCTTGGCTGCCGCGACGTCCTTGATCGACAGCTTGATACGGCCGCGGTTGTCCACGTCCAGTACCAGTACTTCAACTTCCTGACCTTCCTTCAGAATGTCGGTGACCTTCTCGACACGCGCATCGCTGAGCATGGAGATGTGCACCAGGCCATCCTTGCCCGGCAGGATGTTGACGAAGGCGCCGAAGTCGACGATGCGCTCGACCTTGCCGACGTAGATCTTGCCGATCTCGGCTTCCGCGGTGATGCCCAGTACGCGCTGACGCGCGGCCTCGGCCGCTTCCTTGGTCTCGCCGAAGATCTTGATCGAGCCGTCGTCTTCGATGTCGATCGAGGCCTTGGTCTCTTCGCAGATACCACGGATGGTCGCGCCGCCCTTGCCGATGACGTCGCGGATCTTGTCCTGGTCGATCTTCATGGCGATCATGGTCGGCGCGTTGGCCGACAGCTCGCTGCGCGACTGGGCAATGACCTGGTTCATCTGGCCGAGGATGTTCAGGCGCGCTTCCAGGGCCTGGCCCAGAGCGATTTCCATGATCTCTTCGGTGATGCCCTGAATCTTGATGTCCATCTGCAGTGCGGTGACGCCATTGGCGGTACCGGCAACCTTGAAGTCCATGTCGCCCAGGTGGTCTTCGTCACCGAGGATGTCGGTCAGAACGGCGAATTTCTCGCCTTCCTTGACCAGACCCATGGCGATACCGGCAACCGGTGCCTTCATCGGTACACCGGCGTCCATCAGGGCCAGGGAAGCGCCGCAGACGGAAGCCATCGAGGACGAACCGTTGGACTCGGTGATTTCCGAGACTACGCGGATGGTGTACGGGAAGGCGTCGGCGGCCGGCAGCATGGCCTGCACCGAACGACGGGCCAGACGACCGTGACCGATTTCGCGGCGGCCGGTGGCGCCCATGCGACCACACTCACCGACCGAGTACGGCGGGAAGTTGTAGTGCAGCATGAAGGGGTCTTTCTTCTCGCCTTCCAGGGTGTCGAGCAGCTGCGCGTCGCGCGCGGTACCGAGGGTGGCAACCACCAGGGCCTGGGTTTCACCACGGGTGAACAGGGCCGAACCGTGGGTCTTGTCCAGAACGCCGACTTCGATGTTCAGGCCACGCACGGTACGGGTGTCACGACCATCGATACGCGGTTTGCCGTTGACGATGTTCTCGCGCACGGTGCGGTATTCGATTTCGCCGAAGGCGTCTTTGACTTCGCCAGCGGTCGGCTGACCTTCGGCGCCGGAGAACTTGGCCACCACCTGATCTTTCAGCTCGCCCAGACGCGCGTAGCGGTCCTGCTTGATGATGATGGTGTAGGCCTGGGAGATCGCTTCACCGAACTCGCTGCGGATGGCATTGAGCAGGGCGGTGTTTTCGGCTTTCGGCTGCCAGTCCCAGGTCGGCTTGGCGGCTTCGGCGGCCAGCTCGGTAACGGCCTGGATCACGGCCTGGAATTCGTCGTGGGCGAACAGCACGGCACCCAGCATCTGGTCTTCGGTCAGCTCTTTGGCTTCCGATTCAACCATCAGCACGGCGTCCTTGGTACCGGCCACGACCATGTCCAGGCTGGAAGCCTTGAGCTGCTCGTAGGTCGGGTTCAGCAGGTAGCCGGTTTCCGGGTGGAAGGCGACGCGCGCGGCACCGATCGGGCCATTGAACGGGATACCGGAGATGGCCAGGGCAGCCGAGGTACCGATCATCGCGGCGATGTCCGGATCGGTCTTCTTGCTGGTGGAAACCACGGTGCAGATGACCTGCACTTCGTTCTGGAAGCCTTCCGGGAACAGCGGACGGATCGGACGGTCGATCAGGCGCGAGGTCAGGGTTTCTTTTTCCGAAGGACGCGCTTCACGCTTGAAGAAACCACCGGGGATCTTGCCCGCGGCGTAGGTTTTTTCCTGGTAGTGCACGGACAGCGGGAAGAAGCCTTTGCTCGGGTCGGCGGTCTTGGCGCCGGTTACGGCGACCAGTACGGTGACGTCATCGTCAACGGTGACCAGCACGGCGCCGGAGGCCTGACGGGCGATACGGCCAGTCTCGAGGGTAACGGTCGACTGACCGAACTGGAACTTCTTGATTACCGGGTTCACGGTGTTTTCCTTCTCTATTGTTGCCTTGGGGAAACTGTGGAGCGAGGGCTTACCCCTCTGAAAGTCTGTTCGCAACTCGGCTCGGCGGAACCGGTTTGTGAACGGGCTTTAAATACCCGCCTGCAGAAAGCCAGAAGCTGGAAGCCCCAAGCCCCGGTCGGTTGAACCGACTGCGACTTTTGACTTCCAGCTTCTCACTTCAGGGGTACGTCTTAACGACGCAGACCCAGGCGACCGATCAGGGCGCTGTAACGCGATACGTCTTTACCCTTCAGGTAGTCCAGCAGCTTGCGACGCTGGTTAACCATACGGATCAGGCCACGACGGGAGTGGTGGTCTTTGCCGTTGGCCTTGAAGTGGCCTTGCAGCTTGTTGATGTTGGCGGTCAGCAGGGCAACCTGCACTTCCGGGCTACCGGTATCGCCTTCAGCTTGCTTGTAGTCGGTTACGATTTGGGCTTTTTCTTCAACGCTCAGTGCCATGGTAATGGGCTCCTAGAGTGAACAGGCCAGGGACTATTCCCTGTATTAATAAAGTGAGGGGTGACCATGCCTGTTGACAGCCATCCTCGTACGCCAGCGGGCAACAAACCCGCTAACGCTTGCATGCGGATAAATCCGCCTGTGTTTCACCGCCAGCGAACTAATCCGCCAGCGATTTCGGTCACTCCGACCGAATCAGTCGACGCGGCGCGATGCGCCCGTCTTCGCTCACTTCACCGATGCCGATGAAGCGACCATTGTGATCTTGCACCCGCACCATGCCGAACTTCGGTGCATCCGGCGCGCGTACCGGCTGGCCATGTAGCCAGTAATAGGCGCTGTGCTCGGAAAAATGCACCAGCGGCCAATGCTGCAACCCGCTGTCCGCCGGAAGCAGGAAGCGATCCAGCGCCTCGTTGCCGCCTTCGGCATGGGCTGCTTCCAGCTCTTCCAGGGTGACCGTCTGCGCCAGATTGAACGGCCCGGCCTGGGTCCGGCGCAATTCGGCGACATGGGCGCCACAACCGAGCAGCTGGCCGAGGTCCTCGACCAGGGTACGGATATAGGTACCCTTGCTGCAGGCCACGCTCAGTCTCAGCTTCGACTCTTCGAGGCTGAGCAGTTCCAGGCGCGCAATAGTAACAGAACGCGCCTCGCGCTCCACTACTTCACCGGCCCGCGCCAGCTTGTACAAGGGCTGCCCATCTTTCTTCAGGGCCGAGTACATCGGCGGCACCTGGCTGATTTCCCCGCGGAAACGCGGCAGCAGGGCCTCGACATCATCCCGACCAACGGTCACTTCACGACGTTCGAGCACCTCACCCTCGGCATCGCCGGTGGTGGTGGTCACGCCCAGTTGGGCCAGGGTCTCATAGCCCTTGTCGGCATCCAGCAGATACTGGGAGAACTTGGTCGCCTCGCCAAAGCACAGCGGCAGCACGCCGGTGGCCAGCGGATCGAGGCTGCCGGTGTGCCCGGCCTTTTCGGCATTGAGCAGCCAGCGCACTTTCTGCAGCGCGGCGTTGGAGCTGAAGCCATAGGGCTTGTCGAGCAGGATGATGCCGTCAACCTTGCGGCGAATACGTTTGACCTGGGCCACGCTCAATCGTCCTGATGCTTGCTGTCTTCGGCGACGGCACGTTCGATCAACGTGGACAGGTGCACACCGCGAGAGATGCTTTCGTCATAGTGGAAATGCAGCTGCGGCACGCTGCGCAGCTTCATCGCCTTGCCCAGCAGCATGCGCAGGTAGCCGGCGGCGTCATTCAGTACGCGCACGTTCTGCTTGATCTTGTCGGCGTCGTTCTCGCCCATCACGGTGATGAATATCTTGGCGTGACCGACATCGCGGCTGACGTCCACGGCAGTAACGGTGACGAAGCCCAGGCGCGGGTCCTTGACCTCGCGCGGGATCATCTGCGCCAGCTCGCGCTGGATCTGGTCGCCGATACGTTGGGTACGGCTGTATATCTTTGCCATTTACCTTACCTCTCCCGCAGGCAGCGCCAGCGGGTACAAAAGCGGCAAACGCCCGGCCGCGTCAATGCGGGGCCGGGCGTTGCGTGTTGCAGCTCGCTGCGTTACAGCGTACGAGCCACCTGGACCTTCTCGAACACTTCGATCTTGTCGCCGACCTTGACGTCGTTGTAGCTCTTCACCGCGATACCGCACTCCATGCCGGCCCGCACTTCGGACATGTCGTCCTTGAAGCGGCGCAGGGATTCCAGCTCACCTTCGAAGATCACCACGTCTTCACGCAGTACGCGGATCGGACGGTTACGGTGCACGACACCCTCGACCACCATGCAACCGGCGACCGCGCCGAACTTCGGCGAACGGAACACGTCACGCACTTCGGCGATACCCAGGATGTTCTCGCGAACATCGCTGCCGAGCATGCCGGTCAGGGCCTTCTTGACGTCATCAATGATGTCGTAGATCACGTTGTAGTAACGCATATCCAGGCCTTCGGCCTCGACGATCTTGCGCGCGCCGGCATCGGCACGCACGTTGAAGCCGAAAATCACCGCATTCGATGCCAGCGCCAGGTTGGCATCGGACTCGGTGATACCACCGACGCCGCCACCGACCACACGCACTTGCACTTCGTCGTTGCCCAGGCTGCTGAGCGAACCCTGCAGCGCTTCCAGCGAGCCACGGACGTCGGACTTGAGGACGATGTTGAGCGTCTTCTTCTCTTCCTGGCCCATGTTCTCGAAGATGTTTTCCAGCTTGCCGGCATGCGCGCGAGCCAGTTTGACCTCGCGGAACTTGCCTTGGCGGAACAGGGCGACTTCGCGGGCCTTCTTCTCGTCGGCCACCACCATCATCTCGTCACCGGCATCCGGCGTGCCATCCAGGCCGAGAATCTCGACCGGAATCGACGGACCGGCTTCCTTGATCGACTTGCCGTTCTCGTCGAGCATGGCGCGCACGCGGCCATAGTTGACGCCGACCAGGACCATGTCGCCCTGGCGCAGGGTACCGTCCTGGACCAGCACGGTCGCCACCGGGCCACGGCCCTTGTCCAGACGGGACTCGACCACCACACCGCGGCCCGGGGCCGACGGGGTGGCTTTCAGTTCGAGAACTTCGGCCTGCAGCAGTACGGCTTCGAGCAACTCGTCGACACCGGTACCCATTTTCGCCGAGACATGCACGAACGGCGCATCACCGCCCCACTCTTCCGGAATCACGTCCAGCGCGGCCAGGCCGTTCTTGATGTTGTCCGGGTTGGCATCGGGCTTGTCGATCTTGTTCACCGCGACCACGATCGGCACGCCAGCAGCTTTCGCATGCTGCACGGCTTCCTGGGTCTGCGGCATCACGCCGTCGTCCGCCGCCACCACCAGGATGACGATGTCGGTCGCCTTGGCACCACGGGCACGCATCTGGGTAAACGCGGCGTGACCGGGGGTGTCGAGGAAAGTAACCATGCCGCGGTCGGTTTCCACGTGATAGGCGCCGATGTGCTGGGTGATGCCACCGGCTTCGCCAGCGGCGACCTTGGCGCGACGAATGTAGTCGAGCAGCGAGGTCTTGCCGTGGTCGACGTGACCCATGACGGTCACTACCGGTGCGCGGTGGAAGGACTCACCTTCGAAGCGCAGCGATTCGGCCAGCTGATCTTCCAGGGCGTTGTCGCTGACCAGCTTGACCTTGTGGCCCAGCTCTTCGGCGATCAGCTGGGCAGTTTCCTGATCCAGCACCTGGTTGATGGTCACCGGAGTGCCCATCTTGAACATGAACTTGATGACTTCGGCAGCCTTGACCGACATCTGCTGGGACAGTTCGCCCACCGTGATGGTCTCGCCAATCGATACTTCGCGCACTACCGGTCCTGTCGGGCTCTGGAACCCGTGCTGATTACGCTTCTTCAGCTTGCCCTTGCCACGACCGCCACGACGGAAGCCATCGGTTTCCTCGTCGACGGTGCGCGGTGCAACACGCGGGGCAGGAGCCTTTTCCTTGACGGAAGGGCGGTGCTGGGTGGTCTTGCGGTCACCACCACGACGCTCGGCATCGTCGCTGCGCGCCTTTTCCGGGCGACGCTGTTCTTCTTTCTTGCGCTCGGCAGCGGCGGCATCCAGCACCGGCGCCACGTCAAGCGGAGCGGCAACCGACGCGACAGCAGCTTCGCTGGCGGCTTCGGCCGGCTTGGCGCTGGCGCTCGGCTGCTTGCGCGCCTCTTCTTCGGCGCGACGAGCGGCTTCCTGCTCGGCCTTCAGGCGGGCAGCCTCTTCGGCCGCGCGCTGCTCTGCCAGCTCGCGCTGCTTCTCCGCCTCGATCTCGTCAGGGCTGCGCTTGACGTAGGTTTTCTTCTTGCGCACTTCCACACTGATGGTCTTGCTACCGGCAACCTTCAGGGTAGTGGTGGTCTTGCGCTGCAAAGTAATCTTGCGCGGCTCTTCCAGTTTCTCGCCGTGGCTGCTCTTGAGATGGGCAAGCAGGGCTTGCTTCTCGTTGTCGGTCACAACTTGCTCGGCACTGGTGTGCGGCAGACCCGCCTCACGCATCTGCAGCAGCAGGCGCTCTACCGGTGTGTCGACCACTTGGGCCAGTTCTTTCACCGTGACTTGCGTCATGCACTTCTCTCCTCAGGCCGTAAAACTTACTCGAACCAATGGGCTCGGGCGGCCATGATCAGCTTGCCGGCACGCTCTTCGTCGATGCCGTCGATGTCGAGCAAGTCGTCGATCGACTGCTCGGCCAGGTCTTCGCGGGTAACTACGCCACGTACTGCCAGTTCTTGCGCCAGGCCCTTGTCCATGCCCTCCAGGGACAGCAGGTCCTCGGCAGGCTGGGCGTCGGCCAACTTCTCTTCGTTGGCGATGGCCTTGGTCAGCAGGCGATCTTTGGCGCGAGCGCGCAGCTCGTTGACGATGTCCTCGTCGAAGCCATCGATGCTGAGCATCTCTTCCATCGGTACGTAGGCGATTTCTTCCAGGCTGGTGAAGCCTTCCTCGACCAGCACCTGAGCCAGTTCCTCATCGACTTCCAGCTCGTTGATGAAGTCCTGCAGGATGTCGCCGGTCTCGGCCTGCTGCTTGGCCTGGATGTCCGCTTCGGTCATCACGTTGAGGGTCCAGCCGGTCAACTGACTGGCCAGGCGCACGTTCTGACCGCCACGACCGATGGCCTGAGCGAGGTTGTCTTCGCCGACGGCGATGTCCATGGCATGGGCATCTTCGTCGACGATGATCGCCGCCACTTCGGCCGGAGCCATGGCGTTGATCACGAACTGGGCGACGTTCTCGTCCCACAGCACGATGTCCACACGCTCACCACCCAGCTCGCCGGAAACGGCCTGCACGCGCGAACCGCGCATGCCGATACAGGCGCCTTGCGGGTCGATGCGCTTGTCCTTGGAGCGCACGGCGATCTTGGCGCGCGAACCCGGGTCACGGGAGGCTGCCATCACCTCGATCAGCTCTTCGGCGATCTCCGGCACTTCGATGCGGAACAGCTCGATCAGCATCTGCGGCGCGGTGCGCGACAGGATCAGTTGCGGGCCGCGGTTCTCGGTGCGGATTTCCTTGAGCAGGGCACGCAGACGCGCGCCGACGCGGAAGGTTTCGCGCGGGATGATGTCTTCGCGGGCCAGCAGCGCCTCGGCATTGTTGCCCAGGTCGACGATCACGCTGTCGCGGGTGACCTTCTTCACGGTCCCAGAGATGATTTCGCCCACGCGCTCGCGGTACGCATCCACCACCTGGGCACGCTCGGCCTCGCGCACTTTCTGCACGATGACCTGCTTGGCGGTTTGCGCGGCGATACGGCCGAACTCGATCGACTCGACCGGCTCTTCAACGATGTCGCCGACCTTGGCGCCCGGCTTCTGCTCTTGGGCCTGTTCGACAGTCAGCTCGGCTGCCGGATTTTCCAGATCGTCTTCTTCGACCACATTCCAGCAGCGGAAGGTTTCATAATTACCGGTGTGGCGATTGATCTCCACACGCAGCTCGACCTCGTCGTCAAAACGCTTCTTGGTCGCCGTCGCCAGAGCCAGCTCCAGCGCTTCGAAAATCACACTGGCCGGTACGCCTTTTTCGTTGGATACCGACTCTACAACCAGCAGTACTTCTTTACTCATCGTACGCCTCGCCTTTCGCAATCCATTGGATCCACGCAATCCGCGTACTCCGCGGGATCCGCGCCTCAGTCAAAACGGGGGATAATGTTGGCCTTGTCGATCAGGTCGATCGGCAACAGGTATTCGTGGTCATCCACCAGCACCACCACGTCCTGCTCTTCCACACCGCGGAGAAGGCCTTGGAAGTTGCGCCGACCATCGAATGGCGAACGCAACTTGATTTTCACCTGCTCGCCAACGTGCTTGGCGAACTGCTCGAGGGTAAACAGCGGCCGGTCCATGCCGGGCGATGAAACCTCGAGGGTGTATTCACTGGCGATCGGGTCTTCCACATCCAGCACACCACTGATCTGTCGACTGACCTTTTCGCAATCCTCGACCAGCACACCATCGGGCTGATCGATATAGACCCGAAGCAGAGAATGCCGACCCTGAGACAGGAACTCGACACCCCAGCACTCGTAGCCAAGCGACTCCACTACCGGGGCCAACAAGGCCTGCAACTGCTCTAGCTTGCTCGACACCTGAACCCCTCCGTGCATGTCGTACAAATAAAAAATGGGCGAAACGCCCATCATCAAGCCACTCAGAAACACTGGCGGCGGACTGTCCAGCTAGCAAAAAGCCCCTGAAAAGGGGCTTCTCGAATACTGGTTGCGGGGGCTGGATTTGAACCAACGACCTTCGGGTTATGAGCCCGACGAGCTACCAGACTGCTCCACCCCGCGCCAAAGCTGGGGCGGAAGTATACGGCTGTTCCCCCTCCAGGGTCAACCGAACTCCCAGCAACAAGAAGGCCCGCATATAGCGGGCCTTCTTGATTTGGTACCGAGGAGGGGACTCGAACCCCTACAGCCTATGGCCACTACCACCTCAAGGTAGCGTGTCTACCAATTCCACCACCTCGGCAAAAACGGGTATTACTTCTGCTCTTCAGTTTTCGGCACGTCAGTTGCTTCAACTGCCGGAGCCTTGCCTTCGAGCACCGGAACGTCTTCGACGGCCGGCTTTTCCTGTTGCACTTCAAGCACTGCCGGATCCGGCAAACCTGCTTGCGTCAGCATATCAGACTTTTCTTTAGCAAAAAACGCTAAACCCAAGCTGGTAATGAAAAAAGTTGCAGCGAGTATACCAGTAAAGCGACTCAGAAAGGTAGCCGAACCCTGACTGCCGAATACGGTTGCCGAAGCCCCCGCACCAAAGGATGCACCAGCGTCGGCACCCTTGCCCTGCTGCAGCAGAACCAGCGCAACCACGCCAATGGCAACCAGCAGATGCACAACAATTACGACTGTTTCCAGCATTTTTCAGTTTCCTGCCGCGCGACAGATCGCGCCAAACTCGTCCGCGTTCAGAGAGGCCCCACCAACGAGCCCCCCATCGATATCCGGCATGCCGAACAGTTCAGCTGCATTGACCGCTTTCACGCTGCCGCCGTAAATAATCCGCACCCCGCGCGCCACCTCGGCATTTTCAGCCTCCAGCTGCGCACGTATGGCTGCGTGCACTTCCTGCGCCTGCTGCGGCGAAGCCGTCAGCCCGGTACCAATGGCCCAGACCGGCTCATACGCCACAACGGCACGGGCAAATGCACCCACACCCAATTCTTCAATCACGCTGCCCAGCTGAGCGGCAACCACCTCAAGGGTCCTGCCCGCCTGCCGCTGCTCCAGCGTCTCGCCCACACACAGCACCGGCACCAAACCACAGGACTGCGCCGCAGCAAACTTGCGACTGAGGACATCGTCGCGCTCACCCAGGATCTGACGACGCTCCGAGTGCCCAACCAATACCAGCGAGCATCCAGCATCCGCCAACTGACTCGGCGCCACCTCACCCGTAAGCGCACCCTGCATCGGCTCAACCGCGCAATTCTGCGCACCGACGGCGATCGACTTACCCTCCAACCCGGCAATCACCTGACTGATGTAGAGACAGGGCGGCAGTACCGCCACTTCTACACCGGTAGGCAGGGCCAACTGACGAAGGCCCTTGATCAGCTCTGCGACGCTGGCGCGGGTACCGTGCATTTTCCAGTTACCAGCTACCAGGGGGCGACGCATGCCATACCTCGTCGATCAAAGTGGGCGCAGATGTTACCCAAGAGCTTCCGCACTGGCAAGCCAATCAGGTGCAGACTTCCGTGACGACTTTCGCCAATTCCTCGGCATAGCCGCGCACCTGAGCCTCATCCTCGCCCTCCACCATCACCCGCACCAGCGGCTCGGTACCGGACTTGCGCAGCAGCACGCGACCGCGCCCCGCCATCCGCTCGGTCACCCGCGCGCAGGCGTCCTTGACCGCCGGATGCTCGAGAGGGTCTGCACCACCGGCAAAGCGCACATTGATCAGCACCTGCGGGCACTTGCGCAAGGCCTGACGCGCCTCGGCCAGGCTCTGACCATTGCGCCGCAGCGCCAGCAGCACCTGCAACGCGGCAATGATGGCATCGCCGGTGGTGGTGTGCTGGAAACACACGACATGCCCGGAGTTCTCGCCACCCAGCTGCCAGTCACGCTCCTGCAGATCGGCCATCACATAGCGATCACCTACCTTGGCCCGGGAGAACGGGATGCCCAGCTCGGCCAATGCCAGCTCCAGGCCCAGGTTACTCATCAGCGTACCGACCACCCCACCCTGCAGCTTGCCGCGCGCCTGCAGATCGCGCGCGATGATGAACAGCAGCTCATCGCCATCGACCACCACACCGGCATGATCGACCATCAATACGCGATCGCCATCACCATCGAAGGCGATTCCCAGGTCGGCCTGCTGTGCCAGCACCTCCGCCTGCAGCGCCTCGACATGGGTCGAGCCGCAATTGTCATTGATATTGAGACCATTGGGCTGAACGGCCAGGGTTGAAACCTGCGCCCCGAGCTCGCGGAACACGCTCGGCGCCACCTTGTAGGTCGCACCATGGGCGCAATCGATGACCAGCTTGAGCCCGGCAAAACTGGTGCTGGTCGGCACACTGCTCTTGCAGAACTCGATATAGCGTCCGGCCGCATCATTGATCCGCGACACCTTGCCCAGCTGCGCCGACTCGACCACGGTCATCGGCTGATCGAGCAACTCCTCGATCATCAGCTCGACCTCGTCCGGCAGCTTGGTACCACTACCCGAGAAGAACTTGATGCCGTTGTCGTAATGCGGATTGTGCGAGGCACTGATGACGATGCCCGCTTCTGCCTGGAAGGTACGGGTCAGGTAGGCAATGGCCGGCGTCGGCATGGGACCGAGCAGCATGACATCGGCCCCCGCCGCGGACAGCCCGGCCTCCAACGCCGACTCGAACATATAGCCGGAAATGCGTGTGTCCTTGCCGATCAGAATGCGGCACTTGCCCTGCTTGCGAAAGGCCATGCCGGCCGCCCAGCCAAGCTTGAGCATGAAGTCAGGCGTAATGGGGAATTGCCCGACATGACCACGAATACCGTCGGTGCCGAAATACTTTCTGCTCATATTCACTCCGCTTGTTCTTATTCCGCCATCTGCACGGCCGCGACCATGCGCACCACGTCGACCGTCTCAGCGACATCGTGCACACGCAGAATGCATGCACCCTTGCTGACCGCCAATGCAGCCAAGGCCAGACCGCCGTACAGGCGCTCGCCGACTTCGCGCCCCAGCGCCTGACCGATCATGCTTTTACGCGACACCCCGACCAGCAGGGGCCGCCCCAAGACATGCAGCCCTTCCATATGTCTGAACAGGCTCAGATTGTGCGACAGTGTCTTGGCGAAGCCGAAGCCTGGGTCCAGCACGATTCGTTCACGCGGGATTCCGGCCGTATCACAGGCGACCATGCGCTGCGCGAGAAAATCGGCCACCTCGGCGAGCACGTCACGGTACTGCGGATTCTGCTGCATGCTGCCGGGCTCGCCCAGCATATGCATCAGGCAAACCGGCAGACCGGTATCGGCAGCCGCCTCCAGCGCGCCATCACGACGCAGCGAGCGCACGTCATTGATCAGTCCCGCCCCCAGACGAGCCCCCTCGCGCATGACCTCCGGCGTCGAGGTATCCAGGGAGATGATCACATCCAGCTCGGCAGCGATGGCCTCGACCACCGGCGCCACCCGCTCCAGCTCCTCCAGCGGCGAGACCGGACGCGCGCCCGGACGGGTCGACTCACCGCCGACATCGATCAGCGTCGCTCCAGCCGCAACCATCTCGGCTGCATGGCGCAATGCCGCGTCGCGCGCTGCAAAACGACCGCCATCGGAAAAGGAATCGGGGGTGACATTGAGAATCCCCATCACTTGCGGATGGGCCAAATCAAGGACCCGACTGCCGCAAGGCAGTCGGGTTGGGTATTGCGCAGCAGTCATGGGTCGCCTTAGTGCTCGCCGGCCGGGCCGCCGATCGGGGTTTCCGGGCGATTAGCCTGCTCCTTGGGAGCGCTCGGAGTACCCGAGCCATCCTGCCAATCGCGCGGCTCGCGTGGTGTACGGCCAGCCATGATGTCGTCGATCTGGTCGGCATCGATGGTTTCGTACTTCATCAGCGCATCGGCCATGGCATCCAGCTTGTCGCGATTCTCCTCCAGCAGACGCTTGGCGGTGGCGTAGCAGCCATCGATCAGGCTACGCACCTCATCATCGATGAGCTTGGCGGTCTCCCCGGAAACATTGGCATGCTGGCTGCCGGCGCTGCGCCCGAGGAAGACTTCACCCTCTTCTTCGGCGTACATCAGCGGCCCCAGCTTCTCGGACAAGCCCCACTTGGTCACCATATTCCGCGCCAGACGCGTGGCACGCATGATGTCGTTGGATGCACCCGTGGTCACGCCATCGAAGCCCAGGGTCATTTCCTCGGCAATACGACCACCAAACAGCGAGCAGATTTGACTGGTCAGCGCGCGCTTGGACAGGCTGTAGCGATCCTCTTCCGGCAGGAACATGGTCACGCCCAGGGCGCGGCCACGGGGAATGATCGACACCTTGTAGACCGGGTCGTGCTCGGGCACCAGGCGCCCGACTATGGCATGGCCGGCTTCATGGAAGGCCGTGTTGAGCTTCTCCTTCTCGGACATGACCATGGATTTGCGCTCGGCGCCCATCATGATCTTGTCCTTGGCCAGTTCGAATTCCTTCATCTCCACCACCCGCTTGCCCGCACGTGCGGCAAACAGCGAAGCCTCGTTGACCAGATTGGCCAGGTCGGCGCCGGAGAAGCCCGGAGTGCCTCGGGCGATCACCGCCGGCTCGACGTTGTCGCCGATCGGCACCTTGCGCATGTGCACCTTGAGGATCTGCTCGCGACCGCGGATATCCGGCAGACCGACCACCACCTGGCGGTCGAAGCGGCCCGGACGCAGCAACGCAGGGTCCAGCACATCCGGACGGTTGGTGGCGGCGATGACGATGATGCCATCGTTCATCTCGAAACCATCCATCTCCACCAGCAACTGGTTGAGGGTTTGCTCGCGCTCGTCGTGGCCACCACCGAGACCGGCACCGCGGTGACGACCGACGGCATCGATCTCGTCAATGAAGATGATGCAGGGCGCGTGCTTCTTGGCTTGTTCGAACATGTCGCGTACGCGGCTGGCGCCGACGCCGACGAACATTTCGACGAAGTCGGAACCGGAAATGGTGAAGAACGGCACCTTGGCCTCGCCGGCAATGGCTTTGGCCAACAAGGTCTTGCCGGTACCGGGCGGACCGACCATCAGCACGCCACGCGGGATACGCCCACCCAGGCGCTGGAACTTGCCCGGATCACGGAGAAACTCGACCAGCTCGCCAACCTCTTCCTTGGCCTCGTCGCAACCGGCGACGTCAGCCAGGGTGGTTTTCACCTGGTCTTCCGAGAGCAGGCGCGCCTTGGACTTGCCGAAGCTCATCGGCCCACCCTTGCCACCGCCACCACCCTGCATCTGGCGCATGAAGAACATGAACACGGCGATGATCACCAGGATCGGGAAGCTGGCCACCAGCAGCTGGGTCCAGATGCTCTGGCGCTCCGGCTGCTTGCCGACGATCTCGACGTTGTTGTCGATCAGATCCTTGATCAACCCGCGGTCTTCGATGGCCGGACGCACGGTCTCGAAGGTGGTGCCATCGGCGTTCTTGCCGCTGATGATGTAACCATCCACGGTGACCTGCTTGACCCGACCTTCCTGCACCTGCTGGATGAACTCGGAGTAGTTCAGCTTGCCGGACTCACTGGGGCTGGAGAAGTTGTTCATCACAGTGACCAGAACGGCCGCGATGATCAGCCACAGGATCAGGTTCTTTGCCATGTCGTTCAATTAGCTACCCTCTGAAGCGAGCCCCGTCCTGAAACGCGCTCCGCATAACGGCTTGAGATATACCCGCCTAACTTACTACACAACCCTGCCCATGGCAGGCGTCGTCTGTAACCCTTTATGAGCACTGTGGCGTGGCGCAGCGCACCATGCCGGCAGTTGACGCCCAGTCTAGCCCCCACGAAAAACCCGTGCGAGCAGGTATTGCACGCGGGAGCGGTCGCGCGACGAGAGGGGGCTTGCGCACCCGCACCCTGTCGCCCCGCCCACGCACCAGATTGCGGTGCGCATCGAAATCCTCGCCCCGAATGATCTTGACCAGGCAGTCGCCACCGAGACATAGCACCCGCCCCACCAGGTCCAGCACCAATTCACACAGGCACTCAACCAAGGCCTGATCGGCCAGCCTCACATTGCCCATATTGGGGCCATCTCGGAAATCACAAGGTCTAGCGGACGCCCGCGGACGACCTCGAGAAGCCGTGCAAACACTTCATCCTCGGTGAAGCAGACTACATCTGGGATGCGACCGCCCCCTGGATACCCAGCAGTTTGCAACTGGCCCGCGAACGTTAACCGTTCTTTTGCGCCATCTTGACGCGAAGACCAACGAAGTGCTCCTTCAGCCGAAGCTAAGCAGCCCTGGAGCCAGCCATAAGGCAACTCATCTGCAACGGATAGTGATTAGCTGGGCGCGCCCCAGCACGCTCGGGTAAACTACGCCGTTTTTACAGTTCAGAAGCCGTCCGGAACCACGGCACGCGTAGCCAGACTTGGCAAAAAGGCTTGGAGAAACTGCGTGATGCGGCCCTCCAGCTTTCGCCAAAGCAGCGCAAGCGCATTCCATTTCCGGCAGTTTCCCCGTCGCAGGATCAGATTATGGCGCTTACCAACGAGCAGAAGAAACACTTCAAATCTATCGGCCACCACTTGAAGCCGGTATTGATCGTCGCCGAGAACGGCCTGACCGAAGGCGTACAGGCCGAACTGGAGCGCGCCCTGAATGATCACGAATTGATCAAGGTGCAGTTCCGCATCACCGAACGCGATGATCGCCGCGCCCTGATCGACGAACTGAGCAAGGTCAGCCGCTGCGAAGTGGTACAGATCATCGGCAAAATGGCGCTGGTCTACCGCAAGAACCCCAAGGCCAACAAGAACCTCTCCAACATCCACCGTTATCAGGCCTGATAGCGGCAGTCAGCCCTCGCCCCGCTGCCCCGGCAGCGGCTGCAACACCAGCAGCAAACCGCACAACGCCAACACCTGGTAGTTGAACAGCAGCCAGCGCGCTGCATCCGGCTGCCACTCGCGCACGGCAAAGTACGCCAGCGCCATCCCCAGCACACTCAGCAGCAGCTGACCGCGCATGTCGCGCCAGAGACTGCGCCCGCCTTCGGCCAGCAGCAACACCAGCATCTGCAACAGCGCACAGAATGCAGCGAAGCCGACCAGCAGCGGCGTCAGCGTCGCACTGACCGTCTCGATCAGCAGTGGCGCCAGGCCGATCTTCTCCAGCGCCGGCAACATGACGAAGTACAGCAACCACAGGCCGCCGACCCAGAAGGTCTGGGCCAGCTGCCAGCTGATCACTCCCGCCCGCAGCGGTTGACGCTTAAAGATGGCGGACTTCGACAATCTCGTACTCGACCAGACCGCTCGGCGTCTTCACCGTGACCACGTCGCCTTCTTCCTTGCCGACCAGAGCGCGGGCGATGGGCGAGCCGACCGAGATCTTGCTCAGTTTGATATCGGCCTCGTCCTCACCGACGATCTGATAGGTCACGCTTTCGTCGGTCTCGCAGTTGGCGATCTCGACGGTGGTGCCGAAGATCACCTTGCCGGTGTGGGCGATGGTAGTGACATCGATGATCACCGCATTCTGCAGGCGACCCTCGATATCGCGGATGCGCGCCTCGACCATGCCCTGCTGCTCGCGCGCGGCGTGGTATTCGGCGTTTTCCTTGAGGTCACCCAGCTCGCGCGCAGTGCCGATATCCTGACTGAGCTTGGGCCGCACCACCTTGGTCAGATGCGCCAGTTCTTCTTCCAGGGCGCGAGCGCCCTGGACGGTCATGGGGTATTTGGTCATGCCTTGATTCCTGCATGCAGATCCTGCAGCCGGCGCACGGTCTTCTCGGGACCGAATTTGAGCGCCTCGCAGATCGCCTGCCCCGCCGCGATAGTGGTGGTGCAGTAGATCTTGTGCTGCAGAGCGTTACGACGAATGGAGTAGGAGTCAGCAATCGACTGACGGCCTTCAGTGGTGTTGATGATCAAGGTGACTTCGTCGTTCTTGATCATGTCGACCACGTGCGGGCGGCCTTCGGTCACCTTGTTCACCCGGCGTACCGGCAGGCCGGCGGCCTCGATCACGCGGGCGGTACCCGCGGTGGCGACCACTTCGAAACCGAGAGCGATAAGATCGCGAGCGACCTGCTCGACGAACGGCTTGTCGTCTTCGCGCACACTGATGAAGGCGCAGCCGGAGTTCGGCAGAATCTCGCTGGCACCCAGCTGGGCCTTGGCGAAGGCCTCACCGAAGGTATTGCCAACGCCCATCACTTCACCGGTGGACTTCATCTCTGGGCCGAGGATCGGGTCGACGCCTGGGAACTTGGCGAACGGGAACACCGCCTCCTTGACGCTGAAGTACGGCGGGATGATTTCCTTGGTGTAGCCGGCATCAGCCAGCGACTTGCCAGCCATGACGCGGGCAGCCACCTTGGCCAGCGAAACACCGACGCACTTGGAGACGAACGGCACGGTACGCGAGGCGCGCGGGTTCACTTCGATGACGAAGATATCCTCGCCCTGCACGGCCATCTGCACGTTCATCAGACCGACCACGCCGAGCTCCAGAGCCATCTTCTTGACCTGCTCGCGAATCTCGTCCTGGATGTGCATCGGCAGCGAGTAAGGCGGCAGCGAACAGGCCGAGTCGCCGGAGTGCACGCCGGCCTGCTCGATGTGCTGCATGATCGCGCCGATCACCACGCTCTCGCCGTCGCAGACCGCATCGATATCGACTTCGATGGCGCAGTTGAGGAAGTGGTCGAGCAGCACCGGGCTGTCGTTGGAGACCTTCACCGCTTCGCGCATGTAACGCTTGAGCTCGTCTTCCTGGTAGACGATCTCCATGGCGCGGCCGCCCAGCACATAGGACGGGCGCACCACCAGCGGGTAGCCGATGACCTTGGAATGAGCCAGGGCCTCGTCTTCACTGCGCGCGGTGGCGTTGGCCGGCTGGCGCAGACCCAGGCGCTGGACCATCTGCTGGAAGCGCTCACGGTCTTCGGCACGGTCGATGGCGTCCGGCGAGGTACCGATGATCGGTACCCCGGCCTCTTCCAGGGCGCGGCAGATCTTCAGCGGGGTCTGGCCGCCGTACTGCACGATCACGCCCTTGGGCTGCTCGACGCGAACGATCTCCAGCACGTCTTCCAGGGTCACCGGCTCGAAGTACAGGCGATCGGAGGTGTCGTAGTCGGTGGAAACGGTTTCCGGGTTGCAGTTGACCATGATGGTCTCGTAACCGTCTTCACGCATGGCCAGCGCCGCGTGTACGCAGCAATAGTCGAACTCGATGCCCTGGCCGATGCGGTTGGGGCCGCCACCGAGGATCATGATCTTGTCGCGGCTCGACGGATTGGCCTCGCACTCTTCCTCGTAGGTCGAGTACATGTAGGCGGTGTCGGTAGCGAACTCGGCGGCGCAGGTGTCGACGCGCTTGTACACCGGCAGCACTTTCAGCTTGTGGCGGTGGCTGCGCAGGTTCTTCTCGGTGACGCCGAGCAGCTTGGCCAGGCGCGCATCGGAGAAGCCCTTGCGCTTGAGCTTGTACATGGCGTCGCGATCGATACTGGACAGGCCGAGGGTCTTGACCCGCTCCTCGTCCTTGATCAGGTCCTCGATCTGCACCAGGAACCATTCGTCAATGTTGGTCAGCTCGAAGATTTCCGCGACGCTCTTGCCGGCGCGGAAGGCATCGGCCACGTACCAGATGCGATCGGCACTCGGCACGGTCAGCTCGCGGCGCAAGGTGCTCTCGGCTTCCGGGTCGTTCAGGTCGAGCTTCGGATCGAAACCGGAGACCCCCACTTCCAGACCGCGCAGGGCCTTCTGCAGGGATTCCTGGAAGGTCCGACCGATGGCCATGACCTCACCCACGGATTTCATCTGGGTGGTCAGGCGCGCGTCGGCCTTGGGGAACTTCTCGAAGGCGAAACGCGGGATCTTGGTGACGACGTAGTCGATGGCCGGCTCGAACGAGGCTGGAGTGCGGCCGCCGGTGATGTCGTTGCTCAGCTCGTCGAGGGTGTAACCCACGGCCAGCTTGGCGGCGATCTTGGCGATCGGGAAGCCGGTGGCCTTGGAGGCCAGTGCCGAGGAACGCGACACGCGCGGGTTCATCTCGATCACCACCATGCGCCCGGTGTTCGGGCAGATGCCGAACTGCACGTTGGAGCCGCCGGTTTCCACGCCGATCTCGCGCAGCACCGCCAGAGAGGCGTTACGCAGGATCTGGTATTCCTTGTCGGTCAGAGTCTGAGCCGGGGCCACGGTGATCGAGTCACCGGTGTGCACGCCCATCGGGTCGAAGTTCTCGATGGCGCAGACGATGATGCAGTTGTCCTTCTTGTCGCGGACCACCTCCATCTCGTATTCCTTCCAGCCGATCAGCGATTCGTCGATCAGCAGCTCGCTGGTCGGCGACAGATCCAGGCCACGGGCGCAGATTTCTTCGAACTCTTCACGGTTGTAGGCGATACCGCCGCCGGTGCCGCCCATGGTGAAGGACGGACGGATGATGCACGGGAAGCCGACCTTCTCCAGCACGCCGTAGGCTTCTTCCATGTTGTGCGCGATGCCGGAAACCGGGCAGGCCAGGCCGATGTCCTTCATCGCCTTGTCGAAGCGCGAACGGTCTTCGGCCTTGTCGATGGTGTCGGCGTTGGCACCGATCATTTCCACGCCGAACTTTTCCAGGATGCCGTGCTTTTCCAGGTCCAGGGCGCAGTTCAGCGCGGTCTGGCCACCCATGGTCGGCAGCAGGGCGTCCGGGCGCTCCTTCTCGATGATCTTGGCCACGGTGGACCACTTGATCGGCTCGATGTAGGTGGCATCGGCCATGGCCGGGTCGGTCATGATGGTGGCCGGGTTGGAGTTCACCAGGATGACGCGGTAGCCCTCTTCCTTCAGGGCCTTGCAGGCCTGGGCGCCGGAATAGTCGAACTCGCAGGCCTGGCCGATGACGATGGGGCCGGCGCCGAGGATCAGGATGCTTTTGATGTCTGTACGTTTTGGCATGTTTCTTACTCGAATCCTTGGGTCAGTCGGCTGGCTTAACGGCGCTTGGCCATGGCTTCGATGAAGCGGTCGAACAGCGGGGCCACGTCATGCGGGCCCGGGCTGGCTTCCGGGTGGCCCTGGAAGCTGAAAGCCACCTTGTCGGTGCGCTCGATGCCCTGCAGGGTGCCGTCGAACAGCGACTTGTGGGTGGCGCGCAGGTTGGCCGGCAGGCTGGTCTCGTCCACGGCGAAGCCGTGGTTCTGGCTGGTGATCATCACCACGCCGCTGTCGAGGTCCTGCACCGGGTGGTTGGCGCCGTGGTGACCGTGGCCCATCTTCAGGGTCTTGGCACCGGAGGCCAGGGCCAGCAGCTGGTGACCGAGACAGATGCCGAAGACCGGGATCTCGGTCTGCAGCACGTCCTTGATCGCCTGGATGGCGTAGTCGCACGGCTCGGGGTCGCCAGGGCCGTTGGAGAGGAACACGCCATCCGGGTTCAGCGCCAGCACGTCGCTGGCCGGGGTCTGGGCCGGCACCACGGTGAGGCGGCAACCGCGCTCGACCAGCATGCGCAGGATGTTGACCTTGACCCCGTAGTCATAGGCAACGACGTGGTAAGGCAGCTCGCTGGCAGCGATTTCCGGGTGGCTGTCGCTCTTCAGGTTCCACACGCTGGAGCGCCATTCGTAGCGCTCGGTGCAGCTGACCACTTTGGCCAGGTCCATGCCTTTCAGGCCAGGGAAGCTGCGCGCCAGTTCCAGGGCTTTTTCCTCGGTGGCGTCTTCACCCGCCAGGATGCAGCCATTCTGCGAGCCTTTCTCGCGCAGGATGCGGGTCAGGCGACGGGTATCGATGCCGGCAATGGCGACGGTACCGTTTTCCTTGAGGTACTCGTCCAGCGGCTGCTTGTTGCGCCAGTTGCTGGAGATCAGCGGCAGGTCGCGAATGATCAGGCCGGCCGCCCACACCCGGTTGGATTCGGCATCTTCCGGCGTGGTACCGGTGTTGCCGATGTGCGGGTAGGTCAGCGTGACGATTTGCTGGGCATAGGAAGGATCGGTAAGGATTTCCTGATAGCCGGTCATGGCGGTGTTGAACACCACTTCACCGATGGTATGGCCGTCGGCCCCGATTGCTTCACCGCGGAAAATGCTGCCGTCGGCAAGGGCGAGTATGGCTGGCTTAGTCAAGAAGACCTCCCTTAGATCTGAAACTTACACAAACGCAGGTTGTAAAAAAGCGGGATGACGTATTGACCGTCACCCCGCTTTTTTATCTGATTCATTCTGCGTTACTTTTAGTGGACACACTAAAGCAGAAAGCTTACAGGAAAGTGCCTTTTCGGTCCACCATCTGAGTGGACCGAAACGCTATGTCAGCTCAGCCCCAGCACATCCTGCATGTCATACAGCCCGGCCGGCTGGCTTTGCAGCCACAGCGCCGCACGCACCGCCCCCTTGGCGAAGGTCATCCGACTGGAGGCCTTGTGGGTGATCTCCACCCGCTCGCCGTCGGCGGCGAACAGCACGGTATGGTCGCCGACCACGTCGCCGGCCCGCACGGTGGCGAAACCTATGGTTTCGCGCTCGCGCGCGCCGGTCTGGCCTTCGCGCCCGTACACCGCGACCTTCTGCAGATCGCGCCCCAGGGCATTGGCCACCACTTCGCCCATGCGCAGCGCGGTACCGGACGGCGCATCGACCTTGTGCCGGTGGTGCGCCTCGATGATTTCTATATCGACTTCGTCACCCAGCACCCGGGCAGCGGTATCCAGCAGCTTAAGGCACAGGTTGACGCCGACGCTGTAGTTGGCGGCGAAGACGATCGGAATCTGCTTGGCGGCATCGGCCAGCAACTGCTTCTCTTCCACACTGAAACCGGTGGTACCGATGACCATGGCCTTGCCGGCCTTACGGCAGACTTCCAGGTTCTTCAGGGTCACCGAGGGGTGCGTGAAGTCGATCAGCACATCGAACTGATCGAGCACCGCATTCAGGTCACCCGCCAGGACCACGCCGATCTTGCCCAGCGCCGCCAGCTCGCCGGCATCGGCGCCGATCAGACTGCTGTCCGGGCGATCCACGGCCGCGGTCAGCCTGGCGCCTTCGGCCTGGCCGACCGCCTCGATGAGGATCTTGCCCATGCGCCCGGCGGCGCCCATCACTGCAATACGTCGCATAGTCGATTCCTTAGAGATCGCCGAAGAAGCGCTTCACGCCTTCGAACCAGCCACTGGCCTTGGGCGAATGGGAGCTGTCGCCTTCCAGCGACTTGCGGAACTCTTCCAGCAGCTCGCGCTGGCGCTTGTCCAGATGCACCGGGGTCTCCACCGCCACCTTGCACAGCAGGTCGCCGGCACCGCCGCCACGCACCGGGGCCACGCCCTTGCCGCGCAGACGGAACAGCTTGCCGGTCTGGGTGCCCTCCGGGATCTTCAGCTTGACCCGGCCATCCAGGGTCGGCACTTCCAGCTCGCCGCCCAGCGCCGCGTCGGCGAAGCTGATCGGTACTTCGCAGTACAGGTGCTTGCCGTCGCGCTGGAAGATCGCATGCTCGCGCACATTGACCACCACGTACAGGTCGCCCGCCGGGCCACCCATGCTGCCCGCCTCGCCCTCGCCGGACAGACGGATGCGATCGCCGGTGTCGACGCCCGGCGGCACCTTGACCGACAGGGTCTTGCTCTCTTCCACCCGGCCCTGGCCATGGCAGGAGCCACAGGGGTCGGTGATCATCTTGCCGCTGCCATGGCAGCGCGGGCAGGTCTGCTGCACCGAGAAGAAGCCCTGTTGCATGCGCACCTGACCGATGCCGCCGCAGGTGGTGCAGGTCACCGGACTGGTGCCCTTCTTCGCCCCGCTGCCATCGCACGGCTTGCAGTTGACCAGGGTCGGCACGCGAATGGTCACGGTGGTGCCGCGCACGGCCTCTTCCAGATCCAGCTCCAGGGTGTAGCGCAGGTCGCTGCCACGCTGGGCGCCGCCGCGCGAACCGCCGCGGCCGCCACCGAAGAAATCGCTGAACACGTCGCCGAAGATGTCGGAGAAGTTCGCCCCGCCACCGCCGAAGCCGCCGCCACCCATCTGCGGGTCGACGCCGGCATGGCCGTACTGGTCGTAGGCCGAACGCTTGCCCGCATCGGACAGCACTTCGTAGGCCTCGTTGGCCTCCTTGAATTTCTCTTCCGAAGCCTTGTCGTCCGGATTGCGGTCCGGGTGGTGCTTCATCGCCAGGCGCCGGTAAGCCTTTTTCAGCTCGGCTTCGCTGGCGCCGCGCTCGACACCGAGCACTTCGTAATAGTCACGCTTGGACATACATCAACACCTTTAAATTCGTCTGCCCCAGACACGCCAACGCGGGAGCAAGCTCCCGCGCGGCGGATCGCACCTGCCGAAGCCAGGCTTCGGCGGGCGGGAACTGAGGTAAGCCGTGGCTTACTTGTTGTCCTTGACTTCTTCGAACTCGGCGTCGACCACGTCGTCGGCCGCGTCCTTGGCTTCGTCAGCCCCCTGGCCGGCAGCGCCCGGCTGCGGCTGCTCGGCGTACATCTTCTGCGCCAGCGGCGTGGTGACTTCGGACAGGGCATTCATCTTGGCTTCGATGGCCGCCTTGTCGTCGCCCTTCACCGCGACTTCCAGCTCGCCCAGGGCCTTCTCGATGGCAGCCTTCTCGTCGGCAGTGGCCTTGTCGCCCGCCTCGGTGACCATCTTGCGGGTCGCATGCACCAGACCGTCACCCTGGTTGCGCGCGGTAACCAGCTCCTCGAACTTGCGGTCTTCCTCGGCGTTGGCCTCGGCGTCACGCACCATCTGCTCGATCTCTTCCTCGGACAGGCCGGAGTTGGCCTTGATCACGATGGACTGCTGCTTGCCGGTGGCCTTGTCTTTGGCGCCGACGTGCAGGATGCCGTTGGCGTCGATGTCGAAGGTCACTTCGATCTGCGGCACGCCACGCGGCGCCGGCGGGATCTCGGCTAGGTCGAACTTGCCCAGCGACTTGTTCTGCGAGGCCTGCTTGCGCTCGCCCTGCAGCACGTGGATGGTCACCGCGCCCTGGTTGTCGTCGGCAGTGGAGAACACCTGCGATTTCTTGGTCGGGATGGTGGTGTTCTTCTCGATCAGCGCGGTCATCACGCCGCCCATGGTCTCGATACCCAGGGTCAGCGGGGAGACGTCGAGCAGCAGCACGTCCTTGACGTCGCCGGCCAGCACCGCGCCCTGGATGGCGGCACCGATGGCCACGGCTTCGTCCGGGTTGACGTCCTTGCGTGCTTCCTTGCCGAAGAACTCGGCAACCTTCTGCTGCACCAGCGGCATGCGGGTCTGACCACCGACCAGGATCACTTCGTCGATGCTGCCGACGTCCAGACCGGAGTCTTTCAGGGCGATGCGGCACGGCTCGATGGTACGGGTGACCAGGTCTTCGACCAGGGCTTCCAGCTTGGCGCGGGAAATCTTCACGTTGAGGTGCTTCGGACCGGTGGCGTCTGCGGTGATGTACGGCAGGTTGACGTCGGTCTGCTGCGCGGACGACAGCTCGATCTTGGCCTTCTCGGCGGATTCCTTCAGGCGCTGCATGGCCAGCGGATCGCCCTTCAGGTCGATGCCGGACTCTTTCTTGAACTCGTCGACGAGGTAGTCGATCAGGCGGATGTCGAAGTCCTCGCCACCGAGGAAGGTGTCGCCGTTGGTGGCCAGCACCTCGAACTGGTGCTCGCCGTCGACTTCGGCGATCTCGATCACCGACACGTCGAAGGTACCGCCACCCAGGTCATAGACGATCACGGTGTGGTCGCCTTTGCCCTTGTCCATGCCGTAGGCCAGCGCGGCCGCGGTCGGCTCGTTGATGATGCGCTTGACGTCCAGGCCGGCGATGCGACCGGCATCCTTGGTGGCCTGGCGCTGGCTGTCGTTGAAGTAGGCCGGGACGGTGATCACCGCCTCGGTCACGGCTTCGCCGAGGTAGTCTTCGGCGGTCTTCTTCATCTTCTTCAGCACTTCCGCGGAAATCTGCGGCGGCGCCATCTTCTGGCCCTTCACGTCGACCCAGGCATCACCGTTGTCGGCCTTGGCGATCTTGTAGGGAACCATCTTGATGTCTTTCTGTACCACTTCTTCTTCGAAGCGACGACCGATCAGACGCTTCACCGCGTACAGGGTGTTGTGCGGGTTGGTCACCGCCTGACGCTTGGCGGACTGGCCGACCAGGATCTCGCCGTCGTTGGTGTAGGCGATGATGGAAGGCGTGGTGCGCGCGCCTTCGGCGTTCTCGATGACCTTGACGTTACCGTTTTCCAGAATGGCGACGCAGGAGTTGGTGGTCCCCAGGTCGATACCGATAATCTTGCCCATATTCACTCTCCCGAAACTTGATCTTTAACCTTGGTTGCGCGGCCCGTTGAATGAATTGGCCGCACCAGCACTAAATCGCTTGTTCTAACAGATGGGGTCGGACTCGCCGATTTCAAGCCTGCTCGTCGATCGACGGCGGCGCGACGCTCGGCGCCTTGCTCACCACGACCATGGCCGGGCGCAGCAGGCGACCACTGAGCAGGTAGCCCTTCTGGAACACCTTGAGCACCGAGTTCGGCTCGACATGGGTGCTTTCTTCCAGGGCCATCGCCTGATGGTGCTCCGGATTGAACGGTGCGCCATGCGGGTCGACCGCTTCCAGCTGGTAACGCTTGAGGGTGTCGTGGAACAGCTTGAGGGTCAGCTCCATGCCTTCGCGCACCGGGCGGATCGACTCGTCGTTCGGGTCGGACAGCTCCAGGCCGCGCTCCAGGCTGTCGACCACCGGCAGCAGGTCATTGGCAAACTTCTCCAGGGCGAACTTGTGCGCCTTCTCGACATCCTGCTCGGCGCGGCGGCGCACGTTCTGCAGATCGGCGGCAACCCGCAGGGCATTATCCTGCGCCTGCGCCAGCTGCTCTTCGAGGGCGTGCACACGTGCCGCCAGATCCTCGCCAGACCCCGCCTCGGCGTTCTGGGCGTCCTGCGGGTTCTGCGTATCCAGGGTCTGTTCGTCAGCCATTAGGTCCTCCTGTTCAATGCGTGGGCAGGTCAAGGCCTGCTGCTTCTGTCGCCTATATGGGGCCCGATCACAAGGTTTCAAGGGTTATTGTCAGGACAAAACAAAACACTGTATAAATACACAGCCTAATTTTTCGGGAGCGCATTCCATGCTGGTGCACCTGTCCGTTCACAACTACGCCATCGTCGAACACCTGGATCTGGAGCTGGCCCGCGGCATGTCGGTGATCACCGGCGAGACCGGCGCCGGCAAGTCGATCATGCTCGACGCCCTCGGCCTGGCCCTCGGCGACCGCGCCGACAGCGGCGTGGTGCGCCCCGGCGCGGACAAGGCGGACATCCTCGCCAGCTTCGACTTGGACGACATCCCCGAAGCCCGCGCCTGGCTCAGCGAGCGCGACCTGGACCACGACGGCCCGTGCATCCTGCGCCGGGTGATCACCAGCGAAGGCCGCTCGCGCGGCTACATCAACGGCAGCCCCTGCCCACTGGGCGACCTCAAGGCGCTCGGCGAACTGCTGATCGATATCCACAGCCAGCACGAGCACCAGTCGCTGCTCAAGCCCGACACCCACCGCCGCCTGCTCGACGAGTATGCCGGCAGCCAGGAACTGGCCCGCCAGGTGCAGCTGGCCGCCCAGCGCTGGCGCCAGACCCGCCAGGAGCTGCAGCGCCTGACCTCGACCAGCGACGAGCAGCGCGCCCGCCACCAGCTGCTCAGCTACCAGCTGGAGGAACTGGAAAACCTCGCCCTCGGCGACAACGAGCTGGAGCAGCTGGAGCAGGAACACAAGAGCCTGAGCAATGCCGAACAGCTGCTCGGCGCCTGTCGCCAGGTGCTCGACCTGTGCAGCGAGAGCGATGCCGGCAACGTGCTGTCGGCCCTGACCGCCAGCCTCAACCGCCTGGGTGCGTTCAGCAGTCAGCCCGGCGCCCTCGGCGAAGCCAGCAACCTGCTGGCCAGCGCGCAGATCCAAGTCGAGGAAGCGGTCGGCGAGCTGAACCGCTTCATCGACCACTTCGATGCCGACCCGCAGCGCCAGCAACTGCTCGAAGAACGCCTGGACACCATCTATACCCTGGCGCGCAAGCACCGCATCCAGCCCACCGAACTGGGCGAACTGCAGCAGCGCCTGCTGGAAGAACTGGAAGACCTGAACGCCGATGACCAGGCCAGCGAACGCCTGGCCGAGGAACTGGCGGCCTATGCCCGTCATTACCAGGAAAAAGCGGCCGAACTGAGCCAGCTGCGCCAGCAGGCCGCCGAGCGCCTGGCCGATGCAGTGCAGATCGAGATGCAGGGCCTGGGCATGCCCGGTGGGCGCTTTAGCATCCAGCTGCAGGCCGGCAGCGCCGAGGAGCCGCAGCCTCATGGCCTGGAGCAGGTCGAATTCCTGGTCAGCACCAACCCCGGCCTGCCGCTGAAATCCCTGGCCAAGGTCGCCTCCGGCGGCGAGCTGTCGCGCATCAGCCTGGCGATCCAGGTGATCACCGCACAGACGTCGCGGGTACCGACCCTGGTGTTCGACGAAGTCGACGTCGGCATCGGCGGCCCCACCGCCGAAGTGGTCGGCCAGCTGCTACGGCGCCTCGGCGAGCGCGGCCAGGTCCTTACCGTCACCCACCTGCCGCAAGTCGCCGCCCAGGGCCACAACCACCTGTTCGTGCACAAGCAGCGCGGCAGCGAGGAGACCCGCACCGCCGTGGCCAGCCTGGATACCGCGCAGCGGGTCGAGGAAGTGGCGCGCATGCTCGGCGGGGTCGACCTCACCGAGGAATCCCTGCAGCACGCGCGCAAGATGGTCAGCAGCGCCCAGCACTAAGGTGCAGACATGAAAAAGGCGCCCCGCGGGGCGCCTTTTTCATTCGACTCGTCGCACTTATTTCTTCTTGCGCACGTACAACACCAGGTTGTGATCGACCAGCTCGAAGCCGTGTTTCTTGACGATCTCTTTCTGCAGTTTCTCGATATCCGGATCGAAGAACTCGATGACTTCGCCGCTGTCGACACAGACCATGTGGTCGTGGTGCCCGCCGTCGGCCAGCTCGAACACGGCATGGCCGCCATCGAAGTTGTGGCGCTCGACCAGGCCGGCCGCTTCGAACTGGGTCAGTACCCGGTACACGGTGGCCAGACCGACGTCCTCGCCCGCCTCCATCAGCGCCTTGTACACATCTTCCGCACTCATGTGGCGCTGGCCGGAAGTGGCCGAGTCGAGCATCTGCAGGATCTTCACGCGCGGCAGGGTTACTTTCAGGCCAGCTTTGCGCAGTTCGCTATTTTCAACCATGGTCGGCTTTCTCTAGGTTGCTGCTTCGCAGCTTCCGTTTATGCGGGTATGATCGGGGTTTACTTTGCCCAGCCAAGATAGTGGAAGTCACCCACCGATGCAAAACACCAAGCTCCTGCTGTCCAGCCTCACGCTCGTGGGTCTGCTCGCACTCGCCGGTTGTTCATTTCCCGGGGTTTATAAAATCGACATCCAGCAGGGCAATGTCGTAACGCAGGACATGATAGACCAGTTGAAGCCTGGAATGACCCGCCGACAAGTGCGGTTTATCATGGGCAACCCGCTGATCACCGACACCTTCCATGCCAGCCGCTGGGACTACCTGTACAGCATCCAGCCGGGTGGCCGGCAGCGCTACCAGGAACGAGTCAGCCTGATGTTCGGCAGCGACGACCAACTGATCGGCCTGGCCGGCGACTTCATGCCGGGCGTCAGCCGCGACCAGGAAATCCTCGGCGAAGACGGCCAGAGCAGTGTGGTCAGCCAGCCGCAGCAAACCACCGAAGAACCGACCAAGCCGGGCTCGCTGCTGGAGCAGATCCAGCGCGAAGTGGACGCCGCCGAACCGGTCGCCGTACCGATTCCGGAGCCGCTGGAAGCCACCCCGCAGTAAGCGGCGCAAAGCAAAAAGCCCGGTTTTCACCGGGCTTTTTTGTGCCTGGGCGAAAGCTACTCGCCCTGCTCGCCCTGCTCGCCGGCCCGCGCCAGTGCCGCCTTGGCCGCGCGCTGCTTGCGCACCTCTTTCGGGTCGGCGATCAGCGGCCGGTAGATTTCCACCCGCTCGCCCTCCTCGATGATCCGCTCCTCGGGCCTGGCCACCGCCTTGCCGAAGATGCCCAGCGGGCTGTTCGCCAGATCCAGGCCGGGAAAGTGCGCCTCCAGCCCCGAGCGCAGGGCCACGTCGCGCACGCTGCTGCCCGCTGGCACGCTCAGACGCAGCAGCTTCTGCTTGTCGGCCAGGGCGTACACCACCTCGACGAAGATGTTCGGCTTATCCATGGAGCTGCTTGGCCCTCTGGCAAAAGGCATCGACCAGGGTGTTGGCCGCCTGGTTGAACAGCGGCCCGAGGGTCGCCTTGACCAGCGGCCCGGCGTAATCGAAGGTCAGGTCCAGGCTGATCTTGCAGGCCTTGTCGCCCAGCGCCTTGAACTCCCAGACGCCCTGCAGCTGCGAGAAGGGCCCCTCCTCCAGCTGCATCTCGATGGACTGGCCCGGCACCAGGCGGTTGCGGGTCATGAAGCGCTGGCTCAGCGAGCCCTTGGCCACCGTCAGGCTGGCGCGCATTTCCACCTCGCTGACCGCCAGCACCTCGGAGGCCGAGCACCAGGGCAGGAACTGCGGATAGCTCGCCACATCATTGACCAGATCGTACAAGGCCTGTGCCGGATACGGCAGCAGCGCCGAGCGTAGGATTCGCGTGCTCATCGGCTCTCACTTCCAGGACTGCATTGCGGCCACCCGGGCCAAACCGCCCGCGCGAGCGCCAAGAAGCGCGCATTGTGCGTAATTCACCCGCCCCCCTCAAGCACAGGCTGTCGCCAGCCGCGCGCCGACTCCCTATAATGCCGCGCCTATGGCTAAGCAAAAGAAACACCCCACAGGCACCATCGCGCAGAACAAGAAAGCGCTGCACGACTATTTCATCGAACACAAGTTCGAGGCCGGCCTGGTCCTGTCCGGCTGGGAAGTGAAGAGCCTGCGCGCCGGCAAGGCGCAGCTGGTCGACAGCTACGTGCTGCTCAAGGACGACGAAGCCTGGCTGATGGGCTGTCACATCACCCCGCTGAAGACCGCCAGCACCCACGTCATCGCCGACCCGATCCGCACGCGCAAGCTGCTGCTGAACAAGCGCGAGCTGGACAAGCTGTTCGGCTCGGTGCAGCAGAAGGGCTACACCTGCGTGGCCCTGTCGCTGTACTGGAAGCAGCACCTGGTCAAGTGCGAGATCGCCCTGGCCAAGGGCAAGAAGGACTTCGACAAGCGCCACACCGAGAAAGAGCGTGACGCCGACCGCGAAGTGCAGCGCGCCATGCGCACCAAGGGCAAGGACGAGTAACTCTCCGTAGGGTGCGCCACGCGCAGCTGAACGCCCGCAGGGGTTCGCGGGGCGCCCCCACGTAACTCGCCTAAGGCTTGGCCGCCGCCCCCACCCGCCGCTGTGCCCGCGCCAGGCGCTGCGCTTCCAGCTGCACATCCGCCAGCACCTCCTGCACATAGTCGATATGCCGGTTGGACAGATCCCGCGCCTCCTCGGCACGCCCGGCCATGATCGCCTCGAACAGCGCCCGGTGCTGACTGATAAGCATGCTGCGGGTTTCCTCGCGCTGGGCGTACATGCCGCCGATATTGGTCACCACGTTGCGCTTGAGCAGGTCGAACAGGCCGCGGATGGTGTGCAGCAGCACCGCGTTGTGGCTGGCCTCGGCAATCGCCAGGTGGAAGCGCGCATCGGCCGCGCCCTCCTCGGCCCGGGTCACCGTGCCGCCGCGCTCGTAGCAATCCTGTAGCGCGGCGAAGGCCTCGCTCAGGCGCTGGCGATCCGGCTCGGTGGCGCGCTGGGCGGCGTAGAAGGCGCAGGAGCCTTCCAGGGTGTGGCGGAATTCGAGCAGATCGCGCTGGGCCGCCGGGTTTTCCTCCAGCAGCTTCAGCAGCGGATCGCTGAAGGTGCTGCCGAGTGTCTCGGCGACATAGTTGCCGCCGCCCTGGCGACTGACCAGCAGACCCTTGGCCACCAGCTTCTGGATCGCCTCGCGCAGCGAAGGACGCGACACGCCGAACTGCTCGGCCAGCACCCGTTCGGCCGGCAGGCGTTCGCCGATCTTGAGCGTGCCCTCGAGAATCATCGCCTCCAGCTGACTGACGATGTCATCCGACAGACGGCGCTGCTGCACCTGACCCACTGCCATAAAGCCACTCCCCACTGGTTTGACCACTTGCCCCGCTCTAGCACGACGCCTGCCGGCTAGCCTAACGAGACCACCCGAGCCCAGCAACCCGCCCCTGTTCGACCAAAGTCTGAGACAAGGGGTTTGACAGGCAGGAAGCATGACTTTTACTCTGGCGGCGCTACTTTGTAAATTGGTATTACCAATTTACCAGAACGGCGCGACCGGCCTTGCCGACAGCCCAGGCACCTCCAAAAACAATTAGGGAGCCACCCACCATGCAAACCTGGCAACAACTCTACACACCGCTCGGCAGCCTCGGCCTGTCCGCGCTGGTCGCCCTGATCCCGATCGTGTTCTTCTTCCTGGCCCTGGCGGTGTTCCGCCTGAAAGGCCACGTCGCCGGCAGCATCACCCTGGCGCTGTCGATCATCGTCGCCATCTTCGCCTTCCAGATGCCGGCCGACATGGCCTTCGCCGCCGCCGGCTATGGCTTCGCCTACGGCCTGTGGCCGATCGCCTGGATCATCGTCGCCGCGGTGTTCCTCTACAAACTGACGGTCAAGAGCGGCCAGTTCGAGGTGATCCGCAGCTCGGTGCTGTCTATCACCGACGACCAGCGCCTGCAGGTGCTGCTGATCGGCTTCTCCTTCGGCGCCTTCCTCGAAGGCGCCGCCGGCTTCGGCGCGCCGGTGGCGATCACCGCCGCCCTGCTGGTCGGCCTCGGCTTCAACCCGCTGTACGCGGCCGGCCTGTGCCTGATCGCCAACACCGCGCCGGTGGCCTTCGGCGCCCTGGGCATCCCGATCATCGTCGCCGGCCAGGTCACCGGCATCGACGCCTTCAAGATCGGCGCGATGACCGGCCGCCAGCTGCCGCTGCTGTCGATCATCGTGCCGTTCTGGCTGGTGGCGATGATGGATGGCTGGCGCGGGGTCAAGGAAACCTGGCCGGCCGCGCTGGTCGCCGGCGCCAGCTTCGCCGTGACCCAGTACTTCACCTCCAACTTCATCGGCCCGGAACTGCCGGACATCACCTCGGCCCTGGTCAGCCTGATTTCCCTGACCCTGTTCCTCAAGGTCTGGCAACCGGCCCGCGCGGCCAAGGCTGCCGTCGCCGGGGTGAGCGCCGAAGTAACGGCCTTCGCCGGCGGTTTCGGCGGTGCGCGCAGCACCCTGCCATCGCCCTACAGCTTCGCCCAGATCCTCAAGGCCTGGTCGCCGTTCCTGATCCTCACCGTGCTGGTGACCATCTGGACGCTGAAGCCGTTCAAGGCGCTGTTCGCCGCCGGTGGCGCGATGTACGGCACGGTGTTCAACTTCGCCATCCCGCACCTGGATCAGCTGGTGATCAAGACCGCACCGATCGTGGCCAGCGCCACCGCCATGCCGGCCGTGTTCAAGCTCGACCCGATCTCGGCCACCGGCACGGCGATCTTCTTCTCCGCCCTGATCTCCATGCTGGTGCTGAAGATCCGCGCGAAAACCGGCCTGAGCACCTTCAAGGAAACCCTGATCGAGCTGAAATGGCCGATCCTGTCGATCGGCATGGTGCTGGCCTTCGCCTTCGTCACCAACTACTCGGGCATGTCCAGCACCCTGGCCCTGGTCCTGGCCGGCACTGGCGCACTGTTCCCGTTCTTCTCGCCGTTCCTCGGCTGGCTGGGCGTGTTCCTCACCGGTTCGGACACCTCGTCCAACGCCCTGTTCAGCTCGCTGCAGGCCACCACCGCGCAGCAGATCGGGGTCGACCAGACCCTGCTGGTGGCGGCCAACACCAGCGGCGGGGTGACCGGCAAGATGATCTCGCCGCAATCCATCGCCGTGGCCTGCGCCGCCACCGGCATGGTCGGCAAGGAATCCGACCTGTTCCGCTTCACCCTCAAGCACAGCCTGATCTTCGCCGCCTTCGTCGGCCTGATCACCTTGGCCCAGGCCTATGTCTTTACCGGCATGCTGGTGCACTGAGGACATTCGGATCTGCTGCGCGTCGGCGATACAGCGTTAGAAATGGCCTCGGGCTGCTCATTTACAACTCGTAAATTCCGCACCCTCGGCCATTTCTGCCTTGTCTCGCTCTAGCTCGCGAGATCCGTCCGACACATAGCGGCTTCACTTTTTTTCAACCGGATGAGACGCCCATGATCATCTCCGCCTCCACCGACTATCGCGCCGCCGCCCAGCGCAAGCTGCCGCCGTTCCTGTTCCACTACATCGACGGCGGCGCCTATGCCGAGCACACGCTGAAGCGCAACGTCGCCGACCTGGCCGATATCGCCCTGCGCCAACGCGTGCTGCGCAACATGGCCGAGCTGAGCCTGGAAACCAAACTGTTCAATGAAACCCTGGCCATGCCGGTGGCCCTGGCCCCGGTCGGCCTGACCGGCATGTACGCCCGCCGCGGCGAAGTGCAGGCGGCCAAGGCGGCGGCGGCCAAGGGCATTCCCTTCACCCTGTCCACCGTTTCGGTGTGCCCGATCGAGGAAGTCGCCCCGGCGATCGACCGGCCGATGTGGTTCCAGCTTTATGTGCTCAAGGATCGCGGCTTCATGCGCAATGCCCTGGAGCGGGCCAAGGCCGCCGGCGTCACCACCCTGGTGTTCACCGTCGACATGCCGGTGCCCGGCGCGCGCTACCGCGATGCCCACTCCGGCATGAGCGGGCCGAACGCGCCGCTGCGGCGCATGCTGCAGGCCATGACCCACCCGAGCTGGGCCTGGGACGTCGGCCTGCTGGGCAAGCCCCACGACCTGGGCAACATCTCCGCCTACCGCGGCAACCCCACCGGGCTGGCCGACTACATCGGCTGGCTGGGCGCCAATTTCGACCCGTCGATCTCCTGGCAGGACCTGCAGTGGATCCGCGACTTCTGGGAGGGCCCGATGGTGATCAAGGGCATCCTCGACCCCGAAGATGCCAGGGATGCGGTGAAGTTCGGCGCCGACGGCATCGTCGTCTCCAACCACGGCGGTCGCCAGCTCGACGGTGTGCTGTCCAGCGCCCGCGCCCTGCCGGCGATTGCCGACGCGGTGAAGGGCGAGCTGGCGATCCTCGCCGACTCAGGCATCCGTACCGGCCTGGACGTGGTGCGCATGCTCGCCCTCGGCGCCGACACGGTGATGCTCGGCCGCGCCTTCGTCTACGCCCTGGCCGCCGCCGGTGGCGCCGGCGTGAGCAACCTGCTGGAGCTGATCGACAAGGAAATGCGCGTGGCCATGACCCTGACCGGGGCCAAGTCCATCGCCGAGATCAGCGCCGATTCGCTGGTGCGCGAACTGCGCCACGCCGCCTCCTGACCCCGGAGCCACCATGAGCCTGCCCGCCGCCTTTCTCACCGCCGTCGCCCGCCTGATCCCGTGCGAACGGCGCTTCGACGACCCACTGTCGACCCTGGCCTTCGGCACCGACGCCAGCTTCTACCGGCTGATCCCCAAGCTGGTGATCCGGGTCGAGAGCGAGGCAGAGGTGGTCGAGCTGCTCAAGCTGGCCTCGGCCTCCCGCGTGCCGGTGACCTTTCGCGCCGCCGGTACCAGCCTGTCCGGTCAGGCGATTTCCGACTCGGTGCTGATCGTGCTCGGCGAGCACTGGAACAGCCGCGAGGTGCGTGACAACGGCGCGCAGATCCGCCTGCAACCGGGCGTCATCGGCGCCAACGCCAACGCCGCGCTGGCGCCCTTCCTGCGCAAGATCGGCCCCGACCCGGCCTCGATCAACGCGGCGAAGATCGGCGGTATAGTCGCCAACAACTCCAGCGGCATGTGCTGCGGCACCGCGCAGAACACCTACCAGACTCTGGCCGGCCTGCGCCTGGTGCTGGCCGACGGCACGGTGGTGGACAGCGAGGACGCCGCCAGCGTGGCCGCCTTCCGCCAGAGCCACGGCGAGCTGCTGGAACGCCTGGCCGAACTGGGCCGGCAGACCCGCGCCAACAGCGCGCTGGCGGCCAAGATCCGCCACAAGTACCGGCTGAAGAACACCACCGGTTTCTCCCTCAACGCCCTGATCGACTACGACGAACCGCTGGAGATCCTCAACCACCTGATGGTCGGCTCCGAAGGCACCCTCGGCTTTATCAGCGCGGTGACCTACGACACCGTGCCAGACCACCCGCACAAGGCCAGCGCGCTGATCGTCTTCCCCGATGTGGAAAGCTGCTGCCAGGCCGTGCCGCTGCTCAAGCTGCAGCCGGTGTCGGCGGTGGAGCTGCTGGATCGGCGCAGCATGCGCTCGGTGGAAAATATGCAAGGCATGCCGGCCTGGGTGAAAAGCCTGTCGGCCAATGCCTGCGCCCTGCTGATCGAATCACGCGCCGCCAGCCAGAGCCTGCTGCATGAGCAGCTGGCGCAGATCATGGCGTCCATCGCACACTTCCCGGTGGAGAAGCAGGTCGATTTCAGCGAAGACCCGGCGGTGTACAACCAGCTGTGGAAGATCCGCAAGGACACCTTCCCCGCCGTCGGCGCGGTGCGCAGAACCGGCACCACGGTGATCATCGAGGACGTGACCTTCCCGGTCGAACGCCTGGCCGAGGGGGTCAACCGCCTGATCGCGTTGCTGGAGAAGCACCGCTACGACGAGGCCATCCTGTTCGGCCACGCCCTGGAGGGCAACCTGCACTTCGTCTTCACCCAGGGTTTCGACGACCCGGCCCAGGTCGCCCGCTACGAAGCCTTCATGCAGGACGTCACCCAACTGGTGGCAGTGGAGTTCGGCGGCGCGCTGAAGGCCGAGCACGGCACCGGGCGCAACATGGCGCCCTTTGTGGAACTCGAGTGGGGCAGCGAGGCCTACCAGCTGATGTGGACGCTCAAGCGCCTGCTCGACCCGCAGGGCATCCTCAATCCCGATGTGGTGCTGTCGGAAGACCCGCAGATCCACCTGAAACACCTCAAGCCGCTGCCGGCCGCCGACGAGATCATCGACAAGTGCATCGAGTGCGGCTTCTGCGAGCCGGTGTGCCCGTCCAACGGTCTGACCCTGACGCCGCGCCAGCGCATCGTCATCTGGCGCGACATCCAGGCGCGCAAACGTGCCGGCATCGACACCACCGAGCTGGAGCGCGCCTACCAGCACCAGGGCCTCGACACCTGCGCCGCCACCGGCCTGTGCGCGCAGCGCTGCCCGGTGGGCATCAACACTGGTAACCTGGTGCGTCAGCTGCGCGCCGGCAACGCCCGTCACCCCGGCACCGCCAGCTGGCTGGCCGGGCACTTCGCCACGGTGCTGCAGGGCACGCGCCTGAGCCTGCGCCTGGCCGATGGCGCGCGCCGGCTGCTCGGTGCGCCACGCCTGGCCAAGGTCGCCCGCACGCTGCATGAAAGCGCCGGCCTGCCGCTATGGACGCCAGCCATGCCACAGGCGGCGCAACCAGTTCGAATCAATCCGGCCGTCAGCGACGCACGGCCACGGGTGGTCTATCTGGCGGCCTGCGTGTCGCGGGCCATGGGCCCGGCATTCGCCGACGCCGAGCAGATGCCGCTGCTCGACAAGACCCGCCAGTTGCTGGAGAAAGCCGGTTTCCAGGTGGTGTTCCCCGCCGAGCAGGACAACCTGTGCTGCGGCCAGCCGTTCGCCTCCAAGGGCTACCCCGAGCAGGCCGAGCGCAAGAAGCAGGAGCTGATCGATGCCCTGCTCAAGGCCAGCCGCGGCGGCCTCGACCCGATCTACTGCGACACCAGCCCCTGCACCCTGCGCCTGCTGCAGGACGGCCTCGACCCGCGCCTACAGCTGCACGACCCGGTGAAGTTCATCCGCGAACAGCTGCTGGAGCGGCTGGAGTTCACCCCGCAGGAGCAACCGGTGGCCGTGCATGTCACCTGCAGCACCCAGCACCTGGGCGAGGCCCAGGGCCTGATCGACATCGTGCGGCGCTGCACCCGCCAGGTGGTGATCCCCGAAGGCATCCACTGCTGCGGCTTCGCCGGCGACAAGGGCTTCACCACCCCGCAGCTCAACGCCCACGCGCTGCGCAGCCTGAAGGATGCGGTGCAGACCTGCGCGGAAGGCATCTCCACCAGCCGCACCTGCGAGATCGGCCTCAGCCATCACGCCGGCATCGACTACCACGGCCTGGTCTACCTGGTCGACCGGGTGACCCGACGCAAACCCTGACCTCAAGGTGCGTGCCCCGGCACGCGAACTTCGGCCCCGCCCCGTGCGGGGCTTTTTTTGCCCGGGCCAATGTCACCCGCTAAACGCGGCGTGCGCAGGAGCGGCTTGCGCCGCGAATGCCGCGAGAGCGGCGTCCATGGCAAGCACCCGGCGAACGCTCGCCAGCCCTGCAGATCGCCATGCGGCTCCTATACTGCTGACACCGCCCCGTCGAGGAGAGCCATCATGCGCCGCACCGTCCTGTTTCTCACCGCCGCCCTGCTCTGCACGCCACTGATGGCCATGCACTGCCCGCAGGAGATGGCCAAGATCGATCAACTGCTGAAAAGCGACCCGCCGGCCGACCCGGCCGTGCTCGCCGAAGTGCAGCGCCTGCGCGCCGAGGGCGAGGCCCTGCACAAGGCCGGCGACCACGCCGAGTCGGTCAAGGTGCTGGAAGAGGCGCTGAACCTGCTGCAGTCCAGCGAATAAGCCGGTCCGGCGGGCCCCAGGCGCCGCCTAGACCACCTGGCCAAGCAGCGACAGCGCCATCTGCCGCAGCTTCTGCAGATCCACCGGTTTGAGCAGGCAGGCCTGCGCGCCCTGCTCGCGGGCCTCGGCCATCTGCGCCTCATCGATGGCCGCGCTGACCACCAGCACCGGCACATCGACCAGTTGCGGCTGGCTGCGCATCCACTCCAGCAGCGCCAGGCCGTTGCCATCCGGCAGGTCGAGATCCAGCAGCACCAGCGCCGGGGTCTGCTCGCTCAACAACACCTTGGCCCGGCGCAGCGAACCGGCGCCCTGCACCTCGGCCATGCTGCGCAGCCCCTCCTGCAGCACGCGCAGGCAGGCCGGATGATCCTCCACGCAAAGCACCTGGGCCAACGGCTGCTCCGCGCCGTCGTCGCTCGCCTGAACGTCCGTGGCGACCGTCGGGGCCGGCGCCGCCGCGCTCGGCAAGTCGATCCAGAAGCGGCTGCCGGCACCCGGCGAACTGCTGAAACCGATCTCGCCATCCATCAGCGCAGCCAGTTCCTTGCACAGCACCAGGCCGATACCGGTACCGGGAATGTTCGAGCTCTCCCGGCCGAGACGCTGGAACGGCTGGAACAGCTGGCTCTGCTGCTCGGCGCTGAGCCCCGGCCCGCAGTCCTCGACCCACAACCGCACGCAACCGGGGCGCAATTCGTAGCCCAGGCAGACCAGGCCCTGCGGCGCGTTGTACTTGAGCGCGTTGGACAGCAGGTTGAGCAGCACCTGGCGCACCCGGCGGATATCGGCCAGCACATACAGTTCGCCGACCACCCCGGGCGTCACCCGCAGCTGCTGGCCACGCTGCAGCACTTCCGGCAGCACCAGCTCGGCACAACCGCTGAGCAGTGCGCTGACCTCGACCGGTTTGAGCTGCAGGTGCTGGCGCCGGCTCTCGATGCTGGACAGGTCGAGAATATCGTCGACCAGCGCGGTGAGATGGCGGCTGGCCAGCACGATCTCCCGCGCGTACTCCAGCTCCTGGGCGGCGTCCGGTCGCTCCTGCACTTCCAGCTCGATCAGCTGGGCGAAACCATGGATGGCATTGAGCGGGGTGCGCAGCTCGTGGCTCATGCTGGACAGGAAGCGGCTCTTGGCCTGGCTGGCCGCCTGCGCCTCCAGACTGGCACGGCGCAACTCCTCCTGGACCAACTTGAGGCCGGTGATATCGACATGCGTACCGGCCGCCCGCACCGCACGCCCCTGGCCGTCACGCTCGATGACCTTGCCGCGGCTGAGCAGCCAGACGTACTGGCCCTGGGCGTCGGCATAGCGGTACTCGGCCTCGAAGAAGTCCTCGCGGGCGTCGTCCGCCATGCTCAGGCGCAGCTGGCGGATGCGCGGCAGATCGTCCGGATGCGCGCGCTGGTTGAACTCGGCGAACGGCATGCAGCTGTCGCGCAGGCCGAAGCGTTTGACGAAGCGCTCGCTGACGCAAATGCTCAGGCTCATCGCCTCGACTTCCCAGAGGCTTTCCGTGGTGCTTTCCAGCACCAGCTCCAGGGTCCGCTGCACCTCGAGCCGGCGTGATTCGCTGGCCCGCAGCTGCTCACCGGCATAGCGCACTTCCTGGGCCATGTCGGCCAACTCGCTGATCCCCGTGGGCGGCACTTCCGAGGCCCGCTCGCCGTGCGCCAGGCGCCGCATCATCCCGACGATGCCGGCCAGTGGCGTGGCCAGCTGGTTGCTCAACTGCCGCGAGCGCAACCACATCCAGCTGCCGAACAGCAGGTAGAAGAACAGCAGCCCGGCGATCAGCAGGTAGCCGATCTGCTGGTACTGTTCGGCCAGGCTGTTGGTCTCGCGGAAGATGTTGGCCTCATCCACCACCAGCAGCAGACGCCAGCCGGTCTGCGGGATCTCGCTCCAGGCCATCAACTGGCTGCGCCCGCCCAGCTGCACCTCCTCGACGCCATGCCGGGCCTGCGCCATGGCCGCGACCAGCGGCTGCAGGCCCGCCTGGCGATCCAGCTTGAAATCGGCCGGCTTGAGCACCTCGCGCCTGACCGCTTCGGCATAGGAGTACTGGGTCAGCTCGCGCAACCCGAAATCGTGCTCGGCCGCCGCCGGCAGCGCCATGATGCCGTTGTCCCGGCTGACCAGCAGCGCATAGCCCTGCCAGGGCACCTGCAGGTTGCCGATCTCGGCGAGCATCTGCCCCACCGTCACGTCCAGCCCCACCACGCCCTCGAGGAAATCGCCGCGATACACCGGGGCGATCGCCGACATCATCCAGCCGAGGCCGGCCGGGTCCAGGTAGACATCGGCCCACACCGTCTTGCGCTGCGGGTTGTGCTTGGCATCGGCGAGGTAATAGAAGTTGTAATCCGGGATGACCATGTCATGCGGATACTGCTCGGGCGTCATGAAGAACGGATAGATGCGGTTGTAGCTGTCCCAGCTGTTGAAATACACCGCCGCCACCAGCGGGTCGGCGCCCTTGATCGAGCGCATCAACGGATCGACCCGCGACAGGCGCAGGACCTTGTCGCGATCCTGGCGCTGCGGCGGCGTGCTATTGGCATAAAAGGACGCGGCGCGGCCGTCATCGCTGCGGCTGTAGAACACCCCATCCGGAGTCTGCGCATGGCGCGCCCGCTCCAGCGCGTCCGGCTCGAAACGCTCATCCTGCAGGGCCTCACCGACCGCATCGCGGAAAATGCTGACCTGCGACTCGATGGCCTTGAGCCGGCTGTCGATCACCTGACCCTCGCGCTGCACCGCGCTGGCCAGATCCTGCAACGCACTGTTCTGCAGGTAGCCGACCTGAGATTCGCGGATCGACTCGTTGGTGTACAGGTAGACGCCGATCAGCACCGACTCCACCAGAACCAGGGGAATCAAGGCACTCTGCAGGAAGGCCTGCCAGATCCAGCGGCGCAAAGGTTTGTGCGGTGCAGGCGGCATGCCGGCGCTCCAGGCAATCGAAACAGAGGAATGATGGCACATGGCAGCGCCAGGGCCAGCCGCCTGGCGACAAACCCGCGACCATTCTAAAGCCAGATGGACGGTCGACGCTGCGGAACCTTTGCCGTAGACTAGCGGTCCTACTCCGGTAGGAAGGTTTTGGGGCCGATTAGGATTCGACGCCGGTAACAAAACTTGAGGGGCATGCCGAGTTGGTAACAGAACTCGTAAATCCACTGTTGCAAACTTATAGTTGCCAACGACGACAACTACGCTCTAGCCGCCTAAGTGCCGCTAGCTGTCCATAGGGGATGCCTGTAAACCCGAAGATTCTGGACAGTCAGATAGAACAGGATCGCCGCCAAACTCGCTGCAGGTGTAACGGCTAAAACTTATGCAGCTCGCTCCAAGCACCCTGCCACTCGGGTCGCGCGGAGTTAACTCAATAGAGATGGCTACGCATGTAGAACCGATAGCGGCGAACTGGCGGACGGGGGTTCAAATCCCCCCGGCTCCACCAAATGCAAGTTTCCACATGTTCCCACATGACCGGAAACACCCCTGAAAAGCCCGCCCCGTGCGGGCTTTCTTGTTTCCACACGTCCCCCAGCGCATCCACACACCATTCCCTTCGTGTATCCCTCTGTGTATCCTTCAAAAAAAATTGAACCATAGGGATACAGGAATGAAGCGCAGCGATATCAAACGCCGCCCCCTGGCCGACACCGTACTCGCCAGCCTGGAGTCGGAAGCGAAGGAGTACCGTGAGCTGGATGGCGACGGACTGTATTTCCGAGTGAAGCCGGATGGTTCGAAGTCCTGGCAGCTGCGCTACAAGAAGGCCGACGGCAAGTGGTCATGGTTGGGATTGGGCGGCTATGGTACAGGCGACCACCAACTGACCGGCGAACAGGCCCGACGGAAAGTACGCGAGCTGCGCGACGGCACCGCCAAGGACGGCAGCATCATGGCCACCAAGCGCGCCAGGAAGGCAGCAGAGCTCGAGGCGGCCAACAATACCTTCGAGCACCTGGCTCGCGAGTGGTATGCCGTCAAGTGCAAGACCTGGACGGAAGGGACGGCGGTTCGCACCATCGGCGCCTTGGAAAAGCATGTATTCCCCGTTTTCGGCAAGCGCCCCTACACCGGCATCCTACCAATGGAGTGGATGGAGTTCCTGCGTGGCATGGAGCAGACCGGGATCGTTGAACAGACAAGCCGTGTGCGCGGCATGTGCCGGGAGGTATACGACCTGGCTCGCGTCACTGGCAGAGCGACGCACAACCCGCTCGAAGGGTTGCATAAATTCCTACTGACCAAGCCTGTGGAGAATTTTGCCCATGTATCCATCGAGGAGCTGCCGGCACTGCTCCGGGCTATCCGTGCCTACCCCCATGCCCCCGATGTACGTATAGGCCTGCAGCTGCTGACGATGCTCGCCTGCCGACCATCCGAGCTGCGTGAAGCGCGCTGGGAAGAGCTCAACCTTGATACTGGCCTATGGCTGATTCCTGCAGAGCGCATGAAGCGCCGCCGTGAGCATCGGGTGCCATTGCCAACGCAAGCTATTGCTCTGCTGCGCGAACTGCAAAACATCACTGGCAACTATGCGCTGCTGTTCCTTGGCCGAGGCAATATCACCAAACCACGTAGCAATACCGTGTTCTTAATGGCGCTGCGCCGCCTGGGCTACGAAGGCCGCCAGACCGGCCACGGTTTCCGCCACCTGGCCAGTACCATCCTCAACGAGAACGGCTTCGACTCGCAGCACGTCGAGGCCCAGCTATCCCACGTCAAGGAAGGTGTCCGCGGCGTCTATGACAAGAGCACCTATCTGGAACAGCGCAAGGTGATGATGCAGTGGTATGCCGATCACCTGGGAAAATTGGCGGCAGGCAATGTCGTGCCACTCAAGCGCAAGGCATGAAGAACCCACTGCTATAACTCGCGTCTATTACTCAGGTAACTCAAATGCGCAAATGGGACGATGTAACTCCCGAAGGGCTCCTCACAATAATCGAACACCTCAAATGCAACGTTTACCCCGAACTGTCACGCAAGGTGCTTAATGCAACGACCTAATGTCCATGGATATGGCGATTAGATCTTTGCAGCACCAAGAGAACGTCGTCCGCGTGCTAGCAAACCTTTAAGAGCGCTGTAGCCAGCTGAGAAACTTTCCTTTTCTGATCGTCACAGGCTTCTGCTCCAGTAAAGAGGCACCGGCCTGTTGGCGGAAGCTTTGTAGCTTGGCCAGCGCGCTGCCGACTTCGCTGCGTTGCTCCAGGCAGGCCTGCAGCAACTCCTTTTTGAGACGATAGAGCACACCCGAACTCAGCGCTGTGAAACGGGCCTCGGACGGCGTGTCGAAAGTAACTCCCTGTTCCCCCATAACCTCGCCAGGGCCCATGCGGCCGGCCTCAACTACTTCGCTGCCATTAGGAATGGATGCTGAAATGACACCTGTTCCGATCAGCAGCAATTGCTCGCTGACTTCTCCAATTTCCAGCAATACCTGGCCTTTATTGAATGTTTGCGCCACGAGCAGTTCGGCCAGTCGATCCTTTTCTTCCGCACTAAGCGCACGGAAGATTTTTACGTCATCGAGCAGTATCCGCTGGCGGCTGCGTGGAACGTCGGGAAGTAAAGCGCCCCGTAGAATGCCAGAGGCTTGCAGGTTACGGTGAGCGAGGTCGAAAAGTAGGTTACGCACCTCGCTGGCGCTGCAGTCGGTGGCAACAAATGCACTCATTTCGTATTCCACGGCGCTAAGGTCAGAACTCTTGACCGAAACCTTCGGCTTAGGCGTCTGATGCAGTGCCCTAACACCTTGGAGGGTACGGTTGAGGGCGTCTATCACCAAACGTGGACGCACCTGCGCCGGCACGCTGATGCTCAGTCTGAGGTTTTGGATATCGGTGGAGCGATTGAGGTTGAGAACCTTGGTCTTGGCTGCCACCGAGTTGGGAATCACTACGGTGCTACCCTGGTTGGTGCGCAGATGAGTGGCACGCCAGTCGATCTCGATCACCTTGCCTTCGATCCCGTCGATCGACACCCAGTCATCCAGGCGATAGGGTTTGGTGGTGTTCAGTACGATGCCGGAGAACACATCGCCCAGGGTGTTCTGCAGGGCCAGGCCTATGACAATGGCGACCACCCCGGAGGTGGCCAGCAGGCCCTTGACCGGCAGTTGCATGATGTAGGCCGCCGCCGCGACTATGGCCGCGAGGAAGATCAACGCCCCCAGTACGTCCTGCAGCAGGCGCCCGGTGTGGCCGCTGCGCGGCATCAGCAGCACGCCGAGTACCACAGTCAGGGTGCGCGCACAGAGCAGCCACCAGGCGATACCCAATACGGAGCCGAGCATGTTCAGCGCCGGCTCGCTCCACGGCGGTGGCTGCAGTGGACTCATCCCGGCACTGATAATTGCCAGGCTGTAGGCAATGAAGATCCCAAGGCGCAGCAGCACCCGCCAGACCTTGGCCTCGGCCGGCAACAGGCGCCAGCACGCGAGGTCGGCGAGCAGCAAGCCGACGCCGATTGTTAGTGGGTGCAGGGCAATCAGTGCAAGCATGAAGGGCTCCACGGCAGGAGAAGGAAAATGCAGCAAGCATGACTGGATTGCCGACAAAGATGAATGGACTGCATTGCATACCGTTCATGCTCTTGTGCATACGTTTGCGCAAGAACAACGGAGTGTCATCTCAGGATTCGCGGCGCCGGCTATGCTGATGTGAGTCACATCATTGCGGCCTAGAGGGGGCGTATTGGACGCAACTTGTGGTCATAACGATGAAAGCCTGTTCTTTTTCACCTTGGGCCGTCCCAACACTGCAGACCATGCCCTGTGACCGAGATGGAATATACAGCTGGCTTATAATAAGAGTGCTTAATATTTGTAAGCCACTCTAGTTTTCAGCGAACCATGTTTCGTATTAGTAACCTGATAATGACGCTGCTGCGTCTGTATCCAATGCAATGTGACACGATCACACTGGTGCTCCAGTAGCATGAGTACCGAGAACTGGAATACTTGGGATGCAGGCAGGGCTCACCCGTTCAGTGCGTTAAGCAACTATGTTGCGATCAACTCAAACTCATCAAGCCAACACCTCCTTGAGGTAGTCGATCAAGGTACGGATCAGCAGCGAGGCCTGCCGGTGCTGCGGATATACGGCAAATACCTTGGCCGATGGCAGCTGATATTTTTGTAGCACGGGCACCAGATCACCAGCTTCCAGCGCACGCCCGACAATAAAGGTTGGCAGTCTGGCGAGGCCGAGGCCGGCAATAGCAGCGTCGCGCACCAGCTCACCATTGTTGACCCGGAACCGCCCGCTAACCGCAAAACGCTCGACGCGACCATCTACCCAGTAGTCCCAGTCAACCGCCTTGGAGTGCCCATAAAGCAAGCACTCATGCTCGCCCAGCGAGGCCGGTGTCTCAGGTACGCCATTGAGTGCCAGATAGGCCGGGCTGCAGCAGGTAACCGTCTCCAGGGCCACCAGTGGCCGGGCGATTAAGGTCGAGTCGGCCAGCACACCGATTCGCACCGCCATGTCATAGCCCTCACCAAGCACATCGACCATGCGGTCGCTTAGGTCCAGCTCGATGCTGACTTCCGGATAGCGCAGCAGGAAGCCGGGCAGCAAAGTGCTCAGGTGCAGAGTGCCAAACGACATGGGCGCCGACAGGCGCAAAGTGCCACGCGGGCTGCTGCGCTGCTCGGACACCAGTGACTCAGTCTCCTCGACATCCTCCAGTATCCTCACCGCGCGTTCGTAGTAAACCTGACCTAGTGGGGTGGCGCTGAGCTTGCGGGTCGAACGATTGAGTAGGCGAACACCCAGGCGAGCCTCCAGGGCGGTGAGGCGTCGACTGACGAACTGCTTGGATAGACCCAGGGCGTCGGCAGCGGCGGTGAAGCTGTTGCGTTCCAGCACGCTGACGAGCAATCGCATATCTTCCAGCTGATTCATTGTCTCCCTCAGGTAGACAGTAAAACCTATTCCGAGTGCTTATTCACTAACAGAGTGGACAGTACTCTGTTTTCGACGGGCTGAACACAGCTCCCAGATAACGGAGACAAGCACATGACCAACACTACTGAAATTCGCAAGGCCTCCGAGCGTGGTGGCGCCGATCACGGTTGGCTGAAGTCGCGCCACAGCTTCTCTTTTGCCTCCTATTACGATCCTGAGCACATGGGTTTTTCCGATCTGCTGGTGATCAATGATGACCACGTGGCCGCCGGCGGCGGCTTCGACACCCATGCCCATCGGGACATGGAAATTTTCTCCTATGTGCTGCAGGGCTCGCTGGAACACAAGGACACCCTCGGTACCGGTTCGGTGATCCGCAAGGGCGATGTACAGTTGATGAGTGCTGGCACCGGTGTCGCACACAGCGAGTACAACGCCAGCTCGACCGCCCCGGTCCATTTCCTGCAAATCTGGGTAGTGCCGAATGCCAAGGGCATCGAGCCGCGGTACCAGCAACAACACTTCTCCACCGAGGAGAAACGCGGCAGCCTGCGCCTGGTGCTCTCGCCGGACGGCCAGGACGGTTCGCTCAGCATCAATCAGGATGTACGAGTCTATGCCGGCCTGTTCGACGGCGCCGAACGCGCCACACTCAGCTTGCCGATCGCACGCCACGCCTACGTGCATGTCGCAAGCGGCTCGCTCAGCGTCAACGGCCAGCGCCTGAAGGCAGGAGACGGCTTGAAGATTCGTCATGCGCAGACGCTGGAGTTCAACCATGGTGAGGAGGCCGAGGTACTGGTCTTCGACCTGCGGCCGCAAGAGCAGCCAAAAATGTAAGCGCAACTCCCTGGCTTCGCCAGCGCCCGGAATCGCTCCGGGCGCTGGCGAATACGCGTTGCTATGGCCTCAGCTGAGACAAATCAGCCTTCACCAGCATGGAGGCCTACTGCACCACCTGGAAGGCTCCGCGAAAGATTCAGTTCACCAGCGTGACCAACTCACTTCCCGGCGTTAAGGCATCGAGCCGGGTATCAACCAGATGTTTGATAGGAATCGCTCTAAAGCCTGGTGCCGACGCCGAGCACACCTCCAGCACATTGTGTCGGATAAGTCCGGCTACGGCCGCGGCGTGCACAGTAGATAGGCGTCGGCCATAACACTCAATCCACGCACACTCACGTGCGGTGCGCAGCCACCGTGTCCTCGCCTAGGAAGCGGACGATCTGCTCACGCAGCCAGCGTTCGGCCACGTCGTTGTCTTGCATGCCACTCCAAACCATGGACAGCTTCGCCGGCACGATCTCGAATGGCGGCGGTTCCGCGCGCAGCAGGCCGCCGACGACCAGCTCACAGGCAGCGTAGTCTGGCACCGTAGCTATTACTTCGGAGTTAGCCAGCAGCGCGCGCAGGCCATTGAACTGAGGCACCGCAAGCACTACCCGGCGCGAGCGGCCAATACGGGCGAGGTCCTGGTCGATGTTGCCGCACAGGTCGCCTGAGAATGACACCAACGCATGTGGTCGTGCGCAGTAGTCGTCAAGGGTCAGAGGGCCGGGGCGATCGTCGGCTCGCAGAACCTTGGTATGGATTTGACGCAGCGTGCGGCATTTGGCGTTTGCTGGAAGATCAGTGGTGTAACTAACCCCGACCGAGATTTCCCCAGAGGCGAGCATGCCCGGCAACAACAGGAAATTGGTACGGCGTACCACCAATACGATATGTGGAGCCGCCGAGCGCAGGTGGTTGAGCAGCAGCGGTAGCAGTCCGCATTCAACGTCGTCAGACAAGCCAATGCGGAACACCTGCTTACTGGTGGCCGGGTCGAATTCCTTGGCATGGCTCAGAGCGTTGGACATTGCGTCCATGGCCGGTCGCAGCTGCTCGATGATCTCTAGAGCACGCTTAGTCGGCTCCATCGTCCGCCCCGTGCGAACGAAAAGCGGGTCGTTAAAGTAGTCGCGTAGGCGTCTGAGCGCTGAGCTGATGGCTGGCTGGCCGAGGAACAGCTTTTCCCCCGTGCGGGTAAGGTTGCGCTCCTGCATCAGCGTCTCGAAGACGATCAGCACATTAAGATCGACACGGCGCATTTCCGATCTGTTCATTATTTCTCCAGACTCAGTATTTGGCGCTCTGAAGATTCGACAGCAATGCCAGGAGTGGTCGTAAACAGACCACTGCCTGACTAGTCGGCTCCACCGAGGCAGAGCAGATCGGACCGCTGACTGCTAGCGGTTCAGTGACTCCAGCGCCGCCGCAACGCCCTGGCCGTAGCCAGGATCGGCCTTGGTGCAGTTGTCGATGTGGCGTTGCTTGATCGCCTGGGGCGCATCGCCCAGGGCCCGAGCGGTGTTGTCGAACAGCAGTTGCTGTTGGCTCGGGCTCATCAGGCGAAACAGTGCGCCAGGTTGCTCGAAATGATCCTCGTCGACCCGGTGATCCCAACTGCCGGCGGCTCCTTCGAGCGGTAGCGGCGGCTCGGCCAATTCACGACTGTCGTTCCACTCACCAAAACTGTTCGGGTAATACGCCAGAGTCGATCCTGCATTACCGTCAGTGCGCATGGCTCCGTCGCGGTGGTAGCTGTTGAACGGGCAGCGCGGCGCATTCACCGGGATATGGTTGAAGTTGACGCCCAGGCGGTAACGTTGTGCATCACCGTAGGAGAAAAGGCGGGCCTGGAGCATCTTGTCCGGGGAAAAGCCGATGCCGGGCACAACGTTGGCTGGCGAGAAGGCCGCCTGCTCGACTTCGGCGAAGTGGTTGCCCGGATTCTTGTTGAGCTCCAGAACGCCGACTTCGATCAGCGGGTAGTCAGCATGGGGCCAAATCTTGGTGAGATCGAAGGGGTTGTGGGAATGCTCACGCGCCTGCTCTTCGCTCATGACCTGGATGCACAGCTGCCAACGCGGAAAGGCGCCGCGCTCAATGCTCTCGTAGAGATCACGAAGATGACTTTCGCGATCCTTGCCTATGACTGCCTCGGCCTCGGCATCACTGAGATTCTCGATGCCTTGCTGGCATACGAAGTGGAACTTGACCCAGACACGCTGGTTATCGGCGTTCAGCATGCTGAACGTATGACTACCGAAGCCATGCATGTGGCGATAGGTCTTGGGAATACCGCGCTCGCTCATGACAATGGTGACTTGATGTAGAGCCTCGGGCAGCAGGGTCCAGAAGTCCCAGTTGGCCGTGGCGCTGCGTAGGCCGCTGCGCGGGCAGCGCTTAACCACATGATTGAGGTCGGTGAAACGCAGTGGGTCACGGAAGAAAAACACCGGTGTGTTGTTCCCGACGATGTCCCAGTTCCCCTCTTCGGTGTAGAACTTCACGGCAAAGCCACGAATATCACGCTCGGCGTCAGCGGCACCCCGCTCACCGGCCACAGTGGAGAAGCGCACAAACAGGGGCGTTTGCTTACCCACTTCAGAGAACAACTTGGCTCGGGTGAAGCGAGTGATATCGCCCGTCACGGTGAAGGTGCCATAGGCACCTGCACCCTTGGCGTGCATGCGCCGCTCGGGTATGACCTCGCGATCGAAATGGGCCAGTTTCTCCAGCAGCCAGATGTCCTGGAGCAGCGCCGGACCACGCGGCCCTGCCGTCTGGATATTAAGGTTATCGACCACCGGGGCGCCGGTGGCGTGAGTCAATTTCGTCATCAACAGGTTCTCAATGGGTAATCACGGGGCAGCCAGCCAGATTTCACCCTGCCGGAGCCCCATGAGATGGCATACCTGGCCGGCTTGACCGACCAGGGAGAATCGCTACTTGGTAAGCGCCGCGTAGCTGTTCATCAGGTTGCGATAGTTGGGGATGCGCTCGGAGAGCAGGTTGCCCAGCCCTTCGATATCGTTGCGCCAGTCACGGTGCAGTTCGCAGGCGACAGAGAACCAGTTCATCAGCTGCGCTCCAGCCGCACTCATGCGTGCCCAGGCTGCCTGCTGAACAGTTTCGTTGAAGGTGCCGGAAGCGTCGGTGACCACGAACACCTCATAGCCCTCAGCCAGAGCCGATAACGTCGGAAATGCAACGCAAACGTCGGTAACCACGCCGGCGATGATCAATTGCTTGCGGCCGGTGGCCTTGATCGCTTTGACGAAGTCCTCGTTATCCCAGGCATTGATCTGTCCCGGACGCGCGATATAGGGCGCAGCTGGGAACATGGCCTTGAGCTCGGGCACAAGCGGCCCATTGGGGCCCTGTTCAAAGCTTGTGGTGAGGATTGTCGGCAACTGGAAGAACTTGGCCAGGTCGGCCAGAGCAAGAACGTTGTTCTTGAACTCATTGGGCGAAAAATCCTGTACCAGGGAAATCAGGCCGGTTTGATGGTCTACCAACAGGACTACCGCATCGTTCTTATCCAGTCGGTTGTAAGACTTCACGCTGCTCATGGGTGACTCCTTCTAAGTATTCATTGTGAATTGCTGCCGGCGATCCCTGCCGAAGTCTCTCTTCGCCTGTCTTGGCGAAATCGTGCTCAGCTAACCCGCCCGGACAGTAAGTGACGGATCTGAATCGCGATCCCTTGGGTCTGATAACGCCTTGCTACCGCCTCGATGCGCTGCTCGGCACGGGTAACACGACTGTGGTGGCGTAGGTGTTCGAGCCATGATTCATCGAAGAAGAACTCCAACCAGCGCCGGGGGTTTTCCGTGTCCTGTACCAGCCCCCAGGAGAACGCGCCGTTGCGTTGACGCATGCGCCTTACCTCGGACATAGCAGCCTGGAAGTCCAGCGCATGCTCGGGGGCAATGTCGTACTCGAGCGTGACCATCAGCGGCCCGCGATCTTGGTCTTGGTCTTGATCATCGCCCCTGACCGGCATTGGCCAGTGCAGCGAGGGCGCAAGATCCTCCGCGTCAGTGACCTGCAACTTGAACCATGCAGTCGTGCCAATGCCCAGCATTAGAGTTGCGGCGGCAGCGCAAAGGGCCAGCGAGATTGAACTGTGCGTGGCCACGAAACCCCATAAAATGCCGCCGGCGGCCATGCTGCCGAAGAACACCAGGATGTAGACCGACAAAGCCCGGGCCCTTACCCAGCTCGGTACAGAGGTTTGTGCAGTTACTTGCAAGCTCGACAACACTGAGATCCATGCTGCACCGCTGAGCAACATCACCGGGACCAGCACGCGGAAGTCGCTCACAAAGGCCAGGGCGACTATTACCAGCGCATACACGAGACTTGCCAACGCGACCAACATATCGGTGCTTATGATCGAGCGAATCCGCGGCAGCAGCGTGGCCCCGGCAACCGCACCAACACCCACACTACCGAGCAGCAGACCAAAGTCCGTGGCATCACCCGACAGCTGAGTGCGCACGATCAGCGGCAGTAGCGACATGCCGGCACTGGCACCAAAGAAGAATGCAAAGGCTCGCACCATCACCGCCTGCAGGGGCTTCGAGGCACGACTGTGGCGCCAGCCAGCGCGTATCGCACCAAACAGACGCTCCGCCGGCAGGACTGTCGGTGTCACTTCTCGTTTCCATAGCAGCAACACGGCAATAACGGCGAAGAACGACAGAGCATTGAGTGCGAAGGTAGCCCACGGCCCGCTCAGACTGACCAGCACGCCGGCAATGGCCGGGCCGATGGCACGCGCAACGTTGATCCCGACGCTGGACAGAGCGATGGCCGCTGGTAGCTCAGCCTTGCTCACCAGCTCTGGGGTCAATGCCGACCATGCTGGCATCATCAGCGCGGTGCCAATGCCCATGCCCAAGGTCAGCACCAGCAGTAGCGGCACCGTCATGTAGCCGCCGAGGGTAAGCAGGGCCAGGGCCAGGGCCACCGCAGCCATCCACAGCTGCACGAACAACAAATAGCGGCGCCGGTCGACGATATCGGCCAGGGCACCGGCCGGCAGCGCCAGGAAGAACATCGGCGCCGAGCCGGCCACCTGCACCAGCGCCACGTTCAGCGGGCTGGCCGACAGCGAAGTCATCAGCCAGCCGGCGCCGACCTCGTGCATCCAGGTGCCTATGTTGGAGGCGATGCTGGCCAGCCACAGCCAGCGGAAGATGCTGTGCCGCAACGGGCTCCAGGCCGATCCCTGTGGGCTGGTCATGTCAGAAGGCGAAGCAGGAGCAGCCGAACGCACCCCAGAAGCCCTGGAAGTCGCTGACCGGCACCGCCGAGCGGCGCGCCTTGTCGTGGCTATGGGCATGCACGGCGCAGGCACCGACGCACTGGTGCACCTGCGCTACCAGCGGCGCATTGGGCTTCCAGTGCCCGGGCACCTTGGCCACCGGCGACCAGTCCGGCAGCACCGGAATCGTTGGCGGCGCCAGCTTGTCGAACTCGCCGGCGCCGTACACCACCTTGCCGTCGACCACGGTGAGCACCGACTCGATCCACTTGATCGCCTCCTCCTCGACGCTGAAGAAGTCCGCCGACAGCGCGGTCAGGTCGGCCAGCTGGCCCACCTTGATCTGCCCCTTCTTGCCCTGCTCGCTGGAGAACCAGGCGCTGCCATGGGTGAACAGCTCCAGCGCGGTGGCGCGCGGCAGGCCCTGCGGGTACAGCTCCAGGCCGCCGACGGTCTTGCCGCTGACCATCCAGTACAGCGAGGTCCAGGGGTTGTAGCTGGCCACGCGGGTCGCGTCGGTGCCGGCGCCAACCGGCACGCCTTCTGACAGCATACGCTGGATCGGCGGGGTCTTTTCCGCCGCCTTGGCACCGTAGCGATCGACGAAGTACTCGCCCTGGAATGCCATGCGGTGCTGGATGGCGATGCCGCCCCCCAGTGCACGCACCCGTTCGATGTTCTTCGGGCTGATGGTCTCGGCGTGGTCGAAGAACCACGGCAGGCGGTTGAACGGGATGTCGCGGTTGACCTTCTCGAACACGTCAAGCATGCGCGAGATGGATTCGTCATAGGTCGCGTGCAGGCGGAACGGCCAGCGCTGCTCGACCAGATGGCGCACCACCGGCTCCAGGTCGCTTTCCATGTTCGGCGCCAGGTCCGGACGCGGCTCGAGGAAGTCCTCGAAGTCCGCAGCGGAGAACACCAGCATCTCGCCCGCACCGTTGTGGCGGAAGAAGTCGTTGCCCTGGCCGTACTGCACCGAACCGGTCCAGCGCTTGAAGTCGGCAAGCTCCTCCTTGGGCTTCTGGGTGAACAGGTTGTAGGCGATGCGGATGCTCAGCTGGTCCTGCTTGGCCAGCTGCTCGATGACTTCGTAGTCGTCCGGGTAGTTCTGGTAACCACCACCGGCATCGATGGCGCTGGTCACGCCCAGGCGATTGAGCTCGCGCATGAACTGGCGGGTAGAGTTGACCTGGTATTCCAGCGGCAGCTTCGGCCCCTTGCTCAGAGTCGAGTAGAGGATCATCGCATTGGGCCGGGCTACCAGCATGCCGGTGGGGTCGCCGTTGGCGTCACGGACAATCTCTCCTCCGGGCGGGTTGGGCGTATTCCTGTCATAGCCGACCACACGCAGCGCGGCGCGGTTGAGCAAGGCCCTGTCGTACAGGTGGAGGACGAACACCGGGGTGTCAGGCGCGGCCTTGTTGAGCTCGTCGAGGGTCGGCATGCGCCTCTCGGCGAACTGAAATTCGTTCCAGCCGCCGACCACCCGTACCCATTGCGGAGTGGGCGTGCGGTCGGCCTGGTCCTTGAGCATTCGCAGGGCGTCAGCCAGCGAAGGCACGCCCTCCCAGCGCAGCTCCAGGTTGTAGTTCAGTCCGCCTCGGATCAGGTGTAGATGCGAGTCGTTGAGGCCGGGTATCACCGTGCGCTTGTTCAGATCAATGACCTGCGTGGCGCTACCGCGCAGGGCCATGACTTCGGCATCACTGCCGACGGCGAGGAAGCGTCCGTCCTTGATCGCCACGCCAGTAGCCGTGGGCTTCTCACGGTCGACTGTGTGCAAACGGCCGTTGAACAGGATTAGATCGGCAGGCATGGCGCCCTCCTCGGTAGTGGCGAATGAACTGCCGGCGCTGCCAACAAAAGGCAGGGCGGCCCAAAGTGCACCAGCGGCGCCAAGCACGGTGCTGTTGGCGAGAAACTTGCGGCGCCCAGAATCGGTATCGTCATGGCTCATGCGTGGCTCCCTTTTCTCAGTCAGGGTTCAGCCAGGCGGCGAACAAGGCCGTTACTCTGGGCATGAACAGGTAAACAACCAACAGCACTATGCTCAGCGTGATTAGCACGTTGCTCGGGACATAACCGCCCAACCAGGGCACCAGAGCAAACAGCGGCTGCCACAAGAGAGGCACCAAGAGACTCAATGGCAGAATCACCAGAAACGTGATGCACGCCTGCTTCCAACGCGCCGGCTGTATAGATGGACTCGGTGTGAACCAGAACTCGCGGCCGGCCTCAATCTCGGTCTGGTCGCCGTCGGCGAGTAATGGCGCGACTTCCTCTATCAGGTGCTTCCGCTCGCTGGAGTCCAGCCAACACTGCAGCTCGCGGGTACCGACAAAGCGCAACACACAAACGAAGCGGTCCAAATCGCGCATCACATTCACGCCCAGATGCCCTGGGTAGGAACTGGCGATCCTCATGGTGCGTCGCAGCCACTGCTCATAGGCAGCAACCTGCCCAGCCTTGACCCGGTGACGTACTATCAATGTGACTAAGTCGAGCTCGGCCATATAAAAGTCCTGCGGTGGACCGCGACTCAACAGAGCCAGAGCGCCCTGGCCCGAGCGCCGGCAAAGCGCCGACCAAGAGCCACGAAGCCCGGCCCGGAAATCGCCAGGGTGGTGAAGATGATCAGCAGCCAGCCGGCTTGGTCTTCGGCCAGACTCCAGTCAGGGTGCACTAGCAAAAGCGACACGAGCAGCGCCATCAGAATCGGCAAGCAGGCGGTTCGGATGCACATCCCCAGCAGTATCACCAGCGGGCACAGAACCTCGGCAAAGATCGCCAGGCAGAGAGTCACAACACCGCCAAGCCCAAGCAGGGCCTTCATTAGCTGCGTCTCCTGGCTAAACCGCAGCAGCTTGAGCAAGCCATGCACGTGAAGCAGCAACAGTGCGCTGGTACTTCTGAGAAACAGTAGGGCCCAATCAATGGGGCTGTGCATGTCGATCACTCCGCCGAGAAAGGTGAGCGCCGTACGTCAAACGTACGACGCCTAACCTCAGTGACCTTCGGACGCGTTGAACATGGTCTTGGCGTAGATAAGGCCCAAACCGTAGGCACCGCCATGCTCGATAGATGTCTTTACGGTCTGGTCGTACGTTTCGCCACGAGCCCAGTCACGCTGCAACTCCAGCAGGTACTGCAGCGAGGTCATCGGCCGAACCCCAAGCTGAATCATCCGCTGCATGGCCATCTCATGAGCCTCGTCAGATACGTCGCCACAAGCATCGGCGATCACGTAGACCTCGAAACCCTGGTCCAGAGCCGACAGGGCAGGGCCGACGATGCATACCGAAGTCCAGAGACCAGCCAGCACGATTTTCTGCTTCCCTGCGGCATTCACCTCGACAGCGATGCGCTCATCCTCCCAGGTGTTCATGCTGGTGCGATCGATGACGTTGTAGTCGGGGAAAACCGATTTAATCTCGTCGAAGATCGGGCCGGAGAAGCTCTTCTCTGCGACGGTGGTGAGGATGGTCGATACCGCGAACTCTTTGGCAGCCTTCGCCACCAGCGCGGCATTGTTACGCAGCGTCACCGCGTCGATCGATTTGGTGGCGAAGGACATCTGCGACTGGTGATCGATCATGATCAGGGTGTGGTTGATCGGATCGAGCAGGGTCTTTCCCGGTGCAGCTTTGGCGATAGCCATGGTGGTTTCCTCTTTGTTTGAAGATGTGAGCGGCAATACCCCTCCAGCAGTGGCGAACGGGGTTATTGCTTCTGGATAAACGCCAGCAGATCCGCATTCAAACGGTCTTTGTGCCCATCTGCACGCGCTCCCGGTTAGTCAGTTACTGAAGGTGCTTCTTCAGCTCAGCACCGGCCTGGCGCAAGGCAGCGTGCACGGCCGGGATGTGCGCCAGCGGGTTGAGCAGGCCGTAGTCGTGGATCATGCCGTTGTAGCGCACCGCGGTGACGGTGACGCCGGCAGCGTCCAGCTTGCGTGCGTAGGCCTCGCCCTCGTCACGCAGCACGTCGAACTCGGCAGTCTGGATCAGGGTCGGCGGCAGGCCCTTGAGCTGCTCGGTGGACGCCTGCAGCGGCGAGGCGAAGCGTTCGGCGCGCTGCTTGGGATCGGTGGTGTAGCTGTCCCAGAACCACTGCATCATCGGCTTGGTCAGGAAGTGGCCCTGGGCGAACTGGTTGTAGGAGCCGGTCTCGAAGCTGGCATCGGTCACCGGCCACAGCAGCAGCTGGAAGCGCAGTTTCGGCGTGCCGGCTTCCTTCGCCTTGAGGGCGACCACCGCTGCCATGTTGCCGCCGACGCTGTTGCCGGCCACGGCCAGACGCGAGCTGTCCACGTCGATGTCCTTGCCGTGTTCGCCCACCCACTGGGTCGCTGCATAGGCCTGGTCGATGGCGGTCGGGTATTTGGCTTCCGGCGACGGCGTGTAGCCGACATAAACGGCCACGGCGCCGGAGTTCACCACCAGATCGCGGATCAGGCGGGCATGGGTCGGGTAGTCGCCGAGCACCCAGCCGCCGCCGTGGAAGAACATGAACACAGGCAGTTCGCCCTTCGCGCCTTCGGGGCGGACGATGGTCAGCGGGATCGATTGGCCGCCCGCCTTAATGGTCTTCTCGGAGACGCTCACGCCGGACATATCGACCTTGACCGAAGCCTGGGCGCCGACCAGTACCGCGCGTGCATCCTGCGGGCTGAGGGTCTCAAGCGGCTTACCTCCGCCCGCCTCTAATGCTTCAAGAAACTTTTGGGTTTCCCGCTCCACTCCCGGGCTGCCAGCAGCGAGTGCGATGCCGCTGATTAGGGTGAGCGTGGCGGCAATGAAGTTTTTCTGGGGAGTCATGACTTTTCCTCTGAGTGGATAGGCGCCTTGCTTGCCAACCCGGATTGAAATGGGCGTCGAGTGCGCATCGCTTGCCAATTATTCTTCTCCCCGTTCCGGGCATTTACCGAGTTAAGGCTTGTTAATCGTTGTGGTGCCACTACTCTGAGACTGGTCGAATTCGCTTAACCTTCCAAAAGATAGATCACTGATTTGAATGAAGTTTTAAGGCCGCCGCATCTGCCGATGGCCTAAACAACATATCGATATATAGAGCGCATACGCCTTCTGCTCACAGGCGGGGGATATGCAGGAAAATGCATGAATCAAGACTCGACCATTGGCAACGAGGTTGTTGCGACGCTCGGCCCTTACACCATCTACCCGCACAGGCGGCTGATCCTTAAGGGTGACTACCCCATACGCCTCGGCAGCCGAGCAATGGAGATCCTGCTGGTTCTGCTAGAGAACGCGGGGGAAGCGGTAGAAAAGGATCAGCTGATTGCCCGCGTGTGGCCTGGCAGCGTGGTGGAAGAGACCAACCTGCGGGTGCATATCGCCGCGCTGCGTAAGGCGCTCGGGGATGGTCGGGACGGTCAGCGATTCATCGCCACCATTCCGCTACGTGGTTACACCCTTGTCGAACCGGTCACGTGGCTGCGACCGTCGAGGGATCCTGCCAAGCCTAAAATGCACAACCTCCCCCGTCGCCTCAGTCCGGTTATCGGGCGTGCTAGAGAGGTCGAAAGCCTCGCAAGACAAATGCGGCATAGGCGTTTCGTTACCTTGGTGGGACCCGGTGGGATAGGCAAAACCACGGTGGCGCTGCAGGTCGCCGAGTGGTTTTTGGCGAACGACCGGCAGGACGTCCGTATGCTCGATCTGGCTCCTCTCGAAAAAGCGGCCCAGCTACCGTCGACCATTGCCGCAGTGCTGCAACTGAACCTGCATGACGAGGAGTCGATAAGCAACCTGGTTCGTTATCTGCGCGATCAACAGATGCTGCTAATTCTGGATAACTGCGAACACCTGATTGATACGGTGGCCGAGCTAGCAGAAACCCTGCTCAAGGCAGCCCCGCATATCAACATCCTGGCTACCAGTCGCGAGCCTCTGCGTGCCGATGGCGAGCATGTACAGCGCCTGGGACCACTTGCCTTTCCGCAGCCTGAGCCCGGAATGACACTCGCACAGGCGATGACTTTTCCAGCGATGCAACTGCTGATGGAGCGCGCCGTAACTAATCATGGACAGTTCGAACTGAGCGACACCGAGCTGCAGCTAGCCGCCGAGCTTTGCCGGCGTCTGGACGGTATTCCATTAGCGATTGAACTGGCCGCAGCCCAACTGGGCACCGTGGGGTTCAGCGGGGTGCTAACGCAGCTGAACGACAGTTTTCGATTACTTAAGCGCGGCCGTAGGACTGCACCCGCACGCCAGCAGACCCTTAGCGCCACCTTGGACTGGAGCCATGATCTCCTGCAGGCACACGAGCAGGCAGCTTTGCGCCGACTGAGTGTATTTCCAGGCAGCTTCACCCTTGAAGCTGCGTCCCAGCTCATCGGAAACGACGAAGCAGCCCCCTTACCGTGCTTAACAATTTCCCAATTGGTGGCTAAATCGCTGGTGAGCGCCGTTAAGTGCGATGAGCAAGTGTATTACCGTCTGCTGGATACAACCCGCACCTACGCCCTAGAAAAATTACGCGCAGCGGCAGAGGAGACAGAAATACGCCGGCAGCATGCGCACTACTGCCTTGCCGCAATGAACCAGGCCCTCAAGCAATGGGAGTCTATTCCGACCAAGCAGTGGATCTGGCGCATCGCACCGTGCGTGGACGATCTGCGCGCGGCGCTCGACTGGAGCTTCTCGGTATCAGGAGAAGAGGCAATTGCCGTGCTGCTAACCGCCAACTCGACACCGGTCTGGCAAGAGCTGTCCCTGTTCAAAGAACACAGCGCCTATGTGGCCAGCGCTCTTTCCGTACTGGAAAAAAACCTACAACCCTGCATGACGCTACAGGTGACGCTTAACTTGGTGCTGGGCAGCACCTGCTATCACACCCGCGGAGGTACACCGGAGACCGTCGAAGCCTTCGTCAAGGCTGGGCAACTGGCCGAACGCTGCCACGATCTGGCCAGCCAGCTCAAGGCGGCTTCAGGATTGATGGCTGTGAATCTGAGTCGTGCCGACTATGTGGCGGCGCTGAAACAGACTCGCCACTTCGATTGGCTATGCCTGAGCAAGAATCCCGAGCTGTCGCTCAGCGTACAGAGGCTGAGCGGACTGGCTCAGCACTTCGCGGGCAATCAGCCACAGGCTAGGGCGCATGCCGAGTACGCCCTTAAAGAAATTGTCAGCGGCGCGCCGGCTGGACACTTTACCAACGGCTTTGGTGTGCAATACGACCAGCAGGTCGCCACCCTCACCTTGCTCGCCCGCATTCTGTGGTTACAGGGCTATCCGGAGCAGGCTTGGCACAGAGCAGTGGAGGCACTGCAGCTGGCCCAGCAAATCGGGCACGACTCATCCCTCTGCTACACCTTGGCGCTCTCGGGGTGGGTCATAGCCCGCTATAACGGCCACTGTGAAGCCAGCAATGCATTGCTCGAATTACTACTGGAGCAGACTCGCAAGCTGTCCATGAACATGTTTCATGGCTGGGCACAGCACTATGCACGAGCGCTCTGTATGCCAGTAAAAAACATGGAAGACAGCCCCCTTCCGCAGAGAGACGGCATGATCAACGACATCATGGCAACTCTTTGTACGACCTATGTCGATGACGCAATGTTCGCTCGTGCGCAGTCAGGTGAGGCCGGCTGGGTCACTGCGGAGGTGCTACGCGTCAGAGCAGTAAGTCTGCTTAGCTGTAGAGCCCCAGATACGTTTGAAGCCGAGTCGCTGCTACGCAAAGCGCTTCGAATTGCCAGCCTGCAAGGCGCTCTAGCCTGGGAGCTACGATCAGCCTGCAGCCTTGCTAGGCTGCAGTGGGACCTTGGTCGCACCCGTGAAGCGCGAGAAACACTGGAACAGGTCTATCGCCGTTTCAGCGAGGGATTCGCAACCCCAGACCTGCTCGAAGCTAAGCAACTCCTCGATGAGTATTCGACTTAGACGGTTGCCTCTTACTGAACCTGCGCTCAGGAAAGCTTCAGGCCCTCAATTACTCGAATATTTCGTTGCTGGGCATAACGCTTTTGAATATCTCGGTACTCCTCCCCCGCCTTGAGCTTCTCCAGAGCATAAACGCGCGCAATATTCTGTAGGTGGTAATGCACAACTGAGTCGACCAGTTCAACAGCCAGCCAGGATTTGGATACCAGCTGGGTAATAGCTTCGAAGACCTGCGCCTCATTTATCTGCTCACAAACGATAAAGCTGACAGCGTTATCCAGTGAAATCGCTACCTTAAACACGGCAAAACGCCGAAGGACTGCCTGCTCCAGCGGACTCAGCAAGTCATAGCTCCAGTCAAGAACGGCACGCAGCGACTGGTGGCGGGCTGGGGCAGTCCTTCGCCCATGAGTGAGCAGCTCCAGTAGGCGCTCAAGCTGGTTCAACAGGCCGTTTAGTCCAAGGACCTCGACCTGTGACGCTGCTAACTCGAGCGCCAGCGGCAAACCATCCAACTGGCGGCAGATATCTATGAGGATGGGGGCATCCTGCTGACGCAGGACAAAATCTGGGCAGTGCGCCAGTACCAACGAAACGAATAAGCGAACGGCCGAGTTGTCCAGTACGTGTTCGAGATTCGACGCCTCTGGCGGAGGAACTACCAGCCCCTCGATCCGTTTCACACACTCGGCTTCTGCCATGAGCGGCTCGCGACTGGTCGCCAGGATTGTTAGGCGCGGCGCCTCCATGAGCAGCCCCTCGGCCAGGACGGCACACCCTTCAATCAGGTGCTCGCAGTTATCGAGCACCAGCAGACTGTGGCGAGAGAGCAAATGGCGCGCCAAACCACAACGAGCACCATCGTCAAGCCGAGCAAGGCCGAGTGTGCTGACCACCTTGGCAGCGATCAATGCCGGGTCAACCAGCGTGCTTAAATCGATGAAGTAGACGCCATCCTCATAGTGCGGCAGTAGCAACTCAGCCACTCGCAGGGCAACGGTCGTCTTGCCAACGCCACCTGGGCCAACCAACGTGAGTAAGCGCCGTGTCGGTAGCTTTCGCACAAGGTCATCGACCACGGCCTCCCGTCCGACGATCGGCGACAAACGTCCCATAAGGTTGTGCTGCGCCTCGCGAGCCAGTTCAGCGTGAACGACTTCGGATGTGTCGCCCACTTGCACATCAGCGACGAAGCTATACCCGCGTTGTGGAATATTTGCGATGTAGCGCTGCCCGCCCTCACCGTCTGCCAGAGCTCGGCGCAAGGCCGCGATGTGAACGCGTAGGTTGATCTCCTCAACCACCGTAGTAGGCCAGACGCGCGCCATGAGGGCTTCCTTGCTGACTACGCTGCCCGCATGCTCAATCAGCAGGTGAAGGATATCCAAGGCGCGGCTGCCAACCCGCATGGGTCGGTCGCCATTTAGTATTTGCCGGCGCTGCACGTAGTAGCGAAACGGACCAAAGAGCAGCACGACATCGGTGTGGTTGATTCTATTTCTATTCATGCGATTACAGGCATTTAGCACCCGGTCAGGCTTGGCGTAGCCAACCACAGGCGACGCAAATTCCCGTCCGAGATTGAGCCTCTCCTAGTCGTAATTCCACACGATAGGATCTCAGTCATTTGTGAATAAAAAACGCAGACGATGGACCAATGACGGACAATTGGAGGTGCTAGACGGACACTGACCGCCTAGCCGAATTTGCGCCGGTACTGCATGGGCGTGAGCCCTAGCTTGTTGCTGAACAACACTCTCATCTGGCGAGCACTAGCGAACCCACTGCGATAGGCCACTGTCTTCAATGGGATATCGCATGTTTCAAGCAGTTTGCGCGCATGGTCGATGCGTACGCGCTGCACAAATTCCATGGGAGTCATATTCACTTCACGACTGAAGACACGGGAAAAATGTCGTGAGCTCATGGCCACCAGCCCCGCCATTCTCTCGACGCTAAAATCCTCCATCACATTTTCCAGTACATAGCTCTGCACTCTAGCGACGGGCGAGTCTTCCTTCGCCACGGCAGCAACCAGAGGACTGAATTGCATCTGCCCCCCCAGCCGTTTCATTACGACCAGCAGTACCTTCGCGACTGCCAGAGCGATCTGCTTTCCGTGGTGCTCGGCAACGATGGATAACGCCAGGTCAATTCCGGTGGTTACTCCTCCAGAGGTGATCAGGTTTCCGTCTCTTACGAAAACCTGATTCGTTTCGACCTCGGCCTTTGGGAAGGCCTGGGCAAGCCGCTCAATATAGCTCCAGTGGGTGGTGACTCTGCGCCCATCGAGCAGCTCGGCCTGACCCAGGATAAAGGCGCCAGTACAGATTGAAACGAGACACCCCACCTTGGGAGCCTGATTACGCAACCAACACTGCAATCGAGGAAACACCTGGTTGTAGGCATGCGGGCCGCCCGGCACGAGCAATACGTCATAGGCTTCAATGGCGCCGTCAATGCCAGTATCTGCGGTGAGGGCGATGCCGCTAGAAGTGCGGACCCGAAGCTCGTCCTCAGAGCTGATAGTTGTAATTTTGTAATGATGCTCCGGTTCCAGGTAGCGATTGGCGATGGAGAAAACCTCGACCGGACCAGCTACATCTAGTAACAGCATGTCCTGAAATACCACTACAGCTACAGATCTCATCAGTACTGACCATCGGTGAGGCAAAGACTGTTAAAGATGCGCTGGCAATGGCCAGCGATCAACACTCAACCTGCTGAGCGTAGACAAATCAGGGGCAAAGGGCCTGGCATCAACATGAATAGGCCCGGAGTCCTTGGAGAGTACAGAGCCTCATCGTGAACACGCACATAATCCGGGCACTGCAGTCTGGCCGATAGCGTCAGATATGAATGGTAATGAGCGCAGGTTGCTCTACCTTCTACTCCAGCCGCTGCTGACGGAGCCATGCCTTAGGCGAGATGCCGCACTGTGATTTGAATGCGCGTGAAAGGGCGGACTCTCCGCTGTAGCCAGCCTCCTCGGCAATCAGTCGGAGTGGCTGGCCATTCTTCAGCCATTTTTGTACTAGCCCGATTCTCCAGCGCTGGAGATAACCTGCAGGCGTCTCACCCAGTGCGTCACGAAACTGGTTAGCGAACACGCTACGGGACATACCTGCTAAACCTGCGAGCGATTCAACCGACCAGTTTTTTCCGGCGCTTCATGAATGGCGACGATTGCGCGCCGTAACTGAACGTGCGCGAGGCCGGCGAGAAGACCAACTTGGGCGCCGCCGCTTTCCATCAACTGCCTGAGCAGTTGGATGAGCAACACCTCGAACAATCGGTTGAGCATGGCCTGACGCCCACAGTTGGCAGCTCTCCCGCTTCTGCAAACAGCAGCATCAACACCGGCAAGCTGTCGGGCATCTGCGACAAGGGAAGGCACACGCACGCGGGCAGAGCGTTCGCCAGGGGGTTGGCAGCGCCACCTTCAAGCTCAATGTGGGCACAGACAAATTCGGCACCATGCTCCTGGTCGGTGACAAACCGGTGAGCAATCGGGCGCGGATAAAACAGCAAGGCCGGGCCGTCGAGGCAATGAGCTCTGGTGTTGCTATGCCATACCTCAGCCTTCCCGCTCTTCAGCAAATGCAATTGCCCATAGCCAAGAGAGCCACCCAGTTCGTTGACACCGCACAGAGGGCCCGTTTGAAAAGTGCGGGCACTGACGGAGAAGTGCCCAAGAAGCGCAGCAAGTCGATCGACCAGTAGCGAGGTCACTTTCCGCCCCAAGCCCTGCCCTGCCACCCCTGCGCTCAGACCAATGACGCCCTGGTCAGAACGCACTCCTGCTGGAGCCACCAGTACAGAGCCGAATGCCAGGGTGAAGCATTCCAACCCACAGTAGCCGATCCGCCCTGCAATCTTGCCGCTACTGCCGCCGGCAGTGCGGGAGTCGACATCCCCTCAGAACAACCCCAGCTGCCGGTCGACCAGACGGCCGAAGTCGTCATCCACGAACGGCAAAATCGCGTCCGCCACCGGCTGCAGCTGGCGCGACAGGTAGTGCTCGTAGTCGATCCGCGTGCTGCGGGTTTCCAGCGGCTCGGGCCCGGCGAGGGTCATCACGTAGCTGATCCAGCCGCCGTTCTGGTACTGCCGCGGCCGGCCCTGGCGCTGGTTGTAGTCGTCGGCCAGGCGCGCCGCGCGCACATGCGGCGGCACGTTGCGCTGGTAATCACCGAGTTGGCGGCGCAGGCGCTTGCGGTAGATCAGCAGCTCGTCCAGTTCGCCGGCCAGGGTGCGCCGCACGTAGTCGCGCACATAGGCCTGGTAGGGCTGGCGGTTGAAGATGCGCTGGTAGAGCTCCTGCTGGAACTGCCGGGCCAGCGGCGACCAGTCGCTGCGCACCGTTTCCAGTCCCTTGTAGACCATCTCCTCGCGCCCGTCCGCGCGCCGTACCAGGCCGGCGTAGCGCTTCTTGCTGCCCTCCTCGGCGCCGCGGATGGTCGGCATCAGGAAGCGCCGGTAGTGGGTCTCGAACTGCAGCTCCAGCGCGCTGTCCAGGCCGTATTCCTGTTGCAGGTACTCGCGCCACCACTGGTTGACCCGCTGCACCAGCGCCAGGCCGATGCGCGCCGCGTCTTCTTCGGCATGTTCGTGGCCGAGCCAGACGAAGGTGGAGTCGGTGTCGCCGTAGATCACCCCATGGCCTTCGGCTTCGATCAGCTCGCGTGTGCGGCGCATGATCTCGTGGCCGCGCAGGGTGATCGACGAAGCCAGGCGGGTGTCGAAGAAGCGGCAACCGCTGGAGCCGAGCACGCCGTAGAAGGCGTTCATGATGATCTTCAGCGCCTGCGACAGCGGCGCATTGCCGTCGCGCTTGGCCGCCTCGCGCCCCTGCCAGACCCGTTCGACGATGGCCGGCAGGCAGTGCTTGCTGCGCGAGAAGCGCGCGCCGCGAAAACCGGGGATCGACTGACTGTCGTCGGGATGGCGCAGACCTTCCACCAGGCCCACCGGGTCGATCAGGAAGGTGCGGATGATCGACGGGTACAGGCTCTTGTAGTCGAGCACCAGCACCGACTCGTACAGGCCCGGGCGCGACGCCATGACGAAGCCGCCGGGGCTGGCCTGCGGGATCTTCTCGCCGAGGTTGGGCGCGACGAAACCCTGGCGGTGCATCAGCGGCATATACAGGTGGGTGAAGGCCGCCACCGAGCCGCCGCTGCGGTCGACCGGCAGGCCGGTGACGGCGGCGCGTTCGAGGAGGAAGGTGAGCAGTTCGGTCTTGGCGAAGATGCGCGTCACCAGCTCGCAGTCCTTGAGGTTGTAGCGCGCCAGGGCGGGCTTGTCCTCGGCGAACATGCGATTGATCTCGTCCATGCGCTGGTAGGGCGTATCGATCGACTTGCCCTCGCCGAGCAGGGTCTGTGCGACATACTCCAGGCTGAACGAGGGGAAGTTCCAGGTCGCCGAGCGCAGCGCCTCGATGCCGTCGATGATCAAGCGGCCGGCTGCTGCGGCGAAGTAGTGCTTGCCGCTGCCGTGCTCGCGCCAGCCCATCTCGTCGCCGCCACGCCCCAGGCGCAGCGGCACCTTGAGGCGCTGGGCATGTTCGTGGAGCACGCGCAGGTCGAACTGCACCAGGTTCCAGCCGATGATCGCGTCGGGGTCGTGGCGAGCCAGCCAGTGGTTGAGCCGCTCCAGCAGCTCGGCGCGGGTAGCGCTGTAGTCGAGGTCGAAATCCACCTCGGCAGCCACTGCGGGCTGCGGGCCGAGCATATACACCTGGCGCTGGCCACAGCCTTCCAGGGCGATGGAGTACAGCTCGCCATGCTCGCTGGTTTCGATGTCGAGGGAGACCAGGCGCAGTGGCGGGCGGTAGTCTGGCGCCGGCTTGAGCTGCGCTTCGAGCAGCAGGCCACCGTCACCGGGCGTACCGCCAAAGTGTACCGGCGCGGTGATGAAACGCTCCATCAGGTAGCGCTCCGGCGGGCGCACATCGGCCTCGTAGACGTCGACGCCGGCCTTGCGCAACTGCTTGTCGAGGTTGATCAGCGGGCGATGCTGCGGGCAGTACAGGCCGAGCACCGGGCGGTGGTGAAAATCGTACAGGCCCAGTTCACGCAGTTCCGCACCGCGCGCGCCCTGCAGCAGTGCTTCGGCACGCGCGCGCTGCTCGGCCGGGATGAAGGCCACCGACGGCTGATGGGGCACGCGCACCAGACGCGGGCCGGTGTCGGTCGCCAGCCAGAACTCGACCTGCGTGCCAGCCGGCGTATCGCGCCAGTGCCGGGTCAGGACAAAGCCCCGCTGTAGATCCACCGCTGCCACCTCGAATGCCTGGTTCACCGTCCGATTCTACTGGCCCGGGGCGATCCACGCTGGTTTTCGAGCCACTGCGGGCCAGCCCAGGGCAACCCGAGCCGGTCGATGTCTCGTGCACGAATAGCCAAAGGCTTACACGGCAAGGCTGCGATTGGCCCTGTCGGCGACCGGTCAGTGCGCCTAATCTAAGCCCATCACTGATGAGCAGGACGCTCATCGGGATCAAGGATGATCGACCATCGCCAGGAAGGCAGCTGACAGGATGTCGGAATGGTCTGAGAAAAACCCGCTTCGGCGGGTTTTTTGTTGCCTGGGCAAAAGGGCCGAGGTCATGTTTAGCCCTGGCCTCACCGCCACCGGGCTGCTGGCACCGGCGCCCACCCCTTGAATCTTGCCCGCGCAACTCGCAGAGTTGCCCCACTATCGAGGTGGCCGGAGGCTGCGGTGCTCAAGCAATTACTGGGTGGACTCACGCTGCTTCTGCTCTGCCGCCTGGCCGCCGCCGAGGAACCGGCGCTCAGCGCCGACCAGCTGCGCTTCATCACCGCCAACGCCGAGTTCACCCTGCTTCACGAGATGGGGCATCTGCTGATCCACGAACTCAAGCTGCCGGTGCTCGGACGCGAGGAGGACGCCGCCGACCAGCTGGGCTTCATCGGCCTGTTCCTGCTGTATGGCAAGCCGCGCGATGCCGATTTCTACCAGAAGCTGCTCGATGTGGCCGAGTACTGGCGCCTGGAGTCGCAGCGGCCCAAGCCGGCCCATGAGGAGATCCAGCCCTGGGACAGCCACGCCCTGGATGCCCAGCGCTTCTACAACATCGCCTGCCTGGCCTACGGCAGCGACCCCGATCGCCTCGACTGGATGATCCAGACCACCGGCCTGCCGGTGGAACGGGCGCTCTACTGCGACGAGGAATACCGCCAGGCGCAATATGCCGTGCAGTGGTTCGAGCAACGCCTGCAGCGCCCCCGCGGCAGCCCCATCCGGCAGCGCATCCGCGTGTTGTACGACGAGCCCCCCGGTCACCTGAGCTACGGGCCGGAGATGCTGGCCAAGGTCAAGGCATCCGGCGAGCTGGAGGCGGTAGCCGACAAGGCCAGCGCGATGTTCGACCTGCCCCGTGACGCAACCCTGCGCCTGAGCAGTTGCGGCGCACCCGACGCCTGGTACGACGCGCGCAATGCCGAGGTCGTGCTCTGCTACGAGAGCCTCGAGCACTTTCACCAGCTGGCCAGGTCGCGAGCGCTCCCCCGGCCGCCAAGCCACTGAGTGCCGGCGCAGCCGCTCACCAGCTCAGCAGGAACATGGCCTTGGCCAGGAACAGGATGCCGAGCATCTGCACCAGCACGCTGAGGTGGATAAAGCGCGAGCGGGCCGGGGTCATGCGCCCGCTGCGCATCAGATAGACCACGGCAACGAAGTGGCCGAGGATGCTCAGCGCCAGGCCGATCTTCAGCACCAGCAAGGTACCGAAGCTGCTGGCGAAGGGTTCGCGCAGCACCGCCCGGTACTGCCAGGCCAGCCCCACACCGGCACCGTATAGTGCCAGCACCACCCAGTGCATGACCTGCCGGGCACGCTGCCCCAGCGCCCGCGACAGCTGCTCGCGCGGGGCCGCCTCCAGCTGCCGGGCGGCGCGGCTAAGAATCATCACCTCGAAGAACACTCCGCCGATGAAGAAGGCGGCGGCGCTCAGGTGGACGAACTTCAGCAATAGATAACCCATCACCACTCCTTAGCCGGGATGCCCGTCGGCGCGGGTGCTGCAGAGCATGGGCGCATAGCAGTAAAGGTACTGGGCGAAGGCGCAGGTCCAGCAGATGGCCGCCAGCCACAGCGACGGCAGGTACCAGAAGCCGACCCCCAGCACGCGGAACACACCGCCCAGGTTGAGCAGCACGAAGGCCAGGGCGAAACCGCGAGGCAGTTCCAGCGGCCGCCCGGTATGCCCCAGCGAGACCCGCGCCAGCATGGCCAGGATCAGGCCGCCCACGCCACCGACGGTCAGGGCATGCAGGGCTTGGCTGGGATTGCCGAGCAGGCCGAAATGCCACAGTGCCATGCCGGCGCAGGCCAGCACCAGCCAGGCATAGGCCAGGTGCAGCGACCACAGCAGCGGCACCCGCAGCAGGCCGCTGTCGAACCAGCGCACCAGGCGGATGCCATGGCCCAGGGCCAGGGCGGCGAACGCCAGGCCGAGCCAGGCCTGCGCCAGCAATGCGATGCCGGCGGCATGCAGCACGGCCAGCACGGCGCTGACCAGCAGCAAGGCCCAGTCCAGCCAGGCCCAGGGCTGCACCGCCGTCACCCGGCCGAGGCCGCGCTGGGTGAAGAAGGGAATCACCCGCCCGCCGATCAGCCCCATCATCGCCGCCACCAGCCACACCGCGGCCCAGGCGCCCTGCCGCTGCCAGCCGTCGTTGCCCTGCTGCACGCCGAGCAGGGTCAGCAGGTCGGCGCCCAGCAACAGCAGTAGCACGGCCACGATCGGGTAATTGCGACTCTGCCGCACCGCCCACAGCAGGCGCGCCATCACCAGCGCCACGCCGGCGAAGAACAGCAGGTTACCGAGCAGCAGCAACAACGGCGAGCCCGCCCACCACAGCAGCCGCGCCAGCAGCCAGATGGCCACCAGCACCGCCAGCGGCTTGCCGGACAGGCTCGGCCGCCCGGTCCAGGTCTGCACCGCGGTCAGCAGGAAGCCGGCGATGATCGCCCCGGCGAAGCCGAACACCAGCTCATGGCGGTGCCAGGCCAGCCAGCCGCCCAGGGGTTGCCCCGCCAGCGGCCAGCCCTGCAGCGCCAGCAGCCACAACGGAATGGCCAGCGCCGCCAGCAGGCTGCCCAGCAGGAAGAACGGGCGAAAGCCGAGACGCAGCAGAGGCGTGATTGCCATCGCCTTGCGCTTGTCGAGAATCTGCATAGCTGCTCCTGCTCCACGCCAGCCGGCGTACGACCACATCAATGGACACTTGGCCACCATCATGACCTGCCACCTGGCCAAGGCCATGACCGAAATCAAGCCGACGAAGCACACAGCGGAAAACCGCAGTGGCCACCGCCGCCAGCCTGGCGCTGCCGCCGCAGTCTTACCGGCGCCCCCTTGCCGCCTGGCAAGCCCTTGAAAATCCGGAAATTCCTCGCAAAAGCGCGACGCATTCAGGCAAAACTGTCGACCGCTTGGCACAGGCCATCGGGAAAACTTGCTGCAATGGAACGCGCGCTAAATCGCCGCGTCCAACTGCGCGCAGAACCGTGCCCGACACGGTCGCAGCAGTTGTCTTTTGCGTATGGAAGTTCAGGAGTATTCCAATGAAGAGTTTGGCGGTAATGGTTCTAGGCTCGGTCCTGCTGTTGTCGGGCTGCAGCTTCAGCGCCCCTGGCGTGCATGCCCGCATCGGCGATGTCGATTCGGTCCACCTCGATGTCGGCGACGGCCACCACGGCGGTGGCAGCTTCTGCCCTCCCGGGCATCGCATGAAAGGGAGCTGCTAAATGAGCGCGCGTCTGCTGATCCTGGCCATGGCGGCCATCCTCATGACCGGCTGCAGCCTACGACTGCCGGGTATCGGCATCGACATCGGTGGCGGCGGCGACGGTGGCGGCCCGCACCACTGCCCGCCCGGACAGGCCAAGAAAGGCAACTGCTGACCCAGGCACCGGGTTGGCAACAGAGGAAGGCCAGCCATTGCTGGCCTTCGCCGTTTCCGGCCACCACGCGCGGGCTGGCGACCTGGCGGCAAATCGCCGATGCTGTGCCCATGCACCTGATCGATACCCACACCCATCTCGACTTTCCCGACTTCGACGCCGACCGCAGTGCCGTGCTCGCACGTAGCCGTGCCCTGGGCGTGGAGAAGCTGGTGGTGCTCGGCGTGTACCAGGCCAACTGGCAGCGCCTGTGGGACCTGGTGCAGGACGATTCCGGCCTGTACGCCGCCTTCGGCCTGCACCCGGTCTACCTCGAGCAGCACCGCCCCGAGCACCTGGGCGAACTGCGCCACTGGCTCGAACGCCTGGCCGGCCATCCCCGGCTCTGCGCGGTGGGCGAGTTCGGCCTGGACTACTTCCTCGACCAGCTCGACCGCCAGCGCCAGCAGGCACTGTTCGAGGCCCAGCTGCGGCTGGCCGCCGAGTTCGAGCTGCCGGTCCTGCTGCATGTGCGCCGCGCCCACGCGGCCACCATCGCCACCCTGAAGCGCTGCCAGCTCAAGCGCGGCGGGATCATCCATGCATTCGCCGGCAGCCATGAGGAGGCCCGCGAATACCTGCGGCTCGGTTTCAAGCTCGGCCTCGGCGGCGCGCCGACCTGGCCGCAGGCCCTGCGCCTGCGCAGGGTCGTGGCCCGGCTGCCGCTGGAGGCCATCGTCCTGGAAACCGACGCACCGGACATGGCCCCGGCCATGCACGCCAACCAGCGCAACAGCCCGGAGTTCCTCGCCGACATCTGCACGGCCCTGGCCGAACTACGCGGCATCGGCGCGGAAGAGCTGGCCAGCGCCAGCAGCCGCAACGCCGCCGCCCTGTTCGGCTGGCCGCACTGACACCATCCAGAAACGACAAGGCCCGCCAGATGGCGGGCCTTGTGCAGCACGAGCAGCGACTCAGACGCGAAACGCGCTGATCAGCTCCTTGAGGCGGCCGACCTGGTCGGACAGCTGGCGGCTGGCCTGTTCGGTCTGCACCGCGCCTTCGGCCGTGCGCTCGCCGGCCTGGTTGATCTCGACGATGTTCATGTCGATATCGTGGGCCACCGCGGTCTGCTGCTCGGCGGCGGCGGCGATCTGCTGGTTCTGGTCGACGATCATGCCCACCGCGCCGAGGATGTTCTCCAGCGCCTGCTGCACGTTGGCCGACTGGCTGACGGTGCTTTCGACCATCTGGTGGCTGCCGTTCATGGCGGTCACCGTGGCGCCGACCCCGCTCTGCAGGCGGCCGATCATCTGCTCGATCTCTTCGGTGGACTGGTGGGTGCGCTTGGCCAGGTTGCGCACCTCGTCGGCCACCACCGCGAAGCCGCGGCCCTGCTCGCCGGCGCGCGCCGCCTCGATGGCCGCGTTGAGCGCCAGCAGGTTGGTCTGCCCGGCGATGCCCTTGATCACTTCCAGCACCTGGCTGATCGAGGCGCTGTCGGCGGCCAGCTGGTTGATCACGCTCACCGACTTCTCGATCTCGCTGGCCAGCAGCTGGATGCTGCCGACCTGGGACTCGACCATGCCGCGGCCGCTGACGGTTTCCTGGTTGACGCTGTGCGCGCTGTCCACCGCGGCGGCGGCGCTGCGTGCGACCTCCTGGGCGGTGGCGGACATCTGGTTCATCGCTGTGGCCACCTGCTCAATCTGCCCGCGCTGGGCGCTGACCGCCTGGCTGCTCTCGCCGGAGACCAGCTCGACGCGATCGGCCTGGCGCTCGACTTCGGTCACGGTCTGGCCGACCAGCTCGATCAGGTCGCGGATCTTCGCCACGGTGCCGTTGAACACCTGGCCCAGCTCGCCCAGCTCGTCCTGGCTCTTGACGCTGACCCTGACCGTCATGTCGCCGGCGGCGACCTGGCCCAGGGTCTGGCCAAAGCCCTTCAGGGTGGTGCGGGTGGACACGTAGAAGCCGCCATACAGGTAGCCGATCAGCAGGAACACCAGCACCAGCGCCACCACCAGCAGGATCATCTGCACACGCTTGGCGGCCAGGCGCTCGCTCAGTTCCTCATCGAGGAAGCCCAGCACCGCATCGTCGAGCACATAGGTCTTGTCGATGCTGCCGCTCATCCGGTCGAAGAAGCCCTGCCACGGCGCGTCCAGGGTATCGGCCATGAGGATCTGCTCTTCCAGCAGGCTGCCGCCCTCGGTCAGGCTGCTGCGGCTGGCTTCGGCCAGCGCGGTCAGCTGCTTCTGTGCCAGGGCGTTGCCCTGCAGGGCGTTCTGGATCTTGAAGCCGTATTCGGCGTGCAGCTTTTCCAGCTCCAGCAGCAGTTCGTCGAGCTTGGTGCTGTCGGAGGAGCCGAGGATGCCCTGGCCCAGGGAGTAGGAGCCCAGGGCGCGGCCCTTGCTCAGGGCCTTGGTCACCGGCGGGGTGACCGTGGTCAGCAGCTCGGTCATCTGCCGCACCGTCAGCTCGCCGTCCTGGCTGAGGCCAGACTGGCTGGCGACGAACTTGATGAACACCTCGGCATTGTCCAGCGCCTTGACCCCCAGGCCGGCCTTGCTGCGCTGCGAAGACTCCTGCTTGAGCGCATCGAGGGCGGCCTTGATGGCGTCACGCTGGATGTTGAATTCTTCGATCTTCTGCGCGTCGCTGCTGCTCGGCTGCAACTGCCCCAGGGTGGCATTGATGCTGGTTTCCAGTGCACCGATCTGCGCGACCAGCTTCTCCGACTCGCCGGACTGGCCGAGCACAGCATTGATCTCCAGCAGATCGTTGAGGCGCTCCAGCTCCTGACGCATCTTCAGGCTCTGCTTGAGCAGCTCGAGGCTTTGCAGTTCCGACCGGGTATCGACGAACTCGTGATAGGAGTCGCGCACTAGATAGAAATTGGTGATCAGCATGGGCAGGAAGAAAAGCACACTGATCAGGCTGAACTTCATGCCGAAGCTCAGGCGGTTCATCAGCGCAATGGCGGGATACAACACGCTATTCACTAAACGTCTCCTGTTGCCATTATTGTTGTATGCCGGTTGGGAGCAGACCGGCGCTGGAACGGCAAAATAGGGGTGTCACAGGTTTTCTCTCGGCGCCGTGCTCAGGCAAGCACATGCACCTCCTCAAGCTGTATACCGGATATCGACCTCAACCTCTGTAACTTAAGGTTAAGAATGCGCACACCTCTCCGCTTCGGCATTGACCTGGGTGGCACCAAGACGGAAATCATCGCCCTGCAAGGCTCCGACGAACGCTTGCGCCGGCGCCTGCCGACGCCCCAGGGCGACTACCAGGCAAGCCTGCAGACCATCGTGCGCCTGGTGCGTGAAGCCGAGCAGCAGCTGGGCGCCAGCGGCAGCGTGGGCATCGGCATTCCCGGCACCCGCTCGCCCGACCATGGGCGGATCAAGAACGCCAACTCGGTGTGCCTGATCGGCCAGGACCTGCAAGGCGACCTGGAACAGCTGCTGCAGCGCCCGGTGCGCCTGGCCAACGACGCCGACTGCTTCACCCTGTCGGAAGCCAGTGACGGTGCCGGCGCAGGGGCCGACAGCGTGTTCGGGGTGATCCTCGGCACCGGAGTGGGGGGCGGCATCGTGATTAACGGGCGCCTGCTCGGTGGGCCGAATGCCATCGCCGGCGAATGGGGGCACAACGCCCTGCCCTGGCGCAACCCGACCGACGGTGCGGCGCGCTCATGCTACTGCGGCCTGGACGATTGCATCGAGACCTTTCTCAGCGGCCCCGGCTGGGCCGCACGCAGCGCCCTGGGGCTGGATGCGGCGCAACTGGCGGCCGCTGCCCAGGCTGGCGAAGCGGCCGCCCAGCTGGCGCTGCAGCGCTACTGCGACCAGCTGGCACGCGGCCTGGCCTCGGTAATCAACCTGCTCGATCCGCACGTGATAGTGCTGGGCGGCGGCCTGTCGAATATCGCCGCGCTGTATGAGCAGGTGCCACCGCTACTGGTGCGCCACGTGTTCTCCGACCAGGTCAACACCCGCCTGTTGTCGGCTCGCCATGGCGACTCCAGCGGGGTGCGCGGCGCCGCCTGGCTGTGGCCGTAGCATTCAGAGCAGAAGAATCCACACGGCGAAGGCGGCATACCAGAGCACGGCCGACCGCACCAGCAGCTGCCACAGCTCATCCAGACTGCTGACCCCGGGCTCGCCCACCTGCGGCTCGGGCAGCTCGCTGGCGGCACGCCCGGCATTGACCAGCAACTGCGTCGCCGGAATGTCCCAGCCGAGCAGGTCGTGCAGCACCGCACGGCTGACCGCAGCAAAGTTGCCGACCAGGGCGAAGCTGGCCGCCAGCACCCGCACCGGCAACCAGTCCAGGCCATGGCGCAACTGCGCGGCCCGCTCGGCCAGCGGCGCAGTCGCGGCATGTTCGCTGGTCAGCGCCAGCAGGCGGTAGGCCAGCGGCACCAGCGGGCCGAGCAGCGCGTACCAGAAGATCACCGCAAAGAAGCCCTGATAGGCCTGCCACAGCTCATAGCCCTGCACCCGCAGCAACAGCTCGGCCTCGCCATCGGCCTCGAGGCCGAGGTCACGCTCGGCCACATGCAGCGCCGCCTGGTCATCGCCACGCCGCCAGGCATCGCGAAACGGCCCCAGCGCCGCCAGCACATCGCCACGCCCCAGGCAGTAGATCACCACCAGCAGATGCACCGGCAAGGCCAGCCAGCCATAGGCCAGCGGCTCCAGCACCAGCAGCAGCCCCCCGAGCAGCAGCACCGGCAGCAGCACCAGCAGCGCCAGCTGCAACCATGGCGAGGCATCCGCCCGCGCCTCGGCCCGGGCCAGTTGGCGCAACCACAGGCCATCGCGCTGGATACGCCGACGCCCGGCAGAAAACTTCTCCACCCAGAGCACCAGCAACAGCACCAGAAAGTTCATCTACCGCTCTCCTTGATCCAGCAGGGCCGCGCGCAGGCGTGACCAGTCGAAATACGGGCCCGGGTCGGTCTTGCGGCCCGGGGCGATATCGCTGTGCCCACAGATCCGCGCCACGCTGAGCGCCGGGTAGGCCTGCAGCAACTGGCGGCTCAGGTCGACCAGCGCCGCATACTGGGCCTCGCTGAACGGCAAGTCATCGGTGCCCTCCAGCTCGATGCCCAGGGAAAAATCATTGCAGCCCTCGCGCCCCTCGAAGCTGGAGACCCCGGCATGCCAGGCCCGCTCGTTGCAGGAGACAAACTGGGTGACGCCCCCGTCACGCTCGATCAGGAAATGCGCGGACACCTGCAGATGGGCGATGCCGGCGTAGTAGGCGTGCTCGTCAAGCGGCAGGCAGTTCTGGAAGAACTGCTGCACCTTGCCCGTACCAAACTGCCCGGGCGGCAGGCTGATGTTATGGATCACCAGCAGGGAAACCTCCCCCAGCGGGCGCGCATTGCAATTCGGCGAGGGGCAGTGCTGCACACCGGCACACCAGCCGCTGACGGGGTCCAACTGCATAGGGGCTCCTTGAACAGTCCCGCCACTGTAGCAGATAGCCGGCCGCGCCTCAGGGCCTGCGCGGTTCGCACAAACGACAACGCCCGGCACGAGCCGGGCGTTGTCGGGCCAAGCGGAAGGTCAGGCGCCCTTGAGCTTGCGCAGGTTGCCGATCACCGACTCCAGGGCCCGATCGAACAGCAGGGCATCGTCCAGCATGCGGATCGCCGCACGGCGGAACTCCACGGCCAGGCCCATGCGCGTCTTCTCCAGTACCTTCATGCCGGTGCGGTTGACGAAGATGTATTTGCCGGTCGGCTTGATGATGGCCGCCAGCTTGCAGCGCAGCTTGTGCTCCTCGTCTTCCATGATCTCCACCCAGCTGCCGACGCGCAGGCTATCGACCTGCAGCAGGGTTTCGTCGTCATCGGGCAGATTGATCTCGGGCTCGCGCTCACGCGACTCGCCCGGCGCCAGCAGGACGATTTCCTCGACCACCTCGACCATGGCTGGCGCCGCCAACTCGGGCTCGGCAGCCGGAAGCTCGAGCAGTGCCTCGAGATCGTCCGGCAGCTCATCCCCGGCCTCTTCACCCAGAGGCGCCGCAAGCATTTCAGGCTCGACAGGTGCGCGTGTGAAACGCTGGAAGGCCTGCACATGCACGGACTCCAGCTGGCTGAAGAACTCGCTGGTGACGAACGGATCGATCGCAGCCCCCGCCAGCCCCTCGCGCAGGGCCTTGAGCAGGTCCGGGACCAGCTCCAGCAGACGCTGGCGGTCTTCCGGCTCCTCGTGCGGCTCGACGCTCCAGACCAGGTCGTCCATCACCGCCAGCGCCGCCTGCCACTCGGCAGACTCGACACCGTGTTTCAGGCAGCTCAGCTGCAACACCTTGCTCCAGCCTTCCCGCAGCAGGAGCACCACCACCTCGGGCAGGGTCTTGCCCAGCAGGCGAGCATTCAGCGCCTGCTCGACCTGCTGGCGCGCCAGCTCGGCCCTGGCCCGGCCCTCCTCGGCATCGCGGGTGCGCTGTTCGAGCAGCTCGCTGCGGCGCCGTTCATCGCCGGTGAAGGCGAGGAACTCAGCGAGCAGGTCGGCGAAAATGCTTGGATCGTCGGTGAAGTCATTGAGCAGGCGCTGGACCACCTGCTCGATGCGCTGAAACAGGCTGTCGCGCCGGGCATCGTCCTGGGTGCTCCAGCCCAGCGCCGCCGAGGCGATCTCGTTGAGCAGGCGCCTGGCCGGGTGGCTGCCACGGCTGAAGAAGGTCTTGTCCAGCACCGCGACCTTGAGCATGGGGATCTGCAGGCGGCCGATCAGCGCCTTGAGCGAATCCGGCAGGGTACGGTCGTCCAGGATGAACTCGAACAGCATGGACACCAGGTTGATCACATCCTCATCGACCTCACCGACCACGCGCGCCTTGCCGCTTTTGGCACTGGCGCGGGTCAGCAACAGTTCCAGCTGGTTGCGCAGGTCGAAGTCATCGGCGGCCGGTGCCCCATCGGCCGGCAGGCGCTGCTGCATATGCGAGAGCAGACGCATCAGATCGTTGCTGGAAATCGGCAGCGCATCGGCCGGCACCGCACGACGCGGCGCGGCCGCAGTCCCGCGCACATGGGAGAGCAGCTCCTGCAGCGCGCCGAAGACCTCCTGCACGCCTTCATCGGCGAAAGCGGCTGCACCGTCACTCGTCGCCGCCTCCCGGGCGACCCGATTGCCCGGCGTCTCGCGGCCCGGTGCATGGCGTCGGACCGGCAGTGCGGACTTCAGCTCCGGCAACACGCCGGCCTCGACCAGTTGCTGGTTGGCCGCGGCATACAACTGGTCGAGATCGGCCAGCACATACTTCTCGAAGAGTTTGAGCACGATCAGCTTGACGCGAATCTCCACGCCAAGCCCGGCACAGGCGGCCATGAACTGCTCGCAGAGGGCACGCGGCCCCAGCGGATTGCTCTTGTCATCGAGCTTCTGGCTGACGATGGCGTTGCAGCGGGTGGTCAAGTGGCCCAGCGCCACCCCGTCGCGGCTGATCACCCGCGCCACCATGGCATCCAGGGCAACCGCCTCCTCGAGCACATCGTCCTGTACCAGCGAGAGGCTCTCGAAGGACACGCCGCTCAGCTGCGGGGCCTGGCCGACCTGGTACTGGCTGACGACCGCGAAGCTCTCGAAGACCTTCTGCAGGAAGCTCCGCTCGATCGTCTTGCGCTTGAGGCGCAGATCGCGCATGGCTTCGAAGAAGGCATTCTGCTCGGCATTGCTCGCCGCCCGGTCGGCCATGTCGAACAGCGTGTCGTCGGCATTGTCGAACAGTGCCTGCAGCGCCTGCCTGAGCTGCTGCGCAGCCTTGTCGCGCACCTGGATCAGGGCCACGGGAAGTCTTCCTGCCTGCGAAGTTGGCGAATGCTCAGGGGCGACCCTGTTCAGGTGCACCACTTTCGCGTCGGTCTGCATTACGAGTCTCCCGCAGGAGCCAGATCGGGCGGCCTGCAAACAATCAACGGGCGTCACTTTCGCGCCAATTACACGGCGTCAAAAATTATGACAACTATCATTATGTAGGGAGGGTTGCAGAATGACCAATTCTCCCCCGCTGCAGACATGACCCAGATCACAGCCCGCACAAGACAAAGCCACGAATGGTCGGCAACTGTCGAGTGACACACCTTATCGGCCTGCTAGAAAGAGCGCAGATTCCCCGCCACCCACCTGCACCAGCCGTCGGCTATCTCTATAATCGCGCCATCCGACAGCGGAGGCAGCCATGCCCAACCTTACCCTTGCCGAGCTCGGCACCGAGATCCAGGCCAATGTCCGTTGCGCCCTGCACGAAGACATCGGCAGTGGCGACATTACCGCCCAGCTCATTCCCGCCGAACGCCAGGCCCGCGCCACCATCATCACCCGCGAGAACGCGGTGATCGCCGGCACCGCCTGGGTCGACGAGGTGTTCCGCCAGCTGGATTCGCGCGTGCGCGTGCACTGGCAGGTCGCCGACGGCGAACGCGCCAGCGCCAATCAGGCACTGTTCCATCTAGAGGGCCCGGCACGCGCCCTGCTCAGCGGCGAACGCAGCGCTCTGAACTTCCTGCAAAGCCTGTCCGCCGTCGCCACCCGCAGCCAGCACTTCGCCGACATGGTTCGTGACACTGCGGTCAAACTGCTCGACACCCGCAAGACCCTGCCTGGCCTGCGCCTGGCGCAGAAATACGCGGTCACCTGCGGCGGTTGCCACAACCACCGCATCGGCCTGTACGACGCCTTCCTGATCAAGGAAAACCACATCGCCGCCTGCGGCGGCATTGCCCAGGCCATCGCCAGCGCCCGGCAGATCGCCCCTGGCAAGCCGGTGGAGGTCGAAGTGGAAAGCCTGGCAGAGTTGCAGCAAGCCCTGGACGCCGGGGCCGACATCATCATGCTGGATGAACTGAGCCTGGACGACATGCGCACCGCCGTCAGCCTCACCGCCGGCCGCGCCAAGCTGGAAGCCTCCGGCGGCATCAACGAAAGCACCCTGCGCGCCATCGCCGAAACCGGCGTCGACTACATCTCCATCGGCAGCCTGACCAAGGACATCAAGGCCATCGACCTGTCGATGCGCCTGACCCTGTAAAACCATCGCCCACAAAAAAGCCCGCCTATTGGCGGGCTTTTTTATATGTGGTGCCGGAGACAGGAATCGAACCTGCGACCTTCGCGTTACGAGTGCGCTGCTCTACCAACTGAGCTACACCGGCAGCGGGCAGTAAACTAGCACCATGCGGAAAGGTATTCAATTGTAAGATCTGAAGCAAAAAAAGAGCCCCACCTAAGCGGGGCTCTCTCAAATTACTAGCTCCAGGCCAGCTAAACTGAACAATCACGCTCCTCTATGTGAGACATGCTGCGCACCATAGCATTATGCCAAGACCACAATTAACGGCAGTTTGCCGGCACGTGCTTGTCTTCACCAGCAGTAGTAGTGCACTGCCAAGTGATCGGATCCTCAGCATTCGCCTGGGTCGGGGTCAGAACAATAACCGGCTCAACAGTAGCACCAGTACCCTCGGTGCCACCCATGGTCACAGTAATCACACCAGTGGCGTCAGTGATGGCGATGCTGCTGACATAATCAGTACCAGCAGCAGGGAAGGTGAAGCCGGTATTAGCAGCAGTTACGTTAGCAATGCCACCCAGCGAAGCAGCAGTTTCAGCAACAGCTGTTTTAGCTTCAGAAGACAAAACCATACCTTCAGTTACTTTCGAGCGAATGGTGTAGTCCTGATAGGCCGGAAGAGCGATGGCAGCCAGGATGCCGATGATGGCAACCACGATCATCAGTTCAATAAGGGTAAAGCCTTTTTGCGCTTTCATAAGCATCTCCATCGAGGAAGAAAAGTAGTCAGGCCACTCGACCTGCAGAGAATAAAGCAGCTTGCGTGCCAACCCCAAAAAACCGCCGTACGTAGCAGCCAATAGCACAACAGCACCAACACCCCACGCTTTTCCGGGACTTTGTGACGTTTTAGGTCACCCAAGGCCAGATGATTTGGCAGCCCCTCTCAACTAAGTTATAAGGCACAATTGCTCACTAATGCGCACCCCCATGAACGACACAGTTTCTCTTTCCGGCCTGGCCCGCCAGATAGTCTTGGCCGAACTGCTCGATGAGCGTACGGCGCAGCAAGCTCAGCAGCAGGCTGCGCGCAACAAGCTGCCGCTGGTCACCTACCTGGTGCAGAACAAGCTGGTCAAGAGCCGCGCCCTGGCCGAACTGGCAGCAGAACAGTTCGGCATCGCCTTCATGGACCTCGGCGCCATGGACAAGGAGAGCCAGCCGCGTGACCTGGTCAGCGAAAAACTGACTCGCCAGCACCGTGCCCTGCCGCTCTATCGTCGTGGCAACAAGCTGTATGTCGGGATATCCGACCCGACCAACCACCAGGCCATCACCGATATCCAGTTCAGCACCGGTCTCAATACCGAAGCCATCCTGGTCGAAGACGACAAGCTCGGCGACGCCATCGAGAAGTTCTTCGACAACGCCACCACCGGCCTGGAAGGCATGGGCGATATCGACCTGGACAGTGTCGATATCGAGTCGGTAGATGACGACAAGAGAGACGATGGCCCCGGTAGCGATGCCGATGACGCCCCGGTGGTGCGCTTCGTCAACAAGATGCTGCTGGACGCGATCAAGGGCGGCTCCTCCGACCTGCACTTCGAGCCCTACGAGAAAGCCTATCGCGTTCGCTTCCGTACCGACGGCATCCTGCATGAGGCGGCGCGTCCGCCCATCCAGCTGGCTCCACGCATCTCGGCACGCCTGAAGGTCATGGCCAGCCTGGACATTTCCGAGCGGCGCAAGCCGCAGGATGGCCGGATCAAGATGAAAATTTCCAAGACCAAGGCCATCGACTTCCGGGTCAACACCCTTCCCACCCTGTGGGGGGAAAAGATCGTCATGCGGATCCTCGACCCCACCAGCGCCCAAATGGGTATCGATGCACTGGGCTACGAGGACTTCCAGAAAGAACTGTACATGAATGCCCTCAAGCAACCCCAGGGCATGATTCTGGTCACCGGCCCCACTGGCTCCGGCAAGACCGTATCCCTGTATACCGGCCTGAATATCCTCAATACCATCGACGTGAACATTTCCACCGCCGAAGATCCGGTGGAGATCAATCTGGAGGGCATCAACCAGGTCAACGTCAACCCCAGGCAGGGCATGGACTTCTCCCAGGCGCTTCGCGCCTTCCTGCGCCAGGACCCGGACATCATCATGGTGGGTGAGATCCGCGATCTGGAAACCGCGGAAATCGCCATCAAGGCCGCACAAACCGGCCATATGGTGATGTCGACACTGCACACCAACAGCGCGGCGGAAACCCTGACCCGCCTACGCAACATGGGGGTACCGGCATTCAACATCGCCACTTCGGTCAACCTGATCATCGCCCAGCGCCTGGCGCGCAAACTCTGCCCAAGCTGCAAAAAGTCTGTCGAGATTCCAGCCGAGACCCTGATCAAGGAGGGCTTCCCCGAAGCCCAGATCGGTAAATTCAAACTCTACGGCCCCATCGGCTGCGAGAATTGCAAGGGTGGCTATAAAGGCCGAGTGGGTATTTATGAAGTAGTTAAAATCACGCCTGCACTGCAACGGCTTATCATGGAAGAAGGTAACTCCATTGAAATCGCCGAGCAGGCGCGCCGTGATGGTTTCAATGATTTGCGCACGTCCGGCCTATTCAAGGCCATGCAGGGCATCACCAGCCTTGAGGAAATCAACCGCGTGACCAAGGACTAAACCATGGCCGAAAAAACTCTAAACACCAGCGTCTTTGCCTGGGAGGGCACGGATAAGCGCGGCGCCAAGGTCAAAGGCGAGTTGTCCGGGCAAAGCCCTGCATTGGTCAAGGCTCAGCTGCGCAAGCAAGGCATCAACCCGCTCAAGGTTCGCAAGAAATCCGTCGCACTGTTCGGCCAGGGGAAAAAGATCAAGCCGATGGACATTGCCCTGTTCACTCGGCAGATGGCCACAATGATGAAAGCCGGCGTCCCGCTGCTGAACTCCTTCGACATCATCAGCGAAGGCTTCGACAATCCCAACATGCGCAAGCTGGTCGACGAGGTGAAACAGGACGTTGCCGCCGGCAACAGTTTTGCCGCCTCGCTACGCAAACGCCCGCTGTACTTCGATGAGTTGTATTGCAATCTGGTCGAGGCTGGCGAGCAGGCCGGCGCCCTGGAAACTCTGCTGGATCGGGTTGCCACCTACAAGGAAAAGACCGAGGCCCTCAAGGCCAAAATCAAGAAGGCGATGAATTACCCTATTGCAGTAATCGTCGTTGCGGTAATTGTCTCCGCCATTCTGCTAATCAAAGTAGTCCCCCAATTCGAGTCCGTTTTCGCCAACTTCGGTGCAGAACTACCAGCCTTTACCCAAATGGTCATAGCCCTGTCACAAGCCTTACAAAAATGGTGGCTGGCCGTGCTGGCCGGGCTTTTTGCGGCAGCCGTCGCCTTCAAGGAAGCACACAAGCGCTCAGAGAAATTCCGTAATTGGCTTGATCGCTCAGTTTTGAAATTACCGATTGTCGGAGACATTATTTACAAGTCATCTGTTGCCCGTTACGCCCGTACGCTGGCAACAACCTTTGCCGCCGGCGTCCCGCTGGTTGAGGCGTTGGACTCGGTAGCGGGGGCCACCGGCAATATCGTGTTTAAGACGGCGGTCAACCAAATCAAACAGGATGTCTCCACCGGCATGCAGCTGAACTTCTCCATGCGCACCACCGGGGTTTTTCCCAGCATGGCGCTGCAGATGACCTCCATCGGCGAAGAATCCGGCGCCCTCGACGACATGCTCGACAAAGTGGCCAGCTTTTACGAGACCGAGGTCGACAATATGGTCGATAGCCTGACCAGCCTGATGGAGCCGATGATCATGTCGGTACTCGGGGTGCTGGTTGGCGGCCTGGTCGTTGCCATGTACCTGCCGATCTTCCAACTGGGCGCCGTTGTCTAACCATGCAGTTGATCGACTTTCTGGCCGGCAACTTGCCGGCCTTTGTTTTATGCGCCCTGCTCCTCGGCCTGCTGATCGGCAGTTTCCTCAACGTGGTGGTCTATCGCCTGCCGAAGATGATGCAGCACGACTGGCGCCTGCAGGCGCGGGAGGTGCTCGAGCTTCCCGAAGAACCGGCCGGGGAAACCTTCAACCTGATCCTGCCGCATTCGAGCTGCCCGCATTGCGGGCACCAGATCAAGCCGTGGGAGAACATCCCGGTCATCAGCTACCTGTTCCTGCGCGGCAAGTGCTCCAACTGCAAGGCACCGATCAGCAAGCGCTACCCGCTGGTGGAGTTGGCCTGCGGCCTGCTGTCCGCCTATGTCGCGCTGCATTTCGGTTTTGGCTGGCCTGCGGCCGCCATGTTGCTGCTGACCTGGGGCCTACTGGCGATGAGCCTGATCGACTGCGACCACCAGCTGCTGCCGGACGCCCTGGTGCTGCCGTTGCTGTGGCTGGGTTTGATCCTCAATCACTACAGCCTGTTCACCAGCCTGGAAGACGCCCTGTGGGGCGCGGTAGCCGGCTATTTGAGCCTGTGGTCGGTGTACTGGTTGTTCAAGCTGCTGACCGGCAAGGAAGGCATGGGCTATGGCGACTTCAAGCTGCTGGCCATGCTCGGTGCCTGGGGCGGCTGGCAGATCCTGCCGCTGACCATCCTGCTGTCGTCCCTGATCGGCGCCGTGCTCGGGGTGATCATGCTGCGCCTGCGCAACCAGGAAACCAGCACGCCCATCCCCTTCGGCCCCTATCTGGCGATTGCCGGCTGGATTGCGCTGCTCTGGGGTGATCAAATAACCGGAGCCTATTTGCAATTTGCCCGGTTTTGAATGAACACACCCTGGATTCTCGGCCTGACCGGCGGTATCGGCAGCGGTAAAAGCGCGGCAGCCCAGCACTTCACCGACCTCGGCGTGCACCTGATCGACGCCGACCACGCCGCCCGCTGGGTCGTCGAGCCTGGCCGTCCGGCCCTGGCCCGCATCGTCGAGCGCTTCGGCCCGCAGGTGCTGCAAGCCGACGGCCAACTGGATCGCGCCGCCCTGCGCCAGCTGATCTTTCAGGATCAGCAGCAGCGGCGCTGGCTGGAAAGCCTGCTGCACCCGCTGATCGGCGAGGAAATCCGCAATTACCTGGCGCGCGCGGAATCGCCCTATGCGATCCTGGTTTCGCCGCTGCTGATCGAATCCGGGCAGACCACCATGACCAAGCGGGTCCTGGTGGTGGATGCGCCCGAAGAGCTGCAACGGCAACGCACCATGGCCCGCGACCAGGTCTCAGCCGCCCAGGTCGAGGCCATTCTCAAGGCCCAGGCGGCCCGCGATGAGCGCCTGCGCCATGCCGACGACGTACTATTGAACGATCGCGACCCGGCCTGGCTACACAGCGAAGTCGAACGCCTGCACCGCTTTTACCTGACCCTGCGAGGAGGACAACCTTGAGCAGCACCGTCGAATGCCCGACCTGCGGCGCCCCCGTCGAATGGGGCCCGCAAAGCCCAAGCCGGCCCTTTTGCAGCGAGCGCTGCAAGCTGATCGATCTCGGCGCCTGGGCCACCGAAGCCCACGTGATTGCCGGCGACCCACTGGAAGACGAACTGTTTTCCGGCGAGCTGCCACCCCGCGAGCATTGAGCGCCCTAGCGACTCACCCGGCCCTACGCCACGCCCAGTAACCCGACTCGGATTTGCCGGGGGCGCCAGCTCGCAGAGCGCCGCGGTGCGCGCAGCGGCACCCTCCGCACCAACCACAGCAGCGCACCCAAGCCAATCACCCGTGCGAGCTGAGCGTTCGCCGAGTCAACGCAAGGCCTAAGGCCTCATGAAGCTATAGTCGCGCTGATCATCCAGGTTATCGGCCAGAAACTGCAGCTCGGCTGCCAGGTCGGCCGGCTGGCGCAGCCGCTGGTTGCCGGCCACCACCGCGCTGAGCAGGGCCCGCAAGGCGAGCAGAGGGTCGATACCCAGCTCCTGCGCACGCTGCAGACTGCCCTCGACCTCTCCCCGCGCCCACTCGTGTACACCCATGTCGCTGCCTCCACTGTTTTGCCGAGCTTGCGCTGGCGGCGTGGACGGCGGTTGATCCAGGTCAAGCCGGCAGCCTCGATCCAGCCGCTGAAGCATGCCCCATCAGGAAGACGGGGGCTCGTCCTTCCACGGCGCCGACAGGTAGCGCGTGCGGTTGAAGGTTTCCAGCCAGTCCGGATAGAACACCACCAGGCCGCTGACCAGCATGCCGTTGATGAAGGCCTCGGGAAACATGATCAGCCAGAGGTAGCCGGCGAAGTCATCCAGCCACGGCGGCATCACATACAGCCCGTCGAGCCACAGCACGCCGAGCCCGGCCAGCAAGCTGAGCAGCACGGCCAGCGCCGCCGGGAAGAAGCCGCAGCAGAAGATGTAGACGAACAGGTTGCGCGGCTGCCGCCGCTCCACCAGCTGCGCACAGAGCTCGGTGACCAGCACCGGGATCGACACCAGCAGTATGCCGTTGAGCCCCAGCGCCGCCAGATCCTGACGCCCCATGGCCAGCAGCCCCAGCTGCGCCGCCAGGCCGCAGAGCACGGCCAGCGGCCAGTCCAGCAGCAGGGTGACCACGGTCATGCCGATGAAGTGGTAGGACAGGCCCGAAGCGAAATCGCGGCGCACCAGCCATAGCAGGAACAGCGCCAGCACCGTGCCGAACAGCAGGTGCTGGCGCCGCTGATCGCTGAACAGCTCGACCCAGGGCGCACGCCACAGCGCCCAGAGCAGCAGCGGCAGATAGATCAGCCAACCGCACCAGAGGCTGGTCGCCGACAGCAGCTCGGCACCGATCAAGGGGCGATCTGCTCCAGCGCGGCGGCCAACGCCGCCGCCTCGGTGAAGCTGCGCTGTGCCTGCAGGTGGCCGCCTCGCAGGTCGAGCCAGAGCACCGCCCCCGCCTCGCCCGGGTAGCGCGGCGCCACCCGTGCCTGCGAATCGAGCAGCACGCGGTAGCGGTAGTCGCGCATCGCCGGCACCGCGAACAGGCTGGCGACCAGCCTGGGCATGCGACTGATATCGGCCAGGAAAACCGCCCGGCGCTGCTCCAGATAGCCCTTGGGCCGATCCTGCAGTGCCGTCTCGAGCAGCTTGGCCCCGGCCATGTCGCGCGCCACCAGCAACACCTGCAACTGGTCATCCAGGGTATAGGGCTGCTCGAACTGATCCAGCAGCGTCCAGGGCGCCAGTTTTTCTCCGGGCTCCAGCGCCATGGCCGGCACGGACAGCAGCCCCAGCAACAACATCAACCAGACTTTCATGCGCCACTCCTCGTGGAAAATACCTGGATATCCTCGCGCGCCGCCCAGCCTGCCTGGGCCAACCAGAAGGCCAGCGCCTGCGGGGCATCGCGCAGGACGAAGACATGGGACTTGCCGATCCCCTGCGCCGCCAGTCGCGCCAGCGCCTCGTCCAGCAGCACCCGCGCCAGGCCGCGCCCGCGCCACGGCAGATCCACCACCAGATGCTGCAGGTAACCGCGCCGGCCATCATGCCCGGCCAGCAGGCAGCCCGCCAATTGCCCATCGACCTCGGCCAGCAGGCTGTGCCCGGGGTTGCGCGCCAGATAGGCGCAGAAGGGCGCCAGCTCATCCTCCGGGCGCAGGCAGATGCCCGGCGTGCGCCGCCAGAGCGCGACGAGCTGCGGGTGGTCGGCAGGGGTGATGGAGCGGATCGGCATAGGCTGGCCTCGCAAGCGACAAGCCAGTCTACACCGCTCAAGAGCAGGCTTCAGCGCCCCGCTGCCGCAGGACGAATTTGCGGTTATGCTGCGCCCATGGACGATTCAGACTACCTGCGCCTGCTGACCCGGCAAGCCGAACAGGCCAACGACTTCCTCACCAACGCGCGCAAGTGGGAGCGCGAGCGCTGGGTCTGCCAGCGCCTGCTGCTCGGCCTGAACGTGCCCTTCCGCCACGACGAGTTCGGCTCGGCTCGCCAGGAGCCGCCGGACGTGCTGTTTCGCGAGGCCAATTTCGAGGTGTTCTTCGTCCTCGACCAGGGCCGCCGCCTGAATGACGAATGGCGCGCCGAACTGGAGCGCCGCCGCAGCGCCCTGTCCCTCAGCCAGCTGCTGCGCCGCGAGCCGCGCCCCCGGCGGATCGCCGCCAGCGAACTGCAGGGACGCCTGGCGCCGACCCTGCGCAAGAAGGCGCACAACTACCGCGAACGCGGCATCGACCTGGGCGAGCTGGACCTGCTCGCCTACATCAACCTGAAGCGCGACATGCCCGACTTCAACAGCCACTTCCCGCCGCCCGGCGAATACCTGCGCCAGGGCTGGCGCTCGCTGTCCCTGGTCGGCCCGACCTACGCCCGCGTGCTGTTCGCCCATGCCGATGCCCCCGAGTTCCTGCGCAGCAACCTCGGTCGCACCGTGCTGTTCGACGTCGGTATCAGCCTGTGAGCCCGCTGCATGAACTGCTCGCCCGGGTGCCGCAACAAGGCCGGGTGCACTGGATCGGCGTGCGCCCGCAGGCCGGCGGCGCCATGCTCGAACTGGACGCGGTGGAAGCGCGCCGCGAAGCCGGCCTGACCGGCGACCACGCCCGCCCCGGACCACGCAACGCACGCCAGGTCACGCTGATCCAGTGGGAACACCTCGCGGTGATCAATGCACTGCTCGGCCGCACGCCCGAACAGCTGATCGGCGCCGCCGACCTGCGGCGCAATATCGCCATCGCCGGGATCAACCTGTTCAGCCTGAAGAACCGCCGCTTTCGCATCGGCCAGGCCATCCTGGAAACCACCGGCTGGTGCCAGCCCTGCGCCAAGCTGGAGGCGCGCCTGGGCCCCGGCACCTTCCAGGCCATGCGCGGCCACGGCGGGATCACCGCCCGCGTGCTGCACGGCGGCATTATTCGCCTGGATGACCCGCTGCGCGTTGAGCCGCTCGCCGACGCAGGGCTAGAATGAGCCCACTTTCTCGCGAGGTGCGCCATGTCCAGCCGCTTGAGCCCCGAAGACCAGCAGCGCGTCGATCAATACCTGAGCACGCCACAGCACCGGGTCGAGCGCCCTCCCTTTCGGGTCTGGCGCCTGCTGCTGGTCATCCTGCTCGCGGTCATCGTGCTCGGCGTACTGAGCCGCCTGCTGAGCCGTCTGGTGCTATGAGCCGCTTAGCGCTCGCCCAGGCTGACTCCCTCCCGGATTCCCCCAGCCTTATGAGACATCCCCATGACCCATCGCATCGTGATCGTCGGCGGCGGCGCCGGCGGCCTGGAGCTTGCTACCCGCCTGGGTAGAACCCTGGGCAAGCGCGGCCAGGCCAGCATCACCCTGGTCGACGCCAACCTCACCCATATCTGGAAACCGCTGCTGCATGAGGTCGCCTCCGGCTCGCTGAACTCCTCGGAAGACGAGCTGAACTACGTGGCCCAGGCCAAGTGGAACCACTTCCAGTTCCAGCTCGGCCGCATGAGCGGGCTGGATCGCGCTCGCCGCAGCATTCGCCTGGCCGCCACCCTGGACGAGAACGGCGCCGAGCTGCTGGCCGCCCGCGAGCTGGGCTACGACAGCCTGGTGATTGCCGTCGGCAGCACCACCAACGACTTCGGTACCCCCGGTGCGGCCGAGCACTGCATCTTCCTCGACACCCGCGAGCAGGCCGAACGCTTCCACCGCCAGCTGCTCAGCCACTACCTGCGCGCCCACGCCGGCAAGACCGACGACGGCCAGATCAGCGTGGCCATCGTCGGCGCTGGCGCCACCGGCGTCGAACTGGCCGCCGAACTGCACCACGCAGCCCACGAGCTGGCGGCCTACGGCCTGAACAACATCCAGCCGCAGAACATGCGCATCACCCTGATCGAAGCGGGGCCGCGCGTGCTGCCGGCGCTGCCGGAACGGATCAGCCAGCCGGTGCACCAGACCCTGGAGAAGCTCGGGGTGACCGTGCTGACCAACAGCGCCGTCAGCCAGGTCAGCGAGCAGTCCCTGCTCGTCGCCCAGGGCATGGAAGTGCCGGCCAGCCTCAAGGTCTGGGCCGCCGGCATCCGCGCCCCGGCGTTCCTCCGGGAACTGGACGGCCTGGCGTGCAACCGCATCAACCAGCTGCTGGTGCGCCCGAGCCTGCAAACCACGCTGGACGACAACATCTTCGCCTTCGGTGACTGCGCCGCCTGCCCGCTCGGCGACGGCAGCGAACGCACCGTCCCGCCACGCGCCCAGGCCGCGCACCAGCAGGCCTCGCTGCTGGCCAAGTCGCTCAGGCTGCGCCTGGAGGGCAAGCCGCTGGCGACCTTCCACTACCAGGACTATGGCTCGCTGATCTCGCTGTCGCGCTTCTCCGCGGTGGGCAACCTGATGGGTAACCTGATGGGCAGCGTCAAACTGGAAGGCTGGCTGGCGCGGATGTTCTACATCTCGCTCTACCGCATGCACCAGATGGCCCTGTACGGCACCTTCCGCACCCTGCTGCTGATGCTCAGCGACCGCATCGGCCGCAGCACCGAGCCACGCCTCAAGCTGCACTGACTACGCGCCGCGCGCTTGCCCCGGGCAACCCGGGCAAGCGCCTGCGGCACGGAAAAAAGACAACAAAAAACCCGCACGGGGCGGGTTTCGTGTTTCCCGAGGCAAGCCCAGGAAGATGTTGGTGGGTCGTGTAGGATTCGAACCTACGACCAATTGGTTAAAAGCCAACTGCTCTACCAACTGAGCTAACGACCCTAAAATGGTCGGGGTAGGGGGATTCGAACTCCCGACATCTTGCTCCCAAAGCAAGCGCGCTACCGGACTGCGCTATACCCCGATAAGAAAGTTGGCTCCGCGACCTGGACTCGAACCAGGGACCCAATGATTAACAGTCATTTGCTCTACCGACTGAGCTATCGCGGAACGTATCACCTTCCAGCTCATTAACAGGCTTCGGCGTTCACCGCTTCCCGCATCTGAGGCGCGCCATTTTACGTTTTAACGCGCCCCTGTCAAGCCTTGAAATCACTTTCTTAACAACGCCTTGCGCGCCGACTTCCGGCTACTATGTGTCTACCACATGCACGACATCACAGCAGGATGCGCGGACCGGCAAGGCCCGCACAGGAAAGCCCATGAGTACCCCGGATACTCCGCACACGCCCTCACACCCGTCTGCCAGCCCCGCCAGCCGCGCTATCCCGCCGCGCTTCGGCGAGCTGGCAGAGGACTGCCGCAAACTGCTGCTGCAGCGGCTGGCCAAGGATCTGGCCGGGCTATTCGGCCAAGTCGACGCGACCCTCTTCGACTGCGCGGACAAGGCCGAGAACAACCGCGTACAGGCACTGTTCTTCGACAACATGCGCGAGCTCCGCAAGCTGCGCCCGCTGATCGAGCGCAGCTACCAGCAGCGGATCGCGCAGAACTTCGCCGACTTCCTCGCCGGCAGGCTCAAGGCCGCCGAACCGATCGGCGTGCTGGATGCCGAGCAACTGGCACTGGTGCAGAACGAGGACTACGAGGAGAGCCTGCAGGTCATCAACATGGTCAGCCGGGTCAGGGCGCACAGCGCGCGCGCCCTGTTCGCCCTCGAACAGCGCCTGGCCCTGCTCAACAATGGCCACAAGCTCGGCGAGGACAGCAACCCCTTCGGCCCACACGCCATCGCCCACGCCTTCCGCCAGGCCCTGGCGCCGCATCCCTTGCCGCTGCGGATCAAGATCATCCTCTATAGGCTCTTCGACCAGCACGTGATGCACGGCCTCGAGCCCCTGTACGAAGCCCTCAACCAGCGCCTGATCGACGCCGGCATTCTGCCCAACCTGAAGTACAGTGCGCAGCGCAGTACCAGCACCGGCGGCGCCCCCACTCCAGCCGCCTCCAAGGCGCCTCAGGCACCTGCTGCGGCACACCGTAGCCCGGCACAACCGGCAGCCCCCGGCCCGGCGGCCGACCTACTGCATGCCGCCATCGAACCGCATTACGCCGCCCCCGCGGACCTCAACAGCCCGCCGCCCGCGGACCCCGCCCAGCTGTTCGGCGGCCTGGCCGCACTGCTCAGCGAACACCGCGAACGCAATGCCGACGCCCCGCTACTCGGCGGCACGCGCAGCATTGCCAGCTTCGCCCCGCGCACCGCCACCAGCACCTACAGCGCCAGCGAACTGCTCGACGCCCTGAACCGCCTGCAGCAGCAGTCGACCCACGACCTCAGCCAGCGCCTGCAGCGCCCGCAAGCCGTCGAAGGCCTCAAGGCCGACCTGCAGCAACAGCTGGAAACCCATAGCCTGCGCCCCGGCCAGCAGAAGCTCTCGGACCAGGAAGCCGACGTGGTCGACCTGGTCGGCATGCTGTTCGACTTCATCCTCGACGATGACAACCTGCCGGACGCCTGCAAGACCGCCCTGTCGCACCTGCACACGCCCTATCTGAAGGTGGCGCTGCAGGACAAGGCGCTATTCACCCAGCATCATCATCCGGCGCGACGCCTGCTCAACAGCATGGCCCAGGCCGGCGTGCTGTATGGCGGCGAAGGCGACGAGCGCGGCCTGCTGGCGAAGATGCACTGGGTGGTGGAGCGGGTGATCCACGGCTTCGCCGGCGACCTGCTGCTGTTCGACAGCCTGCTCGATGAATTCAACGAATTCGTCGCCACCCTGCAGCACAAGGTCGAGCTGCGCGAGCGGCGCGCCGTCGAAGCGGCCAAGGGCCGCGACAAACTGCTCGGCGCCCGCCAGCTGGCGGTCGATGCGGTCAACCAGGCGCTCAAGGACCGCGAGCTGCCGACCATCATCCGCAACTTCCTGGAACTGACCTGGACCGACGTGCTGGTGTTCGTCCTGCTCCGCCACGGCGAGCGCAGCAGCGAGTGGCAGCGCGCCTGCGAAGTGGCCGAACAACTGGCCTGGAGCGGCACCCTGCTGGACGCCGCCGGCAGCGCCCGCCTGCAGAGCCTGCGCGTCGCCCTGCTGGACGACCTGCGCAAGGGCCTGGAACTGCTCGGCGGCTACCACGAAGACGGCATCCGCCGCCTGCTGCAGGACCTCGTCGCCTGCCAGTACGCGGTGCAGGCCAGGCAACCGCAGGTGGCCGCCCAGCTCAAGGCCACCCTGCAGGAAAGCCCGCTGGGCATGATGCTGGGCGAGGACGCAGCCCTGGCTGCACCCATCCGCCACAGCGAAAACCTGTCGGCACGCACCCAGGCACTGTTCAAGGAGTTGCAGCAGCTGGAGTTCGGCACCTGGTTCGAATTTGTCCAGGGCACGGAAACCCGCACCCTCAAGCTGTCCTGGTTCAGCCCGACCACGCACAACTACATGTTCGTCGACCACAGCGGCCAGCGCGTGGCGATCAAGCCGATCAAGCAGCTCGCCAGCGAAATGGAGCAGGGTCTGGCGCGCATCGTCGCCCCCGAACGCGAAGCGCCGCTGATGGACCGCGCCCTGAATGCCATCTACCGCGTCCTCCAGCGCTTTACCGGGCGCGCCACCGAAGTCGACCAAGGAGCCTGAATGGACGATCGTCGCCAGCACAGTCGCCACACCACCGAACTCAGCCTGGAAGTACTCGATTTCCATTCCGGCAAGCGCCTGGGGCGCATCGTCGACCTGTCCGCCGATGGCTTCATGCTGGTCAGCGACGTGCCGCTGGAGGCCGACTCGGTGTGGGAATGCCGCCTGGTACTGGGCGAGCCGCTGCAAGGCATCCACGAAATCCGCCTGGGCGCCGACTGCCTGTGGAGCCGTCCCGGCGCCAATGGCCAGCACGGCTGGAGCGGCTTCCACATCATCGACCTGGCCGACGACCAGGCGACCGCGCTGGAGATCGTGCTGCAGCACCTGTGAAACCGGCCGAGTGACGAGGAGCCGCATCTAGACTCGAACACTGCGCCGAATCCAGAGGCCGCAGTGCAGCCATGAAAAAAGCCCCGCTTGCGGGGCTTTTTTCGTTACGGCAAGGCTCAGACGAAGACGATCTCCTCGTCCTTGACGGTCGCCTTGATCGTCGCACCCGGGATGAAGGTGCCGGCCAGGATCAACTGCGCCAGCGGGTTCTCGACCCAGCGCTGGATCGCCCGCTTCAGCGGCCGCGCACCATAGACCGGGTCGTAACCGACGGCGATCAGCTTGTCCAGGGCCTCGGCGCTCAACTCCAGGCTCAGCTCGCGCTCGGCCAGGCGACCGCGCAGGCGCTGCAGCTGGATCTCGGCGATGCCGGCGATCTGCTCGCGCCCCAGCGGTTCGAACACCACCACCTCGTCGATGCGGTTGATGAACTCCGGACGGAAATGGCTGCTCACCGCATCCATCACCGCCGCCCGCTGCGCCTCGCGGTCGCCGACCAGCTCCTGGATCTGCGTCGAGCCGAGGTTGGAGGTCATCACTATCACGGTGTTCTTGAAGTCCACGGTGCGCCCGTGGCTGTCGGTCAGGCGGCCATCCTCCAGCACCTGCAGCAGCACGTTGAACACGTCCGGGTGGGCCTTCTCCACCTCGTCCATCAGCACCACCGAGTAGGGTTTGCGGCGTACCGCCTCGGTCAGGTAACCGCCCTCCTCGTAGCCGACATAGCCGGGCGGCGCGCCGATCAGGCGGGCCACCGAGTGTTTCTCCATGAACTCGGACATGTCGATGCGCACCAGCGCCTCCTCGGTATCGAAGAGGAACTCGGCCAGCGCCTTGCACAGCTCGGTCTTGCCCACCCCGGTCGGGCCGAGGAAGAGGAACGAGCCGCTCGGCCGGTTCGGGTCGGCCAGGCCGGCACGCGAGCGACGCACGGCGTTGGCCACGGCCACCACGGCCTCGTGCTGGCCGATCACCCGCTGGTGCAGCAGGCCTTCCATCTTCAGCAGCTTGTCGCGCTCGCCTTCGAGCATCTTGCTCACCGGGATGCCGGTCCACTTGGACACCACTTCGGCGATTTCCTCCTCGGTGACCTTGCTGCGCAGCAGCTGGTTCTCGGTCTTGCCGTGCTGGTCGACCATCTGCAGGCTGCGCTCCAGATCCGGAATGATGCCGTACTGCAGCTCGGCCATGCGGTTGAGGTCGCCCTTGCGCCGCGCCGCTTCCAGCTCCTGGCGCGACTGTTCGATCTTCTGCTGGATCTGCGCCGAGCCCTGCACCTCGGCCTTTTCCGACTTCCAGATGTCCTCCAGGTCGGCGTACTCGCGCTCCAGGCGGGCGATGTCCTCGTTGAGTTTTTCCAGGCGCTTGATCGCCGCCTCGTCGTCTTCCTTCTTCAGCGCCTGGCCTTCGACCTTGAGCTGGATCAGGCGGCGCTCCAGGCGATCGAGCACCTCCGGCTTGGAGTCGATCTCCATGCGGATGCGGCTGGCCGCCTCGTCGATCAGGTCGATGGCCTTGTCCGGCAGCTGGCGGTCGGTGATGTAGCGGTGCGACAGCTTGGCCGCGGCGATGATCGCGCCGTCGGTGATGGCCACTTTGTGGTGCACCTCGTAGCGCTCCTTGAGGCCGCGCAGGATGGCGATGGTGTCCTCTTCACTCGGCTCGTCGACCAGCACCTTCTGGAAGCGTCGCTCCAGGGCGGCGTCCTTCTCGATGTACTGGCGGTACTCGTTGAGCGTGGTGGCGCCGACGCAGTGCAGCTCGCCACGGGCCAGGGACGGCTTGAGCATGTTGCCGGCGTCCATGGCGCCCTCAGCCTTGCCGGCGCCGACCATGGTGTGCAGCTCGTCGATGAACAGGATGATCCGCCCTTCCTGCTTGCTCAGCTCGTTGAGCACCGCCTTGAGGCGCTCCTCGAACTCGCCGCGGAACTTGGCGCCGGCGATCAGCGCGCCCATGTCCAGCGACAGCAGGCGTTTGTCCTTCAGCCCGTCCGGCACCTCGCCGTTGACGATGCGCTGGGCCAGGCCTTCGGCGATGGCGGTCTTGCCCACGCCCGGCTCGCCGATCAGCACCGGGTTGTTCTTGGTACGGCGCTGCAGGACCTGAATGGTGCGGCGGATCTCGTCGTCGCGCCCGATCACCGGGTCCAGCTTGCCTTCCTCGGCGCGCTTGGTCAGGTCGATGGTGTACTTGTCCAGGGCCTGGCGCGACTCCTCGACGTTGGGATCATTCACCGCATCGCCACCGCGCAGGTTGCTCACCGCATTTTCCAGGGCCTTCTTGCTCACGCCCTGGCCGAGCAGCAGCTTGCCCAGCTTGGTGCCCTCGTCCATGGCGGCGAGCAGCACCACTTCGCTGGAGATGAACTGGTCGCCCTTCTGCTGCGACAGGCGGTCGGCCTGGTTGAGCAGGCGCGCCAGGTCCTGGGACAGGTTGACGTCGCCGGTGGGGTTCTGGATTTTCGGCAGCTGGTCGAGTTCCTTGGTCAGCGCCTGGCGCAGGCCATTGACGTCGAAGCCGACCTGCATCAGCAGCGGCTTGATCGAGCCGCCCTGCTGCTCGATCAGCGCCTGCATCAGGTGCAGGGGCTCGATGGCCGGGTGATCGAGGCCCACGGCCACGGACTGGGCATCGGAAAGGGCAAGCTGCAGCTTGCTGGTCAAGCGGTCAATACGCATGGAGGTTCGTCCTTCCTATTGAGGGCGGGCCGGGGCGATGAGCACCCCAGAAACGAAAAGCCCGCCGGGATGAAGCATAGATGAGGACAGTTTTCCGCGATTCAAGCGTGCCGGCGTTGATGCAGGTCAGTCGGCCAGCCAGATCAACGAGGCGAAGCGCCCGGTGCGCGCGGCGCGGCGGTAGGAATAGAAGCGCGCATCGCTGACGGTACAGAAGCCGCCGCCGTACACGGCACCGACGCCCCGGGCCGCCAGGCGGATGCGCGCCAGCTGGTAGATGTCGGCCAGGAACTTGCCGACGTTGACGCTGGGGCGAAAGGCCGACGCGGCTTCGGCCTGGCTGGCCAGGAACGCCTCGCGCACTTCCGCTCCGACCTCGAAGGCCTGCGGGCCGATGGCCGGACCGAGCCACACCAGCACCTCCTCGGGCGGCAGGGCCAGGGCCTCCAGGGTCGCCTCCAGGACCCCGCCGGCCAACCCGCGCCAGCCGGCATGGGCCGCCGCCACACGGGTGCCGGCACGGTCGCAGAACAGCGCCGGCAGGCAATCGGCGGTTAGCACCGCGCTGGCGATGCCCGGGGTGGCGCTCCAACTGGCGTCAGCTTCGGCCACCGTGGCCGGATCGGCCTCGACCACGCGGATGCCATGCACCTGGCGCAGCCAGGCCGGCTGGCAATGCAAGGCGGACGTGAGGATCTGGCGGTTGCGGGCGACCGCCTGCGGATCATCCTCGACATGGTCGCCGAGGTTGAGGCCGTCGAACGGCGCCTGGCTGACGCCGCCGGCGCGGGTGGTGACGCAGGCCCGCACATGGGCAGGAGCGGGCCAGTCGGGCGTCAGCCAATGTGTACTCATCAGACGAAGGATTCGTTGTCCTGGCGCAGCAGGGACAGCATCCACACCAGATCATCGGGCAACGGTGATTCCCACTTCATGCGCTGCCCGGTGATCGGATGGGTCAGCTCGAGGAAGCGCGCATGCAGGGCCTGGCGCGGGAACTCCTTGAGCGTCTGCACCAGGGTCGGGCTGGCGGCCGGCGGGATGCGGAAGCGCCCGGCGTACAGCGGGTCGCCGACCAGCGGGTAGCCGACATGGGTCATGTGCACGCGGATCTGGTGGGTGCGCCCGGTTTCCAGCTTGACCCGCACATGGGTGTGCGAGCGGAAACGTTCCAGCACCCGGTAATGGGTGACCGCCGGCTTGCCGCCGTCGATCACCGCCATGCGCTGGCGGTTGGCCGAGCTGCGGCCGATCGGTGCGTCGATCTTGCCACCGGAGGTGATCACCCCGATCACGATGCATTCATAGATGCGGCTGATCGTGCGCTTCTGCATCTGGTCGACCAGCCTGGTCTGCGCCTGCAGGGTCTTGGCCACCACCATCAGGCCGGTGGTGTCCTTGTCCAGGCGGTGGACGATGCCGGCGCGCGGCACGTTGATGATGTCCGGCACATGGTGCAGCAGGGCGTTGAGCAGGGTGCCATCGGCGTGCCCGGCAGCCGGGTGCACCACCAGGCCGGCCGGTTTGTCGATCACCAGCAGGTGCTCGTCCTCGTAGACGATGTTCAGCGCGATGTCCTGGGCGATCCACTCGCCCTGGGCTTCCTGCTCGGCCTCCAGGGCCAGTACGGCGCCGCCATGCACGATGTCACGCGGACGCACGACGGCGCCGTCGACGGTCAGGCGGCCATCCTTGATCCAGGTCGACAGGCGCGAGCGCGAATATTCGTCGAACAGCTGGGCGGCGACCTGATCGAGGCGTTGACCACCCAGTGCGGACGGCACTTCGGCGGTGAGTTGGATGAGCTGAACGGCGTCTTCGGACATGGGCTACTGCGGAGGGAGGTGCAGCTTTTGGTTTCGGCTGCACGCTGTGGTTAAATACGGCGTCTTTGTCCCGGCTATTCCGGGGCGCTCATCATAACAGGACGGTCCAGGCCAAGACAGCCGGCCGTCACAGGGACGCAAGCCGCCATGCAAGTGAAACACCTGCTGCTGATCGCCATGCTCGCCATCACCGCCGCGTGCTCTTCGAACAAGCCGGAAGTTGATGAAAACCTGAGCGAGACCGAGCTCTACCAGCAGGCTCAGGACGATCTGAACAGCAACAGCTACACCAATGCCGTGGCCAAGCTGAAAGCCCTGGAGTCGCGCTACCCGTTCGGCCGCTACGCCGAGCAGGCCCAGCTCGAACTGATCTACGCCTACTACAAGAACGCCGAACCGGAAGCGGCCAAGTCCGCCGCCGAGCGCTTCATCCGCCTGCACCCGCAACACGCCAACGTCGACTATGCCTATTACCTGAAAGGCCTGGCTTCCTTCGACCAGGACCGCGGCCTGATCGCCCGTTTCCTGCCGCTGGACATGACCAAGCGCGACCCGGGCGCGGCCCGCGACTCCTACAACGAGTTCGCCCAACTCACCAGCCGCTACCCGAACAGCCGCTACGCCCCGGACGCCAAGCAGCGCATGATCTACCTGCGCAACCTGCTGGCCGCCTATGAGATCCATGCCGCCCACTACTACCTGACCCGCCAGGCCTATGTCGCCGCTGCCAACCGCGGCCGCTATGTGGTGGAAAACTTCCAGGAAACCCCGTCCGTCGGCGATGGCCTGGCGGTGATGACCGAAGCCTACCAGCGCCTGGAGATGACCGACCTGGCCGCCACCAGCCTGGAAACCCTGAAACTCAACTACCCGAACCACCCGAGCCTGGTCGACGGCAACTTCGTCCCGCGCGAAGAAGAAGCCGACAACCGCTCCTGGCTGGCCAAGGCCACCCTCGGCCTGATCGAATCCGACACCCCGCTGCCGCCGGGCGAAACCCGCGCCAGCCAGGACGTGATCCGCCAGTACGAAGACGCCGAGGAGCAAATCCCGGACGAACTGCAGCCGGAAAACCAGAAGGAAGCCGAAGAGCAGCAGGATGAGGCCGCAGGCAACGACGGCGAGCGCTCCTGGTTCAGCTACATGACCTTCGGCGTATTCGACTAAGCGCCGAGCGCAGCAACAGAGGGAGGCCATGAGCCTCCCTTTTTTCTGCCTGCCAGCCGGCAACTGCACGCTTTGCCTGCTGCATCCGCCGCCCGACCTTGGCTACACTGCCCGCCTGCCAACAAGAAGAGCCCATCATGTTTCGCTTGCTGTTCTGGATCGCCTTCATCGTGGCCGCCGTGTGGTTGTGGCGCCGCATCAATCGCCCGCGCCCCGCGCAGCCCCAGCAACCGGCCCGCCCCGACGAGCCGGCGCCTATGGTGCGCTGTGCCCAGTGCGGCGTCCACGTGCCCCAGGACAAGGCCCTGAGCCACGGGCAACGCTGGTATTGCTGCCCGGCGCACCTGCAGCAGGACAGCGCCTCAGGTGAGCGCTGAGACCATGAGCCTGGACGGCACCCATAGCCGCCACGTCCTGCGCCTTTACCACCTGTACCGGGTCACGATCGGTCTGACCCTGGTCCTGCTGATATCCAGCGACCTGGACCAGGACCTGCTCGACTTGGCTCACGCCCAGCTGTTTCGCAACGGCAGCTGGGCCTACCTGGTGGTCAATATCCTGATCGCCGTGCTGATGCAGCAGCCACGGCATCTGCTGCAGGTCTTCAGCATCGCCCTGCTCGACGTCGTGCTGCTTTCGGCGCTGTTCTATGCCGCCGGCGGCACCCCGAGCGGCATCGGCAACCTGCTGATCGTCTCGGTGGCCATTGCCAATATCCTGCTGCGCGGGCGGATCGGCCTGCTGATTGCCGCGGTAGCAGCCATCGGCATGATCTACCTGACCTTCTACCTGAGCTTCAGCCGCCCGGCGGCTTCAGCCAACTATGTGCAGGCCGGCGCCCTCGGCGCCCTGTGCTTCGCCGCGGCACTGTTCCTCCAGGGCCTGACCCGGCGCCTGCAGCAGAGCGAATCCCTCGCCGCGCAACGCGCTGTCGATGTGGCCAGCCTGGAAGCCCTGAACGCCCTGATTCTGCAGCGCATGCGCACCGGCATCCTGGTGCTGGACAAACTGCACCGCGTCGTCCTGGCCAACCAGGGCGCCCTGACCCTGCTCGGGCGCGGCGATCTGACCGGCAAGGTGCTCGACCCGCACTGCCCGGAGCTGGTCCGGCGCCTGCAACAATGGCTGCACAACCCGACCCTGCGCCCGCAGAGCCTGCAGGCGGTACCGGAAGGCCCGCTGCTGCAACCGAGCTTCATCCCCCTGCAACGCGGCGCAGAGCTGCACACCCTGGTGTTTCTCGAGGACATCTCGCAGATCACCCAGCAGGCCCAGCAGCTCAAGCTGGCCTCGCTCGGCCGACTGACCGCGGGGATCGCCCACGAAATCCGCAACCCCCTGGGCGCCATCAGCCATGCCGCCCAGCTGCTGCATGAATCGGAGATCCTCGAGGGCCCCGACCGCCGTCTGGCGCAGATCATCCAGGACCACTCGCGGCGGATGAACCAAGTGATCGAGAACGTGCTGCAACTGTCGCGCCGGCGCCAGGCCGAGCCCCAGCTGCTCGACCTGAAGTACTGGCTGCACCGCTTCGCCAGCGAGTTCCGCAACTCGGCAACCCTCAACCAGACCCTGCACCTGGAAACACGCGGCAGCGGCCTGCAAACACGGATGGACCCCCACCAGTTGACCCAGGTGCTGACCAACCTGGTGCAGAACGGCATGCGCTACAGCGCCCAGGTCCACCAGCTCGGCCAGGTCTGGCTGCAACTGTTCCGCGACGCGGAAAGCGACCTGCCGATCCTGGAAATCCTCGATGACGGCCCCGGCATCCCGCCCGAGCAGCTACAACATATCTTCGAGCCCTTCTACACCACCGACAGCAAGGGCACCGGCCTCGGCCTGTACATCTCCCGCGAGCTGTGCGAAAGCAACCAGGCGCGCATCGACTACAAACCGCGCGAAGGCGGTGGCAGCTGCTTCCGCATCACCTTCGCCCACTCACGCAAACTGAGCTGAACATGAGCACCCGGCAAAGAGCCCTGATCGTCGACGACGAGCCCGATATCCGCGAACTCCTGGAAATCACCCTGGGCCGCATGAAGCTCGACACACGCAGCGCACGCAACGTCAAGGAAGCCCGCGACTGGTTGGCCCGCGAACCCTTCGACCTGTGCCTGACCGACATGCGCCTGCCCGACGGCACGGGCCTGGAACTGGTGCAGCACATCCAACAGCGCCACCCGCAGGTGCCGGTGGCGATGATTACCGCCTACGGCAGCCTGGACACCGCGATCAACGCACTCAAGGCGGGCGCCTTCGACTTCCTGACCAAGCCGGTCGACCTCGGCCGCCTGCGCGAACTGGTGGCCACCGCCCTGCGCCTGCGTACGGTCAGCGATGAAGAAGGCCCAGTGGATACCCGCCTGCTCGGCGAGTCGCCGCCCATGCGCGCGCTACGCAACCAGATCCAGAAACTCGCGCGCAGCCAGGCCCCCGTCTACATCAGCGGCGAGTCCGGCAGCGGAAAGGAGCTGGTGGCCCGCCTGATCCACGAGCAGGGGCCGCGGGGCGAACAGCCGTTCGTCCCGGTCAACTGCGGCGCCATTCCTACCGAGCTGATGGAAAGCGAGTTCTTCGGCCACAAGAAGGGCAGCTTCACCGGCGCCATCGAAGACAAGCAGGGACTGTTCCAGGCCGCCAACGGCGGCACCCTGTTCCTCGACGAAGTCGCCGACCTGCCGCTGGCGATGCAGGTCAAGCTGCTGCGTGCCATCCAGGAAAAGGCCGTGCGTGCCGTCGGCGGCCAGCAGGAGCTGGTGGTGGACGTGCGCATCCTCTGCGCCACGCACAAGGACCTGGCCGCGGAAGTCGCGGCCGGGCGCTTCCGCCAGGACCTGTTCTACCGCCTCAACGTCATCGAGTTGCGGGTACCGCCGCTGCGCGAACGCCGCGAGGACATCCCGCTGCTGGCCGAGACCATGCTGCGCCGGCTCTGCGAAGGCACCGGCCTGGCCCAGCCGCAGCTGACCAGCGACGCGATGGAAAAGCTCAAGAGCTACCGCTTCCCCGGCAACGTGCGCGAACTGGAAAACATGCTGGAGCGCGCCTACACGCTGTGCGAGGACGAGCAGATTAAGGCCAGCGACCTGCGCCTGGCCGACGCCGGCGGCGCGACGGAAGCCGGCGAGGCGTCCCTGGCGCAGATCGACAACCTGGAGGACTATCTGGAAGACATCGAGCGCAAGCTGATCATGCAGGCCCTCGAGGAAACCCGCTGGAACCGCACTGCGGCGGCCCAGCGCCTGGGCCTGACCTTCCGCTCGATGCGCTATCGCCTGAAGAAGCTGGGGCTCGACTGAACCTCAGCCCAGACGCCCAACCGGCGAGTAGGGCGCGGGATCGACGATCGGCTCACGCCCCAGCATCAGATCCGCCAGCAACCGGCAGGAGGCCGGCGCCAGCACCAGACCATTGCGGTAGTGCCCGCAATTCAGCCACAGCCCCGGGAACTCCGGCACCTCGCCAATAAACGGAATGCCCTCCGGAGAACCCGGACGCAACCCGGCCCAGTGCCCAACCACTTCGGCCTCCGCCAAGGCGGGCAGCAACTGCTCTGCCGAGGCCTTCAGGCTACTCAAGGCCTCGGCGGTGGGCGTCTTGTCGAAGCCGACATGCTCCAGCGTGCTGCCGACCAGCACATGCCCATCACGCCGCGGGATCGCATAGCGGCCATTGGCCAGAACCATGGCTGGCAGAAAATCCTCTGCGCACTTGTAGAGGATCATCTGGCCCTTGACCGGCTCGACGGGCAGACTCAGCCCCAATCCAGCCAGCAATTGGCCACTCCAGGCCCCAGCCGCCAATACCACGCGCTCGGCACGGAGCTCCCGCTCCCCGATGCGAACTCCACAAACTTGCCCGGCCTCCTGCACAAGACCATCCACTGCGGCCTGTTCGAGCATTTGCACATTAGGCATGGCCTGCAATGCTGCACGCAGCGCCTTGAGCAAACGCGGGTTACGCACATTGGCAACGCCCGGCATATGAATGGCATTGGTAAAGCCAGCACCCAGCATCGGAACGGCAGCATATACCTGCGGCATGTCGACCTTGCGCAGCTCGTGGGCCTCATGCTGCGCCCACAGCAGCGCATCAGACTCATCGTCTAGATCCAGCCAGTACAGGCCGGTAGCATGGACTTGCGGGTCAACACCAGTAAGCCCCAGCAGATGCTTGGCCAGGCACGGGTAGAATCCTTGCGACCAATGCGCCAGGGCTGTCACAGCGACACTGTAGCGCCACGGGTAAAGAGGCGAGACTATGCCGCCACCGGCCCAGGATGACTCTTGACCAATCACGCCACGCTCGACCAATACAACCCGCTCGCCCGCCTGGGCAAGCTCTAAAGCTCCGAGGAGGCCAATCACGCCGCCGCCCACTACCATCGTGGAATAACCCTGCACCACAACCGCCCCCAATAAAAAAGGGGAGCCATGCTCCCCTTATCCAACCATTGCCTAGCGCCGCCAACAGACTGCGTTATCACTAGATGTCAGATCGCCCAGCTCGTTGACACTCAACGACGCGCACGTATCACCGTCCATGACGCTGCCATCGACAGCGGTCGCATCGATAACGAACGCAGTCTCATTGGTTTGGGCGTCATCGACAGCGATATTGTACACAGCGGTACCATCAGCCGGGCTTTGATCTACGATAGTCGCCCCCACATAGGTGCCATTCTGCGAGTAGAAACGCTCCATGAGCTGGACGTTCTCCAGCATGACTGCCGCCACCTCGGCACGCCGAGTCTTTTTCACGTACTCGGTGTAACTTGGGTAAGCGATGGCGGCGAGTATCCCCACCACGGCCACCGCAATCATCAACTCGATCAGAGTAAATCCATTACGTTTCATAGGGCTCCCTTACTGCAATTGACGCCACATGATACGCCGGGATTGTGAAACACCGCCGCACTGCCCGTTGTTCACCTCGCCACACTCATCCACCACCACCACCTCACCGGTCGAATCCAGAATGTATTTACCCTGGGTCTTCTTCTGGTCGCCAGCATCGATGATCACAGGCTGCCCCGGCAGGCCGCCATCGATCGCCAGACCGGAAACCCGAATATCGGTCTCATCGATACGCCCGTCACCATTGGTATCCAGCACCGGATAGCTCAGCATCTTCCCAGACAGGGCATCCAGCTCGACCAACTTGCCACTACCGGTACTTTGGCAGGGATCATCGGCATCGACCTTGGCGGTCACGAAGATGACTCGCCCCATAGTTGTCTGTGCCGGGTAGATGACACGCTCGCCCTCACGAGCACCATCTAGGCTGAGCGGCAGGTACCAGCCACGCCGGGTATCCCAATCGACTTCATTTTCACTGGTTTTGTAATAGGTCTGTGTTACACCGTTCGCGGTGATGTCCAGAGCCTCCGTAAAGCTCTGTTCCTGCAGGGAAGTGCTCTCGACCGTGCCGGCTGCACCATTCTTGTCCCAGATACCGTAGAACGTCTGCAGCTCGGTACTGAGTTTGTCAATAGACTCCATCAGCTTGCCGGTGCCGAACAGCACCAGATGCCCACCCTCGGTGTGCTCGACCACCAGCGGCCTGGCCGTGATCGGATGGTCTACTCCTGCTGCAAACAACGGGCTGCCCGAATTAGCAACAGATCCGGAGACACTGGAAAAATCGAACTCCCAGAGATTGCCACGCAGGTCGCCGGCATAAACCTTCTGCACCTGATACTGAGCATTTACCACCATCTGCGGGCTGGACAAGCCATTAGGCGCCGTACCATCGTCGTTGGCATCGACCACGATTTCCTGGATCAGCGCACCGGTTCTCAGGTTGACCACGTACAGCGAGGCTTTACCCAGGTGACTGCCATAACCATTACCAAAGATCGCCACCCACTCGTTATCCGAGGTTCTCGCCACCAGCGGCTTCGAGTAGGTATAACCCAGGTTGTTGAAAGCATTTGCCGGAGTCGAGGTAGCTGGCGCAGTGATCTGCCACAGAGCACTGATACTGTTATTACCAGCAGAGAACAGCTTGACAGCGAACATGCTCTTACCGCCACCACCCATCCCTGCAATGGCTACAGTGGACCAGGTCGAGCCCAGCTCAGCATCCGCAACCGTGATACCGCCATCCACCATGAACTTGTGCGAGCCGCCGGTGGCATAGTCTGGGGCAGCCACAGTATGCAGTGATGGGAATACGCTGGAAGGCATGAACGCATAGCGATGCCCGCCCGTTTCGGCATCGATCACATGAAAGAAACCATCGTTGCTGTTGACCAGCAGACTGTTGGTCATCGCAGCCTTGGCGGACATATAGGTGTTATAGGAGTTATCGCCAGTGACACTGCTGGCCAGACGCTCCGTCGACGAAAGCCGCTCAAGCGTGGAGTTGATGACATCACCTAGCAGAACCGTTCGTGTGCGCAATCCCGTCACCGCGGAACCCTTGGCCCAATCGACCAACTGAGTGCCGGTGATACCACTTGGCAAATCTGCATCCAGAATCGCCTGCTGGTCATTAGACACATTGCTGTAGTTGAGCGAAACCACAGCATTGGTCGCAGTATTGTAGGTTTCGTAAGAAGCCCCGTTATTGGAGGGCGTAATGGTGCTATCGGTTGTCCAGGCACGCGATACCAGACGCCCCGTAGTTTCACTCAGGCTATAGGCCTCGATGGTGCCACGCCAGTCGGCAGGGTCGTAGAGCGTCTTGTAGTAACGGGTGGATGTGGTCAAGCTCGAAGAACTGGACGCACCGGCGCCACCGGAACCCGCTTGCGCACTGATTTCGTTAAGTGCCTGGCTTAAAGCCGAACTCAAACCGGCACTATCGGAAGCCGTGTAGTACTTGCCGCGACCATAGTAGGCCGCATCCTTCAGCATCTGATTATCTTGGGCAAAACCAACCGTATAGGTTCTGATATTTTGCTTATTGAACGTACTATCCTCGAAGCTCTTACCCGAATTATCCAAGGTGCTTGCCGTAGGCCGGATATCGACGTCATAAGCAAACGAGGCTATGTCATCCAGATAATAGCTATGCCCCTCACTACCCAGAGAAATAGACGAGTCACCATCAGAGTATGGGGCTGGCGGAGCAGGGTTCACCCCATCCCAGTTAGGCAGGTTATCCGCCCCCCCTACCGAGGGATTGTCCCGATCCGGATCGGTCGATGCGTTATAGAACTTGGTGTCATATGTCGGCGCACCGTCGGTCACGACAATCCCGAAACTCTTCTGACAACGGTACTGGATCTGATCAGACGGGGTTGCCGGGGCGGCATTGTAGGAACTAGCCAGGCCACGATAGTAGCGCACCACATCGTAATAAGCCTCCGACAATGGAGTCCAAGTTGCACCATACAAGGCATTGACCTGAGTATTTAACGTACTTTGAGCAGCTCCCAGCTGTGAAAGAATAATACCACCCTGCTGCTCATAAACCTCGCCAGTACTGCCAGAGGCAGTATTACCCGGCCGGAAACTAGCCAAGCCAAAGCGAACACCAGAAATATTGTCAGCGATGACCTGCTTAACAACTGACTTGGCAACCCCCATACGGTGACCGGTTGGAATATCCGCCGCACTAAAGGTGCCCGCCAGAAGGCCTTGCACCAGATATTCGAGATAATTCTTTGGCATATCTACTTCATCGGCCATGGTGCCCGATGAATTTATCTGAAGCTCATCAGGAAAAGGAATGCAGACGGTCTGACCCGCACTACCGGGATAGTAAACCGTCTTCTTGCTAACCTTATACGCATTCCTTGCACCCAACTTGTAAGATCCAGCACTGCAGTCACCCTGCGCCACGTCGTCATGCCCGGAGAGCGTAGCCGTCTCTGTCCAGTGATCTTTATTATTGACAGTACAGGAGGTTCCAGCCTTGCAATACATCGCCGTTGGATAGTCGGCCTTGGAATTAAATCCGTTATGATAGATAACGGTATTCATACTACCCGAGTTATCCAGCAGCACCACCACATTGGGCGCAACGGCGGCCGTACTCAACAGCGGCGCCTGAAACGGAGTAAATGCATAAACCGGAGCAGCCGCATATACCGCCAGGGCAAAACCGGCCAGCAGCGAAAGCAACCTAGCTCCTGAGGCGTTGCACTTGTTTTTAAAATATGACATTCCCTTATTCCTCACAGAACACTCAGTTACTGTGCGCATAGATACTTTCCAGCGCAGTCCTGGCATTACCCTGGTACGACACTGCAGTCACCCGATACAGCACGACACTCGAACCGACCTGCACATTTACTGCAGCACTTGACCCCCCGAGCTTCTGCAGTTGATAGAAGGTATTGCCCGAGGCAGCACTCCTCCAAACATCGCAGACGCCATCAGTCTCGACCAGCCCCCCGGTGATAGCTGGCACACGACAATTATCGCCAACACACTCGTCACACGTCGCCAGATCACCCTCATGAGCAACATCAAGGATATAGTTCTCACCTTCACGCAACGCCCGCTCGGCCAATTGGAACGTTTCATTCTTCAACTTGACATTACCGGCCATCTTCTCCTGCACGCCCGCATTCTGCATGGCCGCCACACCGAAGATGGTCAGCAACAGGAGGAAGATCAGACTTACAAACAAGGCCATGCCGCTCTGTTTCTTTATGATTTGCATACCCCTCTCCCTTCACAGCAGCCGGTTGCGTAGCGCCGCTACAACCGAATAAGTCTGATCACGCGCCTTACCGTCTGGGTCAGCCAGGGTCATTCTGATTCGCACACTGCGGATAAACGCCGAATTGCCAGGAGTCTCAACGTAACTGCCCGATGCATAGGTACTTTCAGAGTCTGCCGCCACGCCAAAGGCGACGGAAAAATCCGCAACCCCGGTAATCAAGGGTTGAAAGCCGCCACTCCCGCCATTCTGCACGGAAAGCGTCTGTTCTCCGGAATCGTACCGATACTCGACCTGGCGAATAGGGAAGGCCATCTCCCCTGTTGCCGGATCATGCTCCCCGACCTGTACCGTACCAGTGGTGCGGCAATCGGTGGTCAACGTCCAGTCGGCATCGGTTGCCGCGGTAGAACCGGTGACGGCATTCGTCGTAATGATGCCGAGCGTATTGCTCTCCCAAGTAATAGGCTCATCGAACTCCGGCGGAACGCCGGTGACCGAACCAGAACTCAGCGACAGACAGCCGAACATGCCCGCCATGCGCAATTCCTGGGTCATGCGCGTCAGCACATAGCGGGCATCCTCCTGCAAACGCGCCGAAGCATCCTGCGCTACGTAGGTTTGCTTGGAACTGACGAATATCTGGGTAATTCCCAGCACCACCAGCAGACCAAGCGCCAGGGCAACCATGACCTCAACAAGACCGAACCCTTTTTGTTTGCTCTTCATCATGCGCATCACTCGTTGGCAACATCGGTGGTAATGGTGAAGTTGCCAGTTTCATCAGCACTGAGACCTGCCTTGCCCTCCGACCAACTGATGGTCACGCTGACCGTACTGCCGACCACATTGATACTGCCGAGCCCATCGGGAAGGCTCTGCACATTGGTTGAGAAGTCGATCAGATCGGTATCCTGCAGACCGGATCCCGACGGCGGAGAGTTGGTGCTATCCAGGTCATAGGCATTCAGGTTGTCTGGATCGGCACTGGCCCGTATTCGATCCAGAATGTCGTAAGCGATGAAACTGGCCTGCGAGGTATAGACGGCACTATTGGTGTACTTCAGCGCATTAAGCTGCAGCGCGGCAGCCCCTAGCACGCCGATCGCGCTGATGAAAACGGCAATCATCACCTCGATCAGAGTGACGCCCTGCTGCATTTTGTGCATCCGTTGCATGCTCATTAATTGCACACTCCAACCTGAATGCGCCCGCTCAGGCACACCGCCACAACTTTGTTCTGATCACTCAGCGTGTAGGTGAACGCCACAGCGGCTGACGGGCTATTCAGACCGCCAAAGCTATTGAATACAATCGCGTCGGCACCATTCTCTTCGGCCACCGCCGCCCCCGACGACATAGCCGGTACGGTGCGCAATACCGCATCGTCAGAACTCTGTTTGATGGTGATGCCTGCAGCCCATCCCGCATTGCTATCAGTCGGTTCCACTGTCACCGACTGACTACGGTTGATGGCCTCGAGGCGGCCATAGTTGAGCGCTTGAGCCAAATCATTCGCTTCGGTGCTGGCTCGCGAGCGCTCGAATGCACCGTCGAAAGCCGGCAGGCCCAAGGCGGCCAGAACCGCCACGACAGCCAGCGTGATCATCAGCTCGATGATGGTGAAACCCCGTAGATATCGCCGCATGGCCGTCCTCCCTTTTCTGGGCGCGACTATATCCATAAGCCCGGAGGACAACAGGCCAAACGGGACATACGGTCGATTTAGAAGCCTCAGCGAATACCGACAGGGGACTCCGTACAGTCCGGACAAGTGGCCTTGCCCATCGGCCAGGCTCACCTATAGTCAGATCGCCTACTAATCCACGGACGGATTAAACATGCGCCCCCACGGATTCACTCTGATCGAACTACTGACAGCACTTGCCATTACGGCAACGCTTTCCTTCTTGGTAGTACCCGCAACCAGCGCCCTCATCGCCAAACAGAGGCTGAATGCCGGCCTGGGCAACTTCACCAACAGCCTTAAATACGCCAGAACCTATGCGGTACTGCACCAGACGGGAGTAACCTTGCTGGCTCAGCAGAGTGATTGGGGAGCTGGCTGGACGGTATTCGAAGACCCCAACAGCAACGCCATACAGGATGATGGCGAACATGTGCTACTGAGCAGGGAGCCCAGTGAAACGCTGATAATATCTGGCAATACGTCCATCGCCAGTTATGTGCACTTCAACATGTATGGTGAACCGCAACTGAGCAGCGGCGGATTTCAGGCTGGCACCTTGATCTTCTGCTCGCCGGCATCCCCCGACACCCACCACAAGCTGATCATGGCGAAAACCGGCAGGGTTCGCATCAGCTCAAGCGTCGACTCGACACCCTGCTCGCCAGCTACAGGCTCTTGACCCGCAACTCCTTCGGCATCGAGAAGGTCACATTCTCTGGCCGACCGTCCAATTCCTCCGCGCCGGCCGCCCCCCATTCACGCAAGCGTTCAACCACCGCACGCACCAGCACTTCCGGAGCGGATGCACCGGCCGTGATGCCGATCAGTGACTTACCGGCAAACCATTCCTGGTGCAGGTCTTCGGCGCCATCGATGAGATAGGCCGGAGTCTCCAGGCGCTCAGCCAGTTCGCGCAGACGATTGGAGTTGGAGCTGTTCGGACTGCCCACTACCAGCACCACATCGCATTCGGCGGCCAGCTGCTTGACCGCATCCTGGCGATTCTGGGTGGCGTAGCAGATGTCGTCCTTGCGCGGGCCGCCGATGCTCGGGAACTTGGCCCGCAGCGCGTCGATGACCCGACTGGTGTCGTCCATCGACAGGGTGGTCTGGGTGACGAAGGCCAGTTGCTCGGGGTTGCGCACCTGCAACCTGGCAACGTCCGCCTCATCTTCGACCAGGTAGATGGCGCCGCCGTTGGCCGAGTCGTACTGGCCCATGGTGCCTTCGACTTCCGGATGCCCGGCATGGCCGATGAGGATGCACTCGCGGCCATCGCGGCTGTAGCGAGCTACTTCCATATGCACCTTGGTCACCAGCGGGCAGGTCGCATCAAACACCTTGAGCCCGCGCGCCTCGGCCTCCTGGCGCACCGCCTGGGAAACCCCGTGGGCGCTGAAGATGACGATGACGTCGTCCGGCACCTGCTCCAGCTCTTCGACGAAGATGGCGCCGCGCGCACGCAGGTCCTCGACCACGAACTTGTTGTGCACCACTTCATGCCGCACGTAGATCGGCGGACCAAACACTTCCAGGGCGCGGTTGACGATCTCGATCGCACGATCGACACCTGCGCAGAAGCCGCGGGGGTTGGCGAGTTTGATTTGCATGCTGGCGATCTCGGGCAGGGCGCTGGAAAGAAAGATGAGCGTTGAAGCCTCGGCCGCGCCACGGTGGCGCGGCCTGCCGGCATCAGGCCGGGCGAACCTCGATGATTTCCACCTCGAAGTTCAGGGTCTTGCCCGCCAGCGGGTGATTGAAGTCGATGGTCACCTGGGCGTCGTCAAAGGCTTTGACCACCCCGGGCAGCTCGGCGTTGGCCGCATCGTTGAAAATCACCAGCAGCCCCTCGGACAGCTCCATGTCCTGGAACTGCGAACGCGGCATCACCTGCACATTCTGCGGGTTGGGCTGGCCGAAGGCATTTTCCGGCTCGACCTGCACCACGCGCTTGTCGCCGGCCTTGAAGCCGAACAGGGCAGCCTCGAAACCGGGCAGCAGATTGCCATCGCCGACCTTGAAGGTCGCCGGCTGCTTGTCGAAGGTGCTGTCGACCACGTCGCCGTTAGCCAGCTTGAGGGCGAAATGCAGGGTGACTTCCCTGTCCGGGCCAATACGTTGCTCAGTCATGGGCGGGTTCTCCGGACTTCTTGCTCTTGAACATATCCAGCGCCAGCATCACGGCGCCGACGGTAATGCCACTGTCCGCCAGGTTGAAGGCGGGGAAGTAATACTGGTTCTGCCAGTGCACGAGGATGAAATCGACCACGTGACCGAGCACGACACGGTCATACAGGTTGCCCAGCGCCCCACCCAGCACCAGGGCCAGGGCGATGGCCAGCCAGGTTTCATCGGCCTTCAGGCGCTTCAGCCAGACCACCAGCACCGCACTGACGCCCAGGGCGATGACGGCGAAGAACCAGCGCTGCCAGCCGGACTCGCCCGCCAGGAAACTGAAGGCGGCACCGCGGTTGTACACATGGATCCAGTCGAAATAGCCATCGAGCACGACCACGCGCTGACCATACTCGAGCAGCTGCAGCACCACCTGCTTGCTGCCCTGGTCGAGGACGAACACCAGCAGCGCCAGCCACAGCCAGGCCAGGCGCCCGAAACGGCTGACCTCAGGCATGCTCACGCACCTCGCCGGCACCTTCGATATTGCTCACGCAGCGCTCGCACAGCTCGGGATGCGCGGCATGGCTGCCGACATCGGCACGGAAGTGCCAGCAGCGCCCGCACTTGGCATGGCTCGACTTGACGATCTTCAGCTTCAGACCAGCGACCTCGGTCACCACCGCATCGGCCGGCGCCTCCGCCAGCGGTGCCAGCGAGGCTGCCGAAGTGATCAGGGCAAACCGCAGCTCGTCGCCGAGCTTGGCCAGGGCATCCTGCAGCGACGCTTCGCCGTATAGGGTGACTTCCGCCTGCAGGCTGCCGCCGATGGCCTTGGTCGCACGCAGGTTTTCCAGCTCCTTGTTCACCGCCGCCTTCACCGCCATGACCTGATCCCAGTAGGCGCGGTCCAGCGCGAAGCCTTCCGGCAGACGCTGCAGGCCGGTGTACCAGGTATTCAGCATCACCGACTCGTTGCGCTCGCCCGGCAGGAACTGCCAGATCTCGTCGGCGGTGAAGGCCAGGATCGGCGCGATCCAGCGCACCAGCGCCTCGGCGATGTGGAACAGCGCGGTCTGGCAGGAACGCCGCGCCACACTGTTGGCTGCGGTGGTGTACTGGCGGTCCTTGATGATGTCGAGGTAGAAGCCGCCCAGCTCCTGCACGCAGAAGTTGTGCACCTTCTGGTAGACGTTCCAGAAACGGTATTCGCCGTAGGCTTCGATCACTTCGTCCTGCAGGCGCGCCGCGGCATCCAGGGCCCAGCGATCCAGATCGAGCATCTGCTCGACCGGCAGCAGGTCCTTGGCCGGGTCGAAGCCATTCAGGTTGGAAAGCAGGAAGCGCGTGGTGTTGCGGATACGCCGGTAGGCGTCGGCGCTGCGCTGCAGGATGACCTTGGACACGGCCATCTCGCCCGAGTAGTCGGTGGACGAGACCCACAGGCGCATGATGTCGGCGCCCAGGCTGTCGTTGACCTCCTGCGGGGCGACCACGTTGCCCAGCGACTTGGACATCTTGCGGCCATTCTCGTCGACCACGAAGCCGTGGGTCAGCAGCGCCTTGTACGGCGCATGACCGTCGATGGCACTGCCGGTCAGCAGGGACGAATGGAACCAGCCGCGGTGCTGGTCGGAACCTTCCAGGTAGAGGTCGGCGCGCGGGCCGTGCTCGTGCCCCATCGGGTGCGAGCCACGCATCACGTGCCAGTGGGTGGTGCCGGAGTCGAACCAGACGTCGAGGGTATCGCTGATCTTGTCGTACTGCGCCGCCTCGTTACCGAGCAGCTCGGCGGCATCCAGCTTGAACCAGGCCTCGATGCCCTGCTCCTCGACGCGCGCGGCCACTTGCTCCATCAGCTCGACGGTACGCGGGTGCAGCTCGCCGCTTTCCTTGTGCAGGAAGAACGGGATCGGCACGCCCCAGTTGCGCTGGCGCGAGATGCACCAGTCCGGGCGCCCGGCGATCATGCTGTGCAGGCGCGCCTGGCCCCAGCCCGGGACGAACTCGGTCTGCTCGATGGCCGCCAGGGCACGTTCGCGCAGGGTCGCGCCATCATTCGGCGCCTTGTCCATGCCGACGAACCATTGCGCGGTGGCGCGGTAGATCAGCGGAGTCTTGTGTCGCCAGCAGTGCATGTAGCTGTGCTGGATCGCCTCGTGCTTGAGCAGCGCACCAACCTCGTCAAGCTTGGCGACGATGGCCGGATTGGCCTTCCAGATGAACTGGCCGCCGAAGAACGGCAGGTCGCTGACATACACGCCGTTGCTCTGCACCGGGCTGAGGATGTCGTCGTTGCTCATGCCGTACTGCTTGCACGAACGGAAGTCGTCCTCGCCGTAGGCCGGCGCCGAGTGGACGATGCCGGTGCCGGCGCCCAGCTCGACGTATTCGGCCAGATAGACCGGCGCGAAACGCTCATAGAACGGATGACGGAAACGGATGTGCTCCAGCTTCGCGCCCTGGGTCGTGGCCACCACTTCGCCTTGCAGGCCGTAGCGCGCCAGGCAGGCCTCGACCAGCTCCTCGGCCAGCAGCAGCAGGCGTTCGCCGGTATCGACCAGGGCGTAGGTGAATTCCGGATGGACGTTGAGCGCCTGGTTGGCCGGGATGGTCCAGGGCGTGGTGGTCCAGATCACGATGCTGGCCGGTTTGCTCAGGTCGCTCAGGCTGAAGGCCGCAGCCAGCTTGGCGGCGTCCTCGATGGCGAACGCCACATCGATGGCATCGGACTTCTTGTCCTGGTACTCGACTTCGGCCTCGGCCAAGGCCGAACCGCAGTCGAAGCACCAGTTGACCGGCTTCAGGCCCTTGAACACGAAGCCCTGCTTGACCATCTCGGCCAGGGCGCGGATTTCCCCGGCCTCGTTGGCGAAGTCCATGGTCTTGTACGGGTTGCCCCAGTCGCCCAGCACGCCGAGGCGGATGAAGTCGGCCTTCTGCCCTTCGATCTGCTCGCCGGCATAGGTGCGGCAACGCTCGCGGGTCAGATCGGACGGCTGGTTCTTGCCGAAGGTGGTCTCGACCTTGTGCTCGATCGGCAGGCCGTGGCAGTCCCAGCCCGGCACATAGGGGGCGTCGAAACCGGACAGGGTCTTGGAGCGGACGATCATGTCCTTGAGGATCTTGTTGACCGCATGACCGATGTGGATGCTGCCGTTGGCATAGGGCGGGCCGTCGTGCAGGACGAACTTCGGCCGGTTCGCGCCGAGCTGCCGCAGCTTCTGGTACAGGCCAATGCTGTCCCAGCGCGCCAGGGTTTCCGGCTCGCGCTGCGGCAGGCCGGCTTTCATCGGGAAGGCAGTATCCGGGAGGTTCAGCGTGGCTTTGTAGTCGGTCATCTCAGGCTCTTGGGCTCAATTCAGTCAAGCGGTGATCAATCAAGCGGCTGACCCAGCCAGTAGGCCCGGGCGGCAGCGACATCCGCGTCTATCGCGGCCTTCAGCGCCTCCAGAGAGGCGAAACGCTGCTCATCGCGCAGCTTGTGGTGGAAAATCACCGTCAGGCGCCGGCCATACAGGTCACCGGCGAAATCCAGCAGATGCACTTCCAGGTGGGGACGACCATCGCCGGCGACCGTTGGTCGCTGGCCGATATTGGCCACTCCCCGGTAACGCTGGCCATCGACCAGCGCACTGACCAGAAACACCCCGCGCAGCGGCGGCTGACGCCGCTTGAGCTGCACATTGGCGGTGGGCGTGCCGAGCTGGCGCGCCAGTTTCTGCCCGTGCAACACCCGCCCGGTCAAGGCGAAGGGGCGGCCGAGCAGGCGCTCCGCCAGCTCCAGCTCACCCGCCTGCAGCGCCTGACGCACCCGGGTGCTGCTGACCCGATCGGCATCCAGCTCGACCGTCAACGCCGCCTCGACGCTGAAGCCCTGCTGCGCACCAGCCTGAACCAGGAAGGCGAAGTCGCCGGAGCGATCGCAACCGAAGCGGAAATCGTCACCGACCTCCAGATGCCTGACGCCCAGGCCGTCGACCAGCACCTGGCGCACGAACTCGGCCGCCGACAGTTCGCGCAGACGCCGGTTGAAGGCCAGGCACAGCACCCGGTCGACACCCTGCCCGGCCAGCAGCTCGAGCTTCTCGCGCAGGCGGGTCAGACGGGCAGGCGCCGTGTCGGGGCCGAAGAACTCGCGCGGCTGGGGCTCGAAGATCACCACGCAACTGGGCACGCCGAGCTCGATCGCGCGTTCGCGCAAGCGCGCCAGGATGGCCTGGTGGCCCCGGTGCACGCCGTCGAAATTGCCGATCGTGGCAACGCATCCCTGGCTCAGGGGTAGCAGATTGTGAAGACCGCGGACCAGCTGCATAGCGCGCTTCTTGCTTACAAAGTGGTCGATTATACGCACAGGCGGCGACGGACAACAGGCAGTGCGTCGCCGCCGCGCGCCTCAGGACACCGAGCGCCGGGCAAAGTCGCGCAGACGGAAGCCCAGCAACAACAGCACGCCGAAATAAGCCAGCACCCCAAGCGTCACTAGGCCGCCCAGGCGCAGCAGGCGCACGAGCATGGTGCCCTCGGCCCACGGCGGCATGAAATGCAGGGCCAGCAGCAGCGCCACCGTCATCACCGCCACCGCCAGCAGCAGCTTGCCGAGAAACAGCGGCCAGCCCGGCTGCGGCCGGAACAAGCCGCCGCGCCGCAGGAACCAGTAGAGCAGGCCGGCGTTCAGACAGGCCCCCAGGCTGATCGCCAAGGCCAGGCCGGCATGCGCCAGGGGCTTGATCAGGGCCAGGTTGAGCAGCTGGGTAATGACCAGGGTGAAGATGGCGATGCGTACCGGCGTCTTGATGTTCTGCTGGGCATAGAAGCCCGGCGCGAGGATCTTCACCAGGATGATGCCGAGCAGGCCGACCGAATAGGCAATCAAGGCCTGCTGGGTCATGTCCGCATCATTGCCGGTGAACTTGCCGTACTGGAACAGCGAAACGGTCAGCGGCTCGGCCAGCACGGCCAGCGCCAGGGCACAGGGCAGCACCAGCAGGAAACACAGGCGCAAACCCCAGTCGAGCAGGCGCGAATACTCCTCGCGATTGGCGCTGGCATAGGTCTTCGACAGGGCCGGCAACAGGATGGTGCCCAGCGCCACCCCCAGCACCCCGGACGGCAGCTCCATCAGGCGGTCGGCGTAATACATCCAGGACACCGAGCCGGCGACCAGGAAGGAGGCGAAGATGGTGTTGATGATCAGCGAGATCTGGCTGACCGAAACACCGAAGATCGCCGGCCCCATCTGCTTGAGCACGCGCCACACGCCGGTATCGCGAAAGCTCAGGCGCGGCAGCACGAGCATGCCGATCTTCTTCAGGTGCGGCAGCTGGTACAGCAGCTGCAACAGGCCGCCGACCAGCACCGCCCAGCCCAGCGCCTCGATGGGCGGATCGAAGTACGGCGCCAGAAACAGCATGAAGCCGATCATGCTGAGATTGAGCAGGGTCGGCACGAAGGCCGGCACCGAGAAGCGGTTCCAGGTATTCAGCACCGCGCCCGCCAGCGACGACAGCGAAATCAGCAGGATATAAGGAAAGGTCAGGCGCAGCAGATCGGTGGTCAGGCCGAAACGCTCCGCCTCATCGGCAAAGCCCGGCGCGGAAACCCAGACGATCCAGGGCGCGGCGAGAATCCCCAGCAGCGTCACCAGCGCCAGCACCAGCGTCAGCAACCCCGACACATAGGCGACAAAGGTACGCGTCGCCTCTTCGCCCTGCTGGGTCTTGTACTCCGCCAGAATCGGCACGAAGGCCTGGGAAAAGGCGCCCTCGGCAAAGATCCGGCGCAACAGGTTGGGCAGCTTGAAGGCCACCACCCAGGCGTCCGAGGCGACTCCGGCGCCGAAAATCCGCGCAATCAAGGTATCGCGAACGAAGCCCAGCACCCGGGAAAGCATGGTCAGGGAGCTGACGGCCGCCAGCGACTTGAGCAAATTCATGGAATATTCGACTTCCGCAAACGCGCGCAGTCGCGGACAATCCGCTGCCGCGCAAAGGCGTCGAGTGTAACGGCCCGCCACTGGTCAGGCCAGCACACCGGGATGCTAATGCGCTTGACATATGGGCCTCGCCTCGGCATGATTCGCGGCCTTATTTGTTGCTATCCCCCAGTTTTTTCTCGAGGAGCTTGACGGTGGCCAATACACCTTCTGCCAAAAAACGCGCAAAACAGGCTGAGAAGCGTCGTAGCCATAACGCCAGCCTGCGCTCCATGGTTCGTACCTACATCAAGAACGTGGTCAAGGCTATCGACGCCAAGGACCTGGAAAAAGCGCAAACCGCTTACGTTCTGGCTGTGCCTGTAATCGACCGCATGGCCGACAAAGGCATCATCCACAAGAACAAAGCTGCTCGTCACAAGAGCCGCCTGAACGGTCACATCAAGGCACTGGCTACCGCCGCCTAAGATGTACCGCTCATGAAGAACCGGCCTCTGGCCGGTTTTTTATTGCCCGGATTTTGCCTGACAGAAAAAAGCCGGAGCATGCTCCGGCTTTTTATCGTCCTACTGCCCCGCCCAGGGCAGGATCGGAATGGCGGTCACCGCGTTCTGCGGACTACCCTCGATGATCCGGTCGCTGTAGACCAGATAGACCAGGGTGTTGCGCCCCTCATCGAAGAAACGCACCACCTGCATGGTCTTGAACACCAGCGAGGTGCGCTCCTTGAACACCTCCTCGCCATCCTTGAGCTTGCCGGCAAAGCGGATCGGCCCAACCTGGCGACAGGCAATCGACGCCTCGGCGCGATCCTCGGCCAAACCCAGACCACCCTTGACGCCACCGGTCTTGGCGCGCGACAGGTAGCAGGTCACCCCCTCCACCCGCGGGTCGTCGAAGGCCTCGACGACGATCTTGTCGTTCGGACCGACCCACTTGAACACAGTGGAAACCTCGCCGATCTCTTCCGCCGACGCCATCAGCGGCAGCAACAGCAAACCACCCAGCAATCCTTTTGCCATACGCATTCGCACCCTCCTCAGACCAGAATCAGGTTGTCCCGATGCACCAGCTCTGGCTCATCGACATAACCCAGCAATTTCTCGATGGCATCCGACGGCTGGCCGACGATCTTCTGCGCCTCCTGGGCGCTGTAGTTGGCCAGGCCACGGGCAATCTCGCGACCATCCGGACCGACACAGACCACCATCTCGCCACGGCGGAAACTGCCCTGCACCTCCTTGACCCCGACCGGCAGCAGGCTCTTGTGCCCCTGCAGCAGGGCCTTCACCGCCCCGGCATCCAGGGTCAGCGTACCGCGCGTCTGCAGATGCCCAGCCAGCCACTGCTTGCGCGCCGCCAGCAGGCCACGCTCGGGCGCCAGCAGGGTACCCAGACGCTCGCCAGCCTTGAGCCGATCAAGCACGCGCTCGATGCGCCCTCCGACTATCACCGTATAGGCACCGGAACGCGCCGCCAGGCGCGCAGCGCGCAGCTTGGTCTGCATGCCGCCACGCCCCAGCGCACCACCGGTGCCGCCCGCCACCGCATCCAGCGACGGGTCATCGGCGCGCGCCTCGAAAATCAGCTGAGCATCGGGATTGTGCCGCGGGTCTGCATCGAACATGCCGTCACGATCGGTGAGGATCACCAGCAGATCAGCCTCGACCAGGTTGGCCACCAGCGCCGCCAGGGTATCGTTGTCACCGAAACGGATCTCGTCGGTGACCACCGTGTCGTTCTCGTTGATCACCGGAATGGTGCCGAGCTCGACCAGGGTACGCAGGGTGCTGCGCGCATTCAGGTAGCGCTTGCGGTCCGACAGGTCATCATGGGTCAGCAGCACCTGCGCCGTGTGTTTGCCGTGTTCGCCGAAGCTCGACTCCCAGGCCTGCACCAAGCCCATCTGCCCGACGGCCGCCGCCGCCTGCAGCTCATGGATGGCACTGGGGCGGGACGCCCAGCCCAGGCGGCTCATGCCGGCCGCCACCGCCCCGGAGGACACCAGCACCAGCTCGACGCCCGCCTCGCGCAGCGCCACCATCTGCTCGACCCACACCGCCATCGCGGCACGATCCAGGCCACGCCCGTCCGCCGTCAGCAGCGCACTACCGATCTTCACCACCCAGCGCTGGGCGCCGGTCACCTTGTCCCGCATGTCATTAACCCCAGCCAGTCAGCACAACGCCGCTATCAAGCGGCGCTGTACGATACCTCAATCGCGAACGTAGATGATCTCCGGACCATCTTCGTCATCCTCGAAATCATCATCCCAGACATCGTCATCACCGATGTCATCGACGCTTTTCAGCCCCGCCTTGCGCAGCGCACGCTTGTCGTCCAGCGCCTGTAGACGGGCACGCGCCTCACCCTCGATGCGCCGATCCAGCTCCGCCAGCTCCTCGGCATAGGCCGGATCCTCGGCCTTGCGCAGCTCGCGCTCGTCGAGATAGCGCATGATTGCCTGACTCAGCGCCTCGGTCCCCTCGCCCTCCAGGGCAGAGATGACAAACACCGGGCCGTCCCAGCCCAAATGATCGATCACCGCGCGCATGCGCTCCTCGCGCTCGTCATCAAGCAGCTGGTCGGCCTTGTTCAGCACCAGCCAGCGATCTCGGTCAGCCAGGGCCGGGCTGAATTTCTCCAGCTCGCGGATGATCACCTCGGCCGCCTCGGCCGGATCGCTCTGGTCCAGCGGAGCCATGTCGACCAGATGCAGCAGCAGCCGGGTACGCGCCAGGTGCTTGAGGAAGCGAATGCCCAGGCCCGCCCCTTCGGAAGCACCCTCGATCAGCCCCGGAATGTCCGCAACCACGAAGCTCTTGTAGCGCCCGACACTGACCACGCCCAGGTTCGGCACCAGGGTGGTGAAGGGGTAATCCGCCACCTTCGGCTTGGCCGCCGATACCGAGCGAATGAAGGTACTCTTGCCGGCGTTGGGCAGACCGAGCAGACCGACATCGGCCAGCACCTTGAGCTCCAGCTTGAGGTCACGCGACTCGCCCGGCTTGCCCGGCGTGGTCTGGCGCGGCGCACGGTTGGTGCTGGACTTGAAGCGGGTATTGCCCAGGCCGTGCCAACCACCCTGCGCCACCATCAGGCGCTGACCCGGCTTGGTCAGGTCACCGATGATCTCCTGGGTGCTGGCGTCGATAACCGTGGTACCGACCGGCACCGGCAGGATCAGATCCTCACCCTTGGCACCGGTACATTCGGTGCTGCCACCCTTCTCGCCATTGCGCGCATTGAAGCGACGGGTATAGCGATAGTCGACCAGGGTATTCAGGTTCGGATCGGCCTCCATGAAAATGGAGCCACCATCGCCACCATCGCCGCCGTTAGGGCCACCCTTCTCGATGAACTTCTCGCGACGAAAGCTCATCATGCCGTTACCGCCGTCGCCGGCTTTTACAAAAATCGAAACTTCATCGACGAATTTCATGGGTACGCCTCCCGTCTCGGCGACGGGCTAATGGAACACTGGATACAGGATATACAGAAACAAAAAAGCCCCGTCGCGAGACAGGGCTTTTTCAGCAAGCGCGGGCTTAGGCAGCCACGACGCTCACGTAACGGCGACCGAAGGCGCCCTTAACTTCGAACTTGACCACGCCGTCGACTTTAGCGAACAGGGTGTGGTCTTTGCCCATGCCAACGCCGTAGCCAGCGTGGAATTGGGTGCCGCGCTGACGCACGATGATGTTGCCGGCCTTGATAGCCTGGCTGCCATACATCTTCACGCCAAGGCGTTTGCTTTCTGAGTCGCGGCCGTTACGAGTACTACCGCCAGCTTTTTTGTGTGCCATGAGTCAAATACTCCAGACTGGGATCAGGCTTGGATGCCAGTGATCTTGATTTCGGTGAACCACTGACGGTGGCCCTGACGCTTCATGTGGTGCTTGCGGCGGCGGAACTTGATGATGGTCACTTTGTCATGACGGCCCTGGGCAGTCACTTCGGCAACAACCTTCGCGCCTTCAACTACCGGAGCGCCGATTTTGACGTCTTCACCGTTGCCGATCAGCAGAACGCGATCGAAAGTCACGGATTCGCCAGTGGCGACTTCCAGCTTCTCGATCTTGAGGAACTCACCTTCGGCGACCTTGTATTGCTTGCCACCGGTAACAATTACAGCGTACATGGATATCTCTCCGTTAAACCTGCTCACCCGACTCTTTATAGGAAGAGTTATTGGCCGGCATGGCTGCTTGGGTCAGTGTCGAACCCTAGCAATTGCGTAAGGCAGGGAGTGCCCAAAGAAGTTAGGGGCCGCGATTGTACGGAAACCCCGTTGGCGAGGCAAGCCCCGCCAGCACTTGCCTTGACAGCCCCTACCCCGCCCCCTAGCATGCCGCGCAATCCGCCCGAGCACCGGCCTAGCTGCCGCGCGCCCCGCTGATTCCGCGCCCTCGACCGGTACCGGACAGCGCCCAGCCCCAGGAGCCCCGTCAACGATGCAACCCCAGGCCTTCTACAGCGTGGTGGCGGACGATTTCGCCGCCGTCGACGGCATCATCCGCCGCCAGCTGGTATCGCGCGTGCCTCTGGTGGAAAAGATCGGCGACTACATCATCTCCGCCGGCGGCAAACGCCTGCGCCCGCTGCTGGTCCTGCTCAGCGGCAAGGCCCTGGGCTACCAGGCCGACGACCTGCGCCTGCTGGCCGCGACCATCGAGTTCCTGCACACCGCCACCCTGCTGCATGACGACGTGGTCGACATGTCCGGCATGCGCCGCGGCCGCGCCACCGCTAACGCGCAGTGGGGCAATGCACCGAGCGTGCTGGTCGGCGACTTCCTCTATTCGCGCTCCTTCGAGATGATGGTCGAGCTCGGCTGCATGCCGGTGATGAAGATCCTCTCGCGCGCCACCCGGGTGATCGCCGAAGGCGAAGTGCTGCAGCTGTCCAAGGTGCGCGACGCCAGCACCACGGAAGAGACCTACATGGAGGTCATCCGCGGCAAGACTGCCATGCTCTTCGAGGCCTCCACCCACAGTGCCGCCGCCCTGGCCGGCGCCGACAGCGCACAGAGCGAAGCCCTGCGCCACTTTGGCGACCACCTGGGGATCGCCTTCCAGTTGGTCGACGACCTGCTCGACTACCAGGGCGATGCGGCGACCCTGGGCAAGAACGTCGGCGACGACCTGGCCGAGGGCAAGCCGACCCTGCCGCTGATCTACACCATGCGCGAAGGCAGCGCCGAACAGGCCGCCCTGGTCCGCACGGCGATCCAGAAAGGTGGCATCGAGGACCTGGAAAGCATCCGCGCCGCCGTGGCCGCTTCCGGCTCGCTGGCCTATACCGCCCAACTGGCACGCGAGCATGCCGACCACGCCATCGCCTGCCTCGACGCCCTGCCGGACAACACCCACCGCAGCGCCCTGATTGAGCTGTGCCGCTTCGCCGTGGCACGCACCCACTGAGGCCACGCGCCAGCCCAAGAGCCCGTCCCTGCGACGGGCTTTTTATTGCCCGACGAAAAGATGCGATTGAGACTTGCTATTATTTGAATAGGAATTATTCTCACCTTCGAGTTTAACGACAAGGAGCTGAACCATGACCTACTTGATCGATGCCTGGCTGGATCGCCCGAATCCCTACCTGCGCATTCTCAATCGGGAAACCGGGGCGGTGTGCGCGCTGCTGGAAGAGGAAGCCATCGATGAACTGCGCGACCAGGGCGATCTCGACCTGAACGGCCTGAACTCCAGCGAGCCGAGCGTGCTCAAGGAGCTGGTCCGCAGCCTGTTCCTGTTCTGCTACGCCCGCGCCCTGCGCCCCCATGAGGAATCATCGCACTGACGCAGGGACGCGTCAGGCGCCTGGCGGCCTCTGCAGGGGCTGGCCGGGCAGCAGGAGCAAAGGCGCCCCTGCAGGTGCCCGGGCGCTCAGGACGAGCGCCCGGGCACCACTCTTACAGGATGTCGAGCAGCTCGACGTCGAACACCAGCACGCTGTGCGGCGGGATGCTGCCGACGGCCTGGCCGCCATAGGCCAGCTCGCTCGGTACATGCAGACGCCACTTGCTGCCGGTATTCATCAGTTGCAGGGCCTCGACCCAGCCGGCGATCACGCCACCCACCGGAAACTCGGCCGGTTCGCCACGCTCGTAGGAGCTGTCGAACACGGTGCCGTCGATCAGGGTGCCGTGGTAGTGGGTGCGCACGTGGTCTTCGCGCGACGGCTTGGCGCCTTCGCCGGCCACCAGCACTTCGTACTGCAGACCCGACTCCAGCACGGTCACGCCATCACGCTTGGCGTTGTCGATCAGGTAGCTGCGCCCGGCGCCGGCGGCGACCTCGGCCTTGGCCGCGGCTTCGGCCTGCATGATTTCGCGGATCACACGGAAGCTGGCATTCAGTTCTTCCGAGGACACGCGGCTGGCCTGGCCGGCAAAGGCGTCGCGCAGGCCGGCGACCACGGCATCCAGGCTGACGCCGGGCGGCGGGTTGTCGCGCAGCTGGTCACCCAGCTGACGGCCGATACCGTAGCTGACGCGGCTCTCGTCGGTGGACAGATTGACTTCGGACATGGCTGGGCTCCACTAGCGGGCAAAAAAGGGCGGCCAGACTAGCACAGAGCCCCGCTCAAGACGCTGGCCGGGGCGCGCGATTTCGTCGGCAGCGCTCGGAGCAATGGCGCACCTCATCCCAGCAGCGTGCCCACTTTTTCCGCCAGCGGAAGGGCAAGCCGCAGACCGCACAGTGCTTGAGCGGCAGCTCGGCCTTGCTCACGGCGCCTGCCCGGCATCCAGGCGCGCCAGCAGCTGCTCGCCGCGCTGCCACAGGGCTTGCCGCCTGGCCTCGGGCATGCGTTCGAGGTTCTTGTAGACCATGCCCAGGCGCTGGTTACCGCCCAGCTGGTCCTGGTGGCGCATGAGGAAGTGCCAGTACAGCGCATTGAACGGACAGGCCTGCTCGCCGGTGCTCTCGGCAACCTTGTAGGCGCAGCCGCCGCAGTAGTCGGACATGCGCTTGATGTACTGGCCGCTGGCGCAATAGGGCTTGGAGCCCAGAAAACCGCCGTCGGCATGCATCACCATGCCCAGGGTGTTGGGCAGCTCGACCCAGTCGAAGGCATCTAGGTAGACGGCCAGGTACCAGTCGCATACCTGCTGCGGGGCGATGCCGGCGAGCAGGGCGAAGTTGCCGGTCACCATCAGCCGCTGGATATGGTGGGCATAGGCGTATTCGAGCGTCTGGCCGATGGCCTGGCGCATGCAGTTCATCCGGGTCTGCCCGGTCCAGTAGAACGCCGGCAACGGCCGGGTGTTGCCGAAGGCATTGCGCGTGGCGTAGCCCGGCATGTGCAGCCAGTAGATGCCGCGCACGTACTCGCGCCAGCCGATCAGCTGGCGGATGAAGCCCTCGGCGGCGTTCAGCGGCACGCGCCCGGCCCAGTAGGCCGCCTCGACATCCGCGCACAGACGGCGCAGATCGAGCAGGCCGATGTTGAGCGCCGCACTGATGCGCGCGTGGAACAGGAAGGGCTCCCCGGTGGCCATGGCATCCTGGTAATCGCCAAAGGCCGGCAGGGCGAAGTCGAGGAAATGCGCCCACAGCGCCTCGGCCTCGGCGTGGGTTACCGGGTAGTCGAAACGTTCCAGCGTGCCGTAATGATGGCTGAAGCGTGCCGCCACCAGCTCCAGCACCTCGCGGGTGATGGCGTCATGGGCAAAGCGCAGCGTCAACGGCGCCTTGCTGCCTCTGGGCAGCGCCTTGCGATTGTCCGCATCGAAGTTCCATGCGCCACCGACCGGCGTGCCGTCGCCATTGAGCAGCAGGCCGCTCTTGCGGCGCATCTCGCGGTAGAAGTACTCCATGCGCAGTTGCTTCCTGCCGCGGGCCCAGGCCGCGAACTCGCCGCGCCCGCAGAGGAAGCGCCGATCCGCATGCCACACCAGCGGCAGGCCGGCGCCACGCAGCGCCTGCTCCAGGCGCCACTCGCCGCATTCGTTGACATGCACCTCGCCAGCCGCCAGCCGCGTCGCCCAGCGGCGCAGCTCGCCAACCAGCGAGCCGGTGTTGGCCGCATCGTCGAGACGCACATAGTGCACCCGCCAGCCCCGCTCACGCAGCGCCTCGGCAAAGTGGCGCATGGCACTGAAGATCAACGCGATCTTCTGCGGATGGTGCGCTACATAACCGGCCTCCTCTGCCACCTCCGCCATCAGCAGGGCATCCTGCGCCGGGTTCAGCGCCGTCAGCAGCGCCAGATCGAAGGACAGCTGATCGCCCAGCACCAGCCCGAGCCGGCGCACCGCGCCCGCGCTACCAGGCACTGTTCATCGAGATGGGTACACGCAGGGGCTGACAGGCCGCCGGCTGCATGCCACACATCTCGTCGTGGACCTCGGCATGCACCAGATGGAACGGCAGGCGCGGCAGTTGCTGCAGCACATCGCGCGCATGCTCGACCGAGCGCAGGTGGAGGATCTTGCCGTGCTCGTCCTTGACCGGCAGCGCCTTGCCATCCATGTGCACCTCCAGCACATAGATGCCGCCTTCCAGGGAAACCAGGTTGAGTTCATCCACATGACCAGCATGCGCATGGACCAGCAGATCGTGCAGTTTCATGGGACACCTCGCCAACAAAGCTATACAACGATATGTACAAAATATAGTTTTGTACATATTTAGTTTTGCGCAAGGCGAAAACGCAACCGCCCGTCCGTTCTGCAACGGCCGGGCGGCTGGCACAGCAATGCGGCGGGTCAGTGGTCGTGCTTGGTCAGCTTGTCCAGATAGCCCATGGCAAAGGCCGAAACCACGAAGGTCATGTGGATGATCACGTACCACATCAGGTGATCGGGATCGTAGCTCTTGGCATCCATGAACACCTTGAGCAGGTGGATCGAGGAGATGGCGACGATGGAGGCGGCCACCTTCATCTTCAGCGAGCCGGAGTCCATCTTGCCCAGCCAGCTGAGCTTCTCCTTGCCGTCTTCGATATCCAGCTGGGAGACGAAGTTCTCGTAGCCGGAAATCATCACCATCACCAGCAGGCCGCCGACCAGCGCCATGTCGATCAGCGACAGCAGCTTGAGGATGAGGGTCGCCTCATCCAGGCTGAAGATCGCCGGCATGATGTGGATGACTTCCTGGAAGAATTTCAGCGCCAGCGCCAGCAGGGCCAGGGACAGGCCGAAGTAGATCGGCGCCAGCAGCCAGCGCGAAGCGTACATCGCGTTTTCGATAAAGCGTTCCATGTGCTCTCGCCAAGGTCGGAAAAACTGGCGGCGAGTATACCCAGCCAACCTGTCCGGACAAAGACGACAACGCGCTGCCGGATTTATCCCCGTTCGCTGTGGATAACCTTGTGGGTAGGGTCGGGAAACCTGGCTGCAAGACAGCCCCTGCGCGGCAGCGCGCGCATTGCGCAAAAAGCGCGCAACGCCCGGGTCATTTTTCCGGACGGAACTGGTAATCCCGGGAATGCGGATAGCTCTCGCCGTTGAGCCGGCGCAGCTCGGCCTGCAGATGCAGGCGCCAGATCGGCGGATCGGCGCACTCGTTGTAGCCCTGCACCGCCAGGCACTGGGCTATCGACTCGAGCACGGATTCGGCCTCCAGGCGCCCGTGGAACGGGCCCTGCGCCTTGATCGCCGAGGGTTGCGCGGCCGACATGCCGGCCGCGCAGAGCAGCGTCCACAGGCCGCGATCGCCGGCCAGCGGGTGGATCAGGCATTCGATGCGCGTGTTCAGGCCAAGGCACTGACGGGTAAGACAGAGGCTGCGCGGCATGACGGCGGTCCTCGCGAGGTCTGGCTCTCAGCCTACACCCCGTAACCGCACTCGGGAAGGATAAAAGTTACCCCCGCAAACTGTGGATAACTCTGTGGACGGCACGGGGGAAAACCGCTCCGTGCGGCGTCCCTTATGGTCGCCCGACAGCTGTTCGATGACTGACCAGTTGTCGGTAGACCGCTCCCTCATGGCGCGGGCTTCTTCGCCACCGGTTTGGCTGCCTTGGGCTTGACCTCCTCGGCCTTCTCCTCTTCCTCCATGCCCATCTCGGCGATGCTGCGCAGGCGCTCGACCACCCGCGCATTGACGCTGCCGGCCGGGAACTGGCCCTGCTCGTCCGGGCTGCCCGCCGCCTCGCCGACCAGCAGGCTGAGCGCCTCGTCGACTTGGCGCACCGCATAGACATGGAACAGGCCGCCGCGCACCGCCTGCAGCACGCGCTCGTCGAGCATCAGGGTGGTGACGTTGGAGTGCGGGATGATCACGCCCTGCTCGCCGGTCAGGCCGCGCGCCTCGCACAGGCGGAAGAAGCCCTCGATCTTCTCGTTGACCCCGCCGACCGCCTGCACCTCGCCAAACTGGTTGATCGAACCGGTGATGGCGAAGCACTGCTTGAGCGGGGTGCGCGACAGGGCGGAGATCAGCGTGCAGACCTCGCCCAGCGAGGCGCTGTCGCCGTCGACGTAGCCGTAGGACTGCTCCAGGGCGATGCTCGCGGAGATTTCCAGGGGGAACTCCTGAGCGTAGCGGCTGCCCAGGTAGCCGGTGAGGATCATCACCCCCTTGGAGTGGATCGGCTGGCCGAGGTTGACCTCGCGCTCGATATCGACGATGCCCGAGCCGCCCGGGTAGACCGTGGCCGAGATCCGCGCCGGCACGCCGAAGGCCGAGTCGCCGACTTCCAGCACGGTCAGGCCGTTGCACTTGCCCACGGCGGCGCCGGCGGTGTCGATCAGGATGATGCCGGCCAGCATGTCGTCGATGATCCGCGCCGAGACCCGCCCGGTGCGGGTGGCCTTGGCCCGCAGCGCGCGCTCGATATGGCCGACGTCGGTGACCGTCTCGCTGGCCAGCTGGCGGATGAAGTCGGCCTCGCTGACCAGCTGGAACAGGTCGCCGATGCGCGCCGACAGGCGCCCCTGATGCTCGGCCAGGCGCGCACTGTAGGTCGCCAGGCGGGCCACCGCGGAAGCCGTCAGCGGCGCCATGCCCTCCTCCGAGGTGCGGGTCTTGAGCAGCTGGGCGAACTGCTCCAGGCTGTCGTCGGCCAGCGGAATGTCCTCGTCGAAGTCGACCAGCACGCGGAACATTTCCTGGAAGTCCGGATCGAGGTCCTGCAGGGTGTAGTAGATCTGCCGCGAGCCGATGATCACCACCTTGAGCTGCAGCGGGATCACCTGCGGGGTCAGGGTCACGGTGGCGATGCGCCCCAGGTCGCCGAGCGGTGACTCCATCTTCAGCTGGCGCGAATGCAGGGCGCGCTTGAGCGCTTCCCAGACGAAGGGCTCGCCGAGCAGCTTCTCCGCCTCGAGGATCAGGAAGCCGCCATTGGCGCGGTGCAGGGCACCGGGGCGCAGCTGCCGGTAGCTGGTATAGAGCGCGCCCTGGTCGGTGCTGTACTCGATGCGGCCGAACAGGTTGTCGTAGGTCGGGTGCGACTCGAACACCACCGGCGCGCCGCCGTCGACGTGATGGCCCACCACCAGGCTCGGGCAGTACTGCTCCTCGAGAGCCTCGCGGCGCTGTGCGTCGGGCTTCTCGTCGGCCAGCTGGTCGACCACGGTCTTCAGCAGGTTGACCTGCATCGCCTGCAGGTAGGCGCAGACCCCGGCATTTTCCGCGTATTTTTCCGACAACGGCGCCAGCAGCGGCTGCAGCGCCAGGGTGATGGTTTCCTCGTTGAGCTGGCGCAGCTGGTTGCTCAGCTCGCGCTTCCACTGCGGCAGGCCGGTCAGCTCGTCGTTGAGTCGTTCCTCCAGGGCGGAGATGTCGACATGGAAGCGCTCGCGCTCGGCCTCCGGCAGCTGGGCGAACTCGGCCTCGTCGAGGGCCTTGCCGTCCTTCATCGGGGTGAAGGCGATGTTGCTGCTGTCGCGGTACAGCGCCACCTCCTTCTCCAGCGCCAGGCGCTCGACCACGTCCAGCGCCTTGTCGTAGCGCTGGTTGAAGATGCGGTCGATGCCGCTCTTCTTCTGCTGGTAGGTCGGCGTCTCGAACACCGCGGGGAAGGTCGACAGCAGGTTGTCGATCAGCTGGCCGATATCGGCAGTGAAGGCCGCCGCGGTACCGGCCGGCAGCTCCAGCGCACGCGGCTCGCGCGGCTCGTCGAAGTGATTGACGTAGAGCCGGTCGGCCGGGGTGGCCAGGCGCTTGGCCTCGGCCTTGAGGTAGCGTTTGACGAAGGAGAAGCGCCCGGTGCCGGGCTCGCCCATGACGAACACGTTGTAGCCCGGGCGCGGCATCGCCACGCCGAACTGCAGGGCCTCCACCGCGCGCTCCTGGCCGAGCACGCCGCGGAAGAACTCCAGGTCGTCGGTGGTGGTGAAATTGAACTGCTCGGGAGCGAAGGGGCGGGTCAGGTCATCGGGCGCCAGGTGCAGGCCGGCAGCGAAGGATTCGGGCATCGGAAGTCCTTAGGAGCTGTTCAAAGTCTCGCGAGCTAGAGCCAGGCAAGGCGAGATCGGGCGAAGAAGCGCAGTTTACGAGCTGTAAATGAGCATTCTGAGCCCGATCTCAACACAGCATGGCCGACGCGCAGCAGGCTTTGAACAGGTTCGTATCGGGCGGTGCAACACCGCGGAAGGTTGAACTCATTCTGGCGCCGCCCCGACGCCACTGGCAAGGCATCAAGCGCGCTGCAGATCGGCGCAGCGCAAACAGAATTCCGCTGCCGGCAGCACGGCCAGACGCGCCGGGCTGATCGGTTCGCCACAGCGCTGGCATTCGCCATAGCTGCCCTCGGCCAGGCGCAGGCGGGCCAGGCCGACCTGGCGCAATCCGGCCTCGGCCTCGGCCAGCAGCGCCTCCAGCACCTCATCGTTCTGCCGTTCCTGGGCCTGCTCGGCGAAATCCGCCTGGTGCGGCAGGCCGAGCTCGCGGCGGATCGAATTGGCGCGCTTGCTGTACTCGGCGAACAGCTGGTCCAGCGCGCATTGCGGGTCGAACGTGCTCATGACGGAACTCCGTGGCGTTTTTTTCAGTGTGGCTGCTTCTGCGCGCCTTGCACTGACGCCAATCAAGCGCCCGGGCGCGCGGGCAAGGCAAACGCCTCTTCGCCACTGCGGCGCTTGATACCGGTCAATACGCCGTGTTGTCATCCGGTCAGGCTACAGTCAGCGCCTGGCCGGGTCCGCGCCATGCACTAGGCTTATGGAAACTGCGACGCCCCGGTGCAGACCGTCGGCGCGCTGCCGGAAATAATCGATCATCCCGAGCGATAACCAAGGAGAGACCTATGACGAAATGCTTTGCTGCATCCCTGCTGGCCACTTGCATGCTGGTCTCGGGCTGTACCAGTACCCTGGTGCAACCCGACCAGTACTCCGGCTTCCTGCAGGACTACAGCCGCCTGAGCGAACAGCAGAGCCCCAGCGGGGTCAAGGTCGCGCGCTGGGTCGATCCGAACCTGGATATCAGTCGCTACACCCAGGTGTACATCGAGCCCAGCAAGTTCTACCCAACCCCGCAACCCGACTCGCGCATACCGCAAACCACCCTGCAGGGCATCACCAGCTACTACGATCAGGCCCTGAAGCGCGAACTGAGCAAAGTCATCCGGATCAGCAACTCGCCGAGCAACGGTACGCTGGTCATCCGCCCGGCCATCACCGCCGTATCGGCGGAAACCGAAGGCCTCAAGCCCTACGAAGTGATCCCCATCGCCCTGGTGGTGGCCGCTGCGACTACCGCCGCTGGCGAACGCGACCAGCAGGTGGAGATCGCCACCGAAGCCTCCTTCATCGATGCCGGCAACGGCAAGGTGGTGGCCGAGGTGGTGCGCAAGGGCGCAGGCACCGACCTGGAAAACAAAAAGCAGGTACTCAGTGCCGATGACGTGAAACCGGTTATCGACGGCTGGGCCAACGACATGCGCCTGTCCATGGAGCAACTGCGCGCCAAACGCTGAAGCCAGGAGCCCACAGGCCGCGCGGCCTGTGGGGCTCCATCAGCCGCGGGGTGATCCTCAACGCCCGCTGTATCTGGCGGCCCCGCTGCTGCCACCGCATCCGCCCGGCAAGGGCGACAAGTGCGTGCGGCAGCCACACGACGAGGCGGCCAGTTGCGTCGCCAGCCAGGGCTAGATTCGCGCGCCCTGCACGAAAATGCCCCGCTCTGCACACCCCTCCCCGCCCTCGAGGCTAACAGCCCAACCGCATCGGCACGAGCGGAACGGGCCGCCATCATGGGGCGGCTTGACGCAGGTCAAGCCAGGTCCCGATAGCGCTCTTGAGCGCTTGCTTGTTGGCTATTACGCACTACATTTTTACAGCGAAGGGCGACACGTTTGTCGAAAATGCAGCAAGCGGCGCTCCCCTTTCGAGCAATCACCATCCAACCGTTCTGCCGGGCCATGGGGGCTAGCATGTTCAAACCAGGTCATCTGCACCGCACCACTCCACCCGATATGCCGCACTGGCCTAAATTCGACATCGACGTGTTCTACGAGGTCCGCCGCGACCCGGTCGAAGGCATGCTGATGCATTTCAAGGTGACTGGCACCATCGAGGGCCGCGAGTTCTGCGAAGAGTTCGACATGCACCGCGATACCGCCTTCAACTTCGCCAGCCTGATCACCAAGGCGGTGACCAAGCACGGCCTGTCGCCCAACTCCAGCCCGATCATGCGCGGGCATGCCGAGTACGACGCCATGTTCAAGGACATCCGCGAACAGCTCGGCGCACAACCGGGCGAACCGGTCAACTTCGACCACCTCGACAAGGATGGCCTGTGAGCCCGCGGCTCACCGGCACAACCACCCTCGACAGTTTTCGCCGGGCGCCCTCAGGCGGTGCCCGTCAAGGAGGCAGGATGCACTCCGGCACGCTCTCCCGACGCCCCGCCAGTAAGCCCGGCCGCGCGCGCAGCAGTTTCTGCACGCCCTGTCATGCCTTGTTCATTACCACCACTGCCTAATCAAGCCGCTGCCAACACAGCTCTGGAGGCAACATGTCGGATTCAAGCAACAAACTCAAACTGGGTGCACTGATCGCCCTGGTCGTCGGCTCCATGGTCGGCGGCGGGATCTTCTCCCTGCCGCAGAACATCGCCGCCAGCGCCGGCGCAGGCGCCACCCTGATCGGCTGGCTGATCACCGGCGTGGGCATGCTCACCCTGGCCTTCGTGTTCCAGAGCCTGGCCAACCGCAAGCCCAACCTCGACGGCGGCGTTTATGCCTATGCCAAGGCCGGCTTCGGTGACTACATGGGCTTCTCCTCGGCCTGGGGCTACTGGATCAGCGCCTGGATCGGCAACGTCAGCTACATGGTGTTGCTGTTCAGCACCCTGGGTTATTTCTTCCCGGTGTTCGGCGAAGGCAACACCCTGCCGGCCATCGTCTGCGCCTCGATAGTGTTGTGGCTGCTGCACTTCCTGGTACTGCGCGGCATCCATGAGGCGGCGTTCATCAACACCCTGACCACCATCGCCAAGATGGTGCCGCTGGCGCTGTTCATCATCATTGCCGCCATCGCCTTCAAGCTGGAGGTGTACAAGGCCGACTTCTGGGGTACGGGCAACACCGAACTGGGCAGCGTGATGGACCAGGCACGCAACATGATGCTGGTCACCGTGTGGGTGTTCATCGGCATCGAGGGCGCCAGTATCTTCTCCGCCCGCGCCGAGAAACGCTCGGATGTGGGCAAGGCCACGGTGATCGGCTTCATCGGCGTACTGCTGCTGCTGGTACTGGTCAACCTGCTGTCCCAGGGCATCCTCGCCCAGGCCCAGCTGGCCGGGCTGAAGAACCCGTCCATGGCCGCCGTGCTGGAACACGTGGTCGGCCCCTGGGGCGCCATGCTGATCAGCATCGGCCTGATCGTTTCCCTGGCCGGGGCCCTGCTGTCGTGGACCCTGCTGTGCGCCGAGATCCTCTTCGCCAGCGCCCGCGACCACACCATGCCGGAGTTCCTGCGCAAGGAAAACGCCAACCAGGTACCGGTCAATGCGCTGTGGCTGTCCAACGGCCTGATCCAGCTGTTCCTGATCATCACCCTGTTCAACGACGCCACCTACCTGAAGCTGCTGTACCTGGCCACCTCGATGATCCTGGTGCCGTACTTCTGGTCGGCCGCCTATGCCCTGCTGCTGACCATCCGCGGCGAGAGCTACGAGCAGGAACCCGGCGAGCGCCGCAAGGACATGCTGGTCGCCGTGATCGCCGTGGTCTATGCCGTCTGGCTGGTGTATGCGGCCGGCGTGCAGTACCTGCTGCTGTCCGCCCTGCTCTATGCGCCGGGCGCCATCCTGTTCGCCAAGGCCAAGCGCGAACTCAACCAACCCATTTTCACCGCGATCGAGAAACTGATCTTCGCCGCGGTGGTGATCGGCGCCGTCATCGCGGGCTACGGCCTGTACAGCGGCTTCCTCACCCTTTGATCGAACCAGGAGGTTCCCATGTCCAAAGTCAAACTCGGCGTCCATTCCGAAGCGGGCAAATTGCACAAGGTGATGGTCTGCTCGCCAGGGCTGGCGCACCTGCGCCTGACGCCGAACAACTGCGACGAGCTGCTGTTCGATGACGTGATCTGGGTCAGCCAGGCCAAGCGCGACCACTTCGACTTCGTCACCAAGATGCGCGAGCGCGGGGTCGAGGTGCTGGAGATGCACAACCTGCTCACCGATACGGTGCAGAACAAGGCGGCCCTGAAGTGGATCCTCGACCGCAAGATCACCCTCGACCAGGTCGGCCTCGGCCTGCAGGAAGACGTGCGCGGCTGGATGGAAAGCCTGGAGCCGCGCAAGCTGGCCGAACACCTGATCGGCGGCGTATCGGTGGCCGACCTGATCAACGCCCTGGGCGCCAGCAAGCCGCTGACCATGCTCGGCGACTTCATCGGCGCCAGCAGCTTCATCCTGCCGCCGCTGCCCAATACCCAGTTCACCCGTGATACCACCTGCTGGATCTACGGCGGGGTGACGCTCAACCCCATGTACTGGCCCGCACGCCGCCAGGAAACCCTGCTCACCAGCGCCATCTACAAGTTCCACCCGGACTTCGTGAATGCCGAATTCGAGGTCTGGTATGGCGACCCGGACAAGGATCACGGCGCCTCCACCCTCGAAGGCGGCGACGTGATGCCCATCGGCAATGGCGTGGTACTGATCGGCATGGGCGAGCGCAGTTCGCGCCAGGCCATTGCCCAGGTGGCCCAGGCCCTGTTCGCCAAGGGCGCCGCCCAGCGCGTGATCGTCGCCGGCCTGCCCAAGTCGCGGGCGGCCATGCACCTGGACACCGTGTTCAGCTTCTGCGACCGCGACCTGGTGACCATCTTCCCCGAGGTGGTCAACCAGATCATCCCATTCAGCCTGCGCCCGGACGAGAGCAAACCGGCCGGCATCGACATCCGCCGCGAGGACAAGTCCTTCCTCGACGTGGTCGCCGAGGCGCTCAACCTCAAGCAACTGCGCGTGGTACAGACCGGCGGCGACGCCTATGAAGCCGAACGCGAGCAATGGGACGACGGCAACAACGTGGTCTGCCTGGAGCCCGGCGTGGTGGTCGGCTATGACCGCAACACCTACACCAACACCCTGCTGCGCAAGGCCGGCGTCGAAGTCGTCACCATCAGCGCCAGCGAACTGGGTCGCGGCCGTGGCGGCGGCCACTGCATGACCTGCCCGATCCTGCGCGACCCGATCGACTACTAACCCACACCCCGGCGGCTGCCAGCCAGCCGCCCGCCTCGCCAGCCACCAGCAGTTCTGACGCGGCCAGGTTTCCAGTTGCCTACAAGGAGAAAGAACCATGGCGTTCAACATGCACAACCGCAACCTGCTCAGCCTGATGCACCACAGCAGTCGCGAGCTGCGCTACCTGCTCGACCTGTCGCGCGACCTCAAGCGCGCCAAGTACACCGGCACCGAACAGCCGCACCTGCTGCGCAAGAACATCGCACTGATCTTCGAAAAGACCTCCACCCGCACCCGCTGCGCCTTCGAAGTCGCCGCCTATGACCAGGGAGCCAACGTCACCTACATCGACCCGGGCTCCTCGCAGATCGGCCACAAGGAAAGCATGAAGGACACCGCCCGCGTGCTCGGGCGCATGTACGACGCCATCGAGTACCGCGGCTTCAAGCAGGAAATCGTCGAGGACCTGGCCAAGTATGCCGGCGTGCCGGTGTTCAACGGCCTGACCGACGAATACCACCCGACCCAGATGCTCGCCGACGTGCTGACCATGCGCGAGTTCAGCGACAAGCCGCTGCACGACATCAGCTACGCCTACCTGGGCGACGCCCGCAACAACATGGGCAACTCGCTGCTGCTGATCGGCGCCAAGCTGGGTATGGACGTGCGCATCGCCGCGCCCAAGGCGCTGTGGCCGAGCGATGAACATGTCGCCGCGTGCAAGAAATTCGCCGAGGAAAGCGGCGCACGCATCACCCTCACCGAGGATGCCAAGGAGGCGGTCAAGGGCGTCGACTTCGTCCATACCGACGTCTGGGTGTCCATGGGCGAGCCGGTCGAGGCCTGGGCCGAACGCATCCAGCAGCTGCTGCCCTACCAGGTCAACAGCGAGCTGATGCTGGCCAGCGGCAACCCACGGGTCAAGTTCATGCACTGCCTGCCGGCCTTCCACAACAGCGACACCAAGGTCGGCAAGCAGATCGCCGAGAAGTACCCGAACCTGAAGAACGGCATCGAAGTGACCGAGGATGTCTTCGAGTCGCCCTGGTGCATCGCCTTCGAGCAGGCGGAAAACCGCATGCACACCATCAAGGCGATCCTGGTTTCGACCCTGGCCGACATCTAACTGCGCGTAGGTTGGGTTGCGCCGCCTGGCGGCGCAGCCCAACACCGCTGCCGCAGACCGGGCTCCGCTTGTCGGGCTGCGCTGCGCTCAACCCAACCTACGTATCCGCACAAGGAGAACAACCATGCGACTAGTCATCGCCCTGGGCGGCAACGCCCTGCTGCGGCGCGGCGAAGCCATGACCGCAGAGAACCAGCGCGACAACGTGCGCATCGCCTGCGAGCAGATCGCCCGGGTCGCGCCCGGCAACGAACTGGTGATCGCCCACGGCAACGGCCCGCAAGTCGGCCTGCTGGCCTTGCAAGGCAATGCCTACGACGCCAAGAACCCCTACCCGCTGGACGTTCTCGGCGCCGAAACCGAAGGCATGATCGGCTACATGATCGAACAGGAGCTGGGCAACCTGCTACCGTTCGAGGTGCCCTTCGCCACCCTGCTCACCCAGGTCGAAGTCGACCCCGCAGACCCGGCCTTCCAGCACATGACCAAGCCGATCGGCCCGGTCTACCCGAAGGCGGAAGCCGAGCAACTGGCCGCCGAAAAAGGCTGGACCATCGCCCCCGACGGCGACAAGTTCCGCCGAGTGGTCGCCAGCCCACGACCCAAGCGCATCTTCGAGATCCGCCCGCTCAAGTGGCTGCTGGAAAAGGGCACTGTAGTGATTGCCGCGGGCGGCGGCGGCATCCCGACCATGTACCAGGACGGCAAGCTGGTCGGGGTGGAAGCGGTGATCGACAAGGACCTCTGCTCGGCATTCCTGGCGACCGAACTGGAGGCCGACCTGCTGGTGATCGCCACCGACGTCGACGCCACCTATATCGACTGGGGCAAGCCGACCCAGAAGGCCATCGCCCAGGCCCACCCCGACGAACTGGAGCGCCTCGGCTTCGCCGCCGGCTCCATGGGGCCGAAAGTCCAGGCCGCCTGCGAGTTCGCCCGCAACACCGGCAAGGTCGCGGTGATCGGTTCGCTGGCGGATATCGAAGCCATCGTCCAAGGCCAGGCCGGCACCCGCATCAGCACCGCGCAACCGGGCCTGAGCTACCGCTGAGGCTCGACCACGATCCCGTCACCCACGTGACGGGGCCGTGGCTGTCCTGATTGTCGCCGGGTGCGCCATGCGCCCCGCAGGCAGAACCGCTTCGTCCCGCTGCGCACGGCACACCCGCCCTGCCTTCGTGCACCGCGCTCACTGTGCGCGAACCTGCACCAGCAGCGGCGAGTCGAACATCGCCGCCGGCGAGATCACCCGCTCGTCCAGCGGCACCTGCTCGCCATAGCGTTCCCGCATCTTGCTGCGCACCGCAGCCGAAGTCAGGTCGAAGTCGCGTACCCGCTGCGGGGCGCCGATTTCCAGCCCCAGGGCGCGCTGATAGATCTTCCACACCAGTTCGGAGCAGTACAGACGCTGGTCCGACCACTCGAAGGTCAGGTCATAGCGGCGCCCGGCGAACGGCGCGGCCTCGGTCCGCAGGCGGCGCAGGGCCGGCTCGTCCAGCAGGCGGTCGGCCTCGCGCAGGCGCTTGAGCACGTAGTGGCCGCCTTCGCCGCGGGCGATCCACTCGGCCAGCGGGGTGTACTTGACCCGCGCGCTGGCCTCGTAGACCTGGGGCTGGCCGTCGCGATAGAGCACCAGGCCCATGTGGCTGTAGCGCGAATGGGTGGCCAGCTGGATCGCCTGGCTCTGCGCCGAGCGCGACTGGTGGAAGATGATGTCGCCCTCGCGCACCGCCTCCAGCGCCAAGGCCTGGCCGGCCCAGCAGGCGGCCGCCAGCAGGGCGGCGTGCATTCCGTGCCTCCTGAGCATGTCCTTCTCCTTGCAGGCACCAATTGCCCGACAGGATGGATTATCGCCGCGGCGCGGGCCCGCTGCCGCCGACTGCCCGGCGTTTTGCCCAGGCCCAAACGAAAACGGAGCCTCGCGGCTCCGTTCTCACTGCAGCAGCGCTTACTGCGCCAGCTTCTTGTAGCGCACCCGGTGCGGCTGGGAGGCCGCGTCGCCGAGGCGCTTCTTGCGGTCGGCTTCGTACTCGGTGTAGTTGCCTTCGAAGAACACCACGCTGCCATCGTCCTCATAGGACAGGATGTGGGTGGCAACGCGGTCGAGGAACCAACGGTCGTGGGAGATCACGATCGCCGCGCCGGGGAAGTCGAGCAGCGCCTCTTCCAGCGAGCGCAGGGTTTCCACGTCGAGGTCGTTGGACGGTTCGTCGAGCAGCAGCACGTTGGCGCCCTGCTTCAGGGTCAGGGCCAGGTGCAGGCGGCCGCGCTCACCACCGGAGAGGTCCTTGACGAACTTCTGCTGGTCGCCGCCCTTGAAGTTGAAGCGGCCGACGTAGCCGCGCGACGGCACCTCGTAGTTGCCGATCTTGATCATGTCGAAGCCGTCGGACACCGCTTCCCACACGGTCTTGCCGCCGTCCAGGTCGTCGCGGCTCTGGTCCACGCAGGCCAGCTGCACGGTGTCGCCGATCTCGATGCTGCCCGAATCCGGGGTTTCCTTGCCCATCAGCATGCGGAACAGGGTCGACTTGCCGGCGCCGTTGCCGCCGATCACCCCGACGATGGCGCCTTTGGGGACGCTGAACGACAGGTCGTCGATCAGCACGCGGTCGCCGTAGCCCTTGCGGACGTTCTTGAACTCGATGACCTTGTCACCCAGGCGCGGGCCGGCCGGGATGTAGATCTCGTTGGTCTCGGCGCGCTTCTGGAATTCCTGCGACTGCATCTCCTCGAAACGTTGCAGGCGGGCCTTGGACTTGGCCTGGCGGGCCTTGGCGCCCTTGCGCACCCACTCCAGCTCGTCCTTCATGGCCTTCTCGTGGGCCGACTGCTGCTTGGACTCCTGGGCCAGGCGCTCGGACTTGGCTTCCAGCCAGCCGGAGTAGTTGCCTTCGTACGGGATGCCGGCACCGCGGTCCAGTTCGAGGATCCAGCCGGCGACGTTGTCGAGGAAGTAGCGGTCGTGGGTGATCGCCACCACGGTACCGGGGAAGTCGTGGAGGAAGTGTTCCAGCCAGGCCACCGAGTCGGCGTCCAGGTGGTTGGTCGGTTCGTCCAGCAGCAGCATGTCGGGGGCCGACAGCAGCAGGCGGCACAGGGCCACGCGGCGCTTCTCGCCACCGGACAGGTGCTCGATCCTGGCCTCCCACGGCGGCAGGCGCAGGGCGTCGGCGGCGACTTCCAGCTGGCGCTCCAGATTGTGGCCGTCGCTGGCCTGGAGAATGGCCTCCAGCTTGGCCTGCTCGGCGGCCAGGGCGTCGAAGTCGGCGTCCGGCTCGGCGTAGGCGGCGTACACCTCGTCGAGGCGGGCCTGGGCCTGCTTGATCTGGCCCACGGCCTCCTCGACGATCTCGCGCACCGTCTTGCTCGGGTCGAGCTGCGGTTCCTGCGGCAGGTAGCCGACGTTGATCCCCGGCATGGCGCGCGCTTCGCCGTCGAACTCGGTGTCGACGCCGGCCATGATGCGCAGCAGGGTCGACTTACCGGCGCCGTTGAGGCCGAGCACGCCGATCTTGGCGCCCGGGAAGAACGACAGGGAGATGTTCTTGAGGATTTCCCGCTTCGGCGGCACGACCTTGCCGAGCCGATGCATGGTGTAGACGTATTGAGCCAAAATGAGGACCTCACTCGAGAATGTGAAAATGACGCGAAGTATATGCCAGCTACCGTTATTAGCTCTATTGGCAGCGTTTGCGCTGGGTGAACCCCGGGCAGCTTGTTAGGCCGCCGGGAATGCGCAAGAGGCGTCCATCGCCCCCAGGGGCCTCGGCCTGAGGCCAGCCGGGAAACAGCAGGCCCCGCGCCATCTACTACCTGCTGCGCGCCAGACGTACCCGCGCCCCGCCGGGATGCCCTCTCGCCCCACGTCCAGCGGACCCTGCAGGAGGTCACTGGGACAGACGAATCGTTCCTGCGCCCCGACCAAGAACGAACACCCGACCGTCGGCAGCGAATGACTGCCCCTGCCGTACGCCCGCGACTTGCCAAGCCCACGACGCAGGCTTTACTTCCTGCGAAGCGCCGGACGCGTGTCCGCCGCTTGCTTGCCGACTCGCGATGCCGTCACGTCGATGGCTCAGCCGTGCGCTTCGGCATGCCATACCGAGAACCCTGCCCGGCTCGCCCAGCAGCGCGTCCGACCGGTCCGCATGTAGAGTCACCATGAGGAGTCACCCATGAAAAGAACCCTTCTCGCCATCCTCGTCTCGGCGGCGGCCCTCTCGGCCCAGGCCTATGACCGCATTCCGCAGGAAAGCGGCTTTTCCGGATTCGCCTTCGCCGGCGCCTCCGCCGGCTCCCGGGAAACCAACATGATCGCCACCGCTGGCGGCACCGAGGTGGCCGACGAGCGCATCGACTCCCTCAGCGACGGCCCGGACAGCAAGGACTACAGCAAGTTGCTGCTGGACTTCGGCCTCAACTACACCTTCGCCGAGAGCCGTACGCAGATCTTCGGCGGCACCGAACTGGAAGACTTCCTGACCCAGGACAGCACCCTCGGTATCGGCGTGCGCCAGGGCATCGGCGGCGCCGGCAACCTGGTCGCCAGCGCCATCGCCTCGACCCCGGTGGAAACCTGGGAAGACCCCTACCTGGTCGGTACCGACCGCCAGGAAACCGATGTCTCGAGCGGCGGCGGGCGCCTGGGCTGGGAACACATCTTCGGCAGCGGCCTGGAAATCACCTACACCGCACGTTCCATCGAGCTGGACGACGAACTGAGCGGAACCGCCCTCGGCCTGTCCGCGGACGAGCAAGACCTGCTCAACCGCGAGGGCGATCTCAACACGCTCAAGGTCGCCTATGTCTGGCAGCCTTCCAGCGACCACCTCATCATTCCCAGCATTTCCGGTGTCGAGCATGACCTGGACGGCGAGGCCATGGCCATGGACGGTTACCAGGCCGAGCTGAACTATGCCTACACCGGCCTGCAGAACTGGGAGTTGGTGGTCAATCTGGTGGCCGGCACGCTGGAAAGCGACGATGAAAATCCCATCTATGCCGAGACCGCCGACGTCGACCGCATGGGCGTGTCGCTGGGGGCCTCCTACAAGGAACCCTTCGGCCTGCAGAACTGGCGCGCCCGCGGCGCCATCAGCTACGGCGAGGAAGACAGCAACATCGACTTCTACGACACCAGCATCGGCAGTGTCAGCCTGGGCATGCTGTACAGCTTCTAAACGCCCTGGGCAGGAACAAACGCCAAGGCCACCTGCGGGTGGCCTTGGCGTTTCAGGTGGGCGCCAGCGACTCACGCAGGACCGCCCCGAAGCGCTGCCGCCGACACGGCCCGGGTGGCAACGACCAGACCGCACAACGAATGGGGGATTGGCCCGCACGGCGGTGACGCCCGCAGGCGCCGGAGCGGGCAAACCCGCGCGACGGACAGTAATGGCACTTTGCCGCCCAGCAAGGCATGCTAGGCGGTTGTGGTTGCCTGGCTTACAGTCCGCAGACAGGCAGTAGTATCAGCAGGATTGTTTGCGTGCCTAAACCGCCCCCCCACCGCTCAAGCCGCTCCCCGGGTGACCCGTTCGCCAGCCCCTCGCGTGGCTCGCTGAAGGGCGCCCTGGCGCTGCTGGTGGCGCTGATGCTGGGCCTGCTGCTGTGGCAGCTGCAGCAGGAATTCCAGCAGCAGGAAGACAGCCTGCGCCAGCGCAGCCTGACGCACAGCACGCAACTGGCCGAGCACCTGGGTCTGGTGATGAAGCTCAAGGCCGAGGCCGGCCAGGCCTTCCTGCAGTTGAACGCGCCGCGGCCGCTGGCCGGCAGCGAGCTGACCAGCCTGCTTGGCAGCCTGCGCGGGCTGTACCCGGCCCTGCACAGCCTGGCCTGGCTCGACGAGTCGGGGCAGATTCAAGGCGACAGCGACCCGTCTGCCGAAGATGCCGAACTGCTCCAGCAACTGAGCCGCGCCCCGCACCAGCCCTACCGATTCGCCTTCGGCCCGCGCGAGCAGGGCCTGCTGTACGTGGTCCTCGGCCGGCCGCAGGGCAATGCCGGCTGGCTCCTGCGCCTGCACCCGGCGGCGCTGCGCAACTGGCTGCCGAGCAGCCGCTCGCCGCAGGCCTGGCTGCTGCAGGACAGCCGCAGCGGCGCGGTGATCCTGCGCCAGCCGCCCGCACCGGCCCTGAGCACCCGCGAGCTGAGCGCGGCCGAACGGCGCCAGAGCATCCTGCAACTGCCGGTGGCGACCAGCGACTGGCAACTGCATGCGCTGTTCGATGCCAACCGGGTGCGCGCCGAACTGCTGCCGCCGCAGGCCGGCAAGCTGCTGCTGTTCATCCTCTGCGCCGCCCTGGCCCTGCTCGCCCTGTTCGGCCTGCTGCGCGAGCAACGCAGCCTGCGCGAATCCCATGCGCTGTCGCGGCGCTCGCTGGACGACGCCATCGCCGCCCTCGGCGTCATCGAGGAGCGGGTGCTGGTGACCCAGGCCGACGGCCTGATCAGCTACCTAAACCCGCGCGCCGAGCAGATGTTCGGCCTGAACAGCAGCGCCGCGCACAAGCTGCACCTGCTCAAGCTGCTGCCGGCCCTCGGCCCCTGGCTGGAAAGCCCGGCCCAGGTCCAGGCGCAGCCGGTGGAAATCCTCCAGGACGGGCACAAGCGCCGGTACGCGGTGACCAGCCATGCCCTGGCCAGCCACAACCACCCGGGCGGCCGGGTCTGGGTGCTGCGCGACATCACCGAGCAGCACAAGGCCATGGAAGTGCTGCAGGACACCCGCCGGCGCTACCAGGACATTTTCGAGGGCAGCGGCGTCGCCCTGTGCGTGATCGACCTGCGCGGGCTGAAGGACTTCCTCGTCGAACAGGGCCTGCGCCACAGCAGCCAGCTGCCGGACTGGCTGCAGCGCAATCCCGAACTGGGCCAGCAGATGCTGCGCCGGGCGCGCCTCACCGAAATGAACCGGGTGGCCATGGACCTGCTCGGCGTCGACACGCCCCAGCAGGCCTGGGAGCACCTGGTCGGCAACCGGCCGCTGCGCCCCGGCGGCTCGCGCTACGCCCTGGTGGCCGCGCTGCTCGACGGCGACCAGACCATGATGATCGAAAGCCGCATGCGCACCCCGCACGGCCACGAACGCTACCTGTGGCTGACCCTGCAGCTGCCCAAGCGCGAGACGGACCTGAACGCGGTGACCCTCAGCGTGCACGACATCACCAGCCGCAAGCGCGTCGAGCTGTCGCTGGTGGAACGCGAGCGCTTCTGGTCCGAGGTGCTGCGCGCGGTGCCGGACACCCTCTACGTGCACGACATGAGCAACCAGCGCGTGCTGTTCAGCAACAACCGCCTGGGCCCGGACCTCGGCTACAGCAAGGACGAGCTGCGCCAGCTGGGCGACAAGCTGTGGGAGAAGATCCTCCACCCCGACGATGTCGAGCTGTACCAGCGCGTGCGCAACCTGCAGAAGGTGGTCGGCAACGGCCTGCTGCTCAACTGCCAGCTGCGCTGGCGCCACCGCGACGGCAGCTGGCACTGGTTCGACGTGCGCGAGCACGCCCTCAGCCGCGACCCCCAGGGCCGGGTCAGCCGCCTGATCGGCGTGGCCAAGGACATCACCCCCGAGATCAACGCCCAGCTCAGCCTGCGCGACAGCGAGCGGCGCTACCGCCTGCTGGCGGAAAGCATCAGCGACGTGATCATTTCCACCGACAGCAGCCTGCAGCTGAACTACGTCAGCCCCTCGGCGCAGAGCTTCTTCGGCTACAGCCCGGAGTGGATCCTGCAGCACGGCCTGCTCGGCACCGTGGCCAGCCCGCGCCAGCTGGCCGACCTGCATGGCCTGCTGGAGCAGGTCAAGCAGTCCCTCGCCGACCAGCAGCGCCTGCACCAGCTGCAGGCGACCCTCGGCGGCAAGACCTTCGTCTTCGACTGCGTGCGCGCCGACGGGCGCAAGATCACCGTGGAAATGCGCGTGATGCTGATGTGGGACGAACAGAGCCACTTCGAAGGCGTGCTCGGCATCGGCCGCGACATCAGCCAGCAGCGCCGCGCCGAGCGCGACCTGCGCATGGCCGCCACGGTGTTCGAGCACTCCACCGCGGCGATCCTGGTCACCGACCCGGCCGGCTACATCGTGCGCACCAACGAGACCTTCCAGCGCATCAGCGGCTACGCCACCCGCGAGGTGCTCGACCAGCTGCCGGGCCTGCTCACCGCCGACCGCCAGCAGGCCGGCCAGCTCAACTACGTGCTCACCCAGCTGAACAAGAGCGGCAGCTGGGAAGGCGAGATCTGGCTCAAGCGCAAGAACCAGGAACAGTACCCGGCCTGGGTCGGCATCACCGCGGTGCATGACGACGAGGGCGACCTGGTCAGCTACGTGTGCTTCTTCAACGACATCAGCGAGCGCAAGGCCAGCGAACAGCGCATCCACCGCCTGGCCTACTACGACGCCCTGACCCTGCTGCCCAACCGCACCCTGTTCCAGGACCGCCTGCACACCGCCCTGCAGCACGCCGAACGGCACGAGGAGTGGGTGGTGCTGATGTTCCTCGACCTCGACCGCTTCAAGCCGATCAACGACTCCCTCGGCCACGCCGCCGGCGACCGCATGCTCAAGGACGTGGCCGTGCGCCTGGCCGCCTGCGTCAACGAGGACGACACCGTGGCGCGCATGGGCGGCGACGAGTTCACCCTGCTCCTGCAGCCGCGCGGCAGCCGCGAAGGCGCGCTGAACCGCGCCATCCACGTGGCTGAGCAGATCCTCGCCAGCCTGGCCCAGCCGTTCGTCCTGCAGGGCCGCGAGTTCTTCGTCACCGCCAGCATCGGCATCGCCCTGGCCCCGCAGGACGGCGACGAGCTGAGCCAGCTGATGAAGAACGCCGACACCGCCATGTACCACGCCAAGGAACGCGGCAAGAACAACTTCCAGTTCTACCAGGCGGACATGAACGCCACCGCCCTGCAGCGCCTGGAGCTGGAGAGCGACCTGCGCCACGCCCTCGAGCAGGACCAGTTCCGCCTCTACTACCAGCCGCAGTTCAGCGGCGACGGCAAGCGCCTGACCGGGGTCGAGGCGCTGCTGCGCTGGCAGCACCCGGTGCGCGGCCTGGTGGCGCCGGGCGAGTTCATCCCGGTGCTGGAAGAGCTCGGCCTGGTGGTGCAGGTCGGCGACTGGGTGATCGAGGAGGCCTGCCGCCAGCTCAAGGCCTGGCACGGCGCCAAGGTGCGGGTGCCGAAGATCTCGGTCAACCTGTCCGCCCGCCAGTTCGCCGACGGCCAGCTGGGCACGCGCATCGCGCGCATGCTGGCCGACAGCGGCGTGCCGCCGGCCTGCCTGGAGCTGGAGCTGACCGAGAGCATCCTGATGCGCGACGTCGACGAAACCCTGCAGATCCTCGTCAGCCTGAAGAAGCTCGGCCTGTGCATCGCGGTGGACGACTTCGGCACCGGCTACTCCTCGCTGAACTACCTCAAGCAGTTCCCCATCGACGTGCTGAAGATCGACCGCAGCTTCGTCGACGGCCTGCCCGAGGGCGAGCGCGACGGCCAGATCGCCCGCGCCATCATCGCCATGGCCCACAGCCTGGGCCTGGCGGTGATCGCCGAAGGCGTGGAAAGCCAGGCCCAGCTCGACTTCCTGCGCGAGCACGGCTGCGACGAGGTGCAGGGCTACCTGTTCGGCAAACCCATGCCGGCCACCCAGTTCGCCGCCCAGTTCAGCGGCGCCGCGCTGTTCGTCCTCAACTAGGCGGCGAGGCCGCCACGGCGGGGCCGGCGAGCCCGGGTGAGCGCCACTTGTCCGCCACATGACTGGCTTTCATATGCCAGTACCCGGCGTATGGGTTAGAATGCGCGCCTTTTTCCCGCACCGCTCCGTAGAGGACTGCCATGTTCAGCCGTGATTTGACCCTCGCCCGTTACGACGCCGACCTGTTTGCCGCGATGGAGCAAGAAGCCCAGCGCCAGGAAGAGCACATCGAGCTGATCGCTTCGGAGAACTACACCAGCCCGGCGGTCATGGAAGCCCAGGGCTCGGTCCTGACCAACAAGTACGCCGAAGGCTACCCGGGCAAGCGCTACTACGGTGGCTGCGAGTACGTCGACATCGTCGAGCAGCTGGCCATCGACCGCGCCAAGCAGCTGTTCGGCGCCGACTACGCCAACGTCCAGCCGCACGCCGGTTCCCAGGCCAACGCCGCGGTGTTCCAGGCCCTGGTCAAGCCGGGCGACACCGTGCTGGGCATGAGCCTGGCCCACGGCGGCCACCTGACCCACGGCGCCAGCGTCAACTTCTCCGGCAAGATGTACAACGCCGTGCAGTACGGCATCACCGATGCCGGCCTGATCGACTACGACGAAGTCGAGCGCCTGGCCGTCGAGCACAAGCCGAAGATGATCATCGCCGGCTTCAGCGCCTACTCCCAGGTGCTGGACTTCCCGCGTTTCCGCGCCATCGCCGACAAGGTCGGTGCCTACCTGTTCGTCGACATGGCCCACGTGGCCGGCCTGGTCGCCGCCGGCGTGTACCCGAACCCGGTGCCGTTCGCCGACGTGGTCACCACCACCACCCACAAGACCCTGCGCGGTCCGCGTGGCGGCCTGATCCTGGCCAAGGCCAACGAAGAGATCGAGAAGAAGCTCAACTCCGCCGTATTCCCGGGCGGCCAGGGTGGCCCGCTGGAGCACGTCATCGCCGCCAAGGCGGTGTGCTTCAAGGAAGCCCTGCAGCCCGAGTTCAAGACCTACCAGCAGCAGGTGGTGAAGAACGCCCAGGCGATGGCCGCGGTGTTCATCGAGCGCGGTTTCGACGTGGTCTCCGGCGGCACGCAGAACCACCTGTTCCTGCTCTCGCTGATCAAGCAGGACATCACCGGTAAGGACGCCGACGCCGCCCTGGGTCGTGCCTTCATCACCGTGAACAAGAACAGCGTGCCGAACGACCCGCGTTCGCCGTTCGTCACCTCCGGTCTGCGCATCGGCACCCCGGCCGTCACCACCCGCGGCTTCGGCGAAGCCGAGTGCAAGGAACTGGCTGGCTGGATCTGCGACATCCTGCAGAACATGGGCGACGAGTCCGTGGTCGACGCGGTACGCGAGAAGGTCAAGGCCGTCTGCGCCAAGCTGCCGGTATACGGCAACTAAGCGTCGACGCCCGCGCGGCACGAAAAACCCGGCTCAGGCCGGGTTTTTTATGCCCGGCGTTTGCCGTAGGGTGCGCCATGCCCCCTCGGAGAAGATCGCCATGAGCACGGATCAGCCGCCCAAGCCCGCACGCCGCCACCTCGAGCGCCCGAGCAAGGAGCTGATCAGGCTGCTGCCGCCGTTCGATGCCCTGCCGCTGCAGCGCATCCACGTCCTGCGCACGCCAGCCGACTACGCATTCGCCCTGGAGCAGCTGCGCCAGGAGCCGTTCATCGGCTTCGATACCGAATCCAAGCCCTGCTTCACCAGCGATGCGCCGCGTACCGGCCCGCATGTCCTGCAGTTCGCCAGCCGCGAGCGGGCGTTCATCGTGCAACTGAACGGCGAGCCACCGCGCGACTTCCTGCGCGAGGTGATCGAGTCCCGGCACATGGTCAAGGTCGGTTTCGGCCTCAGCTCCGACCGCGGCCCGCTGCAGCGCAAACTGGGCCTGAAACTCGGCGCCTCGGTCGATCTGGCGAACGCCATGCGCAAGCTCGGCTACAAGCAGGCGGTCGGCGTGCGCACCGCGGTGGCCATCGCCCTGGGCCGGCGACTGCGCAAGTCCAAGGCGGCCACCACCTCCAACTGGGCAGCCACGCACCTGTCGGAAAACCAGGTGCAGTATGCCGGGGAGGACGCCTTCGCCGCGCTGGCGGTGTTCTATGCGCTGGGCATGGCCGACAACCCGCCGAGTTAGCCGGGGATCTCGCCCCCGGTGGCACCCGCTGGTGCGCGCATAACGGCGCAGCCGGCCAAGGCCAGGCAGCCACACCGCTCGTCGGTTAGCGCATGCCGTGCTTCTTCGATGCAGGCATTCTTTTGTGAAGTGCATCACCTTATGCAGCGCAGTAGAACAGCCGGCCCGCAATGTCGCCGGTAGAGAAGCGGTATTCCAGCCGCCCGTGGGTTTCAGCAGTCCAGCCTTTCCTCCCTGCCCTTGACGCTCAACGCAGCCGGTCACGGCGCGCCTTTGCCGGCGCACTGCGACATCGCCTGCCGAGCCGCACACGCCATGCACGACCGTAGCGGGTCCAGGCGCCGCTCAAGACAGCTGGCAAAGGGGACATGATGATCTACGATGCGAAGGATTTCGGGGCCACAGGCAATGGCCTGAGCGAGGAAAACGACAGCAGCCACGCCGAGCAGATCGACGGCATGCTCAGCGACAGCCTGGCTTCCAGCGAGCCCAGCGGCCAGTTGCTGGTGCAACTGGAGGGCAGTGGCGGCAATGACCTGCTGCTCGGCAGCGCGGCCGACGAGCTGCTGCTCGGCCTGGCCGGCGACGACAGCCTCAGCGGCGGCGCCGGCAACGACATCCTGGTGGGCGGCGCCGGCCGCGACAAACTCAGCGGCGGTGACGGCGCGGACACCTTCCGCTTCGCCGAGCTGCGCGACAGCTACCGCACCAGCAGCACCCGCTACAACGACACCATCCTCGACTTCGACGGCACCCAGGACCGCATCGACCTGTACGGCCTCGGCTTCAGCGCCCTGGGCAATGGCTACAACGGCACCCTGCTGCTCAGCTACAGCAGCGCCAGCGACCGCACCTACCTGCAGTCCCTCGAACCCGACGGCAACGGCAATCGCTTCGAGCTGGCCATCCAGGGCAACCAGCTGGGCCTGCTGAATGCCGGCAACGTGCTCTTCAACGCCAATCCCGACAGCAACGGCGCACCGCTGCTGAACGAACCGCTGGCGGACCAGTACGCCAGCGAAAACAGCGCCTTCAGCTACAGCTTTGCCGCCGCCAGCTTCACCGACCCGGACGCCGACAGCCTGAGCTACAGCGCCAGCCTGAGCGACGGCACGGCGCTGCCGGCCTGGCTGGCGTTCAACGCCGCCAGCCGCACCTTCAGCGGCATGCCGGGGCTGGAGGCGGCCGGGCTCTACGCGATCAAGGTCAGCGCCAGCGACGGCCGCGGCGGCCTGGTCAGCGACATCTTCCAGCTCAGCGTGAGCGATGCCCCGGCCGGCGCCTCGACCCTCTCGGGCAGCGCCGGCAATGACAGCCTGACCGGCACTGCGGCCGACGAAACGCTGCGCGGCCTGGGCGGCGACGATACGCTCGATGGCGGCGCCGGCAACGACCTGCTGGAGGGCGGCGCCGGGCGCGACAGCCTCAGCGGCGGCGACGGTGCCGACACCTTCCGCTTCGCCGCGCTGACCGACAGCTACCGCACCAGCACCACCCTCTACAGCGACACCATCCGCGACTTCGATGGCAGCCAGGACCGCATCGACCTCTCCGGCCTCGGTTTCAGCGGCCTGGGCAGCGGCTACAACGGCACCCTGCTGCTCAGCTACAGCAGCGCCAGCGACCGCACCTACCTGAAGTCCTACCAGTCCGATGCCAGCGGCAACTTCTTCGAGCTGGGCATGCGCGGCAACCAGCTGGCGGTCCTCAACCCCGGCAACCTGTTCTTCGACGCCCCGCCGCCACCGCCACCACCGGTGGTCCTCGACCTCATCGGCACCGCCGGCAACGACAGCCTGAGCGGCAGCGCCGCCGACGAGGTGCTGCTGGGCGATGCCGGCGCCGACAAGCTCGATGGTGGCGGCGGCAACGACCTGCTCGACGGCGGCGCCGGCAAGGACACGCTGACGGGCGGCAGCGGCAGCGACATCTTCCGTTTCACCAGCCTGCTCGACAGCTACCGCAACTACGGCCCCGCCGACATCGGCGCGGCCGACACCATCAGCGACTTCAGCGTCGGCACGGACAAGATCGACCTCTCGGCCCTGGGCATCACCGGGCTGGGCAACGGCTACGACCACAGCCTGTACATGACCCTCAACGACACCGGCAGCAAGACCTCGCTGAAGTCCCGCGAGCCGGACGCCGACGGCAACACCTTCGAGGTCGCGCTGAGCGGCAACCACCTGAACAGCCTGAGCGCAGCTGACTTCATCTTCGCCGCGCCGACGCCGCAGAACACCCTGTTCGTCCCCACGCTGGGCCAGTCCAATGCGCGGATACTGCGCATGTTCTCCGGCGACGAGGAGTCGGGGATCACGGAAATGCTGCGCCAGCTGCAGCACTACACCGACTTCGACAAGGTGGAAAGCCTGTTCTTCGACGCCAACGGCGAGCCGGTGGACCTCGCCGTCGGCGGCAGCACCGTCACCGGCCGCTCGACGGCCACCGATGCGGAGAAGGCCAAGGCCTGGTGGTACAGCGACACCGACCAGCCCGGCGAGGCGCTGCTGCAGGCCGTCGGCAACCTGCGCAGCCAGCTGGCGACGCTGCAGGCCAAGGGCAGCGTGACCCTGGCCCTGGTCTGGGGCCAGGGCGAGGACAACGCCATGGCCTACGCCAGCGCCACGGACAAGCAGGCCGAGATCGACCTGTACACCAGCAATACGCTGAAAGTCTTCGACTACCTCAAGGCCCAGCTGGGCACCCCGGACGCGACCTTCTACCTGATGCTGACCGGCCACTACCAGCAGGAGGCCGCCGCCCTGCGCGGCCTGAGCGCGAGCGAGATCACCGCGATAGTCGCCGGCACCGAAGCCATCCGCCAGGCCCAGCAGGCGATGGCCGCCAGCCGCGACGACGTGAAAATCGCCGTGGACTACGGCGACCTGCCGCTGCGCTACGCCGTCGACCCGCTGACCTACTACGACGACGTCTGGCACCTGCACGGCGACGCCAGCGAGATCATCGGCCAGCGCCTGGCCGACTTCATCGCCGGCGACCTCGGCTACCAGGGCGATGCCGGCGACAACGACGACCCCGGCGCGATCTCCCGGTACCCCGCCAACCGCATCCTGGGCGGCGCCGGCGACGACCTGCTGCTCGGCAGCGCCGGCGGCGACACCCTCGATGGCGGCGCGGGCGACGACCACATGGCGGGCGGCGCCGGCAGCGACGTCTATATCGTCGACAGCACCGGCGATAGCGTGAGCGAAACCGACCTCAGTACCGACAGCGAGGAATACGACACGGTCGAATCGTCGGTGGACTGGACCCTCGGCGACAACCTGGAGCACCTCAGCCTGGTCGGCACGCAAGCGCGCCACGGCACCGGCAACGGCCTGAACAACATCATCGGCGGCAATGCCGCGGACAATCTGCTGGATGGCGGCGCCGGCGCGGATGTCCTGCTCGGCGGCGCCGGCGCCGATAGCTATATCGTCGACGATGGCGGCGACCGGGTCGTGGAAGGCGCCGACGCCGGCATCGACCGGGTCCTCAGCAGCCTGGCCGACTACCTGCTGCCCAACAACATTGAAATCCTCGTGCTGACCGCGCCGGGCAACGCCAATGGCACGGGCAATGCCCTGGACAACCTCCTGTTCGCCGGCGCCGGGGATAACGTGCTCAACGGCGGGCTCGGCAACGACACCCTGTCCTATGCCCAGGCCGGGGCCGGCGTGGTCGTGCGCCTGTCCACCTCCCAGGCCCAGGCGACAGGCGGCTCGGGCGTCGACACCCTGCGCAACCTGGAAAACCTGATCGGCAGCGACTACGCCGACACCCTGGGCGGCCACAGCACCGACAACAGCCTGCAGGGCCTGGCCGGCAACGATGTGCTGAATGGCGGCGATGGCAACGACGTGCTCGACGGCGGTGCCGGCGCCGACTCCCTGAACGGCGGTAGCGGCGCCGACCGCTATGTGTTCGGCACACTGGAAGAGCTGGGCCTGGGCGAGCTGGCCGATCTGATCTACGGTTTCAACGCCGGCGAGGGCGACCGCATCGACCTGTCTGCCCTGGATGGCAACCCGCTGACCGCCGCCCGCGAGGCCTTCAGCTACCTGGACGGCGCGGCCTTCAGCGACAGCGATGCCAGCGGCCAGCTGCGCTTCGCCGACGGCGTGCTGTACGGCAGCAGCAATGCCGACAGCGCGGCAGAGTTCATGATCAAGCTGCTCGGGGTGACGGACCTCTCGGCAAACGACCTGCTGGTCTGAGCGGCCGCGCCCCTCAGGCCTGCAGCGCGGCGAAGCCCGCGCGGATGTCGTCCTCCGGCAGGTTGTCGCCGATGAACACGATCACGCTCTCGCGCGTCTCGCCCACCGGCCACGGGCTGTCGAAATCGAAGCCGTACAGGCGCAGCACGCCCTGGAACACCATGCGCCGCTCCTCGCCGGCGATGCTCAGCACGCCCTTGTAGCGCAGCAGCGCGTTGCCGTGCTGCTCCAGCAGGTTTTCCATGAAGGCGCTGAGCTTATCCAGATCCAGCGCCCGCTCGCTTTTAAGCACCAGGGTGGCGATGCGGTCCGGCGTGGCCGCGGCGGGCAGCAGCGGGCGCAGGGTCGGCACCGGGGCGATATCGGCATTCAGGTTGAAGCCGCGGATATCCAGCAGCTCGGCCAGGTCGATGCGACCGTGCTCGACCACGCGCAGCGGTGCGCGGCGGTTGATCCGCTGCAGGCGCAGGCTCAGCGCTTCGATGTGGGCGGCGTCGACCAGGTCGGTCTTGCTCAGCAGGATGCGGTCGGCGAAGCCGACCTGGGCCTGGGCGATGGTCTCGGTCAGGTGGCGCTCGGCATTGGCTGCGTCCACTAGGGTGAGGATGCCGTCCAGCACATAGCGTTCGCACAGTTCGGCGTCGGCGAAGAAGGTCTGCGCCACCGGCGCCGGGTCGGCCAGGCCGGTGCACTCGATCACCAGGCGGTCGAAGGCCAGCTCGCCGGCATCCAGCTTGTCCAGCAGCAGGTAAAGGGCCTTTTCCAGCTCGACATGGATCGAGCAGCAGACGCAGCCATTGGCCAGGGTCATGACCTCCACCGGCGCGCCGCCGAGCAGCTGGCCGTCGATCGGCGTGTCGCTGTACTCGTTCTCGATCACCGCCAGTTTCAGGCCGTGCTCGGCCTGCAGCAGGTGCTTGAGCAGGGTGGTCTTGCCGGCACCGAGAAAGCCGCTGAGCACGGTGACGGGGATGGGTTCATGGGCCATGAAGTCGTCCTGCGTAGGGTGGTTCGGGGCGCGCAGCTCGCGCCTTAGCGAGCCACCGAGCGGTTAGCGGTAGATGAGCAAGGTCTCATCCACCCGAGAAAGAAACACGCCACGGCTAGCGTGGCGTGCGGGTATTGCATGCAAGGCTATCAGCAACAACGTACCGGGCGGCCCTTGCCCCCGCCATAACGGGCTTCCTGGCGCTCGCGGAAGAACGCCTCGTAGCTCATCACCGGCTGGTCCGGGTGCTGGGTCTGCATATGTTCGACATAGGTGTCGTAGTCGGGCATGCCCACCAGCATGCGCGCGGCCTGCCCGAGGTACTTGCCCATGCGGCTGAGATCATTGAACACCGTGCATTCCTCCCGCTGGCAGCGGGCCGGCCAGGCCGGCCCGCCGCTAGTCACTCAGACGTCCGGCATGGCCTTGAACGCGGTTTCCTTGTCGCTGCGGTCCGGACGAATCCAGGCCGCGCGGCCAACCTTCAGCGCGTAGAACAGCACGCTGAACACCACCACCAAAAACAGCACGCTGAGCCCGGCGTTGGTGTAGGCGTTCATGATCACGTTCTGCATCTGCGCCAGGTCCTTGGCCGGGGCCAGCACCTGGCCGGTGGCCAGGGCCGCCTCGTACTTGTTGGCCAGGGCGAGGAAGCCGACCGCCGGGTTGGCATCGAACAGCTTGATCAGGCTCGCCGTGGTGGTGCAGATCAGCAGCCAGGCCGCCGGCAGCAGGGTGACCCAGACGTACTGCTGGCGCTTCATCTTGATCAGCACCACGCTGCACAGCATCAGGGCGATGCCGGCCAGCATCTGGTTGGAGATGCCGAACAGCGGCCACAGGGTATTGATGCCGCCCAGCGGATCGATCACGCCCTGGTACAGCAGGTAGCCCCACAGCGCCACGCAGCCGGCGGTGGCCAGCACGTTGGCGCCCCACGACTCGGTGCGTTTGAGCGCCGGGACGAAGGTGCCGAGCAGGTCCTGCAGCATGAAGCGCCCGGCACGGGTGCCGGCGTCCACCGCGGTGAGGATGAACAGCGCTTCGAACAGGATGGCGAAGTGGTACCAGAAGGCCATGGTGTTCTCGCCCGGCAGCACCTGGTGGAGGATCTGCGCGATGCCCACGGCCAGGGTCGGCGCCCCGCCGGCACGGGCCAGGATGGTGGTCTCGCCGATATCGCGGGCCACTGCTTCCAAGGCTTCCGGGGTGATGGCGAAGCCCCAGCTGCTGACCGCGGCGGCCACGCTGACGACATCGCTGCCGACGATCGCCGGCGGGCTGTTCATGGCGAAGTACACGCCCGGTTCGATGATCGAGGCGGCGACCATGGCCATGATCGCCACCATCGACTCCATCAGCATGCCGCCGTAGCCGATGTAGCGCGCGTGGGATTCATTGGCCAGCAGCTTGGGCGTGGTGCCCGAGCTGATCAGGGCATGGAAGCCGGAAACCGCGCCACAGGCAATGGTGATGAACAGAAAGGGGAACAGCGCGCCTTTCCACACCGGTCCGGTGCCATCGGTGAACTGGGTCAGCGCCGGCATTTTCAGGTCGGGGGCGAGGATCAGGATGCCGATGGCCAGGGCGACGATGGTGCCGATCTTGAGGAAGGTCGACAGGTAGTCGCGCGGGGCGAGGATCAGCCACACCGGCAGCACTGCGGCGACGAAGCCGTAGCCGACCAGCATCATGGTGATCTGCTCACCGGTGAAGGTGAACGCCGCCGCCCAGTACGGGTCCTGGGAAATCACCCCGCCCAGCCAGATCGAGGCCAGCAGCAGCACCACGCCGATCAGCGAGATCTCGCCGATCCGCCCGGGGCGCAGGTAGCGCATGTAGATGCCCATGAACATGGCAATGGGGATGGTCGCGATCACCGTGAACATGCCCCAGGGGCTGTGCGCCAGGGCCTTGACCACGATCAGCGAGAGCACCGCGAGGATGATGATCATGATCAGGAAGCAGCCGAACAGGGCGATGGTGCCCGGGATGCGGCCCATCTCCTCGCGCACCATGTCGCCCAGCGAGCGGGCGTTGCGGCGGGTGGAGAGGAACAGCACCATGAAGTCCTGCACCGCGCCGGCCAGCACCACCCCGGCGATCAGCCACAGGGTGCCGGGCAGGTAGCCCATCTGCGCGGCGAGCACCGGGCCGACCAGCGGGCCGGCGCCGGCGATGGCGGCGAAGTGGTGGCCGAACAGCACGTGCTTGTTGGTCGGCACGAAGTCCAGACCGTCGTTGTTGAGCACCGCCGGGGTGGCCCGATGCGGGTCCAGCTGCATCACCTTGGTGGCGATGAACAGGCTGTAGTAACGATAAGCGACCAGATAGAGGGCCACCGCGGCCACCACTATCCACAAGGCGTTGATGGCTTCGCCGCGGCGCAAGGCGACGACGCCCAGGGCGAGCGCGCCCAGCAGCGCCAAGGCAAACCAGCCGATCTGACTGACCAAACGAGGCATTTAAGTTCTCCTGCCGTCGGGCCAGGTCGGCCTACGGCGCTATTGTTATTGGAGTGTCGCGCTCCGCAGACGGAGCCTTGCTACTATCCGCGCAACGCCCCGCCACCGGTATTCGCAGAGCTACTCAGGGCCACTACGTAGAACTACGTAGCCGCACCAACGGCCAGTTGCAACTGGCGCTGCCATCCATCCCTCTGGCACCGTTTTCCCGAGGAGCCCCTATGCAACTCAAGCACAAGATCGTCGCCCTCGGTATCCTGCCGATGCTACTGGCCGTGGCGGTCATCTGCGCACTGGTCATCGTGCAGAACCAGAGGCTGGGCGAGCAGCAGGCGCAACTGATCGAAAGCGCCATCCTCTCCAGCAAGCGGGCCGAGCTGAAGAATTACGTGGCCATGGCGCTGAGCGTCATCGCCCCGCTGCATGCCGGCGGCCATGGCGATGTCCGGGCGCAGCAGCAGGCCCTGGAGACGCTGGCCAAGATCGACTTCGGCCAGGACGGCTACTTCTTCGTCTACGACGCCAAGGGGCGCAACCTGATGCACCCGCGGCAGGCCGAACTGGTGGGCAAGGACCTGTGGAGCATGACCGACGCCCGCGGCCTGCCCGCCGTGCAGGCGCTGCTGAACAGCGCCACCAGCGGAGACGGCTTCCAGCGCTATACCTGGCGCAAGCCCTCCAGCGGTCAGGAGACCGACAAACTGGCTTACGTGGTGATGCTGGAGGGCTGGGGTTGGATGCTCGGCACCGGCATCTACCTGGAAGATGTCGAGCAGGCGACCCGCCAGGTGCGCGCAGAGGTCGAGGGCGGCATCCTCACCACCATGATCGCCATCGCCAGCGTGGCGCTGATCGCGGTCCTGCTGGTGTTCGCCGGCGGCCTGACCCTGAGCATCGAGGAACACCGACTGGCCGACAGCAGGTTGCAGGCACTCAACCAGCGCATCATCCACCTGCAGGAGGAGGAACGCTTGCGGGTGTCGCGCGAGCTGCATGACGGCATCAGCCAGCTGCTGGCGTCGATCAAGTTCCAGTTCGAACTGGCCGGTCACCAGCTGGAAGCCGGCGCCAGCGGCGGCCTCGACAGCCTGCACCAGGCCACCGGGCGCCTGGGCGATGCCATCGGCGAGATCCGGCGCATCTCCCACGACCTGCGCCCCTCGCTGCTCGACACCCTTGGCCTGGCGGCCGCCATCGGCCAGCTGGCCACGGAGTTCGAGCAGCGCTGCGGCCTGGCGGTGATCTACCGCAACCGGCTGGGCGACGCCCCGCTGCCCAACGCCACCGCGGTAGCGCTGTTTCGCATCGTGCAGGAGGCGCTGACCAATATCGAACGGCATGCCCGGGCCAGCACCGTGCATATCGACCTCGACACCGACGCGCTGGGCGTGCAACTGCAAGTGCGCGACGACGGCGTTGGCTTCAACCCGCGCAAGATCGAGCAGATGCCTGGCGGCATCGGCCTGCGCAACATCCGCGAGCGGGTCGAGCACCTCGGCGGCCAGTTCAGCCTTTCGTCCAACACTGGGCAGACCGGGATGCGTGTAGTATTGCCCGTCCCGACCGGCCGTACCGCCGAACTGTCGCTCCCGACCTAAGGGCCGCCCCATGACCTCCGCCCCCCCAACGCGGATCGCCCTCGTCGACGATCACGCCCTGATCCGCGACGGAATCCGCGCCTTGCTGGGCGTGATGCCGCAGTTCGAGATGGTCGGCGAAGCGGAAAGCGCGACCGAGGCCCTCAGCCTGCTCGAACGGGTACAGCCGGACGTGCTGCTGGTCGACATCGGCCTGAAAGACAGCACCGGCCTGGAGCTGACCCGCACCCTCAGCCAGCAGTACCCCGGTGTCCGGGTGCTGATCCTGAGCATGTACGACAACCTCGAGTACGTGCGCAGCTCGATCCGCGCCGGCGCCCGCGGTTACGTCCTGAAGGATGCCCCCTCGCGGGAAATCATCGCCGCCATCGCCGCCATCGCCGCCGGCGGCACCTTCTACAGCTCGGACATTGCCCGCCGCCTGGCCGACCAGAGCCTGGAGTCGCACAGCCTCAGCCCGCGCGAGGTGCAGATCCTGCAGATGCTCGCCCGCGGCCTGGACAGCAAGGCCATGGCCCGCGAGCTCGACATCAGTGTGCGCACGGTGGAAACCCACAGGCTGAGCATCCGCCGCAAGCTGAACATCGACGGCTCGGCGGCGCTGATGAAGTACGCGCTGACCATCACCCAGCCCTGAGGACCTGTCTCGACTCCCGTGATCGCCGGCCATGCTGCGTTGCAACGCCGTATCAACCGCAGGTCGCTCAATCGGACTCGGAAAGCTGCTGGCGGCTCACGCGCTGCAGTGCGCCCCGAAGGGCGAGGAGTACTGCTCATTTATACCTCGCAAACTCCGCGTCCTCGCCCAATTGCGCCTTGCTTGGCTCTAGCTCGAAATATCCCAACCAGGATCGGCGCCGGAGCGCGCTCGCCGGGCTCATCTACTGGCGGCGCCGAGGCGCAGGCTTGGCTATAGTGGACAAAACCGTAGAGGAATCACGCAATGAGTGCCCCCCGTACCGAGCGTCGGCGCTTCCAGCGCATCGCCTTCGACGCCGCCACCGAGCTTGCCCAGGGCGAGCGCCGCTGGACGGTGGAACTGCACGACCTGTCGCTCAAGGGCCTGCTGGTGAAACGCCCGCGCGACTGGAACGGCGACCCGGACCAGCCGTTCAGCGCGACCATCACCCTGGACAGCGAAACCCGCCTGCAGATGGAAGTGGTGCTGACCCGCACCCACGACGGCCTGCTCGGCTTCGTCTGCCGGCATATCGACCTGGACTCGATCAGCCACCTGCGCCGCCTGGTGGAGCTCAACCTCGGCGACGAGAGCCTGCTGGAGCGCGAGCTGGCGGCACTGGGCGAAGAGCACTGAGAACAGCCCCGCCCGGCTAATCGAACGGCCCCTGCGGCGCCTGTTGCCAACTCGTCAACCGCACACCAAGGCCAACGCCGCCATGACTCATCCAGAAGCGCAGACAGTCGATCCGGGGGCAAAGCATCAGGTGCTGGACCCGCTGTCGCGCCTGTCGGAGATTCTTTTCGGTCTGCTCATGGTACTGACCTTCAGCTGCACCTTCAGCGTGGTCAGCGACGGCCAGGCCGAGGTGCGTGAACTGCTGATTGCCAGCATCGGCTGCAACCTCGCCTGGGGCCTGGTGGACGCCGTGGTGCTGCTGCTCAACCGGCTGGCCGAGCGCGGCCATGGCGTGCACCTGCTGGAAACGCTCCAGCGGACTGCACCCGGCTCGCCACGCGCCATCGAACTGTTCAACGACAACCTGCCCCAGGCGATTGTCCAGGTCATGCGCCCGGAGGAGGTGCAGAGCCTGCATCAGCGCCTGCTGAACCTGCGGCTGCCGCGATCGCGCCTGCTGTTGAACTGGCACGACCTGCGGGCGGCCTTCGGCGTGTTCCTGCTGGTGTTCCTGTCCACCCTGCCGGTGGTGCTGCCCTTCGTCCTGATCGAGCAGGCCGAGCAGGCCCTGCGAACCTCCAACGGCGTGGCGCTGGTCATGCTCATGCTGCTCGGCCTGGGCTTTGGCCGCTATGCCGGCGCACGCCGGCCCTGGCTGGCCTCGCTGCTGTTTACCGTGCTGGGCGTAGCCCTGGTCGCCGCGACCATTGCCCTGGGCGGCTGACAGGCCCGAACGCAACTACTCGAACAGCGCATCCAGCGCCTGTTCCAGGCGCGTCACCGCGATCACCTGCAGACCGGCCGGCGCCTCCTTGGGCGCGTTGCCCTTGGGCACGATGGCACGCTTGAAGCCGTGCTTGGCCGCCTCCTTCAGGCGCTCCTGGCCGCTCGGCACCGGGCGGATCTCGCCGGACAGGCCGATCTCGCCGAACACCAGCAGGTCGTGCGGCAACGGCCGGTTGCGCAGGCTGGAAATCACCGCCGCCATCAGCGCCAGGTCGGAGGCCGTCTCCAGCACCTTGACCCCGCCGACCACGTTGAGGAACACGTCCTGGTCGTAGGTGGGGATACCACCATGCCGGTGCAGCACGGCCAGCAGCATGGCCAGGCGGTTCTGGTCCAGGCCCAGGGTGACGCGGCGCGGGTTGGCCATGTGGCTGGTGTCGACCAGCGCCTGCACTTCCACCAGCATCGGCCGGGTGCCTTCCCAGGTGGCCATCACCACGCTGCCCGGCACTTCCTCCTGGGCACGGGTGAGGAAGATCGCCGAGGGGTTGGTGACCTCTTTCAGGCCCTTGTCGGTCATGCCGAACACGCCCAGTTCGTTGATCGCGCCGAAGCGGTTCTTCACCGCGCGCAGCAGGCGCAGGCGGCCATCGGACTCGCCCTCGAAATACAGCACGGTGTCGACCATGTGCTCCAGCACCCGCGGCCCGGCCAGGGCGCCTTCCTTGGTGACGTGGCCGACCAGGAAGATCGCCGTGCCGCTCTGCTTGGCGTAGCGCACCAGCAACGCCGCGCTCTCGCGCACCTGGGCCACGCCGCCGGGGGCGGACTGCAACTGCTCGGTGAAGATGGTCTGGATCGAGTCGATCACCATCACCTTGGGCTGCTCGCGCCGCGCCACCTCGATGATCGACTCGATGCAGGTCTCGGTCATCACCTTGAGCCTGTCCTGCGGCAGCTCCAGGCGCCGCGCGCGCATGGCCACCTGCTGCTGGGATTCCTCGCCGGTGACGTACAGCGCCGGCAGGCGCTGGGCGATATTGCACAGGGTCTGCAGCAGGATGGTCGACTTGCCGATGCCGGGGTCGCCGCCGATCAGCACCACCGAGCCGTCCACCAGGCCGCCGCCGAGCACCCGGTCCAGCTCGCCGGAGACGGTGGAGAAGCGCGGCACTTCCTCGACGCTGACCTCGGCCAGGGTCTTGATCTGCGCCTGCTGCCCGGCCCAGCCGCCGCGCCCGGACGGCGCGCCGGCACCGCCGCTTTCGATCATGGTCTCGGTCAGGGTATTCCAGGCCCCGCACTCGCCGCACTGCCCGGCCCACTTGGGAAAGGTGGCGCCGCACTCGGTGCAGCCATACATGCGTTTGGCCTTTGCCATGGAAATCTCCCCGCTGGAAAAATGGCGATAATAACGCCCTTACCGCAACGAGGAGCCCACCATGCAGCAAGAAATCATCGAGTCTCCAAGCACCGCACAGAGTGCCGAGTTGCTGCAGCGATTCCAGGAATTCGTAGCCCAGCGCCTGGACCTGCCGGATGAGTCGGCCGACAAGCCGCTACTGATCAACCTGCGCGACGACGACGGCCAGCTGATTGCCGGCATACTGGCCAACGCCTACTGGGATGGCCTGGAGATCGACACGCTGTGGGTGACTGAAGCGCAGCGCGGCCAAGGCCTGGCGGCCGACCTGCTGCGCCGTGCCGAGGAACACGGGCGGCGCCATGGCGCCCTGGTGGCCTACCTGAAGACGGTGGAGGCCAGGGCTTTCTACGAGAAACAGGGTTACCAATTGTTCGGCGTGCTGGAAGACCGCCCGCGCGGCACCCACCTGTACCACATGAAGAAGCGCCTGGACTGACATGCACATCGAATTGCTCCCCACCACCGCCGACCAACTGCCGCTGATCGCCAACCTCTACCAGTTCTATGCCTACGAGTCGTCGGACTGGGAACAGGAGGATGTCGAGGTCGATGGGCGCTTCTATATCCATGAGCCGCACCTGCAGCGCTACTGGCAGGAGCCGGACTGGAGCGCCAGCCTGGTGCTGGTGGACGGTTTCATCGCCGGCTTCCTGCTGGTCGAGCGCAGCGAGCTGCCGGGCGTCGATGCCCTGGAGTTCGCCGACCTGTTCATCCTCAAGAAATACCGCCGCCTGGGCATCGGCCGGGCCCTGGTGGAACAGGTGATGATCGCCGGCGGCGGCCGCTGGCTGGTCAGTTTCTACGAGCAGGACGTCCTGGCCCGGCAGTTCTGGCAGCGCCTGCTGGCCGAGCTGCCGCTGCGCGTGGTGGAGCGACTGGTGGATGCCGAACAGCCCGAGCTGCACAGTTACCTGCTCGAACGACAGGCGCACTGACGGCCAGCGCCCCCGGCTGGACAGACCGGCGGCACGGCGCTAGCCTGCGACTCCCGTCAATCAGGATCGATACGGGCGACATGGAATGTCAGCCGGCTCTGCCGTCGGTCGCCCACCCACCGCATGCAGCCCCTACGCAAACTCCTCCTCGGCAGCGGCCTCGGCCTGAGCCTGGTGCTCGGCAGCCACTACCTCGGCACGCGCCTCAACCTGCACCCGCAGTTCGAGGCCGGCCAGGTGATCGACCAGTTCAACGGCGTCAGCGTGTTCTACAACGGCGGGGTGAACCAGACCTTCGGCCGCAATCTGAGCGCGGATGGCTACAACCTGGGCCTGCGCTACCAGTGCGTGGAATTCGTCAAACGCTACTACTTCGAGCGCTTCGGCCACCGCATGCCGGAGGCCCGCGGCCATGCCAGGGAGTTCTTCGACCGCAGCCTGGCCGACGGCCAGCTGAACGGCGCCCGCGACCTGCTGCAGTTCGCCAACGGTTCGCCGACCGCGCCGCGCGCCGAGGACATCCTGGTATTCGGGCCATCGCTGCTCAACCCCTACGGCCATGTGGCCATCGTCAGCGAGGTCAATGCGCACATGGTCGCGGTGGTGCAGCAGAATGCCGGGCCGCTGCTGTCGTCGCGCGAGGCCTTGCCCTATCGCCTGACGGATGGCGGCGTGCGCATCAGCGACGAGCGGGTGCTGGGCTGGCTGCGCCGGGCCGAGCCGGTGCCGGCCGACGCGCCGGCATCAGCCGCGCAAGCCGCGGCCGCGAGCCGCTAGGCGCCGTTCCCGGTCAGGCTCCGCAGCCGTTGCCGCAGCCGCAGCACTGTCCGGCGGCGATCTTCAGCTGGCGCGCCAGGTCGTCCTTGAGCGCGACCCGGCCCTGCTTGAGCTGGTTCAAAGCCACGTCGTCGAGCAGCTCGATGCCGTCTTCGATGCGGCAGATGCGCTTGTCCAGCGCCTCATACTCATCGCTCTGGCGCGAGAAATGCTCGTCTTCCTGGCGCAGGCGCTGCAGTTCGGCGCGCAGTTCGGGGAAATCCTTGATCAGCGGGTGGTGGTCGACATGCATGGAAAACGCTCCTCGGTTGGGTGCCCCTACCCTAACGGGCCGGCGCGCGGCGGCCATTGACCCGGGTCAACGGCGCATCGGGCATCCCGCCGGGCGGCCATCTGTGCCGCGCCCACTGAGCTAGTCTGAAAAGACGAGCCCTCAACCGGGAGTGACCGCCATGCCCCTCGAACACCATCCCCTGTCCCGCGAGTTTCCGGAATACCGCCAGCAACTGCAGGCCCTGCATGCCAGCGACGCCCAGTTCGCCCACATGGCACAGAACTACGAGGCGCTGGACAAGCGCATCTATGAAGTGGAGGACGGCCGCCAGGCGGCGGATGACCTGGCCCTGCAAGCGCTGAAGAACGAGCGGGTCATCCTCAAGGACCAGATCGCCGAGCGCCTGCGCAAGGCCAACGGCGCCGGGAACTAGCCCGGAGGCAGGCGAAACGCCGAAAGCCCATGCACTGTTCCATTGCCGAACCCGTGCCGAACGAGACAGCCGAGAGGTTTTTTGCTTATCTTGGCGGGACGCCACCATGAGAACCACCCATGACGAACTCTCCAGGCTGTTCCGCTTGCCGTGATGGCAAGGGACTGGACTTCCCGATCAGCATGGCCTTCCAGCCCATCGTCGATGTCGCGCGGCGCCAGGTCTTCGCCCATGAAGCCCTGGTGCGCGGGGTCAACGGCGAGTCAGCCGGCAGTCTGCTGGCCAGGGTCACGCCGGAAAACCTCTACGCCTTCGACCAGAGCTGCCGGATCAAGGCGGTGGAGCTGGCCGCGCGCCTGCAGGTGCCGGCCATGGTCTCGATCAACTTCATGCCCAATGCCGTGTACCAGGCAGAAACCTGCATCCGCGCCACCCTGGAGGCCGCGCAGCGCTTCAACTTCCCCCTCGACAGGATCATCTTCGAAGTCACCGAGCAGGAGCAGGTGCTGGATATCGACCACCTCAGCGGCATCCTCCAGGCCTATCGCAAGCAGGGTTTCATGACCGCCATCGACGACTTTGGCGCCGGTTATGCCGGGCTCAACCTGCTCGCCGACTTCCAGCCCGACCTGATCAAGCTGGACATGGAGCTGATCCGCAACATCGACCGCGACAGCGTGCGGCAGATCCTCGTCGAGTCGACCCTGGACATGTGCCGCAAGCTCAAGGTGCGAGTGATTGCCGAAGGCATCGAGACCCAGGCCGAACTGCAGACCCTGCAGGACATGGGTGTCGAGCTGTTCCAGGGCTACCTGCTGGCCAAGCCCGGCTTCGAGACCCTGCCGGCGGTGAACTATCCGCACTAGCCCGGCTGGCAGCGTTTGGGGAGTGCAGTAGACTCGACGCATAACAGCAACCTCAGGGAGTGAAACATGAGCATCGTCAGCGAATTCAAAGCCTTCGCCATGAAGGGCAACGTGGTCGACATGGCCGTGGGCATCATCATCGGTGCGGCCTTCGGCAAGATCGTCACCTCCTTCGTCGGCGACGTGATCATGCCGCCGATCGGCCTGCTGATCGGCGGGGTCGACTTCACCGACCTGGCGATCACCCTCAAGGCCGCCGAAGGCGACCTGCCGGCGGTGGTGCTGAGCTATGGCAAGTTCATCCAGACCATTCTCGACTTCATCATCGTCGCCTTCGCCATCTTCATGGGCGTCAAGGCGATCAACAAGCTCAAGCGCGAGGAAGCTGCCGCCCCGGAAGCCCCGCCGGCACCGACCAAGGAGCAGGAACTGCTCGGCGAGATCCGCGACCTGCTGAAGGCGCAACAGGCCAAGGACTGAGTCCTGAGCCAACAAAAAAGGCACCCTCGGGTGCCTTTTTCATTGGGGCCACGTTTAATCGGCCAGCGGCTTGAGCAGCAGCTTGGCCACGCGACGGTCCTTGACCTCGGTGACGGTCAGGCGCCAGCCCGCGAACTCCAGCTGATCGCCAGTCATCGGCAGGCGATCGAGCAGGCTCATGGCCAGGCCGGCCAGGGTCTGGTAGTCGTCCGTCGGGCGTGCCGAGAAGCCCAGGCGCTCACGCAGCACCGCCAGGTTGAGCGCGCCGCTGACCCGATAAGCACCGTCCAGCGGTTCGATATCCGGGCCGTCCACCTCGCTGGCGTCCGGCAGCTCGCCGGCAATCGCTTCGAGGATGTCGGTCAGGGTCAGCAAGCCCTCGAAACCGCCGAACTCGTTGACCACGAAGGCCACGTGGGTCGAGGCCAGGCGCATCTGCTCCAGGGCGCTGAGCACCGAGGCGCTGTCCGGCAGGTTGAGCGGCGCCCGTACCAGGCTTTCGATGTCCGGCTGCTCGCCCTTGAGCAGCTCCTTGAACAGCTCCTTCTTGTGGATGTAGCCCAGCGGCTCATCCGCCGCATCGCCACGCGACACCAGCAGGCGCGAGTGCGGCGACTCCAGCAGGGCCTGGTGGATGGCCGCCAGAGGGGCGTCGAGGTTGATCCGGTCGACATCCATGCGGTCGGTCATGACCTTCTGGATCGACTGTTCGGCCAGGCTCAGCACGCCGCTGATCATCACCCGCTCGCGTCGGTCGAACAGCACCGCCTCGCCATCCCCCCCTTCGAGCATATCGGCAATCTCCTCGCCCACCTCGTCGGCCTGCACCTTGCCGCCGAGCAGACGCATCACCGCATGGGCGGTGCGCTCACGCAGGCCGCGCTCGCCCTGCAGGCTGCGCTTGCGCCGGGTACGGGCCAGCTGGTTGAACAGCTCGATGAGGATCGAGAAGCCGATCGCCGCGTACAGGTAGCCTTTCGGGATGTGGAAGCCCAGGCCTTCGGCGGTCAGGCTGAAGCCGATCATCATCAAAAAGCCCAGGCACAGCATGATCACCGTCGGCCGCGCGTTGACGAAGGCGGTCAGCGGCTTGCTCGCCACCATCATCAGGCCCATGGAAATGACCACGGCGATCATCATCACCGGCAGGTGCTCGACCATGCCCACGGCGGTGATCACCGCATCCAGGGAGAACACCGCATCGAGCACGATGATCTGCGCCACCACCGGCCAGAAGCGCGCATACACCTTGCTGCCCCCCGGCTGATGGGAGCGCCCTTCGAGACGTTCGTGCAGCTCCATGGTGGCCTTGAACAACAGGAACACGCCGCCAAACAGCATGATCAGGTCACGCCCGGAGAAGCTCTTGCCGAACACCTCGAGCAGCGGCTCGGTGAGGGTCACCAGCCAGGCGATGCTGGCCAGCAGGCCCAGGCGCATGATCATCGCCAGGCTCAGGCCGATCAGCCGCGCGCGATCGCGCTGCTCCGGCGGCAGCTTGTCGGCGAGGATGGCGATGAACACCAGGTTGTCGATGCCCAGGACGATTTCCAGGACGATCAGGGTCAGCAGGCCAAGCCATGCCGTGGGATCGGCGATCCATTCCATAGCGGTCAGTGATTTCCAGTGCGAACGGGGAGACGGGCGTGCCGCAGTGCGGGCGCCAGGTCATCAGACATAACAGAGGGGTTACCGCACGCGTGGCGTGGGTGGGGTATTGCGGGGGAAGTGGCCACCGGGGGTGGCTTGCAACAATCGCTGTCCATTGGGCCTTGTCGGAAAAAAACCGACAGATATGCTAACCGCACAGGCGGGCAAGGGTAAGGACGAAACCGTTACCGGATTTTAGAGCCCGCGGGTTCCGCCCCTACCAGTAGTTCTCCACCGCCACCTGCCCGGGGCGCCGGGTCAGGCTCAGCTGCAGGTCGCGGGCCTTCAACAGCTGGCGGGTGTCCTCGATCATCTGCGGGTTGCCGCAGAGCATGATGCGCGAGTGCGCCGGGGCCAGGGCCAGGCCGGCGGCGCACTCCAGCTCGCCCGTTGCGAGCAGCGTGGTGACCCGGCCATGCAGGGTACCCGGCAGCTGTTCGCGGGTGACGGTCGGCAGGTAGGTCAGCTTGTGGCCGTATTCGGCCAGGTAGTCGCGTCGTGGCAGTTCCTCGATCAGTTGCTGGTAGGCCAGCTCGCTGGCCGTGCGCGCGCTGTAGACCAGGACGATGCGCTCGAAGCGCTGCCAGGCCTCGAAATCCTGCAGGATCGAGAGAAACGGCGCCAGGCCGGTGCCGGTGCCGAGCAGCCACAGGTCGCGACCGTCGGCAAAGCGCTCGAGGGTGAGGAAGCCGAAGGGCTGCCGGTCCACCAGCAGCGTGTCGCCGGCCTTGAGCCGGCTCAGCTCGCTGGTGAACTCGCCGCCCGGGACGACGATGGAGAAGAACTCGAGGAACTCGTCATGGGGCGCAGAAACCATCGAATAGGCACGCCAGACGATGCAGCCGCTGGCCTTGCGCACGCCGAGGCGGGCGAACTGACCGGCGCGGAAGCGGAACCCGCGCTCACGGGTGCAGCGCAGGCTGAACAGGGTCGGCGACCAGACCTTGACCTCGGTCAGCGTCTGACAGGTGAACTTGTCTTCGCTGGCAGTCATGACGCACGCCTCAAGCGGGGTGGACTACCAGTTTCGCGCAAAGCGCGGCGGACAAACACCGCCAGATCGCAGGGTTTAAGCGCGGCACGCTCTACGTGGCAGCGGCTTTAGCCGCGATAGGCAGGCAACGCCGAGCAACCCCCGATCGCGAATGAATTCGCTCCCACAAACAGCCAGAGCAGCCACCGCCCGCCTGCCGGCCCATCGCACCTCAAGACATTTGCCGCCCCATCCCGGACAATGCGCCGGTTGCCACTGCGCCTTGCCGACCGACTGCCGATGCCCATTCTCGCCACGCCCTTCGCCCAGCTCGACCTGATCCGCCAACCCGAGATGCCCAACGAGCCGTTGCAGGCCTTCGATGCGGCCGACGAGTACCTGCTCAACCACCTGCACGAGCAGGGCCTGAGTGCAGACAGTCGCGTGCTGCTGCTCAACGATGGCTTCGGCGCGCTGGCCGCCAGCCTGGCGCCGCACTGCCGGGTCACCAGCAGCGGCGACTCGCACCTGGGCCAGCTGGCCCTGCAGAAGAACCTGGCGCGCAACGGCCTGGCCGCCGACGCCGTGCGCTTCGTGCCGGCCAGCACCGTGGCCGAGGGGCCGTTCGACCTGGTGCTGATCCGTGTGCCCAAGACCCTGGCCCTGCTGGAGGAACAGCTGATCCGCCTGCACGGCCGGCTCGCCCCCGGTGCGCGGGTGATCGCCGGGGCCATGCTCAAGCACCTGCCGCGCAGCGCCGGCGATCTGCTGGAGCAGTACATCGGCCCGGTGCAGGCCTCGCTGGCGGTGAAGAAGGCGCGCCTGCTCAGCGCCAGCGTGCAGGACAAGCCGGCGCCGACCTCGCCCTATCCGACTCGCTACAGTTTGGACAAACCCAAGCTGGAACTGAGCAACCAGGCCAACCTGTTCTGCCGCGAAGGCCTGGACATCGGCACCCGCGCCTTCCTTCCGCACCTGCCCAAGAGCCTGCTGCCACTGCGCGTGGCCGACCTCGGCTGCGGCAACGGCGTGCTCGGCATCGTCTACGCCCTGGGCAACCCCGAGGCGCAGCTGACCCTGGTCGACGAGTCGTACATGGCCGTGCAGTCGGCGGCCGACAACTGGCGCGCGGCGCTGGGTGAACGCACGGTGACCATTCGCGCCGACGACGGCCTGGCCGAGCAGCCCGCCGAATCCCTGGATCTGGTGCTGTGCAACCCGCCCTTCCACCAGCAGCAGGTGGTCGGCGACTTCCTCGCCTGGCGCATGTTCCAGCAGGCCCGCGCGGCCCTGGTGACCGGCGGCGAGCTGTGGATAGTCGGCAACCGCCACCTGGGCTACCACACCAAGCTCAAGCGCCTGTTCCGCGGCGTGGAGCAGGTGGCGGCCACGCCCAAGTTCGTCATCCTCAAGGCGACCCGCTGAGGGTTTTTCGCCCGACTTTGCCCAGGTATGCACCGCGCTGCCGGCTTGGTGGATAAATAGAGCGTTATCCACCCTACAAAGCTGCCGCCCCACCCCCCGGCGCGTAGGGTGGAAAACCGCGTAGCGTTTTCCACCCTTGAGTCCAGGCAGATGCGAGTTTCCGTTCACGGGAAAGAATGAATGGGCCAATGCCTTCTCCCCCAAGCCCTCTCCCACAAGTGGGAGAGGGGAGCCTCCAAGCCACTCAGTAGCGATAGGGCGGCCCGGCCTTCTCCATCAGCGCGTTGTACTGCTTGAAGATCTCCACCACCTTGGCGCAGCGCGGGCTGGTCTTGGCGATCTCTTCCCAGAACTTGCGGGCCTCGTCCTCCACCGTCTTCCACTCCGCGGCGGGGATGGTGGTCAGCTTGAGCTTGTCGCCCTCCACCCGCAGCTTGGCCTCGCCGCCCCAGTACCAGTGCTGGCGGTAGTAATGCGAGCTGTCCATGCACAGCTTGAACAGGGTCTTGAGCTGCTCGGGCACCTCGGCCCAGCGCTCGGAGTTGGCGAAGTATGAGCCGATCCAGGCGCCGGAGATGTTGTTGGTGAGGAAGTACTTGGTGACGTTGGCCCAGCCCACCGTGTAGTCCTCGGTGATGCCGGACCAGGCGATGCCGTCCAGTTCGCCGGTCTGGATCGCCACCTCGACATCCTCCCAGGGCAGGGTCACCGGGATCACCCCGAAGCGGGTGAGGAACTTGCCGGCGGTGGGGAAGGTGAAGATGCGCTTGCCCTTGAGGTCGGCCAGCGACTTGACCGGCTCCACGGTGGCGAAGTTGCACGGGTCCCAGGAGCCGGCGCCGAGCCAGGTCACGCCCTTGACCTCGCCATAGGCCTCCTCCCAGATCTTGCGCAGGCCGTACTGCTCGAACAGCACTGGCACATCCAGGCTGTAGCGGCTGGCGAAGGGGAAATAGCCGCCGAACACGGCGATATCCACCGGCGCGGCGATCGAGTCGTCGTCGCTCTGCACCGCATCGATGGTGCCCTTCTGCATGGCGCGGAACAGCTCGCCGGTGGGCACCAGCTGGTCGGCGAAGTACAGCTGGATCTCCATCTGCCCCTCGGCGACCTTGTTGAAGGCCTCGATCGAAGGCTTGATCACATGCTCGGCCAGTGCCGCACCGGCATAGGTCTGCAGGCGCCAGGTGATCTTCTTCGGTTCGGCCGCATAGATATGCGCCGCGCCCAGGGCCGCGGTACCGACCGCGCCCCCCGTGACGGCGGCGGTCTTCAGGAAGTTGCGTCTCGTAGTCATGCTGTCATCTCCAAGGCTGTCGACTCAGATGCCAAGCCTGCGCATCGTTGCGGGCCGGCCGGCAGGGCCCGTCCCGTTTTCCAGGTCAGCGCGCGCAACAAGAGACAACCGGAGGCGCCGCCCCGAAAGCTAGAAAGCGTTCAACGCCCGTAGTGCAGCTGCGGCAGCCACAGGGCGATCTGCGGGAAGATCATCACCAGCGCCAGGGTCAGCACCATGACCAGGACGAAGGGGGTTACCGAGGCATAGATGTCGCGCAGGCTGATTTCCGGCGGCGCCATGGCCCGCATGAGAAACAGGTTGTAGCCGAATGGCGGGGTCATGTAGGCCATCTGACAGGTCATGGTGTAGAGCACGCCGTACCACACCAGGTCGAAGCCCAGGCTGCCCACCAGGGGGATATAGAGCGGCGCGACGATCACCAGCATGGCGGTGTCGTCGAGGAACATGCCCATGATGATGAACGACAGCTGCATCAGGATGAGGATTTCCCAGGGCCCCAGGCCCAGGCTGCCGACGAACAAGTCCTCGATCGCCTTGACCGCGCCGAGGCCGTCGAACACCGCGCCGAAGCACAGGGCGGCGAGGATGATCCACATGAACATGCAGGTGATGACCAGGGTCTTGCGCAGGGTGTCTTCCATCACCTGGCGGTTCAGCCGGCCCTTGACCAGGGCCGCCAGCAAGGCCGACACCGCGCCCACCGCCGAGCTTTCCACCAGGCTGGTGTAGCCGAGCATGAACAGGCCGGTCATGGCGAAGAAGATGAGCAGCGGAAGCAGCCCGGCGCGCAGCAGGATCACCTTCTCGCCCAGGCTGATCTGCGCGCGCTCCTCGATGGGCAGCGCCGGGCCCATGCTGGGCTTCAGCCAGCAGCGAATGACGATGTAGAGGATGAACAGACTGGCCATCAGCAGGCCGGGAAACACCCCGGCCAGCCACAACTGGCCGACCGGCTGGCGCGCGATCATGCCGTACAGCACCAGCACCACGCTGGGCGGGATCAGGATGCCCAGCGTGCTGCCGGCCTGGATCACCCCGGTGACCATGATCTTGTCGTAGCCACGGCGCAGCAGCTCGGGCAGGGCGATGCTGGCGCCGATGGCCATGCCGGCCACGCTCAGGCCGTTCATCGCCGAAATCACCACCATCAGCAGGATGGTGCCGATGGCCAGCCCGCCGTGCAGCGGTCCCATCCACACATGGAACATGCGGTAGAGGTCTTCGGCGATGCCCGACTCGGACAGCATGTAGCCCATGAACACGAACAGCGGCAGGGTCAGCAGCGGGTACCACTTCATCAGCTTCATCGCCGCGCTGAACGGCAGCTCCACCCCGCCGTCGCCCCACAGCAGCAGGGCCGCCGCCGCGGCGACGAAGCCGATGGCGCCGAACACCCGCTTGCCGGTGAGCAGCAACAGCATCATCGAGGAGAACATCAGCAGGGCGATGGGCGACTCGCTCATTCGATAGGCTCCCCGCGGATGTGGGCCAGGTCCTTGAACAGCGTGGCGATCGTCTGCAGCAGCATCAGCGCCACGCCCAGGGTCATCAGCACCTTGATCGGCGCCATGCGCGGCGACCAGGCCGAGTAGCTGGTCTCGTCGTACTCGAAGGCGTACCAGGTCGAGGAGATGCCGCCGTACAGCAACAGCCCCAGGTAGAACAGCAGAAAGCCCACGGTCAGCACATCGACCCAGGCGCGGGTGCGCAGGGTCCAGCGGCTGTACAGCAGGTCCATGCGCACATGGCCGTCGAGCTGCATGGAGTAGGCGCCGCCCAGCAGGAAGTAGGCGACCATGAGGAACTGCGCGACCTCCAGGGTCCAGATCGCCGGTTCGAACGCCACCTTGCTCAGCGAGGAGTAGAACAGCACGCCGAGGATGGCGAAGATCAGGTACATGGCGCAGCGACCAACCCAGCGGTTGATCCGCTCCACCACGCGCACGTATCCGCGGATTGCCTTGTGCATGAGCCCGCCCGCCGAGTTGTCCTTATCTGGCACAGCCTAGACCAGCTTCGTCACTTGCCAACCTGACCGCCCGGGCAGGCGCGGAAAATCGACTAGAGTCAGAAGCATCCCGCCCTGCGGGACTCGCTCACGCACAGCACAAAAACAACAGGCCGCGGCAGCGGCCGCGCCTGCGGAGAACTGCGATGACTGCCCCCCTCACCCTGGCCCAGCTGCGCCAGCACGCCGAAGCCGGCACCGTGGATACCGTCCTGGCCTGCATGGTCGACATGCAGGGCCGCCTGATCGGCAAGCGCTTCCAGATCGAGTTCTTCCTCGACAGCGCCCATGAAGAAACCCACGGCTGCGACTACCTGCTGGCCGACGACATCGACATGGAGCCGGTACCCGGTTATGCCGCCGCTAGCTGGCAGCGCGGCTACGGCGACTTCGTGTTCAAGCCCGACCTCTCCACCCTGCGCCTGGTGCCCTGGCTGGAGGGCACCGCCCTGGTCCTGTGCGATGTGCAGGACCATCACCAGCAGGACCTGCCGCACAGCCCGCGGGCCATCCTCAAGCGGCAGATCGCCCGCCTGACCGAGCGCGGCTACCAAGGCATGTTCGCCTCGGAGCTGGAGTTCTACCTGTTCGACCAGAGCTACGAGAGCATCCACGCCCAGCACTACCGCGAGCCGCGCACGGCCAACTACCACATCGAGGACTACGGCATCCTGCAGACCATCCGCGACGAGCCGGTGCTGCGCGCCATCCGCAAGCACCTGCAGGCCGCCGGCATCGCCGTGGAGAACTCCAAGGGCGAGTGGGGCCCCGGCCAGGAAGAGATCAACGTGCGCTACGCCGACGCGCTGACCATGGCCGACAACCACAGCCTGATCAAACACGCCTGCAAGGAAATCGCCATGTTGCAGGGCAAGGCCATCACCTTCATGGCCAAGTGGAACTACAATCTGGCCGGCTCCAGCAGCCACGTGCACAACTCGCTGTGGAGCCTGGACGGCAACCAGCCGCTGTTCTTCGACGCCCAGGCCGAGTTCGGCATGTCCAGGCTGATGCGCCAGTGGGTCGCCGGCCAGCTCAAGTACGCCGGCGACATCACCTACTTCCTCGCCCCCTATATCAACTCCTACAAGCGCTTCCAGGCCGGCACCTTCGCCCCCACCCGCGCGGTGTGGAGCAACGACAACCGCACCGCCGGCTTTCGCCTGTGCGGCGAGGGCGGCAAGGGCATCCGCATCGAATGCCGCATCGGTGGCGCCGATCTCAACCCCTACCTGGCCTTCGCCGCCCTGATCGCCGCCGGCCTGGCCGGCATCGACGAGCAGCTGGAGCTGCCGGCGCCCTTCTCCGGCGACGCCTACCAGCACGAGGAGCTGCCCGAGGTGGCCAAGACCCTGCGCGGCGCCACCGATGCCCTGGCCCGCTCGACCATGCTGCGCGCGGCCTTCGGCGACGAGGTGATCGAACACTACCTGCACACCGCGCGCTGGGAGCAGTCCGAGTACGACCGCCGGGTGACCGACTGGGAACTGCACCGCGGTTTCGAACGCTACTAGCCGCCTGGATGGAACAGCCTCCGCCGTTTCCCCCATTGATGAAAAGGAGATCCGATGAACAGCATTCGCCTGATTTCCCCGGTCGACGGCAGCCTGTATGCCGAACGCCCCTACGCCAGCTCCAGCCAGCTGGAACAGGCCCTGAGCAGCGCCCGCGAGGCCCAGCGCGCCTGGCGCGAGCTGAGCATCGAGCAGCGTGCCGGCTACTGCCTGAAGGCCGTGGACGCCATGCTGGCGATGGCCGACCAGATCGTCCCCGAGCTGGCCTGGCAGATGGGCCGCCCGGTGCGCTTTGGCGCCGGCGAGCTGCGCGGCTTCGAGGAACGCGCCCGCTACATGATCGGCATCGCCGCCCGCGCCCTGGCCGATGTGGTGCCGCCGCCGAAGGACGGTTTCCGCCGCTATGTCCGCCGCGAGCCGCTGGGCACGGTGCTGGTCATCGCGCCATGGAACTACCCCTACCTGACCGCGGTGAACGCCATCATCCCGGCGCTGATGGCCGGCAACGCCGTGCTGCTCAAGCACGCCAGCCAGACCCTGCTGGTCGGCGAGCGCTTCGCCCTGGCCTTCGAGCGCGCCGGCCTGCCCCACGGGCTGTTCCGCAACCTGGTGCTGGACCACGGCCAGACCGCCACCCTGATCGCCTCCGGGCATGTGCAGCAGGTCAACTTCACCGGCTCGGTGGAAGGCGGCCGGCTGATGGAAAGCGCCGCAGCCGGACACTTCATCGGCGTCGGCCTGGAGCTGGGCGGCAAGGACCCGGCCTATGTGCGCGGCGACGCCAACCTGGCCCACGCGGTGGAGAACCTGGTCGACGGCAGCTTCTTCAACTCCGGGCAGAGCTGCTGCGGCATCGAGCGCATCTATGTGGACCAGGCGCTGTATCCGGCCTTCGTCGACGGCTTCGTCGAGCTGACCAAGCAGTACGTGCTGGGCAACCCGCTGCAGGAGGCCACCACCCTCGGCCCGCTGGTGCGCAGCGAGGCCGCCGAGTTCGTCCGCGGGCAGATCGCCGAGGCCAGGGCCAAGGGCGCCAGGGCGCTGATCGAGGCCAAGAGCTTCGCCGCCGACGCCCCCGGCAGTGCCTATATGGCGCCGCAGGTGCTGGTACAGGTCAATCACGACATGGCCGTGATGCGCGAGGAAAGCTTCGGCCCGGTGGTCGGCATCATGCCGGTGGCCGGCGACGCGGAGGCCATCGCCCTGATGAACGACAGCCCCTACGGCCTCAGCGCGGCGATCTGGAGCAGTGACCTGGACGCCGCCGAGCGCATCGGCCAGCAGCTCGACACCGGCACGGTGTTCATGAACCGCTGCGACTACCTCGACCCGGCCCTGGCCTGGACCGGGGTCAAGCACAGCGGCCGTGGCGCCACCCTGTCCAGCCTCGGTTACGAGCACCTGACCCGGCCCAAGTCCTTCCACCTGCGTCATCAACTCTGACCTCAGGGAGCCCAGCCATGAGCAAGACCGCCAACTGGAACTACCCCACCTCGGTACGCTTCGGCGTCGGCCGCATCCAGGAGCTGCCCGAGCTGTGCCGGAGCCTGGGCATGCTGCGCCCGCTGCTGGTCACCGACCGCGGCCTGGCCAGCGCGCCGATCACCACCGCCGCCCTCGCCTCGCTGCAGGCCGCCGGCCTCGGCGCCGCCTGTTTCAGCGAGCTCAAGCCGAACCCGGTGGAAAGCAACCTGGCCGCCGGCCTCATCGCCTACCACGCCGGCCGGCACGACGGGGTGGTCGCCTTCGGCGGCGGCAGCGGCCTGGACATGGGCAAGCTGATCGCCTTCATGAGCGGACAGAGCCGCCCGGTGTGGGACTTCGAGGATGTCGGCGACTGGTGGACCCGCGCCGACCCCAAGGGCATCGCGCCGATCATCGCCGTGCCGACCACCGCCGGCACCGGCTCGGAAGTCGGCCGCGCCGGCATCCTCACCGACGAGCGCACGCACACCAAGCGCATCATCTTCCACCCGCAGATGATGCCCAGGATCGTCATCAGCGACCCGGCGCTTTCCGTCGGCATGCCGGCCTTCATCACCGCCGGCACCGGCATGGACGCCTTCTCCCACTGCCTGGAGGCTTACTGCGCGCCGGGTTTCCACCCGCTGGCCGACGGCATCGCGGTAGAAGGCATGCGCCTGGTGGCCGGCGCCCTGGTGCGCGCGGTCAAGCACCCGGACGACCTCGACGCCCGCGCCGACATGCTTGCCGCCGCGGCCATGGGCGCCACCGCCTTCCAGAAGGGCCTCGGCGGCATGCACGCCCTGGCCCACCCGATCGGCGCGCTGTACGACACCCACCACGGCATGACCAACGCGGTACTGATGCCCTATGTGCTGAAGTTCAACCGCAGCGTGATCGAGCAACGCATCAGCCGCCTGGCCGCCTACCTGGGCCTGTTCAACCCCGGCTTCGACAGCTTCCTCGAACTGGTCATGCACCTGCGCCGCGACACCGGCGTGCCGCACAGCCTGGCCGAACTGGGCGTGGACGACAGCCAGACCGCGCTGATCGCGCAGATGGCGGTGGTCGATCCGTCCGCCGGCGGCAACCCGCAACCGCTGAGCGAGGCGGACTGCGCCGCGCTGTTCAGCGCCGCACTCAAGGGCCAGTTGTAAGAGCCGGTTCACGATCAGCCGTAGGGTGCGCATTGCGCACCCTGCACAAGAACCTGCCCGCGAGCCCCCATGGCACGGCCCCTGCGACATATTGCCCGGTGCGACAATCCGCCGACTAGGACGAAAGTCGTAAGGGGCGGATGATTGACCCAGATCAATTTATCGAGGGGCCCTTTATGTTTGGCCTGGACGCGTTGGAACTGGCTCGAATCCAGTTCGCCTTCACCATCTCCTTCCACATCGTGTTTCCCGCCATCAGTATCGGGCTGGCCAGCTACCTGGCTGTGCTCGAAGGGCTGTGGCTGAAGACCAAAAACGAGGTCTACTACGACCTGTTCCGTTTCTGGCTGCAGATCTTCGCCGTGGCCTTCGGCATGGGCGTGGTTTCCGGGGTGGTGATGAGCTACCAGTTCGGCACCAACTGGAGCCAGCTATCCACTGCCGCCGGCAGCATCATGGGGCCGCTGCTGACCTACGAGGTGCTCACCGCGTTCTTCCTCGAGGCCGGCTTCCTCGGCATCATGCTGTTCGGCCTGAACAAGGTGGGCAAGGGCCTGCACTTCTTCGCCACCCTGATGGTGGCCATCGGCACGCTGATCTCGACCTTCTGGATTCTCTCCTCCAACAGCTGGATGCAGACCCCGCAGGGCCATAGCCTGGTCGACGGCATCTTCTACCCGGAAAGCTGGTGGGACATCGTGTTCAACCCGTCCTTCCCCTACCGCCTGGCGCACATGGCGGTGGCGGCCTTCCTCAGCACCGCCTTCATCGTCGGCGCCACCGCGGCCTGGCACCTGCTCAAGGGCAAGCGCGACCCGGCCACCCGCATGATGTTCTCCATGGCGCTGTGGATGGCGCTGCTGGTAGCGCCGGTGCAGGCCTTTATCGGTGACCTGCACGGCCTCAACACCCTCAAGTACCAGCCGGCCAAGGTGGCCGCCATGGAAGGCCACTGGGACACCGAGAAAGGCGTGCCGCTGCTGCTGTTCGGCATCCCCGACATGCAGGCAGAGACAACCAAGTACGCCATCGGCATCCCGCGCCTGGCCAGCCTGATCCTCACCCACGACCTCGATGGCGAGATCAAGGGCCTCAAGGAGTGGGCGCCAGAGGACCGGCCCAATGTGCCCATCGTGTTCTGGAGCTTCCGCGTGATGATCGGCCTCGGCCTGCTGATGATCCTCGCCGGCGTGCTCGGCCTGTGGCTGCGCCTGCGCGGGCGGCTGTACGAGTCGCCGGGGCTGCAGCGCTTCGTGCTGCTGATGGGCCCGGCCGGGCTGGTCGCCCTGCTCGCCGGCTGGGTCACCACCGAAGTCGGCCGTCAGCCCTGGGTGGTCTACGGCCTGCTGCGCACCTCGGACGCGGTGTCCAACCACAGCGCCGGGCAGATGGGCGCGACCCTGAGCATCTTCGTGGTGGTCTATCTGGCGGTGTTCGGCGTCGGCATCACCTACCTGCTGCGCATGATGCGCAAGGGCCCGGTGCTCGGCCTGCTGCACAGCCATGCAATTGAAGAAGACGCCGGCCCCGGCCACCCGCGCACGCCGTCGCGGCCGCTGTCCGCCGCCGAAGAAAGCGTCGAAGACGAACAGGAGCAACGCCCATGACTATCGACCTGCCGCTGATCTGGGCCGGGGTGATTGCCTTCGGCATCTTCATGTACGTGGTGATGGACGGTTTCGACCTCGGTATCGGCATCCTCTTTCCGTTCTTCCGCGACAAGGACGAGCGCGACGCCATGATGAACACCGTGGCGCCGATCTGGGACGGTAACGAGACCTGGCTGGTACTGGGCGGCGCCGGGCTGTTCGCCGCCTTCCCGCTGGCCTACTCGGTGGTGCTCACGGCGCTGTACCTGCCGCTGGTGATCATGCTGATCGCCCTGATCTTCCGCGGCGTGGCCTTCGAGTTCCGCTTCAAGGCCAAGCGCACCCGCTATGTGTGGGACGCGGCCTTCATCGGCGGCTCGCTGCTGGCCACCTTCGCCCAGGGCGTGGTGCTCGGCGCCTTTGTCGAAGGGATCAAGGTGACGGACCGGCAGTTCGCCGGCGGCGCCTTCGACTGGCTGGCGCCCTTCCCGCTGTTCTGCGGCGCCGGCCTGGTGGTCGGCTACGCCATGCTCGGCTGCGCCTGGCTGCTGATGAAGACCGAGGGCCGCCTGCAGCACAAGATGTACCAGCTGATGCTGCCGCTGACCTGTCTGCTGTTGCTGTTCATCAGCGCGGTGAGCATCTGGACGCCGCTGACCCAGCCGGCCATTGCCCAGCGCTGGTTCACCCTGCCCAACCTGTTCTACTTCATCCCGGTACCGACCCTGGTGGCGGTGACCGTGCTCGGCATCGTCCGCGCCATCCAGCTGAAGAAGGACAAGCAGCCCTTCGTGCTGACCCTGGCCCTGATCGCCCTGGCCTACACCGGCCTGGCCATCAGCCTGTGGCCGAACATCGTGCCGCCGTCGCTGAGCATCTGGGACGCCTCGGCGCCGCACAGCAGCCAGGCCTTCGCCCTGGTCGGGGTGACCATCATGGTGCCGATCATCCTGATCTACACCGCCTACAGCTACTACGTGTTCCGCGGCAAGGTTAAGGTCGGCGAGGGTTACCACTGATGGACGCGCCGAAGCAGCCCCTGGCCCGGCGCCTGGCCTGGTTCGCCGTCCTGTGGCTGGGCGGCGTGGCGGCGGTCAGCCTGCTGGCCTATGCGATCAAGTGGGGCATGGGCCTGGCCTGAGCCCTGCTGGTGGATAAGCAGAGCGTTATCCTCCCTACAAAACATGGCCCATGCCTAGGGTGGAAAACCGCGCAGCGTTTTCCACCGTGAAGCCACGGTTATTCCAGCAACCGCTTCAGCTCGGCGCTAAGCGGCATGGGTTTAAACGCACTGACCCGTGCCCGCCCGCTGTTGCCGACCGGCACCCAGATCCGCGAGAACAGCAGCGCGGCGACGATGCGCGGCACTTGCCCCACCACCTCGCGCCAGTCGCGCGCCTGCCAGCCGGCACGCAGCATCAGCCAGTGCGCGCGGGCATGGGCCAGCGGCAGGCGCTGACCGAGGATATGCGCCCGCTCCAGGCTGAGTAGCGCGGCCTGCGCCTCGCCCGCGCGCAGGGCTTGGCCGGCCTCGGCGAAGGCAGCCGCCAGGGCGGCGCGGGCGGCGCTACGCATGGCTGGAACCCCGCTCCTCGCTGATCTCCTCGCGGGCATGGCGCAGCACCTGGATCGCCGCGCTGATCGCCAGCGCCGCCATGATCGCCGCCACCAGCAGGTCCGGCCAGGCGCTACCGGTACCGAAAACCCCCAGCGCCGCAAGTAGCACGGCCAGGTTGCCCAGGGCATCGTTGCGCGTGCACAGCCAGACGCTGCGCATGTTGCTGTCGCCCTCGCGGTAGGCATACAGCAGCGCCGCCACCCCGACGTTGGCCGACAGCGCCAGCAGCCCGACCGCGCCCATGGTCGGCGCGCTCGGCACGCCGCCCTGCAGCTGCTGCCAGATCGTCGTGCCGAGCACGCCGACGCCGAACAGCAGCATGCACAGCGCCTTGAACTGCGACGCCCGGGCACGCAGCACCACGCCCAGGCCGAGTACCCACAGGCTGATGGCGTAGTTGCCGGCATCGCCGAGGAAGTCCAGCGAGTCGGCCAGCAGCGACACCGAGCCGGCGCGCAGCCCGGCGCCGATCTCCACGGCGAACATGGCGAAGTTGACCGCCAGCGCCACCCACAGGATCTTGCGGTAGCGCCGCGAACGACTGATGTCCCGGTCATGATTGCAGCAATGAGCACCCATTTGGCATCTCCTTGGTTCAGGTGCAGACTAGGCTAAAGCCTGTAGTCGCTACGGAGTCAAGCATGGACAAGCCTCTTACCATCGGCGCCCTCAGCCGCGCGAGCGGCGTCAACCTGGAGACCATCCGCTTCTACGAGCGCTCCGGCCTGCTGCCCGAACCGCAACGCAGCAGCGCCGGCTACCGCCACTATCAGGCGATGGACGTGCGCCGCCTGCGCTTCATCCGCCGCGGCCGCGAACTGGGTTTCAGCCTGGAGGAAATCCGCAGCCTGCTGGACCTGGCCGCCCGTCCCGACAGCCCCTGTGCCAGCGCCGACCAGATGGTGCGCGAACACCTGGACACCATCGCGGCGCGCATCCGCGACCTGCAGAACATGCAGGCCGAGCTGAACAAGATCGCCGGCTGCCAGAGCGGCCACGCCGAACACTGCCGCCTGCTGGAGGCCCTGGACAGCCGCGACTGCTGCGCCTGACTGGCCGGCACGACAAATCCACAGGGTGCGCCATGCGCACCAGGGCCGGCACGGCGAACATGGTGCGCACGGCACACCCTACGCCCCCTCATGCCAGCCTTGCCTGGCGAGGTTGCGTCGCCCCGCCGAGGTATCGTTGGGCGTACCCAGCGTTCGATCGGCGAACACTGCGTTCGCCATTGGCAACGGCGGCAGCCGCCAGCCGTGCTAGGCTGGCGAACCTCGTTAGCCGCCTAAGCATCCACCCGTCATGTCCGACCTCCTCCTGCGCCAGCACAAGCCGTTCATGGCCTTCTGGCTGGCCCGCGTCTTCACCGCCAGTGGCTTCCAGATGCTCACCGTGGCCATCGGCTGGCACCTCTACCAGCTCACCGGCAGCGTGCTCGACCTGGGCCTGGTCGGCCTCGCCGAATTCCTCCCGCGCCTGCTGTTCATGCTGCATGCCGGGCATGTCGCCGACCGCTTCGAGCGGCGCAAGATCGCCGCCGCCTGCCAGGGCCTGCAGGCCCTGGTGGCGCTGGCGCTGCTGCTGGGCAGCAGTACCGACAGCGTCAGCCGCGAGCTGATCTTCGTCCTGGCCTTCCTCCTCGGCCTGGCCCGCACCTTCGAGATGCCGGCGACCCAGGCGCTGCTGCCCAACGTGGTGCCGGCCGAGCTGTTCCCCCGTGCCGTGGCCGCCTCGGCCTCGGCCATGCAGGCGGCGACCATCGTCGCCCCGGCCCTCGGCGGCCTGCTGTATGCCTTCGGCGCCAACTGGGTGTACGGCCCCGGCGTGCTGCTCTACGTCATGGCCTGCGCCCTGATGCTCGGCTTGAGTGCCAGCGGCCAGGTGCTGCGCAAGGAGCCCGCCACCCTGGAGTCGCTGCTGGCCGGCATCCGCTTTATCCGCAGCAAGCCGGACGTGCTCGGCTCGATCTCCCTCGACCTGTTCGCCGTGCTGCTCGGCGGCGCCACCGCGCTGCTGCCGGTGTTCGCCAAGGACATCCTGCTCACCGGGCCCTGGGGCCTCGGCCTGCTGCGCTCGGCGCCGGCGGTGGGTGCGCTGCTGATGTCGCTGTGGCTGGCGCACTTCCCGATCGAACGGCGTACCGGGCCGATCATGTTCGGCTCGGTGGCGATCTTCGGCGTAGCCACCATCGCCTTCGGCCTGTCCACCTCGTTCTGGTTCAGCCTGGCGGTACTGGTGCTGCTGGGCGCGGCGGACATGATCAGCATGGTCATCCGCGGCACCCTGGTGCAGCTGGAAACCCCGGACGCCATGCGCGGCCGGGTCAGCGCGGTGAACGGCCTGTTCATCGGCGCCTCCAACCAGCTCGGCGAGTTCGAGTCCGGGGTCACCGCGGCCTGGTTCGGCACGGTGCCGGCGGTGGTCATCGGCGGCGCCGGCACCCTGCTGATCTGCGGCACCTGGATCAAGCTGTTCCCGACCCTGGCGCGGCGCGACCGCCTGCACAAGAGCCTCTAGCAGGACGCGCCGTGCGCACCAAGGCCTGCACATGGCTTGCAGTGCGCACCGCGCCCCCTAGGCGCGGCCCTCAAGGCGCTCAGGGCACCAGCATCGCCTCGGCCACCGCCTTGCGCTTGGCCTTGCCCGCCAGTTGCTCGACCAGGGTCAGGGCGAATTCCAGCGCGGTGGCCGGGCCCTGGCTGGTGATGCAGTTGCCGTCGACCACCACCGGCTGATCGACGAAGGTGCAGCCCGACAGGCGATCGCTGAACGCCGGGTAGCAGGTCATGCGGCGCTGCTTGAGCACCCCGTAGCCCTGCAGGGCCAGGGCCGGGGCGGCGCAGATGGCGGCGAACAGCTTGCCGGCCTTGGCCTGCTCCTGGAGCTTCTGCGCCAGCGGGCCGTGGTCGGCCAGGTGCTGGGCGCCAGGCATGCCGCCGGGCAGGGCGATCAGGTCGAAGTCCTGGGCCAGCACGTCGATCAGCATGGCGTCGGCGGTCATCCGCGAGCCACGGGCGCAGGTGAACATGCGCCGGTTCTCGATGCAGGCCACCAGCACTTCGATCTCGGCGCGGCGCAGCACGTCGATCAGGGTCACGGTTTCAATGTCTTCCACGCCGTCGGCGACGGCGATCAGGGCACGCAGGGTCATGGCGGTTCTCCTTGGCGGACGGCGACCAATGCTGTCCGTCCGGTCATAAATTCACCGTTCGCAGGTGAGCTGGTATGATGCGCCGCTTTTCCGGATCTGGCTCGAATCTGCCGGCGTTTTCCTTCACGCCGGCGGCCTTTGTGCTTTGCTTTCGCGCAGTCCGCACCTTACTTACGCACCGGTCTCATGGGAGCCAACATGCTGGAAAAGCTGTTCCAACTCAAGGCGCACGGCACCAACGTGCGCACCGAGATCCTGGCGGGATTGACCACCTTCCTGACCATGGCCTACATCCTCTTCGTCAACCCGGCGATTCTCGGCGAAACCGGCATGGACAAGGGCGCGATCTTCGTCGCCACCTGCCTGGCCGCGGCCATCGGCTCGGCGCTGATGGGCCTGATCGCCAACTACCCGATCGCCCTCGCCCCGGGCATGGGCCTCAACGCCTTCTTCACCTATACCGTGGTCCTGCACATGGGCCACAGCTGGCAGGTGGCACTGGGCGCGGTGTTCATCTCCGCCACGCTATTCTTCCTGCTGTCGATCTTCCGCATCCGCGAGTGGATAGTGAACAGCATCCCGTTGCCGCTGCGCTCGGCCATCGCCGCCGGCATCGGCCTGTTCCTCGCGCTGATCGCGCTGAAGGAAGCCGGCCTGGTGATCGCCAACCCGGCCACCCTGGTCGGCCTCGGTGACCTGCACGCGCCCGGCCCGCTGCTGGCGATCCTCGGTTTCTTCCTGATCGTTGCCCTGGAAGCCCGTCGCGTCACCGGCGCGGTGATGATCGGCATTCTCGCGGTCACCGCCATCGCCATCGCCCTGGGCGTCACCCCGTTCGGCGGCGTGCTGTCGATGCCGCCGTCGCTGGCACCGACCTTCCTCCAGCTGGACATCATGGGCGCGCTGGACGTGGGCATGATCAGCGTGATCTTCGCCTTCCTGTTCGTCGACCTGTTCGACAACACCGGCACCCTGATCGGCGTGGCCAAGCGCGCCGGGCTGATGAGCAAGGACGGCCACCTGCCGAAGATGGGCCGCGCCCTGATCGCCGACAGCGCCGCCGCCATGGGCGGCTCGCTGCTGGGCACCAGCACCACCACCAGCTACATTGAATCGGCCTCGGGCGTGGCCGCCGGCGGGCGTACCGGCCTGACCGCCTGCGTGGTCGCCGTGCTGTTCCTGCTGGCGCTGTTCTTCGCCCCGCTGGCCGGCACCGTACCAGCGTTCGCCACCGCGCCGGCGCTGCTGTTCGTCGCCGTGCTGATGACCTCGGGCCTGGCCGAGATCGACTGGGACGACATCACCGTCGCCGCCCCCGTGGTGATCACCGCCCTGGCCATGCCGCTGACCTTCTCCATCGCCAACGGCATCGCCTTCGGCTTCATCAGCTGGGTGCTGATCAAGGCCCTGGCCGGGCGCTTCAAGGAGCTCAACCCGGCGCTGGTGATCCTCGCCGCGATCTTCGTCATCAAATTCGGATTGACCGCCAGCGCATGAGCCAGAACCGAGACCAGGCGGCCTACGCCGCCCAGCTGAACGACAAGGTCGCCTGCCTGCGCGAGCTGCTGGCGCCCTTCGCCGCGCCCGAGCCGCAGGTGTTTGCCTCGCCGGGCGAGCACTACCGCCTGCGCGCCGAGTTCCGCCTGTGGCGCGAACAGGAGGAGCGCCACTACGCGATGTTCGCCGCCGGCGACAAGCACACGCCGATCCTGATCGACGACTTCCCCATCGCCAGCCTGCGCATCAACCAGCTGATGCCGCAACTGAAGGCGGCCTGGCAGGCCAGCCGGGTGCTGTCGTTCAAGCTGTTCCAGGTCGAGTTCCTCACCACCCTGGCCGGCGATGCACTGATCACCCTGTGCTACCACCGCCCGCTGGACGCCGCCTGGCAGGCCGAGGCCGAGCAGCTGGCGGCCAGCCTGGGCGTCAGCCTGGTCGGCCGTTCGCGCGGCCAGCGCCTGGTGATCGGCCGCGACTATGTGCAGGAAGAACTGCAGGTGGCCGGGCGCAGCTTCCGCTACCGCCAGCCGGAGGGCGCCTTCACCCAGCCCAACGGCCTGGTCTGCCAGCAGATGCTGCAGTGGGCCTTTGATGCCCTCGGCGAGCGCCAGGATGACCTGCTGGAGCTGTACTGCGGCAACGGCAACTTCACCCTGCCGCTGTCCACCCGGGTCAGAAAGGTGCTGGCCACCGAGATCAGCAAGAGCTCGGTAAATGCCGCCCTGGCCAACCTGGCCGACAATGGCATCGACAACATCGAGCTGGTGCGCCTGAGTGCCGAGGAGCTGACCCAGGCCCTCAACGAGGTGCGGCCGTTCCGCCGCCTGGCCGGCATCGACCTGAAGTCCTACGACTTCGGCGCCGTGTTCGTCGACCCGCCGCGCGCCGGCATGGACCCGGACACCTGCGAGCTGACCCGGCGCTTCGACAACATCCTGTACATCTCCTGCAACCCGCAGACCCTGGCCGCCAACATCGCCCAGCTCGACGACACCCATCGCATCGAGCGCTGCGCCCTGTTCGACCAGTTCCCCTGGACCCACCACATGGAAGCGGGCGTGCTGCTGGTCAGGCGCTGATCGCACCCACAAAAAAGCCCCGGCATGCCGGGGCTTTTTCGTTTCAGGCCGGCACTCAGTCGGCCGGTGCGGCGGCCAGCTGCGTCTGCTCGTACCAGCCGCCGCCCAGGGCCTTGTACAGCTCGACCTCGCTGGCCAGCTGGGCCAGGCGGTCGCCGATCAGTTGCTGACGCACGCTGAACAGCTGGCGCTGGGCGTCGAGCAGGGTCAGGTAGCTGTCCACCCCGGTGCGGTAGCGCCGTTCGGCCAGGCGGTAGTACTCCTCGTTGGTCTTCACCAGGGCGCGCTGGGCGTCCAGCTGCTGCTGGTAGGTGGCGCGCGCGGCGAGGCCGTCGGCCACCTCCTGGAAGGCGACCTGGATGGCCTTCTCGTAGCTGGCCACCTGGATGTCCTGCTGCAGCTCGGCGTAGTCCAGGCTGGCCTTGAGCCTGCCGGCGTTGAAGAGCGGCAGGCTGATGCTGGGCTGGAACAGCCAGCTGCCGGAGCCGGCGTCGAACAGGCCGGCGAGGTCCGGGCTGAGGCTGCCGGCGTTGGCAGTCAGGCTGACGCTGGGGAAGAACGCCGCGCGCGCCGCACCGATGTTGGCGTTGGCGGCCTTGAGCTGGTACTCGGCCTGGCGCAGGTCCGGACGGCGCTGCAGCAGGTCGGACGGCAGCCCGGCCGGCACCTCCAGCAGCAGGTCGTCGGCCAGCGCCCGACCCGCCGGCAGGCCGCCGGCCTTGCCGCTGCCGAGCAGCACCACCAGGGCGTTGCGGTCCTGGGCCACCTGGCGGCTGTACTGCGCCAGGCTGACCTGGGCGCTCTCCACCGCGCTGCGCGCCTGGGCCAGGGCCAGCGCGTCGGCCACGCCGACATCGAAGCTGCGCCGGGTCAGGGCGAAACTCTGCTGGTAGGTCTTGAGGGTGTCCTGGGTCAGCTGCAGCAGTTCCTGGTCGGCCTGCAGGGTCAGCCAGGCGTTGGCCACGCTGGCCACCAGGGCGATCTGCGTGGCGCGGCGCGCCTCCTCGCTGGCGAAGTACTGCTGCAGCGCCTGCTCGTCGAGGCTGCGCAGGCGGCCGAACAGGTCCAGCTCCCAGGCACTGGCACCCAGGGTCGCGCTGTACTGGCTGTTGATGCCCGCCTCGCCGCTGTCGGACAGGCTGCCCGGCAGGCGCTGGCGGCTGGCGCCGCCATCGGCCGAGATGCTGGGGAACAGCGCGCTGCGCTGGATCTGCCGCTGCGCGGCATAGGCCTCGACGTTCAGCGCGGCCACCCGCAGGTCGCGGTTGTTGGCCAGGGCGGTGTCGATCAGGCCCTGCAGCGCCGGGTCCCTGAAGAACGCGCGCCAGCCCAGGTCGGCGGCGACGCTCGCGCTCTGCGCGGTGCCGGCCTCACTCGGCCAGGCGCTGTCCACCGGGGACGCGGGGCGCTGGTAGTCGGGGATCAGCGAGCAGCCACTGAGCAGGCTCGCGGCGATGGCCAGGGAAATCAGGGAACGCCTCACTGGACGGCCTCCTCTCTGATGACATCTTTGCTGCGCTTGTCCTTGAACAGGGAGCAGACCAGCACGTAGAACAGCGGCACCCAGAAGATCGCCAGCACGGTGGCGGTGAACATGCCGCCGATCACCCCGGTGCCGATCGCATGCTGGCTGCCGGAGCCGGCGCCGTTGGAGATGGCCAGGGGCACCACGCCGAGGATGAACGCCAGCGAGGTCATGATGATCGGCCGCAGGCGCATGCGGCAGGCTTCCAGCGCCGCGTCGAACAGGCTCTTGCCCTGCTCGTGCAGCTCCTTGGCGAACTCGACGATGAGGATCGCGTTCTTCGCCGACAGGCCGATGGTGGTGAGCAGGCCGACCTGGAAGAACACGTCGTTGGACAGCCCGCGCAGGCTGGTGAACAGCAGCGCGCCGATCACCCCGAGCGGTACCACCAGCATCACCGAGAACGGGATCGACCAGCTCTCGTACAGCGCCGCCAGGCAGAGGAACACCACCAGCAGCGACAGGGCGTACAGCGCCGGGGCCTGGGCGCCGGACAGGCGTTCCTCGTAGGACAGCCCGGTCCAGGAGTAGCCGACGCCGGCCGGCAGTTGCCGGGCGATTGCCTCGACCGCGGCCATGGCCTCGCCGGAGCTGTGGCCAGGGGCCGGCTCGCCGAGGATCTCCACCGCCGACACGCCGTTGTAGCGCGACAGCTTGGGCGGGCCGTAGGTCCACTCGCCGCTGGCGAAGGCGCTGAACGGCACCATCTGCCCGGCATCGTTGCGCACGTACCACTTGTTCAGGTCTTCGGGCCCCATGCGCGCCTCCGACTCGCCCTGCAGGTAGACCTTCTTCACCCGCCCGCGGTCGATGAAGTCGTTGACGTAGCTGGCGCCCCAGGCGATCGACAGGGTGGCGTTGATCTCCGCCAGGGCCAGGCCGTGGGCACGGGCCTTCTCGTCGTCGATCAGCAGCTGGTATTGCGGCTCGTCGCGCAGGCCGTTGGCGCGCACGCGGTTGAGCACCGGGTTCTGCTTGGCCAGCTGGAGGAACTGGTCGCGGGCGGCGTTGAGCGCCTCGTGGCCGACCCCGGCACGGTCCTGCAGGAACAGGTTGAAGCCGGTGGCGTTGCCCAGCTCCATCACCGCCGGCGGGGCGAAGGCGAACACCATGGCGTCGCGCAGGCCGAAGAAGTGCTGCTGCGCGCGCTGCGCCAGCTCGGCCACGCTCTGCCCGGCGGCGGTGCGCTCACCCCAGGGTTTGAGCATGATGAAGGCCATGCCCGAGCTCTGCCCGCGGCCGGCGAAGTTGAAGCCGGTGACGGTGAACACCGACTTCACCGTGTCCTTCTCGTCGTCCAGCAGGTATTCGCGCATCTGGTCGACCACCGCCTGGGTGCGCTCGGCGCTGGCGCCGGCCGGCGTCTGCACCTGGGCGAACAGCACGCCCTGGTCTTCCTCGGGGAGGAAGGCGGTGGGGATGCGGGTGAACATCCAGGCCATCACGCCGAGGATCACCACGTACAGCAGCAGGTACGGCGCCTTGCGCGTGAGAATGGCGCGCACGCCGCGCTCGTAGCCCTGCACGCCGCGCTCGAAGCTGCGGTTGAACCAGCCGAAGAAGCCGCGCTTCTGCGCGTGGCCGGGGGCGACGGGCTTGAGCAGGGTGGCGCACAGTGCCGGGGTGAAGATCAGCGCCACCAGCACCGACAGGGCCATGGCCGAGACGATGGTGATGGAGAACTGGCGGTAGATCACCCCGGTGGAGCCGCCGAAGAAGGCCATCGGCAGGAACACCGCCGACAGCACCAGGGCGATGCCGACCAGCGCGCCCTGGATCTGCCCCATCGACTTGCGCGTGGCCTCCAGCGGCGACAGGCCTTCCTCGGCCATTACCCGCTCGACGTTCTCCACCACCACGATGGCGTCGTCCACCAGCAGGCCGATGGCCAGGACCATGGCGAACATGGTCAGGGTGTTGATGGTGAAGCCGAACATCGCCAGTACGCCGAAGGTGCCGAGCAGCACCACCGGCACCGCCAGGGTGGGGATCAGGGTGGCGCGCAGGTTCTGCAGGAACAGGAACATCACCAGGAACACCAGGACGATGGCCTCGGCCAGGGTGTGGATCACCCCCTCGATGGAGGCCGAGACCACCGGCGTGGTGTCGTAGGGGAACACCACCTTCATCCCGGCCGGGAAGAACGGCTCCAGTTCCTTGATGGTGTCGCGCACCGCCTGCGCGGTGTCCAGGGCGTTGGCGCCGGTGGCCAGCTTGATCGCCATGCCGGAGGCCGGCATGCCGTTGTACTGGGCGCTGATGCTGTAGTTCTCGCCGCCCAGCTCGACCTTGGCCACGTCGCGCAGGCGCACCTGCGAGCCGTCGCGGTTGACCTTGAGCAGGATGGCGCCGAACTGCTCGGCCGTCTGCAGGCGGGTCTTGCCGATGATGGTGGCGTTCAGCTGGTTGCCGGGCGAGGCCGGCAGGCCGCCGAACTGGCCGGAGGACACCTGCACGTTCTGCGCGACGATGGCGCTCTTCACATCCACCGGGGTCAGCTGGAAGTTGTTCAGCTTGGCCGGATCGAGCCAGATGCGCATGGCGTACTGCGCACCGAACACCTGGAAGTCACCCACGCCCTTGGCCCGCGAGATCGGGTCCTGGATGTTGGAGACGATGTAGTTGGCCAGGTCGTTCTTGTCCATGCTGCCGTCTTCGGAGACGACGCCGAGCACCAGCAGGAAGTTCTTCACCGCCTTGGTCACGCGGATGCCCTGCTGCTGGACCTCCTGCGGCAGCAGCGGGGTGGCCAGCTGCAGCTTGTTCTGCACCTGCACCTGGGCGATGTCGGGGTTGGTGCCCTGCTCGAAGGTGGCGGTGATGCTCATGCTGCCGTCGGCGTTGCTCTCCGAGCTGATGTAGCGCAGGCCGTCGATGCCGTTGAGCTGCTGCTCGATCACCTGCACCACGGTGTCCTGCACCGTCTGTGCCGAGGCGCCAGGGTAGCTGACCTGGATGCCGACGGCGGGCGCGGCGATGCTCGGGTACTGGTTGATCGGCAACTTGAGGATGGCCAGGCCACCGGCCAGCATGATCACCAGGGCGATCACCCAGGCGAAGATCGGCCTGTCGATGAAGAATCGGGACATCTACTGCTCTCCTCAGTGGCGCTTGGCCAGGCCGCTCTGCTCGGTCGGCTCGCCGGCCACGTTGCCTGCCGGCGCGACCTTGACCGGGTCGCCCGGGCGCACGTACTGCAGGCCCTCGGTGATCAGCCGGTCGCCGGCCTGCAGGCCGGCACTGACCAGCCAGCGATCACCGCTGGTGCGCTCGGCCTGCAGCTGGCGCAGCTCGACCTTGTCGCCGGCGCCGACCACCAGCGCGGTGGCCTGGCCCTTGAGGTCGCGGGTCACGCCCTGCTGCGGGGCGAGGATGGCCTGCTGCTTGACCGCCGAATTGAGGCGGGCATGCACGAACATGCCCGGCAGCAGGTCGTGCGCGGGGTTGGGGAACACCGCGCGCAGGGTCACCGAACCGGTGCCCTCGTCCACCGACACCTCGGAGAATTCCAGGATGCCGCTGTGCGGGTAGGTGCTGCCGTCTTCCAGGGTCAGCGACACCTTGGCGGCCTTGCCGGCCTGTTCCAGCTGGCCGGCGGCCAGCTCGCGGCGCAGGCGCAGCAGTTCGGCGCTGGACTGGGTGACGTCGACGTAGATCGGGTCGAGCTGCTGGATGGTGGCCATGGCCGTGCTCTGGCCGTTGCTGACCAGCGCCCCCTCGGTCACCGCCGAGCGCCCGACGCGGCCGCCGATGGGCGCCAGCACGCGGGTGTAGCGCAGGTCGATGCGCGCCTTCTCCAGCACCGCCTCGGCCTGCAGGCGGGCGGCTTCGGCCTCGTCATAGGCCTGCTGGCTGACCGCCTTGTCCACCACCAGCTCCTTGTAGCGCGCGGCCAGCGAGCGGGCCGAGACCACGCTGGCCTCGGCGCTCTTCAGGCTGGCGGCATAGCTGGCGGCGTCGATCTGGTACAGCTGCTGGCCGGCCTTGACCTCGGAGCCCTCGGTGAACAGGCGCTTCTGGATGATGCCGTCGACCTGCGGGCGCACCTCGGCGATGCGGAAGGCGGCGGTACGCCCCGGCAGTTCGGTGGTCAGGGTATAGGGCTGGGCGGCGAGCGTGACCACGCCGACCTGCGGCACCTGGGCGGCTGGCGGCGGTGGCGCCTCGCCACAACCGGAGAGGGCCAGTATGGCCAGCGCGAGCGCGGAAACCGCAGCGGCGGAGGCTGGTTGCTTCAGCATCTGAATCGACCTCATGTCTGAATGACCCGGGGCAGAGCGGGCGGGCAAGTGTTTAGCTAGCTAACGAATATACTTACATACTAGAATGTTTGTAAACGTGCAAAACTGACTCCGTCGCCAACTTTTCCCAACCTTTACACAAAACCGACCATGGCCAGACGCACCAAAGAGGAAGCCGAAGAAACCCGCCAGTCGATCCTCGACGCGGCCGAACGGCTGTTCCACGACCGCGGCGTTTCCCGCACCTCGCTGGCCGACATCGCCAGCGCTGCCGGGGTGACCCGTGGCGCCATCTACTGGCATTTCGAGAACAAGGTCGACCTGTTCCAGGCCATGCTCGAGCGCCTGCACCTGCCGCTGGAGGAGCTGGCCCAGGCCAGCGAGAGTGAGGACGAGCCCAACCCGCTGGGGCAGACCCGCGAGCTGCTGACCCGCCTGCTGCGCAACCTCGAGCTGGACGCGCAGACCCGGCGCATCCAGGAGATCCTGCAGCACAAGTGCGAGTACACCGATGATCTGGGCGACCTGCGGCAGAAGATGCAGGCGCTGCACCTGGAGTGCGACGAGCGTATCGAGAAGTCGCTGCGCAACGCGGTCAGCAAGGGCCAGCTACCGACCGACCTCGACTGTCGCCGCGCCACCCTCTGTCTGCACGGCTATATCCATGGTCTGCAGGCCAACTGGCTGCTGGCGCCAGGCGGCGACTCGCTGGCGGCGCAGGCCGAGCCGCTGGTCGACGCCCTGCTCGACATGCTGCGCTGCAGCCACGCCCTACGCCGCCGCTGAGCGGCGCAACAGCCAGAACGCCAACCCGGCCGAGACCACCTCGAACAGCATGGCGTAGAGGTTGAAGGTCTGCTGCGCGCCGCCATCCAGCCACAGGCCGGCCATGCGCGTCAGCGCCAGGGAGGCGTAGAGCAGCACCAGCAGGCTCAGCGCCGGACGCAGCAGGTCGCGGCGGGCCAGCGCCAGCAGCAGGTAGGCCGCCAGGCCCAGCTGAAGGCCGCCGTAATAGGCACGCACATCGGTGATCGCCGCCGGCGCCATCAGCAGCATGCCACTGAGGTTGGCCAGCTCGTGCGGCCTGACCAGGTAGGCCAGGCCGAAGCCGGCGAGGATCAGGGCCTGCACGGCCAGGAAGATACGGGCGGACAGCATGGTCGAACTCCCTCGCAACAGGCTCTCGGATGAGTGACTGCGAGCATAGGCGCTGCACTCGCAGACTGAAACAGTCTCGCGCTGGGACTATGCCCGGCGCGGCGTTATCCTGCCGCAATCACCTTCCGGAGATTCCGCCATGCGCCGCCTGCTGCTCGCCACCACCCTGTTCGTCGCCGCCACCAGCCAGGCCGCGGAAACCATCAGCATGGATGTCCACCGCGACGCCAACTGCGGCTGCTGCAAGGCCTGGATCAGCCATCTGCGCGACAACGGCATCCAGGTCAACGACCATGTCGAAAGCGACATGAGCGCGGTCAAGAGCCGCCTCGGCGTACCGCCGCGCCTGGCCTCGTGCCACACCGGGGTGATCGACGGCAAGTTCGTCGAGGGTCACGTGCCGGCCAGCGACATCCTCAAGCTGCGCCAGCGCCCCGACCTGCTCGGCGCCGCCGTGCCGGGCATGCCGCATGGCTCGCCCGGCATGGAAACCGGCGTGGTGCACGCCTACCAGGTGATCGGCCTGGGCAAGGACGGCCAGGAAAGCGTGCTGGCCGACTATCCGGCCGAGTGACCTCGGGCTGGCGCGCTCCCGCCGAGGCGACGACACTGACAGCCTCGACGGACTGAAGGAGTGGATCATGCGCTGGCAACGGGCACGACGCAGCGACAACGTGGTGGATGCCCGCGGCGGCGGTGGCGGCATGCGCTTCGGCGGCAAGGGCCTCGGCCTCGGCGGCATCGCCATCGTCGTGGTGGTCGGCCTGCTGATGGGCCAGGACCCGCTGACCATCCTCGGCAACGTGCTCAACCAGGCCGTGCAGCCGGGCGCCCCGCTGCCAGAGCAGCGTGCACCGGCGGCCAACGACCCGCAGAGCGAATTCGTCCGCGCCGTGCTGGGCGATACCGAAGACACCTGGCGCGCCCTGTTCCAGGCCGGCGGCAAGCAGTACCAGGACCCGAAACTCGTCCTCTTCAGCGGCGGCGTGCGCTCGGCCTGCGGCTTCGCCGATGCCGCGGTCGGGCCCTTCTACTGCCCCGGCGACCGGCAGGTGTATCTCGACCTGAGCTTCTTCCGCGAACTGGAAACCCGTTTCGCCGCCGCCGGCGACTTCGCCCAGGCCTATGTGATCGCCCACGAGGTCGGCCACCATGTGCAGACCCTGCTCGGCGTCTCGGCCAAGGTCAACGCGGCGCGCCAGCGCGGCGAGCGGGTGGAGGGCGACAACGGCCTGCTGGTGCGCCAGGAACTGCAGGCCGACTGCCTGGCCGGCGTCTGGGCCTACCATGCCCAGCGCCGCCTGGACTGGCTGGAAGCCGGCGACCTGGAGGAAGCGCTGAACGCCGCCAACGCCATCGGCGATGACCGCCTGCAGCAGCAGTCGCGCGGCAGCGTGATGCCCGACTCCTTCACCCACGGCACTTCGGCCCAGCGCGAGCGCTGGTTCAAGGCCGGCTTCGAACGCGGCGAAGTGGGCCGCTGCGACACCTTCAAGGTGGCGCGACTGTAAGCCTGTAGGGTGCGCCATGCGCACCAGGGCCGATGCGCTGCCGCTGGTGCGCACGGCGCCCCCTACGCAATCACCGCCATCGTGCCGGCCTGCTGCTGGTAGGCCTTGGGCGACAGGCCGAACCAGCCCTTGAACGCCTTGTAGAAGGCACTCGGCTCACTGAAGCCCAGCTCGCGGCTGAGTTGCTCGACCCGGCAACCCGGCTGCGCCAGGCGCTGCAGCGCCTGCTGGCGACGCACCTGGGCCAGCAGTTCGGAGAAGCAGCAGTCCTCCTCACGCAGGTGGCGGTGCAGGGTCTGCCGGCTGATCTGCAGACGCCCGGCCACCGCCGCCACCGAAAACTCGCCGCTGACCAGCCCCTGCTCGATCAGGCGCAGCACCTGCTGGCGCAAGCTGCTGTGCGTCGGCAGCTGTGCCTGCATGCTGCTCACCCGCTGTTGCAACAGGCCCTTGAGGTAGGCGTTGTCGCCGACCATGGGCAGTTGCAGGTCGGCTTCGGCCATCTCGATGTAGTCCTGCGCCTCGCCGAAACGTACCGCACAGCCGAACACCTGACGGTAGTTGGCCGGCCCGGCCAGGGCCGCATGGCGCAGCCCCACCGCCAGCGGCAGCAGGCGCACCCCGCTCATCTGCCGCGCCCAGCACAGGGCCGAGCTCAGGCTGTACTCGCAGATGGGCGGCAGGCCAGCCAATGGCGCGCTGAACAGGAACACGATGCGCACACGCCCGGCATGACGCTCCACCCGCAGGCTCTCGCATTCGCTCATCACCGGGCTATGCCGGCAGAACAGCTCCAGCGCCTCGCCCAGGGTGGCGCTCAGCGCCGCCAGGTTGGCCACCGGGCCGCGCGTCTGCAGGCCACGGCGCTGACCGAGCAGCAGGCCCAGATCGGCCGGCGCGCCACGCTGCTGGGCCAGTTGCCAGAGCCGTACCAGCCAGGCCACCGGGATACGCGTCTCCAGGTCCAGCGGCGGTTCGGGCGCCAGGCCCAACGCCAGCAGATCGTCCGGCCCGGCCAGCTGCAGGCTGCGCAAGGCCTGATAGAGGTCGAGCAACAATGACGCCGAAGCGCTGGGAGCCGTGGTCACCTGCAACATGGGGAAGTCCTTTCACCTGTCGGGAGAGGGTCGATTGTGCGATGCCCTTGAGACAAATTGCCAGTGCCCTGCTACCTCAGGCTATCAACAGGCATGCCGCCGCTGGGTAGATTGGCCGGACAACAACATCGAGTGCCTAGCACCGCCTGGAGTCCTGCACCATGAGTCATGCCGACCTGATCACCCTGCCCCGCCTGCTGTCCCGTCTGCCCCGCCTGCTCGTCGACCTGCCGGGCATCGTCAAGGGCCTGCACATCGGCAACCGCAGTCGTGGCGCCTATCCCGTCAGCCTGGCCAGCTGCATCGAGACGGCGGCGCGCGACAACCCCGGCGGCGCGGCACTGATCCAGGACGACGAGCAGCTCAGCTACGCCGAGCTCGATCGCTGGGCCAACCAGCTGGCGCACTACCTGCGAGCCCATGGCCTGCGCCAGGGTGATAGCGTGGCGCTGATGTTCGAGAACCGCTTCGAGCTGCTCGCCGGGGTCATCGCCTGCGCCAAGCTCGGGGCGGTCAGCGCGCTGATCAACAGCAGCCAGCGCGGCCGTGTACTGGCGCACAGCATCCGCCTGGCGCAGGCACGCATGGTGCTGGTCGGCGAGGAACTGTTCGCCGCCTTCGGCGAAGTCGCCGACGAGCTGGCGTTGCCCGCCGAGGCCTGCCACTACTTCGCCGACCGCCCGACCTGGCGCGACCCCGGCGAGGCGCCGGCGGGCTGGCGCAACCCGGCGGCCGAACTGCACGCCTACCCGGTAACCGCGCCGCTGCTGGAGCGTGCGGTGCGCGCCGACGACCCTTGCTTTTTCATCTACACCTCTGGCACCACCGGCCTGCCGAAAGCCGTGGTGTTCAACCACGGGCGCTTCATGAAGGGCTACGGCGCCTTCGGTTTCGCCGCCGTACGCCTGGGCCGCACGGACCGCATGTATGTGAGCCTGCCCTTCTACCACGGCACCGCCATGGTGGTGTGCTGGGGCTCGGTGCTGGCCGGCCAGGCGGCGCTGATCATGGTGCGCAAGTTCAGCGCCAGCCGCTTCTGGGACGACGTAGAACGCCACCAGGCGACCGCCTTCGGCTATGTCGGCGAGCTGTGCCGCTACCTGCTCGACCAGCCGCCGCGCCCAGCCGACGCCGACAACCCGATCCGGGTGATGGTCGGCAACGGCCTGCGCCCGAGCATCTGGCAGGCGTTCAAGCAGCGCTTCACGGTCGAGCGAGTGGTCGAGCTGTACGCCTCCAGCGAGGGCAACATCGGCTTCACCAACCTGCTCAATCTGGACAATACGGTGGGCTTCTCGCCCTACCCCTATGCCATCGTCCGCTACGACCAGGAGCGCGAGGCGCCGCTGCGCGAGAACGGCCATCTGCAGCGCGTGGCCAAGGGCGAGGCCGGCCTGCTGCTGGGCAAGATCACTGAGAAATCGCCGTTCCACGGCTATACCGATGCACGCGACACCGAGCGCTGCATCCTGCGCGACGTGTTCGAGCCCGGCGATGCCTGGTTCAACACCGGCGACCTGATGCGTGACATGGGTTTTCGCCATGCGCAGTTCGTCGACCGCCTGGGCGATACCTTTCGCTGGAAGGGCGAGAACGTCTCCACCACCCAGGTCGAGGCGGTACTCGACGGTGTTACGCAGATCAGCGAAACCGTGGTTTACGGCGTCGAGATAGCCAACACCAACGGCCGCGCCGGCATGGCCTGCATCCGCCTTGGCTGTGCGCCGGAGGATTTCGACTTCCGCGCCCTGCTCACGCACCTGCGCCAGGAACTGCCGGCCTATGCCGTGCCGCTGTTCCTGCGTCTGAGCACGCAGATGGAGACCACTGGCACCTTCAAGCACAAGAAGGCACCGCTGAAGGAGCAGGCCTATGACCTCGAACGCTGCCGCGACCCGCTGTATGCCTGGCTACCCGGCAGCGACCGCTACGTGCCGCTGACCTCCGAGCTGCAGGCGGCCATCGCCGCCGGTGCCTATCGCTATTGAAGAGTGCCTCATAGGGTGCGCCGTACGCACCACCGGCACCGCACAGGTCTCTGGTGCGCACGGCGCACCCTACAGAATCGTCTACTGCAGGTGGCCGAGCAGGGCGTGGCAGTCCACGGCGAAGTGGTCGGCCAGCTCCGGCCAGGGGTTCTCCGCCAGGTTGACCAGCACGCCGAAGGCACCGGCGGCGCGCGCGCAGTCCAGGTCGAAGCGGTAGTCGCCGACCATCACCAGCTGCTGCGGCGCCACCCGCCACTGCGCGGCCAGCTGCAGCAAGCCGCCGGGATGCGGCTTGGGCGGCGCCTCGCCGCGGCCGACCACGTCGTGGCTGGCGAAGCAGTCACCGAGGCCGATCGCCTGCAGGGTCAGCAGGGCCAGCTCGTGGGCGTTGCGGGTGAGGATGCCGAGGCGGCAGTCGCGCTGCTGCAGTTCGCGCACCAGCGCCACGGCCCCCGGCGCCGGCTGGGCGGCCAGGGCCAGCTCGCGTTCGTGCTCCAGCAGCCAGGCATGCTTGGCCGCCGCCTCGGCCGCGGGCAGGGCGGCCAGGTGATGGAGGATGTCGTCGCTGGCGGGAATCTCTAGGGCGCGCTTGATCGCCTCGAAGTCATGCACGGCGATGGTCAGGGTGCCGTCCATGTCGAACACCCAGTGGCGCGCGTCCCGCAGCCTCACTTCCAGTCCTCGCGCAGGCGCACCAGCCCCTCCTGGCTGACCGAAGCCACCAGCTGGCCGGCGCGGTTGAAGATGCTGGCCCGCGAGAAGCCGCGGGCGTTGCCGGCCCAGGGGCTGTCCATCGAGTACAGCAGCCAGTCGTCCATGCGCAGGTCGCCGTGGAACCACAGGGCGTGGTCGAGGCTGGCCACCTGCATGAACTTCTGGAACACCGACACGCCGTGGGGCAGCATCGAGGTGGTCAGCAGGTTGAAGTCGCTGGCGTAGGCCAGCAGGAACTTGTGCAGCTGCGGCTCGGCCGGCAGCGGGCCGGCGGCGCGGAACCATACGTGCTTGACCGGCTCGCAGGGCTGCGGGGCGAAGGGGTTGATGCGCGTCACCGGGCGGATCTCGATCGGCTTGTCGCTGGTCATGCGCTCGCGCATGCGTTCCGGGATCAGCTGTGCGACCTGGCGCGCCAGCTCGGTTTCCGTGGGCAGGCCTTCCGGGCCGGGCACGTCGGGCATCGGCAGCTGGTGGCTGAAGCCCTGCTCGTCGAACTGGAAGGACGCCGCGCAGGTGAAGATCGGCTGGCCCTTCTGGATCGCCGTGACCCGTCGGGTGCTGAAGCTGCCGCCGTCGCGCACCCGCTCGACCTGGTAGACCACCGGCAGGCTGGCATCGCCGGGGCGCAGGAAGTAGCCGTGCATGGAGTGCACATGGCGCGCCTCCTCCACGGTCTGGCTGGCGGCCGACACGCACTGGCCGAGCACCTGGCCACCGAACAGCTGACGGAAGCCGAGGTCCTGGCTCAGGCCGCGGAACAGGTTCTCCTCGATCGGTTCCAGGCTCAGCAGGGCCACCAGATCGTCCAGCACTTGACTCATGACATCCCTCCCTCGGGGCGACGCAATACAGGGTAAGCCGGTTGCGAGGAGAGACGCTCATCCCACACCGCGCGGCCAATGGTGAAATGGTAAAGGCTTTGCCAGCGGCTGTCGGCCAGTTCGAGCAATTCATGCACCTGATCGTCGAAGAAACAGCCGATGCCGGTGCCGGACAGGCCCGCCGCCTCGGCCTCCAGGTACAGCAGCTGGCCGATCTGCCCGCACTCCTGGTACAGCCGCGGGTAGTGCCAGGCGCCCTCGCCCAGGGCCTGGTCGAAACGCGCCAGCATGGCCAGGGCCACGCAGCCGTCGCTGGCGATGTCCTGGCCGCAGGCGAGGAAGCCGGCCAGGCCGCGGGCATCGCCCTGCAGCAGGCGGTACAGCGGCAGCTCGGCATGCGCACGCTGCCAGAGGAAATCCGCGCGCAGGCCGTCTGGCTGCGGCTGGCCGTCGCCGCGGGCCAGCCAGTACAGGCCGGGCTCCAGGCCCTGCACGCGGTGGAGGAATAGCAGCAAATCGACCCGCGTCGGCTCGCCGAGCACGGCGAAGGGCACCGGCGAGTGGCCCGGCAGCAGGCGGCGCAGCCAGGCGAACAGCAGCTCGGCGTGGATGCCGCTACGGCCGTCGAAGGCCTGGGCGCTGCGCCGCCGGTGCAGGATCGGCCGCAGCGGCAGGCCAGGGTTGTCCGTGACCAGCAAGCCCGCCGGCGCCGTCCAGCCGGCCGGCGGCAGCGCCGGGGCGCGGCACAGCGCCTGCACCCGCGCCAGCTCCGGCCAGTCGCGGTAGTGGCGCGACAGGTGATTGGGCTGCCCGGCCAGCTCCAGCGCGGCCAGGCCATTGAGCAGGCCGCTCGGCAGCTTGAACTCACCGGGCTGCGGCGGACCGACCCACAGCAGACAGTCGGCGTGCTCGGCTTCGTGGAAACCGGGGCGATCCAGGCCGAGCAGGCCATCCAGGCGACTCTCCGCCACTGCGCGCAGCAGGCGTACCTGCCAACCGTGGATGGCGGCGGCGATGCTGATGCACGCCAGGGCGTGGCCGAGGTCGTGCTGGCAGTAGCGGTAGGCGCGCTCGCCGTACTTCCACGCCTCGCGCCAGGGGATGCTGGCCAGGCCGAGCAGCAAGCCGCCGGCCGGCAGGGCCTCGGCCAGCTGCGCGGCCAGCGCGGCCGGCAGCTCGGTGCGCACCTCCAGGGCATGCCGATCTGCCGTGTAATGGGCCAGCACGCCGGCCTCGTCCACCACGCCGGGCGGCAGCAACAGGTAGGCCTCGGTCGGGTGCAGGTTGCCGGACGACGGATTGACCCGCAGCGCCCAGCGGCTGCCGCCGGCCTCCTTCCAGGCCGACAGGGCCAGGCTGTCGTACAGCAGCTGCGAGACGCTGGCGCGATCCAGCGCCGCCGGCACGCCGAGCGGCGCGGCGAACACCGCGTCGTAGCCCGGCGACTCCTCCTGCGGGCGCTGCCACAACTCGATCAGGCGAGCACCGGCGTAGCGACGGAACGGTGCCGGCTGGGTCGCCCAGTCCAGTTGCCCGGGCCCCGGCGCGTAGCCGTCCGGGCGGTGCTTGCTGAGCTGGTGGTAGGCGCGTACGGCCTGTTCGGCATCCATCGGGCGACGGCTCCTTGAGCCGGTGGTCAGGCCCACAGCATACTGCCTGCCGCGTGATCACGAGAGCCGTCCGATGCACCTGCCGCTGGTCTACCACGACGACTACAGCCCGCCCTTCCCGGCCGGCCACCGCTTCCCCATGGAGAAGTTCCGCCTGCTGCGCGATCACCTGGTGGACAGCGGCCTGACGGCCGACGCCGCGCTGCAGCGCCCAGAGATCTGCACGCCCGAGGTGCTGGCCCTGGCCCACTGCCCGGCCTATATCGAGCGCTTTCTCGCTGGCGAGCTGACCGCGCAGGAGCAGCGCCGCCTTGGCCTGCCCTGGAGTCCAGCGCTGGCCCGGCGCACCGTGCGCGCGGTGGGCGGCTCGCTGCTGGCCGCCGAACTGGCGCTGCAGCACGGCATCGCCTGCCATCTGGCCGGCGGCACCCACCACGCCCACTTCGACCACGCCTCGGGCTTCTGCATCTTCAACGACCTGGCGATAGTCGCCCGCTACCTGCTGGAAAGCGGCCAGGCCGGGCGCGTGCTGATCTTCGACTGCGACGTGCACCAGGGCGACGGCACCGCGCGCATCCTGGAAAACGTGCCCGACGCCGTCACCGTGTCGCTGCACTGCGAGAAGAACTTCCCCGCGCGCAAGGCCCGCAGCGACTGGGACATCGGTCTGCCGATCGGCATGGGCGACGCCGCCTACCTCAAGGTGGTCAACGACAGCCTCGGCTACCTGCTGGCCCTGTACCAGCCGGACATCGTGCTGTACGACGCCGGCGTCGACGTGCACCAGGACGACGCCCTCGGCTACCTGCAGCTCACCGACGCCGGCATCGCCGCCCGCGACGAGGCGGTGCTGCGCCATTGCCTGGAGCGCGAGATTCCAGTGGTCGGCCTGATCGGCGGCGGTTACGACAGGGACCGCGCCGCCCTGGCGAGGCGCCACGGCATCCTGCACCACAGCGCGCGGCGCGTACTGGACCACGTGCTCGGTTAGAATGGCCGCCTCTTTGCCAGCCGATCTCCGCCGATGAACCAGCCCAGCCCTTCGCATTCGCCTTCTGTCGTCGTCATCGGTGGCGGCCCCGCCGGGCTGATGGCCGCCGAAGTGCTGGCCAATGCCGGCGTACGGGTCGAGCTGTACGACGCCATGCCCTCGCTGGGGCGCAAGTTCCTCCTGGCCGGGGTCGGCGGGATGAACATCACCCACGCCGAGCCGAAAGCGGCGTTCCTCGGCCGCTACCGCGAGCGCCAAGAAGAAATCGCCGGCCTGCTCGCCGACTTCGATGCCGACAGCCTGCGCGCCTGGATTCATGATCTCGGCATCGACACCTTCGTCGGCACCTCCGGGCGGGTGTTCCCCCGCGACATGAAGGCCGCGCCGCTGCTGCGCGCCTGGCTCAAGCGCCTGCGCGAGGCCGGCGTGCGCCTGCACACGCGCAGCCGCTGGCTGGGCTGGAACGCCGATGGCAGCCTGCGCCTGCAGACCAGCGCGGGCGAACAGGCGCTCCGCGCCGACGCCTGCGTGCTGGCCCTGGGTGGCGGCAGCTGGGCGCGCCTGGGTTCGGATGGCGCCTGGGTGCCGCTGCTGGAAGCGCGCGGGGTGAGCATCGCGCCGCTGCTGCCAGCCAACTGCGGCTTCGAGGTGAGCGCCTGGAGCGCCCTGCTGCGCGACAAGTTCGCCGGTGCGCCGCTGAAGAACGTGACCCTGGCCCTGGACGGCGCCGCGCCGCGCCGCGGCGAATTCGTGCTCACCAGCACCGGCGTCGAGGGCAGCCTGGTGTATGCCCTGTCCGCCGAGATCCGCGAGCGGATTACCCAGAGCGGCAGCGCCACCCTGCACCTCGACCTGCTGCCGGACCGGCCGCTGGACAAGGTCCTGGCCGCACTGCACAAGCCGCGCGGTTCGCGCTCCATGGCCAAGCACCTGCACGGCCAGCTGGGCCTGGACGGGGTCAAGGCCGCGCTGCTGCGCGAGCTGGCCAGCGCCGAGCAGTTCGCCGCGCCCGAACGGCTGGCTGCGGCGATCAAGGCCCTGCCGCTGACCCTGCTGCGCCCACGACCGCTGGACGAGGCGATCAGCAGCGCCGGCGGCGTGCCCTTCGCCGAACTGGATCAGCACCTGATGCTGCACCGCCTGCCCGGCGTGTTCTGTGCCGGCGAGATGCTCGACTGGGAAGCGCCGACCGGCGGCTACCTGCTCACCGCCTGCTTCGCCAGCGGCCGCGCGGCCGGGCTCGGCGCCCTGGCCTGGCTAGAGGGCCAGACCAGCCCGTAGGGTGGATGACGCTGTTTTCATCCACCACCGGGCCAGCACGGCGGATCGATAAAGCGCGATCCACCCTTCGCAGCACCATAGGTTTCTATCTCGCATAAAAAAACCCGGCAGTTGCCGGGTTTTTCGTTGGGCGTCGACTCAGTAGTCCGACTTGCCGCGCAGCTGGGCTTCGGCGGCCTTGGCCAGGTCCGGCGGCAGGAAGTCGCGGTCCGGGTTGTAGTCCGGCTTGAGGAAGCCGGACAGCGCCTCCAGGTCGGACGGTGCCAGGGTGCCGGCGGCCTGCTTCAGACGCAGGTTGTTGAGGATGTAGTCGTAGCGCGCATCGTTGTAGTTGCGCACCGAGCTGTACAGCTGACGCTGGGCATCGAGCACGTCGACGATGTTGCGGGTACCGACCTGGTAGCCGATTTCGGTGGCTTCCAGGGCGCTCTGGTTGGAGATGATCGACTGCTTGCGCGCCTGCACGGTTTCCACGTCGGTGTTCACCGCGCGGTGCAGGTTACGGGTGTTCTCGACGATCTGCCGGCGCAGGCTCTCGCGTTCCTGCTCGCTCTGGCTCAGGCGCTGGTAGGCCTCGCGCACCTGCGAGCTGGTCAGACCGCCGCTGTAGATCGGGATGTTCAGCTGCAGGCCGATGGTGGTCTGCTCGGCATCGCCGTTATAGGGGGAGAGCGGATCGCTGTTGGTGAAACCCAGCGAGTCGTTGTCGCCCTTCTGGTACTGGGCCACGGCGTCGAGGGTCGGCGCATGGCCGGACTTGCGCTGGCGCAGGGTTTCCTCGGCCGCGTCCACCGCATAGTTGCTGGACTGCAGGTTGAGGTTCTGCTGGGCGGCGGTGTCGACCCAGGCCTTGGCGTCGTTCGGCACCGGCGCCAGGATCGGCAGGGTGTGCTGGATACCCTCGATCGCCGCGTACTCGTGGTTGGTCAGGGTGACCAGGGCCTGGAAGGCGTCCTCCACATTGCGCTCGGCGATGATGCGGTTGGCGCGGGAGGTGTCGTAACCGGCCTGGGCTTCGAGCACGTCGGTCTTGTCCGACAGGCCGACGTCGAAACGCTCGTTGGCCTGGTCCAGCTGGCGCTTGAAGGCCGCTTCTTCGGCCTTGGTCGAGGCCAGGGTGTCCTGGGCGCGCAGCACGGCGAAGTAGGTCTCGGCGCTTTGCAGGATCAGGTTCTGCTCGGTGGCCGACAGCTGCAGGGCGTACTGCTGGTCGGTGGCCTTGGCCGCCTTGAGCTGGAACCAGCGATCGGCACGGAACAGCGGCTGGGCCAGGTTGGCCTGGTAGGACAGGCCGCTGCGCGAGGTGTCCAGGTCGCCGATGGTGCGGTCGACCTCGGTATCGGTATCGGTCAGGTCGGCGCCGCCGGAAATATTCGGCAGCAGGCCGGCGCGGGCTTGCGGCACCACTTCGCTGATGGCGGCATAGTTGGCGCGGGCGGCGGCCAGGTCGGCGTTGTTCTTCACCGCTTCGTTGTACACGGTTACCAGGCCGGTTTTGTTGCCCGTCGGGGCGTCTGCGGCCCAGGCCAGTCCAGATGCGGCGGAAGCTACTGCGAGCGCCAGAGAGAGTCTGCGTAGCATGATCAGTCCTAGATACGTGGTAATCGGGCAAGGCTAAGGGTGCGGCCTGCGGTGGTCAAGGCACAGCAGGCACGACGGTAGCCTAGTTTGCAATAAGCTTTGTTGCCGGCTTGCAACAATACTCTACCAGCCGGTTCAGTTTATCTTTATTTCCACACTGATCAGGTCATTCAGGCGACCAAGCGCATTGGTGTTCTGCCGGCCGCTTGATTAGACTGCCGGCTGTTCTTGTCGGGGTGCCCAGAAGCATGGGCTGAGATCGGAAAGTTCCGGATCCCGTTGAACCTGATCAGGTTAAGGCCTGCGTAGGGAACAAGATGTACTCGCCACGGCGAGCCCCTCTCGGCACCGCTCCCGGTGCGCCCGCGCCGCCCTTCCGCACCCCAGGTTCGCTCCGACACCAGCCAGGAGTCAGCCGATGCGTGCCGAACAACAAAAGAACCTGAGCGAAAGCGCCCAGGTCGACCAGCAGTCGATCCAGCCCTTCCCGCGTTCGCAGAAAGTCTATGTGCAGGGTTCGCGCCCGGATATCCGCGTGCCGATGCGCGAGATCAGCCTGGACGTCACGCCGACCGCCTTCGGTGGCGAGATCAACGCGCCGGTTACCGTCTACGACACCTCCGGCCCCTACACCGACCCGAATGTGACCATCGACGTGCGCCAGGGCCTGGCCGATGTGCGCAGCGCCTGGATCGACGACCGTGGCGACACCGAGAAGCTGCCGGGCCTGTCCTCCGAGTTCGGCCAGCGCCGCCTGAACGACGCCGAGCTGACCGCCATGCGCTTCGCCCACGTGCGCAACCCGCGCAAGGCCAAGCCCGGCAAGAACGTCAGCCAGATGCACTACGCCCGCCAGGGCATCATCACCCCCGAGATGGAGTTTGTGGCCATCCGCGAGAACATGAAGCTGGCCGAGGCCCGCGAGGCCGGGCTGCTCAAGGAACAGCACGGCGGCCAGAGCTTCGGCGCCAGCATTCCCAAGGAAATCACCGCCGAGTTCGTGCGCGAGGAAATCGCCCGTGGCCGCGCCATCATCCCGGCGAACATCAACCACGTGGAGCTGGAGCCGATGATCATCGGCCGCAACTTCCTGGTGAAGATCAACGGCAATATCGGCAACTCGGCGCTGGGTTCTTCCATCGAGGAAGAAGTGGCCAAGCTGACCTGGGGCATCCGCTGGGGTTCGGACACCGTCATGGATCTCTCGACGGGAAAACATATCCACGAGACCCGCGAGTGGATCATCCGCAACTCGCCGGTGCCGATCGGCACCGTGCCGGTCTACCAGGCCCTGGAAAAGGTCAACGGCATCGCCGAGGACCTGACCTGGGAGCTGTTCCGCGACACATTGATCGAGCAGGCCGAACAGGGCGTGGACTATTTCACCATCCACGCCGGCGTGCTGCTGCGCTATGTGCCGCTCACAGCGAAACGAGTGACCGGCATTGTCAGCCGTGGCGGCTCGATCATGGCCAAGTGGTGCCTGGCGCACCACAAGGAGAACTTCCTCTATACCAACTTCGAGGAAATCTGCGAAATCATGAAGGCCTACGACGTCAGCTTCTCGCTGGGCGACGGCCTGCGTCCGGGCTCCATCGCCGACGCCAACGACGCCGCCCAGTTCGGCGAGCTGGAGACCCTCGGCGAGCTGACCAAGATCGCCTGGAAGCACGACGTGCAGACCATGATCGAAGGCCCCGGCCATGTGCCGATGCAGCTGATCAAGGAGAACATGGACAAGCAGCTGGAGTGCTGCGACGAGGCGCCCTTCTACACCCTCGGCCCGCTGACCACCGATATCGCTCCGGGGTATGACCACATTACTTCGGGTATCGGCGCGGCGATGATCGGCTGGTTCGGCTGCGCCATGCTCTGCTACGTCACGCCCAAGGAGCACCTGGGCCTGCCGAACAAGGACGACGTGAAGACCGGCATCATCACCTACAAGATCGCCGCCCATGCCGCCGACCTGGCCAAGGGTCATCCGGGCGCGCAGATCCGCGACAACGCCCTGTCCAAGGCGCGCTTCGAGTTCCGCTGGGAGGACCAGTTCAACCTCGGCCTGGACCCGGACACCGCGCGCAGCTACCACGACGAGACCCTGCCCAAGGACTCGGCCAAGGTGGCGCACTTCTGCTCCATGTGCGGGCCGAAGTTCTGCTCGATGAAGATCACCCAGGAAGTGCGCGACTACGCCAAGGAGAATGGCCTGTCCGACGAGAGCCTGGCGGTGGAAGCCGGCTTCAAGGAACAGGCCGAACGCTTCAAGGGCGAAGGCTCGGTGATCTACAAGCAGGTCTGAGCCCTGCCCCGGATGTCGCGCCCACGCCACGCGTGGGCCGCCATCCCCTGATTCCAGCCCTGCATCCCGGTGCGGGGCTTTATTCTTTTTCTGAGGCCTTGCCCGTGAACAACCCCAGTTACTCCCCCAACCTCGCCGTACCGCTGACCGCGCGCGTGTTCGGCGCCCGCGACCTGCTCGCCCTGTGGTTCTCCTTAGGGATGGGCCTGATGGTGCTGCAGGCCGGCGCCCTGCTCGCTCCGGGCCTGGGTTTGGCCGGCGCGCTGCTGGCGATTGCCCTCGGCGTGGCGGTCGGCGCCCTGCTGCTCGGCGCGGTCGGGGTGATCGGCAGCGACACCGGCCTGGCCTCGATGGCCGCGCTCAGGCTCAGCCTGGGGCGCCAGGGCGCGGTGCTGCCGGCGCTGCTCAACCTGCTGCAGCTGGTCGGCTGGGGCGCCTTCGAGATCATCGTCATGCGCGATGCCGCCAGCCTGCTGGCCGGCAAGGCCTTCGGCGAAGGCAGCGCCTGGAGCAACGCTACCCTGTGGACCCTGGTGTTCGGCGCCCTCGCCACCCTGCTGGCGGTGGCAGGCCCGTTGGCCTTCGTCCGCCGCGTGCTGCGCAAGTGGGGGATCTGGCTGCTGCTCGGCGCCTGCGCCTGGCTGACCTGGAACCTGCTGAGCAAGGCCGACCTGGCCGCCCTGTGGGCACGCCCTGGCGACGGTTCGATGAGCTTCGCCCTGGGTTTCGACCTGGCCATCGCCATGCCGTTGTCCTGGCTGCCGCTGATCGCCGACTACTCGCGCTTCGGCAAGCGCGCCGGCGGCGTGTTCGCCGGCGCCGTCCTGGGTTTCCTGCTCGGCTGCGTGTGGCTGATGGGCCTGGGCGTGGCCTACACCCTGGCCTTCGCCAGCGCTGAGGAGGCCAACAGCCTGCTGTTGGCCCTGGCCGGTGCCGGCATGGGTATTCCACTGCTGCTGATCCTGCTCGACGAGTCGGAGAAGGCCTTCGCCGATATCCACTCGGCGGCGGTGTCCAGCGCCACCCTGCTGCCGGTCAAGGTCGAGCACCTGGCCCTGGCCATCGGCGCGTTGTGCACCCTGATCGCCTGGTTCGCCCCGCTCAGCGAGTACGAGAGCTTCCTGCTGCTGATCGGCTCGGTGTTCGCCCCGCTGTTCGGCGTGGTGCTGGTCGACCACTTCGTCCTGCGTCGCCGCCAGCTGCCGCGCACGCACTCCGCCCTGCGCTGGGACAGCCTGCTGGCCTGGGCCTGCGGGGTGGCCACCTTCCACCTGCTGGTCAATGTCTACCCGGCCGTCGGCGCCACCCTGCCGGCCCTGTTGCTGGCCGGGGTGCTGCAACTGCTGCTGGGCAAGCTGCGCCGCAGCTGAGCGGCGCACAGGATAGGGGTGCGCCATGCGCACCGGGATCTGCGCGTGGCTTGCGGTGCGCACGGCGCACCCTACACGTCCGTCAGCAGGCCCTTAGAGCCTGTTCACGATCTCGCGAGCTAGAGCTATACAAGGCAAAAACAGGCGAGGAAGCGGAGTTTACGAGCTGTAAATGAGCATTCCGAGCCTGTTTTTAACGCAGTAGAGCCGACGCGCAGCAGATCGTGAATAGGCTCTTAGCCGCGGCCGGGGAAATAGAAGGGCTTGAGAATGCCGTTGAGGCGCGGATAGGGAATGCGCAGCTCCGGGTGGCCGCTGCTGTAGGGGGCGATGCGCGCCACCTCGTACTTGAGCATCACCGCGCCGAAGGTCAGGGCAATGTTGTCGGTGCGCTCGAACGGCCAGCTGGCCTGGTAGTCGGGGTCTTGGTCCAGGCCGTTGGCCTTCAGCCAGGCCTGGTGCGCCAGCTCGGCGGCCTGCCAGAAGGCCTGTTCCTCGCCCGGCAGCAGCATGTCCTGCAGGCTCAGCACACGCTTGAGCTGGCGGTCGTAGTTCAGGTAGGCGCGCCCGGGGATGCCGTGGGCGCCGCCGGTGAAGCGGTAGCTGGACAGCTCGATGATCACCAGACGGTCATGCTGCTCCAGTATCTTGGCCTGCAGGTAGCTGCTCCAGCCCGGCTTGGCCGTGGCCAGGAAGTCGCGTTCGTAGCTGGCCAGCGACGCCGGCAGCGGGTCGCCCGGCAGCTCGATGGTCAGCCCGAGCAGTTCGCGCTCGATCAGGGCGTTCAGCTCGGGCAGGTCGTCGAGCAGGCGCAGGTCGATGTTCACCAGCGGGCAGTCGCTGCCGGCGCAACCCGGTGCCCGGTGTTCCCAGCGTTGCTGGGTGCTCGTCAAGGGCTCCTGACCGCCGGCCTTGAACAGACTCTGGCAGGCACCTAAGGTCAGGGGGAGCAAGGCGATACAGATCAGTTGGCAAAGACGCATGCGGTTTCCTTGGCTGGCAATGCGGGTGGCATTCGGGCGGTTGCCGGGGGCGACGCGCCGCTGGCCTGAAGTCTGACAAGTTCCATTTTCCCTGTCTGCACCCAATCCTCCAAGGAGGCTGCGCCGGGCGCGACGGCGCGCTAGGATGGCGCAAACACCGATCACCCACGAGTGCACCTGCATGTCCGAACTGTTCAAACCAGGCCCCGATGCCGTCGAGATCATTCAGCGCGAGACCTGCTTCCAGGGGTTCTACAAGCTCGACCGCCTGCAGCTGCGCCATCGCCTGTTCGCCGGCGGCATGGGCCCGGAACTCAATCGCGAACTGTTCGTGCGCCACGATGCGGTCTGCGTGCTGCCCTACGACCCGCAGCGCGACTGCGTGGTGCTGATCGAGCAGTTCCGCGTCGGCGCCATGGACAAGAACGGTAACCCCTGGCTGCTGGAACTGGTCGCCGGGCTGATCGACAAGGACGAGGAGCCGGAGCAAGTGGCGCGCCGCGAGGCCGTCGAGGAGGCCGACCTGACCCTCGGTGCGCTGTGGCCGATCACCACCTACTTCCCCTCCCCGGGCGGCTCCGACGAACGCGTGCACCTGTATGTCGGCCGTTGCGACAGCCAGGGCGCCGGTGGCGTGCATGGCCTGGCCGAGGAAGGCGAGGACATCCGCGTGCATGTCTGGCCACTGGAAGATGCCCTGCAGGCGGTCGGGGACGGGCGCATCAACAACGCCGCAAGCATCATCGCCCTGCAGTGGCTGGCGCTGAACCGCACGCAAGTAAGGGGGCTGTGGTCATGAACCTGCTGCGCGAGCGTTACCGGGTCGACCTGGTCGAACTGCAGGCCGCTTGCGAAGCCAACTATGCCCGCCTGCTGCGCCTGCTGCCGGACATGCGTGACGGCCAGGGCGAACGCCGCGTGGCCCTGAGCCAGGGCGACCTGCTGCTCGGCGTGCTGGTGCTGCAGGTGCTGGAGGCCTGCCCCTACACCACCACCCTGAGCGTCAGCCAGGAACACAGCCTGCCCTGGCTGCCGGTGCCCCGGCTGGAGGTGCGCGTCTACCACGATGCGCGCATGGCCGAGGTGGTCAGCGCGGAAAATGCCCGGCGCTTTCGCAGCATCTACAGCTACCCGAACGCCGCCATGCACCAGCCGGACGAGAAGACCCAGCTCAACCTGTTCCTCGGCGAATGGCTCAGCCACTGCCTGGCCTGCGGCCATGAGCTGGCCAGCGTGCGCTGATTCGGCTTGCGCGCAATAACCCTACTTTTTCGCCGGACTTGGCCGCACTAATCCCCGGCAGTACGCGGCAAATGTGACAGGTTCACGTTTAGCGGGTTTACCGAATCCGCTTTCAGCCACCATAATCCTGAGAACCCGCTCAGGAGTCGCCCCTTGCCGCACCCCGCCGCCCCGACGCATGACCAACCGGTGCTGATCGTTCAGCTGTCCGACAGTCATCTGTTTGCCGAAGAAGGCGGCAAGCTGCTGGGCATGGATACCTGCGACAGCCTGCAGCGGGTGATCGAGCGGGTGCAGCAGGAACAGCCGCGCATCGACCTGATGCTGGCCAGCGGCGACCTTTCCCAGGACGGCACGCTCGGCTCCTACCAGCGCTTCCGCCAGCTGACCGACCCGGTGGCCCGGCAGGCGCGCTGGTTCGCCGGCAACCATGACGAAGTGCCGGCCATGCGCGAAGCCTGCGCCGGCAGCGACCTGCTCGAACCGATCATCGACCTCGGCAACTGGCGCATCACCCTGCTCGACTCCTCGATTCCCGGCGCGGTGCCCGGCTTCCTCGCCGCGGAGCAGCTCGAACTGCTGCAGCGCTCGCTCAGCGAAGCCCCCGAGCGCCACCACCTGGTGTGCTTCCACCACCACCCGGTATCCATCGGCTGCAGCTGGATGGAGCCGATCGGCCTGCGCAACCCGGACGAGTTGTTCGCCGTGATCGAGCGCTTCCCCCAGGTCAGGGCCATGCTCTGGGGGCATGTCCACCAGGAATTCGACCAGCAGCGCGAACAGGTGCGCCTGCTCGCCTCGCCCTCCACCTGCGTGCAGTTCGCCCCCGGCAGCGAGGAGTTCCAGGTCGACCGCAGCGCCCCCGGCTACCGCTGGCTGCGCCTGCATGCCGACGGCCTGCTGGAAACCGGCGTGTCGCGGGTTACCGGCATCGATTTCGAAATCGACTACAGCGTCAAAGGCTATTGACCACGGCGCCAGGCGCCTGACCCGGCGGTCGCGCGCCGATCAGCTTGCAGCCTGGGCTGGCGAGCTAGTAGCCTCCCCTCCCTATGACCAGCATCCTCTATATCCACGGCCTCAACAGCGCGCCGACCTCGACCAAGGCCAGCCAGCTGCTGCGGCTCGCCGAACACTGCGGCATCGCCCGGCACCTGCGCGTACCGGCGCTGCACCACCACCCGCGCCAGGCCATCGCCCAGCTGCAGGCGGCCATCGCCGAGCTGGGCCGGCCGCTGCTGGTGGGCAGCTCGCTGGGCGGCTACTACGCCACCCATCTGGCCGAACAGCACGGCCTGAACGCCCTGCTGATCAACCCGGCGGTGCGCCCGCACCGGCTGTTCGACGGTCGCGAGACCCCGCAGACCAACCACTACAGTGGGGAAACCTGGCTGCTGACCCACGACCACGTGCAGGCCCTGGCCGAGCTGGAAGTGCCGGCGCCGCAGGATGGCCAGCGCTACCGCGTGTGGCTGCAGACGGCCGACGAGACCCTCGACTACCGCCAGGCCGAAGCCTTCTACGCCGGCTGCACCCTGGATATCCAGGAGGGCGGCGACCACAGCTACCAGGGCTTTGCCGGCCGCCTGCCGGAAATCCTCGAACTGGCTGGCTTCGACCGCGCAATCTGGCAAGATTTCGACTTTTCCGCCCTTTGAGTCCGCCGGGCCGCGTCGCCGCAGCCCGCCAGCACCCTGATCAACTGACCAACTAAGAGACCCCATGGCCCAGCAGAATTCCTACAACGCCGATGCCATCGAAGTCCTCTCCGGCCTCGACCCGGTGCGCAAGCGCCCGGGCATGTATACCGACACCTCGCGGCCCAACCACCTGGCCCAGGAAGTCATCGACAACAGCGTCGACGAGGCCCTGGCCGGCCACGCCAAATCGATCCAGGTGATCCTCCACGCCGACAACTCCCTGGAAGTGCTCGACGACGGCCGCGGCATGCCGGTGGACATCCACCCGGAAGAAGGCGTGCCGGGCGTCGAGCTGATCCTCACCAAGCTGCACGCCGGCGGCAAGTTCTCCAACAAGAACTACCAGTTCTCCGGCGGCCTGCATGGCGTGGGCATCTCGGTGGTCAACGCGCTGTCGACCCAGGTGATAGTCACCGTCAAGCGTGACGGCAACGAGTACCAGATGAGCTTCGCCGACGGCTACAAGGCCAGCGACCTGGCCGTGGTCGGCACGGTGGGCAAGCGCAACACCGGCACCAGCGTGCACTTCTGGCCGGACGCCAAGTACTTCGACTCGCCCAAGTTCTCGGTCAGCCGCCTCAAGCACGTGCTCAAGGCCAAGGCCGTGCTGTGCCCGGGACTGGCGGTCAGCTTCGAGGACAAGGCCAGCGGCGAGAAAGTCGAATGGCACTACGAGGACGGCCTGCGCTCCTACCTGGCCGACTCGGTCAGCGAACACCTGCGCCTGCCCGACGAGCCGTTCGTCGGCAGCCTGGCCGGCAACAAGGAAGCGGTGGACTGGGCCCTGCTGTGGCTGCCCGAGGGCGGCGAGAGCGTGCAGGAAAGCTACGTCAACCTGATTCCCACCGCCCAGGGCGGCACCCACGTCAACGGTCTGCGCCAGGGCCTGCTGGATGCCATGCGCGAGTTCTGCGAGTTCCGCAACCTGCTGCCGCGCGGGGTCAAGCTGGCCCCGGAAGACATCTGGGAGCGCATCGCCTTCGTCCTCTCGATGAAGATGCAGGAACCGCAGTTCTCCGGGCAGACCAAGGAACGCCTGTCGTCCCGAGAGGCCGCCGCGTTCGTCTCCGGGGTGGTCAAGGACGCCTTCAGCCTGTGGCTCAACGCCAACCCCGAGCTGGGCCTGGGCCTGGCCGAGCTGGCCATCAGCAACGCCGGGCGCCGGCTCAAGGCCGGCAAGAAGGTCGAGCGCAAGAAGATCACCCAGGGCCCGGCACTGCCCGGCAAGCTGGCCGACTGCGCAGGCCAGGACCCGATGCGTTCCGAGCTGTTCCTGGTCGAGGGCGACTCCGCCGGCGGTTCGGCCAAGCAGGCGCGCGACAAGGAATTCCAGGCGATCCTGCCGCTGCGCGGCAAGATCCTCAACACCTGGGAAGTCGACGGCGGCGAAGTGCTGGCCAGCCAGGAAGTGCACAACATCGCCGTGGCCATCGGCGTCGACCCGGGCTCTACCGACCTCGGCGAGCTGCGCTACGGCAAGGTGTGCATCCTCGCCGACGCCGACTCCGACGGCCTGCACATCGCCACGCTGATCTGCGCCCTGTTCGTCCGTCACTTCCGCCCGCTGGTGGATGCCGGCCACGTCTACGTCGCCATGCCGCCGCTGTACCGCATCGACCTGGGCAAGGAGATCTTCTACGCCCTCGACGAAGGCGAGCGCGACGGCATCCTCGATCGCCTGGTCGCCGAGAAACGCCGCGGCAAGCCGCAGGTCACCCGTTTCAAGGGCCTCGGCGAGATGAACCCGCCGCAGCTGCGCGAGACCACCATGGACCCCAACACCCGGCGCCTGGTGCAGCTGACCCTGGAAGACTTCGAGGGCACGCTGGAGATCATGGACATGCTGCTGGCGAAGAAACGCGCCGGCGACCGCAAGAGCTGGCTGGAAGCCAAGGGCAACCTGGCCGAGGTCCTGGCGTGAGATTGAGCGCCAGCCTCGCCGGCCTGCTGCTGAGCGGTGCGCTGTACGCGGCACCCGCGCCGGTCGAGCTGCAACTGCTCGCCGAGCACCCGGTGGAGGGCCTGGACGGCAGCAACCTGTCCGGCCTGGCCCGTTGCGGCGACGAATGGCTGGCGGTCTCCGACCGTGCCGACGACCGCCTGTACCGCCTGCAGGCCCGGGTCGATAGCTGGCAGGCGGTCGCCGAACGCTTCAGCGCCCCCGCGGCGCCAGCCAGCGGCCTGCCCTGGGGGCTGCGCATGCGCGGCTGGGTGATCAACCAGTTGCGCGGCGGCAGCCTGGACTTCGAGGGCATCGGCTGCGACGGCGCCGGCAACCGCTACCTGCTCAGCGAAACCCAGGCCGCGGTGCTGCAGCTCGGCCCGAGCGGCAACGCCGACTGGCTCAAGCTGCCCGCCGGCCTGGTGCGCCAGGCCCGCGCCAGCGGCATGCTGCTCGGCTTCAACGCGCTGCTCGAAGGCATCGCCATCGACGCCAAGGGCGAACGCCTGTGGCTGGCTGCCGAACGCGAACGCCGCGGCCTGCTGGTGCTGCACAAGCACAATGGCGGCTGGCACTGCACCGGCGGCTGCGTGCTGCTTAGCGAGGGCGGGCTGCAGGCCTCGCTGGCCCAGCCGGACAGCGACAAGCAGGTGCCCCTGGACTTCGCCGATCTGCACTACTTCAACGACCGCCTGTTCAGCCTGGAGCGTGCCGGCCACCGCATCTGCCGGCGCAACCCGAGCAGCGGCGCCAGCGAGAAATGCTGGTCGTTCGCCGCCGCCGCGCTGAGCGAACCGCGCCGCTACGCCAGCCCCTACGGGGTGGCCGAAGCCCTGTGGCTGGACCAGGACGGCGCCTGGATCGGCCTGGACAACGGCGGCAAGGCCCGCGCCGACGGCGAAAGCCGGCCGCTGCTGTGGCACTTCAAGGCTCCCGCCGAAGGCTGGAACGCACCATGAGCGCCCCCCAGGCCGCCGGCCAGCGCGCCGGCCGGGTCATGCTGGTACTGGCCTGGGGCGCCGGCCTGCTGCTGGCCACGCACTTCTTCGGCCAGTGGGAAGAGCGCCGCGACAACCCCAACCAGCAGCCGCAATCGGTGCACGGCGAGGGCTACATCGAAGTGCGCCTGGCCAGCGGCCGCGGCGGCCACTACCTGCTGGGCGGGCAGATCAACGGCGACGCCGTGACCTTCCTCCTGGATACCGGCGCCAGTGCCGTGGCGGTTCCCGCCGAACTGGCCGCCCGGCTGCGCCTGGAGCCCGGCGCGCCGGTACAGATCCGTACCGCCAACGGCACGGTGACCGGCCAGCGCACCCGCTTGGCCACCCTGCAACTGGGCGACATCCGCCTGTACGACGTGGCGGCGCTGATCACCCCCGGCATGGACGGCGACGAGGTACTGCTCGGCATGAGCGCCCTCAAGCAACTCGAATTCACCCAGCGCGACGGCACCCTGGTGCTGCGCCAAGCGACTCCCTTGAAATGACCTGTTTCGCAGTGACTATTTTCGTAATGACCCCTTTGCCAATGAGGCACGCATGAGCGATTCCCTCGACCTGAGCCTGGACGGCGTGGAGCGCCGCTCCCTTGCCGACTTCACCGAGCAGGCTTATCTCAACTACTCCATGTACGTGATCATGGACCGTGCCCTGCCGCATATCGGCGACGGCCTCAAGCCCGTGCAGCGGCGCATCGTCTACGCCATGAGCGAGCTGGGCCTGGATGCCGACTCCAAGCACAAGAAGTCGGCGCGTACCGTCGGTGACGTGCTCGGCAAGTTCCACCCGCACGGCGACAGCGCCTGCTACGAGGCCATGGTGCTGATGGCTCAGCCGTTCAGCTACCGCTACACCCTGGTCGACGGCCAGGGCAACTGGGGTGCGCCGGACGATCCCAAGTCCTTCGCCGCCATGCGTTACACCGAGGCGCGCCTGTCGCGTTACTCGGAGGTGCTGCTGTCCGAACTGGGCCAGGGTACCGTGGACTGGGTGCCGAACTTCGACGGCACCCTCGACGAGCCGGCGACCCTGCCGGCACGCCTGCCCAACCTCTTGTTGAATGGCACCACCGGCATCGCCGTGGGCATGGCCACCGACGTGCCGCCGCACAACCTGCGCGAAGTCGCCAGCGCCTGCGTACGCCTGCTCGATGAGCCGAATGCCACGGTCGAACAGCTGTGCGAACACATCCTCGGCCCAGACTTCCCCACCGAGGCGGAAGTCATAACCCCGCGCAGCGACCTGCTGAAGATCTACGAAACCGGCCGTGGCTCGGTGCGCATGCGCGCCGTGTACCGCGTCGAGGACGGCGACATCGTGGTCACCGCCCTGCCGCACCAGGTCTCCGGGGCCAAGGTGCTGGAGCAGATCGCCGCGCAGATGCAGGCCAAGAAGCTGCCGATGGTCGCCGACCTGCGCGACGAGTCGGACCACGAACACCCATGCCGCATCGTCATCATCCCGCGCTCCAACCGCGTGGACGCCGACGAGCTGATGCAGCACCTGTTCGCCACCACCGAGCTGGAGTCCAGCTACCGGGTCAACACCAACGTCATCGGCCTCGATGGCAAGCCGTCGGTCAAGGACCTGCGCACCCTGCTGACCGAATGGCTGGTGTACCGCGTCGGCACCGTGCGCCGCCGCCTGCAGTTCCGCCTGGACAAGGTCGAGAAGCGCCTGCACCTGTTGGAAGGTTTGCTCACCGCGTTCCTCAACCTGGATGAAGTGATCCACATCATCCGCACCGAGGATCAGCCCAAGCCGGTGCTGATGGAGCGCTTCGGTCTGACCGAGATCCAGGCCGACTACATCCTCGACACCCGCCTGCGTCAGCTGGCGCGCCTGGAAGAGATGAAGATCCGTGGCGAGCAGGACGAGCTGGCCAAAGAGCGCGCCAAGCTGCTGGCCCTGCTCGGCAGCGAAACCAAGCTGAAGAAACTGGTGCGCCAGGAAATCCTCGACGACGCCGAGAAATACGGCGACGACCGTCGCTCGCCGATCGTCGCCCGCGCCGAAGCCAAGGCGCTGAGCGAAACCGAGCTGCTGCCGACCGAGCCGGTCACCGTGGTGCTCTCGGAAAAAGGCTGGGTGCGCTGCGCCAAGGGCCACGACATCGACGCCACCGGCCTGTCGTACAAGGCCGGCGATGGTTTCAAGACCGCCGCGCCGGGGCGCTCCAACCAGTTCGCCGTGTTTATCGACAACACCGGGCGCAGCTACTCGCTGCCGGCGCACTCGCTGCCCTCCGCGCGTGGCCAGGGCGAACCGCTAACCGGCCGCCTGCAACCGCCGCCGGGGGCGACCTTCGAGTGCGTGCTGCTGCCGGATGACAACGCCCTCTACGTGATCGCCTCGGACGCCGGCTACGGCTTCGTGGTCAAAGGTGAAGACCTGCAGGCCAAGAACAAAGCCGGCAAGACCCTGCTGACCCTGCCCACCGGCGCCCTGGTGGTGCCGCCCAAGCCGCTGGCCAACCGCGAGGAAGACTGGCTGGCGGCCGTCACGACCGAGGGACGCCTGCTGCTGTTCAAGGTCGCCGACCTGCCGCAACTGGGCAAAGGCAAGGGCAACAAGATCATCGGCATCCCCGGTGAACGCGTGGCCAGCCGCGAGGAATACCTCACCGACCTGGCCGTGCTGCCCAGCGGCGCCACCCTGGTATTGCAGGCCGGCAAGCGTACCCTGTCGCTCAAGCCGGACGATCTGGAGCACTACAAGGGCGAACGCGGCCGGCGCGGCAACAAGCTGCCGCGCGGCTTCCAGCGGGTCGACGCGCTGCTGGTCGAGGTGCCGAACGGCTAAGAAGCTGTTTACGATCTCCGCCAAACGCTGCAACCTCGGGCCTCTGTTCTGCGTAGGGTGCGCCATGCGCACCGGAGGCCCGTACGGGGTATGCGGTGCGCACGGCGCACCCTACGAATTGTGCACCGGCTCCAGGAGGAAGACATGGACGCCACCACAGCCGAGCTACGCTGGCAGGAGGACCCGCAGGGCCGCACGCACTTGTGCGTCAGCGGCCAGTGGACCCTCGACCAGCGCAAGCCGGACCTGCCGGCGGTGCTCGATGCCTATTCGGCCATAGGCGCCGAGCTGCCGGTGCGGGTCGCCGTCAGCGCCTGGGACAGCAGCCTGCTGGCCCTGCTGCGGCGGCTGCAGCGCCTGGCCGAGGAGCGTCAGCTGACGCTGCACTGGCTGGAACTGCCGGAAGACGTGGAGCGCCTGCTGCAGATGGGCAGCGCCCACCCGATCCAGGCCACCGCCAAGGCCGGTGCCAGCGGCAACCCCCTGACCCGCCTGGGCCAGGGCTTTCTCGGCCAACTGGCGACCCTGGCCAACAGCTGCACCTTCCTCGGCGAAATCTGCCTGGCCCTGCTGCGCCTGCTGCAGGGCCGCTCGCGCCTGCGCGCCGGCGACTTCTGGCTGGCCCTGCAGGCCTGCGGCCCCGGCGCCCTGCCGATAGTCGCGTTGATCGCCAGCCTGGTCGGGCTGATCCTCGCCTTCGTCGGCGCGGCCCAGCTGGAAGCCTTCGGCGCCCAGCTGTACATCGCCAACATGGTGGCCATCGGCATGACCCGCGAAATGGGCGCGCTGATGACCGCGGTGATCATGGCCGGGCGCACCGGCGCGGCCTACGCCGCCGAGCTGGGCAGCATGCAGGCCAACGAGGAGATCGACGCGCTGAAGACCTTCGGCTTCCCGCCGCTGGACTTCCTGGTGCTGCCGCGCCTGCTGGCGCTGCTGGTGGCCATGCCGCTGCTCTGCGTGTTCGCCGATGCCCTCGGCATCCTCGGCGGCTTTGTCATCGGCGCCGGGCTGTTCGACATCTCCGCCACCCAGTACCTCAACCAGAGCCTGGAGATGCTCAGCCTCACCGACTTCCTGCTCGGCATCTTCAAGAGCCTGGTGTTCGCCATGCTGATCGGCCTGATCGGCTGCCACTATGGCCTGGCCAGCGGCCGCAACGCCCAGGCCGTGGGCCAGGCCACCACCCGCGCGGTGGTCAGCATCATCGTCGCCCTGGTGGTCAGCGATGCGCTGATCACCCTGATCTGCACGCAGCTGGGGATCTGAAATGAGCGAACCCGTGCTGATCGTGGAACACCTGGATGCCGGCTATGGCACGCGGGTGATCCAGCACGACCTGAATTTCAGCATCCAGCGCGGCGAAGTGTTCGTCATCATGGGCGGCAGCGGCTGCGGCAAGAGCACCCTGCTGCGCCACCTGATCGGCCTGCAGGCGCCGCTGGGCGGGCGCGTGCTGTTCCACGGCGAGGACTTCTGGGCGCAGGACGAGCAGCGCCGTGCCGAGCTGCTGCAGCACTTCGGCGTGCTCTACCAGAACAGCGCGCTGTGGGGCTCGATGACCCTGCGCGAGAACATCTGCCTGCCGCTGGAAACCTACCGGCCCAACCTCGGCCGTGCCGAGCTGGACGAGCTGGCCGCGCTCAAGCTCAGCCTGGTCGGCCTCGGCGGCTGCGACGAGCTGTACCCGGCCGAGCTGTCCGGCGGCATGCGCAAGCGCGCGGCGCTGGCCCGCGCCCTGGCCCTCGACCCGCAGGTCTTGTTCTTCGACGAACCCTCGGCCGGCCTCGACCCGATCAGCTCCAAGGCCCTCGATGAACTGATCCTGCAGCTGCGCGACAGCCTCGGCTCCAGTATCGTGCTGGTCACCCACGAGCTGCCGAGCATCTTCGCGGTGGCCGACACCTGCCTGTTCCTCGACGGCCAGGCCGGCACCCAGATCGCCCTCGGCGCCCCGAGCGACCTGCTGGCCAACGGCCCGCAGGCGGTACAGCGCTTCCTCGGACGCAACGGCACATTCCTCAAGGCGGAGGACGCATGAGCGAAACACGCAAACCCTTCCTGATCGGCAGCTTCCTGCTCGGCGGCCTGGTCCTGCTGGTGGCCGGCGCCCTGCTGCTGTCGCGGGAAAGCTGGTTCAGCAAGCCCACCGAGTACGTGGTGTACTTCACCGGCGCCCTCGACGGCCTGGATGTCGGCGCCGACGTCACCTACCGCGGGGTGAAGATCGGCAGCGTGCGCGAGATCCGCCTGTCCTACGACAGCCAGATCAAGGACGTGGTGATGCCGGTGATCCTTCGCGTCGACCCGCAGAAGGCCGCCAGCCAGCGCAGCTTCGACCGGGTGGTCAAGCAGCTGATCAAGCGCGGCCTGCGCGCCCAGCTGCAGACTCCCAGCCTGCTGACCGGCAAGGCCATCGTCGCGCTGGACATGTTCCCCGACCAGGCCGGCTACGTGTTCAGCCCCAGCGAAGTCGACCTGCCGAGCATCCCCAGCGTGCCCTCGCGCATCGACCAGGCCGCCAATGTGCTGCAGGAACTGGCCAGCAGCCTGCGCGAAGTGCCGCTGCGCGAGCTGATCGAGTCGGCCAACCGCACCCTGCAGGCGATCGAGAAGCTGAGCAGTTCCGACGACCTGCACCAGGGCCTGGACAGCCTGGCCGCCACCCTGGCCAATCTCGACCGCCTGAGCCGGCGCCTGGAGCAGCAGCTGCCCGGCCTGCTCGACTCGGCGCAGCGCAGCAGCGGCGAACTCAATGCCACCCTGGTGGAGATCCGCCAGGCCGCCGCCAGCACCCGGCAGACCCTGGAACAGGCCAACGGCCTGCTGGTCGACGGCCGGCACAGCATCGGCCCGCAATCGACCCTGCAATACGAGCTGGGCAACACCCTGCAGCAGCTCAGCCGCGCCAGCAAGGCCCTGCAACGCACCGCCGAGACACTGGAACAGCAACCGCAATCGCTGATCTTCGGGAAGCCCCAGCCATGAGCCAACGCCTGCTGCCTTTCGCCTTCCTGCTGCTCGCGGCCTGCAGCAGCGCGCCGCCCCAGCAGTTCTACCAGCTCGCCAACGGCACGCCGCCCAGCGTGCAGGATGCCGACGGCCCGGCCGTGCTGCTCGGCCCGCTGCAACTGGCCGACTACCTGCAGCGGGAAAACCTGATGCAGCGCCACAGCGCCCAGCGCCTCGACGTCAGCAGCGAGGGCCGCTGGGCCGGCAGCCTGCAGGACGACATCGGCCAGCTGCTGCTCGCCACCCTGGCCGGCGACCTGCACAGCAGCCGCCTGGCGCTCTATCCGGACCGCATCGGTTTCCCGGCCCAGGCGCAGGTCATCCTGCATATCAGCCGCCTCGACTCCGGACCGCAGCAGCCGGCGGTGCTGGAAGCCCGCTGGCGCCTGCTGGACGCCCGGGGCGAGCAGCGCGCCAGCGACCTGCTGCACCTGCAGCAGGCCCACGACGGCAGCCTGGAGGCCCAGGTGGCGGCCCAGAGCCAGCTGGTCGAACGCCTCGGCCGGCAGCTGGCCGCCGCCATCCGCGCACTGCCGCCGACGCCCGCCGCAGGGCTCCGCTGAGCAGGGCAGGCTGGAGTCCGGCGGCGCTTTGACGGATGATACGCGGCCGCAGGCCAACCCCTGCCCGTTCGCGTATGACTGCCGGCCGCCACCCGCGGCCCCCAGGGTGAAATGATGACCGTGTTGCGCCTCCCCGTTGTTCTCCTGCTGACCGGCCTGCTCGGCCTGGCCGGCTGTACGGCGCACCAACCGATCCCGCTGTACCAGCTGGATGCCGGCAGCCCCGCCGTGCCCCGGCAGAACCAGGGCCTGGCCGTGCTGCTCGGCCCGGTGTCGATCGCCGACTACCTGCAGCGCGAAGCCTTCCTCCAGCGCCAGGTCGACGGCAGCCTGGTGCCCGCCGACGACGCGCGCTGGGCCGGCAGCCTGGCCGCCGATATCGACCAGGTGCTGCTGCGCCAGCTGGCCGCCAGGCTGGACAGCCAGCGCCTGGTGCTGGCCCCGGCCAACCCCGGCTTCAACCCCGACGTGCAGGTGCTGCTGAGCATCAGCCGCCTGGACTCCGGCCCGCTGCACCCGGCCGTGCTGGAAGCCCAGTGGCGCCTGCTCGACCGCAGCGGTCTGCTGCGCGACAGTCGCCTGCTGCGTCTGGAACAGGCCCACGACGGCAGCCCGGCCGATCAGGTGAAGGCGCAGAGCCTGCTGCTGCGGCAGCTGGTCGAACAACTGGCCGCCGCCATCGAACCGCTGCGCAACCAGCCGGTTGCCGAAGCCAAGCCGGCGCAACCCGCCGTGCCGCGCAACAAGCCGGCCCAGCCGCCGAAGATCCCCATGGTCGGCCCGGCCCGCAGCAACAGCGAAGTGCTGCGTTTCTGAGCCACCGCATGACCCATGCCGCGCGGCTCTGCTAGTGTCGCGCCGAGATACGAGCCCACGAGACAGCCCCATGGCCCGCAAGAAAGCCGCCGTCGATTTCGAACACTCCCTCGCACAGCTGCAGCAACTGGTCGAACGCCTGGAAGGTGGCGAACTGTCGCTGGAAGACTCGCTGACCGCCTTCGAGCAGGGCATCGGCCTGACCCGCGACTGCCAGGCCGCCCTGGCCCAGGCCGAACAGAAGGTGCAGATCCTCCTGGAACGCGACGGCGAGCTGGAGGAAGCCCCCTTCGACGCGGACGACCAGGCATGATCGCGGCCTACCAGCAGCGCTGCCAGGCGCGCGTCGACGCCGCCCTGGAAAGCCTGTTCGAGGCGCCGCGCAGTGAACTGGCACGGCTCTACCAGGCCATGCGCTACAGCGTGGCGGGCGGCGGCAAGCGGGTGCGCCCATTGCTGGTGTATGCCGCCTGCGAAGCCTTGAATGGTGATCTCGACCGCGCCGATGGTGCCGCCTGCGCGGTGGAGCTGATCCACGCCTACTCGCTGGTACACGACGACCTGCCGGCCATGGACGACGACGACCTGCGCCGCGGCCAGCCGACCACCCACAAGGCCTTCGACGAAGCCTGCGCGATTCTCGCCGGCGACGGCCTGCAGAGCCTGGCCTTCGAGGCCCTGGCCGACCCGCGGCACAATCCAGCGGACGCCAGCCTGCGCCTGGCCATGGTCCTCGGTCTGGCGCGCGCCGCCGGGCCGGCCGGGATGGTCGGCGGCCAGGCCATCGACCTCGGCTCGGTGGGCCAGCAGCTCGACCAGGCGGCCCTGGAAGTCATGCACCGGCACAAGACCGGGGCGCTGATCGAGGCCAGCGTGCAACTCGGCGCCCTGGCCAGCGGCCAGGCCGACGACGCAGCCCTGCGCGCGTTGCAGCAGTACGCCCGCGCCATCGGCCTGGCGTTCCAGGTGCAGGACGACATCCTCGACGTGGAAAGCGACACCGCCACCCTGGGCAAGACCCAGGGCAAGGACCAGGCCAATCACAAACCGACCTACCCGGCCCTGCTCGGCCTCGACGCGGCCAAGGCCTACGCCCTGGAACTGCGCGACCAGGCCCTGCACGCCCTGCGCCCGTTCGGCAACAGCGCCGAGCCGCTGCGCGAACTGGCCCGCTACATCGTCGCGCGCAAGTACTGAGCCCGGCGGGATGCACCGGGCGGGGTTGCCCGGTGCGGATCTACCCCACCTCTCAGAGCCCGTTTACGATCTTTTGAGCTAGAGCCAGGCAAGGCGAAATTGGGCGAGGACGCGGAGTTTACGAGGTGTAAATGAGCAGTCCGAGCCCGATTTCAACGCAGCATGGCCGACGATCAAGAGATTGTAGACGGGCTCTCAGAAGCGCTGCCGCGCCAGGCCCAGTAACTGCTCGCGCAGCCACTGACCACCCGCCTCGTTCTCCGTCTGCCGCGGCCAGTACAGGTTGAGGCTCACCGCCGGCAGCTCCAGCGGCATGTCCAGCAGGCGGTTGGCCAGGCCGGCGTTGATCAGCTGGGCATATTGCCGTGGCATGGTCAGCAGCCAGTCGCTCTGTGCCACCAGCAACGCCGCCGACAGGTAGTGCTGGCAGCGCTGGCGCACCTGGCGCACCAGGCCCAGGTGGCCCAGGGCCAGGTCTTCCACGCAGATGCCGCGGCGCCGCGAAGTCACCGCCACATGCTCGGCCGCCAGGTAGCGTTCCAGGCTCAGCTCGCCGTCAAACGCCGGGCTGGCCACCACGCACAGCGGGTCGCGCAGCAGCAGGCGCTGGCGCAGCTCGGCATCGGTGGGCCGGGCGATCTCGATGGCCAGGTCGACCCGCCCGGCCACCAGTTCGCGCTTGAGCTCCGCCCAGTGCACGCTGCTGCTGCGCAGCTCCACCTGCGGTGCACACTGGCGCAGATGGGCGAGGATCGCCGGCAGCAGGATCGGCTCCATCTGTTCGGGCATGTTCAGGGTGAAGCTGCGCCGATCGTGCCGCGGATCGAAGGTCTGCCCGCGGCTGACGCTGCGGCGCAGGCCGCTCAACGCCTCCTGGATGCCCGGCGCCAGTTGCTGGGCCAGCGGCGTCGGCGCCACGCCGCGGCCATCGCGGACGAACAGCGGGTCGTCGAGCTGCTCGCGCAGGCGCTGCAGGGCATGGCTGACCGCCGACTGGCTGAGGTGCAGCAGCGCCGCCGCGCGGGTCAGGTTGCGCTCGTGGTAGACCACCTCGAAGACGCGGAACAGGTTCAGGTCGAGGCGGCTCAACACCGACCATTCATGCTGCTGATTCATGGTTATCCATCTCTGCCTGGCGAACCGGCAGCCTAGCAGGGCAAGCCATCCGGCCAATCATGCATAGCGCTCATGGATATCGATGCATAAGCATCAGTTCTGCCGTCCCGGCCGGCCGCCTAAGATGCCCGCCAGACAAGAACAAGCGGAGCCACCGCCATGGACGAACAGCACTACCTTGCCCAGCTCGCCGACCTGCAGGCCGCCGCCTGGCCACCCGGCGTGCCGCGCACCCCGCACTACCCGCACGGCGAACAGCCACTGAGCGAATACCTGCGCGCCTGGGCGCGCCAGCAGCCGCAAGCCATTGCCCTGGACTTCTACGGCCACAGCCTGAGCTGGGCCGAGCTGGATCGGTTGTCCGATCGCTGCGCCGCGCTGCTGGCCGACCTCGGCGTACAGCCGGGCGACCGCGTTGCCCTGTTCATGCCCAACTGCCCGCAGCTGCACATCGCCTTCTACGGCCTGCTCAAGTGCGGTGCCGTGTATGCGCCGGTCAGCCCGCTGAGCAAGGCCCTGGAACTGGGCTACCAGCTCAAGGACAGCGGCGCCCGGGTGGTCCTCTGCTTCGACCAGCTGCTGCCGGTGGTGCGCGCGGTGCGCGAGGACTGCGCGCTGCGCCATGTGCTGGCCACCAGCCTGTCGGAGTTGCGCCCGGCGGCGCCGAGCATCCCGGTGGCCGACCTGCTGCTGGCGCCGAAAATCAGTGGCGACGACTTCCTCGACTTCTACCCGGCCCTGGCCACCTGCACGGCGGCGGTGCCGGCGCACCGCCCGCAGCTGGATGACATCGCCGCGCTGAACTACACCGGCGGCACCACCGGCCTGCCCAAGGGCTGCGTGCACAGCCACCGCGACATGCTCTACACCTGCGCCAGCTTCGTGCCCACGGCCCTGCAGCTGCAGCCGGACAGCGTGCTGCTCAACTTCCTCCCGGAATTCTGGATCGCCGGGGAAAACGCCGGCCTGCTGTTCCCGGTGTTCAGCGGTTGCCGCCTGGTGCTGCTGGCGCGCTGGGATGCCCTGGCCTTCATGGCCGCCGTGCAGCAGTACCGGGTCAGCCACTGCGGCCTGCTGGTCGACAGCGCCGCCGAGGTACTCGACCACCCGCAGCTGGCCGACTACGACCTGCGCTCCTTGCAGCGCACCGGCAGCATCTCCTTCATCAAGAAGCTGACCCGCGACTACCGCGCACGCTGGCAGGCGCTGACCGGCTGCCGCCTGTTCGAGTTCAGCTTCGGCATGACCGAAACCCACACCTGCGACACCTTCACCTGGGGCCTGCAAAACGACGACTTCGACCTCACCAGCGCGCCGACCTTCGTCGGCCTGCCGGTGCCCGGCACCCAGTTCAAGGTCTGCGACTTCGCCACTGGCGAGCTGCTGCCGCTGGGTAGCGAGGGCGAGCTGTGCCTGCGCAGCCCGGCGCTGATGCACGGCTACTGGCAACGCCCGGAAGAATCCGCCGCAGTATTGCGCGACGGCTGGCTGCACACCGGCGACCTGGGGCAGATCACCGAACAGGGTTTCATCCGCTACCTCGGCCGGCGCAAGGAAATGCTCAAGGTCAACGGCATGAGCGTGTTCCCCAGCGAACTGGAGGCTCTGCTCGGCCAGCACCCGGCCCTGCTAGCCAGCGCGGTGATCGGCCGCCCCGACGACCAGCGCGGCCAGCAGCCGGTGGCCTTCGTCGTGCTCAAGCCCGGCAGCACGGACAATGCAGCCAGCCTTGCAGCCTGGTGCAAGGAGGCCATGGCCGTCTACAAGGTGCCGGACATCCGCGTGGTCGCGGCGCTTCCGATGACCGCCACCGGCAAGGTGAAGAAGAACGAACTGGAAGCACTGCTGTAGGGTGCGCCATGCGCACCTTCCTCCCCACCCACCAATCGGTGCGCACGGCGCACCCTACGGACCCGCCCATGATGTTTGCCAGCCTGCTGATCGCCAACCGTGGCGAGATCGCCATCCGCATCGCCCGTGCCTGCGCCGACCTGCAGATCCGCTCGGTGGCGGTGTTCGCCGAGGACGACGGCGCCAGCCTGCATACGCGCAAGGCCGACCTGGCCGTGCCGCTGCGTGGTCGTGGCGTGCCGGCCTATCTGGACATGGAGCAGCTGATCGAGGTGGCCCGCGCCCAGGGCTGCGACGCCATCCATCCCGGCTACGGTTTTCTCGCCGAGAACGCCGAGTTCGCCAGGCGCTGCCAGGCCGCCGGTATCGCCTTTATCGGCCCCGATCCGAGCGTACTGGAACTGTTCGGCGACAAGGCCGCCGCCCGCGCCCTGGCCGAACGCTGCGGCGTGCCGCTGGTCAGCGGGATCAACCAGGCGGTGAGCCTGGAGCAGGCCCAGGCCTTTTGCGCCGAACATGGCGCGGTGATGCTCAAGGCCCTGGCCGGCGGCGGCGGGCGTGGCATGCGCGCGGTGTTCGAGCCGGCCGAGCTGGCCGAGGCCTATGCGCGCTGCCAGTCCGAGGCGCAGGCGGCGTTCGGCAACGGCGCCCTGTATGTCGAGCAGCTGGTGCGCCAGGCGCGGCATATCGAGGTGCAGGTGCTCGGCGACGGCAGCGCGGTCAGCCACCTGTGGGAGCGCGACTGCAGCCTGCAGCGGCGCAACCAGAAGCTGGTGGAAATCGCCCCCAGCCCCGACCTCGACGGCGAGGTACGCGCGGCGATCATCGACTGCGCCCTGCATCTGGCCGGCGCGGTGAACTACCGCGGCATCGGCACCTTCGAATTCCTCCTCGATGCCGAGCAACCGGGGCGTTTCTACTTCATGGAAGCCAACCCGCGGGTGCAGGTGGAGCACACCGTGACCGAACAGGTGACCGGCGTCGACCTGCTGCATACCCAGATCCGACTGATTGCCGGCGCTTCCCTCGACCAGTTGGGCCTGCGCCAGCCACCGGCCGTGCAGGGCTGCGCCGTGCAGCTGCGGATCAACCTGGAAACCCTGCACGCCGACGGCAGCACGCGCCCGGCGGTCGGCACCCTCGCTGCCTACGAGCCGCCCAGCGGCCCCGGTCTGCGCGTGGACGGCTACGGCTACGCCGGCTACCCGGTCAGCCCCAGCTACGACTCGCTGCTGGCCAAGCTGATCGCCCAGGGCCCGGACTACCCCGCCGCCCTGCGCCGCGCCTACCGCGCGCTGTGCGAGTTCCGCCTGGACGGCGTGGCGAGCAACCTGCACCTGCTGCAGAACCTGCTGCGCCTGCCCGAAGTGCAGGGCAACCGGGTCAGCACCCGTTTCGTCGAGAGCCGCCTGGGCGAGCTGCTCGCCGCCCAGCCCGAGGCCCACGCCCATCACCATTTCGCCGCCAGCCAGGCACAGGCCGCGACCGGCCCGCGCCCGGTCGACGCCCCGCCCGGCACCCAGCCGCTGAACACGCCGAGCACCGGCGTGCTGGTGTGCCTGGAAGTGGCCGAGGGCGATGCGGTGGCCGCCGGTCAGACCATCGCCGTGCTGGAGGCGATGAAGATGGAGTTCGAGGTGCGCGCCAGCCACAGCGGCATCGTCCGCGCACTGGCCGCCCAACCCGGCGCGGCCCTGGCCGAGGGCCAGGCGCTGCTGTTCCTCGAACCGGCCGAGGTGGCCGTCGAGCACGGCCACAACGAACAGAGCCTGGACCTGGCACATATCCGCGCCGATCTGGCCGAGGTGCTGGAACGCCACGCGCGCCTGACCGACGAACACCGCCCCCAGGCCGTGGCCAAGCGGCGCAAGACCGGCCAGCGCACGGTGCGCGAGAACCTCGCCGATCTGCTGGATGACGGCAGTTTCATCGAATACGGCGCGCTGGCCCTGGCCGCGCAACGCCGTCGCCGTTCGGCCGAGGAGCTGCTGGAGCTGAGCCCGGCCGACGGCCTTGTCGCCGGCATCGGCACGGTCAACGCCACCCAGTTCGGCAGCGAAACGGCGCGCTGCATGACCATCGCCTACGACTACACGGTCTTCGCCGGCACCCAGGGCGTGATCAACCACAAGAAGACCGACCGCATGCTGCAGCTGGCCGAACAGTGGCGCCTGCCGCTGGTGCTGTTCGCCGAGGGCGGCGGCGGCCGGCCCGGCGATACCGACTTCGTCGGCGTGGCCGGACTGGACTGCCACACCTTCGTCGGCATGGCCAGGCTCTCGGGCCTGGTGCCGCTGGTCGGCGTGGTCTCCGGGCGCTGCTTCGCCGGCAACGCCGCCCTGCTCGGCTGCTGCGACGTGATCATCGCCACGGAAAACGCCAGCATCGGCATGGCCGGCCCGGCGATGATCGAAGGTGGCGGCCTGGGCAGCTTCAGGCCCGAAGAGGTCGGCCCGGTATCGATGCAGGGCCCCAACGGGGTGATCGACGTGCGGGTGGCGGACGAAGCCGAAGCCGTCGCGGTGGCCAGGCAGTACCTGTCCTACTTCCAGGGGCCACTGGCCGACTGGGAGTGCGCCGATCAGCGCGAGCTGCGCCAGGTGATCCCGGAAAACCGCCTGCGCGTCTACGACATCCGCCGGGTGATCGAGCTGCTGGCCGACCGCGACTCGGTGCTGGAACTGCGCCGCCAGTTCGCCCCGGGGCTGATCACCGCCCTGGTGCGCATCGAAGGCCAGCCGTTCGGCCTGATCGCCAACAACCCCGCGCACCTGGGCGGCGCCATCGACGCGCTGGCCGGCGACAAGGCCGCGCGCTTCATGCAGCTGTGCGATGCCTTCGACATCCCCCTGCTGTCGCTGTGCGACACCCCTGGCTTTATGGTCGGCCCGGAGGCGGAGAAACAGGCCACGGTGCGCCACGTGTCGCGCATGTTCGTCGCCGCCGCCAGCCTCAGCGTGCCGTTCTTCACCGTGGTGCTGCGCAAGGGCTACGGCCTCGGCGCCCAGGCCATGGCCGCCGGCAGCTTCCACTCGCCGCTGTTCACCATCGCCTGGCCCAGCGGCGAATTCGGCGCCATGGGCCTGGAAGGCGCGGTACGCCTGGGCTTCGCCAAGGAACTGGCGGCCCAGACGGACCCTGCGGCGCAGCAGGCGCTGTTCGACAAGCTGGTGGCCAAGGCCTACGAGCAGGGCAAGGGCCTTAATATGGCCAGCTACCTGGAGATCGACGCGGTGATCGACCCGGCGGAGACCCGCACCTGGCTGCGGCGCGGCCTGAATGCCGCGCCGCGCCCGGCGCCGCGCAACGGCAAGAAGCGGCCCTTCGTCGATACCTGGTAAGGCGAAAAACCGGCAAGCCGCAGGTTGCATGCTAATGACATGCGGCGTGCGGCTTGCCGTGTCCTTTTCAGTTAAACTGCCGCATCTTTTGTACGCCTATAACGATCCGCCTGATGCCGACGACTTTCCACGAGATCCCCCGCGAGCGCCCCTCCACGCCGTTGCTTGACCGCGCCGACACGCCGGTCGGCTTGCGGCGCCTGGCGGAAACCGAGCTGGAAACCCTGGCCAACGAACTGCGCCAGTACCTGCTGTACAGCGTCGGCCAGACCGGCGGGCACTTCGGTGCCGGCCTCGGCGTGATCGAGCTGACCATCGCCCTGCACTACATCTTCGACACCCCGGACGACCGCCTGGTGTGGGACGTCGGCCACCAGGCCTACCCGCACAAGATCCTCACCGGCCGCCGCGAGCGCATGGGCAGCCTGCGCCAGAAGGACGGCCTGGCCGCCTTCCCGCGGCGCAGCGAGAGCGAGTACGACACCTTCGGCGTCGGCCACTCCAGCACCAGCATCAGCGCGGCGCTGGGCATGGCCATCGCGGCCAAGCTGCAGGGCAGCAAGCGCAAGGCGGTGGCGGTGATCGGCGACGGCGCGCTGACCGCCGGCATGGCCTTCGAGGCGCTCAATCATGCGTCCGATGTGAAGGCCAACATGCTGGTGGTGCTCAACGACAACGACATGTCGATCTCGAAGAACGTCGGCGGCCTGTCCAACTACCTGGCCAAGATCATCTCCAGCCGCACCTATTCGAGCATGCGCGAGGGCAGCAAGAAGATCCTCTCGCGCCTGCCCGGCGCCTGGGAGATCGCGCGCAAGGTCGAGGAGCACGCCAAGGGCATGCTGGTGCCCGGCACCCTGTTCGAGGAGCTGGGCTGGAACTACGTCGGCCCCATCGACGGCCACGACCTGCCGACCCTGCTCGCCACCCTGCGCAACATGCGCGACCTGGAGGGCCCGCAGTTCCTCCATGTGGTGACCAAGAAGGGCAAGGGCTTCGCCCCGGCCGAGGCCGACCCGATCGGCTACCACGCGATCACCAAGCTGGAGCCGATCAACGCGCCGGCCGAACCGAAGAAGGCCTCCGGGCCGAAGTACTCCAGCGTGTTCGGCCAGTGGCTGTGCGACATGGCCGAACAGGACCCGCGTCTGGTCGGCATCACCCCGGCGATGAAGGAAGGCTCCGACCTGGTGGCCTTCAGCGAACGCTTCCCCGAGCGCTACTTCGACGTCGCCATCGCCGAGCAGCACGCGGTGACCCTGGCCGCCGGCATGGCCTGCGACGGCGTCAAGCCGGTGGTGGCGATCTACTCGACCTTCCTCCAGCGCGCCTACGACCAGCTGATCCACGACGTGGCCGTGCAGCACCTCGACGTGCTGTTCGCCATCGACCGTGCCGGCCTGGTCGGCGAGGACGGCCCGACCCACGCCGGCAGCTTCGACATCTCCTACCTGCGCTGCATCCCCGGCATGCTGGTGATGACCCCCAGCGACGAGAACGAACTGCGCCGCATGCTCACCACCGGCCACCTGTTCGATGGCCCGGCGGCGGTGCGCTACCCGCGCGGCAGCGGGCCGAACGCGCCGATCGACCCGGTGCTGGAGCCGCTGGTAATCGGCAAGGGCCTGGTCCGTCGCCAAGGGCAGAACGGCAACGGCCGCCGAACCGCCCTGCTGGTGTTCGGCGTGCAACTGGCCGAGGCCCTAAAGGTCGGCGAGACCCTGGATGCCACCGTGGTCGACATGCGTTTCGTCAAACCCCTGGACGAGGCCCTGGTGCGCGAACTGGCGGCCAGCCACGAGCTGTTGGTGACCATCGAGGAGAACGCCATCATGGGCGGCGCCGGTTCGGCGGTCAGCGAGTTCCTCGCCGCCGAGAACCTGCTGCGCCCGATGCTGCACCTGGGCCTGCCGGACAGCTACGTGGAGCACGCCAAGCCGGCGCAGATGCTGGCCGAATGCGGCCTGGACCAGGCCGGCATCGAGGCGGCCGTACGCCAGCGCCTGGCGCAACTGCCCACATGAATGCCGCTCATCCAGAACCGAGCCAAACTCGCTTGTAATTCATTTAGCCGCGCACTAAGGTGCGCGTCGCTTTACTTCCGCCAAGGTGCGCCCGTCGTGATCGACCGGCGTTAAACGGGAAGCCGGTGCGCTCCTCACGAGCCATTCCGGCGCTGCCCCCGCAACGGTAAGCCACCGCAGCCTCGCGCTGCCATGTCGATCGACGCGCCACTGGGAGTTTCCCCGGGAAGGCGATCGGCAGGGAAAGTTCGCTTTCAGTGGCAAGCCCGGAGACCGGCCTGGACGGATTCGACTGGTGTTGCGGAGGGCAGCACCGTCAAGCGTCGGCTTGTGGTGACGCTTGTCCCTGCCCTCCTCGAAAGTCTGCCGACTGTTTGAGGATCGATCGATGAAACTGTCTCGCCTGGCCCTGGCCATCGCCCTGCTGCCCGCCTCCACGGCCTCCACGGCCTTCGCCAGCGAAGACCAGGAAGCCGCGCTGAAGCTGTCGGAAACCCTGATCAGTGCCAACCGCGACGTGCAGCAGCGCAGCGCCAGCAGCGCCGCCAGCACGGTGTTCACCCGCGCCGATATCGAGCGCCTGCAACCCGCCTCGGTGGTCGACCTGCTCGCCCGGGTACCCGGCGTGCAGGTGACGCAGAACGGCAGCGGCAGCCTGGCCAGCCTGTATATCCGCGGCACCAAGTCGGCGCAGAGCCTGGTCCTGGTGGACGGCATGCGCATCGGCTCGGCCAGTTCCGGCGACAGCAACCTGCAGCACCTCAACATCGAGCAGATCGAGCGCATCGAAGTGCTGCGCGGGCCGCGCTCGGCCATGTACGGCGCCGACGCCATCGGCGGCGTGGTGCAGATCTTCACCCGCCGCAGCAGCGGCGAGGGGCTCAAGCCGTTCGTGCGCGTGGGCTACGGCAGCCGCGGCACCTGGCAGCGCAGCGCCGGCATTTCCGGCGGCGATCAGGCCACGCGCTTCAGCCTGGCCGGCAGCCTCGACGAAACCAACGGCTTCGACCGCACCGGCACTTCCTACGCGGCCGACCAGGATCACGACGCCTACCGCAACAAGGCCTTCAGCCTGAGCCTCAGCCACAGCTTCAGCGAGCGCCTGGAGGCCGGGGTCAACGTCCTCGACCAGCGCGGCCGCACCGAGTTCGACAACCCCTTTGGCCGCTTCGACATGAGCACCTTCGAGTCGGTCGAGCAGGACCCGTACAGCGACTTCACCGTCAGCAGCGTCTCCAGCTACCTCGACGCCCAGCTCAACGATGCCTGGAACAGCCGCCTGGAAGTCGGCCACAGCGAGAACCGCGAAGAGAGCCTGGACAAGCTCAGCGATGAGCGTGGCGTGTTCAACACCTACCGCGACTCGGTCAACTGGCTCAACACCCTGAGCCTGAACGACAGCCACAGCCTGCTGCTCGGCGCCGATTGGTACGAAGACCAGCTCAACAGCAACACCGCCTTCGCCGAACAGCAGCGCTGGAACCAGGCCGCCTTCATCCAGCACCGCTACGACGGCGAGCACTTCTCCACCGAACTGGGCCTGCGCCACGACAAGAATGAGCAGTTCGGCAGCGAGAACACCTGGAGTGGCGCCCTGACCCTGCCGCTCGACGAGCGCAACGACCTGATCGCCTCCTACAGCGAGGGCTTCCGCGCGCCGACCTTCAACGACCTGTACTACCCGGACTACAGCAACCCGGAGCTCAAGCCGGAGCACTCCAAGAGCGTCGAGCTGCAGTGGCGCAGCCAACTGGCCGACACCACGCGCCTGGAGGCCTCGGTCTACCGCACCGACATCGAGGACGCCATCGCCAGCGACCAGAACTTCATCCCGCAGAACATCGCCAAGGCGCGCATCCACGGCTTCGAGGCCGCGCTGCAGCAGGAGCTGTTCGGCTGGCAGGGCCAGCTGGGCGTGGCCTTCGTCGATCCGCGCGACCGCGACAGCGGCCATACCCTCAACCGCCGCGCGCGACGCACCCTGAGCCTGGACCTGGACCGCCGCTTCGGCGCTGTCGCCGTCGGCGCCAGCTGGCAGGCCGTGAGCAGCAGCTACGACGACCCGGGCAACCAGTACCAACTGGCCGGCTACGGCCTGCTGGCCCTGCGCAGCAGCTGGCAGGCCACGCCCGAGCTGAAGCTGGAAGCCAAGCTGGATAATCTGCTGGACAAGGATTACAGCCGCGCCCTGTACGAACACGAGGGCGAGCGTTACAGCTACAGCCAGGAAGGCCGCAGCGCGCTGCTCGGCTTCGTCTGGACGCCGCAGCTGTAGGTCGGGGTTGAGCGAAGCCCGCCGCGCCTATTGCGCAACCACGCTTCGCCGGGGCCGGGGCTAGCGTGCCTTGGCCAATAGCTCGCAGAGCTTCTCGGTCGCCGCCAGCATCTGGAAACTGGGCCGCTCCAGGCCCTTGTCCGGCACCACCCAGAGCTGCTGCTGGCGCACCGCGGGCAGCTGCGTCCAGGGCCGCCAGGGCTCCAGCTCGGCCGCGCTGCCGGCGAGGATCACCGCCGGCCGGCGCTGCAGAACCGCCTCGATACTGACCTGCGGGGCGGGCAAGTCGAGGTCGGCGAACAGGTTCTCGCCGCCGCACACGCGCAGGGCATCGCCGATGATCTGCCGGCCACCTATGGTGTATAGCGGCTGGTGCCAGACCTGGTAGAACACCGGCAGCGGCGGCTCGCGCCGGTAGGTCGTGCGCAGGCGCTGGATGCCGGCGCGGAATGCACTGGCCAGTTCGCGCCCGCGCGACTCGCGGCCAACCCGCGCGCCGAGCGCGGCGAACTGTTCGGCCAGCTGCGCCAGGTCGTGCGGTTGCGCGACATACAGGGGAATGCCGAAACCCTGCAGCTGCTCGCGCTGGCTCTGCCCCAGGCTGTCGGGCCACAGCAGGATCAGGTCGGGCTTGAGCTGCAGCAGGGTTTCCAGCTCCAGCTGGCCGAGGCGGCCCACCGACGGTACGGCGGCCAGTTGCGGCGGACGCTCGCCGCCATCCAGCACGCCGACCAGCAGATCGCCGGCGCCCAGATCGAGCATCATTTCCGAGAGCGAGGGAGCCAGGCTGACCACCCGCTCGGCGGCCAGCGGCGACAGGCTCGCGGCCAGCAGGCAGGCGCCGAGCAGCAGGCGCATCAGGCCAGCTGGCGTGGAATGCGGTACAGGCAGAGGAGCATCACGCTGCTCAGGGCGAGGAGGAACAGCGCCACCGCATGCAGGCCGGGGAACAGCGCCAGGGCGGCGATCCAGGCCGGCAGGCCGGCGGCGAGCAGGCCCAGGCGCCGGCGGCGCGCCAGCTCGATCCAGGCGCCCGGTTCCTCGGCCCGCCCCAGCACCTCGCCGGTGGCGAGCAGGGCGCGCTTGTAGGCGGCAAACACCGGCAGGGTGACAAACATCGAGGCCATGCCGGCAATGAACAGCGGCAGCTCCAGCATCGCCAGCACCGGCGACTGGCCGCGGAACAGGAAGCCGAGGACGAACAGCGGCGCCAGGGTCAGGCCGAGCTGGCGCCACCATTCGAGGGCCAGCCGGCGACGCACCTCGGTGCGGGTCACTCGGCTTCTTCCTGGTGCTGCAAGCCGAGCATGTGGCCGAGCTTGCCGGCCTTGGTCGTCAGGTACTTGCGGTTGTGCACGTTGAGGCCGATTTCCAGCGGGTGGCGCTCGGCCACGCGCACGCCGAAGCCTTCCAGGGCCTTGACCTTGCGCGGGTTGTTGGTCATCAGGCGGATGGCCTTGATGCCCAGGTGATCGAGCATCGGCTGGCAGATCGAATAGTCGCGCTGGTCGGCGGCGAAGCCCAGGCGCTCGTTGGCCTCGACCGTGTCGGCGCCGCCATCCTGCAGCTCGTAGGCGCGGATCTTGTTCAGCAGGCCGATGCCGCGGCCTTCCTGGCGCAGGTACAGCAGCACGCCACGCCCCTCTTTGGCGATGGCGCGCAAGGCGGCTTCGAGCTGCGCACCGCAGTCGCAACGCTGGCTGAACAGGGCATCGCCGGTCAGGCACTCGGAGTGCAGGCGGCCCAGCACGGGAGCACCATCGTCCACCTGGCCGAGGGTCAGGGCGACGTGCTCCTTGCCGGTCTCCTCATCGAGGAAACCGTGCATGGTGAACAGCGCAAAAGGCGTGGGCAGCTGGGAGGCGGCGACGAAGACAACGGACACCGGGTGCTCCTGTTGAGTGATCGGCGGAAAGGCCGGCATTGTACCAGCAGCACCCGCCGGGCAGGCAGCGTGAATTGTGCGGGATAAGGATCGGGCGGTTCGATGGGTCGAGCCTGGCCGGCTCAGATCTTCGACTCCAGCTGCAGCACGCCGTTTTCCTCGCGCCAGCGCACCCGACTGAGGAAGCTCATGCCCAGCAGCACTTCGGTGGGCGAGTCGCCTTCCAGCACCACGGCCTCGACGCCGAGCACTTCCAGGCCACCGACCTTGACCAGGTCCAGCTTGATCCGCCAGCCTCTGACATTGCCGCCGGCGGTACTGGCCACCATCGGCCGGCCCACCACCCGGTAGTCGATGCCCAGGCGGCGCGCCTGGCCTTCGTTCATGGCCACGGTGGTGGCCCCGGTGTCGACGAGGAACTGCACCGGATGGCCATTGGCCGAGCCGGCCACCCAGAAGTGGTTGCCCACGCCCTTGCTGATGCTGACCTTTTCCACCTGCGGGGCGGTGCTGCCGCCCTGGTTGTACTCGCGCGACAGGGCGTAGCTGCGCTCCACGCCATCCACGCGCAGGCGCGCGCCCTTGCTGTCGGCGCTGACCACCTGCACGCCGCCGGGGCCGGTCTGCCCGACCTTGACCAGCTTGCGCTGGCCATCCACCAGCAGCACCGCGGCATTGGGGAACAGCCCCACCACCTGCACCTGGGTTTGCGCCTGCAACAGCGGGCTGATGGCCAGCAGCAGGCCGGCAGCCAGCACTTCAAGGTGACGCATCGGGTCTCTCCATGTCCTGATCGAAAGGGTAAGGCTGCCGCCAGCGGCGAAACAGCGGACGCAGGCTGCCATTGTTCACCAGCACGGCCATGCGCCGGTCGTAGAGGGCGGCCAGGGCGCGACCGCGCTCAGTATCGGCAAAGCCGGGATACAGCGGCAAGCGGGTCAGTGCGGTGATGCGGAAGCGTTCCGTTCCGGTATGCCCCTCGAGGATAGCGGCCACCTCGGTGCTGGCATCGATATAGAAGTCGGCATGCCCGCGCTCGAGCATGGCGAGGATATCGCCACTGCGCTGCACTTCCTGGTAGCGGCCGACACCCGGCAGGTACTGCTGGTAGCCGTAGCCACGCATCCAGGCCAGACGGTAGCGCCCCAGTTCAGCCAGCCTGGCCGGCGGCCGGCTGCTCAGGCCCAGGGCGACAATGCGGTCGGCATCGTAGGGGTGGCGCGGGTAGAACGTCCGGTCCTTGACCTCGTCGCGGTAGGAGCCCAGCCAGGCATCCGCCTCGCCGCGCTGCACCAGGCCGAGCGCACGGGTATAGGGTTCGATGCGCAGGTTCATCTTCACCCCCGCCGGCTCGAATACCTGGCGCATGATCTCCCAGGCCAGGCCGCTGCCATCGGCATTGGTGTGACCCGGCCAGTGCTCGCTGACCAGCAGGATTTCCTTGGGCCGATCCTCTGCGGCCTGCACGGTCGGCAGCCCCAGGACAATCATCAGCCAAGCCAGCAGCCACACGCGCATGCCAGTCTCCTGCCTACGCCACACCCCAGACGATCAACTGCATGGTCAGCCAGGCGAACACCCCGGCCAGCACATCGTCGAGCATGATGCCGACACCGCCATGCACGTGGCGATCGATCCAGCTGATCGGCCAGGGCTTGAGAATGTCGAAGAAGCGGAATACCAGGAAGCCTAGCAGGATCCAGTGCCAGCCCGCGGGCACCAGCCACAGGGTGATCCACATGCCGACCATCTCGTCCCAGACGATACCTTCGTGGTCGTGCACCTTCATGTCCGTGGCGACCCGGCCGCACAGCCAGAAGCCGAACAGCATGGTCACCCCCAGCAGCAGCCAGTAACCACAGTCCGGCAGCATCTGCCACAGCGGGATGAACGGGATGGCCACCAGCGAGCCCCAGGTGCCCGGCGCCTTGGGCATCAGCCCGGAGCCGAAACCGAAGGCCAGAAAATGCCAGGGATTGCGCCATACCTGCGGCGCCACGCGTACCGAATCAGTCACCCGAACTCCCGAAATGTTGATAGCCCGCCCGTGGCGGTTGGATCACGCCACCGCTGTCATCCAGCAGTGTCACCCCCGCACCGGCCAGGGCACGACCGATCACCACGGTCGCCGGCCAGGCCGCCTGCACGGCAGCCAGATGCTCGGGCGGCAGGGTAAAGGCCAGCACATAGTCGTCGCCACCGGCCAGCGCACAATCACGCGCCGCCCCCCCTGCGATGGCCTGCAGAGCCGGCGACAGCGGCACCCGCGCCAGTTCGATGTGCAGCGCCACGGCCGAAGCCCTGGCGATATGCCCGCAGTCGGCCAGCAGGCCATCGGACACATCCAGCGCTGCCGTGGCCCTGCCGCGCAGCAGCAGGCCGAGGCCCAGCTGCGGCTGCGGTGCCCAGTAGCGCTGCAGCAGATGCTCCGCCGCCGCGCCCGCCGCCTGGCATTGCCCCAGCACCAGCGGCAGCGCACCAGCGCCATCGCCCAGCTCGCCCCCGACACACAGCAGGTCGCCGGGGCGGGCACCGCCACGGGTCAGCGCCTGACCGGCCGGCACCCGGCCGAACACCGTGACGGTCAGGCTCAGCGGGCCACGGGTGGTATCGCCGCCGACCAGGGCCAGGCCGCAGCCATGCGCCATCTGCGACAGGCCCTGGGCAAAACCCTGCAGCCAGGCCTCGTCGGCCTGCGGCAGGGTGATCGCCAGAGTGAAGCCCAGAGGAGTGGCGCCCATGGCTGCCAGGTCGCTGGCCGCCACCGCCAGCGCGCGCTGGCCGAGCAGGAAGGGATCGGCGGATGCGGGGAAATGCACGCCGACCACCAGGGTGTCGGTGGACACCGCCAGTTGTTCGCCGGCCGGCAGTTGCAGCAGGGCACAGTCGTCGCCGATGCCCAAGGCGACTCCTTCGGCCGCCTGCGCACAAGGCGCGGCGGCGAAGAAGCGGCGGATCAGCTCGAATTCGCCCAAGGACTCAGCGCTTGTGGGCGCTGACCTCGGCGGCACGCAGGGTGGGCGCCAGCTTGTCCAGTACGCCGTTGACGAACTTGTGCCCGTCGGTGGCACCGAACACCTTGGCCAGCTCGATGCCTTCGTTGATCACCACGCGGTAGGGCACGTCGACCCGGTTGCGCAGCTCCCAGGTGGACAGGCGCAGGATGGCCAGCTCGACCGGGTCCAGCTCTTCCAGCGGACGATCCAGGCAAGGCGCGATGGCCTCGTCGATCTCGGTCTTCTGGGTGGCCACGCCCGTGAGGATCTCGTGGAAGTAGGCGCCGTCGACGCCGCTGAAGTCGTTGTCGACGCGGAACTGCGCTTCGATCTCGTTCAGCGACTGACCGGCCATGTGCCACTGATACAGGGCCTGCATGCCAAGGCTGCGGGCGACCCGACGGGTAGCGATCTTGCCCTTGGCCTTGGGCTGCGGAGCGTCCTGGCTGTCGTCGTGGTTAAGGCTCACTTGGCCTCCAGCTGCGCCAGCAGACTGACCATTTCCAGAGCGGACAGGGCCGCTTCGGCGCCCTTGTTGCCGGCCTTGGTGCCGGAACGCTCGATGGCTTGCTCGATGGAGTCGACGGTCAGCACGCCGAAGGCCACCGGCACGCCGTATTCCATGGAGACCTGGGCCAGGCCCTTGGTGCATTCGCCGGCGACGTATTCGAAGTGCGGGGTGCCACCACGGATAACCGCGCCGAGGGCGATGATCGCGGCGTACTCGCCACGCTGGGCGACTTTCTGGGTGACCAGCGGGATTTCGAAGGCGCCCGGGGCGCGGATGATGGTGATGTCGCTTTCGCTCACGCCGTGGCGCACCAGGGCGTCGACCGCGCCACTGACCAGGCTTTCGACGACGAAGCTGTTGAAGCGGCCAACCACCAGGGCATAGCGGCCTTTGGGGGCGATGAAGGTACCTTCGATGGTCTTCAGGGTCATGGGCGAGTCTCAGTCTGTATAAAGAGCCGGGGCGCCGGTGGCGTCCCGTGGGTATCAATGTAGAACGACGAAACGGGCCGGCGCAGACTGCGCTCGGCCCGGACGGTCATTCAGCGGGCAGGTATTCTACTACTTCCAGGTCGAAACCGGATATCGCGTTGAACTTCATCGGCGAGCTGAGCAGGCGCATCTTGCGCACGCCGAGGTCACGCAGGATCTGCGAGCCGGCCCCTACGGTGCTGTAGGTGGTCGGGCTGACCGACTTGCTTTCCGCACCCTGGCTACGCTCGAGCTGGGCCAGCAGTTCCGGACCGTTGATCGGGTTGCCCAGCAGCAGCACCACGCCACTGCCGGCCTTGGCTACTTCAGCCATGGCCGCGCGCAGGCTCCAGCGCCCGGCCTGCTTGACCAGGAACAGGTCGCGCAGCGGATCGGCGTTGTGCACGCGCACCAGGGTCGGCGTCTCGGCACAGATGCTGCCCAGGGTCAGGGCCATGTGCACGCTGTCGTCCAGGGCATCGCGGTAGCTGACCAGGTTGAACTGGCCCAGCTCGCTGTCGATCTTCTGCTCGCTGACGCGCTGCACGGTGCGCTCGTGGATCAGCCGGTAGTGGATCAGGTCGGCGATGGTGCCGATCTTCAGGTTGTGCTCGGCGGCGAACACTTCCAGCTCCGGACGGCGGGCCATGGTGCCGTCGTCGTTCATGATCTCGCAGATCACCCCGCTCGGCTCGAAACCGGCCATGCGCGCCAGGTCACAGGCAGCCTCGGTGTGCCCGGCACGGGCCAGCACGCCACCGGGCTGGGCCATCAGCGGGAAGATGTGGCCGGGGCTGACGATGTCGTCGGCCACCGCATGCTTGGCCACGGCGGCCTGCACGGTACGCGCGCGGTCGGCGGCGGAGATGCCGGTGGTCACGCCCTCGGCGGCCTCGATGGACACGGTGAACTTGGTGCCGAAGCCGGAGCCGTTGCGCGGCGCCATCAGCGGCAGCTTGAGCAGCTCGCAGCGCTCGCGGCTCATCGGCATGCAGATCAGGCCACGGGCGAAACGGGCCATGAAGTTGATGTGCTCGGCGGTGACGCATTCGGAGGCGATGATGATGTCGCCTTCGTTCTCGCGGTCCTCGTCATCCATGAGAATGACCATCTTGCCGGCGCGGATGTCTTCGATCAGTTCTTCTGCGGTATTCAGAGCCATGGTGGCCAGTCCTTACTTATTCAGGTAGCCGTGTTCGGCCAGAAAACTTTCACTGATGCCGGAAGCGCTGGGCTCGGCGGCCTTGTCGCCGAGCAGCAGGCGCTCCAGGTAGCGCGCCAGCAGGTCGACCTCGAGGTTGACCTGCCGCCCGGGGCGGTAGTCGGCCATGATGGTCTCGACCAGGGTATGCGGCACTATGGTCAGCTCGAACTCGGCGCCATTCACCGCGTTCACCGTCAGGCTGGTGCCGTCGACGGTGATCGAGCCTTTCAGGGAGATGTACTTGGCCAGCTCGCGCGGCGCGCGAATGCGGAACTGGATGGCGCGGGCATTCTCCTCGCGGGCCACGACTTCGCCGACGCCATCGACATGGCCGCTGACCAGGTGGCCGCCGAGGCGGGTGGTCGGCGTCAGGGCCTTCTCCAGGTTGACCCTACTCCCCGCTTTCAAGTCGATAAAGGCGCTGCGCGCCAGGGTCTCGCGGCTGACGTCGGCCCAGAAGCCGTTGCCGGGCAGCTCCACGGCGGTCAGGCACACGCCGTTGACCGCGATGCTGTCGCCCAGCTTCACATCGGCCAGGTCCAGCTTGCCGGTCTCGACATACACACGCACGTCGCCGCCCTTGGGGCTCAGCGCCCGAATGGTGCCGATCGCTTCGATGATTCCGGTAAACATCAGGCCTCCCCTACTGGCAGCGCACCGCCGCCGTGCACGAGCCGGCGGGCAGAACGAAAAGCATAAGACATCACTACGCACTCCTGTTCGGAAAACAAACAGGGCGATGGGATCGATAGGGATTTTCGCGGGCGCAGACGCACGGCGCCCCGGAAGGGAATCCCGCTCTCTCTTTATCCGGACTATGACCGTCGGCCCCGGAATCACACCGGGTCTGCTGACCTTGCCGCCCGGGTCAGGGTAGGCAAGCGCTCGCGGGCTAGACACTTGGCATGTCATTACCGCCGGTGGGGAATTACACCCCGCCCTGAGAACGTTGCAGCCACCAGGGGCTGCGCGGGACGTTTTACCATATTTGCCGCGGCGGCGCATGGCAGCTGACAACGGGGGCTAGTTGGTTGTGGTTGAGCGCAGCGAAGCCCAACAACGAATGGCTCAGCACCTACGCCACCTCATCTGTGTCCGTTGGGCTTCGGCGCTGCGCGCCTCAACCCCACCTACGCCTTCTTCGGCACCGCAATGATCCGCCAGTCGCTGCCTACCGCGCGGATCTCGCGGATCTCCAGCTCCTGCGCCTCGGCCATCCGCGCCAGCGGCCAGTCCAGCAGCGGCCGCGCGCTGGAACCGAGGAACTTGGGGGCGACGAACAGCTGGTACTCGTCGACCAGCCCGGCGCGGGCAAAGGCCCCGGCCAGGCGCGGTCCGGCCTCGACCAGCACCTCGTTGGCGCCGCGGCTGGCCAGCTCCATGAGCAGCTTGCGCAGGTCGACATGGCCATTGCTGCCGGGCACGGCGAGCAGTTCGTGGCCGTCCTCGAGGAAGCGATCACGGGCGGCGGCCGCCGCGCAGGTAGCCACCAGCGCCGGCCCGGCCTGATAGAAGGGCGCGGACAGCGGCACGCGCAGGCGCCCGTCGACCAGCACGCGCAACGGCGGCCGGCTGACCGCCAGGGCCGCCTGCTCGGCCCCCAGGCCCAGCTCATCGGGGCGCACGGTGAGGCGCGCCTGGTCGGTGAGCACGGTGTCGGCGCCGGTGAGGATGGCGCTGGCCCGCGCGCGCAGGCGCTGCACCGCCGAACGCGCCTCGGGGCCGGTGATCCACTGGCTCTCGCCGCTGGCCATGGCCGTGCGCCCGTCCAGGCTCATCGCCAGCTTGACCCGCACGAACGGCAGGCCCTGCTCCATGCGCTTGATGAAGCCGGCGTTGAGCACCCGCGCCTCGGCTTCCAGCACCCCACCCTGCACCGCGATGCCGGCGTGCATCAGGCGCAACAGGCCCTTGCCGGATACCTGCGGATTGGGGTCCTGCATGGCTGCCACCACGCGGGCGACACCGGCCGCGACCAGCGCATCGGCGCAGGGTGGCGTGCGCCCGTGGTGACTGCAGGGTTCCAGGGTGACGTAGGCGGTGGCGCCCTGCGCCCGCGCGCCGGCCTGGCGCAGGGCATGCACTTCGGCATGCGGCTCGCCGGCGCGGGCGTGCCAGCCTTCGCCGACGATCTGCCCGTCACGGACGATGACGCAGCCGACCCGGGGGTTGGGATGGGTGGAGTACAGGCCCTTGCGCGCCAGTTCCAGCGCGCGGGCCATGAACTGCTGGTCGTTGGCAACCATGCTCATGGCTTGGCCGGCTCACGGGCCAGGCGGTCGATTTCCTCGCGGAACTCGTTGAGATCCTGGAAGCGCCGGTACACCGAGGCGAAGCGGATATAGGCCACTTCATCGAGCTTCTGCAGCTCGGTCATCACCAGCTCGCCGAGCACCAGCGACTTGATCTCGCGCTCGCCGGTGGCGCGCAGCTTCTGTTTGATGTGGGCGATCGCCTCTTCCAGACGCTCGACGCTGACCGGGCGCTTCTCCAGCGCGCGCTGCATGCCGGCACGCAGCTTGTCCTCGTCGAACGGCTGGCGGCTGCCGTCCTGCTTGATCAGGCGCGGCATCACCAGCTCGGCGGTCTCGAAGGTGGTGAAACGTTCGCCGCAGGCCAGGCACTCGCGGCGGCGGCGCACCTGCTCGCCCTCGGCGACCAGACGCGAATCGATGACCTTGGTGTCGTTGGCGGCGCAGAAGGGACAATGCATGGCGGGAAACGGCCCTGGGCAACGGCACCGCCGCGACTACCCGTTGCCCGACCGCGCGGCTGTTGCAGGAGCGGATTGATCCGCGAAACTCGCGGCGGAAACCGCTCCCACGGCACAATGGCCGCCTGGCGCCTGGTGCAACGGGCGCCGGGGCGGCGCCTGTGAAAAAGTGGCTCATGGTAGCGCATCCCTTTGCCAAGACAAGCCAGCGCCTTTGCGGTATACAGGCGCCCGTTCAGCCCCATTCCTGCGGACTTGCCATGTCGATACGTCCCCTGCTCGTTCTCTGCGCCACCCTGCTGCTCGCGGCCTGTGCCAGCGCGCCGGAACAACCCGTGCCGCCGCCCGCCACCACAGCCGTTGCCGAGGCCAAACCGGCCGCCGTGGTCGAGGCGCCGCTGCCCGGCCACATGCGCGAGCTGCGCGGCAGCCTGCGCACGCCGCCGGCGGGCAGCGAGGTGGAAATGGCCCTGCTGGTGATCGACGAACGCGACCGCCCGCAACAGCTGCTCGGCAGCCTGAAACTGAGCGGCGACGGCCAGCTGCTGCCGTTCCGCCTGCCGTTCAACCCGGCGTATTTCCCCAATGGCGCGCGGGTCGAGCTGCGCGCCCGCATCAGCCAGTCCGGGCGCCTGGTCCTGCGCCTGCCGCCGCAGCGCATCGGCCAGGCGCAGAGCCAGAACCTCGGCGAGCTGCCGCTGGTCAGAGCGCCATGAGCGCCCCGCCAATCCTGCAGGCCGCCCTGCACCAGCTGCTCGGCGACGCGCGCCTGGTGGCGCAGACCCTGCCCGGCACCGACCTCAAGCTGTGGCTGATCGATGCGGCGAACATGGACCGCTGCTTCAGCCCGGAAGAGACCCGGCTGATCCTCGAGGAGCCGCCCTACTGGTGCTTCTGCTGGGCCAGCGGCCTGGTCCTGGCGCGGTGGCTGGCCGAGCGGCCCGAGTGGGTGCGCGGCAAGCGCGTGCTGGACTTCGGCGCCGGCTCGGGGGTAGCAGCCATCGCCGCGGCCAAGGCCGGCGCCCTGGAAGTGGTGGCCTGCGACCTCGACCCGCTGGCCATCGAATCCTGCCGGGCCAATGCCGAGCTGAACGGCGTCGAGCTGAGCTACTCGACGGACTTCTTCGCCGAGGCCGACCGCTTCGACCTGATCATCGTCGCCGACGTGCTCTACGACCGCGCCAACCTGCCGTTGCTCGACCACTTCCTCAGCCGCGGCCGCGAGGCACTGGTCGCCGATTCGCGGGTCAAGGACTTCCAGCACCCGCTGTACCGGCGCCTGGGCATGCTCGAAGCCTGCACCTGGCCGGACCTGGCCGAGCCGGCCGAATTCCGCCACGTCAGCCTGTACCACGCCCGGCGCGACTAGCCGGGCGCTTGTATCCAGGCGCATGCGCCCACATCTATAGTTCCAGCACTTATAGTTCCAGCATTTCGCCTTTCCGAGAGTCCCCATGAGCGACAGCCCCTACATCTTCGATATCGCAGGCAGCGCCAGCTTCGAACAGCTGGTGATCGAGAACTCCTTCCACAAGCCGGTGCTGGTGGACTTCTGGGCCGAATGGTGCGCGCCGTGCAAGGCGCTGATGCCACTGCTGGCGAAGATCACCGAGGAGTACCGCGGCGAACTGCTGCTGGCCAAGGTCAACTGCGACATCGAGCAGGACATCGTCGCCCGCTTCGGCATCCGCAGCCTGCCCACCGTGGTGCTGTTCAAGAACGGCCAGCCGGTCGACGGCTTCGCCGGCGCGCAGCCGGAATCGGCGATCCGCGAGATGCTCAAACCGCATGTCGCCGAGCCGGAGCCGGAAGCCGCCGACCCCATGGAAACGGCGCAGGCACTGTTCGCCGAAGGGCGCATCGGCGAGGCCGAGAGCCTGCTCAAGCAGGTACTCACCGAGAACAACGAGAACGCCGCGGCGCTGATCCTCTATGCCCGCTGCCTGGCCGAGCGTGGCGAGCTGGGCGAAGCCGAGGCAGTGCTGGCGGCGGTCAAAGGCGACGAACACAAGCAGGCCCTGGCCGGCGCCAAGGCGCAGCTGACCTTCCTGCGCCAGGCCGCCGACCTGCCGGACAGCGCCGAGCTAAAGAGCCGCCTGGCCCAGGACGGCAACGACGACGAAGCGACCTACCAGCTGGCCATCCAGCAACTGGCGCGCCAGCAGCACGAGGCGGCACTGGACGGCCTGCTCAAGCTGTTCGTGCGCAACCGCAGCTACGCCGAGGGCATCGCCCACAAGACATTGCTGCAGGTGTTCGACCTGCTCGGCAACGACCATCCGCTGGTGACCCTCTACCGGCGCAAGCTGTACCAGGCGATCTACTGAGAACCTGCGCGGAGGCGCGCCTGCGCAGGGTGCGCTATGCGCACCACGAGCACCGCATAGGCTTCGGTGCGCGCGGCGCACCCTACGGTCTATTGCGACTGGAACAGAGTGAGGAGGCCGAGATGAGTCCCCCCTTCCAACTGCGGCTGCGGGTGCGCTACGGCGAGTGCGATGCCCAGCAGGTGGTGTTCAACGCGCGCTACGGCGACTACATCGACGTGGCCGCCACCGAGTTCTACCGCGCGTTGTTTGGCAGTTATCAGTACCTGCTCGACCGTGGCCTGGACAGCCAGGTGGTACGCATGACCACCGACTGGAGCTCGCCGGCGCGCTTCGATGACGTGCTCACCCTGCAGGTGCAGACCCTGCGCCTGGGCACCACCTCCTACAGCCTGCTGGTGGAGATCGTCCAGCAGGCCGAGCAGCGCCTGGTGGCGCGCAGCGAAGTCACCTACGTGATGGTCGATGCGCAGACCTTCGCCAAGACCGCCATTCCCCCGGCCATCCGCGAACAGCTGCAGCGCGGCGCGCCGGGCATCCAGATCAACCAGGCCGGCTGATCAGCCGACCCAGCGATACAGCGGCGCTTCGGCGCCGCTTTCTACCTGTACCTGTGGACAATGGCGCAAACGCACCAGCAGGCGCTTGCCCGCCGCGGCACCGCCGGCCAGGGCGCTCAGCTCGGCCAGCAGCTGCGGACCCTCTAGCGTGCCGGCGCGCTGCAACAGGTCCTGCGCGGTTTGCCACAGACCGTCCTGCGGCCGCGCGGCGACCACCGGCGCGGCCTGCACCGGCGCCACGCCGTCGCGGGGCAGCAGCGCCGCCAGCTGCGCCCAGTCCTCCCGATCCATTTCCACCACCAGATCCACCGGCCAGTCGCCGATCCGCCCCTTGATGCGCAGCATGCCCCACTCCTCGTTCAACTGCCGGCATGCTGCCACGCCCGCCCCGTGTCGCCAAACCCGCTGGCCAATCGCGCCAAAAACTTGTTATAACATAACCACAACCTCTTACTACCCGGAGCCGCCATGCGCCACCTTCTGCTCGCCCTGCCCCTCACCCTGCTGCCGCTGGTGGCTGCAAACGCTCAAAGCCATGAGCATGGCCACGAAGAACACGCCAGCCTGGACAAGCACGAGCACGGCCTGGCCGCCCTGAATGTGGCGCTGGACGGCAACACCCTGGAAATCCAGCTGGAGAGCCCGGCGATGAATCTGCTCGGCTTCGAGCATGCCGCCAGCAGCGCAGACGACCAGGCCAAGGTCGCCGCCGCGCGCCGGCAACTGGAGCAACCCCAGGCCCTGTTCGCCCTGCCCATCGAGGCCCAGTGCGCGCTGCGCGAGCACGAACTGCGCAGCGCCCTGTTCGGCGAGCACGCCGAGCCGACCGACGACGAAGAGCCGGGGCACAGCGCTATCAGCGCCCACTACCAATTCGCCTGCGCCGCGCCCGCCGCCCTGAAGACCCTGGAGCTGGGCAGCTTCTTCGGCAGCTTCCCCGGCACCGAGAAGCTCGACGTGCAGCTGATCGGCCCCAGCGGCCAGCAGGGCGTGCAGCTCAGTCCGGGCAATTCGCGCCTGGCCTTCTGAGCAGCCGCTCACGCCCCTGTTGCAGGGTGCGCCGCGCGCACCACAGGCCATGCACGAAGTTTCTGCTGCGCACGGCGCCCCCTACGCAATAGCCGGCCACCCCAGGCGTGCGGCTGGCTCTGCCCTCGCCCGCGCCGGCCTGGAAAGATCGTGAGCAGCCCGCCGGCATTACCAGCCGGCAGCGTCTACACCTGCAGGGGCAAACTCCCTATGCTGTGCCCCTCGTCCGCCATTGGCCCGACCATGTCCGACCCACTGATCGAACTCACCGACCTCGGTTTCGCCTGGCCCGGCCAGGCGCAGTTGCTGGATATCCCCAGCTTCACCCTGCAACGCGGCGAGAGCCTGTTCCTCAAGGGCCCCAGCGGCAGCGGCAAGACCACCCTGCTCGGCCTGCTCGGCGGCGTGCAGCAGCCCGGCCGCGGCCAGGTGCGCCTGCTCGGCACGGACCTCGGACGCCTGTCGTCCAGCGCCCGCGACCGTTTCCGCGTCGACCACACCGGCTACATCTTCCAACAGTTCAACCTGCTGCCGTTTCTCTCGGTGCGTGAGAACGTCGAGTTGCCCTGCCGCTTCTCGCGCAGCCGGGCCCAGCGCGCAATCCAGCGCCACGGCAGCATCGACCAGGCCGCCGCCCGCCTGCTCGGCCACCTCGGGCTGCCCGCCGCGCTGCTCGAACGCCGCGCCGACTCGCTGTCGATCGGCCAACAGCAGCGCGTCGCCGCCGCCCGCGCGCTGATCGGCCAGCCGGAACTGGTGATCGCCGACGAACCGACCTCGGCGCTCGATCACGATGCCCGCGAGGCCTTCCTCCAGCTGCTGTTCGCCGAATGCCGCGCGGCCGGCGCCAGCCTGCTGTTCGTCAGCCACGACCAGAGCCTGGCGCCACTGTTCGACCGCAGCCTGTCGCTAGCCGAACTGAACCGCGCCGCGCGCCAGCAAGAGGCCTGACATGCACCTGATCCGCATCGCCCTGGCCAGCCTGGCCAACCGCCGCTTCACCGCCCTGCTCACAGTGTTCGCCATCGCCCTGTCGGTGTGCCTGCTGCTGGCCGTCGAGCGGGTGCGCAGCGAGGCCCGCGCCAGCTTCGCCAGCACCATCAGCGGCACCGACCTGATCGTCGGCGCCCGCTCGGGCTCGGTGAACCTGCTGCTGTACTCGGTGTTCCGCATCGGCAACGCCACCAACAACATCCGCTGGGACAGCTTCGAGGCACTGGCCAAACACCCGCAGGTGAAGTGGGCGATCCCGCTGTCGCTGGGCGACTCGCACCGCGGCTACCGGGTGATGGGCACCGATGTCGGCTACTTCGCCCATTACCACTACGGCCGCGGGCAGAGCCTGCAGCTGGCCGAAGGCAAGCCCTTCGCCGATCTGTTCGAGGTGGTGCTCGGCGCCGAAGTGGCCGAGGCGCTGGGCTACCGGCTGGGCGAGCGGATCGTCCTGGCCCACGGCGTCAGCACCATCAGCCTGACCCAGCACGACGACAAGCCCTTCACCGTGGCCGGCATCCTCGCCCGCACCGGCACCCCGGTGGATCGCACCCTGCACATCTCCCTGGCGGGCATGGAGGCGCTGCATGTCGACTGGCAGAACGGCATGCCGGCACGCGGCGCCGGCAAGGTCTCGGCCGAGCAGGCCCGCGCGCTGGGCCTGCAACCCAAGGCGATCACCGCCGTGCTGCTCGGCCTGAAAAGCAAGATCGCCACCTTCGCCGTGCAGCGCGAGGTCAACGAATACCGCAGCGAACCGCTGTTGGCGATCCTCCCCGGGGTGGCCCTGCAGGAGCTGTGGAGCCTGATGGGCGTGGCCGAGAAGGCGCTGTTCGTGGTTTCCCTGTTCGTCGTGCTGACCGGGCTGATCGGCATGCTCACCGCTATCCTCACCAGCCTGAACGAGCGCCGCCGCGAGATGGCCATCCTCCGCTCGGTAGGCGCACGGCCCTGGCATATCGCCAGCCTGCTGGTACTGGAGGCCCTGGCCCTGGCCCTGGCCGGCGTGCTGCTCGGCCTGATCCTGCTCTACCTGGGCATCGCCGCCAGCCAGGGCTATGTGCAGGCGCACCATGGACTGTACCTGCCCCTGGCCGTCCCCAGCGGCTATGAGTGGACGCTGCTCGGCGCTATCCTGGCGGCCGCCCTGCTGATGGGCAGCGTGCCGGCCTGGCGCGCCTATCGGCAATCCCTGGCCGATGGCCTGTCGATTCGTTTGTGAGGTGTTGGATGTTGCGTGCCCTGCTCGCCCTGCTGCTGTTCTGCGCCACGCCCCTGTGGGCGGCGGACGCCCGCGAGCTGACCTGGAGCGAACTGGTCCCGGCCGGCGCACCGGTGCAGGCGCAGCCGGGCGCCCCGCTGCATGACCTGAGCCAGCTGGCCGACCAGCTCGCCGCCGAAAGCGCCCCGGCCGCCACCCAGCAGTCGCCGGCGGCGCCGGTGGTCAAGGCGTTCGACGGCCAGCAGATCAAGCTGCCCGGCTACATCGTGCCGCTGGATGTGACCGAGGAGGGGCGGGTCACCGAATTCCTCTTCGTACCCTACTTCGGCGCCTGCATCCACGTGCCGCCGCCGCCGTCGAACCAGATCATCCACGTCACCAGCGAGCTGGGCGTGCTGATGGACGCCCTGTACCAGCCGTTCTGGATCGAGGGCCCGCTCAAGGTCGCGCAGATCAGCAGCGAGCTGGCCGAAGCCGGCTACCAGATGCAGGCCGAGAAGATCTATCCCTACGAAATGTGATGGCGAGGGGTGTGCCAGATTGACGCACCCCGAAAGCCCTACAACGCTTCCGGCTATTGAGCTGGGTCAACAAGTGCCTCCATCAGCTTGGCTGACAATCCATTCAGCCAACACATTCCTAAAACTGATTGGAGCACACCATGCGCAAGTCCCTGCTGACCGCATCCCTTCTCGCCCTCGCCGTTGCGGCGCCGATGGCCCAGGCCTTCGAGGCGGGTGACATCATCGTTCGCGCCGGTGCAGCCACCGTCGACCCTCATGAAGACAGCAGCGAGATCTGGGTCGGTGCCCTGAACACCGACGTTGCCGGCACCAAGGCCACCCTGGACAGCGACACCCAGCTGGGCCTGAACTTCGCCTACATGGTCACCAACAACATCGGTATCGAGCTGCTGGCCGCCACCCCGTTCAATCATGATGTGGGCGTAAAAGGCATGCCTGGCCCGTTCGCCGGCCTGAATGGCCAGCTCGGCGAGCTCAAGCACCTGCCGCCGACCCTGAGCGCCGTGTACTACCCGCTGGACAGCAAATCCGCCTTCCAACCCTATGTCGGCCTGGGCATCAACTACACCTGGTTCTTCGATACAGAGCTGACTAGCGAAGCCGAAGACAAAGGTTTCTCCGGCCTGGACATGGATGACTCGTGGGGCCTGGCCTACCAGGTGGGCATGGACTACATGCTCAACGACAACCTGCTGCTCAACGCCCAGGTGCGCTACATCGATATCGACACCACCGGCACCACCAGCTTCGGCGGCAGCGAAGTCGAAGTGGACGTCGACGTCGATCCGTTCGTGTACATGGTCGGCCTGGGCTACAAGTTCTAATCCGCGCTTAGCCCCGCCCAACAAAAAGCCGCGCTATGCGCGGCTTTTTTTGTGCCCGGCCGGCCGCTCAGCGTCCCAGCAGGCGCGCCAGGCCGATCTGCAGCGGGGTGGCCGGGGCGCAGTCGAAGCGCTCCAGCAGCAGGCCGTTGTCTGCCCGCGAATGGCGGATATCGCCGGGGCGCGCGGCGCCATGGCTGACCGCCGGCAACTGGCCGAGCACGGCCCGGATCGCCGCCAGCAGCTGATTCAGGCTGACCGCCTGGTTATGCCCGACGTTCACCGCGCCGACAGCCACCTGCGGCATGCCCAGGGCCTGCACCAGCAGCGGCACCAGGTCGGCAACATAGAAGAAGTCGCGGGTCTGCTCGCCATCGCCGAACACGCTGATCGGCAACCCCGCCAGGGCGCGCTCGGTGAAGATGCTGATCACCCCCGAATAGGGCGAGGACGGGTCCTGGCGCGGGCCGAAGATGTTGAAGAACCGGAAGATTGCCGGCTCCAGGCCATGCTGGCGCCGGTAGAAATCCAGGTAGTGCTCGCTGGCCAGCTTGTCCGCGGCATAGGGAGTCAGCGGCGCCTTGGGCGTGTCCTCGCGCACCGCCACGCCCTCGCCATTGTTGCCGTACACCGCCGCGCTGGAGGCGAACACCACCCGCCGCACGCCGGCCTCGCGCATGGCTTCGCAGAGGTTGAGGGTACCGATGAAGTTGCTCTGGTGGGTACTCACCGGGTCGTCGACCGAGGCCTGCACCGAGGCCACCGCCGCCAGGTGGGCGACCGCCTGGCAGCCGCCGACCGCCTGGCGCACCAGCGCGGCATCGGCCACGTCGCCCTCGAGCAGTTCGAGGCGCGGGTTGTCCAGGGCCAGATTGCTGCGCTTGCCGGTGGACAGGTTGTCCAGCACGCGCACGCGGTGGCCGGCGGCGAGCAGGGCATCGGCCAGGTGCGAGCCGATGAAGCCGGCGCCGCCGGTGATCAGGATGGGTAAGTCGCTCATGCGGCCTCAGTGATGTCGGTAGTAGCGGTCAAGCAGGGCCGGCAGGCCCGAGCGCCAGGCGCGCGGCTTGATGCCGAAGGTGTGCAGGATCTTCTTGCAGGCCAGCACCGCGTGCTGCGGCTCGTCGGCGGCATCCGGGCGCGCGGCGTGCGCCTGCGGGCTGACCTCGCGCACGTGCAGCTTATGCAGCGGGCGCGCCTCGCTGATGATCGCCTGGCCCAGGGCCAGCGGCGTGGTCGCCTCGTGGCCGCCGTAATGGTAGGTGCCCCACAGCGGGATCTGACAGTCGAGCTGCTTGAGCACGGCGATGATCACCCGCGCGGCGTCGTCGACCAGGGTCGGATTGCCGCGCCGGTCATCGGCCATGAACAGCTCCTGCTCCAGCTCGGCCCGGCGCAGGAAACGCCCGAGCAGGCCGTCGGCGCTGTCGTCCAGCAGCCAGCCGAAACGCAGCAGCACATGCCGCGGGCAGGTGGCCCGCACGCACTGCTCGATGCGCCGCAGCGCCTGGCCGCGCAGGCCGAGCGGCACCGGCTCGTCCTTCTCGCTGTAGGCGGTGGCGCGCGAGCCGTCGAACACCCGGTAGCTGGACGGCTGCAGCAGGACGATATTGTGGTGCTGGCAGAGTTCGGCCAGGCGCTCCAGGGCCCGTTCCTGCTGGGCGAAGCGCGCCTCGTCGACCGTTTCGGCCTGGAACCAGTCGAAGTAGTAGGCGAGATTGATCAGCGCATCGGGGCGCGTGTCATCGAGCAGTTGGGTCAGGCTGGCCACATCCCAGCCGCCCTCGGGCGGGCGTGGGGCCAGAAAGCCGATATCTTCCTCGGCCCCCAGGCGGATCAGCGCCTGCCCCAGGGCATTGCCGCCGCCCAGCAGCATCAGGCGCATGCGCATGGTGGTGCGGGTTACTCCAGTCGCGAAAGGAACGGGCTGCCAGGCAGCCGGATTGGCCGTATTTTGCGGGTTTTACCGGAGGCCGTCACCCGCAAAGTGCGAACAGGCGCCGGGGCGCCTGTTCGGAGGGACGTGCGCTGCGCGACAGACGTGGCGCCAGGATGCTGGGCCGAGGCGCCGACAAGGCTCTACTGCGTGCCCTTGCGCCGCAGGCTGCCCGGCGTGAAGTAGCTCTCCGGTGGCGCCGCCAGGAGGAACTGACGCGGCGCCTTCTCATTGTTGCGCAGGCCGAGCACCGTGTAGCTGCGGGCGATCAGGTCGTGGAACACCAGATTCACCGGGGCGATGGTGGGCACCTCGTAGGCGTTCTTGCTGAAGGCCAGGTTGACGTGCCACAGCTCGCCGCGGGCGTCGTAGTTTTCCACCATCAGGGCGTACCAGCTGTCCTCGTCGAGGTAGAAGCGGCGCTTGGCGTGCACGTGGCGCTGACCGGGACGCAGGGTCGCCTCGACCACCCACACGCGGTGCATTTCCCAGCGGGTCAGCTCGGGGTTGAGGTGGCCGGGCTTGATCAACTCGTCGGCCGGGCGTCCCGGCTGTTCCATGGCGTAGTTGTGGTAGGGCACCAGCAGGCTGCGCTTGCCGAGCAGCTTCCAGTCGTAGCGGTCGGTGGCGCCGTTGTACATGTCGGTGTCGTCGGCGTAGATGCCGTCGATCGGCGTGTCGTAGGCCAGGGTCGGCGCACGCCGTACCCGGCGCTGACCGGGGTTGTAGATCCACGCCGAACGCGGCTCGGCGACCTGGTCGATGGGCTCGTGCACCAGCAGTGCGCGGCCGACGTCACGCGAGGGCGGCAGCAGTTCGCTGGCGTAGGAGTAGAGCTGGTTGTCCAGGCTGCCGGCATTCTTCTGCGGATGGTAGTAGTTGGAGAGCAGCTGGATGCGCTCGCGCAGCACCGAGTAGCTGCCGCTGGCGGTGACCTGGGCGGTGACGGCGACCTCATCGATGTAACGCCCCTGCCAGCGGGCGATGTGGTTCCAGATCGCCTCGCGGCCGTCCGCCGGGATCGGGAACGGAATCCCCGCGTAGGCACCGACCAGGCCATTGCCACCGGCGGCCAGGCTCGCCTGCTGGGCATTCTTCAAGGTGTTCTGATAAATCTCCTGGGGCGCGGCGAAGCTGCGGTGGCTGGGGTAGACCGGCACCTTGAAGCTCTGCGGGTAGGCCTTGAACAGCGCCTTGACCCCCTCGCTGAGATTGGCCGCATCGGCCTGCAGGCTCTGCGTATCGATCACCCGCAGCGGCTGCTCGCCGGCGAAGGGATCGACATGGAAACTGCCGGGACCGCCATAGCCGGCCGGGGCCTGGATCAGGCCGCCCTGCCACTCGGGAATCCCCGCGCTGGCGTCGCCCTGGCGCTCGGCGCCGAACGGCGTGAGGCGGTCATGCAACTGCGCCGCCTGCTCGGCACTGACCTTGGCCTGGGCTGCCTGCGCCAGCAGCAGACCGAGGGAGAGCAGGACGACACTGGCACGCAAAGCTTGTCTAGTCATGGGGGTTCCTGCCGTCAGAAGGAGTAGGAGAGGTTGAGGGCGACGTGGTCACGGTCGATCAGCGCGTTATCCTTGCGCGCCCCCCAGAACGAGGTGTAACCGAGCTTGCCGGCCAGCTTCTGGCCGTACTTGGCGCCCAGTTCGAGCGTCGCCGACTTGCGCCCCTGGATGAAGTTCTCGTTGAGCGACGGCGAGGTCCCGGACACGTCCTGGCGGAAGGTCAGCCCCGGCAGCAGGTCGAAGTTCGGGCGCACGTCCTGGACCAGGCCGGAGAAGTTCACCGTGTAGCCCCAGGCGAAGGAGTCCAGGTAGGCGTAGTTGGCCGAGTCGAGCAGGCTGCCCGGCACATGGTTGAAAGCCACCTCGCCGAGCATGATCAGGTCATCCAGGCCCAGCAGCGGACCGAAGGTGTGGATGGTCGAGAGCGAGCCGGTGTACAGCTCGTGGCGCTTGTACAGATCGATGCTGCGCCGCGGGTCATTGGCCGAACCGTCGCCGAACTCGCCCAGGTCGATGCTGCCACCGCTCGCCCCGCCGGCGCCCAGCGCGCCCCCGGCCAGGGCCTCCAGCTCATAGATCATCGAGGGTTCCAGTGGCGCATTGGGCCGGTAGGCCAGCTCGCCGGCCACGCTGGTATCGCCGACGGTGCCGGACACGCTGAGGCCGAACAGGCGAATGTCCTCGGGATAGATGAAGTCGTAGTAGGTGCTGTCGAGCAGGGCCAGGCCATCGACCAGCGGCACCGAGGCCGGATCGAAGGCCTGGGCCAGCCCGCACACCTCGCTGAAGCGCCCGCCCGTGCCCGCCGAACAGGCAAACGACTGGCCCTTCTGGATACTCAGGAACGGCACCTTGCTGTGGTAGTTGAGGTAATACAGGCTGAATTCGGTGTTGTTCCACTGCTCCACCAGGTAACGCAGAGCGATGCCGAACTGGCCGTCGTCGCGGGCATCGTGCTCCTCGCCATAGCGGGCGCCGGCGACTATGCCGTTCTCGCCGTTGAGCCCCGGCACCAGCTCGGCCAGGCCGCCCAGCTCGCCCCGCAAGTCGACCAGCACGCCGTTGCTGCCCTTGCCGAAGTAGTCCTGGTTGTTGAGGAAGGCGCCGGTGGGGATCAGTTCGTGGCCCTTCCACTCCAGGCCATAGAAGGCCTCGACGTTGAACGCGTCGCTGAGGCCGAGCTGAGCCGAAACCATGTTGGTCGGCAGCAGGGCATCCTTGAGACTGGCGTTGGGCAGCACCACCCGGCCGATGTCCACCGGGTTGATCACGTTGATGCCGTCGGCGTAATAGATGCCCTCGCCCCAGTTGATCACCTGGCGGCCCAGGCGCAGGCTGGCCGGCATCTCGCCGAGGTAGCGGTTGGTATAGATATACGCATCGAGCAGGCGCGCCCGATGGCCGGCGCGGTTCTCCAGGTCGGAGGGATAGCGCTGGTCGCTGTCGGTGTTGTGGGTGTCGAAAGCGTCGCCGCTGGGATCGTGATCCATGATCTGCGTGTCGTACCAGGCGGTGCCTCGGACGAACAGGCCATCCTGCTCGGTGCGCACATGCAGCTCCGAGGTCAGCTTGAACTCGTTGGAGACGAAGCCGGTGTCGTAGTACTCGCTGCCGTCGTTGTTGTTGATGAAGACGTTCTGCCCACCGCTCTCGATGCGTTCGGGCGCGCTGGTGCGGTACACCGAAGTGAACTCGGCGACGCTCTCCAGCGAGGTCGTCAGATTGGGCCCCGTATCGATCTCGAAAGCCTGCAGCTGCATCCCCCACAGCCCCAGCCCAATTGCCAATGCCATCTTGCTTTTGTTGTATGACATATGCCCCTCCTGAGTCTGGTTGAAATTAACGGCAACAAAAAAACCGGCATGGGGCCAAAACGGACAAAAAAGAGGGCCCAGAAGGCCCGTCACATTTGCAAACACATTCCTCGCCCGGCATTTGCGGCACACTGCCCGACGACAACCGTTCGGGCAGTCAGGGGGCACAGGCAATGAAACCCATAGTCGATCCGCGCTACTCGGAGGCCTCGGCGCCACCGCAGATCTCCCGCTTCCTGCTGCAGTACGTGGTCGCCTGCGGCCATGACCCGGCGCTGCTGTGCCGTGGCCTGGGCTTCGCCCCGGAGGATCTGAAACGCCCGGACTACCGCCTGTCCTTCCGCCAGAGCTACCAGCTGGTGCGCCGCGCCCAGCAACTGCTCGGCGACAGCGGCCTGGGCCTGACGGTCGGCAGCCGGCAGACGCCGGTGTCCTGGGGCCTGGTGGGGCTGGCCATGCTGGCCTGCCCGGACCTGGGCACGGCGCTGCAACTGGCGCTGCGCTACCAGTGGCACATCGGCAGCCTGCTCGACTACCGCATGGAATTCGCCGGCAACCAGGTGCTGATCTACGCCACGCCGCGCTTCTTCGACCAGGAAGTGGCGGCGTTCTACCTGGAGGAGGCGTTTTCCAGCAGCCTGGCCATCGTGCGTTTCCTCACCGGCCAGGACCTGGTCGCCAGCCGCATCGAGGTGCAGCACCCCAGCCCGCCCCACGCGCAGCGCTATGCCGAGCTGTTCCGCTGCCCGCTGCGCTTTTCCGGCGCGCACAACCTGATGCAGTTCCCGATCGAGTGGCTGGAGTTGCCGCTGCCGACCCGCGACGACTATGTCGTCGCCGAGACCTGCCTGCTGCTGGACGGCACCATTCGCCAGGACCAGGGACTGAGCGACCTGGTCGAAACCATCGAGCGCGAGGTGCGCAAGAACCTCGGCGCGCCGCCTTCGCTGAACCAGCTGGCCAGCCAGTTGAACCTGAGCGAACGCACCCTGCGCCGGCGCATCGGCGAGGCGGGCCTGAGCTACTACGGCATAGTCGACGAGCTGCGGCGGACTCGCGCCTTGCAACTGCTCGGCCAGCGCGACAACCGGCTGATCGACGTGGCCTGCGCCACCGGCTTCAGCGACGTGCGCAACTTCCGCCGCGCCTTCAAGCGCTGGACCGGGGTGACGCCGCGCACGGCGAAGCAGCGTATCGTTCAGGAACCCTGATGCCCTGCCCCGTGGGCGCGCCGGGCGCAGCGCTGCGCCACGCCAATCGGGGCGCACGGCGCGGCCTACTCAGGACTCCTGGTACACCGGCCAGCGCTCGACGATCCGGCCCGCGCGCACGGCCAGCAGGTCGCCGAACTGCAGCAGCACCGACTCGCTCTGGGTCGGCCGCAGGAACACCTGGTCGTCCACCGCCAGCCCCACCGCCGGCGAGCCATTGACCAGTTCCTGGTTCGAGCTGCGCCCATACAGGCCACTCAGTTGCAGCCCGGCGGGCGACACCGGGTCGGCCATCCAGTTGCCGCCATAGATGAAGAAGGTTTCGCGCTGGTTGACGTCCCACCAGGAGAACAGCCGGGACTGCTCATCCAGCGCCGGGATGCGCAGCGCCCCCGTGTGTTTGAGCACCGGCGTGGCGATAAATAGCGCCGGTTCATGCTCGGCCAGCGACGGCAGGTCGTAATGGCTGGGCTTGAGCAAGCCGGTGCCGATCGCCACCTCACTGCTCAGCGACTCGCGCTCATGGGCGCGGTAGCTGGGGCTGCCGGCGGTGTTCAGGGTCAGCCCCTCGCGCCACAGGCCGGGGAAGCGCTGGCGGGTGAAGTCCACCTGGCGCTGGTACAGCGCCATCACCTTGGCCAGCAGTTCGTCCTGGGTGCCGAGCAGCTCCGGCAGGTTCATGCCGACGAACGGGTCGTAGCCCATGAACCCGGCGAACTCCAGGTGCCGCGGGTTATCCGCGATCAGCTGCAGCAGCGGCGCCAGCGCCTGGGTGTCGCCCACGCCGCCGCGATGCAGGCCGACGTCCAGCTCGATGTTGATGCGCAGCCGCGTGCCCAGCCCCTGGGCCAGCGCCAGGTACTGCTGCAGGCGTTCGCGGCTGTCGATCAGCCACTGCAGCTGGCGGGCCGGGTCGAACGGGCCGCGGTGCTGCGCGTAGAACAGCTGCGCCGAGCGCACCGGCAGCGGCTTGCCGAGCAGGATGTCGGCCTCGGGAAACAGGCGCGCATCGTGATTGAGAAAGGGCTGGTGGAAGGACATCAGCCGCCGGGTGCCGAGGCGCTCGCCGATGTAGCGCAACAGCTCGGGGGCCGGCAGCGACTTTTCCACCAGGCGCAGCTGCTTGCCGCTGCGCGCGAGGAACTGGCGCACCACCTCGATGTTGTGGTCGAGCCGGTCGAGGTCGATCACCAGCGCCGGGCGCATCGGCCCGTGGGCCTTCAGCTCCCGGTTCAGCGCCTGGAAGTAGGCGTCGTGCGGCCGCCCCTGGTCCCCCGGGCGCAGCCAGGCGGCGGCCAGCAGCCCGCCGGCGCCCAGACCGGCCAGTACGAATGCGCGTCGCTTCATCGTTCCTCCTCAACCGAGACCGAACAGGCCGGCCAGGTGCGCGTTGACGAAGCGGCCGTGCGGGTCCAGCGCCTGGCGCACCTCGGTGAATGCCTTCCAGCGCGGGTACAGCGCCTCCAGCTGGCGGGCGCCCAGGCTGTGCAACTTGCCCCAGTGCGGCCGGCCCTGGTACTTCCAGAAGATCGGCTCGATCGCGGCGAAGAAGTTGTGATGGTCCATCGCATAGTGCTGGTGCACCGAGATCGCGCAACTGTCGCGCCCCTCGAACATGCTCAGGGGGATGTCGTCGGCCTTGACGTAGCGATACTCGATGGGGAACCAGGTGCGCAGGTTGCCGTCGTCGATGCGCTTGAGGATCTCGCGCAGGCAGGCCGGGCCGTGCTCGGCCGGCACCGAGTACTCCATCTCGTTGAAGCGCACGTTGCGCACATTGGCGAAGATGTCATGGGCGTCGCCCACCCGGTCCTCGAAGCTGGCCAGATGGCGCATGTTGTTCAGCAGGCTGCGGCGCAGGTCGGGGTAATCGCTGAGGTGCTTGTCCAGCCCCTCGATCAGCCCGATGAAGCCGTTGCCGCCCTCCTCGTCCGGCGGCAGCGGCGGCGTGCTCGGGTCCTCGGTCTCGTTCAGCGCCACCGCCAGCGCGTAGTCGGAATGGGTGACCACCAGCATTTCCCAGTGCTGGTTGTCGCGCTTGAGGTTGTCGACATCCTCCAGCAGCTCCTCGGTCCTGGCGAGCCACTGGCGCTCGCGCAGCCGGTAGGCGGCGCGGTTCTGCAGGCGCACGCGGGTCACCACGCCCAGCGCGCCGAGCGACACGCGCGCGGCGTCGAACAGCTCGGGGTTGCGCGCGCGACTGCAGTCGAGCACCTCGCCGGCGGCGCTGACCAGTTGCAGGCCGCAGACCTGGGCGGAATAGGAGCCGAAACCGATGCCGGTGCCATGGGTCGAGGTGGCGATCGCCCCGGCCAGCGTCTGGTAGTCGATGTCGGCCATGTTGACCAGCGCCTGGCCAACCGCCTGCAACGGCGCGCCCATCTGCGCCATCGGCGTGCCGCCGGCGAACTCGGCCTGCAGAGTCTGTCGATCATGCGCCAACAGGCCGGCGAAGTGGCTGAGCGAGAGCAGGGTACCGTCGGTGGGCACCAGCGCGCTGAAGGAATGCCCCGAGCCGACCGGGCGGATCTTGCCCGGGGCCTGGCGGATGACCTGCACCAGCTCGTCGAGATCCTTCGGCGCCAGCCGCTCCAGCGGCAGGCAGCTCTGCGCACCGGACCAGTTGCGCCAGGGCATGAGGCGCGGCGCCGGCGCGGTTTCGGCCCACAGCGAGCGGGCCGGCAGCGCCAGGCAGGCGCCCAGCAGGCTGGCACGCTGCAACAGCTGGCGACGGGAGAACGGCTGGCCCATGTCAGCGGCCCTCCGTCGGCACTGCCGCCATGAACTCGATCAGCGCCCGGAACTCCTGCTCCGTGCACTGCATGCACAGCCCCATCGGCGGCATGCCCTGGAAGCCATTGATGCTGTGCTCCAGTAGGGTATCCAGGCCCTTGGCCAGGCGCGGCGTCCAGGCCACGGCATCGCCGGTCAGCGGCGCGCCGGCAGCCGGGTTGGCATGGCACTGCCGGCAACTGGCGCCATACAGCTGCGCCAGCGCCGCATCGGCCGGCACGGCCTGCGCAGCGCCCGTAGGCGCCGGTGCGCCGGCCTCTTCGCCACAACCGCCCAGCAGCGCGCACAGCCCCAGCATGGCGGCCAGGCCGCGCCACCTTCGGCCCCAGTTCTGCCCTGCCTGCATAGCCCCCTCCGAACGCCTGTTGATCTCGATGCCATTCACACTAAAACAGCGTCGCGCGGCGTATGAGGTCTCAAACGGCCAGCCAGGAACAGGGAAACGGCCAAAACCCGGGCCTGCGCGCGGGGCCGGGTCGCGCAGGCGTGCCCTTGTCGCGGCAGGCGGAGCCGTCGAACGGCCGGTAACTGGACGGCTGCGGCGTCACAGCCCCGGATCATGCTCGATGTGATTGCGCCCGTTGGCCTTGGCGCTGTAGAGCCACTGGTCCGCGCGCTTGATGGCCTGATCCAGGCTTTCCCCCTCGCCGAGCAGGACCAGGCCGCCGCTCAGGGTCACCGGCCGATCCCCCGGCTGGATCCGCGTGCGCTGGGCCGCCTCGCGCATGCGCTCGGCAGACTGGCGCGCCTGGGCCGGCGCATCGAGCAGCAGGACGATGACGAACTCCTCGCCGCCCCAGCGGCACACCAGGTCGAAGGGCCGGCAGGCCTTGCACAGGTGACCGCCCAGCTGCTTGAGCACGCTGTCGCCGACCGCATGCCCGTAGCTGTCGTTGATCGTCTTGAAGTGGTCGATATCCATCAGCAGCACGGCGGGCACCAGCCGCTTGCGCGCCGCCAGGGCCAGCGCCACCCCGGCCTTTTCATAGAAGCCGCGGCGGTTGAGGGTCTGGGTCAGCGGGTCGACATGGGTCATGCGGGTCATCTGGGCGAGCGCCCCCATTAGCCGCCAGGCGAACAGGCAGAGCAAGCCGAGCATGAGGATCAGCAGCCAGGTCGGTGCGCTTTCGCGCACGGCCGCCCAGAGCAGGGTGTGAGGCTCGAGCCGATGCACCGCCCACAACTCGTCGGCGACCACCGGCGCGCTGAGCCAGTGGTTGCCCTGCTCGTCGGCATGCCAGTCGACTGGGCGGTCGCCGAGGGGCGGGCGCAGGTGCGTGCCGGGCTCGAAGCCGCCGGGCCGGGCGACCAGGTGGGCGTTCTCGCTGACCAGCATGGTTTCGCCGGCCGCCTCACCCAGCACCACCAGCTGCTGCAGGGTATCCAGACGCAGATCCAGGGCGACCACACCGAGGAAACGCTCCCCGGCATACACCGGCTGGGCGAAGGTGAAGATCCAGCCCTGGCCGGCGGCATCCTGGTAGGGGCCATCGAGGATCATCCGCCGCTGCGGGTTCAGCGCGGGAGCGGACTCGCGCCAGTAGTCGCGCCGATACAGCTCGGGGGTGAAGTGGAAATTGCCGAGCGGGCTGTCCGGCGCCATGTAGATGAAGCCGCTGGCCGACAGGTAGTACAGCCAGACCACGGCCTCGTGGAACTCGAGCGCCGGGCGCATCTGCGCATCCAGCGTCAGCGCCGCCTGCACCTCCAGCAGTTGCGCCTCGCTCAGCGGCAGCGCGGCATTCCCGCTCAGGCGCCCGGCGAGCTGCCCCTGCGTATCCTCCAGCTCCCAGACCCGGTACTCGGGCCGCTCCCGCAGCCGCTGTGGCAGGTCGGCCCGGACGGCGGGCGCCCGATAGTTGTCGACCAGCAGGTTGCGCATCACCGCGACCTGATCACGGTGCAGGGTGACGAAGGTGCCGATCAGGGCGGCCCGGCTGTGGAAGGTATTTTCCACCTCCTGGCGCAGCATGTTCAGGCTGTGCAGGAAGGTCGCGGTACCGGCCAGCAAGGACAGCGTACTCAAGACCGCAATGACGGCCACCAGGCGCCGCTTGGAGTTGATCAGCATCGGCACGCTACTCGCGGAGGGCGAACCGCGGCGCGGAGGCCGGGTTCTTGTTGTTCTAGGTGGCAGCCATGTTACTGATCCCAGCCTAACGGGCATAGACGCGCGAGCCGGCATGCCGGCCAGCCATCCGCCTAGTGCGGGCCGCGCCACTTGCAGGTATCTTCGGCGCCTCCCCCGCCGCTCCCGAGGACCTACCTGCACCATGAACAGCCGCTTAATCCGGGCCGCCCTCCTCTGCACCGCCGCCCTGGGCACAGCCACCGCGCAGGCCAAGGTGGAGGTGCAAGCCGTGCAGCACAAGAGCATCGGCCGCATGCTGGTGGCCAAGGTCTCGGAAGACATCGCCCCCGGCGACTACGAGGCGCTGCTGCAGGGCATCAAGGACAACCCGGGCCAATACGCGCAGAAGGTCGTGCTGCTGGACAGCATCGGCGGCGGCGTGCAGGAGGCCATCCGCATGGGCCGCCTGCTGCACGAGACCGGCTTCAGCACCCTGGTGCCGTCCACCGGCGTCTGCCAGGGCAGCTGCGTCTACCTACTGGCGGCCGGCCGCGCCAGGACCGTGCGCGGCTATGTCGGCATCCACCGGCCCTATTACCCGGGCGGCGATTCGGCCCGAGCCGAGTCGGCCGCCAACGGAGTGCGCTACAACCCGGCGGCCTACCTCCAGGAAATGAGCATCCCGAGCGGCCTGGTCGCGCAGATGCACAGCATCGACCCGCAGCGCATGCACGTGCTCTCGCCCGAGGAACTCGCCCGGTACCGGCTGAACTGATCGGCCGCCGGCGTCACCGGCAGCAGCAGCTGGCGCCGCCACAGCCACCGGTCTGGCGGGCCTCGGCCGGATTGGCAGGGCCGAGCACGCGGGCCGGGTAGCCGGCCTGTTGCAGGGCGGCCAGCAGTTCCCGGCTGTCGACTTGCGCCGCGACCCCGACCTTGCCGGAAGCCAGGTCGACCCGTACCTCGCCGACGCCGGCGAGCGAACCCAGCGCGGCGCTGACCCGCTTGACGCAGGCGCCGCAGCTCATGCCCTCGACCTGCAGTTCGATAGTCTTCATCACACATTCCCCCTTGAGCGTTGCCTGTGGCCGGCTCCGGCGCAGTTCGCCGGGCCTTGCGCCCATCCTCGACCTTGCCACGATGGCAAGGTCAAGCGCCTTCGCCCTCAATCGAGCGAGACCCGGCGCAGGCGTAACGCATTGAACACCACCGAGGCGGAACTCAGGCTCATGGCCAGGGCGGCGATCATGGGCGACAGCAGATGCCCGCTCAGCGGGTAGAGCAGGCCGGCGGCCAGGGGAATGCCCATAGCGTTGTAGAGGAAGGCGAAGCTCAGGTTCTGGTGCATGTTGCGCACCGTCGCCAGCGACAGGCGACGGGCGCGCAGGATGCCCAGCAGGTCGCCCTTGACCAGGGTGACCTGGGCGCTGTGCATCGCCACATCGGTGCCGGTGCCCATGGCGATGCCGACGTCGGCGCGGGCCAGGGCGGGGGCGTCGTTGATCCCGTCGCCGGCCATCGCCACCCGGCGCCCGGCCTGCTGCAGGCTAGCCACCAGGCGCTCCTTGTCCTGCGGCTTGACCTCGCCGTGGACCTCTTCGATGCCCAGCTGGCGCGCCACCGCGCGGGCGGTGGTGAGGCCGTCGCCGGTGGCCATGATGACCCGCACCCCGGCGGCCTGCAGGCGCTCGACCGCCAGTTGCGAGGTCGGCTTGATCGGGTCGGCCACCGCCAGCAGGCCGGCCAGCACGCCATCCACCGCCAGGTACATGATGCTGGTGCCGTCGCCGCGCAGCTGTTCGGCGCGGCCCTGCAGCGCCGTGGTGGCGACCCCGGCCTCGGCCATCAGCAGGCTGTTGCCCAGGTGCAGCTGGCGCCCGGAGATCCGTCCGCGGTTGCCGATGCCGGAGAGCGAGACGAAGTTCTCCGCCGCGCTCAGGCTCAGCCCGGCGGCGCGGGCCTGCTCGACGATGGCCCGGCCCAGGGGGTGCTCGCTGGCCTGGTCGAGGCTGGCGGCCAGGCGCAGCACCTCGTCGGCGGCGAAGCCGGGCGCCGGCTCGACGCTGTGGAAGGCCGGATGGCCCGCGGTGAGGGTGCCGGTCTTGTCGACGATCAGGGTGTCGATCTTGCGCAGGTTCTCGATCGCCGCCGCGTCGCGGAACAGCACGCCGCTGCCGGCGGCCTTGCCGGTGGCGACCATCACCGACATCGGCGTGGCCAGGCCGAGGGCGCAGGGGCAGGCGATGATCAGCACCGCCACCGCGTTGATCAGGCCGAACACCCAGCTCGGCTGCGGCCCCCACAGGCCCCAGCCGAGGAAGGTCAGGGCGGCGATGGCAATCACCACCAGCACGAAGTAACCGGCGATCACATCGGCCAGACGCTGCATCGGCGCCCTGGAGCGCTGCGCCTGCACCACCATCTGCACGATCTGCGCGAGCACGGTGGCCGCGCCGACCTTCTGCGCCTGCATCACCAGGCTGCCATGGGTGTTGAGCGTGGCGCCGATCAGCGGATCGCCGGCCCGCTTCAGCACCGGCAACGGCTCGCCTGTGAGCATGGACTCGTCCACCGCGCTTTCGCCCTGCAGCACCTGACCGTCGACCGGCACCTTCTCGCCGGGGCGTACGCGCAAAGTGTCGCCGCCGTGTACCTGGCCCAGGGCGATGTCTTCTTCGCTGCCGTCGGCGTTGATCCGCCGCGCCGTCCTGGGCGCCAGGCCGAGCAGCGCCTTGATCGCCGCCGAGGTCTGCGAGCGTGCCTTGAGTTCGAGCATCTGCCCGAGCAGGGTCAGCGAGATGATCACCGCCGCCGCCTCGTAGTACACGCCGATGCGTCCGTCCTGCCGGAAGGTCTCGGGAAACAGGCCGGGCACCAGGGTGGCGGCCAGGCTGTAGAGGAAGGCGGCGGCGGTGCCGAGGCCGATCAGCGTCCACATGTTCGGGCTGCGCAGGCGCACCGAGCGCAACCCGCGCACGTAGAACGGCCAGCCGGCCCAGAGCACGATCGGCGTGGCGAGGATCAGCTCGACCCAGTTCTGCAGGCTGCCGTGCAGCAGGTTCAGCGCATGCCCGCCCATGGCCAGCAGGGTGACGGCCAGGGTCAGCGGCAGGCTCCACCAGAAGCGCCGGGTGAAGTCGCGCAGTTCGGGACTCGCCTCTTCCGCCAGCTCGGGCAGCACCGGTTCCAGGGCCATGCCGCACTTGGGGCAGGTGCCGGGGCCGCGCTGGCGGACCTCCGGGTGCATCGGGCAGGTGTATTCCCCCTCGCCCGCCGCGCTGGCGGCTGTCGCCGCAGGCGGTGCGGCGGGCGTCAGGTAGCGCTGCGGCTCGGCAGTGAACCTGAGCCGGCAGTGCTCGCTGCAGAAGCGCCAGGTCTGCCCGGCATGCTGCACCTGGAAGCGGCTGTCGGCGGCGACCTGCATGCCGCACACCGGGTCGCGCAGCTCGGGTGCCGGTACGGGCGAGTGAGGGTCATGGCTGGGCATGGGTCAGCTCCTGTCGTCGTCCCCGGGTGGCTGCGCCCCATCGCGATGCTGCCGGTGACCGCCATGGTGATGGCCGAACAGATGCATCAGCGGGCACAGCAGGAGGATCACATAGGGCAGCAGCTGGGAGATATGGCCGTAGTGCTCGCGGGCCAGGTAGAACAGCGCGATGACCAGCAGCATGCCCAGGGCGATGGCGGGCTTGCTCCTCCAGAATGAGGGCGAGGGGAGCGGATGGATCATGCCGGAAACTCCTGAACGGTGGAGACAAGGCCCGGCAGCGAAACCGCCGGGGCATCTGGCGCGGTGTGGAAGGCTGGCAGCGCCAGCGCGGGGCCGGCTAAGCGTTGAGGCGGACGAAACGCAGGCGGGCGGGCGGCCTTGGCGGCGCGGGGCGGAGCAGGACGAGGCTGGCAAACAGGGCCGGGGCGACGGCGCTCAGCAGCAGGAGTGACAACGGCAGCCAGGTGCCATAGGCAGCAGGATCGAGCCCGGGCAGGCCGGGCGACGGACTCAGGGCCGAGGCACTGTCGGCGCAAAACTGCAGGCAACCGGTGGCATGCGCGGCGTGGCCAGCGGCATGGCCCGCGGCGTAGGTCCCATGCGTGGCGCTCGGGTCATGGCGCGGCAGGCTCAGGCAACCCTGGCTCGCCGCCAGCCCGCAGGCCAGCAGCCATAGCGCGAGGGCCAGGCGTACCAGCAGCGATTGATGAGTGCGGAACCAGACCATGCCTGAGCAGCCACCTAAGGTTTCGTTTGCAACCTGCATCCGGCCAACGACCGTTGACTCCTAACAACCTTAGCCGCTCCCGGCCTACTCGGCCTGCGCGGGGGCGTAGCTGATGCCGTTGGGCCCGGCGCCGACCCGGTGCGTGGCGACGACCGTGCGGCTGGCCGTGTCGATCACCGACACACTGCCCGCCTCGATATTGCTGACGAAGACATAGGCGCCGTCGCTGCTGATGGCCACGCCGTGGGCGCCCTGGCCGGTGGTCACGCTGCCGATGGTCTGGCGCGCCTGCAGGTCGACGATCGAGACCCGGTCGTCGGGCTTCTCGCTGCTGCCCTGGTTGGCCACATAGACCTGCCGGCCGTCGGCGCCGGCCATCACCTGGATCGGCGTGCGGCCGACGCCGACGCGGCCGACCAGACGCTGACTGGCGGTATCGATGATGCCCAGCTGGTTGGTCGCGCTCAGCGAGACGAACGCCTGGCGGCCGTCCGGGGTGAAGCCGACCTGCACCGGTGCGCCGGCCACGGCGATCTGCGCGGTTTCCTTGAGCGCGGCGCTGTCGATCACCGATACGCTGTCGCCGCGCATATTGGCCACGTACAGCGTGCGCCCGTCCGGACTGAGGCGCAGGCCATGGGGATAGCGGCCGGTCGCGACGCTGGCGATTTCGGCCCGCTGCTGCAGGTCGAACACCCGCAGGCGATCGGCCGCCGAGTCGGTCACGAAGGCGCGCCGCCCCGCCGCGTCGGTCACCACATGGGCCGGATGCTCGCCCGCCGGCAGGCTGAACACCGGCTGGTCGAGGGCGGCGGTGGCGAACACCAGCAGTTGCCCGCCGGCACTCTCGTCGGCGTGATGTGCGCCATGGGCGGGCATGCCCACGGCCAGCAGCAGGCTGCCGTCGGCGGACACCTGCACATTGTGCGGCGCGATGGGCAGGGCGATGGTGCGCACCTCGCCGCTGTCGAGCTGCACCTGGCTGAGCGAGGCGCCACGCTCGTTGGCGGTGTAGACGCGGCCGCTCGGCGCGGCCAGGGCAAGGCCTAGGTGGCTGGCCAGGCCGAGGCCGAGGGCGAAAGCAGCGAAGCGTTGGGTATGGCGCATGGCGATCTCCCCGCCAGTGAACAGGATCCCGGGGCTGGCGGCGCCGGGTGCCTGAACAGGTTGCGCGGGGTAGTCACGCCTGTCCTTGATGGGCGTCAACAATAGGCGCGGCCCCGCCCGCCAACGAGCGGACGGGGCCAGGCCCGACTCAGAAGCTCAGGTCCAGCTTGGTCCACAGGGTCCGCCCCGGCTCGTCGATCGCCACGGGCTCGGCCGGGTAGCCGAAACCGGCATCGCCGGCGCGGTTGAGGTGTTCGGCGTAGTCCTGGTCGAACAGGTTGTCGATGCCGGCGCTGAGCTTGAGGTGCTCGCTGAGCCGGTAGGCGCCGTTGAGGGAGAACACGGCGAAGCCGGCGCTCGTGCCGAAGTCCTGACCGACCACGTTGCCCTTGCCCTCGGCCACCCGGTTCTGCGCCGCCACCACACGCCACAGGGCGCCGGCACTCCAGTCGTCACGCTGGTAGTTCAGGCCCAGGCGCGCCTCCAGCGGCGGCATCTGCGGCAGGGCCTGGCCATCGGAACTGTTCTTGCCCCAGGCGTAGGCCAGGGTGGCGTCGGTGTTCCAGTTGTCGGTGAGGTCGTAGGCCAGGCCCAGCTCGCCGCCGAGGATGCGCGCATCGATGTTGTCGGCCTGGGACACCAGACTGCCCATCGGGTTGCGGCTGTAGCTGAACAGGATGTAGTCGCGCACCTGGCCGACGTAGCCGGAGGCCCAGGCCTGCAGGCCTGCGCCGGCGTACTGCAGGCCGAAGTCGAGCTGGGTGGTCTTCTCCGGCTGAATGCCGTCGAAGGCATTGACCTCGCCGACCGGCGCGCGCTTGGGCGAATACAGCTCCCAGTAGTCGGGGAAGCGTTGCACATGGCCGAGGCCGGCGTAGAGGGTGGTCGGCGAATCGGCCAGGTCGTACTCGTAGCGGGCGAAGCCGCTGGGCAGGGTGTCGCTGCGGCGCTCGCCGGCGGTCGGGTTGGCCCGCGCCACGCTCATGTGCGTGACGGTCTGTCGGTAGTCCGTGGCATCGGCGTGGTCCAGGCGCGCACCGACGACCACCCGGCTGCGCTCGGCGGCATGCCAGGTCAGCTCGCCGAAGGCGCCGTAGTCGTGCATCACCGAGTCCTTGGTCCAGGGGAACTGGTCGGCATCGGTGTACCGCGCCGGCTGGCCCATCATCGCCATGCGGTAGCTGGAGGCGCGGGCCCGGTGCTCGCTGCGCAGGGCATCGACCCCGGCGACCAGCTCCATCTCGCTCCACAGCCAGGTGGCGGCCAGGCGCCCGCCGGTGGTGCGGCGGTCGACCTGGGAGGCCATCGGCATGGGCATCATGCTGCCCGGGTCGGGCTGGCGCAGGCTGAAGTTGTCCATCACGTGGTCGGCGTAGTTGTAGTAGAGCTGCGCCTCCAGCTTGTTCAGGGTGCCGCCCAGGTTGCTCTTCTCGATGCGCAGGGCGAGGCTTTCGCGGGCGAACTGTGCGCCGTCCATGCTGCGCCCGGCGTAGCGCGCCTCGCCGTCGCCCTTGCCGGCGCTGAGTTCGACCAGGGTGTCGGCATCCGGCGTCCAGCCGAGGGCGACGTCGCCGTTCCACTTGCTCCAGCGCGACGGCACCGTGTTGCCGTCGCCATCGGCATAGTCGTCGGCCTGCGCCTGGTTGCCGACGAAGCGCAGGTAGCCCTGTTCGCCGCCGACGGCGCCATCCAGCACCCGGTCGAAGCGCCCGTTGGAGCCGCCGAGCAGGCTGGCATGCAGGCGGCTGCCCAGCTCGCCGAAGCGCTCCGGCTCGCGCTCGAACAGCACCGTGCCGGCCGAGGCACCGGGGCCCCAGAGCACGGACTGCGGACCCTTGATCACGGTCAACTTGTCGTAGGTTTCCGGGGAGATGTAGGAACTCGGCGCATCCATGCGCCCCGGACAGGCGCCGAGCATCAGGCCGCCGTTGCTGCGCAGGTTGATCCGCGAGCCGAACATGCCGCGCAGCACCGGGTCACCATTGGTGCCGCCGCTGCGGATCGCGGAGAAACCGGGGATGGTCTTCAGGTAATCGGTGGCATCGCTGGCCGGCACCGGCTGACGGGCATCCTTGGGATTGGCCTGCACCGTGAGCGGCGAACTCTGCTGCACGGCGGTGATCACCGTGGGTTCGAGTTCGGCCAGTGGCAGGGGCGCAGCCGGCGCCTGTGGCTCGGCCGCCAGCAGCGGCGCCGTCAGGGCCAGACCACTGCACAGGGCGAAGGCCCGCTGCCAGCGCAGGCATTGCGGATCGAGGGCAAACGGAGAAAAACGGCCGGCAGCGGCCGGCGAGAAACGACGGACAGTCATGATGTTTCCTGAATGCAAAGACAGCAGGACGCCCCCGCAACGAGGGCGCAGATGGGCTGAAGTCAGGAAACGCGCGGCGGCGCGCGGTTGGGCGGGGCGACCAGGAACGGCGGGCTGAGCGCCAGCAGTTCGGCGAAGCGCGGGCGCTGCGGCGACGGCGCCACCACGGGCGGCGGTGGGCTGAAGGGGAAGGACTGCACGCCGGCCAGGTGCGCGCCGCACTGCAGGCAGGGCAGCTGCTGGCTGGTGGAGCTGCCGTCGTCCTGTTCGCTCAGCTGCCACTGCACGCCGTGCGAGGTACACAGCAGCATGAAGCCATCGGCACTCATCAGCGGCATCGCCCACAGCGGCATGCTCACGCGCAGCAGCATGCCCACCAGGGCAAAGGCGTACAGCCAATCGCGGAAACTGCGGCTGAGTGGGTTCAGGGTCGACATCCTTCCAGGTCGACGCATTCTAACGGGATGAGCGCGCGGCACAGGGGGACACAGCGTCGCACCCCAGAAACGAAAAGCCCGCAATCAAGCGGGCTTTTCGTTGGCACTACGGCGCGATTCGACTCAGAACGGAATGTCGTCGTCGAAGCTGTCGTAGTCCGCTGCAGGCTGCTGCTGGGCGGCCGGCTGCGGCGCCGGGCGCTGCTGCGGGGCAGACTGTTGCGGCGCCGGGCGCGACTGCTGCTGACGCGGGGCGTACTCACCGCCGCCTTCGCTGTTGCCGCCACGGCCGCCGAGCAGCTGCAGGGTGCCGTTCATGTCGACCACGATCTCGGTGGTGTAGCGCTTGACGCCGTCCTTCTCCCACTCGCGGGTCTGCAGGCGGCCTTCGATGTAGCACTGGCCGCCCTTGCGCAGGTACTCGCCGGCGATCTCGGCGAGCTTGCCGAAGAACACCACGCGGTGCCATTCGGTGCGCTCCTGCTGCTGGCCGGTCTGCTTGTCCTTCCAGCTGTCGGTGGTGGCCAGGGTGATGTTGGTCACCGCGTTGCCATTGGGCAGATAACGGGTTTCCGGGTCGCCGCCGACGTTACCGATCAGAATGACTTTGTTTACCCCACGGGCCATTTCGTTCTCCTAAGCTGAATGCGTAACCGGCGCCTCTTCGAGCTCCCGCTCGAGCAACGCACGATCCAATTGTTGGGTGTCCACTTTGATGTACAGGGCCGCTTCCTCGGCGACAACCACGGCGTCAGCGACGCCGGGTATGGCCAGCAGGCGCCCCACCAGTCCGGAATCGGCCAGGGCCGCGCTACTCAACGGCCGGCGCAGACTGGTCACGTAAGGCGGCTCGCGCATAGTAGCAGCTATAAAAACCCAGAAAAGAGCCAGCAGCGCACATCCGACGAACACGGCACCGAGGCCGCCGAACTGGTACAGCCAGCCGCCGAGGATACCGCCCAGTGCCGCGCCGAGGAACTGGCTGGTGGAGTACACGCCCATCGCCGTGCCCTTGCCGCCCGCCGGCGAGACCTTGCTGATCAGCGAGGGCAGCGACGCCTCGAGCAGGTTGAACGCGGTGAAGAACAGGACGATCCCCACGACCAGCAGGCGCAGACTGTTGCCGCACAGCCAGAAGAACAGTTCACAGAGCAGCAACACCAGCACCGCGCCGGTCAGCACGCGCTTCATCTGGCGCTTCTTCTCGGCGTAGATGATGAACGGCACCATGGCGAAGAAGCCGATCAGCAGCGCGCTGAGGTAGACCCACCAATGTTCTTCCTTGGCCAGCCCGCCCTGCTCCACCAGCGCCAGCGGCAGGGCGATGAAGCTGGCCATGAGGATGGCGTGGAGAACGAAGATGCCCAGGTCCAGACGCAGCAGATCGGGGTTGCGCAGGGTCGGCCACAGCGCCTGCCTGGCCACCCCGGACTCGCGGTGCTGCAGGGTGCTGGAGGCCCGCGGGACCATGCCGGCGACGATCAGGATGCCGAGCAGGGCCATGCCCGCGGTGACCCAGAACAGCCCGGACAGGCCGAAGGCGCGGGTCAGCAGCGGGCCGGTGACCATGGCCACGGCGAACGACAGACCGATGCTCATGCCGATCATGGCCATGGCCTTGGTGCGGTGCTGTTCGCGGGTGAGGTCGGAGAGCAGCGCCATCACCGCCGCGGAAATCGCCCCGGCGCCCTGCAGCACGCGGCCGGCGATCACCCCCCAGATGGAGTCGGCGGTGGCGGCCAGGGCCGCGCCGGCGGCGAAGATCAGCAGGCCGACGTAGATCACCGGCAGGCGGCCGATGCGGTCGGAGAGGATGCCGAAGGGAATCTGCAACACCGCCTGGGTCAGGCCGTAGGCACCGATGGCCAGGCCGATCAGCAGCGGCGTGGCGCCGGCCAGGTCCATGCCGTAGGTGGCCAGCACCGGCAACACCATGAACATGCCCAGCATGCGGAAGGCGAACACCAGGGCCAGGCCGCTAGCCGCGCGGGTCTCGCCGGCGCTCATGCGCTCGCTGTGCGGATCGTGCATCGATAAACCCCATGAAAACGAGGCGGCGATTCTATCAGCCGCAGCCCGCGCGGCACAGGCGTGACGCTTTGCCGCTCACTGGCGCGCAGCCGTATACTTGGCGGTTTCCAGGCGCCAAACGAGGCTGCTGTTCGTGGATAAGATTCTGATTCGTGGGGCGCGTACCCATAACCTGAAAAACATCGACCTGACCCTGCCGCGCGACAAGCTGATCGTGATCACTGGCCTGTCCGGTTCCGGCAAGTCGTCGCTGGCCTTCGACACGCTCTACGCCGAGGGTCAGCGCCGCTACGTCGAGTCGCTGTCGGCCTATGCCCGGCAGTTCCTGTCGATGATGGAAAAGCCCGACGTCGACACCATCGAAGGCCTGTCGCCGGCGATCTCCATCGAGCAGAAGTCCACCTCGCACAACCCGCGCTCGACCGTCGGCACCATCACCGAGATCTACGACTACCTGCGCCTGCTCTACGCCCGCGTCGGCATCCCGCGCTGTCCGGACCACGACCTGCCGCTGGAGGCGCAGACCGTCAGCCAGATGGTCGACCAGGTCCTGGCCCTGCCCGAAGGCAGCAAGCTGATGCTGCTGGCCCCGGTCATTCGCGAGCGCAAGGGCGAGCACCTGTCGGTGTTCGAGGAGCTGCGCGCCCAGGGCTTCGTCCGCGCCCGGGTCAACGGCAAGCTGCATGAGCTGGACGAGCTGCCCAAGCTGGACAAGCAGAAGAAGCACTCCATCGACGTGGTGGTCGACCGCTTCAAGGTCCGCGAGGACCTGCAGCAGCGCCTGGCCGAATCCTTCGAGACCGCGCTCAAGCTGGCCGACGGCCTGGCCCTTGTGGCGCCGATGGATGATGAGCTGGGCGAGGAAATCATCTTCTCCGCGCGCTTCGCCTGCCCGGTCTGCGGCCACTCGATCAGCGAACTGGAACCCAAGCTGTTCTCCTTCAACAACCCGGCCGGCGCCTGCCCGACCTGCGACGGCCTGGGCGTGAAGCAGTTCTTCGACACCCGCCGCCTGGTCAATGGCGAGCTGACCCTGGCCGAGGGGGCGATCCGCGGCTGGGACCGGCGCAACGTCTACTACTTCCAGATGCTCGGCTCGCTGGCCGCGCACTATGGCTTCAGCCTGGAGGTGCCGTTCGAGGAACTCAGCCAGGAAGACCGCCAGGCCATCCTGCATGGCAGCGGCAAGGACAACGTCGAGTTCCGCTACCTCAACGACCGCGGCGACATCGTCAAGCGTGCGCACCCCTTCGAAGGCATAGTGCCGAACCTGGAACGCCGCTACCGCGAGACCGAGTCGACCACCGTGCGCGAGGAGCTGGCCAAGTTCCTCAGCACCCAGCCCTGCCCGGACTGCCGTGGCACCCGCCTGCGCCGCGAGGCGCGGCATGTGTGGGTCGGCGAGCGCACCCTGCCGGCCGTCACCGGCCTGCCGATCGGCGACGCCACCGAGTACTTCGGCAGCCTGGCGCTGACCGGCCGGCGCGGCGAGATCGCCGACAAGATCCTCAAGGAAATCCGCGAGCGCCTGCAGTTCCTGGTCAACGTCGGCCTCGACTACCTGACCCTGGACCGCAGCGCCGACACCCTGTCCGGCGGCGAGGCCCAGCGCATCCGCCTGGCCAGCCAGATCGGCGCCGGCCTGGTCGGGGTGATGTACATCCTCGACGAGCCGTCGATCGGCCTGCACCAGCGCGACAACGAGCGCCTGCTCGGCACCCTGCGCCACCTGCGCGACATCGGCAACACGGTGATAGTGGTCGAGCACGACGAGGACGCCATCCGCATGGCCGACTACGTGGTGGATATCGGCCCCGGTGCTGGCGTGCATGGCGGGCGCATCGTCGCCGAGGGCACGGCCGCCGAAGTCATGGCCCACCCCGACTCGTTGACCGGCAAGTACCTGTCCGGGCGCGAGAAGATCCGCTATCCGGCCAACCGCACTCCACGCAACAAGAAGCTGGCGCTGAAGATCAAGGGCGCGCGCGGCAACAACCTGCGCAACGTCGACCTGGAAATCCCGATCGGCCTGCTCACCTGCGTCACCGGCGTGTCCGGCTCGGGCAAGTCGACCCTGATCAACAACACCCTGTTCCCCCTGGCGGCCACCGCGCTGAATGGCGCGACCACCCTGGAAGCCGCCGCCCACGACAGCATCGACGGCCTGCAGCACCTGGACAAGGTGGTCGACATCGACCAGAGCCCGATCGGCCGCACGCCGCGCTCGAATCCCGCGACCTACACCGGCCTGTTCACCCCGATCCGCGAGCTGTTCGCCGGTGTGCCGGAGTCGCGCTCGCGTGGCTACGGCGCCGGGCGCTTCAGCTTCAACGTCAAGGGCGGGCGCTGCGAGGCCTGCCAGGGCGATGGCCTGATCAAGGTGGAGATGCACTTCCTGCCGGACATCTACGTGCCGTGCGACGTGTGCAAGAGCAAGCGCTACAACCGCGAAACCCTGGAGATCAAGTACAAGGGCAAGAGCATCCACGAGGTGCTGGAGATGACCATCGAGGAGGCCCGCGAGTTCTTCGACGCGGTGCCGGCGCTGGCGCGCAAGCTGCAGACGCTGATGGATGTCGGCCTGTCCTACATCAAGCTGGGCCAGTCGGCGACCACCCTGTCCGGCGGCGAGGCGCAGCGGGTCAAGTTGAGCCGCGAGCTGAGCAAGCGCGACACCGGCAAGACCCTGTACATCCTCGACGAGCCGACCACCGGCCTGCACTTCGCCGATATCCAGCAACTGCTCGATGTGTTGCACCGCCTGCGCGACCACGGCAACACGGTGGTGGTGATCGAGCACAACCTGGACGTGATCAAGACCGCCGACTGGCTGGTCGACCTCGGCCCCGAGGGCGGCTCCAAGGGCGGCATGATCATCGCCACCGGCACCCCGGAAGAAGTCGCCGCGATGGCGCAGTCGCACACCGGGCACTTCCTCAAGCCGCTGCTGGAGCGCGATCGGGGCTAAATCAGCCGCGCAACAAAAGGCCGGGCAATGCCCGGCCTTTTTTATGCAGCCTTACCCACCGGCTGCCGAAGACGCGCACCAGAACGGCCTCAACCACGGAGAACCCGGGCGGACACATTTTCTGCAGACACAAAAAACCGGGCACTGGGCCCGGTTCTTCGCAGACGGTTAAGTCTTACTCGGCGTCTACTGCTGCGCCGCCGACCGGACGGTCGACCAGCTCAACATAAGCCATCGGAGCATTGTCGCCAGCGCGGAAACCGCACTTGAGGATACGCAGGTAACCACCCTGACGAGTGGCGTAGCGCTTGCCCAGATCATTGAACAGCTTGCCGACGATGGCTTTCGAACGAGTACGGTCGAAGGCCAGACGACGGTTGGCAACGCTATCTTCTTTAGCCAGAGTGATCAGCGGCTCGGCAACGCGGCGCAGTTCTTTGGCTTTCGGCAGAGTAGTTTTGATCAGCTCGTGCTCGAACAGCGAAACCGCCATGTTCTGGAACATGGCCTTGCGGTGGGCGCTGGTGCGGCTGAGGTGACGGCCACTTTTACGATGACGCATGGTTAAATTCCTTACCAAACTTCAAGTTCGGTGATCGTGACGATCAGGCAGTCGCCTTATCGTCTTTTTTCAGGCTTGCCGGCGGCCAGTTGTCGAGACGCATGCCGAGGGACAGGCCACGGGAGGCCAGAACGTCCTTAATCTCGGTCAGCGACTTCTTGCCCAGGTTCGGAGTTTTCAACAGTTCTACTTCGGTACGCTGGATCAGGTCGCCGATGTAGTAAATGTTCTCCGCCTTGAGGCAGTTGGCCGAACGAACGGTCAGTTCAAGGTCGTCAACCGGACGCAGCAGGATCGGATCGATCTCGTCTTCCTGCTCAATCACGACCGGCTCGCTGTCACCTTTGAGGTCGACGAACGCGGCCAGCTGCTGTTGCAGGATGGTCGCAGCACGACGGATAGCCTCTTCCGGATCCAGAGTACCGTTGGTTTCCAGGTCAATGACCAGTTTATCCAGGTTGGTACGCTGCTCGACGCGGGCGTTTTCAACCACGTAGGCCACGCGACGGACCGGGCTGAACGAGGAGTCCAGCTGCAGACGGCCGATGCTACGGCTCTCGTCTTCATCGCTCTGACGGGCATCAGCCGGTTCGTAGCCACGGCCACGACGTACGGTGAGCTTCATGTTCAGAGCGCCGTTGTCCGCCAGGTTGGCGATAACGTGATCGCCGTTGACGATCTCGACATCGTGATCCAGCTGAATATCGGCAGCAGTGACCACACCCGAGCCCTTCTTGGCCAGAGTCAGGGTGACTTCGTCACGACCGTGCAGCTTGATAGCCAGGCCTTTGAGATTCAGGAGGATCTCGATGACATCTTCCTGAACACCTTCGATGGCGCTGTACTCGTGGAGTACACCGTCAATCTCGGCCTCGACTACTGCACAGCCAGGCATGGAGGACAACAGGATGCGACGCAGCGCGTTGCCCAGGGTGTGGCCAAAGCCACGCTCGAGAGGCTCGAGAGTGATCTTGGCGCGGGTCGGACTGACCACCTGCACATCGATGTGGCGGGGGGTCAGGAACTCATTTACCGAAATCTGCATGGATGCACCTATTTTCTAGCCCTTACTTGGAGTAGAGCTCGACAATCAGGCTTTCGTTGATGTCGGCAGACAGGTCGCTGCGAGCCGGGACGTTCTTGAAAACGCCAGACTTCTTCTCAGCATCCACTTCCACCCACTCAACGCGACCGCGTTGTGCGCACAGCTCGAGAGCTTGCACGATGCGCAGTTGGTTCTTCGCCTTTTCGCGAACTGCCACGACGTCACCAGCTTTAACCTGGTAGGACGGGACGTTCACGGTCGAACCGTTCACGGTGATCGCCTTGTGCGATACCAGCTGACGGGACTCGGCACGGGTAGCACCAAAGCCCATACGGTAAATCACGTTATCCAGACGGCACTCCAGCAGTTGCAGGAGGTTTTCGCCGGTAGCGCCTTTACGGCTAGCAGCCAGTTTGTAGTAGCTGCTGAACTGACGCTCCAGAACACCGTAGATGCGGCGAACTTTCTGCTTTTCACGCAGCTGGGTACCGTAGTCGGACTGACGACCACGGCGAGCGCCGTGCTGGCCAGGAGCCGATTCGATGTTGCATTTCGATTCAAGCGCGCGCGCACCACTCTTCAGGAAGAGATCGGTGCCTTCACGACGAGACAGTTTGCATTTGGGACCAATGTAACGAGCCATTCTTCACTGTCTCCTATTACACGCGACGCTTCTTCGGCGGACGGCACCCGTTATGCGGGATCGGCGTCACGTCGGTGATGCTGGCGATTTTGTAGCCGCAGGCGTTCAGAGCACGCACAGCGGATTCGCGACCAGGACCTGGGCCCTTGACGTTGACGTCGAGGTTTTTCAGGCCGTATTCCAAGGCTGCTTGACCAGCACGCTCGGCAGCCACCTGGGCAGCGAACGGCGTGGACTTACGGGAGCCGCGGAAACCGGAACCACCGGAGGTCGCCCAAGACAGGGCATTACCTTGACGGTCGGTAATGGTCACGATGGTGTTGTTGAAAGACGCGTGGATGTGGGCGATCCCATCAACCACTGTCTTTTTGACTTTCTTACGAGTACGAGCAGCAGGCTTAGCCATGACTTATTTCCTGTCGATTCGCGGGCGCAATTACTTGCGGATCGGCTTACGCGGGCCCTTACGGGTACGCGCGTTGGTCTTGGTGCGCTGACCGCGGACCGGAAGGCCACGGCGATGACGCAGGCCGCGGTAGCAACCCAGGTCCATCAGACGCTTGATTTTCATGTTGATTTCGCGGCGCAGGTCACCTTCGGTGGTGAACTTGGCGACTTCGCCACGCAGCTGCTCGATCTGCTCGTCAGAGAGATCTTTGATCTTTGCCGCCGGGTTGACGCCGGTGGTTGCACAGATTTTCTGTGCAGTGGTGCGACCAACACCGTAGATGTAGGTCAGCGAGATAACAGTGTGCTTGTTATCCGGAATGTTGACGCCTGCAATACGGGCCATTCAGTGGAACTCCAATTGACAGCTACCCACGCCCTGGAAGCCAAGAAATAGGGCGCGCGATATTAGCGCTGTAATAACAAAGAATCAACCCGGCAGCGCACTAGCTGCCGGGCTCATTACGCGTAAATCACACTCAGCCTTGGCGCTGCTTGTGACGCGGCTCCGCGCTGCAGATCACGCGAACAACACCTTCGCGGCGAATGATCTTGCAGTTGCGGCACAGCTTCTTGACCGATGCACGAACTTTCATCAGTAACTCCTAGAACCTTACGGTGCGATGTCAGCGGAGCATGCCGCCGCCATAACCCTTCAGGTTGGCTTTCTTCATCAGGGATTCGTACTGGTGCGAAACGAGGTGAGATTGCACTTGAGACATAAAGTCCATCACAACCACGACCACGATCAGCAACGAGGTCCCGCCAAGGTAGAACGGTACATTCGCCGCAACCACCAGGAACTGGGGCAGCAGGCAAACAGCCGTCATGTACAGAGCACCGAACATGGTCAAGCGGGTCAGCACGCCATCGATATAGCGCGCAGATTGCTCACCCGGACGGATACCCGGAATAAAGGCACCGGACTTCTTCAGGTTTTCCGCTACGTCTTTCGGGTTGAACATCAGCGCCGTATAGAAGAAGCAGAAGAAAACGATCCCTGCACTAAACAGCAGAATGTTCAACGGCTGACCGGGAGCGATCGCCTGCGAAATATCCTGCAGCCAGCCCAGACCTTCGGACTGACCGAACCAAGAACCCAGCGAGGCCGGGAACAGCAGGATACTGCTGGCAAAAATGGCCGGGATTACGCCCGCCATGTTCACCTTCAGGGGCAGGTGGCTGGTCTGCGCAGCGAAGACCTTGCGGCCCTGCTGACGCTTGGCGTAGTGCACCGCAATGCGACGCTGGCCACGCTCAATGAACACCACGAAACCGATGATCGCTACCGCCAGCAGACCGATGGCAATCAGGGCGAAGATATTGATATCGCCCTGCCGAGCAGACTCGAAAGACTGCCCGATTGCCGACGGCAAACCGGCCACGATGCCAGCAAAAATCAGCATCGAGATACCGTTGCCGACACCGCGCTCGGTGATTTGCTCGCCCAGCCACATCATGAACATAGCGCCGGCCACGAAGGTCGTCACCGCCACGAAGTGGAAGCCGAAATCAGTCGAGAACGCCACACCCTGGCTAGCCAGGCCAACGGCCATGCCGATAGCCTGAACAACAGCCAGGATCAAGGTGCCGTAGCGGGTGTACTGGCTGATCTTGCGACGGCCAGCTTCCCCTTCCTTCTTCAACTGCTCCAGCTGCGGGCTGACGACGGTCATCAGCTGCATGATGATCGATGCCGAGATGTACGGCATGATCCCCAGCGCAAAGATGCTCATCCGCTCCAGCGCGCCGCCGGAAAACATGTTGAACAGGCTAAGAATGGTCCCCTCGTTCTGTCGAAACAGCTCGGCCAGCCGGTCAGGGTTTATTCCGGGCACCGGAATATGCGCGCCGATCCGATAGACGATGATCGCCAGGAACAGGAAACGCAGCCGAGCCCACAGCTCGGACAACCCGCCATTGCTGAGCGCTGAGAGAGCACCTTGCTTAGCCATTTAGTCCTCGAACTTGCCGCCAGCTGCTTCGATAGCCGCACGCGCACCTTTGGTGGCGGCGATACCTTTCAGGGTAACCGCACGAGTAACCTCGCCGGACAGCATGACTTTCACACGCCGTACGTTTTGGTTAATCAGGTTGGCATCCTTGAGCGACTGCACGGTAACGACATCGCCTTCCACCTTGGCCAGCTCGGAAGTGCGCACTTCTGCACGATCCATGGCTTTCAGGGAAACGAAGCCGAACTTCGGCAGACGACGGTGCAACGGCTGTTGACCACCCTCGAAACCCGGAGCAATAGTGCCACCGGAGCGGGAGGTTTGACCCTTGTGGCCGCGGCCACCGGTCTTACCCAAACCACTACCGATACCACGACCCGGACGATGCTTCTCGCGACGGGAACCCGGCGCAGGACTCAGATCATTGAGTTTCATCGATTAACCCTCGACGCGCAGCATGTAGTAAGCCTTGTTGATCATCCCGCGATTCTCGGGAGTATCCTGGACTTCTACAGTGTGACCGATGCGACGCAGACCCAGACCCTTAACGCACAGTTTGTGGTTAGGGATACGACCGGTCATGCTCTTGATCAGCGTAACTTTTACGGTAGCCATGATCAGCGGATCTCCTCAACGCTCTTGCCGCGCTTGGCAGCAATAGACTGAGGGGACTGCATGGCCTTCAGACCCTTGAAGGTGGCATGAACCACGTTCACTGGGTTGGTCGAGCCGTAGCACTTGGCCAGAACGTTCTGCACGCCAGCCACTTCCAGCACGGCACGCATGGCGCCGCCGGCGATGATGCCGGTACCTTCGGAAGCCGGCTGCATGAACACGTGGGACGCGCCATGAACTGCCTTCATCGGGTATTGCAGGGTGGTGCCGTTCAGGTCGACCTGAATCATGTTGCGGCGTGCAGCTTCCATCGCTTTCTGGATGGCGGCAGGCACTTCGCGGGACTTGCCACGACCGAAGCCAACACGACCCTTACCATCACCTACCACGGTCAACGCGGTGAAAGTGAAGATACGGCCGCCTTTGACGGTCTTGGCAACGCGGTTAACCTGCACCAGCTTCTCGATGTAGCCTTCGTCGCGGCTGTCGTCGCGATTGTCGCGATCGCGTCTTTGCTCGTGATTTGCCATAACTTAGAACTCCAGCCCGCCTTCACGAGCAGCATCAGCCAGCGCTTTCACACGGCCGTGGTACTTGAAGCCAGAACGATCGAACGCAACCTGGGTAACGCCAGCGGCTTTCGCACGCTCGGCAACCAGCTGGCCAACCTTTTTGGCCGCGTCGACGTTGCCAGTGGCGCCGTCACGCAGTTCTTTGTCCAGAGTCGAGGCGGTAGCCAGGACCTTGGCGCCGTCGGCCGAAATGACCTGGGCGTAGATGTGCTGGGAAGAGCGGTACACGCAGAGGCGTACGGTTTCCAGCTCGCGCATTTTCAGGCGTGCCTTGCGAGCGCGACGCAGACGAGTTTCTTTCTTTACGCTCATTTGCTATGCCCTACTTCTTCTTAGCTTCTTTACGACGGACGACTTCGTCGGCGTAACGCACACCCTTGCCTTTGTAAGGCTCTGGCGGACGGAAGTCGCGAATCTCGGCAGCCACCTGACCAACCTTCTGCTTGTCGATGCCCTTGATCAGGATATCGGTCTGGCTCGGGGTCTCAGCGGTAATGCCTTCCGGCAGTTCGTAGTCCACCGGGTGCGAGAAGCCAAGAGCAAGGTTCAGCACCTGGCCTTTGGCCTGGGCTTTGTAACCCACACCAACCAGTTGCAGCTTGCGCTCAAAGCCCTGGCTTACGCCAATGACCATGTTGTTGACCAACGCACGAGTGGTACCGGCCATGGCACGGTTCTGCTGATCGCCATTACGCGCAGCAAAACGCAGCTCACCAGCTTCCTGGATCACTTCCACGGACGAATGTACATTCAGCTCCAGGGTGCCCTTGGCGCCCTTAACCGAAAGCCGCTGGCCAGCGAGATTAATCTCGACACCTGCCGGCAGCTTGACGGGGTTCTTAGCAACGCGAGACATGCTTATCCCCCCTTAGAACACAGTGCAAAGCACTTCGCCGCCGACACCGGCAGCGCGCGCAGCGCGATCCGTCATCACACCCTTGTTGGTGGAGACGATGGATACACCGAGACCGCCGCGAACTTTCGGCAGCTGGTCGACGGGCTTGTACTGGCGCAGACCAGGGCGGCTGACGCGTTTTACTTCTTCAATGACCGGACGGCCTTCGAAGTACTTCAGCTCGATGGACAGCTGCGGTTTTACGTCGCTGCTGATCTGATAACCCGCAATATAACCTTCGTTCTTCAGAACCTGGGCTACAGCCACCTTCAGCTTGGAAGACGGCATGCTTACGACGGACTTTTCAGCCATCTGGGCATTACGGATACGAGTTAGCATGTCCGCTAACGGGTCCTGCATACTCATGGGCTAGATGCTCCTAAACAAAAAGAACAGCCTTACGGCTGGAACCATCCTGAACCGACGACTAAAAGCCAGGCTCAGGAGAGCCGGACATTATAGAGATCGATCAAAAATGAATCAAGCCCCGAAAGGGGCTTGATGCATAGAAAGACAAAGCCGGCACTAGGCCGGCTTCGCTTTTGTTACCAGCTGGCCTTGACCAGACCCGGTACATCACCGCGCATCGCCGCTTCGCGCAGCTTGTTACGGCCGAGGCCGAACTTGCGGTACACGCCGTGCGGACGGCCGGTGATGCGGCAACGGTTACGCAGGCGGCTGGCGCTGGCGTCACGCGGTTGCTTTTGCAGGGCGACCTGGGCTTCCCAACGCTGCTCCGGAGTGGAGTTCGGGTTGGCGATAACAGCTTTCAGCTCGGCACGCTTTTTGGCGTACTTGGCTACCGTTTGCTGACGCTTCAGCTCACGGTTTTTCATGCTCATTTTGGCCATGATCCAACTCCAATCAGTTGCGGAACGGGAACTTGAAAGCGCGCAGCAGAGCGCGGCCTTCGTCGTCCGTACGGGCAGTGGTGGTCAGGGTGATGTCCAGACCACGCAGCGCATCGATCTTGTCGTAATCGATTTCCGGGAAAATGATCTGCTCTTTGACACCCATGCTGTAGTTGCCACGGCCGTCGAAGGACTTGGCATTCAGGCCGCGGAAGTCACGCACGCGCGGCAGGGAGATCGCGAGCAGGCGATCCAGGAATTCGTACATACGATCGCGACGCAGGGTCACCTTGACGCCGATCGGCCAGCCCTCGCGAACCTTGAAGCCTGCAATCGACTTGCGGGCGTAGGTCACGACGGCTTTCTGACCGGTGATCTTTTCCATGTCGGCAACAGCGTGCTCGATGACTTTCTTGTCGCCGATCGCTTCGCCCAGACCCATGTTCAGGGTGATCTTGGTAACGCGCGGAACTTCCATCACGTTGCCCAGCTTCAGCTCTTCCTTCAGCTTGGGCGCGATTTCTTTCCGGTAAATCTCTTTCAGTCGTGCCATGGTGTTCTACCTATGATTCTCAAGCGCCAACCGGCTTTTGGGTGGACTTGAAGACACGAATCTTTTTGCCGTCTTCGACTTTGAAACCAACGCGGTCAGCCTTGTTGGTTTCACCGTTGAAAATGGCGACGTTAGAGACGTGCAGAGGCGCCTCTTTCTCGACGATACCGCCTTGGGCGCCCAGCATCGGGTTCGGCTTGGTGTGGCGCTTCACCAGGTTGATCCCACCAACGACCAGACGGTCGTCAGCGAGAACCTTGAGCACCTTGCCACGCTTACCTTTGTCTTTGCCGGCGATCACGATGATCTCGTCGTCACGACGAATCTTTTGCATGACGGCTTCTCCTTACAGCACTTCGGGGGCGAGCGAGACGATCTTCATGAACTTCTCAGAGCGAAGTTCACGAGTCACTGGCCCGAAGATACGGGTGCCGATCGGCTCTTGCTTGTTGTTCAGCAGAACAGCAGCGTTGCCATCAAAGCGGATGATCGAGCCATCAGGACGACGTACGCCGTGACGGGTACGGACCACAACAGCGGTCATTACCTGGCCTTTCTTCACTTTACCGCGCGGAATTGCTTCCTTGACGGTGACCTTGATGATGTCGCCAATACCGGCGTAACGACGGTGCGAACCACCCAGGACCTTGATGCACATAACGCGACGAGCGCCGCTGTTGTCAGCGACCTCGAGCATGGATTGAGTCTGAATCATATAATTTCTCCGACCCCTAGTCCTTAGACTTCCACGGCACGTTCGACGACTTCGACCAGCGCCCAAGACTTGGTCTTGGCCAGCGGACGGGTCTCACGGATGGTGACCTTGTCGCCGATGTGGCACTGGTTGGTTTCGTCGTGGGCGTGCAGTTTGGTCGAACGCTTCACGTATTTACCGTAGATCGGGTGCTTAACACGACGCTCGATCAGAACGGTAATGGTCTTGTCCATTTTGTCGCTGACGACGCGGCCAGTCAGCGTGCGGACGGTTTTCTCAGCTTCAGCCATGATTACTTACCTGCCTGCTGGGTGAGCACAGTCTTCACGCGAGCAATGTCGCGCTTCACTTGCGAGAGCAGGTGAGACTGCCCCAACTGACCAGTTGCCTTCTGCATGCGCAGATTGAACTGGTCGCGCAGCAGACCGAGCAGTTGCTCGTTCAGCTGCTGAACCGATTTTTCACGAAGTTCATTCGCTTTCATCACATCACCGTCCGCTTAACAAAGGAGGTGGCGAGGGGCAGCTTTGCAGCAGCCAGGGCGAAAGCCTCACGCGCCAGCTCTTCTGGAACACCTTCGATCTCGTACAGCACTTTGCCCGGCTGGATCTGCGCCACCCAGTACTCAACGCCGCCCTTCCCTTTACCCATACGAACTTCGAGGGGCTTTTTGGTGACAGGCTTGTCCGGGAACACACGGATCCAGATTTTACCGCCACGCTTAACGTGACGAGTCAGGGCACGACGAGCCGATTCGATCTGACGAGCAGTCAGACGGCCACGTGCAACAGCTTTCAGGGCGAATTCGCCGAAGCTGACTTTGCTACCGCGCTGAGCCAGACCACGGTTGTGGCCAGTCATCTGCTTGCGGAATTTTGTACGCTTGGGTTGCAGCATTTTGCGTACTCCTTACTTGGCAGCTTTTTTACGAGGAGCGGGCGCTTGAGGTTTCAGCTCTTCTTTGAGGCCACCGATGACCTCACCTTTGAAGATCCAAACCTTCACGCCGATCACACCGTAAGTGGTGTGCGCTTCGTAAGTGGCGTAATCGATATCGGCACGCAGGGTGTGCAGAGGCACACGACCTTCGCGATACCACTCGGTACGGGCGATTTCTGCACCGCCAAGACGACCGCTCACCTGGATCTTGATGCCCTTGGCACCAATACGCATGGCGTTTTGTACGGCACGTTTCATGGCGCGGCGGAACATCACACGACGCTCCAGCTGCTGAGCAACGCTCTGCGCTACCAACAGACCGTCGAGCTCCGGCTTGCGGATCTCTTCGATGTTGATGTGCACCGGCACACCCATTTGCTTGGTCAGGTCCTGACGCAGCTTCTCAACATCTTCACCTTTCTTGCCGATCACGATGCCGGGACGAGCGGTGTGGATGGTGATGCGTGCAGTCTGAGCCGGACGAGCGATGTCGATACGGCTTACGGACGCGCTTTTTAGTTTGTCTTGGAGGTACTCACGGACCTTCAGGTCGGCAAACAGATAATCAGCGTATTGACGCTTGTCTGCATACCAAACGGAGGTGTGCTCCTTGACGATTCCCAGGCGAATGCCAGTGGGATGTACTTTCTGACCCATCTGATCGACTCCGTTACTTGTCCGCAACCTTGACAGTGATATGGCAAGACCGCTTGACGATGCGATCAGCGCGGCCCTTGGCACGCGGCATGATGCGCTTCAGCGAACGCCCTTCGTTGACGAAGACGGTGCTGACCTTCAGGTCATCAACGTCAGCGCCTTCGTTATGCTCGGCGTTGGCTACGGCCGACTCCAGCACTTTTTTCATGATCTCGGCGGCTTTCTTACTGCTGAAAGCCAGGAGGTTGAGCGCTTCGCCCACCTTCTTCCCGCGGATCTGGTCGGCGACCAAGCGGGCTTTCTGGGCAGAGATGCGAGCGCCCGACAACTTAGCGGCTACTTCCATTTCCTTACCCCTTAACGCTTGGCTTTCTTGTCCGCCACGTGCCCACGATAAGTGCGGGTACCAGCGAACTCGCCGAGTTTGTGGCCGACCATGTCTTCGTTCACGAGAACCGGGACATGTTGACGACCGTTATGTACAGCGATGGTCAGACCGACCATCTGCGGCAGGATCATGGAACGGCGCGACCAGGTTTTAACCGGCTTGCGATCGTTCTTTTCCACCGCCACTTCGATCTTCTTCAGTAGGTGAAGATCGATAAAAGGACCTTTTTTCAGAGAACGCGGCACTGTCGTATCCCTCTAGTTACTTGCGACGACGGACGATCATTTTATCGGTGCGCTTGTTACCACGAGTCTTCGCGCCCTTAGTCGGGAAGCCCCATGGAGACACCGGATGACGGCCACCAGAGGTACGACCTTCACCACCACCATGCGGGTGGTCTACCGGGTTCATCGCCACGCCGCGAACGGTCGGGCGAACACCACGCCAGCGCTTGGCACCAGCTTTACCCAGCGAACGCAGGCTGTGCTCGGAGTTCGAGACTTCGCCCAGGGTCGCGCGGCATTCGGCCAGCACTTTGCGCATCTCGCCGGAGCGCAGACGCAGGGTGACGTAAGCACCTTCGCGAGCCACCAGCTGAGCCGAGGCACCAGCGGAACGCGCGATCTGAGCGCCTTTACCTGGCTTCAGCTCGATACCGTGAACGGTCGAACCCACCGGGATGCTGCGCAGCGACATGCTGTTGCCAGCCTTGATCGGAGCAGCGGCACCAGCGATCAGCTGGTCACCAGCACTCACACCTTTCGGCGCGATGATGTAGCGACGCTCGCCGTCTGCATACATCAGCAGAGCGATGTGTGCGGTACGGTTCGGATCGTATTCGATACGCTCGACAGTGGCAGGGATGCCATCTTTGTCGTTGCGACGGAAATCGACCAGACGATAGTGCTGCTTGTGACCACCGCCGATGTGGCGAGTGGTAATACGACCGTTGTTGTTACGGCCGCCAGTCTTCGACTTCTTCTCGAGCAGCGGAGCATAAGGAGCGCCTTTGTGCAGCTCCTGATTGACCACCTTGACCACGAAACGGCGGCCAGCGGAAGTCGGTTTGCATTTAACGATTGCCATGATGCACCCCTACCTTACTCAGCACTGCTGGCGAAATCGATGTCCTGGCCCGGCTGAAGAGCGATGTACGCCTTCTTCCAGTCGTTACGCTTGCCCACGCCGCGAGCGGTGCGCTTGCTTTTACCGAGAACGTTCACGGTATTAACAGCAGCCACTTTGACGTTGAACAGGCTTTCGACGGCCTTCTTGATTTCCAGCTTGGTTGCATCAGTGGCAACCTTGAAAACGAATTGGCTCTTGCCGTCCGCCAGCACAGTGGCTTTCTCGGAGACATGCGGGCCAACCAGCACTTTGAATACGCGTTCCTGGTTCATCCCAGCAGCTCCTCGAATTTCTTCACGGCGGACACGGTGACCAGCACCTTGTCGTAGGCGATCAGGCTGACAGGATCGGAACCTTGAACGTCACGTACGTCGACGTGCGGCAGGTTGCGCGCAGCCAGGTACAGATTCTGATCAACAGCGTCGGACACGATCAGAACGTCGTTCAGACCCATGCCATTCAGCTTGTTCAGGAGAACCTTGGTTTTCGGTGCATCAACAGCGAAGTCTTCCACGACAACCAGGCGATCAGCACGCACCAACTCGGAGAGGATCGAGCGCAGAGCGGCGCGATACATCTTCTTGTTGAGCTTCTGGTCGTGGTTCTGCGGACGAGCAGCGAAGGTCACACCACCGCCACGCCAGATCGGACCACGAGAGGTACCAGCACGAGCACGACCAGTGCCCTTCTGACGCCACGGACGCTTGCCGCCACCGGACACGTCGGAACGAGTCTTCTGCTGCTTGCTGCCCTGACGACCACCAGCCATGTAGGCGACAACGGCCTGGTGAACCAGGGTCTCGTTGTATTCGCTGCCGAAAGTCGCGTCGGAGACTTCGATCGCCTGAGCGTTAGTTACATTCAATTGCATCTCAGCATCTCCCCTTAACCGCGAGCCTTGGCAGCCGGACGCACAACCAGATTGCCGCCAGTAGCGCCAGGAACGGCACCCTTGACCAGCAGCAGATTGCGTTCAGCGTCGACGCGCACAACTTCCAGGGACTGCACGGTCACGCGCTCAGCGCCCAAATGACCGGACATTTTTTTGCCCTTGAATACACGACCAGGAGTCTGGCACTGGCCGATGGAACCCGGGACGCGGTGCGAGAGGGAGTTGCCGTGGGTATTGTCTTGACCGCGGAAGTTCCAGCGCTTGATGGTACCGGCAAAGCCTTTACCCTTGGATTCACCGGTGACATCCACCAGTTGACCAGCCTGGAACAGCTCGGCAGTAATCTGATCGCCAGCCTGGTACTCGCCTTCTGCAAGACGGAACTCCCAAACACCACGACCAGCTGCGACATTTGCCTTGGCAAAGTGGCCAGCCTGAGCCTTGGTTACGCGGGAAGCACGACGCTCACCAACGGTAACCTGCACGGCGCGATAGCCATCGCTTTCTTCAGTTTTGAACTGGGTGACGCGATTCGGCTCGATCTCAATGACCGTAACCGGAATGGAGACACCTTCTTCGGTGAAAATGCGGGTCATGCCGCACTTACGCCCGACTACACCAATAGTCATGTTGTAAACCTCATGAGTGTACGGGGCTTTCACCCGCTATGGCCGCCCATTTCAGAGCGTTACACGACTAAAACCCCAAGGTTTTAGCCGAGGCTGATCTGCACTTCCACGCCAGCCGCAAGGTCGAGCTTCATCAGCGCGTCAACGGTTTTATCCGTCGGCTGGACGATGTCCAGAACACGCTTATGAGTGCGAATCTCGTACTGATCGCGCGCGTCTTTGTTGACGTGCGGAGAGACCAGAACGGTGAAACGCTCCTTGCGAGTAGGCAGAGGAATAGGACCACGCACCTGAGCACCAGTACGTTTCGCGGTTTCCACGATTTCCTGGGTGGATTGATCGATCAGGCGATGGTCAAAAGCCTTCAACCGAATACGGATTTGTTGGTTTTGCATTTTGACCTCAGACTCTATCTCTGCTATCCCCAACGGACGGACTACGCCCGTTAAAAGGAGGCGTGATTGTACGGATGCGCCCAGGGGGTGTCAACTTTTGCACAGAAAACAGAAAAGGCCCCGAAGGGCCTTTTCCTTTACCGCGACAATCGATTACTCGACGATCTTGGCAACCACGCCGGCACCAACGGTACGGCCGCCTTCGCGAATCGCGAAACGCAGGCCGTCTTCCATGGCGATCGGCTTGATCAGGGTAACAACCATTTTCACGTTGTCGCCCGGCATTACCATTTCAACGCCTTCCGGCAGTTCGCACGAACCGGTTACGTCGGTGGTACGGAAGTAGAACTGCGGACGGTAGCCCTTGAAGAACGGGGTGTGACGACCACCTTCTTCCTTGGACAGCACGTACACTTCAGCTTCGAACTTGGTGTGCGGCTTGATGGTGCCCGGCTTGGCCAGAACCTGACCACGCTCCACGTCGTCACGCTTGGTGCCGCGCAGCAGTACGCCGCAGTTCTCGCCAGCACGACCTTCGTCGAGCAGCTTGCGGAACATTTCAACGCCGGTGCAGGTGGTCTTGGTGGTGTCACGCAGACCAACGATCTCGATTTCTTCCTGGATCTTGACGATACCGCGCTCTACACGACCGGTAACTACAGTACCGCGGCCGGAGATCGAGAATACGTCTTCGATCGGCATCAGGAACGGCTTGTCGATCGCACGAACCGGCTCAGGGATGTACACGTCCAGGGTTTCAACCAGCTTCTTGACGGCGCTGGTGCCCATTTCGTTGTCGTCCTGACCGTTCAGAGCCATCAGCGCGGAGCCGATGATGATCGGAGTGTCGTCACCCGGGAAGTCGTAGGTGGACAGCAGGTCGCGAACTTCCATCTCGACCAGTTCCAGCAGCTCGGCGTCGTCAACCATGTCGGCCTTGTTCAGGAACACGACGATGTAAGGAACGCCTACCTGACGGGACAGCAGGATGTGCTCGCGGGTCTGCGGCATCGGGCCGTCAGCAGCGGAGCAAACCAGGATCGCGCCGTCCATCTGGGCAGCACCGGTGATCATGTTTTTTACGTAGTCGGCGTGACCAGGGCAGTCAACGTGCGCGTAGTGGCGAACGGCCGAATCGTATTCAACGTGAGCGGTGTTGATGGTGATACCGCGAGCTTTTTCTTCCGGAGCGCTGTCGATCTTGTCGAAGTCGACACGAGCCGAACCGAATACTTCGGAGCAAACGCGAGTCAGAGCAGCGGTCAGGGTGGTTTTACCGTGGTCAACGTGACCGATGGTGCCTACGTTGACGTGCGGTTTGTTACGTTCAAACTTTTCTTTAGCCACGACTGTGAACCTCTTGCCTAAAGGGCTTGATTAGCCTTGTTTTTTAACCAGTGCTTCGACGATGTTCGACGGAGCCTCGGAGTATTTGGAGAATTCCATGGAGTAGCTTGCGCGACCCTGAGACATGGAACGGACGTCGGTCGCATAACCGAACATCTCACCCAGCGGAACCTCAGCACGGATAACCTTACCGGACACCGAGTCTTCCATACCCTGGATCAGACCACGACGACGGTTCAGGTCACCCATCACGTCACCCATGTAGTCCTCAGGGGTTACCACTTCAACCTTCATGATCGGCTCAAGCACAACACCGCCACCCTTCTGGGCCAGTTGCTTGGTCGCCATGGAGGCAGCCACCTTGAACGCCATCTCGTTGGAGTCGACGTCGTGGTAGGAACCATCGAACACGGTCGCCTTCAGGCCGATCAGCGGATAGCCGGCAACAACGCCGTTCTTCATTTGCTCCTCGATACCCTTCTGGATCGCCGGGATGTATTCCTTCGGAACCACACCACCTACGACTTCGTTGACGAAAACCAGACCTTCCTGACCTTCATCAGCCGGCGCGAAGCGAATCCAGCAGTGACCGAACTGGCCACGACCACCGGATTGACGCACGAACTTGCCTTCGATTTCGCAGTTCTTGGTGATCTTCTCGCGGTAGGAAACCTGAGGCTTACCGATGTTGGCCTCAACGTTGAACTCGCGCTTCATGCGGTCAACGAGGATGTCCAGGTGCAGCTCACCCATACCGGAGATGATGGTCTGACCGGTTTCCTCGTCAGTCTTGACGCGGAACGACGGGTCTTCCTGAGCCAGCTTGCCCAGAGCAACACCCATCTTCTCCTGGTCAGCCTTGGTCTTCGGCTCTACGGCCACCGAAATTACCGGCTCCGGGAAGTCCATACGCTCAAGGATGATCGGCTTCTCGATCGAGCACAGGGTGTCGCCAGTGGTGACGTCCTTCATGCCGATCAGAGCAGCGATATCGCCTGCACGCACTTCCTTGATTTCGTCACGCTGGTTGGCGTGCATCTGCACCATACGACCAACGCGCTCTTTCTTGCCCTTGACCGAGTTGACCACGGAGTCGCCCGAGCTCAGGAAGCCCGAGTAGACGCGCACGAAGGTCAGAGTACCGACGAACGGGTCGGTCGCGATCTTGAACGCCAGAGCCGAGAACGGCTCGTCGTCGCTTGCGTGACGCTCGTCGTAGTCCGCATCCTGCAGCTCGTCTTTCGGCTTCTCAATGAGGTCCGGGTGAATGCCCTTGATCGCAGGGATCTCGGTCGGAGCCGGCAGGTAGTCGATGACGGCATCGAGCACCAGCGGAACACCCTTGTTCTTGAACGAGGAACCACAAACAGCCGGAACGATTTCACCAGCCAGGGTGCGCGAGCGCAGACCGGCCTTGATTTCCTCGACAGTCAGCTCACCGCCTTCGAGGTACTTGTTCATCAGCTCTTCGCTGGCTTCGGCAGCAGCCTCAACCATGTTCGAACGCCACTCGTCAGCCAGGTCCTGAAGCGCAGCAGGGATCTCCTCCTCACGGTAGGTAGTACCCTTGTCGTCATCGTTCCAGTAGATGGCCTTCATCTTGATCAGATCGATCTGACCTTCGAAGTTCTCTTCGGAGCCGATAGCCAGCTGAACCGGAACCGGGGTATGACCCAGGCGGTTCTTGATCTGACCGACCACACGCAGGAAGTCAGCGCCCGCACGGTCCATCTTGTTCACGTAGACAACACGCGGAACACCGTACTTGTTGGCTTGGCGCCATACGGTTTCGGACTGCGGCTCAACGCCGGAAGTACCACAGAACACCACGACAGCGCCGTCGAGCACACGCAGAGAACGCTCTACTTCAATGGTGAAGTCAACGTGGCCGGGGGTGTCGATGACGTTTACGCGGTAGTTGTCATACTGACCACGCGAACCTTTCCAGAAGGTGGTTACGGCAGCAGAGGTAATGGTAATACCACGCTCCTGCTCCTGAACCATCCAGTCGGTAGTGGCAGCGCCGTCATGCACCTCACCCATCTTGTGGCTGAGACCTGTGTAGAACAGGATCCGCTCGGTAGTGGTGGTCTTGCCCGCATCAACGTGCGCGCAGATACCAATGTTACGGTAGCGGTTAATCGGGGTAGTACGAGCCATAAAGCCCTCGCAAATTTAGAAGCGCCGAAATTAGAAGCGGTAATGCGAGAAGGCTTTGTTGGCTTCAGCCATACGGTGCACGTCTTCACGCTTCTTCACTGCAGCACCTTTGCCTTCTGCAGCATCCAGCAGCTCGCCAGCAAGGCGCAGAGCCATGGATTTTTCGCCACGCTTGCGCGCGTAATCCACCAGCCAACGCATGGCCAGGGCATTACGACGGGACGGACGAACTTCGACCGGAACCTGGTAAGTCGCACCGCCGACACGGCGGGACTTCACTTCGACCAGCGGAGCGATGGCGTCGAGAGCTTTCTCGAAGATCTCCAGGGGATCGCTATTCTTGCGCGCTTTGACAGTTTCCAGGGCACCGTAAACGATGCGCTCGGCCACTGCCTTCTTGCCGCTTTCCATCACGTGGTTCATGAATTTGGCGAGGATTTGCGATCCGTATTTCGGATCGTCCAGAATCTCACGCTTAGCTGCTACACGACGTCTTGGCATGATAAGCCCTCAAACGGTCTTCAGGTTAGCCCGGGACCATAACCATCCGGTTACGCCCGACCTTACTCTTATCGACTCAATAAAAAGAAAAATGGCGAACCGAATTACTTCGGACGCTTGGTACCGTACTTCGAGCGACCCTGCTTACGGTCTTTAACGCCGGTGGTATCCAGCGAACCGCGAACAGTGTGGTAGCGCACACCCGGAAGGTCTTTTACACGACCGCCACGGATCAGCACGACGCTGTGCTCTTGCAGGTTGTGACCTTCACCACCGATGTAGGAGGTGACTTCAAAACCGTTGGTCAGGCGAACACGGCATACCTTACGCAGTGCAGAGTTCGGTTTTTTCGGCGTGGTGGTGTACACGCGGGTGCACACGCCACGACGTTGCGGGCAGTTCTGCAGCGCAGGAACGTCGGATTTCTCGACGATACGCTTGCGCGGCTGACGTACCAGCTGGTTGATAGTTGCCATCTACTAGCTCCACTGTTGTCTTTCGACGCTATTTATTACAACAAAAGCAAAATGGCAGAGCACAACGCCCTGCCAAATTTAGGGGTGCATGAGTCTAAAGAGACTGACGCCCCCAGTCAAGGCAATGCCCCGCGCGACAGGTCGCTCGGGACATCACTCTCAATTGCCGGAGTTCAGCGCTTCGGTCAGTGCAGCTTCCACTTCACTGGCGCTCACTCGCACCGGCTGAGCCGCTTCACGCTTGCGCTTGCGCTCGCTGTGATAGGCCAGACCGGTACCGGCCGGGATCAGACGACCCACGACCACGTTTTCTTTCAGGCCGCGCAGGTAGTCACGCTTGCCGGTCACCGCCGCCTCGGTCAGTACGCGAGTGGTCTCCTGGAAGGAGGCCGCCGAGATGAACGATTCGGTGGACAGCGACGCCTTGGTGATACCCAGCAGCACGCGGTCGAACTTGGAGATGAACTTGTCATCTGCAGCCAAACGCTCGTTCTCGCCCAGGACGTGGGTCAGTTCCATCTGGTCGCCCTTGATGAAGCTGGAGTCGCCGGATTCGGTGATCTCAACCTTACGCAACATCTGACGCAGGATGGTCTCGATGTGCTTGTCGTTGATCTTCACGCCCTGCAGGCGGTAAACGTCCTGGATCTCGTTGACGATGTACTTGGCCAGCGCGCTGACGCCCAGCAGACGCAGGATGTCGTGCGGATCGCTCGGACCGTCGGAGATTACTTCACCGCGGTTCACTTGTTCGCCTTCGAAGACGTTCAGGTGACGCCACTTCGGAATCAGCTCCTCGTACGGATCGCTGCCGTCGGTCGGGGTGATGACCAGACGGCGCTTGCCCTTGGTCTCCTTGCCGAAGGCGATGGTGCCGCTGATTTCCGCCAGGATCGAGGCTTCTTTCGGACGACGCGCTTCGAACAGGTCGGCAACGCGCGGCAGACCACCGGTGATGTCGCGGGTCTTCGAAGTTTCCTGCGGGATACGGGCGATAACGTCACCGACCGCGATCTGCGCGCCGTCGGCCACGCCGACCAGGGCATTGGCCGGCAGGAAATACTGGGCCGGTACGTCTGTACCCGGCAGCAGCAGCTCCTTGCCATTGGTGTCGACCATCTTGATCGCCGGACGGATGTCCTTGCCGGCGGCCGGACGATCTTTCGGGTCCAGCACTTCGATGTTGGTCAGACCGGTCAGTTCGTCGGTCTGGCGCTTGATGGTGATGCCTTCTTCCATGCCGACGAAGGTAACCACACCCTTCATCTCGGTCACGATCGGGTGGGTGTGCGGGTCCCACTTGGCGACGATGGCGCCAGCTTCGACCTTGTCACCTTCCTTCACGGAAATTACGGCACCGTACGGCAGCTTGTAGCGCTCGCGCTCGCGACCGAACTCGTCGGCCACGGCCAGCTCGCCGGAACGCGATACCGCGACCAGGTTGCCGTCCACGCGCTCGACGTGCTTCAGGTTGTGCAGACGGATCGCACCGCCGTTCTTCACCTGGACGCTGTCGGCTGCTGAAGTCCGGCTGGCCGCACCACCGATGTGGAACGTACGCATGGTCAGCTGGGTACCCGGCTCACCGATGGACTGGGCGGCGATGACGCCGACCGCTTCACCGATGTTGACCTGGTGACCACGGGCCAGATCGCGACCGTAGCACTTGGCGCAGATGCCGTAGCGGGTTTCACAGCTGATCGGCGAACGCACGATCACTTCGTCGATGCTGGCGCGCTCGATGAACTCGACCCACTGCTCGTCGACCAGGGTACCGGCCGGCACGATGACTTCGTCGGTGCCGGGCTTGAACACGTCCTTGGCGATCACTCGACCCAGAACGCGCTCGCCCAGCGGCTCGACCACGTCACCGCCTTCGATGTGCGGAGTCATCAGCAGGCCGTGTTCGGTGCCGCAATCGACTTCGGTCACCACCAGATCCTGCGCCACGTCGACCAGGCGACGGGTCAGGTAACCGGAGTTCGCGGTCTTCAGTGCGGTATCCGCCAGACCTTTACGCGCACCGTGGGTGGAGATGAAGTACTGCAGTACGTTCAGGCCTTCACGGAAGTTCGCGGTGATCGGCGTTTCGATGATGGAGCCGTCCGGCTTGGCCATCAGACCACGCATACCGGCCAGCTGGCGAATCTGCGCGGCGCTACCACGAGCACCGGAGTCGGCCATCATGTACATGGAGTTGAAGGACTCCTGCTCGACGGTCTTGCCCTCACGATCGACAACCGACTCTTTCGAGAGGTTGGCCATCATCGCCTTGGACACTTCGTCGTTGGCCTTGGACCAGAGGTCGATCACCTTGTTGTACTTCTCGCCCTGGGTGACCAGGCCGGAGGCGTACTGCGATTCGATTTCCTTCACTTCCTCGGTGGCGGCGTCGATGATGCGCGCCTTCTCATCCGGGATGACGAAGTCGTTCACGCCGATCGACACACCGGAGATGGTCGAGTAGGCGAAACCGGTGTACATCAGCTGGTCGGCGAAGATCACGGTGTCCTTCAGACCGACCGTGCGGTAGCACAGGTTGATCAGCTTGGAGATCGCCTTCTTCTTCATCGGCTGGTTGACCACGTCGTACGACAGGCCGGCCGGGACCACCTGGAACAGCAGCGCACGGCCAACAGTGGTGTCGACGATACGGGTGTTCTTCACCACGCTGCCGTCTTTCTGGTTGACGGTCTCGTTGATGCGCACCTTGACGCGGGCATGCAGGGACGCTTCGCCGGCGCGGAACACGCGGTCGACTTCCTGCAGGTCGGCGAACACACGGCCCTCGCCCTTGGCGTTGATCGCTTCGCGGGTCATGTAGTACAGACCCAGTACCACGTCCTGCGACGGCACGATGATCGGCTCGCCGTTGGCGGGCGACAGGATGTTGTTGGTCGACATCATCAGCGCACGCGCTTCCAGCTGGGCTTCCAGCGTCAGCGGGACGTGGACGGCCATCTGGTCACCGTCGAAGTCGGCGTTGTACGCGGCGCAGACCAGCGGGTGCAGCTGGATCGCTTTACCTTCGATCAGGACCGGCTCGAACGCCTGGATGCCCAGACGGTGCAGGGTCGGTGCGCGGTTGAGCAGCACGGGGTGTTCGCGGATGACTTCGGCGAGAACGTCCCAGACCTCGGGCAGCTCGCGCTCGACCATCTTCTTGGCGGCCTTGATGGTGGTCGCCATGCCACGCATTTCCAGCTTGCCGAAAATGAACGGCTTGAACAGCTCGAGCGCCATCTTCTTCGGCAGACCGCACTGGTGCAGGCGCAGGGTCGGGCCCACGGTAATTACGGAACGACCGGAGTAGTCCACGCGCTTACCGAGCAGGTTCTGACGGAAGCGACCTTGCTTACCCTTGATCATGTCGGCCAGCGACTTCAGCGGACGCTTGTTCGAGCCGGTGATGGCGCGACCGCGACGGCCGTTGTCGAGCAGGGCGTCGACCGCTTCCTGCAGCATGCGCTTTTCGTTGCGCACGATGATGTCCGGCGCCGACAGATCGAGCAGGCGCTTCAGACGGTTGTTACGGTTGATCACCCGGCGGTACAGATCGTTCAGATCGGAGGTCGCAAAGCGGCCGCCATCCAGCGGCACCAGCGGACGCAGGTCTGGCGGCAGTACCGGCAGAACGGTCAGGACCATCCACTCCGGATGGTTGCCGGAGTCCTTGAAGGCTTCCATCAGCTTCAGGCGCTTGGACAGCTTCTTGATCTTGGTTTCCGAGTTGGTCTGCGGAATCTCTTCACGCAGGCGGCCGATCTCGTGATCCAGGTCGATCGCGTTGAGCAGCTCGCGAACCGCTTCGGCGCCCATGCGCGCGTCGAAGTCGTCACCGAACTCTTCGAGGGCTTCGAAGTACTGCTCGTCGTTCAGCAGCTGGCCCTTTTCCAGGGTGGTCATGCCCGGATCGATCACCACGTAGCTCTCGAAATAGAGCACGCGCTCGATGTCACGCAGGGTCATGTCCAGCAGCAGGCCGATACGGCTCGGCAGGGACTTCAGGAACCAGATGTGGGCAACCGGCGAAGCCAGTTCGATGTGCGCCATGCGCTCACGACGGACCTTGGCCAGGGCGACTTCCACGCCGCACTTCTCACAGATCACGCCACGATGCTTGAGGCGCTTGTACTTACCGCACAGGCACTCGTAGTCCTTGACCGGGCCAAAGATCTTGGCGCAGAACAGACCATCGCGCTCAGGCTTGAAGGTACGGTAGTTGATGGTTTCCGGCTTTTTCACTTCACCGAAAGACCAGGAACGGATCATCTCAGGCGAAGCCAGACCGATACGGATCGCATCGAACTCTTCCACCTGACCCTGGTTTTTCAACAGATTCAGCAAGTCTTTCAAGGCCTTTCCTCCTCACGGACCAGCGGCAACCCGGCCTCGGCCGGGCGCCGCATAGGCGGTGCGTGTTATTCGGTTTCCAGTTCGATGTCGATACCGAGCGAGCGGATCTCTTTGATCAACACGTTGAAGGACTCGGGCATGCCGGCCTCCATGCGGTGATCGCCGTCCACGATGTTCTTGTACATCTTGGTCCGGCCGTTCACGTCGTCCGACTTCACGGTCAGCATTTCCTGCAGGGTGTAGGCGGCGCCGTAGGCTTCCAGTGCCCAGACCTCCATCTCACCGAAGCGCTGACCACCGAACTGCGCCTTACCACCCAGCGGCTGCTGGGTAACCAGGCTGTAGGAACCGGTGGAACGAGCGTGCATCTTGTCGTCGACCAGGTGGTTCAGTTTGAGCATGTACATGTAGCCGACGGTGGTCGGACGCTCGAACTGGTTACCGGTACGGCCGTCGGTCAGGCGCATCTGGCCGCTTTCCGGCAGATCGGCCAGCTTGAGCATGGCCTTGATCTCTTTCTCCTTGGCACCGTCGAACACCGGGGTGGCCATCGGCACACCGCCACGCAGGTTCTTCGCCAGGTCGAGGATCTCGGTATCGGACAGCTCGTTCAGGTTCTCCTGACGACCACCGATCTCGTTGTAGATCTCGTGGAGGAACTTGCGCAGCTCGGCGACCTTGCGCTGCTCTTCGAGCATGCGGTTGATCTTCTCGCCCAGGCCCTTGGCCGCGAGGCCCAGGTGGGTTTCGAGGATCTGCCCGACGTTCATACGCGACGGTACGCCCAGCGGGTTGAGGACGATGTCTACCGGGGTGCCATTGGCATCGTGCGGCATGTCTTCGACCGGCATGATCACCGAGACCACACCCTTGTTACCGTGACGACCGGCCATCTTGTCGCCCGGCTGGATGCGGCGCTTGATGGCCAGATAGACCTTGACGATCTTCAGTACGCCCGGCGCCAGGTCGTCGCCCTGCTGCAGCTTGCGCTTCTTGTCTTCGAACTTGTCGTCGAGCATCTGACGACGGTCGCTGATGTAGGCCTGGGCCTTTTCCAGCTGCTCGTTGAGAGCATCTTCGGCCATGCGCAGCTTGAACCACTGACCGCGCTCGAGGCCGTCGAGGAAGGCGTCGTCGATGACCGCGCCTTTCTTCAGACCGGCGCCGCCTTCGGCCTTGGCACCCACCAGGGCGGAACGCAGACGCTCGAAGGTGGCACCTTCGACGATGCGGAACTCCTCGTTGAGGTCCTTGCGGATCTCGTCCAGCTGCATCTTCTCGATGGACAGGGCGCGCGAGTCGCGCTCCACGCCGTCACGGGTGAAGACCTGCACGTCGATGACGGTACCCTTGGTGCCGGTCGGCACGCGCAGGGAGGTGTCCTTCACGTCGGACGCCTTCTCACCGAAGATCGCACGCAGCAGCTTCTCTTCCGGAGTCAGCTGGGTCTCGCCTTTCGGGGTGACCTTGCCGACCAGGATGTCGCCAGCCATGACTTCGGCACCGACGTAGACGATACCGGCTTCGTCCAGCTTGTTCAGCGCAGCTTCACCGACGTTCGGGATGTCCGCGGTGATTTCCTCTGGGCCGAGCTTGGTGTCACGGGCCACGCAGGTCAGTTCCTGGATGTGGATCGTGGTGAAGCGGTCTTCCTGGACCACGCGCTCGGACAGGCAGATGGAGTCTTCGAAGTTGAAGCCGTTCCACGGCATGAACGCCACGCGCATGTTCTGACCCAACGCCAGTTCACCCATGTCGGTGGACGGGCCGTCGGCCAGGATGTCGCTGCGCGAAACCTTGTCACCCTTGCTCACCAGCGGACGCTGGTTGATGCAGGTGTTCTGGTTGGAGCGGGTGTATTTGGTCAGGTTGTAGATGTCGACACCGGCTTCGCCAGTTTCGACTTCGTCATCGTTGACGCGAACCACGATACGGCTGGCATCGACCGAGTCGATCACACCGCCACGACGGGCCACGACGCAGACGCCGGAGTCACGGGCAACGTTGCGCTCCATGCCGGTACCTACCAGCGGCTTGTCGGCGCGCAGGGTCGGTACAGCCTGACGCTGCATGTTGGAACCCATCAACGCACGGTTGGCGTCGTCGTGCTCGAGGAACGGAATCAGCGAGGCCGCAACGGAAACTACCTGCTTCGGCGACACGTCCATCAGGGTGACGTCTTCCGGCGCCTTGACGGTGAATTCGTTCAGGTGACGCACGGCCACCAGTTCGTCGGTCAGCATGCCCTTGTCGTTCATGGTCGCCGAAGCCTGGGCGATCACGTGATCGGCCTCTTCGATGGCGGACAGGAAGACGATTTCGTCGGTGACCAGGCCGGCCTTGACCACACGGTACGGGCTTTCCAGGAAGCCGTACTGGTTGGTGCGCGCATACGCAGCCAGGGAGTTGATCAGACCGATGTTCGGACCTTCAGGGGTCTCGATCGGGCACACGCGGCCGTAGTGGGTCGGGTGTACGTCGCGGACTTCGAAGCCGGCACGCTCACGGGTCAGACCGCCCGGGCCGAGTGCGGAGACGCGGCGCTTGTGGGTGATCTCGGAGAGCGGGTTGTTCTGGTCCATGAACTGCGAGAGCTGGCTGGAACCGAAGAACTCCTTCACCGCCGCCGCAACCGGCTTGGCGTTGATCAGGTCCTGCGGCATCAGGCCTTCGCTTTCGGCCATCGACAGGCGTTCCTTGACCGCACGCTCGACGCGCACCAGGCCAACACGGAACTGGTTCTCGGCCATTTCGCCGACGCAACGTACGCGGCGGTTACCCAGGTGGTCGATGTCGTCGACGATGCCTTTGCCGTTACGGATATCGACCAGGGTCTTGAGGACCTCGACGATGTCTTCCTTGCTCAGCACGCCGGAACCTTCGATCTCGGTGCGACCGATACGACGGTTGAACTTCATGCGGCCGACGGCGGACAAGTCGTAACGCTCGGCGCTGAAGAACAGGTTGTTGAACAGGGTCTCGGCGGCGTCTTTGGTTGGCGGCTCGCCAGGACGCATCATGCGGTAGATCTCGACCAGGGCTTCCAGCTGGTTGCTGGTGGAGTCGATCTTCAGGGTGTCGGAGATGAACGGACCGCAGTCGATGTCGTTGGTGTACAGGGTCTCGATGCGGACAACCTGGGCCTTGACGATCTTGGCCAGCAGGTCGACGGTCAGCTCGGTGTTGCACTCGGCAACGATCTCGCCGGTCGACGGATGCACGATGGCCTTGGCGGTGGTGCGGCCCAGCACGTAGTCGAGCGGAACTTCCAGCTCTTTGATGCCGGCCTTGTCGATCTGGTTGATGTGGCGCGCGGTGATGCGGCGGCCCTGCTCAACGATGACCTTACCCTTCTCGTCCTTGATGTCGAACGCGGCGATTTCACCACGCAGACGCTGCGGCACCAGTTCCAGGTTGAGCGACTCGCCCTGCACGTGGAACACGTTGGTGGCGTAGAAGGCATTCAGCACTTCCTCGGTGCTGTAGCCCAGCGCGCGCAGCAGCACGGAAGCCGGAAGCTTGCGACGACGGTCGATACGCACGAACACGCAGTCCTTCGGGTCGAACTCGAAGTCCAGCCAGGAGCCGCGGTAAGGAATGATGCGCGCCGAGTACAGCAGCTTGCCCGAGCTGTGGGTCTTGCCACGGTCGTGGTCGAAGAACACACCCGGCGAGCGGTGCAGCTGGGAAACGATGACGCGCTCGGTACCGTTGATGATGAAGGTACCGTTCTCGGTCATCAGGGGGATTTCCCCCATGTAGACTTCTTGCTCTTTGATGTCCTTGATCGCTTTGTTCGACGATTCTTTGTCGAAAATGATCAGACGGACCTTGACCCGCAGCGGTACTGCGAAGGTCACGCCACGCAGCACGCACTCTTTGACGTCGAATGCCGGCTCGCCCAGGCGATAGCCGACATACTCCAGAGCAGCATTGCCGGAGTAGCTGATAATCGGGAATACGGACTTGAAGGCCGCATGCAGGCCAACGTCGCGGAACTGCTCCTTGCTCGCTCCCGCCTGCAGGAATTCGCGGTACGAATCCAACTGGATGGCCAGGAGATACGGCACATCCATCACGTCCGGCAACTTGCTAAAGTCCTTGCGGATACGTTTTTTCTCAGTGTATGAGTAAGCCATCAGCGTTCCCCAGCTTGGTCACCTGCTTGTTTGGCTGCTCCCGACGGCAACAGCCAGAAAATCTTGCAAACCCTAGGTTTGCACCGCCCTCGAGCGGGTTTTCACGTTAGGGCGAAGGCCTGCGCACATCGCCCATAACGGAAAAAGGCCGGTGGCAAAAGCCACCAGCCGCCAGCCTTAAGCGCAATGCTTGGGCTGTTGACGCAAGGTCGTCGCTTACTTGAGCTCGACTTTGGCGCCAGCTTCTTCCAGAGCCTTCTTGGCAGCTTCGGCTTCGTCTTTCGACACGCCTTCTTTAACGGCAGCCGGAGCGCCGTCAACTACTGCTTTGGCTTCTTTCAGACCCAGACCGGTCAGTTCGCGAACGACTTTGATGACGTTCACTTTCTTCTCGCCGGCTTCAACCAGCATGATGTTGAACTCGGTCTGCTCTTCAGCAACGGCAGCAGCCGGGCCAGCAGCAGCAACGGTGGCAGCAGCGGCGGTAACGCCGAACTTCTCTTCCATTGCCTTGATCAGTTCAACAACTTCCAGAACGGTTTTCTGGCCGATTGCTTCGATGATGTCTTCGTTCGACAGAGCCATGACTCTAATTCCTGTATTGGGGGACAGCCTTCGCGGCCATCAAATTAAACAAATTTGCTTGAGAAAAACGGTGCGACGCCTTAGGCGGCAGCAGCTTCTTTCTGGTCGCGAACGGCCGCCAGAGTACGAGCCAGCTTGCTGGTAGCGCCTTGAATCACGCTCATCAGCTGCGAAATGGCTTCGTCGTAGGTCGGCAGAGTTGCCAGTACGTCGATCTGATTGGCTGCGAGGAACTTGCCCTCGAACGCAGCTGCCTTGATCTCGAACTTGTCCTGACCCTTGGCGAATTCCTTGAACAGACGAGCAGCAGCGCCCGGGTGTTCGTTGGAGAACGCGATCAGGGTCGGGCCTTTGAACACGTCGTTGAGCACGTCATATTGAGTGCCTTCAACGGCGCGGCGCAGCAGGGTGTTACGTACGACACGTACATATACGCCAGCTTCGCGGGCCTCTTTACGGAGTCCGGTCATAGCGCCGACAGTCACGCCACGGGCATCAGCCACGACAGCGGAAAGACCGGCTTTGGCAGCCTCGTTGACTTCAGCGACGATGGCCTTTTTGTCTTCGAGTTTAATTGCCACGGGTTTACTCCTGGATTACCTGTTCGCCTGGCCGAAGCCGGGCGACGTTTTGGTGTCTGATTCGCTAGGCGAATCGGGAGCACCATCTGCGTAGGCTTGTGGTTTAAGGCTTGCGCCGCCTACGGTCTTGGATAGCCCCCGCCAGGCAGGGACCCCAATTTTTTCAAGCCGGCGGATCGCTCCGCCGGCCCATGCCATGACTTACGCCTCGAGCGAAGCCTGGTCGATGACCAGACCCGGACCCATGGTGGTGCTCAGGGTCACGCGCTTGACATAGATGCCTTTCGAGGTGGACGGCTTCAGACGCTTGAGGTCCGACAGCAGGGCTTCCACGTTCTGCTTCAGGTGAGCGGCTTCGAAGCCGACCTTGCCAACAGAGGTGTGGATGATGCCGTTCTTGTCGGTACGGAAACGTACTTGACCGGCCTTGGCGTTCTTAACGGCAGTGGCCACGTCCGGAGTCACAGTACCGACCTTCGGGTTCGGCATCAGGCCGCGCGGACCGAGGATCTGGCCCAGCTGACCGACAACGCGCATGGCGTCCGGGGAAGCGATGACCACGTCGTAGTTCAGGTCGCCGGCTTTCATCTCGGCAGCCAGTTCGTCCATGCCGACCTTGTCAGCACCGGCAGCCAGGGCAGCTTCAGCGCCCGGACCTTGGGTGAACACGGCGACGCGAACGGTCTTACCGGTGCCGTTCGGCAGTACGGTAGCGCCACGCACGACCTGGTCGGATTTACGCGGATCAACACCCAGGTTGATGGCGATATCGAACGACTCGGTGAACTTGACGGCAGACAGTTCGGCCAACAGCTTGGCGGCGTCTTCGAAACCGTATTGCTTGCCGGCTTCGATTTTCTCAGCGATTGCCTTCTGGCGCTTGGTCAGCTTAGCCATTACACACCCTCCACGTTGAGGCCCATGCTACGCGCGGAGCCGGCGATGGTACGCACGGCCGCATCCAGGTCAGCGGCAGTCAGATCGGCCTTCTTGGTCTTGGCGATCTCTTCCAGCTGAGCACGGGTAACGGTGCCAACTTTGACGGTGTTCGGACGAGCGGAACCGCTGGTCAGGCCGGCGGCCTTCTTCAGCAGGACCGAAGCCGGGGTGCTTTTGGTTTCAAAGGTGAAGCTGCGGTCGCTGTACACAGTGATGATCACTGGAGTCGGCAGACCAGGTTCCATGCCCTGGGTACGGGCGTTGAACGCCTTGCAGAATTCCATGATGTTCACGCCGTGCTGACCCAGAGCCGGGCCTACGGGCGGCGACGGGTTGGCCTGGGCGGCCTTCACTTGCAGCTTGATATAAGCGGTAATCTTCTTAGCCATGAGCTACTCCAATTTTGGGTTCAAGCGCCTTGCGGCTCCCCAATGACGTACACGTTTATCCCAATGACGAAAAAACCCCGCAGTCCATGACTGCGGGGTACGGGATGCATTGTCCAGTTATGCCTTCTCGACCTGACTGAACTCCAGCTCCACCGGAGTGGAACGACCGAAAATAAGCACGGCCACGTGGATCCGGCTCTTTTCGTAGTTAACCTCTTCAACCACACCGTTGAAGTCCGCGAACGGACCATCGATGACGCGCACGGTTTCACCCGGCTCGAACAGCGTCTTCGGCTTCGGCTTGTCGCCGCTATCGGCAACACGACGCAGAATCGCATCGGCTTCTTTCTCGGTGATCGGCGCCGGCTTGTCGGCAGTACCACCGATGAAACCCATGACGCGCGGCGTATCCTTGATCAAGTGCCAAGTCGCCTCGTTCATTTCCATCTGAACCAGAACATAGCCGGGGAAGAACTTGCGCTCGCTCTTGCGCTTCTGGCCATTACGCATCTCTACCACTTCTTCGGTAGGGACCAGAATTTCGCCGAACTCATCTTCCATGCCAGCCAGCTTGACGCGCTCAATCAACGAGCGCATGACATGCTTCTCGTAACCCGAGTAAGCATGCACAACGTACCAACGCTTAGCCACGGGACACCCTTAACCGACAATCAACGAAACAAGCCAGCCCAGCAGGGAATCCAGACCCCACAGAACCAGCGCCATGACCAGGACCACAGCCACCACGATCAGAGTGGTCTGCGTGGTTTCCTGACGGCTTGGCCACACAACTTTACGGATTTCGGTACGCGCCTCTTTGGCAAGACCGAAGAAGGCCTGCCCTTTGGCAGTCTGCAGCGCGGCAAAACCAGCCACAGCAGCCAGCGCCAGCAGAACCAGCACACGATACAGGAGCGGCTCAGCCGAGAAATACTGATTGCCGACCACGCCAGCGACCACCAGAGCGACAACAACCAGCCACTTCAGCGAGTCAAAGCGCGAGTCTTTAGCTTCAGCTTTGGCATTCATGAGAACAACCCTGTAGAAGAAATGCCAGATCCGCTTATTTCAGGAATCTGGCAGGCCAGGAGGGAATCGAACCCCCAACCTGCGGTTTTGGAGACCGCCGCTCTGCCAATTGAGCTACTGGCCTAAAACGAAGTCAGGCCGACCATTATGCCGGCCCGACAAGGCTAGATCAACCGATTACTCGACGATCTTGGCAACAACACCCGCGCCAACGGTACGACCGCCTTCGCGAATCGCGAAACGCAGGCCGTCTTCCATGGCGATCGGCTTGATCAGGGTAACAACCATTTTCACGTTGTCGCCCGGCATTACCATTTCAACGCCTTCCGGCAGTTCGCACGAACCGGTTACGTCGGTGGTACGGAAGTAGAACTGCGGACGGTAGCCCTTGAAGAACGGGGTGTGACGACCACCTTCTTCCTTGGACAGCACGTACACTTCAGCTTCGAACTTGGTGTGCGGCTTGATGGTGCCCGGCTTGGCCAGAACCTGACCACGCTCCACGTCGTCACGCTTGGTGCCGCGCAGCAGTACGCCGCAGTTCTCGCCAGCACGACCTTCGTCGAGCAGCTTGCGGAACATTTCAACGCCGGTGCAGGTGGTCTTGGTGGTGTCACGCAGACCAACGATCTCGATTTCTTCCTGGATCTTGACGATACCGCGCTCTACACGACCGGTAACTACAGTACCGCGGCCGGAGATCGAGAATACGTCTTCGATCGGCATCAGGAACGGCTTGTCGATCGCACGAACCGGCTCAGGGATGTACACGTCCAGGGTTTCAACCAGCTTCTTGACGGCGCTGGTGCCCATTTCGTTGTCGTCCTGACCGTTCAGAGCCATCAGCGCGGAGCCGATGATGATCGGAGTGTCGTCACCCGGGAAGTCGTAGGTGGACAGCAGGTCGCGAACTTCCATCTCGACCAGTTCCAGCAGCTCGGCGTCGTCAACCATGTCGGCCTTGTTCAGGAACACGACGATGTAAGGAACGCCTACCTGACGGGACAGCAGGATGTGCTCGCGGGTCTGCGGCATCGGGCCGTCAGCAGCGGAGCAAACCAGGATCGCGCCGTCCATCTGGGCAGCACCGGTGATCATGTTTTTTACGTAGTCGGCGTGACCAGGGCAGTCAACGTGCGCGTAGTGGCGAACGGCCGAATCGTATTCAACGTGAGCGGTGTTGATGGTGATACCGCGAGCTTTTTCTTCCGGAGCGCTGTCGATCTTGTCGAAGTCGACACGAGCCGAACCGAATACTTCGGAGCAAACGCGGGTCAGAGCAGCGGTCAGAGTGGTTTTACCGTGATCAACGTGACCAATGGTCCCTACGTTGACGTGTGGTTTATTCCGTTCAAACTTTTCTTTAGCCATTTTGACCGTCTCCCATCAATGAATTGACCGAGTCACGCTGCCATTAAAACAAAGGCAGATATCTGCATATCTGCCTTTGTTAAAGTGGAGCTCATGAGCGGATTTGAACCGCTGACCTCACCCTTACCAAGGGTGTGCTCTACCAACTGAGCTACATGAGCGAAACACATTGCATAAACTGCAAACCTGGAGCGGGCAGCGGGAATCGAACCCGCATCATCAGCTTGGAAGGCTGAGGTTCTACCACTGAACTATGCCCGCGGAGCTTGCGGCTCACGCTAAATCTGGTGGAGGGGGAAGGATTCGAACCTTCGAAGTCGATGACGTCAGATTTACAGTCTGATCCCTTTGGCCGCTCGGGAACCCCTCCAAAACGAGGCGGCATTCTCAACTCATGCCACCCTACTGTCAAGCAATTTCTCAATAAAAACTTGAGGTTAGCAATTTCTGACAGCAACCTTGCAAGGGCTACCCTGCAAAGCGGGCGCCATTCTATGCAAACTAACGCGGCATTGCAACGTCTTCGCACGGCATTAATTGATGTTGTAAGTCTTTGAAGTCAGAAGCCAGTTGCTGCAGCAGGTAATCGTCAGCCAAACGCCGACTCTGCGGGGCTATGCGCACCCAGTAACTGCGCTGCGCCCGGGGCAATTCGCGCAACAACGGCTCGTATCCGGCATCGATAAGACGCTGCATGACGCTCTGCGCAGAGTCACTGCGCGGAAAAATACCCAGCGAAATACCATTGGCCAGATCGCCCTGGGTGATGATGTAACTGTCAATCTTCCGCGCCTGCAGCTCCTTGAGCTGACGCAATGACGCCTGCCGGGAGGCCAGTGGCGCCAGATAGACCCAGTAATCCAGGCCCGCCGCCGCATCGATACCGCGAACCTCCCCCTGAATATCCAGGGACATCAGCCGCTGCTCGACCTCGCGCGCAGCCCCTTCCTGCTGGAAGCTGCCGAGAAACAGGCAGGTTTCAGTAGCAGCCGCGGCCGGCGCAACAGCCGGCTCACGCCGCTGCTGCCTATCGGCCTCGCTGAGCAGGCGAATATCCTGCTGCGCGCCACGATAGAGGGACATCGGCTCGACTTCCTTGACCCGCAGAGGTGCCTGCTGTTGGTGCCAGACGTAATAGAAAAGGTTGAGTACCAGCAGGAGCAGGAACAACCAGCGCATAACAGACCTCAAGACAAAGGACAGGCCGCCGCAAGCCCGACAAAAACCAGATCGGCAACCAGGTGCGCCTGCGGCAGCAGTTCACGCACCAGGGGCGCGTCGCCCCCCGTGAGATAGACGGTGAAATCCTCACCCAGGCACTCATTCGCCAACTCGAGCTGGGTCGACACAAAGCCCCGCAACATCAACGAACAGCCTCGCTCCACCGCCTCGGCCGTGGAGCGCCCAGGCAGCAGGCTGCGCGCCGCCTCTTCGGCGGCCGCATCGTCATAACGAATGCGCCGGGTGTGCGTCCTCAGCTGGTTGCGCATCAGCGGAACCCCCGGACAGATATAGCCACCCAGATGCTCGCCATCGGCAGCGACAAAGTCGGAAGTGACTGCCGTGCCCAGATCCAGTACCAGACAAGCGCCGCCAGACAACCGGTAGGCCCCCACCAGAGCCAACCAGCGATCCAACCCCAGGCGCGCGTAATCTTCATAGCCATTGCGCACCCCGGCAAGCTGTTGCGCCGGCCGGGCACAGCAGACCTTGAGCGCAAAAGCCTGCTCAATCGACGCCACCAGGGCATCGGTTTCCTCATCGCTACGCACACTCACCAGGCGGCAGTGTCCGGGCAGCGCGCCAGGCACCCCACGTACCGCATCCAGCAACTGCTCGCTGGAACCAACCACCCCGCCGGCGACACCCGCCTGGCCATCCACAGCCAGCAAGCGCCACTTGATAAAGCTGTTGCCACAGTCCAGCTCAAGAATCATTACGCAACCTCAGGCTCAGCTCACCACCACTGAATGACCGCTCTTCACCGGCCACCTCCAGGCGCAGCGCGCCCTGCCGATCGACTCCCAGCACCCGCCCATCGATATGCTGCGGGCCCATTGCGAGGGTCACCGCAGCTCCCTGCCAGAGATGAGCCGCCTCCCACTCCTCACGCAGCCCGGCAAAGCCTTCTTGCGCATGGATATCCAGATAGCGCCGCAGACACCGACTCAGCCGCAGCAGAAGCTCGGTGCGGTCGATCAATTGCCCCGCGTGCTCACGCAGCGAAGTCCAGGGCTGATCGATCTCCACCCGCCCCGGCAGCATATTAACGTTGACGCCAATACCAATGACCACCTGGCACGCATCGGCAGGGTCGCCAGCCAGCTCCAACAAGATGCCAGCCAACTTGCGCCCACCTACCAACACGTCATTCGGCCACTTCAACCCCGCCTCGGCACACCCCAGCTCTCGCAGCGCGCTCAACACCGCCAGGCCGACGGTCAGACTGAGCCCCTCAAGCGGATAGGCGCCCCCCTCGATGCGCAGCCCCAGGCTGTAATACAGATTCTCCGCATAGGGACTGATCCAGGCCCGCCCGCGCCGCCCGCGACCACTCTCCTGCCGCTCGGCCAGCACCAAGAGCGGCGCAGGATGCCCCGTAGCCAGCCGCCGCAGCGCCTCGGCATTGGTCGAATCCAGCGACTCATAGACCAAGGTCGCCCAGCCCAGCTCGGCGCCGCCGACAGCGATGCGCTCCGCATCCAGCAGCGACAGAGCCGAAGCCAGGCGATAGCCACGCCCACGCACCCGGTAGAGGCTGAGCCCAAGGTCGCCTTCCAGATGCTGCAGGCGCTTCCACACAGCACTGCGACTCACACCCAGCAGCTGCCCCAGAACCTCACCGGAATGGAATTCGCCATCCCGCAGCAGTTGCAACACGTCTTGCATTCGAGTCTCGCCTCGCAAAGAGGCAGGCATCATAACGATGCAGGTTGGTGTTGCCTAGAAAAGTACCGACCAGTTTCTGCGACGCAAAGACAAACCCCCGACCATCTTTCGATGATCGGGGGTTTGGGATAGGAGCTTGACGATGACCTACTCTCACATGGGGAAGCCCCACACTACCATC